>NZ_JAHVAP010000036.1 GCF_024721155.1 Mucilaginibacter phenanthrenivorans | reverse complement strand
CAAAGCCATCAGGCTGAAAGAAAGTGCCTGCATACCTCCACCTGTCGTAATCAGATCATCTTCGTTTAAATTCCCTCCCCAACCTAAAGAGCGAACAGCAATCATTCGCCGTAAATTAATATTTCCCTGTACCGATTCATATTCTGTACCTCCACCTTTTAATGCTCGCGTGGCATAAACGATTTCCTTTTTCAATTTTGCCAATGGTAACAGCGTTCCAGATGGCGCGGCAATGGAGAAAAGTGTAAGGTCATTTCTACCCATATTGGCATAGACCCTACTAAGCAATTCATTGTGTCCATGCTCATTCGTTACTGCTGAAGGTCGGCTAACCTCTGGAAGTGGCAAATTCCTGTATGACTGAAGTCTCACAAAATAGCCTGATTGTGGTTTTGAGTTAATCAAAGACTGTGCTTCCAGTTCCATAAATACTCTTTTAGCAGTATTCATTCCTACACTATGTTCCTGGCAAAGCATCCGCACCGATGGCAACCTGTCTCCCGGTTTGAGGACACCACTTCTGATCTGAGATGCAATGCCATTAGCTATTTCATTGTAAAGGAAGTCCTTAGTCATTCGACAAACATAACTGTATCCATGTAATTATCCAAAATTGATACTGTGATTGTTAAAAACAACAGAATACCTTTGTTTGGTACC
>NZ_JAHVAP010000035.1 GCF_024721155.1 Mucilaginibacter phenanthrenivorans | reverse complement strand
ATGTGTTGCCGGATCAAAAAAGTTTGCGGTGCAAAGACAATAACATTATGTGATGCAAGAAAAGGCCCTAATAAATTACTAAAATATACACGGTTATTTAAATTTATGAATAATGAGAAATATCATCAACACCATCGGGAATACTCCATTAGTTGAAATTTCCAGTTTCCAAAAAAATCCAAACGTTAAAATTTTTGCCAAACTGGAGGGTAATAATCCTGCGGGGTCGGTTAAAGACAGGGCTGCATTAAACATGATCCGTTCAGCAATTGAACGCGGAACCTTGAAAAAGGGAGATAAAATTATTGAAGCGACAAGTGGCAATACAGGTATCGCCCTGGCCATGATCGCCAGTACCTTTGGCCTGGAATTAGAGATCGCATTACCAGCATCTTCAACCCGGGAACGTACCTTGGCAATTGAAGCCTTTGGCGCAAAGTTTACCCTATGCGACGACATGGAAGCCTCACGGGATTACGCACAGCAAAAAGTTAATAATGATGGTTATTTCATGCTGAACCAGTTCGACAATCCCGATAATTTGCAATGTCATATCAAATCTACAGCACCTGAGATTTGGAAAGATACCAATGGAAGGATCACCCATTTTGTAAGCGCAATGGGAACGACCGGTACCATCATGGGTAATTCGATATTTTTGAA
>NZ_JAHVAP010000033.1 GCF_024721155.1 Mucilaginibacter phenanthrenivorans | reverse complement strand
GGCGGCTACAAACCATGGGCATTGCGGAATGGTCACGAGTACCCCACCTCTAAAGGCCGGCGCTGCATACTCGCGCCAAAGGGGGGGCTAAGCAGGGGAGCATGAGTGTAAGTGCTGCTGGATTGAAACTCCTACAGTATCATGAATTATGGGTTGGTGGCGATGTTTATACAGACCCTCAGGGCCATAAGACCATAGGCTACGGGCATAAAGTTCAACCAGGCGAGAGTTGGGGGCATATTACTCACGCACAAGGGCTTGCTCTCTTGGCTAAGGACGCCCAAAGTGCGGCTAATATTGTAAACAAGTACATTACAGTAAAATTGAGCCAGACACAATTTGATGCTTTAGTTGATTTCGAGTTTCCCTTAGGCCCTAATCGTTTCCCTAATACAGATTTAATACATGACATTAATCGAGGACGACTTGATCTTGTTACTCATGACTTTATGCAATGGACAGATCATGGAGCTGGGTATGCGATTAGAAGAGAACAAGATGACTATACGTTGTTTAATACCGGGGTTTATACTTATCGTTAAATTAAATAAATATTAAGATGAAAAAAAACATATTATTTATTGCATTATTCTTCATCAGCTTTAATGCAGTCTGTCAAATTAAACAAGATTCAACTTGTTCAGGAGCGTCTTCCAAAATTGAATATTATAAATGTCTTTCTAAGCAATATATTAATAGAGATAACCAATTAAATAAGGTTTATAAATCTGTTTTAGATATGCTCGTCAACAAAAAGCTTTTGAATTCTATCAACGCGTTAAAGGAGTCTCAACGAAGTTGGATTGTTTTTAGAGATAAGTACCGTAAAGTATATGAACATTTATATACAGGGGGGACGATGATGCCTATCTCAGTACTTGAATGCGAGATAAAAACGACCAATTATAGAATTGAAGAGCTAAATGAATTATATAACGACTTAAATAGGTAGTGGCCAACAACCGATAAGTTATAATGACCCGTTGGGGGATTATCAGCTTCCCGCTACAGGCAGTGTCAGAGGTGATTTACGCGGAGGCATGTTTGGTGATCCATACATGGGTGCGCCGATTGGAGCCAGATCCCCAGCTACCGCAAGCGTTTTTCCGCTGCCGCAAGGCTCCTGCCTTGTGGCCCGCGTTTAGATAGCCAACATGCTATGTTGAAAAATGCTGTGAAACGCAAAAATAGAAGTTCATGGTTGCCAAAATGATACGTTAGCGATAGAAACGGATACCGGCCATGAATCAGTCGGCAGTTTGTAGTGAGCAGTTGGCAGTGGCTTAGCAA
>NZ_JAHVAP010000032.1 GCF_024721155.1 Mucilaginibacter phenanthrenivorans | reverse complement strand
TTTTACAACATAGCACGTTGGCTACCTAAACGCGGGGCACGAGTACGCCTTTACGCTTTTGGCCTGCGCTGCATACTCGCGCCAGGTTGGGGGGGTGCTTTGATACGTGAAGCTAAAACACGCTTGACTTTCGGATAAAAAGTTATAGAAAGACCAAGTTGCGCAGGTCTTTCAATCCCTTACCGCCCACCCGCGGTAGGGCAAGTAGGTTTTTGGGTACCCAAAAACACAACTTGCAGCTTAAAAAACAAACGCATTAACAGATATACAGATAGTTGTATATATAGCTCTTAAAGCAAAAAGCCCGGCTTGCGGCCGGGCTAAGATTAAGTAGGCTTTATAAAGGCGTTACTTTGATATTTTGCTCATATTGCATAGGAGTTAAAATGGCAGAGGTAAAACTATTTATCAATTCGCTCATTCCATCTGCCTTGACACCATATCCCCCAGTTCCGCTTGTTAAATCATGCGCTGCAATTATTTTTAAAGTGGTAATAACTTTATCTTTCATTTTATTATCCTCACACTTTATATCATAAGTTAGATCATGGTTATTGCTTTTGAAGCTTATAGTAATTTGGTAGCCAAGCCCACTATCTTTGTCGCCTACAACACCTGTAACTTTAAATGATATAGAAGGATGTGCAGAAACATATTTTTTAATGTTTGCAATTAAAAAATCAACATTTCCATTACAAGTATATTCTTTGATTACTGGGATTGTAGAACTTATGCTTAATGTTTGATACGTACACTTACCAACATAGATTAAAGCTATTAATCCTATTATAACAAAAATTGTCTTTTTCATCGATGTAACTCTTTAGTTAAAATTTATCTCTTAGGCTATTTGGGTGGACGTATAGCATTGCCAATGCTTTTAAAACCTGCTAATTCCATGAAAGCTACATTGACCTTTAATGCCCATATAAATTCAGCTCTCGTTACCGGCTGATTAGTAATCGAATCATTCACACCTGCAAAATACCTTCTCACTACTTCGCCTGCGGAAACAGCAAGTTGGTGATCGGCATCTGCAACTTTATCTACAAATAAAGCGCCATATACACCACCGGTCTTGGCAACATCATACCAGTAATCATGTGTTTGAGCCGCAGCATCCAGCATATCTATAGGATGTAAAAAATGCACTTTATCGGGGCCTAATAGTCTATATGGATCACCATTCGGTCCTGGGCCTAAGAAATTACCATACCACGGCGCTGTTTCCCAACCGTTATGAACAAACCATGAGTCAGAAGGACGTATACCTGGCCCCGCCCCCCCTGATTGGCCTGAACCTTAACAAGATCATACCCTGTATCCCAAACTTTGCCTCTTTCATCAGTTATCCCAAACTGCCTTTTTACATATAAATT
>NZ_JAHVAP010000031.1 GCF_024721155.1 Mucilaginibacter phenanthrenivorans | reverse complement strand
AACATAGCACGTTGGCTACCTAAACGCGGGGCACGAGTACGCCTTTACGCTTTTGGCCTGCGCTGCATACTCGCGCCAGGGAAGGACCATTCCTTAATGCCTATGGTTTGTACCCGCCAACCAATATGCAAAATGCCAATGGTTTACCTTACCTCCGCATCAGCTAAAATAGCTAAATAAAAATACCGCATTGCCGGTTATTTGGCAAGCGGTATTTTTTTCACTTTTGGCATTTTGCAACATAGCATATTAACTACCTAAACGCGGTGTCACGAGTACGCCTTTACGCTTTTGGCCTGCGCTGCATACTCGCGCCAAGTTGGGGCAACTCTTAAACAACAACGCTCGGCAGTGGCCGGGATAGCATTTGCATAAATGTAATTCACTTATATAAAATGTCGCCTATTAACTTATAATCTGTTATATTTTCAGGCGTAAATAATGCTTGATATACACTTGTATATTGATTCTCCTTTAAAAAGGTTGTGAATATTTTAAGACCCGCAATCCTTTTCTGTAAGAATAAATATGGCAGGAAAGTGTAATTAGGAAATGCTTCTTTTACAATACTCCGAGATGTTGAATAAAAATCTTCGTAAAGATTTTTGGGGGAGATAGTTATTATGGGATCAAAATAAAGCGAATATCCATCATCATTCAATACTATAGTATCTTTACCATATAGACAAAAGTAATTTGCTAACATGCTAAATTGACAGTAGAACTCTCGCGTAAAACTAACTCGCTCAAATTCCTCTTGAGAAACAGACAATACGATTGTGTAACAAGTATCAGCCGCAAACGAACCATGGTTAATCGCTAAAATTTGGGGAAAAGTTAATTCGATTTCTTTTACTAACTGCTCACTTTTACTTATAATATGCGGCAATACTTCTTTGATATTTATTTCAATTTTAGATCGTTCGTCAATGAAAGGCGTATACTCGCCATTATGATCCCCATTATCTATAAAATAATAATTCGAAATCAAATTAAAAATGTCATTATATTCCATAATTCAATACGTTACCAAGTTCTAGAGTCAATAAATTGCAATGTAGATTTAGGAGCCCCTGGAATAGGGAAATTTTGGTAAACGCCAATATCATTAGCGCGAAAGTTTTGCTGCATATTAAATTGAAACAACTCAAAAAACTTTTCTGTAGCAGTTCCACTATCATAGCTCTGAATTAAGCCAGAGCCTAACATGCTCAGAATAGTTTTTCCTGCCTCGTCAAAAGAATATGCTATGGTGTTTTGAAGCCCCTCAAATCCAACCTGACTAAAATATTTTCCAACCTGATTCATATTAAGACCGATAGACATGCTTTTGAATTTCACATTAACGCTTTTTTCAATTTTCCCACCAATTTTTACTGCAAATGGAAGGCCGTTACTGAAATAAGAGGGCAATGTAAGAGTTGCAAAATACATAGGAATCTTATTAGGCCCCTTAGTTCCATACACAAGGTTTATAGAACTCGGATCTAAATAGTTGAATTCTCCCCCATGATTAGCCTGAACCTTAACAAGATCATACCCTGTATCCCAAACTTTGCCTCTTTCATCAGTTATCCCAAACTGCCTTTTTACATATAAATTACCATCTAAAGTTCCCACATTATTGGCACCATGTAACGCAATTGCATTACTTCGAGCCATGCCATAATTTTGGCTGGCAGTACCGGATGCATCGGTTGTTAAATATCTGCCCTCGTTAACGCCATCAGGGTCAACTCCATGCGCTGTAGCAATATCTCTATCAACATCACCCTGAATACTGCCGTTGCCAATATTATCATCTCCCATTTGCCATGCATCCGATCTTGCTCCCATTGGCGCACCCATGTATGGATCACCCAACATGCCGCCGAGTAAATCAGACCTGACGCCGCCGGTTGCAGGCAACTGATAATCCCCCATCGGATCATTAAACCTGATCGGGTTATTCCCTGCGTAATTATAAGTCGTCAAATCGCTTGCGCCTTCCGGTGCCGGATCCACCCCCACAAATCTACCTAAAACCGCGTCATAATTGCGGAAAAAAGTTTGGTAATAATCGGGCATGTTGCTGTAGTCATTCTGCCATTCGCTGCCGCCATTGTATAGCTGTTTGTTGGGTACTGTAGGTATCGGCACGGTGCTGGTAATATAAGCCATCCCAAAACCGTAATAGCTGTTTTCCTGTGTTACCACCGCGACATTGCTGCCGTTATTTTTGAAACTGATCCGCGCGTTGCCCTGCTGATCGCCGATGATGAATTCCTGTGTAAAAGTACCGCCGCTGTTCAGCACCCGGCCCTCGGGGATAGGAAAATAGCTTAGGGTGCCATTGATGTAAACAAACCCATCAACATAATCGGTTACCTGCGTAGTAGTGCCTGTTTTGTAAACCTGCTTTTTAAGCAGA
>NZ_JAHVAP010000028.1 GCF_024721155.1 Mucilaginibacter phenanthrenivorans | reverse complement strand
GGCGGCTACAAACCATGGGCATTGCGGAATGGTCACGAGTACCCCACCTCTAAAGGCCGGCGCTGCATACTCGCGCCAAAGGGGGGCATCAAAGAAATTAATTTTCAAACATTTATAATAGCCGTAAATTACGGCAATACAGGTGTCGACAGAATATTGGCTTCATTTAATTGGACATGGACGCCATCTGCAACCTCATCAATAAGGCTTAACCCAACTGCTTCGCCAGCAGCAATAAGTTTTATAAAATCAGCTTATCCGTTGTACAAAATCAACTAATATAAAAAAAGCAAGATTTATTTAACAATTGAAATCGTCTTTGGAAAATATGGAGTAATAGAAGTCAAAATAAATTAAGATTAATGCTGGAAAAGGCATTATTCATAAAATATTGTTTTTTAATAATTAATTATGTTAATCAGGAAATATGTATCAGTAGGCGTTTTGACAGTGGTACTGTTATTTACGATCAAAAACTCTTTCGGGCAACAGCAACAGTTCATACCGGACTCCGCTCACAACATACCAAAAAAAATTACGTGGACCGAGTTTCATTCGCGTGTCGATAGGGCCGTCAAGCTTCTTCAAACTAAGGAACTTTCAGCGATCTCAGATAGCGACCACGTAAATATCATGCTGTGCTTAAATACCATTTTTTTAGGCAATCGTTTTTTAAAAGGATTTAATGATGCTAGATGTAAAAGACTTCTGTACGTGGCAAATGAAAAGGACTACAAGAATAACATTGGTAAAGTTTACCCTGAATGGTTATTCAATCGAGGGATGGGGCAATATTATCCAAAATTAAAAATGGAACTTTACGGAACACCCAACCTTTATGCGATATTTATTATTTCAAACAAGTAAAAATAATCGATCAAGGTAGTGTTTCAATCCTGTTGTTAACAATATAACAGGTTGAAGATCAAACCAAACGCAAAAACATCAAATTAAAAAACAGTAAAACCGAGTGGTACAAATGTATCATCCGGTTATTTTTTGTGGGTTAAAACGAAGCTAACTCCTTGAAGCTTGACGTAGTGTTTCAATCCCCCACATAGCGGGGATGCTGAGCTACCTGATCCCGCTGAAGGCCACCGCCGCGCTGGCCGCCAATAGCTACAGCCTTACCACAGTGCCGCTCAGCAATTTGGTGTTCAATTATACCTATGACGACCATGGTCGGGTAGTGACCAAAACAGTACCCGCAGGCGGAACCATGTACATTGTTTACGACCCGCTGAACCGCCCCGTGCTGATGCAGGATGCGAACATGCGGGCGAACAACAAGTGGAATTATATTAAGTACGATGTAAAAGGCAGGCCCATCAGCCAGGGGATTTATACGGATGCCACGCATACCACGCTAACTGCTATGCAAACCTACGTTGCCGGGCTCAGCTATGCCACCTGGTATGAGAGCCGCAACGCTACGGCAACAAGCGGCGGCTACTATACCAATGTGACGTTCCCGACTACTGGCGCTCCATTGGCATGGGCCTATTTTGACGATTACGATCTCGACCAAAACGGAGCCGACGATTACAGCTACGCAACCCAGGGCGATTTGACGGGTGAGGGCAGCGCCACCGCAGCAAAGTTAAGAGGCGTACCCACCATGATCAGCACCACCACCATGGGCAACGGGATTACCGCAGGCCTATGGCTCACCACCGCCACTTTTTACGACAAGCGGGGCAACCCGATCCAGGTACGCAGCAAAAATCACCTGTACACCGGCTCTGCTGCATTTTCCGATACCAAAACGGTGGCAGTCAGCTTTGCCGGGGTACCTACCGCCGCTAAGGTGGAGAAAATAACCGGGGCATCCACCTCGGTGAAGGTGTATACCTATCTTTCTTACGACCATATGTACCGCCTGACGGGCATAAGCCAGAAATATAACACAGGCACCCAGCAGGTGGTAGCCGCATACAGCTATAACGAGATTGGGCAAATCATAAAAAAAGGCGTGGGCTATGCGGGCAGCGCAGGCGCATGGCTGCAGAATATCGACATGCGGTATAATATCCGCGGGCAATTGTTAACCATCAACAACAGCACGCTTACCAATGACATGACGACCGCCAAAACCAATGGCGATACCAACGATGTATTCGGCATGCAGCTATTTTATGACCAGGCTGCCGATGGCAGCATAGGCAACGTACAAAAATACAACGGCAAGCTGACGGCACTGAAGTGGATGAGCGTGGATAATTTTGGCGCAAAATCAAAGGAGCGCAACTACAAGTTTGCCTATGATGATGTTGACCGGTACACCGCCGAAAACTATGCCGAGCGCACTACTGCGGGCACGGGAAACTTTACCGTTAATGCAAACGGTTTTGATGAGTTCGGGATCACCTACGATGCAGCCGGTAATATCACTGCTTTAAAACGCAATAGCTCAACTATGGGTAATACAGGCGCATTCACGGCAATTGATAACCTGACTTACACCTACAGCACAACCAACCCCAACCAGCTGGCATCAGTGGCTGATGCAACCGGGAACACTTCGGGCTTTATTGGAGGTAC
>NZ_JAHVAP010000027.1 GCF_024721155.1 Mucilaginibacter phenanthrenivorans | reverse complement strand
CCGATGAATTAGAAAGCGGCCTTATCGTATTTATCGCCTGCGACAGAGGGGATCGCTATTTAAGTTCAAACTTATTTGGTTGATTAGAACGGCTTGCACCTACCCGAATACATTAGATAAAAAGAGGCTGTTTCCATACTTGGAGATTTTGTTGAACTTGATCCTTAACCCACCGAGTTAAAAGAATTTGTCTTATTTAATTATTAAAATTAGTAATAAAGTACTCGGTTAGGTGTAGTCTTATAAAATCGCTGCTGCTAAATAGTTTGTTAACTTCTTAAGGATTGTGACGGATCATATTGTTCGGTGGAGCATGCAGTGAAAAGCCCACAGCCATAGCGAGGACTTGTAACGAAAAGCCCGTGCCGAAAGCAACGCCAAAGCAGAATCTAAAACCAACTATTCTTACTTATTAGACTTTCTTGTCGCCTTGGAGACATTCGCTTCATGTAATGAAATTATCTTTTTATGAGCTTCAATTATCTCTGTTAGATCTTTAAGTTTCTCGTCTTTTGTTTTTAATTCATTTTCAAGTTCAAGAATGTGGCTTTTAAGTTCTATCATATCCTTGCCGAACATGCTTTTCAAAGGCTCTTCATTCAAGTAGTATATAAAAAGATTTTGATTGAGAAGCTTTGAAAATAGAATAAGCTTATCAATATCTACAGAATCTCTTTTGTAAATACCGAAGAGCGTTGACTGGCTTACATTAATATAGTCAGCTACGATCTTTGCTTTTAGACCGCTGCTTTTAACTAATTCATGAATAATTTTACCTATTACAACAGCCATATACAAATCTCCTAAAAGAGAAATGTCGGTCGGTCCCTCAATACTACTGTTTAATAATAGTATTTACTATGATTTTTTGATAGTTTTATCCAAAATAGTATATTTGAATTTAATAAGAAATTAATCCTGTGACTTTTAACACTACTTTATTCAATTAATAAGAGGGTAAAAGTCTAAGTATAATTTATAATTTTGCAGTACTCAACATAGAACATAAGAGCACTGTTAAACGAGCTTCGCCACTAAATCTAGTAAATTTATCCAAGCGAGGTAAGTACAGCATCTGTTCCCTATACAAGTGATAGGGTACGGTGCTTGCTTATTTCTTTACTTGGAGCCACCCAAAAGGTGGTAGGCCCACTAGAGCCTTGTGGTAGAGAATAGTAAGTTACCGTGCCCTATTTCTTTGGCCCTTTTACTTTCTATCCTGAACGAGGCTCATTTTTCGAAAATCGAAAGAAATGTGGGCCAATGATAGATTACAAAACTCTTTCCGACAGCACCCTCCTCCAACTCCTGAAAGAATCGGACCATGCCGCCTATACCGAAATCTACCACCGCTATTTCTACCTCCTGTATGTCCACGCCTACAAAAAACTCCGTAACGAAGAACAGGCAAAAGACATTATCCAGGACCTGTTCGCCACGCTCTGGTTTAAGAGAGAATCAGGCTTACCTGACAGTAATCTCGCCGGTTATTTATACACCGCGGTAAGAAATAAGATTTTCGACCTGTTTGCTCATCAGCAGGTGGAATCCAAATACATTGATTCTCTTAAAGACTATTTGAGTAACCATTCCAGTGCACCTACAGATCATCTTGTAAGGGAAAACCAACTCAAAGCTTACATAGAGCAATCCATCCAGGCGCTGCCAGCAAAAATGAGAGTGATATTTGAAATGAGCAGGCAAGAAAACTTCTCCCATAAAGAGATTGCCCAACAGCTAAATGTCTCCGAGAACAACGTTTCGAAACAGGTGAATAATGCCCTTCGTATTTTAAAAACAAAACTGGGGATTATTATTTTTATTGCTGTCTTAATCGGATTCTAACCATTTCTCCGTTTATTATAGCCGATTCTCAACTTCTAATTTCTATCCATGCTATCATTTTTTTACATGAAAATGATATATTATTGCTTATAAGTTATTTTTTAGAAACTGTTGTAAATCAGAAATTTATCACTTATATTAGACCAGCCTAAACTAAAATATCACATTATGAAAAGATATCTCACCCCTGTATTTTTATTGCTACCGTTATTGATCCTTGCAAAAGATCCGGCAAGAAAAATGCATGTAGTCTGCAGCTTCAGTCCGTTACCGATCTCGCCGACAATTTTAGATCGTACGCATAAAGCCTCTGACTACTACACTGATCTTATTACAAGAATGTTCGCTTATTGTGGACAAAGGCACCTCCCGCTTTTTATCGGTGATGCAAAGTCAGCAGATCTCGACTTTGCCTGCTGTGGCTATACTGAAAGCGGCCAGCCTGCGATAATTTTCAATGGCGAACGCTTCGCTACAATCTCTAAGGTCGCGGCAATATCTATCCTGGCACATGAGATAGGACATTTCAGAGATGGTCATATCAATGACAGTGTTTTAACCAGGCAGATGGAACTGG
Organism: Mucilaginibacter phenanthrenivorans; assembly: GCF_024721155.1. Classification (GTDB taxonomy): domain Bacteria; phylum Bacteroidota; class Bacteroidia; order Sphingobacteriales; family Sphingobacteriaceae; genus Mucilaginibacter; species Mucilaginibacter phenanthrenivorans. Next base: position 4,118 of record NZ_JAHVAP010000027.1, on the reverse strand, counting down.
ACGCCGATTGGCATAATGGCTTTTGGTGCAGCAGGAATGGATTTGATCCGGATTCCATCGTTTTCGAACCCTATCACTGGGTAGACAGTGATGCTTTGCATCCACCATATCTGGAAAGAATAAAAGAAGTAGAAAGCGGATATATATTGGGTAAGACCGTTTTTAATACGGCATCCTGGGTAAAAAACAAGCGAGATTTCCCGTTATCGGATACTTTACAAAGACAAATCGATCTGATTGTCACTGTAGAGCCCGGATTTACACAAGATGATACCACGAAAAAGTTTGTTGTAAGGCTCAATATAGCGCCAACAGGAAAGGGGAACTTTAGTGACGCCGCTATATTTCAGCAGATCAAATATGTCCGGTATGTTGCGGATGTAACTTTTGGAAAGCGTTATTTGCGAAGTGACGAAAGTGATTCCAACTTCAGATTCAGGCTTACCGATGTTTGGGGCGACTTCCCTGTCACGGCAATTATTCACTTTGTAGACGATACCGAAATGTCCATAACGAAATCCTTTATATTACCTCAATAACTTAAACCCTTTAATTATGAAAAAGTATCTTTTACTGCTGTTATTACCTTTATTTATTTACCAGGCGAAGGCGCAAATCGCAAAAATCGATTGTGATAAATCTAAGGACATCTCTGCATTCAATCAAAAAGTACGGGAAAAAACCTACGAATACATTGAGATGGCCAAAGATCCAAAATACAAGTTAAGTGCCGACACCTTGCTGGAGCTATCAAAAACTTATATCGATTTGCAGACTGATTTTAACTCAACCTTTAAAGAGATTCGTGATAGCAAGACAATTTTCACAACGAAAAAAAAGATCTGTAATAACTATTCTGAAGCGCTGAACACACTAATTGATCGCGCTGACGTATTTAATAAGCGCATCTTTGCTGACCTTAAGGTTAAAGCACAAGCCGCTCCTTCATTTGGTGTCAGCGATGTACTGTCCATTATTGACTGGATATTTAAAAAGTATAAGGACGGTAAGGACAGTTTTTATGCCAGTTTAGAATGGAAAAAGTGGAGTGAGATCCCCGAGAAAAAATAAAGAAAAAAAAGCTACTGTTCTAAAACGGTAGCTTTAATTTTTTCATTCCTTTTTTTCAACTATTATCTTCCGGATCGGCATCTGGTGCCTGTAGGATTAGTAGATGCATATTGCAACCTCAGAATTACTATGAAAACTGATGACGTCATTTATCAAATAATACAGGAGAGGAAATTTATTGTTTTCTGTGGTGCAGGAGTTTCCCGTAGATCAGGAATTCCAAGTGTACAGCCTTTGCTAACAGATGTGCTAACAAAGTTAGGCGCATACCCCGAGCATATTCGTTTATTATTCAACACCGCTTTTCCGTTCGAAGCAATAATGGAAAACCTCCAGGAAAGGGTCAACATCATCCCCTTGCTTAAAGTTTTTGACCTTGTTAATCCAAATGCAAACCACAACTTTATTGCATGGCTGGCAAAAAACAATTTCTTAAAGATTATCATAACTACCAACTTCGATCGAAACATAGAAATAGCCTTAGCTGATCAGGGCCTTACGGAGACAGTTGATTTTCACATAATAAGCGAACTCGAAACCTTTCAACCAGATGATTACCCAAACAAAATTCTGGTTTTAAAGATTCACGGCACCTCGGGTGACATAAACAGCATCCTGACTACCATTTCTAGGATCGCAAGCAAAAAGAACCTTGGTATAATGGGGAAATTCCTCGAAAACATCCTGACAAGCATACAATTCGAGAATATCTTATTCATGGGCTATAGCTTTTCAGACCATTTTGATATTGAACCGGCAATTTTAGCATTGCCGTCATGCAACAAATCGGTCTATCATATTGCTTATCAGAACGCCGCCCTACCGGAAGTAATAGCCGATGACCATGCACACCTGCTTAGGGGCCGCTTTTTATCAATCAAAGCACTGAAGTGTGATTTTGACATTCTGATATCTGCGCTCTATAATAGGCTTAAGGTTCCGTTTTATGATTGTGCTGAACAAAAGGGTTGGTACACTATCACATCCGACTGGATCAATGCATCTTTTAATAAGGCTCCGTTTAACCATGCGAACGTCTGCCTCGGACATCTGTTCCTAGCGGCAGGATTCACTGCAGTAGCAAGGTCCTATGCGGAAGTCTGCCGAAATGCAGATGAGTCAACGGAGAAAGACAAAACTTTACTTATGCTTACCGATGAAGTAATCGGTAAATCTTATTTGAAGGACCCTAACGACCGAGATGCCGGCCTTGCAGAAAAACACTACCTGGAAGCACGGAAGATGGCCTGCGAAATTGGAGATGAATTTTATTTTAAGACATACACCGGCGATTTAGGAACGTGCTATAATTATCAACAAGACTATCCAAAAGCTGAACTTCATTTCAATGAAGCGCTTTCTTACTATGAGCCGTTATTGGCAGACCCCGAAAAACGGAGCTTAGTCATGGAAAGGTACACCCGCTTTACAATCTATCTGGCACACAGTTTTACCAAAAGGTATGATTATGTTAATGCCACACGTATTTATGAAAATATAATACCTATATGCAGAGAAGAAGGCTTTATGAGCAGTTATGAACTGGGCATAACTGGTTATGGCCTGGCTAATGTTGTTAACCGTAAATGGAGTGCCGGTCTAAAAAAATTTATCGATGCCTGGCCAGTGGCCAAAGTTTACGGGTCCGTTGACCGGATGAGGTCTGTATTTTTTTTGGTCTGCAGCTGGACAAGGCAGGTTAAAGGCACGTTAAAAGCTCAGGAATTTTATGATCGGGAGATAGATTTCATGAGACGAACGACTGATTTTGACAGACCCCTAAATCACATCCCTAAACGACTAATTAAAAACTACAACTACCGAGCCTAATCCTAGGCTATACTTATATGCAGCCAAATAAATAAATCTTTAAACATCTCAATGACCAACCGATTTGTTCTTCCGGGAATAAAGCAAGTTGGGAAAAATATAGTAGCACACATATCCCAATACTACTCCCCAATAAGCCATTATATACCCAAATTTAGTTGCCAGCATTTCATTAATTTAAAACGTCTTGTTAATTATTTCGCCTTGCTTCTTCCTTTTACGGATTGTATTCCCGTCATGTATTAAAATTGACCATCCATAATCTCAATGATGAAAAAGGAAGAACTTCAAGAGCTTTTCAAAAAATACCACGAAGGCACCTCCACCGAAGAAGAAAAAGCCTTGCTGGAAGCCTGGTACCTTCAGTACAATGAGCGGGAGTTAGATATAACGCCGGCAAAGATCAGGGCAATCGGTAGCCGCGTATTCAGAGAACTGCCGGGCAACCATACCGCATTCCTGAAAATCGGATTATCCATTCTCGTCGCAGCGGTGACCATCGGCATGATTTTAACCGTTTTGATCAAATTTATACTTCCGGAAGCAGGCCAAACCAGTTTGCCGTATGCGCATGATATTCGCCCCGGTACCAACAAGGCCATCCTCACCCTTTCAAATGGCCACAAAATAACATTGAATAATGCCGCCAACGGACAGCTTGCGTTGCAATCAGGGATACAGGTAATCAAAACAGCTAACGGGCAAATTACCTATAAAATCAAGGAAGGTAGCGGGACCTCCGATCCCGTAAATGCCAATAATATCACCACGCCTAACGGAGGCCAGTGGCAGGTAACGCTACCCGACGGCACAAAGGTATGGCTTAACTCCGCATCCTCCCTGACCTATCCGGCAAGCTTTGAAATGCAAAAGACAAGAGTTGTTCAACTGACCGGTGAGGCCTACTTTGAGGTAGCAAAGGACAAACTTCATCCATTTATTGTCAAAACAGCTATACAGTCTGTCCAGGTATTGGGCACCCATTTCAATATCAATTCCTATTCCGAGGAGCCGACTGTCAGAACCACTTTGGCAGAAGGCAGCATTAAGGTTACAAACTTAGCCGGTGAAATGAAGCAGCTTGTCCCCGGGAAAATGTCTGTTTTAAGAAATGGTAGCTTAACGATAGCTGACGCAAATATCGAAGAAGCACTGGCCTGGAAGAACGGCTATTTCCGCTTTAATGATGAAAATATCCAAAGTATCATGCGCAAACT
>NZ_JAHVAP010000026.1 GCF_024721155.1 Mucilaginibacter phenanthrenivorans | reverse complement strand
TTCGCCTGCTTTAATTCCTTTTATGAATACCTGCGAAAAGAATATGTACAGATCCTGAAGAACCATAATGTAAAGGACAAGGATTTCGACATCGATAACTTCTTATATGTCCTGCGGCCCTACTACAAAGGAGGTGAGTTTGACTATCTATTGAATGCCACGGACAACCTGAACATCCTGGAGCAGCGATTCGTGGTCATAGAGCTGGACAATATTAAAGACCATCCCATACTTTTCCCTGTAATTACGCTGCTGATTGCAGAGCTTTTTCTCTCCAAGATCAGGAAATTAAAAGGCATCAGAAAAGTGCTGACGATTGACGAAGCTTGGAAAGCGATTGCAAACTCCGGGATGGCCGGATTTATTCAGTATGCCTTTAAGACTATCCGGAAGTTCAACGGTATACCTAATGTAGTTAGCCAGGAACTGGACGACCTGATCAGTTCGCCCGTAATCAAGGACGCCATTATTAACAACGCGGACATCAAGATCCTGATGGACATGCGCAAGTTCATGAACAAGTTCGATAAGCTGCAGGATGCGCTTGGGATGTCTGATAAAGGCAAAACACAGGTCTTGTCCGTGAATAAGGACAACCGGGAGATCTATATCGACCTCGGAGGACAAGTCATGAAAGTCGTTAAAAATGAACTTTGCCCGGAGGAATATTATGCCTATACGACTGAAGGCAAAGAGCGGGTCAAAGTTCAGGAGTATGCCGACAAGTTTGGCAGCGTGGAAAAAGGCATTACCGCGCTGGTCCAGGAATTAAAAGAAAAAGTTGCTTAATAAATCACCTATTATGAAAACTATCAAATTGATCATTCTTATTTGCTGTGCAGTTATCGTTACCGCCTGCAATAACAGTAAAAACCCTGCTTTATCTGGCGTTTACGTCAACCAATCTCAGGGTGAGTATGGTATGGACTGGGATACCCTGGTCATAAATTCGGTCAGTCTTGCTAACAAAATCTATTCGGTTGAACATCGTGTTGGTTTTCAAAAAATCAGGAGGGGTGAAAGGCAACCGAAAGAATTCAAAATAGAAACCTGGCAGGCGTTTTGGAATTCGGACCAGCAGGTGCTGGCCGAAACTGAATACGGCAGACAAATCAGGGTGTCCCCCGATACGCCGGGGGTATTCTTGAAGAACACCTTGTTCCGGAAGATTAGGTAAGCCCAAAACAACAAGTTAAAGCAATTGACTTCCGCTTTTTAGCGGGAGAAGGGAGGTTATTATGAAAAAATTAAAGCTAATACTGCCTGCAATGATGATGTTTTTGGTTGTGAGTATCCATCCTCAACAGGCCAAGGCTCAGTTTGTGATTGGCGACATCATCAAGCTAACAGTGACCAAGGTGATCAAGGCGATTGACCTCAAGGTACAACGGATGCAAAATCAAACCATCTGGCTGCAGAATGCGCAAAAGGCCCTGGAAAATGAGCTGTCAAAATTGAAACTGTCGGAGATATCAAGCTGGTCAGGTCAACAGCGCCAGCTTTTCGGCAGCTATTATGACGAGCTATGGAAAATCAAATCAACGATCGCTTATTATCAACGAATTAAGGACCTGACTGAAAAGCAGGTTGCTTTGGTTACCGAATACCAGCAGGCCTGGTCGCTGATGAAACAGGATCAACACTTTTCGGCTGGTGAACTGGTCCAGATGGAATCAGTTTATACGGGCATACTTACGGCAAGCGCAAAGAACCTCGACCAGATCATGATGATCGTCAGCAGTAACCAAACCCAGATGTCCGATGAACAGCGCCTGGAACTCATCAACCGTGCCGGGGACAAGCTGGATGATAATTACAGCGACATGCGCCGGTACAATACAGAGAACGAAATGCTGAGCCTGCAGCGCAGTAAAGATTTAGGAGATACCCAAACCACAAAAGCATTATATGGAATCAATTGATCAATCACTCAGAAATTCCGGCTGGCTGAAGAGCAGGTCGAGGTCGCTGCTGGTGTTTACACTTTTTACAGCGATCTATTCCGGAATGGCCGCCACCGTCAAAGCACAAACCTTTGCCGAATGGTTCCAGCAAAACAGCACGCAAAAGAAATACCTTTTGCAGCAGATCGCCGCATTACAGGTCTTTTCTACTTATCTGAAACAGGGTTACCAGGTTGCCCATAATGGGCTGGGGTCGATTTCCGATTCTTTAGGTTCCGAAAACAGCCTGCATACCGCTTATTATAACCGGATGGAAATGGCCGGCGCAGCGGTAAAAAATGACGGACAGGTAAAAGAGATCCTCAGCTGGCAAAATGATATCCTGACCATACTGGGGGGCCTAGACCAGATCGACGGCTTGACCAATGAGGAAAAAAAATACCTGTCAGGTGTTCGCAGCGCGGTATTGAAGGATTGTGACCAGCAAATCAGCACCCTTCAAAGCATTGTCACTGATGGCAAAGTAAAAATGAGCGATGCGGACCGCATCGTCCTGATCGGTAAGATACACGCCGCCATGCAGGAGAATTATCATTTCGCTACCGGGTTTATCAACCAGGCCAAAGCTTACGCGCTACAGCGCAGGCAGGAACAAAAAGATGCTTTGACTGCCAAACAAATGAACGGAGTTAACTAAAAATGATGTTATGAAAACTGCAGCCAGATTATTACTGATCACTGCTCTATCTGTAGCTGGTCTTTTAAAAACGGTGTCCTGCAAGGCACAAGCGCAGGAAATGCAACAGCTGATCCTGGATATCGAGAAACTGACCCAAATGAAAAGTATCCTGACCGATATGAAGACCGGTTACCAGATCTATCAGCAGGGATATGGCAGCATCTCATCTTTATCAAAAGGGAATTTTGACCTGCATAACATCTACCTGACCGGGTTGCTGGCCGTAAGCCCGGCTGTACGCAACTACGGACGTATTGCCGATATCCTCCTGATGCAGGCCAGCTTGATCAAACAATACAAAACACAAACCAGCCTCTTTCACCAGAGCGGCAGCTTTTCCATTGCAGAGCTAAACTACATGAGCGACGTTTATACCAGGCTGGTCAGCCAGACGCTGGATGATATCGGGGACCTGACCAATATTATTACGGCCGGTAAACTGCGAATGTCGGATGCGGATCGCATCAAAGGCATAGACCTGATCTATTCCAGCAGTTCAGATCGGCTACAGTTCCTGCAATCCTTCGGTAACCAGGGTATCACCTTGTCACTGCAACGCAGTAAGGATGCTGCAAACACGCAAACACTTAAACAACTCTATGGCATAAATTAAAAGCAACAGCTATGAAAAAGAAATTCATCAAGACTATGATTTTAATGCTGGCGATCGCATTTATCCCGTCACTATCTCATGCAGCGGGATTAGCCGGCGATATCAAGGGGCTACAAGGCACATTGGATGGAGTATACAATGACATGCTGCCCATGTGCAGCCAGTTGATTGGTGTCGGCCAGGGTATCGCCGGTTTTGGCGCTTTATGGTATATCGCCGCAAGGGTTTACCGCCAGATCGCGAGTGCAGAACCCATCGATTTTTACCCGCTGATGCGTCCCTTCGGTTTAGGCCTCGCTATCTTATTATTTCCAACGGTTATCTCCGTGATCAACGGGGTCATGCAACCGACGGTAAGCGCTACTGGCGGAATGGTCCAAAATTCTGACGCGGCTATCGCCCAGTTATTACAGGCTAAGGAAGCAGCTGTTGAAAAAACGGATACCTGGCAAATGTACCAGGGCGCGGATGGTGATGGTGATCGCGAAAAGTGGTACAAATATACCCATCCAGATGATCAAACCGGGAAAAACGAAGGCATGCTGGCCAGTGTGGGTAACGATATGAAATTTGCCATGGCGAAGGCTTCCTATAACTTCCGCAATACGGTAAAGCAATGGATGTCCGAAGTATTACAGGTATGCTACGAAGCGGCAGCACTTTGTATCAACACCATCCGGACATTTAAGCAATGGATGTCCGAAGTATTACAGGTATGCTACGAAGCGGCAGCACTTTGTATCAACACCATCCGGACATTCTACCTGATCGTGCTGGCTATTCTCGGGCCGCTGGTAATCGGGCTTTCCGTATTTGACGGCTTCCAGCATACCCTGACTTCCTGGCTGGCCAAATATATCAATGTCTTTCTCTGGCTGCCGGTCGCTAACATTTTTGGCGCCATCATCGGAAAAGTACAGGAGAACATGCTGAAGATCGACATTTCGCAGGTCCAGAATACAGGTGATACTTTTTTCAATTCCACCGATACGGCTTATCTCATATTCCTGATCATCGGTATCATCGGCTATTTTACTGTACCCAGTGTAGCCAACTATATCGTTAACGCCGGCGGCGGTCATGGCTTACTGCAAAAAGTAAATACCATGGTTATCAATACCGGAAATTCTACAATGAACGCCGCTTCAACTTTAGGTGGCCGGATGGAACAAGGTGCATCGAATATCCGGAATATGCCATCCGATTTCATGGCCGGTTACAATGGAGCCGGTAAATCCGCAGAATACCAGGAAAAGAAATTATCAGGAAAATAACCATTTATTAAAACGAAGAACATGTTCACACAACTTAAAAACATAGACACAGCATTTAAGCATATAAAGCAGTTCAGCATTTTTCTTATTATCGGCAATGTGCTGACGATGTGCTTCTGCATTTACAAAAGTACCCAGGCAGTTAACCTGGCACATAACCAGGTACATATCCTGTATAACGGAAAACTACTGGAGGCTGTTGCCGCTGACCGTAAAACGAATCTGCCGGTTGAACTGCGGGATCATATCAAAACGTTCCACGAGTATTTTTTCGACCTGAGCCCGGATGATAAAGCCATCCAGGCCAATGTTGGCAAGGCACTTTATCTCGCAGATGAGTCGGCGAAAAGGCAATACGATAACCTCCGTGAATCCGGCTATTTTAACAACCTAATCTCCGCCAACATTTCGCAGGAGATTACGGTAGACAGTACCCGACTGGGAGGAAATCAATGGCCATATCGGTTTACCTGTTATGCAACGGAAAAACTGGTGCGTTCCAGTGGAACGGTTTACCGGAAACTGGTAACCCAGGGAGAGGTCAGGGATATAGCGATACAAACCGACAATAATCCGCATGGATTTCTCATCCAGCATTGGGAAATATTGGCGAATCGTGATACCATCCTTCAAAAATAAGCTTATGCGATTCCTAAATAGAAACCGGGAAGAGGTTAATCCGGGCGCGGAAAGAACCGCCTCCCGCATTGCTGCGCAAATTATCAGGTGGAAAATTTGTGTTGCCGCAAAAATCAACCGCAGGGTAAACAGGTATACCAAAGCCGGGCAACGAAAATTTCTTTGGCTGTTTTGCGCGGTATGGATAGCGGTCATTTGCTTCAACTTCTTTCATGCACAGCAAACAAAAACCATAGGCAGCGTAAGACCAGATTACCTGCCGGTTCATATCGGGCAACCATCCGGCATACCTGAACCTAACAAAAAACCTATTCCAAGAACAGATTCATTAAACACTAAAAAGTAAATACAATGGAAAATCAAAAGCAAGGCGGTCAAGTCCCGCAACATTCACCCGAATTTCAGAAGAAAAGGAAGTTCTATATGGCCATTCCCGTTCTCATCCTTCCATTTCTGACTATGGCTTTTTGGGCGTTAGGCGGAGGTAAAGATGGGTCAAAGGCCGAAGCTGCAGCGCCGCAGAAAGGAATTAACCTGGCGCTGCCTTCTGCCCAGTTCAAGGAAAAAACGGTACCAGATAAAATGGGCATTTATCAATCTGAAAAGAAAGACAGCACCCATACCAAAGATGGTGTGAGCAAATCTTTTATGCAGGCCATGGGCTTTGATCCTAACAAAATCGATAAAGATTCCGCACAGGTGAAAAAGCCGGCGACACAGCTATATGCCAATAACGCCGATAAGCAATCCGCCAACATTCAGGAGAAGCTGGCGCAAATCAACCGGCAGATCAGTCAGCCGCAACCGCAAAGCTATTCACCGGCTCCGCCAGACCCGGAGGTGAAAAGGCTTAATAAATTGATGAAGACGATGAATTCTTCAGGCGGAAATGATCCTGAAATGAAGCAGTTGAATGACATGCTGACGAAGATCCAGGCCATTCAAAACCCGCAATCAGTTAAAGAAAAGCCTAAAAACAAAACGGAAGACACTGCTTTCAAAGCAATCCCGGCAATCATTGACGGCAGGCAAAAAGTGATGAACGGCGGAACGGTTAGGCTTAAACTAACCGATTCGGTAACATTAAAAGGCATTACGCTTCCTAAAGGACAGTTACTGTTTGGGGCCTGCCAGGTTACCAACCAGCGGCTATTGCTGAACATCCAGAACATCAGGATCGGAAAGGACATCCTGCCGGCCGACCTGACGGTTTTCAGTTTGGACGGGATGCCAGGCATCCCTGCGCCAGAGGCAGAGCTATCAGGTGCTGCGGGAGATGGTGCAAACTCAGCGGTTGAAAGCATGCAGTTTTTGAGTATGGACCAATCGCTGGGCACACAAGCGGCGACAGGTGGTATTAATGCAGCCAGGGAACTGTTTAGTAAAAAAGTAAAAAAGATCAGGGTTAAGCTGCAGGATAATTTTGCTGTCCTGCTAAGGGATAACACCCGTAAACGATAAGGCAATGGAAAAAGCAGTGAACCGCGTTCTCCTGGCCTTTAAAAGTTGGGAAGACCGCAAAAAAGAAATCGAACCCCTGCTCAAATCAGGGACGGCTGATGTAACTATGTTATCACGCCTGCAGCTTGACCACTTGCGGCATGCCAGCCATCGTTTACGCTCAACTGCCCGGCCCGACGAAAAGCCATTTATGCTATTGCTCAATAACCAGATTTTTAAGCTCGAAAAGCAGTTATATCCCAACCTGTTACGTAGGATCTTTTCCCAATTGAAAGACAGGCTTTTTGATGGCCCGGCATATTTAAAGAAAGAGCAACTACGGCGGGACAACAATATGGCAAACCTCAAGATACAATTGAAGGAGGCCGGACTCGGTTCCATTGCGGGAAGGCTGGAGCAACACCTCGACGAGGATCAAAAGCATATCCGCGTCCCGCTGGATTGTCAGCTTGGGCCGGAAAAGCGGATAAGCCTCGATCTCCATTTTGAAAAGGACCCTTATGGTGATTTTCAGCTAAACCGTATTGGGGGAAGTTTGCTGCAGAATGGCAAAATTACAAAAGCGCAGGAATTTGAACTCAACGATTGGCCCAACCTTAAGACTAACCAGATCTGGAGCCTGCTGGAAGGACGCGCGATGAAGCAGCAATATACTGATGCCTCCGGCCATGAAAACCACAGGTGGGTAGAACTCGGTCCAAACGGGGTACAGCACTACGACCCGGAACACGCTTTTGATGTTAAAACCGCGCTGGCGGCTATGCCGGCCATCATCCGGAACAAGGAAGAGCTGACCCGCTACCTGGAAAACGGCCAGCAAGTCCCGACCTATTGGAAGCAGGGGAAACAATACCAGAATATTTATGTACAGGCTGATCCTGCTAACCGCTGCATCAAATTGCTGGATGACAAGCTGCGCCCGATCACAGCTGAAAAGCTGAACCAAAACCTCGCAAGGCAAGGTTTCAAAGTCAAAACGCTGGACACAACGGCACAAAAAACAATAAGGAGGGTCAAAAATGGACAGCATCAATAACCGCCCGGCAAGCAGGGATGCGGGCATTAACTTCTATGAATTGAAAACCCAGTTAGCTGATCTTGGCTTTGTCAAACCGGAACTCGTGGACCGTCTGCGGGAAATTGTCCTAAGTGACCGGTCACAATTTTCTATTCAGCACCGCGAAATTTTCGAGGGTCTTGCACTTGACAGCTGGTTCAGCCTGCATCGTAAGGACGCTGATGGACCCATCGTGCTCGATCACTATGACACGGCTTTATATCAACAAGGTACGATGAACATCAGCTACCGCGCTTTTGAGCCGGATACCTCTAAAGAAATGGCCTGCCAGGTACTGGCAAAACAGCTGGCCCAACAATTACCGGAAAGTATGACTATACCCTGGACGCTTGATAAAGTATCTGCTGTTGCCTACCTGACCGAAAATAACCCTCAACAAATCGATTTTTTCAATCAATTAAATTTCAATAATATGAACACACAGAATTTAGATTTCTTAAAGAAAAGCCTGCTGAATCTTGGATTTGGCGAACAGGTAAATGAAGCGTTGGAAAAAAACATCAATAAAAAAGTACCGGAGTTCAACCTGACGGCCAAGCATGAGTTTAACCAGCAAAAGGTGGATTACAACTTGCATTTCAAAGCCGGAGATAACCAGGATATGTACTTCTTCAACAAGTTCGACGCCACCCTGAATAAGGGAAAAGAAAAAGAAATGAACCAAACCTTTTATATTAATAAAGGCAACGGGATCACCGCGAAAGAAGCTTTTAACCTGATGGAAGGGCGCGCTGTTCATAAACAGCTATTTAACAAAGATAATGAGAAATACCAGGCCTGGCTTCAACTGGATAACGACAACCTGACCCAAAACGGCAACAAGGAGATCAAACGCTTCAGTGAAAACTATGGTTTCAAACTGGAAGAGGTTCTTGCGGGCAAAGGCATTAAAGAACTTAATACCCCGGAAGGTACCGAAAATCTATTCCGTTCTTTAAAGAAAGGCAATACTCAACAAATCACTGTTGAGCGCAATGGTGAGGAAAAGAAATATTTTATTGCCGCCAGCCCTCAATTTAAAACCGTTGACCTTTTTGATCATCAAATGAAAAAGATCAAACGAGAAGAATTGCTAAAACCCGAACAAAAACAAACAACCGGCAAAAAGCAAGGTGAGCAGCATTGAGTTTGTCAAGCGACCCTGAAGGTTAAAGATTTGCATATTATCCTGTTCGGTCAACCAACGAATGATAATAAATAGTTATCTATGATTTAAAACTAACTGATTTGATTCGTTGCATAAATACATGATAAACTATTTTACTAAAGTTTTTTTGGTAATGAGGTTATAATGAATAACCAAAGGAGAGCAAAAGTTTATGAGCGGTCGAGTTGGTTCGGAAATATCTTGAGCATAAACTGCGTTTTTGACTTGCTAAGGCTAATTTACAACTATATTTTTTTATTTGCAAGTTAATTCAATGACGCGATGGTGACGGTTTTTCGTTAAGTTTAACATAAATAGTTGTAGATGGAATTAGAAACGGTGATGTAGTCTTTGGCTCCCTATAAGAATTTTATCGCGATTCCGATGACAGCAGCCAAACCGATGATGTAGGATTCTTGCATTTTATTAATATAAATGAGCGCAAGTATGGCAACAATAGCAATCAAAGCTGTAGGAATGTCAATTATAGAACGTAATCCGATGATTATAACCGAACCTACCAATGCACCAATAACAGTAGCAGTGATTCCGTCAACAAATGCTTTGATACTGGCGTTCTTGGCGATCTTCTTAAAAGATGGTGCTAAAGCAACGGTAAATAGATAACACGGCAGAAAAGTCGCTAACGCAGCAACACATGCCCCTGGAAACCCGGCAACCAGGTAACCTATAAATCCTACAGTGATCACTACCGGCCCCGGTGTTACCATAGCAACGGCAACCGAATCTACAAACTGGTGTTCGTTCAGCCAACCAAACTGGTTGACCACGCCGCCATGCAGAAAAGGTACAATAGCCAGACCGCTGCCGAATACAAATGTCCCGGCTTTTAAAAAGAACCATCCCATCTCCTCCAGTTTTTTACCATCATAATGCCAAAAACCTGTACCGACCAATAGTGTTACCGGCAATACAGCAGGTTTCTTCAACCATGGCGGTGGTTCTTTGATCAGCATGTAGCCGATACCGCAAGCAATAAATAATAAGATCTCTTCTTTTTGAGTAATGACGGTAATAATGATACCAGCAATGTAAAACAGCCAAAGCAGCCACTTCGCTTTCATGGCTGGGAGTTCAAACTTACTGATCGACTTTATGGTAAGCTTATAGGCACTCATGCCTATGATGCCGATTACAGCTGCGCCTACACCATAAAAAACAGCCTGCATCCAGGCTAAGCCGCCGTATAACTGGTAAGCCATGCCAAGTAATACGACCATAAAAAACGAGGGCAACACGAAAGCCAGCCCGGTCAAGGTAGCACCAATCAATCCGTAATGCACAAAGCCAATATAAATACCCAATTGCGCAGCCAAAGGCCCCGGTGCTAACTGGGCTAAAGCCAAGCCCTCTTTATATTCTTCCTCGGTCAGCCATCCTTTATTTTCTACGAGGTCACGTTGCATATAACCCACTAAGGCAACAGGGCCGCCAAAACCCCAGGTACCAAGTTTTAAATAATATAATGTGATCTCCCATAGGGAGTATTTTGGCAAGGTCTTTAGGTTTTGTTCTTCCATTTTTTTGACATGGTTATTCCGGGCGGCTGAACCTGCCGTTAGAAATTTTAAGAAATAGATCTTAATTACATTTTCATACCACCCATTCGATCAGGCTTTTTACCCAAAACATCTAAAGCCGCACGGAAACCCTGCGCTAAATCCGCAGCTTTGCCCCGGCCATAATAATGCAGGAATATGATATGCGGATCATCATTCAGCATGTGGCTGTGAACGGCGACCACTTCCAAATCGTGTTGACGAAGCGTTTTGATAACGCCGTTCACCTCTCCCGGCAACATCGCTATGTCACCTGCGATCTGGGCGTCATCCTGCTTGCCTGCAAAAGAAGCCCAGGTATTCAGGCCGATATTGGTCGTCATTTCTACGCCCATCATCATCACTTTCAAATCACTTCGGCCAATAGTGTATTTATAGGTCGGGCCGTTCACCGTACCGGTATATTTAACAATCGCATCCAGGACCGCGATGTCGAAATTTTCCTTGCCTGTAATTGCGGATGGTGCGGATGGAGCAGGCTGATTAGCCGGGAACACTTTGCTGTCGCGAATTGTATCGGCGTACCTTTTTGCAAGTTCGGCTATACTGCCCATCCCTTGAATATGCATATAGAATATTCTTGGTTCCTCGTAAAAGAAGTGGTTATGGATAGCGCTTATTTCCAATCCGTTTTCCTGCGCTGCCGAAATCATCGGGTTAACTTCCTCCTGAAGCAAAACCGTATCGCCCATTACCATAGCTGTTTTTCCGTCAATAGATTTTTTGAAGGATACCCAACCGCCAAACCCAAATGGAATCGGGATCGACGCGCCTTTTATCATCATCTTTAAATCGTTGCGGGGCAAGGCAGTGGTATGAAGCGATTCTGCTTCCTTATAGCTTCCTTTTTTGCCGAGGGCGGTTTCAATAGCCGCGATCTCATCAGGCGTAAGTGCTGGTGTATTACCTAAAGGTAGGGGTCTCGCCTCGCTATGCTGAACCGGTAGTAATAAAGCTGTACCTAAAATGGCAGTTGCCTGAAGGGCTTGTCTGCGAGAAAATTTCTTTGTTTCCATAGTTGATCGTATCTATAATGCAATACTATCTTTTTGTTATGGCCGAAAATAGAACAGCTATTACTAATGGTACAGATTTTACTTTTTTAGCAGAGTTTTGCGGTATTCTGAGGCGGTCATACCCATTTGCTTTTTGAATATCCGGTTAAAGTGGCTCTGGTCGGAGAAGCCTGTCAGGTAAGCGATCTCTGTCAATGGATAGTTTGTTGTTTCCAATAGGTTGGTCGCTTTTTCGATACGGAGTTTCCTGATATAATCACCGAATGAAAGGTTCTCAAAGTATTTGGAAAATTCGCGCGACAAGTAAGAGGGGTTTATCTCCAGGTCATGTGAAGCCTGTTGTAAACTCAAACTCATATTGGTATCAAGCTGATCCTGTATCATTTCCCTAAGTTCTTTTGCCCAGGCTGGCGCTTTTCGGGAATTGTCCTTCAGGTATTTATGGTAAACTTCCAGTAGCATTTGCTCGACGGGACTGCCCTGGGTGTGTTTCAATTGGTGCAGGTGTTTGGCCCAGCTATATAATCCATCATAGATGGTTATCCCTAATTCCAATAATTCGTGGTCATCTTTAATATTAAAGGCCAACCCGGAAAATATCGCTTCCAGACCGGCGGATTGCGGAGCAAAATCGTGCCGGTCGGTATCTGCGCCGCGAACGATAGCTGCAATACGATTCAGCGCCTCATCTTTCAGCTTGTGCTTTTTAACAAAATAATCAAAGCTGCAATGGTCTTCGTAATGGGTGTATTCCACGCCCGGTAAATCGAACGGTGTCGCTCCTAATTCTGCTGCTTTGGTCAGCACCTCTGCAAAGGGTGCATAAATGATCTCCGCGTTCGGGTCAATAAATCGTTTGATCAGCCAGGGACAGGCAATACGGTCGATTTTCGGATGTTCACGGGTGATCCATTTCATAATTACCAATTAATTGCCAAAGTTGTCAATCGGCTTCGGATCAGGAAAAACGATGAACCAAATCAATAAGCGTAGTCAGGTCAAACGGTTTGGCAATATATCCGTCCGCTTTGCAGTTACTGGCTATTTGTTCAATCTTACTGTCTGCAGAAACCAGTATCACCGGAATGCCTTTTAAACCGGGATGTTTTTTAATCTCGGTACACAACTCATGCCCTGATTTGTCGGGAAGCTTTTCATCAAGTAAAATGAGATGAGGCTGTCCTTGTACGATTTCGTCGACCAATGCGGCGAAACGGTAGACAACAACCTCATAGCCCTCGTCTTCGAGAATATACTGCATCATGTCTAAAATATCATGGTCGTCTTCAATAATAATAATTTTCTTAGGCATGATAGTAAGCTGGCACACCAAATATAATCCTTTTAATACTTGATAATTAAATTTTTATTTTAGTAATAAACCAGCCTCCGTAACATGATCCATCGGATAAATAAAAGCCACTACTATGTAATACATACTACACTTTTACTATCTTTGTTGCCGATGATAAAAAGAATCACCTGCGGTTTTTTGGCCTGCCTGTTTTTAACAGGTAGCTTAATGCTGCCTTTGGGCGATTTCTCTTTGTTGCGCGACATTCCTAAAATGTACCAGAATTACACCAAAATAACTTCCGAAGAGGAAGCGGGTGTGATCGACTTTGTTGGTGATTACCTTTTATATGGCAAACAGATCTTCGGGCATAACGAACATGATAAAATACCGGCCAAAGGAAATGAAGTACAGTTCCAACACCAGGCCAGCGCCTTAAATATTGTCTTTTTACACCGGACTATTAACTTAATAACCGCATCAGTTGCTGTGACAACGCAGCCTGTACACACGAGCGTATTTTATACCGGAGATTACACGAATCAGCTTTTCAGGCCGCCGCTCGCCTGATCGTTAGCAAACCTGTAAAAATTTATTATTCCATTTATTCATCTGCCTGGCATCTTTATGTGCGGGCTCAACTCATATTCATGAAAAAGTTTTTCATACTCATGCCCTGTATGCTGTTATCCCATTGGATCATGGCGCAGAATATATTTAAAGCAAAAGTCATTAATGATCAGACCAAAGCTATTCTTAAAGGCGCTACCGCCGTAATACCTGACTTGAAAATATCGGCATCAGCCGATACCAGCGGTCTGATCACTATCCCGAACATTCCAAATGGTAAATTTGAGATCGAAATCACTTATGTTGGTTTTGCCAAAAGTGAAAAGGTTTACAGTTTTCCGCAAACCAACCCGAATCAGGTTATTGAAATCAGTTTGGATTCATCAACAGGGGAACTGGCCGAAGTAACCGTCCAGACTACCCGCACCAATCAGAACCTGCAAGACATCCCGACGCGGATAGAAGCCTTGCCCTTAGAGGAACTGGACGAGAAAAGCACCATGCGTCCCGGCGATATCAAAATGCTATTGGGCGAGACCACCGGTATCCATGTACAGCAAACCTCCGCCGTAAGTGGCAGCGCCAGTTTCCGCATCCAGGGCCTGGATAGTCGCTATACCCAGTTATTACAGGATGGAATGCCGCTGTATGCCGGGTTCTCCGGCAGTTTAAGCTTATTACAGGTCAGCCCGCTTGATTTACGACAAGTTGAGTTTTTAAAAGGCTCCAACTCTACTTTATACGGCGGCGGAGCGATAGCAGGCCTGGTCAACCTGATCAGTAAAGTCCCCGAAAAGGAGCCGGAATTGACCTTCTTGCTAAACCAAACAACGGCCAAAGGTACCGATGCCAGCGGCTATTATAGCCAGAAATGGGAGCATATCGGCACGACCATTTTTGGTTCTTACAATTACAATGGAGCCTATGACCCATCAGGTAATGGGTTTTCCGCTATCCCACAAACCAATCGTTTCACCATTAATCCAAAGGTGTTTCTCTATATGGACGACCGTAACTCTGGTTGGTTCGGTGTTAACACCACTTATGAGAACCGTTTGGGTGGTGACATGCAGGTCATTGCCGGAAAAACGGACAGCACCCACCAGTATTTTGAGCGGAATAAAACATTTCGTTTCTCTACCCAATTATCCTTTACCCATAAAATTGATGAAGAAAGCAAGATTAACTTCAAAAATACCATCGGTTATTTTGACAGGCAATTGGACGAGCCCGGGTTCGATTTGAAGGGCAAACAACTATCCTCGTTTAGCGAATTGAACTACGTACGGAATGGCGAAAAAGCCTCATGGGTGGCCGGTGTCAATTTAATTACAGATCATTTCACCGCACAGCCACCACAAAATGCATTGAGTTATGACCAAACGACGATAGGCGCATTTATACAAAACACCTGGAAAGCTAATAACTGGTTTTCTCTGGAAAGCGGTATCCGTGTGGACGACAATACCCCGGCACCAAGCAAACCATCCAGCGGGCTTTTTATTTTGCCGAGGGTAAATGCTTTATTTAAGATCAACGATCAGCTCACCAGCCGCATAGGCGGTGGCCTTGGCTACAAAATGCCAACATTGTTTAATGACGAAAGTGAGCAAGACGGCTATCAGCATATCCAGCCGCTAAACATCGGCAATACCCAGGCAGAGCAGTCTTACGGGTTGAACGGCGACTTGAATTATCGCAGCGCGTTAGGCGACGAGGCCGTGATCAATGTCAACCAGTTATTTTTTTCAACCAGGGTTGACCATCCGCTTATTCTGCAAAATAATTCTTTTATTAATGCTCCGGGACATCTGCTCTCGCAAGGTGCCGAAACCAATGTCAAACTGGTGATGGATGAACTGGTGTTTTACCTGGGCTACACCTATACGAATACTAAACAATATTTTAACGATCCAACAACTGCACAACCCTTAACACCAAAGAAGCAGTTCAGCTTCGACTCGACCTATGAGATAGAGGGCAGTTTCCGCTTCGGTGCAGAGAGTTTTTATACAGGCCCGCAATTATTAAGCGATGGGACTACCGGCAAAGGGTATATTACGTTCGGATTGTTGGTTCAAAAGATGTGGAAACACTTTGATATATTTATTAATGGTGAAAACCTGACCGACCAAAGGCAAACCAAATGGGGCAGTATTTATACGGGCAGCATCACAAACCCGGATTTTAAGGACATTTATGCGCCATTGGATGGCGTTGTCGTTAACGCCGGGATCAGGATCAAATTATTGAATAAGTAAAACAGAAATTAAACAGAAACAACAGATAAATTCGTTTATCCAAATCTGAAATAATGCTTTATCAAAAATATCCCTTAGTAACCCTGCTATTCGCGGGTTTACTAAATTTTACTGCCTGCAACGCGCAGGATGAGTCCGGTAAACAATTACTGAAGCTGGAAAAAGAGATTGCCTTACCGAATGTAAAAGGCCGTATCGATCATATTGATATTAACCTCAAAGATCAGGTTGCCTATGTAGCTGCTTTAGGCAATAATACACTCGAAGTCGTTGATCTGAAAAACGGTAAAGTAACAGGCTGTATTACTGGGCTGGATGAACCACAAGGCGTGGCTTATGTCGAAAAACACCAGGAGTTATTGGTCGCTAATGGCGGTACTGGCGAGTGCGGTTTTTATAATGCTGTAACCCTTAAAAAGACAGGTAGTATTAAATTGAACGATGATGCGGACGATGTGCGTTATGATGTGGAATCGGATGAAATTTATGTGGGCTATGGAAGTGGGGGTATTGCAATTATTGATGCGGCCAGCCACAAATTGGTTGGCGACATTCCTTTACCTGCACATCCCGAATCTTTTCAACTGGACGCAAAAGCAAATAAATTATGGGTGAACCTTCCCGGCTCAGGCGTGATAGGCGTTGCTGACCTGAAACAATTAAAGCTAATAGCAAAATGGTCAAAACTGTTACCCCGCGCCAACTTCCCGATGGCCTATGACGAGGCGCAGCACCGGATCATCATAGGCTACCGTGTGCCCGCAAAGCTCATTGTTTATGATAGTGAGACAGGAAAGGAAATTTTTAGCGGGCCAATGGTCGGCGATGTGGACGACCTTTATTGGGATGCCAAAAGCAAAACCGTTTATATCAGCGGTGGAGGTGGTGCTGTGGATATTTTTAAGCAAACGAACGATATCACTTATAAACAGATCGCCCACATAAAAACCCGGGATGGCGCACGTACTTCTTTATTGGTTCCTGAATTAGGTGTACTCTTGATTGCGGCAAAGGAAAGTGGCGACCAAAAGGCGGCTTTGCTCGTGTATAACTTAATACACCTTTGATCGCTAATGCGCCGGCAAATAATTTATCCTTTAAACGGCTTTTTTAAATTCAACCAATTTGCCGCCAGACCCTTTGATAAGTTGTACCGCCCAGCTGGTAATGACCACAGCACCGATCAGTCCGCTGATATCATCCAACCAATATAAATTATAGTACCAACCAATGCCGAGCGCGATAATAGCGGTTAAACTCGTCAAACCATCAGCCAACACGTGCAGGTAGGCTGCCCGGATATTATCGTCATGATGGTCATGTCCGTGATGAAGCATTTTTGCACTGATGGCGTTAACGATAAGACCAATTACTGCAACGATAATAGCTTCATAGAATTTTACGGGCACAGGATGGATCAGCCTTTGAATGGATTCTATCGCTATAACCACCGCAATGATTTGTAATACGATGGCACTGGTAAAGCCCGACAGGGACAATACTTTTTCTTTCTGGAAGCTATATTTCCCGGATTGCGCGTATTTCCGGGTAAACAAGTAGGCCAGCCAGGTCAGTCCGATAGCGAAAACATGGGTGGACATGTGCCAACCCTCTGCGGTCAAAGCCATCGAATGCGCATAATACCCGACCACAATTTCAAGGATCATAGTTATCACCGTCAGGTACACCACCCATTTGCTGGTGTTTTCGTAGTCATCCGCATGTTCATGCGGGTCAACGATTTCTTTCACAGATTTTTCGTGGCGTACCGTTTTGTTTTGAGCGATCAATTCCTGTAAATCACCCCGGTCTTCGGCTATCCACTCCGTGCTGACCTCAAGCGGGTTTCTTTTAGACACGGCACTGATTGGTTTGGCCGGGTAACCGATATAAAAAAAACCTAATAACTTGTCTTTGTCTTGCAAGCCGAAGTAAGGTTTTGCCTCCTCAAAGTAGGTAATCCCTGCCGTTGTCCAGTAAGAACCCAAACCGTAGGCTGTTACGGAAAGGAACATATTTTGCACGGCGCAGGCCACCGCTTCGATTTCTTCATTTTCAGGCAGCTTACCTGTTTCGTCACGACGCATACCAATGGAGATTACATGCGAGGACATTAAAGGATATTCCCGCATTTTGCGATGACGGTCTTCATTGAAACTTTCTCCGGCATACTGATGATACAAACTAGCCTGGAGGTCGCCAAAATATTTCAGGCCCTCACCTGTAAATACTTTGAAACGCCAGGGTTCTGTTTGCTTATGATTGGGCGCACGGATAGCATTCTCTAAGATCTGCCGGATGATCTCATCTGGGATATGTTTTCCTTTGATATATTGATAAGGATAAATACTTCGCCGGTGCTTAATAATTTCATTAAGCTGGTCAGTATCATAAGGAGTTTCAAGTTGTGCTTCCATAAATATATTATTAAAACGAAGCTATGGTTTACACACAAATAGCAACAGGTAAAAATCCGGCTTTTTTCGGTATTTTTGACCTATGCCACTTTTCCAGGATATAGAGATCACTATGCGGGAAATTCAAACCTCGGTTTCCCCGGTTCACCGTCATCATTATTTTGTATTATTGTATATCCTGGAGGGAACCGGGGTGCATACCATTAATAATAACCATTACCAATACGAAAAAGGGAACCTTTATTTATTGACACCGGAAGATACACACACGTTCAAAACCCAAACGGTCACCAATTGCTGCATCATAGACTTTACGAAAGAGTTGTTTTCAAAAAGGAACCGTACACAAACCGACCGGTTGGATATCAGCGACTTTTTTAGCCGCATGGAATACATTTTCCATAATCATCAAAATCTTAAGGGCCATATAACAATGGGACAGCAGGAAGCCGCATTGACAGACCAACTGATCCTGCAACTTTCCCATGAAAAGACGTTGCCACGAATTTATAGCGGCATCATTATTCAAAACATCGTTTTTTTACTACTCAATCTGATTGCAAGACTGATCCAGGAAAATATTGCCGGAGAATTGCGGAATGCCGGTACGAAGAACATCATCCATGAAATAACGACCTATATACAACAGCACATCTATGACAAGGAAAAACTCAAGATCGAAAGCCTCGCGAAATCCTTTCATAAGACCGCAGACCATCTCAACCGGTCTTTTAAGCAGCAGACCAGCTATACATTAAAAGCTTACATCAATCGCTATAAACTCAACCTTATCGAAACGCGCCTGCGCTACAGCGACCTGACTATTTCTGAGATCGCCGATGAAATGGGGCTTACTGATGAGAGCCATTTAAACAAAATGTTTAAAAACGGATATGGTCAAACGGCTACCGCTTTTCGTAAATCATTGGCTTAGCCAGCAGGACTAAAGCCACACCTAAAAGCAGCAACGATAAAATCCCCCCGTACAGAAAATCCATGCCCGGGAAATGGCTGCCCGTAAACCCGGCTATCGGATAGGCAATCGCCCACCATAAATGAGAAAAAGCGAAATGGGAACCGTAGACTTTCCCCTGTTCATCGTCGGCTATATTTTCACCGATCAAAGTTTCTGAGGGCATTTCCGCTAAACTTTGTCCTAAACCAGCAAAGAGCCATAGCACCAACATGACCGGGTAACCGACGAAATTGGTTATGGAAATAGTAATGGCCAGTACAAGCGCACCGACGATAAGCGATAATCTGCGTGTTTTAGTTTTATCCAAACTACCTGCAACAAATGCGGCAATACTGGCACCGATACCAAAAGCAGCCATCACCCACCCATAATGCTTATCGGTTAAATGCAGGCCGGTTTTGATGTGTCCTACCGTATTTACCAATATTTGCGCTCCGGCTATAGCCGAAACAAATTCAATAAAGAGAGCGAAACGAATTAATGGATTTTTAAATAGCAGTTTAATCCCTTTAATGGCATCATGCCAAGCCGTAAACGTCTTTTCATTCTGCTTTACCGAATGTTGCAATTTATTAGCAGGAAGCATCAATATTAATATAGCAGCCAGCACAAATGACCCTGCATCGATAAAGAATATTTGCCTTGCCCCAAACCAAACGGCTAATATCCCGGCAAGGCCGGGCCCTAATACACCTAATATCTGAAAAGTCGCCGTTGACAGTCCAACAGCCTGCCGATAATGTGCATTGTCAACCACCTGTGGTATCACCGAACGGTAGGTAGGCGTAAAAAATGCATTAAAAACATTTAGAAAAAACACTAAGACATAAATTTGCCATTCCTTATCGACAAAAGGCAAACAAGCCACAATTGCCATCCTTATAAAATGAGTGGTAACCAAGATTGCTTTACGGCTAATTCGGTCTGCTAAGACACCCGCAAAAGGCGAGAAAATAATAAATGCTGTTACCCGCAGAGTCAATGCGGTTGCCAATATGATAGCGGAACGTTCCTTACCAAATTGGTAGGACAACAGCGCCAACCCTACCCAAGTAAATGCATCACCTAATAAACTTATGGATTCCGCGAAATATAAACCAGCAAATACTCGATTTTTTAATGTCGAAAAAGGCTCAATTACCTTCGATAGCTTACTTTTCATTTAATTAAAATCTTAGCGCTTTTTCCCAAATCATTGCTATATAACAATCAACAGGTTCATTGTTATATTTTGTGGAAGATTTTGAAATGCGTTGAGTTGAACATGAAAATTAGTCAACCTTAGCGAAAGATTATGAGTATTTTATTCGCTATCTGAAAAGTAAGTAGGAAATCGTGTCATACGATTTACAAAGGCTAATTTAAGACTATTTTTTGATTTGGTCAAATAGGCGCTGTTACATATTTGTTATAGTCGAACATTCAAACTATCTTTCGACTACGCTAAAAAATTCAGAATGTTGCCTGCTAACATTAAATTTCAATTAAGAGTAAGCTTATAATTTATTCGTTGTTTTTTGGATGCCTGCTATTTAAACCCCACTGTTATCAAAAAAATCCGTGAAAAAACGGTATATAAATATGATAAATTAACAATAACTTAGCTATGCCATAACCTAAGTTAAGTTATTGCTCTTAAATTCAAAATTTATTCAAGAGCTGTCAGTAGAACCTATAGTTTTTAGTTTTAAACTATCCGCGATGCTAACTGTACAAGTGTGATGAATATTTGTAACTGAGCAATACAAGAATGTAAAAGTCATCGAGATTGGCCATATTCAATTGTTTAGGTGGTGAGGTACTCATTTGCTTATAAACTTTTGATCACTTTTTAAACCATAATGCAAAATTTCGATGATTTTATCAGCAATCCAAGCACTCAAAAAAAGCTAACTGCTATTTCCGAATATTTGGAGGGCTTTATGGTGCTAAGTTCTAATATTAAGCGTCACTATTTTAAGTCAACAAAGGATAACTGAACATTATCAATATTTATTGAGACTATAATAAAGTAGAAACATGACTTGCGGCGGGGTCGAAACAATAGCGTTAA
>NZ_JAHVAP010000025.1 GCF_024721155.1 Mucilaginibacter phenanthrenivorans | reverse complement strand
AGTTTGCGCATGATACTTTGGATATTTTCATCATTAAAGCGGAAATAGCCGTTTTTCCAGGCCAGTGCTTCTTCGATATTTGCGTCGGCTATCGTTAAGCTACCATTTCTTAAAACAGACATTTTCCCGGGGACAAGCTGCTTCGTTTCACCGGCTAAGTCTGTAACCTTAATGCTGCCTTCTGCTAAGGTGGTTTTAACATTTGGCTCATCGGGATAGGAGTTGATATTGAAATGGGTGCCCAATACCTGGACAGACTGCTTATCTGTTTTGACAATAAATGGATGAAGGTTGTCCTTGGCTACTTCAAAGTACGCTTCTCCGTTTAATTCGACTATGCGTTCCTTTTGATTTTTGAATGAAGCCGGATAGTTAAAGGATGAAGCCGAATTGAGCCAGACTTTGCTCCCGTCGGGTAAGATCACCTGCCACTGCCCACCTTTGGGAGTAGAAATGTTATTTATTGTATTTGCCTCACCCTGATCGCTGTTTCCAACTTTCATATAGGTAATCTGACCATTGGTTGTTTTATAGATTAGGATGCCTGACTGTGACGCAAGCTGTCCGGTTCCAGCCTTACTTAAATTGATCCTCTTACCATTTGATAGCGTCAGTATGGCCGCATTCGTGCCGGGCGCGATATCCTGTTTGGTGGGTAGCTTCTCTGGGTTATTAAAGGAGGGTAGGAATTTTATGGTGATAGTAAGTAGTATGCCAATTAGAACAGCGGCGCTTAACAGTTTTACGCCTATCTTTAAAAAAGCACTTTGGTTTCCCGGCAACTCCCTGAAAATTCTGTTTCCTATGGCTTTTATCCTTCTTGGCGTAATATCTAAATCATGCTCATTAAACTGCAGGTACCAGGCTTCCAGCAAAGCTTTTTCTTCTTCGGTGCATTTGCCCTCGTGATACTTCTTGAAAAGTTCCTTAAGTTCTTCCTTTTCCATGTTAATATGGGATTAACCAATTTTTAACACTAAACGGGCAGGACATTTAGAAAGGAAGTAGAAGGAAAAATAATTAACGGTTTTTTTACAATTTGTGTGATTTTATAGCTTATGATGCACCAGTTTTTATAGCTATTGGTGCTACACTTTTTCATCACATTAATTTGATTACTCTTTACGGTTTGATTGAGGTAATCTCAAAAACTGCCCGAAGGTGAATTTTTACTCAACTGGTTTGAGGGCAAAAATCCAATCGTTTGTAGATAAAAAAAGCACGTTAAAGGAAACTTTTCAATCCGAATAAAATATTGTGTAACATCGCATAGTATGCTGTTTCATCAATCCAAATACCGGGGAGTTATTGACCGTTACCTGCCGTTGTTGCTGCATGGTCTGGCATGGATCGCCTATGCGTCAGCAGTATACAATGGAAATGCGGCCGGACGCAGCTTCTTTGAGTTTTTAACACGGTACGGCCCGAAATTTATTTTCCAGGCCATCATTTTTTACAGCAATTACCTTTACCTGATCCCGGCGGCACTGGCCAGGTTGAGAATAGGACGTTTTATTTCCTTTAACATCGTATTGGTGGGGGTGTTCGCAGTGGTATTGTCCGGTGTTCGGTACCTACAAACGGCTTCAGGCCAGTTTTCTTTTTTGCAAAGCATTTGGATAAACTGCCTGAATATTACCTGGTTCTTAGTATTGGCCATATTGATCCGGTTCAGTACCGACTGGTTCAGGCAAAAGCAATTGGAAAAAGAAAAAGAAAACCAACAGCTCAAAACAGAATTGGATTTTTTAAAGGCACAGGTAAACCCCCATTTTTTCTTTAATTCCCTCAATAATTTATATGCACTGGCTTTAAAACAAGCACCGGAGACGCCGGAGACGATATTGAAAATATCGGGGATCATGCGTTATATGCTGTATGAAACCGATGTCGCGCAGGTACCGTTAAGGCAAGAAGTGGACATGATCAATACATATATCTCTTTGCAGCAGTTGAAAACCAAATCAGCGGGTTATCCGCCAATAATAGTTACGGGGGATATTGGCAATCTACAAATAGAACCCTTATTGTTACTACCTCTGATTGAAAACGTTTTTAAGCACGGAACCATGCCGCTTACTATATTATTACAGGTTAGTTCTGTCACCATTCAGCTAACAACAAGTAATCAAATGAGGAAAGAGACTAATGCTATTGCAGGCGGGATAGGCTTAAGCAATCTGAAACGGCGGCTCAGCCTGCTTTACCCAGGTGCACACCAGTTGAAACTACAAGAAAAGGATGGTATTTTTACTGCAACACTTATATTAAACCTCCCCATAAAAAAATGATCAGGTGTGTGGCCATAGATGACGAGTTTTTAGCCCTGGAGGTGATCGAGAACTACGTGGGACGATTGCCATTTCTGGAATTGGTGGGAACTTTTACCAATGCCCTTGAAGCTTTGCCCTTGCTAACGGGCGAACCTGTCGACCTGCTGTTCCTGGATATTGAAATGCCGGACATCAACGGCCTTGCTTTCCTGCGGACACTAAAAAAAACACCGCTGGTCATTTTTACCACCGCTTATTCGCAATTCGCACCCGAGGGCTTTGAGGTGGACGCAGTGGACTATTTGATCAAGCCGATTCCGTTTGACCGGTTTTTAAAGGGGGTACAGAAGGCACAGCAAAGGTTGCAGCCATCCGCAACGACTATCCATCCGGATCATTTATTTATCAAATCCGATTATAAAACGCTCCGGGTTGCCTTAAACGAGGTCCTGTACATTGAAGGGATGAAGGACTATGTTTGCATCCATACCACCGGACAATCCATTAATACCTTACTCAGTATCACGGCCCTTTTAGAAAAGCTTCCGGCAACCGGCTTTGTCAGGGTTCACCGGTCCTTCGTTATTGCTTTGAATAAGATAAATAGTATCGAACGCAACACTATTTTAATTGGAGCGATTAAAATACCCATCGGCGATCAATACCGCGATGAATTGATGAAGCGTTTAACTTAAGGTCGAATTTCTGGCCGTTGACGGCTAAAATCCTCCCTTTGATGATTTAATTCTTTGTTGGTTTCGGTAAAACATTCCTTTGTTACTGTAAAACAATAACAGCAATGGAATTACGATCAAATATTATCGAAACCCGGAAATTAGATTTCTCTTTCCACCCGGGCCTACCTATCCTGAAGGATATTAACCTCCAGGTACCTGCCGGGAGCATCTACGGTTTTTTAGGGCCAAACGGGGCAGGTAAGACGACCACCCTTAGATTATTATTGGGACTGATCAAACAGGAGCAATCATCCATTCAAATCTTCGGCCAGGATTTTTGGCCAAACCGGATTGCTGTTTTAAAACGGATAGGTTCACTCATTGAACAACCCTCGCTTTACGGGCATTTAACTGGCCGGGAAAACCTGGAAGTGTTCCGGCTTTCTTATGGCTGCGACAAAAGCCGGATAAGCGAAGTATTGGCTATTGTGGGCTTACAGCTGGCTGCCGGCAAAAAGGCCAAAGAATATTCTTTAGGCATGAAGCAAAGGCTGGCTATCGCGATTGCTTTGTTGCACCAACCCGACCTGTTGATCCTTGATGAACCTACTAACGGGCTTGACCCGAATGGGATTATCGAGATCCGCGACCTGCTCCGCAAGTTGAACCAGGAAAAGGGCATCACTATTTTGATCTCCAGCCACCTGTTGCCGGAAGTAGAAAAGATTGTTACGCATTTAGGGATCATTAATCAAGGCCAACTGATCTTCCAGGGTACCTTGCCCGAGCTACAGCAATTTAAAACCGCTGCGTTGACTTTGGCTGCCGAGGTAGACGATCCGCTTAAAGCAACCGCGCTCGTTGAGGGTAGCTTTACTGTGATACCGACCAACGGCCAACTGCATATCAGCATTCAAAACAAAGAGCAAGTTGCCGAAATTGCCCGGATATGGGAGCAAAACCAAATCAATATCTACCAGCTAACTTTATTAAAAAGCGACCTCGAAGACCTATTCATGCAAATCATCAACAACTAAAACCATGAGCACTTTTATTTTAAATACCCGCGCCGAGTTCCTGAAAGCTAAAAGGACATCCGTGATATGGATCACCCTGATCGCCGCCTTATTTGTACCCATTATCGATTTTATCATTTGCCTGGAACGGCCAGATGTGATGACGCACCGGATGCAGCCAGGTTTTTGGTTGCCTTATTTGCAGTTCGTGTGGAAAAACACGGCAGCTATTATTGTGCCTGTTTATGCCATACTCATCACCAGCCTTATCGTTCAGATCGAATTTCGCAACAATACCTGGAAGCAAGTTTATGCGTCACCACGCAGGTTTGGGGACATCTTCTTTTCCAAACTGATCGTGATCAACACACTCGTTTTATCTTTCTTCATTTTATTCAGCCTATTCTTCACTTTATCAGGACTGGCGGTAGGCGCGGCCAACGCAAACTATCATGTTTCAGATAATACAATCCCTTTTACCGAAATTATTGCCACTGCGGCAAGGATTTACTTAGGTATCCTGCCTGTAATGGCTATCCAATACTGGCTCAGCCTGCGCTTTAAAAACTTCGCCACGCCATTAGGCATCGGCATGGGTTTATGGATAACCGGGGTGGTGTTGCTGGATTGGGACAAGATCATTTATTACCCTTACATGTACGCACCATTGATGTTCTTTTCAGATTTCAGCAAACATCCTGAAAAGCTGCCGCAACTGATGATCAATTCATCGATCTGCTTTGTAGTTGCCCTGATTTTTGGTACCTGGAACATCCGCAACCTGAAAGAAAAAGGATAAGCCAACTCATTTTATCATTATTCAATTCAAATCAAATGAAAACATTATTGCTTTCGGTAGCTACGCTATTGACCATACTTTCCGTCAAAGCACAGCAAATTACAGGAATCGTTAAAGACCAAAGCGGTCAACCCCTCAAGGGAGCGGCGCTCATCCTGAAAAGAACAAAGGACTCCACCACGGTTAAACTGGCCGTAACAGACGCGTCCGGGCTTTACCGGTTGCAAGCTCCCGCAGGCAGCTATTTTTTTTCAGTCAGCCATATTGGTTATGAAATGAAGAACTCCGTCCCGGTCAGTTTAACTGATAACGGTATAACACAAATGCCCGACCTTGTTTTATTGAAGGCCGTAAAAAATCTCAAAGAGGTAGCGATTACGGCCTCCAGGCCATTGATCGAAGTGCATACCGATAAACTGATCCTCAATGTGGGTAGCAGTGTGACTGCTATCGGCCAGGACGGATTGGAACTGCTGCGCAAAGCACCCGGCGTTACCGTTGACCAGAACGGCGGACTGATGCTGAATGGTAAGAATGGTGTTCAGATATACATTAATGGCAAGCCCAGCCCGTTGAGCGGAGATGATCTGGCTGCGTTCCTGCATTCGCTACAGGCGTCTCAGATCGATGCTATCGAGATCATCGCCAATCCATCGGCCAAATTTGATGCGGCGGGCAGCGCCGGGATCATCAATATCCGGCTGAAAAAGAATACAGCGTTTGGCACCAATGGCAGCGTTAACGCTGCTTACAGCATCGGCTCTCATTCCAGTTACAGTACAGGCCTGAACTTAAACCACCGCGAGGGTAATACTAATATTTACGGCACCTATAATTTTAACGACCGCAAAAGCGCGGCATACATCAATACCGACCGGGTATTGCGCGATACCGCATTTAACCAACGTTATAATCAATTGAACCACCTAACCGCTCATAATTTGCAGGTGGGACTCGACCAGCAACTGAACAAAACCAGCAGCGCCGGATTCATCGCTGGCGGTTCTTTTGCCAGTTATAATACCGATGGCAATAGTATTACGCCGATCACTTTTATCCCCACAGGGCAGGTGAATAAGATACTGCTGGCCGGGAACAATACAACAAGGCAGCGTAACAGCGGAAGCTTTAACGCTAATTATCGCTATGCGGACAAGAACGGGCATACGCTTGGAATAGATGCCGACTACGACCTGTTCCGGATCAGCAATGACCAGCTGCAACCGAATAATTACTACGATGGATCTGGCAATACCTTTCTTTACGGTGATACTTATCATATCCTATCACCCACGGCCATCGATATTTTCAGCATCAAAGCGGACTATGAACAGAACCTTTGGCAGGGCAAACTGGGTTTTGGCGCCAAAGTTTCCTCCACCGACAGTAAAAATGACCTGAAGCAGTTTAACGTATTGGCCGCAGGCGATGTTTTAAACAATGCGTTAAGCGATAATTTTGAATACAAAGAACAGATCCAGGCTGTCTATTTGAACTATAACCGGGACTGGAAACACTGGACGATGCAACTGGG
Organism: Mucilaginibacter phenanthrenivorans; assembly: GCF_024721155.1. Lineage (GTDB taxonomy): Bacteria > Bacteroidota > Bacteroidia > Sphingobacteriales > Sphingobacteriaceae > Mucilaginibacter > Mucilaginibacter phenanthrenivorans. The sequence goes on along the minus strand of NZ_JAHVAP010000025.1, from coordinate 10,500 downwards.
CGTGCGGGCAGAACGGACTTCGGCCAAAGGCTTATCGATGCCTTACAGCAGTACACCCGATTCGGTTTTCAACCGCGATTATACCGGCTTGTTCCCTTCGGGGGCATTGACCTGGAAAGCGACGGATGCGCAGCAATGGACGCTGAACTTTAGCCGCAGGCTGGACAGGCCTTCTTATTCCTTTTTAAATCCTTTTGTTTATAGGATCGATGATTATAGCGCCAGGGCCGGTAACACGCAATTACAGCCCCAGTATACCAATAGCCTGAGCCTGGCCTACCTTTACGGGCAGAAATTGAACATCAGCTTAAACTATAGTCATGTAACCGGCGTTTTTGCTATCGAGGCCGATACCGTGGGGCATTCGAGGTATGTACTTATCAATAAAAATCTTGCGGAACAGGATATCACCAGCCTAACCGCAAGTTACCCAATTGAACTGAAATGGTACAGCGCGCAGGCCAACATGAACAGTTATTACAGCCGCTACCAATCGCCGGGCATCAATTTGAGTACTTATGCGCTGGAAGCCTTTTTACAGCAAGACTTTGACCTGGGTAAAGGTTACCGGGCGGAACTGACCACCCTATACAATTCACCGGCCATCTTGCAAGGTACCTTTAAAAGCAAAGCAAACAGCGATGTAGACGCGGGTATTCAAAAAAGTTTATTTGCCGGTAAGGGCTCGTTAAGGGTAGCGGTGACCGATATTTTCCATACCCAGAAGAATCAAGTATCGAGTAATGTATCGGGTCAGCAACTGCAAACCATCAGCGGCGGCGAAACACGGCTACTGCGGGTTGCTTTCAATTATCGCTTCGGCAGCAATAAGGTAAAACCGGCAAAAAGACATCAAACCGGTACCGAGGATGAGAGCAGGAGAACGAATTGACAGACCGGTTCTAATTTCAATCTGCAGGTATAACAAAGGTATGAACGTTAATCTTCAACTTTTTGCACCCAGCTTTCGTTTTTCAGCATTAATGATGTTAATGAGTCCCGGTACCTACCAATAACGTGGTGCATTAAAAGCTACAAAAAGTGGTGCATCAATAGCTAATAATTGACAATTTGTGTGAGTAACACAAGGTGAGTTTACACTTTACACACAAGAAGACTTTACGCAATTGCGGTTCCAGACCTTTTTTTTACATCTAAATCCGCACATTGTCATGTTCGGATCTGTAACACTTTTTTTGATCACTAATTTCTATCTATCTGTTTATAAATTGTTTAAAATTACGGAACGAAGATTGATGCAAGTTTGTAATTTGAAAACATACACCTTTCATATTGATTTCTATAACCTGGCTTTCCTGGGGGCCATATTTGTTGGGTTCGCTTTCAGCCTAATGTTATTGCTTGTGCAAAAAGGCAACAAGGCTGCGAACAGGATCCTTGGCCTGATCCTCCTGATTACCGTTAGTGCGATGCTCCGGGCTTTGGACACTGACATTGACCTGGAACTACCGCAATTTTTGCTGGCTTTAGGCCCGCTTATTTATTTTTATGTATGGAGCATAGCAAAGCCGGACTGCAAATTCCGCTCCCTCGACCTGCTGCATTTCTGCCCCTCTTTGGTAGAAGCCATAGCAGCTATGTATAATACATCAAGTGTTCCGTGGCTGAACACGGTATTTCAATTCCTGATATTTATTTCGGTTTGCGGCTATTTGTGTGCCGCCCAAAAGTTGATCAAAGACTTTTCCCTGGCGTTAAAATTTAAGGGCAGTGACCGTTACCGGCTGAAATTAAAGTTGCTGCACAATTTAATGACAGGTTTCGCCTTTTTATGGTTATTGTGGATACCTTTTTATATGATTGCTTGCTTATACAACAATAGTCAGGCAACGAACTTATTCTATCCTTTATACCTCCTTTTGGCAGGCTCCGCGATTGGGACGGCCGGAATGGTGATCTTAAAGCCCGAGATTCACTCGCCGGCAGATGAACCGTACTTTTTGAAATTACCATCGACGGATGAATTTAAACATACAGCTCGCTGGCTTAAACAAATGATGAAGAGCGGTGCTTATTATAAAGACCAAGAACTAAGTTTGACCACACTGGCTGATAAGCTCGGGCTCACTACCCACGAGTTGTCCGCGATCGTCAATACTGTACTTAAAAAAAGTTTCAATGACTTTGTCAATGAGTATCGCGTAGCCGATGTGGTCAGTAAGATACAGAACCCGGCTTTTGATCAGCTCACCCTGGAGGGCATAGCTTATGATTCCGGTTTTAACTCACCCAGCACCTTTCACCGCGCATTCAAACAGTTGACCGGAAAAACGCCTGCAGCGTATAAAAAACAACTGTCATCTTATAACTTGACATATGGTTCCCGACCGGCAGCGGTAATTTCGAACCAGGTAAACAGCAATCATATGTTTAAAAATTATTTGAGAATCGCCTGGCGGAATACGACCAGGAACAAAGTTTCTTCGTTCATCAATATCAGCGGCCTTGCCGTGGGTATGGCAGTGGCCATGCTAATCGGTTTATGGATCTGGGACGAATTGTCATTCAATAAATTCAACACGAATTATGACCGCATTGTGCAGGTGCTGGCCAATAAGAACGTCAGCGGCGGGCTGGCAACGCAGGCCTCGCAGCCCTTTCCGCTTTCAAAAGAGTTGCGGGGCCAGTATGGCAGCGACTTTAAAGCTGTTGCCGCCGCAGTTACCTACGAGCAAAGCATCAATTATCATAATCATGCCTTTTCCCGGACTGGCTGTTTTGCCGAGCCTGCAATGACCGATATCATCACGTTGAATATGGTGAAGGGCTCGAAAACAGCCTTTAAGATACCGGGCACCATACTGATCAATGAATCACTCGCGCGGGCCGTGTTCGGAGATGCTGATCCCATCAACAAAATAATCAAAATCAGCGATGCCTACCTGGTTCAGGTTGCCGGGGTGTATCAAGACCTGCCCCGGAACACGCAGTTTGGTAATGTTGAATTTATAGCGCCTATCCGTCTCCTGTTTAAAAGTACCGGAGACATGAATAACTGGTACGATAGTTCGTTCCAGGTTTTTGCCTTGCTGAATGAGGGAAGTCAGCCGCCGCAAGTATCCCATAAAATACGGAACATCCTGTATGAACGCAGGAAAGATGCTACCAGGCCCGCTCTGGTTTTATTTCCGATGCGGCAGTGGCATCTTTACGAGTTTAAGGACGGGGTTGCCGTGCCGGGAAGGTTGCAGTTCGTATGGCTCTTCGGCGTTATCGGCTTATTCGTTCTGCTTCTGGCCTGCATCAATTTTATGAACCTGAGCACGGCACGGAGCGAAAGGCGCGCTAAAGAGGTTGGCATACGTAAAGCCATCGGCTCCTTGCGCGGTCAGTTGGTCGCGCAGTTTCTAAGCGAATCCTTTCTGATCGTCGCCGTGTCATTTGTGATAGCCGTACTGCTGTCCTGGCTGGCTTTGCCGTTTTTCAATGATGTTTCAGGCAAGGACCTTCATCTGATCTGGACTAACCCGCTGGTTTGGCTGACCTGCTTTAGTTTTTGCCTTTTCACTGGGCTTATCGCAGGCAGTTACCCGGCGCTTTACTTGTCTTCGTTTAATGCGGTAAAAGTATTAAAGGGCACCTTCAAAGCGGGGCCTGCCGCCGCCATGCCACGTAAAATACTCGTGGTTCTTCAATTCGCAGTTTCGGTTACCATCATCATCGGCACCATTGTTGTTTTCAAACAAATTGAATTCGCAAAGGACAGGCCGGTCGGTTATAATCGGGACAATCTCGTATCGATTCCTTACAACGCGATCAAGGAGTACAGGGCTTTCCGCCAGGAACTGTTGAACACAGGCGCAGTATCCGGCGTATCCCCGTCGTCTAATCCAACAACCGGCGTCTGGTCGTCGGCAGATAACCTGAGCTGGAGGGGAAAAGACCCCAACCGGCAGGAGGTATTCGGCACTGTACTGGTCGATCCCGATTTTGGCAGCGTTGTAGACTGGAAAATGAAGGAAGGCAGGAGTTTCTCCAGGCAGTTCCTGAGTGATTCATCAGGCTTTTTATTTAATGAGGCAGCTATCAGGCAGATGGGGTTGAAAGAACCCGTAGGAGAAACCATTAAATGGCATGGTAAAGACTGGAAGGTGCTTGGTGTGGTGAAAGACATGGTCATGAATTCACCTTTCGATCCGGTAACTCCGGTGGTGTTTTTAATGGATGACCGCGAGCGGTCATTCAACGTGATCAATTTGAAACTCAGGGCCGGCATGCCCGTTGCCGGTGCATTAGCCAGGATCGAAGCGGTCTTTAAAAAATTCGCGCCGGAAGCGCCTTTCAATTATAAGTTCGCGGATAGTGAATATGCGCAAAAATTCTTAGCCGAGGAACGTACCGGAAAGCTGGCCTCCGTGTTCGCGGTGCTCGCCATCTTCATATCATGCCTTGGATTATTCGGTGTGGCATCATTTGTAGCAGAACAGCGCATCAAAGAGATCGGTATCCGCAAGGTGTTGGGCGCATCGGTGATGAGCATCTGGGGTTCTTTATCCAAAGAATTTGTCATCCTGGTGTGTATCGCGTTGCTCATTGCCGTGCCGTTCTCCTGGTATTTCATGCATCAGTGGCTACAGCATTATATTTATCGTACCGGACTCTCCTGGTGGGTTTTTGCATTGACCGGAGCAGGCGCTTTGATCATCACTTTAATCACAGTAAGTTATCACAGCATCAAAGCGGCATTGACCAACCCGTTGAAAAGCCTTCGCTCGGAATGATGTTGCTACTAAGGACTTATAGTAAAAACAATGTGGTGCGTTCCGGGGTGAGATACGGAACGCATTTATTTTTAATTATGATATCTTCATTTTTGATTATCCTGCTTCCCCTAAGTTTTAATAACAGGAAATAATTAGAAATAGGCATCGCAAATTTGCTTTTGGGTGGTAAGACTGCTCTGACAATTTTTTTATAGAGTATTGAGAATGTAAACTCTTCTTTTGTAATAATTGTAAACTCACCGTATGTTATTTACAATTTTTCTCTTTTAGTGGCGCACTATTATTCGAGTTATTATTTGCTTTTTTAATGGCTTCTCATGAGGGCTAAAGCCGTTTCCACATATGATGGCACATTTGCTATCCTGATTCGCCAGAAGTTATAACGGCCGGATTTGACAAAAATCAATAAGCGGCCCGGAACCACCCGGGCCGTATTAACCAGTCTTTCGACTAAAACCAACACGCCCCGCGCAAGCTGGAAACAACGATTACTCGCTCCGTAAGCTTTTTACCGGATTGACCAGAGCCACTTTAATGATCTGAAAACTGATGGTAATCAGCGCGATAAAAATGATCACACCAGCGGAAAGTGCAAATACCCACCATTGCAGCGGTGCACGGTAAACAAAACTTTGCAGAAAGCCGTTAGTGGTATACCAGGCCAGCGGCATGGCGATAGCGATCGCGATAACGATCAGCAAGATAAACTCGCGTGACAAGAGAACAAATAAGGTGTTTACGCCCGCGCCAAGCACCTTGCGGATACCGATCTCTTTAACCCTTTGTTCGGCCGTGAACAAGACAAGACCCAACAGACCGAGGCAGGAAATGAAGATGGCCAGCATCGCGAACGTGTCAGCCAGCCTGTTAATGATCTGGTCATTTTGATATAAATGGGCATATTCCTGGTCAGTAAAATAAATGACCGGAGGAAAAGCCGGATTAAGTTGTTTGCTCAATTGCTGAATTTCTGCCAGCGCGGTTGGTGTTTTACCTGGTTGTGTCCTGATCAATATGACGCCGCCCTGCTGGTTTTCGCCGGAGGCCAGTACCATTGGGCCTACCGTTTCATGCAGGGAGTGAAAATGAAAGTCTTTAACCACGCCCACGATCATGCGCTTTTTGCCCAGCCAGGTAAAGGGCTTTCCAACCGGGTCTTTATAGCCGGTCAGCGTGACAGCCGTTTCGTTCAGGATATAGCCCGAAGTATCCGCCGGATGATCAGCAGCAAACTCATGGCCCGCCAGCAGCCTCAGCTTCATTGTTTTGAAATAGTCATAACCGATAACGGCGTGGGTAACCTGTGTGTTCATCTTCGGATCATGACCGATCCAATCTACTGCCGCACTGCTGCCATAAATATCGATCGGCGCTATATTGATGCGGCTTACTGCCTGTATCCCGGGCTGGTTTAACAGTTCATTTTTAAATACCGCGTATTTGGCGTCCAATTCCCCCTCAACCGGCATATAGACCACGTTCTCGCGGCTATAGCCCAGATCCTTGGATTCCATATAGCGCATTTGCCGGGAAACGATGACCGTGCCCGTGATGAGCAGCACGGACAATACGAATTGGAACACGACCAGCCCCTTACGCAACAGTAAAGTACCGCTATCCAGTTTGATGGTACTTTTCAGTACCCTGACCGGCTTAAACGCGGACAGGAACAAAGCCGGGTACAGGCCGGATAGCAGGCCGGTGATCATGGTGATACCCAACAGCTCCAACCAAAAAAGCGGCCGGCCGAAAGGCAATCCGATCTGCTTTTGTACCAGTTCATTGAACCAGGGCCGCGCCAGCAGGAGTAAGGGCAAAGCCAGCACAACCGCCAGCGCGGTGACGATCAAGGCTTCCGAGATAAACTGGCCGATGAGCGCCGGGCGCAATGCACCGATCGCCTTGCGTACGCCGACTTCTTTCGCCCTTTTCACCGATCGTGCCGTCATCAGGTTCATGAAATTGATACAGGCGATCAGCAGGATAAAAACAGCGATGATACTGAAAAGACGTACATACCGGACACGACCACCATCAGGCTTGCCGCTTTGTATATTATTGTTCAGATAAGCATCAGCATAGGGTTGCAGGGCCAGGTCAGTGTAAGCGATAGCCTTTTTACGGTCGATATGCCAGTACAGGTCAAAGAACCGGGCGATCTTGGTGTTAACGGCTGCTGAATTCGCCTGTGGCCGCAGCATCACATAAGCGTTAGGCCCGTTATTGCCCATTTCCTTTGCCCAGGAATTATTCTCCAGGAAAGTGTCCCAGTTGAGCAGGAAGTCAAAGCTTTGCGACGAATTCGCGGGCAGGTCATCAAATACGGCGCTGACTTTGAAATCTTTCCGGTTCTGGTAGCGGATCATTTTTCCTATGGCCTGCTCGGGGCTGCCGTAAAATATCCCGGCCATTTTTTTTGATATGGCGATAGCTGATGGTGTGTTCAGTGCGGTTTGCGCGTGACCGGCCAGCAGCCGGTAACTGAACATTTTAAAGAAATCCACACCCGCTGAATTGCCGTTCATCTTAACGACTTTGTCACCGGCCTGGAAAGTGCTGGTCTCACCGAAGCCCATATTGGTCGCATATTGGATATCAGGATAGCTTCTTTTTAATTCGTCCGCCAGGATGCCCGGCATTTCATAACTACCGGTTTCTGTTTTGTTGTAGAAATCGCTTTTATAAACTTTAAATAACCGTTCGCTGCCTGCAAAGAAGGCATCCGTACTGTACTCGTTCTGTACCCATAACAGGATCAACAGGCTGCAGGCCAGTCCGACAGCAAGCCCTGAAGTATTAATGATGCTTTGCGACTTGTTCCTGAGCAAACCGCGCCAGGCGGTCTTGATGTAATTCCTGATCATAAAATTGCGTTTGAAAATGCCATAAGCCCGGTTAGGCGGACTCTCTGGATGCAATAATACCGGCTGCAGTCGTTGCGGAAGGCCCGGATTATAACTTGGGCGCTGTTTTTCGAGTTCGTTTTTGTATTCGGCGGCGCTTTTGCCGGTAAATTCGCGGAAAACCCGGTTAAATGTGGTCTTGGAATTGAAACCTGATTCGTAGGCGATCCCCAGCAGGGTGAGTTGGTCATAAGCGGGCTGCTGCATTTTCCGGGACACTTCTTTTACCCGGAGTTCATTGATAAAGTCGTTGAAGTTCTTTTTGAGGCCTAGGTTGATGATGCGCGATAATTCATGGACAGGTATGGCCAGCTCAGCCGCGAGCGAAGGAAGGGTCAGGTTGGGGTCTTCGTATAAACGCTGCTCCTTTACCGTTCCCTTCAGCCACCGGCTTTTTTCACGCAAGTCGCCGTCGATGCGATTTGGCTGCGGTGTTGCCATCATAGCGCCCGGCTTTACAATTACCTGCGCTGCCATAACGATCAGTATTATGGCGAAGGCCAACGCAAAAACATCGCTGAACAACCATAGCAAAGCGCTGAAAGTAAGCAAGTACAAAAACGTTTCCAGCCGCCGGAACATCAACCGGGGCCTGTCCATTAATACCGGCTGCATGCCATCGTAAAATTGCTGTATCACCCGGTAAGACAGGTACAGGTAAACGAGAAGGAAAACGGGCACCAGCCAGGCCGGCACCAGCGGATGGAGTAACGCAACACTGAAATGAGCCCAGTCCTTGCTGCGCAAAATCTGCTCCGGCCGGACAATTTTGCGGGTAAAAAAATACAACAACGGCCCCAACGCCAATGAAAGGTCTACCGGTAACTGCGCCAGGTGCAGGGCCATAACCACGAGGGATGGGCTTAACCATAATGCAGCAGCCGGCGCCTGCTTTCCGGCGACCGCTAAAAGTAAGGCCACCGTGAGCGCGCTGAATAAAGCCCCCAGGCAAAGGAGCTCATAAACACCAATATGAAATATGAAAGAATGCAAGTGGCTTAATAGTCCAATTTTTGTTCCAAACCTATAAATAATTGACTGATAACAGATTACTTCAAGTGAAATTTACAAACTGTAACAGAAGCGAACGCCTTATATGTCCGGTTTTAGTTATTGGCGTCGGTTGCAAACTGTGAACGCTACTGGATAGTGCAACACTATTTGGTTTCCATTTAGCCTGCCGGGTCTTATTGCATTAACGAGAGTTGAATGACTAACGATGATCATCAAACCGCTGGGTGCGCCATTATAAGTGGAAACGGCTTTAGCCCTCATGAGAAGCCATTAAAAAAGCAAATAATAACTCGAATAATAGTGCGCCACCAAAAGAGAAAAATAACAGTTTTTTACAATTTGATCAAAAAGAAGAGATAAATAATAATGCCTAGTTTAGTTTTAAGCACCCTTAAAGCGTTATTCAATTGTTTTGAAACGTTATTCTCCGAAGTGTTCAATTTCTCAGCGATCTCTTTATGGGTTAAGTTATCCTTTCTGCTGAGCTCAAAAATAAGTTTCATATTAGGAGGAAGCGCCTGGATTTCTTTTTCAATATATTTTTTCAGATCGTTCTCGCGGACAAGGTAATCAGTAGGGATGGCAGAATGGGTTTGCATATATTCATTTAGTGAGTCGAGGTATTTCGACTTTACCTGATCATGGGCAAATAGATCGAATATCCGGTTTCTGACAGCGGTATATAGGTAACCGCCGAGATTGCTCCCCTGTATTCCTGATTCTCGTTTGAACCAAAGGGAAGCAAATATATCCTGAACAATGTCTTTTGCCTGGTTCTCATCCCTTAGCTTCTTGTATGCGTGGACGAAAAGAAGATGGAAATAGCGTTGGTAGATTTCAGTGTAGGCGGCATGGTCCGACTCTTTTAAAAGTTGGAGGAGTTCACTGTCGGAAAGGGTATTGTAATCTGCCATCAGCTAACATCATAAAATGAAAGCCTCTGACTAAATCGGAACGGGAGTAATAATACGGCCGGAACCCACCTGTCATGTCGCGTGGCTCTGGTAAGCCAATCTCTTTCGAGATCTCCCCATGACATAAGCGAGCTCCGGCCCTATTGGTATAGGGAACGGAAGCTACACTTACACTCGCGGAGTAATTTACCAGATTTCGCGGCGAGGCTCGTTAGCAGTCCTTAATATTTTTTAATCACGAACTGCGAAAATACTTAATTTATAAGTCAAGAATATAGCTAAGGTAAAAAATAAGTCCCACATGTGGGTCATATCTTGGATTTTTTTTCTATTTTTTTATGGCTGATGTCCGAGAAGGTAAAATTATCAGCAATTGAACAACACATAATCGACTTTGTAACCGAGGTGCGTTTAAAAAATGATCTTAAACAAGAGGACATTGCCACCATTATAGGAGTTGGCCGCTCCTTTATAGCGAAAGTTGAGGATAGAAAACATAGAGCCAAGTATAACCTCAATCATATAGATAAACTGGCTGATCATTTTGGATTGTCTCCAAAAGATTTTCTACCAGAAAAGGCAAATAAGTATATTTAACTTTTGGCGTTGCCTACGGCCCAGGCTTTTCGTTGCAAGTCCTCGCTATCGCTGCGGGCTTTTCACTTCAATCCTTAACGCAGTTATGTATAAATAAATCCGATAGAATAATTAAACTGTAAAGGTCACAATTTAAGGAGCATTTTTTTACTCGGTGGGTTAAGGATCAAGTTCAACAAAATCTCCAAGTATGGAAACAGCCTCTTTTTATCTAATGTATTCGGGTAGGTGCAAACCGTTTTAATCAACCAAATAAGTTTGAACTTAAATAGCGATCCCCTCTGTCGCAGGCGATAAATACGATAAGGCCGCTTTCTAATTCATCGG
>NZ_JAHVAP010000024.1 GCF_024721155.1 Mucilaginibacter phenanthrenivorans | reverse complement strand
AAACAACTTGGAAAGCTTACAGGAACAAGCTATGTCAAAGCAGCGAAATAATATTCCAATGGTCCGACTGTTTTAAGAGTTGGAGAAGTTCGTTATCAGAAGGCGATTGGTAAGCTCCCATGTTAATATTTTGAAGCTTCTATTTTAGAAAAAATAGAGTAATAATCTATAAAACATAGAGATAAAACATTCACAAGCAAAAACTATCCCTACTTAAAAATAATCAGAATATTTTTAGGAAAAGAGATTGTTTTGACTATAGAGACATTGACACGTTTGGGATTGTATTTAGCTAGGAGGGCTGTCAATAAAGCTATGCTTTCTAAAATGACAGGAATAAGTACATTTAGATTAAGTCAACTTTCGATTAATCCTAAATCTCATTTAAGAGTTAAAGAGCTTTACCTGATTTCACTCGCCATTGAGGTTAATCCGTCTGAACTCTTGGAATACGTATCTGAGGGAATTAAGCTGCCAAAAGAAAAGACAAATTAAGTTGTTAGCTTGGCGTTGCTTTCAGCCCAGGCTTTTCGCTGCAAGGCCTCATTTCATTCCGGGCTTTTCACTGCAATCCTTAACGCTATTGTTTCGACCCCGCCGCAAGTCATGTTTCTACTTTATTATAGTCTCAATAAATATTGATAATGTTCAGTTATCCTTTTTAACGCTATTGTTTCGACCCCGCCGCAAGTCATGTTTCTACTTTATTATAGTCTCAATAAATATTGATAATGTTCAGTTATCCTTGGTTAAGGCCATTTGGTATCAATTTTCAGCACAGTTCACGAAACTCGTTAAATAATGACGACGTTCAATTGCTTAATTACAAGATGTTATAAATTTTACTTGATAAACCGACGAGTTGCACGTACAATATTGTAAAGCATATAAGATGCCCATATTCGCATAATAAGATCGACGACAACAAGCGCCCAAGACTGATTTCCGTCAATTTTTCTTAGTGGGTTTACCAAAAAAAAATATTTTTCTAACGCCATTTGAAAACCCTGGATGTTTGAATTACCCAATGACAATGTCACGTCTTTAATGCCGCCTGCATTTATAAATAACAACATTAATAGGAATTGACCGATTAGTAACGCATTCAGCGGTCGGATAAAGCTTTGTCCAAAATCACTGAACCAAAAACTGAATTTAATGATCAACACAGTCCAGAAATCAGCAGAGAGTGGTAAGCTATTATCGTAAGCCCTCATTTCCAGGGTGTGAAATTTTTGCTCGTTAATGACATCACCCTGTTTACCCAAAGCGAATTTTAGTTGCCGATAGGTCTCCCGTTGATGGGTAAAGTATTGTCTAACTCCCTTGTCTTCTCTCAAGGGGTCTCCATTTATCGTTTCAGCAAACCAATCTTTTTTCAATGCTTCCAGCATTGGCAACAACGCGTCCTCCTCGGCTGTTTTTCCTACCCGCGAACCTTTAAGCGCTTTGATCGCAAACTTCCACCCGATGTTAACGAACGATACATCCGTAAGGTGGGTACTGACGATCGACACGATCTCAAATTGTCTAAAATCAACACTGTAGAATTCCGCTTTCCCTAAATAGGATTCAGCAATGGAAATTTCACTGGGATGTTCTATCACAATGGGCTTGATATTCGTTAAACGAAATCCTGCGTCATTCCGATAACGGTAAATACTTAAAATATTTAAAGCAATATCTTCAATTGAAATAATTAGATCCTTAGAGGACTGGAAGATAAGTAGAAATTCTATTCTACTGTTCTCGCCGGATACTTTAATAAATCCGGAACTACGCCGGTTATCCAATGTCAATTCTCTTAATTCCGTCCCTCCCCAATAGCCGATATTGAGTTCTTCGAAATGCCCTCCGGCGATGGTGACCGTACCCATTTCTCCAATACTCCACAAGCATTTCGCAAATTTCCCGCCGTTCACATAAACCTGTCGGTGAACTACCAGGTTGATGATATTAAATTCGTCCTTGAACTCGGTTTCCGGGTAGAAATAAAACTCGTCATCACATAAGCAATGTTCGAATGACACTTTTTTGGCAAAGATCCCGCTGTAAAAATTAACCTCTCCCTGGAAATAACAATTAACAAAACGCAGGGACATCGGGTAATTGCCCGAAAATGCTGTTCTTGAAGTAATGATCCTTTTTTCAAAAGTCATTTCCACATCACTGATATTTTCATGAGGATGGTCCTGTTCGAACCCCATCATAAACATTTCGAGATGATGGTCAAGGTCGTCCAGCGCCCGATACTCATGAGCGACATCCGCGGCGATTCTATTGGTATAACTCATGGCTGGCCTCCGGTCAATTAAAATCCCAATAAAACAACTTACCTGAAATACGCTTCCTCAAATTTCTTTCTTCCGGTGTGTGGCTGAAACGTATCGCCTGGTGAATATCGTCAATCATTGCCTTGCTTTCTGCAAAATAGCCGTGACCTAAAAGACCGGTGCTTTCGGCGGATGCATCAACCGTATCGATTCCTGCGCAAACAGCTAGTTGCTCTGCCGCTGTTCCCAAACGGAGTTTATCACCGTGTAACTTGTCTGATAGCCATAACGCCTTGTCGCGCATGGATGTATACAAAGTTAATTGCATTGCTGTTCCACTGATTTTCGGAGCGATATGCTTTACGAAAACCTCCGCATCAATATCGGGTGCCGCAAGGATAATTTGGTTAAAAAGAAATTCCTTGGTGAACCCTTCTGATGCCAAGGCCTTTAATGCCTCGGTTAATAATCGGTTGCCCATGCTATGCGCGATGAGATGAACACGCTCAGCACCAGTGTTGACCCTCACATCTTTGATCAATTGTATAACATTGTCTACCGAATACCCTGTTACCGTCGCTTCGTCGGCCATATAGCCTAGTACATTGTGTACGGAAGGCCAACTATAAACGATAGGGGCGCCCCGGAAGCCGATGTCAACCGCAATTTGTGCAGCCCGCAATATACTTTCCTCAAAACTAACATTGAAACCATGCAGAAATACAAAGGCGTCTTTTTCAGGCGAACCTGCGACTTTAGTCTGTACACCGGCAAAAAATGTTTTCGCGTCGAGCGTTTCTGCGGTCTTGATCACCATGTGTTTACTTTCATCGGCGTGAAGGCCGAAATAGTACCATGGTGGCTGAGGTAATTCACCCTTCTTTCTTTCACCAGGTACATTGACAACACATTTGCCAAGCTCCAGGTCACCTCTTTCGTTTTTATAGGAGATTATTCCTTTTTTCTTAGCCTTTTTGGCGCGGTCTGTAGCGTAAAATACATCTACAAGAATAGACTTTACAACTTCGGCTTTGGATACCAGCAAATCTGCTTTTTTTGTTTGCCGGTCGTAAAAGTCAAAGTCAACTTTAAAATCGGCAGTTCTTCCTTTCATGGCCTTTACTCGGGCCCGTCTCCCGGGCGCTCGGCGACCACTGGGACGATCTGGCATAGACGGATTTTCCGGTCGCGCCCATTTGATGCCGACATCCCAGGAATCTGGCATTCCTTTCTCATCGGCCTTTTTATACCAACCCGCTTGCGCCAGGTCGAAAGAGATCGCGACTGAACCCTGCGCGCCATCCAAAAATAACAGATGACTAAGTTCTTGCTGATTATTCACGGCGACAACCGTCAAAGTCGTCGGCCCATCTAAGGAAGTTACAGTAAGATCTAAATCGGGTTGCTGATATTCAACCAAGTTGTAGGTGTAGACCCGCTTGCCTTTCCGATCCACGGTCTGTAGTCCAACAGATTTTCCATTGACGGTTAAAGCGATCGAGTTTCTTTCTGATGCTTCAAATTCAAAAAATAATTGAATGTTCATGACAAGGCATTAAAGTATTTTAAAATTAGTAAAAAGCACAGATTATATGCCTTATTATTATATATGTTTGACGGTTACTGTTTACGGTTGTGAGTTTACGCCAAATTATTTTTTAATTTTATTGTCCGTGGGATACCTTTTTGGTAACCTCGTTGCATATAGATAAGTAAAGCATGGAAGCAAAGCATCTTCAAGTCATTTCTAAGTTTCAGTCTGACCTCCGGGACGGACTTGCACTTTTATATGACTTTTATGGCAAATCGTTGTACCAATACAGCCTGAGGAATTGGGAATTGGATGAAGATGAGGCTTATGACATACTATACAAAACATTAGAAACCGTAGGGAAGGTGATCAGTCGTTATGAATTTTCAACGGAGAAGCATTTTACAAATTGGCTTTTTAAGATACATAAAAACAACAACCTCATGTTCGTGCGCGCCAGAATGGCGAAAGAGGAGATTGAATTTAAAACGGTGGATTGGCAACAGGAATACAATGAAGCTGACGATGAAAATGAGCCAATGGAGTTCACTGATCAATTCATTGAAAATCATGGTGGTGAACTATATGACGAAGGCAATGCGCCTAATCAATTATTCGCTGCCCTTGAAAAGGCGCTTTTAACAATTAATGATACTGATCGGGATATTGTTCTCCTGCGCATGAATAATTATAGCTACGAGGATATTGCCAGCATGCTTGGTATAGAGAATAATCAGTTAAAGGTGAGGTTTCTCCGGACCAAAGCCAAAATAGAAAAGAAAACTATGGATATCATTAAAGGAAAACTGCAATGAAAAAGCAAAGGAATATAATGCCATTTGAGCATGCATTACAAGCATACGTCACCGGAAGAGGTGATGTCGCTGCTGGGATCAGTGAAGAACTTGAAGCGTCGTTCGTTTTCGGGCAATCTATTAATAAGGAATTGCCAGCAGAAAAGGCAAATAAATTGCTGGAAGCGCTAGCTGCGGAGTTGAGCAAAGCATCATTGGGAACGATGGTAGAAGAGGCAACAGTTGCAAAGCAGCTTTCGGATGAATTAGTGCAACAGCGAACTGGCTTGACGCCGTCATTACTGTCAGCGATCAGGTCAGATTTGGTTTTTACGAACAGCATTCCTGTGAAATCATTGGTTAAGCTCTTAAAGTTATTAGACCTTGGTATTGACAGTGCATTGGCTGCAATCAAGGTGACATTTGATAAACTCCAAGCGCAGAACAAGACGATGGCTCTTGGGAACCTGAATTTTCAGCCAGCTTTCAGAAAGGGTGTAATCAGGGGTGACTTTGGAAAAGACCTGTCCGGAATTAAATCGGACGAAAGCTTTTTATATCAGAATGAAGAAGCATTAACGAATTATACGAACCGTTTGTCAGAACTCTATACTACATTATAATGACCACCAAGGATTGGAATATCAGTAAGTTGCAGGTGCTGCGCCAATGTCATAGGAAATTCTATTTCGCCTATGAGACGGCCCTGCACACTTTTACCAATCCCTACCGAAGAAAAGCGTACGAATTATCGAAAATGAAAACGCTTAAAATGTGGCAAGGTTCAGTCATAGACTGGATGATCACGAAGGAAATACTTCCGGCCTATGTCGATCGCCAAATACCGGATTATCAGGCAATCGCAAAGCGTGGCGTAGAAGTGGCTAAAAAGCAGTTTGAGTTTTCAAAAAATCAGTTCTATCATGACAGCGACATTTCCAGGTCGGAAGCAGGTGCAGATTGGGCAATTTTGGACGTTCACGAATCCCTGACGCCTTTTCAGGAAACAGACCTGCTTGAAATTTATGCGACGATAGAAAAGGTCCTTTTGGATTTTCCGACCTACCCAAGTCCCGCATTCGGTAAGAATATGGAACAGTATCTGTTGTCCGCCACGTACCTTCGCCCTGACGCCAAACAGATGAAGTACGAATATGATGGCGTTAAGGTTCAACCCCAAATTGATTTGATTAGCTACATGGGGAAATCAATGCATGTCATTGACTGGAAGGTCACTGAAAAGGATGATGCTGATTATTCCCGCCAATTATTGCTAGGTGGCATTGTTGCTTTACGATTTTCAAGACAAAAATACCGCGAAGAAAAATGGAGGCCTTTGCCGACGCTGGCCGACGTCAACTTGATTGAGTTCAACCTGCTCAACGGAAAATATAAAGAACATGTATTTAATAAAGATGCTGTTGCCAATGCTTTAGATTCAGTTTACCTGTTAAGTGACGATCAGGAGGAGCTATCACAGTCAAGGCCCTGGGACGAACTGGACATCGAAGACTATGAAAGGACGAGTAAGGTTTCCACCTGTGCTGTCTGTAATTTTAAAAATTTGTGTAAACACGTCATTCTAAATGGATTGAATTATGATGAAGCAAAATACCTTAAACTGGTACAGGATCAGGAACTGGAAAACCTTACGGTTTAGCTATCGGTTGATAGATATATCGCTGGAGGGCGACATCACGGAGGGTAAGGATTACAACACCTCCTTCAATAACGCGCTTAAACACCTGGCGTCGTCGACCCGTGGGGTTGTTTCAGAAGCGTGGCATGGTGGCAAGAAATATATTGCCGTTCGTTCCGATGCGGAATTGCAGGATATGACCCTGCCAGGCACGCCATTAAACATATATCTTAAACCGCTCCCTGAAACATTTTACTTCGATCCGACTGACCTGTCATATACCAATATGGCTCTTGCCGTCCGATTTATTGAAAATGCCATCGAGTATCAATTGAACCGCAAAAAAGGCCTGTGGAGCGGCAGTAACAATACTTATCTCAAGAAGAACCCGAGTAAAAACTCAGAGGATATTCAAACAGATATTTACAACGGTTTCAAATACCGCGTACACTATCAGGAGGGTGAATTTTTCGTGGTGGTTGACTTGGCTTACCGGTATGCTGATAAACGGACACTGAGCGAAATTTTGAAAGAACTACCGAAAGAACAATGGGCTAGTTATGTCAACGGTAAGAATTTTATTTACCAGAATGGGGATGACTGGTATACTGTAAAAGGTAGTGCGATTGGCGGAGCAATCGGAACACAACGCTTCGACAAAGACAATTTTAACGGAACGGTGTACGACTATATTACCAGCAAAGGCCGTTACGCTTCCGCAGAATATCCGCAACCTTTGAGCCCTGAAAGCCCGACATTTTACCATACATACACCAAAACAAGTGAGAAAAAAATGGAAGGTGCGGCTGACCTAGCAAAGGCGATCCACTTTGCTGACAACGGCCTTCACCGGTTATCGATCAACAAGCCGCCGCAACGCTTTAACAGTGCCGCTTTTTTTGTGAAGATCTACTTTCAAGATCTTATGTTCGCCGGTGTGAAGCTGGAAATATCCTATAACACCTGGAACATGGATTGCCGGGTGATCGACTTACCTGCGCTAAAATATGCTCATAACCATATTTTCGACCCATATGAGTCCAGAAATGGTGAGCGTGGTTCTGAACTATATCAATACCCAAAACGCCGCCGGGAGTTCAATTACAAATATGGACTGCTCAATGACGATGAATACCTCTTACAATACATATTCGTACCGGACAGCTTGCCGGTGGCAATGGCGATTTGCATCAAAGAGCATTTTAATAAAGCCATGAAAGCGCTGGATCCTAATTTTCCTGGTTTTGAACTTGTAACGTATTCGACCCGGCAGAAGCCCTTTGCGGAAAAAGTATGCAAAGATTTCGAAGCAATGATCAACAATAAAGGCTTGAATGGTAATTTCGGTTTGTTTGTTTTGCCAAACCTGCCTGGCAATCGTTGGTTCAGCCACAATTTGCACCAATTGGTAAAAAAGGAACTTTCCGGGAAGATCAATTTAAAATGTATCAGTGAAAAAAGCCTAAAGCGTTATATCGTGCGCTCCGTTGGCAAAGGAGGGAATGAAGTATACTTTGTACCAGACCAAAAAATGCAGCCATTTAAATCTTATCAGGTTAACACGCTTTTCAAGTATTTAGTGGTCAACAATAAGTGGCCTTATGCCCTTGCTAAAGATTTGAACTACGACCTGTATATTGGCATAGATGCACACGAATTTTTTGCTGGTTTTGTCTTTTTCTTTAAGAACGGCCAGAAAATTGTTTTTGATGTGGAACAAACCGCTAAAAAGGCCGGGAATACGCACCGTAACGAAAAAATAAACTTTGGGCTGATCCGTGATAAGATCGTCAGTATTTTGAGCCGGCATCTGGAAAGCGGCGAGGAGTTCCCAAAAAGCATCATAGTACTACGGGATGGCATGTCTTTTGGAGAGGAGCAAAAAGCGCTGGATGCCGCAATCGCAAAGTTGCGGTCTGAAAATAAAATTGGGCATGCGGAAATAAAACTTGCGGTTTTGGATGTCGCGAAAAGTTCTGCGATTCCAATCCGTGCTGCCGTGCGAGGTGATAATAATGTGTTGGCCAACCCCATCTGCGGGACAGTTGTTCCAATTAGAAAGGATAAGGAAGCTTATATATTCAATACGGGGTTCCCTTATGATGTCGGTGGCTCGTCCAATCCGATTAGGGTAAGCCTAGCTTCCGGGGAGATTGATTTTGCAAAGGCACTCGACGATGTTTTTGCGATGACCCAACTGAATTTCACCGCGCCTGACAGAGCTTCATCACTCCCTTTACCACTGAAGCTCATTGACCTGCTGATCCGAGATGTGGCGCATGAGTTTACCTATGCAAACGTTCAGGCTAAAGAATTGCAAATTTTACAAGATGCTTTGGAGGAATAGTTATGAGCGACTTCACATTACTTTATAAAAAGTACACCAACGTAGCGAATCTGACCAACGAGTTAAATGGTTCGGTGATTGTCCTGAAACGGCGAAACATGGCCGCTAACAAACAAGTTATAATGGCCCATCCGAAGATCCAGGTAGCGGAAGACGAAGTAGCTAAAGCGAAACAAGAATTATTGGGGATACTTTCAAAACTGGAAGATTTTTACGAACACGGCGACCCTGCCAACTATATCTACCAACTGGCAGAGAACCGGCTTTTCAGAAAGCATATTCTAGACAATGTGGAGTATAGGGAGCACATCCACCAATCGGTCAGTAAGCTGAAGAACAACCAGAGCCTTGATAATGACGAGCTAACAGATATAGACCGGTTCGTTTCAATTTTGGACAATGAAGCGTCCGTTCTTTATCGTAAACTTCGGACGACACGAGGATGAAGAATTTTGTTAAGGCACTATATGCAGATCTGCTCCACCGGATCGACCTGGTCATTGAAGAAATCGACCGCATGGACCACCATGAAGACTACCGCTCGAGATTTATTGACAGCACGCTTCAGAAGATCAGAGAGATCCGGATGCCAATTCAGCAGGCATTGGAAATTGGAGCGCTGGAATATGACGCTTTATCGGGCAACTACCTTTTCTTATATAACCGACTTAACCGCGAGTTTAACGCTTACCACGCGTACCGCTTCCTGGCCATCAAAAACTACGGCGGGGCAGAAGCTTTTTTTTACAGGTTGATCACGAAGATCTACAAAGAACATCGGATCACCTCCCTGCCACCCATTGTGTCTACGATCAGTAATCATGATTATTATTACTGGGCGGTTCCAATGTTTGAGATCATCGCCATCCCTTCGGGTGAAGAAAATAGTTTATTGAATTTACCGGACCTTTACCATGAAATAGGGCATCTCCTTTATTCCATGTATCAAGGCAGAAGTTGTGAATTATCCGGTGTAGAAATTGAAAAGCACTTTACCAAAGAGGTGATTTCCCTAAAAGACCGCCGGCAATTCGAGCATTTTGGTGCGCAAATTGAGCGCGCCAAATATTTATGGCAGGTTTCGTGGCTTGAAGAATTTTCCTGCGACCTGGCAGGCACCTATATGACCGGTGCAGCATACGGATGGACTAATCTAAAGTTGATTTCAGCCGACCATGGCTCTTCAAAAATATTTGATTATAGCGATACCCATCCGGCTAATGAGGCCAGGATGCGGATCATCATTCTCATGCTGGAAAAGCTTGGATTGAATGACCAAAAAAACGAAATCGAATCAGCCTGGCAGGTGTTTATGCGCGATACGGAAATATTCAGGCCGGCGGCTTATAAAATGTTATTTCCCGATAAGTTATTAAAGCTGATCATTGAAGAATTCGTGGCGTTTTACGATAATGCCGACCTTGCCCCCTGCACCGAACTGACTGGTAATGCGGATACGCCGATATCCGACTTGTTGAACGAAGCGTGGACGACCGCACAAGCACATCCCGAAACATTCAATATGTACGAAACCAGTGCTGTAAACGCGTTGTATGATAAATTTGGATTAACACGCTAAAATAACTGTCCGCTTTGACCGAAGTGCGCGTTGATCAGTTCGATTAATTCGCCACCATATTCCTTTGCCCGCTGTTCCCCGAAGTTTTTGATCAGTGCCAGTTGGCTGTAGGTACCGGGTATCTTTTTGGCAATCTCCCGCAGGGTTTTCTCAGAAATCAACGAATATTCGGGTACCATTTTAAGCTCAGCTGTGTTTTTTCGCCAGCTCAACAATTTTTCATAGAGCTCAGGATTCGTAATTTCTGGTGTTTTGACTTGAGCTTTCGGTTGCCAGTTTTTAAAGGCAGGACGGTAGTTGACCACTGCGTCCTGTCCTTTTTGTTGTATCTCATAGCTGGAATCGAGATAAGAAATGGCTTCCAGCAACGCTAATTTTGAACGCATCATCGACTGAAGATAATTATAACGCACGTAAAATTCGGTTTCATGATCCAATCTGGCTTTACTTAGAAAAGCGGTTTCGATGTACTGCTGTGCCGCCATTATTTTGGGATGAAAGTAATCCGCAGCAGTTTTGAGGCGGTCTTTTGTGATCATCACTTGGTCATCAGGTGTTGCTTTGTCTATTTCTTTGGCGATAAACTGCTGGCCGCGTTTCTTTAGTTCAGCTTCGACTGACTTTGAATAATCGCTTAATTGACGCAGTTCATCGCCCTCGTCTAAAACCTGCCGAAGTTTAGCAGTAAAAAGACCCCAGGCGAAAGCAATAACAGACATATCAAAAACGTCCCGTATCAAGTTTCGCTGCCTAGCTTGTTTCGCCGCATTTAGATCATTCATGACTGGCGGTACCGCAGTCTCTCGATGCATAAAATCCCGGATTTCCCGACTCGTTTGCACATTTTCCGGGCGGATCTCGTTTAATAAAAGTATACCTTCAAGACTACGGCAGCGGCTAAGCGCTACATAAGTTTGTCCGGAAGCAAATGCCGACGCAACATCGATGATCACTTTGTCGAATGTGAGGCCCTGGCTCTTATGAATAGTGATCGCCCATGCCAGCCGTAATGGATATTGAACAAATGCTCCGGCACTTGTTTCATCCACCTTTTGCGCATTCGACGATAGCGCAAATTTCACATTCTGCCAGGTCTCTCTTGGTACATCGATTGTGTAACCGTCGTCCAAAAATGTAACGGTAATGTTGGTATTGCTTAAAAAAGTGACACGGGCGGTTCTTCCATTATAATATTGTTTTTTGCCTGAAGAGTCATTCTTGACGAACATCACCTGGGCACCGACTTTCAAAACCAAATCCCGTTCCACCGGAAACGCCTCCTCCGAAAAATCTCCGGAGACATCAGCCTTATAAGTAAAACTTTGCGCTTCGAGGGAACTCAACCGGTCCCGATTGATTTTATTCACTTTGCCTACATGGGTCGATAACGTCACAAAGTCCGCTCTTTCACCCACTGCCTGTGCAGTGTCGCCGATTCGTTGTTTGTTTAATGGTTCGAGCGCTTTGGCATCCACTTCGCCCTCCCGTATCTGGTTCAGGATTGCAATGAAAGCCGGATCTTTTTGGCGATATATCTTAGTCAGTTCGAATGTTTTGAGCCCCGCCGCACTGATCACCCTGCTGTTAAAAAAGAATGGCCCAGAATAATATTTACTAAGGATACCCCAATCTTTTTCCCATACCGGAGGCAACTGGAACAGGTCGCCAATCATTAACACTTGTACGCCACCGAACGCCTGTGTCGATGCTTTAACCTGACTTAGCAAGCGGTCGATATGATCAAGGGTATCCGCCCGAACCATACTGATTTCATCAATCACTAATAGCTCAAGCCTGGTCAGCAGCAGTAATTTTTCACGGCTGATGCTTAAAGCCAATGGCTCTTCGTTAGCTGGGATTTGTGGGCCCGGACCGATCTGAAAAAAAGAGTGAATCGTGCTGCCGCCTGCGTTAATGGCAGCGACCGCCGTAGGCGCGACAACAGCAAAGTTTTTGGTTGTTAACGTTTTGAGCCGATGTAAAAAAGTAGTCTTACCGGTTCCGGCTTTTCCCGTGAGGAAAATCGTTTGGTTCGTTTCCTCCAAAAATTTGATGACCAGATCCTGAACAGACATTTCACTTTTCACGCCCGAAGTTAAACAAAGCAGCGCAGAAAATTTAATCAATGACAGGTCTTCGTAATAGATAGACAACCAATAAAATAACTATCCATTAAGGGAAGGTTTTCTGAATGAAAAAAGAATTATCTCAGCCTAAAGCATTAAGTATTTCAGGTACTGCTTTCTTGGCGATCACTTCCGGTTTGGAATAAATGGTTTCATCGTTAATTCCCAACTCCAATAATACCTTTCTAAGTCGGTGTCCGATGGATTTATGAAAATTGATGCACATCATCGGTGTGCGGGGTGTCTTTCGTCCTTTAGACATATTGCCGAGGTAGTGCATTGTCCAGTGTAAAAGAAAAACTTCTTCTAATGGCATGTGGGAGGAATTGTTATAGATAAACAAACCTTTCTGGTTCGTGATGTGCAGGTTATTAACCAGTGAAAAGACCGGTTTACCGCCCTTAAAACGCTCATCTATATATTGAAATTTCTTCTTTTTTAACGTTCTGTATTTAACCGCAGACTTACTGCTGATGCTTAGCTGACTAAAAGAAGAAACCATATCCAAAATATGATCTTCGATCAACATGTAAAAACAGAAGTAATCATCTATTTCATAAGTAGCGGGACCATTCTGGTAGCGCTCCAATTGCTCATCCGTGCAACTTGATAAGGCAAAATAAAGGCTGGTATAAAGATCAGTCGTCCAGTCCATGAAAGGCGTGGGCGCGCCGTAATGCTGCAAGAAACTCAAGATGGCCACATCATTATCCCTTAAACCGGCTGTTTTAAAGAAATTAGCAAGCACGGAATTATTGACCGTCCGGGCATTGCCTATCATTTGCTCTATAGAACTGTGAAAGGTTTTTTCATCCTTAACATTGGCGGATTTATTTGCCTGGTAGGCACGCTGTGCTTTATTGAACAACCTGTATTTTGCCTGTGTCATTCCCCGGAATACCACCTTTTTTCCGGCCAATATTTCAGGCAGCTCATGTTTGATAAAATAAAGAAACTGAGTTCCGCTTTCAAAGTTCTGATAACCGCCAAAGGCATTCATTTTTTCCCGGAGGGAACTGTACTGAAGCAGATCCTCTGTTTTGGGCCGTTGCTGCTCCTTTTCCCATAGATCAGCAAAGATTTCGTCTTCCGAAGGTGACATAAAACTATTATTGATTTACCAATTTTTGAAACGATTCGATATTAGTTTCCAGTAGTGCTGCCGCCTGTTTGCCGGAAGGATCTGATTTTTCAGCTTTTTGAAATTCCTCGAATGGGATAAATGTATTGCATTCAAAGCCCATGGAAATAAAAACAAAGTTTCTGCCTGAATGCTCAAATTTATCATCCCATCCCAATTCATCCCGCCATTCAAAGTCCTTGCTAAAATCATCATCAAACATTTTAGTCAGCTTTGGCCATTCACTTCTGTCCCAGCTACGGCAATAACGCTCGAAGTTTTTCTGGTTATGAAATGCTTTACCCATTGCCTGAAAATCATTGTAAAAGTTAATTGCGCCGATCCACCTGCCCATGACGTGTGAAAATTTTATATAAGGATTGATATCCAGTTTAAATTTCCCGTAAGGAGTATCCAGTTCTGTAGATTTTACCCAATCCAGACTTCTCGAAAAGATTCGATGCCCCTGGGCCTTGGTATCTGCCGGCCAAATGGTCACCTGAACGAGGTTTTTGTTATGGTGTCGTGTCAGGATAACATGTGCCTCGGTTGCCCAACCAAAGTTTAGGGGAAGGGTAATCCTGCCACCTACCCAATATTGCGGCGTTCCAAACCGGGTGAGGCTTTGAATAGAGTATAATCTTTTCTCGATCAGGGTATTCGTGACTGAATCTGTTTCCGTTTTAAAGTCGATTTTATCTAATGTGGGCACCGGAAGCCAGTCGGTATAATGGGTGGCGATATATTCCTTGAAATTCAATGCCCATAAGGGTTTTAGGACTGAACGCTGGTTATAATTTATGTGGGGAATGATAAGCTTTGTTAAAATGACCGTCCAGCTTAGGGCCTGGTATTGTACAACAGCTGGCTCTTCCTCTGATTCGCTGTTGCTGATCATATAATTCAACTGATTTTTAAGCTGCGCAATGGGGTTTTCGCTATGCTTTTTCACCTCTCCAACAATTAAGGTGCTGCCGTTATAAATCAGGAAATCGGGTATTGGTGTAGTCGAGCCATGTGCGGCAATTTGATCGATGGCTTTTTGCGGTATATCCTCAGAAGTCAGCGCCAAACCGATAATTCTTTTAAAGCCGCCGACATCCTTGTTTTTGTCCTGGATGGAAACAAAGATTTCATCCCAAACCATTTCATTACTGATCAGGTACATGAAATCCCGCAACAGATTGGGTTCATTTTTAAGCGTGATGATGAAGGCACGGGTGAGGTTATTTTCAAGCGGATTATTATAATCCTCCCGGTAGTTATTAAAGATATTCAGGTGTGCGTTCATTATAATAGTTTAAGGAAAGGTGTTTGGCGTCTGCCGGCATTTTCCAGGAATTGCCAGTAGCTTATTTTCAGTTTAAAGTGATTTTGAAGCCGGATAAAAAATGCTGTTTCTTCAGGTGATAATGGAGACGGGGCAACTATGATGAGCTCAGTTATCGTAACATCCTCAAACCAAAGTGCATAATCCAGTAATTGCCCCATCGCTTCCCGTATGTTTTTGCGGGCCATTGCTGAAGTCTTCACCTCGATGATCGAGATAATCTTATCAGCATGTTGTAATACTATATCGGCTGTTTTTGATCCAAAGTCCGTTTTCTCAACGGACAGGTTTTTCTTGTTCTCGGTAAATTCCGGTGAGAGATACTTAACTAATGCATTGGTGATATTGGTATGATGCCGTTTTACTGAGGTTTGTGTAGCACTGGTGTGGCGCTCGTAACCTTCGCTGGCAGTTGCTATTCCTGGATTGAATTTAAAGCCTGTTTTTGGTAAATAGCCATCCATTTTAGCCAGTAAGGCTGGAGTAACTTTATAGGGTATAAACCTGTTATATTGCCTGCCACGCAGGCCCGGAACCAATTTGGGGACCTCAAAAAGTTCGTTTCCGATGAGTTTAAAGCGGACATTAGCCTGAAATCCTTCTACCTGTATCGCGTCAGAGTCGCCATCGGCCATTTCAATTTCATTGACAAACTCATCGAGGTATTGATTATATAACTCATGCGCCACCAATTCAGCGGCATCACCAGGCTGGATAATTTCCAAATTTTCTATTTTACCAACAAGGTAGCGGTCGCCGCTTTCCTGGTGAATTGTGAATAGATATGCGGTGGTTACAAATGCCACTGTTGCTGTGAGATCTTTCGCCCCTCGGATATAGCCATATTGAAATCCATTTGAAAGGTATCGAGCGTTAAAGAGCCATTCTTCACCGCCAAAGCCGTATTGATTTTCAAAGGCCACATTGGTTTTGCCCTGGTCTTCCTCATGCCAGTCGTGCTTTATGGGCAATTCCCAGCCTTTTGTATTCCATGTCAACCGGAACAGTCGTTCTTCCCGTGGCAAGTTCCTTAAGGTGATTATCCCATCTTTCCATGAAAACAGGTGAGGATATTTGCCGATTCTACCATAAATCTGATTGTAATCCGGTGGGTTTTTATCCTTTGTCAGATACAAGCCATCCCGGCTGATAATATCTACGATTTCAGTCGCCCGTAAGGGTGTCCCTGCATTTCGTAAAACATCAATTATAACGTCATGAAGATCAATTGTTGCCATTGTGATAAGGCGATTAAGGTATTATATTTTATGAAAGGTTAAATGTCGTTAAAAGGCGCTATACCACCAACCATATTATGCAGGCTTAGTGCATTTTCTAAAAAAAGCCTTTGAAGATTTCCGTATTTTTATTGTTTATTTAACTATCAAATGATCCCACCTGTATTTGACGAATTTGGTTTGATAGAAAAAATCGCCAACAATAAGACGAACAGAGAAGTTATGAACCTCAACAGCATTGAAAGTATTATTCAAAAGCTGAATTTTTATCGTGGATATTTTGGGAAAATACATGACCTCCCATTGGATGAATTTGAAAAGTTCAAACAAAATATAAGCACGTTTTTCAATTTAAAACCCATGGCCAGCGCTGCGGAATTACCTGGATTTCTTGTCAGGATTTCCAACAACAACCGCATTCTTGCAGGCAAGGGGAAGGAATTGAACTATTTAACCGAAATAGTCGAGTTACTCGCGCCACCGCTTAAATATTGCACTTTTGGCAGATGTAATATCCCCGAACAGCAGGTTGCCTATTGTGCGCTTGATGAAGCCTCTGCTTATTGGGAAACCAAACCACAAAAGGGGGACGTTATTACGATCTCACGATTTCAATTAAAGCCAGGCGCAAAGGCCGTGTGCAGCGTTATCAGAACCGAAAAGACTGATAATCCTAAAATCTCTCATGACCTTCAAAAAGTATTTTACCTGTTAGAGGAATTCTTCATCGAGATTTTTTCGCTACCTGTTGACCGGCTTAGGCCAAGGGATTACTTGTTCAGCGCGTTAATTTCTTCTGATCAATTGTATTATCCTGTACCGAGCGCCGGTAATATTGAAGCGATAATATTTCCCAGTGTACAAAGGAAAAAAATGGGTGATAATATTGCCATCAAGAATGACCTGCTTTTAAAAAAATATGATCTCTACAGTGTTGAAACCAAATTTATCCTGGATGAATATGAAAATCTCGACCCGAGTATTGCGGAACCGACTACCGATAGCATTATAGGATCATTTGGTACAACTGCCTTCGATTTTAAAAAAGGAGAAATATTATACAACAAAGAAAAGGCTGATGAATTGTTTGGCTTATTCCGAATGATGCAAACAGGACCCAATAAACAGATTCGGTATGACAACGGGCCTGATATTCCTAAAAGTCTTTCATTTAACCTTGCACCAGTAGGCTGGAAACCGCAGCCAAAACCTGTAGTATCAGCAGCTATAAAAAGCAGCAACCTAAGCAGAAACGATAAGGTAAATGTTGAGTATGCTAATGGCGTAAAGTTTTTTGGTTTAAAATTTAAAAAGGTAGAACAGGACATCAATCGGGGTCTATGTAAAATAGTCGATTAGCAAACGCCCTTTATCCTAATTATAATTGAGCTCTACAGTTATCTGAATGCGCCATCGTAGTAATCTTTAAAAACGAATGCCGCGTTATCCTTCCCCAGATCCATCGCTACTTTGGTGCTGTCAACCGGCAAGTTAACGCCTCCCTTTCTTTCAAACTTAAAAATGCCGACCGGTGCATCCAGTTGCAGGGAGCTGTTGACCAGTTCAGGCAGTAAGGCAACATTTTGACCAAGGTATTCGGATTGTACGCTTGGATAAGTCACCCCCTTCAGGTGGCTCTTAGCCCAGATGTAGTTGACATAAGCCGCCGTTATTTTATACTTATAATCCTGGCCATCCTTTATATCGCTACGGGCAAACTGGTTGGCAAAAAACCGCCCCTGTTCTTCATATTCAGCAGCTAAGGGGAGGTGTTTATAGTTTTTCAATTGGTTGGCGAGAGACATTTGCGCATATTCGCTCACTTTAAGCGCCTCATCGCTAAAGATTACTTCCATGACTTCAATATCCTGTGTCAGCCGCCAGCGGCTTAAAGTAAAATACTCAGTAACCTCAGGGTATTTGTCGAGATTCTTTAGAATAGGTGAGGTTTCAAAATAAGCGACAACGCGGGGATGTTTGATTTTAGGAGAAAGAATAGCTCCATAAAACACGGCCTGCTTTTCCTTATTAGCCCTGCCATAACCCACATATTTATCAATCACTTCCTGGTCATGGATATAACTTATATCCTCTTCCCTCAGAAACAAGTCATCTGGCTTTTTATGAACCCTGACCCGATCAATAAAAGCACCTTTTTTTATAAGCGCGGTAGGTACAAATTTATCGCGCATAGCAGCAACCGACTGGTAGATTTCCTCATAGGAGACTTCTTCCAGCCGGTCTTTGACACTATCCAGGAATTTCAGGGTATCGTTCATAGCCTAAAATTAGCATTATATGCAGGCTAATCCTTAGGCAATTCCGTTTTATTTTAAATCCACCTTAAAACAGTTATTGCCCTGGTCAAACACCTGCCGGATAAATCGGAGGCAGGCCATGCGGGTTTCTCTGGAAAACAGGATTATAGGTTGGTTTGGCGTAAAGCCATCAGACGAGGTGCCGTAAATGGCGGCAACCATATGTTGGTCGCGCAGCACTAAAGTTTTCTCTAGTGACATGGTTTTTATTATTTAAATTTTACATCGATTTTTAAGTTAAACAGTTGACGCCTTACAAAAGATCAGACAACTTTAAACACAGAAGATTATTTCTCGTGGATGGTAATGAACAATAGATAACTATTTATTATCATTCGTTGGTTGACCGAACAGGATAATATGCAAATCTTTAACCTTCAGGGTCGCTTGACAAACTCATTGCTGCTCACCTTGCTTTTTGCCGGTTGTTTGTTTTTGTTCGGGTTTTAGCAATTCTTCTCGTTTGATCTTTTTCATTTGATGATCCAAAACGTCCACGGTTTTGAACTGAGGATTTGCTAATATGAAATACTTCTGTTCTTTATTATCTCTTCAACGGTGACTTGCTGGGAGTTGCCTTTCTTTAAGGATCAGAAAAGGTCTTCCATTGTTTTTGGATCATCCATTTCCTTAATGCCTTTTCCTTTAAGGGTCTGCTCGAGGTCATAGCCATAATTTTCGGTGAACTTTTTGATTTCTTTATTGCCTTTGTCGTTCAGCTTTTCATTATCCAGTACCAGCCAGGAGTGGTATTTCCCGCCGCTCTTGTTCCCTAGGTTAATCTCTGTCGCTAATATTTCATTAGCATAGCTGGCGAAGAATAGCGATACCAACTGGATTATAATGTTAATACTTTGTTGAATGTCGTCCTACAATGTCCTAACTCATTCAAATAATTGTTGGCCTTCGGTGTAGTACGTTTTTCGCGAAGCGATCTCTGCTACGAGAATACCTTCGCCATTTGGTGTCAGCTTTTGTTTAGGCAGGTGGACCTTTAGAAAATCCCGTTCCTTCTCAGTAATGGTATCCGGGAAGTTTTTGAGGATATGTGCCTCAGCATTCATTAACACTTGTTTGATCGCATAGGTCAGGATACTAATTTTCTCTGCAGGAATTTTGTTGGATATGGAAAACGGCGAGAGTTTCGCGGCGTAAAGGATCTCATCTACATAAGCATTACCGATCCCTTGGACGATCTTTCCATCGGTCAGTACCGTTTTGATCGGGCGGCCAATTTTCTTCAGTGCTGTAACCAGGTAGTTTTCCGGCAGCGCCATGGCGTCAGGTACCGTTGATATTTCCGGGTTGAGCGTCAACATCACGGATTTTTGCCAGTCAGTAACCGCAAGGCCCGTACTATTCGAAAACAGCAATTCGGCGATGGTGAACTTGTTTTCGTTTGTACCCTCGTACCAGTGCATCGACCCATAGAGCATCAGATGCAGGCCCAAGACCTGCCCATCCCCGAAAGCGAAATACAACTGCTTGCCAACCCGGTTGATAGCAATCAGTTGCTGTCCTTCAAGCGCGGCCTTAAAGCCGGTTTCGGGTTCCTTGAGTTTTCGCGGAACCAGGATACTGATGTTGGTTAATATTTTGCCCACAAGCCGCTTGGCAAGGTTGCTGCTGAATATATTTAGGTCGGGTATTTCAGGCATATCTTTTTTGGTAGTTATTGGTAATGACTTTCTATCCTTAAACCGATCTCAGCAATGGTCTCCCCGGGCAGGATCACGCCGGATGCCTGCATCCAGTCCCAATCATCGTTATGTGCGATCGACGCCACCCAATTACCATCGAAATGCACGTCATAATAATTGTCCTTCATCATTGCTTCACAATAGATCAATTGATTACCATAGGCTAAGCCGAACCCAATCACCGGGTTTTCCATCTCGTCCATCGTTACAAAATAAAACATTTAAAACAAGAAGTTGTGCTAAAGAACTTCCTTAATCTTTAATTTTACGAAATGGAATTTGGACACGTTCACGACGCAATTGCCGATATTGATTTTTCATTGCCCCCGGATACAGCAAGAACAAAGCGCACACTTACAGCAGCCAGCCCTAATGACGAACTGCAGGTATTTATAGGTGCCTCGAAGTGGGGTGAGAAAAGCTGGATCGGCAAAATCTATCCAAAAAAAACGCCCGACAATGCCCTGCTTCCCTTCTATAGCCAGAACTTTAATACCGTTGAATTTGGTCCCACTTTCTATAATATCTACACCGCAGATGAACTTACACGGTGGGTGCAGCAGGTAAATGATTCGCCGGATTTTAAGTTTTGTCCGAAGTTTCCGCAGAACATCACCCATATACGCAGGCTGTCCAATGCGGAAGAACAAACGGCTAAATTTTATCAAAGCCTGGTGGGCTTCAGAAATCACCTTGGACCATTGCTGTTGCAGCTTGGGGAGAATTTCTCACCGAAAAGCTATCCAAACCTCAAAGCTTACCTGGAGGCATTACCGTCGTCCATTAAGGTCAGTGTAGAAGTGCGCCATAAAGATTGGTTTGCCATAGAGTCAAACCGTAACGATTTGTTTCAATTACTCCAGAACCTGAACATAGGCACGGTGATATCGGACACTTCAGGACGAAGGGATGTTGTCCATATGGAACTGACCACCAGCGAAGCCGTCATCCGCTTTGTCGGCAACGATCTGGCATCAAGCGATTACACCCGAATGGACGAATGGGTGGAAAGGCTGAAAGACTGGAAAGCCATGGGACTGAAAGCAGTATGGTTCTTTATGCACCAGAACAACGAAAGATTTGTACCTGAAGCGTGTGATTATTTGATCAAAAAACTGAACGACAAGTTAGGAACAGCGATTGAAAGGCCCAAGTTCCTTAATGGAAATTTATAACTGGCGGCAACTGTTAATACCCGATAACTTATCCTATATCGTTCTGCTTCGGTTTTATATTCATAAATTGGAGGAACGACAACCCATTTGCCTGCATAAAGCCTGTAATCAGTTCATCATTGGCGATCCCGGTTAATGTGTTGTCTCCTCTTCTTAATTGTGGATCGCCTGGAAACCGGACAATAGGAATGTTTTTAAATTTTTTGCCATCATTTTCGTATAGGGTAAAGTAGCGATCTGTTTCATCTATCTCAATCGCTTTTCCTAACTTACACGTTAATATTTCCTCCAGTATATAACCGATATTAATCGTTTCCTCACCGGCAGTCCTGGCTTTTATAAGTAAATTTTCCAGGTCATCGTTATCCCAAATCAAGGCAGGTCTCTCTGTTGAATCGATCACAGCATTGGCAAAATCATGTTTAATACAAGTTGAACCGTTTTTATCGAACAATCCGTCGGTTTTCCCTATTTCATTTTCATAAAAAAACATTTCCCAGATTGCAGCATTATCTGACCAGTTACTTTGTCTTTCGATCTGGCTGGTAAAATGCGACTGTTTGGAACTTTTTTGAAGGTAATCCCAGGGATAATCGGGATAATCCATTATTCTCGGCCATTTGGCTTCAAACAGCCCGACTTTAACTTTGTCTCCAACACGAAATATGATCATGCTATCACACCCAAAACCTCGTTCAGATTCTCCTTTATTGACCCTTGCAAACCAACCACAGTCAAACTTCATTTTACCAACGCTGTAGGTATTAAATAAGCCATAAGGATAGTTGAAATGTGTGACCAACCGGGAGACGTAATCCCGCTCGTCTGCGATCTGTCCCCTGGAAAGATCATTGCGAACGCCTTGATCAAGCGTATTGAATAAGTTGCCAATCACCTTGGCATTTTCGGCATTTAGCATGTGATGAGGTTTTATCGTTCTAAAATAACGACAAACATCTATTTACCAATATTTTTTTGTCTTTTAGAAATATCTAGAAAAACAAAGAGCTTTGTGTATCCTCAGTTGAATTTGATTCCTGACCATACACCGGCAACTTTTTGCCCCAGTCATAATAAGCGTCCGGTACTATATCTTCAGTTACCGGTTTACGACCGCGAATTGTATATACCGGGTAATGCGCGATGTTATCCGAAGGCATTTCAAAATGAAAAAACTCCTCCATATCATCATCGCTCAAATCATCCAATACCCACGCATGTTCCATTTCAGGCGTCAGGAACAGCGGCATTCGATGCTTATTGTCACCGGAATTGTGTATCCACATCATTTTATCGTTAGCATGCCGGGTGATCATGGTAAATGAGGCAAAATTAAATATCTCGCCGGTGTCCTGGTCCACTTCCTGGCTGACCTGGTAGAGTGCCGGAACATAAAAACCCTTACGGCCTTCAAGGCTGATATGATAAGGAATTTTATTCCTAAAGCCTTTTACTTCTCTATGCTCATAGATACCGGTAGCAGGTATCAGGCAACGATTGTTGCGCAGCCTATACCAATAAGATTTTTTATCGCCGATGATCCTTTCCGAGCGGGCGTTGACCATATTGGATCGCTGTAACTGCCGTTCTCGCGGATCGTCGATATAGGTAGGTACTACACCCCAGCTCATATTGGCAAGGACCAAAGCTTTTCTGTTAACGACAATCGGGTGTGTTGGCAATATCTCACAGGTTACATGCACCATATCATTAGGATAATGCGCCAGATTCGGGGCAAGCTGAATACCCTTAAAGTCCTGGGTGACTATCTGTATTTCTGAATGAAAGCTGATATCTCTGCACATAACTATTTGATCATATCATAAAAAAGGGCTGTATGGCTTTGGTTACCGGACGTGATCTCTGCTTTTAAACGGCCATGCTCCACAAATATACGCACATCATAGTGATCTTCTTTTTTCATGCGGATATAGTGAATATACGCAGAAACACTTTTGACATAGGCTTTTTGAAGCCTTTTTTCGTGACGGGCATCTATTGTTCCATTAAAGAAAATCGTTATGCCGGATTCGTTTTTTAAGAGTTTAACAACCGCTTGGTACTGGTTCAGATCAAGCAGATTCTGCGCTTTACCCTCGTTAGGCCGTAATTCCTGTTCATGGTAACGTGCTTCCTGTTCATCAGCATAAGCAGACAGTAAAAAAGTTTTCTGCAATGGCTGACCCGGCCATTGAAAGCGCTGGATAACCACAAAAGGCTTGCCTACCCCCATGAGTTTCTTCAGGGTGTCTTCCTTAATGCGCAGAAATGGGTTATAAAACAAGCTATCAGTCATTTAGCTCTGCTCTAAAATTATTTTCAAATATAAACAAAATGCTAATATTTTTAGTATTAGTTTTGTTATCCGTTTTCTGAACGAATAAAAGCAAAAAATGATGAGATAAAAAATTGATCACTTTACTAATTAATCCGAAGGCATAATGAGCGCAGACCGCCAGATCATCCACATGGACCAGGATGCATTTTTTGTATCCGTTGAAGTCCGTAAAAACCCAGAACTAACTGGAAAGCCAGTGATCATAGGCAGCCTGTCGGATCGCGGGGTGGTGGCGTCATGCAGTTACGAGGCGCGTAAATTCGGTGTTCATTCTGCTATGCCAGCCCGTATGGCGCGTATGCTTTGCCCCCACGGCATTTGGATCAGGGGGAACATGGATGAATATTCCAAGGCTTCGCACGAGATCACGGAAATCCTGAAAGAAAATGTGCCGCTCATTGAAAAGGCCAGCATCGATGAACACTATATTGATATGACAGGCATGGATAAACATTTTGGTACGCTGCTTTATGCCAGGGAATTGCGGGCCAAAGTCATGCGGGAAACAGCGTTGCCAATTTCATTCGGTCTTTCGGTCAATAAAACGGTTTCCAAAATGGCGACTAACGAATGTAAGCCAAATGGCGAACTGAATATCGAAAAAGCGGTTGTACAACCCTTCCTGAACCCCTTGTCTATTCGCAAAATTCCCGGCTTAGGAGA
This sequence comes from Mucilaginibacter phenanthrenivorans, assembly GCF_024721155.1. Lineage (GTDB taxonomy): Bacteria > Bacteroidota > Bacteroidia > Sphingobacteriales > Sphingobacteriaceae > Mucilaginibacter > Mucilaginibacter phenanthrenivorans. Next base: position 15,323 of record NZ_JAHVAP010000024.1, on the reverse strand, counting down.
AAAAACATTTATCAAGCTGAGCGACATGGGTATTAAGAAGATCTATGAACTTTCACAGGTCCATCCTGAATATATGAACAGCATCCTGGGGAAGAATGGAATCTGGCTGCTACAAAAAGCCAAAGGAATAGATGATTCGCCGATTATTCCCTATCAGGAGCAAAAATCCATTGGTACACAAACAACTTTCAAAAATGACAGCATCGATCTGGTAGCCATCAATTACTTATTAACTTCCATGGTCATGGAGCTGGCCTTTGAACTACGCCAAAAAAAGAAACAAACAGCCTGTATCACCGTGACGGTCCGCTATTCCACCAGGGAAGACGTTACTAAACAGGCCGTTATTCCTTATACGGCTTTAGATGGACCGCTCATTAAAAAGGTGAAAGAATTATTCAAGGCGGCATATCAAAAAAGATTGCTAATCCGGCTCGTTGGCGTTCGCCTTTCAAATCTGGTCAATGGCTTTGAGCAAATCGACCTTTATTCGGAATCTGAAGAACAATACAGCCTTTGCCAGGCGATGGATAAAATACGCCGCCGGTACGGCCCTGAGTCCATTAAACTGGCTTCCGGTATCAATCTTAATCTTTAATGCCATGTACCTCAACGTTCACTCCCAATATAGCCTTCGCTTTGGCACCATGTCAATCCCGGCATTGGTGGAGGAAGCTATTGCCTGCGGTGTAACCCAGATGGTACTCACGGATATCAACAATTCCACCGGCATCATGGAATTTATGCGGGAGTGCGACGAAAAAGGTATTAAGCCCATCGCAGGCCTGGAATTCAGACGGGATAAACGCTTGCTTTACTTTGGCATCGCCCACAATAAGGAGGGCATGAAGGAATTAAATGATTTCCTGACGGAGCATAACCTGGAACAAAAGCCATTACCTGATCTCGCGCCGGCATTTGCAAATGCTTTTATTGTTTATCCCTACGGGCATGAGCCGCCGCTGAAGGAAAATGAATACCTGGGCATCCATTATGGCCAGCTTAATAGCCTGTTTAAAAAGGATATCAGCCAAATAAAGGATAAACTGCTGGCCCTCCAGCCGGTCTTTATCGCTGATAAAATCGAATACCGCCTGCATGAATACCTGCGGGGCATTGATCTGAACGTCGTACTGACAGCCGTAACGGCTGAAGATAAATGTGCCCCCACCGATAAATTTTTGGCACCCGGCCAGCTGGAAGCTAAATTTTCCAGGTATGCCTTTATCCTGGACAACACCCGGAACCTGATGAACCGCTGTGTGATGGATTATCCCAAAGGCAGGGTTAACTTAAACCGCAAGACCTTTACCGGCAATCAAAAAAATGACCGGGAGCTTTTGGAAAAACTGGCGCTCAGCGGTATGGAGTACCGGTATGGCAAATCCAACAAGGATGCCCTGAAAAGGGTCAAACATGAACTTAAAGTTATTTACGAACTCGGTTTCTGTGCGTATTTCCTGATTACCTGGGATATTATCCGCTACTCCGGCTCGCAGGGCTATTACCATGTCGGCCGCGGTTCCGGGGCGAACAGCATTGTGGCCTACTGTCTGAAAATTACAGATGTTGACCCTATTGAACTGGACTTATATTTTGAAAGGTTCCTGAACGCACAGCGGACTTCGCCGCCCGATTTCGATATTGATTATTCCTGGGACGAGCGGGAAGATGTGCAGGATTATATTTTTAAGCGCTACGGCAGTCAGCATACCGCTTTGCTGGGAACCATGTCTACCTTTAAGGACCGCAGCATTATTCGCGAGATCGGTAAGGTCATGGGGTTGCCTAAGTCCGAGATTGACGGCTTTACTGATCAGACGCGGGCGGCGGTTAACCAAAACAACGATACATTCAGGAAGATCGTCGCCATTCATGAACGGATGGCCAATATGCCGAATCAGCGCTCCATCCACGCCGGTGGAGTATTGATAACCGAAGACCCGATCACTTATTATACAGCACTTGATCTGCCGCCAAAGGGAATGGCGACCGTACAGTGGGATATGTATGAAGCCGAAAAGATCGGCTTTGATAAATACGATATTCTTAGCCAGCGGGGTATCGGACATATCAAGATGGCGGTGAAGCTGGTCGAAGAAAACCAGCAGCGCAAGATCGACATCCACCAGGTCAAGAACTTTATGAAAGACCCGGTGGTCAATGCCAATCTAAGAATAGGGAATACAAAGGGTTGCTTTTACATCGAATCGCCGGCAATGATCCAGCTCAACCGGAAACTGGGTTGCGATAACTACCTGATACTTGTTGCCGCCAGTTCTATCATCCGGCCCGGTGTGGCCAGTTCCGGAATGATGGGCACTTATATCAAATATCACCATGCCCCGGATACCGTGCAATACCTGCACCCGGTCATGGAAGAAATATTAAAGGAAACTTATGGCGTCATGGTTTACCAGGAAGATGTGATCAAGGTTTGTATCCATTTCGCAGGGATGGATGGGACGGATGCCGATATTTTAAGGCGGGGCATGAGCGGCAAATACCGCTCAAAAAAGGAATTTGAGAGACTGGTGGAAAGATTCCATCAGGAAGCGATTGCATTAGGTCGTCCGGAAGATATCGTGAAGGAAGTATGGCGTCAGGTGTCTTCCTTTGCGGGTTACAGTTTCTCCAAAGCGCATTCTGCCAGCTTCGCGGTGGAAAGCTACCAAAGTCTGTACCTGAAAACCTACTTCCCTCGGGAATTTATGGTGGCAGTGTTAAACAATTACGGGGGATTTTATAACCGGGCGCTATATGTGCAGGAGTTGCAGCGCTCAGGGGGAATCGTACATCTGCCATGTGTGAACAACAGCGATAGCATTGTTAATATCATTGGCGTAGATGTTTACCTCGGCTTCGTGGGTATTCATGGTTTAAATGAGACTTTCATTGAACTGATCCCGGAAGAACGCCGAAAGAACGGTATTTACCATAGCCTGGAGGATTTTATCAAAAGAACCGGCATTGGTTTGGAGCAGGCCATCACGCTTATTCGCGTGGGTGCACTGCGGTTTACCGGAAAGAGCAAAAAGGAATTATTGTGGGGCATACATCTTTTATTCGGAGCTAAGGCAAAGCCCAACAATAATGCGGAACTATTTTGCCTGGAGGCAAAGAACTATTCCCTGCCTGTACTGGTCAATACCCAATTGGAAAATGCTTACCATGAACTGGAATTGCTCGGCTTTCCCTTAAGTATGACTATGTTCGAACTGTTGCAAACCGATTATCGCGGCGAAGTGGGTGCCAATGACCTGATCAATCATGTGGGACAAGTGGTTAGGATGGTCGGACAGTATGTATGCGAGAAGACAGTACTTACCAAAAACAATCAAAAGATGTGGTTCGGCAATTTCTTGGATGTCGAAGGCAATACTTTTGATACGGTACATTTTCCCAATAACACACCCATGTATCCTTTCCGTGGCGCAGGCTGCTACCTGATACTCGGTAAGGTTGTCGCCGAGTTCGGTTTTGCCAGCCTTGAAGTTCTTAAGTTTGCCAAGCTGCCAATCTTACCAAATCCCGTAATTTCTTAAACCTCTAAAACATGGATAGAATCAATATTAAATGCGCGGTTGAGGGTCAGGAACTGGACCTGCAATTTGACAAAAAAGCCATGCCCGGTGAAGCCGGGCCGTGTTTTATGATATCCGCTTATGGCTGCTTTAAAGGCTATATAGCCAGGCAAAAGAATGGTGGTTATCAGCCGATAGGCACCTCTTATTATAACGCAGAGGATCTGCAGGTGATCGCCGAACATTTGAGAAAACAAGTCATGTGATATTTCGGCAGTCTAAATAATACATTGGAAATGGCATTAAAAAAGGAGTCCCCTCGCACTTGCTACAAGAGGACTCCAAATTAAACCTTATCACAATGGCAAATAAGAATATGAACCATTTGAAGTATTTAGGTATTAATTTCATTTTAGACGGTCATTTTACGTTTACTCCCTTGCTTTTTTCCGGGCAGCTCCTCCTTTTGCTGCTTTCCTTGTTTTTGGTTATTATTTTGCTTTTGACTGCTACTTTGTTTCTGTTCCGGGTTGAGCAGCTCTTCCCGTTTGATCTTTTTCTGCTGATGATCAAAAAGATCAACGGTTTTAAATTGAGGGCTGGCGGCAATAAAATATTTCTTTTCCTCACCGTTACGCTCAACCGTGATCTGTTGGGTATTACCCTTTTTTAAAGAGCGGAACAGATTTTCGGTACCTTCCGGGGTATTTAGTTCTTTAATGCCTTTGCCAGCAAGCACATCTTCCAGCTTAAACCCATAGTTTTCGCTGAAGCGTTTGATCTCCTTGTTGCCGTTTTGGGTCAGGTTATCGTTATCCAGTTGCAGCCAGGCCTGGTATTTCTCACCATCCTTGTTAAACAGCTGTTTATGTACGGCGCGCCCTTCCATCAGGTTGAAAGCTTCTTTCGCGGTGATCCCATTGCCTTTATTAATATAAAAGGTTTGATTCATTTCTTTTTCTTTTCCCTTATTCATGGTGGCGTCGAACTTGTTGAAGAAATACATATCCTGGTTATCCCCGGCTTTAAAATGCAAGTTGTAATCCACCTTTTGCTGGTTAAACTCATGCTTGGCCATCAGGTTGAATTCCGGTACTTTTTTATTGATGTTTTTTTCTAACGCTTCATTTACCTGTTCGCCAAATCCAAGATTCAGCAGGCTTTTCTTTAAGAAATCTAAATTCTGTGTGTTCATGTTATTACAATTTAATTGATTAAAAAAATCGATTTGTTGAGGATTATTTTCTGTCAGGTATGCAACAGCCGATACTTTATCAAGCGTCCAGGGTATAGTCATGCTTTCCGGTAATTGTTGTGCCAGCTGTTTTGCCAGTACCTGGCAGGCCATTTCTTTAGGGATATCCGGCTCAAAGGCGCGGTAGCTGATGTTCATCGTACCTTGTTGATATAAAGCGGTGTCATAGTGATCGAGCATGATGGGTCCATCGGCGTCTTGACGATACAGGTTGAACCAGCTGTCAAGTGCAAGACGCTCGAAAACTTCGCGGTGTTGAATAGAAAATTGTGACCGGTCACTTAGGACAATTTCCCGCAGACGGTCCACGAGTTCCGGTTTGACGAAGCCAAGATCAGCCAGCTGGGTTTTCAATTCATAGAAGTTAATGCCCGCATCCCTGCTTGCCGGGCGGTTATTGATGCTGTCCATTTTTGACCCTCCTTCTTGTTTTTTGCGCGGTTGTGTCCAGCGTCTTGACTTTGAACCCTTGCCTTGCAAGGTTCTGATTCAGCTTTTCAGCGGTGATCGGACGCAGCTTATCATCCAGCAATTTGATGCAACGGTTGGCAGGATCAGCCTGGACATAAATATTTTGATATTGTTTACCCTGCTTCCAATAGGTCGGGATTTGCTGGCCGTTTTCCAGGTAGCGGGTGAGCTCTTCCTTGTTGCGGATGATGGCCGGCATACCGGCCAGCGCGGTTTTAATGTCAAAAGCGTGATTCGGGTCGTAGTGCTGTACGCCGTTTGGACCGAGTTCAACCCACCTGTGGTTTTCGTGCCCGGAGGCATCGGTGTATTGCTGCTTCATCGCACGTCCTTCCAGCAGGCTCCAGATCTGGTTGGTTTTAAGGTTGGGCCAATCGCTGAGTTCAAATTCCTGAGCTTTGGTAATCTTGCCGTTCTGCAGCAAACTTCCCCCAATACGGTTCAGCTGAAAATTACCATAAGGGTCCTTTTCAAAATGCAGATCGAGACTCACCCGCTTTTCCGGCCCAAGCTGGCAATCCAGTGGCACGCGGATATTCTTTTGATCCTGGTCCAGGTGTTGCTCCAGCCGCCCGGCGAAGGAACCGAGTCCTGCTTCCTTCAACTGTAATTTGAGAGTCGCCATATTATTGTCGCGCTGTAGCCGGTCTTTCTTTAAGTAAGCCGGGCGGTCAAAAAGCCGGTCTTTCAATTGAGAAAAGATCCTGCGTAACAGGTTGGGATATAACTGCTTTTCGAGTTTGATAATCTGGTTGTTCAGCAATAGCATAAATGGCTTTTCGTCGGGTCTGGCAGTTGAGCGTAAACGATGGCTGGCATGCCGCAAGTGGTCAAGCTGCAGGCGTGATAATACAGTTACATCGGCCGTGCCCGCTTTGAGCAGGGGTTCGATTTCTTTTTTGCGGTCTTCCCAGCTTTTAAATGCCAGGAGAACGCGGTTCACTGCTTTTTCCATGACTGTTATCGTTTACGGGTATTATCTCGCAGGAGCACAGCAAAATTATCCTTCAGCTTAACCCTGATCTTTTTTACTTTTTTACTAAACAGTTCCTTTGCGGCATTGATACCACCTGTCGCCGCTTGTGTGCCCAGCGATTGGTCCATACTCAAAAATTGCATACTTTCAACCGCTGAGTTTGCACCATCTCCCGCAGCACCTGATAGCTCTGCCTCTGGCGCGGGGATACCCGGCATCCCGTCCAAACTGAAAACCGTCAAGTCGGCCGGTAGGATGTCTTTACCGATCCTGATGTTCTGGATGTTCAGCAATAGCCGCTGGTTAGTAACCTGGCAGGCTCCGAACAGCAACTGGCCTTTTGGAAGGGTGACGCCTTTTAACATCACCGAATCGGTTAGCTTAAGCCGAACCGTTCCGCCGTTCATCACTTTTTGCCTGCCGTCAATGATTGCCGGGATTGCTTTGAAAGCAGTGTCTTCGGTTTTGTTTTTAGGCTTTTCTTTAACTGATTGCGGGTTTTGAATGGCCTGGATCTTCGTCAGCATATCATTCAGCTGCTTCATCTCGGGATCATTTCCGCCCGAAGAATTCATTGTCTTCATCATTTGATTCAGCTTTTTCACCTCCTGGTCTGCCGGGGCCGGTGAATAGCTTTGCGGCTGCGGCTGACTGATCTGCCGGTTGATCTGTGCCAGCTTCTCCTGAATGTTGGCGGATTGCTGATCGGCATTATTGGCATATACCGGTGTCGCCGGTTTTTTTACCTGTGCGGAATCTTTATCGGCCTTGTTTGGATCAAAGCCCATGGCCTGCATGAATGATTTGCTCACACCATCTTTGGTATGAGTGCTGTCTTTCTTTTCAGATTGATAAATGCCCAATTTATCTGGTGCCGTTTTTTCCTTGAACTGGGCAGAAGGCAGCGCCAGGTTGATTCCTTTCTGTGGCGCTGCAGCAACGGCATTTGATCCGTCTTTACCTCCGCCTAACGCCCAAAAAGCCATGGTCAGAAATGGAATGATGAGAACGGGAATGGCCATGTAGAACTTCCTTTTCCTCTGAAATTCGGGTGAATGTTGCGGGACTTGACCGCCTTGGTTTTGATTTTCCATTGCATTTACTTTTTAATGGTTAATGAATCTGTTCTTGGAATAGGTTTTTTGTCCGGTTCAGGTATGTCTGATGGTTGCCCGATATGAACAGGCAGGTAATCTGGTCTTACTTTGCGTATCGTTGTTGTTTGCTGTGCATGAAAGAAGTTGAAGCAGATGCCCGCTATCCATACCGCGCAAAACACCCAAAGGAATTTTCGTTGCCCGGCTTTGGTATACCTGTTTACCCTGCGGTTGATTTTTGCGGCAACAGAAATTTGCCACCTGATAATCTGCGCAGCAATGCGGGAGGCGGTTCGTTCTGCGCCCGGATCACCCCCTTCTCGTTTATTATTTAGGAATCGCATAACCTTATTTTTGAAGGACGGTATCACGGTTTGCCAATATTTCCCAATGCTGGATGAGGAATCCATGCGGGTTATTGTCGGTTTGTATCGCTATATCCCTGACCTCTCCCTGGGTTACCAGTTTCCGGTAAGCCGTTCCGCTGGATCGCACCATTTTTTCGGTCGCATAACAGGTAAATACATAGGGCCATTGATGTCCCTCCAGCCGGGTACTGTCTACCGTAATCTCCTGTGAAATGTTGGCGGAGATCAGGTTATTATAGTACCCGGATTCACGCAGGTTGTCATATTGCCTTTTCGCGGACTCATCTGCGAGATAAAGCGCCTTGCCAACGTTGGCCTGGATAGCTTTATCATCCGGACTCAGGTCGAAAAAATCCTCATGGAACGTTTTAATATGATCCCGCAGTTCCACCGGCAGATTCGTTTTACGGTCAGCGGCAATCGCCTCCAGTAGTTTTCCGTTATAGAGGATATGTACCTGGTTATGCGCCAGGTTAACTGCCTGGGTACTTTTGTAAATGCAGAAGCACATCGTCAGCACATTGCCTATAATAAGAAAAATGCTGAACTGCCTGATATGCTTAAATGCGGTGTCTATGTTTTTAAGTTGTGTGAACATGTTCTTCGTTTTAATGAATGGTTATTTACCTGATAGTTTCTTTTCCTGGTAGTCTGCGGATTTACCGGCTCCATTGTACCCGGCCATGAAATCGGATGGCATATTCCGGATATTCGATGCACCTTGTTCCATCCGGCCACCTACGGTTGAAGCGGCGTTCATCGCCGTATTCCCGGTATTAATTACCATCGTATTTACCTTTTGCAGCAAGCCATGGCCGCCGCCGGCGTTGACGATATAGTTGGCCACACTGGGCACAGTAAAGTAGCCGATGATGCCGATGATCAGGAGTAGGCTAAGCATCCAACGCCTTTCCATATTTCGATGGTAGGTTTTCAAATGCTCGCCCCCGAACCGGACTTACACATTCCTGCGTATCCGGCTCTCCATTAAAGGATCGGTCTATCGAACCTGCATGTGTTTTGAGATGGCAGCTTCTGCAAAGAGCAATGTCTTGCGCTGCCTCATTATCATCAACTTATCGGCGTAACCTTTGCCGTCTAAGTCTTTGATTTTTCTGACATGGTGCATATCCAGTTTGCCCATTGCTCCGCATATCTCACATTTTTCAGCTTTCAACCTGTCTATCAAGCTTGTTCTCATATCCTGATAAACTGTCTTGTTGCTGTCCAAATTCACATCTGCAATTGGTTCTTTTCTTTTAAAACCTTCTTTGTAAAAGGATTGACTTCGTACACCTCCTTTTTTGGTGGTATAGCTAACTGTGAATACGCCATTTCGCTGATATTGGCGAAGAATCTTTTGGACGGATGTTCGATATTTACATGCGAAAGTCCTGTACATGCTGTATTCCATGATGTACCCGTAAGCATTCATTATGGCGCTATTGTTAGCTACCGAATAGTAATTATAAAACCCTCTTAGCGTATAGTTATACATTCTGAGGATTTCCAAATCGTCGTTATTGAGCATCTTTGTATGTTCTCTCGGTTTCCACCACTCTTTTCCGTTAACGTTATGTCGGATTTCGACTATCCCGAAATCGAGCAGCTTTTTCTTGATAATATCCATTGTGATGCGCAGGCATACCTTATTATTATATGTTCTGGTAAGCCTATTCAGCGTATCTCGCCTTGGTTGGTCAGATTGGCGTACTGAGACTTCATATCCAAGAAACTTAGCTGGCTTTTCCGTATGGGTTATCAAGGTTTTCTCTTCCGATAGTTCCAGTTTTAATTCGGCTTCAAGGAATTCCTTGATGTCGTTCTTTACCAGTTTACTATCTTCTTTACTACCGATTATCCCTATCAGAAAGTCATCCGCATATCTCACGTATTTCAGTCTTTTATACCCACTATCCATTTCATCGCAACTGGGGAATGTTATCCGCTCTTTATCAATAACTTTGATTTGTTTTACTAATTCTCTACGTTCGTTTTCATCTTTTACATTTTTAAGTTTTTGCATTAACCGCGCTTTCTTGTTTTCGAACCCATACCTTGTATCATGCGGTTTTCGCTTTATTCCCTTGTTGAAATTTTCAACATATTTTTCCATATACCTGTCCAATTTGTCCAGATAAATGTTTGCCAAAATCGGACTTACAATACCTCCCTGCGGTGTCCCGCTAAAAGTGTTGTGAAATGTCCAATCTTCAACATACCCTGCTTTAAGGAACTTCCAAATCAGTCGCAGGAAACGGTCGTCAGAGATGCGCTCTTTGAGGATGTCTATCAATATTTGATGTTCAATCCCGTCAAAGAAGCCTTTTATATCTCCTTCTACGAACCATTTTGCTCCTGTGAATGTCCTTTTAACTTTAACCAGTGCAGTATGACAGCTTCGATTGGGCCTAAAACCATGAGAGCAATCCAAGAATTGTCCTTCATAAATGGCTTCAAGTATCATTCGAGTTACCTCTTGCACCAATTTGTCGTCAAAAGACGGAATACCCAACGGGCGCATTTTACCATCCTTTTTAGGGATGTACACCCGCCGTGCAGGTTGGGGTTGATAGGTTTCTGTTCGAAGTAAGTCAATCAATTTAGAGATACGGTTCAGACTCATGCCGTCTATTGTTTTCCCATCGGAACCTGCTGTCATATTACCCTCCTTTGCATAAATGCGTTGGTAGGCGGCATAAAACATTTCCTCGTTGAACAAAAGCCTGTAGAGCCGTTCATACCTGTAATTTGATAGCGGACTATGCTTTGATAGACCGTTTAATACTTTTGCAGAATTTCTCATAATGTCTCTCACATTGTTCTTTAATCGTATTAAAACCTTTAACTGCTTCCCTTCGCCATGTACAAGGTTTTCCCTTGCTCGGACTACTACGGAAGCTCCGTTACCATGTCGGATTTTCATAAGCCTTCGCTTAATAGCCGCGCCAGCGGCGTTCCGAGTTAGGTAATCCCCGTTTATTGTGTAATAACTATGGCTCGATAGACTGTCGGATATGGTTTCCGTCTTTTACCACTTACTGTGGTTGCGTTACGATTTATTCCTGCTCCATCTACTAATCTTCGTTAGTGGAGAATCGTAATTTGACGAGTTATAGCTACCTTACGTCAAAGTCCCTACGCCGACCGCTTAGACTGCCATTCAATCAATTCGGACTTTATCCTTATGTCTATCATTTCATCTTGCCGTTCAGTCGCAGAATAGTAACTTTCTGACTTACGGCGTTTCCAACATGCTACACTCCCTGCTTAGTTTCCTTTACAGATAAGTTGGCTGATGATAGGCTACTGGAATCAAGCCTGGTGTCTTGCCAAAGACACATTTATTACACAACCTTTACGGGCGCACATATCAGGTAGGCCGTATCCGTGGAATTGAAAAAGGTGTCGCCTGTATTTTGGACCTGCGAAATGTCGATCTTCAGCATGTTCTCCTGCACCTTTCCGATGATGGCTCCAAAGATGTTTGCTACCGGAAGCCAGAGAAAGACATTGATATACTTGGCCAGCCAGGAGGTCAGTGTATGTTGGAAGCCGTCAAATACGGAAAGGCCGATTACCAGGGGCCCGAGAATAGCCAGTACGATCAGGTAGAATGTCCGGATGGTGTTGATACAAAGTGCTGCCGCTTCGTAGCATACCTGTAATACTTCGGACATCCATTGCTTTAATGTCCGGATGGTGTTGATACAAAGTGCTGCCGCTTCGTAGCATACCTGTAATACTTCGGACATCCATTGCTTTACCGTATTGCGAAAATTATAGGAAGCTTTGGCCATGGCAAATTTCATATCGTTACCAACACTGGCAAGCATGCCTTCCTTGTCACCTGTCGGATCATTCGGATGGGTATATTTGTACCATTTTTCACGGTCACCATCACCATCCGCGCCCTGGTACATTTGCCAGGTATCGGTTTTTTCAACAGCCGCTTCCTTAGCCTGCAACAACCGGGCGATAGCTGCGTCAGAATTTTGGACCATTCCGCCCGTAGCACTTACCGTCGGTTGCATGACGCCGTTGATCACGGAGATAACCGTTGGAAATAATAAAATGGCGAGGCCTAAGGCAAACGGTCGCATCAGCGGGTAAAAATCAATGGGTTCTGCGCTGGCAATCTGGCGATAAACCCGCGCTGCGATATACCATAACGCCCCAAAACCGGCGATACCCTGGCCGATACCAATCAACTGACTGCACATGGGCAGCATGTCATTGTATACCCCATTCAATGTGCCTTGTAGCCCTTTGATATCGTCAGCTAATCCCGCTGCATGAGATAGCGACGGGATAAATGCGATCGCCAGCATTAAAGTCGTAGTCTTGATGAATTTCTTTTTCATAACTGTTGCTTTTAATTTATGCCATAGAGTTGTTTAAGTGTTTGGGTGTTTGCAGCATCCTTACTGCGCTGCAATGACAGGGCGATACCCTGGTTACCGAAGGATTGCAGAAACTGTAGCCGATCCGAACTGCTGGAATAGATCCGGTCTATGCCTTTGATGCGGTCCGCATCCGACATTCGCAGTTTACCGGCCGTAATAATATTGGTCAGGTTCCCGATATCATCCAGCGTTTGACTGACCAGCCTGGTATAAACGTCGCTCATATAACTTAGCTCTGCAACGGAAAAGCTGCCGCTTTGGTGAAAAAGGCTGGTTTGCGTTTTGTATTGTTTGATCAAACTGGCCTGCAACAGGAGGATATCGGCAATACGGCCATAATTGCGTACAGCAGGGCTTACGGCCAGCAACCCGGTCAGGTAGATGTTATGCAGGTCAAAATTACCTTTTGATAAAGAAGAGATGCTGCCATACCCCTGCTGGTAGATCTGGTAACCGGTCTTCATATCGGTCAGGATACTTTTCATTTGGGTCAGCTTCTCGATATCCAGGATAAGCTGTTGCATTTCCTGCGCTTGGGCATTGCAGGACACAGCTTTTAAAAGGCCACCTACGGATAGTGCGGCGATCAGTAATAATCTGGCGGCAGTTTTCATAACATCTTTTTTAGTTAACTCCGTTCATTTGTTTGGCGGTCAAAACATCTTTTTTCTCCTGCCTGCGCTGTAGTGCGTAAGCTTTGGCCTGGTTGGTAAACCCGGTAGCGAAATGATAATTCTCCTGCATTGCGGCGTGTATCTTAGCGATCAGGACGATGCGGTCCGCGTCGCTCATTTTTACTTTGCCATCGGTGACAACGCTTTGAAGCGTGCTGATTTGCTGGTCACAATCCTTCAATACCGCGCTGCGAACACCGGATAGGTATCTTTTTTCTTCATTGGTCAAGCCATCGATCTGGTCTATGACCTCCAGTATGGTCAGGATATCTTTTTGCCAGCTGAGGATCTCTTTGACCTGTCCGTCATTTTTTACCGCTGGGCCAGCCATTTCCATTCGGTTATAATAAGCGGCATGCAGGCTGTTTTCGGAACCTAAAGAACCAGAGATCGATCCCAGCCCGTTATGCGCAACATGGTAACCCTGTTTCAGAAAAGTAGAAAAGACCTGTAATGCGGCGATCTGCTGTAAAAGGTATTTCTTTTGCGTGCTGTTTTGCTGGAACCATTCGGCAAAGGTTTGTGCTTTGACGGTGGCCGCCATTCCGGAATAGATCGCTGTAAAAAGTGCGAACACCAGCAGCGATCTCGATCTGGTATTCAGCCAGCCGGAATTCCTGAGTGATTGATCAATTGATTCCATATAATGCTTTTGTGGTTTGTGTATCCCCTAAATCTTTACTGCGCTGCAGGCTCAGCATTTCGTTCTCTGTATTGTACCGGCGCATATCACTGTAATTGTCATCCAGCTTGTCCCCGGCACGGCTGATGAGTTCCAGGCGCTGCTCATCGGACATCTGGGTTTGGTTACTGCTGATGATCATCATGATCTGATCGAGGTTCTTCGCGCTTGCCGTAAGTATGCCCGTATATACTGATTCCATCTGGACCAGCTCAGCAGCAGAGAAGTGCCGATCCTGTTTCATCAGCGACCATGCCTGTTGATATTCCGAGACAAGTGCGACTTGTTTTACCGTTAGATCCTTAATTCGCTGGTAATAGGCAATCGTTGATTTGATTTTCCATAACTCGTCGTAATAGCTGCCGAAAAGCTGGCGCTGTTGACCGGACCAGCTGGATATCTCAGACAGTTTCAATTTAGACAGTTCGTTTTCCAGCGCCTTTTGCGCATTCTGCAACCAGATGGTTTGATTTTGCATCCGCTGTACCTTGAGGTCAATCGCCTTGATTACCTTGGTCACCGTTAGCTTGATGATGTCGCCAATCACAAACTGAGCCTTGGCTTGTTGCGGATGAATACTCATGACCAAAAACAAGATCATTACAGGCAGTATTAGCTTTATTTTTTTCATAATAACCTCCCATCTCCCGCTAAAAAGCGGAAGTCAATCCAAATAAAATGTACTATTAAGACTTACCGGATCTTCCGGAACAGGGTCTTTTTTATTAATACTCCGGGTGTGTCCGGTGACAAACGGATCTGCCTGCCATATTCACCTTCCGACAGCATTTGTTGTTCTGAATTCCAGACTGCCTGCCAGGTTTCCTTCTTAAACTGCATGGGCAGTTTTTGACCGTTCCTGATCTTTTGAAATCCAGTTCTGGATTCAATACTATACGTTTTGGCAGTGAGATTTACCGCATCAATGATCAGTGTGTCATAGGCCATGCTATATTCACTTTGAGACTGATTAATATAAACGCCAGATAAAGCGGGGTTTTTACTGTTATTGCAGGCAGTATCGATTGCTGCACAGCAAATAAGAATGAGCAATTTGATAGTTTTCATGTTATGTGATTTATTAAGCTACTTTTTCTTTTAATTCCTGGACCAGCGCGGCAATGCCTTTTTCCACGCTGCCGAACTTTTCGGCATACTCCTGAACTTTGACCCGCTCTTTTCCTTCAGTCGTATAGGCATAATATTCCTCCGGGCAAAGTTCATTTTTAACGACTTTCATAACCTGACCTCCGAGGTCGATATAGATCTCCCGGTTGTCCTTATTCACGGATAAGACCTGTGTTTTCCCTTTATCAGACATTCCGAGCGCATCCTGCAGCTTATCGAACTTATTCATGAACTTGCGCATGTCCATCAGGATCTTGATGTCCGCGTTGTTAATAATGGCGTCCTTGATTATAGGCGAACTGATCAGGTCGTCCAGTTCCTGGCTAACTACATTAGGTATACCATTGAATTTCCGGATCGTCTTAAAGGCATACTGGATAAATCCGGCCATCCCGGAGTTTGCAATCGCTTTCCATGCTTCGTCAATCGTCAGCACTTTTCTAATGCCTTTTAATTTTCTTATCTTGGAAAGAAAAAGCTCTGCAATCAACAGCGTAATTACCGGGAAAAGTATGGGATGGTCTTTAATATTGTCCAACTCTATGACCACGAATCGCTGCTCCAGGATGTTCAGGTTGTCCGTGGCATTCAATAAATAGTCAAACTCACCTCCTTTGTAGTAGGGCCGCAGGACATATAAGAAGTTATCGATGTCAAAATCCTTGTCCTTTACATTATGGTTCTTCAGGATCTGTACATATTCTTTTCGCAGGTATTCATAAAAGGAATTAAAGCAGGCGAA
>NZ_JAHVAP010000023.1 GCF_024721155.1 Mucilaginibacter phenanthrenivorans | reverse complement strand
ACTCTTTGTTTTTTTGCCCCCTTGTTTTGGGACTGCAAAGGTATGAACCTTTTTTAAACTTGCAAACTTTATTTTTTTTTATTTTTCGTCTGCCTTATTTTCCCGTCCCCTATCCTCTTTATCTTCCTCCGTAACGGGCTGCAAAGATGTGATTTTTTTAGTTATGTGTCAAGTATTATTTTACTTGTTTTTCACTTTATTTTAATCTTCGCAAACTCTTCAAAAAACAACGTCTTTTTCCAAAGCGGTCACAAATGTACAGAGATTTTGGAAACCTGCAAAAAGAATTTTGCATTAGTTAAAACAATTGTTGTAAGTGCTTGTAAACTACCACCAATTTTATGCAATAATCTTTAATGCCTATGCTATAATAATGGCAATTGCCTAATTCGTATCTTTGAAACACATATGAGTGAATACATTTTTCCCGAAAATTTTCTTTCTTCGTTAACCAATGAACCCGGTTTTGAGCGCGAAAACTTTGTGGAAGCACATGAAAATATTGTGGCCCCCACTTCCATCCGCCTAAATCCTTTTAAAAAATCGGTGTTAAAAACAGACGAACAAGTGCCATGGTGCGCCGAAGGATACTATTTAAACGCGCGTCCATCCTTTACATTCGATCCGCTTTTTCATGCAGGGTGCTATTATGTACAGGAGGCATCCTCTATGTTTATCGATCAAATCCTTAAAAATATAAGGCCGGATAGTGACGAGCCTGTAAAGGTGCTCGACCTTTGCGCTGCTCCCGGCGGCAAAAGCACGCTCATCAATTCGGCTATTAACAGCACCGATCTTTTAGTATCCAACGAAATAATAAAAACACGCGTACCTGTTTTATGCGATAACCTTAACCGCTGGGGTACGGCCAATACCATAGTAAGCAATAACGACCCGCGCGACTTTACCCGCCTCACAGGTTTCTTCGATACCATATTGGTGGATGCGCCATGTTCGGGTTCGGGAATGTTCAGGAAGGATCCGGCGGCAATGGATGAATGGAGCGAAGCCAATGTAAGCCTTTGCCATCAACGACAAGAGCGCATCCTGGCTGATGTTTATCCCGCTTTAAAAGAGGATGGACACCTTATATATAGTACATGCTCTTATTCGCACCAGGAGAACGAGGAAATTGTGGATTGGCTGTGCCGGGAATACAACATGGAAAGCATCCGCATACCTATATATAAGGAGTGGGGAATTGTTGAAACGCAATCGCCCGAGCATAAGGCCTGGGGCTACCGCTTTTACCCGGGCAAGGTTAAGGGCGAAGGCTTCTTTGCTGCCTGCCTTAAAAAGAAAGAGGAAACGGACGAATTACCAATCTTCAGATCAAAGGGACACCAAAAATTAGCATTGCTGGAAATTGAACTCGTAAAGAAATACATCAACGAGCCAGATACCTTTTATTACAATAAAGTAAATGACGACTGGCTGGCGATAAGCCGTGAGCATAAAGATAGTTTGGATACGTTACAACGACACCTATATATAAAGAAGTCGGGCGTGCGCATTGGCAAGCTGATGGGTAACGACCTGATCCCCGATCATGAGCTGGCGTTGAGTATATATATTAATAAGGATAAGGTATTACAAACCGAGCTGAATCTTAACCAGGCTATCCAATTCCTGCGCCGTGACAACATCGACATTAACACAACGGATAAAGGCTGGAGCCTGATGAACTTTGAAGGGCATGCGCTGGGATGGGCAAAACTGCTGCCGAACAGGATCAATAATTATTTCCCGAAGGAATTGAGAATTTTGGCGGTGGCGCCGACTCCCTAAAGGGCGAACTTGATTTGCGCGGGGGCATTTTGTTAAATCACGGCAATACATTCTACCGAAAACAAAATTCCACCAGGGAATGGCATAACCTGCGGCGCACTTCGGGCTGGTGTTACTTTCGGAAAGAAGCTGGTGTATACCTTATTTATAATAGAAAAATCAGGATCAGAGCCCGACACCATAAATGCGGTAATTTTTACCACCTTATCCATTGAGCTGCCGGCATCTTCCAAAATAGTTTTCACATTTTTAAATGCTTGTATCACCTGTGCCTCATAGCCACCCTCTATTAGTTTACCTGTACTTAAATCGGCACCTGCCGTTCCTGATACAAAAATAAGGTTGCCTGCAATTACCGCCTGTGGCACAAATGCATTAGGGCGGGGCGCATTGGGGGTGTAAAAAACTTGAGGTTCCATTTGGGTGTAATTTTTTTGATTCCCATAAATATAAAAAGAAATAAGTATCCCATAACCGTTTCTCCCGGTTTACTATATCTTAGGGAACCCGCCGTCCTCATTTTACAGCCAAATATCGTTGCCGGATTTTCCTTTTTCCACATTTATACTACTCATCCTATCAACATTATAAACATCTGCAAAAAATCATTCTAATAATTCGCACATTTGCACATCCGCTCCCGATAGCTATCGGGATTAGCAAATCAGAAAATGGACCAATACTTTATTATAGACTTCGACAGCACGTTTACACAAGTTGAAGCTTTAGACGAACTCGCCCGCATCTCGTTAAAACATCATCCAGACCGCGAAAATATTTACAAACAGATAGAAGACCTTACGAATGCCAGCATGGAAGGCCGGCTCTCCTTTACCCAAAGTTTGGAAAACCGTGTTAAGCTGTTACAGGCAAACCGCGACCACCTAAAGCAATTGGTTACCCACTTAAAGAAAAAGGTTTCTACTTCATTTAGCCGCAATACAATATTCTTTAAAAATCATGCCGATGAGGTGCTGATCGTATCCGGCGGTTTCAAGGAGTTTATTATTCCGGTAGTGACAGAATATCATATTAAAAAAGAGAACATCTACGCTAATACTTTTGTGTTTGACGAAGATGGAAATATAACGGGCTACGATCGCGAAAACCCCCTGAGCCAGGAGGGCGGCAAGGTTAAGCTGTTAAAGGAATTGAATTTACCGGGTGATATATATGGTATAGGTGATGGTTATTCCGATTTTCAGCTGAAGGAATCAGGGATGATCAAAAAGTTTTTTGCCTTTACCGAGAATATCGAGCGTAAATCAGTGGCCGAAAAAGCAGATCATATTACGCCAAGCTTTGACGAATTTTTATTCATTAATAAACTGCCGCGTGCAATCTCTTATCCAAAAAACCGCATCAAATGTTTAGTTGTGGGTGATGTGGATGAAGATGCGCTGGCACAAATGAAAAAGGAAGGCTATAATATCCGTCAGCAGGAAACGATAACCGACAAATATTTGGAAGAAGCCGGGATCCTATTTTGTGATGAATCGCACCAGCCAACTCCTGAACAGGTACAAAGTGCCGGCCGTTTAAAGGTGATCGGTATTTTTGGGAAGATCAGCAGTCGTAAGCTTGCTGAAGCCGCATGCGAGAATGGCATCATTATTTTTGATGATCCTAAGCACAACCCGCGTAACGATGATTTTATCCCAAAACGGGTAATGGCATTTATGAACGAGGGAAAAACGCATACCAGCTGTAATTTCCCCGATCTGCAGCCGCCACGCATTAATAATGCACACCGCCTAATTCATATCCACAAAAACGTACCGGGAATTCTTGCAAAAATCAACGACGTATTTGCCCGCCATAACATTAATATAGTTGGTGAGTTTTTGGTGACCAACGCGCAGATAGGCTATGTTATCACCGACGTTAATACCGGTTATGACACCGAAGTATTGAATGAACTAAAGGCGATCGAACAAACAATTAAGTTCAGGCTGCTATATTGAGGGTTCATGGTTGATAGTTCATGGTTCATGGCCGCTGCAATTAGCTGTTGGCTTAAACTACCTGCTATTTTTTCTTTCACTATGAACTATGAACCATCAGCTATGAACTAAATGGCACCACCAATACCGGCACCTCTGAGTGGCGAACAACGTGTTCAGCTACACTACCCATTAAAAAGCGATCGAATCCAGTGCGTGAATGTGTCCCGATAACTATCAGATCGGCGCCAAATTCTTTACCGCATTCGATAATTCCATCGGCGGTTGAGCCATATCCTGTTAAATGAGTCACCTGCAGATCTCCTGCAAGTTGTTTTATGGTATGTTCAATTATATTTTCCGATTGATTTTTTTGAATGTCGATAATTTCCAGATCTTCAATTCCGGAATTTATCATACCCGATCCCATTAGAGGATCGACCCCGGCTGACGTTTCGGGCATTATTAGTGGTTCAACAATATTTACCAAACCAACCGCAGCACTAAATTTACGCGCTATATCAAAACCGTAGGCTGCGGCATGTTCAGCATGTTTGCTGTCGTCTATTCCTATAAGTATCTTGCTGATCTTCATAATTGAAAGGATTGGTTATAAATGTAATAACAAATTCGCAGCAATATGTTTTGTTTCCTGCTATATATTATACCGGTGTAGCCGCTGCAGCCAGCTCCCTATTTAATACTTTTCTTTTTACCTTTATCCCATGCATTTCTCACCCGAAATTGAAGAGCGCCTGGCGCAGCTACAGGAAAAATATGAGGCCATGGGCCAGGATATGACATCATACCTGGATGGTTTGCTGTATGCTGATTTTTTAACCTATTGGGATTATATCCATTTAGATACGTTGTTAAGTCTGCAAAGCCCGAAGACGCCGTTCCCGGATGAGCAGATTTTCAT
Organism: Mucilaginibacter phenanthrenivorans; assembly: GCF_024721155.1. Taxonomy (GTDB): domain Bacteria; phylum Bacteroidota; class Bacteroidia; order Sphingobacteriales; family Sphingobacteriaceae; genus Mucilaginibacter; species Mucilaginibacter phenanthrenivorans. The sequence continues at coordinate 80,635 of NZ_JAHVAP010000023.1, read as the reverse complement.
CATGTATCACCAGATCACCGAGTTGTATTTCAAACTGGTGTTGCATGAATGTGAACAGATAACGGCTGCACAACCGTTAACACCCTTATTTTTTACTGCGCGTTTAAAACGAATTAACAATTATTTTGAAGCGCTCACCCAATCGTTCGATATTATGATAGATGGGATGGAGAAGGAACAGTTTTTAAAATTCAGGATGTCGTTATTGCCGGCGAGTGGTTTCCAGTCGGGGCAATACCGAATGATAGAAATCTACGCTACTGATTTTATCAATTTGGTAGCTAAGGACAAACGGGATGAATTAAGGAATAAAACTATCGAGGACCAATTTGAATACATCTATTGGAAATTTGGGGCAACTGAACTGTCAACGGGTAAAAAAACCTTAACCCTAAAACAGTTCGAAAAAAAATACGCCAAAACGTTCATCGATCTTGGCAAGGCAGCGGCAAGCAATAACTTTTATGCGCTTTACAATCAACTTAAAAGCAAAGGTGAATCAACTGCCGAACTTGAAACGGAATTAAAACAACTGGACACCAATGTAAATGTGAACTGGCCGCTGGTACACTATAAATCTGCCGTACGTTATTTAAACCGCGAGCCTGAGGAAATTAAAGCAACCGGCGGTACCAACTGGCAAAAGTATTTGCCTCCGCGTTTTCAAAAGCGCATTTTTTATCCTGGCTTATGGAATGAACAGGAATTGGAAAATTGGGGAAAGGCCTGGGTGGAGAAGGTATTGAAGGATGTTGACGCAAAAGGATAATTAAATTATCGCTTCAGCCTTTAAATATCTCCGGCTTAATGTTTTGTACTTCTATGAATACTTGGTGAAGATGATTAAAATCATTATCGGTTGTCACCAGCTTCAAACCAAGTAGGGCAACTGTCGAGGCTATCCACAGATCATTTTTACCCATGTTTCGTGGTGTTGAGAATGTGCGACTAGGATAAGCCAGACTTTTACATTGAGAAAAAGCATCAATTTCGGCGTATATGTTTATTAGGCTTTCGTTGACTTCGATAATTGTCATATCCTCCAATAACTCATGCAATATTTGTGATTTGGTTGAGCCCCAATTATTTTGCAACGCAATTGATTTTAACTCGGCCACTGTAACAACCGATATATAAACATTTTGATTTTCCGGATTAAGCGCTTTGCTTATTTGTTTTGATCGTAAATTTTTGGTGAGGAAGATAAGTATATTGGTGTCAAACAAAAGATTCATTTACTTTCTCTTAATGTTTTTAGCGCTTGCTCCACTTCCTCGTCAGTAAGGAAAGCGTCTTCAGGCAACTCTTTTAAACGAGCTTCAAGATCGCCAAAATTTTTTCCTAATTTATTAGCAAACGCGGTGGCGCCACCTGCAGCTAATATCTCATCTATGGAGTATGCTTTAAACTTTGGAAATGATGATTGCTGATCGTCTGTTGCTTTGATATTACTTTTACCCATTTTCCTGATCTCCTTTCTGATTAAACAAATTTACAACTATTTACGCTATAGTATACTTCCATTTTACCGCAAATACTGTCTTATCGCTGTAAAAATTCTCTAATCCGCTGTTTATACGCGAAATAAATATCCATTTATAAATCCAAACTGCCATCTCACAAAAAAATTTCTTACCTTGCCATTTTCGACACAAAATACACAAAGGCCATGACAGAGACGCTGGACATCAAGATCACCAAAACCAAACACTCCCGTTTACAGGAGACAGATTTCAACAACTTACCATTCGGTAAAACATTTTCCGACCACATGTTTGTGGCCGATTATGCCGACGGTGAATGGAAGAATTTCGAGGTGGTCCCTTATGGGGAGATTAGTCTGAGCCCGGCAATTTCGTCGCTGCATTATGGCCAGTCATTTTTTGAGGGGATAAAAGCCTACAAACATGAAAATGGCGAAGTAACTGTATTTCGCCCCAATAAAAACGCCATACGCTTTAACAAATCGGCAGAGCGTTTGTGTATGCCAACCCTGCCTGAAGAAATCTTTATCCAAAGTATCGCCGCAGTTGTTGACGTTGACCGCGATTGGGTACCTGCAAAAGCTAACCATGCGCTTTATATAAGGCCGTTTATGTTTGCCACCGATCCGTTTTTGGGCGTAGCACCGTCAACCACTTATAAATATATGGTGTTACTTTGCCCGGTAGGCCCATATTTTTCAAAGACGTTACGGGTTAAAATAGAAACTTATTACACCCGTTCGGCCGAAGGCGGTATGGGCTATGCAAAGTCATCAGGCAACTATGGTGGCGCCATGTATCCTGCCAAAAAAGCAACTGAAGAAGGCTTTGATCAGTTGATCTGGACAGACGCTAAAAACCATGAGTATGTAGAAGAAATGGGAGCTGCCAACGTAATGTTTGTATTAGATGGCGTTCTGTTAACCCCATCAACCCGTGATACTATTTTGGATGGTGTTACCCGCGATACGGTACTTACCATGGCCCGCGAATGGGGAATGCCTGTTGAAGAACGCCGCGTTTCAGTAGCTGAGCTTGTGGAAGGCGCTAAAAATGGCAAATTACAGGATGCATTCGGTGCCGGTACCGCTGCTACTATAGCGCCAGTTGGCTCAATAAGCCATAATGGTGAAGAGTATTTTTTAAGCGACCCGAAAACACGCGAGTTTTCACAAAAAGTATTGAAGGAACTTGACAATATCAAATACGGCCGCGTTACTGATACGCATGGCTGGAATTATACGGTATAAACACCTGAATATGAGAATTTCGGAAGCGTCTTTAAAATCTTAAAGGCGCTTTTTTATTTTAGGGTATTGAGGTAGACATTCATATCGTCAGTAAGCTTAACGCCAAGTTTGGTTAGCTTAGTTGCATATAATGCACAAAGGTCTGTCCATTTGTAGTAAATGGTTTTGGTTGCTAACCCTGTAATGTGCACTTCCTGTTCATTCAACAAAACCTTTACCAGGTAGCTTGATGCGTTTTTCCTTTTATAGAAAACCCATTGAATATTTGAGCTTAAGGGGATAACTTTTGAGGCTTGCCAACTAGCGCCCAGCTTTGACGGATCCTTACTTGCTCTATCAGCGTCCGCAATTTGAAGCAAAGCTGCAAACGGTGCAATTGTTTCTGCATGGGCAAAGCGTAATTGTGCATTGAATTTTTTTCCGCGGATAAAATCATCGGCAGTATTAATAAAATCGACCAGCAACGGAACTGCCACTCTTACCTGAATGCCGTTGTTATCTGTTCCCGGGCCCTTCTTTAAATTCTCATCTATTGAATCCAGCATGCCGATAGTCGCCAGTTCATCGCAGGCAAACATCGATTTAAAATCAAGATCGGCAGTAGTAAACCCGGCTTGCTTTATCTCGGCTGCTAACGAATAAACTATGGTAGCAAATCCGAATACATCAGACACGAATTTCGATTTTGCGTTATCATCAAGCTTGCTTAGAAAATCAGCTGTAAAAAAACGAGCTGTAACAGCATTATTTATCGCATCAATGTTTGCAGCTTTTTCAAGCGATAATTTTGGCTCACTTTCATCTATATTATCCTCAAAGCTTTTATACGCTGGCGAAAGATCGTAAAAACGTAAATGTGTATCGTCGTTAGTTTTTTTAATCGCGACGGAATCTTTCAAACGTTTTTTTAATCCGCTTAAAAAAGCATCGGCACTTTGTTCAGTTCGTACTTCCTTGGTGACAGCAACATTAAGATTTATCGCACCGGCAAATACATTGTCGTAATTAGCGTACATCCGTTCGCCAAGGCCTTTCAATTCATCACGCCCCTCCGCAGAAATATTCTTCGTATTGCCTTTTTCAACCTTTTGCAGGGCAACTACCATTTGCATAAGTTGCTTACCTTTTTCAGTTAGCACATTTAAGCTATCAGCTTTAATAAGCAGCGTATAGGCTGATGTTGTTTTTACATCTTTGGTTAAATGCCGTGCGCCATGCCTGTTTACATGATTGATAAAAACAGGTACATACCCGGCAGGTGCTGGAGTATATTTGAGCTTGTTCGCTTTGTACAGGGTTTTGGTTCCCAGGAAATTGGCAGTACAATTTTGTGCATTTGCGGAGTCGCAAAGTATTGGTCCCCCGCATATAAACAGGATTATTATTAATAATGCTTTTTTCATTAATCAAATATAAATAACCCATTGTCATTGCGAGCGATAGCGCGGCAAACTCGTCGCATGCATAGCGAATATGCTTGGCGACGAGTTTGCTTCGTCGTTCCTCCTCGCAATGAAAAGTGGGATTTTAGTGGTTTTTAATGCAAATTCCCTGTGCCATCATTCTGGTAAGCGCCGATATCTTTTCCCGGTAGCGTTATAGTTGTACCAAATGTCCCTGTAGCTGTTACCGACATTTGTGGTGTAAAATCAGCTTTCCCTTTGTTTAATCCCTGTGAGCTGCCTAATAACTTAAAGTTTGATGTTCCTACCGTAACAATCTTATATGGCTGTAAACTGGCGCTGATCGGGCCCGGATTAGCAGTAAAATCGAATTGATTTACATCGAACCCATAAAACATCGGATCGTTTTGTTTAGGGGTGGTTGATATAATATCGGTACTTGCTTTAGCTGCAAGAACTGATGGTGCACCATCGGCCGAGTAAAACTGGTCGACAATTGCCTGGGAATAACCATAAAAGTATTGATTCCCGTAAGCCACATTCGCGTAATCAGCGTCAGGTGTAATACGCAGTCCAAAGCGGCAATTCACAATCAGGTTATTGTAGGCACGTCCTTTTGCTCCTTTTTCAAAATCGATTGAGCCGCCGCGACCGGACTTTGTTTGACGGTAACCACCATCGATAATAGTATTGTTGTAAACTGTAGCCGTACACTGGATCCCGGAAGTTCCCGAATCAGAAATTTTAAAAGAGTTTGTAGCCGATCCAATACAAAAGTTATAGGCAATATCGCCCAGGGTACCGGTTTTGATATTCAAAAATTCGCCACCTACGCCGCCGCACAGCTCGAATGTGTTGCGCATAACACTGATATGGCCCCCGCCAACCTGGATATTATCATCCTTTGCGCCATAAAACCACGAGTCCTCGATAATCAGGTTTTTGGTTTTGTTACCAAAGTACAAGTTGAACCTTGAGGTACCCGATTTATAAATGGCCTGGTCATCATCCGCACCTGAAGGCGCGCCGCCGAACTCAATATGCGTCCATTTAATAATAGCGTCGCCGCCTGTTGGGGCAGGGTTTTTATCACTCGGCGTAGCCGGAGTACAGGTAATACCGCCCCACCATCCAAAAAACACATTGGTATAATTTTGCTGAGCAGCCTGCGCATGCAGGTCGTCTGCATTTTTTACTGTGATGAAATTTGGCTTATCCTGGGTTCCAAGGCTTATAAATGTACCATGTACAAAAATCTCCGGGCTTGTAGCTGCAGTTATACCATCGCCCAAAGCAATTAAATGCACGCCATTTTGCAGCAATAATGTATCACCGTCGTTTACAGTAATATTGCTTTTAAAATAATAGGTTTTACCGCTTAGCAGTGTGCCTTTTATGGTACCACTTAGGGTATCAGAAGTAATTCCATTAGCTGTTAACACCAATGCTTTTGAAACATTAACGATCTCTTTTTGATGACATGCGCTTAAAACCAAACCGAGGCCAAGCACTGTAATTAATTTATTAAATATCTTGTTCATCGCTGTTTAATTAAAGTTTATAGTGCAGGCCTAATATGTAATACTGTTGATAGTTATCCTTGCGAACAAACGTATTTTGCCCGGCTTGCTGGTATTCTATTGCTTGTCCGGCTGCGCCCGGTGCCGCTAAAGGCGGATAAGGCAATTTGATAAATAACTGGTATGGTGTATTTAACAGGTTGGTAACCTTGCCATATACAAACAGCTTTTTGAAGATTCTTTTTTCCGCAGATAGATCAAGGCTTACAAAAGCCTTTTGCCACACGTCATTATTTAGATATTGTGATACACTGTTGATGCGTTCCCCTGTGTAAACTGCCGAGATCTGCGCATCAAGTCCGCTCTTATTATCCTTATATAATAACGACAGGTTACCCAGGTGTTTTGACTGGCCTTGCAGCGGGCGGGTTTGATCAACTGTTCTTATCGTATTATTACCATTGGCATCTTTATAGGCTTCCTGTTTAGAAGTGGTTATTTGCGATTCGGTAAAAGAGTAATTAGCACGGAACCCAAAATGGCTGATGTATTTGGTTACGTCCAACTCCAAGCCATAGTTATGGGCTGTACCGAAGTTACCGGCCTCTAAAACCAGGTCTTTATTTGAACTGGAGCTAACAAGGGCGTACTCGATTGGATTGTTGATGTTCTTGTAAAAAACGCCTACTAAAAACTGGTCGAGTGGTTTTGGGAAAAACTCGTACCGCAGGTCGAAGTTGTCTGCCGTGGCATGTTTTAAATTGGTGTTACCCACTTCCTGGTAATCGGCATCCGGGTCGCCGCTGGTATGCGGAACAATTTCATAAAAGTTCGGCCTGCTGATGGCTGAGTAATACGATGCCCTTAAATTTTCTTTGTCAGACAGCAGGTATTTAAAGCTCACGCTCGGCAGCAGGTCGTAATATTTTATCGATCCTGTTTTACCGTCTTTAGAAACCGGCTCTGCATCCAACCAGCTTTGGCTGGTATGCTCGTAACGTACACCGCCTAACGTTTGTAGTTTACCCACGGTAAATTTAAACTGTCCATAAGCCGCGCCTACATTTTCGGTAAAGTCGTAGTTCAACGCATCACCCGGAGTACCCTGCCTGTTGCTGGCAAGTTCAAAGGTGTTATGATCGATATTGCCATCATATACTTGTGTCGAATTGGTAATAGGCAACGTTTCTGTATACTCATCGTAGGTACTGTTACGGGTTTTGTTGCGATACATGCCCCCGGCACTTAGTTCTACTTTGGTACCAAATAGGTTAGGGGTATAAATAACATTCAAATACCCGCTTTTATCCTGATCGGAGTTGTAAGCAAACGTTTGAGCAAATCCGTTAGAAGCATCAACCGTTAACGGCGCCTGTACTACATCCCCTGATGGCTGAAGCGTTCTCGAAGTAACAAGATTTAATTCATACCGATTTTCATTAGCTGTTGCTTTTGAATACACGCCCGTCCAGTTGATGCTCAGGTCATCCGCAAGCTTATGGTCGCCATGCAATGAAAAATTGTAGATCTTCTGTACGTTACGGATTGACCTCGGCTGCTCGGTGATACGCCCCTGGCCAATGCCCGTACGCGCCAGTGTTAAGCTGGTATCTGATACATAACGATATTGATTTTGGGCAAGATCAATATACGCCGCGTCTAATGTTAATTTATTACGTCCATCAAACTTATAATCAAACCTGCCTACGGCGCTGCTGCGTTCCTGTTGCGTATTGTATAGCCTGCTTTGAATACTTGTGGGTTTGGGCAGATTACTCACCGCGTCAACCTCGGTTGAAAAGAAAACGCCTTTGGTATCCTTAAATATATTTTGGTAGCTTAATGAAACAAGCGCGCCAAACTTTTTATCCGCAGTTCTGCCGCCGATGCTTAGCCCCGCTATAGTTCCTATCGGCAATTTTGAGTTTGTGAAGTGCTGGCCGTTGTTTGAAAAGTCGGCAATTGAAGCCACATAATCATTTCCATTAATGATCCTCGGTGAGCGGAGCGATTTGTCGTTATTACCGAATTTATTAAAGCCATAATCGGCAACACTTTGTGAAAAGCCGGCACCAAGGTTTAGCCTCATCATAAAATCATCCGGTGCATCTTTTAATACCAGGTTGATCCCGCCTGCAATTGCATCGCCTTCCATTGACGGGGTTAATGATTTATAGACTTCTAACCTGTCGATGATATCGGCTGGAAATATATCCAGCGGCACATAACGGTTCTTATTGTCCGGACTCGGGATCTTATATCCATTTATTAAGGTATAGGTGTACCGTTTTTCCATACCGCGGATAATGGCATATTGGCCTTCGCCATTGTTGCTGCGCTCAATTGAGATCCCCGATACCCGCTGTGTTACGTTGGCCACAGTAATATCCGGCGATACTTCAATAGTACGGGCAGATACTGCATTTAATATTTGATCGGACCGGTGAACTGCGTTTATAGCAGACTGATCGGTTGCTTTGCTCGCAGTGCTGGTTACAGCCACCTCGTTCAATGTACTGCTCTTAGGTTCCGGTGAAAGGTTTACAACTGCAATATTCCCATTTACGGTAACACTTTTAGAGGCATCGTTATAGGAAATGTATTTGGCTTCAATCTCGTATTTACCGTCGGTAATGTTTTTGAAAATATAAGTACCGTCAAGGCCTGCACTGGTTGACATTTTCTGACCAGTTGATTCACTTTTAAGGGTTATGGTTGATCCGGGAAGCGGATCACCGTTCTTTTTGTCAGTAACCGTTCCTTTAATTATGCCTTGTGCATAGGTAAAGCCAGTAACCAAACAAAAAAGAAGGATTAATAGAGGTAAGCGTTTCTTCATTACTACCGGGTTAAATTTTCCGCAAAGAAACCCGGCCTGTGTAATGCTAAAATGAACGCAATGTTATGATTAAATCAATAGAAAACAATTCTGAAGTAAATCTGATTTTCTTATTATTAAAATAAAATTTAATAATAAAATATTATTGAGTTAACATAAATAAGCCTTTTCTCAAAATCCGCTTTATGATTATGCGGGTCAAATATTTTTAATCAACGCTAAAAAGCTGAATTCTGTAGAAAAACTGAATTTTTATAATTTCATTCCCTTATTAAGGATATCTGCCTAACTTATTTTTTTAATAAAATATTGGGGAACCGGTATTAACCTCGAAGAAACAAAGACAACAAAAACAAGCGGATTGATATTAAGTAATTGTTAACAGGGTTAACACACCCTCGTTTTGTAACGAACTCTTTACGGCTAATCTGGGATCATTGCGAACTTTCCAATAGCTTCATGCCTCTTCGGCCATGAACTATGATACCATCAACCACGAATCCTCCCTTACTCCACGCTGACCGTTAGTCCCTCTTGTTGAAGGATCTTGCGATAAACCTCAACTTCGGTGAATGAGCCTTCCAGTACCGCACACTTTCCTTCGTTATGAACCTTCCACGCGATTTTCTCGGCTTGCGATTCGGAATAATCGAGGTACTTCATCATGCAAAAGATCACATGATCGAAGGTATTGTGATCATCGTTCCACAAAATAAGGCGGTGCAATTCTTTCAGCCCCGCTAATATCTCCTCAAGGGTGAGGGTTTCTTCCTGTACTTCAGTTGGCATACGTAACTACAAAATTACTCAAAAACTATAATAAAGCAGCTACATTTATGTTTTAAAGCCGGTTCAAACCCAAATTTTACTTTATGAAAGCATACTTCCCCTATGTTGCCCTCGCCATCACTATTCAGCTTAGCGCTTTAACATTATGCAGCGCGCAAACAGCCACCACCCCAACCCTGCAAGCTCCGCCTCCCAACATTGTCATTGACGGCTCAATAAAGGAATGGGGCGACAGCCTGCGCTATTATAATAAAGAAAAGGCTATTAATTATGCCCTTGCCAACACAAAGGACACCCTGTATATGGCAGTGCGGGTTATTGACCGTAGTGAACAAACCAGGATTCTGCGGGCGGGTATTACGCTGAGCATAAACACCAAAGGGAAAAAGAAGGAAAGCTTCAGCATTACCTTTCCTTTGAATACACAAGGCGGCAGTACTCCGCTTAATATCCAGGGCGATAATGGCGACGACCCAAAACAAAGCCATGAAGCGCTGATGCAGGCAGTATTAACTGTGCTTCGCGGGATAAAAGTTGAAGGTTTTAGCGATATTGAAGGTGATATGATCACCACAAGTAATACTTACGGTATTAAAACCGCAATTGATTATGATGATAAAGGATACCTGGTTTGCGAAGCTGCAATCCCAATGGCGTTATTCCATGCCAGCAGCGACGCGGCAAAAAACGAGTGGGCATTTAACTTCAAAATAAATGGCATAACCAGGCCAACTGCACCCGGGGGCGAAGGCCAGGAAGGTGGTGGCGGTGGTCGTGGCGGAAGAGGCGGCGGCGGTGGTGGTCGCGGCGGCCGTGGTGGTGGCGGAGGAGGAAGAGGCGGCAGAGGCGGTAACCTAGGCGGTTCTGATTCAGCAGAACACGCCGCGCTGTTTAAATCGGAGGATTTTTGGGAGAAATACTATTTGGCAAAATAGCTTAAAATTGAAGCTACCGGGCTATAAGTCTTATAACCTCGTAGCTTCAAAAATAAAGAAACCATTTAACAGCAGGTAACACGCCAGTAAAATCTGTGCGCTTACAAAGTCAAACTTTTTGGCTTTGTCTATTTTTTCCTGTTTAAACAACTTTAACGACCATGCCGTGCAGATGATGATGATCAATATAAACATGAGGGTTATCCCATGTAATGTATCAACCAGTGTAAAGGTTGTCGATTCCGGCAAGGAAGAATCGATAATATATTTATTACCAATAACAGCAAACAGGGCTCCCACGCTTAAACCAAACCGGGAGTCGATGCTGTCGGCATGAATGTAAAAACACATATAGGCAATCAGGAAGGCAACATACATCCCCAGGAACATTTTCCAAAACAGTCCCATGGCGTCCCTGTCGATCAAGACCTTCATTTTAAAATTACTGTATTCGGTGTGTGGCTTTTTAATACTGTCGTCGCCGAATGCAGTTTCATAAACCTTTACTCCCGTAGTTATATTTAAGCTGTCAATTCGCCATCCTCTCAATGTAAAACGTGAATCAAAGTGTTTACCCAGGGTATCGGCAACAAACACCAGGGATTTTGAATCGAACTGTGAATTTTCGATTGAGAAACGCAGGTACTGACGATCGAACGGAAAATTATCAATCGCCCACGAGTCCTTCATTACACATTGCAGTTTCATCAACAGGTAGATCCTGTTTTTGCTTGAATCGATGGTAGAAAATGATGTAGTAACGGTTTTGGCCTGGGGCACCTCCAGGTTATGCAAAAAGTCGAACTTCTTATTTTTGTATTTCAGCCAAAGCCAAAGGGTAATATTATACTCCTTGTCTTTAAAGTTGATATCATGAATACTGGTGACGTAAATCCCACTGGAAACTGTGTCACGATGCGGCTGTTGTTGCGCCTTAGCTACCGGAATAGCAGCAAAAAGAAGTATAAATGCTACTGCGAATAGCACGCGCCCGGAGTATACTTTTGCCATAATCTGATTTTCAGGATTTTAGCTAAAAGTATATATTTTTATTCAAAGTATTTATTTACAATAAATACTTTGAATATTTAATAATTCCAATATGTGAATGAAGAACGCTGTAACAGCTAACATTGCCGCTCTTCATCCGCACATTAATAATCTGCACATCCGCACATTAATTAACCACCCGTACCTTTAAAAAGCTTGGATGCTCCTTCGAAGTATAGATCCTTTGGGTAGCTTTTTTAAAGGCAGTGCTGTCGCATTTCATAATATCAACAAAGGTTTGCGGGTTACGATCAACCAGCGGGAACCAGGTGCTTTGTACCTGTACCATTATTTTGTGCCCCTTCTTAAATGTATGCAGCACGTCCTGTAGTTCCCAGTTTACCGGGGTTACTTTTCCGGGCGTAAATGGCTCCGGTTTTTCAATAGAATTGCGGTATTTGCCGCGCATAGGTTCGCTGCGTACCATTTGCTGGTAACCGCCCATCTTTACATTCTTACCTGTAAACTTATTGTTTGATGCGGTATCGGGGTGAACGTCAAGCACCTTAACTATAAAATCTGCATCGGTACCTGTAGTTGCTATTTTAAGATTGGCCCAGATATTTCCGGCGATGGTTACATCTTCGGTAAGCACATCGCTGGTATAACTGATCACGTCTTTTCTATCCGCCAAAAAACGCTGATCTGCGGTCATGTATTCACGATCCATGTCCATGCTTTTGTGATCGAGGAACGGAACGGGGTTATTCGGGTCAGATACATATTCATCATACGTATCCTTGCCTGCAGCAGGAGCCGCGAATGACAATTTACCGCCCGGCAATAAATACAATTGCTTGTCTTCAGCTTCCTTTGGCGGCCAGGTTTTGTATGCCTTCCATTTGTTTACGCCTGTTTCGAAAGTATTTATCGGTGCTATGTTAAGCTCTGTCCCCTTAAGGTAATGGCTGAAGAATTTAAATTCGATATCATCCCTATAATACGGACCGGTTGGGCCGCCAAAGTCGATATCGCCTAAATGGTCGCCAGCGCCGCGTGCCCAGCCGCCATGCACCCATGGGCCCATCGTAAAGTAAACCGGTGTTTTTGGATTTTCCTTTACAAGCGTTTTATATGTATTTATTGCGCCATACAAATCCTCGGCATCGTACCATCCGCCTGTAACCAGTACCGCAGTTTTAATATCATGCAGGTGGGTTAATACATTACGATCCTTCCAGTGCTGGTCGTAATTGGGGTGATCCATCATTTCATTCCACAAACGGATAGTATCCTTATAATACTTGTCGTTTGTATTTTTCATCGGGCCCATCTTCAGGAAGAAGTCGTAGCCATCATTAGTGCCGGGATTAAACCTGCCGCCCCTGCGCTGGGTTGGCTTATCGTTCTGCCTGTTGGTAAAGCCGGGGTAGAACCCGAAGTTAGCCACCAAAAAGAACGCGCCGTTATGCCAGCCGTCATCGCGCCACAGATCGGCGATCGGGGCCTGCGGCGATGCGGCAACCAATGCAGGGTGGCGGCTCAATAAAGCGGTTGTTGTATAAAAGCCGGGATACGAAATTCCCCATACCCCTACCTTGCCATTGTTGTTCTTTACGTTTTTAAGCAGCCAGTCGATGGTATCATAAGTATCGGTACCTTCGTCAACATCGTTATCGGTTTTATGGACTTCCTTTTCAGGGGTCATTTCCTCGTAAATGCCCTCGCTCATCCAACGACCGCGCACATCCTGGTAAACAAAAATGTAACCGTCATGCAAAAATGCCGGTGAAGGGCCAAGGCTGCCCTTATACTTATCCGGTCCGTAAGGCGCAACACTGTAGCAGGTACGGTCCATCATGAACGGATATTTTTTTGTTGAATCCTTGGGGACATAAACCGAGGTGAACAGCTTTTTGCCGTCGCGCATCGGGATCTGGAACTCGTATTTTGTGTAGTTGTCCTTTACATATGCGGCATCCGGGCCCGAAGCGCCGGGCTGTGCACATGAAGTTATCGCGATTGAAATTAAAAGCAGGAAACTAAAAGCTGAAAGTATTATTTTCTTCATCTAAAAATATTAGTCCTTAAAAGTAAGCAATAAAATAAAAAAGACAACCCGTTTGGGTTGTCTGCATAAAATCGTTACGAAAATTGGAATTAATCATTTATCGCCTTAACGCCCGGTAATTCCTTACCCTCCATATATTCCAATAATGCGCCACCACCTGTTGATACATAACTCACATCGTCAGTCATTCCAAACTTGGCTACGGCCGCAGCTGAATCTCCGCCACCGATCAGCGAGAAAGCGCCATTGTCAGTGGCCTTCGCCACAGCATCAGCAATTGCTTTGGTCCCTACTAAAAACTTCTCCATCTCAAAAACGCCCATCGGGCCATTCCAAAGTATGGTTTTTGATTCTTCAACTACCTTGCTGAACAATTTGACAGTTTCAGGGCCGATATCCAATCCCATCCAGTTATCAGGGATCTTCCCTGTTTTTGCAACATCTGTTTTCGCATCGTTTGAAAACGCGTCCGCAATTACGTTATCAACAGGTAAGAGCAGGTTAACGCCTTTCTCCTTCGCTTTTTTTACCAGGCTAAGCGCCAGGTCAAGTTTGTCGGCTTCAACAAGTGATGTACCGATGGTTCCGCCGTCTGCCTTGGCAAAAGTGTAAGCCATACCCCCACCTATTATTAGGTTATCTACCTTATCCAACAGTTTTTCTATCAGTTCAATCTTGTCAGACACCTTTGAACCACCCATGATAGCGGTAAATGGTTTAGCTGCACCATTCAATATCTTTTCGGCATTTGCTAACTCGCCTGCCATCAGGTAGCCAAAGTGTTTTGCATTCGGGAAAAATTGAGCTATCACGGCTGTTGAAGCATGTGCACGGTGGGCAGTCCCGAAAGCATCATTAACATATATATCGCCTAGCTTTGAAAGCTTTTCAGCAAAATCTTTGTCGCCTTTTTCTTCTTCTTTATAAAAACGCAGGTTCTCTAACAGCAACACTTCACCGTTTCCTAAAGCTTTAGCTTTATCAACCGCTTCGGCACCAATGCAATCATTTGCAAACTGAACTTGCTGGCCAAGCAGATCAGACAAATGCGGAACAATATGTTTTAAAGAGAATTGTTCTTCGGGGCCGCCTTTTGGCCTGCCCAGGTGCGACATCAGGATAACAGCGCCCCCGTCTTTCAAAATTTTATTGATGGTTGGCAAAGCAGCCGTCATGCGGTTGTCGTCCGTAATGTTATAGTCCTTATCAAGGGGTACATTAAAGTCGACCCTAACGAGTGCTTTTTTTCCTGAAAATTTAATTTGATCTATAGTTTTCATAATGTTTGATGCAAAATGGTTAATGCAAGCGAATTTCGAGCCGCCAAATTCAGCATTTAATTCTAAAATCCGAACGTAAAAGTTAAAAAGGTGTTTCAATTAATGAAAAAATCACCGAATCTTAACATACATAACATAATGAGGACCTATACCGGGCACCTCAAATTCGGCAGATATAATCTCGAAACCCATATTTAAATAAAATTGCAAAGCAGTTTTCCTGGCGTTACACCACAGGTAATTTGCTTTTTGCCCGCGAAGGTAAACTATTGCAAAGTTTAGCAGTTGATTGCCCAAACCCCTACCCCGATATTTTTCAATGGTAGCCATTCCGCGTAACTGGTAACCCGTTCCTTCAAAACCATCATAGCTTTGCGGGTGGAACGATCCTATGCAGGCAAGCTCCTCCTCAACGTAATAACCCAGGTGAAAAATACCCGGTAAATTATCTGAGGGAAAAATACATTCTTCCAGAGTTAACTGCCCCGCGCGCAAAACTTCGTTGCGGATGGGCAGCAGATCGTAAAGGGAAATAAATTTAATCATTTATTAAATAATGAACACAGTGGCGAAATGAGTAGATTTTTCCCCAAACTTATTAATTATCCCGGCCTTTGAATAGCCGGGGTATTACAATATTATACCCATTTATCAATTTTCCCCGTAGTATATTGATACTATTAACCTAAATGTACAAAAACTGCACAACTATTGCATTAAGTATAATCACTTATTACCTATTGGTTATTTTATGAGAACAATATTTTCTTTGATCCTGGTTTCTATCATGCTTTGGAGCTGCAGCAAGAAAAATGATGTTACACCAACTCCTACCGATACAACTAAAACACCACCGGTAACAACAATCCCCGATACTACTAAAAAGTTAACCAGGGATGATTCTATCCATATGGTAGCATTTATCATATATCCTCAAAAAGTTAAAACCACAGTTTCGGGCAAAGTGCTTACTTTGGCTCTTGATGAAAACTTGAATTTATTTGTGCTTGCCGACGCCTATCAAACAACCTACGCTGTACATTTAACAGAAGATTTTAAATCCACCAGATTAGGCGCGTTTGATTTTACTACGATAAGTGAAGATGGTATAACCGCTCACAATTACATTGAGGGAAATCTAAACAATGTTAAAACCAAAACCATTTCTGATACTACTATAAAAGGTGTTAAGGTTAAAAAGATAAATGTGCGCCGCACTGTAACGTTCTCAAAGGAATACGGCTCAAACCAGTTGGCAACAGATCAACAAAATCTTATTCTCGGCAAAACCGATGACATACTGACATTTTCATCGTATATTTATTATCAAAAAAATTACCCTGTAACCAGTGCAGTAGCTTATTTGAAGTATGTAAAGTGAAGTTGATTGAGTTGAATAGGCTTTAAAAATTGAAGCCGGCAGGTTATAATGTTACTTTTCAATTCCCCGACTTAATCAACATAATCTAACTCAATCAACCCAATTAACTATCTCACAATAAACTAATCTTTTCCACCAAATCGGCCAAACGGCTGGAGTAGCCCATTTCATTATCGTACCAGCCAACTACTTTAACAAGCCCGCCCACTATTGAGGTAAGCTGGGCATCAAAAATGCAGCTGTGCGGGTTTCCCAATATATCGGTTGATACTATAGCATCCTCGGTATACTCCAAAACATTTTTCATCGGCCCTTCTGCGGCCTTTTTAAATGCCAGGTTTATCGCCTCAACTGTGGGTTGTTTTTTTAGGCTACAGGTAAAGTCGGTTAATGATCCATTTAGAACAGGCACCCGTATTCCGGCGCCGCCCAGGCGGCCGTCCAAATGCGGGAATATAGCAGTTATCGCCTTGGCGGCCCCGGTAGTTGTCGGAATAATTGAACCCGATGCTGCCCTTGCCCTGCGCAAATCCTTATGAGGTGCATCGTGCAGGTTCTGGTCACCTGTCATGGAATGCACCGTAGTAATGTATCCGTCAATAATACCCCAGTTATCATCCAGTATTTTAACCATGGCAGCCACATTGTTGGTTGTACACGATGCGTTTGATAGTATCGGAGATTTTAGGTCTATCATTCCGTCATTAACGCCCAGCACAACGGCGGGGATGCTTTTATCGGTCCCGGGCGCGGATATGATTACCTGTCCTGCCCCTGCCTCCAGGTGCTTTTCCGCCCCTTGTCTTGACGTGAATTTACCTGTTGATTCGATAACAAGGTCTATTTGCAAATCCTTCCAGGGTAACCTCTCGGGATTGGATTCCGAAAGTACTCTTATTGCTTTTCCATTTATTATTAAATGATTTTCATCAAAATCAACCGAGCCTTTAAAGCCGCGGTGAACCGAATCGTATTTAAAAAGATGCGCAAGTGTTTTAGTATCTGTAAGGTCATTTATCGCTACAACCGAAATCCCTTGTCTTTCCAGGATATTCCTCAAAAAAATCCGCCCTATCCGCCCAAACCCATTTATAGCAATCCTCATAGTAGTAATAATAATGCGACAAAATTAACTAAAATAAAAGGAAGCGACAGAACGGACCTGTTAACTAAAAGTCAGGTTTTTAAGGAAGTTGAAAATGCTTAATTAAACGAACAGGTTGCGCAATGCAAGGCTTTCGCGTTCTTTTGAACGAAGGAAGAAAGTAATGATCCAATTACATACCAGCGAGATCAACACGATCAACACAATAAGAATTGAATTGCCATAAGACTTAAGCAGCAATACCATTATAATTGATGAAATATTAGCAACTGTTAAAATAAGAGTAGTTTGCAAGTGGTTAAAACCAAGCTTCAGCATGCGGTGATGAATATGGTTGCGATCGGCTGCAAACGGAGAGTTACCTTGCAGGATCCGGATAACAAACACACGTATGGTATCGAATACCGGGCCTATCAGTATAGCCACTGTTAATGCAGGAGCGCTGTATAGCTCAGGCAGCTTAGTGGCGGTAATCATATTTACTTCCATAAACTTTAGTGCCATTACTGCTGTTATCAGCCCGATCAATAAAGATCCGGTATCGCCCATAAATATTTTTGCAGGTGTAATATTGAAACGTAAAAAGCCCAAAATAGCTCCGGCCATGGCCATTGAAACCGCAGCCAACTCATATTGCTTAATATATATAAACAATATGGCAAAGGCGCCGTTGGCAATAATGCCGGTAGTTGCGGCCAGGCCGTCAATACCGTCAATTAAGTTAAACGCGTTAACAACTAATAAGATTATTAAAATTGATAAGCCAACGCTCACAATGTATGGTAGTTCATAAATTCCGAATACACCGTACAATCCGGTTAAACGGATATTGCCTAACAATACAAGTATGGCACACACTACAAACTGAATAATAAGTTTCGTATTTGAGTTTACACCCGAAAGGTCATCCTTAATACCCATGGCGAACAAAATTATACAGGCCGTAAGCAGATAGTTTATCGGCAAAGCCTTATTGGTCATACAGAATAAAAGGGAAGTAATTGTGAAGCCAACAAAAATGGCAACACCGCCAAGCCGGGGAATGCCGTGATCATGTTCCTTCCTGAAATGGCCAAGATCGTCATATAAGTGGCGGAAGCGGGCTACGTGCAGAATTGATGGGATGGCAAATGTTGTTATCAGTAACGAAACAGCAACGATAAAAATGTAGTATAGAAAAGTGTAATTATGTAGAAATTCCATCATCATCCCGTTACGCTAGTTATACAATAGTTAATTTAATGCTGCAAGTAAATAACAATTGTTAATTTAGATTGTCAGTTATTATTAACATATTAACATTTACATCCTTTGATTAAAAGTATTGTATCAGCTTTCGTAACGGCTTAACAATTATTGTAATAATTGGAAACGAAATTCCGTTAGTCCGCATTGCTTTTAAATCAAACAATAATCCTTTTACGCGGCTGCTGAAATTTTTGTTACTCTTTCCGCCGATTTTCATTTTAATTATTACTTTTTCAATATAAAATGCAGATAACTTATTGATATACAGGAATCTTAACATCAACTCATAATCGGCAGCGGTACCATAATTAAGGCCGTAGAAGCCGAATTTTTCGAATAAATTTCGTTTACAATAGAAAGTTGGGTGTGGTGGCATCCATCCAAAGTTGAGACTTTTGGTGGTGTATTGGCCCGATCGCCATTTGCGTATAACCTTCCCGGATGCGTTTATGTAATCCAGGTCGGCGTATACGATATCAACATTATTTTTTTTAAACGCTTCGGCTATATTGTCTAAAACTGTATCATCGGCAAAAAAATCATCAGCATTCAACATTCCAACCACATCGCCTGTAGCCAGTTTAATGCCTTTGTTCATGGCATCATAAATGCCCTTATCAGGCTCAGAAATAACGCGACTTATAAAATGTTTATAATTATTAACGATGTTGATAGTTTTATCCGTCGATCCTCCATCAATAACTATATATTCAACATTGTTAAATTTCTGCGCTATAACCGACTCAATACAGCTTTTAATAGTGTTTTCGGCATTGTAACAAACACATCGGGCTTTAAAGAACCTATTATTATCA
This sequence comes from Mucilaginibacter phenanthrenivorans, assembly GCF_024721155.1. Lineage (GTDB taxonomy): Bacteria > Bacteroidota > Bacteroidia > Sphingobacteriales > Sphingobacteriaceae > Mucilaginibacter > Mucilaginibacter phenanthrenivorans. Next base: position 61,525 of record NZ_JAHVAP010000023.1, on the reverse strand, counting down.
GCGTATTGGTATTAGGGATTTTTTTATATCCTAATTATAAACGGCTGGTTACCATAATATTTGGCCCGGTACTTATCCTGCTTTTTATGTTTTTGCCCGCCTATGTAAACAGTTTCAGGCAAAATGTATGGTCAGGCGACGAAACTTCAGACGATGCTACACAAATAGCCCTTGATGCTACGCTGAATACAGATACTGAGGACACTTCCAACTGGATCTTTCTTTGTTATCGCCTCAGCGAAATAGACATGTTTACCAGGTATGTTAAATCAACCCCAAGCCAGGTAGATTATTACGGAACACAAATTTTGAAACAATCGGCCATCGCGATAGTGCCAAGGGTATTCTGGCCATCGAAACCCAATACGGAGGAACTGATAATGCAGCGCGTTTATGATGCCGGCGTAGTTAATCGAAGTTCAAGCGTGTCCGCTAAGCCGGCCTTTGTAGTTGATGCCTATTTGTCGGGAGGGGCATGGGGTATCTTTATTTTCTTATTTGCATACGGTGCCGTAGCGCAAATAATTGCCGTAAAAGCCGAGGAACTTTTTGGTGGCTATATCTTAGGAACAGCACTTATATTCAGCGGCTTGTTCCAGATCTTTTGGCGCGGATTAAGCTTCGAGTTCCTCATCAACTCCGTATTCTGGAGTTATATAAGCATGCTGGCTATCTTTAAGGTTTTGCGATCGAGAAATATATTAAAGGAAATTTGAGAGTTTTACAGATCTGTGCGGCGTACAAACCCGCTTACATATATGGTGGCCCAACCATGTCTGTTTCCATGCTAAGTGAGCAACTGACGAAGGCGGGCATTGATACCAAAGTTTATGCAACCACCGCTAACGGGAAGGAAGAGTTACCAGTGCAGCCTAACCAGCCTTTAAATGTTGATGGCGTAACAGTAACTTATTTCAAAAGGATCACCAAAGATCATTCCCATTTTTCACCGGCGCTTTTAAAAAAACTATGGTGCACAGTAAAAAGCTTTGATGTTGTCCATATCCATGCATGGTGGAATTTAGTATCCCTTTTCTCCTGCCTCATCGCGTTAATGCGCAATGTCCCGGTTGTGGTGTCACCAAGGGGAACGCTGAGCCCTTATTCATTTCAAAATAAAAATATCGGTGTAAAGTGGTTCATTCATCATTTACTGGGCAAACCGTTATTACAGCGCTGCAGCATCCATGTAACATCAGGCAGGGAGAGCGAAGCTATCATTGCGCTTATTAAGCCCCGAAATATTACCAACCTGCCCAACTTTGTTAAACTGCCTGCTGATTTGCCTGGAGCTGCTCAATCTTTAGCTGTTTTAAAACTGATCTTTCTTTCAAGGATAGAAGAAAAGAAAGGGTTGGATCTTTTAATAAACGCGCTGCCATTTATAAATTTCCCATTCAGCTTAACTATTGTCGGAAGCGGCGAAAAAACTTATGTAGATGAGCTCAAAGCATTAGTTAGAAGAAATGGTGATGAAGCAGATGTTTATTGGATAGGCTTTCAAAATGATAAAAAATTTGAAATATTGGCGCAGCACCACCTCCTTGTTTTACCCTCACACGATGAAAACTTTGGCAATGTAATTATTGAAAGCCTGAGCCAGGGTACGGCGGTCTTAGTAAGCCCGTTCGTTGGCCTGGCAGATTATGTGGTCTCGAATAATCTTGGTTGGCAAAGCGAATTGAACGCCGCAGCTATAGGTAATATGATTAATTTTATTCACGGAAAACAGGATGAGCTGAACAGGATCAGGGCAAGTGCACCGGCAAAAATTGCTGCTGATTTTAACGAAGCTAACCTGGTTGCACAATATGTAAACATGTACAATAACATAATTAATGGCTGATTACATCGATTACGGATACCACAGCGACGCGCCAACCCATAACTTTAGCTATCAGCTGAACGACCTGGTAGCCATGCTTGATAAGGACAGAAACAAGTATATTCTCGACCTTGGTTGCGGCAATGGGTACCTTGTAAACTACCTGCTTACGCTTGGTTACAATGCCTACGGCACCGATGCCTCCGAAAAGGGGATCGGCATTGCTCAAAAAACAAACCCGGACCGCTTTTTTGTGCAGGACCTGTCGTCAGATGCATTGCCGGCTCAGTTACAAAATATTCCGTTCGATACCATCATTACTACTGAAGTTATCGAGCACCTATATAACCCACAGGCGTTTATTGAATTCTGCAAACTGCAATTAAAGCCGGGTGCTGAGATTATAGTAACCACGCCTTACCATGGTTATTTGAAGAACTTAATGCTCAGTATTTTTAACAAGTGGGATCAGCATCTCAATCCCCTTTGGTTGGGCGGACATATCAAATTATGGTCGAGAAAGACTTTGAGTAAAGTATTAACGGATGCGGGGTTCACGGTTACTCAATTTAAGGGCTGTGGCCGGATTCCTTATATATGGATGAGTATGATCATCAAAGCAAAATTATAGTGAACAGCGAATTTTCATTTATTATAATCACTTATAATGAAGAAATTCATTTACCGCGCTTGCTTGCCTCTATCCAAAACCTCGGCGCAGCTATTTTTATAGTAGATTCCGGCAGTACGGATAATACCATCTCGATAGCAAAAAACTACGGGGCCACTATTTTACAGCATGCCTTTGAAAATCACCCCAAGCAATGGGATTTTGCTTTAAAAAATTTCGACATTAAAACGCCCTGGATAGTTTGCCTTGACGCCGACCAAACAGTAACCCCCGAACTGAACGAGCGCTTGCACAATTTTAAAGATGACGACCATAAAGATGTAGATGGCATTTACTTCAGCCGGAAAAATTTCTTTAAAGGCCGGTGGATAAAACATGGCGGCTACTACCCTTTCTACCTGCTTAAAATGATCCGGTATGGCGTTGGCTACTCCGATCTGAACGAGAACATGGATCATCGTTTCATTGTGCCGGGCAAAACCGAAATCTGGAAGGACGGCTTTATCCTTGAAGAAAACCTGAAAGAGAATAATATCAGCTTTTGGATCGAAAAGCACAACCGCTACAGCGACCTGGTTGCTCATGAAGAGGTGGAGCGGATGATGCAACTGCGCTCGCAAACCGTAAAGCCACACTTTTGGGGCTCGCCCGATGAACGTACCGCAAGGTTAAAACAGCTATGGTGGAAGCTACCCCGCTACGTAAGGCCGATGTTATATTTTCTTTACCGCATGTTTTTCCAGCTGGGTATTCTCGACGGGCAAACCGGTGTGATATTCCACTTTCTGCAAGGCTTCTGGTTCCGGCTTATTGTTGATGTTAAGATTGATGAGATCCTTAAAAAGAAGAATCCCGAAAATGTGAACACCGGGCACTCCCCATTAAGGTTTATCTTGCTATTTGTAATCCTATTCGCGGCGTTCTACTATTTCAACATCTTCTTTTTCGGTGTTACATCGCCGGGCAATCATTACAGCGCATTTCTTGCCGATAACCTGAACTATATACAAGGCTTACGATGGCTTTTGTTAAAAGCTAGTGCGGCTGTACTGGGTTGGTTTGGATTTACTGCTGTAACCAATCAGTACGAACTTTTGGTAGCCGGCAGGGGCGTTATACAACTGGTATACTCCTGCCTCGGCCTGGGTGTGATCAGTTTTAACTTTTGGTAGCCGGCAGGGGCGTTATACAACTGGTATACTCCTGCCTCGGCCTGGGTGTGATCAGTTTTTTTGCGGCGTTCGTTCTGGCATATCCCGCAAAATTAAAATCGAAGATCATCTTCCTGGTCAGCGGCATATTGGGGATCGAACTTTTAAATATTTTACGCTTTGTGCTTCTTGCCCTGTTCTGGCATAAAAAGGATAATCGAATTGTTGATCATCATACCGTTTTTAATATCATAATATATGTAATTATCGCCATTACCCTTTACTTTTGGGTAAAACGCACTGATGCGCTGAATGATGCAAAAAACTGACCTGTCATTATACAATAACGCACCGTTTCATCCCGGGGGCAATGCTTTTAAAAGGCTGCTTTGGTTTTATGTAAACGCTGTGTTTTTAAAGACAAGCTTAGTGCCATCCAGTACTTTCAAGGTGTTTTTGCTGCGTTTATTCGGGGCGAGGATCGGCAAAGCGGTTACCATAAAACCCGGGGTAAATGTTAAATATCCCTGGCATCTCACTGTTGGCAACCAAACCTGGATAGGCGAAAATGTTTGGATTGATTGCCTTGTTCCAATTAGCGTCGGCAGTAATGTCTGCCTGTCACAGGGGGCAGTTTTACTCACCGGCAGCCACGATTATAAAAAAACAACATTCAATATAACCGCCGGCGTGACACTGGAAGATGGTGTTTGGATCGGTGCGGGTGCAATGATCAACCTTGGTGTAACCGTGGCATCACACGCCGTGCTCACCAGTGGTTCGGTGGCTACTAAAAACCTTGATGCCTATTCTGTTTACCAGGGAAACCCAGCGGTGAAGATCCGCGACAGGGTCATCTCCTGATTCTTTTGAAAATACGTATTTTAACATCGTTTTGAACCTGTTTATCAATTATTAATGCCATTTACACAAACTAGATTCTATAAGATCATCCTTTGGGCCACAGGGATAACTGTGATAACTTTAGGGATTATCCTTTTCTTCATCCCACCGGCACTTTTCCCGGACGCAGCCAACGGTTTGCATGTACTGCGTTGTATGAATTTAGGCGGCCCGTTTAACGTTTTTACAGCTCCTGATCAAAGTGATATTACTCAAAACTACGATGAATATATGGTCTGGTGGTCGCCCGGTCAATATTTAGTGCCCTACTTTTTTAAGCTAAGTTCAAGTGTTAACACAGGGCAGGCACTTTCAATAACGGTTGCGCTCGCTCAAATCTGCGGGCTCGCAGGTTTTTATACGTTCTTTAAAAAGATCGGCTTTACGCCATTTGTTTCTGTGTTGAGTCTTTTATTTATCATTTGCCAGCTGGCCTTTGCCTTCTTTGTTCCTTATGTGTTTTACAGCGGCGGCGAGGTACTGATTTTTGCTTTTGAGGGCTGGTTCTTATATGGCTGCGTCGTACTGCGAAAAACAGACTGGAAGCTTTTACTTTTTGTTCTCCTATCGGGATGGATTGGTTTCTTCTGCAAATCGTCGTTCCTGTGGATGTATGCCGCAGGGCTTTGCTGTTTGTGGATCAGGCTATCATCAGGCGGCGCCGGTGTTATCGAATGGATAAAAAAAGGATTATGGATAGGTATTTCTGCCGCACTATCGGTGGGCAGCATTTATATATTTTTCCTCTCCAAAGGACAGAGCCCTGCCAGTGTTTCAAAAGGGATCAAGTTTGCTGCTGAAACCTTTACGTTCCCGCTTTCTACCCCATTGCTTTCCGGGTTTTCATTGGACGATTTTTTCCACGGTCTGCTTTTTAACTTTGGCAAGCCGATGGTAGCACATCAGTGGGCGGTATTGATAGTTGTGGCGCTTGCTATTTTAAGTGTATGGTTGGTTATTACTATCGTCCGCAAGGTTCCGAGCAGTAATTACAAATTATTTGTCCTTGTTTTTTATGGTGCGGCATTCCTCTTTTTCGGGGTAATTTATTTAAGGCAATTGAATATCTCCTACGAGGCAAGGCATTTCCGGATCATCGGCATTTTAGTGGTTCCGGGAATTATCTATTTAATAAGCATATCGAAGCGCATTTACCAGGTGGCATTTACTGTTTTATGCCTGGGAATAGCCGCTTATAGTTTTAACTATTTATTTAAAGGATTCAGCATCAATAAAAACCTTAGCGCCAAAGGAAATACAGGCATCTCACAAATCAATATCGATCAGCAGTCGCTTAACGCAGTAATGAAACTCGACCGGGAGAATAAGAATGCAGTATTTGTATTTATTTCAAACGACTTAGGACTCGAGATCATGCATAACAGGATTATCACGTTGTCGCCCATTGCCGATGATTTTAAAATAGATATGGACGAATACACGTATGATGGTTTTGCAGGTCCGCTGTTTATTGTATTGCCCGAAAGCTACAATGGACCAAAAGAAAAGCTGATAATGAAATCGTTCCCTGGCTATGCAGGATTTAACTTATCCATGCTAAGTGATAAATATGTGTTGTATGCCGCTAAGTTGAAAAGGTTGTAGTTGTTGTAAGAGTTGTAAATGTTTTTTCTACCCACTACAACATTTGCAACCCTTACAACCTCTCCCTAACTAAGAATTAATTTCCTTCCAAAGTAAATCCTTCAGCTGATCGATGTTTTTCTGGGCCACCGAGGAGATAAAAATAGAGGGAACATCCGCCGGAAGTTCCTTTTTCATTTCATCCATCAGCTCATCATCAAGCATGTCCGACTTTGTTACAGCCAGTACCCTTGGCTTGTGAAGCATCTCCGGGTTATATTCCTTTAATTCGTGCAGTAAGATCTGGTATTCTTCCTTGATGGTACGGTTAGTATCGGCCGGCACCATGAATAACAATACTGAGTTACGTTCGATATGTCTCAAAAACCGAAAGCCTAAACCCTTCCCTTGCGATGCCCCCTCTATTATCCCGGGTATATCAGCCATCACAAACGATTTTCCGCCCCTGTATGCAACTATTCCCAGGTTTGGCACTATAGTGGTAAACGCATAATCTGCAATCTCTGGCTTAGCCGCGGATACTACAGAAAGCAAGGTTGATTTACCTGCATTCGGGAAACCTACCAGGCCAACATCTGCCAATACCTTTAACTCTAAAATATTCCAGTCTTCCTGGCCTTCTTCGCCGGGTTGTGAATAGCGTGGGGTTTGTTGTGTAGATGTTTTAAAGTGCCAGTTCCCCTGCCCGCCCCTGCCGCCGGGCGTTAAGATCCTTGTTTCGCCGTCCTCTGTAATCTCGAATATAATTTCGCCGGTTTCCGCGTTTTTCACTGTGGTACCCAACGGCACTTCCAGGATCTCGTCCCTTCCCGTTTTACCGCTGCGTAGTGAACTTCCGCCCGCATCGCCGTCGCCTGCAATTACGTGCTTACGGTATTTAAGGTGCAGCATTGTCCATAGCTGGGCGTTACCTTTTACTATAACGTGCCCGCCACGACCACCGTCACCACCATCCGGACCGCCTTTTGAAGTTAATATATCGCGGTGCAAATGCGCAGAACCGGCCCCTCCGTGGCCAGAGCGGCAACAGATCTTCACATAATCAACAAAATTTGAACCTTGAGACATTTTTATTTGTTTTGAGTCGGGAAAGTCCGAAAGTCAGTAAAGTCCGAAAGATACTAAGCGAACTGCCTAATCTTCCGGACTTTACTAACGATCTATACCTTCAGGACTATATTCTTCCTTCTTTCGGACTTTACTGACTTTCCCGACTTTCGGACTTAATATGAACTTATAATCGCATTAATAGCATCAAAAATTTCGTTAACCGAACCGATGCCGTTTATGCTTTTATATTTATTTTGACCTTGATAAAAACCGGCAACAGGTGCCGTTTTATCGTTATATTCTTTTATTCTTTTACGGATAACTTCCGGGTTAGCATCATCAGGCCTGCCTGAATCTTTGCCTCTAAGCAGTAAACGCTGCTCCAGCTCATCGTCATTAACTTCAAGCGCTATCATGCCCGATATGGGTGCATTTTTACTTTCAAGCAATGTATCTAATGCTTCTGCCTGTGCAACAGTACGTGGAAAGCCATCAAAAATAAACCCTTTAGCATCCTTATTGGCATCCAGCTTGTGGCTGATCATGCCGATAACTACCGCATCCGGAACCAATTTGCCATCATCCATCAGTTTCTTTGCTTCTAAACCAAGCTCGGTTCCCTGTGAAATCTCACCGCGCAATATGTCGCCCGTTGATAAATGGATCAATCCGTATTTCTCTATAAGTTTTTGTGATTGTGTCCCTTTCCCAGCTCCGGGAGGACCAAACAATACCAGGTTCAGCATGCTTTTATCAAATTAAAAGCCTTTCGGTACTATACAGAAAGGCTTATTAGTCATGAGTCAGAAGTCGTGAGTAATTAGTCTCTAAGCAAAATCAGAGGTTTTGACTTTAGACTTCGGACTACTGACTTTGGACTTAAACAAGTGCACTTGAAGGGAGTCGAACCCCTAACCTCCTGATCCGTAGTCAGGTGCTCTATCCAATTGAGCTACAAGTGCTTTTTTTAACGGACTGCAAAAATAGGATTTCTTTTCATTCCGTTATAATTTTTTTCAAATTACTTTACCGCTTCGGCAATTGCAGCAAAATCAGGCAGGTCGCCGGCTGATTCTAAAACCTCTGCATAAACTATATTCTGCTCTTCGTCTATTACAAATGCAGCGCGTTTTGATACACCCTTCAAACCAAATGCAAACTGCTCATATATAGCGCCATACGCCGTTGAAACCTCTTTATTAAAGTCGGACAAAAGCTCAAACTGGTAGTTGTTCTCTTCCTTGAATTTTGCCAGGGTAAAAGGAGAATCAACAGAGATCCCTAATATGGTAGCGTTAAGGCCATCATAATAGCCAAAATTATCGCGCATGGTGCACAATTGAGTTGTACAAACACCTGTAAAAGCCATTGGGAAAAAGTGCAGCACTACTTTTTTACCTTTAAAATCGGCTAATGAAACTTCTTTTAATGCTGATGAAACTAAAGTGAATTGCGGAGCGGCTGAGCCTGGTTGTAATGACATAAGTAGTTTTTTTATGCAAAGGAATGATAATAAAATGAATGTTTGTTTTGATAATGTAAAAAGTTTCAAATATCTGTTTTTGTAACCGATAATATTACCAACCCCATTTTAATAAGAGCTATTTTAGAGCATTAATTTTCCAAATGAAAACCTTATTGAACCTGTTAAGTCTTTTTGTTTTATTTCCCCACATTCTTTGTGCGCAAAATAAGAAAACAGGTTATGTAAGGCTAACAGGAACCGTGACCGGGAGAACGGCAACGGTTATGTATCTGTCTTATTCGGATGAAAATAAAAAAAGGCATAACTATAAATCGAGGGTAAAAAACAAGGCGTTTTATTTTGAGCTTCAACTTAAAAGTCCCGTAGACGCCTGGCTAATGCGGGATGGGAAACCAAAGTCGGAAAATGAATCATATGCCAGCGAAATATTCCTGTCTCCTGGTACTATGACAGTGGATGTTGAAGGAAATCATTTTGACCGTGCTAAGATAACCGGCTCTGCCATGCAAAATGATTTGGACGGTTTACAAGAACTGATGAAGCCAACTAACAAGGTAAAGGATTCTTTGTACAATGAGCTGTTCAAAGTTGAAGCAGCCGGTAATACGCCAAAAAACCACACCGCTCATGTAAAAATAGCAAGCCAGATAGACAAGTACAATGAGCATGGAAAACATATCGATTACAACTTTATAAGTACTCATCCCTCCTCCTATTTAAGCGCCTATTTGCTGGATAACTATGTTGCTGGAAGAACACTTCCACTTGATTCCGCTTATGCATTTTATAATTCATTCGCATCGGCCGTGAAAAGTAGTATAGCAGGGTTATCTGTAAAAAATAATTTAGACCAGCGAAAAATTTCCGCCGTTGGAAGCATGGCTCCATTATTTTCCAAAACAGATGTAGCAGGGAGATCGCTTAATCTTAAATCATTTATAGGTAAGCATTATTTAATACTTGAGTTTTGGGGAAGCTATTGCGTTCCTCAACGTGAAGAAACCCGGCATCTAAAACAATTATATAATAAGTATCACAGCAAGGGTTTAGAAGTAATAGGCATATCCTTTGATTTTTCCAAAAAGGAATGGGAAACCGCCATAGCGAACGATAGTACAGCTATATGGCATCACGTACGGGCAAGGAATGCCGGCGACGATGGCTTGTGGGGGCTATACGATATTCAGGGACTGCCCCCCTCCTTGTTTATTTTAATTGATAACAATGGTAGAATAGCCGGGCGTTATCGGGGGAAGGCAAATTTCGACTTAAAAAAACATGGTGAAGGCAATATGGCAGATCTGGATAAAAAAGTGCATGAGATAATGGGCGCCGATGATAAAAAGTGAGCTTTACTTGCATAACTAAATATTTAGTTATAGCTTTATCGAAGCTTAATTCATCATTATGTTTAGAAACTACATCAAAACCGCATTTCGCAGCTTATTAAAAAACAAAGGATTCACATTCATCAACATCCTGGGGCTTGCATTAGGCCTGGCAACCTGCCTGCTTATTGTTTTTTATGTGATTGATGAGTTGAGTTACGACCGTTTTAATACCAAATACGACAGGATTTATCGCGTAAATACCGATCTTAAGGCCGGCAGCAATGAAACCTCCTTTGCCATAACAGCGCCGCCGGTTGGCGATGCCCTGCTAAAAGAATTTCCTGAGGTAGAAAGATCAATGCGGATAGGGCAGGGTGTAAATGTCCGCTTTAAAAAAGGCAATGAAGTTATAGATGAGAAAAAAGCATTTTATTGCTCCGGCGGCATATTTGACATATTTACCTTACCCATGCAGCACGGCGATCCAAAAACTGCGCTTGCCGAGCCTCATACAATTGTTATTACCCAAACCATCGCCCTGAAATATTTTAATACCACAGATGCGGTTGGTAAAACCCTGTTTTTGGTTACCGACAGTACCAGTTATAAAGTAACAGGGGTTATTGAAGATATGCCCGCCCAATCACATTTTAAGGCTGATCTTTTTATAGCCATGGGGCCTAATCATGATAACAGTTGGGCACACTTTAATACCAATACCTATATCCTTCTTAAACAGGGTGCTGATCGTAAAAAATTGGAATCAAAGTTTGCCGCCCTTATCCGCAGAAACGAAACCACTCCGGCTTTTGACTACAATAAATTTGAAGCAAAGGGCAATTATATCAGACTTAATTTAACGCCACTAAACGAGATCCACCTGCACTCAAACAGGCAAAGGGAACTTGGGATAAATGGATATGTGCAATACATCTACATATTTTCGGCTATCGCCATATTTATATTGATCCTGGCTTGTATTAACTTCATGAACCTTTCAACGGCACGTTCGGCAAACCGTGCCCGCGAGGTTGGCGTACGCAAGGTGTTAGGTTCATCGCGTAAATATTTGATAGCGCAATTTCTGTCGGAATCGATAATGGTTACACTAGCAGCTACCGTTATAGCTGTATTTGCGGCTTGGGCTATATTGCCTTTGTTTAATCAAATCGCCGGGAAATCATTAGCAATAACTGCCCACACATTTACATGGCTGTTACCAGCAATGCTGATTATTATAATTGTGGTTGGAGTGCTTGCCGGGTCGTACCCAGCATTCTTTCTTTCCGCTTTTCAACCCATCCAGGTTTTAAAAGGGAAATTAGCCACAGGTTTTAAAGGCAGCTTTCTGCGCAGCTTTTTGGTGGTATTTCAGTTTTCCGTATCCATATTCCTTATTATTGGTACACTTGTCATCTATAATCAGCTCACTTATATCCGGAATAAGGACCTTGGCTTTAACCGAAACCAGGTGTTGATAATAAAAAACGTTAGTTCCATTGATCCGAAAGTACTAAAGGAGCAGGTTAAACAATTACCGGGTGTCCTCAATGCCACCCTGACGCACTACCTGCCTACCTCAAATTTAAGCGCCCTGAATTATGTTGGTGCCGGCACAGTTAAAAATATTGAAACTCAGTTTTGGCAGGTAGACGCCGATTATATCAGTACCATGGGGATGAAGCTGGTACAAGGCCGTAATTTCAATGCGCAATTCCTTACAGATTCAAACTCGGTGATCATCAACGAAACAATGGCAAAAATGATCGGCTACAAAGGTGATCCCGCAGCGAAAATAAAAGATGGAAAAGACTACCAGATCATCGGCGTGGTAAAGGACTTTAATTTCAGTTCCCTGCGGGATAACATCGCCCCCGTAATGCTGGTAATGAATAATGATTGGATGGCATCACTAAGTGTAAGGCTCAACACCGCTAATTTGCCCTCGTTAATGCAAAATATCGAAAACAGGTGGAAGGCACTACAGCCTAACCTGCATTTCGAATATTCCTTTATGGACGATGATTTTAACGCACTGTATAATAACGAGCAGCGCATGGGCAGCATCTTTATTGTATTCACCACGCTGGCCATTATTATTGCGTGTCTTGGTTTATTCGGCCTTGCAGCCTACGCCGCCGAGCAGCGTAACCGCGAGATCAGCATCCGTAAGGTATTGGGCGCTGAAGTAGCCACAATTGTGGCCCTGCTATCTAAAGATTTTGTTAAGCTGGTATTGATCTCTATCATAATAGCTACCCCGCTGGCATGGCTCATTATGCAGAAATGGTTGCAGGGGTTTGCCTATCGTCAAAATATTCAATGGTGGGTTGTGGCAGTTACCGCTTTGGGGGCATTAGCAATAGCATTTATTACGGTTAGCTATCAAAGTATAAGGGCCGCATTAGTGAACCCGGTGGATAGTTTGAGGAGTGAATGAGCGGGAGTCTGAAGTTCTAAGTCTTGAGTCTGAAGTCAAAAGACTATCGACTTTAGACTCAGGACTATTGACTTTACTCCTATCTTTACCTAATGAAAGCCATCGTTATAACCCAGCCCGGAGGCCCGGAAGTTTTGCAGCTTGCTGAACGCCCCACCCCTGCCTGCGCCGATACCGAGGTGTTGGTAAAGGTACACGCCGCCGGTATTAACCGCCCCGATGTTTTCCAGCGTAAGGGCAACTACCCACCACCACAGGGAGCCCCGCAGGATATTCCCGGACTTGAAATTGCTGGTGTTATTGCCGAAGTTGGCGCCAAAGTTACCCACTGGAAGGTCGGCGATAAAGTTTGCGCCTTGGTAACAGGCGGTGGCTATGCCGAATATTGCAATGTACCCGAAGGACAATGTTTACCTATCCCCGGCAATCTATCCTTTGAGGAGGCGACATCCCTGCCCGAAACATTCTTTACCGTGTGGAGCAACGTGTTTGACCGGGGGCAATTGAAGGGTGATGAAACCCTGCTGGTTCACGGTGGGTCAAGCGGGATAGGCGTAACGGCTATCCAAATGGCAAAAGCTATGGGGCACACCGTATACGTAACCGCAGGCTCGGCTGAAAAATGCAGATTTTGCGAAGAACTCGGCGCTGCTAAGGCCATCAACTATAAAACGGAAATTTTTGCCGATGTTATTAAACAACTCACCTACGGCAAAGGTGTTGATGTTATCCTGGACATGATCGGCGGCGATTATACGCCCGATAACCTGAAGTCATTAGCCGACGAGGGGCGGCTGGTATTAATCAATGCCATGAACGGCAAGGATGTGCAGGTTGATCTGTCCGTTGTGATGCGGAAGCGTTTAAATATAACCGGCTCCATGCTGCGCTCAAGGGAGATTGCGTTTAAAGCCAAAATCGCTCAAAAACTTGAACAGGTTATCTGGCCACTGATTGCATCGGGCAAAATAAAGCCAATAATAAATAAGGTTTTCCCTGCTGATAAAGCTGCTCAAGCCCATAAGCTGATGGAAAGTGGTGAACATATCGGGAAAATTGTTATCAGTTGGCAGGTGTGAAAAAGTCGATAGCCCATGGTCGATAGTCAATAGCAATTCCGGGATTTAAACTATGGTCCATGGACGATCGACTATGGGCTAAAAAAAACTTGCAACTCCTATTTTAATATTTGTATATAAATCATAACTTTGCGCACCGAAATAGCAGGTGTATTTTTTATGCGTACTATTTCATAATAAATACTTTAAATTACCAGGTAATATATGCCAAACATTGGAAAAATATCACGGATCATCGGTCCGGTAGTTGACGTAAGCTTCGCTGATGACGCTCATCTTCCTAAAATTTATGATGCATTAGAGATCACAAAGGAAAATGGTCAGAAGGTTATTTTAGAGGTTCAACAGCATTTAGGTGAAGATCGCGTTCGCGCAATCGCCATGGATTCAACCGACGGTCTGCTACGCGGAATGAAGGTTACTGACTTGGAATCAGCTATAAAAATGCCTGTTGGCGAAGATATTAAAGGACGTGTATTTAACGTGGTTGGTGATGCCATTGATGGTATTGTTAATCTTGATAACACTAACGGCCGCCCTATCCACGCTGCTCCTCCAAGGTTTGAGGATCTTTCTACCGAAACTGAAGTATTATTTACCGGTATTAAGGTTATCGACTTATTAGAGCCTTATGTAAAAGGTGGTAAGATCGGTTTGTTTGGTGGTGCGGGTGTAGGTAAAACCGTATTGATCCAGGAATTGATCAACAACATTGCAAAAGCATACTCTGGTTTATCAGTATTCGCCGGTGTAGGTGAGCGTACCCGTGAAGGTAACGACTTACTGCGCGAAATGCTTGAATCAGGCATTATAAAATATGGTGATGCATTTATGCACTCCATGGAAGAAGGCGGATGGGACCTATCAAAGGTAGACCCTGAAGCATTAAAAGACTCAAAAGCAACCTTCGTTTTCGGACAAATGAACGAGCCTCCTGGTGCACGTGCACGTGTGGCCCTTTCAGGGTTAACCATTGCTGAATATTTCCGCGACGGTGATGCAGAAGGTAAAGGTCGTGATATCTTATTCTTTATCGATAACATCTTCCGCTTTACACAAGCAGGATCTGAAGTATCGGCGTTGCTTGGCCGTATGCCATCAGCGGTAGGTTACCAGCCAACTTTGGCAACAGAGATGGGTAACATGCAGGAACGTATCACATCAACAAAACGTGGTTCAATTACATCAGTACAGGCCGTTTACGTACCTGCGGATGATTTAACTGACCCTGCACCGGCAACAACATTTGCCCACTTAGATGCTACAACTGTACTTTCACGTAAAATTGCCGAGCTTGGTATTTATCCTGCGGTGGATCCTTTGGATTCAACCTCACGTATCCTTAGCGCAGCTATCTTAGGTGACGAGCACTATAACACTGCACAACGCGTTAAGGAAACCCTGCAACGCTACAAAGAGCTACAGGATATTATCGCCATCCTTGGTATGGATGAGTTGAGCGAAGAAGATAAATTGGTTGTATCACGCGCACGCCGTGTTCAGCGTTTCTTATCACAGCCGTTCCACGTTGCTGAGCAGTTTACGGGCTTAAAAGGTGTTTTGGTTGACATTAAGGAAACCATTAAAGGCTTTAACATGATTATGGATGGTGAAGTGGATGAATATCCTGAAGCAGCATTCAACCTTGTAGGCAGCATTGAAGAAGCTATCGAAAAAGGTAAAAAATTATTAGAAGAAGCGAATAATTAATGTGCGGATGCGGGGATGTGCAGATGTGCGAATTGAAAGCGCGATCTGCACGTTTGCAAATCAAACATTAAAATAATCCGCACATTTGCATATACGCACATTTGCACATCTAAAAAACATGACATTAGAAATTCTTACTCCCGACAAAACCATTTACGAAGGCGAGGCTACCTCGGTAACCCTTCCCGGTACTTTGGGATTTTTTGAGATCCTGAACCACCACGCCCCTATCATCTCTACCTTAGAGGATGGCAAGGTTACTATCCGTGGCGGCAGCGCAGGTAAGGAAGAAACATTGTTTATAAAAGGCGGCGTTGTTGAAGCATCGAACAACAAGGTTGTTATTTTAGCCGAAGGTATTCAGCAGAAATAGCATTAGCCCCTTTCCCTTAATTGATATTGAAGATCCCTGGTTAATAGCCGGGGATTTTCGTTTTATGAGGAATTTTGAAGCCGGATAGGTTATCATTCGCACATTTGCACATCCATAATTCGCACATTCTCACCTATACCAGGTATTCAAACAACGTCTGATCCTTATTCAGCTCTACAACCTCGAAGCGGTTTTCCTCCATGCGTTTTAACAATGCAGGATAATCTTCGGCTGATTTTAGTTCGATGCCCACCAATGCAGGGCCATTTTCCTTGGATGTTTTTTTTATGAACTCAAACCGGGTGATGTCATCACCCGGACCAAGCACGTTATTTACAAACAGCTTCAAAGCACCCGGACGCTGCGGGAATTTAATGATAAAGTAATGCTTGAGTCCCTCATACAGCAGTGATTTTTCCTTGATCTCCTGCATGCGCTCAATGTCGTTATTACCGCCGCTTACTACGCAGACTACCTTTTTACCTTTTATTTTATCCTTGCAGGCGTCAAGTACAGCCACCGATAGCGCGCCTGCAGGTTCAACAACAATGGCGTCTTCGTTATAGAGTTTTAAAATAGTGGTACATACTTTGCCTTCGGCTACGGTAAGCATTTCATCCAATACCTCTTTACAAAGCTCAAATGTTAGCTTGCCTACGGTTTTAACGGCTGCACCATCCACAAAACGGTTAATATCCGGCAGACTAACCGGGCCACCATGTTCAAATGCCTTAAGCATGCTGGGTGCGCCTTCGGGCTCAACGCCTATCAATATGATGTTTGGATTCTGTTGTTTCAGGTAGCTGCCTGTACCAGCTGCCAAGCCGCCGCCACCGATGGGCATTATTACAACTTCGGTGTCGGGCAGGTCCTCCATGATCTCCACGCCAACGGTGCCCTGACCCTCTATAATGCTGTAATTATCAAAAGGCGGGATAAAGGTCATTTGGTGGACCTGCGTGTATTTAAGCGCTTCTAAAAGGCAATCATCAAACGTATCGCCCACCAATACAATCTCCACATGCCCATTGCCGAACATTTCTGTTTGGGTGATCTTCTGCTTAGGGGTAATCTCCGGCATAAATATTACACCTTTAGTTCCCATTTTATTGCAAGAGAATGCTACCCCCTGCGCATGATTACCCGCACTGGCGCATACCACGCCACGGCTTAACTCATCGGCAGTAAGCTGGCTGATCATGTTATAAGCGCCGCGAAGTTTATAGGAGCGTACAATTTGCAGGTCCTCGCGTTTCAGGTATACCTCACAATCATAAGCTTTGGATAACCCGTTATGGTATTCAAGCGGCGTGTGCTTTACAACGCCCTTTAGCCGCTGCGAGGCGGCTTCGAAATCTAATTTAACATCAGACATGGTGAACTATTTAATTTTACCCTTTCAGGATAAAAAAGATAACATTGTCATTGCGAGCGAGGAACGAGCGCGGCAACCGCATACTTTACAGAGCGGCTCTGCTAAGTTCGCGGTTGCTTCGTTCCTACCCATGACAAGTTATACATCTTAGGGTGGGGTGTCACACTGAGGCACTCGAAGTGCGACGTGCGCAGAGGCCAATCCGCGTTTTAGGGTGGGGTGTCACACTGAGGCACTCGAAGTGCGACGTGCGCAGAGGCCAATCCGCGTGCTAAGCATGGTGCAGAGGCCTTTGTCCACATGCTTCGAGTGCCTCAGCATGACATCCCTTTCTTGTCATTTCACCTTCGCAATCCAGCGCATTTTTAAACTCGCAAGGACAAGGTTTATATTTGATTATTAATAAAACGGTTATACGTTCTTCGCCAGCCAGTCGCCTACTTCGCTTGTTTTGTAGGCTTTGTTTTTACCGGCAAGGTCTTCTGTTACAATTCCTTCTGCCAGGGATTTATTTACAACTGTTCTGATCGCTTCGGCTTCGTCCTTTAATTTAAAGGCATCTTCAAACATCATAGCTGCAGACAATACAGTTGCCAGCGGGTTTGCAATATCCTTGCCTGCTGCCTGTGGATAAGACCCGTGGATCGGCTCATATAATGAAGTATGCACACCAACCGAAGCAGATGGCATTAAGCCCATTGAACCTGAAATCACAGAAGCTTCGTCAGTTAAAATATCGCCAAAAAGATTTTCGGTGATCATCACATCGTATGTGTTTGGCCATTGAACCAAACGCATGGCAACGGCGTCAACAAACTCGTAGCTAACCTTTACTTCCGGATAATCCTTCTCCATGTCCTGAACGGTTTCGCGCCACAGCCGGGAAGTTTCCAGCACGTTGGCTTTATCTACACAGCAAAGTCTTTTACTGCGGGTCATCGCCATTTCAAAGCCTAATTTTGCAAGGCGCTGAATTTCGGCCCTTGTATAAGTACAGGTATCGAAAGCTGTATTGCCATCATCCAGCCTGCCTCTTTCGCCGAAGTAGATACCGCCGGTAAGCTCGCGCAGGATGATCATATCTGTACCTTCAATACGCTCTCTTTTTAATGGTGAGCTATCAATTAAAGATGGAAAGGTAAATGTAGGGCGAACGTTAGCAAACAGGCCAAGCTTCTTGCGCATTTTTAAAAGCCCCTGCTCCGGGCGAACTTTTGCCTTTGGGTCATTGTCATAACGCGGATGGCCAATAGCACCAAACAAAACGGCATCAGCTGCCATACAAACTTCGTGGGTCGAATCCGGGTAAGGTTCGCCTACTGCATCAATTGCTGCTGCACCGGTTAAAGCCGGGGTCCATGCAATCTCATGCCCAAATTTTTTTGCTATTGCGTCAGATACTTTAACTGCCTGGTCAATAACCTCAGGCCCGATGCCGTCTCCTGCTAAAAGTGCGATATTAAGTTTCATTTATTTTGTGTTTGTATTTAGTAAACTTTTCCTTGTAATTCCTCGCTTCGTTCAGAACCACAAAGTTGTTATTTTTTAGACGTATGACAATTTTAATTAATACATCTGTTTTAACTAACCTCTGATCACCAGCCGCTGATCTCTATATGATATTCAGCATCTTCTGTGTTGCCTTGATAGCGCAAACCGTTTGATCGGAATCCAATCCCCTGGTTATGAATTTTTTGGTATCGGTTTTCCAGGTGATGATGGTCTCGCAAAGCGCATCGGAGCTACTGCCTGGGGCTATCCGTACGGCGTAATCTATCAGCTTTGGTAAGCGTCTTTCCTTTTTATCATAAACCTTTGCCAGCGCCTTCATAAAAGCATCAAACTGGCCATCGCCCTGCGCATTTTCTTCAAACTTCTCCCCGTCTATCTTCACCGCAATAGTGGCAGATGGACGCAAGCCCATAGCATTTGTTAAAACGTACGATTCTACGACAACCTTTTCTTCATAAAGGCTGCTATCCAGCACATCCGAAATAATGTAGGGCAGGTCTTCTTTTGTTACGGTTTCCTTTTTATCTCCTAACTCTATAACACGCTGAGTAACCTTCTTTAGGTCGGCGTCATTTAGCTTTAGGCCAAGTTCCTGCAGGTTCTTTTCAATATTGGCTTTACCGGATGTTTTGCCCAAGGCATATTCCCGTTTCCTGCCGAAGCGTTCAGGGAGCAGGTCGTTAAAGTACAGGTTGTTTTTGTTGTCGCCATCCGCATGGATACCGGCTGTTTGGGTAAACACATTATCGCCAACAATTGGCTTGTTAGACGGGATTCTTACGCCCGAAAACGTTTCAACCAGCTTGCTTACTGTATAAATAGATGATTCCTTAACGCCTATTTCAACTTCAGGTGCAAAATCATTTATAACAGCAACGGCGCTGGCCATGGCGGCATTACCTGCACGCTCGCCCATACCGTTTACGGTTAGGTGTAGGCCACTAACGCCTGCCTTTACAGCTTCCAAAACGTTGGCTGTACCTAAGTCATAATCGTTATGCGCATGGAAATCAAAATGAACGCCCGGGTATTTACCGATCAAATCAGTTAAAAACTTAGCGGTTTCAGCGGGGGTTAACACGCCAAGCGTATCGGGCAATAAAATCCTTTTTACTGGTTGTTTGGTAATGAAATCCAGGTATTGGTACACGTACTCCGGTGAGTTGCGCATACCATTACTCCAATCCTCCAAATAAACATTGGTAGCTATGCCCTTGCTTTGCGCAAGTTCAATTACATGGGCAATTTCGGCAAAATGTTGTTCGGGAGTTTTTTTAAGCTGATGGATTAAATGGTTTAGCGAGCCCTTGGTTAACAGATTCTGAACCTTAACCCCAGAGTTCACCATCCAGTCGATGGAAACGCCGTTATCAACAAACGACAATACTTCGATGCGATCAGAATAGCCGTTTTCCTCGGCCCAGATCAAAATGCTTTTAACGGCATTGAATTCCCCGTCGGATACACGGGCAGAGGCGATCTCAACCCTGTCGACATTGAGCTCTTCCAGTAAGAGCTGAGTTATGGTTAATTTTTCTGAAATGGAAAAAGACACGCCCGAGGTTTGTTCTCCATCGCGAAGCGTAGTGTCCATTATTTCTAATTTCCTTTTTTCCATTGTAGTGGATGTATTAGGCTGGTTGTTGGGAGTCAAGACAGTAAGAGTCAAGAATCAAGAAAGCTCCCATTCTTTTATTAACTTCTTTCCTTACTCTTGATTCCTGACTCTTGAATTCTTGTATCTATTTTCTAAAGCGGCAGATTTGAAGCAAATTCTTCAATTTCTCCCTTTATGCTCTGCAGGTAATCAATATCGTCAAAGCCATTGATCATGTTATCTTTTTTGTACGGGCTAATCACGAAGGTTTCCTTTTCGCCGGTAGCTAAAAGCGTGATGGTTTGATCAGGCAGGTTCACTTCAAGTTCTGTTTTTGGATCGGCTATAATTGCCGAAAAAATTTTGTCAGCAAACTCCGGGCTAACCTGTACCGGCAACACGCCGATGTTTAAGCAGTTATTCCTGAAGATATCCGCAAAAAAGCTGGATACCACGCACCTGAAGCCATAATCGTAAATAGCCCATGCAGCGTGCTCCCTTGATGAGCCGGAACCAAAGTTTTTACCGCCAACCAATATTTTGCCGCTGTAGATCGGGTTGTTTAATACAAAATCTGTTTTCGGGGTATTGTCGGCATTGTATCTCCAGTCACGGAATAGGTTATCACCGAAACCAACGCGTTCCGTAGCCTTTAAAAAGCGGGCCGGGATGATCTGGTCGGTATCGATATTCTCTATCGGAAGCGGAACCGCAGTGCTTGTCAGTATATTAAATTTATCGTAAGCCATTCTATTATTTTTTTGATTTCACCGATGAGGATTGATTTCACCGATTACTATTTTTTTCTTAATCTCTGATCTCCAGCCTCTGATCTCTAACACTAAACCAGTTCTTCTATTAATGTTCTCGGGTCTGTAACCACGCCTGTAACAGCGGCAGCGGCAGCAACCAGCGGACTTGCCAGCATGGTGCGCGCACCGGGTCCCTGGCGGCCTTCAAAGTTCCTGTTCGAGGTACTTACAGCATATTTACCTGCCGGAACCTTATCATCATTCATAGCCAAACAAGCTGAACAGCCTGGCTGACGCAATGAGAAACCGGCTTCGGTTAAAATATCCAACAAACCTTCTTCCTTAATCTGCGATTCCACAATATGCGAGCCGGGTACCAGCCATGCAGTAACGTTATCCGCTTTGTGCCGGCCTTTTACAAGCGAGGTAAATGCGCGAAAATCCTCAATGCGGCCGTTGGTACAGCTACCCACAAACACAAAATCAACAGGTTTCCCTATCATTGAGTCTCCTTCGTGGAAACCCATATAGTTTAGCGATTTCTCGTAGGTTGCCGCACCGCCTTCAACGTGTGCTGCATCAGGAATATCGTGCGAGATGCCCATACCCATACCCGGGTTGGTTCCATAAGTTATCATCGGCTCAATTTCCGAACCTGCAAAAGTTAATTCCTTATCAAAAACAGCATCGGCATCAGTCTTCAGTGTTTTGTAGTAAGCTAATGCCCTGTCCCACGCTTCGCCCTTAGGGCTAAACTCGCGGCCTTTTACGTAGTCGATGGTGGTTTCGTCAGGGGCTATCATACCGCCACGGGCACCCATCTCAATACTCAAATTACATACCGTCATGCGGCCTTCCATGCTCATGTTTTCAAACACATCACCTGCGTACTCTACAAAATAACCTGTAGCACCTGAGGTGGTCAGTTTTGAAATGATGAACAAGGCAACATCCTTTGGCGTAACGCCAACACCTAATTTGCCATTAACATTAATGCGCATTTTTTTAGGCTTAGGCTGCATGATACATTGGGTAGCAAGAACCATCTCCACTTCGGATGTACCGATCCCAAAGGCAATAGCACCGAA
Source organism: Mucilaginibacter phenanthrenivorans (assembly GCF_024721155.1). GTDB lineage: Bacteria > Bacteroidota > Bacteroidia > Sphingobacteriales > Sphingobacteriaceae > Mucilaginibacter > Mucilaginibacter phenanthrenivorans. The sequence continues at coordinate 39,617 of NZ_JAHVAP010000023.1, read as the reverse complement.
GGCACCGTGCGTTGAAGTATGCGAATCGCCGCAAACAATGGTTGCACCGGGTTGGGTAATTCCGTACTCCGGCCCAACAACGTGAACAATACCATTCTTCTGGTGACCTAATCCCCAATAGCTGATACCATATTCCTTTGAATTTGATTCAAGCGCATCCAGCTGGTTGGCAGAAAGCGGGTCAGCCACCGGTAAATGCTGGTTTATAGTAGGCGTGTTATGATCTGCCGTAGCAAATGTACGGTCAGGGTATAAAACGCTGATGCCCCGGGTCTTTAATCCTAAAAAGGCCACCGGGCTTGTAACTTCATGGATAAGGTGGCGGTCGATGAATAATACATCGGGACCTCCTTCAATTTTGCGGATCACATGTGTGTCCCAAACCTTATCAAATAATGTCTTGCTCATTTTTTATAATTGCTTATTTGTAATTCACTTTTGTAAAATATTAGCCGACGTAGCCAGGACGATCAAATCCTCGTCGGTAATATCCAATTTACTATCGGCCAGGGTCAGAAAGTTCCTGTAGGCATCTGCCAATTCTTCCTTATCCAAATTATAGCCAAGGCGTTCCAGGTGATGCTTCAGCGCGTGTCGTCCGCTGCGGGCGGTAAGCACTATGGTAGCGCTTGGGAAGCCTACATCTTCCGGCCTGATGATCTCGTAATTTTCGCGGTTCTTTAAAAAACCGTCCTGGTGAATGCCGCTGCTATGCGCAAAGGCATTGCTGCCAACAATTGCTTTATTAGCCTGTACCGGCATCCGCATTTGTGTACGCACCAACTGACTGATCTCGTAAAAATTGCGGGCATTAATGTTGGTATGCAAACCAAGCTGGTGTGTCTTCAGGATCATGACGACTTCCTCAATGGATGTATTGCCTGCACGTTCGCCAATACCGTTTATGGTACCTTCAATCTGCCTTGCTCCGTTTTGCAGGCCGGCAATTGAGTTGGCTGTAGCCAAACCCAAATCATTATGGCAATGCACCGAGATGATGGCCCTATCAATATTTTTAACATTCTCCTTCAAGAAACGGATCTTATCGCCATACTGGTTTGGCAGGCAATAGCCATTGGTATCCGGGATGTTTACCACGGTGGCTCCGGCAGCAATAACCGCCTCAACCATTTGCGCCAGGTAATGAATGTCGGCACGACCGGCATCCTCCGCATAAAACTCAATATCCTCAACCGATTTCTTCGCGTACTTAACGGCTTCAACTGCACGAACAAGGATCTCCTCGCGGGTGCTGTTAAATTTGGTTTTGATGTGCATGTCAGACGAGCCTATCCCGGTATGGATCCGCGGTCTTTTAGCATACTGAAGCGATTCAACAGCCACATCGATATCGCCTTTATTTGCGCGGGTTAGGGCACAAACTATCGGCTGTGACACCGATTTGGAGATCTCTACAACACTCTGAAAATCCCCCGGACTCGAGATCGGGAAACCTGCTTCAATAATATCTACGCCCAATGCCTCCAGTTCCCTGGCTATCTCAATCTTTTCAGGGGTAGTCAGCTGGCAGCCCGGTACCTGCTCGCCGTCGCGAAGCGTGGTATCAAAAACATAAACGCGGTTCGGATCGTGTAACATATTCTTCTATTTTTTTGATGGCGGGTTCGGTTATCTTGCCCAACATCGGTTAATGCTTATCTATTTATTGTAAAGCCCTAAACCCGGATGTTTAAATCCAGGTTTTCGGCTCTTAGTTTTTTGCTTCTTTACTCTTTTATCGCCACAAACCTTAACCGTTTGTAGTCAGAAAACCATTGCCCGTCCCGGTTATAATGCGGTTCAAGCAGATCGGTTATTTCTGATAAGATCTCCTGCATCTCTCCTCCTTTGATACCTTCAAAATAAGTATCACCGAACATATTAAGCCACTTGGTTACACCCAGCCTGCCATCCTGTAACAGGGTTGGCCTGTCAAAGTGTATCGCATAAGTTACTCTGAAACCACGTGCCTCCAGCTTGCTGGTATATTCGCCTAACGAAGGAAAATACCAAAGCTTGCGTTCGCCAAGGTTTTTGTAACCATGTTTTGTAAGCACCTGCTTCGTTGCCGCTATCATGTACTCCATATTGCCCTTGCCTCCCATTTCGGCAACAAAACGGCCGCCAGGTTTAAGGTTTTCATAAACGCATTTTATTACATCGTCCGCCTTGTGCATCCAGTGCAGGGCCGCGTTCGAAAAAACAGCGTCGAATGCCTTGTTGATATGAAAGTTTGCCCCGTCAGCAACAGAAAAATTCACATCCGGGAATTCCTTTTCCGCCTTCTCTATCATTTCGGGCGATGCATCTATTGCGGTAACTTCAGCACCGTGTTTTTTAATTTCGTTAGCCAGATGTCCGGTACCACAACCCAGGTCGAGAATTTGCTCGCCCGGTTTTATATCCAACAGCTCAAGCACGCTCTCTCCGTATTGTGATACAAAGGAGTGCTTATCGTCATATAATTCTGCGTTCCACTTCATAATATTATGATTGCACCGATGATATTGATTTCACCGATTGGTCATTTGATGATCTCACAAACCGCCCGTGATTTCATCGTTTTTTCATTCCCCCTTTAGGGGGTTAGGGGGCATCATAATGCTCAACCGTTGGAAATGGGTTATAAAAATGATGTAACATCGCCTTCCATTCCTGGTATTCTTCTGATCTTCTGAAGCCCTCTGTGTGGTCGGTGAGCTTTTCCCATTCAACCAACAAAATAAAGCGGCTTGTATTCTCCATGCATCTTTTCAGCTGGTGAGAGATATAGCCTGCCATTTTTGATATGATCCCCTGCGCTACAGAAAACGCCTTTAAAAAAGCATCCTCCCTGCCGGGGATTATATTTAATATGGCTACTTCGAGTATCATTTTTTATATCTGATAGCGATGGGTATAAAACCCATCGCTATACTATCTTTTTAATTCCCCCTTCAGGGGGTTAGAGGGTTTACGCTTCTACCACCTGGTTTTCCGGACGTAGGCTGCGTACAGTTTTACCTGCCTGCCATAATTCGCTGTCGCGTAATTCTTTTAATTCAGCATCCAGTTTCTCACGGTAATCTTCCTTGCTATTTGAGTCAATTGATTTTTGTGATTCAACACCTGTTGCTACACTATTGTATAATTCTTCAAATACCGGTTTGGTAGCATCACGGAAACGCTTCCACCAATCCAATGCACCGCGTTGTGCTGTGGTTGAGCAATTGGCGTACATCCAGTCCATACCGTTTTCTGCAACCAATGGCATTAACGATTGGGTTAACTCTTCAACAGTTTCGTTAAATGATTCTGACGGAGAGTGACCATTTTTTCGCAATACTTCGTACTGAGCTGCAAAGATGCCCTGGATACAACCCATCAGCGTACCACGCTCGCCGGTTAAATCGCTGTATACTTCCTTTTTGAAGTTGGTTTCGAATAGGTAACCGCTGCCTACAGCAATTCCTAATGCAATAACACGGTTAAATGCGTTACCTGTAGCATCCTGGAAAATAGCGTAGCTTGAGTTTAAGCCGCGGCCCTGTAAAAACATGCGGCGTAATGATGTGCCCGATCCTTTAGGAGCAACCAAAAATACGTCAACATCAGCAGGAGGAATAATGCCTGTTTGCTCGTTAAACGTGATACCGAAACCGTGAGAGAAGTACAATGCCTTACCCGGGGTTAAGTGTTTTTTAACGGTTGGCCATAATGCAATCTGGGCGGCATCGCTAAGCAGGTAACAAATAACCGTTCCTTTTTCAAGGGCCTCTTCAATTTCAAAAAGGGTTTCTCCCGGTACAAAGCCGTCGCTTACTGCTTTATCCCATGTTTTTGTGCCTTTACGCTGACCAACTATTACGTTAATGCCATTGTCTTTTTGATTAAGCGCCTGACCAGGACCCTGAACGCCATAGCCAATTACTGCTACAACTTCATTTTTTAATACTTCCTGTGCCTTTGCTAAAGGGAACTCCTCGCGGGTTACTACATTTTCTTCAGTGCCGCCGAAATTTAATTTTGCCATCGTTTTTGATTTTTATTTATTGATTACACCGATTCTGTTTGATTACACCGATGTGAATTTATAAGTGGTTTTAATTTATTTTAATCCTTTGTTATTATCTATTATCCGGCGAAACCTTTCGCCTTTTACCTTTCAGCTTTCACCTATTTTTTTGTTATAATCACAATGCCGGTTGCCCAGCCCATTTTTGTTAGTATAATATCCTCACGGCTATCCAAATAGCTGATCAGGTCTGTTGCCTTTTCGGCGTGGCCGGTGGGCCAGTTTGCCTGCGGCAGCATATCGTCAATAATATAAATGCCGCCTTTTTCAAGCATGTTCAGCACTTCATCCAGCAACAAATATTTACCAGGCCACGCATCAGCAAAAACAAAGCTGAACTTTTGCGCGGCGTTTTGCTTTATCCAGTCGGCACCATCGGCACAGATTAGCTTTAAGCGTTTATCAACCCCAAGGTTTTCTTTGGCGATGCTTAGAACCGTTTCATCATTATCGATCGAGATCAATGTTGATGATTCATCCATTCCGTCTAAGATCCATGTTGTAGACAAACCTGTACCAGTTCCCAGCTCCAAAAACTTTCCACCCGGTTTTGATGCCGCCAGCGTTTTAAGTAATGAACAAGTCAATACTTCCGATGGCATGGTAAAACCACTCGCTTCCGTAGCAACTTTTATCGCGTTGTAGGCTGATGGATATTTTTGTCTTATTTCTTCAAGCATGTAGCCGAGCCCCCTAACCCCCTAAAGGGGGGATTTAAATTCGTTTTTTTGTTTTCTAACCCACTTTCGTTCCCCCTTTAGGGGGCTAGGGGGCTTACATGGTAAATACTTTCTCCCCTTTATTCAAATACTCATTCTCTATCACTTCCTCACCCGGTTCAAGCCTTTCAAAGTCGCGTAGCTTGCTGTTGAAGCCCTCACTGTCTTTTATAATTGCTACACGTGCACTGCGTACAAACTCTATCAATCCGTAAGGCTGCAAAATGCTGATCAGGTTGTCTGTTTCCTCGCGGTGACCTGTGGTTTCAAACACCGTGTAATCTTTCCTTAATGTTACCACACGTGCGCCATTCTCACGCAGCAAACGTTCAACGCTTACCCGCTCGGCAATTACATCGGTTGACACTTTGTACAGTGCCATTTCCTGCCAGATCACGTCGTCGTTGGTATGATAGTACACCTTTAATACCTCCACTTGTTTTTCAATCTGGCGGGTCAATTTGCGCACCACGTCTTCCGACTCTGTGATCACTATATTAAAACGATGAATGCTCTCAATTTCTGATGGAGAAGTATTCAAACTGTCGATATTTATTTTGCGGCGGGTAAATATTATAGCTATCCGGTTCAACAAACCAATCTGGTTTTCTGTATAAACCGTGATGTTAAATTCCTGCTTTTCTATTTGGTCTTCCATTTTTAATCTTCTTTTAAATCCCTTTTCTGAAAAAGACACAAAGTATTGCGTCTCTACAATTCTCCCCCTTTATGGGGCCGGGGGCTTTCTATTTAAGCCTGATCTCGGCAACACTGCATCCCTGCGGTACCATCGGGAACACGTTGTTCTCTTTGGTAACCATTACTTCCAACAGGAACGAGCCTTTGTTCTCCATCATTTCCTTTAAGGCTGATTGCAGGTCCTTGCGGTCGTCAATCATTTTGCCCTTTATGCCATAAGCAGCTGCCACGGCAACAAAATCAGGGCTCTGGATATCCACAAACGAATACCTGCGCTCATTAAACAGCTCCTGCCACTGGCGAACCATGCCCAGGAATTTATTATTCAGGATGATGATCTTTACATCAATGCCGGTTTGCATAATGGTGCCCAGTTCCTGTAAGGTCATCTGGAAACCACCATCGCCAATAATGGCAATTACATCACGCTCCTGCGCACCAAACTTGGCCCCTATGGCAGCAGGCAGGGCAAAGCCCATGGTACCTAAGCCGCCGCTGGTAACGTTGCTGCGGGTTTTGTTAAGATTGGCATAACGGCAGGCCACCATCTGGTGCTGGCCAACGTCGGTAACTATAACGGCATCACCTTTGGTAAGTTCGTTAAGCTGTTTGATCACTTCGCCCATCGTCATTTCTGGTGATGTTGGGTTAAGCTCAGCATGAATTACCGCATCGTATTCCTTTTGGGTGTACTCGTTGAACAATTTAACCCATTCAGTGTGCTCTTTTCCTTCCACCAAAGCGGTAAGCAATGGCAGGGTTTCCTTACAATCGCCCCAAACGGGTACAGTTGATTTTACGTTCTTATCTATCTCGGCAGGGTCGATATCCAAATGGACCACCTTTGCCTGTTTTGCGTATTTATCAAGGCGGCCGGTTACACGGTCGTCAAAGCGCATGCCTATGGCAATCAATACATCACACTCATTGGTTAGTACATTCGGGCCGTAGTTACCGTGCATGCCCAGCATTCCCACGTTTAGCGGGTGATCTGTAGGGATAGCGCCTGCGCCTAATATCGTCCATGCAGATGGGATGCCGCTTTTCTCAACAAAAGCCTTAAACTCCTGCTCTGCACTGCCCAATATTACACCCTGTCCCCAAATAATGAAGGGCTTTTTGGCTGAGTTGATCAGTTCGGCAGCCTCTTTAATATATTGCGGCCTAACAATTGGTTTTGGCCTGTAGCTGCGGATATGATCGCATTTGGTATAACCTTTATAATCGAACTTCTGGATCTGTGCATTTTTTGTAATGTCGATAAGCACCGGGCCCGGTCTGCCGCTTTTGGCGATGTAGAACGCCTTGGCAATAACCTCGGGGATCTCGGTAGCATCTGTTACCTGGTAATTCCATTTGGTAACCGGGGTAGTAATATTGATCACATCCGTTTCCTGGAAAGCATCGGTACCTAAAAGGTGTGCAAACACCTGGCCGGTGATACATACCAAAGGCGTGCTGTCTATCTGTGCATCAGCCAAACCTGTAACCAGGTTGGTAGCACCCGGACCGCTGGTAGCAAACACCACACCCACCTTGCCTGATGTGCGGGCATAACCCTGACCAGCGTGAATGCCGCCTTGCTCGTGGCGAACCAATATGTGATTTAATTTTTCCTTATAATCGTACAAAGCATCATAAATGGGCATAATTGCGCCACCCGGATAGCCAAAAATAGTATCCACACCCTCAATGATCAAAGCATCCAACAAGGCCTGCGATCCTGATAATTCAACTGCCTCCTTAGCAGCCGGTGCGGTTAATGTTTCCTGTGCAACTTCCATATTCTTTTATTTTTGATGACGATTTCACTGATTTTTTAGTGATTTCACCGATTGCATTCTGTTAATTTTTGTCTGAATCAGAATTTACTGAATTTTAAAATTTTCAGAATTCTGTTCATTCTTTAATTCTGAAAATTCTGATTCAGACTACATCTCATCCGTAACACAGCCATCTGCGGCGGTGCTAACGGTTTTTGCGTACCTATATAAAAGCCCTTTGCTAACCTTTAGCGCCGGTTGTACCCAGGCTGCCTTACGGGCTGCAAACTCTTCCTTGCTTATCATTACATTAATGGTGCGGTTTATGGCATCAATAAATATCCTGTCCTCATCCTTCACAAAGGCAATACCCCCGCCGTCATAAGCTTCCGGCGTGATGTGACCGACGACGAAGCCATGTGTTCCGCCCGAGAACCTGCCATCAGTAATTAATGCTACCGAACTTCCTAAGCCTGCGCCAAAGATGGCCGAAGTAGGCTTCAGCATTTCCGGCATGCCAGGTGCGCCTTTAGGCCCCACGTTACGGATCACCACCACATCTCCCTTTTTAACCAGACCAGTCTGGATCCCGTGGATCAGCTCAAACTCGCCGTCGAATACCCTTGCAGGGCCTTCAAAGCTGGTGCCTTCTTTACCTGTGATCTTGGCAACGCTGCCGCCTTCGGCAAGGTTTCCGTATAGGATCTGTAAGTGCCCGGTCGCTTTGATAGGGTTTTCAACCGGCAGTATAATTTTTTGTGTATCAAAGTTGATCTCCGGTACATCAGCCAAATTCTCGGCGATGGTTTTGCCGGTAACAGTAAGGCAATCGCCATGCAGCCAACCTTGTGCCAGGCAGTATTTCATTACAGCCGGAACGCCGCCAACCTTGTGCAGGTCTTCCATCATGTATTTACCGCTTGGCTTCATATCGGCCAAAACAGGAATGCGGTTACTCACCGCCTGGAAATCGTCTTGTGTTAATTTAACGCCAATAGCTTTTGCCATCGCAATTAAGTGCAACACCGCGTTGGTCGATCCGCCTAACACCATGATAACCACTATCGCATTTTCAAATGCTTCGGCGGTCATGATGTCACTTGGTTTAATATCTTTTTCTAACAGGATCTTAATGGCTTTACCGGCCGCTAAGCACTCTGCTTTCTTTTCATCGCTTAATGCAGGGTTTGATGACGAGTAAGGCAAGCTCATGCCCAAAGCCTCGATAGCCGCTGCCATGGTGTTTGCTGTGTAGATGCCGCCGCAAGCGCCCGCACTTGGACAGGCATTTTTTATCACGCCCATAAAATCGATATCGTCAATCTGGCCGGCTATCTTTTTACCCAAAGCCTCAAATGCCGATACAATGTTCAGGTCCTCGCCCTTCCAATGGCCGGGTTTAATGGTACCTCCGTAAACCATTATCGACGGGCGGTTTAAACGCGCCATCGCCATAACAGAACCTGGCATGTTTTTATCACAGCCCGGCAGGGTAATAACCCCATCATAATATTGTGCACCAACAACCGCCTCAATAGAGTCGGCAATAATGTCACGACTAACCAGCGAATAACGCATCCCTTCGGTACCGTTGCTCATGCCATCGCTCACGCCAATTGTATGGAATATCAGGCCCACCATATCCTCGCTCCAGATGCCTTGTTTAACCAGCTTGGCTAAATCGTTAAGGTGCATGTTGCAGGTGTTGCCGTCATAACCCATACTTGCCACGCCGACCTGCGGTTTTTGCATGTCGTCGTCAGTAAGGCCTATGCCGTAAAGCATGGCTTTTGCCGCAGGCTGGGTTTCATCCTGGGTAAAGGTTTTGCTGTATTTATTTAGCTCGGTCGTTTCAGTTTTTGTGCTCATCCGTTATTCCCGTTGCCGGTTTTTGGTACTAAAATTTTTATTACTGTTAAGGTTTGCCCTGGTATTGCAATTTGATATTTGTAAGGTAGATATAGCCCCAAGGAATAGCAAGCGATTCAGTAAAAACTTTCAATTAGTATTTAATTTGGCTTTATACGATTATATCAATACAAAAGATTGCTTAATAAACATGTAAAGATATAAAATATTTAACAAAATAGACCAAAGTTCAAAACGGTATTCGGTACGTTTTTTATGCATGCATAGCAAGAGGGCTGATTTCTGCCTGAAATTGGGGTTTTGATGTGCGAATGTGCGAATTTTTGATGTGTTGTTAATTGTTAATGCGCTCAAGAAACTTCGTGTTTTTGATGTGCGAATGAGCCTCTCTTCGCGCGTCATTGCGAGGAACGAAGCAACCTCTACAAAGGACAATCAATGAAACTTTATGCTGATGGGAAACTTACAGCCGCCTTACCGGTTACCACATCACTTTTTGCATCCGTGCATGGATGGCGTAGAGATTGCTTCGAAGCAGGTTTCAAGCAACCAGCCTCGCAATGACGCGGTGGTGAGGGGTTGGGTTTAGCTGCATCTTGTCCCGCTTTTATTTTGCCCGGATACAAACTTTCTGCATCTTTACCTGCGTAACAATATAACACGTGAAAAAAACCCTTACCTTATTACTCCTTTTATTGAGTATTACCGGCTTTGCTCAAAAAGTTAATTTAGCGCTGAATCTTAAAACCGATAGTACCTATTATTTAATTACTGAAGCTACCCTTTCAGTTATCCAGGACATCCCGGGCCAAAAGCAAACCATAGATATGATTGTTTCCTGCAAAGTAGCCCACAAAGTTACTGCCGTTAAAGACTCGCTTTACGAATTGCAGGTGTCTTACACCGATATGAGTATCCATATGAGTGTTGGAGGCAGAACTATCGACATGAGTTCCAACGGCAAAACGGGCGACAATGTACCGTCGAAATTATTGGCTAATATTTTAAACAGACCGTTTTCAATGGTAATAAGTAAACATGGTAAAGTAATTTCCCTCAGTGGCTTTGAAAATGTATATGCGCACATGGCAGATAATATGCCGCAGATTACTGAAGCACAGTTAGCGCAATTTAAGACACAGATGCAGCAGTCGTTCAGCGAAAAATCAATAAAAGGTAATTTCCAGGATGCATTTGCCATGTTCCCTTATAAAGCCGCTGGTGTTGGTGACCAATGGACTGCCTACAGCTCAATTGAATCAGTAATGTCTGCTACTACGAAAACTACTTATACCCTTAAATCTATCGCAAATAACGTTTACATTATTCATGGCGACGCCACCGTTATTTCAGAAAGCAATACGGACTATAAGCCTATAAACGGATTGATGATGCGTTATACTAACATAACAGGTGGAGTTGTAGCTGATATTAAAATTGACAAAAACACTTGCTGGATCAACGAAGCCAAAACAAGCAAAACCATTAAAGGCACTGCCGATATTAAAGACTCAGAAAAGACACCCGGCGGCCTGGTGTTCCCTATGTCAATAATAGGAGATTTCACGGTGACAGGCAAGTGAGTTGTTTATTCCCCTACAAATACTTTTCCCACCAACCCGAAACAAAAGGCTTTACTTCTGTTGGTTTACCGGGCTCGGGTACAAAAAGGTCGATCTTCTTTTCTTTGGCATATTTTAACAGCTTGGTGATCGGCTCGTACCAGGCATGTGGTGCAAGGTTAAAGGTTCCCCAATGGATGGGCATCATCAGTTTTCCGTTTAGGGCGATGTGCGCATTGGACGCATTGTCAGGCCCCATGTGGATGTCGGCCCAATACTGGCCGTATGCGCCAATTTCAAGCATGGTTAAATCAAACGGACCAAAGGTATCACCGATCTCCTTAAAGCCGGGAAACCAGCCTGAATCAGCCCCGAAAAATATATTATGCTGCGGCCCCTTTATCACAAACGACGACCAAAGGGTTTCGTTACGACCGGTAAGCCCGCGTCCGCTAAAATGGCGCGATGGCGTGGCGGTAATATTAATATCGTGGCCTATCATGATGCTGTCGCCCCAGTCGAGCTCGTTGATATAATTTCTTTCGATGCCCCAGTCCTCAATGTGCTGCCCAACACCAAGCGAACACACAAACTGGATCTGCTTATCCACAAAAAATTTAATGGTCTTTTTATCCAGGTGATCGTAATGATCATGCGAGAGGATGATGGCATCCAGCGGCGGCAGGTCCTCCAGCGCTATTGGCGGTTCAAAAAAGCGCTTCGGGCCCATAAATGAGCTAAATGATACCCGTTCGCTCCACACCGGGTCGGTAAGGATGCGCTTGCCGTCAATCTCAATTAACAAACTTGAATGCCCTATCAGCGTGATCCTTAAACCGGTTTCAGGCGGGGCATCAAAAACTGAAACGTCGGTTATAAACGGACCTAATTGCTGTTTGGGGGTGTTTTCGGCCTTATTATTATAATATTCCTTTAGTATGGGGATCATTTTACCAAATCCAGCCTCGTCGGTAGGTATTGGGTTTAAAAACTTCCTCCCCTTTTTCTTCGCCCCTGATAAACTCATAAATAACTATCAAATTACAGCACTAATATACTATATGCCTTTTTAGTGAGATATTGTTGATGCTGAATTGTTACATTCAGCTTAGCTGCATAACAAATACAACCCGTTTAAGTTTAACAAACGAAGCCAAGTTTAAAGCGGATTCCGGATTTTTGTGTTATTTCTTTAAAAAGGTTACACTCTGCTCACAAAACCGGAGCAAGGCCGCAGGCAGGGCCGGTTCAACAAAGGGGTGTGTCGCACCTAAAACATGGTCGCCGCCCTTTATTACTGAGAATGTGGCATGGGGCTGTGCCGCTTTCAGTTCTTCGGCATGTGCCAATGGAACGGAGGTGTCCTCGTCGCCATGCACAATTAGCCAGGGCTGTTTTACGTTGGCGGCGTGTGCCAGTATATCAAGGCGGGCGGGATTTTTGTCAAGATCATCAAGCAGGGCAACCTTTAAGGGCATCATTTGCCCGGTTCGTTTATTTGGCATGTAAGTGATACCCGTTAAACGCCATTGCTCCTCAATATCCTTTGGCCACAAGTTCCGGAAACCGGATATAGACGACATGGTGATCAGCTTTTTAACACGGCCGTCTTCAACGGCTTTTATAATGCTGATGCCGCCACCCATGCTGTGCCCCATTAAATAAACACCGCTTGCCGCCGCAATTCCCGATCCGCCGCAGGCGAAATCAATAACCGCCTTCAGATCCTCTAACTCGATAGAAAAAGTGTTATCGGCAAAAGCAATCAGGTCTGCAAAGTCAGTAGGGTGATCAGCCGTTGTGCCGTTATGCGAAAAGTTGAACTTTAAAAAACGGAAGCCATGCTCGGCGAAGTAATTGGCAACCAGGTTATGCGCACCCCAGTCCTTAAATCCCTTAAAGCCATGGGCGAAAATAACCAGCGGCGCATTTTTAAGGGATGTTCTATAGGTTAGGTCCATCAGCATACCACGGCCCTTAGCGCCGGGAATGTTGAAGTTTTGTTTTTTGATCATAATTTTTTTCCAAGTTTGATAGCAACTGCCCAGTTCACTCTTACGATTCGCCCCCCCTGAATGCCGGGCTTCCATTTTTTACTGCCTTTTATGATATCAACTATTTGAGCTTTAATACCGTCGTCACCACCGCGCACCAACCTAATATCAGCTAAAGAACCGTCTTTTTCAACAACAAATGACACCACAACCAGTTCCGGTTCACCCTGGCTTACGGTAATGCATTTAAATTGAGCTTTAAATTGTTCAATCCCGTCAGGAAATTCCGGTGGTGTTTCAACAGAGGTATAAATTTTCATCTCGTCAGCCTTTTTTCTTTTTTCCACATCGTAATAGGGCGGTACTAATGAGGTTAACGCAATACGTACCGGCCGATATATACCCATGAAATTAATTGGGTCGACTTTGTCTTCGTCAGGCATCAATGAAACATGTCGTTCGTCTATAAATTGGATTTTTTGTTTTGGAGTTAACCCTGACAGTGTAAAGTATAAAGTTGTTTCTCCCTCATCTCCGTATGTATAATGGTACCATTTGCCAATTTTCACATGGTGCATTGCCTCGAACGTTTTTATAAAATCTGTTATTGGAATTTTATGGTAATGCCTATTATCTATATAGCAGCAAGGAGAGCCGGAGAATTCAAAATAGTAAATCAACTCAGATTTTTCATTTATTTCGGGGCGTGTTTTCGGAAAGGGTTTATAAGTTAACAAGCTATCGTCAATCCCACTTAATGAATCAATCCCGCTGAACATATTGGCATTGATATATATTTTATACTCGTCAAAATTATAACTATGAGCCGATTTTCTCCTTGTAAACGGGCGGTATCCCGACGCCGGTTTCGATATAAATATTCTATCTAATTTATATGGGTATTCCTGATGCCACGGATGATGGTAAGCGTCTGCAGGAATTAATCCTTCCTGGTCATTTATATACAATCTTTCTACATGCGGATTATCAGGTATATTTATAAGGTAAGAATGTTTGTAATGAACGACATTGGACCTATTTAACGAAATAGTGTATTGCGCAATTAAAAATTGCGGGGCAAATGTTATTGAAATAAATAGAATCAATCCAGCTTTTATCATATTCCCGGTAATTAAAGAGGAATCTTCCCTTAATGGCCTGTTACAAATGCTTTCACAATTATAGCTTAAAAACTCCGGTAAACTTTAACGGTCACTTGTTAAATACCCGCCGTTGCCTTGTTCGCATACCACCACGCCCACAATATCAGCAAAGGCTGCAAAACCACCAGCCTGATCCATGCAATTAGCGGTGTTACATACAAACTTCCCAGCTGAAACGGCGCGTGCAAAACCATATCGATATGTACCGGAACAAAGGCAATCAGCATTAAAATAATACCCCAGGCGGCCCAAAATCTGGTTGTTTTAAATATCATCATCAAACCAAATAATATTTCAAAAAAACCAGCTAATAAATTCATAAGTTTTGGCAGCGGAATATATGCCGGAATGATGCGGAAGTAACTCTCCGGTGCACGGAAATGGTTGGCGCCCGCTATCAAATAGCCAATAACTAAAATGACGAGGCTCACTTTTTTTAATAATTTCATGATTTATGTACGTTTTTATAGGTAAAATCGATTTAATTGTTAAAAATACACCCGTTATTTATAAACATTCTAAATACACCTGTATGACAAAGGGTTGACACTGCATCTTATTAATCCTGTTATTTTTGTCGGGTCAAATTTTAAAATAGCTTTGAAGTATCTAAAGGTAATCGCTTTTACGCATAAACAGATTGAGCTGAAGGAGTTGGGAAAATTGGTGATTTGCCAGGAGAATCTAACAGATAAGCTGCATAGGGTAAAAACACAATTCGGCATTAACGAGATCTTTTACCTTGCCACCTGTAACCGGGTTGAGTTTGTTATGCTTACATCCCATGCTGTTGATAAGGCATTCGCCACCCAGTTTATGGATGCCATTGATATGGGCCTTTGTCCTGTGTCCACCGGTACCTTTTTAGATTCAGCTTTAATTTATGAAGACCGCGAAGCACTGGAGCATTTGCTGCGGACCTCCTGCTCATTAGAAAGTTTGATAGTTGGCGAAAAGGAGATCCTTTCGCAATTACGCAAAGCTTACGAAAACTGCAGGGAAGCAGGCCTTACCGGCGACGGACTGCGCATGTTCATGAACTGCATAGTTAAAACCGCCAAGGAGGTTTACACCAATACCAATATTTCAAAAAATCCTATTTCGGTTGTGTCATTAGCTTACCGCAAGCTACGCGACTTAAAGCTTTGCACCAACGCCCGTATCCTGATCATCGGCGCCGGCGAAACCAACCGCAATATTTCAAAATATCTTCAAAAACATAAGTTCTCCAACTTTGCCGTTTTTAACCGCACTGTTGCAAACGCAACCCAGCTGGCTGCCGATCTTGGCGGCGAAGCATTTAACCTGGAAGCATTAAAAACTTATAATAAGGGCTTTGATGCCATTATTACCTGTACATCGGCAACGGAGCCAATTATTACCCCTGAGATCTACGCAGGTTTATTAAATGGCGACACCACCCGAAAAACCATTGTCGACCTGGCTGTTCCTAATGATACACATCCGGATGTGCTTACCCAATACCCGGTAAATTTTATCGAGGTGCATTCATTGAATGAAGTCGCCAAAAAAAACCTGCAGGAACGCTACGAAGAGCTTACCCAGGCCGAGGCGATTATTAATCAAAACATTGAGGAGTTTATGGTTGAGCTTAAACAACGCCGTATAGAGCTTGCCATGCGCCAGGTTCCTGAAAAAATAAAGGAGATCCGCAATATGGCCATTAACACCGTTTTTGCCGACGAAGTACAAGGCATGGACCAGCAAAGCCGCGAAATACTTGAAAAGGTGATCAATTATATGGAGAAGAAATATATCAGCGTACCCATGATCATGGCGAAGGATATATTGATCAATAATAATTAAGAGCTGAATTTACTCCTTTTCTAATATCCGTCAATTACAAATTATGGCGTTGCCTGCGGCCCGGGCTGTCCGTTCATACGCCTGCAGGCCTTAATCACGGGCCGGTATCCACTTCCATCCTTAACGCGTTTTTGAACCATGATTTGTAGGATTTAAGGATAATCATGATTGAAGCAGGAATCAACCTAACCTGATAAGCATCCCCAAATCCCTTAATCCCTTAATCAAGTGAATCAAGGTTCAGACAATTTATGTTCTTTTATAAATTTTAATAAATTAGCTGATATCTTATCACAAAATGTACGAAACAGTAACAGTAGACGAAGCGCTTGCCAGGGGCAAAAAAACAATAAACTATCCCATTGCTGCTATACAATTGCTTACAGTTATCGCCAGCTTTTTTTTAATGGTATATCTGGAGTTGCCAGGATGGACTATTGCTGTAGGCTTTTTAACCGGCTTTATAATTACATGGGTTTACTGGAGTTTTATGATCACCAGATGGCGGATCTGGGCGTTTGAGAACGTTAGGAACGTACATGAATTGAAACAACGGGCTATTAAAGAAAAACTGATTTGGAAGGATGGAAGCATCTTTGAAAAAACAGAGATAAGAACAACTGCCGATAAAGAAAAACTGAATCTGATCCAACTTAAATTCAACGTTAAGGATGTTTTTGCTGATGATTATTCAATACCCGTAGAAACAAGAGTTTATTATTCTAAAAAGAAAAGTCTTCCGGAGATGATCCTGTTATCTGGCTGTCTTGGATTGGGAATCTATTTTATCATTGCTACGGAGACTAAAATAGGAGGTGCTGTACTTTGCCTGGCAGCTTTGACTTTTTTATATATTGACTATAGGATATACACCAACAAAAAGCCGCAAATAATGTTAAACGATAAAGGGATCCAAACCAGTTCCACCTCGTTTTATTCCTGGAATCGGCTAGCTAATGAGGAAGTAAAGTGGGAAAGCACTGGTAAGAATTCAAATTATTATCTCACCTATGATTATCCCGGAGGCAGCGAAAGGTTATTGATTGATAATCTGGACACCAATAAGAATGATTTGGAAAAGCTAATGCGGGTATATCGGGGACGGTGGGAATCAAAACACAATTTGAATTAACCATCCCACCGTCACCTCATTTTCATACTATTAATTATTCCTTCAAACATCCCTTTAAAAAGTTAAATTTGCCATTGCTAATAATTGAGCCCTTTGGACAGAAAACTAATTATAGGAACCCGCGGCAGTGAACTGGCGCTTTGGCAGGCACACTTTGTAAAAGATAGCCTTGCTGCACTTAACATTGATGTTGAATTAAAGATCATCAAAACGCAGGGCGACCGCATCCTGAACCTCAGCTTTGATAAGCTGGAAGGCAAAGGCTTTTTCACCAAAGAGCTGGAAGAGGAGTTATTGGCAGGCACTATAGATCTTGCTGTGCATTCGCACAAGGATCTTCCTACAGAAAATCCACCGGGACTAATTATAGCAGCAGTTTCCGAACGGGAAGACCCTTCGGAACTGCTGTTGATATTGAAAGACTGTGTTGATGTTCACCAAAAGCTGTCGGTTAAATATGGCGGTATTGTTGGCACTTCATCCAATCGGCGCAAGGCACAGTTACTGGCCTACCGCCCCGACCTGGAGATCCAGGATCTGAGAGGCAATGTCCCCACCCGTGTAGGCAAATTACGCAGTGAAAACTATGATGCCATTATGCTGGCAAAGGCCGGAGTTACCCGCCTTGGTTTGGATCTGAGCGAATTTCACGTAGAAGAATTAACCCCAACCGAACTGGTGCCTGCACCCGCGCAGGGCGCTCTGGCTATCCAGATAAGGGAAAATGATAAGGAACTGTTTGACGCCTTACAGGCACTACACCATCCAAACGTTGCGGAGGAACTGTCTGTTGAACGTACCCTGTTGAAATTATTTGGCGGAGGCTGCCATTTGCCCCTGGGCTGTTATTGCCGCAAGGAAGATGGCGTTTACCAGGTATTCACTTCCAAAGCCGATGAGGGCGACGAATTCCCCGACCGCTTATTTTTAACAGCACCAACTACCGAGGGCC
Organism: Mucilaginibacter phenanthrenivorans; assembly: GCF_024721155.1. Classification (GTDB taxonomy): domain Bacteria; phylum Bacteroidota; class Bacteroidia; order Sphingobacteriales; family Sphingobacteriaceae; genus Mucilaginibacter; species Mucilaginibacter phenanthrenivorans. Next base: position 21,883 of record NZ_JAHVAP010000023.1, on the reverse strand, counting down.
TTGCTCAAAAAGTGGCCTTGTTTTTTAGCCCCGACCGTAAGTTCCCAATGAAGGTATTTATCTCAAGGGAGCTATCGGCAAATAGCTATTTCCGCAAGGCTTTGGAGAAACACGATATTGAGGTGGAGGCGCGTTCGCTTATCCGCACGGTAGCTGTAATAACCAAGCTCGATAATTACATCTTGAAAAATGTAGACTGGATCTTCTTCAGCAGTAAAAATGCAGTTGAATATTTCTTCCAGCTTGATCCCTTGTTGCCTAAAAAAGTAAAGTTTGGCGTAATGGGAAGCGGATCGGAAGATATGCTGCGCCGTAAAGGCTTCTTTGTTGACTACACCGGCGATGGTATCGATTCGGCCGAAGTGGCAGCGGAGTTTGCAGAACTGGCAAAAGGCCAAACCGTAGTGTTCCCCTCTGCCGAAAATTCAATGCGCAGCATTCAGCAGGCCTTATCGCCGGATACAAAGATCATCGACCTTACAGTTTATGAAACCATACTGGAAGACGATGTACAGCAAACAGGTGCGGAGATCATAGTGTTTACCAGTCCATCGAACGTAGAGGCTTATTTTGTAGATAACCTGCTCGACCCTGATCAAAAGGTTATAGCAATAGGCCTGTCAACCGGCAGGAAGCTGGATGAAATGGGCGTAAAATATACCCTGCCCTACTCGCCCGACGAAACCGGGCTGGCAGAAGCAGTGTTTGGTACAATTTGTTTAAGCCACCGATGTTGAGGGGGAGTTCATAGTTGATGGTTCATAGTTCATAGAAAAAGAACTACCTGCTACCAACATTCGGCTATGAACCATGAACTATTAACCATGAACTAAAAGATGTTACAAAGACCGAGAAGAAACAGAAAGAGCGAAGTTATCCGCCAGATGGTGCAGGAAACGCATGTAAGTGCCGCTAACCTAATATTCCCGCTGTTTATAATAGAGGGTAATGCCCAAAAGAGCGAAGTAGCTTCCATGCCGGGCATCTTTCGTTATTCCATCGATAATTTGCTGCGGGAGATTGAAAGCTGTTTAAAGCTCGGCTTAAATTCCTTTGATCTTTTCCCAAATATCGACGAATCGCTTAAAGATAAATACGCAACTGAAAGTCACCGTGAGCAGAGCTTATACCTGCGGTCTATCCGCGAGGTAAAAAAGAATTTTCCGGAAGCTTGCGTAATTACTGACGTTGCAATGGACCCATACAGCAGTGATGGCCACGACGGCATTGTTGAAAACGGCGAGATCCTGAATGACGAAACGCTGGAGGTGCTTGGTAAAATGGCGCTCGCACATGCACAATGCGGAGCAGACATTATTGCCCCAAGTGATATGATGGACGGTCGTGTGGGTTACATTCGCAAGGTGTTGGATGATAACAAATTCACCAATGTGTCTATCATGTCGTACTCTGCAAAATATGCGAGTGCGTTTTACGGACCTTTCAGGGATGCATTGAACTCGGCGCCTAAATTTGGTGATAAGAAGACATACCAGATGAACCCTGCCAATCAGCGGGAAGCTTTAATAGAAGCTAACCTGGATGAACTGGAGGGAGCAGACTTTTTAATGGTGAAACCTGCCCTGCCCTATCTGGATATAATTAAATTAATAAAGGACAATACTGAACTGCCCGTTGCAGCGTATAATGTGAGCGGCGAATATGCCATGATAAAGGCAGCTATACAAAAAGGCTGGCTGAATGAGCAGCGTGCCATTACCGAGGTGCTCACCAGCATCAGGCGTGCAGGTGCAAGCGCGATATTAACGTATCATGCTAAAGAGGTTTTGGAGAATAAGTGGTTGTAGTTGCCCCTAGCCCCTAAAGGGGGACAGGAATGCAATGTGAAATAAAATAATTAAAAGCGTGTAAGTTACGCGAAAAACAAAAAGTCTCCTCCCTTTAGGGGGAGATTTAGAGGGGGCTATATGTTTGATTCAATAAAAAAGAAATTTACGTCAGAAGGAAATGAGACGGCGGGCACTACAAGTAAGCCTGACATCAGCCGTGAAAAATCTGCGGAGTTATTTGCGAAGGCGAAGACATATTTCCCGGGTGGGGTTAACTCGCCGGTAAGGGCGTTTAAATCGGTTTATGGCACGCCGCTGTTTATAAAAAAGGGGGATGGCTGTTACCTGTGGGACGCTGACGATAATCAGTTTATTGATTTTTGCTGTTCATGGGGACCTTTGATCCTCGGTCATAATAATGCAAAGGTTAGGGAAAAGGTGATAGAGGTGATGCAGAACGGCATGTCGTTCGGTGCGCCTACCGCTTTGGAAAATGAGTTGGCAGAGCTGATCGTAAAGAACAATAAATTTATTGAAAAGCTGCGTTTTGTAAGTTCGGGCACCGAGGCCGTAATGTCGGCTATCCGTTTGGCCCGTGGTTATACCAAACGTGATAAGATCCTGAAGTTTGAGGGCTGCTACCATGGTCATACTGATTCATTACTGGTTAAGGCAGGTTCGGGCCTGGTAACTTTTGGTGAGACCTCATCTGCCGGTGTACCAAAAGCCTTTGCCGACGAAACCATTGTAGTTGCGTTGAACGATAAGCCCGCTATTGAAAAGGCTTTTGAAGAATTTAAGGACCAGATAGCTGCTATCATCATAGAGCCTGTTCCCGCTAACAACGGACTGCTTTTACAGGAAAAGGAATTTTTACAATACCTGCGCGAAGTTTGTACCAAAAATGGAGCTTTATTAATATTCGACGAGGTGATCTCCGGGTTCAGGCTAGGTTTTGAGGGAGCTGCTGGATATTATCAAATAAAACCAGATATCCTTACTTACGGCAAGATCATTGGCGGTGGTTTGCCTGTAGGCTGCTACGGGGCATCGGCAGAGATCATGAGCAATGTATCTCCCGATGGTGGTGTTTACCAGGCAGGCACATTATCAGGCAACCCGGTTGCCATGGCTGCAGGAATTGCCCAGTTAAGCGAATTACTGCGCATGGGCTTTTATCGCGACCTGAACAATAAAACAGAGGAGTTTACCGAAGCCATTCAGCGCTTTGCTACTGCGCGTAACTACAAGTTCAAGGTATTTACCATTGGCTCTATATTTTGGTTTGCCTTTACCGACCAGGCGGCTATCCGCCGGGCAGATGAAATTGATGCTGCAAGCATGAACAAATTCAAAAAGCTGCACCGCGAACTGCTTAACCGGGGCGTTTATTTGGGCCCAAGCGGATATGAGGTTGGATTTATATCATCGGCCCATACAAAAATAGACCTGGAGAAGGCAAAACGTGCTATATTTGATAGTCTTGAAGTAGTATTTCGTGAAAAATAAGTTGGCGGTTTACAGTAGGCAGTTTGCAATTGCAAATTGTTTAAGAAGTACTGCCAACTGCAAACTAATAACTGCAAACTGATATGAGAAGATCATTCGTAATTTTTTATGCCCTGATCATTTATGCACTTGCTGAATTGGTCTGGTGGGGCTATTTGCTGGCAAAGCTCATGCCGAGCGATATCGGTATGATAATGGGCGAGGGTTCTGTTTTTATCGTAGTATTCTTTACCGGTGCTTATTCGCTGCACAGGACAATTAAACGTGAACGTAAACTGCAGGAACAAAAAAAGAACTTTTTGCTTTCTGTAACACACGAGTTAAAATCACCGCTGGCATCTATCAAGATCCTGCTTCAAACCATACAGAAAAGAGACCTTAGCAGGGAACAGATCCTGAACTTTATCGGCAAATCTCTTAATGATATCGACAGGCTGGACGATATGGTGGAAAACATGCTGCTGGCTTCGAAGATAGATAACCACTCATACACCTTTCCTAAGGATAAGTTCAGTTTATCTGTTTTGGTGGATAGCATTGTAAACCGCCTGCAGATCACCAAATGCGAGGGAACGCAGCAGATTATCGACGCAGAAATAGAGCCCAAAATTGAAATAACAGGCGATAAATTTGCATTAACGTCGGTAGTTACCAACCTGATAGAGAACGCCATAAAATATTCAGGCCCTTGCGAAACTGTCGCCGTAAAGCTATTCTCAAAGCAGGACAAGATCTTCCTTGAGGTTGCCGATCATGGCATTGGAATAGCGGATCATGAAAAAAATCGTATTTTCGACAGGTTCTATCGTGTTGGCAGTGAAGAGACACGAAACACCAAGGGAACAGGTTTGGGTCTTTTTATTGTAAAAGAAGTGCTGGATAAGCACCAGGCAAGTATAAAAGTGAGAGATAACCGACCGGTTGGTAGTATATTTGAGGTAGTATTTGAATAGATTGACACGAATACATTAGTGTATTAATAACTTAAAATCACATGCCAAATAAAAAAAGAATTCTGTTAGCCGAGGACGAAGAGCACTTGCTTGAGGCCATTAAGCTTAACCTTGAGCTTGAGGGCTATAAGGTATCTACGGCTACTAACGGTAAAAAGGCTTTACAAATATTTAAGGAGGAGCGTTTTAACCTGGTTATACTGGATGTTATGATGCCCGAAATTGATGGTTTTGTAGTTGCTGAAACTATCAGGCTTGAAAACTCAGAGGTGCCTATCATGTTTCTTACTGCCAAAAATACAAATGAAGACAAAATTGCAGGTTTAAAGAAAGGTGCGGATGACTATCTGACAAAACCCTTTAACCTGGAGGAACTTATCCTGCGCGTAAATAACCTGGTAAAGCGCGGCCTAAAAGGCGACGACCTTAAAGAGTTTAACAGCTACAAAATAGGCGACAAAACTATTCACTTCAACTCGTTTGAACTGGTTAATGGTGATGATTCTATTACCCCGTTAACTAAAAAAGAAACCATGCTGCTTAAATTGCTGATTGAGCGTCGTAATGACGCTGTATCGCGTGAGCAGATCCTTGAAACCGTATGGAACTATGACGTTTACCCGTCAACCCGTACCATCGATAACTTTATCCTAACCTTTCGTAAGTATTTTGAACCAGATCCTAAAAACCCGGTTTATTTTCACTCTATCCGCGGGGTAGGTTATAAGTTTACCGATAATCACCATTAATGTTTACAAACAGGACACGTTTATTCATAGGTACCATATTTTTTTTGTCGATGCTGTTACTGGCATACCGGCATCTTTATGAACTGGCCTGGGTTCCGTTTACTTTGCTTGTTTTGCTTGCGTTTGACTACGTAAGGCAGGGCACATTAGTTGTTGCGGCGAGATATTTTCACCACAAGGACTACGACAAGGCTGAGCGAACTTTACTGGAGATTTTAAACCCGGGATGGCTCAGCAAAAACAGGCGCGGTTATTACGAGTTTTTGATGGGCGGTGTTTGCCTGCAAAAGCAGGACTATGCCGATGCCGAGGCACATTATGAAGTAGCGGCACAATACCCCTTACGCTCGGTTAATGACCATGTTGCAGCCCTGGTTCACGTGGCCAACATCAGCATAAGACTCGGAAACTTTGAAAAAGCTGAGGCTTATTTACAGCTTACCGAAAAACAGGAAGATAAAATAAATGCCAAGATGAAGGACGTGATTGCACGCCTTAGGCAGGAATTAGAAAAACACAAGAAATAGAATCAAGATGCAAGAGCCAGGAATCAAGATGGTAGCTGCATCCCAAAGTATTATAATAAATTACGTTAAACAGAGCGGGAAGTATGGTTTCGGATCAGGAAAATTAAATCTTGATTCTTGACTCTTGATTCCTGGCTCTCTTCACATTATGAGAGATTCGTTATTAATAAAAGCAGCATTTTCTGAAAAAACTGAACGCCCGCCCGTATGGATGATGCGCCAGGCTGGTCGTTTTATGAAGGAATACTGGGACATCAAAAACAAGTATTCGTTTTTAGAGATGTGCAAAACCCCTGAACTGGCCGCCGACGTTACCATGCTGCCGGTTGATCTGCTGGGGATTGATGCTGCCATTTTATTTTCAGATATTTTAGTTACCGGCGAAGCCATGGGCGGCGACCTGAGCTTTACCCAAAACATCGGCCCTAAGTTTGCCAACCCTGTTCGCACCAAAGCGGATATTGACAACTTACGCACCGACGTTGGCGACAGGCTGCAATATGTTGCCGATGCCATAAAGGTTATTCAACAGCGTTTAAATGGCAGCATCCCGTTGATAGGATTTGCAGGTGCACCATTCACCGTAATGAGCTACCTGGTTGAGGGCGGATCGTCAAAGGATTTTAAGCTAACCAAGCTGATGCTGCACAACGAGCCCGAGCTTGCACACCGGCTTTTATCAAAAATAGCAACTGTAACCGCCGATTATTTAAACCTGCAGATAGCAGCTGGTGTAAACGCAGTGCAGATCTTCGACAGTTGGGCGCAGGCGCTTGCATGGGATGATTACAAGGAGTTTTCGCATCGTTACATAGCCGAGATCATCAGCAAATTAAACCGCAAGGATATCCCCGTTATTTCGTTTTGCAAGGGCAGCTCGGTTTTTGCACCGCTGATGGCAGAGGCAAAGCCCGATGTGATCTCTATCGACTGGAACGTTGACTTGCTTGACATGAAAAAACGCCTGCCTGCAGGTATTGCCGTACAGGGTAACCTTGATCCGCATATTTTGTATGCTGATAAAAAGGTAATCAAGGAGCGTATTTATCGTTTATTCGACAGGATGAAGAATGAGCAAGGTTTTATCTTTAACCTTGGCCATGGCATTATGCCTGATATTCCGTTTGATAATGTGAAGTACGCGGTTGAGGTGATAAAAGAATATGCCCCCTGACCCCCTAAAGGGGGAATAAAACGGTGTGGCGTTCTGCAATATATAAATAAAAGCTTCTGTCCCCTTAGGGACAGCGGCTTATAATTCCCCCTTTAGGGGGTTAGGGGGCTCGGCATTATGTATTATTATCCATACATCCTTTCTATACATATCATCTTTGTAGTCTGCTGGATGGCGGGGCTGTTTTATATCGTACGTCTTTTTATTTACCACACCGAAGCGCAGGAAAAACCCGAGCCTGATCGCACCATCCTTTCCAAACAGTTTGAAATAATGGAGCGCAAGCTTTGGTATATCATCACGGTGCCATCTATGTTCCTGGTTTTAGCAGCCGGGATAACCATGCTTTTCATATTACCGGCATGGCTGCAGCAACCCTGGCTGCACATTAAGCTGGCCTTTGTAGGCGGTTTAATCGTTTACCACTACATCTGCCAGAACATGATAAAACAGATGGCGAAGGGTATTTTTAAATGGACATCAACCCAACTCCGCATCTGGAACGAGGTTGCCACCTTGTTTCTTTTTGCAATAGTGTTCCTGGCCGTTTTAAAGGATGGCGTTAACTGGATCTACGGGTCTGTTGGCCTGGTGTTATTGGCCGTTATCCTGATGATAGCGGTGAAGATTTATAAGCGCTTCAGGATGAAGAAATGATATTATTCAGGCTCGTATATCTTTAGTGGTGAATACTTGGCAATAAACCGAAAGTCCCGGTCATCATTTAACAGCATCACATCATTTTTTATAGCAAACATAGCAATTAAACAATCGTTGGGCTTGCGAATGGTGATTCCATTTATCCGCAATTGCCGATATAAATTGGCCGCTTCATAGGCAAGTTCATACCCGTTTCCTGTAAACTTCGTCAAAGTATTTAGGTAAGAATTAACCTTTTCAAATTCCTTGTCTGAATTAATCCCTTGCAGTACCTCCTGCACAATAACCGGGCACGTTGCTATTATAATATTGGCCAGGTTATATTTTAAAAACAAACTCGCTTCAGTTTCCTTTGCTTTAAAAAAGTTGACCCATACAGAAGTATCAACCAAAATAATATCCATTATTCGTAAGCTTTATCGTCAACTTCGATCTTTCCCCAAAGCTCCCGCAGTTTTTTTTGATTTTCGATGGTTACGTACAATTGCAAAGCTTCTTCCACGATTGCTTTTTTGGTTTTGATATTGCTGAGCATTTGAGCTTTCGCCATTAATTCATCATCTATCTCAATGTTCGTCCTCATACACATAAATTTTAATAAAGGTACACATTATTAAATAAAAACAAAATAAATTTCATACCTTTTGGGTATCGTTAATCTCTTACCAATTACCGTTTGCTACTAATTTAGAGCTTACTGCCCAACATACACCAACCCATCCTTAATCACCAGCTTCACCTGCTTCACTGCCTTAATATCTTCTGCAGGATTACCCTCAACTGCAACAAGATCTGCCAGGTAACCGGCTTTGATATTCCCCAGGTCCTTTAGCTGGAAAACAGATGCGTTTACTGACGTTGCCGACCGTAAAACATCAATCGGCTTCATGCCATAATCAACCATTAACAGCATTTCGCGGGCATTATCGCCATGGGCAAATACGCCTACGTCGCCGCCCATGCAAATGGTAACGCCTGCCTGCAATGCAGCGCTGAACGAACTGTGTTTTTGCTTTACGCCTGCAGCATCAGCATCAACACCCTTTTTCCATCCGCTGTAAGTTGCAATAGCCTCGGTAGCTGCAAGTGTAGGGCAAAGGGCGATACCTTTTTCCTTCATCAGCTTAAATAATTCCAATGTGCCATTATCGCCATGTTCAATGGTGGTTACGCCTGCGGCAATAGCTCTTCGCACCCCTTCTTCTGTACCTGAATGTACGGCCACTATCCGGCCGCTGCTTTTGGCAACTTCCACCGCTGTTTTTAATTCGGCTTCGGTAAAGGTTGGGGCGGCTGCGCCGTTTTCACCCCAGCGGTAATCTACATAAATCTTTACTACATCTGCGCCATAGCCAATTTGTGAACGCACCGCATGGGTTATACCGTCGATCCCGTCGGCTTCTTCAGCCCCTTTGATGATACTGGCTTCGGCAACGTTACTTTTAGGGCCATAGCTCCCGGTAGCAACAATAGCCCGGGTGGCAACCAGCATCCTTGGACCGGGAACAACACCTTTTATAATAGCCATCTTTAAGCCTACGTCATCGTATCCTGCTCCCTCCGTACCCAGATCCCTAACGGTGGTAAAGCCAGCCATCAGCGTTGCCTTTGCATGGTTTACGGCACGGGCAGTACGCTCGGCGCGGCTCTCATTTAGTACCTGGTTGTTCCAGCTGTTTTCGTTATAAGGGTGCAGGAACAAATGCGAATGCCCCTCAATCATGCCCGGCATCAGGGTTTGTCCTTTCAGGTCGATGACCGTTGCAGATGATGGTGCGGTAATGGATGATGGCTCGCCTGCCGCTTCAATATGGTTCCCATTTACCAGCACCCACCAGCCGGGATGCATTTGCTGCCCGTCAAACACACGGTCGGGTTTTAATAACAGGTATCCGTAGTTTATTTTTTGCTGCGCGATGGAAATGCTGAATATCGACAGCACGAAAGCTAAGGTCAGGCTAAATATTTTCATTGGGCTTTAGATAGATGTAGAGCAAGTTATCAAATTTATTTTTATTCCGATGCAACCATTTCCCTTACCTTTTCATCTTACCTTTAAATGATGTTTTTGGAGCCTAAATATACTATCGACGAATTGATTAAAAGATGTAAAGCTAATGAGCGTAAAGCCCAGGAGCTGCTCTATAAACAATTTGCTTCAAAAATGATGGGGGTGTGCTTAAGGTATGCTACAGACCGGATGGAAGCCGAAGACATGTTGCAAAATGGCTTTATAAAGGTTTTTCAAAGGATGGAGGATTACCGGGGCGATGGCTCGTTTGAGGGATGGATCCGCCGGATAATGGTTCACAGCTCAATTGAGTACTACCGCAAATATCATAAAATGGTGCAGCTGGTTGATATTGAGGATGCATCCGGGCATACCGCAGTTGACGCATTGGCAACATCAAAACTGGCAGCTGTCGACCTGATGGCTTTGGTGCAGCAGCTGGCACCGGGCTACCGGATCGTATTCAACTTATACGCCATTGAAGGCTATTCGCACCGGGAGATAGCCGGGATGATAGGTATAAGTGAGGGCGCTTCGAAATCGCAGCTGTCAAGGGCCCGTACGGTATTAAAGGAACAGGTAATAAAAATGGAAGGTAAAAAATATGGACATGCAGGATAAGGAATTTGATCAGCTATTCCGCTCAAAGCTCGACGATTTTGAGACGGAACCAACCAGCCAGGTTTGGGATGGCATTGTTGAGGGGCTTGATGGCAAACGCCGCTACAGGGCGCCGCTGCCATGGCTAAGCATTGCTGCCAGCATCGTCCTGTTGGCATTTGCGGGCATCCTGTTCATCCCGCAAAAACATCCTGATGCAACAAAACCGCCTGTAAAACCTTTGGCAGCCAAAACAAATCCGCAGCCTGTTGTTACTACAGCTGACCCGGTAAAAACACAGCCGCAAAACGTTGTTAAGCCGGCGCCGGTGGTTAATAATATTGCAGCCGTTAAACATGTAAAAGCTGTTAACCCGGTTCAGGCAAATCCTGTAGCTTCGCCAACTGTGGTAACCAGCCCTGCCAGGCCTGATGATCAGCAGGTAATAGCAGCCGCACAGCCTAAACGGGACATTATTACTTCCGTAGTGCCCGATATGGCATTGAGCACCAAAACTGTTGTTGGCGACATAACCGCAACTGTTATACCATCAAGGGCTGCATTAACGGCAAGCACGTTGCCTGTTGCTGATAACAGACCTGCCGAAACAGATGTGTTAAAACCTAAACGCAGTGCACACGGCATAGGTGGTTTTTTAAACGCTGTGATAGCTAAGGTTGATAAAAGAAAAACAAAACTGATCGAATTTACCGACGCAGACGATGATGAAACAAACGTAATGTCGATTAACCTGGGGGCATTAAAATCGAAAAGGGAAGAAACTAAATAGGATTAGAACCAAGAGTCAAGAACCAAGAGCCAAGAGAAAAGAATCGCGAAAATGATTCCTTTGGCAAAATTTTAAATCTTGATTCCTGGCTCTTGAATCTTGACTCTCAAAAAAAGAAACACAACATGAAAAAATTAATACTAACCGCAATAATAAGCATCTCATTATACAGTGCTTTTGCACAGACTTTAAAGGACAGCACCAAAGCTGCTTCCGATTCCACAAAAAGCAGGGGCTTTAAAATGTCCGTTGGCTATGGCGACGAGGGCGATAAAAAATGGCCCAAAGATACCGTACACCACGAAAGCGCCTATCCGCGCATCTCGTTCGGGCTTACCTTTTCACGGTTCGACCTTGGATTGGCTACTTTGGTTGATAACGGCAGCTTTACCCTGTCGCCGCAAAACAACTTCCTGCGCTACCGCTCATGGAAAACCAGCAACGTGGGTTTCGACCTGGTGCAGCTTGGTGTAAGATTTAATCCTAATTTCAAGATCTACCTGTCGGGCGGGTTCGACTGGACGCTGATCCGTTTGCGGGACAATATCACCATCCTGCCAAATCAGCCGGTATTAACCTATCGCCAGGATAACATCAACTACAGCAAAAACCGCTTTTCATCAAGCTATATCCGCATCCCCTTATCGTTCGATTTCCGCACCAATGAAAATTCAGAGGGCAAACGGGCGCACTTCGTGATCGGTCCGGATGGCGGCTTCCTGTTGGGTGGCAGGGTGAAGCAGATCAGCAAAGAAAACGGCAAGCAGAAGATCGACGACGATTACCACTTCACCCACTTCCGTTACGGCGGCTTTGTACGCATGGGCTACGGCGACTGGGGCATCTTCGCCAAATACTACGTTAACGACATGTTCGAGAACAGCCCCGCACAAAAAGGGTTAAAGAACTTCTCGTTCGGGTTTACGCTAGGATTCTAAATTTCCCAAACTCCCCGCGCGTCATCACGAGGAACGAAGCAACCTCTACGCAGGACAATCAGGAATCTTTATGCCGCTGGGACCTTTCAGCCGCTGACAGGTTACCACAATTTTAATACTCCCTTATCTGCATAGCTTATAGATTGCTTCGTTCCTCGCAAGGACGTGGCGGTGAGGATTGGTTTCGGCAAAAGGAAAACTTGTCATTTCAACACTAATAATTGCGGCATTTTATTTAGTTTCGGATTATTATAAACCATAACTATTTACGTTCATGAAAATTAAGGTATTACTGTTGCTGTGCTTCATGTTTTCGCTGTGTGCAACGGCACAAACGGGCAAAACTTACCAGGTAAAATCGCCCGATGGCAAAATCAGCGTTAGCATTGTTGCGGGTGCGGCTGTCAGCTGGTCGGTTAAGCACGAGGATACCGAAGTGATCATGCCCTCTGAAATCTCCATGACGCTTGACAATGGCGAGATATTGGGTAAAAACGCCGTGGTAAAAAAGGCGAGCCCGACTTCAAGCAATACCACCATTATAACGCCGATCTACAAAAAAAGCCAGGTAAAGGATAATTTCAACCAGCTAACCCTAAGCTTTAAAGGCGATTATTCGCTTGTGTTCCGGGTGTACGATGATGGGGCTGCTTATCGTTTCATCACACAAAAAAAGGGAGATATTACCATTGTTAACGAGGAAGCCAATTTCAAATTCAAGGATGATGACAAGGCGTTTTTGCCTTTTGTAAGCGATTACCGTAACAAGGATAAATTCACCACATCGTTCGAGGGGCATTATGACAACATCAGCTTATCAGCCATAAAAAAAGATACGCTGGCATTTCTGCCCGTTTTGATTGATGTGGGCAGCCCTAAAAAAGCGGTGATACTGGAAGCCGATCTGCAGGATTACCCGGGCATGTACCTTACCCAAGGCGAGAGTAACAGCCTGCATGGTGTGTTCGCAAAATATCCAACGGAGGAAGCTATTTTAAGGATCAACTACGTGGTGAAGCAGCGTGCCGGTTACATCGCCAAAACCGCAGGTACCCGCAGCTTTCCTTGGCGGGTGGTGGTCATCAGCACCGAAGATAAGCAGCTGGCCGATAATGATATGATGCAGAAGCTGGCGGAGCCCTCACAGATCACGGATTACTCATGGATAAAACCCGGCAAGGTTGCCTGGGACTGGTGGAACGACTGGAACGTTACCCATGTTGATTTTAAAGCCGGCATAAACGTGCCAACCTATAAATACTACACCGATTTCGCGGCAGCAAACAAGCTGGAATATATTATTATTGACGAGGGCTGGAGTGACGATTATGATCTGAACAAAACCAAGCTCGACGTGCAGCAGATAGTAGATTACGCCAAACAAAAAAATGTAGGAGTGATCTTGTGGGCCACCTGGTATTCCTTTCAACGGGATACCGAGGGGATTTTGGCGAAATATGAAAAGATGGGCGTAAAAGGCTTCAAGGTTGATTTTATCGACCGCGACGATCAGAAGATGGTAAGCTCGTTATACGCCATTGCTAAAACAGCAGCCGCTCACCACATGCTGATAGACTACCATGGCATGTATAAGCCAAGCGGGATGCAGCGCACCTGGCCCAACATCATCAACTGCGAGGGTGTAAAAGGATTGGAGAATATGAAGTGGGGAACGGATAACCAGCCGGGCTATGATGTGAGTATTCCGTATATCCGCATGACGTCAGGATCGATGGATTATACGCCGGGTGGGATGCGTAATGCCACAAAGGAGGCGTTCAGGCCGGTAAACTCAAACCCAATGACACAGGGCACCCGCTGCCACCAACTGGCTATGTACACCGTATTTGAGGCCCCGCTGCAAATGCTGAGCGACAACCCGTCCATCTACCAGCGCGAGCAGGAAAGCACCAATTTCATCGCCGCAGTGCCTACCACTTTCGATGCCACCGTATCGCTCGACGGCAAGGTTGGCGACTTTGTAAGCATCGCCCGCAAAAAAGGCAGCACCTGGTACGCCGGCGTAATGACCAACTGGAACCCAAGAAACCTAACTGTTGATCTTTCATTTTTGGGCGATGGCAGTTATAAGGCGATCATATTTGAAGATGGCATAAACGCCAACAAGGACGCAACGGATTACACCACAAAAACCATAACCGTAACTGCAAAGGATAAGTTGAACATCAAAATCGCATCCGGCGGCGGCTGGGCTGCACGGTTCGAAAAGCTGTAAACCACTCGCAGGGGCGTAAAGCTTACGCCCTCTGCCATAAAAGCCGGCCTAAATTATTAAACAAGCTTTTTCAAAGCCTATCAAAATGATAATCGACTTATCATTTTGATAGGCCTTGGTGTTTTTTGTACAATATGTTAATTTACTGTAATTCAATTAATTGAGTGGATAAATGGCATTTTAAGGCCTCATGGTACGGCTATTGACTGTCCCATTTCAAATTAATTGATACTATCAAAATGATAATTCCCCTTCCGGCTTGTTTAATTGCTTCATTTCGGCCAGAATATCTTCAAGTTTTTCATCAATCCCCTGTTCATATTATTTACTAGTTCATGCATTCACACTTAACAAAACTTTCATTTGCCGGTGCGCTGGTCACCCTTGGAATAATTTTTGGCGATATAGGTACCTCGCCGCTGTATGTTTTTCAAACCTTGCTGGTTGAGGGCGGTAAAATCAACACCCTTTTGGTATTAGGCTCCATCTCCTGTATCTTCTGGACGCTCACCCTGCAGACCACCTTTAAATACATTGTTATTACCCTGCAGGCCGACAACCACGGTGAAGGCGGCATCTTCTCGCTATACGCCCTTGTAAGGCGCTACGGAAAATGGCTGGCTATCCCTGCAATAATTGGCGCAGGTACACTGCTTGCCGACGGGATCATCACCCCTCCTATCTCGGTAACATCAGCTATTGAAGGCTTAAGTAACGTGCCATCGCTGGCGGCAGTATTTGTACCGGGCAACAAGCTTATTTTAGGTATTGTGATCGGGATAATGCTGTTGCTGTTTTTCTTTCAGCAATTTGGCACCAAGGTAGTAGGCTCGGCATTCGGACCGGTAATGCTGATGTGGTTTTTGATGATCGGCGTTTTAGGCGGCATCCAGTTTGCGCACAACCCGGCAATTATTAAAGCATTAAACCCCTATTACGGTATCGAACTATTAACGACGCATCCAAGGGCTATTTACCTGTTAGGTGCAGTGTTCCTGTGTACAACAGGTGCCGAGGCCCTTTATTCCGATCTTGGGCATTGTGGTCGTAAAAACATCCAGGTGAGCTGGATCTTTGTAAAAATATCGCTTATTTTAAGTTACCTGGGCCAGGGTGCATGGGTATTAATGCAGCCTGCGGGCAAGAACTTTACCGGTGTAAATCCATTTTACCAGATAGTTCCCGATCCGCATGTATTCATGATCCCGTGTGTAGCATTGGCAACCATGGCAACTATCATCGCCAGCCAGGCATTGATCAGCGGATCATTCACGCTCATCAGCGAAGCGGTAAGTATGAACTTCTGGCCACGCATCACCATAAAATACCCGTCGAACATTCGCGGTCAGATCTATATCCCCAGCATCAACTGGATCCTATGCTTTGGCTGCGTGGCAGTATCCCTGTACTTCCAAACCTCAGAAGCAATGACGGCTGCCTACGGGTTCTCCATCACCATAGCCATGCTGATGACCACCATACTGATGTATTACTTTATGCGGTATGTTAAGCACTGGCCGGTCTGGCTGGTTACCATTATTCTTTGTGTGTTCTTAACGGTCGAGTTCTCGTTCTTTGTGGCAAATGCCATCAAGCTGCTTAAACGGCTCTTCTTCCTGGTGTTTGAATTTGGGTTGATCTTTACCATGTATATTTGGTTTAAGGCCCGCAAGATCAATAACCGCTTCCTGCATTTTGTTGATTTAAAGGATCAAATCCCATTGTTAAACGCTTTAAGCGCCGATACGTCTGTAAGTAAATATTCAACCCATCTTATCTATCTTACCAAAGCTAACAACTCCAAACAGATAGAAGAGAAAATCCTGTACTCCATCATGAGCAGGAAGCCAAAGCGGGCGGATACCTATTGGTTTATCCATATTGAAACCACCAACGAGCCCTATACCATGGAGTACAGCGTTGACCAGCTGGAGCCCGGAAAGATCATCAGGGTTGAATTCAGGCTTGGTTTCAGGATCCAGCCGAGGGTAAATGTGCTGTTCCGCAAGGTTATTGAAGATATGGTTGCCCGTAAGGAGGTTGACATCACCAGTCGTTACGAATCATTAAACAAGTTTAAGATAAGCGCCGACTTCAGGTTTGTGATCATGGAGAAATTTCTTTCGTACAACAACTCGTTCAGCGTTAAGGAGGGCTTCATATTGAACAGTTATTTCGCCATCAAGAAGCTGGCTCAGTCGGAAGCAAAAGCCTTTGGTTTGGATACCAGCGAAACCTATGTAGAAAAGATCCCGCTGGTGGTGAAGCCTGTAGGCAACATCTCACTGAAAAGGATCCCTGCGGTATAAATATCATCCGCAATAAAAAAGCGTCACGGACTAAAAATCAAGTGACGCTTTTTGCATTATATATGTTGATTACCCCTCTGGGGGGCATTGAATAGGGCTGATTAATTAACGTAAATATCGCCGCTCCCGGTTTTTGATTTGGATACATTTTTAGGATTGCCTGAGCAATGGATATCACCTGAGCCATGTACGGCAGCATCTATCTTTTCGCTTGCGTTAACATAAGCATCACCCGAGCCGGTAAGACGGATTGCAGTGCTTACGGTTTCAAGGTTGCGTGCGGTATAATCTCCTGAACCTACCAGGCTAACAGTTGAGCTTTCGGCACGGCCTGTAAGCTTCATATCGCCTGAACCAGAAATGCTGCTTTCCAGTGTTTTGGCCTGTACTTTTCCTGACATATCACCTGAGCCGCTGATCTTTAATCTTAGCGTGTTTGCTGTAAGGCCGTCTTTAAAAGAAACATCACCCGATCCGGTTATGCTGATTGAATTCAGTTCTTTAGCGGTTACATAAATGGCTATCTTTTTATGATTGCCCCACCAGTTGCCCCAGTTAAAGTTGTCGTGTTTGCTGTATATTTTTAATACGCCGCCGTTTACTTCGGTCAGGATCTTGTCGATCACATCAGACGGCGCTTCCACCTTAACAGATTCGTTCGATCCCTGGGTAATAAACACATCGAATGATCCGGCAACGTTAATCCCGTTAAAGCCTGATAGATGACGATCCTGGGTTTCAGCGGGGCTTACCACTACGGTTGCGGCAGGCTTTGCGTAAGTATATCCGGTGCTTGTTAACAGCGCAGCGGCCAGTAAAAATTTGCTTATCAATTTCATAGTACTATTAGTTTTGTTTAATGAGACGTTGTTTTAACCATTAGGTTGCATCGAAATTAAAGAAAAAAATAAAGTAAATAATAACCCGGGTAACTTAATAGTACAAGTTTTATGAGATGCTTATTTTTAAATCAGAATAGTTAAATTTGTGTATCAATAATCAAAACATGTCGGTAGCTGAAATAAAGAAGACGAAATCTAACCTGATAGAATGGATAGAACAACTATCAGACACTAATATGCTTTTTCTTTTAGAGCGATTAAGGACCTCCGAAACAGAGAATGATTGGTGGAATGATCTCTCTGAATCTCAAAGGCAACATATCAATGAGGGTCTGGCCGATGCCGAAAATGGTCGTACTGTGTCAGCAGAAATATTTTGGAGTAAGCTGAAAAATGGTTGATAACTGCATCTATAATATACATTATACCGACCGTTCTCTTGCTGATGCCCTTACTATAAAGGGATACTTACTTTACAAGTTCACACAAAAGGAAGTTGATAAGTTTTATAAAATGCTGGGTGTTTTTGAAAGCCTGGTTTGTTCCTTTCCTAAACTCTACCCTAAGAGTTCAAAAAGTAAAAACGTCAGGCGGGCTGTATTGAGTAAGCAGCTTTCTGTTTTTTACACCGAATCAAAAAATACAATTATCGTAATAGCTATCCTCGATAATCGGATGGATACAGTGAAATGGCCTTAAGCAAAATGCCGGATCTTGAATTTCAAAACCCGGCATTTTTATTCTTTGCTCCCCTTTAGGGGCTGGGGGCAGCTAATCCACCATCACCCCGATATAATAATTAAAGGTATCTACCTCGATGTTATCTTTTGTTGCACCACTGATCTCAACCGGTTTAAAACGGGTTGATGGTGTGATAAACTGGTATTCGCCGCCTTTAAGTTTTACCCTTACCGGCATATCAAATCCCTTTACATCCGAGATCCAGCGAACAAATAACTTGCCGCCTGTTTGCATAAAGTTCAGGATCGGGATGCTCCTGTATTTAAGGTATTGTGAAAACACCGGCGACAAATCCTTACCTGATTGTGTGTTGATGTAATTTACCACATCATCATAAGTTACGGTTTGGTGATAAAAGGTTTTGTTTAACCCGCGAAGGATATCGCGCCATTTGGCATCGTCGTTAATGATGGTGCGGATCATGTTCAGCATGTTACCGCCTTTGTAGTACATATCGCCCGAACCTTCTTTGTTTACGTTATAAACGCCAAGGATAGGTGCGTCGTTCTGAATAGCGAAGCGGGTGCCATGCACATATTCCTGCCCGGCTTGTTTGCCGTAGCGCTGCTCAACAAATAACGATTCAGAGTAATTGGTAAAGCTCTCGTGGATCCACATATCGGCCAGGTCCTTCGAGGTGATGTTATTACCGAACCACTCGTGACCGCTTTCGTGTACTACAATAAAATCCCATTTAAGTCCCCAGCCGGTACCTGAAAGGTCACGACCAAGATAGCCGTTGCCGTAATGGTTGCCGTAAGCAGTTCCGCTCTGGTGCTCCATACCTAAGTGCGGCGCTTCTATCAACTTATAGCCATCCTCGTAAAAAGGATACGGACCAAACCAATACTCAAAGGCTTTGATCATATCCTTAACGTTTTCGCCAAACTGCTTTTTGGCTTTCGCAACGTTGTATGATAATACCCAATAATCTAAAGTCAGCTTGCCTTTTTCACCATCGTAAGTATCGCTGATGTGTGAGTATTTACCGATGTTGGCTTCGATATCATAATTGTTGATGGGGTTAGCCACAAACCAGTCGAAACGGGTATAATCATTCTTCAGATCAGTTACTTTGCGTAAGCGACCGTTTGACGCGTCAGTTAGACCTTTAGGCACGCTGATGCTGATCAAAGCGCTGTCAACTTCATCAGCCTGCTGATCTTTGTTCGGCCACCAGATGCTGGCGCCAATGCCCTGGCAGGCAGTTGCTACCCACGGGTTGCCCAGCGAATCCTTGGAAAACACAATCCCGCCATCCCAAGGGGCGCGCTTGGCTATGGTTGGGTTACCCGAGTAAAATACGGTAAACTCATCCTTGCTGCCTTTTGCTATAGTAGCTGGGAAGGTAACGAAGACTGCATTGAATTCCCTTATGAAAGGTAGCTCACGGCCTTTGTAAACCACCTTTTCAACCTTTAAGTTGGCAAAAAGATCGAATTGCAGCTTGGTAAAATCCTGCGTAGCTGTAAACTTAAACAGGTTGCTGCCGCTAATAAATTTATTGTCGATATCAAACTTAACATCCAAATGGTAATAGTTGATATCGTAGCAGGTGCGCAAGGGCGAAAGGTATCCGCGCAATGAATCTGCACGTGTAAACACTTCCTTTTTTGCACCCAGTTGAGCGTTAGCGCCAAAGGCAACTAATGCCAGGGCGCAGGTAATTATTGATCTGTATAGTTTCATTTATGTTTATTAATCAGTGTAATCTTTTTTAAATCGGTGCAATCATCTAATCCAAAACAGTAATCTTAACGCTTGATTTATTTTGTGCGTCATGATAGATCCTGATAGTTGATTTCTGAAAATCAGAATCCTTAGCCTGGTTGATGTCCACAAATTTTTGCGGATTCCGGTCAGCCAGCGGGAACCATGAGCTTTGTACCTGGATCATGATGCGGTGACCTTTCCTGAAGGTATGGCCAACATCCGGCAGGTTGTATTTAACCTCGGTTACTTTACCCGGTACGAATGGCTCAGGTTTTTCGAACGAGTTGCGGAACTTGCCCCTCATGATCTCGCCCCTAACCAGCATCTGGTAGCCGGGCATGATGATGTTTTTAGGGTTCGGTGTTGGGTTTGGATAATTGTCCGGGAAAACATCGATCAGCTTAACCACGTAATCGACGTCGGTAGTACTGATAGACGAGAACAGGTCGGCAACCACCGGACCGGTTAGGGTCATATCACTGGTAAGTGTGTCCGTTTGGTAAACCTTTACATCAGGCCTGCGTGAAGCAAAACGTTGGTCGTCCAGCATATATTCGCGGGTACGGCGGGCTTGCACGCCATCCTGGTAAGGAACCGGTGATGATGGATCACTTACATATTCGTCAAAGCTATCGCCGCCGGTTGGTGCCTCAAAAGACAGCTTACCGTTTGAATGGAAGTATAAAGTTTTTTCGGTTGAGTTTGCAGGCGGCCATTTGCTGAATTTCTTCCACTCGTTGCTGCCCGAAATAAAGATGGCTGCTTTAGGCAGATCCATTTCGCCCTCACCCTTAAGGTAAAATTTAAAGAACGGAAGCTCCAAATTCTCGCGGAACCATTTGCTGGTGTTCGAGCCAAAATCCTGGTCTCCGAAATGCTGGATGTCGGCGGCTTCCCAGCCACCGTGGTACCATGGGCCCATAACCAGCATGTTTTTATGATCGGCAGGATTTTGCTTCTCTATAGCGTCAAATACGTGCAGGGCTCCAAAGCAATCCTCGGCATCAAAGAAACCGCCAACAACCATTGTAGCTGGCGTAAGATTCTTAAGGTGCGGACGGATGTTCATATCCTGCCAGAATTTATCATAATTTGGATGCGCCATCATATCGTTCCAAAACTTCACCGAATCGCCAAAATAGTATTTCTTGTAATTTGGCAATGCACCTAATTTAAGGTAGAAACTATAATTATCAGGCGCTTTAAATTTGATGCCGTTTTTAAATTGAGCCGGCGTAATTGGTACCGGCCTTGGAACGCCAAAGCTGGTAATAAACGAAAATGCATCCATCACGAACAGCGCACCATTATGATGGAAGTCATCGCCGATAAACCAATCCGTCACGGGAGCCTGCGGCGATACAGCTTTTAAAGCCGGGTGCGCATTTGGCAATGATGCAGTTGAATAAAAGCCGGGATAAGAAATTCCCTCGATCCCTACTTTGCCATTGTTATTTGGCAAGTTTTTTATCAGCCAGTCGATAGTATCATACGTATCAGAGCTTTCGTCAACCTGCGTTTTCCCCTTTTTGTTTTCTATATCGGGGCGCACATCAATGAAATCGCCCTCACTCATCCATTTGCCGCGTACATCCTGGTAAACAAAAATAAAGCCCTCCATTAAAAGCAGGCTGTTTTGTCCCAGCGACTTACGGTAAGCATTTTCGCCGTATGGTGATACGGTGTAAGGTGTACGTGTCATCAGGATCGGGTATTTTTTTGATTGATCCTTAGGCAGATAAATGGAGGTGAACAGTTTTTTACCATCGCGCATGGTAATATATTTTTCCATTTTGGTGTAGTGCTCGCGGACATAGCCGGTATCTACAGGCGCCTGGGCATAGGTAAAAGTGCAGAGCAGCACAAACCCGATTAAGAGTAGTTGTTTCTTCATGTTAGTTCGGTCAGTTTATGAAGCTAATTTAATAAGATATTCAGTAATATGCTATTAGTGTTAACACTGTTACAGAAACAGGATAAAGTTCTATTATAAAAAGATAATATCTGGGTACAATAATAGGGGTGTAATTACTTATTAAAAAAATTTAAAAAGTATTGCATTTGTAAAAATATTTTTATTAAGTTTGTTTTAAATAATGCATTGCACGCTAATGATAGGTGAACTTTACATCAACCTTATGTCGGTAAGGGGAATTATAGTTAAATTGGTTTGAATAAAATCCTCGCCCAGGCGGGGATTTTCTTTGTAATGCTTTTTTGAGAATTCTTTAATATCTAAATACAATTCAACCTAAAAAATGGCCCGATTAAATTTATTAGAAGAGACGCGATACGAGAAATTGCCGGTAACGGTATACGCAGATCAAAAGACAGCGTCAGT
>NZ_JAHVAP010000022.1 GCF_024721155.1 Mucilaginibacter phenanthrenivorans | reverse complement strand
CGTGTTTTTGCCTGCGTTAATCAAAATCGAGCATACGAAAATAATTATCATAAATTACTTGCATAGATCATAGAAATCGAAGTTTTGAAAACTTCACAAGTTTTCTTAAATTCAGCCATCGCTAACTAACTGACTCAAAATGAAATCCACTTTAAAAATCCTTATTGCTATATTATTAGCAACCACACTTTTCAGCTGTAAAGAAACTCCTAAAAAACACGACCGCCTTGGCAGCGCCACCCGCGAAGACAAGAACGGCTGGATCTACCTGCACCTGGCCGGCTCACCTGCCGATATTGGTTATCAGCACGGCTTCCTTTCGGCAAAAGAAATAGATACCTTAATTAAGGTGCTGCAATATTACCTGCCAACCAGCAGCGGTAAAACCTGGGAATTTTATCGTGGCGCTTCCGCCAGGTTTTTATGGAAAAAAATTGATAAGGAATACCAGGATGAAATGAAGGGAATTGCCGAGGGCCTCCAGGCTAAAGGCTTTAAATATGATTCGCTTGATGTTACCGCGTTGAATGCTTATTATGAGCTTCCGGGATATTATGTGCCTACCTTAATGAACAAAATTAAACCCGGCAGCGGCGACAACCGGGCACCCGGCAATTGCAGCGCCTTTATCGCAACCGGCAGTTTTACAAAAGATCATAAAATTGTGATCGCCCATAATAACTGGACCGATTATATTGTCGGTGAACGCTGGAATGAAATAGTTGATATAAAACCTGAGAAAGGTTATGAAATATTAATGGACACCGGCCCGGGATTTATTCACAGCGGAGACGATTTTGTAGTAAGCAAAAGCGGTGTATTGATCACCGAAACTACCATAACTCAATTTAAAGGCTATGATACTACAAAAACAGCTGAATTTGTACGTGCCCGCAGGGCCGCCCAGTACGCCAACAGCATTGATGATTTTGTAAAAATTATGACAACCGACAACAATGGTGGCTATGCCAATGACTGGCTGATTGGTGACACCAAAACAAATGAGGTTGCGAAACTGGAACTCGGGCTCAAGAACTTTAAGGTATGGCGCTCGAAAGATACTGCTATCATTGGTTCAAATTTCGCTATCGACCCCAAACTGATCAAGGAAGAAACCACTTTTGATGTAAATGATAAAACTACCTCGCCAAATGCACGCAGGAAGCGTATGGAAAAATTAGTTTATACAGATTATAAAGGCAAACTGACTGACACTACCGGCAAAACCATTGAGGGAGATACTTATGATGCGTTAAACAACAAAAATGCGTATGACCGCTGTGTTATTGATGGCCACGTAGAAGAAGATCCTTTGGGATGCAGGGAATTTAATGAACCGGCTTTTTTCCCGATGGGCGCTGTGCAAGGGAAAGTAACTACCACCAATTTAGCCAATAAAATGCAGCTATGGGCACACATGGGACATCCGGGCGGTGCTGATTTCTTAGCAACACCGTTCTTCAAAAAACATCCGGAATATTTTAAAACCCAGGGTAAATATTTAAGGGATATGAAGGCATATCCTTGGACGTTGTTTGCAGCGGCAGGTAAATGATTTGACTGATGATATTGATGAAGTGCGGTTTACTTATCGCTGTAGTGAAACCGGCATTGAATAATAGAGCATTTTTGATCGAGGCCTTTTGTGCCTGAGATTTGATAGACCAACCAATGTTCTCCTGTTATTCTTCTCGACCAGAATCCTTTGAGCCCATGCTTTAAGGGTTCTGGTTTTCCTAAACCAACAAATGGTGTCTGCTTAATTGATTTGATCAGATCGCGAATTTTGCTAACCGTTTCCGGATCATTTTCTATCCAGTATTCGAAATCCTCCCACCCGTTTTTTGTAAACTCTGTATTCATCCCAACTCCTGTTCAAATCTCAATCAAAAGAGTAGGGAACCATGGTTCCGGAATTAAGCTGATCTATAGATTCCTCCAGTCTTTTCCGGTTCGCAGCCGTAGATAGCAGATGGGCGGTTTCGTTTAGGGAGTTGTATTCTTTTATCGAAATGATCACCACGGCGTCATCGTCGTTATTATTTCTGGGTATAACAATAACATCCTGCGAACGGCTTACTCCATCAAAGTAAGCCTTCATTTTTGTTCTTAAAGATGATATAGTGATCGCTTTCATTGTTTGTACTTTTAAATGTACCTTATAACGTACAAATCTACACTATTATTTTATAAATCTCATTTCGCTAGTCAGCATAATAAATTATGAAACCATTCAATCATAAATAATCATCGGTTTATTCAGTCATCAACCTTCTTATCAGTTCAGCGCTCTGTTTATTACCTTCTTCAAGCCTGCCCTGGAAAAAAGCTTGAACTTCATTAAACTGCTTCTTATAGCCCTGCATGTCGCCATGCCCGATAATTGACGACCATTCCCGCACCGCCGAATGGAATTCCAAATCGTCCCCGCGGATGGTTTTATCGTATAGAGCCGTCTCCAATGATTCTTCCAGCAACTCTTCGTTTTTAAACAAATATTCCGCAATGCCTAAACGCAGGCGGAATGGCGGGGTTTGGCAAATCAGGTTATCATAAGGATTTACGCCTAAATGGTACCATGCATCAACCATACTTAATATACTAAGGTGCGAGTTTGGCTTTTGCAGTTCGTGGTGTTGTGACAGTGAAAACTCCTTCATTACTTTATCACTCAGCATAATTGGTTTGCGGCTTTCATGAAACACAAAATCGCGGGCACGGTAAAGCCTTGATCTAAACTCCTCTTCCTCTTCCTTTATCATCAGCTTAAACAGTTCCGACTCGGATATGGCATAGCGCTTAACCTGCTGCCTTGCATAAGGGTTAAGAATAGCAAGCCCTGCATACACGTGTGCCTTATAGCTAAAGATGCGCAGCGTGGTCAGGATCTTTACATTATCAATGCCACCTATATACGATGCGTTTTCCCAGGGGAAAAATCCGGCTGCCTTCCATGCGGTGCCCATGCTTTCGAACCCAACATGGGTTACCGCTTGCGTATCGGCTACAATTTTATCGTGCTCATGGTAATCGGCCATTTCAACAATTTCAGAGCCTATGGCGGCAAACAGGTCCAGCATTCGCTGGTAGGCCTCGTCATCAGCACGGTGACGAATCAGTATGAGCGTTTGCCCCTTAGGCTTAAAGCCCGGCCCGTGCATCCCGTGAAAGGTAACGATCTGCGCATCGGCAGGCAGGTATTTTTCGAATGTCTCTATTTCCGGGGTTTTAACCGAAGTTTGGCCCGCTACTATAGCGCCATATTTAGTAGATGAGCCGCATTCAGCTACTACCTGCAACATCTTATCAGCCTCAACTGAATAGATGATCAGGTCACTGATTCGTGACACATCCATGCCGCTATCCATAATTTTTATATGGTATGGATCGAGCTCTTCTTCAAGCCGGGCGCGGTTTTCGGGCAGGTCGCAGCCGCATACCGGGTAGCCGGCATCGGCAAACGCCTTGGCGTATAACCGCCCCATATCACCTAAGCCAATAATGCCTATATTCATGCTGCTAATATAAGTATGAGTAGCAAAATTCCGTACTAAACCTTACATTCGCTTTTATAAAAGGGCCTTTTAAGACAATAAAAACCTTAAAAGACCTGTTTTGTTAATATTGTTGAACCAAATTTATACTATGAAGAACCTTTTTATTGTAAGATTATTCACCATTATAACGCTGATTTCCTTGGGAACTGCACCGGTCTTTTCTAAAGGCATTGAAGCTTTTACGCCTATAAATAAAGCCATTGTGCAAACGCCTGCTGTTAAACCTGCACCTGTACAGGTTAAACCACCACAGGTAAGAACTTTCAAATTTCGCAAGCCAACCAAGGAAGATACGATCCTTATGCGTGATAAATCAATAAGCGGACAGTACAAGTATCTTTTAATTAAAACATATCACGTCCAGGAACCTTTTATTACTTCATTTTATAAAAATTTAAAGGATACAATAAATGTTGAGCGCCGTAAACGGGAAGAAGCTGAAGCAAAGCTTGCCGCTCAAACAAAAACTGCTAACGACCTGCAAAGTAATGTAACTGAAAAAGAAAAATCGCTTGCACAATCAAATGCAAGGGTTAATTCTGTAAATTTTTTAGGAATTTACATCGATAAATCAGTTTACAACCTCATTATGTGGGGACTGGTGATTGTATTGGGCGCTACAGCTGCAGTAGTAATTTTACGTTCAGGCAGCCACAGCCGCGAAGCAAGGTACAGGATAAACTTATACAACGAGTTGGAAGAAGAGTTTAAAACCTACAAAGCGAAAGCCAACGAGAAGGAAAAGAAGCTTGCCCGCGAACTGCAAACCGAACGCAACAAGGTAGATGAACTAATGGGGAGATCATAATATCCACCTTGTATGAAGGCTTACCTGTTTGGATGGAACCCCGTTAAATGGGAATGGCGGGAATTGGATGATGATATCCAAAAACTTAAAACAACCGGTAAGCTGGAAGATAACTGGAGCGTAATCAGCCACAAAAGCATACAACCCGGCGACAGGGCCTATATGATACGGCTGGGTGTTGAGCCGAGAGGAATTTTCGCGTCGGGCTTTATAGCATCTGCACCGTACCCGGCGTATCGTAATGGCAGGCATTATTACCGCATTACAATTGCGCTTGATGTTTTACTCAACCCTGTTAAAGAGTCGATACTTAGTATGGATATTTTAAAAACCGGCAACCTTGCTGAGCAAAACTGGACGCCGCAAGCGTCAGGCATATCCATCAGGCCACAAATAGTTGATGAATTAGAGGGCGTTTGGCTCAATTTTTTGGGAACAAAGGACGAATTTAATCTTTAAGTAGTTGGTAAACCGATCCTTCCTCTTGTAACAAAACGTCGGATTGCTTAATCAAAGCAATACTATGATCTCAAAATATCACTTATTCCTTATCGCCATAGTTGCGGGTATTGCCGGCTGCACCAGACCTTCAAACAATCCAGGCTCCGTTAAAAAGTTAAAAGATCTGCTGGATAAAAACGAATATTTTAAGCTTGATGCAAAATTCAAGTTATTGGCCGATAGCCTCGACGATAGTAATCGATTATATTTCAAATCATATCTCGATAATGTCTTTAATCGCAATGAAGAATGCATAAAGGATGTTGACTCCCTTTTAAAACAAACGAGTTCTCAATTTCCTGATTCAATAAAATCCAATTTAAAACAGCTGCAGGGCGATAGCTTTTTTAAGACCTATCAATATGCAAAGGCTGCACAATGTGATAGCAACATACTAAAACTTTACAAACATGCCCTCCGCAAGGATGTTATCGACGACATTAATAATGATCTGCTGATCCGTAATGCACTTAAAAATATACCAGCGCAGCAAACGATTATAAAAAGCAATACTACCATACCCTGGAAGAAGGACAAGATCGGCCTTATCGAAATACCATTTAAAACCAATTCGCAAACATTTGAAGGTATCTTTGATACAAGGGCCAATATTTCGTCTATTACCCAAACTTATGCTAAAAGTTAGGCCTGCATATCCTTGATGTTTCATACAACGAGGGGAGCGGCGCAACCGGCATCCAGTTTAAAACCGGCATGGGAATAGCTGATAGCCTGCGCATTGGCGACGTGCTGGTGAAGAATGTAGTTTTCCAGGTGATGCCCGACAGTATCCTTTATATCGCACCTATAAAATTCCAGCTGAATATAATTATTGGCTTCCCGGTTATCGAGCAATTGCAGGAAGTTCATATTTTCCACAATGGAAATATGACTATTCCGCTAACTCCGGTCAAAAGCGATTTGCATAATTTTGCCCTTGACGGGCTTGACCCGGTTATCGCTTTAAAATCCGGTAACGACACTTTAGATTTTCATTTTGATTCCGGCGCCAGTTCATCTACGCTTTATGCTGCTTACTTCCAAAAGTATAAAGCCAAGATTATAAAAAGCGCGGTTAAAAAAACAGTTGGGTTTGGCGGAGCTGGTGGTGCACAAAAGAAGGAGGTTTACATACTTCCAAAATTCAACCTGGCTGTTGGGAACAAAAGTGTAAATGTTGATAGCATGAGCATCCTCACAAAGCCAATCACTCCCGGCGAAAGGTTTTACGGTAACATAGGCCAGGATTTTACAAATAAGTTCAACGAAATAATATACAATTTCAAGTATATGTATTTCAAAGGGATTTAGGTTTCCCTCCGGGTTCGTATTTATACTTGATCTTTAAAAATCTCATTTCGACAAAATAATAAGATGCAAAGGCAATCATAAAAAGCGATGCCAGCTTAATAAGTATTAGCACGGCAGGTAAGGTAGTGTGCAAATGAGTTACCCATTGGAGGCGAAACCTATTCCCTATAAATAATTGCTGCCATAGGTATAAGCTATAGGATATCACCCCGATTTTAACCAAAACCTGGCTTCCTAAAACTGCCGACAGTAAATTACGCTTACCCAGGTTAAGCAGAATTACCCAGCCAATAAGTATCGCCGACAAGTATTCCGATGCATATTTGGTGTAAAAGGTAAAGGATGTGGAACTGATGGTTATCGCAATAATTAAAAGGATAAAACTTAACAGGTAATTCCCCCCCTGCTTTTTAATTTTTATAACTCCTTTAAATAACAAAACAGCAAACAGCGATCCGATCAAAATTATAAACGGTCCTTTCCAAAAGGTGTACATCGTGATTTTAGTAATCATTTGTATAAAATGATTGCTAAATAAAAAATCAGCATGGTAATATCCCATGATCGATATTAATGGCATCACCAGCACTATCGAACCGATAATCACCAGGTAGCGGTTAACATTTAAGGTTAACAGGAAGGGAAAGATAAGATAGAACTGCACCTCAGCCGCCAGCGACCAAAAATGCCCCATGTATGGTTCCTCCCAATAGGGCAGATTTTTATAAAACAGGAATGAAGCAATAAAATCTGAAGCGGAAACCCCGTATTTAAAAAACAGGGCCAGGATGATCATGACTATCAAAAACAGGTACGCCGCGGGTATTATCCTAAAGGCTCGCCGGATGTAAAAGCGCTTCAACGAGACTCGTCCATATATTACCCTCTCCTTTAACAAAAGGGTTGTGATCAAAAACCCGCTGATCACAAAGAAAATATCAACCCCCATATCGCCATTGATGAGGATATGAAATGGCCTTAAAAAACGATTCGCGCCGAAATGATAAAGGATTACCATCATTACAGCTACGCCTCTAAGCCCGTCAAGCGCAGGAAAATACGAACCCCGCACTATCTCAGGAATAGTGGTTATTTCGGCAAATAATTTTTCCTTGTGACGTTGTAAGTATCCCACTGCCAGTAATTGACCCGCAAAGTAAACTTACAAAATCAATCCCGCAACAACTCCGGTGCAGGAATTCTCCCTGACTTACAATTTCTTCGCGAATTCAAGCACCTCGTCAGCCGGAGTTAAGGGGGCACCGTGGATTGTGTAAGCAGGTAAAACCGGGTGAGGATCTTTAGCATCGCCGTTTGCCCGTACAAATTGCTTTACCGAGGTGGTAAATGTAAAACCTGTATTCGGAAGCTTTATGGTGATCAGCTCGCCATAATCGTTTGCCGGTTCACCCGAAGGCTCTCCCACAAGCGTTGCCAGTTTATAGTCCTGTATGGTGTTAGCCAGCATATTGGCGCTCGAAAAAGTTCTGGACCCAATGAGCACAATAACCTTACCTTTATAAAACAGGTCGTTCTTTGCCGGTTTTTGCGGGGCAACCCCGTCATCTTCCAGAACGGATCCGTTTGCCTTGCTGAAGTAATAATCCATTTGCTTAGCCGCATCGCCATTCGAACGCTTATTCAGCTCATCCTTATATTCCTGGCTTACCTTCCATTTTACGCCGCCGGTCATGCGGAAGGGTCTATCGGTGATATAGCCTAACAGCATTGCGCCTAATGCGGAGTTGCCGCCACCATTTCGCCTTAGATCGATAATCAATGAAGCTGGTTTAGTTTGCTTGATGGAGGTAAATACCGAATCAAGAAAATGTTTAAACTTAGCGGTGTCGGCTGTAAGGGAATTGATACCAAGATATGCTTTATTACCCTCAAGGTAATTAAACGCAAGATCAGCGGTAACCGGCGCCTTAGGCAGTTTGCCGGCCTTAGCCTTCAGATGGCCTACGTAATCGGGAAACGAAACTGCCTTTAAGCTTGTGCTGTCAAGTTTGCCTCCCCTGGTA
Organism: Mucilaginibacter phenanthrenivorans; assembly: GCF_024721155.1. GTDB lineage: Bacteria > Bacteroidota > Bacteroidia > Sphingobacteriales > Sphingobacteriaceae > Mucilaginibacter > Mucilaginibacter phenanthrenivorans. The sequence goes on along the minus strand of NZ_JAHVAP010000022.1, from coordinate 37,559 downwards.
TAGGTGATATGATAAGGGCCATGAATATTATACATTTCGAGGTAAGGGATCATATTACGGCAAATATCATTACTGCGCCATAGCTTAAGCCCGCCGGTATTTGAGCTTAACAGATCCACCAGTCTTGACGAACTTATACCATTGATGCTGATTATCTTATCACCCGTTAAAAGAACATCCTCCGCGGAACCATCAGCCCGGACTATAAAATACTGCCCGTCAAACTCACTGATCAATACCGGGAACAAAATATTCCTGCCGGCCTTAAGCGTAGCTGTTAAATTTTCCGGAAAATTAAGGCTGCTATGTCCCTCATTAAGCGCCCCGATCAGGCGACCTATTAATGGCCATGCTTGTTTTGCCGTCATGCCATCGTGCAGGTTTGCCAGCACGCTATCCGTTAGTTTTTTATATTGATTTGGGGTGATGCTATGGTACATGTTCGGATGTACATCTGTTATGCTATGTACGAGATAGCTTACATCATCGGAAAGTTCTTTTTTTGAATACTGTTTTTCCTTTGGCACAGTATCAATAGCTGACGCCGTTGCTAATTCAACGCTAAAAATAAATGATAAGAGTAAAAAGGTTATAAGGTACTTCATGATGCTAAGACGATTGAACGTAATTATTGGTTGCATGGAATGTGACTGAAAGAAGCTTTTTTTGCAAAAATATACCTGGGCGTGCCTTTAACCGCCATTTATTGAAACAAGTTATAGTTATCCGTGTATTACCTTGTATATAAATACAACACATGGTTATTATAAAAACAGGAACAGATATTACCAACGAACGTGAGCTGGAAATAGTTAACGAAAAAGGCGATTGGGCAAATGGCAGCTACCATTTATTTGCAGCAAGATTTATGAACAAGGACAGCGAAGTTGTACCTGAGCCGCATGACATAAAAGGCACCAGCTTTTTAGGCGAAATAATTGTAGATAAGGACAAAGAATACTGGGAATATAAAGGTGATAAATTAAACAGCGACGAACAGAAACAGGTTGCTGAATTTATTTTGGATTACCAGGCACCGGATGGGGTTTATTGAAAGATTTTGCGTGGACGGTGCAGATGAATACTTTCTTCATCCATAACAAACTCGTCCTTGCGAGGAACGAAGCAACCTCTACGCATGCAAATCAACGAAGCAAAAATTTTGTGGCAACCTATTAGCCACATTCAGGTCACCATAAACACTAGAATCCTTGAATGTCCTGCGTAGAGGTTGCTTCGTTCCTCGCAATGACGCATGGTTTATAACCAATCAAAAAAGGCCACTCTTTACAGAATGGCCTCTCTAAAATATCTGATCTTCCGGTACTATCACACCTTGATCTCAACTTCAACACCGCTTGGCAATTCAAGCTTCATTAAAGCATCAACAGTTTTTGAGTTTGAACTGTAGATATCCAATAAGCGTTTGTATGAGCATAATTGAAATTGCTCACGTGCCTTTTTGTTTACGTGCGGTGAACGCAATACCGTGAAAATTTTCTTTTCAGTTGGTAATGGAAGCGGTCCGCTTACTACAGCGCCTGTCGGCTTTACTGTCTTTACGATCTTTTCAGCTGATTTATCAACCAGGTTGTAATCGTACGATTTTAATTTGATTCTGATCCTTTGGCTCATTTTGTTTTTTTGTTATGATGATTTCACCGATTTACTGATGATTTCACCGATTTGTTTGATTGTCCCTCCTAAGAGCTATTTGTTAGGATTGACGTTATTATTATTTATGATTACACCGATTCTTTGGAAGATTACACTGATTAAAATCGGTGAAATCATTTTACAATCGGTGTAATCAATTTAATTACGCGTTAGCAGCAGCTTTCTTGCCTCTTGCTTTGGCAACTACTTCTTCCTGTACGTTACGTGGCGCTTCAGCATAGTGATCAAACTCCATGGTTGAAGTAGCACGACCTGAAGTGATGGTACGTAACTGGGTTACATAACCAAACATTTCTGAAAGTGGTACAGTAGCCTTAATTACCTGTGCACCTGCACGTGAATCCATACCTAACAGTTGGCCACGACGACGGTTCATGTCACCGATAACGTCACCCATGTTTTCTTCAGGGGTTAAGATCTCGATCTTCATGATTGGCTCAAGCAATACCGGTTTACATTTTGGCAATGCCTCACGGTAAGCCATCTTAGCAGCTAACTCGAAAGATAGCGCATCCGAATCGACTGCGTGGAATGAACCATCAATCAAACGAACCTTTAAGCTGGTTAACGGATAACCTGCCAATACACCATTTGCCATTGAAGCAGCAAAGCCTTTTTCAACAGATGGAATAAACTCACGTGGAATTGAACCACCTGAAATTTCATTCACAAACTGTAAGCCTTCCTTACCTTCGTCATTCGGCGAAAGAACAACCTGGATATCGGCAAATTTACCACGACCACCGGTTTGTTTCTTGTATGTTTCACGGTGCTGTACAGTACCGGTTATAGCTTCCTTGTATGCAACTTGCGGAGCACCCTGGTTAACTTCCACTTTAAACTCACGTTTTAAGCGGTCCATGATGATATCTAAGTGAAGCTCGCCCATACCTGAAATTACAGTCTGGCCGGTTTCTTCGTCAGAATTTACACGGAATGTAGGATCCTCTTCAGATAATTTACCTAAAGCCATACCTAATTTATCTACGTCGGCCTGAGTTTTAGGCTCAATAGCTAAACCGATAACCGGCTCAGGGAAGTTCATCGATTCAAGAACGATCGGGTGTTTCTCGTCACAAAGGGTATCACCTGTTTTAATATCCTTAAAGCCGACTACCGCAGCAATATCACCTGCACCTACGTTAGGGATAGGGTTTTGCTTGTTAGCATGCATCTGGAAGATACGGCTGATACGCTCTTTGTTACCTGAACGCATGTTGTGGATATATGAACCAGCTTCAAGGTTACCTGAGTAAACGCGGATAAAGCACAAACGACCTACGAAAGGATCGGTTGCAATTTTAAACGCCAATGCAGCAAATGGTTCTTTTTCTGATGGCTGACGAACAATTTCTTCGCCTGTATCAGGGTTTGTACCAACAATACCTTCAACGTCCATAGGTGAAGGAAGTAATTCCATCACATAGTCAAGCATGGTTTGTACACCTTTGTTTTTGAACGATGAACCGCAAACCATAGGAACGATCTTAGCATCCAATACTGCCTTACGTAAAGCGTCAAGCACTTCGCGCTCAGTGATGGTATCAGGAGCATCGAAGAATTTCTCCATCAGGCTCTCATCATAATCAGCTACTGATTCAAGAAGTTTTTCTCTCCACTCAGTTGCTTCTTCGATCATATCCTCAGGGATAGGCACTTCTGTAAAGGTCATCCCTTTATCGTGCTCATTCCAAACAATACCCTTCCAGTTAATTAAATCAACAACACCTTTAAAGTTCTCTTCTGCACCAATTGGTAACTGAAGCGGAACAGCGTTGCTGCCTAACATGCTTTTTACCTGTTTTACAACATTTAAAAAGTCGGCACCGCTACGGTCCATTTTGTTAACGAAACCTATACGGGCAACATTGTAGTTATTTGCAAGCCTCCAGTTGGTTTCTGATTGCGGCTCAACACCATCAACGGCAGAAAATAAGAACACCAAACCATCCAGTACACGTAATGAACGATTCACCTCAACGGTGAAATCCACGTGTCCCGGGGTATCAATAATGTTGATGTGGTATTGGTGGCCACGATATTTCCAGTCGATAGTAGTAGCAGCTGAAGTGATAGTGATACCACGCTCCTGCTCCTGTGCCATCCAGTCCATTGTAGCTGCACCTTCGTGAACTTCGCCAATTTTGTGGCTAAATCCAGAGTAGTACAGGATACGCTCTGTAGTTGTGGTTTTACCGGCATCGATGTGAGCGGCAATACCTATATTTCTTGTATATCTTAGATCTCTTGACATATTAATTTTTGAATTAGTGAATTAGTGAGTTAGTGAGTTTTATATGCACTAAACACTAATTGTCTGAATGAAAGAGCGAAGTAACGAATCATTGATTAGCAAAATGTTACCAAATCACTAATTCACCAATTCACTCAATCACTAATTAGAAACGGAAGTGTGAGAACGCCTTGTTAGCCTCAGCCATTTTGTGCGTATCTTCTTTCTTCTTCACTGCTGCGCCTTCACCTTTAGCTGCTGAGATGATCTCACCTGCTAATTTCTCCATCATGGTTTTTTCACCACGACGACGGGCATAGCTGATCAGCCATTTCATGCCTAAAGCTACTTTACGCTCAGGACGAACTTCTGTAGGCACCTGGAAGTTAGCACCACCAACACGACGGCTTTTTACTTCAACAGCAGGCATTACATTGTTCAGTGCTTTTTTCCATGTATCTAAACCGCTTTCGTTGGTTTTCTTTTCAACAATATCAACAGCGTTATAGAATATAGCATATGCGGTTGATTTCTTACCGTCATACATCATGTTATTTACAAACCTGGTTACCAGAACATCATTGAATCTTGGATCAGGAAGAAGGATTCTTTTTTTTGGTTTTGACTTTCTCATTATTACTATCCTCCTTTAATTATTTCTTTTTACCTTTTGTTGGCGCTGCTGCTACTTGACCCGGTTTAGGGCGTTTAGTTCCGTATTTTGAACGGCGTTGGTTACGGCCGGCTACACCTGATGTATCTAATGCACCACGGATGATGTGGTAACGTACACCTGGTAAATCCTTAACACGACCACCACGGATCAAAACAATAGAGTGTTCCTGTAAATTGTGACCTTCACCAGGGATATAAGCGTTAACTTCTTTTCCGTTGGTAAGGCGCACACGGGCCACTTTACGCATTGCTGAGTTTGGTTTTTTAGGGGTAGTGGTATACACGCGTGTGCATACGCCTCTTCGCTGTGGACAGCTGTCCAACGCTGGTGACTTACTCTTGTCAACCAGAGCTACTCTACCTTTTCTAACTAATTGTTGAATAGTAGGCATTCTTCCTTTTTTTGTTTTATTTGTTTTTAATCCCCTGCCAGCCAATTGACGGGCAGTTTTTCGGGACTGCAAAAGTACGGACTTATTTTTTGATTTTCAAGTGGTTATTGAAAAAAGTTTGTTGTAAAAGTTGTAGCGGTTGAAAGGGTTGTAAATGTTGGAGGTGTTGAAAGGTTGACGGTTTGATTGTTGAATGGTTGTGATGCCGAAAAATTGATCAGTTGTCTGGAAGTTGATTTACTGTTTTTGCGAAATTAATTTTCGATATTTCGCGGCTTTTTGACAAAAAAATTAAATTAATATTATTTTAGCTACATGAAAAAAATCCTACTTATCGCAGTTACCGCATTAATAATTGTTGGCTGCTCCAAAAAGAACTCACCCACACCTCCGATTGAACTGAAAGTTGCCATTGTAGGCACATGGACCGCTAAAGCAGACACCGAAATAATAACAAAAGACGGCGCTGCCTGGCACACTTACGCTATCCCCGGTTATATCTCGCTCACATTTAAAAATGACGGAACGGGCACCAAAGTGTGGAGCGACGGCCCGCGTACCTTCACCTACACTATTAGTGATAACAAGATAACCTTCAACTTTGCAGAAATTGATAATCCTGATGGTTCTATTGCTACTGCCTTTAGTGAAAGCCTGGATGTTAAGACCATTACCAGTACCCGCCTGGTAATGATTTACCAGGACGATATAACGCAGGACGGCAGTTTGTACCATACAACGGAAACACAGCAATTTAGTAAGTAAACTGTGTATTAATTAAACCCAGGTACAGGCTGTTGTAAACCAATGGCCTGTGCTCCTATAGCCGGCCAACCCAATCCTCAAAAACAGAAAAGCCCTAACTTTCGTCGGGGCTTTCCACACAAACTCACTTATCCAACCAAAATCTTTTTTAATAACCGTGGTAATGATGATGATAGCCATGGTGGTATCCACCGCCACCTTCAACATAACAACCTGTACTTAAAGTAACTATAGCGCTTATTAATAATGCAAATGCAACAAATGTCTTTTTCATGATATTAAGTTTTTAATGTCGACACCCAAACTGCGGGTGTTTGTATGTTCGACAGCTTTAAAATGAAAAGGATTAATTGTATGCGGATTATTTCCTAACGTCATTGCGAGGAACGAAGCAAACTCTAAACTATACAGATCCCGGAGGGAAACAATGTGGCAACCGATCAGCGGCCGTAAGGTCTCAGCATATTAAAGGTCCGTGATTGTCCTATGTAGAGTTTGCTTCGTTCCTCGCAATGACGCCCTATTAGTGACTAATGACTATTTATTCTCCTTCAGGAAAATCAGCGCCTTCGGTAACATCTGCCCAGGCGTCAAAATCCTTCTTCAGAACCTCAAGCTTGTTGCGGGCGCCTTTTAGTGCGGCTTTACCAAGCAACAGGTGCAATGGTGGGTTCTCCGTTTCAACAGCCTTTACTATTGCTTTAGCTGCGCGTTCCGGGTCGCCGGGTTGTTTGCCGCTGTAGCCGCGGATATTGTTTTTGTTTGCTTCCGCAGTTGCTTTGTAATCGTCTATAACTATTTTGCTGTTATTGGCTGATCTTCCTGCCCAGTCGGTGCGGAAACCGCTTGGACAAATTACCGTAACATGGATGCCAAGTGGTGCAAGCTCTTTTGATAGGGCATCAGAATAACCGTCGACAGCAAACTTGGTCGCGTTATAAAAACCAACTGCAGGGAAGCCAACAAGGCCACCGATAGAGGCTACATTTAAAATATGCCCGCTGCGCTGTTTCCTTAATGTTGGCAATACAGCTTTGGTTACCGCTGCCAATCCCCAGAAATTGATCTCGAACATACGGCGAACCTCATCTTCTTCGCTTTCCTCAATCGCACCAAAATAACCGATGCCGGCATTGTTTACCAGTACATCGATTTGTCCGAAATGCTTTAAAGCTGTTTCAACGGCTGCTTTAATTTCATCTTCTTTGGTAACGTCAAGAGCCAGGGCGATTGCATTGTCCGGATAATCCCTGGTAAGATCTTCCACATCGCTAATCTTACGCGATGTTACTACTGCCTTATAGCCCGCTGTTAAAACTTCTTTGGCCAGTTCGCGGCCGAACCCGGTGGAGCACCCGGTTATAAACCAAACTTTGTTTTTCATAAATAGACGTTTTTGAGTTGATGAATTGTCCACCCGGGTTTAAATAGCCGGGTGGACAATTACAGGTAGACTTTCTACCGGCAAAATAACAGTTAACAAAAGGAATGTTTGTCAGGGGAGTTTAATATTGGAAAGTATTTTTTTTGCGGGATGGAATGCTGGTAAAAATGCTCCCTCTCGTCAAGACCGAATGTAAACTCAAATCAGGATTAATCAGTAATTTTAAGGAATTCAAAAAATGAAACATACAGATAATGAGTATGTTTCATAGTGTTCCGGGTGTTCCACTTACAAAAATGGAACGCTGTGCCGGCGTGCTACCCGCCCCTTAGCCGGCAGCAACGGAGGAGCAAAAGCAAACACAATGTACCAATGAACTAATGAACCATTTTCAATATCTTTGATAATCAACCCAAAACCAAATGAGAAGATTAATCCTGCTCCTGACCATCCTGCTGATCGTGGTGATGAACTTTAACACATCAGCCCAAATTATCACCAAATACGGCGATAATGTAAGCACGTTAGATGGTATTATAAAAGCCTACTACGATGTGGTTACCGTTAAAAAGGGCGGCAAGGTGTTTTTTGAGCGCGATAGCCTGATCCATTGGCCGGGCGTGCTGGTTGGCGCCGTTTCCGTTTCAAAAAGCGGGAAGCCTGCAATGCATTACCTTACTCTCAAGGAATACCACCGGTTGTCTGATGCATCATTAGAAAAGGACGGCTTTGATGAACGGGAAATCTCGCGCAAGGTTGAAAAATTCGGCGCCATTTACCATGTTTGGAGCACCTATGAATCGCGTAATGAAGCGGGCGGACCAATAATTGAACGCGGCATCAACAGTATCGAATTGTTTTATGATGGCACGCGCTTCTGGATCATGGGCTGGATCTATGACGGAGAGAGGAAAAACAACCCAATCCCGGCAGAGTATCTGAACTAAGCATTGGTCGTTGAACGTGCTTAACCTTTCTCCAAATAAATAATGATTGAAGAAATTTTTCCTATTTTAACCACCTCTTGATAACTTATCTTAAAAATGAAATCCACATTATTCAAATCTCTTTTACTTATACTATTTATCCCGGTTTGCCTTAAGGCACAAATAAAGCTGGAGAAAAAAGGCTTTTTAGATAATAAAATCGAACTGTCTGTCCCTGCAGATTTTAAGCCGATGTCCGCCGAAATGCTTGATAAAAAGTATCCCAATCGAAATCAAAAACCTAATTTGGTATTAACAGATGAGGATGCCGAAGTAAATATTGTAATAAGCCTGATCCCCCAGCCTATTAAACCGGAGCAGATCGGTGCATTTAAAGATTTTCAGATCAATTCATTAAAAAAAATGCATCCTGACGCTAAATGGATGAATGACGGAGTTAGAGCAATTAACGGTAAAAACGTTGGCTATTTTAAATTCATTAGTAACGCCGTGGATCAAACAGTTTTTAACTACTACTTTTTTACCGACCTTGACGGCAAGGTACTATTGCTAAGCTTTAACTGCACGGAAAAGCTACTTCCTAAATGGAAGGAAACGGCCGAATCAATCGTATCGTCGTTAAAAGTAACGGCCAATTAATTATCTAACGCATGAAAAAACTCCTTATACTCATTCCGTTCGTCGCACTATTCAGCTGCGAACAAAAGACACAGCCGGCGGCGCCGACGGTATCCGGCGATGCCACATTTCAAAAACTGGCTGACAATTACCTGTCGGGATACCTGGCATGGCGACCGGCGACGGGTGTGGCTTTGGGCTATCACCAATATGATGGTAAAGTAACAAATTTGAGTAAAGAATCGCTGGGTAAGGAGCTGGGCCGGCTAAAGGATTTTGACCAGCAAATGAGTGCGACCGATACCACATCGTTAAGCACAAAACAGTTTTACGATTTCCGCATTTTACGGTCGGCCATAAAGAATGAGATCTTCAATTTTGAGGATATGGGCACGTACGATAAAAACCCAATGACCTACGCCGGGGCTGTTGACGTTAGCATTTATGTAAAACGCAACTTCGCCCCCCTTGAAGATCGGCTAAAATCAATCATCGCCATCGAAAAAAATGCCCCCAATGTATTTGCAGCAGCGAGAATTAATCTTAAAGATTCGCTTGCCAAACCTTATATCGAGACGGCTATAGAAATAGCACATGGGTCGACAGATTTTTTAGGCGGCGATTTGAAGGTGGCTTTAAAAGACGTAAAGAACGATTCGCTGATGAAGGTGTTCAATACAGTTAACAAAAATGCCATCGACGCTATTAACAGCTATGCTGCATGGCTCCAGAAGGTAAAATTGCCAAAGGCAACCAATAAATACGCTATTGGCGAGGCCAGCTATAAAAAGATGCTGCTTTACAGCGAGGGCATTACTTTAACACCTGAAAAGATTCTTGCCATCGGCCTTGCTGAGTTAAAAAAGGAACAGGTAGTATTTAACGCTGCTGCAAAAACTATCGATCCCAACAAAAAACCGATAGAAGTATATCATGATCTGCAAAAGGAACACCCAACTGCCGAAAACCTTATTCCGGAGGCAAGGAAAAACGTAGAAGCGATCCGCCAATTCCTCACCGATAAAAACATTGTATCGATGCCTGGAAAAATTAACTTAAAAGTTGAGGAAACCCCGCAATTTGCCCGGGCAACCAGCACGGCATCAAACGATGATCCGGGCCCGTTTGAAACTAAAGCTACCGAAGCATTTTATTACATCACCCCTGTCGATCCGAAATGGACACCAAAACAAAAGGAAGACTGGCTGCGTCAATTTGATTATTACACAACTGATAATATCACTATTCACGAAGCATATCCAGGTCATTATACCCAGTTTTTACATCTGAATGCGTCTTCGGCTACAAGGGTTGAGAAAATTTTCAACAGCTATGCCTACGTAGAGGGATGGGCACATTACTGCGAAAAAATGATGGCAGATGCCGGTTATGGCCACAACGGCGATACGGTTAAGGCGGCCAAATACAGGCTTACCCAATCGGGCGATGCATTATTACGTTTATGCCGTTTATGCGTATCTATAAAAACCCATTGCCAGGGAATGAACGTGGATGACGCCACCAAATTTTTCATGGACAACTGGTACCAGGGCGATAAGCCATCCCGTCAGGAGGCACTGCGCGGCACTTTTGATCCGGGTTATTTATTTTATACGATTGGGAAACTGGAGATCCTGAAGCTACGTGCTGATTATGAAAAGCAGGAAGGGTCAAATTTCTCTCTCAAAAAGTTCCATGACGAGGTACTAGACCATGGAATGCCACAAATACGGCTATTGAGAGAAGTTATGCTGAAAGATAAAAATACCTGGGGTGATGTAATGTAAGTTTTTTGATTGCACCGATTTGAGGAAGTGATTACACCGATTGTTGATAGGATTAATCCCTCCTTATCAATCGGTGTAATCATACTCCAATCAGTGTAATCCCATCTTAATGAGCCCCCGGCGGCGGCGGTGGTGGTTTTAAATGGCGTGGCGGATCACAGCTTGTGCTTATTATTGCGCACGCTGCGGTAGGTAAAATCATAGTTATAACTCTCTTTTTCATAGTGGTAGATTTTTTAGATATAACCGCTATGAATTGGAAATTGTTTTGGCATTAATGGCAGGATACAACCGGTGAGACAAGTACTTATTCCTTCCAGATTCCGAGCTCCCGCCTCCTCGCTTTAATTCGTTACCGGACCGGTGGTAAGCGCTTGCACCTTGCGTTTTTCAGGTGGCAGCGCCTCAAATTTCTTGTAGCTATCGTTAATATAAACAGCCAATGAGCGGGCATCGTTACTTTTTATAAAAGCATAACTGGGCCTATACATCACCATAAAATCATCCAGATCGCTGCCTTTTAGTGGCACAATACTGCCCACATAGGTCCGCGTAAATGCAGCATCAACCTGGCGTTGTTCCTGTTCGGTTTTAAAATACTTTTTAAGCCTGCGGGCGTCCCTTGCGTCCTTACCAAACCATGTGGTAGGCGACAATACATACAGCTTGCTCTTTTCGTACACCTCAGGATATTCCGTGTGCGGATCAAAGGCAGCCCTGGTGGAGTTGATGGTAACTTCCCGTAAGGCAATTGTCTTAGTAGTAAGCACTATTTTTTTAGCAGTCATGTCCACCACAAATAATGTATCAGAAACATAACCCGGCGAATCGAAAATAATTAGATGACCTGTCGCTGTTTTAATACTGAAATTTCCGTCCTTATCCGTAAGCCCCAATTGCTTACTTGCGTTATCCCTGATAAAAACGTTCGACAGTTTATTGCCGCTCCCGCTTTCGGTAACGGTTCCCTTTAAAATGTCCTGTGCGCTTGCTGATCCGGCTATTAACCCTAACAGCACGATCAAAATATATCTAATTTTCATGGCAGATGAATTACTCTGTTAAGATAAACCTATTTGGTTGTATAAAAGTTTTTACTTAAACATTTTACAAACGCCTGTATAAGCACAAGCTCATGGTTTAATATCTGCAGAAAACAAGAAACCCGGCTTTCACCGGGCTTCCTTCTAATATCTAGTCTCTAATTAACTATTGTTTAGTCCACGTATTATTTGCCTCATTAAAATCAGGCAATACTTTATCCGGATCATAAGTTACCGACTGGATAGCTTCTGTCGATGGGTATTTAAACTTCCATGAGTTGTTACGTTCCCAGATTTCAACCGGTAATGTTACGCGATCTGTTTTACCGCTAACCGTTTTAATTTCCAGAATCACAGGCATGGCCATTTTCTCCAGGTTGTCAATAGTAATGAACGCGCCCTTCGACGGATCATTATCCACATAGTCAACGCTGCGAACAGCCACATCCAAACGCCAGTTATTAATAAACCAGCCTCTCCAAAACCATTGTAAATTTTCGCCGCCTGCATTTTCCATAGTGCGGAAGAAGTCATCAGGTGTAGGGTGTTTAAAGGCCCATTTAGCAATGTATGTTCTGAATGCAAAATCAAAACGATCATGTCCCAGTATTACCTCACGCAGCATCGTAAGGCCCGCGCCTGGTTTTGAATATAGCAGGGTACCTGTATTTCTTTCCTTAAGATTTGCCGGCTGACTCAGCATTGGTTCCAAGCCAGGGGCGGTGAAGGCTGCGCCTGCACGGTGCATATTGCCGCCTTTTCTGTAATACTCGCCGTTATTAAAATCAGCAGTCGACAGGGTATTGATAAAGGTATTAAAACCTTCATCCATCCAGCCGTACATACGCTCGTTCGAGCCTACGATCATTGGGAACCAGGTATGGCCAAACTCGTGATCATTTACACCCCACAGGCTTCCTTTTTTAGCACCCGCTCCGCAGAAAACAATACCAGGGTATTCCATGCCACCAACTATACCGGCAACGGCAGTAGCAGCGGGATAAGGAAACTCAAACCATTGTTTCGAATTGTATTCGATAGATTTTTTAACGTACTCGGTAGAGCGTGCCCAGGCATCAACGCCATCGCTTTCAACCGGGTAGGCTGAAATAGCAATAGATTTTTTGCCGCTTGGCAGGTCCATTTTAGCAGCATCAATGATAAATGCTGCTGACGATCCCCATGAGGCGTCGCGGGCATTTTTTATTTTAAAGTGCCAGGTTAGTGTTTTTTTACCGGCCGGACGTGATGCCGGATCGGTAACTTCACTTGCTGAACGGATAACTACAGTTTTTTCGCTGTTTGCAGCTTCAGCCCAGCGTTTTAGTTGTGTTGGGGTATAAACTTCCTGCGGGTTAAGCAACTCACCGGATGCCACAACGATATGGTTTGCAGGGGCAGTAATACTGAGGTCGAAATCACCATACTCGAGGTAAAATTCGCCGGGCCCGCTGTACGGAATTGTGTTCCATCCGTAAACATCGTCATACACACACATGCGTGGGTACCATTGTGCTATTTGAAAGATCTTTCCGTTCTTGCTGTCCTGGATGCCCATACGATCGGAACCGTACATTGGCGATATAAAAGAATATTCTATCTTCAGCTTCACCTGACCACCTGCAGCCATCACCTCTTTAGGCAAATAAACCTGCATCCGTGTATCCGATATCAAAAATTTCACATCGGTTTCGGCGCCTTTAAGGCCAAGCATCTTGATCGACTTTATTTTATAGCCCGCATCAAAATCTTGCCCACGGCCCCAGTTACGGCTTACCTGTTTAGGATTAGTGCCTACCCATGGCACAATCGCAGTTCCGCGTGAATCCAGTTTGAAGAGGTTTTGCTCCAAATTCATCCACAAATAGCCAAGCTTTTGCGGGCTGTTATTGGTATAGGTAAGAATTTCTGATCCGGTAATTTCGTTAGTTTGGTCATTCAGTGTGGCAGCCAATTGGTAATCGGCGCGGTTTTGCCAATATTTTGGCCCGGGCTCACCATCTGAAGCACGGTATTCAGAGCCATTTTTGCCATAAAAATACGGGCCAAATGCGTCGTGATAATCATAGTTGGATGCCGGCGGAGCGGCTGGTACAGGTGCAGCCGGCGGAGTTGTACTGGCCGGCGGCGTTTGCCCGGCTGGTGTTTGCTGCGCCTGGCTAACAGTGGTCACAGCCATACAAGCCAGTGCGAAACCGGCTAACAGGTTTAATTTCATCTTTGAGGTCAGTTTATTATTTACAGCAAGTATAGGATAAATTACGCAATGGGCAATTCGCGTAAAATAATTGTTACCTTTTTATGAATTGTGAATTAGCGAGTTAGTGAATTAGTGATTGATTTTTTAATTGGTGAATTGGCGAGTTAGTGATTGATTTCACTGGTTAAGTTCATATACCACTTCATCATTAAATCATTAAATCGCTAATTCACTAAATCACTCCTTCACTAATTCTTTTTCATACACCCCTTCATCAAAACCAAAAAATAAAAAATCGCCGTTTTCAATAACGGGGCGTTTTATCATACTGGTTTTTTGCTGTAGCAGGTGAAGGGCATCAGTTTTGGTTTTGATGCTTTCCTTTATTGCGGGGTCAAGCTGCTTCCAGGTAAGGCCCTGTTTGTTCATAAATTTCTCGTAGCCTGCCTTTGTATCCCATTCTTCCAGTTTTTCTTCGCTGATGCCAAGTTTCTTAAAATCATGAAATTCATAGGCTACATTATTAGCCTTTAACCAGTCGAGCGCTTTCTTTACTGTATTGCAGTTTGTTATTCCGTATACCTTCATGCATCAAAGATATTATTTTCCGCTGGCAGGTGCAGTGGTGCCTTTGGTATCATCGTTATTAATACCGCGCTGGTTCTTTTTAATCTCGGCCTTGAGCTTACCAAAGCGGTAATTGAAACCAACATTAAATGATCTGAACGGAAATTCAGAAACACTGGTTTGGTAAAAATCAGGATCGCGGGTATAGTTATTTGTTTTACGGTATTTGGTTAAAGGGTTATTTACGTTGAAAAATATCGATCCCTTTTTGTTCAAAATATCCCTGGAGGTACTAACTGATGTAAACACATACGAACTTGATTTACCCTGCAGCGAAACATAAGCGCTGGAGAAGCCTGCGTTTACACCGGCGCGCCATGTATCAGTTATCCGGTAGCCAGCATATCCAAACACATTTCCCTGCAAGCCGTTATTGCTGTAAAGCTGGTTATCAAAATAACCTTTAAGCCAAATCTGCGCAATACGGGTATTGATGTTCAGGTTAAGCTTTTTTGTAATGGGATAGTTCATGCTGATATTGAAACCCAGGTTGCGGTTGCTGCCTACGTTTTCATTCCTGGTATAGGTAACGGTATCTACCAACCTGCTTACACTTTGAATCGCATTATTTGAGAACGAATACGACATGCCAAAGTTAAATGAGCCCTTTGAAAATTTGCTGTAGTTTAGCTCAAAAGTATGGTTAAGCACGGGTTTCAAATCGGGGTTGCCCGTACTGATAAACTTTGGATTTGTTCTGTCGATAAAAGGATTCAATTCGTAAATATTGGGCCGCTGGATCCTGTTGGTAAAGCCGAACGTAAAGCTGGAATTATTCTTCAATTTACGCTGGATGGAAATAGAAGGGACAAAATTGCTGTAATTACGATCGACATCGCTTTGCTCAGAAATAAAATGTGCCGTTATGTCCGTCGCCTCTACCCTAAAGCCGGCCTTTACCCCCCAGTTATTTAAGTTATACTGGTAGGTATTATAAAGGCTATACACATCCTGGTTGTATTTAAAATTATTGGTGCTGGCTGGATCAACTACGTACGTTTGGGTTGAGTCGATAAAATTGCTGTTCCCGAAATTGCTGGAGCTATTTCTTAAAATCGCCTTAAAGCCGCCCTCTATTGTTATTTTCTTTAACGGATGAACGTAATCGGCCTGGATAGTTTGCTCCTGCGTACGTGCATCATTGCGTTGCAAATACCCCGGCTGCGCATAATCAAACCTATCGGTAATGGTATTGGTTGTAGTACTGCTATTAGGCTGATTAGAGTATTTATAGCTCAGTGTTAATAAGCGATCTTTATTGTGTTTAAAACCAAGCTGGTAGTTTATCCCGAAGTCTACACCTTTATAAATTGAAGCACTGGTATTGCTTAGCCTGTAGCTTTGGTTAAGCAGGTTGTTATGATTGAATTGCTGAGAAAACTGGTCGTTTTCACCATTATTATGACCGTTGTTATAGTCTATCCCGGCTGTAATCAGGTTCAGACTGTCAATTTCATAGCTTATTTCGGTACTGGTGTAAATATACCGGCCGCTGTTTACGTTTGTTGATGCCTGAGTTAAATAGGTTGCGCTATCTCCGTAAGTTTGACGGGTAGAGCGCGACGATCCGCGACGTTTTATCTGGTCGCCATAACCGGTATAATTCGAGATTCCCAGTTTTCCTTGTTTTACTGTTAATTGCAAGCCTGCACCCGGACCGAAAAGACTATTATAGCGCATGTTAATGCTGCCATTATAACCCTGGTCAATTTTTTTATTGGTGATGATGTTAATGATCCCCGCTAAACCTTCTGCATCATATTTTGCAGGTGGCGTAGTAATAACCTCAATCTTTTGGATGCTGCTAGCGGGCATCGATTTAAACACATCCGACGGGTTATGTGCCACCAATGATGATGGCTTGCCATTAATCAGGATCTTGTAATTGCCCTCACCTTTCAGTTGGATGTTATCGCTTGCGTCCACCGTTATTAAGGGAACTTTGCGCAGCATGTCTAAAACATTTTGTGTTTTGGTTTCGGGATCGGCCTGAACATCATAGCTGATGCGGTCGATCTCCTGTTTCACTAAAGGCCTTACTGCCGTAATAGAAATTTCCTTTAGTTGATTTTTTGCAGGCAATAAAATAATGTTACCCACATTTATCTCTTCATCGCGCCCGGTTACCTTTACCACCTTACTCCTGTACCCTACCGATGCAAGCGTTAACTGGTAGGCCTTGCCCTGTTCAGCCTTTAGCTCAAATGTGCCATCGTCTTTTGTTAAGCCACCACGTACTGATTTTTTAGTGGCGGCATCCTGTAAGGCAACGGTGACATAACCTAACGGTTTATTCGTAACAGAATCGATAGCCGTACCTTTAACAGTTAACGATTTCGGCGTAGTTTGGGCCAATGCTGCAATGGAGAGAAAGCAGCACAAGGCGATAAGTAAAAAATGTTTCATTCAGGGTGTTTGGGTATTTTGCGCGAAGATATTGCCTCTATACGCAGTAAAAAAATGATTTAGCAGAAATTAACTATCATTTTAGTTACGTAACACTAATATTACTTTATCGCATCAACCTTTGTCATAATAGTGTCTAATTCTACCATTATGAGCCATTACCGGAATTACTGCCGCCGCTGCTTTTTGTATCATCGTTATTAATGCCATGCCGATTTTTCTTAATCTCGCTGTTTAGTTTTCCGAAGCGATAGCTTAACCTTACAGCAAAGCTGCGGTACGGATTTTCGTTAAATGACGATTGTATAAATTGCGGTGTTGTTGTAGTTGAACTATTGTTATGGAACTCAGAATAAGGATTATTGGCCACCAATGATATGTTGGCCTTTTTCTTCAAAAACTCCTTGGTAAGCACATACGAGTTAAAAATAAAATTGCTCGATTTTCCCTGCAGGTTTACGTCGCCGCTAAAAAAACCGGCATCAAGTCCGAAGCGATAGCCGCCGTCGAATTTGTAGCCAATGCTGCCGAAAGCCTCTCCCCTAAAACCTGAGTTCTGGTAATCCTCACCATTGTAATTGCCTTTCAACCATATATAGGACACCTGTGTGTTTAAGTTGAGGTTTATTCTTTTGGTGATAGCAATATTGGTATTTAAATTCAGCCCGAGGCTGCGGTTATTTCCAAGGTTTTGATAGGTGGTCGTGGTTACAGTATCAAGCTTATGGTCTGCAGTGCTATCTGATCGCAAACTGGTTACGTTTTGAATGGAATTGTTTGAAAATGCATAGCTGAGCCCTACGTTAAATGAGTTTTTTGCAAAATTGCTATAAGTAAACTCAAATGTATTGTTCAGTTCCGGCCTTAAATTAGGGTTACCGGTGCTGATGAACAACGGGTTTGAATTATCGACAAACGGATTCAGCTGGGCAATGCCCGGGCGTTGAATGCGCTGTGTAAACCCGAAGTTAATACTGCTGGTTTTAAATGAGCGCTGGATGGATATCGATGGAATGAGGTTATTGTAACTCGGGCTAACCGTTACGTTGGCCGACGAAAAATCAGCATTGATACTGGTGTGCTCCAAACGCAAACCTACCTTGGCCGTGTAATCGCTAAACTTCACCTGGTATGAATTGTATACGCTGTAAATATTTTGGTGATAGTTAAAGTTGTTGGTATACTTTGGATTCAGGCTGTATTGACTGGTAGTTGAGTCGCGGTCCGATCGGTTAAAATTACTGAAGTTGTTCCGCAGAATTGCCTTACCTCCTACTTCTAAGGTAACAACCTTAAAGGGTTCTGCATAATCCACCTGGATGGTATGGTCCCGGTCGCCGGTATGGTTGTATTGCGTAAAATCAGGCTGAAGCGATTGAAGGAAGTTTACCCTTTCAGAAAATACGTTATCCAGGTCCTGGGTGTTGGGTGCGTAGCTGTACTTGTACGACAAGGTTAGCAACTGATCCTTGTTCCTTTTAAAACCCAACTGGTAATTAACAGCAGCATCAAATCCAAGTTGGTTCTCATCACCTGTAGTTGCCTGCTGATACTGCTGGTTAACTGAGCCATCCGCATATTGTGAGTTGGTAAACTGGCCATTGTTTTGGCTGTTGTACCCATGGAAGATCTCGAATGAACCGGTTATCAAATTCAAACTGTCTATCTCGTAGCTTATCTCGGTATTGCCGTACTGGTTGTTGCCAAAATTATGGTAGGTACCACGCTGGGTAGTAACGGCGCCTGTAGTAAAGATTTGTGTGTTACCAAAATCAGCATCGCGCCTGTTCCGACTGTTACCGCCGAAAAAGGTGGTGACTCCCAGTTTTCCCTGCTTTATACTGGCATTTATGTTTGCGCCCGGCCCCCAAATGGTATTGTAACGGCTATTGATGTTTGCTGTATACCCCTGGTCCGCATTTTTTTTGGTAATGATGTTGATAATGCCGGATAGTCCTTCAGCATCATATTTTGCCGGTGGAGTAGTAATTACCTCTATCTTCTCGATATTGGTTGCCGGCATCGCCCTCAAAACATCCGATGGACTTTTCGCCATCAGTGCCGACTCCTTGCCGTTAATCAGGATCTTATAGTTACCGCTGCCCTTCAGCTTAACATTGTCGTCGGCATCGACAGATAACAGCGGAACCTTCCGCATCATATCCAAAGCGGTTATGGCCTTGCTCTCAGGGTCGGCCTGCACATCGTAACTGATGCGGTCAACCTCCTGCTTCATTATTGGCCTCACGGCAGTTATGGAAACTTCCTTTAATTGATTGTTGGCGGGAGAAATAAACAGTTTGCCAATATTTACGTTGGCCCCGCCGGTTATTGTTACGGTTTTATTTTTATACCCAACCGAAGCCACAGTTAGTTGATATTCCTTAGCGGGCAGGTTACTAAACTCAAATGTACCGTCGTCCTTTGTTAAACCGCCCTTGACGGATTGCTTTGTTACCGCATCGAGTAATACAACGGTAACGTATCCAACAGGCTTATTGCTTACCGAATCAATGGTAACGCCTTTAACTGTTAGCATTTGAGGAGTAGTTTGGGCCATTACTGTGGCCGACAGGTACCAGCAAAATGCCAGCAGTAAAAGTTTTTTCATATATTACGTTAACGCAATAGACGCAGCAGGCTATGCATGTGTTACCAGGAAAAATAGATTTAACACTTTTTAACAAATCCGCCCAGGGCTGCAACTAATGTATTTGCCAAAGGTGGCGAAGTGAAGCTCTGTTCCGTCTTTTTATTGCTTGTTCTTAAATTTTATTTTTTTTGTCAAATAACAAATAATCCAAACTCCATTTACCGGCGCCGCATAAAAAGAAGGTCAAAAAAAGTAGCAATAATAAAAAAGGTAGCTGGCCGTCGCCCCAAACGTCGCCTTTTTCCATAAAAAATGTAATTACAGCCATATTAATAACAAGTGCAATTGCAACCAACCTGGTAAATAACCCTGCTATTAACATAACACCACCTATTAACTCAGTAGCCTTACCAAGGTGAGCCATAAAAAACGGGGCAGGTAAATGAATATCTGTAAGCCATGCAACATTTCCGTGCATTTTGTCATGGTTAAAGATTTCAAACCCATACCTGGTTATGATGATGCCGGTTATGATCCTGATAAGGATTAGCCAATTTTTAAAAATAGCGTTGGAAGACAGTAGTTGCTTAAGCATAAAATGGTTTTTAAAATGAATAACTTAGTCCGAAGCTAATACAGCCCATTTGCTAATGCACCAAAACAATTGTAAAAAATTGTAAACTGAATTGTAAATTTTTCAAGAAGGCTGGGAGGACGAGGGAGTTAATCTCAGGCCAGTTTGGGTATTCAACTGTCCACTCACTTATTATACCGGGTCATGGTAAGTTCGGTGCCAATTGTAACGAAGCTTTTTATTATTTCGATACAACGATCTATCAACGCAGGCAGTTCGGGAATTTCATCCTTGTCAAAACCGTCCAGCACATAATCAACCTGTCGGCCCTTGGGGAAATTGTCGCTTACGCCAAAGCGCAGGCGGGCGTACTCATTATTACCAAGAGTGGCCTCAATATGTTTCAGGCCATTATGCCCGGCAGCGCTGCCTTTGGGCTTTAAACGCAGTGTGCCAAAAGGCAGGGCAATATCATCAACAATCACCAGTACATTTTCAATAGGGATCTTCAGCTCCTTCATCCAGTGATTAAGGGCCTTACCGCTATTGTTCATAAATGTAGTTGGTTTTATCAAGTACAGGGTGCGGGCCTTGTGCGTAACTTCGGTATAGTAAGCTAGGCGCATGTTATAAAACTTCGCATTTTCCTGCTTTGCCAATTCATCCAATACCATAAAACCTATATTATGCCTGGTATCGGCATATTCAGGCCCTATATTTCCTAAACCTACTATTAGATATTTCATTTCAAGTCCATAGTCCATAGTCCATAGTCCATAGTCCATAGTCTTTGATCGAGACTGTGAATTATTGACTTGCACCAATTAAAAGCGAAGATATTATTTTTAAACAAAAACAGCGATAAGCCTAAACTCATCGCTGTTAATCTGTGTAATCAACCGATAATCGGTGAAATCACTTATTATTTTTTGCCTGAAGCAGCTTCCTGCTCAGCCTGGCGCAATGCACGTGAAGTAGTTACAGAAACTATGGTATCTTCTTTGGCATTCAAAATAGCAAGCTTTTCAAGTTTGATGTCGCTAACTTTTACTGATTTACCAACTTCCAAAGTTTCGATGCTCACTTCAATAGCGTCCAAATGATCCTTCGGCAATGCTTTGATGCGCAGTTTCCTTAATTTCTGAACAAGCTTACCACCAACTTTAACGCCTGGAGATGTTCCGGTTAATTTAACAGGGATCTCGATAGTGATCGGTTTTTTCTCGTCTAAAAGTAAAAAATCTACGTGAATGATCTGCTCAGTTAATGGATGGAACTGAAGATCTTTAATGATCGCCTGTGATTTTTTACCGGCAATGTCTAAGTCGATGAAATGAACAACCGGCGTATAAACTACGGCTTTCAAATCACTTGCGGACACTGAAAAGTGGGTTTGGGTTGGCCCACCGTAAAGTACTGCAGGCACCAGACTCTGGTAACGCAGTTCTTTAGCGTCTCTTTTCCCTACGTTCTCTCTTGGAGAACCGCTAATAGCAATTGATTTCATTTTTATTATTTATTTGTTTTTATGTTCATAGTTGATGGTTCATTGTTCATAGCAGAACACTTATCCATCTTCTATTTTATCTTCATGTTCCGATTAAAGACCAGGCTTCATTTACAATGAACCATGATCTATTAACCATGAACTTCTTAATCTACTTTAAACAACTGGCTTATCGAGCCATGTTCGTTTACATTCATTATAGCACTTGCAAACAAATTTGCAGTGGTTAATACCTTAATCTTGCTGCTTTGATGCTTAAGCGGAATAGTATCCGTTACTATCAATTCAGTTAATACCGAGTTTTCCAGCGTTTCGTAAGCTTTGCCTGATAACAACGGGTGGGTACAAACTGCGCGAACGCTGCGTGCACCACGCTCCATAATTAAGCCGGCCGCCTTTGCCAATGTGCCGGCGGTATCACAAATATCATCAATCAGCACAATATCCTGGTCGGTAACATCACCGATAAGCGTCATCGATTCAATTTCGTTGGCGCGTTTACGGCGTTTATCGCAGATCACCACTTCGGCATTAAAGAACTTTGCAAAAGTACGTGCCCTGTATGAACCGCCCATATCAGGCGACGCAATAGTTAAATTCTGTAATTTCAGGCTCTTAATATAAGGCACAAAAATTATAGAAGCATCCAGGTGATCAACCGGGATATCAAAAAAGCCCTGGATCTGCGCTGCGTGCAGGTCCATCGTCATGATGCGGTTAATGCCTGCGGCTACCAATAAATTGGCAACCAGCTTTGCACCAATGGCAACACGTGGCTTATCTTTCCTGTCCTGGCGCGCTAAACCAAAATAAGGAATAACAGCAGTAACATAGTGTGACGATGCACGGCGGGCCGCGTCAATCATCATCAAAAGTTCCATCAGGTTATCTGTGGGTGGGTTAGTGCTCTGGATCAAAAAAACATCGCAACCACGAACAGACTCATTAAAATGCGGCTGGAACTCCCCATCGCTGAAACGCGAAATATCAACTTCACCCAATTCACGGCCATACGATTCAGCGATGTCTGCTGCCAAAGCCTGTGTGGCTGAGCCTGCAAATAATTTTACCGGGTTAAACTGTAATGGCATGTTTTGATGTCGGATGTCGGATTTTCGATTTCGGATGTTTTGAAAAGCGAATTTCCTGATTACCAGCTATTATAAAAAGCAATTCGGATTTCGATTTCAATCAGAGTAAATCTGAAGTTGAACATCCGAAATCCGAATTATCACTGTTGCCCGACCAGGATTCGAACCTAGACAAACGGTACCAAAAACCGTCGTACTACCATTATACTATCAGGCAATCTCCTTAGGTTTGTTATCCATCCCAAAAAGGAATGCAAATATAGGAGGTTTTTTTTGAAGTCAAAACCCTTTTTTAAAAAAACATTGAACTACTTAAAATTGCCGCATTTTATGCTTTTAACCGTTAAACTATTTAGTTATAACACCGTCATACCGATCAGCAAGCCTTAAATATGACCGTTCACTTCAACCTGTTTAACATCATTGTTCTTCTGGGCGCATTGCAGGGCCTTATTTTGAGCGTAATGCTGCTGTTTCCATGGCAGGACAAACGGCAAAACAAGTATTTCCTGGCAGCTTTTATGCTGATGCTGGTTTATGATAGCTTTGGCACCTTCTGCTGGAGTTCGGGGTTTAACCTCGGCTGGCTGGCTTACTTTGATGCTATTTTTCCTTATGCTGTTGTTTTTACGGCAGGGCCAAGCCTTTATCTTTATATCCAAACCACTATCACGCCGGGTAAAATTCCCGGCAAAGTAATTTTCAGAGCATACCTGCCCGTTTTAATTGATGCTGCATTTCGAATTTGCCTGCTTACTTATGCCGTTCTTTATAAAAGGAGCTTCTCATTGAAGGTTACCCCGGGGCAAATCGATGCCATATATCAACCCATAGCTGAGGTTCTGATGGTGGTCGTCTTCTGGATCTATCTGCTTGCTGCTATTCGTCAATTTAAAAAACGGGAAACGGAAACACCGGGAATTACCGTATCAGCAATTACAGAACAAACCTTAATCAGCAAATGGACGAAAGTATTGCTTACTGCGATGACGTTGATTGCAACAGTATGGACGGCTACCATTTTTGGTTCGCTGTTATTTAACATCGAAGGCATTGCTTATTTTTCACCTATCGAGATCATACTGGTTATTTTTACTTATTGGATAGGGCTTAAGGGTTATCAGCATACCCGCGTGGTTTATATCAGTGATCAAAAGGCCAATAAAACTTATGCCGATACCTTACCTGCCGAAGAAATTCAGCATTATGTTATCCTGGTAAAAAAAGCGATGGAAATTGATAAGCTTTACCTTGATCCGGAACTTACCGTAAATAAACTGGCAACAAGGCTTGAAATCCCATCCCGCATTATCTCCGCCGTTTTAAACCGGGAATTAAAGAAAGGCTTCAGCGAATTTGTTAATGAATACCGGATAAATGAGGTAAAGCTAATGATGCTGCAGCCGGAGAATAGCCATATCACCATTGCCGGTATCGCATTCGAAGCAGGCTTTAATTCGGTTGCCACCTTTCAGCGTACGTTTAAAAACCTGGAACAAATTACCCCAAAACAATTCCTGTCTGCTTATAAAAACCGGGATAAAATAATGCTCAAAACATGATTTGAGTATTTTGCAATGCGATTAACAGGTATCATTGCCTAAATTTTTTAATCACTATTTATGAAGAAGATAATCACCCTGGTAATCATATTATTTACCGCAGTTAACACCCACGCACAGCTGGCCAATACCAAATGGAAAGGCATCCTTAAAATAGACGAAGATGTGCCCACGTTATTTGACTTCGGCAAAGACACCTTAAAACTCACCCGTTTTGCTAATGGTGCAGGTATTGAAAACATGACCTTTACTACCACAGACTCAACCCTTACCTTAAAAAAGACAGAGGGCCAAAGCGATTGCAATAATGATGTGATTGGAAAGTATAAATTCCTGATCAAGGATGGCAAGCTATCGTTAAAACTTATCGCAGATGCCTGCAGTGATCGTTCATCGGTTCTGGATAACACGGTGTACACCAAATTTTCATGGCCCGCCGTTGCGGCTGTCGACCTATCCGTTTTAAAACAATACCCGGGTGTGTACGCAATGGACGATCAGCACATGATAACCATCACCGTAGAAAATGGCAAGCTTATGGCTGATTCCAAAACCAACTTACCGGGTAAAATGGAATTATATGCTGTGACTGATACAAAATTTCTTTTTCATTTGGGTGAGATCTCACTTGAGTTTGTAAAAGGGGGCGATGGTACCGTAAGTAAGTTTGTGGTACACGAGAATGGGAAGGATTATGACTGGATTAAAAAGAAATAATCAAACAATTAAAAATCATTGTCATTGCGAGGAACGAAGCAACCTCGTAACTATGCAGGGCGAACAGAAAAGTTTAAAACCTGCAAAACGGAAATGAATTGGCGACGAGATTGCTTCGTCGTTCCTCCTCGCAATGACAAATGGGTTAGAATTATAAACAGGAAAAGCGGCTAATGCCGCTTTTCCTGTTTATAATGATATTTTTAATCCTCTATCACAACGCCCATATTACAGAACTTGTTAATCCTATCGGTAACCAGCTCATCAATATTACGTTCCTTTAATGCCTTCAGATCCTTTAACAGCTGCTTTTTTAGTATTGCAGCCATGGCAACCGGATCCTGGTGAGCCCCGCCAAGCGGTTCCTTTATCACACCATCGATCAGCTTATTTTTTAGCATCTCGGTGCTGGTTAGCTTCAGCATTTCTGCTGCCCTTTCCTTTTGTTCCCAGGTTTTAAATAAAATGGTTGAGCAATTTTCAGGAGAGATAACCGAATACCATGAATTATCAAGCATCAGCACCCTGTCGCCTATTCCAATACCTAATGCTCCGCCTGATGCGCCTTCACCTATTACAACGCAAATAATGGGCACTTTCAATATCGACATCTCCAGCAGGTTGCGGGCTATCGCCTCACCTTGTCCGCGCTCCTCTGCCTCAAGGCCGGGGAATGCTCCGGGGGTATCAATCAAAGTAATAACAGGCTTATTAAATTTTTCAGCAAGCTTCATTAGCCTTAATGCCTTCCGGTAACCTTCGGGATTTGCCATACCGAAGTTGCGCATCTGGCGTTCTTTGGTGTTGCGGCCCTTTTGGTGACCTATGAACATCGCCGTTTGTCCGCCAATGGTTCCAAAACCACCTATTATAGCCTTGTCATCGCCAACAGTACGGTCGCCATGCAGTTCAATAAAATCGTCGCACATCAGCTCAAGATATTGCAGAGAATAAGGCCTTTCAGGGTGACGCGAAATCTGTACCTTTTGCCAGCCGGTCAGGTTGGAGTAGATCTCCTTCTTGGCAGCTTCAAGCTTACCCTCAAGTTCCGCTACCGTTGCCGACATGTCCAGCTTATTTTTATCTTCAACCTGTTTTACCTTTTCAATCTGCTGTTGCAGTTCGGCAAGCGGTTTCTCAAAATCAAAAGTAATTTTCATTAAATCAATTTGTTTTTAATGGCAATTTATTATTAGTGAGATGTACTTCTATATAACCAAATTCAAACCAATTTTGTGTTAAAAACACACTATTGTTTTTTACACTTAATTAGGGGGCGCTAAATTACGGAAATCAAATGGCATTTCCGTCAATTACGTTTTTCTAAAGATTCAATTTTCTTAATCTGTACCGGAGTAAGGATACTTTTTGTAACCAGGCACGATTGTAAAATAACATTTCTGAGCTCGCCCTGGTATAGTCCGTAACGGTTTGCATAAAATATCAACGAGCCATTATCAACGTTTTTGTATTTAAAAATACTATCCAAAGTGCGCTCGTTACGAACGACTATCAATCCCATTTCCAGGATCTTGCGGTGCAGCTCCTTCACAATCGGGTTAAGTTTGGCTTCCTGTTCTTTGGTTAAACTTATTTCCTTTTTGTATTTCAGCGCCTTCTCCGGCGATGGGTAATGGTTTAACTCGGCAGCCAATGACATGTGGTAAAGATCACTGCCGTTTAATAAAGCAGTATATTCTTCGTCAGTTATTGTTTTTAAGGGTGATTTTTTGACGATGGCACTGTCCGCAGGCGGTTGGGCGTGGGCATTAGCAGATAAAAGTAAAGTCAAAAGTATAAACAGGAAAATCCTCATATCGGCACATTTAGATTGATAGCTGCTCAATTTATCAGCTCAACAAAATGAAAAATATTCAATTACAATTTAAAAAAGATCTTTTTGCGATACAGAAAATAGCAAATCAACCATTCTAATCCAAAAATACAAATTGCCCCAATGATAACCTTTAAAAATTCGCCGGCATTAAACCAGCCTAAAATACCATTGCTGATACTAGATATATAAGCATTAAACCACCTGGCGCCAATGATTTCAAAAAACAGGTAAATGAAAATCGAATTCATGCCAACGATGGTAAAAAAGGTTAAATATTTTCGATGCCCGGTCACATCAACCCACCAATAGCTAAGCGCCAAAAACCAAAGACACCAGCCTAAGGAGGCTATGGTGAATGATGTTGTAGCTATGCGCTTAATAATCGGGGTTATATTTAAATAATCTAATCCATAGCCAATAAGCAGGCATGCGAATCCCCAGAGAATCAGGTTCCTTGTTTTATTACTGCCGCTCAAAAGTAGTTTACCAGCCAGCGCCCCGGCGATGGTGTGAACGGCTGTGGGGATACAATTAATGGCAACCCAACCACCCGCGTTAATCTTATCCATCAGCAGTAAATCAACATAATTACCAAAATTATGCTGGTCGGTAAACGGCTGATTAAAACCGGGAACATGCGTAAACCGGTATAAAATTTCAGTAAGCAACAGCAAACCTATACAAACGCCAATTTGCGCGATTGAGCTCCACCTAAAAATAAGAAATGCTACCAATGTAGTAAATGAGAGCTGGGTTAACACATCCCACAATTCGAACGACAACCCTTTGGGCCGTACAGCGTAATCCAGCACACCCCAAAAAAACAACCACCCGCAACGTTTCAGCGTTTTTATAAACGATTGGTTCCAGCTAACGTCATTTGCCCACTGCTTGTTTAACGAAAAAGCCATTGCAACGCCGGCCATAAACATAAACGCCGGCTGCACTAAGTCCCAAAAATGAAGACCGTGCCAGGGATGATGGGTAAATTGCGTTATGAATATATTAAAACCCGTACCATGCGTATGTTCATACAAATAATCATAAATGCCGGTTGATTCAACTGCCAACAGCACCATGATCAATCCACGAAGAAAGTCGAGCGAGAGCAGACGGGTGAAGGTTACAGATTGTTTAGCTGACATTGCGGGACCTGAATTTATTTAGCGAATAATGTCTTAAAAATAATAAAATTAAATTCAGGCTAAATAATAATTACTCCAACCCGTAATCCTTCAATTTTCTGTACAGTGTAGCAATCCCGATATTCAATAACCTGGCTGCTTCGGCGCGGTTACCATGGGTATGGGTAAGCACCCTTTGAATATGCATTTTTTCCACAAACGCCAGGTCGAATGACGAAGCGGTATTTCCCAATTGTGTAGCCTGGGCAGCCTGCATTTCGTAAGGGAGCAGGCTTTCGTCCAAAACATTATCATCGGCCAGGATAACGGCGCGTTCAATAATATTTTTCAACTCGCGGATGTTGCCGGGCCAGTTATAGGCTTCCAACTTTTCTACCATCTTATCGCTTAGTCCGGCAAACTGTTTTTTCACCTTGGCGCCAAAGTAGCTCATAAAATATTCCGCCAACAGCTTGATATCCTTTTTACGATCGCGCAGGGCAGGCAGGGTAATCTGGAACACGGATAAACGGTAATACAAATCGGACCGAAAGCCCTCCTTGTTAACCTCAGCCTGTAAATTACGGTTGGTAGCTGCCAGGATGCGTACATTTACCTGCGTGGGTTTTGTATCGCCAATCTTTAAAAACGACTGTGACTCCAGCACCCGCAGCAACTTAGCCTGCAGGTCGTGATCCAGTTCACCAATCTCATCCAAAAAAATAGTACCGCCATTGGCTTCTTCAAAAAGCCCTTTTTTATCCTTTATTGCGCCGGTAAATGCACCGGCTTTATGACCGAACAATTCGCTTTCCAACAACTCTTTAGTAAAAGCGGAGCAATTTACCGCAACAAATGATTTCGCATTCCTCGGGCTCGCCTGGTGAATGGCCTCTGCAAAAATCTCCTTGCCGGTACCCGTTTCGCCCAATAGCAATACGGTGGTATCTGTTAGCGCAACCTTTTGAGCCAGCTTAATCACATCAGTTATAGCGGCTGACTTACCGATTAGCCTTTCGAAGCCAAATTTGCTGTTCAGCTTTTTTTCAAGCTCAAGTACTTTTTGCTGCAAAAGCGCCTTATCCATCGCCTTGCTTACCAGCGGGATTATTTTTTCGTTATCGTCGCCTTTGGTGATGTAGTCAAACGCCCCGCCCTTTATGGCCTTAACGCCGTCATTTATCGTACCAAAGGCTGTGAGTACAATGATTTCTGTAGCCGGCCAGTTGTCCTTTATCTGCGAGGTAAGTTCGATGCCGTTAATATCGGGGAGTTTAACATCGCTGATGACTACAGGAATTATTTCCTGCTGCATTTTTTTCAATGCTTCCTTGCCGTTTGCAGCAACCAGCACGTCATAACCCTCTAACTGAAGAATCCGCGCAAGCAGGCTGCGCAGGCGTTCTTCATCGTCAATAATTAACAGCTTATCTTTTTGCATGATATGATGCAAAAATGAGGTATTATTTTGAATTTCGTATTTCGGATGTTCGATTTCGGATTTTATTTAACGCAGAATTTAAAAATTGCCGAATTAAATAAATTAAATTTTTTATGCTTCTTACCCTGGGCATAGATACTTCCGAAATCGAACATCCGCAATCCGACATAGACCTACACTTTCGGCAGCTTATACCCGTTGTGGTATTCCTTCATCAGGTATTCCTTATTAATGGCCTTGTCTGTAAACTCGTGTGTTGTATTATCCCATTCTAATTTTTTGCCGCTGCGATAGGCTATGTTTCCCATCTGTGCTACGGTTGCAACATGTGCGCCGGCCTGGATAGGGCAATGCAGGTCATCCATTTTGCGCGATTTTACCACGCTCACAAAGTTTTCCCAATGTTTATCCAGCCCGTCATCAGACTTTAATACCAGTGGTTTACTCACCTTATTACCACTTTGCCGTTCTTCTATAACTTCCCAGCCGTTACGGTTTAAAATGAGCGTACCGTTGTTGCCGATATAGGCAATCCCGTGATCACGGTTATATGGACCGTTATCAATACCCATTGCCGAATCCCAAACCATGTTAAATCCGTCAAATTCATACAGGGTGGTAAGTGTATCAGGCGTTTCTTCTGATAGTTCAGGGTATGCAAACCTGCCGCCAAGCGCTGACACTGATTTTGGTACGGGCGATTTCATACCAAGCAACCCGTAATCCAGCAAGTGCACGCCCCAATCCGTCATCAGCCCACCGGCATAATCCCAAAACCAGCGAAAGTTGAAATGAAAACGGCTGGCATTAAACGGAACCGTTTTTGCCGGCCCAAGCCATGCAGCATAATTAACGCCGGCAGGAGGCGCTGTATCAGGAACAACCGCTCCCGGCTTCATCCAGCCCTGGTAGCACCAAACCTTCACCGTACGGATATTGCCTAATTGCCCGTTTTGCACAAAGTCAACAGCATCCTTAAAATGTTGCTGGCTGCGCTGCCATTGGCCGGCCTGTACCACTTTGTTATAGCGTTGCTGCGCTGCTACCATCGCACGACACTCCCCTATTGAATTGCCCACTGGCTTTTCTACGTATACATCCTTACCTGCTTCCACAGCATGCATCATTATCATTGCGTGCCAATGGTCAGGTGTGCCTATAACAACTGCATCAATATCCTTTTGGTCGAGCAGCTGGCGATAATCGTCATACTTCCTGATCTTCGAGATATCGTAGCCGGTTTTAGCAAGGTCAGCCAGCCTTTTATCCATCACGTTCCTGTCAACATCACAAACAGCTATCAAATTCACGCCCGGTACTTTTAAGGCAGCCTGTACATCGGCCCAGCCCATGCCGTTGATGCCAATAGCGCCAATGTTTAATTGATCGCTTGGGGCCATACCGGGTTTAAAAATGGCAAACGCCTGGTTATTTAAGGCTGATACTAATATGCTGCCGCCGGCTACGATGGCGGATTTTTGCAAGAAATCTCTGCGGGTACTCATAGGGTTAAGTAATTGGTTGGCTAAATTTATAGTTATTTTAAAGATATAACAATCTGCAGGGCGCAAATAAATTATATCCTGCCATTTTATATCCAAAATACCATTATGGGGTGACATGATTTACCTGGGAAAAATCAAAGGCTATGCCCCACCCAGGAAATCGCCATCAATGATCAGCAGCTTAACCCCGTTTTCGGTGATGGAACGATGGGAGCTTAAATCGTCTGAAACAATATAGCTCATTCCTTTTGTCAACTTGAAGCTTTCGCCGGTTTGCAGTTCGGTAGTGAATTCGCCGTCCAAACAATGTACAACATGGCCCTTTTGACACCAATGATCGGCCAAATAGCCGGCGCTGTATTCAACAATACGTACCCGTAAACCATCAAATTGCAGTGTTCGCCATAAAGCTGTTCCGGTAGTTCCCGGATGAATTACCTTATCAATATCGCTCCAGTTTATAGTTTGAAAAGGGATGTTTGAGGATTGCATTTTTGTGATGGACTTGGTTATTTTTTTAAACGATAGTGAGGCAAATTTGGGTTTACAAAGGTTTACACTTTTGAAAAACTAAATTTTTATATGATTGATTATAAGTTATTTATAAAAATCATGGTTTACACTTAAATGAGATATTACCAGCTAAATGTCAATTCATAAGTAAAAAGACACTATTTATTAAAAACGGAGATTATTATTATCCGGCTTTCTCCAGGTAAACTATGAACTCCGAACCCTCGCCCGGTTTGCTCTTCACCTCCAGTTTTCCATTGTTGGTATCCACAAATTGTTTGATCAACCCTAACCCTATTCCCGCTCCTGCCTCGTTATTCGTACCACTTCCTGAAATATCCTTGCCAGTTATTTTAAATAGCTTTTCCATTTTTTGAGGCAATATTCCAATCCCGTTATCCTTAACATGAATTACCTGGTAATCCTCATCGCCACCATAAAACACCTCGATGGTGCCGCCATGAGGAGTGAATTTTATGGCATTTCCGATTAGGTTCTGAAAGATAATTTTAACGTGGTTTAAATCCGCCAGCACATACCGGTCAGTGTCAAAACTATGATTAAGCCGGATGCGCTTATTTTTTGCAAGGAAATTTGATATGGTAATTATCTCTTCCATAGCTGCAGCTATATCAAGCGCCACCACATCTGTTTTAATCCCGGTTTGCTGTTCATTGGCCCAAACCAGCATATTGTTTACCATAAGGTTAACCAGGCCTACCTGCTGGTAAAAGCTGTTCATGATCTCCTTTTGTTCCTCAGCCGTGATCTCACCGGCGCGAAAGCTGTCCATGGTCTGCAAAATAGCAGCAAACGGGCTTCGCAGATCATGACTAATCACGGAAAACAGCCTGTCCTTGGTATTATTTAGCTTATGCAGGGTTTCCTTTTGTTGTAAGATCTCGGCTTTTTGAGAAGCTATGTCGGCATTTTGCTTTTGCAGCACCTTGTTAAACGCAGTTTTTTGCCTGTTGTTCCTGACGATCAGCACTATAATGATAATTACAATAACAGCAGCCACATTCCTGATCCAAAATAATTTCCTGCTAAATGCTATTGACTGTTCTTTAATCTTCAGTTCGTTAACAAGCCGGATATTATCCGCCTGCTGCTGACTCAAATTTGCTTGCCCATTGCTATTGGAAGTGATACCGCTTGATTTTTTTTGATGCTGCAATTTGTGTAACGAGGTGTCATTTGCCGTTTGTGCAAAGCCTGGTGAAAGGAGAAATATCAGGCCCAGCATAAAGCTATACCGGCTAAAAAACTTGTTAATAAGCATTTATCAAACCTTAGGGTAAGTCACGTTTAAATCGAGGGTGAAAATAGGAAATTTGGGTAAGTATGCCAATACACTTACCTAATTTGTTACCAACTACCCGTTTATTTTTGGCTGGTTAAAATTAATAAAAACTTCTTCTTGTTGCGCGCATTAATTGGCGATGACGTTTATCATCGTAATATTTTGTAGTAACCAATATGGCATGGATGATTCCGGGCACCCAAAAAAACAATGTCAGCAGGATATTTAATATAAAGGCACCAATCTTACCGGTAGTTAATATGGCTATCGGGGGGCATAAAAAACATAAAAAGTAGCGCATAATCATTTTGTAAGCTAAAAGGTGAAAGCAAACAGCTTAAAGCAGAAATTGTTGGCTGCTCAAAGTTTTATTATTTGATTATCAGCGTTGCATTTTGTTACAAAGCAATCGTCGCAAAAAAAACAATTTCTTCTTTCCTGCTTTTAGACCTCATCGATTTTCGGACATATTCAATATATTTACAGGGTATGATCATCGTAATTCAGTGTACCGACCGTGCAGGGCTGGTAGCATCCGTATCCGCCATATTGGCAAAAAATCTTTTTAATATCGTTTCACTGCGCGAACATGTGGACCAGGCAGATAATCTTTTTTTTATGCGCCTGCAGGTTACTATCGGTGGCGACGAAACCACGCTGGAAAAACAATTACGCAAGGTATTACCTGAGGATGCTATTGTTTTAATAAACCCCATCCCCGATAAAAAGCTGGTGGTAATGGTAACTAAGGAATACCATTGCCTGGCTGATATATTGATCAGGAACTATTTCGGCACACTGGGCGCCACGGTGCAATGCGTTATTGGCAACCATACTGTGTTACAGGATATTTGTAACCGTTTTGATATGCCCTTTTATGCCATATCGCACGAGGGTATAACGAAGGAGGATTTTGAGAATAAAATAGCGGAAACCGTCGATCAATACAGCCCCGACTACATCGTATTAGCCAAATTTATGCGTATCCTGTCGCCAAAGCTGGTGGCAAAGTTCCCGATGCGGATCATCAATATTCATCACTCCTTTTTACCGGCATTTATTGGGGCCAACCCTTACAGGCAGGCATTTGAACGTGGCGTAAAACTTATTGGCGCTACAGCCCATTTTGTATCAAACGAACTGGACGAGGGCCCGATCATCGCGCAGCAGATCATCCCGGTAAGTCACTCCTTTACCGCCGCTGATATGGTGAAAGCGGGCAAGGAAATCGAAACTTCGGTGCTGGCACGGGCATTAAAGCTGGTATTTGAAGACAGGGTGTTTGTTTATAAAAATAAAACGGTGGTGTTTGAATAACCCGTCCGGGATTATTTTTTATGCAGGGCCGTTGGCAAGCCATCCAGGCTTACCAGGTTTTTTTCTTTTTTGTATGCTTCCAGGCCTTGCTCTCCTTTATTTAATGCCCATTTTTCTGCCTGGTCTCTTTCACCTTCATAGCTATAATAAGGTACACTAAAACCACATGATGTTTGCACTTCGTTAATGGTTGCAACTATAATTTGTCTTGTTGCCAGCACCAGTTTAAAATGGGCGGTTAACGATTGCCATTCGGCATCACCCGGTAACACCGTATACCCTTTTCCATATAATCGTAAAATATTTGGCGGGCCATCAAAGGCACAAAACATAATGGTGATGCGGCCATTCTCTAATAAATGGGCGGATGTTTCATTACCGCTGCCAATTATATCCATATAAGCAACCTTGTTGGGCGAAAGTACATGGAAACTATCCATCCCCTTTGGCGACAAGTTAACGTGGCCATTGGCTGTGAGTGGTGATGTGCCTACAAAAAAGATCTTTTGCTTTTCAATAAATGATTTATGCTGATCTGAAATATCGTTAAAAAACTTCCCCATAATAATTTGAACTAATTAACAATGAACAAATTTAAATTAATTTTCATCGGGATATTATATGAATTACAAGTGTTTATTTCGTCGTCAAACTGATATTATGCGATGTCAATAGGATATGTAATTTTCTTATTACATAACTATAATTATAGTTGATTAACTACATTTTTAGTAAGTTAGCGTTTCAGTACTTTCAAAGAGCCTAATAGTGGTTTTAGGCGGTTGAGAAGTACCATTAACCTTGTCTTTTTACATGCGAAAATTATCTGCCTTATTCTTTTTGCTGGCGACCATAACCATTGGTGCAAGAGCGCAAAATCACGGAACCGTTAAAGCTGTGATCCTTGATACTTTAACTAATCAGCCTATTTCCTTAGCAACCGTTTCTATTTTAAAGCAACAGGATTCATCGCTGGTATCCTATACTATTACCGATAAAAACGGGGCGTTTACTTTGCACAATGTACATGAAGAGCCGTCACGTTTACTAATCTCGCACGTTGGTTACCAGACTTTGCATATCAACCTGAAATTTAAAAAGGACGGCAGTGTTGATTTAGGTAAGATCTACATGTCGGCCAAAATGCTGAACGAAATTGTGGTAAAGGGCGAACGCGTTCCCATCCTCATAAAAAAGGATACCATTGAATTTGATGCGGAAGCCTTTAAAACACGACCAAATGCATTGGTGGAGGACCTGTTGAAAAAGCTCCCGGGCATACAGGTAGATTTTAATGGAAAAATCACTGTAAACGGCAAGAATATTTCGAAGATAAGAGTGAATGGCAAGGACTTTTTTATTAGTGACCCCACCATTGCTACCCGGCAATTGGAGGCTAATATGATCTCAAAAGTACAGGTGTATGACGACCGCGACAACGACCCGGACCACCTGGTGCCTGAAAGTGAAGTTAATAAGATCATCAACTTGAAATTTAAAAAGAACTTTGCCAAGGGTTTTTTGAGCACATTAGCGGGAGCTGCGGGTACACAAGACAGGTACGCAGGCGATGCCTTTGCAGCCAAGTTCCAGGACGATCTTCAACTGAGCGCAAAAGTGGGTGTAGATAACCTCAGCAATACGGGCCTTTTTTCGGGAAACTCAGGTGGATTTATAAACTATAATTTTCCAACATACGGGATCAGGAAATCAAGCTCGGGCAATTTCGACTTTACCAAAGACCTGTCTAAAAAATCAAAACTTCATATCGAATATCGCTTCACCAACGGCATTAATGACGATAATACCACCTCCAAAGTACAACAAAACATAAGCGATACCATCATCAGCACACTCAATACGGCTATCAGGCATTCACACGTAAACACGCAGGATCTTCACGTAGAGGCCGAATGGAAACCTGACTCGGTTACCGATATTAAATTTAACCCTGACGCAGGTTATAATTATCATGACAGCAACAACAGTAATAACAGCACTACGTCAAACACCTACGTCCCGCTGGTAAACACCATTGCCGGCAGCGACCACGGCCACGATAACTCCCTGGATTATCACCATAATTTTAGCTATTACCGCAGGCTTAATAAAAAAGGGGCTTCAATCAGTATTGGGAACACAATAGGAATTCAACCCAGCAATAGCCTTGACTTCAATTCCAGCGATCTGATCTCGTACGTCGCAACGCTTGCTTCTGATACTTTACGGCGTTCGTCGAGAAATACAAGCAGGGATGTATCCGGGGTTTTAAATGCGGCGTATCATTATCCGCTCAGTGAACACTGGTCGGCTGATTTTTCTGTCATAGGCCTTCATGATCATAACCGTGGCCAATTGCTTACCTATGATGAAGATTTTAAAACCGGTTTGTACACCATATTTTTAGCGGATCAGAGCAATAACCTTATCCGCAATTTATGGGGCGAAAGCGCAACCCCGCAGCTTACCTATAATTTTACGGATAACATTTATATCAAGGGTGGATTAACTGCCATGACGCAACAAATCGGCAACCACTTCAGCAGTACTGTTAATGACCTTAACCAGGATTTCTTTTATGTGCTCCCGTCGGCAGAGGTGCACGTAAAGGACCTTACGTTAAGCTATAACGAGACGGTGCAACAGCCATCCATAAACAACCTGCAGCCAATCACCATTATTTACGACCCGCTGCATACTTTTATCGGCAACCCGAACCTGAAGCCTACTTATTTACATAATATCACTTTGAGTTATCATAAATACAATTTTCAGAAGGGCTTAAACTTTAATGTAAACGGCCGGGTAATAATTGAAAAGAATACCGTGGTGAGCGAGCAAACCATTAATGCAGAGGGTGCCACCATAACCTCGCCCATAAACAGGAACGGCAGGTTTACTTCTTATTTAAACAGCTATTTTAGTAAGGGCTTTAAAAAGCACAACAAATTCCAGGTCTATTTGACCACCCAGCTAAACGGATCGGTAGGGCATAACTTTTTTATAGTAAACCGGCAGGACGGTTATCAAAACACGCAAAATGTCAACATAACACAGGACATTGATTTTGACTGGAACGATGCGGTTAATATCCGGCCTTATTACAACATTAATTTTGCTACTACGCAATTTAAGCAGGTTAATTATCCCAACACCAACTACACCACCCAGGGAGCCGGCTTGGATGTAACCATAAGATTGCCCGAAAGCTTTACATGGCGGGCAAATTACATGTATAAATATAACCCGATAGTAGCTCCGGGATTCGACAAAAATTCAAACCTGCTTAATTTCACGTTCGCAAAGCGGATCCAGGAAAAAGGGCGTGGCGAGATTGGAATTGTATGTTACGATCTGTTGAATCAAAATGTATCAGCAGCCCATTACGTTGTAGGCAATACCATAACCGATATTCAAAACCAGGTATTGAAGCGGTATATTTTGCTTACGTATACGTATCATTTGAAGCAGTTTAAATAAGACCGGGATTTAGGGATTAAAAGGATTTTTTTAGATAATTTCTGATTATCGGGGAAAACAGCCAAGCAAACTGACTGACGAAAAATATTTTCCTCTGCTCCTTTAAGAGCAAAATATTGGTAGAAAAAACCAATACGAATTATTTAGCGTGCCGGAGGTCAATGTCATTAAGTTAAGGGCCTAATACGCTGGTTTAAAGTTAGAAAAGGTTCGATATTTGCTTTTAGATTGTTTATTTTTC
>NZ_JAHVAP010000021.1 GCF_024721155.1 Mucilaginibacter phenanthrenivorans | reverse complement strand
GTACCTCCAATAAAGCCCGAAGTGTTCCCGGTTGCATCAGCCACTGATGCCAGCTGGTTGGGGTTGGTTGTGCTGTAGGTGTAAGTTAGGTTATCTATAGCGGTATTAGTCCCCGTATTCCCCATGAAGGAGCTGTTGCGCTTTAAAGTGACAATATTGCCGCCTGCATCGTACGTTATCCCGAACTCGTCGAACCCGTTTGCGTTAACCGTGAAATTGCCCGTACCTGCCGTGTTGCGTTCACCATAGTTTTCGGCGGTATACCGGTCAACATCATCATAAGCAAACTTGTAGCTGCGCTCCTTTGATTTTGCGCCGGCATTGTCCACGCTCATCCATTTCAGCGCCGTCAGCTTGCCGTTGTATTTTTGTGTGTTGCCGATGCTGCCGTCTGCAATTTGGTCATAAAATAGCTGCATGCCGAACACATCGTTGGTGTCGCCGTTGGTCTTGGCGGTCGTCATATCATTGGTAAGCGTACTGTTATTGATGGTGAGCAGCTGCCCGCGGATGTTATACCGCATGTCGATATTCTGCAGCCACGCGCCCGCGCTGCCGGCGTAGCCCACGCCTTTTTTTATGATTTGCCCAATCTCGTTATAGCTGTAGGCAGCTACTACCTGCATGGTGCCGCTGTTATATTTCTGGCTTACGCCGGTGAGGCGGTACATATGGTCGTAAGTGAGGGCGGTATATACCTTTACCGAGGTAGATGCCCCGGTTATCTTCTCCACCTTGGTGGTAATCGGTGCGCCGATAAAGTTAACGGCTACCGTCTTAGTATCCTCCAATACCGTTGCCCCGGTATATAAATGGTTGTTGCTGCGTACCTGGATGGGGTTGCCCCGCTTATCGTAAAACGTGGCCGTGGTGAGCCAAAGGCCGGCGGTAATGCCGTTACCCATGGTGGTGGTGCTGATCATGGTAGGCACGCCCCTTAACTTTGCTGTGGTGGCGCTGCCCTCATTTGGCAGGCTGGCATCGCTTTGGGTTACGTAGCTGTAGTCGTCCGTACCATCCTGATTCAGGTCATAATCGTCATAATAGGCCCAGGCCAATGGCGTATTGCCCGAGTTTGGGAACGTTACATTGGTGTAATAGCCACCTGCAGTTGCCGTAGCATTCCGGCTCTCGTACCAGGTGGTGTAACTTAAGCCTGCCACATAGGCCTGCATCAGGGGCAATGTAGTATGCGTGGCATCTATATAAATGCCCTGGCTGATGGGTCTGCCTTTTACATCGTACTTAATATAGTTCCACTTGTTATTCGCCCGCATGTTGGCATCCTGCATCAGCACCGGGCGGTTCAGCGGGTCGTAAACAATGTACATCGTTCCGCCGGCGGGCACCGTTTTGGTAACTACCCTGCCATGGTCGTCATAGGTATAACTGAACACTAGGTTGCTCAATGGTGCGGTGGTCAGGCTGTAGCTGTTGGCCGCCAGCGCCGCAGTGGCCTTCGGCGGGACCAGGTAGCTCAGCATTCCGGCGATGTTGTACACATAATAGGTATCATAATTCCCCCCGCTGTGGATCTGCCTTTTCAGGATCGTTCTCCCCGCAAGGTCGGTATACACCAGGGTTTCCACGTTGTCCTCGTCCTTGCCATCGGTTACCGAAAGCGTATTATCGGCGTAAACGCTGCCAGCGGTATAGCTGCCGTCGAAGTTCCAGAGCAGGATGCTGCCATCGGCAGTGCTGCTATTGCTGCGGTATTTTATGGTTTTGTAATGCGCACCGGCAACGCCCGGCTGAAAACCATCGCCCACCATGCCTGATTGCAGCAGCCGCTGCAGCGGGCTGTTCTCAAATACCTGGCTGGCAAAAGGCGAGTTGTCGCGCGCAATTAAGTAGGTGCTGGTGTTGTTGTAAAACGTTGGCTGGGCGGTGGTAAGAGCATTGCTGCGGTAATCGCCTATGGCCGCCCCGTCAGTGTATGGCAGGTAACCTGTTACCTGCTGCCCCGCGCCGTTATAGGCCACAGGCTGGATCAGATCGGCTTGCAGGGGGCTCCCCTCAAAGGCTACGGTCTGGATCGGCCGGCCATAGCCATCGTAATACTGGTAGGTGGTTTGCTTATCAGTTACCGAAAGGGCATCTATTGCTGCATCGGTGGTAACACCAGCCACGCGGATATTTTCCTGGCGGGTAAAAACCTGCGCTTGTGCTAAGCAAAACTGCGAAGCGGTGCTTAACGTTATGACAAGTAAAAGGTTATATATGGGTTTCAAGTTCATGAGGTCAGGTTCTTTTATGTAAATAATTTAATTCCGCCGCCTGGTTAATTCCCCAGTTGGATCAAATATTTATTCCGCTGCACTATGTTATGGTCCTGGTCCAAAACATACAGCACCCGCCCCCAGGTGTCGTTAATGTAATAGGTCGAAATGCCGTTGGTATCCGTTTGCGAGGCGGTGGCATTGCTCATATTGTCGTAACTAAAAGTTGCTACCTCTGCCGTGCTCGGGTAAAACAAAATATCATCTATCGACACAGCCTGTAAGGAGGTGAACGCGAACGTGAAGCTCGACGGCATGGTGGTGACCGTTATGGGCCATTCATAATATTTCCATGCGCCTGTACCCGTATAGGTATAAGCTACCGGCGTACCGCCGTTTAACGACAGGTTAAGCGTTTTTGTACCTGCCGGTGCGTTTATCCAGATGGAGAAGATATACTTCTGTGTTAAGGCATTTTTACTAACCGTTGCGGTAGCCGTTTGTGCGGTGGTAAACGCATACCCGTTCCCCGTATGGCCGCCATTGGTAATTACCGAGCCGCCGGTACCAGTTATATAAAACCCCGGAATATAGATCTGGTAACCGAAGTCGGAATAGGCCAGTTCGTTCGATGCGACGTTTTTGGCTACTATAGAAGTTTTATAAATGTTGTGGTCCGGTGCCTGGGTAACAACATGGTGATTGTTGTCGTCGCTGGTAAGCAGGAATCCCGCATAGTCGTAGCTGGTAAAGTTGGCTACCGGGAAATAATGCGAATTCATGGAGATAGACTGGCTGCTCCCGCTGCCCGTTGCGGTAAATGGTACAAAACTGGTTGATGGGATGCCGCCGGCCTGCACCAGTCGAAGCTGTTGCGAGGGCATGGAACTGGTGGTAGATATGTTTGGGAATGCCTTAAACAAGGTTAACGATCCGCCAATGATATTGGTGGTGCCGCCTTTGGTTACCTGCTGAATGGTTTCAACCTGAATATTCATATTCAGCTGGTTCATGTTGTAAATCGCCGTTACGTTTACGTTGGTGCCGCTGCCTGCAGAGGGAAAATCTTTTGTGTATGACATTTTGGTCGTCAGGGTTGTGCCATCACTGTTTAACAGATCCTGCTGCGTTAGCAGCTTGTGGTAAGCGCTACCAAAAGTGTAGTTGGTAGTGCTGGTTTGTGCCACGCTATACGTGGGCGAATCGTAAACCGTTTTGGTCACGCTCTTGCTTAATTCGCTGGTATTATAATAAATGTTGTATTTGTTGTAGCCGGTAATAACCAGTGTTCCGCTGGTAATGTCGTCGTTTCTGAAACCATAGATAGCTGAAGGAGTGAATGAGCGCTGATAGGTATAGCTGGTTTCGCTTACTTTGGTAGAGCCATCATCCAAATAAGTAGTTACCTTTTGCAGCAGGCCGCGCTCAAAATCGTAATTGGGATTGGGGATAAACGGGTATGAAGTTGCCAGGTTAGCTACCGGCCCGTAGGTTGACGCACAATTGTGCCGGGCAATCATATCGAAAGTTGGCAGCCATTCAGTAGTGGTGCAGGCATCACAGCCGGCATGTGCACCCGTATCCCAATTGGTTGCGGGCACATAATACTGGTATTGGACAACGCCATTGTTGGTGCGGCTTTGTTTGCAATAGCC
The DNA here is from genome assembly GCF_024721155.1 of Mucilaginibacter phenanthrenivorans. Lineage (GTDB taxonomy): Bacteria > Bacteroidota > Bacteroidia > Sphingobacteriales > Sphingobacteriaceae > Mucilaginibacter > Mucilaginibacter phenanthrenivorans. The sequence goes on along the minus strand of NZ_JAHVAP010000021.1, from coordinate 48,589 downwards.
GTACATAATGGTATGGTCCTCTTCAGACAGGTCGGTGGTTGACAGCGCCGTTGCATTTGCCCAAAGCGTGGCCCCGGTTGCTGAGCCGCCGTATGGAATGGTAAACGCAAACTGCGGTAACGACACCGGCTTGCCGCTTGAAACGCCGGTCGGGCCGGTGTATGAATAATTGGTAATAATTGATGGTGTGCTAAAACCACCGGCGGCCTCAACCTGCTTCACCCTGATGCCGCCGCCTGCATTAACCACGCCGCTTTGCGGGTCGGCATAATCGTTAGGCTCATAGGTAATGGTAGTAACGGCACCTTGTAAAGTGGTGATTGTCTTTAACGCCCCGGTAATTATATTGGTGGCATCCACGCTCATGTTATTTCCGGTTAATGAATATGGGTAGTTTGTTCCGCCTGTGGCCGACTGGTAAATAAGGTAGCGCGGATAACTTGTGTTTGAAGGGTTTACCCACACTTTTGGTAATAGCGCAGTATTTGCGTTTGATCCGTAATATCCCCAATAGTCTACCTTTTTTGAAGACGAATCCGGCAGCGTTGTTGTGTAGTTACCACTTGTCAGCGTTTCTCCGTAGTAGGCAAATGTATAGTTGGTGGGCGAATTGGGGTCGGTACCGTCTATGAACGTCCTCAAAAACTGCCGGTAATAATTCGCGCCTCCCGCTGTTACATACTTTACCGGGCTGTAGGTAAAATTAAGGTTTTTGCCCATACCAACGATGGATGAGATGTAGTTTTGATCAGTGCCGCCGCCGCTTTGTGAGCTGGACGTCCATGTAAAGGTCAATCCCAATGTTACCTGGTCGCCGTCTGAACTGGAAACCGTGCTCAATATTTGAGGTACTGTATACTGTTTAATATAATACTGGCGCGTTGCGGTACTACTGCCGCCAATGTATACGGCAACGGAATCTGTGCTATACCGGGGATGCCCGGTTGTGTACGACAACTGTATCCCGTTAAAATTGGCATCTGTTTCACTTACCAGGTGCCAGTTGTCGTAGTAATTTATTCCTGAATGATACTGCAGGTACTTTGTATTAAAGTAAGCCGGAGTCGCGCTTCCGGGGGTCGTGGTGTTTAGTTGGTCGGGATTGCCGAAATAATATTTGATCCCTTTATCATTGGTAATGGTAAACGATGTAATGTCGTTTTGGCTGCCGGTGGTATAAGTAATTTTAAGATCCTGGTAATTAAGCGGGCGAAAGCCGGGCAGCGTTTTGTCATATACCAGCTGGCATGAAAGCCCCGGGGCGTTTACGTAAAAAATATCAGGCTCGGTATCGGTAGTATATGGTAAATGGCTGCTTATCGTAGCAAGGTCGGCTGTTTCGTTGGTGCAGTTGCCCAGGTTATCATCAATGCCGCCTATGTAGGTATTGGCAGTATTGGCAGTGTTCATCCATCCGAGCATTCCGGATACATTGCAATCGTCAGGCAGGCCCCTTAATTGACGGCTTATTTGTCCCCCGGCCTGAAGGTTCCAACCGATTCCCCCTGAACCTTCCACATCCTTAACATGCACTCCGTTACCGTTGTACACCAGGTTTACCGGGAAGCTCACCTGTCCGCGGTTAAAGGTCCACACAGGAATAACCACATTGGCCGAACCGGTTAAAGGGCTAACATTAACCTGTGCAAAGGTTTTTGTCGTAAAAAATGCAGCACACGCCGCAAGCAGAAGCGTTAAATTAATTTTCATGATGAAGGTATTAGGAACGGATACCGGCGTACCCGTAAAGTTTTATTGGAAGGTAAAGACTATTTTTTTAATAATCAACAGGTTGTGAAATTATGTCGATGGATTTTTTGTGGAAATTGAAATCCCTTTCCGGATCAGCAGACATATTCAAATTGATGGAGTAGCGTATTTTCTTTAAAGAAAATTATTAACTACGGGTTGTGTTCCGCCTGTTCCATGCGTTCCGCCCATCAAAAAATGCACAATTACGTTATGCTTGATTATCAGATACTTACACTTATTTAACCTAAGGGCAAAAGTGAAATATCCTGATTATCAGCGTGTTTCACAGCGTTCCGGGTGTTCCATGTGCAAAAATGGAACGCTGTGGAATAAAAAACCCTGCAAACATTACTGCCTGCAGGGTAAACTATATTAATTCTATATCACTTTCACCCTTGCCTCACCGCAGCACCTACCCCTCCTCCGGCTTAAAGTTCAAAGCCAGCTGATTCACTTTCTTCAGCATTTTTATCAAATACTCCCTGTCTGCTTCGCTGATGTTATCGTTAAGGTGGTTGTTGAATTTCCTGCCGATAACCCTGGCCTGGTGGCGTTTCTCCTTACCAAGTTCGGTAAGGTAGATCTTAACCGAACGCTTGTCACCCTCGTTTGATTCCCGGTGGATCAATCCCGATTTTTCCAGCTGGGCCAGCATTCTCGAAAGACTGGTTGATTTCAACCCCAGCAAAGCCGCAACCTGCGAAACCGTGGTTCCCTCCTTTTCATCAATATTGATCAGTAAATACCCTATCGACTGCGTGATCCCAAATTCAGTAACCACCTGGTTATACCGGTTAGCCACGGTTTGCCAGGCTATCTTCAAAAAGTAATCAATGGTTTCCTGGTGTTTTATCTGGTTGTTCATAGTTCATGGTTGATAGTTCATAGAAAACATTGTGATTGGTTTATATACTTTAAAACTGAAGCTGCCATGAACCATCAACTATGATCCATGAACTCCTCCTAATATCCCAACTTCGTATCATCTCCCCTCGGGTCGGCACCGCCCTGGTAGCTGCCGTCTTGTTTTACCAGTATGGCATCTACCCTTCCGCCTACGCCGCCGGTAATTATTTTGTATCCCTTCGCTGTAAGCTTATCAACGGCAGCTTTATCAATTGCATCCCTTTCCATATTCACCTGGTCGGGCAGCCATTGGCTATGGAAACGTTTGGAAGTAACGGCTTGTTGCATATCCTGGTCAAATTCAATCACATTTAAAATAGTTTGAAATACCGATGTAATAATGGTAGAACCGCCCGGCGTACCAACCACCATGAACAGCTTACCGTCCTTTTCCACAATAGTAGGCGTCATGGATGATAACATTCTTTTACCCGGCTGGATACTATTTGCTTTACCCCCAACCAGGCCAAACATATTTGGAACGCCCGGCTTGGAGCTAAAATCATCCATTTCATCATTCAATATAAAGCCGGCCCCCGCAACCACTATTTTTGATCCGAACGAATCATTCAGGGTTGTAGTGATAGCAACTGCATTACCATCCTTATCCACTATGGAATAGTGCGTGGTTTCGTCGCTTTCGTACCCGACAATCGCCCCGGGCTGAATACTGGCGCTTGGCGTTGCTGCTGACCAGTTAAAACTTTTCATACGCGAGTCGATATAAACAGGGTTCAGCAGGCTATCTACCGGCACTTTATAGAAATCCGGATCGCCAAGGTATTTGGAACGATCTGCGTAAACTCGGCGCTCTGCCTCAACAATCAGCTGCACAGTGGAATCCTGGTTATGGCCCCATCGGTGCATCGGATATTTTTCAACCGAATGCAGCAGTTGCAGCAAGGCAACGCCGCCACTCGACGGTGGTGGCATCGCTATTATTTTATAGCCTTTATAACTTCCCGTAATAGCCTTTCGCCAAACTGAATGATAGCTTTCAAGATCTGTCTTTGAAATAATGCCCTTGCCACTCTTCATTTCGGCAACAATTTCGTCGGCCACCTTTCCGCTATAAAAACCATCCCGTCCCTTGTCGCGGATCAGTTCCAGCGTTTTTGCCAAATCCTCCTGTACCAGCAGGTCGCCTTCTTCCCATTTGGTATCCTTTAAAAAGTAAGCTTTACCGGGATTTAACTTCCTGAATTGCGGGCCAATCCAGTTAAGCGAACCGGCAAGGCGCTTGCTTATTTTAAACCCGTTGCGGGCCAAATCTATTGCCGGCTGCACCAGCTCCGCCCATTTTAATTTTCCATATTTTTTGTGGGCCTCCACCATGCCATCAACAGATCCGGGGACGCCCGATGCCTTGTGTGTATTGAGGCTCATATCCGGAATCACATTTCCGGCGCTGTCCAGGTACATATTCACACTTGCAGCAACCGAAGCTTTTTCCCGGAAATCAAGTGTATTTGTTTCACCCCTCCCCGATCGGTAAACCATGAATCCGCCGCCGCCAATATTCCCGGCCTCGGGGTGTGTTACTGCCAGCGCAAACTGAACCGCCACCGCAGCATCAACCGCGTTGCCGCCTTTTTTCAGAATATCCAGCCCCGCTTTCGACGCATTTGGTGTGGCGCAAACCACCATGCCGTTATGATATGGCCCGTCTGTTACTCCTGCCTGCGCAAATGCTTGTTGCGCAAAAAGAGTAGTAAGCAGTATTGAACAGGTGAGTTTTATAGATTTTAGACGATGCATCATATCAGCAGAAATTTAATCCGACTAATTTATCATATTTAGTTTTAAAAAATGAAGCCGCGGCCCTATTAAAGATTCACGCACCTTTTGCAATTGCCTGCTCCCGCAGATCATCGAATTGCAGAAACTAATTTTAAGGAATTCATGAATGCGGCGCAATTTAAGCGAGGCCAACAGGTTTTTGGAAAACCGCAACGGTGTTTTTCTTAACTTAAAGTGTGTTCCACATAAAAATCAATATTAAAACACTTGATTATCAGTAACTTAATTGAATTTATGTTAACTACAAAGCAAATAAACTGATTATCAACATGTTTCATAGCGTTCCGGGTGTTCCATATGTAAAAGTGGAACGCCTGCCGGCGAGGATTCACGAACTTCCGCTTGCATTTATTATTACTTTTTGTGCAAAACATATTAATAATATCAGTTTTAATTAAAACTATCTCAAATATTTTTAGCTGGGAATCAGTTGTTTGTTGCCTTTACATGCCACTTTGGTTGCTAAAACACCAATAAAATATTAATTCTGCCGTTAATTTGACTTTACATATTAAGAAATATTATTCCGTATTAACGAAATAATAGCACATCAACCAAACAATTTATCGAATGAAAAAACTATTTATTTGCACATTTATCTTATTCTCTTTTTTGCTGATCAGTAAAAAATCAAACGCGCAGGATTACAAAACAGCGGTCGGTCTTAAATTCGGCGGCTACGAAAACGGCATCTCCGGAAAGTATTTTACAACCGACGATGTTTCAATTGAAGGATTGCTGGGCTTCAGGTCGCATGGTGTGGTAATTACCGGTTTATACGAAATAAACCAGGTAGCTTTCGGCGTTAAAGAACTGAAATTTTATTACGGTGCAGGTGCGCACATCGGTTCGGTGGGGAGCGGTATTTACCACAGGTTTAATGGCAGCGACGAATATTACACCAGCAGCCACATATTGCTCGGTATTGACGGTGTAGTTGGATTAGAATACGTGATCCCGCAATCGCCAATTGCCGTAAGCCTGGACCTTAATCCGCGAGTGGAATTAGCTACAGGCCCCTTTTTCGACATAGCGCCGGGATTGGGAATTAAGTACACGTTTTAAGAGTCCGAAAGTCGGGGAAGTCAGTAAAGTCCGGAAGAAGGAATCGTTTAGATCCATTCTTCTGGATTTTTTGATTTAAGAGGAGCCCGACAACACTACTTCTGTTCTGTCCTCCAAAACCACGGCACGGCGTCTTTCGGACTTTCGGATTTTCCCGACTTCGGACAAAAAAATCACCTCAATACAATCACCTTGGTATTATACACTTTTTGACCTAAAGTTAGTTTCAAAACATAAGTCCCTGCGGGCAGGTAGGTTACATCAGCGGCCGTACTAAAATTACCCGCCGTGATAGATTGTGTGGTGTTATAAACTTTTTGCCCTGCCGCATTTATAAGCGCAATAGAGAGTTCAGCATCATTTTTGGCGGCAAAAAGAATACTCAGCTTGGTGCTGGCAGGTACCGGGAAAACAACCAGGCCGATATCAGTATTTTTACCGGGACTGTTTGCAGTAATAATGTAAACATAATTGTCAGACAAGACAGTACACCCTGTTGCCGATATATAAGCCACCTGGTAATTACCACTTTGTAAGGGCACATAAGTTGCCTTTGTAGCTCCATTTATTACCTTTCCATTTAAATACCATTGATTACCTGTCGCAAAGCTCGAGCTTAATGTTGTTGCATTTTGGGTTATAACAGGCTTGGTAACCGTTACAGCCTGCCTGGTTACAGATGGACAGCCCGCACTTTTCACCTTGATATCATATAAATAATAATAGTATTGTTTGTAAGCAGCGGTGTCGGTCCCAGAGGTGGCATTGTTACCTGTTATGCTGAATATGTTCCCTATTTTAAAAGGATAGCCTGTTACGCCAGCATTGTTACGGTAAATGGTGGCATTAGCGTCATAGGCTATATTAATAGTATAATCTCCCGCCGCAGGCAATAATAGGTTAAGATTATAAACGGCGCCTTGGTCGTTGGCATCGTCAGGCTGTTCACCTGCTAGCGGAGTGGTTCGTGTAGCTACGGCATTAATGGTTGAGGTTGATACAGTACGCCCGCTTGCATCATTAACACTAAATGTAATTTTACCCGAATAACCGATATACAAACGCGCACTTTCAATTATTACCGGAACTTTGGTTGTTACGCTGATATACGGGGTAAACTGGTTATAATTTCCACCTGTAAATACGTTTTTAGTAGCCGGGCCAACGCCGCCTGCAAAATCATTAAGGCCCGCGTAATAAGTATTGTTCACCGGGGCAGCAGTTACCGCCGCGGGTGAACCGTACCCCACCGGCAACGTGTCATTAATATTTTGATACCATAAAAGTGTACCATCGCCGCTGCCCGATAGCTCGTATTGTTTACTGTCGGAACAGTAGTAAGCAGTGAGATCAGTTGCAACCGGCGGCGGGCTGATCAATACAGTTTCAGTTACCTGGTTATTTTCACCGATCGGATCACCTGCCAAATTTGTGACGGCAGTTATTTTATAGGATGATCCGGCGGTGGCGTTAAACGTTGTATTGAGGATAAAATTTTCCTCTTCAGCTGGTTGCAGGGTACCTGTATAAGTTTGTTGGAATGTGGTAACAGAATTATCGGGTGCTGTAACAGTTACGGTAACCGGGATATTACTGATGGCTAATCTACCAAAATTCTTGAGCCTAACGGTAACCTGGGTTGCAGCCGAGCAGGCACCGGAAGATTCGGGAGTTACGATAGCAGTTACACCCGCATCAATTGCGGTTTGTAGAAACTGCACGCGGTAGTCCTGTGTTTCGCCCTTGGCATAGTTGCCGCATGCCGTAATTGTAGATGCATCGTTAGTTTCTGCAAGTACCACCCGCATCACACTGTAATTGTTAGCTATTACTGTTCCGGGAACGGTGATGTTGGTTGAATAAACTCCTGTGCCATTTATAATACCTGATGTTGCCACAAGTTCATTCGCATCAAAAACGCCGTTGCCATTCCAGTCGATATAAACTTTGGCCGCCTTATTAAAATTTGCCCCACAAGTTCCAAGGGTAATACTTAGCGGGTAGGTTTTTCCTTCTTCAAGCTGTATAGTTTGGTCGGTATGATCAGAATAGGTGGTACAACCCGCCGGCGGCGTGTAATTGAGATTTGAGAGCGTTACGTTGTTAACCCTTGAATCTGCGCTTGACAAGGGTGCCGAAGCGCAATAGGTTACGCCGCCAACCCCGGTTTCAATAAGCGAATAGTTTTGAGAGCCCCCCTTTAAAGTCCCTTTGTGCGATATGGTAATGGTATACGCTTTACCTGGCACAGCCCCCGGGATATAAACCTGTTCGATATTATCTAAAATATTATCACCTGTTTTTGCTGCAGCAGATGGATTTAAAGGATCCAGGATCCAGGGTTGGAAGGTTGTGCTGCCATCACTTACCCTGATGTCGACATCATTCACCAGCTTTGGGGTGCGGCTGTTAATTACACCTTCGGCTGTTGCAGTACCCTCAGGATCCGTCCATGATATGGTTGCCACCAGAGGGCCGTTGCCCGAAGCCACAACGTTATAGATTTGCTTTTGCCCCTGTTGCAAAACTATTTCCTTTATCAGGCTTTTGCCGCCGTTGTCGGTTATCGCCTGTGCTGCACTGCGCATATTTAACAGGCCCCAGCCATAAATGTAATCCGGGCCAACATTTCCCGCATCAAAGGCAGTATGGCAGGCCAACCCCTTTAACGTTGAGGCACGCATGAAGGCGCCGTTGTTTTTTTGCGAATAATATTCCTGTAATAAATATAGCGAGCCGGTAATGTTTGGCGCCGCCATTGAAGTCCCGGACAATGTTGTATAAGATGTGGTACCTGCATTGTTTGTAGACAATACATCCACACCATCACCAACTATGTCCGGTTTTATCCGGCCATCGTCGGTAGGTCCGTAACTGCTAAAATAGGCGATACTGATATCGCTGCTGTTCGTAGGCCCGTTGGGTAGAGGATTTACCGCTCCCACTGTTAATACATTTTTTGCATTACCGGTAGTGGCAATAATATCATAACCATCGTTATTACTTATACCCGCGGGCCTTGCGCCTTTGTCGACAAACGTTTGGTTGGTTTTACTTGAATAACCATAATAATCCTGACCCACCGCAGGGCCGGTTTCCGAACGGCTGTTCCCCGCCGATTCCACTATCAGATAATGAGGCGCAGCGACGGCTATTTTATCCCAGCTTTGTGTCCGTTCCCCATAAAAGCCGAAATTATAATCAACACTATCACCCGGTAGTCCATACCATTCCCAATGGTTTGAAAGACCATCAAAATACCAGCCCGCCGCATCGCCATAGGAGTGGTTTGAAAGCAGCAGCCCCGATGCGGCTGCGCTCATTTCAGCGACATCGTTATCAAAATCGTATGATTGCAGGGTATTAGCGTTAAATGCCATTCCCTTTGCCGGCGGGTACACACCCTTTGCTATCATTGTTCCGGATACATGGGTGGCGTGCTCAATAACCTGGGCAGTCGAATCGTGCAGTGTAATGGTTTTACCGGCAAATTCCTGGTGCGCCTTGTAAACCGAACCTCCATCCCAAATAGCCAGCATCCCGTTTATTGATGTGCTTGCCCCCGAGAGCGTTAACCCGGCCGATCCGCCAGGTTGCACGGTGTTGGTCTGCGTGGTTGCAGCAGCAGTAGTGTTATTGTCGGTTTTTAGATAGATGGGGAAGCCAAGTTTATTTACCCCCTGCAAGGATAAGATCCCGCCCTTTTTCGTTTTACGCTTTATGACCCAGCCATTTTTTTGTGCGAGAACCAGCGCGTTTTTATAGTTAGCAATAAAAGATGCTCTTGCCTGTGCCGAAAGACTGGTCAACTCCTTTTTATTAGCATCACTCACCGGGATTTGCTGAGCCGATGTTTTACCTGCGAACCACAGCAACAAAAGGGAAACAGTAACTGCTGTGTATAATTTATTCATATTATGATATGGCCTTATTAGCGCGTCAAATGTACCTGTAAAACAACTGGTGCGATTTACATCGCAATATAAAATTAGTTTTTTATTAACAAGTTATTCAGTGTCTTATAAATGACAGTAAACATTGGGGTGATAAAAACGATTTAGGAAGGGGAGAAAGACTTTTAATAAGTACATATTTTTATTCGTTTTAACCATTCGGGTGACTAATCAATCGTTAACGTCAATCAGGCTAAACAATTAATTCCCCGTTTTCCCAAACCGGGAAGCGTGATTTGCTTTTTTGTGGAATTTTTTTCATTTGATTTTGGCGGCAATATTTTACATTCATCCATTAGGCAATAGTCCAATAACTATTATTTAATCACCATTATTAAAAAGAAAATTAAATAACTATTAATACCATCTACTGCATTCTTTATCAAAATTATAACCTGGGCTCATAATTAGCATCGTTATTGCCATTACTACTGCGATTTGATAAATTATTGATTTTTTTAATTTTAAGAGCAAACGGAAAATTTGTTTGAACTTTACAGCCTGTTAACTCTAATACGCTTCTCTATTCAACATTTACTTCAACTTAATCCGATTACACTTTTTAATATTATTTAAAAAGTATAATTTGCAGGCAGATACCCCTCCCGTTTAAATCGTTATTTTATCTGCTATGAAAAAACTATCCCTCGCATTCTCCTGCTGCCTTGTTTCATTGTTGTCGTTTGGACAGGCCACCAAAACAACATTGGCAATAATTCCTGAACCAGTAAGCATCACTACAAAGCCGGGGCAATTTGTTCTCCCAAAAAATATCACCATACAGGCAGGCACAAGCGCCGAAATGGTAAATGTTACCTCATATCTTAAAACAAAATTGGCGACAGCAACCGGCGCTTTGGTTACAGTAAAGAGCAAGTTTGCAGTACCGGCCACCATCAAATTACTGTTGAGCACCAAAACCGATACCGTTTTGGGTAAGGAGGGTTATGAACTTTGGGTGGGCGTAAAAGGGATTGTTATTCGCGCAAATGAACCTGCGGGCTTGTTTTACGGCGTACAAACGCTGATGCAGTTGTTCCCCAAGGAAATAGAAGGCGCAGAAGTTAGCCATATTAAATGGACCGCGCCTTGTGTGCAGATAACCGACTACCCAAGGTTTGCATGGCGGGGATTGATGTTTGATGTATCAAGGCACTTCTTTACAAAGGAGGAAGTTAAACAGTATATCGACCAGATGGTGCGTTATAAATTCAACCTGCTGCACATGCACCTTACAGACGATGAAGGCTGGCGCATCGAAATAAAAAGCCTGCCGAAACTTACAACGGTTGGCGCCTACAACGTTAAAAAAGTAGGTGAGTTTGGAAGCTTCTCGCCGCCTGCACCGGATGAACCGCGTACTTATGGCGGATATTACACTCAAGATGATATCAGGGAGTTGGTTCAATATGGAAAGGCACATTTCCTGAACATTATGCCCGAAGTTGATGTTCCTGGGCACAGCCTTGCGGCGGTTGCATCCTACCCCGAACTTTCATGCACACCCGGTGCCGAGAACTATAAGACACGCTCGGGTGAACACATGATGGATTTTGGTGCAGGTGGAATTAAGGCATTGGTTGACAATACGCTAAACCCAGCCAGCGAAAAAACCTACGATTTTTTAGATAAAGTGTTAACCGAAGTGGCACAACTGTTCCCTTTTGGATATATCCACATGGGTGGCGATGAATGCGCCAAAAACTTCTGGGAGCAAAGTGCCGATGTTAAGGCGCTGATGGCAAAGGAAAATTTGAAAACGATGGAAGAGGTGCAAAGCTATTTTGAAAAGCGCCTCGAAAAAATAGTGGAATCGAAGGGTAAGAAATTTATGGGCTGGGACGAAATAATTGAAGGCGGCCTGGGTCCGAAGGCGGCAGTAATGAGCTGGCGCGGGATAAAGGGCGGCATTACTGCCTCAAAGCTTGGCCACGAAGTAGTAATGAGTCCAACAACCTTTGCGTACCTCGACTACATGCAAAGTGACCGCGTGATGGAGCCTCATGTGTATGCAACACTGCGATTGAGCAAATCATACCAGTTTAACCCGGTACCGGACAGTGCCGATGCCAAATTAATTTTGGGAGGCCAAGCCAATTTATGGACAGAGCAGGTATTTACTTTCCGCCAGGCCGAGTACATGACCTGGCCGCGTGGCTTTGCTATCGCTGAATCGGTATGGTCGCCAAACGAAAAGAAGAACTGGAACACTTTCTATCCTAAAGTTGAAAAACATTTTGCCCGGCTAAATGAAGCTGAAGTAAAATATGCGCCAAGCATGTACGACCCCGATTTTAAACCCAAAATGGCTGTCGATAGTATAATGAGCGTCGAACTGATGAACGAGATCCCTGATCTCACTATTTATTACAGCTTTGACAACTCCTACCCCGACAGGTTCTACCCTAAATATACAGCTCCACTGGAAGTGCCCAAGGACGCAACCCAGTTGAGAGTGATCACTTACCGTGGTAAGGAGCCAATCGGCAGGATGATTACCATGCCAGTTGCGGAGTTGAAGAGGAGATTGGGGAAGGGAGGGGAGTGAAAGAATATCCAGGGAAGTAGAAAAGTCCAAAACATTTCTTCCCTAGATATATTCAAATTCTATCCGCAGATTGAATCGAGAACATCAGCTAAAATAGCAAAGAACTTACCGACAACGGGAATATTTTCAGCCCATTTTACGTATCTGCCAACCTTGTTCCAGATATTACAGATCTCAGTCTTAATATCAGCAACGCTGGTTGCATTGGCAATATTTGCCTTGGCAGTTTCAGCACTGCTGTTAAGTTCTTCAAAATCAAAATTCGCTGCTTCATTGTCAACAGCAGACAGTGCAAAGTTTTTCATGACTTGTTTTTTGTTTTTATTGCCTACTCTGGATCCGTTTTCGGCGACACCGGTTTATTTATTTTGTGTTCTTGGGCGAGGGAGCCAGTAACCCGGACAGTGCCCCGATTGCTGCACTTCCTATTGCAGTTAAAATGGTTGGAACAGTTTTGTCATCTTTTATTTCGCCGCCACCAACCAAAAACAGTACTCCTATAATTATTGATAAAACAGTTGCCCCCAAAGCAAATACAACAATTCTATAGATCCATATATCCGTGTCCAACGGGCTTTCATGGATGTTTTTGCTTGCTTCCACTGGGTCATTTTGAAATGCAGTTTGTAAAGTTGGGTCTGTGGCCATAGCGCTTTTAAAATCAGCTATGCTTTTAAAGGTTGTTTCCATAATAATGCGTGCCTACTCTATTTCCGTTTTCGGCTTAACCGGCTTATGATTAATACCGTCAAATCTCAACAGGAAATAAAGATGAGAATACCGTAACAAAACCCTTTTTAATAGGGTGATTTTACGGCATTAAAAAAGGCATAAACACGTTGTGGATGTGATAGTTAGTGTGGAATTTTGTATTGTTAAATAACAAATTAATTATTAAATTTATTGCAAACTTAAATCTTAAAAATCATGAGTAGCTTTCGATTCAAACTAGGTAAACAACAACAATCTTTAGCCCCATCGCAGGTCGTTGAGAGACAAAAGGCGATAAACGCCATTAGCGATTTCCAGCTTATAAACGTGGGTCCAAATGCAATCAACGCGCCGGCAGGACCATTTAAAGGATTTTTTATAGACGCAGATAGTCTTAAGATTATTTTGTCTGATCCAACTTTTACAGGCATAAGCTTTTGGATTGGCAAGCATCTTGATCATCCGGGCACGACAGATAAAGTACTAAGTATTTATTTTACTGGCGCAAAGCCAAATCCTGCAGCTCCTCCTCAATTCGACAACCCAGGGGACGTTTATGAATATGTGAATCCATGCCCGACAGCTTGCGGAAACTTAGTTTGATAGATAATAACCCATGAATATTATTTTTAATATTTATCTTCTTCTGTTACTGACAATTTTTTTAAATGGTGTGATGCAATTAAAAAAGCATTCCACGCCATTTAAAATTTTAATAATTCTAATTGGGCTTACATTTGTAAGCGAATTATCCAGTAGGCTTTTAGCAGACAGATTTCATAACAGTATGCCTATTTATCATGTTTTTTCGGTGGCAGAATATGCTTGCCTGACAGCGATATATGTTCAACTATTACCGAATGGAACAATGAGGGGACTCAAATACTTACAAATTCCGATAATTTCATATGCGTTAATAAATAGCTTTTTCATACAACATTTTTGGAATTTTCCAACCAATAGTATAGTTGTATTTCAAATTATCTATTTAGGATACTCCCTATTAGGATTAAAAAAAATATTAGAACTGCCCAGGCAGGTTTCAATCCTGAAAGAAAGTTTCTTTTGGCTGAACATTTCCTTATTAATGTTCTCAAGTACGCAATTACTATCCTTAGGTTTAATAAACTTTGGAAATAGACATCATCTGAATTTAAACCCTGTTTTTGTCGTTTCGTCGTTAATTAACTTAGTTTATTATAGTTTTTGGGCGACGTCACTATATTTCCACAAGGCCAATTATAGGAAATCGCCACTCAATGAAGACTTTGGTAAATGATAATTTAGAATTTTATGAATTAGTTTTTGGCTCTGCAATTTTTTTTGCCAGCCTGACTGGTTTTATAATTTATTTTTTAATGTTTCATCGAAAAAAACAAGTATTACACATACTTCAACAAGAAAAGTTAGAAGCTAGGTTTCAGCAGGAAATAACCAAAACCCAACTCGAAGTGCAAGAACAAACCATGCAAACCATCGGCGCGGATCTGCATGATAATATCGGCCAACTACTAAGTTTAACCTCGTTAACGTTAAACTCTATTGAGTTGGATAATGAGCCTAAGGCCCGGCAAAAAGTTGATGCGGCAATTGATCTCACGATTCGTTCAATTAAAGAAATGCGCCTCCTGGGCAAACTCTTGCAGGGCGATCAGCTGGTAGTTATGGGCTTGTCGGCAGCCATCCGTCACCAGGTTAGTTGGGTTGAAAAATCTGAAAAATTCCAGGTAAGCTATGCAGAGGATGGAGAATTGCCCGCAGTTAACAACCCGGAAAAGGACCTGATCCTGTTCAGAATTTTGCAGGAGATCCTGAATAATATTATGAAGCACGCCCATGCCACGCAGATCAGCATCAGGCTTGATTATCAAAACGAGCAGCTTTACTTAAAGGTCACTGACAATGGAGTAGGTTTTGATACTGCGGACCTGCAGCATACCGAAGGTGGCATGGGCCTGCAAAACATCCGGAAGCGGGCAGGGATAATTGGCGGCGGGGCAAACATCGACTCCGCCCCGGGCGAGGGTACGGCAATAACTATTTTTACTTCATATCCTTAAAAATGCAAACTAACCCAATATCGATAGCCATTGTTGACGATCATACCTTGTTCAGGAACGGCGTGGCCGCGCTGATGAGCGAATTTGACGAGCTAACAATTATCTTTGAAGCCGAAAACGGGCAGCATTTACAGCAGATGCTGGTGAAACATCCCTTGCCTGAGGTGATCCTGATGGATATCAATATGCCCGTGATGGATGGCTACGAAGCAACCAAATGGGTTAAGGAAAAATATCCGCAGGTAAAAGTTTTAGCGCTCAGTATGTTTGAGGATGATAAGGCAGTTATCCGGATGATAAAGGCGGGGGCCGGCGGTTATGTGTTAAAGGAATCAAAGCCAAGGGAATTACTGGAAGCCATAAAGGCCATTAATGAAAAAGGCTCGTTTATAAACGAGATGGTATCAGGCAAGCTGATCCGCTCCGTTGCCGACGATGGCACGCCCGATTTTTCGAGGAAGGAATTTGAATTTTTAAAGCTCTGCTGCTCCGAATTAACCTACAAGGAAATTGCAGACAAAATGTTTGTAAGCCCGCGCACCGTCGACAATTATCGGGAATCCCTGTTTCAAAAGTTAAACTTAAAAACACGTACAGGCCTGGTTTTATACGCTATCCAGAATGAAATATTTAAATTTTGAACCCTGTAAAGACACAATACTTTGTGTCTCTGAACCGAACCTATTTTGAGTATGAGGAGACGCAAAGTATTGCGTCTCTACGAAAAATTTCTCTCCAATATAAACTTTTCCACATCCTCTGACTAACTTTTTGCGTACACAGCCCAAAATAGGTTTATCTTAGAAACTTAAATATTATTAAGCGGTTTGTCACAAAAATCATTACAAAATTATATTCCGGCATTAACGGGGGTACGCGCAATGGCCGCATACCTGGTTTTCATTTCCCACTTTGCGGGCATTTTTGATGGCGGTTTCCCGCAGATCATCCAGCGCTTTTTAGGCGAGTTCCATATCGGGGTAAGTATCTTTTTCGTGCTTTCAGGGTTCCTGATCACATTCCGTTATTATAACAGTTTTCATTTAACTACGGATTGGTTTAAGCAATACCTGAAAAACAGGGTGGCCAGGATCTATCCCATGTATTTCCTACTCACGCTAGCCGTCTTCGTTTACTATTTTATCACCAAGGACCAAAGTGTCACCAAGGGCTCATCAAACCCAATCGGGCTATTGATAATGAACGTGACTTTTGTGCGCGGTTTCTTCTACCAGTTTTGGGATACGGGCATAGCGCAGGGATGGAGTTTAACCGTTGAGGAGTGTTTTTACTTCTCAGCTCCCATCATCTTTCTCATCGCAAAAAAATACAACAAGTTTTATATCCAGCCGGTTATCATTACCCTGTTCGCCATTGTAATGGTGTTCATTTTCCGCGGGGTAAACTGGCATGGCTTTTTTGGCAATTTTACTTTCGTGATGCTGTTTACCTTTTTCGGCAGGTGTTTTGAATTTTTTGTAGGGGTACAACTGGCGCGATATGTATTGAAGAAGGGTTTTACCCGCACCAACAAGATCAGCTTTACCTATGGCGGCTTCTTACTGATATTTGTTTGTGTTTTTGTTATGGCATTACAACCGGTTAGGGCACCCTGGGTGGCCGGGCTGGAAACGCCGATAGGAATCATCACCAATAATTATTTTTTATGCGTGATGGTAGCCCTGTTCTTTTACGGCATCCTGACAGAGGAAACAGCCTTCAAAAAACTGCTGGCCAAACCCTTTGTGGAGCTGCTTGGAAAAAGTTCGTATATCTTCTATCTGATCCATTTGGGCTGGATGTTCAACATCCTGCACGAAAACATAAATCGCCTTAATGATTACGTTTTTACGCTATATGACAAATGGCAAAAGGATTGGATTTCGCCCTTTCAGTACGATAGTTTAAACCTTCTGTTCATTTTTATCGTATTAAATGCCGTTTCTATATGTTTATTTAAACTAATTGAAGAACCGCTAAACCATTACATCCGCAAGTCGGACTTTTTGATAAAGTATAAACCGCGTCCGAAGGGGATTGAAGATTGAGCGATGTACAGCGCAAACGCATTTAATATCAAATGAAAAAAAACTTTACGTTTTTCCTTATCCCCTGCCTGTTTATTGTTTTAATGTTACCATTAAAAACGTTTGCAGGTTTTCCTATTGGCAAATACCGTAATGTTGTTGTCCCTACGTTTTCTTACTATCACCAAAAGGACAGGTTTGATGACAAGGACAACGTGATTAAAGGCACACCCGGAACCGGCTTTACCTCCTACGCAGCAAATTTATATGTGGGCTACGGCCTGTCGCGCCGGCTCGATTTTATAGCAACTATCCCTTACCTATATCAGCAAAACACAATTGCCCCGGGCAACACTTTAGTTGATGCCGGACTCGGTGATATGACAGCAGGCTTTAGCTACAACCTGATAAATTTTAACTATGTGCGGTTCTTTTCTATCGGGGTGTCAGGTATTATCCCTTTATACAAAAGTGTTAATGGTGTTTCACCGCTTGGGCTTGGCAGTTACGGCACCGAGGTTAAGCTGATGTTTTGCGGCAGCCTGCCGAAGGACATTGCCGAAAAAGGATATTTTAATACCGAATTTGCCTATCGCAAATACTACAGCTCGCAGGGGCCTGATCAAATCAGCCTCACTACATCAGTTGGCTACCCTGTTACCAAACACAACCAGGTAAGTCTCGACATTTTATTATACAGATCATTCAGCTCAAACAAAGCATATAACAGCAATATTTTTGCAGCGCATGATTATTCGTTTTTCAAACCGCAGCTAAATTTCGGACATACGTTTACACGTAAATTCTCCTTGTTTGTGGGAGGCTTTTATGTGCCGTTTGGCGTAAATACAGGCGTGGGTTACGGCGGATCAATGTTAGCGGTTATAAAATTATAATTATGAAAAGGATCAGCTATTTACTTGCTTTTTTATTCTTCACACTGGCATCATCCTTACGGCTCGCCGCCCAGGAAGCGACTGAAGAAACCGGCGATGTAGTACTAAAGACCGCTCCGCAAAACAAAAATGCCATTTTTAAAAGCACCGAAGAAGTAAGGTACAAAATACAGGTAAGCAATAAAACCAATAGTCTTCAACGTGGAAAACTCTCTTACCTGGTAACTACCGATGAGGGCAAAAGGGTATTTCTTGATTCTGTTAAGCTAAACCTTAAAGGCAAAGCCAGCAAGGACCTGGTGTTAACGATCCCAAAAAAGGCAACCGGATTTTATCGTATAAACTTTATGGTGAACCTGCCGGATTATGACGACACCGTACGGCGTGTGTTCGGCGTTAACCCCGAACAAATCAGATCGCAGCTGCATAAACCAGCTGATTTTGATACCTTTTGGAAGAAGAGCAGGGAACTATTGGCTAAAGTGGCTCCCGATTACAGGGTACTGGAGCGTAAGGATCTGTCGACGCCAGACAAAAAGGTTTATTCAGTCGAGATGCATTCATATGACAATTTGATCATCCGTGGCTGGCTGGTGGTTCCTACCGATGGCAGCAAGTTTCCGGTACATTACCGGGTGCCGGGCTATGTGGTTACGCTGAAACCCAATATGGATAATGACGATTTTATTGCGTTCGACCTTAATGTGCGCGGAAACGGCAACAGCCAGGATGTGATCAACATTGGGACCGATAACTACTCGGTAATAAACATCGAAAATAAGGACAAATACATTTATCGTGGGGTTTACATGGATTGTATCAGGGGACTCGACTTCCTGTACTCACATGCAAACCTGGGCATCGATACATCTAAAATTTTTGTAGAGGGCGGCAGCCAGGGTGGATCACTGGCCCTGGTAACCGCCGCGCTTGATAAAAGGGTAAAATTACTGACCATGCAGGTGCCGCTTTATGCTGATATTCATGACGGACAGGCCATATCAGCTTCATACAATCAGCAGGTTTTCCCATTTAAAGTATTTCGGAAGTATCAAAGCCTGCACCCCGGTTTTTCGTGGGATAAGTTTTACGCAACCTTTGATTATTATGATCCGCAGAATTTTGCACCCATGGTTAAATGCCCGGTACTGATGGGCATAGGGCTGCTGGACCAATTTTGCCCGCCGCGCTGCAGCATGGCTTTATATAACCATATCAGCAGCACAAACAAGGAATACGTGTGTGTACCAAACTCCACACATGAAGTGAATTTTGATTATTTTATGTTTCAAAACCTATGGTTACGGGAGAAATTCAGGATACCGTAGACCAATACTGTTGATTTGTTTACCCACTTTTTTATCCAGGGCAAAAACAATTAGCGGTTAGCAGATGTGTTTTTAGGCGAAAAAGCCCCATAATGGGTATATTCGTTATAGTTAATATACGAAACCGCGTTTCGGCACGGTAATAGCCATATAAGGCAGACAAAAAGGAAAAAACAGGTTAACTACCGGTTATAAATTGCTGCCAATTACGAGTTAAAATGATGACAAGATTTACAAATAAAGTTCTGACTATAGTTTTCAGCCTTCTTATTTTAACAGGGGCCCAACAGGCGTTTGCACAAGACGGAGGCGATGGAACTGTAAATACGGTTGTAACTACCCATAGTAAGGACGGGATCTTTAGTTCGACTGCGTCCTATACATTTGACGTTACCAGCACTTATAATACACCTCAAAAAGGCAGGGTTAAATACCTGGTAACCACCGAGGCAGGCAAACACCTAAAATCAGATTCTGTAAGGGTTGACATCGGCAAAAGAGGCTCTGCGAGCTATAATTTTGATATTCATAATTTGCCGTCGGGCTTTTACAAAATAAGCTTCATGATCAATGTCACCGATTATGACGACACTACCCGTAAGGCATTCGGCATAAGGCCTGAAGAATTGCGTTCACAATACGGCAAGCCTGCTGATTTCGAATCATTCTGGCACAATTCGAAGCTGGAACTTGACAAAGTAAAGCCCGAATACAAGGTTACTGAAATGCCCGATTCAAGCAAGGACGGGCGCAGGGTATTCTTAGTGGAAATGAAATCATTGGGTGGTCTAACCATTCGCGGATGGCTTACCGAGCCAAAATCAAAGAACAAGAACAAAAAATTTGTGGTGATGCTGGGTTTACCGGGCTACCAGGTTGATTTGAAGCCGTTGTACGGAACCGATCCTGATGTTGCGATATTCTCCTTAAATATACGAGGACAAGGCAACAGCCGCGACGTAATAAACGTGCGGCGGGAAACCTATATAACCCTGGGTATTGAGGATAAGAATAAATACGTTTTACGCGGCGCCATTATGGATTGCGTACGCGCCGTTGATTTTATTTGCTCGCGTCCTGAATTAAGGCATGACAATATTATTGCGGTAGGCGGTAGCCTCGGTGGATTTTTAGCGCTTGCAACTTCTAGCGTCGATAAACGTATAAGCTTCTGTTCAGCTGCGAATCCTATACTTAGTGATGTACGCAATTTGGTTGACCAGGTTGACTGGCCATTTATTGACATAAGGAGATATGTTAATACAAGGCCGGGCTTAACCTTTGATAAGGTGCTAAACAACCTGGATTACTTTGATGCGAAGAATTTTGCATCAGACCTGGAATGCCCAACATTGGTTGGTTTGGGTCTGGTTGACAATATTGCACCGCCAAATACGGTATATACACTTTATAACGGTATCCGTTCACAAAAGCACCTGATAGTTTTCAGGGACCTTGGACACGAGATCGGTAAAAAGTACGAAGTATATGAAGGACGCTGGATGCGTGATACATTTGCATTGTTTTAACATTAACCATTAATCATGAGCCTTTTGAAGACTTTTACCAGACTTTTATTTTCAACCCTGATACTTTTTACGGCAACCTATAGCCTCAGCTATGCCGATGGTGGTTTCCCTACCCGACCGGGCCGTTTATTGATTGCTCCCTCTGTTAGTTACTTTTTTGCTAACTCACAATGGGATTCAACCGGGGTAAAAAAATCATTTCCTAATAATGGCCGCTTTTCCTCTGTAGGTGTAACACTATATGCAGAATATGGTATCAGCAGAAAATTTGCTGCAGTTGCGTCTTTACCATTTGTATATAACATGTACAGCCAGGACAATACTGCCACAGCCACCAGTTCGGGCCTAACCGACCTGGAAACAGGCATCAGATACTACCTGGCGAACATCGACTTCATTTATTATTTTTCTATCCAGGGAACAGCCATTACGCCTTTATACTCGAATAACCAAAGCTTAGGCTATGGCCAGGAAGGCGCAGAATTAAAGCTTGCCTTTTCGGGCACAGGCCATTTGGGCGGTTTAAGCACCTACTTTAATGCAGCCGATGGGGTTCGCCAATATTTTGGAACCAACGGACCAATCCAAAACAGGTATAACGGTACATTTGGTATATCGCTTGACCAGGACTATGAGAACCAAATCTCAGCTACATTGAGCGGGATCTATTCTCAAAGTAACGATAAACGTTTTTCGGTTATCCCGGAAACAAACAAAGATTATTCATTCTTGCAGGCATCTATAGGTTTCGGCCATTCATTTACAAGAGAAACCTCCTTATTTTTAAGCGGCGGCAGATTTTTAACAGGCCGTAACACAGGTGTGGGTACTTCGGTATCACTGGCCTTTATTTACAGGCTTGATTATAGGTAGGAGGTTGAATGGTTGATTGAGTTGAATAGGTTGATTAAGTTATAAGCTTGTAACCTAATCAACTCAATCTAACTTAATACAACTCAATTAACTCAAAACACCAAACATCTCCCTTATCGCCTGCTCCCTGTATTTAAAGATCTTATCGATCTGCTTACCTACGAATACTTTGTTAGCCAATGTCCCGATAAAGCTATACGGAACGGCATAGTTTAAGATATCATTCATTAACACCCCGCCTTTTATTGTTTTAAAGTGATGCTCGTGGTGCCATAAGGCATAAGGGCCGAAGCGTTGTTCATCCACAAAATATTCACCATCCTTAACATGGGTTATCTCGGTCATCCAATTCATTTTGATGCCCAGCAGCGGCGAGATCTTATAGGTGATAATCATACCCTCATACATTTTAGTTTCCGGCTTATAATCCGACGTTACCACGAATTGCATTTCCTTCGGGGTGATCTTTGCCAGGTTTAACGGCGATGAAAAAAAATCCCAGGCTTGTTCAAGACTGATTGGGATAGCCTGTTCGGTTTTTAAAACGTATGTTTTCAAATTAAATAGATGAGTAGCTTATTTTAATTTTTCTGCTAACAGCTCAAGCAATTCTTTAAAATCCTTTTCGCTATAGCCCACGGACTGGTAGATGATCTTCCCATCCCCGTCAATCACAACATTGCGGGGGATGTATTGTGTGGCGTATAATTTAAATACTTTTCGCCCTCATCAGGCAGCATCGGAAAAGTGTAGTTATTTTGCTCTTTAAAAGGTAGTGTTTTATCCCAACCTTCCTCGCGGTCAAGGGCGAAGAGGGCAAATTTGGGATTGTCCTTATACTTTTCCCAGATCTCCTTTTGCACCCTTGGCAATTCCGCGCGACATGGCGGGCACCAGGTAGCAAAAAAGTTGATCATTACTATCTTGCCATGATAGTCGGTAAGGTTAGCCTTCTTTTCCTTTGAAAGATTGAACTCGAAAACCGGAGCTTTATCGCCTGTTTTATTTAATGTGGTTGAATCCGGAACCAGCGACTGCGCTTTGCAAAAAAATGGAACCAGGAAAAGAGCGAGTACGGGAAAAAGTTTTTTCATTGTTTTATGTGTTTAGGTAGATTTATGATTTATTGACTCCAATTCGCATTTCCAGCAAATTAGGTGTAAAGCCCGCTTTTTGATACGCTTTAATTGCCGGAAGATTATCATTATAAACCTCAAGCCGCATTTCTATTACGCCACGGGAGATCACCCATTGCCTGAGCGCTTCAATAATTTTATTGTTTACTCCCTTACCCCTATGCTCAGGCTTTACATACATAAAACCAAGGTGTGCATGTTGGGGATGCCGCAGGTAGACCTTTGAATCTACAATCCGGGCATAAGCCGATCCGATAACTTCGCCATCAATTTCAGCAACTACAACTTCCACATCCGGTTCGTCAATCATTCTGCCGATATCATAGTAATGGATCTCGCCCTCCTTTAATGTAGGATCGAATGGTCGTTCAGCGTTTATTATTCCCTGCTCAAAAGTTAAAAGTATTTCAAGATCACTTTGGCGGGCCGTGCGGGTGGTCATTTAATTAGTGAATTAGTGATTGAATTAATTAGTGAATTGGATCAGTTGGTGAATTAGCGAATGTGTGATTTAGCGAATTGCTGATTTAAACAGTCATTTTTTCAAATTCACTAACTCACCCATTCACTAAATCACTAATTTCCGCCCTTCGCCATTGGCAAATCTCTTCTTGACCACTCGCTCCACGAGCCTACATATAAACGGGGTTCATTAATTCCGGCGTAGGCCATTCCAAGCAGTGTATGGCAAGCCGTAACGCCTGATCCGCAATGAACAATCACCGCTGCAGGCTCAACGTTACCGATGGCATCGAGGTACATGCTCCTCAAAATTTCAGCAGGCAGGTATTTACCCTCCGCATCAAGGTTTAAAACGTAAGGTAAATTTGCAGCGCCGGGAATATGCCCTGCAATAAGATCTATCGGCTCGGTTACGCCAAGATAACGTGGCGATTCCCGTACATCAATCACCAGCTTTGTTTCATCCTGCGCGGCTTCACCTGCCTCGTCAATATCTACTGTACCGGCATAGTTTCCGTGGGTATGATATGGTTTTGTGGCAACCGGGGTGTATTCTTCCTTGCTCAATTCGATGCCTGCCCTGTTTGCAGCCTGTAGGCCTCCATTCAACACCTGAAGCTTTTTATGGCCGATAGCCCTTAGCATCCACCACAACCTGGCTGCGCTAAACGCGCCCGACTTATCGTCATAAATAATAACATGGCTTTCGGGTGTAATGCCCCAAGTGCCTAATAAGGCGCCGAAGGCTTCAACATCAGGCAAGGGGTGCCTTCCGCCCATAGAGGCATCGGTAACTTTTGCTGCCAGGTGCTTATCAAGGTCAGCATAAATAGCATTTTTTAAGTGCCCGGCGAGGTAGCGTTGGTGAGAGTCCTGCCCTCCGCGGGAATCGATAAGAATGGTATTCGCGCCGGCAAAAGCCGGATCGTTGATTTCAATTAGTGGCGACATAGCTGCTTTGATATATAAATATCAAATATAGCCACACCGAAATTGTTTTCAGCAATTTTACTGAACCATTTTATTGGCACAGTATGAACTGGCGAAAGCTTCTGGTTTTGCCTTGAATACAAAGCCCATGCTTAAAATGTAACCCATAGCCTCGTGCAAGGCCTGGTTGCTCTTAAACATTGGGTTGGTGTTAATGTCGGCATGTACTTCAAGGTCTACATCGTAAAGATCAAGCAGGTCACACAATTTGTAAGCAATGTCAATTGATTTTTGCACTTCGTTCAACATTCTTTCCTTAATGCTCATTTTTTGCGAGGTGCGTTCCTGGTGGATGAACATAAATCCTCCTCTCTGCTCCCGCAAAAAAACAATTACCGTTGCAAAATCAGTTACCAGGCCCTTTACCTGCGAATCTGTTCCGATACATACTTTGAGTTTGTTGCCGAGGTTGGCCTCCCGTTCAATGGCCCGCTCTACCTCTTCTAAAATGGGCGAATTAATGATCTCGCCGCTAAATTTTCTCCAGGTCATAAATTTATTTTTAGGGTTAAATTTTAGCTGACCTTTTTACGGTCTATAAAAATAAGCGATAACGTTTCATATAAACGTTAGGATGGTATGATTTATTTGTTAACATTTAACTGAATATTAACAGGATAGGTTAATGTGCGAATGACGGATATGCAAATGTGCGGATAAGAAACCTGGGGATTTATTGAATTTTACGGAGTATTCCTGTCGGGAAAATCAAAAAATGGCGAAATTCCCTTTAATCAAAAGTTAATAGCAAAGCACCTTCTAATCGGTGTAATCTCGAAACAATCGGTGCAATCCAGAAATAATATTCCATACATTTATCCTATAAAACCTTTAAGCATGAAACTTATAAAATACCTTTTGCTTGCCTTACCGGCGGTTATTGTGGCTGGATGTAAGCAACCTAAAACAGGAGTGTCTGCAGATGCGCCGAAGCGTACTGTATTTTTTGATAAATCAGGCATGGATACCACGGTGAAACCCGGGGACAATTTCTTTTTATATGCCAATGGCAAATGGATCAAGGACACGAAGATCCCGCCGAGCGAAAATAGTTGGGGCTTAGGCAACATCCTTTATAACGACAATCAAAAACACCTCCACAGCATCCTTGAAGACGTATCGGTAGACGACAACCCTGCAGGCAGCCTGGAGCAAAAGGTTGCAGATTTTTACAAGAGCGGAATGGATACTGCCACTATTGAAAAATTAGGTTATGAACCTGTAAAGCCATTACTAAACAATATAGATACCGTTAAAGATTATAAAGGCCTGCTGCAACTGGCAGCTGCCGGGTTTAAAAATGGCGACGGATTTCTATTAGGATTCTATGTTTCGCCTGATGATAAGATCAGCACCAAAAACGTGGCCCATTTTGATCAAACAGGGTTAACGCTTCCGGAGAAGGGGTACTATTTTAAAACAGATTCCGCCTCTTTAAAAATCAGGGCCGAATATGTGAAGTACATCGCTAAATTATTTACGCTCACCGGTGTGGATGCTAAACTCGCCGCATCAAAAGCGGATGGGATCTTAAAATTAGAAACTGAAATAGCCAAATCGCATTTAAGTCCGGAACAATTACGCGATCCGCAGAAAAACTATAACAAATTCACGGCTGCCGATTTTCAAAAACAAATGCCGGACCTTGACCTTGCGGGTGCCTTTCGGCTAATGGGTTTAAAAACCGATACCGTTTTGGTGGGTCAGCCAGGATATTATAAAGCGCTTGACTCGTTATTAAAAAATCAGCCAATAGTAGTTTGGAAAGACAAAGCAGCCTTTGGTGTACTTGATGGCGCGGCAACCTCGTTAAGTAAAAGTTTTATTAAGGCCCATTTCGATTTTTATGGCACAATATTAAACGGCCAGAAAAAGCAAAAGGAGCGTTGGAAGACCATTGTTGACAAAGTTGATGGTGGCCTTGGCGAATTGCTCGGCCAGCTTTATGTAAAGAAATATTTTGCACCGGAAGCCAAGCAACGAATGCTTGCCCTTGTAAACAATTTGCAGAACGCCTACCGCGAACGGATTGAAAAACTGGACTGGATGAGCCCTGAAACAAAAAAACAAGCTATCGCAAAACTGGACATCATCACCAAAAAAATTGGCTACCCGGATAAGTGGAAGAATTACGATGATGTTACCATCAATAAGGACGGTTACTACAGCAACCTACAGAACATAGCCCAGCACGATTATAAGCAAGAGTTAAAGAAGGTGAACAAGCCGGTTGACAGGTCCGAATGGGGTATGACACCGCCAACGGTTAATGCCTACTACAACCCTACATTTAACGAAATAGTTTTTCCTGCTGGCATCCTGCAATACCCATTTTTTGATAATGATGCTGATGATGCCATTAATTACGGTGCCATAGGTTTAGTAATCGGCCATGAAATGACCCACGGCTTTGACGACCAAGGTCGTCAGTACGATAAAGACGGCAATTTAAAAGATTGGTGGACAAAAGAGGATGCCAAAAAGTTTAAAACCAGGGTAAAGGTGATGATTGATCAATATAACCAGTTTACCGTTTTAAACAACATTCATGTAAACGGAAATTTAACACAGGGTGAAAATCTTGCCGATATTGGCGGTTTGGCCATTGCCTACCAGGCGTTCAAAAACACAGCGCAGGGAAAAAGCGATACAAAGATAGATGGATTTACGCCGGATCAGCGTTTCTTCCTTTCTTGCGCGCAGGTTTGGCGTTCAAAAAGAAGCGAGCAGCTTGACAGGATGTTGATTAATGTTGACCCGCATTCGCCCGAAATGTACCGGGTTAACGGGCCGGTATCAAATATGCCGGAATTTTATAAGGCATTTGGTATTAAGCCGGGTGATAAAATGTACAGGGAGGAAAAGGACAGGGTGAAGGTTTGGTAGAAAAAGTTTAATTAAAATAGAAAATACCATCCGGTTGGGGTGGCATTTTTTGCTATTAATAACATCCTCTTTATGCATGGCGCAGAGGTTTCGCACCTACGGAGCGAAAAATCTTTTCTCTATTTTTTCTACCAATATTTGACCCCGATGGGGTCGCAAAGCAAGCGAAAATAATAGTGTTCGGTTGGACGTTTTCAGATTAAAAAGGATAGCGATTTTACGTAAAGTTCGACATCAATCTATCTTGAATTGCCACCATAACAGCGACTCCATAGGAGCCCAATATTGGTAGAAAAGGAGAAAAGGACATTTTCGCTCCGTAGGTGCGAAACCTCTGCGACATGCACAACACGATGCTTTTGCTTCGGCAATTTAAATGTGATATACATCTCAATGCACTTCAAATTGCCAAACAATTTCAAATGGAGCCCAGCATTAATCGATCTCTATACAAAATTGCCACAACGTAAACGGCTCCATAGGAGCCAAATATTGGTAGAAAAAGAAGAAGTTTTTCGCGCTCCATAGGTGCGCAACCTATACGAAATGCAAAGTTGCCACGCACCTACTCCGGCAATTTAAAAATGTACCGTTCCTCATACGGAATTTCAAATTGTTTTAAAAATTGCTCATATTCCTCCAAAAACGTTTTATGACGATGATGTTCTTCCTGGTTTAACACGTACTCTGTTACCTTATTAACATGCGAGCGAGAATATGAAAATGCACCATACCCCTCCTGCCAACTAAAAACCGCCGGAGTAAATTGTTTGTCATTGATCCATTTTGTCGATTCGCTTTTTACAATCCGCATTAAATCTGATAACGACTGATTAGGTCTGAACCCAAAGAACATATGCAAATGATCGGGCATGTTGTTTATCGCCAGCATTTTATGCCCATAATTTTGCGTAATCCCGGTGATGTACTTTTGTAGTTGATCCTTCCATTCCGGTTGAATTAACGATTGCCGATATCTTACTGCTATTACGCATTGAATGTGAATTTGGGTGTAGGTATTCGCCATGATTCCTTGTTTGGGTTGTGCAATATAATACCCGCCGGCATAAAAACAAAAAGCCATTCCAGAGACAACTTTAAAGGTTTCATTAAGTCCGTGTTAGTCCGCCCCTCTAAAATTAAACACATAGGCAAATTTCAACCCGGCGACCGGGGAAACGCCATTTCCTGTCGATTCTATATTTATTACAGTGGTAAATAACGAAACCTCTATGGTGCTGTGCCTGTCGAGCATTAAATTAACGCCTCCCGCTACTGTGCCGCCTATGCCTACGGCAGCAATATCTTCGTTTCCACCACCCGCATAAAGCAAGGGGCCGGCTTTTACAAACACTAATTTATTGAAGCAATATTTACCCATTGCGCCCAGGTAAAACAGGTCGATATTTGAGATTCTTTTGTTATTTAAATTAGCTGGATCATAATAGATCCTGCCCTTAGAATTCAGCCTGTCATACCCAATATTTGGAACAATGGCCCACCTACTGCCTGAGATGGCAATATTACCAAATACCTGGAAGCCGCTTCCCCAATTATAATCATTGGAAAAAGGTTTATTTGGGCCATAGGCGAAGCCAATGCCACTACGGGCCTGGCTGAAAGATTGTACACTCAAAAATATTAGGGGGATAAATAGAAGTGTGCTTAGGTTGTGTTTGTACTTCATTATCAACCTAACGACAGAAAAGATGGTTTAGTTTTAATGAACATTAGATTTGAGAACTTTTAAAAAGCTGTCAAATCTAATACGGCTTTGCAATTAAAGTTGTGAATAATTATAAAGACAGCTTATAATCCAGAAAATGCACTTTATCCTCTGATGGTTTTAAATCAACTTTTAAAGAAATTTCGGTATTTTCCTTATCCCTTAGTACTATACCTAAAATATTTAAAACGTTATACCCGTTTAAAGTCTCGAATTTAAATCCATAAGGCCTGAACCCTTTAATATTGCCAAGTGATAATTCAATTTTTTGAATATTTCTCATAAGGTCACTTTTTGCCGCTGGGGTATACGAACCGTCACTCAATAACGATTTTAACACCTCAAACTTTTTATTCTTAATCAAGTCCACAACTTTATCCAATATGGTTAGTTTATGAGCAATAAGTTCCAACTTATCAATTGAATAGCTCGCCTCGAACTTACTCCCGCTCCTAAAAAGCAATACACTGTGTATTTCATCATAGTTTCGCTTCTCACCCTTTAGGCTCTTAAAAAACAGGTAAGCTATATTGGATGCTGCAACTTCCGGAACTCTCGAAAATTTATCTAACGATTCAGACTTGCTCAACTTCACCTCAAAATATTTGTTTTTGCCTTCGTCTGTCGAAAGGGAGGCACCAATTGAATATTCGCAGACCCCTCCATAGAAATTCAAGATATCTTTTACGCCTCTGTCCTCATTATCGCTTATAGTCACTAAATTCGATAATAAGCTGGTTTTTTGCTCGCCTGGATGTTTGTTTCCGCAGGAAAACAATAGCAAAACGAACAAAATTAATAAAGACAATATTTTCATTATGGAAGAGGTTTTCGTCTACAAATCTGCTTGATTAACCGTAACAACTCTACACAGTCAACTTCTTATACTTAATTCTTTTAGGTGCAACGTCCCCTAAACGTTTCTTGCGATTTTCTTCGTAATCCGAATAATTTCCTTCAAAAAAGTAAACCTGGCTATTACCTTCAAAAGCAAGGATGTGCGTACAGATCCTGTCTAAAAACCAACGGTCGTGACTGATCACTACCGCGCAGCCGCCAAAGTTTTCAAGGGCTTCCTCTAAAGCACGCAGTGTATTTACGTCGATATCATTCGTTGGCTCATCCAGCAATAAAACGTTCGAGCCTTTTTTCAGGGTAATGGAAAGATGTACCCTGTTGCGTTCTCCACCGGATAATACCCCAACCTTCTTCTGCTGATCGGCGCCATTAAAGTTAAAGCGCGAAACGTAGGCACGCGAGTTAAGCGGGCGGTTACCTACCATAATGGTTTCCAATCCGCCGGTTACGTTTTCCCAAACAGATTTGTTGGGATCAAGGTCGTCATGCAGCTGATCTACATAACCCAGGGCAACGGTTTCACCAACACGGAATGTGCCTGCGTCAGGTTGATCCTGCCCGGTAATTAAGCGGAACAGGGTAGTCTTACCCGCACCGTTGGGTCCGATAATTCCCACTATACCTGCGGGAGGCAAAGAGAAATTCAGGTTGTCAAATAACAATTTATCGCCATATGATTTACTTACACCATTTGCCTCGATCACTATATTTCCTAAACGCGGGCCGGGCGGAATAAACAGCTCCAGCTTCTCTTCCCTATCCTTTGTTTCCTCTGATGCTAATTTGTCATAGTTTGATAAACGTGCCTTTGACTTGGTGTGGCGCCCTTTCGGTCCCATCCTAACCCATTCCAGTTCGCGTTCCAATGCTTTCTGACGCTTGCTCTCGGTTTTATCTTCCTGGGCAAGGCGCTTAGCCTTTTGGTCGAGCCATGAAGAGTAATTGCCCTTCCATGGGATGCCCTCTCCCCTGTCGAGCTCCAGGATCCACCCGGCAACGTTATCCAAAAAGTAACGGTCGTGGGTTACGGCGATAACTGTTCCTTTATATTGCTTTAAATGCTGTTCAAGCCAATCAATGGATTCCGCATCTAAGTGGTTGGTAGGCTCATCCAGCAGTAAAACATCCGGCTCCTGCAATAGCAAACGGCACAAAGCCACACGGCGGCGCTCACCACCCGAAAGCACCGAGATCTTAGCATCCGGATCAGGACAGCGCAAGGCATCCATGGCACGCTCCAGCTTTACATCAAGCTCCCAGGCATTAACTGCATCTATTTTATCCTGCAGCTCACCCTGGCGGCTCATCAGCTTATCCATTTTATCGGCATCACTGTAATATTCCTCCAGGCCGAACTTTTCGTTGATCTCTTCGTACTCCTTTAATAAGGCTGTAGTTTCCGCCACGCCCTCTTCCACAACTTCCTTTACTGTTTTATTGGGATCAAGTTCGGGTTCCTGGCTCAGGTAGCCTACGGTATATCCCGGCGAAAAAACCACCTCGCCGATGTTTGTTTTATCTATGCCTGCTATGATTTTTAATAGCGATGACTTACCCGAACCGTTTAAACCGATAACGCCGATCTTGGCGCCGTAAAAAAACGACAGGTAAATGTTCTTTAAAACTGTTTTTTGCGGCGGGTACACCTTGCTTACCCCTGCCATTGAAAAAATTATCTTTTCGTCTGCCATGCCTTTTAATTGGTGAATTGGTGAATGAATGAATTAGTGATTGGATTAAGCACTTATTCAGGCGGCTAAATTAGGGAATTTTGATTAAGTTGATCGGGTTTATTTAGTTAGATTAAGTTGATCGGTGCAGTGTAAAACATGATTTGAATTTTGATTTCAAGTCGATAGCCTGAACATTATAAACTATGCCGGGAGGGGTTAACAGGGTTAACATAATTTCGAAATTAATTTTTGTAAAGTATTGATAATAAGATAAATAACCGCAATATCTTTTAAACAGGGGTTAACACACGAAAATATGCATTAAAATATATTTATCTGATTATCAATTATTTAATTTTTTGCCTTTTTGGTATTGTCACCAACAAATCGATAACATTCATAAGAAGAATAAGCCGCAGGCCTATTGTAAATACTTAAAAATTTTGCACACCCGGCTTGTTGATGACACCATCAACAAAGGCAGAGATTGGGCTAAATCAGTTCCATAAAATGGAATAAACATCACTCGTAGCCAACTTCTCCTAATCTCTAACCTCCAGTCTCTAATCACTAACCCCCATGCCTTAATGTCATAAAAAATATTTATTTACCTGACAATGTCACCTTATCACGCTGACATTCGTATATATAATTAAACTATTTGCATATAATTATATCAAAAACATATAAATGCACGTTTTTTTTATTAAATCTATTGTTTTTGTGGGTTTTATTTATAAAATTGCTAAACAAAATCCGGGTTTTATAAAAGGATTATCACGGCAATGTCTGCTTTGGTTATAACTCGAAAACTTGGCAATAATATTGTTGATATGTGTAAAACAACGCGTGCTGATTATTGAAACAAATTAATACATTAGGACGTTCATAAATCGGAAGGATATATATGGAAGCTAAATTTTCGCCACGGGTAAAAGACGTTATACAATATAGCAGAGAGGAGGCCTTGCGCCTGGGGCATGATTATATTGGTACTGAGCACCTTTTGTTGGGATTGATAAGAGATGGGGATGGTGTTGCAATTAAATTATTAAAAGAATTAACTGTTGATACTGCTAAATTAAGACGCTCTGTTGAGGACGCTGTAAAAGGAACAATCGGCACAAACGTACATATTGGCAGTATCCCACTAACTAAACAGGCAGAAAAGGTTTTGAAAATCACCTACCTGGAAGCCAAGATTTTCAAAAGCGATGTAATAGGAACTGAGCATTTGCTGCTTTCCATACTTCGCGACGAGGACAATATCGCATCACAAATTTTAATGCAGTTTAACGTGAATTACGAAATTTTTAAAAGCGAGGTAGAGTCGCATAAAAACGATGTAACCGACGAAATGCCCGGATCACCAACCGGAGGAGATGACGATTTTAAGGAAGAAGAGTCATTCAGTCAGCCTAAAAAAGTATCAGATATTAAATCAAAAACACCGGTACTTGATAACTTTGGCCGCGATTTAACCAAAGCTGCTGAGGACGGTAAATTAGATCCGATTGTCGGCCGTGAAAAGGAAATAGAAAGGGTATCGCAGATCCTTTCACGTCGTAAAAAGAATAACCCTATATTAATAGGTGAGCCTGGTGTTGGTAAATCTGCCATTGCCGAAGGTTTGGCCTTACGCATAGTTCAGCGCAAGGTATCGCGTGTTTTGTTTAACAAACGCGTAGTTACGCTTGATCTTGCTTCATTGGTTGCCGGCACAAAATACCGCGGACAGTTTGAGGAACGTATGAAGGCGGTAATGAACGAACTGGAAAAGTCACCAGACGTTATCCTGTTTATCGATGAGATCCACACCATAGTTGGTGCAGGCGGCGCTTCAGGCTCGCTTGATGCTTCGAATATGTTTAAACCGGCTTTGGCCCGTGGAGAGATCCAATGCATTGGCGCAACAACCTTAGACGAATACCGTCAGTATATTGAAAAGGATGGCGCTTTGGACCGTCGTTTCCAGAAGGTAATGGTTGAACCTGCTACCCCTGATGAAACTATCGAGATCCTTAACCGCATCAAAGAAAAATACGAAGAACACCATGGTGTTACTTACACACCGGAAGCTATAAACGCTTGTGTGAATTTAACAACAAGATACATTACCGATCGCTTTTTACCTGACAAGGCTATCGACGCTTTGGACGAATCAGGATCGCGCGTTCACTTAACTAATATCCATGTGCCTCAAAACATCCTGGATATCGAGTCGAAGATTGAGCTGATCAAGGTTGAAAAGAACAAGGTGGTTCGCAGCCAGAAATACGAAGAAGCGGCTAAGCTGCGTGATACTGAAAAGCACTTACTGGAAGAGTTGGAGCAGGCAAAGGCAATTTGGGAAGCTGAAACAAAATCAAAACGTTATACAGTAACCGAAGACAATGTAGCCGAAGTGGTTTCGATGATGACCGGCATCCCAGTTCAGCGTGTGGGCCAGGCCGACAGCCTTAAGCTGTTGAACATGGCAGACACTGTAGGCACCAAAATTATTGGCCAGGACGATGCTATTAAAAAGCTGACCCGCGCTATACAACGTACACGTGCAGGCTTAAAGGATCCTAAAAAGCCAATTGGCTCATTTATATTCCTGGGCCCTACCGGTGTTGGTAAAACTGAGCTTGCCAAAGAGCTTGCCCGTTTTATGTTTGATACCGAGGATGCGCTGATCCAGATTGACATGAGTGAGTACATGGAGAAATTCGCAGTATCTCGTTTGGTTGGAGCGCCTCCGGGCTACGTTGGTTACGAAGAAGGCGGACAGCTTACAGAAAAGGTACGCCGCAAGCCTTACGCTGTAGTGTTGCTTGACGAAATTGAAAAGGCACACCCGGATGTGTTTAATATATTGCTACAGGTATTGGATGAAGGCCAGTTAACCGACTCATTAGGTCGTAAGGTTGACTTCAGGAACACCATCATCATCATGACCTCGAACATTGGCGCACGCCAGTTGAAGGATTTTGGCCAGGGAGTTGGTTTCACCACCAATGCGAAATCTATACAGGCCGATTCACATTCTCGTGGTGTGATTGAAAACGCATTAAAACGCGCATTCGCTCCAGAGTTTTTGAACCGTATTGATGACGTGATCGTATTTAACTCACTGGGTAAAGACGAGATCTTCAAAATCATCGATATCGAGTTAGGATTCCTGTTCAACCGGGTAAACATATTAGGCTACAAGATTGAGCTTACTTTGGAAGCCAAGGAATTTATTGCTGAGAAGGGCTATGATTCACAATTTGGTGCACGTCCATTAAAACGGGCCATCCAGAAATATTTGGAAGATCCAATTGCCGAAGAAATCCTTAAGGGCGAACTTGCCGAAGGTGATACCATGGAAATTGGCTACGACAAGGAATCAGGCGAGATCAAAATCGTTGCCCGCAAAGGCGAAGGCGAAAACAAAAAGCCCGAAGAAGAAGAGCAGAAATAATTAGCTTTGCTGATATTTTAAAGCCCTGCTATGTGAAAACATAGCGGGGCTTTTTAGTTAAATTATCTTTTTGAGCAATCCGTCCTAATCGCTGCTTCACAACATTCCCCTCAAAGTTTAAGTAATAGGCATCAACAAACTACCAATAGTTAAATTCTGCGGGTTTTACGCAAAATATCTGCGGAAAACACCCGGTAAAATTGGGTGATAATACGGGAGAAACCTGTTCTGTTAAGTGTTACTTTTAGGATGTCCCTAGACCTAATCGCCTTGCGAGAAACGAGACCCTTGTTTGATTCAAACAAGGGTTTTTTTGTGGTATCGCACTATTATATTTTAGTTGCGTTTTTCGACCTTGTCGTAGAAACCGCCAAAGCTATTAACCCTAACAGCATCCTCCCTGAAAAAGTCGCCGGGGAAGCCCAATTGGATGGCACTTACTTCATCCAGTTTTTGCAAGTGTGCCGGACTTAATTCAACATCTATGGTTTTAAGGTTATCCTCCAGTTGGCTTAGTTTAGTAGCGCCAACAATCGGGATGGATGAGAAACCTTGCTGCATTGTCCATTTTAAAGCGACGTTACCCGGCGATACGCCAAGTTCATCAGCTATCTCTACAACAACCTTTGTAATAGCAGTACTTCTCTCATTACGGCGGTTGCTTTCCTCCTTAACACGGCCAGGTTCGCCGCGCAGGTATTTACCGGTTAATGCACCTCCTCCCAGTGGAGCCCATGGCGTAACCGTGATCCCGAAATGTTTAGCCATCGGGATGAGTTCGCGTTCCGGCGTGCGGGCGAGTAAGCTGTATTCAACCTGCAAGGCCACAAACTGACTCCAGCCCATTAGTTCGGCCAGCGTATTTCCTTTGGCAACAACCCAAGCCGGAGTATCGCTTATGGCAGCGTAGTTTATCTTGCCTTGCTTTATCAGGTCGTCCATTGCACGCATCACCTCATCAATGGGGGTAATATTATCCCAGATGTGCAGGTAAAACAAGTCGATAAAGTCTGTCTTCAAACGCTTCAGGCTTTCCTCAACACTGCGCATCATATTTTTACGGTTATTCCCGGATGCATTAGGGTTAGTCATGTTGTCCTTTAGCGTGTATTTAGTGGCCAGCACAAAATAGTCACGGTCATGATTGCTGATATACTCTCCTATTATCTTTTCACTGGTGCCCAGCTTATAAACATTGGCAGTATCTAAAAAATTTCCGCCGGCATTGGCAAAGGCATCCATTATAGCAAAGCTCGCTTCCTTATCTGCGCCCCACCCGGCTTCGGTACCAAAGCCCATGGTACCAAGGCAAAGTTCCGAAACTTTAAGGCCCGAACGACCCAATAATTTGTATTTCATAAGTATTGATTTAAAGCTTAAAGCAGAAAAACCACAGCTGAAAGCTCGTTTTTGTTTTGGATAAATTTATGTGAAAAAACTCACAAGGATAAGTCACACTGAAACAATATTACCATGTACTTGTAATTTATAGTAGATAATATACCTCTGCTATGAAAATCTTAAATATAAATACAAGTATAACAACCGATCAGTTGCTCAATTTACTTCAGCAAAAGCTTAATGCACTTTTTCAGCAACAAAAACAAAGCGACATCAATTTTACTATTGAAAATAAAGATGGTGCTGTTGAAATTTCGCAGCCTGAAATTTATGAAGGTGTTTTGTTTCACATTGAAATAAAAGGAACAGAACTTCACATCACCCGCTCGGAGCATTATGTTGACGACGTTAATTCGCTTACTCTTGAATCAATATTAAATGATCTTTTTTCAAAACTCGCCAGGGACGGTAAAGTTACACTGGTTTTAGAAGGATAACATTTTTTTGTAGCTTTAAACAGAAAAACCTGCTTATGCTACGTTATCCTAAACTTATTTTGCTTTTATTGTTGTTTGCGTTTACCGTAAAAGCACAAAAACCGGCACCCGGTTTGGGCGAGCCAGTAACTGTTAAACAGGATACCATTTTCAAACTTTATGCGAGCCAGGGTTTGTTCGATCCTAAAGAACGCGCCCAAATTGTAAGTAAACGCATCAGCGATATTATATCCCGCCTTGATTTTAATCCCGACTCGTTGATATTGAAAAACGATTCGGCTATTTCCACTATCAATTATAAGTCGCAGTTAATTATGGCGGTTAATAATGCTGATGCTAAATTCTCGGAATTAGACCGGCCGCAATTGGCTGCGAATTATCTCAACATCCTCAAAAAGCACTTAGGGAATGTATTCGAAAATGACAGCGCCAAGGATATCATTATTAGCGTACTCGAAGCAATTGCAGTTGTATTTGTATTGCTATTGTTAATATGGCTGGTAAACCGTGCATTTAGATGGATAAAATTAAAGGTGTTAAAAGCATGGGAAAGCCGAATCGTCAAGCTGGAGCAACAGGGCGCTCCAGTGAGTTATGCAAACAGGGTATTGCCATTGCTCACAAATTCACTGCGGGTGGTACGCCTGCTGGTTATCATACTATTGGTTTACCTGGCATTGCCTGTGGCATTTTTAATTTTCCCATGGACAAAGCCCATTGCTACTCAATTGCTTGGTTATGTGATTAACCCTGTTAAGAGCATATTACTAGGTATTCTACATTATATACCAAACCTATTAACCATAGCAGTAATTTACCTGGTTACCCGGTATATTGTTAAGCTGGTTAAGTTTATTGCAGGCGAGATTGAAAACGGCGCCATCACGATAAAAAGCTTTTATCCCGAATGGGCAAAACCTACCTATAACATTGTAAGAGTATTACTTTACGCATTTATGTTTGTGGCGATATTTCCCTATTTACCAGGATCCGATTCCAAAATATTCCAGGGCGTAACCGTTTTTTTGGGGATCCTTTTTTCGCTGGGCTCTTCTTCAGCAATCTCAAATATGGTGGCAGGATTGGTAATCACCTACATGCGCCCGTTTAAAATTGGCGACAGGGTTAAAGTAGGAGAAATCACCGGGGATGTGGTTGAAAAGAATTTGCTGATAACCCGTATCCGCACCATTAAGAACGAGGATATCACTGTTCCCAACTCAACTATTTTAGGCGGCGCAGTAACTAATTACACATCCTCCTCAAAGAATTTGGGTTTGATATTACACACCAGCATTACTATTGGCTACGATGCGCCATGGGAAACTATTCACCGGCTTTTAATAGATGCTGCCTTGGCTACCGAAGGCATATTGGCCGAACCCAAGCCATTTGTATTACAAACAGATTTGAATGATTTCAATGTGACTTACCAGTTAAATGCCTATACAAAGCTGTCGCATAAAATGGCGGTGATGTATTCAACGCTGCATCAACAGATCCAGGACAAATTTAATGAGGCGGGCGTAGAGATCATGTCGCCGCATTACACAGCGTTACGCGACGGAAATACCATACAGATCCCTGACGATTACAAGCCAAAGGACTACCAAAAACCAGGATTTAAAGTAGAGAAGGAAGGCGAAAGCTTAAAGGTTAAAGCTGAAAGGCAAAAATTAGCAAAAGGCAATTAAGAAATTTGAACTCAATCAACCACTCACTTAATCAACCCAATCAACTAAACCTTACCCATCTATCCAGGTAAATTTATAATCCAGCATCGGGTTTTTCATCCTATCAGCAACGCGCAATAAACGATTTGGAAGATTCATGATATAATCACGGGCTTTTTCGCCGGTCTCATTCAGGTCAACCATGCTTTCAATGTGCCAGTCTTCAATCAGTTCCTTTAAGATATCAACATAATCAACGGCTGTATATACGCCTAAACGTTGCGCGGCATCGGTAAAATGGCCAAAGGTTTGGCCGATCTTTAAACCAACTTCGCGTAAAAAGTGAGCTGGCATAACAATCTTTTTCCGCATCATATCCTCAAAGGCCATCATCGCCTCGTTGGGGTCAACTTCAAAGATCTTTTCAATAAAATATTTATAAGCTTTCGCATGGCGGGCTTCGTCGCTTGCTATCACACCGCACATTTTGGACAACAAGGTATCACCTTGCTTTTTTGCCTGCGAGGCAACCCGGCGGTGCGAAACATTTGTAGCCAGTTCCTGGAATGAAGTGTAGATAAAATTGCGGTAGGGATCGTGACCTGTGCCAATATCAAACCCATCAGAAATTAAATACTGGGTAGAGATCTCCATCATCCGCATGTTAACACGGCCCGACAGATAGAGATATTTGTTTAGCAGATCACCGTGACGATTTTCCTCGCCGGTCCAGTGACGTGTCCACTGCATCCAGCCACCCTCCTCGCCGTCTGACACCCCCTCAACCATGGTTAACCACGACTCATAAGTGGGTAGTGCCTCCTCGGTAATGGTGTCGCCTACCAAAACGGCTATCAGGTCGTATGATAGTCCCTGCGCGCTTTCACGCAGTTCCTTGATTTCACTGAAGAAGGTATCACGTGACGAATCAGGCAAAAAATCTGAGGGTTGCCATATCGTATCGATGGGCTTCAGGTATTCATCCTTTTTTTCAAGCATGAATTTTTCGATGTGCGTCATCACCTCGCGCCGCTTTTCTTCAAAAAATCTCATAACAAATATATAGGGTGCAAAGTTAGCGATTTATAACTACAAAAATTCATCATTTTTTCATGTTAAACCCTATAGCATCCTTCATACATTCGGGAAGGTTGTTAATGGATGGTTCACCGGTAAACATAGAAAAATTACCGTTGTAGTCCCAAATCATTCCGGGAATGTTCAACGCCTTTAACGTTTGGCGCACTGTTTTTATATACCTGCAACGGCTGTCGATATCAGCGTATTTATTATAAACGCCGTATTCGCCGCAAAGTATCGGCACATAATATTTGTCCGACCAATTTTTTACTATCTGCAGCTTATCTCTTACAGATTGCTCGTTTCCATCAAGGTGATACTTGTTATAATTCTTCTCGCCATCAGTGTTTTTCGCTTTGGGGTTGATGACCGGGAATTTTTCGGGATTGTATGGAAAAGGCACCCCGATGGTTGATTCCTGATCGCCAATCCACTCCGCTCCCTGGTGGGTAAACAAAAAAGGTTCATAAAAATGAAATGTATATACAACATTTTCGTCTGCCAGCCGTACAAATCGACTCAATTCATAGATGCTGTTATAATTAGATGCTCCTATGATCAGAGTTCGTTCTTTATCAATCTTGCGAATAGCGGTGGTAATGTTGAAGGCAACGTCCTTCCAGGTTTGAGGGTTCATGTGCGGCGGCTCATTATAAAGTTCAAAAAAAAGTTCATCATGGTTAACATGGATGTATCTTTTGGCGAGTTTTGTCCACAGTTCAATCAGTTTTGAAGTTTCAGAATTATAGTTGGTATCGTCCAAATTCCCACTGTGATAATCTATTATAACTTTAAAGCCGTATAATCCACACTGTTTAACAAAATTATCAATGTGGGAAAATAATTGCTCAACCGGAATATTTTGGGATTGAAAGTAGGAGAACGCCACAGGTAGCCTCAGGCTTTTAAACCCAAGTTTCTTTAAAAGTTCAAAATCAGTGACTTTTAGGGGGTTTTTAGCTAAAATATCCTTGTTCCATGTTTGTTCGAACCAGGATATAGTGATACCATTGTCAAGGCTTTTTGCCCGTTTAAAAGCAA
The DNA here is from genome assembly GCF_024721155.1 of Mucilaginibacter phenanthrenivorans. Classification (GTDB taxonomy): domain Bacteria; phylum Bacteroidota; class Bacteroidia; order Sphingobacteriales; family Sphingobacteriaceae; genus Mucilaginibacter; species Mucilaginibacter phenanthrenivorans. Next base: position 8,330 of record NZ_JAHVAP010000021.1, on the reverse strand, counting down.
CTAAGCGGGAATTTGGGGTGCTTGGATTGCTTTTTGCTATATGAGCTGGCACGGCGATAGATAATATAAGTATAAATATGTTTTTTATAAAGCTGGCACGAATGTTCATAGGATGTTTATATGTGCAAAACATGTGCACTAACGTTTTAAATATTTTGATTTACTTTATACGAATTAAATTTATAGATAACAAAAATCTTATCATAATTTAAGAAACCTAATAATGTTTGTCCAATTAACTAAAGAAGAACTATCAAAAGAAATCACAAAGAGGGCCTGGTATCAGACCAATAATATCATATGGATGATATTATTTGTTTATCCCCTGTTCAGCATTGTTGATTTCATATTTGCTAATAATATCTGGCTGCAGTTCTTTATAGTTCGCATCATTACCGATCTTATAATACTTGGATTGTACAGTTTGTTTCAACGTAAGAACTTTAATTACAGGACATTATTGCATATATCGCTATTATTAATATCCATTACATCGGCGGTGTTATGCAATATAGCTGATATTAACAATCTGAACATTTATTATTTATTATACGGAGCGGTTTTCCTTTTCTTTAACTTAATGGTATTTTGGGAACCCCTCAATTCTGTTCTCGAAGCGTTGATCGCATTAGTATTACTGGCTATATTTTTCGATCTGTTAAGCCAATATTCCCTTGACATTGTAATAGCAAATGGCGGCGGCTTGTTTTTCGTTATCGCTTTAATTTCATGCCTTGTACCCGGCGCACGTTATAAGGTTATTGATCGCGACATCCGTTCGCAGCTGTTAATTGCAAGGTCGAACGAGCAACTTAAGGATCAAAACCGGGATATTGTTGAAAAAAACAGCATTATTGATACCCAATATGAGCAATTGCGTAAGCTGGACAGCCAGAAAAACAACTTTATAAATATTGCCGGGCATGATCTTAAAAACCTCACGGGTTCAATTATCATGAGTAACAATATGTTGAAAGACGAGGAATACCGCTTAAGCGCCGACCAGGTCGAGCTTATTGGGTATATTTCCGAATCGGCCAATAAAATGCAATACATGCTGAATAAGCTGATGGACGTGAAGGAAATCGAATCGCCCGAAATGAAATTTAAACTGGAAGTTTTTGATATTAACGCCGAAGTTCGGCATGTATACAAAGGTTTAACAGAAACCGCCCAAATGAAAAACATCCACCTGGTTGACAACATTATGACGTCGCCATTGAATGTTAATCTCGACCGGGTATTTACCGGCCAGGTGTTTCAAAACCTGCTATCAAACGCCATTAAATTCTCCCAGACAAATAATAGCATCAGGGTGGTTACCAGCCTTGAGCGCCAGAAATTTATTTTCGAGATAATAGACGAAGGTATTCCGATCGGCCAGGAGGAACTCTCCAACATGTTCAACAAGCTGAACGCTTTGAGCGACGCGCATGAGCATACAGAAAACCGCCTTGGATTAGGCCTTTCGATAGCAAAACTTATGACCCAGGAAATGGGTGGCGAATTATCGTATCGCAGCGACGATAACGGGAACTATTTTAAAGTTGAATTTTACGTAATAAATTAATATTGACAACCAATGAACAAATTTTTTACCTTATTAGCCCTTGTATTTCTTTTAAGTAAGGCATCATTGGCCCAGAGTGTTGTGTCCTTCAAGTCATTAGGGCATAACGATGACGCCATTTATGGAATGAGTGGCGCGAGTTCTTTTTACGTTAAGATTTCGCCTTTGGTGGAAATGAACGGAAGTAAGTTAGTGTTATATTTTGAGCCCTCACAAGCTCTGTTAAAAGATCACTCTTTTATCAATATAATCATTAATGACAAACCTGTTTACAGTTCACGACTGGGAGCGGATTCCGTACAAAAGGTTACTATTAACCTAAGCCGGGAAAATCTTTCGAGCGATAAGTTCCTGAAGATCCAGGTTAAAACGTTGCTAACCATTAGCGACGACATTTGTAAGGACCTTGACAACCCGGCCATGTGGCTTAAGGTAAAGGATTATTCTTACCTGTCATTGGTTAAAAACACCAAAACCGGCTTGAATGACGTAAACATCAGTAATTGCTTCGACTCAAAACGAGCTGTTGTTTATCCGTCAGACCCAAGCCTGCACGATTTAAAAGCTGTTGCATGGGCCTATGCAAGGCTTAAAAAAGCAACCAACAAAAAAATAATGGTTTATGAAGCTGGCTCAGTGCCTGATAGCATCAAAAACTATATCCAGGTAGGTAATTTATCAGCTTTGCCTGAAGATAAACGTTCATTGATAAAAGTATCTCCTCAATCAAATGAGGGCATATTCTATCTGTCGAAGTCAATATCAACTGCTACCGATACCATTACCCAAATGGTGAACGAAAAGGGCAAAATGGTAGCACATAAATCAGTTTCTACTGAGTCAGTTCCTTCAGAAATATTATTTGTAAGCGGCGGCGATGATGCCGGCTATGAAAAAGCTATCACAGCTTTGGGTAACATCAATATATTAAATTCAACATTTGGCGATTACCTTTTAATTGATGCTGCTCAAAACACATACTTTAAAAACACCGATGAGAATCGCTCAAAACTATCATTGAAACAAGTTGGCGGATCAAGCGACTTCCTTTCGGGGATTGGCTCTTTGAAAAGTGCTTATACCTTTAAAAATAGCGACTTTAACTTTACACCAAAGGAAGTTGAGATCAGGTTCATTGGTAACTACAGTGGCTTAAGCCCTGGCGACAGAGGTTATTTCAACATTTACCTTAATGGTTTGCTTATCAGCAGTGAAAAGCTTGATGCATCAGGTAAATTAAATACTTCAGTAACTATCAACCGTTACCAGCACCATAAATACAATACGCTTGAGGCTGAATTCAGGTTCTTCCCAACCAATGGCTTGTGTAAAAACAGCTTCATCAACTTCTTTGGCGAGGTTGACGTCGACAAATCGTACCTTGAATCAAAGAACCCGTTCATTTCAAACGATCTTAGCTTCTATCAATATCCTGAAGCATTTAACACCGGTACTACACGTATAGTTGTATCAAAGGATTATGCTAAATATGCAGCTGGCGCAATAGGTGAAATTATTTACGAATTGAACAACAACATCAACGCAAATAACTTCCCTGAGTTCTCATATTCAACCGAGATCCCTGCAGGTGACCTTAAGAAATACAATATCATAGCACTGTTAAGCAAAGAGGATCCGCTCTTAAACCAGTTCCCTGATGCCCCTATCAAGTTCAACCAGAACTTCAGGCTGTATAACACTGAGAACAATAAGGTGGTGTACTCATTGTCAGATACCACCTCAAATGGCCTTGCACAGATCTTCTATGGCCGCAGTAATAATGCAACGTTGGTGCTTACAGCAACCGGTTCGCACATATCCGATGCGTTCCTTGCAGCTTCAAGGTCAATTACAGAACAACTTTCAACGCTTTCAAGTAACGTTTGTGTAACTGATGTTAACTCAAACAAATACCTGTTCAACATTAACAAAACCAGCGAAAACCTGGAATATGTTGATACTAAGAGCGTAATAACCCAGTTCTGGGAAAAATATAACCTGTATATACTACTGGGTATATTAGTATTGATACTGCTATCATTCCTATTTGTTCGTTCAAGAGTTCAAAGATCACAGGAATTATATAACGACTAATTTAGTCAGCACCAATTGATTATATGAGTAACCTTAGCCTGTAAAAGGGTAAGGTTACTTAATAAATTGTTTTAACACTTTACTTAAAAATAAGTATGTCAATTCCTGAACTTTTGGTTAATGATGGCTTTATATCTTGGCAAGATCGGGAAAAGATTAATGATTTATCGGCCAAAACCGGCCAATCATTCATTAAAATAGCTTTAAGCTTCGGTTATATTTCCCGCAAAAACTACGACCGGTCGTTATCAAACGCTGGTTATGTTTTTCGCGAAATACGAGAGCTTGCCTATGATCCCGAGGTTATCGCCAAAACAGAATTGAAGTTTGCCGATCAGCACTTAGCCTTACCGCTACGAATTGAAAATGGCAAGGTGATAACGGTAATGGCCGACCCATCAAACCAGCTGTTTATTGACTTTATAAGATTTACCTACGATTGCGAACCCGAAATAATACTGGCATCAGATCTTGACGTTACCTGGTTAAGCCACAAGCTTGCCGGCGATAAATATGTTAAATCTGCAGTATTTGAGCTTTTGAACCGCGACCCGGCAAGTTCAGCATTTATAACCTTTTCAACAGGTCAGTTAGCATTCCTGTTTATCTTATTGGGCCTTGTAACTATTGGGCTGGTAGTTAGCTTTAAAAATACTTCTATCATCATCAATATCCTTATCAGTACCTTCTTCCTGGTAGCCATCCTGTTTAAACTGTTTTTGGCGCTAACCGGTTCACGGTTTGAGCTGCACCAGGCTGTTACAAGAGAGGACCTGAGGGAGCTTAAGGAAGATGAACTACCAATATATACTATATTATTACCTGTTTATAAAGAAGATAAGCTGATTAAGAAATTGATCTGGAACTTGCAGGCGCTTGATTATCCACGCGAAAAGCTCGACATTAAATTGCTGATCGAGGAGGATGACGATAAAACATTAAACGCCGTTCGTAACCTTGATTTCCCCGCAATTTTTGAGGTAGTAGTAGTTCCTTTTCACATGCCCAAAACCAAGCCCAAAGCTTGTAACTATGGGCTTCACTTTGCACGTGGAAAATATCTTACCATTTATGATGCGGAAGATATCCCTGATACCGACCAATTGAAAAAAGTGGTGTCGATGTTCGGTAAATTGCCGTCAAACTATATCTGTATCCAGAGCGCTTTAAACTACTTCAACCGTAATGAAAACTTCCTTACCCGGATGTTTACGCTCGAATACTCTTACTGGTTTGATTATATGTTGCCCGGCCTTGATACGCTGGATATCCCTATCCCATTGGGAGGTACAAGTAATCACTTTAAACTGGATAGCCTGGTTGAGCTTGGCGCCTGGGATCCATTCAACGTAACCGAGGATGCAGATTTGGGCCTGCGGGCTTATGCAAAGGGTTACAAGATTGCGGTGGTAAACTCTACCACCTACGAAGAGGCAAATAACGAGCCCATCAACTGGATCCGTCAGCGCTCAAGGTGGATTAAAGGCTATATGCAAACCTACCTGGTACACATGCGTAACCCCGTTGCGTTATGGAGAAAATTAGGCTGGAAAGGTTTCCTTGGATTTAACTTCTTTATTGGGGCAACCCCGCTTACCTTCCTCGTATACCCTTTCCTGTTGGCTATTTTTATCAGTTACCTTGTGTTTGACCTTTCAACCATCCGTACGTTATTTCCCGACTGGATCCTGTTCATGTCGATATTTAACCTGATGGTAGGAAACATCCTGATGATCTATATCAACATGATGGCCGTGTTTAAAAGGCGTTATTACGAGCTTATCCTTTTTTCAATTGCCAACCCGGTTTACTGGTTAATGCACTCAATTTCAGCTTTTAAAGGTCTATATCAATTAATTGTAAAGCCATTTTACTGGGAAAAAACAGAACACGGGCTTAGTAAGGTTAACAGTCCAACAAATATTGTTAAATGAGAAATCAATCCAAATATCTGTTACTTATCACCATACTACTGGCGATCTACTACCTGGTATGTGGTATATACTTAAACCACCTGGGTTATTTCAGCCAGGAGGCGATGTTCTATGTCGAAAAATCTAAGATTGTTGTCGATGGCCTTGGCAACAGACTAAAGGTAATGGGCTTGACCGCACCAATTATACCTTTTTATACATCATTCCTGTTTTCCTTCTCGAAATATACGGCCATGATCGCGCCTATAATAGCGTCATCCCTATGCACCGCGATTTTGTTCTTTATGATTGGCAGTGCTTTGTTAAAAAGAGCTAAGGATGATTTTTATCTGCTGGTGCTATTAATTATTTTCCTGTTCCACCCCGGTATATTATATGCGGCGTGTTCAGGCAAATCAATTGCGTTGGTGCTGGTTTTCTTTTTCATGTTCTTTTTCAACCTGCTTAAGTTTTACCGGTCAAACACAACATTTCACGTATCCATAGCAAGTATCAGCCTTGTGCTGCTCATATTCTGCGATTATAAGTTTATCTGGCTTACTTTATTCTTTATTCCGCTGGTATTATCCATCACGGTAAAAAGTTTGAACCTGGGTGAACAGGAGTCCATTTTCCGCTTGTTCATCAGCTTTAATAATCCATCGCTGCGTCGTAAGCTCATCAATAAAACGTTCGCGCTTTATATTATCCTGTTTGTGTTGCCCCTGGCATGTATCATTTGCTATAAGCTCCTTAACTTAACGCACGCACAGGATTTGAACTACTTTAGCGAAAGCCCATATGCAACGTGGACGGTATTGGCAGATAAATTGAGCTTTGACCAATTGTCTACAAGTACGGTTTACCAGATCCCGGAAACCTCTATATTAATTTCGGCCAGGATCCTGCTATTTTGCCCGCTTATACTGGTTGCCATTTACATGTTTAGAAATAGCACCTATCAGATCCTAACGCTTTTAACCCCCTTTGCATTTGTCGAGTTCCTGCACATAAAATACGAAAAGGTGTTCCTGGTGAATGAATATTATATGATATTCCTGGTGTTGGCGCTACTTTGTATTTTCTATAAGGCCCAAACAATAAAAAACCAAACATTGTTAAAAACGATTGTTGGTTTATTAACGCTTGTGCAGTTGTACACCGGTTATATTTTCCTAAAAAATTCATCGATAACCGAAGAGCGCAACTTTATTACGGTTTTACTTAACCGCACTCCGGACACGCATCAGGATCAAAACCGCGAACTGGCTGATTATATCAATCACTTGCCCGATGGTTCACATGTATTGGTTGATGATGCCATTGCATTCCCAATCGTTACTTTTTCTAAGGATATCCGCAAATTAACGTTACCATACCAGGGCGCGTACTTAAGTGCTATTGAATCCCCGGACAAATATGATGACTATGTATTGCTGGCTACTCCTAAAAATGAGGTTACAGGCTTTACACAATTAAATGATAAGTATGTCCCTGTGGTGAAGAAAGCCAATAGTGCATTGAAGCTGCACAGGGTTTATGAAACAGACGATTGGATCCTTTATAAGGTATTCGATTAAGTTTGACGCCTAATTACGATACGATGATCCCGATGCTTACAGCACCGGGATTTTTCATTTAACGACATTCCCATTGCTTACCCCTAACCGGCTTTGTTAAACCTTTGGTTGCCGGTCAAGTCAAATTTCAAAACGTATTTAAAATTCGATTTATGAAAAAATTAATTTTGATGCTATGCCTGCTTGCAGGATTTAGCGGTATGGCCAATGCACAGCTTACAAACAAATCACCGGAGCAGCGAGCAGCGCATAGAACAAAGGCATTACAGAAAAAACTTAACCTTAGCCAGGAACAGGCTACAACAGTACAAGCAGCGTTCCTTACGCAGGCTACCCGTATGGATAGCTTAAAAAACAGCCCGGCTACTGATAAAAAGTCAAAGCAACTTGCTGCCAGAAGTATAATGCTGAATACAAAAAAGAAAATAGTTGCTGTTTTAAATGACGAGCAGAAACAAAAATTTGTGGCCTGGGAAAAAGCGCGCAAAGAAAGGCAAAAGGGAAAACAAATGCGTAAGGATACCCAGGAAGGATAAAAACATCTATTCATATTATCAACTTTCAAAAGTTGATAATATGTACTCATCAAAGAAGGTTTGTCAACCTGGGGTTAACAAACCTTCTTTCTTACATGACATAATTTAGAGTAAACGTATGAAGGATATTAAAACGCAAAAAGCCTCGTCCGGATGAACTAAGGCTTTACTGCAAGCAGTATCTTATGTTAATACCAGCGGCCTCTTTCTGATCTGCCACCACCGTTAAACACATTTAATAATAATAGGACGACAGCTATTACAATTATTATATGTATAGCGTCCCCGCCAACATGAAAGGCAAAGCCCCCGAGTAGCCAGCTGATCACCAGGATAACTACGATAATATAAATTAAACTTCTCATTATAATTGAACCTCAGCGAGTTGCAATTGTTTCATTTATTGAAATTAAACATCAAGGGTTAATATCTGGTTAGAAATTAGTTGAACAGATGAGAGTTTGGTAACGCTCGAAACATGCGTCGCTATTTCAGGGGATGGAAAATGGTATAAAAACAAGAAACCCCTAGTTCGCTAGAACTAAGGGTCTTGATAAGATTTGGCACCGACCTACTCTCCCACATTTTACTGCAGTACCATCGGCTCTGGCGGGCTTAACTTCTCTGTTCGGAATGG
>NZ_JAHVAP010000020.1 GCF_024721155.1 Mucilaginibacter phenanthrenivorans | reverse complement strand
AAACAATCTAAAAGCAAATATCGAACCTTTTCTAACTTTAAACCAGCGTATTAGGCCCTTAACTTAATGACATTGACCTACGGCACGCGAAGCTTTTTGCGGTGTGTTTTCTACCAATATTGGACACCGCTGGTGCCGCTCGTTTAAGGCTTCGAATATCGCTCCTTATTTCCGCGGCACCTCTTTTAATTTTTCATCCAGATTGTCATCACGCAAATCCATGCAAAAAGAGGAACCCACTGTTTGCAGTGGGTTCCTCTTTTTGAAATACAGGCTATTTAATTATTTATCGCTACGCTTAAGTGTAGCATGCATTTTATAACCATTATAGTCTATATCCATACCCAGGGAATCAGCTTCGGGATATAGTTTACCGCTGTTTTTAACGGCAACTCCGCCCACGTCAATTGTAAATGAATAATCTGTGCCGCTAACCTTGCCATCCGTGATCGGCGTTGAGCCCTGCGGTGATTCACCTGTGCCGGTAAGCTTATCGCCATCAACCTTAAAGGTGTAGTTTAACGGATAGTCGTTACCATCGGGTGCGTGTAGTGTTCCGGTCCATTTACCGTTAAGGTCTGCAACTAAGGCGAAGCAAACCATAAAGCAACAAAGTAATGCCGTACTTGTAAAAATCTTTTTTTTCATTGTCCCTTGATTTTAGTTTTTGAGTTGGCTACTGCGCTGTATCACAATAGGTTTTAAATATAAATAAAAACCCCGCCATATGCAATGGCAGGGTTGGAAACTGATATGTCTTTAATAGCTAAATACTATTTATCCTTCTTAACAATAAAATGTACCTTCTGACCGCCAAAATCCAAATCCATTGCTAATGAATCCGCATAAATTTTACCGGTGTGCGGGTAATCATTTCCTGATACTGAAACTTTGAATGAGAAGGTATCGCCCTTAATTTTACCATCGTCAACTGTTACTTGTCCTTGCGGAGAATCTGCGGTGCCGGTTAACTTTTCTCCATCAACCTTAAAATTATAAGATACCGGGATATCCTGTCCATCAGGAGTAACAATGGTGCCGCTCCATTTACCGGTAATGTCTGCTACTATCGCGAAGCAAACCATAAAGCAGCATAATAATGCTGTAGTTGTAAAAATCTTTTTCATAACAAGTTTAGTTTTTTTATAAGATGCTTTATTTGATAGAACTGTTACACTAAAATATAATTAATAATCCAGAAACATCAACCGGAACTATCCTCTCTAAAAATAAAGTTTTTCTATTTCAAAACATAGGATTAGGCAAACATTTGTTACTCCTCATTATAGTTAGGGGGATGGAAAATCAGCCCCGGTATGGTTACCAGGTTTTCTCATGGGGGCTTGCTTCAAGTTTGCCTTAAAAAGACCGTACTACGGTTTTCTTACCAGCGTAGCATGCGATTTTATGTCGCCTAAGCTGATATCCACCCCTACCGAATCGCCATAAAATCTGCCGGTGTGGTCAATTTCCATTTTGTTTACAATTACATTAAATGTAAAAGTATTCCCGGTTATTTTGCCGTCGTTAATCGGCATATCGCCGGTTGGTGTTTTGGCAGTTCCGGTAAGTTCATTGCCCTCAATTTTAAAGTTGTAAAGCAAAGGGTACTCATCGCCCTGGTCGGTTTTTAGGAGACCGGTCCATTTGCCGGTCAGGCTTTCAATGGTGGCAAATCCTGTAAAAAAGCAGCACATTAACAAAGCAGTAAAAATGATCTTTGGGGTTTTCATAGATTAATTTTTTGTTTGATTTTAGTGTTTGTTTTCTGGAATAAAGGTAGAACCGGTATTAAAGCTTATCATAAACTAAGTGTTAAGTTTGCCTACGACTGTTAATATAAGATTGTGTATGTATTAATATTGGGTTAGGAACTTAGTAACTTTCTTCAACAAACACGTTGCTTTAAAAGTTATTCTTCCACTATCCTACCCCTAAAAAATTACCAAACAACATTAATAAGATAAAATACTGTTATAATCTGGTAAAAAATCCCCATTTATACATCTCTACAGTGCGTACTTTTGATATTAGTTAATTGTAGGTAGGTAAATGATCGGACTGAAGCTAACCCAATCAGCCACTCACCCAATCAACTTAATCAACTAACCCAACGGGATATGCTAAAGAAGTTAAGTTTAATGGTTATAACCTGCTGCTGGCTTGCTGCCGACGCGCAGAAGCAGGACTATCCTATCCAGCCGGTACCTTTTACCAGTGTAAAGCTTACTGACCACTTCTGGACGTCGCGCATTGAGACAAATCGCACCGTTACTATCCCGGCATCCTTTAAACGTTGTGACAGTACCGGACGCATCAAGAACTTCATAATGGCTGCTGAACACAAAGGCAAATTTTGCACCGTATATCCTTTTGATGATACCGATATTTATAAAACTATTGAAGGTGCCTCTTATTCACTCGCAGTACACCCCGACCCAAAGCTATCTGCTTATATAGATTCGCTGATCGCTATTGTTGGTCGCGCGCAGGAGCCAGATGGCTACTTATATACTGCACGAAGCATAAACCCGGCACACCCCATTTCGGCAGCAGGACCTGAGCGCTGGGTAAACGAGGGGAAGATGAGCCATGAATTATATAATTGCGGCCACATGTTCGAGGCTGCGGCAGCGCATTATATGGCAACCGGCAAGCGCAATTTCTTAAACATTGCGCTAAAAAATGCGGACCTGCTGGTACGCACATTCGGACCGGACAAGAAACATGTTGCCCCCGGCCACGAAATTGTTGAAATGGGTTTGGTAAGGCTTTACCGCATCACCGGGAAAACCGACTATTTAACCCTCGCAAAATTCTTTATAGACCAACGCGGCATAAAACAATACGATAAGCGCAGCAAAAACCCATACGAGAACGGCGTTTATTTCCAGGATAATGAGCCGGTTGTAGACCAGGATGAAGCTGAAGGTCATGCGGTAAGGGCAATGTACCTATATTCAGGCATGACCGATGTTGCTGCCCTAACCGGCGATACTGCTTACGTAAAAGCCATCGACAAGATCTGGAACAACATGGTCACTAAAAAAATGTATGTGCAGGGGAGCATTGGCGCCGTTGGCGATGGTGAGCGGTTTGGCGATAATTACGAATTACCAAATGCGACGGCTTACAATGAAACCTGCGCGGCTATCGGCAGCGTTTTCTGGAACCAGCGCATGTTCCTGTTGCACGGAGATTCAAAATATATTGACGTAATGGAGAAAACCCTGTACAACGGGTTGATCTCGGGCGTTGGCCTGGATGGCAACACATTTTTCTATACCAATGCCATGCAGGTAAGCGACAGTTTTAACTATCCTGATTTAGAGCGCTCACGTTCCGGTTGGTTCGTATGTTCATGCTGCCCCACCAATGTGGCGCGGTTCCTGCCGTCAATTCCAGGCTATATGTATGCCCAAAATGGTAATGATGTTTATATAAACCTTTTCATCAGCGGCACTGCTAATTTGAAGGTGAACAATAAAATTTTAAAGATAACCCAGCAAAATAATTACCCATGGGATGGCGGCCTCGCATTTACCATTGACCCGGCTGCTGCTATGGAAATGAACCTGAAGATCCGCATCCCGGGATGGACACAGAACCAGGCTATCCCGTCAACGCTTTACAGCTATGAGCAGTCATCGGCACAAAAAATAGAAATAAAAGTTAACGGCAAAGCTGTTGATTACCAATTGAAGAATGGCTACGCCGTAATCAGCAAAAAATGGAAAAAGAACGATAAGGTTGAGCTTACTCTGCCGATGGATGTGCAGCGCGTAGTTGCCAACGCCAGCCTTACTGATGATAGCGGAAAGATTTCCCTGCAACGCGGACCATTAATGTATTGTGCAGAATGGAAGGATAATGACGGCAAAGCCAGCAATATCATCGTGCCAAAAAACACCGTGTTTACTGCCACCTACCAACCTGACCTGCTAAATGGCGTTACGGTTTTAAAGGGTGATGTAAAAAGCGTTGATGTTAACGAATCAGCGCAAACCATCAGTACAACAAATAAAACAATGACCGCAATCCCCTATTACTCATGGGCTAACCGGGGTAAAGGAGAGATGACGGTATGGTTTCCTGAACAAGTAAAATATATTTAATTGATAACGAAATAAACTTATAAACCGTAGTTTTGACAGTATAACCAATGCCGTCCTTTACGGTTAACCAACAATCAAATCAATATTATCAATGAAGACAAAGATTTTTTTACTGACCTGCCTGGCTGCGGCTTTTACACTTAAGGCTGCAGCACAGGAAATTTCTATCGACAAGGGATGGAAGTTTGCCATCGGTGATTCCACCCAATGGGCATCGCCAACTTATAACGATGCTAACTGGAAACCCATTAACCTGGCTTATGATTGGGAATCGCAAGGGTATCCTAATACTGATGGCTTTGGCTGGTACCGTTCGCACTTGGTGATCCCATCTTCATTGAAGGAAAAATCGTATTTAAAAGATAGCCTTCGGATTACGCTTAATAACGTTGATGATAACGACGAAGTTTATTTAAATGGCCAGCTGATAGCTAAATATGGCGGTCAGAAGGGTGATATAAAAAACGGCAACTACGGGCCACGCAGCTACACGATAGCGGCCAATAACCCGGCAATTTTATGGGACAAGCAAAACGTGCTGGCTATCCGCATTTTTGACACCGGCGGCGCAGGTGGTTTATATGGCGATAAATTTACCCTGAGCATGGCCGACCTGATGGACCCTGTAAGTATAAACACCGATGCTGAGTTTAGTTATGGTGATAACAACAGCTTAAATAAATCGATCAAATTGGTAACTACCAGCAATTATGCATATAAAGGAAAGCTGGCATTTAAAGTTACAGATCCTGAAAACGGAACCGTACTTTACGAAAAAACAAACGATGCCGACTTTACAGCAGGTAAACCTTTTACTTACTCTTTTAGCATAGCACGACTGGAAAAGAAATCCTACGTAGTGAGCTATACTTTTACGGAAGAAAAATCAGGTAAATCGATCACAAAAACTGATGGTACGCCTTATGTGCTTACCCCCTATCCCAGCTCGAAGCCGAAGATCAACGGCGCAGACGTTTACGGAGCAAGGCCAGGCAATCCGTTTTTATACTTAATCCCGGCAAGTGGTAAAAAACCACTGATTTATGCTGCGCAGGGTTTGCCTGATGGACTAAAGCTGGATGCTAATACCGGTATAATAACAGGCGTGGTAACTAAAAAAGGTGATTACCCCGTTACGCTTACCGTGAAGAACAACCTTGGAAGCAATACAAAAAAATTCACCATAAAAATTGGCGATATAATTGGCCTTACACCTGCCCTCGGCTGGAACAGCTGGAATGCGTTCGGTTTATCGGTTAACGATGAGCGCGTTCGTACTGCTGCCAGGACGATGATAGAAAAATTGAGCGCCCATGGCTGGAACTATGTGAATATAGACGATGGATGGGAAGCTGAACAACGTGCAGCAAGCGGCGAGATTGTAACCAACCAGAAGTTCCCGGATATGAAGGCGACTACTGATTATGTACACAGCTTAGGTTTAAAAATGGGGATCTACTCTTCGCCCGGCCCGCGTACATGCGGCGGCTATTTGGGCAGCTGGCAGCATGAGGACCAGGACGCTAAAACCTACGGCGACTGGGGTATTGATTATTTAAAATACGACTGGTGTTCATACAGCGAGGTAACGGCTAAAAACCCAACGCTTGATGATATGAAAAAACCTTACCAGGTGATGCGGGCATCGCTTGATAAAATTCCGCGTGATATCATGTTCAGCTTTTGCCAATATGGTATGGGCGATGTTTGGAAATGGGGCGCCGAAGTTGGCGGCAACAGCTGGAGAAGTACCGGCGATATTGAAGACACCTGGAAAAGCATGTCGACCATTGGATTTCACCAAATAGCTGACGGTCCTTACGCACAGCCAGGACACTTTAATGACCCGGACATGCTGGTAGTAGGAAAAGTAGGCTGGGGCGATAATCAACATAACTCACGCTTAACCCCTGATGAACAATATACACATATCAGCTTGTGGAGCCTTTTATCATCGCCATTATTAATAGGCTGCGATATGGGCAAATTGGACAAGTTTACACTTGGCCTGTTAACAAATGACGAAGTACTGGCCATTGACCAGGATGCATTAGGTAAAGAAGCACACCAGGCGATTAAAGAAGCGGATTACCAGGTATGGATAAAGGACCTGGCAGATGGCGGCAAGGCTGTAGGATTATTCAATACATCAGATAAATATCAAACCATTACGTTAAACCGTGATGAAAACGATTTAAAGGGGTTGACAAAGATCCGTGACGTATGGCAGCAAAAATATATTATAACCAGCGGTAACACTTATTCGGTTAAGGTTGCTCCGCATGGAGTGATGCTGATGAAGCTGAGTAAGTAAAAGCCCCACCCAAACCCTCCCCTAAAGGGAGAGGGCTTAAAAAAGTGTAAATAACAAAGTAAAAAACAATAAAATAGAAAGTCTCTCCTTTAGGAGAGATTTAGAGAGGCATAACATGAGCATAATTTGGAAAGGGGTATTCCCGGCAGTAACTACAAAATTCAATGACAATGATGAAATGGATTTTGAGGCATTCGATAAAAACATCGAAGCACAATTAGAAGCAGGTGCAAAAGGTATCATCATCGGTGGTTCGTTAGGCGAAGCTAGTGTATTGAGCGATGTAGAAAAAATCGAGTTGCTGAAACAAACTGTTAAAACGGTAAACAAGCGCGCTTATGTAATATTAAATATCGCTGAGCAAACCACTAAGGCCGCACTATTATGTGCCGAAAATGCGTTGAAATACGGTGCGGATGGTTTGATGATGCTGCCCCCGCTGCGTTACCTTGCTGATAAGCAGGAAACACTGGAGTACTTTGCAACTGTTGCCAAAAGCACACCGCTGCCAATTATGATCTACAATAATCCTTACGATTATAAAATTGAAGTTACGCTGGATATGTTTGAAGAATTGTCAAAATACGAAAACATCCAGGCGGTAAAAGAATCAACCCGCGACGTGAGCAACGTTACCCGGATGATCAACCGTTTTGGCGACAGGTTTAAACTTATGACAGGTGTTGACACGCTGGCCCTTGAGAGCCTTTTTATGGGAGCTGATGGTTGGGTTGCCGGTTTAGTTGATGCATTCCCCAGGGAAACTGTTGCTATTTTTAATTTAGCAAAGCAAGGCCGTCACCAGGAGGCTTTGAAAATATACCGTTGGTTTTTACCTGTGCTGGAATTGGATATTCACCCTAAGCTTGTACAATATATCAAGCTTGCTGAAACACAAACCGGCCTTGGTACCGAAAACGTACGGGCACCGCGTTTGCCGCTTGTTGGCGAAGAACGCAAAAGGATTTTATCGATCATTGATAACGCCATTGCTAATCGTCCTGAATTACCTGTTGGTAGCTGGGGTGTTTAAGTGAGGAAGAGCGGGGTTAGTTAAAAACATTTCCCCAATTTTGTAGCAGAAGGATTTGCGGAGTTTAAAAACTTCGTAAATCCGGCATGTTTTTAAAATTCACATACTATGGAAACAAGAAATTTAATAGGCTACAATTACCAGCCCGAACTTGGCAATAAATTCAAGGCAGTTGATCCATCCCTGGGGACAGATCTTCCCGGCGAGTTTTACGCAGCAAGTATCTCAGAAGCTAATGCAGCAATGGAACTGGCCGACAAAGCCTTTGCTACTTACCGCAACATCAGCGGAGAGAAGAAGGCTGCCTTTTTACGTAGCATAGCAGAAGAGATTATAGCTATCGGTCCGCCGTTAATTGAGCGCGCCATGCTGGAAAGCGGTTTACCCGATACCCGTTTACAGGGGGAACGCGGCCGCACCACCAACCAGTTAAAAATGTTTGCCGATTTGCTGGATGAAGGTTCATGGGTAGAAGCTATAATTGATACCGCTATCCCTGATCGTCAGCCATTGCCGAGAATAGATATCCGTAAGATGATGGTGCCACTGGGCCCATGCGTTGTGTTTGGTGCGAGCAATTTCCCGATGGCGTTTTCTGTTGCCGGTGGGGATACTGCCGCAGCTTTGGCTGCAGGTTGCCCGGTAATTGTAAAGGCGCATCCGGCGCATCCCGGCACAAGCGCCCTGGTAGCAGAAGCCATTAAGAAGGCTGCTGAAAAAACGGGGATGCCGGAGGGTGTATTTTCCATTTTATATGATGACGGCTACGCAATCGGCGAGGCATTGGTAAAGCACCCAAAAACCAAAATAGTAACTTTTACAGGCTCGTTTAAAGGCGGAATGGCATTGGTGAAAATGGCGCGTGAACGTTACGAACCTATCCCGGTATTTGCTGAAATGGGCAGCACAAACCCAATCATATTTTTACCGAAGGCGCTGGAAAATCGTGCTGAAGATCTGGCAAAATTATCAGCATCAATAACTGCCAACGCAGGGCAATTTTGCACCCAGCCAGGTTTATTAATTGCTATTAAATCAGATGCTTTAGATCGGTTTAAAAACGCACTTGCAATTGCTATAGCAGATGTAAATTCAGCTACTATGCTTACGCCGGGCATTTGCGCAAACTTTAATAAACTATCCGGCGGCATCATTGCTGACGATTCGGTTTCGATAATTGCACAATCAGATAAGATCGACAACAGCAAAATCAATCAGGGCGTTGCCGTGGTAACTGAAATAACTGCAGCAGCATTTTTAGCCGACGAAAAATTTAAGGAAGAAGTTTTCGGGCCATACTCCATGTTGGTTGTTGCCGATGATGTCGCACAGATGGAGCAGGTTGTTGATTCGTTACATGGGCAGCTAACCGCCACCATCATGACCGAAAGCGACGAGCTGGCAAACTATAAAAGCATCACTGATAAACTGGTAAACTTAGCAGGCCGAGTGATATTAAACGGTCCGCCAACAGGTGTTGAAGTAGGCAATGCCATCCAACATGGCGGCCCATTTCCCTCAACCTCTGATAGCAGGTTTACATCGGTAGGCATATCGTCAATCAAACGGTTTGTTAGGCCGGTGGCATGGCAAAACTGGAATGAAGAATTATTGCCCGACGAATTAAAAACCGGCAACCCACTTAACATCTGGCGATTGTTTAATAATGAATGGAAGAAATAATTTAATAAAATTTGTCATTGCGAGGAACGAAGCAACCGCATGCTATACAGAGCGGCTCTACAGGTTTGCGATTGCTTCGTTCCTCGCAATGACAAGAGTTCCCTATTAATAATAACAATGTCGACTAAAACATTTTTCTGTATAGATGCCCACACTTGTGGTAACCCGGTTAGGCTTGTGGCCGGCGGGGGACCAAACCTGGAAGGCAACAACATGAGCGAGAAACGCCAGCACTTTTTAAAGGAGTATGATTGGATCCGCAAAGGTTTGATGTACGAACCAAGAGGGCATGATATGATGTCGGGCAGTATTCTTTATCCGCCTCACGACCCCGCGAATGATGTAGCCGTGCTGTTTATTGAAACCAGCGGTTGCCTGCCCATGTGCGGGCACGGAACGATCGGAACGATCACTATTGCTGTTGAAGAAGGTTTGATCACACCGAAAACACCGGGCGTTATCAGGATGGAAGCCCCTGCCGGTTTGGTATTGATCGAATACAAACAGGAAGGCGCAAAAGTCAAGTCGGTAAAGCTGACCAACGTGGCCTCCTACCTGGCTGCTGAAAACCTGGAAGTTGAATGTCCTGACCTGGGTATGCTTACCGTTGATGTAAGCTACGGCGGAAATTATTACGCCATAGTTGATCCGCAACCAAACTTTAAAGGACTTGAGGATTTTACCGCCGATCAGCTGATTTCGTGGAGCAGAGTTTTAAGAAAACGGATAAATGAGAAATACACATTCGTTCACCCGCAAAACCCAACCATTAACGGCTGCTCACATATTCTTTGGACGGGTAAGACAATCTCTCCTGAAGCTACAGCACGTAACGCAGTTTTTTATGGGGATAAGGCGATTGACCGTTCACCATGCGGAACAGGTACATCGGCGCGGATGGCGCAATGGCACGCCAAGGGCAAATTGAAAAAGGGCGACAAGTTTATCCACGAAAGCATCATCGGCAGCCAGTTTATCGGAACTGTTGAGGATGAGGTGATGATAGGCGATCAACCGGCAATTATCCCGGGCATTGAAGGCTGGGCAAGGGTGTATGGGTACAATACAATTAAAATAGATGATGAGGATCCGTATGCATTTGGGTTCCAGGTGATATAAGCCCCACTATCCAATATGTCATTGCGAGCGCAGCGTGGCAAACTCGTAGCCATACAGAGCGGCCAGAAACGTGTAGAACTTGCTAAGCTGCTCTTTGCGCGACGAGGTTGCCGCGCTCGTTCCTCGCTCGCAATGACATGGTTTGTTAAATTTTGTATTTATGCGATTTGCTAAAAGACACGAATATTCAGTTTATATCCTCACCAATAAGTCAAACACAACGTTTTATGTTGGTGTAACAAGTGAACTGGAAAATCGTGTTTGGCAACATAAAAACAAAGTTCATGATGGGTTTACTTCAAAGTATGCGATTAACAAGCTTGTTTATTATGAAGAATATCAATGGATACAGGATGCAATTGCAAGAGAAAAACAATTAAAAGGTGGATCGAGGCAAAAGAAAATAGATCTGATCTTATCAGTAAATCCGTCATGGGTCGATTTAAGTGACGGCTGGTATGATTGAATCAAAAAAATATTGTCATTGCGAGCGTAGCGCGGCAAACTCTTAGCTATACAGAGCGGCAAAAAAGGTGTAGAACATGCTAAGCGGCTAATCCAGCGACGAGGTTGCCGCGCTCGTTCCTCGCTCGCAATGACAAAGTTTATTAGTGATTATTTATTTAGAAATAAGGGCGTTATGAAGGCAATAATAATAGGGGGTGGTGTAATAGGTTTATTTTCGGCTTATTACCTGCACAAATCAGGATGGGAAGTTGATATTTTAGAACAGGGCGACCTATCAGATAACTGTTCATACGGCAATGCCGGTATGGTTACACCAAGCCACTTTGTTCCGCTGGCATCGCCGGGAATGATTGAGCAGGGCATAAGGTGGATGTTTGATAGCAAGAGCCCGTTTTATGTTAAGCCTTCGTTCAACAAAGATCTGATAGGCTGGGGCTTAAAATTCATGAAAAGCGCCACCAAAAAACATGTGGAGCGTTCTGCGGGCGGGCTGCGTGACATCTCGCTGTTGAGCCGAAATCTATACCACGAATTTGAAAAGGAATCCGGAATTGATTTTGGTTTGGAGGATAAGGGGATCCTGATGCTTTTTAAGTCGCAAAAGGTTGAGGAAGAAGAAATCCACATGGTTGAAAAGGCAACAAATCTAGGCCTTGATGCGCAGTATTTAACTCCCGAAGAAACCCACAAACTTCAGCCTGGCATTGAGCTTGACATTTTAGGCGCGGTACATTACCATTGTGACTCCCACATGTCGCCGAATAAGTTAATGAAGGGGTTGGTAAAATACTTAGAAGCTGAAGGCGTCCGTATTCACAGGAATACCGAGGTGACAAAAAAAAACCAGGATGGCAATAAAATAACGTCGGTAAGTACTAAGGATAAGGAATTTACTGCTGATAACTATGTAATTGCAGGTGGCTCATGGTCGCCGGGAATCGCTAAGCTGGCCGGGTTAAATATCCCGCTGATGCCGGGTAAAGGTTACTCTTTTATGGTGAATGACCCGGTTAAAAAAATGACGATCCCCTCTATCCTCTGCGAGGCCAGGGTTGCGATAACACCTATGAATGGCGGCATCCGTTTTGGCGGCACCATGGAGATCGGCAAGATCAACAAACAGGTGAACATGAACCGGGTAAGAGGTATTGTTGAATCCGTACCAAAATATTTTCCTGAGTTCAAATTGCCTGTGCCAAACGAAAAGGATGTTTGGTTTGGTTTCAGGCCATGTTCGCCGGATGGGTTGCCTTATATCGGGATATCAAGTAAATATAAAAACCTTGCGATTGCAACCGGGCATGCAATGATAGGTTTGGGATTGGCACCGGCTACCGGTAAACTGATAGCAGATGCGTTTAATGGCGAGAAGCCGCTTATTGAGGCAGGATTGTTTGATGCAAACCGCTACCAGTAATCTCATTGTCATTGCGAGGTACGAAGCAATCGCGAACTATACAGGGCAAATAGTAAGGTGTAAAACTGAAAAGCGTAAATGCACAGTTCGCGGTTGCCGCGCTATCGCTCGCAATGACAGGTGAGAATTAATGGTTCAATAAATTTTTATACAACTCATAATTCTCCTCATCAAAACAAACGAAGGTTACCTTTTCAATTTGGTCTGCCTTTTTGAGAAATTCAGTTACAGTATCAACAGCAATCTTCGCTGCCTTATCCTTCGGGAACCTATAAACGCCGGTACTGATATTGGGAAACGCAATGGTTTTGCAGGCGTTATCAATAGCTAGTTGCAGAGAATTTTTATAGCAATTTACCAGCTTATGCTCTTCGTGGTATTTACCATCGTTCCAAACCGGACCAACGGTATGGATCACATATTTGGCAGGCATCTTACCTGCGGTTGTGATCACAGCCTCGCCGGTTTTACAACCGCCTTGCCTGGCTACTATATTGCGGCATTCCTCCAAGATTGCTGGTCCGCCGGCACGATGGATGGCACCATCGACACCACCTCCGCCCAAAAGCGAAGTATTAGCCGCGTTAACAATAGCGTCAGCATTTATTTTGGTGATGTCGGCCTTAACAAGCTCGATCTTATTTTTGTAACCAGTCATGATCATCAATTTAATAACCTGTAATCAATAAATGTTCCATAATATTCTATCAAAATTTCCCTTTCGGACTTTACCGACTTTCCGGACTTTCGGACTTCCAACACAATCAACTTATTTAACTAAATTTACCTCATGAAAGTGTTGCCCTTTACCATCCCTGTTCCGCATGATCATTCCATCATTGTGCAGGAGGAGGTATTGCCGCACTTTTATACCTACCTGCACCGCCATGCGGAGATCCAGATCACCTGGATTAAAAAGGGAGAGGGCACTTTGCTGGCCGGTAACAACATGCACGTTTTCCGGGAGGGCGAAATCTATATGATTGGCGCAAATCTCCCGCACTTATTTAAAAGTGATCCGGCCTATTTTCAGGCAGATGGTGATAAGGAAGTGCACACTATCACTATATTTTTTAATCCATCCGGTAAATTATCCGCTTTATTTAATCTCCCCGAAATGAAGACGATTAAGGCTTTCATCGCCCAAAACCAAAGCGGATTTAAAATCCCGGATAGTATGTACACCGATATAGCTCACCGCATTACCGATATTCAAAACGCTAATGGGGCCGAGCAGCTTTATGGCTTTATAGAACTGCTGAATATTTTAACACAAACCAGCGACCTGCAACCTTTATCATCAGGCAGCTACGCATTTTCTATGACTGACCCTGAGGGTATGAGGATAGCGGCCGTTTACGACTACATTATGCAAAACTATAGCAGCGCGTTGACTCTGGAAGATGTTGCCATGCAGGCCCACCTAACCCCTACTGCATTTTGCAGGTACTTTAAAAAGCATACCCGCCACACGCTGGTAAATTTCATAAATAAAGTAAGGGTAAATGAAGCTTGTAAAATGCTGGTAAACGGGTCAGCAAAAAGCATTGCAACCGTAGCCTACAGTTGCGGCTTTAACAGCATTACCAATTTTAACTATGTATTCAAAAGTATTACCGGGGTATCACCACGTGATTACGTGAACGGGTATGCTAACGCGATAGAATAAGTTGATCGTAGGGGCGTATAGCATACGCCCTATGGTAAATGCCGCAGGATTAGGGCATATGCTATATGCCCCTACCGGAAAATCATGGCGTTTTATAATAATATATCGGCGAATAAATACCCTCACTCGTGGTATAATATCCGGTCCCATTAGGAGTAAACCCTATTGCCTCCCCTTGTCGTTCTGAAACATAAAATGGTTCCCCGGGTTTTGATTGCATGGTTTTCCAAACCGGCTCGTTGCCTTTGCGTTTCCAGTAATAAACGCTTTCATAGTTTTTCAATAATATCTGTGATCCATCCTTAGAAATATCTCCGGCGGTTATCCATTTAAGTGGCTTTATCCCGGCAAAAAACAATTTACAGCGTTTGGTTAACATGACAGAGTCGTTAGCCTTATAATTTAGCGGAGCTGTATAAACGGTTACCGAATCCCGCCGTTTTGACACTATATAAATCAATTTTTCGATAGGGTCTATCATCAAGGTTTCTGCATCCCTCGGTCCGTCAGGGTATTTCAAGTGGAGTGGTGCCATCCTTGTTTTTGATACTGCCTGCGTCAACCAGGATGAATTTTCCTCCGCACGATAAATGGTTATTCCATTTATTCTATCAGAAGAATTGTCACCAATGTCGCCCAGGTAAATATAGCTTTTCTTTTTATCCGGACCCGGCCCAACAGCAATATCTTCACAATCATGTACACCCTGAACTTCTTTTGAATCACCTTTAAAATAGATAGTGGACAAAAGCTTCCCCTGGGGTGTTATGGCGAAAAATCTGCTGGTATCACCGCTATCATTGTGCACATAGTAGACATCCGAATCAACTCCCGAAGCTGCGATACCCGAAATTTCGTCCATTTGTTTGTTTTCAAGGGTTCCTGTTATATCTGTTTCGCGGCTAAGGTGGCGGTGCCTGCCATATGCCCCTAAAAACAGTGCTATTACCAATGCCAGCAGGATCTTTATTTTTGTAGCTCTCCGCATCCGGTGTTCTATTCTCTGATTAGTTCAACTTTTACAGCGCAAAGAAACGCATTTAACATGAAGAGTTTATTAAGAGGATCTTTAGCTCAATAGAATAAAACCTAATCGGCCAGATTTTATTATGAACGGCGACATGTTTTTTCTAAATTAACTAAAAGGATAGTTTTTAGTCCCTGTATTTAAAACAAATTAATATATTAGGCCATAAATCAAATTCACAATATGCAGCTAAAGAAAAAAGTTTTTTGTGCACTCGCGGCGGTATCCCTGTTGGGCCTACAGGCTAAAGCGCAAAAGGTAGAATTTACAGAATACGACCTGCCAAATGGCTTGCACGTAGTTCTGCACCAGGATAGCAAGGCGCCCGTAGTGGCCATTACTGTCATGTACCATGTAGGATCGAAAAATGAAGTTGCGGGCCGCACCGGTTTCGCTCACTTCTTTGAGCACTTGCTATTTGAAGGCAGTGATAACATCAAACGCGGTGAATTTATGAAGATCGTATCGGCTAACGGCGGTCAGAATAATGCCAACACCACACAGGACAGGACTTTTTATTTCGAGGTATTCCCCTCAAACCAACTGGAAACAGGGATGTGGCTGGAAAGCGAACGCATGATGCACCCGGTTATTAATGAGATAGGCGTAACAAGACAGAAGGAAGTGGTAAAGGAAGAAAAACGCCAAAGCCACGACAACCGCCCCTATGGCAACTTTAGCGATGCCATAGCAAAGGACTTGTTTCCTAACCACCCTTACCATAATGGCATCATAGGGCAAATGAATGACATTGATGCAGCAAAACTTGATGAGTTTAAAGCTTTTTTTAAGCAATATTATGGGCCTAATAACGCAGTATTGACCATTGCGGGCGATATCAATATCGATAAAACGAAGGAATTGGTAAAGGCCTATTTTGGAGATATCCCGCGCGGGGCCGATGTTGTTTACAAGAAGATTGAAGAAGCGCCGATAACCAAACAAATTGTTGATACAACCTACGATGCCAATATCCAGATCCCATTGATAGTATCCGCATACCGTGTACCGGGAAGAGATAGCCGCGACTCAAAGATCATGCAGATGATCTCGAGCATATTAACCGGTGGCAGCAGTGCAAGAATGAACAAGAAAATGGTTGATGAGAAAAAAGACGCGTTGCAGGTTTTAGCCATTAACTATGCGCTTGAAGATTATGGCATGTATATTATTGGTGCATTACCTAACAACGGCGCGGCTCCATCAGCACTATTAAGCGATATGGATGAAGAGATCACCAAACTGCAAACCGACCTGATCAGCCCTGAAGATTACCAGAAGCTGCAAAACCAGTTTGAAAATAATTTTGTGAGCGCCAACACCCGTATGCAGGGCGTTGCCGAGAGCCTGAGCAATGGCTATACCTTTTATCACAAAGATACAGGCCATATTAACAAGGAACTGACAGAAATAAAATCGATAACAAGAGAAGAAATAAGGGATGCAGCTAAGAAATACCTTAATGCAAACCAACGCCTTGTATTGTATTATCTGCCCGAAAAAGGCAAAGCTCAATAATTAATTACATCACGAAAAATGATCATGAAGAAATATATAATGATAGCTGCCGGAGCATTATTAATGCAATATGCACAGGCGCAAACAATTGACCGTACACAACAACCCAAACCAGGGCCGGCGCCAGTTTTAACTATTAAAGATCCTGTTAAATACATTTTACCAAACGGTATTACGCTGTTGGTGGTTGAAAACCATAGCCTGCCAAAAGTAACCGCCAACTACCTGATAGACCTTGGCCCGGTAACCGAAGGCAGCAAGGCAGGCGTAGTAAGCCTGATGGGCCAAATGCTTAACGAGGGAACCAAAACAATGCCCAAGGCGGTATTTGACGAGTCGGTTGAGAAGCTGGGCGCCAATGTTCGCCTGAGCTCGTCAAGCGCTTACGTATCGGCGTTAACCCGTTACTTTAAAGAAGCATTTACGCTAATGGGCCAGGGATTAAAGGATCCGGCGTTTACCCAGGAATCATTCGATAAGCTGAAGAGCCAGGAGATCACCGGTTTAAAGTCATCAGCAAAGAGCGCAGCTGCAATTTCAGGCAGGGTAAATAATGCGCTTGTTTATGGCAAAACGCACCCTAATGGCGAGTTTGAAACAGAGGAAAGTATCCAGGCTTTAACCGTTCAGGATATTAAGGATGCTTACGCCAAATATGTAACCCCGTCGAGAGGTTATTTAACTATTGTTGGCGATATTAAACCTGCCGAAGCAAAAGCCCTAGCCACAGAAGTGCTGGGTAACTGGAAAGGCGCTGCACTTACTTTGCCTACGCTCCCTATCGTTGCAAATCCCGCAAAAACCGAGATTGATGTAGTTGACGTGCCAAGTGCGGTACAAACAGAAATAAATGTGATCAACCTTGTTGACATCAAGAAAAACAACCCTGATTATTTTGCGGTAATATTGGCAAGCTATATTTTGGGTGGTGGCGCTGAAAGCCGGTTATTTATGAACCTGCGCGAAAAACATGGATTTACCTATGGCGCCTATTCCGAGTTGGGAACCGGCCGCTGGCAGGAAACATTCGATGCATCTGCATCGGTAAGGAATGCCAAAGTTGATAGTGCTGTAACCGAGATGCTAAACGAAATAAAACGCATCCGTACAGATAAGGTAACCGATGAGGAATTGAATACAGCCAAGGCGCTATACAACGGATCATTTGCCTTAAACCTGGAAGATCCCGCACGTACTGCAACTTTTGCAAGCAATATATTGATCAACGACCTGCCTGCTGATTTTTACAAAACTTACTTGCAAAAGGTAAACGCCGTTACCGCTGATGACATACTGCGTGTATCGCAAAAGTATTTTAATTATGACAATACCCGCGTGGTTATTGTAGGCGGATCAGCCCAGTTTATGGACGGCCTTAAGAAAAGCGGCTACCCAATAAAAATGTATGATAAGTTTGCCAATCCTGTTGTAGAAGGTGCACAAACTGCTGCTGTTCCTGACGTGAAGCCAGCTGATATTATTAAGGGATATATTGACGCTATTGGCGGCGCAACAGAACTAAAAAAGGTAACGTCTTATACCACAACTTCTGACATGGCAATGCAAGGGATGAAGCTTAGCGTTTTGCAAAAGAAGATGGCGCCTAATATGGAAGCAATGACGATTTCGATGGGCGGGAACGTGGTAATGAAGCAGGACTTTGACGGGAGTAAAGGATACCAGCAACAAGGACCTAATAAAAAGGATCTGAGCGCTGACGAGATCGCACAGAAAAAAGTATTTACCTCGCTGACTGAACAGCTTGACTATTTAACCAACCCTGCATTTAAACTAGCTGTTAAGGGCATCCAAAAGGTTAACGGCGCAGATGCCTACCAGGTTAGCGTTACTGATCCTACAGGTAAAATATCAACCGAATATTATGACGTTAAAAGCAAGTTGCTGGTTAAAAACGAAAGCACAACCACCAGCGGCGCTACTACCGTAAATGTTACAGTTGATTATGGTGACTATCGTAAGGTGGGTTCTGTAATGTTTCCTTACAAACAAACCATAACTCAATCTGCAGGCGGCCAGGAACAAACTTTTGAAATGACTGTTACCGATATAAAATTAAATACCGGCGTAACTGCGGATGATTTCAAATAGATAATACACGCTTTAATATTACTGAGGGAGCTTGCCGTTGGCAGGCTCTTTTTTTGTAAAATAAATACTACCTTAGAAAAACCACTTGGATAAAATCACCAGCTATGAAAGATTTAAAAAGAAGGAATTTCCTCAAACTCTCCGGTCTGTCGCTTGTACCTGCATTGCTGCCTTCGCTTACTGCAAACGCGCGCACTTTACCTGTAAATACTGATGCGCCGGTTAGTCCTATTATCTCTTTTACCGACGATGGCATTCATTATCCACCTGCAGATTATATTGCCAAACTGCAGGAGATCACCCAAAAAGACCCTATCAAAGCAGATGTATACGGGCAGGGCGGATCGCTTGCAATGCTCACGAAACGCTTCGCCGAAATTACCGGCAAGGAAGCCGCAACTTATATGCCTACCGGCACTATGGCTAACCAACTGGCCATATCAGTGCTAAGTGGCGAAAATACCAAGATCTTTGTGCAGGATACCAGTCATATTTACAGGGACGAGGCTGATGCCGCCGAATCTGTTTATCATAAACGGCTGATGCCCTTAGCCAAGGGCGAACCATTCTTTACGCTGGAGGATTTAAAGGCAGGGATAGCCTATACCAACGATGAGGAAGTTTTTAAAAGCGGCATAGGTGCAGTAGCTATTGAGAACCCGGTAAGGCGTTGCGATGGCAGGCAGGTACCGATAGATGAAATTAAAAAGATCTCGAAGTATTGCCGCGAGAACGGGCTTAAACTCCATTTGGATGGCGCGCGTTTGTATTTAGCGGCTGCAGCCAGCGGTGTTTCCATTGCAGAATACGCAGCTAATTTTGATACGGTTTACATCTCACTTTATAAATATCTTGGCGCAGATGGCGGCGCAATTCTTTGCGGCGAAAAGGCAGTGATTGACAAAATGGAGCATTTGATAAAGGTCCATGGCGGTACGATATTCAGCAACTGGTCAAAGGCTGCTATGGCGTTATATCATCTGGATGGTTTGGAAGACAGGCTTAAGAAAACCTTTGCACAGGCAACCGACCTATTTGCCAAACTCAACAATGTGCCGGGCATCAGCATTACTGCCCTAAAAGGCGGCTCTAACATATTCGACCTTAAACTGACCGCGGGTACTGATGCAAAAAAATTCCGCAGGGCACTGTTTGAAAAATATAACGTGGTTATCAGGAATGCAAATAGCGAGGGAACTATAAAATTGCAGATAAATGAAACGCTGCTAAGAACAGATAACCAAACTTTAGTAAAGGCTTTCAGCGATGCGCTTACAGCGGCCAAGGCATAAATGGGTTTGATTCATCGAAGACCCAGACCGGGTAAAGGTTGAAATAGTGGCTAACGGCAAATAGCGATTATTGCTTTTTACCATTCTCCACGCTTTTAATTTCTTCCTTCCGATCTTTTTTGAAATCGAAATTATTGAAATCCGGCGTTTGCGGAAGCTGCATAGTGTAGCTGCTGAGTACATCCACCTCAACAGTAACATCATCAGCCACGAAATCGATTATATGGCCACCGGAGGCTTTATCAGCAGATAAAAAATGAAAGTGATAACCCGCAATGTGAGGACCTTCCATAAATGCAGGTAACTTATATCCCACTAAATCGCCTTTGATGCTATTGAATTCAAAGAAGCGCTGCTTATCAAGCATGGCTGCAAGTGGCAAATAAGGCTTTTGCCCCACCGGGGGAAATGCCCTTGTTTTCACATACTTAAAATTACCGTTTATGTGAATGGCATAAATACCGTTTTGGTTGGTCAACACACTATCAAGATACTTAAAAAGTTGCCCCTTTGCCAGCTGTTTTCCGGGCTTATAAACCTTAGTTGCATGAAAGAAGCAAACCACCGCATAAGGGGTTGAATCAGCAGCTGTCACAGGAATAGTTTTGCCGGTGTACTCTGTCTTGTAAAGCTTGCCGTTAAGCATAATTAATTCGCCGTCAAGCCTGGCCGGAGCGCCAAGGCCGAAATCGCCGTGTTGCTTTAGGGCGCTGTACGGATACCAGGCATCATATAAACCTCCAATAAATGCAGCTGCATAACCTGCGCTGAATAAATTGCCTTGTGCATCGCTCTTTTTTTTCTGCGCGATTGCCTGAAAATCTATGCTGAGGAATACAATGAAAATGATAGCGCAATATTTAAAAAAAGATTTCATTTTTAGATGGATGTGGTGGTAAAGTTTACTTTTTGCTTACGGTGTTGTTAAAGTAGTCATTTAACTTTGCAATACTAAAATAAAGCTATGAAAGTTGAAATTTGGAGCGATGTGATGTGCCCGTTTT
This sequence comes from Mucilaginibacter phenanthrenivorans, assembly GCF_024721155.1. Lineage (GTDB taxonomy): Bacteria > Bacteroidota > Bacteroidia > Sphingobacteriales > Sphingobacteriaceae > Mucilaginibacter > Mucilaginibacter phenanthrenivorans. The sequence continues at coordinate 33,152 of NZ_JAHVAP010000020.1, read as the reverse complement.
GCTATATCGGCAAACGCAGGTTTGAGGATGCCTTACAGCATTTTGATAATAAGGACCAGGTAGAAATAGAATGGAAAAGCTTCCAGCTTAACCCCGATTTGGAAACTGATACCTCCATCAACATAAATCAATACCTGGCCGATAAAAAAGGCTGGACCATTGACCACGCCAGCCAAATGAATGACCACGTGACTAAAATGGCTGCCGAAGCAGGTTTAACTTACCATCTTGATAAGGCCGTGGTTGCAAATAGTTTTAAGGCTCATCGGTTTAGCCATTTCGCAAAAAGTAAAGGCTTGGGTATTGAGGCAGAAGAAGCCTTGTTTAAAGCCTATTTTACCGACAGCAAAAACATCGACGACAATAATGTTTTAATTGAACTGGGGCAGTCAATAGGCCTTGATCCTGCTGGAGTAAAGCAGGTTTTAGAAGGTGATGCTTACGCAAGTGATGTTAAACACGATATTGATACCGCGCAATACCTGGGCATCCAGGGTGTTCCGTTTTTTGTTCTGAACAATAAATATGCTATCTCGGGCGCACAGGCTGTACCTGTTTTTGAACAAACCTTACAGAAAGCCTTCGGTGAATGGCAACTTGAAAACCCAAAACCAAAGTTCGAAATCATCGACGGCGAATCATGCGGGCCTGACGGCGACTGCAATTAACTCAACAGAAATATAAAGTAGTTTTTACGCTTATGCCTGCAACACTTTAAAAGCAGGTTACGTATACTGCGTACGGTTAGCTGTGCTTAAAAAAACGTTGGTTTCATCAACAAAAAAATTGTAAATTATTTATTAACAGGTATTTAATCCTGTAAATAATTAACTTATATTTAAGCAGCTTAAATCGCACAATAAAAATGACGATATGAGAAAAATCTACTATAAAATTTTTGCTTCGCTAATAATAATCGCAAGTATTTCTGGTTGCAAATTAGATCCGCCGATTTACCCGGCGGGCAGCACAAGTACCGGCACCAGCGGTAAACTGGTTGACAACGGCAGTACGATAACTTACACCATCAGCGGTACGACAACAACCCTTAAACTTGCATTTTTCCAGGTGATAGCAGCTGATCCGACAACTTCACCCAATGGAAACACACAGATACTAGGCGGAACAACCCAATCGGGTGGTTTTTCACTCTCCTTCAGCAACAACAAAGCTGGAACATATAATATTGATTTACTTTACATCAACGGTTTACTTGGTGATAGTGGTAAAGTTACGGTAACAGAATTGAACGTAACCAGCGCAGATGGCATGCATGGCACCATTAAAGGGACGTTTACAACCGACCTGATTGACCTGAATACCAACGCAACAACTACTGGTATAACCGGCTCGTTTAACATAACCATATAGTTTTGATTCACAGCGCCCTGCGATTTCTATTCCCGGGAAGTATTTGACATTAGCTTAACTTTACGTTTTAACAAATTTCCTTACATTTGTATAGGATCTTCTTAGTGTAAAAAATACACTAAGAAGATCCCGTTTATAATGATGGATTCAATCACGCTTCAACAACCCGTATCAAAAGTAAGGCTCCGCATTGCTGTGGGGGTTTTATTTTTTATGGCCGGGCTGTGTTTTTCAAGTTGGGCGTCACGGATTGCAACCGTTCAGCAAAACCTGGGGTTAACGGATGCTGCCCTTGGTGCCGTACTTTTCTCGTTGCCCGTTGGTTTGATGTTATCGCTGCCGTTTTCGGGTTGGGTGATCACAAAAATTGGCAGTAAAAAATTGCTGCTTGCCGCTATTTTGGTTTACGGTGTTTGCCTGATTAGCCTGGGTCGTGCACAAAATACATTTCAACTGATCATTTGCCTGGTTTGCTTTGGATTTTCAAGCAATGCGGTTAATATCTCCGTTAATACGCAGGCTGTTGCCGCCGAAAGGCTATATGAAAAGCCTATTATGGCTTCCTTTCATGGTTTATGGAGCCTTGCTGGCTTTACCGGGGCAGGTATCGGTACCATAATGATCGCCAACAAGGTTGATCCTTTTCATCACTTTATTATAATTCTTGTTATCCTCGCTGCGGGCGTTATTGCTGCCTCGCGCTATTTAAATAATGATTCAGGTATTTTAAAAACCGGATCGGAAACAAAAGTTTCAATCCGGCAGAAACTAAGGTTAATGGTGCCATTGCTTACATTGGGCAGCATTGCATTTTGCTCAATGATTTGCGAGGGTGCAATGTTCGACTGGAGTGTTATCTATTTTAAGAAGGTAGTTGACGCTCCCATTGCCTTGCAGGGGGCCGGTTTTACGGCATTTATGCTTACCATGGCGGGAGGCCGGTTTATTGCCGACTGGTTTGCACATCGTTTCGGATTAAAACGCACGTTACAGGTAAGCGGAACGCTAACTGCAACAGGACTGCTGATATCGCTTATCTTTCCTTATTTTTATACAGCAATGGCCGGCTTTCTGTTAGTGGGTGCAGGCGTTTCGTCCGTTGTACCTATGGTTTATAGTGCGGCAGGGAGATCAAAAACCATGTCGGCGGGCGTGGCGCTGGCAGCTGTTTCAACCATTGGGTTTATAGGTTTCCTGGTTGGCCCGCCGGTAATAGGTTTTATAGCCGGGCTGGCTACGCTCAGGGCATCGTTTGCATTTATAGCAGTGATGGGCATTAGCGTTGTTGTGCTTTCAACGCGGGCAAAACTGGACCAGGATTAAGCCGAACCGGGATTAAGCAGATTTCCCGGATTTTATTCCTCGTTTAAATCTTTGTTGTTCGGATTTAGGATGTACTCAAAGGTTTCATACCCGTTGTGAAAGATAAATTTCAACCGCGCCTTCGGTTCATCAATATCCAGTGACATTGCGCCAAGTGTTGAGGGAAGGTTGTCTCTTATTAATTTCAGGTCGGTAACGTGCGGCATTTCTACATAGATATTTTCATCCTGCGCCTCAATTGTCCAATGCGGGATATTGGCGCTTCTTAAAACTTCAATCCATTTTTGCTGGTACGGGTTCATGTTGCTTGCTTTTATAAAGGCAACATTACCGGCAATGTTTTTGTTTTTAATGAGAACCGTTTACTGCGCCACAAGATCAAAACCCAATAAATACCCCTGTATTTGCATAAACTTTACTAAGCTTAGGTATTGAGTTAACCTTTCGGCTTTTAAAAGTGGTATCACTGTCTGTATATTTATAATAGCCATATCTCCAGTTCCGGGCAAAGGGGGTAAAGCCCACCGAAGCATAAAAACCTGCGTTAACGGGGATGGCCCCCTTGCCTATTTTAATGTTCCAGTGTAAAAAATTAAGATAGTTTTTGCTGGAGAGCCCGATATAGCCGGCACCATAATGCAATTCCAGGTCCTTCCCTATCTCCCGGTGAATGAGTACGTAGTTAACCGGGGCAATATCTTTATAAACTGCATAGATCTCTCCAGCTTCTACGTTCAGCCAGGATGAGATACTGCTGTACTTATTGGTGAGCTTAGCCCCAAAATACCCAAGTACGGTTGTGAGCTTTGAATCGCCCCCCAACAACAACCCGGCGTCATATTTCCTTCCAATAAAACTAAGGTCAACTCTAAAACCTGTTGAAATCTTTTCAAGCAAATTATAGTTCGCTGCCGTCCAGGCATTAAAGTCGCGGTTATTCAGGAACATTCTGTTGGGTCCGGCCGAAATGGTAAACATTTCATCCTGTACATTTTGCGTGTTGAGTTGGGCGAATGTATTTTGAAAACAGATAAGGATCAAAAATACTAGTGTGATATTTTTCATAGTGGTTTGAATTGGTTGTACGGGTTAGACGCCCAATTCAATACCAGGTTTAATCCATTGATTTATAGAGAGGTAACAATGGAGTTACAATTTAGTCCGAAAGTCGGGGAAGTCCGAAAGAAATATTTTGCTGATAAGGTCTCTTTCTACTTAACATAATCACCTTCAGACTTCAGACTTCAGACTTCAGACTTCAGACTTCAGACTTCAGACTTCAGACTTCAGACTTCAGACTTCAGACTTCAGACTTTCGCTAATTTACCAATAGTAAGTCCCTGCACTATGATAGAAAATACGACTATAACATAGGTAATCAAAACAAATTCATCGCGGTGCATAGCCGCCGGGATGGACAGCGCCATCGCTACGGAAAGGCCACCTCTTAGCCCACCCCAGGTTAACATCAGAATGGCATTCTTTTCAAATTTTATCCAAATCTTCAGAAACATCACCGGGAACGCTACACAGACCAGTCGCGCCAGCAAAACCACGGCAACCATAATGCAGCCAATGATCATAATGGTTGGGTTTACTTTGATGATCAGCATTTCCAGGCCTATCAGCAGGAATAGGATGGCGTTAAAGATCTCGTCGGTAAGGTCCCAGAATTTTTCCAGATAATCGCGCGAAATTTCGGAAAGCCCCTCACCCTTTCCCTTGGTGCCCATAATAATACCGGCGATGATAATTGCCAGCGGTCCTGACAAATGAAAATGATCGGCCACGGAATAGCCACACATAACAACCGTTAATGTGATCAATACTTCTACGCGGTAATTGTCTATTGATTTTATGAGCAGGTGCGCCAGATAGCCTAGCATTGCCCCAAATAAAATCCCTCCACCTGCTTCCTTTAAAAAAAGAACAGCCGTATTGCCAAGGGAAAACTTGTCGGTACCATTTACAGCGACTTCAAATATGGTCAGGAAAACCACTACACCGACACCATCGTTAAAAAGCGATTCGCCTGCTATTTTCATTTCGAGTGTTTTAGGGATCCCTGCTTGTTTAAGGATTCCCATTACGGCGATAGGGTCAGTCGGCGAGATCAATGCGCCAAACAACAAACAATAAATATAGGGGATGTAAAGTCCAAAAACCTGGAAAAGATAATACGACATTATACTCACTAAAAAAGTAGAGATAAACGTGCCGACGGTCGCCATCAGCATCACCGGCCAAAATTCCTTTTTAAGTTTTGCAGCATCAATATGTAAAGAACCTGCAAATAGCAGGAAGCTCAACATTATCTTCATTAGTACCTGCTCAAAATTGATGTTCGAAACCATGAGCAAAGCCTTTGATGAAATAACAGGTATGATATTTCCGGCGATAGCTATAAAAATGGATGACAGCAACGAAATAACCATGATGCCGATGGTAGGCGGCCATTTTATCCAGCGATCATTTACGTAAGCAAAAACTGCCGTTAAAAATATGAGGACGGATATGATATGGTACGCTTCCATTTGGGAACGAATTTAATATAAAATGTTCATTCGTTTACTGGTTCATTAGTTCATTGGTAACGAGATGGCGAAGTTGTTAAACCTTGTTTCCTTACCTTTCGCCTTTTACCTTTCAGCTTTCACCTAAAATTACCATCTTGCATACATAAACCGATACTGTGGATAATAAGATAAAGCTATTAAATAAAAAGCGCGAAGAGGCCCTTTTAGGCGGCGGGAAGGCGCGTATTGAAGGTCAGCATAAAAAAGGGAAACTTACCGCGCGCGAGCGCTTACATTTCTTGATGGACGAAGGCTCGTTCCAGGAAATAGGGATGCTGGTTTCGCACCGGTCCACTGATTTTGGAATGGAAAAGGAAAAATATCCAGGGGATGGTGTCGTAACTGGTTATGGGACTGTCAATGGCCGGTTGGTTTATGTTTTCTCGCAGGATTTCACCGTGTTTGGCGGTTCGCTTTCTGAAACACATGCAGAGAAGATCTGCAAAATAATGGACCTTGCCATGAAGAACGGCGCACCTGTAGTGGGTTTGAACGACTCAGGCGGCGCTCGCATCCAGGAGGGCGTCGTGTCATTAGGGGGCTACGCTGATATCTTTTATAAAAACACCATGGCTTCGGGCGTGGTGCCGCAGATCTCCGCTATCCTCGGGCCTTGTGCTGGAGGCGCTGTTTACTCCCCTGCGATAACTGATTTTATTTTGATGGTGGAAAACACCAGCTACATGTTTGTCACCGGCCCAAACGTGGTGAAAACGGTAACGCATGAGGTAGTTACATCCGAGGAGTTGGGCGGGGCAACTACCCACGCCACCAAATCGGGTGTTACGCATTTTGCCTGTGCCAACGAGATTGAGGCGATTCAAAATGTAAAAAAACTTTTGAGTTATATGCCGCAAAATTGCGAGGATACAGCTCCTGCCCTGCCTTACGAAATAAAAAACGAATTACGCGAAGCGCTAAATACAATAATGCCCGAAAATGCGTCACAACCTTACGACATAAGAGAAGTAATAGATCATGTAATTGACGAAGGATCATTTTTAGAGGTACATAAGGATTTTGCAGAAAATATTGTTGTGGGCTTTGCACGACTGGCAGGGCGCAGTATTGGGATCGTAGCCAATCAGCCTGCATTTTTGGCCGGTGTATTGGATATTAATTCTTCAACAAAGGGCGCCAGGTTTGTTCGCTTTTGCGATAGCTTTAATATTCCGCTGCTGGTGTTTGAAGATGTACCTGGTTTTTTGCCGGGCACCGACCAGGAGTGGAACGCCATTATCACAAACGGCGCTAAACTACTGTATTCATTCTGCGAAGCGACTGTACCACGCATTACCGTGATAACCCGCAAGGCCTATGGCGGAGCCTATGATGTAATGAACTCCAAGCACATCGGTGCAGATATGAATTACGCCTGGCCAACTGCAGAAATTGCAGTAATGGGCGCCAAAGGCGCAGCGGAAATTATTTTTAAACGCGAGATCAATGCTGCAGAGGATAAGGAAGCCAAGTGGAAGGAAATGGAACTAAAATATTCAGATATTTTTGCCAATCCCTATCGTGCCGCGGAGCGTGGTTTTATTGACGAGGTGATAGAACCGGCTGAAACCCGGGTAAAACTGATCCATGCCTTTAAGATGCTGGAAAATAAGGTGGTGAATAACCCGAGGAAGAAGCATGGGAATATACCTCTATAGTGATCAGAGGCTAGAGACCAGAGATTAGTTAGGAAAATGGACAATATCAGCCCCTCAATCGAGCAGATAAGGCCGGAGCATACCTGGCAATTACGCAGGGATGTGCTTTACCCGGGTAAAATGAAGCATGAAATGGAGATGGATGAGGATGCTGACGGGATCCATTTTGGTGCTTTTGTGGATGATAGGTTAGCGGGCGTGGTTTCATTGTTTCAAAATGGATCTGAATTTCAATTTCGGAAGCTGGCTGTCGACGCTTCGATGCAGAAAAAAGGGATTGGACAAAGCTTACTAGCCCAGGTAGTAAAGCATGTAGAAGAAAACGGTGGCGGTCGTCTATGGTGTAATGCCCGGGTTGATGCTACCGGATTTTACCTTAAGCTCGGATTTATCCGGACAGGCAATCTGTTTACAAAAAACGATATTGATTACGAAATTATGGAGAAGATGATTACTCCTCCTTTAGATCAGCCAGCATAGCTTCGGCATACCCGTTTTTATTTTTTGTGTTCGATTCATTTGCCATGTCGGTTGCATCCTCTAAGTTATTTTCAGACTCATAAACAATAGCAAGTGTGTAAGCAGCCCTGGAGGCAACTTTTGCGTCGATATCCTTTAAATAAGGCTGCAGCAAACTATCGGCTTTTTCGAAGTTGCCGTTCATGATTTCCTGGTTTATCGGGCGTAAAAACTTATCGTTAAACAGAGGGCGCGTATGGGTAAGCGTGTAAGGGAAAAAATCCTGCATTGCATTTTCAGAAGCATGTTCTGCAGATACTCTTATTGCCATTTTATTTCCTTTTATAGTCGGCTGGAATATCAGCGACATGATTAAACCTGCATTCAATTGCTGTTCAATCGGATCTTCAGCTGTTCCGTTTAGCTTACGGAAAAACACGCCGTTGTCTTCATACAACATAAAGTTAGTAACCAGCGATGAGTTGTATGAGGTACCATAATCGCTAATTTCTCCAACGGTGATCTTTGCCGAGAAGTTTGTCAGGGCAAGCACATAGTTTGCGTGATACTTTGCAGCGGTCTGTTTTATCGAATCGGTGTTTACTGTTAATCCCACAGAATCAACAACATTAATTATCCTGGTATGCGGCAGTTCGCCGAGCTGAAATCCGCCGTGTCTTATGGCAGCGTAAGCGGCTTCCTTCATCACTGCAAGCGCCTTTTTATTGCTTACTTTTAAGCTGCTTATATCAAATTTGTTTACAAGTACGATTGTATTGGTATCCGGCCGTAGCCTATATTTTGCGGCATAGCTCACGGTTACATCTACAGCTTGCGCAAAAACGCCGGTATTTATCAATAAGAATAGGATAATACAAAAAGGCTTTATTATTTTCATTCTAATATAAACGCCTAAAGTATAGTTTTAGGATGAAACTGGGATGAAAAAAAATCGGCCTGTTACTAGCAGGCCGATCTTAACTAACTAAACTGATCTTATTCTAAAAATTTACTCGTCGCAAAGGTGCAGTTGTTAAATTAAGCGGATGTTAAGGATTTGATAAATGTTATAGGAAAGTTGTAGAAGTTGTAAGGGTTGTAAATGTTGTAGTATTTTGCCTTTTTAACTATTACAACTCTTACAACAACTTCAACCTTTTCATTATATTTGCGTTCCTCATTCTACCAGAGGCATTTAATAGAATATGGCTGAGATAAAATCTGAAACCCCTGATTCCCCTAAGCACGTGGCTGTTGTAACTGACAGCTCTTTATCATTCTTCGAAAAATATATAAACAACGCCTCGCCTACCGGTTTTGAATGGAAGGGCCAGGAGTTATGGCTTGAATATCTGAAGCCCTATATTGATGATCACTATGTAGACAACTACGGTACGGCAGTAGGTATCATTAATAAGGACGCAGCATACAAAGTAGTTATCGAAGCCCACGCCGATGAAATCTCCTGGTTTGTAAATTATATTACCAGCGATGGATTGATATATGTGATCCGCAATGGTGGTTCTGATCACCAGATCGCTCCATCGAAACGTGTAAATATCCATACCGACAACGGTATTGTAAAGGCAGTTTTTGGTTGGCCGGCTATCCACACCCGCAGCGCCGGTGAAAAGGAAGAGGCTCCGACCCTGAAGAATATCTTTTTAGATTGTGGTTGCACCAGCAAGGAAGAAGTTGAAAAACTGGGTATTCACGTTGGTTGTGTTATAACCTACGAAGATGAGTTTATGGTGCTTAACGACCGCTATTATGTTGGCCGGGCACTTGATAATCGCGCAGGTGGCTTCATGATTGCCGAAGTTGCACGTCTGCTTAAAGAAAATAACATAACGCTGCCGTTTGGCTTGTACATCGTAAACGCCGTTCAGGAAGAAATTGGCTTGCGTGGCGCCGAAATGATAGCACATCATATTAAACCAAACGTTGCCATTGTAACAGATGTTACCCATGACACACAAACACCAATGATCAACAAAATAACGCAAGGCGATCTGGCTTGTGGTCGTGGTCCGGTGGTGTCGTACGCACCTGCGGTACAAAACAATTTGAATAAGCTGTTGATCGAATCTGCACAAAAGGCAAATATTCCATTCCAGCGCCAGGCTTCGTCACGCTCAACTGGTACCGACACTGATGCCTTTGCTTACTCAAATGATGGTGTGCCATCTGCATTAATCTCATTGCCATTGCGCTACATGCACACAACGGTTGAGATGATCCACAAAGAAGATGTTGACAATGTGATCCGCCTGATCTATGAAACTTTGTTAAACATTAAAGATGGACAAGATTTCAGATACATTAAATAAATAGCGCCCAAAAGAAAACTTTTTATGGCGATAATTATTATTACAACGGAAAGAGTAAAATAAAAATGTCATATTTACATTTATTATATTGTACCTAATAAAATTATGAAACCCACACTACTTATACTGGCTGCAGGCATGGCAAGCCGCTATGGAAGCATGAAGCAGATTGATGGTTTTGGCCCAAATGGTGAAACTATTATCGATTATTCTATTTACGACGCTATAAAAGCTGGCTTCGGTAAAATAAGTTTTATTATTCGTGAAGAATTTGTTGAGCCGTTTAAAGCCATATTTGAGCCTAAACTAAAGGGACGTATTGAAACCGATTACGTTTTCCAAAGCTTCGACCTTAAACCTTTTGGCATTGAAAAAGAAATTGAACGCGCAAAGCCATGGGGTACTGCACATGCGGTACTGGCAGCACGTAACCAGGTTAAGGAACCTTTTTGCGTTATAAACGCTGACGACTTTTATGGTTATGATTCATTTGAAAAAATGGCAAAGTTTTTAACCACAGAAGTTAGCGACGATACCTATTCACTAATCGGCTACCAAATTGACCGTACCCTGTCTGATTACGGATCCGTATCACGCGGTGTTTGTAAGGTTGACGATAATGGCAACATGGTCGAAATTAATGAGCGTACAGAGGTATATTTTAAGGAAGACGGCAGCGTGGCCTACAAGGATGCAACTGGTGAGCACGCTTTGAGCAGTGATACCCGTGTGTCAATGAATTTCTGGGGCTTTACTCCTGCGGTGTTTAAACAAAGTGAGCCTATGTTCAAGAAATTTGTTGAAGCCAATGAGAGCAATCCAAAATCAGAATTCTTTATTCCTTTGGTGGCTGATGAATTGATAAAAAGCGGTGAGGCATCGTTTAAAGTTATACCAACCAGTTCAAAATGGTTTGGCGTAACCTACAAGGAAGATAAGCCGATCGTACAAAAAAGCATTTCTACACTGGTTGAAAATGGTACTTATCCATCTAATTTGTGGGCGTAGTCAATCAGTAACTTATAATATTGAATCCCGCCATTGTGCGGGATTTTTTGTTTTTAATAGTTTACAAAACGTTATTCCTCTTTACCCGTTACTTCTACAATGATTTATTAACCATTGGGGCAACAAGATGCAAACGGAGATTTTAGGCGATATAGAAAGCGTTAACAAACAAGGCAATATCCTCATTATTAAAACAAAAGAAGCGACTGCCCGCATTTGGGTCTATTCCGATTCAATAATCAGGGTTAACGTTAGCAAAGCATTTAATGATGATGACAAGTCCTTTGCCGTTATCCAAAAACCGGGTGATTTTAAATTTGAAGAATCAGCCGATGAGATCGTTATAAAAACTCCTGTTTTACAACTCCATATAAATAAATCTCCATTACGCTTTAACTTTTATACTGCCAATGGCAAAGCATTAAGCGAGGATGATCCGCGCTTCGGCATAAACTGGCAAGGTGATAGGGTAATTAATTATCGGAAGCTTTATAAAGATGAAAAGTTCATCGGGCTTGGCGAGAAAACCGGCAACCTTAACAAACGGGGTAGCAGCTTTGTAAACTGGAATACAGATGCGGCAATGCACGATACCAAGACCGATCCGCTTTATAAGACTTTTCCATTTTTTATCGGCCTGCATAGCGGATTAACCTATGGGTTATTTTTCGACAATACCCACAAAAGCTATTTCGATTTCGGCGCTACAACTGACGATCAAATGAGCTGGTTTGGTGCCGATGGTGGTGACATGAACTATTATTTCTTCGGCGCGCAAAGTGTAGCGCAAATAATAGAGGACTATACCTGGCTCACCGGTCGTATGGAGATGCCGCCGCTTTGGAGCCTGGGTTACCAGCAATGCCGCTGGAGTTATATGAGTGCCGATGAGGTATTGAGTATTGCAGAAAGATTCCGTAAGGAGAAAATCCCTGCCGATGTAATTTATTGCGATATAGATTACATGGATGAGTTTAAGATCTTCACCTGGAATAAGGAAACCTTTCCTGATCCTAAGGCAATGATCGATAAGCTCAAAGCTATCGGATTTAGATTGATAACAATTGTTGACCCCGGTATTAAGATTGAACCAGGCTACAAAGAATATGACGAAGGTGTCGAAAACAACTATTTCGCCACCTATCCAAACGGAGAAAAATACGTGGGTGAAGTCTGGGCTGGCCGCTGTCATTTCCCTGACTTTTTCAGGGAAGATGTTCGTGAATGGTGGGGAGCAGCGTTTACAGCATTAACAGATCCCGGCGTTGAGGGTTTCTGGAACGATATGAACGAACCCGCCGCCTGGGGTCAAAATATTCCGTCGCTGGTAAAATTCGGGGATAAATATATGCCCGAAGTCCGCAACGCCTACGGAATGGAAATGGCACGTGCCACTTACGAGGGCACCAGAAGGGTCATCGGCAACAAACGACCCTTTGTGCTCACCCGCGCTGCTTATGCCGGTACCCAGCGTTATTCGGCGGTGTGGACGGGCGATAACTCCGCTTACGACTCGCATATGTTAATGGGTCAGCGCATGGTAAGCAGTTTGGGGATCACCGGGATGTCGTTAGTAGGCGTTGATAACGGCGGCTTCAGCGAAAATCCAACGCCTGAGCTGATGGTGCGCTGGAATTCGCTGGGCGTGTACACGCCTATGTTCCGCAACCACGCCATGCAAGGCACTGTTATGCGCGAGCCATGGCAATGGGGTAAGAAGAACATGGCCATCATTAAAAAGGATATTGAACAACGTTACCGTTTGCTGCCGTATATCTATTCCGGGTTTTACCAATCGCACAAAACCGGTTTGCCATTGAGCCGTACCCTCGCCATAAATTATACCAACGATGAAAATGGGTACGATGTGAAGTACCATAACCAGTTTCTATTTGGTGATAGCATCCTGGTGGCTCCTGTTGAAAGCACAAAACTTACCGCAGAGGTCTACCTGCCGGCAGGAGAATGGTATCGGCTTAGTACCAGAGAAAAGTTTACCGGGGAACAGAGTATCATTGTAGATGCGCCATTGACTGATTTGCCTGTGTTTATAAAAGCAGGGGCAATTATCCCTATGCAAAACGTAATTCAAAGCACTAATGAAACCGGTAATGGCGTATTGGAGATCAATATCTGGCATGGTAATGAGCCTACCAGCTTTGTTTATTATGAAGATGATGGGTTAAGCTATGATTATGAACAGGGTGAATATTTTAAACGGGAGATCACTTTTGATCCAAATAAAAGAACCATTGAATTTTCAAAAGTGGAAGGAGCGTTTGTTTCCAGGTTCAATAAAATTAAATTAATGGGGTATGGGTTTGAAGAAGCGTCTGTCTCAAAACATAAATTGTATAACAATAGCAACGATGCAATAAAAATTGATTTGTAATTTCAAATCTGGCTCAGCCCCAACAAAAAACCCCGGCTAAATAAATAGCCAGGGCCTTATAGTTTATAATCTCTTAGGAGATCGGGATTATTTTACTTCTTCGAAGTCAACATCTGTAACAGTGTCACCTTCAGCTTGTCCGCCACCTGATGTACCGGCACCGCCTTCAGCACCTGGCTGACCAGCCTGGCCTGCATCACCTGTAGCTTTGTACATCTCTTCAGATGCAACGTTCCAGGCATTGCTTAATTCAGCTTGTGCGGTATCAATATCAGCAAAGTTCTTAGCTGCATAAGCTTCCTTCAATTTGGCTAAGCCAGATTCGATAGGCGCTTTTTTATCAGCAGAGATCTTATCGCCGTATTCTTTCAGTTGTTTTTCTGTCGAGAAGATCAGGGCATCGGCAGCGTTTAGTTTTTCAACTTCTTCCTTTGCCTTTTTGTCAGCATCAGCATTTGCTTCAGCTTCGTCCTTCATCTTTTTGATCTCAGCATCAGTTAAACCTGAAGACGCTTCAATACGGATCTTTTGTTCCTTGCCTGTTGCTTTGTCTTTTGCAGATACGTTCAATATACCGTTCGCATCAATGTCAAAAGTTACTTCAACCTGTGGCACGCCACGAGGTGCAGGTGGCAATCCATCCAAATGGAACCGGCCAATGGTACGGTTTGCAGAAGCAATAGGGCGCTCACCCTGTAATATATGGATCTCAACAGATGGCTGGTTATCAGATGCAGTTGAGAATGTTTCAGACTTCTTGGTAGGGATAGTAGTGTTAGCTTCAATAAGCTTGGTCATTACACCACCCATAGTTTCAATACCTAATGAAAGTGGGGTAACATCTAACAATAACACATCCTTAACTTCGCCTGTTAATACACCACCCTGGATAGCTGCACCAATGGCAACAACTTCATCCGGGTTAACACCTTTCGATGGTGCCTTACCAAAGAATTTTTCAACAGCTTCCTGGATTGCAGGGATACGGGTTGAACCACCTACTAAGATAACTTCGTCGATATCAGAAGTGCTGTAACCAGCGTTTTTCAAAGCTGTTTTACAAGGCTCGATAGTACGTTTTATTAAGCTGTCAGCCAATTGCTCAAATTTAGCCTTTGTTAAAGTTTTAACAAGGTGCTTAGGCATACCGTCAACAGCGGTAATGTATGGCAGGTTAATTTCAGTTTGAGCTGAGCTTGATAATTCGATCTTAGCTTTTTCTGATGATTCTTTTAAACGCTGCAAAGCCATTGGATCTTTACGCAGATCGATACCTTCGTCGCTTTTAAATTCGTCAGCTAACCAGTCGATAATTACCTGGTCAAAGTCGTCACCACCTAAGTGCGTATCACCGTCGGTCGATTTTACTTCGAACACGCCATCACCTAATTCAAGGATCGAAACGTCATGTGTACCCCCACCGCAATCAAATACGGCAATTTTCATATCCTTGTGTGCTTTGTCAAGGCCGTAAGCCAGGGCAGCAGCAGTAGGTTCGTTTATAATACGACGTACTTTTAAGCCTGCAATTTCACCGGCTTCCTTAGTAGCCTGGCGCTGTGCATCGTTAAAGTAAGCCGGTACGGTAATAACCGCTTCAGTAACTTCATGGCCCAAAAAGTCTTCAGCAGTTTTCTTCATTTTCTGAAGAATCATTGCTGAAATTTCCTGTGGGGTATACATACGGTCGCCGATTTCAACACGTGGTGTGTTGTTATCGCCTTTAACCACTTTGTATGGCATCCGTGAAGCCTCTTTAGTAACCTCGTTAAACTGGTTACCCATAAAGCGCTTGATAGATGAAATAGTTTTTGTAGGATTTGTAATAGCCTGGCGTTTTGCAGGATCACCTACTTTACGTTCGCCGTTGTCAATAAATGCTACTACAGACGGCGTAGTACGTTTACCTTCACTGTTAGCAATAACTACAGGCTCGTTACCTTCCATTACTGCAACGCAGGAGTTGGTTGTTCCTAAGTCGATTCCAATTATTTTAGACATATGATTATATTTTCTTGATTGATTGTTTGTATTACCAGCTATTTAACAAGGGTTGTGCCAATTTGGATTTGGCAGGGAAAATAATAGACATACCGACAAACAAGATTATTCCGTCAGCTATTAACGACAGCGTGGTGACAGGTTGGCAGAAAACAACATCTCAATTTCCGTCATTCACCCAGAGCAGTATTATGGTAAAAGTGCTCTTACCCATACTTCCTTTCGCCGTAGAATTACCCTTGAAGGATTAAAGAACGAAATAAATGCCAGCAGTAAAAAGCCAACACAGGTGATATTATAGCAGCGTATTTCTGGTGTCATTAACCATAAACTTACAGCAATAATTTTAAATTATTGTTATCAAGATGCACTTACAAAACAAAGCAATTGCTGCCGGGCCCACCCCGGCAGCAATTATTTTATTCGATACACTAAAAAATATCAAAGCATGGGTCGGTTGGCGGCTCGCACGTATGTGTTGTCCCCGGACATTGGGCAAGCCCGGTACAACAACCCAGTGAATAAGCATTGCCATTTTGCCCTTGAACCGCGCAGCCGGGGAATTTTCCGCCCTGAACTGCCTTCATTTCGCTTTTTGAAAGTGGTTTTCCTAAGTTAGAATTCATAAAATTAATTTTGATTTTTCGGCCCTGGTTTTTAAAGAGGTACAAAGCTCACTACCTTTTGCTGCTGATCTATATAGTTTAGGGGATCAATCAAATAAAAGATGAAATGGCCCAAGGCAAGAAAGACAGATGAATGTGATTGTTGCGTTTAGGTTATGATAAAACTACAAATACTTATCTGATAAAACAAAATTTTATATACCATTTAATTTAAATAATCTCCCCGAAAATTCAAGCAAAATAAACCTATATCCGTCACCTTTTACTAGTTAGCAACCGATGCTTATATATTATCTATATTTGCTGAATAAATAAACGCCTCTGTTACTTAAAACATCAAACTGGCAAATTACCTTGCCTGGAATTGCATAACAATTAGCCATCCCAAAAGGCTAAATCTTTAATCAAGAAATTGAACTGACTTTTTATTGTTATTAAATTCAAAAATCAAATGTTTTTTATCGAATCAGAAAGGTTACGGATGATTCCGTTAACACGTGAATTATTAAAGTTGCTGCACACCAATAGGAATGACATGGAACAAGCGCTGGGCCTAAACCCGTCAAACCCCCAAATAAGTGAATTTTATAAGAAGGAGATTGACGATGCCATGATCAACTTCTGGCTGCCGAAAACCCTGGCGAACCCGAAAGCTTATAAATGGTATACCAACTGGGAGATCATCTTAAAGAGCACTAACACCGTCGTAGGCGGAATGGGCTTCTCTGGTGACCCAAACGAAGAAGGGGAAGCCGAAACAGGCTACATGATAAACGAGCAGCATCAAAACAAGGGATACGCAAGCGAGGCTTTGCAATTATTGTCAGGATGGGCATTTATGGATAAAAATGTTAAGGCAATCATCGTACATACCTATGCAGACAATTTGCCTTCAAGGAGAATATTGGCTAAGTGCGGATTTAAGGAAGTTTCGACTGACGCCGAAGGCTTGATGAAATTCAGGCTTATTAAAGATTAAAAGTTAAAATCCCATAAAACAAAGAATGCCCCGCTTTGCAGCGGGGCATTTCCTTAATAATTAGATTTATTTGGATTTAAAATTATTCTCCTTTTTCTGCATTTTCTTCATTTGCAGCAGGCGCTTCCGGAGCTTCAGTTTCAGCAGCAGGAGCTTCAGCAACCGGTGCCTCAGCTACGGGAGCAACTTCAACTACTTCTTCTGCTACAGGAGCAGCAGCTTTAGCTTTTGATGAACCACCACGACGACGTGTTGATTTCTTTTCAGCTTTAGCAACATCATTACCGTAAACAGTGTTGTAATCTACTAATTCAATCATTGCCATTTCAGCGTTATCACCTAAACGATTTTCAAGTTTGATGATACGGGTGTAACCACCCGGGCGGTTAGCAATTTTCTCAGCAACTTCGCGGAACAGGATAGTAACTGCATCTTTATCCTGCAGGTAGCTAAATACTGTACGACGTGAGTGCGTAGTATCGTTTTTTGATTTTGTAAGGATTGGCTCAACATAACCGCGTAAAGCTTTTGCTTTTGCTAATGTTGTAGTAATGCGCTTATGTAAGATAAGCGAGGTGGCCATGTTGCTCATCATCGCCTTGCGGTGACTGTTTGTGCGGCCTAAGTGATTAACTTTTTTTCCGTGTCTCATTGTATTTTGTTGTTTGTGGCACGTGCATACCGTCGGACGGCGTTACCGTCAAGTCCTCGGAATTATGCAAATACTCAGTTGTTAATTTGAGTGGTGAGTAGTGAGATCGCCTCACTATACTGCTCGATTATTATATAAAAAATTAGCGATTAAAGTTTCAGAACTAATCTCTGACCTCTAATCGCTAATCTCTAATTATTCTTCGTCTAACTTGAATTTCGACAGGTTCATACCAAAAGATAATCCTTTTGATTTAACCAGGTCCTGAATTTCAG
Source organism: Mucilaginibacter phenanthrenivorans (assembly GCF_024721155.1). Lineage (GTDB taxonomy): Bacteria > Bacteroidota > Bacteroidia > Sphingobacteriales > Sphingobacteriaceae > Mucilaginibacter > Mucilaginibacter phenanthrenivorans. The sequence goes on along the minus strand of NZ_JAHVAP010000020.1, from coordinate 15,502 downwards.
TTAATGACTTTTTACCAAAGTTTCTGAACTTAAGCATATCTGCAACGTCGTATGAAACTAAGTCAGCCAGGCTGCGGATGTCGGCAGCTTTAAGGCAATTTAATGCACGTACAGAAAGATCAAGGTCAACCAATTCAGTTTTAAGGATCTTACGCATGTGTAAAATTTCCTCATCAACTTCCTTAGTTTCTTCCTTAGCCTGTGCTTCAAGCATCATGTTCTCATCGCTGAACAACATAAAGTGCTGGATAAGGATCTTAGCAGCTTCTTTAAGTGCATCTTCAGGATGAATAGAGCCATCAGTGGTAATATCCAGAACTAATTTCTCATAGTCTGTTTTTTGTTCCACACGATAGTTCTCGATAGTATATTTAACGTTTTTGATAGGCGTATAGATCGAGTCGATAGCTATTACACCTACGTTAGCGTCAGGATTTTTGTTTTCTTCACTTGGAACGTAGCCACGGCCTTTACTTACTGTAAGCTCAATTTCAAGCGTTACTGAAGAATCCATGTTACAAATAACAAGATCAGGATTTAAAACTGTAAAGTTATTTGAGAATTTGGTGATGTCACCTGCATTAAAAGCGTCCTGGCCATTAATGATAACAAATATCTTTTCGCTGTCGCCAGATTCACCTGTTTTCTTAAACCTAACTTGTTTAAGGTTAAGTATAATTTCGGTAACATCTTCAACAACACCTTTAATGGTTGAAAACTCATGCATCACGCCTGAAAAACGAACAGATGTGATCGCATAACCTTCAAGTGATGAAAGTAAGATACGACGCAGAGCATTACCAATGGTTATACCGAAGCCTGGTTCTAACGGACGAAACTCAAACGTGCCATCAAAATCAGTTGATTTCTGCATGATAACCTTGTCTGGTTTTTGAAATGCTAAAATTGCCATTTATATCTTTTATTTATTGTTTACTAATTGAAATGATTTAAACCACAAAAAGATTGGCAGAATCTGCCAATCATAATGCGGATAAGTATCGTTATTATTTTGAGTACAACTCGACGATAAGGTTTTCCTTGATATTTTCAGGGATCTCATCGCGATTTGGATAGTTAAGGAATTTGCCTGTTAAATTGGCAGCATCCCATTCAAGCCAGCTGTATTTGTTAATTCTGCGGCCAGCCACTGAATTTGCAATTGCCTCTAATGATTTTGATTTTTCGCGAACTGCGATAACGTCACCTGCTCTTAAAGCATAAGATGCAATGTTTACAACCTCGCCGTTAACAGTAATGTGCTTGTGGCCAACTAACTGGCGTGCACCTGAACGGGTTGGGGAAATACCTAAACGGTATACTGCGTTATCTAAACGGGCCTCTAAAAACTTCAATAAGTTTTCGCCTGTGATGCCTTCTTTAGCGGAAGCGCGGTGAAACAAGTTTTCGAACTGACGCTCTAATACACCGTAAGTGTACTTAACTTTTTGTTTCTCCATCAACTGGGTTGAATACTCTGATTGCTTTCCTCTTCTTTTGGAAGCACCATGCATACCCGGTGGGTAATTTTTTCTTTCTAACGCCTTATCCGGACCGAAGATCGGCTCACGGAAACGGCGCGCAATTTTGGATTTTGGTCCTGTATATCTAGCCATTTTTGTGTGGTTTTTAAAGTATCAAACAGCCCGCAGCTGTCGAATCTTAGCTTTAAAAAAATTGTTAATTAAACTCTTCTCCTTTTTGAAGGGCGGCAACCGTTATGCGGAAGCGGTGTAATGTCTTTTATAGTAGTTACTTCGATACCTGCAGTCTGCAAAGTACGGATTGCTGATTCACGACCAGCACCCGGGCCTTTTACAAATACTTCAACCTTGCGTAAGCCTAAATCATAGGCAACTTTACCGCAATCAGAAGCAGCCTGACCGGCAGCATACGGAGTATTCTTTTTTGATCCTTTAAAACCCATTTTACCTGCAGACGACCATGAAATAGCCTGGCCTGTTTTGTTGGTAAGGGTAATGATGATGTTGTTGAAAGTAGCGTTGATGTGTGCCTCGCCAACCGACTCGACAATTACAATACGCTTTTTGGTTACTTTTTTGGTCTTAGCCATTTTCTTTAATTATTTTATTAATGAATTACTGAGTTAGCGAATAACCCGGACCCATTAATGAGTTATATAATCAGGTAATCCTAATGACGAAGTGCAGAAACTAATCTCTGTCCTCCAATCACTAATCACTATTTAGTAGCTTTCTTCTTATTAGCAACTGTCTTACGTTTTCCTTTACGGGTACGTGAGTTGTTCTTAGTACGCTGACCACGCAAAGGCAAACCTTTACGGTGACGGGTACCACGGTAGCAACCTATATCCATTAAACGCTTAATGTTCAACTGAACTTCTGAACGCAATGAACCTTCAACCTTGATCTGATCGTTAATTATACCACGGATGATAGCTAATTGATCATCATTCCAATCTTGAACCTTCGTATCAAAATCAATTCCAGCTTCAGTCAAAATTCTTTGAGCTGTTGAACGGCCAATACCGTAAATGTAGGTTAGGCCAATCTCGCCTCTTTTATTCTTTGGTAAATCAATACCTGAAATCCTTGCCATATTTTTTGTTTGTATTTTTACGCAATAACCGAACGGCGGGCCACCGTTGTACGAATTACTACAATTTCTTTAATTATCCCTGACGTTGTTTAAACTTAGGATTCTTTTTGTTGATCACATAAAGTTTCCCGTTGCGACGGATGATCTTGCAATCAACGCTGCGTTTTTTAATGGATGCTCTAACTTTCATCTCGTTTATTATTTATATCTATAGGTTATTCTACCCTTTGTTAAATCATACGGACTCATCTCCAGTTTAACCCTGTCGCCAGGTAAAATTTTGATGTAGTGCATCCGCATTTTCCCGGATATATGCGCAATAATCTCATGACCATTTTCCAGTTCAACCCTGAACATTGCATTTGATAATGCCTCCCGAATTGTTCCGTCTTGTTCAATCGATGATTGTTTAGCCATATTTTATTGATTATTACTTAATTATCCGCCCTAAAACCGGGATGCAAAATTAATAAAAATATTTTAATTATTATTTTTTTCTTTTAAAACATTATCTACGTAAGAAAATGTCGAAAGTATATCGGGTTGCCCCTTTCTGACAGCAACCGTATGCTCATAATGAGCGGATGGCTTACCATCAATGGTTGATACTGTCCATCCATCGTCCCAAAACTTAACCCTTGCTTTACCTGCGTTAATCATCGGCTCAATAGCAATCACCATTCCTTCCTCCAACTTCACACCTGCTCCGCGTTTACCGTAGTTAGGTACTTCGGGCTTCTCGTGCAGCTCTAAACCCACACCATGTCCAACCAGCTCCTTAACCACACCATAACCATGCCTTTCAGCATGCTCCTGTACGGCGTAACCTATGTCACCAACACGCATTCCAGCTACTGCTTTCTGAACACCAAGATCAAGGCATTCACGCGTAACACGCATCAGGTTCTTTGCGGTATCGCTAACCTCGCCAATGGCAAAGGTAAAAGCAGAATCACCAAAGTATTTATTCAGGATCACCCCGCAATCAACTGATACTACGTCGCCATCGGTAAGCACATGCTTACCCGGGAAACCGTGTACCACCTGGTCATTCATCGAGATACACAATGAATAAGGGAAGCCGTGGTAGTTTAAAAATGCAGGAACCCCTCCGTTGTCACGGATAAAGGTTTCTGCAAGTTTGTCTAATTCGATTGTTTTAATACCCGGACGGATTACCTTCGCAATCTCTCCAAGCGTTTTGGAAACAAGTAAAGAACTTTCTCTTATTAGTTCTATCTCCTCGATAGACTTATAATGAATCTTTGACATGTTAAATTATCAGATAACAGGCTGGCTTGTTCCATCCGCTGACGGGATAGCCGTACGCCCTTTAATTCTTCCTGTTTTCATTAAACCATCATAATGGCGCATTAACAGGTGGCTTTCAATTTGCTGTAGCGTATCCAAAACAACACCCACTAATATAATTAATGAAGTACCGCCAAAGAAACGGGCAAACGATGGTGACACACCTACAAGACTGCCTAAAGCCGGGATAACTGCTATAATAGCAAGTGCTATAGAACCAGGTAAGGTAATTCTTGAAATTACACCATCAATAAAGCTGCCGGTATCTCTTCCTGGTTTAACACCCGGAATAAAGCCGCCATTCTTCTTCATATCATCGGCCATTTGGTTTGGATTAACCGTGATTGCCGTATAGAAGTAAGTGAAGATAATGATCAGGAATGCAAACAATAAATTGTGTCCCCATGCCGTAACATCAGATAATGACATTAATATGCTGTTCGACGCCAATTTAGGAGCAAGCTGCTGAATGGTTGTAGGAATGAACATGATAGCCTGGGCAAATATGATCGGCATTACCCCTGCTGCATTTACCTTTAAAGGAATATACTGGCGAACGCCACCGTATTGCTTGTTACCAACTATCCGCTTTGCATACTGAACTGCAATTTTACGGGTTCCCTGTACAATAAGCACAGTAAACATTACCACTGCAATAAGCGCTACAATTTCAACTATGAACGTTACCAATCCACCAGCACCTGATGTGCGTGACTGGAACTCTGTTAAAAATGCACCGGGAAGTGCTGATATAATACCCACCATGATGATGAGTGAAATACCATTTCCAATACCTTTATCAGTGATCTTTTCACCTAACCACATCACAAACATGGTACCTGCTGTTAATACACACATATTCAAAATAGTGAAATATGGGTTAGCAAGCTCCATTTGCTCAGCAGAGATCTGTGACCTTAAGTAAGCGATAGCCTGCACTGCAGTAATACCGATTGTAAGGTAGCGCGTCCACTGATTGATCTTGTTCCTACCGCTTTCACCCTCTTTTTGCAACTTGGCAAAATAAGGAACAGCAATACCCAATAGTTGCACCACAATGGAAGCAGAAATATATGGCATCACACCCAATGCAAAAATTGAGGCTCGTGAAAACGATCCTCCTGCAAACAGATTAAGCAAACCGGCCATGCCTTCTTTATTCTGCTGCGTATTAAGCGAGTTGTAATTAACACCCGGCAGAACCACGAAAGCGCCTACACGGTATATTAAAAGAAATAAGAGTGTGTTAGTAATACGCACTCTTAAATCATCGATTTTCCAAATATTGGATAATGTGGTGAAAAATTTCTTCATCGAAAAATTATAGCTTAACTATGGTACCACCTGCTGCTTCGATAGCTTTTTGAGCGGTAGCAGTAAATGCATGGGCTTTAACTTCTAATTTGGCTTTCAGTTCGCCACGGCCTAATATTTTAACAAGGTCGTTACGTGATGCCAATCCGTGCTCTTTCAGTGTATCAAAATCAACTGATGATAAAGAATATTTCTCAGTTAATGCCTGTAACACATCAAGGTTTACACCAGTGTATTCAACACGGTTAGGGTTTTTAAAGCCAACCTTAGGTACACGGCGCTGTAATGGCATCTGGCCACCTTCGAAACCAACCTTAGTGCTGGTACCTGAACGCGAACCGGCGCCTTTATGGCCACGGGTTGATGTTCCGCCACGGCCTGAACCAGTACCACGGCCAATTCTTTTTCTATTTTTAGTAGAACCTTCTGCAGGTTTTAGATTACTTAAATTCATGATATTAAATATTTTCTACCGCTACCAGGTGATTAACTTTTTTAACCATACCGATGATAGCTGCAGTAGCTTCAACTTCTACACTGTGGTTGATCTTTCTTAAGCCCAGGGCCTCAACCGTACGTTTTTGGCGCTCACTTCTGTCGATCACGCTTTTAATCTGGGTTATTTTGATTTTTGCCATGACAGATTATCCGTTAAATACTTTACCTAAACTAACGCCGCGTTGTTGTGCTACGGTATAAGCATCACGTAATTGTGATAATGCCGATACAGTTGCCTTAACCACGTTGTGCGGGTTTGATGAACCTTTTGATTTTGCCAATACGTTGTGGATGCCGGCTGATTCTAATACAGCACGCATTGCACCACCAGCAATTACACCGGTACCGTTCGCAGCTGGCTTGATGAAAACAAAACCACCTGAAAATTTACCGATCTGCTCGTGAGGTATAGTGCTGTTGATAATAGGAACCTTTACAAGGTTCTTTTTAGCATCATCAATACCTTTAGCAATAGCTTCAGTAACTTCTTTAGCTTTACCCAAACCGTAACCTACAACACCGTTCTCATCACCCACTACCACAATGGCACTGAAGCTGAATGTACGGCCACCTTTGGTTACTTTGGCAACACGCTGTATGCTTACCAAGCGGTCTTTTAATTCGATCTCGCTTGTTTTTACTCTTTTTATGTTGATTGTTGACATTTCTCTTTTCGATTAAAAGTTTAAACCACCTTCACGTGCACCTTCAGCCAATGATTTAACACGACCATGGTACAAATAACCGTTCCTGTCGAAAACCACATCCTTAATGCCTGCTGCAATTGCTTTTGATGCAACCAGTTTGCCAACGGCAACCGACTGATCAATTTTAGTGCCTTCTGCTGCAGTAAAATCTTTTGATAATGATGAGGCAGACACTAATGTCTTTCCGGTCACATCGTCAATGATCTGTGCGTAGATACCTTTATTGCTTCTGTATACTGACAGGCGCGGACGTATTGAAGAACCTGAAAGGCGCTTCCTGATCCCCATCTTAATCCTGTCTCTTCTTGATAATTTTGCTCTAGCTGCCATGACGATTATTTTTTAGATGCTGATTTACCTGCTTTTCTTCTCAATACTTCGCCAACAAACTTGATACCCTTACCCTTGTAAGGCTCTGGTGCACGTAACGAGCGGATCTTCGCTGCTACCTGGCCAATAAGTTGTTTATCGATAGACTCTAAAATGATGGTAGGGTTTTTACCCTTCTCAGCAGTTGTTGAAACTTTTATTTCTTTTGGTAATTCGAAAACATAGTGGTGAGAATATCCCAATACTAAATCTAATGTATTACCTGTATTGGTTGCGCGGTAACCTACACCAACTAATTCCTGCTGGATTGTGTAACCGGCAGTTACGCCTACAACCATATTGTTGATCAATGCACGGTATAAGCCGTGTAATGCTTTATGACGCTTTTGATCAGAAGGGCGTTTTACAACCAGATTTCCTTCTTCCTGTTCAACAGTGATATCACTGTCAACAGCCTGATGCAACTCACCTTTAGGGCCTTTTACGGTAACAACATTATCTGCTGATACTGTAATTGTAACTCCCTGTGGTAGTGCTATAGGTGATTTTCCTACTCTTGACATTGCTTAATTTCCTCCTATTAATATACGTAGCATAAAACCTCACCGCCAACATTCTGTGCGCGTGCTTCTTTATCGGTCATTACACCTTTAGAAGTCGACAGGATGGCGATACCTAAACCATTTAATACTCTTGGCATATTATCCATGCCTGCGTATTTCCTCAAACCTGGTTTACTGATGCGTGCAATGCTGCGGATAGCAGAAACTTTAGTTATCGGGTGGTATTTCAAAGCTACCTTGATGGTGCCCTGAGGACCATTATCCTCAAACTTAAAATTAGCAATGTAACCTTTGTCGAAAAGCACCTTAGTGATTTCCTTTTTCAGATTTGATGCAGGAATTTCAACAACCCGATGGTTGGCCTTAATAGCATTCCTTACTCTTGTAAGATAATCTGCGATTGGATCTGTATTCATTTTATTGTGTTATGATAGTGGTTTCCTTCCGGTAACATCCCGGGCGACCTTCTATCGGTTAATTCATTATAGTTAATCAGAGAATAGAAACCAGAGGTTAGTTGTTTTCCTAATCTCTGGTTTCTATTCTCTAATCGCTGTTTACCAGCTTGCTTTCTTTATTCCGGGGATCTTTCCTGCCAGTGCCATATCACGGAATGTAACACGTGATATACCAAACTGACGCATGTATCCACGCGGACGGCCTGTTAATTTACAACGGTTATGTAATTTAACCGGTGATGACGCTTTTGGTAATGCATCTAATGCTGCATAGTTTCCTTCAGCTTTAAGGGCCGCTCTTTTCTCAGCGTATTTAGCTACTAATTTAGCGCGTTTAATTTCACGTGCCTTTACACCTTCTTTAGCCATTGTTAGTTGGAGTTTGATTTTTAAATGGTAAACCAAATTGTTTCAGTAACTCTAATGCTTCAACATCGTTGGTAGCTGAGGTTACAAAGGTAATATCCATACCCTGGATTTTATTGATCTTATCGATATTTATCTCAGGGAAAATGATTTGCTCAGATACACCTAAAGTATAGTTTCCACGTCCGTCAAAACCTTTATCGTTAATGCCTTTGAAGTCACGGATACGTGGCAGGGCAACAGCAATTAAACGGTCAAGAAACTCATACATTGTATTATCACGTAAGGTAACACGTACGCCGATAGGCATGTTTTTACGTAATTTAAAGTTTGAAATATCTTTCTTTGATTTTGAAGATACAGCCTGCTGACCTGTAATAGTGGTCAATTCGGTAATAGTACTTTCAATAAGCTTTTTATCAGTAGTAGCACCACCAACACCCTGGTTGATAGCGATTTTCTCAAGCTTAGGAACCTGCATTACGCTTTTGTACTGAAATTTATCTTTCAGTGCAGTACGAATTTCGTCCTTATACTTCGTTTTTAATCTTGGTACGTATTCCATTACTTAATTTCCTCTCCTGATATTTTTGCAAATCTTACTAATTTACCTGCATCGTTTTTCCTGCGGCCAACGCGGGTTGCCTTTCCTGATTTAGGATCGATCAGCGCCAGGTTTGAAATTGCGATAGCAGCTTCCTGCTTAACAATTCCACCGTTAGGTTTTGCTGCATTAGGCTTTGTATGTTTTGATACCATATTGGCACCTTCAACAATAGCGCGGCCTTTTTCTAATATTACTTCTAATATCTTACCTTCTGATCCTTTTGAATCGCCGGCTATAACCTTTACCAGATCGCCTTTTTTGATCTTTAATTTGGCAGGTTGTATGTGTTGTTTCTTTTCCATTATTACAATACCTCCGGTGCTAATGATACAATTTTCATAAATTGTTTTTCACGTAACTCTCTTGCTACCGGGCCAAAGATACGGGTACCTCTTGGCTCATCCTGGTTGTTTAACAAAACAGCGGCATTGTCATCAAAACGAATGTAAGAACCATCCTTACGACGGATCTCTTTTTTAGTTCTAACTACTACAGCTTTTGAAACGGTACCTTTTTTAACGTTGCCTGATGGCAAAGCGCTCTTTACGGTAACTACTATCTTATCGCCGATTGATGCATACCTTTTACCGGTACCACCTAACACACGGATAACTAAAACTTCTTTAGCACCGCTGTTGTCAGCTACATTTAATCTTGATTCCTGTTGTACCATCTTATTTAGCCCTTTCTAAAATTTGAACTAATCTCCAGTTTTTGTTCTTGCTCAGCGGGCGGGTTTCCATAATCAATACGGTATCGCCTACACCACAAGTATTGGCTTCATCATGAGCCATAAATTTGGTAGTCTTCTTAACGAATTTACCGTAGATAGGGTGTTTCACTTTACGCTCAACGGCAACCACGATAGATTTTTCCATCTTGTTGCTAACTACCAGGCCGGTACGAGTTTTTCTTAAATTTCTTTCCATTTTTCCCGATGCTTAATTTATTCAGAAGCTGCCGCCGATTTGCGCTTTGTTAACTCCGTAGTTAAGCGGGCGATGTCCTTACGTACCTTTGTGATACGGGTAGGGTTTTCAATAGCAGAAACCGCATGTGCAAATTTCAGTTTGGTAAGAGTTGCTCTCTCCTCGCTGACCCTGGCAACCAATTCTTCAGTTGACAACTCCAAAATTTCTGAGTTCTTCATTTTATTTAACTGTTTGTGTTATATTGAAGAGGTTATAAAAGTTACCTGTTGTACTAAACGTATTACAACACATTTATAACGTTCATTTTTATTTATGCTTCTACGTAATCTCTACGTACTATAAATCTTGTTTGCACAGGCAATTTTTGTGCTGCCAGGCGCAGTGCTTCTTTAGCAACATCTAAAGGCACACCTTCGGCTTCAAAAATGATCCTTCCGGGGCGTACTACCGCTACCCAGTACTCAGGAGCACCTTTACCTTTACCCATACGTACTTCTGCCGGTTTTTTGGTTACAGGCTTGTCAGGGAATATCCTGATCCACACCTGGCCTTCACGTTTCATAAAACGTGTAACAGCAATACGTGCAGCTTCGATCTGGCGGCTGGTGATCCAGGCCGGCTCGAGTGATTTTATACCGAAAGATCCGAATGAAAGCTCAGCGCCACGACTGGCGTTACCTTTCATTTTGCCTTTTTGCATCTTTCTGAACTTCGTTCTTTTTGGCTGTAGCATTTTCTTAAGCTTTTATATCGTTACGATATATTTTTTCTACTCTAATTATTATCTCTTTCCTGGACCACCCGGGCGATTTCCGCCTGGACGGCTTCCTCCGCCTTGTCCACCGGGACGATTACCGCCCTGGCCCGGACCACCACGACGATCACCGCCTGGTTTCCTGTCGCCTCTGCGTTCGCCACCGCGCTCACCGCCTCTTTCGTTGCCGCCACGACCGCCGAAGCCTGCCGCGCCGCCTTCAGGGCGTCCACCTTTACCGCTTGCGCTGCTTGCGCCGCCAATGTTTGGTGATAAGTCGCGTTTGCCGTAAACCTCGCCTTTGCAAATCCAAACCTTAACACCTATTTTACCATAGGTAGTTAATGCTTCAGCTAATGCATAATCGATGTCTGCACGGAAAGTATGTAGTGGAATTCTTCCTTCCTTATATTGTTCTGTACGTGCCATTTCAGCGCCACCTAAACGGCCTGATGTCATAACCTTTATTCCTTCAGCACCCATTCTCATGGTTGAAGCAATAGTGGTTTTCATTGCACGACGGAATGAAATACGAGCTTCAAGCTGTTTTGCTATGCCTTCAGCAACTAGTTGTGCATCAAGCTCCGGACGTTTGATCTCAAATATGTTGATCTGAACTTCCTTCTTAGTCAATTTCTTTAACTCTTCTTTTATCTTGTCAACTTCCTGGCCACCTTTACCTATAACAATACCCGGACGGGCAGTGTGTATAGTTACAGTGATGCGTTTCAGTGTGCGTTCTATAACTACCTTTGATACACCACCTTTTGAGATACGTGCTGAAAGATATTTACGGATCTTTTCGTCTTCAACTAATTTGTCGGCATAATGATTGCCACCGAACCAATTAGAATCCCAACCTCTGATGATTCCTAATCTGTTACCTATTGGATGTGCTTTCTGTCCCATTTCAAATTAATTGTTGTCGTTTTTACTGTCTACCACCAAGTGTACATGGTTTGAGCGTTTGCGGATACGGTATCCTCTTCCTTGCGGAGCAGGACGTAACCTTTTTAGCTGACGACCACCACCTACTGACACCTCTTTTACATATAAGTCGCTGTCTTCAACACGCTTGCCTTCGTTTTTTGCTTCCCAGTTTTTGATGGCTGATAACAAAAGCTTTTCAACGCGTATTGCAGCTTCTTTATTTAAGAACTTAAGGGTATATATCGCTTTCTCAACGTTCATACCGCGGATAAGGTCAACCACCAAACGCATTTTACGCGGTGAGGTAGGGCAGTTCTGTAATTTGGCAACAGATGCACCACCAACCTGCAATTTTGCAGCTTCCTTTTGCTGTCTGATTAGTACAGACTTTTTAATTTTTGTTGTTGCTTCCATGCCTTATTTTTTCTTTTCTGCGTGACCACGGAATGTACGTGTTGGTGCAAACTCTCCCAGCTTGTGTCCAACCATGTTTTCTGTTACGTACACAGGGATAAATTTATTTCCGTTGTGTACTGCGAATGTATGACCAACGAAATCCGGAGAGATCATGGAGCGCCTTGACCATGTTTTTACAACCGATTTCTTATTTGAATCATTCAGAACCATAACTTTCTTGTCAAGGTTATGATCGATGTAAGGTCCTTTTCTAATTGAACGTGCCATTGTTATTTCTTCCTTCTTTCAATGATATAACGATCCGATGTTTTCTTTTTGTCACGAGTTTTGTAGCCTTTAGCTAATAAACCTTTACGTGAACGTGGGTGACCACCTGAGGCCCTGCCCTCGCCACCACCCATAGGGTGATCTACCGGGTTCATGGCTACACCACGAACTCTTGGCCTGCGGCCTAACCAGCGTTTACGGCCGGCTTTACCTAACACAGCGTTTGCTCTGTCGCCATTTGAAACTGTACCGATAGTAGCCAGGCAAGTTGCCAGGATCATACGGGTTTCGCCTGAAGGCAATTTTATAATAGCATATTTGCCATCACGTGCTGAAAGCTGTGCGTAAGTACCTGCACTGCGTGCAATAGTACCGCCCTGACCCGGGTTCAATTCAATATTGTGAATAATAGAACCCAATGGGATGGTTTTTAACGGTAACGTGTTACCAACTTCAGGAGGAGCTGTTTCGCCCGATAAAACGGTCTGTCCAACTACTAAGCCTGCAGGGGCTATCATATATCTTTTTTCTCCGTCAACAAAATGTAACAGTGCTATACGTGCAGAACGGTTAGGATCGTACTCGATAGTTGCAACCTTTGCAGGGATATCAAATTTATTACGTTTGAAATCAATTAACCTGTAGGCTTGTTTATGGCCACCACCTAAATAGCGCATGGTCATTTTACCGCTGTTGTTACGTCCGCCTGATCTTGTGTTAGATGAAACAACCAACGATTTTTCAGGAACGTTTGTTGTGATATCTGACGTATCAGTATCTATACGGAAGCGGGTACCGGGCGTAACCGGTTTAAATCTTTTAACTGCCATCTCTTTATTTATATACCGCTATAAAAATCAATTACTTCTCCGTCTTTCAACGTAATAACCGCTTTTTTATAAGTTGCAGCACGACCGCTAACGGCGCCTGCTTTGGTATTGCGGGTCTTAAGTTTTCCAACGTATTTCATAGTGTTTACAGCTTTCACGTTAACACCATACATAGCCTCAATGGCTCCTTTGATCTGAATTTTGTTAGCTCTGTGATCAACTTTGAAAGCATAACGATTAAGCTTCTCTGTTAATTGAGTTACTTTTTCAGTAAGTAAGGGTTTCTTTAAAATTTCCATAATTACTTAGCTAATGCTTCCTCCAAAGTTTTAAGAGCACCTGTTGTTAAGATCAGCTTACCTGCGTTTAACACATCATAAGTGTTTAACTGGTTTGCTAAAATAACCTTAGTTCTTTTCAGGTTTCTGCTTGATAAATAAACATTGTTATTTGCAGCGCCTAATACTAAAAGTGTTTTTACATCACTAACATTAAGATCTGCGGTAAGCTGTATGTAGCTTTTAGTTTTGACAGTATCAAAAGTAAAATCTTCTACAACTACTATGCTGCTGTCTTTCGCTTTATATGATAAAGCTGAATTGCGGGCCAGTGATTTAAGCTTCTTGTTTAACTTGAAGCTGTAATCGCGCGGCTGCGGACCGAATACACGGCCACCACCATTAAACAATGGAGATTTTACGCTACCTGCACGGGCACCACCAGTACCTTTTTGCTTATATAATTTGCGGGTTGAACCTGCAATTTCGTTACGCTGTTTTGATTTGTGTGTACCCTGACGCTGGTTAGCTAAATACTGCTTAACATCAAGATAGATTGCGTGATCGTTTGGTTCAATACCGAATACGGACTCAGGAAGTTGCACCTTGGCACCTGTTTCTTTACCTGATACATTTACTACGTTAACTTCCATCTTATTTATCCACTATTACGAATGAACCCTTAGCTCCTGGGATGGAACCTTTAACAACCAACAGATTCTGCTCTGCAAACACCTTCACAACCTGTAAGTTTTGAACCTTAACACGTTCACTACCCATGTGGCCAGCCATACGCATACCTTTAAATACACGTGAAGGCCATGATGAAGCACCCAATGAACCCGGCGCACGTAAACGATTGTGCTGACCGTGAGTTTGCATACCCACACCACCAAAACCGTGACGTTTTACCACACCCTGGAAACCTTTACCTTTTGATGTACCAACTACATCAACAAAATCACCGATCTCGAAAATATCTACAGAGATAGTATCTCCTAGTGCTTTTTCGTCCGTGAAAGTTTTGAATTCAACCAGCTTACGTTTTGGTGTAGTGCCGGCTTTCTGGAAGTGACCTTTTAAAGGACCTGAAGTGTGCTTTTCTTTTTTCTCGCCATATGCAAGCTGTACTGCTGCATATCCGTCGGTTTCAACAGACCTGATCTGTGTTACCACACAAGGGCCAGCTTCGATTACTGTGCAGGGGATATTTTTCCCTGTTTCATCGAAAATGCTGGTCATTCCTACTTTTTTACCAATAATTCCTGACATTTTCTTTTTAGTTTGCGTCCATCGAAGCAGTAGGGCTTCGTTCAAGACAAATAATATTCCCCCGTAAGGGACGGCAAAGATAGAACTTTTACATTAATTGTCAAATAGTTAATGAGTTATTTTTTTATATTTTATTTAGAGGGAGATTTGGAGGAGAAAATGTGAAGTTTATAAAGATAAATAGCACTTTAATTGGCGGCATCTATTATAAACAGTTGGTTCGGGATAGCCATTTTCGATTTAAACTCGTATCTACCTTTCAAGATCTGCATAAAAAATAGTTACCCGCCTTGTGTCTTTTGGAAAATTCCTCCAATATTTTATCTTTACCTTATGAAATCTCTATACAGCCTGCTTATCATTTTATTAATTGTGACGCAATCATCGGCTCAAAACACAGGCACTCCGGATACTACTAAAAAGTTAATTTTTACAGCCATTGAAAAAGTTCCAGAGTTCCCGGGTGGAATGCAGGGGTTCGGACTTTATTTAAGCAAAAATATTAAATATCCAGATGTTGCCCGATTGATAGGCATCAATGGAAAACTTCGTTTATCTTTTGTAGTTGACAGAGACGGCAGCATAACCGATGTTACGCCATTAAACTGTATTGGTGCTGGCTGTGAAGCGGAGGCAGTTAAGCTATTGGAGCAATGTCCTAAATGGAGCCCAGGCGTTCAGAACAGCAAGCCGGTTAGGGTTGCATATAGCATCCCTATATCCTTTACAGCAAATCAGGGTAAAGTTTTAATGCAAAACCTCCGCAAATCCGGCTATGGCTTTGTTTTTAATGTGAAAGGCACCTTATATACTATTGATGAGGCTGAAAAAATCATCGGCGATTCCTTTATGTCGCAGCAAGTGGATATCGCAGAGCCTTTTTTTAATTATAATAAGATTACAAAATTCGATATGCCTGATAAGAAGGAAGTTTACTTAATCATCATTAAATCGACATGAGATTAACAATCATTTAATCAAACGCAAGAAATGATCGTTGCCCAAACTTACCTTTAGATTAGCTTCAACAAGAATTAATATGTTATTATTATTGTTGAAGCTTTCTTTTTGCTTCTTTTTCTTTGTTA
>NZ_JAHVAP010000019.1 GCF_024721155.1 Mucilaginibacter phenanthrenivorans | reverse complement strand
CGTGTTTTTGCCTGCGTTAATCAAAATCGAGCATACGAAAATAATTATCATAAATTACTTGCATAGATCATAGAAATCGAAGTTTCTAAAACTTCGCAAGTTTATTCTAAAATCGGCAACTTAAAGTAAAACGTTGATCCCTTGCCTTCTTCGCTCTCAAGGCCAATTTCGCCTTTATGGCGATGGATGATCTCACTGGCCAGGTAAAGGCCAATACCAAAACCCGAGATATTCCGCATCTTCTCGCTCTCCACCCTGTAAAAGCGCTGAAACACCCGTGCCTGATCCTTAGGCCTTATGCCGATCCCCATATCAGTAACCGAAACCTTTAAATTATCATCTTCCCTGCCGCATTTTACAGTAATTGGATATTCCTTATCTGAATATTTTAATGCGTTACTTAAAAAGTTCCCGATAACCTGGCCTATCTTTTCGCTATCGGCCTTAATTGTAAGCCGGCAATCGGGGTCAAATAAAATAGTATAACCGGGGTTTAGGAGCCGGAACTCCGCAATGGTTTCATCTATAAGCGTTGTAATGTCAAAGTCCGATGGTTTGAGTTGCAGCTTTCCCGATTCGAGCCTGGAAAGATCCAAAAAGCCATGGATCAGGTCTGTCATGCGGTCAACCTGGTTACTGGCCCTGAACAAAGTATTGGTAACAAAGCCATCGCCCGAGCCACTTAACCTTTTGGCCAGGATCTGGATATAGGCCTTGATCGAAGTAAGCGGCGTTTTCAGTTCGTGACTGGCCATCGCAATAAAATCATTTTTCCTGACCTCGTCGCGTTTACTATCGGTAATATCTATAACCGTTCCCAGCATCCGCACAGGCGCTTTTTCGCGGTTGTTCCTCTCAGAATCATAAATAACTATCCCTTGCGTCTTTATCCAGCGCAATTCGCCATCTGGCCGGTATATTTTAACCTCGTACAGGTAGTTGCCCGTATGCAGCGCCATTCGGTATGCCGGCAATACCACATACTTCATATCGTCCGCATCTACATATCTTTGCAGCTCTTCACGACTTACTGGTTTATCTGCGGGCAATCCAAAGATCTCAGCCATTCGGGGCGAGCTGATAAAGCTGTGGTCGCGCAGACCAAGGTCCCAGGTAGCCATATGGGCGGCTTCGGTTGCCAGGCGAAGGCGACCCTCATTTTCTATCGCTGCTTGCTTTGCCCTTACTTCGGCCGTTATGTCAACTACGGTATTCAATATATAGGCAACCTCGTCATCCACCCCTAAAATCGGGGTGTTGCAACAGGACCAGTAGCGTATTTCATAGGTATCGGTTTCCTGGTCATAAACGTCAAACCGGTAAGTAGGCACATCAATTTTCTGCCGGGTTTCAACCACTTTGGTAAACACGTTGCGGGCGTTGGTGTCGTCATAAGGTGCCTTATCATCAGGAAAAACCTCGCAAAATCCCCTGCCTAGTATGGTTTCACGCTTACTTGAGGTAATTTCAAGATACGCATCACTGACCGCGACTATTGTAAAGCAGGGTGCATCCCCCCTCACCAATAGCGAACCAGGCGATTTTTCAAAGATCATTTGAAAAATATCCGCAGGCAAAGCAGGTGTTAGGTCGGCACTCATAGGTATAATATCGCCTTATTATTAAAAACCATGAAATTAAGCAGTTAAACTGTAAACCAAAAGTAATTTGCCGACAAGTTTTACAATAAAGCGGAATAAACGGCTTAACTTCAACCAATCATTCATTTAAAATGAAAAGAAAAACGGAGACCGCCGCAAAAATCAAAGGCTTTTGGCGCATTCTTGGCCCGGGTTTAGTTACCGGTGCTG
This sequence comes from Mucilaginibacter phenanthrenivorans, assembly GCF_024721155.1. Taxonomy (GTDB): domain Bacteria; phylum Bacteroidota; class Bacteroidia; order Sphingobacteriales; family Sphingobacteriaceae; genus Mucilaginibacter; species Mucilaginibacter phenanthrenivorans. Next base: position 94,507 of record NZ_JAHVAP010000019.1, on the reverse strand, counting down.
CTGATGATGACCCGTCAGGGATAGCAACCTATTCACAAACCGGTGCCCAGTTTGGCTACGGACAGCTTTGGACGGCGCTTTATATGCTCCCGCTCATGACAGCCGTTCAGGAGGCCTGTGCACGCATTGGCCTGGTTACCGGTAAGGGAATTACAACACTGGTTAAGGAAAAATATAGTCGCGGAGTTTTGTATGCGGTGGTATCGCTGGTAGTGGTCGCCAACGTTATCAACATCGGTGCCGACCTTGGCGCAATGGCCTCTGCAGCGCAGTTGCTGGTGCCTGTTCCGTTTATTGTGCTAACCCTGGTATTCACTGCCATTATTTTACTGCTCGAGGTTTTTACGAACTATAGAGTTTATTCAAGAATATTAAAATGGCTGGCAATAACGCTGCTGGCCTACCCTATTACCGTATTTATTGTCCATCAACCATGGGCAACTATTTTGAAGGCCTCAATAGTCCCGCATTTTGAATTCTCGTTTGCGTTCTTTTTTATCATAACCGGCGTATTGGGTACAACTATATCGCCTTACATGTTTTTTTGGGAAGCCTCGCAGGAAGTAGAGGAAGATAAGAAAAGGCATCTTGTAAAAAAAGGCAGCAAACCGGCTATAAGCCAGATGAGCATTAAACGGATGCGGATTGACAATAACTTCGGAATGATCTTTTCTGAGTTTGCCACCTGGAGTATAATTGTAGTAGGCGCCACCGTTCTGCACAACAGCGGGGTACACGATGTTAAAACCGCTGCCGATGCCGCAAAGGCCATTGAGCCATTGGTACACAGTTTTCCGAACGCAGGTTTTTTATCAAAGCTCATATTTTCAATTGGCATTATTGGCCTGGGAATGCTCGCTGTCCCGGTGCTTTCCGGGTCGGCAGCTTACTCGGTAGCTGAAGCCTTTAACTGGAAGGCCAGCCTGAATTTAAAGCTGAACAAGGCAAAAGGTTTTTACACCGTTATTATTGCAGCTACTGTTGTTGGATTGATATTGAATTTCATCGGGATAGACCCTGTAAAGGCACTCGTTTATGCGGCTGTATTGAATGGCGTGGCAGCAGTTCCGCTTTTATTTTTAGTAGTTAAGATCTCGGGCGATGAAAAAATAATGGGTGAATTTAAAAGCGGGTGGCTTTCAAAAACCATACTTTGGGTAGCTTTTGGAGCGATGGCGGCTGCAGCAATAGCGATGTTTTATACCATTCTTTAGCCCTGTAATGCATTTGTTGCGTCGGGTTTTTAAAAATGATTTATAAATTTGCGGCAGGATAAATTATTTAACCAAGCCCTTATGAAACAAATTTTATTAATTGCCGCCTTCACTTTTATATGCCTTGCAGGCTATTCACAGGCCACGCCGCCTAAAGACACTACTAAATTTTGGACCATCCACGGACAAAACACCTTCCTGATAAACCAAAGCTCATTTTCAAACTGGGCAGCTGGTGGTGTAAACTCCGTTGCAGCCAACATTGTGCTTGATTACGATTTCAACTACAAAAAAGGCGTATGGAGCTGGGATAACAAAGCTATTGCAGGTTATGGCCTCAGCAAGCAAAACGGTACCGGCTGGCGTAAAAATGATGACCGCATTATCTTAAACAGCTTACTTGGTCGCCAGGCATCAAAATATTGGCTGTACACCTTTTATATGAACTTTCAAACACAGTTTACCAAAGGCTATAACTACGATGCCCTTGGTAACCGCACTTTAATATCAGCCCCTTTTGCACCTGCCAACCTTACCTTCGGGCCGGGTTTTGCTTATAAAAAATCCGATAATTTCAGGATCAACATATCACCTGCCGCTGCACGCATCACCATTGTTCAAAACGATTCGCTTTCGTCAATCGGTTCATTTGGCGTAACGCCGGGTAAAAAGAGCTTGTTTGAATTCGGCGCCTCTTTGGATGCTTACTACAAAGTAAATTTGGTGGAGAATATTTCGTTTGAGAACATATTGAAATTATACTCAAATTACCTTAAAACTCCTGGTAACATCTACATGGATTATACCGCGAACATCTTCATGAAGGTAAACAAGCTGGTAACTGTAAATGCAGGTTTGGAACTCATCTCCGACCCTAATACAAAAGTACCTGTTCAAAGCAACGGTGTAACAGAATACCACTCGCTATTACAGGTAAAACAGATTTTTGGAGCTGGCGTAACGTATAAATTCTAAACGGTACAAGCACTAAATTTTCCCTAAAATCAGAAAAGCAATGCCCGGCGGCATTGCTTTTTTTATTAAACAATATGCTAATAATTATCTTTATGGTTAAATATTTATTGCATTGTGTAACGGCTTTATATAATTTAAAACTCTCAAAAACAATTTCCCATACTTTTTATTATTGCTCTTATTAATATAAAAAAAGATGCTCAATATTTAGTTCTAATATAAAAATTATATTAAAACCTAAATAAAGGTCTTTTTACGATTTAAAAGCTATTGGTAATGGCAAAGGAAAATAGAAAAGACAGGAAAACATCGGTCCACACGCAGATCCCAAAAACAAAAACGGGTATTACCGGGCTTGATGAAATAACCGGCGGAGGTATTCCATCGGGCCGTCCATCGCTCGTTTGCGGCGAGGCGGGCTGCGGGAAAACATTAATGTCGCTTGAATTTATTGTGAGGGGCGCCACAGAATTTAACGAGCCCGGCGTGTTTATGGCCTTTGAAGAAAAAGCGCAGGAACTAACAATGAATGTTGGTTCGCTGGGTTTTGACCTGGATAAGCTTCAGAAAGACAAAAAGCTAAAGATAGACTATGTCCATATCGACCGAAGTGAGATCGAGGAGACCGGCGAATACGATTTGGACGGCTTGTTTATCCGCCTCGATTACGCGATAAACAGCATTGGAGCAAAACGGGTAGTATTAGATACTATCGAGAACCTTTTTGCCGGTTTAACCAACCAGGCCATTTTACGCGCCGAGTTGCGCAGGCTGTTCCAGTGGTTAAAGGAAAAAGGTGTTACGGCAATTATTACCGGCGAACGTGGCGAAGGCCCATCATTAACCCGCCAGGGACTGGAGGAGTATGTATCTGACTGTGTTATATTGCTTGATCACAGGGTGATCAACCAGATCTCGACCCGCCGTTTAAGAATAGTAAAATATCGCGGATCGGTACATGGCACAAACGAATACCCCTTTATGATTGATGAGGACGGGATCTCCGTATTGCCAGTAACCTCGTTAAAGCTTGAAAAGGCGGTATCGTCCGAAAGAGTTTCATCCGGAATTCCGGCGCTTGATAAAATGTTAGGTGGCCATGGATTTTTTAAAGGCGGCAGCATTTTGGTATCAGGTACCGCAGGTACAGGTAAAACAAGCATCGCAGCATGTTTTGCCAACGAGGTTTGTAACAAAAATCAAAAGTGCCTTTATTTTGCATTTGAGGAATCGCCAAACCAGATCATCCGCAACATGCATTCTATTAGCATGGACTTGAGAAAGCATGTGAATAACGGACTTTTGCAATTTATGGCATCACGACCGACCTTACATGGACTTGAGCAGCATTTAGTAGCCATGCACAAGCTGATAAAAAAGTTTAAGCCGCAGGCAGTTGTACTCGACCCGATCACCAACCTGATAACAGTGGGTTCGGTGAGTGAAGTAAAGGCAATGCTGATCAGGCTGATAGACTTTTTGCAGGAGGAACAAATCACAGTATTATTTACTGCCCTTACTTTAAACTCGGTAGTAACCGAACAAACCGATGAGGGTGTATCTTCTTTAGTCGATGCTTGGTTATTGGTTCGTGATATTGAATTTAATGGCGAACGAAATCGGGGCATGTACATCATGAAATCGCGCGGGATGAAGCATTCTAACCAGGTAAGGGAGTTTATAATTACCGACAAGGGAATTGATTTGGTTGAAGTATACCTTGGCCCTGAAGGTGTGCTCACCGGCTCGGCCAGGGAGGCACAAAAATTGCATGAACAAACCGGCCAGGTGCTGCGCACTAATGCGATGAGCATGAAGGACCGCGAAGTACTGCGCAAAAAGAAAGTGCTTGAGGCAAAAATAGCCAGCTTACAAAGCGAGTTTGAGTCGGCCGAAGAAGAATTGAATAAAATTTATATAGAAGAAGACCTTGTGAAACGGGTGACGGAGGAAAATCGCCAGGAGATGCTGAAGTTGCATCGTGGTGAAGATAATATGCCGGGCCCGAAAGGCAATAATAATGGAAACAAAAAAGTATAAATACGAGTTAAGGTTATACATCGCCGGGAAAACCGCAAAGTCGCAGACGGCTTTGCATAACCTGCAAAAATATTGTGAGGAGTATTTGGAAGGCGAATACAAAATTGAAGTAATTGACCTGCTGATCAAGCCACAGCTGGCTGAAGGCGACCAGATTTTTGCCGTACCAACGCTGGTTCGTAAAGTTCCGGAGCCGATCCGTAAAATTATCGGCGACCTCTCAAACGAAGAAAAAGTTTTGGTAGGACTAAACATACGACCAACCATAGCTAACGGATAATCATAATGACAAAGCAGCCAGGAATGCCCGCATATAAAAATGATGTGGAAGACGATGACATTTACAGGTTGCGCTTATTTGTAACCGGTGCTACGCCTAATTCAACCCGTGCCATATCAAACATAAAGGAGTTTTGCGAAACGTACCTGAAGGATAGGTATGAACTGGAAATTATAGATGTTTATCAGCAAAGATTAATAGCCGAAAAAGAACAGATTATAGCATTACCAATGCTTGTAAAAGTAAGCCCTCTACCACAGCGCAGGCTGATTGGTGACATGTCTGACACCGAAAAGGTAAAGCGGGGGCTAAACTTATCAGCTGTGTAGTAATATGGAAGATGTAAAAAAGACATATGACCAACTATTGGCCGAATACAATGAGCTTCAGATGCAGTTGGATGAAGCCAACGATACGATCGATGCTATACGTACCGGGCAGGTTGATGCGCTTATAGTTAATGATGGCGAGGGGCACCAGTTGTATACGCTTAAAACTGCCGATCAAACCTACCGCGTGTTTATTGAAAAGATGAATGAAGGGGCGGTTACCATTAACCGCGAGGGACTGATCCTTTACAATAATTCGCGCTTTGCCGCGATGGTAGGCATGCCGCTCGAAAAAACCATTGGCCTGCATTTTAGTGATTTCATAGCCGAAGAATCGCGCAATGTTTATGACGAAGTAATTGCCAACGCCTGGGAGGAGGATTGTAAGGAAGAGATTTACCTTATAAACACCGACGGACATACGGTACCCTGCTTTATTTCATGCAACACCCTTGAACTCGACGAAGGGGTTGCACTGAGCCTGATCCTAACCGATCTGACCAAATTAAAGGAAACTGAGAATCAGCTTAAAATAAAAAACCTACAACTGGCTGCAGCGCATTTAGCTACCGAAAAGTTGAATAATGAATTGGAAGATACGGTTAAGCACCGCACAAACGAACTTTTTGTAAGCCGGGAGCACTTTAAATACCTGGCTAACAACATTCCGCAAATGACGTGGACCAACCTGCCAAACGGCGAGGTTGACTATTTTAACCAGCAATGGTATACCTATACCGGACTGAGTGCAGAGGATACCAGGAAATATGGATGGGAAAAAACCATTCATCCCGACGATCTTCAGCTTACAATGGATAGGTTTAAGGCATCTCTGAAATCGGGTCAAATCTTCGAGGTGGAGAACCGCTATAAAAGAGGATCAGACGGCGCCTATCGCTGGCATTTAAACCGGGCTATCCCCTTACGTGACGAACAGGACGAGATTGCTTTTTGGGTGGGCACAGCTACCGATATAGAGGACCAGAAGAAGGAAATGGACCGCAAGGATGAGTTTATTGGTATTGCAAGCCATGAGTTGAAGACACCATTAACCAGTTTAAAGGGCTATCTTCAATTGATATCTTCCTACAAAAAGGATGATATGCCTGGCTCTGTTAAACAATATGTAGAGAGGGCGAATAGCGCTGTAAATAAACTGCAGCGCCTGATAAACGACCTGCTCGACGTCAGCAAGATTCAGGCGGGTAAGCTGGAATACGCCTTTACAAAGGTTAATTTAACCGACCTGGTAAAAACCGCCGTTGAAAACGCTGCGCACATTTACCCCGAATATAACTTCATTATACGCGACGGCCACGATTACCTGATCAATGGCAACGCGGAGCGACTGGAACAGGTTTTAAATAACCTTATTGGTAACGCGGTAAAATACTCCCCTAAAAATAAGGATGTGATCATTCAGACTACGGCAGAAAATGGCTTTGTACGGGTTGCCGTAACCGATTATGGTATAGGGCTATCAGACGAGCAGAAAGACCGCATATTTGAGCGCTTTTATCGCGTTGAAGATAAAAAGCACATGACAAGCGGCCTCGGTATGGGTCTTTACATCTCCGCAGAGATCATCAATTATCATAATGGAGAAATTGGGGTTGAAAGTGAAAGCGGCAAGGGATCAACTTTTTATTTTGAGCTGCCACTAGTGTAGCTGATGATAAATGAGCGGGAAAATTTTGTCCAAAAACACGCTGGCTGCTTTTATCGCGGTAGCATCATCCACCCTTTCATTAACTGTAATCACCGCATTTTTACCGGGAATAACAAATGAATACTGGCCGCCCCAGCCAAGGGCATAAGTTATGGGCTGGCCTTCATAGTCATAATGATAGAAGCACAGGGAATAGATCGATCCCGGAAACCCCCAATTAGTGCCATTATAGATTATAGGGCGAAGCAGCTGATTCACCCATTTTTCAGACACAATATATTTACCGTTTAGTTTACCCCTGTGAAGCAGTAAAGAGGTTAGCTTGTTCATGTCCGCAGTACGCAGTTGAACGCTCAGCAAGCCGCAGCCATCGTAATAGCCATCTCGCATCTTACCCCATTTTACTTCATTGATTTCCAGCGGGTCGAACAGGTACTTATAGGCAAATTCAAACGTATTCATCCCGGTAGCTTTTGTAAGTATTACCGAGAGGAGATGCGACGCAGCGTTGTTGTATTGAAAGATCTTCCCCGGTTGGCTCACCAGCGGCGCATGCAGTACATAGCCTGATGGATCAGCAAAGCTTAGGTATTTACCCAGGTTGCCATGGGGGCCCAGGTCCTCATGCCACAGGCCGGACGCCTGGTTCATGATCTGGCGTATGGTAATGTCTTGTTTGCGTTTATCGGTGTCCTGCGCTAATTGCGGGAAGAAATTTATGATCTTTTCATCAACAGATGTTATATAACCTTTGTCAATAGCTATCCCAATTAATAATGACATTACACTTTTTGTAAGCGATTGGTTATTGAATAGGTCTGTTGCCGATTTACCGTTATAATAATGGCTATAGGTCACCTCGTCATTTTGTGTTACCACTATTGCGTATAACTGCTTGTTATTTTTTACAACAGCAGCCGTATCGATATTTATTTGAGCATGGCCGGCGCCTATTATCGCACAAAATAAGAATGTAAGCAGGGGTTTTATATTCTTCATTTTTAATATTTGGTTATTACGCTACAAAATTAACGTTAAAGGTAACATGATTTTGTCCGCTGGTCACCGAAAAATGGCTTGTGGTCAAAATAGTTTTAGCAGGTGGCTGTGACATGGTTTCTTTACATAAAAAACAACAAACCATGGAAACCACACAACGCCAAACCTATCTCGACTGGTTAAGGATCTTATCCATACTGGGTGTATTATTTTTTCATTCGGCTATGCCTTATGTAGCCGAGGATGGCTGGCATATCAAGAACCACGAAACCAGCAACCTGATGATGGAATCAAATCATTTTTTGCACCTTTTTCGCATGCCGCTGCTCTTTTTCATTTCAGGTACAGTAAGCTATTACATGATGCAGCGGCGATCTACCTTAAGCTTCATCAGCTTACGTTTCCGCAGGCTTTTTATACCCTTGCTGGTGGGCATGTTCATCATTGTGCCACCGCAAATTTATATGGAACGGTTGACGCAAGGTTACAAAGGCAGTTTTTGGGACTGGTATCCAAGTGTATTTAACTTTGTGCCCTATCCAAAAGGCGGCAGCTTTAGCTGGCACCATCTGTGGTTTATTGCCTACCTGTTTATTTACGATTTGATATTTGCACCCATGTTTGCCTGGATGATATCACCCAAAAGTGCGGCCTTTAAACAAAAACTGGCTGCTCTGGCAAACGGTAAATGGGTTTATGTGCTGATGTTGCCCGGTATTATATGGTTTACACTGCTGAGCGATAAATTACCCGAAACCAACGACCTGGCACATGATGGCTGCTACTTTGTGTATTGGCTGCTGTTCCTGCTGGCGGGCTTTATCTGCATCTTACAGCCTAAGCTTATGGACAGCCTGGAACGCAACCGCCGCTTTGCTTTGAGTACAGGGTTTTTGACCTTGATGATATGGGAATGCATGAGGTGGAATAAAGCTGAGCCAGGGTATGCGAACTGGCCATTTCAAGGCAGCTTATTCAATTATTTGTTTATAGCCTTAAGGCCAACAATTGCCTGGGGATGGGTACTGGCATTGGTGGGCTACGGTAAGCATTACCTCAATCGCAAGCACGCCATACTTAATTACCTGAACCAGGCAGTGTATCCGTTCTACATTCTGCATCAAACGGTGATCGTGCTGGTGGCTTATTACATCGTGCAAACTCAAAATGAAAGCATCCTGTCGAAATATATTTATACGGTTGGGATCACTTTCTTTGTAAGTGTGCTGATCTATCACCTGTTTATCCGCCCGTATGCTTTGACAAGGTTTTTGTTTGGTATGAAGCCTAAGAACAAACCGAAGCCGGAGATGCAGTTGGAAAAGGAAGATGTTAAACCTGCGGTAGTGTTATCTGCATAAATTTGTAATTTAATCCTGTATAGTTAACCTCACCTAAATCCCCCCTCAAAGTGGGGTGGTAGAATAAGAACGAAGCTAAAATCTTCTCCATTGTAGGGGGGGAGGTGAGGCGAAAACTTTGTAATTTGGACTAACATATGAAATCTTTTCAGAAATACATATTCCCCGCACTGTATGGCCTGCTGGTATATTTTACCATCAGGCTGTTACACGATACCGATGTTGGTGAACATTTTTGGGAGCGGCGTTTTTATATCAATGCCGTTGAAATGACCTGCACAATAATGGTCGGCTATATAGCCATATACCTGTTTGAGCGGCTTTTTAAGTATTACGATAAACACTGGCCTGTGCAGCTAAGCTATCGTGGTGTAGTGCGGGAACTGGTGATACTGGTAGGAGCTAACCTGGTATTGGTGAATGTGATATTCGTTCCGATGGATATGGCCCTGCACCTGGGTGTGTGGAAACCTTGGTGGATCTCCTGGGGAGATGTAGCAGATATTAATATGATACCCACCTTGTATGCTATTGTTTATTATGGCATTGCACGCAGCAGTACGTGGTTAAGGGCCTACGTTGATAATAAAGTTCAGCTGGAAAAAGTAACAAACGATCACCTGGAAACCGAGCTTAAATTTTTAAAAGCACAATATCATCCGCATTTTTTGTTCAATGCCCTTAATACTATTTATTTCCAGATGGATGAGGACATTGACGGGGCAAAAAACAGCATCGAAAAGTTTTCGGAACTATTACGGTACCAACTGTACGATCAGCAGCAGCAGGTGCCGGTAATAAATGAGTTGGAATACCTGCAAAGCTTTATCGACCTGCAAAAAATAAGAAGCACAGATAAGTTGAAACTGGAAGTTACCTTTGACAAGGCTTTGAACAGTCAAATGGTTTACCCGCTGTTGTTTTTGCCCTTTGTTGAAAATGCTTTTAAATTTATCGGCGGCGATTATAAAATGACCATAACCGCACAATTATCAGGTGACAATATTGTTTTTACTGTTGAAAACTCGATGCCACAGATCAAACACACAATAGCTAAAAGCGGCGGCATAGGTTTAGAAAATTTAAGACGAAGGCTTGACCTGCTTTATCCGGGCAAACACACAATGCTTACCAATGCCGGTAACGATAAATTTACCGCCGAATTAACGCTGCACTATGAATAACATCACCTGCATAATAACCGACGATGAGCCTTTTGCACGCAAGGGTTTGCAGGGCTATGTAGAGAAGATCGGCTTCCTTGATCTGAAGGGGGTTTGTGAAGATGCCCTGCAATTAAGTGATCTGCTGCAAAAGCAACCCGTCGACCTGTTGTTCCTGGATATCCAGATGCCGCACATCAGCGGGATAGATTTTATAAAGGCATTATCCAATCCACCCAAAGTTATTTTTACAACCGCCTTTGAGCAATTTGCCCTGCAGGGATTCGAACTGGACGTGATGGACTACCTGTTGAAGCCCATCAGCTACGAGCGCTTTTTAAAGGCGGCTTGGAAGACGCGGGATTACTTCGCGTTGCGGGAAAATGTCCCGGCGGCCAATACCCCATACATTTTTATAAAGGTAAACGGCAAGCTGGAAAAGATAAATTTTGATGAGATGTTATTTATAGAGGGGATGGAGAACTATGTGGCCATCCACCTTGAGAACCGCAAGCTGATAACCCATACCACTATTAAGGCTTTGGTTGATAAGCTGCCGCAGGGACAATTTATTCAAACCCACAAATCGTACGTGGTGGCCATTAACAAGGTTGATACCATTGAGGGCAATACCCTGCATGTTAAAAAACACCAGGTGCCCGTTAGTAAGTACTTGAGGGAAGCAGTATTGGGGCAGATAATTAAATGATGTGCAAATTTCGGATGTGCGGATAGGAAAAATGATGTGCGGATAGGAAGACATCTTTCTCCCAGCGTCATGGCGAGGAACGAAGCCAACTCTGCTAAGGACAATCAACGAAACTTTATGTTAACGGGATCTTACAGCCACCTTAAGTCGGTACAATATTTATAAGCTTACCAGGTAGCCTCATCTCATCTCCGATTTAACATACAATACATTATTACGCATTAATTAAGTATTAAGACATAAATATTACCCTGTAGTATTGTTTATAAAAGTGTTAGTAATAATATTTCTTGAGCTTACTGAAATAATAATCTTTTTATTAAATTCGGCTGATTTTAAATTATTACAGGGCATTTTCTTGAGAAAAATTCTATTATTTCTCTTTATTTTTTTGTGTGTTATAATAAAGGTTAGGGCGCAAAGCAATAACAGCTACACAACATTTGGGGCAGGGTTCGACGTCGGTTCGACCCGGGGATTCACCGACCTTGTACATCAAAATCCCGGATACAGTTTCGACCTCCATTTTAACTACAATTACAGCCCTTATGTTCCGATCTCCCTGGAACTGCAACACGGGCTACTATCAGGCGGCGGCGACACCAAAGCTCTCGATCAAAACCTGAGAAAATACCAAAATAACTACACTGCCTTAATGCTCCACATCGATCCGCAATTGGGCTCGCTGCTTGATTTTGATAACGACCTGCTGGATATTGTTAAAAACTGGTATGTTGGTTTCGGAGCAGGAGGCATTTACAATTATTTGCTAACCAACAGGGTTAAGCCTGATGGTTCACATTATGTATTTCCGGGTAAAGACAGGAGCAAGGAATTCCTTGCGATGGGAAAAATAGGATATGCCTTAAAACTATATAATGGCTTTGGCGAGGCAACCTATGTGATAACCGTATGCTATACCCACAATTTTGATATCGGCGACGGATTGGACGGCTACAATGACCCTACTGCCAAGTTTAAAAACCAGGATGTTGACCAATACCGGCAAATTTCAATAGGCTTTACCTACAATTTTGGAGCGGTGCAGCCGTATTACAGGAAGCGGAACTACGGCCGGCATCATTAATATATTTAATCACTTTACTTTTTCCCAGGCAAGGGTCAAAGCATCTTCCAGCATATCACGGCTTACCTTATCAAGCTCAATAACGGTGGCACCCTTTAACCCCCATTTATTAGGCACCGGGTAAAATACCGATGCATCAAACGAATGAAATACCGATTGATCAATTGGCGAAAGCATCACCACCATGCGGCGATCACTGATCCATAAGGTTGAGAAAATGCGCTTAGTGCGGAACGCTGGTTTGCCAAAATGATCCTGCTCAACTGCTCCCGGCAGGCTGAGGGCAATTTCACGGGCGGTTTCAATATCAACCATAAATAATACTATCGTTTGGTGGTTAGTGCAATTTTTATACCCAGCCCTATCAATATAAAGCCGGTAACCTTCTCCTGGGCCTGCCAAACCTTAGGGTTCCTGCTGAAAAAGTCCTTCGTTTTGCCGAGGATACCTGCAACAATTATCAGCACCAGTGTGCCCTGCAATGCAAACCACAGGCCCAGTATAAGCAACTGCACTTTAACAAACGGCGAATGAATCTCGACAAACTGGGGCAAAAAGGATAAAAAGAAAATAGCAACTTTGGGGTTCAGCGCATTGGTTAAAGCGCCTTGTTTAAACAGGCTCATGTAGCCCGCCCTTCCCGGTTTTTCTTTTTTAGGGTCGATGGCCTGTTTGGAAAGCAGGGCTCTTACACCAAGATAAACGAGGTAGGCAGCTCCTGCGTATTTTATCAACCCAAATAAGTAAGCCGACTTTGATATAATAATAGATAAGCCCAGCACTGCACCTAAAATATGCACAAAGCAACCAGCAAAAACGCCTGCTGCGGATGCTACTCCAGCCCTGACACCATAGGATACACTGCGCGATGCTACAAACAGCATATCGTTACCCGGCGCAAGGTTAAGCAGCAGCGAGGTGATGAAAAACAGGTAAAGGTTTTGAAAATTAAACATACTGGCAGATTGACTATTTAATTAATACTAATATAACAAAAAAATAGCCACCGCTGATTTCACTTGTCCAGCTTCCCCCAAAAAATAGGGTAAAACCAAATATTCCCGTACGCTATATTTTCATATTTCGACCAGTTTTCTCGTTTTAATTACAACAATGATGCATCTTTATATATTAAAACTGGTTTTCGGGGATAAATATGCTGACCAATACCGATAAAATAATTTCCGTTATTCTTTCGAAGATCCGTACCGAGCGCGTGCTAAAAAAAATGTCACAAGATAGGCTTTCAAAAAAACTTGGCATCTCCCAAAATGCTTACAGCAAAATAGAATCAGGAGGAACCGTTCTTACAGTATCACGACTAGTTGAAATTGCAGAGATCTTAAATATCGATGTCTCATTGCTATTTAGTTAGACTAGGTGTTATATCATTCCCAAATAAATGTGATTACTGGTTGCGATAAACGGACATATCAAATCAAACACAATTTAATAAATTTCACGCTATATATCCGATATTAATTTTTTCATCCGCACATTTGTATATCTGCACACTTGCACACCATTTAACTATGCCCACCGATAACGGAAATGTAAGCCTAACCATAAGCGACAATGGCATTGCCACCATTAGCTTTTACCATCCTGCACAAAACTCGCTGCCAGCTGCGTTGCTTGACGAGCTTACAACTAAGATAACTGAAGCAGGTAACAACGCCGGTACCCGGGCCATCATCCTGAAAAGCGGCGGCGACCGTACCTTTTGCGCAGGCGCCAGCTTTGACGAGTTGCTGCAGATAAAGGACAAGGAGGCGGGCGCCATATTCTTCACCGGGTTTGCAAGGGTGATCAATGCCTGCCGCAAATCACCAAAGATTGTTATTGCCCGCGTTCAGGGAAAGGCGGTTGGTGGAGGAGTAGGTTTGGCTGCTGCGGCAGATTATTGCCTGGCTACGGATGCGGCATCGATAAAACTAAGCGAACTGGCAATCGGTATTGGCCCGTTTGTAATCTCGCCGGCTGTTACCCGCAAAATTGGGTTACCGGCATTTTCGCAATTAACCATCCGCGCTACCGATTTTCAAACTGCGCAATGGGCCATGCAAAAAGGGTTGTATAACGAGGTTTACTCGGATATCCCCTCTCTTGATGCTGCGCTTGAAACGCTGAGTCAAAAACTGGCCACCTACCACCCTGAAGCATTGAAAGGACTAAAGGAGATTTTTTGGGAAGATACCGACGATTGGGATGAACTTTTAGCAGAGCGCGCAGCCATAAGCGGCGAATTGGTGCTATCAGAATTTACCCAGCAGGCGTTGCATAGTTTTTTAAGCAAATAAGGCTTTATTACATAAACTACTGTGCACCATTTATTTGCATAATAACCTATTAACGATAAACGTTCGTACTTTAAATCAAAAATAATACAACAACTTTTGGCGCTGCAAGTCGTATAAATGGCTCGTTACGGAAATATTATCTTACTTTTATTTGTCCAATTAACTATTGGTTATCGCTAAAGGTTTGATAGATTTACGTTGTGATTATTAGGAATTTATTTTAACACACCCTGATTTTTAAAATATGTTTTATTGGTTATTTACCGCTGTAGTACTTGCAGCAATCCTTATTGGCTTTTACATATACAATTATTTTGATAAGCTAAGTACCACCAGGCGAAACCTGGAGCGAATCCAGAACAAATGGGGACGGCCGGTAAATGCCCGCCGTAATTTTAAGTTAATTGCTGCCTATCTGAATGCAGACGACAGCCCCAATAAAATAACTAATGTAATTGCAAACGACCTTGACCTGAACAACGTTTTCAATTATCTCGACAGAACAAATTCCAAGCCTGGTAAGCAATATTTCTACAAAAAGCTTTTTACACCCGAAACCAATTTCGAATCGTTATTAAAGTTCGATAAAAAGATAGACGCACTTAACATGCCGCGTCCCGACCAGGAACGGATTGAGCTGGAACTGGCAAAGTTAAACAGCCCTGATGCCTATTACCTGGCCGAACTATTTTTAAAGGAGCATGAATTTTTACTGGTTCCGTTGATGAGCATCTACATCCGCATCTCAGGCGTTGCCATTATCGGATTAATCGCATCACTGTTTATTGAGCCAAACCTGGTATGCTTCATGGTGCTGATCGCATTACTGATTGGTAACGTGGCGCTGCATTACGGTACGCGTAATAAGATCTCGTCGTATACCCGTTCGCTCCCGCAGTTGATGATACTGCATAGCGTTGCAAAAAAACTCACCAAAAAGCTAACCACAGAAAATGACGAGCAGGTAAGGATCAGCTTAAATCTCTTGGCTGGCTTAAACCGCACACTTAACCTTGTAAGCTTTGAAAGCAAGATTGCCGACAACCCGGATAACTTTAGCTACGCAGTATATAAATTTATAAAATTGCTGTTTTTACTGGAGCCATTGATGTTCATCACATCAGTAAAACGGGTTAACAAGTATCGTGCTGATATTGAGGTACTTTATAAATATGTAGCCGAAATTGATATGTTGATAGCTATTCAGTCGGTACGGGTTGGCCTGCCGCATTGGAGCAAGCCGGTATTTTATACCGAAAACCAACAAATGGACCTGGTGGATATGTATCACCCGCTTATTTACAACTGCGTACCAAACTCTATTCATACCCGTACGGATGAAGGTGTATTGATCACCGGTTCCAACATGTCGGGCAAAACCACGTTTATCAGGTCGATAGCCATTAATACTTTATTGGCACAAACCATTTACACCACCTGTACCGCCGGTTATAAAGCGCCATTATTAAAGATCCAGACCAGCATCCGCACTACCGATGATTTGGGTGAACACAAGAGCTACTTCCAGGCAGAAGCGCTGTCCATCCTGGATATAATTAATCAAAGCGGCGGCGATGAGCCCATTAAGAGCCTGATCATCATCGATGAGATCTTCCGCGGAACAAACACAATTGAGCGCATCGCGGCAGCAAAATCAGTGCTCACCTACTTAACCGATAATAAGAACTTTGTTTATGTATCAACCCACGATTTGGAGCTGGCTGAGTTACTGGATAACGACTACGCGGTTTACTCGTTCGAAGAATCGGTAAATGATACCCGCCTGGTGTTTGATTATAAGATGAAGACAGGCGTGCTGAAAAACAAAAATGGCATTGCTATTTTGGAAACCATTGGTTATCCTGAAACCGTTGTTGAAGACGCCTACATAGTAAGTGAGGAATTGAGACGGAAATACGTGTTGTAACAATAAGAATTTACAAGTGATTATAGTTTGAAGAGTTACAGGTGTAAAATCCGGTAACTCTTTTTATTTTACCCCACCCTATTCCTCAGCACCCGCATTTCTTCCTGCATTTGCTCAACCCTATCCAGTAGGTGAATGATGGCTTCAATGCCTTCTACATTTATATCCAGTTCCTGGTGCATCCGGATCATTTTCTCCAGCTTTTGCAGGTCGGTTTCGGGGATGAAGGCATTCTTTTTTACCACCTTTAATTGTACCAATCCCGCCTCACCTAACGAATTGATAAAGGTATATTCAACATCATGATAGGTGCATATATCGCTCGCTGCTATTAAATTCGTCTTCATCTCGGTTGGTTTATTAGTTCACGGGTTCATTCGTTCATTGGTATTTGGCTGTTTACTGTGAGGCTAAATTTTCTAACTGCAAACCGCCTACTGGCAACTGCCAACTTTACTCCCCTTTAGGGGCTGCTGGGGGCCACCTCATCGCGCAACTCCTCAAATAACTTCTTCTGTTTATCGGTAAGGTTTGTTGGCACTTGCACCTCATAAGTAACATATAGGTCGCCAAACTGGTTTTCCTTTTTGTAAACGGGCATTCCCTTACCCTTCAATTTTACCTTGGTACCATTTTGTGTTTCGGGCTTTACCTTTATTTTCACTTTGCTATCAAGCGCTTCAATGGTTACCTCGCCACCGAGTACAGCTGTATAGATATCCAGTTTTGTAGTCGCGTACAAATCGCTGCCAATTCTTTTAAATCGCGGATCGTCGGCAATTAGAAATGTTATGAACAGATCGCCGGCCGGACCGCCGTTTTTTCCCGGACCGCCGTGACCGGCAATTTTAATATTCTGCCCGTTCTCCACACCGCCGGGTATTGTTATCCGGATATTTTTGCCATTTACCGTTAATGTTTGTTTGTGCGTTTCATACGCTTCTTTTAAACTGAGCTTGAACTCTGCGTTTAAATCCTGCCCGCGGTATTTTGATTGCCGCCCGCTTCGGGAACCTCCACCACCTCCAAACATAGACTGAAAAAAGTCGGAAAAACCATCGCCGCCCAGATCCTCAAATCCGCCGGCCTGTCCGCCACCAAAGCCGCCGCCAAATCCGCCTGGTTGCTGCCTCCCTTGCTGCTGTTGCCGGGCTTGCTCATATTCGGCGCCGTGTTGCCAATTTTCGCCGTACTTGTCGTACTTTATTCTTTTATCCGGATCGCTTAAAACCTCGTTTGCTTCGTTCAGTTCCTGGAACTTTTTGTGAGCCTCCGCATCATTAGGGTTAAGATCGGGGTGATATTTGCGGGCGAGCTTACGGTAAGCGTTTTTAATATCCTTATCTGATGCCTTTTTGTCGACACCTAAAATTTTATAATAATCAATAAATGCCATAGTACCTGGTTGTAAAACCTATATTAGAATAACCATAATTTTTGCCTCATGGTTTTATTTAATAAAGATAAGTGTTTTTTAATTTTTAATATTGTGAATACTTAAATCATATGGACCAATCTATTTTTCAACGCTTTGATGACATTAACACCAAAGAAATTGCGCCCGGTTTTTTCTCCAAACTAATCCATACCGAAACCAATACCATCAACTTTATAGAAGTTAAGGCAGGCTGCTCAGTACCCAGGCACAAACACATCCACCAGCAATGCTCATTTGTTATTGAGGGAGAGTTTGAGCTAACGGTAAACGATGTGCCACAATTACTTAATAAAGGCTTGTTCGCTGTTATCCCTTCAGATGTATGGCACGGCGGCAAGGCCATAACAGACTGCAAATTGATAGATATTTTTAGCCCTATTAGGGAAGATTACAGGAACCTGTAACTATATAAATCAACAACAGTCTGAATGGTATGATCACCACAAAATGGCAAATAGTTTTATTGGACACGGTAATGATTGTGTTCCTGATGCTGTTCCCCCATTTCGGCGGATTACCGATGTTTGTGTACCCCATTGTGGTGCTGCTTTTTTTATGGCTTTATTTGAAGCTTTACCGCGAAAACTTCCGCAGCATCGGCTTTCGCTTTTCAAATCTGTCATTCAAAGCTTTTTTAATTGGCGGGGCAATAGGATTAGCATATGCAATGCTACAATTTTGGGCCATAGGGCCGTTAATAGATAAAGCCTTCCAATTTGAACCGGTTAACTACCACGATTTCGATTTTATAAAACATAACCTGGTTAGTTACCTGTTACTGCTGTTGCTGGCTGCGGTGCTTGTTATCCCTTATGAAGAAATCGCATTCCGGGGTTTTATCCTTACAAGGGTCAGGCAAATGGCTGGTGGGTCAAAATGGGCCTTTGAAATAAGCGGGTTAGTTACGGCCATACTTTTCGCCCTGTATCATTACCAGGAGGGCCCGTCTTCAGTAATAAGCATATTTATTTTTGCGCTATTTATTACCTGGCTTTACAAAATTTTTAAGGGTAATTTGTGGTACCTGATTTTCTTTCACATTTTGTATGATGTGTTTATGCTCACGGCAATAAGGCTGGGCTACCTGTAAAAAAACAGCCCTGCCGGTGTGGCAAGGCTGTTTTTTATAATTAGTAACGACGGTGATACCTGCGGTGATGGCGCCAATGGCGGTGATGAACAGGTCTAACCACCACCCTACGGTGATGTACATAATGACGATGGACAAGTCCGCCCACCCTTGCTTTAACCACAACCTGCGCCTTCGCGCTTCCAAATGTTATTACTGTTACAACTGCTATTAGCAGCACTTTTAAATATTTCATGTTCTTTAGTAATTGATTCTGGTAATTGAACTAGTTATCCCGCAAAAGGTTTATTTCAAACATGCACTATCATAGTAATGTTACAATTCCGCAATATGAAAAGCCGTTGACCATAGGTATTGATACTGTATGGCAAAAAGTTTAGGTTTGCGCTTTCATTCCAAAATCATGCCCGTTACCAAAGCTATCGCCACCGATGTATCCGAACTTAACGTTTTAGTGAACAGCGCCTATCGCGGCGAAACTTCCAAACAAGGCTGGACAACCGAAGCTAATTTGCTGGATGGCTTGCGCATTGACGAAGAAACACTTGCAGGTTACTTTGATGATCCGGCTATTGTTATCCTTAAAAACACGGACGATAGTGGTAAAATAAATGGCTGTGTTTATTTAGAGGTGCGGCATCCTAAATTGTATGTTGGCATGTTCAGCGTATCGCCTTTATTACAAGGTAATGGTATTGGCCGGGAGTTGTTAATTGCTGCCGAGGCTTATGCAAAACAGGCAGATTGCCACACGCTTACCATGACCGTTATCAGCATAAGACATGAGTTGATCAGTTGGTATGAACGCAGGGGTTATAAGACTACCGGCGAGATGCTTCCTTTTCATGTTGAGAAAAAATTCGGCATTGCCAAACAGCCGATAGAATTGGTTGTGCTGGAAAAAAACATCTGATATCTCTTCGTTTTCCTGCTTTAAATAGCCTTAATCAACTTTTTTATAAAAAAGTTGCCACTTTATACAATAATATACGAAGATGTTCGTATATTTATTCAGAAGCTTTTCTATAAGGCCTAACATTAACTTTTACCTGTTACAAGCTACCGGCAACCGGATAATAAAAAAGGAAGATTTAATGCAACCTTATGAAAAAGTTGTCGTCTTATAACACAAATGACACGGAAACTATTTATTCAGATGGACGAAATACACCCTCAATTAAAGGAATTTATAGTAGATTACTGTACAAAGTATAAGATCCGGAAAGTTGATCCGCATACGTTATGCCTTGAAACCAGTATTGACCTTGATCTGGATATTGTTGATATAGAGATCGATCTCTTTTTAGCAGAATTCGCAGAAAAGTTCCGCATCGACCAGTCGAAATTCAGCTGGTATAAATATGGTTATCCAACCGGATCAGCAAGCGTAAAAGTTATCCGCACGCTGTTCGGTTATAAAGCAACTTGGGTAAAACGCTTATCAAACCGCATTTATACGCCGCGCTTCCGGGTGAGCAACCTGCAGGACGCAGTAATAACGGGTAAGTTAATATAAGCCTGTAAACAGGCAAACCATTACGAGGTACAAGGCAAGCTCCTATGGGCCAACGGATAGATGATCAGCTTGCAGCGATCTTTATTTAGGGAGTTTGCCGCGTACCTCGTAATGGTTTTTTTTGTTAGATCCACGATTTTCAACTTATATCTACGATTGCTTTTGATCTTTTTACCCACTTGTCATTGCGAGGAACGAAGCAACCGCATACTATACAGCGCGAATAGAGAGGTGTAGAATCTGCATTACCATCGTGCAAAGTGTGCGTTTGCTGCGCTATCGCTCGCAATGACAAACTTTTCAAAATCCAGATTAAATCCGAAATCGAACATCCGAATTCCAAAATTCATTAAAGATCCGTAACCCTCGTATGCACCCTTTTCACAAACTTGCGGATATCAAGCACGATGCCGGCAAATATGTAGAATATCAGCGGGAAGCCAACGGCCAGGAATGACGAGTAGATAAAGAACAACCTGATCTTACCGATAGAAACATTAAACTTTTCGCCGAGGTAAGTACAAACCCCGAAGGAGTAACGTTCAAAAAAAGTGAGGATCCTTTGCAGCATATCAGGCCAGTTTTAATATTTTATTTCCAACGCCGCATTGCAGGCATTTCTTATAATTACAATAATTATTTTTTAGCTCCAGTAAAGCCTGCGACTCAAACGCGGTATTTATTTTCACCCCTAAGTTAACAAAATCTGTGATGATATTGTTGTCTTCTTTCGGCAAATTCTCCAACAACTTCAGGCTGCGGTTAATATAATGCTGAATTTGGTTATGCTTTCCATAACTGAACAAAAACAACACCAGAGTATTCAGCAGCAATATGTCGATAGATTTTGCGCCCAGATTCTTTTCCACCGGGGCCGACTCCACATCAAAACGGTAATGCGTTTCCCAATAGGGATTCACTTTTATCTCAGTAAATAAATTCCGCAAAGCCTTCACGTCCTTTATCTCCAACACCTTTGAAAACAAATGGTTTGAATGAAAAACTAATGAAGAGAATTGTGCAAGCCGGATTGTTGGAAAATTCTGGGGTCGCAGCCGCATAAATTTCCATAAATGGTTTTCTATCGGTGCCAGCTTATACTTCTTTTGCAGAAACTCATATTCAGTTTTAAGTTTTAGCGGGTATTCGTCCTTCGGCTCACCGTTCAAAAAACCAGCCTGCCCAAATATCAAGGCTTCAATTTGCAGCGGGTTGTTTTTATGTTTAGCCAGGGTTATCTGCGGAATAGATTTTGCCAGCAGTTCAAAAGGAACTGCGTTGGTTTTAAAGCCAAAGTTCGCCGCCAAAAACTGGTAAAAAGTTTCCTCCCAATCACCGCGGTTCACGTTAAGCGCATCAATTACCGTTGCGGAGCGTTTTTCCAACCGTTCAATTAACACCCGGGTAAGCCAGTTTTGCAGGGTTATCCCGTCAACTGATCCGATGTTAGCTTCACATGGAATGATGGTTTGATTGCCGAAAACAAGGTTGTGGTACTTTGCATATAATTCGTCGGGGATACGGTTTTGCAGTTCGAGCGTTGGTACGTGGCGGCCATTCGGCAGGATCAGCGGCTTATCATCCTTATAAACCACATGCAAAATTACGTTGCTATAGGAATCGTCAGTGGTATGCCCATGTTTCTGCCAATCGCATGATGATACGTGCACTTCCACATTTCCCGCCCAAACGGTGTCCCCTATCCTGATCCTTGCAGTTTGAAAATCGGGCCCCGAATCTGAATTATGCATCCCGGCCGAAAAGATCTCCAATTCCTCACCATTAGTAGTCTGTAAATCCGCACGCTCAAACAGCCGGAACTTCCATACATAATGCAAAAAATCTTCGGGAAAAAGCATGTGGTTTAGTTGTAGGGGTTGTAAGTGTTGTAATAGTTTAAATCGTTATAAAGATAAATGCAAGTTTCAACTTTTACAACCTTTACAACAACTGTAACCTTTTCAACCTATCCTCTCCCACTTCCCCGAATCCAAACTCTTATAAATGGCATCAACCACCTTCATATCCTTCAGGCCCTCCTCGCCGGGAACGCGGGATGGCTTATTTTTTATTACACAATTGGCGAAGTCGTCCATTTGGGCAGCCTGCTGTATAATTTGCGGATATTTCATCGGGTTACCGTTTACACTGCCCTCGATAGGTCCATAACCATAAGCAGGACCCAGCTCAAAATTTCCCATTTCAGCCTCAACTTTAAGGTAGCTCCAGTCGTTATTATAGCTAGATTTCCCGGTGGTTTTAAGTCCGCCAGGAAACTCAAGTTCCCAGAACACCGTTTCATCAACCTCCTTAAAAAAATCAGGGCGCAGTTTCTGCTGAGTTGCCTTAACCGCAACGGGTTCCTGCCCCAAAGTATATCGCGTGCCCTGGATGCTGTAAATACCCATATCCATTAGTCCGCCGCCACCCGCCATTGCTTTTTTTAAGCGCCAGGCATTAGGATCACCATTATAAGTAAAGCCGTTACCCGTATCAATGTGCTTTATATTGCCTAAAACGCGTTGCTGCCCTATGCGCATTATTTCCATGTTGTGGGGCTCAAAGTGAAGCCGGTAACCTATGGAAAGCAATTTATCTGCCTTTTTACAGGCGGCTATCATCTCCTCACAATCCTTAGCATTTAGCGCCATCGGTTTTTCGCAGATCACATGTTTACCAGCCTGGGCGGCCTTAATGGTATATTCCTTATGCATAAACACCGGGAGCACTATATATACAATGTCAATATCCGGGTTGTTAGCTATCTCGTGAAAGTTTTGATAGTTATAAATATTTTTTTGCGGGATGTTATATTTTTTTGCCCAGTCCACCGCTTTAGACGGAGTGCCGGTTACAATCCCGGCGAGGTAACAATCCTTGGTATGCTGCAAAGCCGGAGCAAGCTGGCCGCTGCTGTATGATCCCAATCCAACCAGGGCAATCCCCAATTTCTTTTTCGCGCTGCCAAATGCCGGAACAAACGACGATAAAGCTATTGCTCCTAAACCTATTGAGCCCGAACGAATGAAACTGCGCCGGGAAAATTGTTGGGATGATGCCATAAGCCTTTTATAAATTTATAACCCCTAAAATAATGAATTATAATGGGGTTTTAAATTTATAAGACAATTCGCAGAGGTGCGATACTTCGCGTCTAAAATATTTGGCAATGTAATATCAACTTATCGGAGACGCGAAGCATCGCGTCTCTACAAAATAATTACAGCAAATCAACCAATTCATCAAGACCACTAATAGTTGCCACCTGGTCTTCATCAACCTTGCCAAAGCCATAATCCGCAAAAATAAACGGCACGCCGGCCTTGGTGGCCGAATCGTAATCGCCCATGGTGTCGCCTACATAAACGGGAGCTTGCAGGTTATGATCGTTAACAATGTCCTTTATATTTTCGGCCTTAGGGTTTCCTTTGGTGCCGTAGCATTGATGCCCCATAAAACAATGTTCCATCTGGCTGATCTTAAAAAACACCTCAATATAACCGCTCTGGCAGTTGCTTACAATAAACAGTTTGTAGTTTTTTGAAAGATAGGCCAGCGTTTCATCCAATCCCGGGTAAAGCTCCCCGCCCCTGGTATGCAATATTTCCAACTCGTGCTTGCCGCAAAGCGCCTGCACTTCGGCACGTTGCGCTGCATCAAGGTCAGGGAATAGTTTATCAAAGATGGAATCGTAGGTCATCCCTGTAATGGAACGCACCCGTTCCTGGGTCATTAACTCATCAATGTAATCCACTTCTTTCAGTGCGGCCTGCCAGGCAAGGGCCACGTTATTGGTGCTATCCCAAAGGGTGCCGTCAAGATCAAAAATTATACTGTCGAATTTATTTTTTAATGAGGAGTCCATGCGCGCTGTTTAAGCGGCAAAAATAACACGATTTCGACCGGGATTAATAGATTTTAGGGATTATCGCGATTTTTTTTTTTGAAATATGGTTTATGGGATTTGAGGATTGCCACGATGATTGTACATCGTAAAAGAGATCATGCTATCCTTTAATCAGGCGAATCATGATTCAAAAACTCTTCTCCGTTAAAATCCATCGAATCCCTTAATCCCGGTTCTTTTTATATTTCCTGGCCCCTATTATAGCAATTATTGTAATTACAATTGTTACCGCCCCAAATGATAACCCCACGGGCAAAACCGCAGCAGGATATTTCCACATTATTGCACCTGTAATTATCGCATAAACACCTGGCCACATTAACATCCCACCCATCCAGTTGCACAAACCATCTCTATCGGCAACTTCATTGGCATCGTAACCAGAAATAAGGTACGCCATCTTTTTATACTTAATAAGGTAGCTCATTAGTATAATAACTAATCCGATAATGGTGAAGGCTATAAATTCGGGCATCGTTTTATGTTTATGTTCAGCAAAGTAACTATTCTTTCACAATTAGTGGTATTGTCACTACATCCTCACAATGCAGGTATTATTAAATTACCGCTCATTATTTTCTTAATTTTACTTAAATAAATTGAGAAAGATACGCTGTTGAACCCAACCCGCCCGCCAAAAAACACCCGCACCGAACCAATAACTTTAAAAGAACGACTTGCCGCGCTCAATAACCTGCCTGCTTTTTTTAAGCTGGTATGGCAAACAAGTCCTTCACTCACCGTTATCAATGCCGTGTTACGCATTGCGCGTTCAGCTATGCCTGTAGCGTTGTTGTATACAGGTAAGCTTATTATTGATAATGTTGTAGCGCTCAGCCATCACCATGGAGCAAGCAATACTCATTTATGGCAACTGGTAGGGCTTGAATTCGCCCTGGCCATTTTAACTGACGGCCTTAGCCGCGCCATTACTTTGGTTGATTCACTGCTCGGCGATCTTTTTAGCAACCATACCTCGGTGAGGATTATGGAACATGCGGCAACGCTCGATCTCGACCAGTTTGAAGATTCTGTATTTTACGATAAGCTTGAACGTGCAAGGCAGCAAACCATTGGGCGTACCATGCTATTGTCGCAGGTAATGAGCCAGGTGCAAGACCTGATCACCATGGGTTTCCTGGCTGCAGGGCTTATGGCATTTAATCCGTGGCTGATTATTTTATTGCTTATTGCCATTATCCCGGCGTTTTTAGGCGAGTCGTATTTTAACGACCAAAGTTATGCACTTACCCGAGGGCAAACACCCGAACGTCGTGAACTTGATTACGTGCGATACCTTGGCGCCAGCGATGAGACGGCAAAAGAGGTAAAGATCTTTGACCTCTCCGGGTTTATCATTAACCGGTTCAGGCAGTTGTCAGGCAAGTTTTATGCTGCTAACAGGCGGCTGTCGATAAAAAGATCGTTGTGGGGTACATTTTTTGCCATGATGGGCAGCCTTGGCTATTATGCAGCTTATGTTGTGATCGTAGTAAAGGCAGTCGACGGAACTGTTACTATTGGTGAACTAGCCTTCCTGGCAGGATCTTTTCGGCAATTGCGAAGTTTACTGGAAGGCATTTTAAGCAGGTTTACGTCCGTATCGCAGGGAGCAATTTACCTGCGTGATTTTTTTGAATTTTTCGATATCAAGCCCAAAATAAAAGTAGCTGCAAATCCATTGCCGTTCCCGAAAAAGATACAACACGGTTTTGTTTTTGAAGATGTAGGCTTTAAATATGCAAATTCCGAACGATGGGCGAACCGCCATTTAAGCTTTACCCTGCATCCCGGCGAGAAATTAGCATTAGTTGGTGAAAATGGCGCCGGCAAAACTACGCTTGTAAAATTACTCGCCAGGCTCTACGACCCCACAGAAGGCAGGATCATGTTGGATGGAAATGATCTGCGTGATTATGACATTGCCGATCTGCGAATGAACGTGGGAATTATTTTCCAGGACTATTTGCGTTACCAGATGACCTTCGCCCAAAACATTGCTGTCGGCAATATTAATGAGCAGGACAACCGGCCACTTATCGAGGCATCTGCTAAACAAAGCCTTGCCGATACACTGGCAGCAAAACTACCGGGTTCGTATGACCAGCAACTGGGCAAACGCTTTGCCGAGGGTGTTGAACTATCCGGCGGCGAATGGCAGAAAGTTGCACTCGCGAGGGCCTATATGCGCGATGCACAATTGTTAATTTTAGACGAGCCAACATCAGCCCTTGATGCCCGCGCAGAGTATGCCGTGTTTGAACGCTTTGCCGAACTCACCAAAGGCAGGTCGGCAGTGCTTATCTCCCACCGGTTTAGCACCGTACGCATGGCCGACCGAATCCTGGTGCTCGAAAAAGGCGAACTCATTGAAATTGGCAGCCATAATGAGCTCCTTCTTAAACAAGGCCGCTATGCCGAACTATTTAACCTGCAAGCAATGGGTTATCGTTAAAAAAAATAAAACAAAGCCAAATTTCGTTTGTTGTCGTTTCAAAATAGATAAGATACGTAAAACTACGTACGCAATTCAGTAGAATTTCGCAAAGTACTTTATAAGTTATTATCTACTTTTGAAACAAATAAGGCATTTATTGCATTATTTATAAACTACCTGTCAATTACAGCTTATGAAACAGCTTTTACTTTATTTTCTGTATTTCGTTGTATCATCACTCATATTTCTGCAGTGTGCCAAAATGTTTCCGTCACCGGTAAAGGTAAATGGACATAAGTCTCCCACCGGCAAAACCCAAAGTTCTGCTGACAATACATTAAAAAAGGAAACGTCAAATATTGCTCCTTACGAGGCAAACAGCTTTAAAAGCATGAATACCGAACCTGTGCTTAATAATTCATCTATGCCTTATCTTATAATGATGAGGATATCAGAGCCCGATGAAATTTACAATCCTTATCTAAATTTTAAGAATTACAAACTCGCCCTTAATGAAAAGTGGCAGCGTAATTAATAATAAAGCGATTAGTTAGTTAGTTTAGTTAGCAACAGTTATTGCGCGATGTAATAGCTGTTTTGCTTTTTACCTAATTTAGTTTAGCAATAGCCTCGCGCTATATAAACCATAAACTTTGCAACGCTCTTTTAAATTTCTTATTAACCTTTTTGGTTATCTGGTATTAAATACATACCAACTGGTAGCCTTTTGTTTTTAGTAAACAATGTGGCGTACTGCCATCATACAGATAGTTAACAAAGGCACTGCTAATAGCATAAATACTCTTGCCATTTGTAAGCTGTTAGCGTTACCGTCAACAAATACATTGTGTAAATCGTTTTTTAGGGTGTTTAATTTGTGTTCCATGATTTTGGGTACATTAAATTGTTAGTAATCAATTAATTTATCAGTAATATAATTTATCAAATTATGTCCTCTTCTACGGCTCGTAATTTCATAAGGTTACAGGTTTGATGAAAAAATTGATAAAAGGATTAAATCATTTACAAATAAAAAAGGGGAAACGCCACGTTTTATCGTTGTGCTCCCCCATAAAAACCCCCATTTCATAGCCGTACAGGCCATTTTGTATTGTTTTTTAGTGTGATGGCTTGCTGATGCGTATACTGTGGGAATTATTTGAATTCTCGAATGAAAAAGCGCTGTTTGCAAACCTGCTGTACTTTGTTTTGTAACGTTTGTACACTTCATCCGGCACCTGTTTGTCATTAACGGTCATCCCATTTGGCGAAATTGTTAATGAATGCAGGCTTTGTTCATCGGCTACAAGGCCATCTTTTATCAAGTCTGCTGTAATTAACCTCATTACCCGCTGGTCTTCTTCTGCCTGCTTCTGGTCGAGCTTAGCTTGTGCCTGGTCTCTCATGGCTTGCTCCTGGTCGCGTTTGGCCTGCACCTGGTCGCGCGCTGCCTGTGCCTGGTCAAGTTTTGCTTCGGCTTCGGCTTTCCTGGCTTCTTCGGCATCTTTTTTTGCCTGTAACTGATCCCTGCCTGCTTGTTCCTGGTCGCGTTTAGCCTGATCCTGGTCTCTCATCGCTTGTTCCTGGTCACGCTTTGCCTGGGCCTGGTCCTTAACTGCCTGCTCCTGGTCGCGCTTTGCCTGTGCCTGATCAAGTAGAGCTTGTGCCTGGTCCTTTTTCGCCTGGATCTTAGCTAATCTTATCTGCTCCTTTAGGTGGTCTATAACGCCCTTATAATCGCCGAACTTACTTTCATCTATCTTGGTGCCATTCACGTAAAGCTCAACAGCCTTTCCATTTTCAAGGGTTAACTCATATTCGGTGCCGTTCTCATCAGTTTTGATTTTTTCACGGCCGCCGTCCTCCGAATACATATTACTATATCCCGAAAAAGTATGTGCCTTATGTGTCACAGGTTTTTTCTGAGCGGTAGCTGCAGTTGTAAATGCAGTGGCTATTATGAGCACACTGTATTTTAAGAAATTGGTTTTCATTTTAATTTGATTTTTAAGGTTAAAAAAATGCAATAGCATAGCCACCCTGCTTTTTGCGGGCTGTTAAAATATTGCGGTCTGTTTGGTTAATTGTCCGGATTTATGACCTCACAGTTGCGCGGGCTGCAATGTTAAATCCAGCGTGTTTAATTATGGGCCTTATTAATTGTATTTAGTTTTATTGTGGAATTTGCCTGTTACTATCTGCCTTGACTTTTGCAGCATCCATCTCCGCCTTTTGCCTCATTGCCTCCTGTTGATCAATTTTTGCCTGTGCCTGATCCTTCAAAGCTTGTTGCTGATCACGCTTAGCCTGCGCCTGGGCAAGTAACGCCTGTGCCTGGTCCCTTGTAGCTTGCAACTGATCAAGCCTCGCCTGTTCCTGGTCCCTTTTAGCCTGTTCCTGATCCCTCATGGCCTGCTGTTGGTCACGCTTAGCCTGCTGCTGATCCAGCTCGGCCTGTATTTGATC
This sequence comes from Mucilaginibacter phenanthrenivorans, assembly GCF_024721155.1. Lineage (GTDB taxonomy): Bacteria > Bacteroidota > Bacteroidia > Sphingobacteriales > Sphingobacteriaceae > Mucilaginibacter > Mucilaginibacter phenanthrenivorans. The sequence goes on along the minus strand of NZ_JAHVAP010000019.1, from coordinate 65,600 downwards.
GTTATTGGGCTGCTTTTTCACTACTGATGCAACCATTGCTGCCGGTTCTATTTTAATTGCCGGCTCATTTAATATCGGCTCCTCCGGTTTGTCAACCATGCTGTTCTTCATCTTGTGTAGCGAACTGATTGGCTTGTTGGCTGCTTGCTTATTGGGTTTTATTACCGTATTTTGAACCGCGTTTTCCTTCTTTTGAGCAAAAGTCGAAATAATCGGCTGTTTCGCTTTTGTCCGGGTGCCAACCGTTATCTGCGCAATGGTAACCGTAGTTATTAATACAGATAGGATCAAAATACTCAGCGTGAAAAAGACCTTTTCGCCTATACCCATTGTTTTATTTTTGTTGTTAAGGATCCGTACCACACGGCGCATCAGGTAGTTCTTTTTACCGGGGAAGGCTGTAGCATAGGCTTGACCATAAAGTTCGTGCTCCTTAAAACTGATGAGCGCCTGCACAAACTCCATTTTATTATTGGTTTGCTGCAGGGCGATATCATCGCAGCAATTCTCACGTTCTTCCTTTAATAATGATGAGATCCACAACAGACCAGGATTAAAGAAGAACACAGCTTCAGCAACGTTTTGAACAAAGTTAACGAAGTAATCATTCCGCTTTATGTGGGCCAGTTCATGCAGCAAAATTGCCTCAACCTGTTCCACAGGCAAGCCGGCAAGCAAACCCACAGGCATCAGGATAACAGGTTTTAAATGCCCTACGACTACCGGTACCTTAATATAACCCGATTGGAGCAAGGTAATGGCCTTATCTATCTTCAACTTCTTCGAAAAAGCCTCAACCTTATCTGCCCAATACTTTGATGGCTGGTAAACCTGGTAATTGCGGATGCGCTGGTTATAGGCAATGCATGAGATCATTCTTACACTTTTAAACAGGAAAACCATAAACCAGATCAGTAGGACAAACGGCGCATTTGCCGAAAAATAGTTGGTAAAACTATTGATAAGCTGCTTAGCGGTATGGGCGTTAAACAAACTGAAGGACTTGCCTTCGATAATGTTACCCGCAGCCGGGATTAACGAAACTGAAGATGCAGCGTTATTCCACTCATAAATAAAGGTTAAGCCACAGCCTGCAATAAACAACATAAATAAAACAAGCGCCAGGTTATACCTGTATGCCGAACCCGACCTTTTGGCAAGCACCAATACTATTCCGGTAACAATAGCTAAAAATAACCCCTGCCATAACGAATGGATCAGCATCCAGCTAAAAGCGGTGATCATTTTATTTAATGTGGTGCTTATCAAAAGTAAGTGTGCCATAACTTATTTATTGTTATCCATTTTGCTTAACATTTCCTTTATTTTCTGCAATTCCTCGCCCGATGTTTTGTCATTATCCAGCAATGCCATCATCAGGCTGCTTGGCGATCCATTGTACATTGAATCAACGAAGCGGCCCAGCATATTGCCCTTTACTTTTCCCTCCGCTACTGCAGCACTATAAATATGCTTCATGTTTGTCTCGTCACGTTCAAGCATCCCCTTTTCCTTCATCACCTGCATCAGCTTTAATGTCGAGGTATATTGTACAATTTCCTTTTGCTCATTCAGCTTATCATGCACAAAGCGAACTGTTGACGGACCATACAGCCAAAGTACTTGTAACACATCCATTTCTGTTTTTGTAGGTACCGTTTCCGTGCTCATATCCTTTTTAAACAATGTCATGAATCAAAGGTATGTATTAAAAACGTACGTTGCAAGTGTTATGTTTATTTTTTTTTTAAATCCTACTTTTATCCCACCAATAAAAACCACATGAAATTCATCGGCCTAACTTCAATAATCGCCTTATGCGCAATAACATCAGCAATAGCGCAAAACCAACCTAAAAAAATTGATACTGTTTTTTTTGAGGACTTCAACCAAAAAACGCTCGACCGCAGCAAATGGAACGTTGAAGTAACCGGCAACACGGTTAACGACGAGCAGGAAGCTTATGTGGATTCTGCCACCACCATTTATTTGTTGAATAATGCAAGCACAGAGGGGGCGACAAACGGTGCATTGGTATTAAAGGCGCTTTATCACCCGGGTTATATCAGCAAGGAAAATAAAAAGTACGATTTTCTCTCAGGTCGCATAAATACCAGGCATAAAATGGAATTTACCTACGGCAGTGCTTCCTGCAGGATGAAAATGGCAAGCGGCGCGGGTTTATGGCCGGCATTTTGGGCGCTCGGCAATGGCAAATGGCCCGATTGCGGCGAAATTGATGTAATGGAAACTGTCGGCGACAGCAGCTGGATCAGCAATGCCATGCACGGCCCCGGTTATTTTGGCAATACGCCGATAGCTTATCGTGCCTTCTTTCCCACCGGGACTGATGTTACCCAATGGCACGTTTACTCGGTTGACTGGACTGCCGATAGTATGGTGTTTAAGGTTGATGACAAGGTTACCTATTCAGTTACCAGGGCCATGGTTAAAAAGTATGGCCGCTGGGCTTTTGATAACCCCAAGTTCATTATCCTGAACTTTGCGCTTGGTGGCGGCTATCCGGGTGGGGTGAACAAGATAAAGACGCCCTATTATGGCATATCAGAAGCTACAGTTAATAAGATAAAAGCCGGGCAGGCAAAAACAATTGTGGATTGGGTTTTGGTAACCAGGCCTGCTAAATAAAGAACAAGCCCGATATAAATCAACAAAGCCTCCCGGAAAATCCGGGAGGCTTTGTTATATTTTAGTAGCCGCGATAATGATGATCGCGATCACCACCGTGATCATTACCATGATCATCATGATGACCATGACGTTGGCGGTATTCAACGGAACAACTCGGCAGGACGGCAGAAGCAAGTATCAGCAACGCAACAATCCTTAATATATACTTTTTCATAATAATGTTTTTTAGATAGATATGGAGGGTGAGGCAATTTGGATGCCAAAGAGCGTATATCCTGATTACGATAGCTAAGGGCTTTAAAAGCAAAAAAGCCTAAACAGGTGTTTTGTACTGCATTTACTACAATTTTAGGGATTTATGTTATCGCGACTGCTTAAATAACGGGCCACAAGGACGAATAACGCACCCAATCCCCACATTAAGGGTGCAAGTATCAACGCGTTTAACATTACCTGCGGATATCCCGATTTAGCCACATTTAAGAATGGGTAAGGGTAATTGCCCGAGATTGCACCGCGGATAAGTACATAAACAAAGTAAATAAGCGGGTACCAAAGCCACGGTAATATATTTTTATAACTTAGCCCATCTTTGGGTACAAAGGCAAACCAATATATTAAAAAACGCAACGGCAGTTAATACAGATCGCTGTAAAAAGAACCGGCCCAATGCAGATTTTGGAGCCACTAAAATTGCGGTGAGGCAAACAACCATCAGCAGGTTACTTAATATGGTATAAAAACTTAATAATTGGATGAGGGTACTCCCAAACGAACAGCCTTTAGCTATATAAGCCAGTATTGAAATACTAAATTGCAGTACAAGCGAGAACCAGGTGATGAGTACAACTAATGCAGTGTAAGCCCATTTTATTTTTTTGTTATGGCTAAGGTCGGCGGTGTTTTCCATTGATTATAATTGGTATACTAATTTACGGAAAATCTTTATCTTTAACATCACACTAAAAAACATAATTTGGTGATTGACTGGAAGTCTGCCTGCTTTAATTATTGATTTTAACCCTTATCAGCATCTAAACATTATTGCCCCCTCTCCAATGAATGATTTATGATAGTTGCGCAATAGGTGTGTATTGTAAATGTATGACCGGCATTAAACCTGTATCTGTTTTCTTTATGCTTACCCTGCTACTTTTTAAGGCGGGCAACGTTGCCGCGCAGGTAATTACCAATTTCAGCCCGGTAAGCGGGCCGGTTGGTACAAGCGTTAGCCTATACGGTTCCGGCTTCAGCGCCTCAATTTCGGGTAACACGGTGTATTTCGGGGCAGCCAAAGCGCCGGTGACTTCTGCATCCACAAGTGCGCTTACTGTATCAGTTCCGCCGGGGGCAACCTATCAGCCTATCACAGTTATCAATACTATTGATCATGTACAATCAACAAGCAGGCAACCGTTTGATGTTACTTTTAGCCCGATAAAAACGACTGTAACCCCGGCCGATTTTGACCCTAAAGTTAATTTTACAACAGGCAGCAACCCGCTTGCATTGACAATTTGCGATATTGATGGCGATGGCAGACCAGATGTGATCACTTCAAATGGCGATAAAACTATCTCGATATTGAGCAGCACGGCCGTTAATAACGTTATTTCATCAAGCTCATTTGGGGCCAAATATGACCTTGCAACCGGGGATAATCCGTTATCAATAGCTACAGGCGACATTGATGGCGATGGCAAGCCGGATATTGTAGTAGTGAACAGCAACACAACGGTATCAGTATACCGCAATCTTTCAACAAACGGAAATATCTCATTTGCGCCCAAGGTTGATATCGTTATAAATAACCCAACTTCACTAAAATCTGTTATTATAAACGACCTTGATGGCGATGGCCTTCCCGATCTTGCCTTTTGCTCGGGAGGGGATGTAAATGTGTTACGCAATAATTCGACGATCGGTAACATCAGCTTTGCGGCTCAAAAAAACTTTGCCGCCAACACCTCTGCCACGTCGTATATAACAGCGGGGGACGTTGATGGCGATGGGAAACCGGAACTGCTGGTAACCAACCGGGGCAACAAAACTTTTTCGCTATTTCACAACACATCAACGCAGGGTAACATACAATTTGATAACCGACTTGATTATTCAAATATCACAGATGCGGGTTACACAGCCGAGTCAATAGCGGTAGCAGACCTTGATGGGGACGGAAAGCCGGAAATACTTACCACTTATACCGATAATGTAAACACGGCAAATACCTCGTTCGTTTTAGTAACAAGGTACAACGGGCCATCGCTTACGGCTGCATCACTGCTTTACGACTCAAAATTTAACAGCGATCATAGTTTTGGCCAGATCAGGATTGCCGACGTGAACGGCGATGGGAAACCTGACATATTTACTTTGGATCCCAATAACGGGAGAATCACCATCCAGGCTAACATATCCATCCCGGGCAGCATAACCTTTTTAAATGCCGTAAACGTAAATTCAGGAACGGGGACTTCGGCCTTTGAAATTGGCGACCTTGACGGCGACGGCAAGCCTGAAATAGTTGTTACCGGAAGCCCTAAATCGGTTTCGGTATTTAAAAACGACCCGGTGTTAACCGCACCAACTATTACATCGTTCACCCCCTCGACAACAAGTACAGCAACCACCGTAACCATCATCGGCACAAATTTTACCGGAGCAACCGGAGTTAGCTTTGGGAATACCCCGGCGAGCTCATTTGTCATAGTTTCAGCAACAACTATAAACGCTGTAGTTACAACAGGCACCACAGGAAAGGTGCGGGTAACAACGCCCAGTGGAACAGCGGCCCGCGATGGCTTTAAATTTATTGCCCCGCCTAAAATAGATTATACTACCCCTAATTCATACATTATAAATAAAACTATTCCACAATTAACTCCCACAAATTCGGGCGGCGCAATCCCTGCAACTACTTATGGCGAAACCAGTGTAATAGCGGGCAGTGGCACCGTAGGCAGCAATGATGGAACAGGCACCGCGGCGCAGTTTACCATACCTTATGGCATAGCAACAGACCTTGAAGGCAATATTTACATTACTGAAGTTGCCAATGGGCGTTTAAGAAAAATAACGCCGGGCGGCGTAGTAACCACTGTTGCTCCTGATGCTGTTTCCGGAACAAAATATGGCACCGGCCCCACTCAAAAGTTTGGATCGCTGAACGGTGTTGTGATCGATGCCGACGGAAATGTTTATGTAGCCGACAACCTTAACGCCCTGATCCGCAAAATAACGCCCGACGGAACAGTTACGACGCTTGCCGGCAACAGCAATATTACCAGCCAGGATGGGCAGGGCACGGCAGCAGGCATTTACCGACCGGGCGGAATGGTGATGGATAAGGCAGGGAATATTTATTTTACCGATACGCATAACAAGATCAGGGAAGTTTCGCCAACAGGATATGTATCAACTTTTGTTGGCAGCGGTGCCGCAGCTACGGTTGACGGGCAATATCAAACAGCAAGCTTTAATGTACCTATCGACCTGGTGATGGATGCTGCGGGCAACATGTATGTGGCCGAACAAACAGGCAGCTGTATAAGAAAGATCACGCCTAATGGCGTAGTAATTACGTTAGCAGGCAGCGGCCAGTACGGGCATGTTGACGGCACCGGCACGGCGGCTCAATTTACTTTTTTAAACGGGATAACTATTGATGCATCGGGAAATTTATATGTTACCGATGATGCGTATATCCGCAAAATAACGCCCGATGGCAAGGTAACCACCGTTGCAGGCGGCGGGCCTCACGGCGCGGTAACCGGTGTGGGCAGCGCTGTATTTTTTGGTTCGCCAAAAGGGATCACCATTGGGCCTGATGGCAACCTAAATGTTGTGGAGCAGGATGGCAACCGGATAAAGGAAGTAATAGCAACCGGCTATACCATTGATAAAACCCTGCCCGCAGGTTTAACTTTTGATGTAAAAACAGGAATAATATCAGGAACGCCGACAGTTTTATCGCCCCCAACAGATTATACCATTACAGGTTATAATAAAGATGGCAGCAGTATAAAAGTGGTGAGTATTGAGGTGAAAGATGAAGCGGTGATACCTCCTCCTCCGCCGCCGCCACATATCAGTTATGTAACACCACAGGTTTACCCGGTTAAAACGCCGATTTCGCCGCTGGTTCCAACGAACACCGGGGGGGCGGTGCCGGAGAATGTTTATGGGGAGGTGAGTACCATAACCGACAAACAAAATTCAGGAGGTTTTAACGGCCCGTATGGAATAGTGGCCGATGCAAGCGGCAATTTATATATCTCCGATGCTGCCCAAATAAAAAAAATTACACCTGCAGGTGTAATAACTCCGTTTGCAGGCAGTTCAACAGATGGTTTTGCAAATGGCCAGGGTAATGCGGCCCAATTTAACGGTCCGGCGGGTATGGCAATCGATAAATCAGGTAACCTGTACGTGGCCGACCAGGTAAATAATTTAATAAGAAAGATCACGCCTGGCGGCTTGGTAAGCACCTATGCAGGAGCAACCGGACCTGACGGAGCTTACCAGGGTTCAGTAGATGGAAACCTGACAACGGCGGGTTTCGCCAATCCTTTTGGTTTAGTTTTCGACTCCCACGGGAATCTTTTCGTCTCCGACTATAATGGACAAGTTATCAGGAAAATAGACAAAAACGGGATGGTAACTATGTTCGCCGGTCTTGTCTATACACAGGGCACTGTTGATGGGATGGGATCGGCTGCCCAGTTCAATGACCCGTCATTTATGACCATAGATGCCAATGATAACTTATATGTGTCTGACTATAACGGAAACTGCGTCAGGAAGATCACCCCTGGTGGCCTGGTAACCACTTTTGCGGGTAGTAACCTTGCCGGATTTACCAATGGTGCCGGAACAGCAGCAACATTTCAGAATCCCTTTGGAATTACTTCTGATGTTTCGGGGAATATATATGTGGTAGACAATAATAACCGCGCCATCCGGAAAATAACTCCCGACGGAGTAGTGAGCACCGTTGCAGGCGGCGGCCTTCCAGGTTCGGATGATGGTGTGGGGTCTGGTGCTACGTTCAATATCCCATACGGCATAACCTATTATTCGGGTAATTTATATCTTACAGATGGAGGAAATGACCTTATAAGAAAAATAGGCATCACAGGCTACGAAATTAACAAACCCTTACCTCCAGGTTTAAATTTTGATGCAAAAACCGGAACCATCAGCGGGACACCGCTCGAATCTTCACCCGCTGCAGATTACACCGTTACTGCTTATAACGCCGGTGGAAGTTACAGCACCGTTGTGAATATAAAGGTAAACGATTACGTAATCCCGCCGCCTGCCTTGCCCATTATAACTTATCCAACACCACAAAGCTATACATTGGACAATACGCCTATAAGCACATTACTTCCAACAAGCTCGGGCGGGCCAATTACAAATGGCAGTTTTAACAGTGTGATAACACTTGCAGGCAATGGCACCAGGGGCTCGTTAAATGGTACCGGAAATACCGCCAGCTTCAACAGCCCAAAGGGATTAACTGTTGACAATAGCGGTAATATTTACATAGCTGATACGGATAATTCACTGATCAGAAAAATAAGCCCAACAGGCCTTGTTACCACACTTGCAGGAAGCGGCACTGCAGCCTTTGCAAACGGCACGGGTACAGCGGCAAGTTTTAATGATCCTTTTGATGTAGCTGTAGATGCCTTTGGAAATGTATACGTTGCCGATTTAAATAACCATCGGATACGCAAAATAACGCCCGCCGGGGTAGTAACAACAGTTGCGGGTAACAATACCACAGGCAGTACCGATGGTGCAGGCACGGCAGCATCCTTTAACCAGCCGGCAGGGATAGCAGTTGATAATGCCGGAAATTTATATGTAGCCGATTTAACTGGTAACCTGGTAAGGAAAATAACGCCGGCAGGAGATGTAACCACCCTCTCCGGAAGTGGTGCTGTTGGCCACGGCGATGACATAGGCAACCATGCTTCATTCAACGGGCCCATCGGCATAGCCGTTGATGCAAACGGCTATGTGTTTGTAGCCGATAGCTACAACAATATTATCCGAAAAATAACGCCTTCAGGCATAGTTACCACATTTGCCGGCAGCGGGGCTATAGGCGATGCCGACGGTACTGGTACGGCAGCAACTTTTCATGATCCTATCGGATTGAAAATTGATCCTTATGGCAATTTATATGTAACAGATGCGCAGAATAACCAAATCAGGAAGATAACGCCTGCAGGTGTGGTAACAACAGTAACAGGAAAAAAACTTCCCGGCGCTACGGATGGCGACCTGGCTGCAGCAATGTTTAATACTTCATTTGGAATAGCCATAGATGCCGATGGGAATTTATATATAGGAGACACCAATAACAACCTGGTTAGAAAAATAACCGTTGACAAATTCACCATTGACAAACCCCTGCCACCTGGTTTAATATTTGATAAAAATACCGGCAGTATAAGCGGTACGCCTACAGCCTTATCACCGCCCACCACTTATACGGTAACAGCCCACAACGCGGCAGGCAGCGGCAGTACTGCGCTGAGTATTGAAGTTGACGCCGATCAACAATTGCCAGTGCCTCCAAAGTTCGTCTATGAAACGCCGCAAAACTACACTGTCGGAAAAACCATTGTTAATTTAAAACCAAAGCAACTGGGTGGGGATGTTCCGGCAAATGCTTACGGAGAAGTAAGTACATTTGCAGGCAGTGGTAGCATTGGATCTACAGATGGTACCGGAACGGGTGCAAGCTTTCATTCTCCGGCCGCGCTGGCGATGGATAAGCAGGGCAATATCTATGTGTCGGATTTTTCAAATTTCAGGATAAGGAAAATAACACCTGCAGGTTTGGTTACAACTTTTGCTGGCAGCGGCATAAAAGGCTATGTTGATGGCGTTGGTACGGGGGCAAGCTTTAATTTTATAGCCGGACTGGCATTTGATGACCAGGGGAATTTATACGTAGCTGATACCGATAATAACCTCATCAGGAAGATATTCCCCGACGGAACAGTAACCACACTGGCCGGAAGTGCAAATGCTGGTAGTAATGATAGCAGTGATGGTACGGCCAGCTTTTTTGGGCCGGCCGGCATACAATTTGGAAACGATGGCTACCTGTATGTATCCGATGAAGGCGGCAACCTGGTCAGGAAGGTGTCCCTTAGGGGTGAGGTGACAACAATTGCTGGAAATGGCGGAACAGTTTCAAACGACGGCATTGGCAGAGGGGCCAGCTTTGACAGACCTGTTGCCCTGGCAATTGACAAAGATGGAAACCTGATTGTTAGCGATAATGGACTTGACGGAAAAAGCGCGATCAGGCAAATAACTCCTTCAGGATCAGTTACAACCATTGCAGGACAGGCCCCAAATCACGTTGCGGCCGGCGGCCTGACTACGGATGCCTTTGGTAATATTTATTTTACTGATGTCGGCTTGCAGGAAGTAAGGATGTTAAAGCCCGATGGCACCATAGAAACTATAGCGGGAAACGGAGCAACAGGCGCAGCTAATGGTTTATGGTCTGAAGCTACATTCAACGATCCGATCGGGATAATTTCTGACGGTAACGGTAATTTAGTTGTAGCCGACTTTGATAATAACCTCATCAGAAAGGTAGCATTAACCGGTTATAAAATTGACAAACCTTTGCCCCCCGGCTTAGTTTTCGATCCAAAAACCGGAACAATCAGCGGAACGCCATCGTCAACTTCACCAGCTACAGATTATACCATTACCGGCTACAACCTGGGCGGAAGCGCCAGCTTTAAGGTTAACATTAAGGTTAGTGATAATGTAGGTCCATTGCCCCTGCCACCTGCTATCACCTACACTACCCCATTGGTTTATACCGTTGGTGTAACCAGTGCCATTTTAAAACCTAAAAACACGGGCGGTGCCGTGCCTGCAACACCTTACGGGCACTCACTTGTGTTTGCTGGCAGCGGCGCAAGAGGTAAAACTGACGCTACGGGAACCGCTGCAAGCTTTTACCAGGCAACGAGTGTGGCTACAGACATTGCAGGCAATATTTTTGTAGCAGACCGAGACAATTTTTTGATCCGGAAAATAACACCAGCCGGTGTTGTAACTACTTTTGCCGGTAGCGGCACAGCCGGATCAACTGACGGACAAGGAACCGCAGCGAGCTTTAGCGGCCCCTCGGGCATCGCAACAGATGCCGCCGGTAATATTTATGTGGCAGACACCTATGGTAACAGGATAAGAAAAATAACCCCGGCAGGTCTTGTTAGCACAATTGCAGGCGGCGGAACACAGGGAGATAACAACGGGCCGGTAGCAGGTGCAACATTTACGCAGCCACAGGGAATTGCAGTTGATGCATCAGGCAATATTTATATAGCAGAATATGGAACATGCCTGATCAGGAAGATAGGTATCGACGGAATGGTATCAACCCTGGCAGGCAGCGGTTCGCCGGGAATAGGCGATGGGCAGGGCACAGCCGCCAGCTTTAACAATCCGCAAAAATTAAGTATAGATGCAGCTGGAAACATCTATGTGGCCGACTTCGATAATAATTCTGTTCGTAAAATAACGCCATCGGGTTTTGTGACTACCGTTAACAACAATTCAGGCATCCAGGTAAGGAGCCCGGGAGGCGTAGCTGTTGATGCCATTGGCGACATTTTTATTGCGGATGCCGCAAATGCAAGGGTAGCTAAAATTGATGCAGCAGGCAATGTTACCATATTGGCCGATGGAATTGGCAATGGCGTTAACATATTCGAATTCCCACTTGGGATAAGCCTGGATGCTGCAGGCAACTTATATGTGGCGAACTTTGGCAATAACAACATCATAAAGGTTTATACCACAGGATACACCATTGACAAAGCCTTACCTCCCGGTTTGATATTTGACCCCACAACCGGGTTTATCAGCGGTAAACCAACAGCCATATCGCCCAAAACAGATTATACGGTAACAGCGTACAATACAGGTGGAAGCAGCCAGTTTACTTTAAGTATCGAGGTTGATGCTACCGGAATTGTATTTGGGCCCATCCCCGACAAAACAGTTTGTGATATGGGCGTTGATTTTGATCCCGGCGCGACGGATGACCTGCCAATTACCTACACCAGCAGCGACTTAACGGTTGCCACCATAGCAGCCGGCAAGATCCACATCACCGGCGTCGGTACAACAACCATTACCGCAAAGGATGGCGCAACGCCTGATAAAACACAAACGCTGAAGGTAACTCCTGCGCTAACCCCATCTATAATTATTTCAATGACTACCGCTGATCAGTGCATCGGCAGCGCAATAACCTTTGAAGCAACGCCGCAAAACGGTGGAACAAATCCGATTTACAAATGGCTTGTTAATGGCCAGGATGCAGGTGAAGCCGGGCCGTCATTCATAACTTCAACCTTAACAGCCGGCGACAAGGTAAGTTGTATGTTGACCAGCAGTGAAGTGTGTACCACCAGCGCAACGGCAACTTCAGGAGAGTTGACTTTTACACCTGAGCAACCTGCTATCCCTTCGGTTTCCATCACATCGTCGGCAACCGGCCCTTTTTGCGGTGGCACTGAAGTAACGTTCACAGCAACTCCATCGGCTGCTGCAGTTACCCCTGATTACCAGTGGCAGGTAAATGGAATAAACGCCGGCACCAACAGCGCCACATTTAGCAGCACAACACTTGCTGATGGCTATATAGTCACTTGTATCCTAACCAGCAAGGCAAAATGCCTTGTGAACCCGAGTGCAACTTCAAATCCTATTCCTATTACGCTCAGCCCGGTAAGCCAGTGTACCATTGTAATTCCAAATACATTTACGCCTAATGGCGATGGCATCAACGATTTATGGAATATATCAGCCATAACATCCTATCCAAACAGCAGCATAACCGTTTATACCCGGTATGGCTCGTTGGTTTACAGATCTACCGGGTATGCTAAAGCCTGGGATGGCACCTACAACGGCAGCACCTTGCCGGTGGGTACGTATTATTATTTGATCGATCTAAAAAATGGCAAAAAGCCATTATCGGGCCCAATTACAATAATACGATAAGGGTCTTTATTAATTGGAAAACAATTTGTTATCCGCTCGCCAGGAATTTCGATCGCGTCGATTTTTTTTCAAAATATTATCACAAAAAGCGATTTAGCAGCAACTTCTTCTACTCAATCCCGTAATAAAGTATTATGAGGGGATATGTAAATATACCGGGTTCGATTTATTGCAAGCTTTGTAAGGAGTGCGGTGCACGCCCGGTAATCGCCCAGGTGCAGGATATAGGATATGTTGTGAAATGTTCAAAAAATGACGACCATTACCAAACCATGCCTGGTTTAATTGATATGGAGGACTGGAATCGCCATAATACCATCACGGTGGCATCCATTGACTATAACCTGAGCCAGATGATGGCCTGGTAGCTAAATGCCTTAACACCCTTTGATAATTTTTGCCCAATTTGATAAATTACATGGCTACGCGCCGTTTAAGTGACATTTATTTTTTATGTTTAGTACCTTAAACAACCTAAAAATGAGCATTTCTTTAAAATCATCTCTCTCCAAAACAATTCGCCTTGCCGTTTTAACTATAATTTGTTCAATTGCCTTACCACTATTGGTAAAGGCTCAAGACGCGAACAACGCTAATCAGCCGGTTTTTAATCATTTTGCCTTATGCGCAAAGGATCTTAAAAAAACAGCCAATTTTTACCGCACGGTAATTCAGCTTAAGGAAATCCATCACCCGTTTAATGATACCGTACACGTTTGGCTAAAAATAGGCGAAGGGCTTGCGCTGCATATTATTAAAGGCGATTGCCCGCAGGCGGTTCATAATATTGGTGTTCATTTATGTTTTAGCGTTCCAAACCTGGATGCCTTTATTCATCACCTTGATGATATGAAGATAGTTTACGGTAACTGGGGCGGTGAGCAAAAGAAGATCCAGCTTAGGGCCGACGGGGTAAGACAGATTTATCTGCAGGATCCGGATGGTTTTTGGCTTGAGGTAAACGATGCTAAATAATTACAGAGGTTAGAATATATAAATGAGGTTGCTAAAAAACATAAAACAGTTTGTTGGATTTGATGATCCTGCCTTATCACTTGAAAATAAGCTTTTCAACGCGGTATGCCTGTTTTTAAGCATTAGTATGCTGGTTAGCATAACAAACAATATAATATTAGGGTTCCCATTATACCTTATAGCAGTTGAGTTATTTGTTTGCGGTATGTGCGCTCAGGCATTTTATCAAAGCAGGTATATTGGCTATTCAGAAAATCTGGCGCTGGGATATACTATTGCAGGCATAATGCTGTTAATACCCGGTTGGTTTTTTAACGGAGGTGTTGAGGGCTCAACCACCCATATTGGCATTTTCATGATAGTGCTGGTAATGATGCTGCTTAGACGCAAATATCATTTGTACTATATCGGCTTTTTAATGGCCGTATTTTATACCTGTTACCTGTTGGAAAAAAGTCACCCCTCGTGGGTAAGCCTGCCGGTAAATTCAACGCAAAAAGAGTCAGACCTTATCTCATCAGCCATAATGAATGTTTTAATGGCCGGTTTGTTGGTAAGCTTTCTGAAAAGAAGTCACGAAAAGGACAAAAATAAGCTTATTGGAAAAAGCGAGGAGCTGCTGTCATCACAAGCGGCGTTATCCACCGCTAAAGATCGTGCCGAGGATGCTACCGTAGCCAAATCAAACTTCCTGGCCAACATGAGCCATGAGATCCGCACGCCGTTAAACGGCATTATTGGCACCGCCCAGTTATTGTCGCTTTCAAATCTTAATGCCGAGCAGCGCGAGTTGCTCCAAACCCTGCAATCAAGCAGCAACCTGCTGATCAATATTATCAGCGATATTCTTGATCTTTCAAAAATTGAAGCAGACAAACTCACGCTTCACCCAAAATCGGCTAATATCCGCAATTGTATCAAAACGGTGCTTGAAATAAGTCAGCCGGGTATTGCAGTCCCGGGCAAGGCCATCACGTTAGATTGCAATATAAACGATAACCTTGCTGAATATTTAAAAATGGATGAGAGCCGGATACAGCAGATCCTGGTGAATTTGATAGGCAACGCCATTAAGTTTACTGATGAGGGATCTGTACAGCTTAACGTCTCTGCGTCAAACCGTGCCGGCGGCATCCAGGAAGTTACCTTTAGTGTTAAAGACACGGGCATAGGCATCAGCGAGGAATCGTTATCGCAACTTTTTAAGCCCTTTACGCAAGTAAACACAACGGCATTGCGCAAATACGGCGGCACAGGCCTTGGCCTTTCCATCTGTAAAAAACTGGTTGAAATGATGAACGGCAAGATTTGGGCCGAGAGCAGGGAAAACCAGGGTTCGGTATTCACCTTCAGCGTGCCTTTGGATGTTGTTTCTATTAATGCGCCGATTAAAGAACAATCTGACAACCAGACATTAAGGCAAATTAGACTGCTAAATATTTTAATTGCCGAAGACAATAAAATGAACCAGCTGATAGCACGAAAAACCTTTAAAAAGATGGGCTATGATGTTGATATTGCCGATAACGGCCGCATTGCGATAGATATGGTGGAGCATAAAAAGTACGACCTGATCTTCATGGATATCCAAATGCCTGAAATGGATGGCTTACAGGCTGCCGCATACATTATTGCCAGCGACCCTGCCGCACCTCCAATTATTGCCATGACGGCCAACGTACTTAGCGAAGATGAAGACAAGTGCAAAGTTGCCGGTATGAGCGACTTCATCAGTAAACCTTTCACCATTGAGCGCCTGGAGAATGTTATTTACAAATGGACTAATAAGAGCCAGGAACAAAGAGGCAAGAACCAAGAGGCAGACACCATAACAATTTAAAGGGCTAACTTGAAAGCCAATTTTATTTTCACCTTTCACCTTTCAGAAAACAATCCATAATTAATACCACAAATACTGTAAATAATACCATTACCTGTGGTGATATTGTATTTAGATTTGTATCATGTTACAAAGCACACCGGTATATGATATTTGCACCTTATCTGATTTTAGATCAGATGAGATCCTGATAAGCCGTTTTGCCCCCTACCTTGAACATCACAAAAACCTGCATGCTGCCCACAGGCACACTTTTTACCATGTGGTGTTTTTTACCGATGGCGCGGGCAGCCACACCATCGACTTTGAAAACTTCCCGGTAAGGCCTAATCAAATATATTTCATGATCCCCGGCCAGGTGCACTCCTGGAGTTTTGAGGGATTTGTTGACGGTTATATCATCAACTTCTCAAACTCCTTTTTCCAGTCGTTTTTATTGAATGCGGGTTATTGCGACGACTTTTCCTTTTTTAGCGGCGATGTTAGCGACGCTGTTATTGATCTGCCGGAGGGCCTGCATCAAAAGATAAAAAGCCTGTTTGAGGACATTATTAAAGAGTGGGAAACTCCGCAGGTGCAAAACGCAGATATGCTTCGGTTGCTGATGCTGCAGCTGTTTATTTCGGTTAACCGCTTTAGTGCGGGAGGCAGCAATAAGACCCCGGCATCGTATAACCAAACGTTGCTGAAGAATTTTCAGAAGCTTATCGAGATCCATTACAAGAGCCTCAAGCTGCCAAAGGATTATGCCACGCTGCTGTACATCACCCCAAATCATTTAAATGCCCTTTGTAAGGATCTGCTGGGAATGCAGGCTGGTGAGGTGATCCGCAACCGCAGCATACTGGAGGCAAAGCGACTGCTCACCAACCCGCAATTAACCATTACCGAAATTGCATACGAATTAAACTTTAGCGATAACTCCTACTTTACCAAGTTCTTTAAAAAAACGGAGGGAGTTACCCCTGAAGAGTTCAGGAAAAATATATTAAATCAAAATCAATCATGACAAACCAGGAAAAGGGCCTGCCTATGTGGCCGGCTGTTATACACGGAAAATGCCCCCGCTGTCGCCGTGGCGATATGTTTGCAACCCCTATGTACAGCTTTAAATCGCAGGTAATGAATAAAACCTGCCCGCATTGCGGCATGGTATATGAACGCGAACCCGGATATTTTTATGTGGCCATGCTGATTAGCTACGCCATGTTTGTTGCCGAAATGGTGACCTTAGCAGTAGCCATCCATGTATTAACCGGCAGCAACAACCCATGGGTTTATGTAACCGTTATCCTGTCGGTTGGCGTAATACTTTCTCCCTTTAACTTCAGGTATTCCAGGATCATCCTGTTACACTGGCTTACCCCGGGCTTGCACTATCACCCCGAGTTAAGCGGCGACAATGTATAAGAATCAAGAGCGCAAGAGCCAGGAGCCAAGAGAAAAAAATCTTCTGGCTCTTGATTTCTTGACTCTTGTCTCTTGACTTCCTGATTCTCTTCTAACTGCTACTACCAACTGCACTTCCTGACTATGGACTATGGACCATCGACTATGGACTCTCATATTCTCTTCCTCATGTCATTTAACGTCAGTTTCATTACAATTTCATAATAGCTCGTTACCTTGCGCTCATAAACTATTGATAATGAACAGAGCGCCCTTAACCAACTGGATCCCCTTTAACAATATCCTTTATATTGGCGATGAAGCAAAGGCCTGTATAAATATTATTGAAAAATTCAACGGCAAACTGCTTGAAATAGAGCGAATGTACTCGTCATGGTTCGATAGCCGGACTGCAAAAAATAAACCTGCTACTCACGACAAGCTTCAATACCATATCCAATACCATTTTGAGGGCGGAATAGCCGTTTTTAAGTTTAAGGGCGAGGATGACCTGCCAGCGGTTATCCGTAAGGAATGCTTCTCAGCCTGCAAGAACCTTGCTGCCGAGCAGTTGTATGCGGTTTGCTAAGGCTAATAATTTTGACGTTGAGGATTCTGCCTATTGTCAATAAAGGCAATTAATTCAATGGTATTGCTTTTGGGCTTAACGCGGTAAACAAGGGAAACCTGTTTAATAATAACTCCAATATGGGTATGTTTTAGCCTTGTTGATTTACGAAACATTAACGGTTGAGTTCGCAAGGTTGTTAAATATTCACTTACCCGTGCAATAAAATTCCGTATTTCCTTTTCTGTCCAATGTTCTTCCAAATAAGCTATTCTGTTATCAAATGTCTTAATAGCTTTCTTTGTCCATACTATTTCAGGCCCCATTTGCTGTACATTTTTACCACTTCCGAATGGGGAACAGTCTCTCCTCTGTCAGCTTCGGCTAAACCCTCTAAAACATCTTTTTGCTGATCTTCCGTTAATTCGTCAAACCAATCTGTTTTTCTGTCGGATAAAAATGCTTTAACATCCATAATAAGGCCCTCATCATTAATGTTCATGATGGCCTGTAGAATACTTAATTTTTCCGCTTGCAAATCCATAGTATTGAATTTAACGCTAATTTACCTATTTAAATTATTAATCTACCGTTTGTGTTTTTACTTTGTTAAAAAAACTGTTGCATCAATCTTTCTTTCCTGTATTTCCTCTTCATACTGCCCTATCAAAGAACACATCTCAAGCCGATACGCCATGTTATCATTCCAAAATCTCCCGTCGATGTTCAAAACAGCTTGTAACAGATCGCCTTCATAAAAATCACCTTCGGCAAAGAGATCATCTTTTAAAACTTCAAGTGCAATTGGAATAAGGTAGGTCAATCCCATTTGCTGGCCAATTGCTATCCGCAGGTCTTCAATTGTAAAATCGTTTAATACCTTCTTTCTGAGTTGATGTATTGTACTTGTCAGGTGGCTACCAAAAGTATCAGGTCCCCAATTACTTTTTTCAAGGGCTTCAAGTGTTTTATTGCGCCAGTTATTTTCGAACTTCATTGTTGTGCATATTAAATGTGTCCTGGATCGCCCAGGGAACCAATACAACGATACAGACGATACACGCGATACACGCCTACTCTACCGTCACCCACGTATAATCCTCTGGCGCAATGGTAAATGTAAAATCGATGGTATAATCCCGATTTAGCTTGTAGGTTTTAATTGCGCCATCTTTTACCCGCACATTAGCAACTGTTGTCAATCCTGTATAATACAATGGTATTTTAACCGTACGGGTTATGGTTTCCTTGGTTGGGTTGTACAGCATCATCATTCCTTTGGTTTTTAAGGCAGGATTTACGTGCAAGATCCCGTCCCAATCCCTGCCATCGGCACGGCGGAGGTGTACGATATCCGAACTCAGAATTGCGCGGTACTTTTTATACCAGCTGATCACTTTTATTACCAGCGCTTCGGTTTCCTTTGTATCGTATAGCCTTGGCCCACGGTAACAGGCCTGGACACCGCTTCCGTAATATTGCATCATCAGTTGTTCATAATCTTTTAAATGCGCAGACAACGGCTCAAGGGTAGCAGCAGCGCCACCGCCCTGGTATTGGGTAAGCGGCACAAAACCCCAGCTCATTGAGGGCGTTTTATCCCAGGTGCCATCAAAAATATTCTGGCGGTTAAGGATCTTTTGATTCGCCCTTGGCAAAGAGAAATTCACCTCGCGATAGCCTATAGCTATTTTATTACTGCCATCTAAAAAGTACCAGTCGGGGGCGTTGATGTAAACACCGCGTTGCTTTAGCCAGTGGTACAGGCCTTTCTGAATTTCCATTTGCCGCCATTGCGAATCGTCCAATCCCTTGTGGCCGGGATGGGTTGTTGAGGCGCAAACATCACCGGGGTACGGCCCGTCGTTCTCAAAAATATCGAAATTGGTTGCTGCAAAAAAGTGCTCGATGTTATCGCGGTACCACAGCCCCCATTTGCTGCCAAAGCAGGGTGCATTGCCAAAAAAAGCACCGCCGGGTTTATTTGTTTTTGGGTCGATAACATCCGTCTCGGGGTTGATGGAACGCGAGCTGAACAGGCTGTAGCAGCCGATCTTAATGTGCCTGCTGTGCGCATAATCCGCCATTTGTTTCCAGCGTTTAACGTTTGCAGCGCTGGTATCCTCCACATTTAAATGACTGCCAAAGCTCAGGATCAATGCCTCGTAGCCTGTTGCCGCGCATTGGTCGATAGCCGTTTTCACCTGTTCGTCGTTTTTGCTCACCAGGTGCATAAATATCGGGTTCTCCAGCGTCCATGGGGCTACGGCGCTGTACATCCGCCTCACCGCCATTCCCCTTGCTTCACGGTCATAGCTGTTCATCAGCAGTTCATGGGTGCGTACCGAGTTAAACTGTTCGCCGGGCGCTAATTCAATTCCCGGCGCTTTGTCTTCATAATTCTCGAACAGTACCGGCGTTTTCAAATTGTAATTCACCTGCGAGGTATAAGTCGAATCCGTTTTCCAGTGGCTCGTCTGGTCGCTTTGGGTATAGCGCATAGCGTTGTTGTAGGCGTAATTGGTTTCGAAATAAATGCCCTGCGGCTTCTTCATCGATTCAAGGCTGCCATCAACCGCGCTATCCTCCTCTACCATGCCCAGCACTTCGTTAACCACCCTATCCAGCTTGAACGTCTTATCCCCCTTGTTTGCTATCGACAGCGATTTAACTATCAAAGGCATCCCATCGTAAATTTCGTAGTTCACCCTTACTTCAAGTCCCGCCAGCTCCGGTGCACCTGCCTTAAACAAAAACGAGATCGCCTTACCTGTTCCGTACTTTGTACCAGGGCTCCAGTTGGTGCTTTTATAGGCAAGCTGCGCCGTTATCGGCTTAACTTCATAGGATACATAAGCAAAGTCCTGCGGATCGGCAGTAAAACTATCCACCCACTCCGGCAGCAAATAAGCCTTTTCCTTTTGACCTTTCAACCCGCCAACGTTATAACTTTTGCCGTTTATCACGAGCCTTGCCTCTTCGCGTATTGCCCTCAATAATTGACGTCCGGTAGTAAGATTTGTGTAATCAGTACAGGCAATATTAGGCGTAATCCGGAACACCCGCTTCAGCAGGCCGTTGTATAAAACAATGTCCCTGCCATCAGCTGTTTTAAAAACACCGGCTTTGGTGGCCACGGGTTTTACCAGCCAATCCTGCGCAATGCCAGGATGGCCTGCAGCGTTCCATACCGGTAACGTTTGTGCGTTGGCTGCAAAGCACATCGGCATAAAAAACACCAAAAAACATTGCTTAAATTTCATAATCCAGGTTATTCATTGTGCATTGCCGCAGGCTCTTCCAGCTTTAAACTTTCATCGTGGATGGCGTTCATCAGCTTCTCGATAAACTCGGCAGACAGGCCCACTTTTTTACCAGCCTCCTTTGCCTTGTCAACCACCTGTTGAAACCGGGCGGGCTGCAAAGGTGCAATGTGGTTTTTGGCTTTGTAAATACCTATTTCCCTTACAATCTGCTCCCGTTCGCCAATGGTTTTTATCATTTGGGCATCCAACGAATCGATCTTAGCACGACCGGCATCGAAGTCGGCTTTTGTGTTGATGGGTTTTGCCTGGGCATGGGTTGCGGTATAGCTTATGAGGGTGATGGTGGTAGCTATTAAAAGAGTTTTAAGTGTATGCATGGTGTATTTATTGGTAGGGCTAAAATCAGCATAAAAAATGAATTTTCTTTTATATCGATATAAAGACGCGAAGCGTCGCATAAAAGAAGCGGCCAGTGCGATTCCCGCCTTGGGGCGGAGAAGGGTGGGGTTTCTTGAACTATGATACCCCCAAAAGCTTGGCGCAGAAACCCCTCCCAGCCCTCCCAAGGGAGGGAATCGCACAAGCCCTTTCTTTTCCACCATTAAAATTCCTCCTCACCTTGGACTATGGACCATGGACCTCCCCTCCCGCCAATATTCCGCTACAACCTGCCAATTTTCCGTTAGTAAACTTCATGATGCGCGCCTATTTTTATCCTGCATTAATTTATCCTATATTTCACCCTGGCAAACAAATCACTGCGACTATGCACGTCAAAAATCTACAACAACAATTCAAACATTTGATAAAACCGGCGCTTATATTTTCTATTCTTTTTGGGTGGATAGGCCTGGCATCGGCACAAACCGTTCCGGCGAAATCACCGATGTATGAGCAGGCCAGCGAGGTGTCTGGACTGATCATCCAGTATGGGCAGGATATGGATGCCATCCGCAGTTTTTATTCGCCCTATACGTCTATCGATGGCTATGAGAACCAGTCGGTACAGACATCGCCCGAGGAACGCAAACGCCTGAACGACATCGGCAACGAATACCTGGAAAAGCTGAAGCAAAGCGACTTCGACAACATGAGCATTTATGGCAAGGTGGATTACACCCTGCTGAAGAAACAGATCGTGTTCGACCTGGGCGCTATTAAGCTTGATGACGATGAATACAACAAGATAACCGCCTACATCCCCTTTGCCGATGAGATCTACCAGCTGGAAAAGAAACGCCGTCGTGGTATCTCGCTGGATGGGCAGGAGGTTGCCCTCGAGCTGAACAACATTATTAAAGAAGTTAACACTGCACAGGCCTCGTTTGCATCGGTAAAATCATTGGATATGCCGCTGGCACGCAAGGGAAAAGCTGCGGTGCTTGGTTTGAAGAGCCGCCTTAAAAGCTTCTACGATTTTTATAATGGCTATGATCCTGCCTTTACCTGGTGGATCCCAAAGCCTTACCAAAAGCTGGATACCGCGCTTGATAAATATGCAACCCTGCTGCTCAGCAAGGGCAAGATAAACACCACCCAAAAGCCCGACAGCAGCGGCATTAAGGGTGTACCCGTTGGGCACGACGAGCTGGTGCGCCAGCTAAAGGCCGAGATGATCCCCTACTCGCCCGAAGAACTGATCAAACTGGCCAACAAAGAATTTGCTTTTTGCGACAAGGAAATGCTGAAGGCCAGCAACGAAATGGGCTTCGGTAACGACTGGCACAAGGCTTTGGAGAAAGTTAAGAACAGCTACGTACCGGCAGGCAAGCAACCCGAAGCCATCCTGAAACTGTATAACGATGCCCTTACCTTCATCAAGGGCCACGACCTGATCACCATACCGCCTCTTGCCGAAGAAACATGGGGCATGACGATGATGACGCCGCAACAGCAGCTGGTTAACCCTTTCTTTTTGGGTGGCAGCGAGATCATCATCAGCTACCCTACCAACACCATGGACGAGGCCGACAAGCTGATGAGCATGCGCGGCAACAACCCGTATTTTAGTCGCGGAACGGTGCAGCACGAGCTGTTGCCCGGTCACAACCTGCAATTTTTCATGAACAGCCGCTACAAAAGCTACCGCAATATGTTCTACACACCGTTCTGGATTGAGGGTTGGAGCCTGTATTGGGAATTGTTATTGTATGACCAGGGCTTTGCCCAAACGCCCGAGCAGCGCATCGGCATGTTGTTTTGGCGCATGCACCGTTGCGCCCGCATCATCTTCTCGCTCAACTATCACCTCGGCAACTGGACACCCCAGCAATGCATCGACTTCCTGGTAGATCGCGTGGGCCATGAACGCGCCAACGCCGAAGGCGAAGTACGCAGATCGTTCCAGGGGGGCTATAGCCCGCTGTACCAGGTGGCCTACCTAACCGGCGGCCTGCAACTCATGAGCCTGAAACGCGAAATGGTTGACGGCGGTAAAATGACCTACAAACAATTCCACGATGCCATCATCAAAGAAAACACCATGCCGATAGAAATGGTACGCGCCACCCTAATTAACCAGGCGCTTACCCGCGATTTTACTACGCAGTGGAAGTTTTATGATTTTGGGAGGTAGTTACTAGAGATTAGTTGATTGGAGATTAGAGATTAGGTTGGGATGGTGGTTAATTGTTTGCCGCCTGTTCACTCCGCGCGTCATTGCGAGGAACGAAGCAACCTCTACAAAGGACAATCAACGAACCTTTATGCTGATGGAACCTTACAGCTGCCTGATTGGTCGCCACAATATTTTCGCTCCCTGATCTGCATAGTTTTTGCTGATGGAACCTTACAGCTGCCTGATTGGTCGCCACAATATTTTCGCTCCCTGATCTGCATAGTTTAGAGTTTGCTTCGTTCCTCGCAATGACGTGGTGGTGTACTGTATCGCTGTATCGTTTCCACACAACAATACAAGCGATACAGCAGGAATTATATGAGGTTGGTGGGATTCACTCCGCACAACCCCAACTAACCTCTAATTAACTAACCCCAACTAATCAACTACTCCTTCACCTTATCCCAGCTATCCCGGTTAAAGGCCAGCACTTTGGTAACATTGCCGCTTGCGTCCTTTGTAAATTTTAGCGGAAACATGGCATCTTTATTGAAAAACTCGTTATCGGCTACGGCGATGAAGTTTATCTCCTTGTTGTCCCAAAGCTCTTTGAGCACCAGGCCATCGGCGGTGGCGGTTATGGTTAAAAAGGTGCCTTTTCTTTGGTCAAACTCATACTTGCCCTGGTAGGCCTTAAGCTGATCGGCGGTAAGTTGCAGCGCCTTTACGGGTTTATAATCCTTAACCCTTGTAAGTTGGTCTTTGTCGGCCACGGCTGCCCCGGTAATTTCGCCGGCATCGCTTTTGGTGAATGTGATTGGGATCGTTTCGTCACCATCATCATCGAGGGTTTCAAAGGCGAGGTCGCTTTTGCGGGTTAAAACAAATTGCTTTTTACCATCAATAACTTTGGCAATCAGCGTTTTATTGGCGACAGTAATTTGTACGTAGCCATACTGGTTGCTTTTGAGCTGGTAAATGCCCTCAAAGGCTTTCATGGGCGTAGTATCGGCAACTGCGGTTTTAACTACCGGCGCAATGGCCTTTGCAGCATGAACAAAACACAGGCTTAATACAAAAAAAGGCAGCAGCAATACATACCTGTACAGCCGCCTTGCGGAATTCTTTCGTAGGTTGGTCATTTTGATTAGGTTTATTTAGTTGATAACGTGCGGATTGAGGTTTAAGTATGAGGGGGGAGAATTGTTATGATGCCCTCTCTCCGCGCGTCATTGCGAGGAACGAAGCAACCTCTACAAAGGACAATCAATGAATCTTTATGTTTTTAGAGACCTTACAGCCGCCTGATTGGTTGCCACAATCTCCCCGTTCCCTGATCTGCATAGTTTAGAGGTTGCTTCGTTCCTCGCAATGACGCGCGAAGAGAGAACATCGCCAACAAACAAGCCTAACCTCTAATCAACTAACCTCTAATTAACCAACTCACATCCTCGTTAAACTAAAATCACCTGTAAGGGAATAATCTACCCGTTGGCCGTTGTTGTCTACAGTAAATCCGGAGCCGGTGAAGGTGCCGCGTACCTGGCCGCCTTTAAGGGGCATAGCGGTTATGGTTATATTGCCGCCACTCAATTCAAAAGCGGGTACGTCCGGGTAATTTGAGAGCATGATAGACAGGTGGGCGGAGTTATCGTCAAATGAGAAAGACCGCTGTTCGGCGGCGGTGATCACGCCGCTTACCGAGAGGCGGTCGTCGGTTTTGTCGTTATCGGCAGCAAAAAAGATCGTCAGCTTACCATTGTTATCAACCGGGTACAGCATGCCGTCGTGGTTTTGATATTGGGTCGAGAAAAATTCTTTATGTCCCTTGTAGTCTACCACCACATGAAACTTAGCGTCTGATACAATAGGCGCCGGCTTTTTTGCAGATCGTTTTTGAGCGATAGCAGCAACAGTGATCAATACGAGCAGGGTTGTAATAAATTGACGTTTCATAGGTAAGATGGTTAATTTAAGTGTTTGATTGCGTGGGCAATATAACAGCTTTGGCATTCACCATGTACCCCCTTTTAGGGTAGTTTTTTAACCGATGAAATTATCTTCACGTCATTGCGAGGAACGAAGCAAACTCTAAACTATACAGATAAGGGAACGAAAATATTGTGGCAAGCAGTCAGGCGGCTGCAAGGTCTCCCAAGCATAAAGGCCCGTTGATTGTCCTACGTAGAGTTTGCTTCGTTCCTCGCAATGACGCGCGGAGAGAGAGGCGCCGGCGCAACTGTCACCACCAACCTATCCAACCTCCGATCAACTAATCTCTAACCTCTGATCTCTAATTAACTAACCTCTAATCAACTAACGCACCTCCCACTCATGGATCCCCGTTGAATTATCAGCAGGTAATTGGATCTCCATCTTCAATGCAGTGGTTTCAACCGGTTCAAAGGTGAGCACGTTGTACTTGTCCTTTTCAATGGTGTATGGCGTAGTTGGTTTTACGGGCAACCATTGGTCGCCGCTTTTGTAGAAGATCTTGTAGGAAGCCGGGATGCGGCAGCCGCCGAAGGGGCCGTCGTCAAACCAGTAAACCTTTGATTCGGAAACGGTATGCGCCTTGTCGAAGTCGTACTGCACAAACTCGGCAGTGTTTTGCTTTGGCCACCAATGCAGGTAAGGCATGCTGGCGTCCTTGCTGTCGGCTGGGTCATATTGGTCGTTCAGCGCTTTCAGCATCCGTTTATTTTTTATGGAGCCTGATACCTTGCTGGTGCTGGCGATGGTTGGGGCAGGCTTTGGCATAGATGCCGATGCTTCATAAGGGATCCAAACCGTCATTTCACTCGGGCCACGGTTTGCCCAGGCATAGTACGGGATGGCGGTAACCGGCTGGTCGGTTTCTATCAGCTTATCGGTATTTAGCTGGCGTTTGCTGCTCTGTCCCTCTGCGGTAATGATCTCTACGCCGTTCAGCATTTCGGGTTTGTACAGGGCATTGCTTGCCGCCATTTTATTTACGGTGATGTTCTGCACAGTGCTGTCGCGGTTATCCGGACCCTCCAAACAATACACTATCGGCCCGCGCTGAAAGGCGAAGCGGTTAACATCGGCCTTAACCAATTTATTGGCCAATACCTTTTCGGTTTCCATCGGCAGGTTCATGGTCACCACGTCGCCTTTTTTCCATTTGCGGGCAATTACGGCATAGCCTTTTTCGGTTTGATAGGCCAGCGGTTTACCATTTACGCTGATGACCACCGGGGCAGGGTTTTGATCCATAAAGGTGTACAAGCCACCGGGAACAGGTTTGTTAAGCGCCCATCCGGGGATGCGGACACGCAGGGTAAACGTGCTGCTTTTTTCAGGATTTACGGCGATATCTACCTTGCCCTTCCATGGGTAATCGGTGGTTTGCACCAGGTTTACCTTGCCGGCAGTAAGGGTAATATCAGTGCTGTTGCTCATGAACAGGTTTACATAGAGGTCGTTCTTATCGTGCGCATACACATAGCCCGGAACGGATGGCAAAAAGCGCGTCATGTTGCTGATGCAGCAAGCGCAGCTAAACCACGCACTCCGCTGGTTCTGGCTCATGGACGACAACACATTCGGATAAAAGAACCTGTTACCACTCAATGATACACCCGACAGCAAACCATTATACAGCGTACGTTCTAAAATATCAACATACTTGGCATCGCCGTGCAATAAAAACATGCGGCTGTTCCAGTACACGTTGGCAATGGCAGCGCAGGTCTCGGCATAAGCCGACATGTTAGGCAGCTGGTACGGATCGCCAAAAGCCTCACCTGCGTTGGTTGCGCCTATACCACCGGTGATGTAAAGTTTCTTATCTACCACATCATCCCAGATATCGTCGATAGCATGCAGGTATTGCTGGTTGCCGGTTAGGGCTGCGACATCAGCCATACCGGTGTACATGTAAGCCGCACGAACAGCGTGTCCCTCAGCCTCATGCTGGTCGACTACCTTTTTATCCGCCTGGTTATAAGCCTCGCCCTTAGGTCCGCGAACATCAAGGAAGAACTTGGCAAGGTCTAAATATTTCTTGTTCCCGGTAACACGGTACAGCTTTGCCAAACCTATCTCTACAATCTGGTGACCGGGGTATTCCTCAATCTTACCATAACCAAAAGTGCGGGTAAGCAAATCGGCGTTTTTTATGGCGATGTTAAGGAAAGTGCGTTTGCCGGTAGCCTGGTAGTGTGCCACAGCCGCCTCGTAAAGGTGACCGGCATCGTACAACTCATGGCTCAGGATCTCTTCATTCTGCCAGCGTTTCTCACCGATCCACTCATGTGGTTTTTTGGCACTTATCGTGCGGAAGGTGTACAGGTAACCATCAGGCTCCTGTGCAGCGCCGATGATGTTAATAAGGGTATCAATATATCGGTCAAGTTTGGGATTACTCTTTACCTGCATGGCGTATGATGCACCCTCAATTACTTTATAAATGTCGGTATCGTCAAAGGGGTATTCGCTAACCTTGTCGCCATCCAGCATTTTTGCTGCGCGAAGAAAGTTATCAACCCTGCCATTGGCCTTGCATTGCGCCAAAACGTATGGGATGGTAACATTGGCATTCACCTCCATTTTGGGCTCCCAAAAGTTGTCGTTAACGTGCACCTGTGTAAAAGGTACGGGCTGAATGGGGTAATCTTTTTGTTGTGCCGATAAGCTGCCTGCGCAAAGTATCGAACTAAAAAAAATAAGGGATGCTATTTGCTTTACCATTTTTAAGGGCAGTTTTTATATTGATTTATTGTAAGTTAAAAGTAAGCAGTACAAGTTAGCATTACTAACTATAAATTGTCAGGTTATAACGAAATATTGACTGTATTTAATACACTTAATAAAAATTGGTGGTAAGATTTATTTGAGATAGAGATTGTGAATATAAGATTCAGGGGTGAACAGGTGAATGACCCATCGGGTCTACCGCTTTGTAGAAACAATTACCATGATTATTTTGCCTCGTAGAGGCTACCCGTGTACGCAATGCATTCCCGACGAAACATCATCTAAGTGATACTGCTATTTTTTAATTTGATACCTTGAACAACGACGAGGGGTAGCCTCTACGAGGCACTAGCCCCGTGTCTTTTGTATCCTACAAAGAGGTAGACCCTACGGGTCATTGTTTTTCGCTGGATAGAAATTGCTGTTTGTCAACAAAAAAGCCGGACGCTATTTAAAGACATCCGGCCCGATAATCAAATATACTCCCTGATTTAACTATTTCAATGGTGAGCTGCTGTACAAATGGTATTCGCCCGGGGCAAGTGTTATGGTGAACGTTAACGATGTTACGTTGATGGTGGTACCGGTAAAATTATCTATCCAGGTGCCTGTTGATGGGAATGTGATTGTGGTTGTGGCTGCCGTAACGCCAAAGTTACCCACCACCTCAATGTTGTTCGAGGCATCCAGCATCTGGATGGTTTTAACGGCTCCCCCCAAGCTATATTTAAAGTTGGTGCTTGTAAATACGGCGTTGTTCTTCTTCCAGTTTATCATCTGCGAATACACCTTAAATAAGTGCTGCCGGTTTACATCGTTCATGTATTCCCAATGCGGCAGCTTATCCTGCAATTTTACGTCATCCGTACCGATGGTAACATCATAGCCCCGTTCGCCAAACTGCCAAACCATTTTAGGGCCGGGCGATGAGAACATAAAGGCAGCACCCATTTCGTCGCGCTTTAAGCCTGTTGGCAGGTCCTTAACACTGTAGGTACCGCTGGCATTGCCATACATGCCGTTTTTATATTGCAGGCGCTCCTGGTCGTGGCTTTCAAAGTAGGCAACAAGTGCATAAGGGTTTGTAAATCCGTAACCGTCGTAAAACAGGCCCGAAATATCCCATGAGCCACCTGCGTCATTATAGCCCATAGTTGCCTGCTCACCGGGAGTGCTCAGGTTTGTCCAGGTCATCATGCCTTCGTTAGCCAGTTCGCCTTCTTCCTGGTTGCCGGCAAAATATTCCAGTATCACGTACAATTTGGGGTCGAGGGATTTGATGTAGTTATTATAGTTTTTCCAGATGGCAACGCGGCTGGCATCATAATTACCCCATGCGTTAACATCAGTACCCGAATTGGTTTGTGTAAAGCCTTTGGCCAAATCAAAACGGAAGCCATCTATCTTATATTCCGACGTCCAAAACTTCAGCACGTTTTTAACAAAGTATTTGGTAGCTGCACTCTCGTGGTTAAACTGGTACCCTACATTATAGGGATGCGTAGGTGTTGAATTATACCAGGGGTTGTTCAACGGCACGCCGTTTGCATCGGCATACATCTGCACCATTGGCGATGAACCGAACGAGTGGTTCAATACAATATCCTGGATCACCGCAATGCCGGCGCCATGGCAGGCATCAATAAATGCTTTAAGGTCGTTCTTGGTACCGTAGTATTTATCAGGCGCAAAATAATAGTTCGGGTTATATCCCCATGAATCGTTGCCCTCAAACTCATTAAACGGCATTAATTCAATAGCGTTAACACCCAGGCGCTTCATGTAATTCAGCGTATCGGTTAATGTTTTATAGCTGTGCGTCGCTACAAAATCACGCACTAATAATTCATAAACAACAAGGTTTTTAGGATCAGGGCGTGTAAAGCTGGTATTCTTCCAGGTGTAAGGCTGGTTGGCCTGCATAACGCTCACAATCCCGGTAGTTTTTCCTGTAGGATATGCCTTTAAGTTAGGATATACCGTTGTTGGGATATATTTATCATTATTCGGATCGAGTACCTTTTCGCAATACGGGTCGCCTACCTTTAATGATTTATCGATATAGTATTGATAAGCATACTCCGTGTTAGGATCAAGCCCGTCGATCTGGATCCACCAGCGGGTACCGTCAACCGAATTGGTCATGGCATATTTGGTATCGGTGGTCGACCAGCTGCTAAAGTCTCCTATCAGCGTAACCGATTTTTTATTCGGTGCATACAGGTTAAAAATGGCCGATTTGCCGCCATTAATAAAGGTTACCCCATCCCCTACTCCCGATGGAACATCCTTGCCTGTGGGGTTAGTCTTGGTGGTATCACCGGGAACGTTCCCGGAACCGTTGTTAGAAGAAGGCGTTTTTTTGCATGATGTAGCCGTTATCAGCAACGCGCCAACAAATAATAAGTATAAATTCCTCATATTCATATCAATTTGGTAATAATTGGTTTGTAAAGGTAAACTGATTTTTTGAGATTTTAGTATGGTGGGGAAAATAAGTTGGGTGAGGTTGTAAGGGTTGTAGTGGTTGTAAGAGTTGTAGTGGTTGTAAGGGTTGTAGTGGTTTGATTTGCACCTTTTTAACCTAACTCAAGTCATTAGCATTTACAACTTCTATAACTCTTACAACATTTACAACTTTCTCAAGTCATTAACATTTACAACTTCTACAACCCTTACAACATTTATAACCTAACTCAAATAACAAACTTCTTAACCATTTCAACAAGCACACCCATATCGAATGGTTTTTTAAGATAGGAATCGGCAAGGCCCTCTTCGGCAATCTCCTTAATGTTGCTTACTGCCGAAATAATGATAACGGGGATGTGGTTAGTTTGCGGGTTCGTTTTGAGCTCCTTGCTCAGCTGCTGGCCGTTGGCATCACTTTTCCATTCGGTAAGCCAGTTGTCCATCAGGATAAGGCCCGGGTTATGCTCGGTTACTTTTTTCAGGATCTTGGAATCGCCGGACGAAACTACGTCGTACCCCTCCTCTTCCAGGATATAAACAATAGTGTCCCTGATGTCCTTATCGTCCTCAATAACCAATATCTTTTTGGCCATAACCTTACAAGCTCCTTTACTTCATAACAATCAAGGGTATAGGTTTTGTTTTAGGGTGATGATTTATTTTTTTGGAGGGGTGATTTTCTATCTCGTCACTGCGAGGAACGAAGCAGCCTCTAAACTATGCAGATCAGGGAAAGGGAATTTTGTGGCAACAAACCACGCGGTTGTAAGGTCACATCAGCATAAAGGTTCGTTGATTGTCCTATGTATAGGTTGCTTGGTTCCTTACCGATGATAAGTTATTTTCAACTTGGGTGGGGTGTCACTCTGAGGCACTCGAAGAGCGACGTGCGCAGAGGCCAATCCGCGTGCTAAGCGTGGTGCAGAGGCCTATGCCCGCATGCTTCGAGTGCCTCAGCATGACACCCTTTTCTTGTCATTCCACTTCGTAATCCAGCGGATTTTACAACTTGCATGACGTTTTTAACGAAATGTTGTATCGCTTGTATCACCTGTATCACTCCCTAACGATACAATACAGCTACCTCAATTCCGGATCGTTATAACAGCTCCTGCACCTTGGCTCGTAACTTTCTTTTTCGCCAAGCAGCACTTTACTTTCACCAGGCACAAGCCGGTATGAATACATGGCCGGGTTGCCGCATCTAACGCATACGGCGTGCAGCTTGGTTACTGAATCTGCTATGGCCATAATGTCAGGCATGGGGCCAAACGGACGGCCTTTAAAATCCATATCAAGCCCGGCAACTATCACCCTTACCCCACGATTTGCCAGCACATTACAAACGTCAGGCAGCTCCTCATCAAAAAACTGGGCCTCGTCAACGCCTATCACATGCACATCGCTGGCCAGCAACAAAATAGAGGATGCGTTCTCAACCGGCGTTGATGGAATAGATGTTGCATTGTGCGATACCAGTGCGTTTTCTTCGTAACGGGTATCAGCCTTGGGACTAAAAATCTCCACCTTTAGCCTGGCTATTTTTGCGCGGTTAAGCCTGCGGATAAGTTCCTCGGTCTTACCCGAAAACATTGAACCACAAACCACCTCGATGCTGCCACCCAGTTCATTCCTCCGCTTAAAAATATCTTCTGTAAACAATGAATCGCCTTTTAGTTAGTTTTTTCGAGCCAAAAGCTTAAAGCGAAAAGCTTAAAGCACTTTTAAACAGTTCTGCTTTCCGCTTTAGTCTTTCAGCTTTTAGCTTCCCCGAACCCCAAATATCAGAATTTAATCTTATTTTTGAATAGCATTTTCCCAACATTGATCCATGAAGCAAAAGGAAGTATTTAAAAAGATAGGTGGCATTATACAAGAGCTGAGTGAGCAATATGAATACCTGGAAACAGTAGTTGATAATTTGAACGACCTGGAACTTGAGTTGTTTGTTTCAAACGCGCACTTCTTAACCGATCATATAGAAATATTGTGCAAGCTTAACTTACAAAATAAGCCAAAGCGCCCGCTGGTTGAAAAGCCTGAAACCTATCAGCAGAAATTCTTTGAGCCGGTAGTTCAGAAAATGAACCCGGTAGCCGATCTAAAAAGTTTAAGAACATCCAAACCGCCAATAAAACCGGTTGAAGTTGAGGTAGCAAAACCCGTTGAACCCAAGCCAGTAAAACAGGAGGAACAACCCATTGAAATACCGGCAGAACAACCTGTTGCAGCCGAAGAGCAACGCAGCGTACCTCAATTTGATTTTACTTCAAGAACTCCGGAAGATAGCTATTCCTTTATCCGTGAAGAGCCGGAAACCATAAGGCACGAATTGATTTTAGATGAAGCCGAAACCTGGGAGGATGAAGCGGAGCCTGTTGTTGAGGAAATTACTGAATCTGAAAAACCGGAAGAGGAAATCTCCACTATAATTGAAGAAGCTGAAGTTGTTCCCGAACCGGAAATAAAAGAACCTGAAACCATTTTTGAACCCGAAATTGCCATTGAGCCTGAACCCGAAGTGGTGCAGCCCGAGCCGGTGACAGCAATACAGGAAGAAAAGACTGTAGTTGAAGAACCTGTAAAGGATGAAGCTGAAGTAATAACCCGCAATCAAAAGATCTCTTCGCAGTTAGGCGATAAGGCATCAAAAAGCGAACAATTAAGTATAAAACCCATCAGCGATATTAAGCTTGCCATAACGTTAAACGACAAACTACTTTATGTAAAGGACCTGTTTAACGGTTACAACCTGGCCTACAGCGAAGCGATAGAGATCTTAAACCGCTTTAACACGTTCGAAGAGGCCCAACGGTTCCTGAAAACCAATTACGTTACCAAAAACAACTGGGAGGGCAAGCAAGCCACGGCGGATAAGTTTTATGCATTGCTGAAGAGAAGGTATGCTTAAGTGGCAGACTTCAGTAGCAGTAGCAGTCCTTAGTTGAGGATATTTAAACTGCTACTGCAACTAACTCCTGCTACTCCTTTTTAAACGATCCCCATCCGGTTTGAGTCCAGTTTCAGGAGTACAAACAACAAGATAGTAAAGCTTAACAATGATGATCCGCCATAGCTGATGAATGGTAGCGGGATGCCTATTACAGGCACCAACCCTATCGTCATGCCGATATTGATCATTACGTGGAAGAAGATTACCGAGGCCACCCCATAGGCATAGATCCGTGAGAACGGCGATCGCTGTCGCTCGGCAATAAAGATGAGCCGGAGGACTAAAAACAGGTAGAGGCCCAGCACGGTTAACGATCCTGCAAAGCCCCACTCCTCACCTACCGTACAGAAGATAAAGTCGGTACTTTGCTCAGGCACAAATGAATATTTGGTTTGGGTTCCCTTTAAATAACCCTTACCCCACATTTTACCGGAGCCAATCGCAATCTTTGATTGGTTAAGGTTATAACCCTTACCTCTCAGATCGCTCTTAATGCCTAATATAATATCAATCCTCACCTTTTGGTGTGGCTTTAAAACGCTGTTGTAAATAAACTTAACACTAAACACAAATACCACGCAAATAGCTAAACCAGTGAGCATGGTGTAAACCACCTTTTTGTTGCGGCGAAATAAACCAACAACAGCAAGTGTTATCGCTACAATTACCCCGATAACGGCCAGGGGTGGAAACAATATCGACGTTACAAACAGCGCAATAAATAAGGCACCGATTATCAAAAAGTAAGGCGACAATCCCTCGCGGTATAAAACAAAAACAAGCGATAAAAACACCAGCGTTGAACCCATATCGGGCTGCAGCATAATCAGGAACATGGGTACGCCAATAATTGCCACCGCTATGGCAAACGCCTTTGGCTCAGCAACGCGGATGTTGGGCCCGCTCAGATATCGCGCCAGCAATAAACACGTGGCAAACTTGGCAAATTCCGAGGGCTGCAGCTTGAAGCCGCCACCCATATTTATCCAGGCCTGGTTACCGCCTACATTACGCCCAACTACCAAAACGATGGCCAGCAGCAGCAACGTTATAATATAAAATGCCGGCGCCAATGCGGTAATAAACCTGCTCTCCAGCAATAATATAATTCCCCCCACAACTATGGAAACCACTATAAAGGTAAACTGCTTGCCGTAATTTGTATGCGCATCAATAATACTTGGGTAGCGCTCATCAAACACCGCGGCGTGAATATTAAACCAGCCAATGGTGCAAAGGCAAAGGAATATAAATACCGTTACCCAATCCACATTAAAAAAGAAGCTGCGCTGGCTATTTATCATGTTTCCTCTTCGGTAAAACGGCCAGGAGCCTGGTTGACGAATCTTTTTTATTTTGACGGGATGCTCCCTTTAAGCCTTTTATCGGCTTTTTCATTGTATCTGCTTTTTGTTTAGCGGTATCTTTTGGTGAAACTTTCCTTTTGAAACGGTTATAATAAAGTGCCGAATCGGGCAGGCGATTAGCATTTGCAAAATAATCAACGGTTATTCCAGACTCACGCGGAGAAATGCTTCCCCTTAAATATTGTTCAACTATAAAGCTGGCAATAGGCGCTGCCCAGTGCGCACCTTCGCCTGAATTCTCTACAACAACCGCTATGGCGATCTTGGGGTTTTCCCGTGGTGCAAAGGCTACAAATACAGAGTGAGCCTCGCCACCATGGTTTTGGGCGGTACCTGTTTTTCCACACATAATAATGCCGGGAATTTTTGACCGGATGCCTGTACCTCTTTCAACCACCGCCTGCATCCCATTTATCACCGGTTCAAAATATCCCGAATCTATCCCAACATAGTTGCGTAATTTATATTCTTCCTTAATTACGTTTTTAGTTCCGATGGCTTTAACCAGGTGAGGTTTGTAATAATAACCATGGTTGGCTATTGTACACTCCAGGTTAGCCATTTGCAGTGGCGTTGCCAATAGCTCGCCTTGCCCGATAGCAAGTGATAAAATTGTACTCGCACGCCAGCCGCCCTTACGGTATTGATTATCGTAATACAATGGCGTAGGCACATTACCCCTGCTTTCGCCTGGTACATCCAGATCCAATCGGCTACCTAAACCGAATTTCTTAACATTATTACGCCAATCGGTATAGGTTGCTTCTGTTTGTTTGATACCGTTGTGCTCAATAATCTTCTGGAATACCATGGAAAAATAGCCGTTACATGATTCTGCCACTGCACTGCTTAAGTTTACCAAACCATGGGCTTCTCCATTATTACATTTTACTCTCCTGTTGCCTGCCTGAAAATATCCCGGGCAATAATAAGTTGTTTGCGGTGTAATGATCCCTTCTTGCAACGCAATAAGCGCGCTTAGTGGTTTAAAAGATGAACCCGGCGGATATTTTGCCTGCACCGGTCTTACAAAAAGCGGGTTATAAACATCAGCGTACATTTTTGCAGAATTATTACCACGCTCCCTGCCAACCATCAGGTTAGGGTTATAGGTTGGGCTGCTTACATAAGCCAATATCTCGCCCGTTGATGGCTCAATGGCAACTATGCTGCCTACCTTATTTTGCATCAGCTTTTCGCCTAGCTTTTGAATGGTAATGTCTAACGATGAAGTTAAACGTTGCCCGGGAACTGCAGCAGTATCATACAATCCGTTAGCAAACTTTCCTTTTAACCGGCCTCGCGAGTCGACCATTTGGTTACTAACGCCACGCTGTCCGCGCAATACGTTTTCATAGGATTTTTCAACGCCTGTTATCCCTATAAAATCACCGGAATGGTAATATCCACCGGACGACGCAATTACATTGGGTTGTACCTCACCAATATAACCCAGGAACTGAGCGGCTACAGAATCAGGATAATTACGGAGATAACGGGTTATTGCTGAAAAACCGGGAAATTCAGATAAACGTTCAGATACCGAAGCATAGGTTTGCGCCGTAAGCTGTTTTTCGAAAATGGATTCATGTGTAGGCCCATTCTTCCATGCTTTTACCCAGCGTTTATTAAAGCCATCTTTGTCGATCCCTAAAAGCTTACAAAACTCAACAGTATCAAATGGCTTTACTTCCCGGGGGGTGACCATGATGTCATAAAAGGGCTCGTTTTGTACAAGCACTTTCCCGTTCCGATCTAAAATCGGCCCACGGGCAGGGTATATAATGGTTTGCCTTAAAACATTTTTACCGGCATATATGGCATACTTTGGGTCGACGATCTGGATATAGAACAGCCGGGCAAGCAGTACAACAACAATGGCTATAAAAATCCCAGCTATAACATAGCGTCGCTCAAAAAAACTATTCATTTACGTTCTTTCCTCTTGAAAAATAACAGGCCTGAAATTAATATTAAAAACACGGTAAATAATGAACTCAATAAAATGCGGCTTATTGTGAATTCAATTTGCGACAGGCTGAAAGCTTCCAGGTTGATGAGGAAAAAATGGTGAACAAAGGTAAGTACAACGGCATAGGTTAAGAACCACCTAACGCCCATAATGCTTAGAGTTGGCTCAGGCTCGTTATCAAAGCCATCCTTTTGAACAGTAATGCTGATGAATAAAATACGGACAAAGGCGAGTACCACACAGGCCGC
Organism: Mucilaginibacter phenanthrenivorans; assembly: GCF_024721155.1. GTDB lineage: Bacteria > Bacteroidota > Bacteroidia > Sphingobacteriales > Sphingobacteriaceae > Mucilaginibacter > Mucilaginibacter phenanthrenivorans. Next base: position 28,560 of record NZ_JAHVAP010000019.1, on the reverse strand, counting down.
TGCATGCAGGCCGGGTGTATCGTAAAAAGCATCAATGGTGAGGCCTAATATGAATGCAAGGATGAACAATAAAACGTTAGGCACCTCAAACGGTAACAACAGGATAAACAGGATATAGAAGTATGGCGTTGAAAGGTTATACAGGTCGATATTCTTTAACAGAAAAACCTGGATAAATACCAGTACTATAAAGCGCAGAAAGTTTACTATGATAGTCTTACTCATCCTTTTTTTGCTGAGCCTCCAGTCCCGTTTGCTCGGCGGCAAATTTATTGACAATTACATATACATATTGCAGCTTGGTAAAATCAACTGCAAGTGCCACATCCATATTTAATGAAACGCCGCCACCCTTAGTTTTCAAGCTGCTGATGGTGCCAATCGGAATGCCTTCCGGAAATAACGAATAACCGGAGGTTACCACTTTTTCGCCAACCTTTGGCACCGCGTTGTTTGACACATCGCGCAGCAAACCTTTGTGCGGATTAAACTCATCGCTCCATTGGATATAACCAATCTCCTTGTTAGTAGCCAGCATCGCGCTGAATTGTGAATCCTTATGCAGCAATGATTGGATCACTGAAAAATGATCGGATACAAAAACTACCTTACCTACCAGCCCCGCACTACAGATCACCCCGATTCCCTTCGTAATGCCCTGTTTACTGCCTTTGTTTATGGTGATATAGTTATTTGCGCGGTTAGTTGAATTATTGATCACCCTGCCTACAATGTATTCATATTGCTGCTTGTAAACGGTATCAACTACTCTATGCTTATTTAAGGTATCGGCGTATAACGACGACTTAAGCTGGTTACGCAACCGGGCATTTTCGAGCGCAAGGGCATCGTTATTATCCTTCAACGACAGGTAGCTCTTAAACTCACTGATACGGGCATACAATCCACCTGTAACCTGGTTTGATGAATTAATAAAGCTTGCGTTTTGAAAAGAGTTGTATTTGATATAGATCAGCAGCGCCGAAACCTCGAAAATCACAAACAAAAAGAATGCGTTATACTTAGTGATAAATATCAAGAGGTTACGCATGGTTAGAGATTAGTTAATTGGAGATTAGAGATTAGTTGCCTAAACGTTTATTAATTTGTTGTTAGAGATTAGGTTTTACTTCTGCCTGCTTTCTTAAAAAAGAAATATACCCATTTATCATTTTCATGCATTCCTCACAATCGTTTTTAAAAGAGTCTAAAATCTCTTCGTTAATAAAATTACTATCTAAGGCAATAATCAGGTGGTCTATTGTTTCCGCAGCCGAACCGCGTGCATTTAACAGAAACTTAGCCGCATCGGCGTAATGAAACCTCCCATGCCCCTCAGCAATATTGTTTCCTACAGACCTTGACGATCGAATGATCTGATCAGTTAACCTGTATTTTTCGTCCGGTGGAAATGATTTAGTTAATTCAGAGATGTTATTTCGTAAAATCCTCGCTTTTTTCCAAACCTCGAGATCAGTAAAAGAATTCATGCTAAATATTACTTAACCCGCAATAAAAGACCTAATCTCTAATCTCCAATTAACTAATCTCTACCCTACTGCATTAAGAATTTAAAATTACCAATATTCTTCAGGGCGGTACCTGTTCCGCGAACTACGGCGCGTAACGGATCTTCGGCAACGTGAACCGGCAGCTTGGTTTTTGCTGCGATACGTTTGTCTAAACCGCGAAGCAATGCACCACCACCTGTAAGGTAGATGCCTGTTTGGTAAATATCTGCCGAAAGCTCTGGCGGAGTGATCTCCAATGCCTTCAGGATCGCTTCTTCAATTTTAGAAATTGATTTGTCCAGGCAATGCGCAATTTCCGAGTATGATACCATGATCTGTTTTGGCACACCGGTCATTAAGTCACGACCCTGCACTGCAAAATCGGTTGGCGGATCGGCAAGCTCCGGCAATGCAGCGCCAACTTCAATTTTTATTTTCTCAGCAGTACGGTCACCGATCATTATGTTATGCTGGCGACGAATGTATTGTACAATATCAGAGTCGAAGTTATCACCCGCAACGCGGATAGACTGGTCGCAAACGATCCCCGACAAGGCGATAACCGCGATCTCGGTAGTACCACCACCGATATCGATGATCATGTTGCCCATTGGCTCTTCCACATCGATACCGATACCTACCGCAGCAGCCATTGGCTCGTGGATCAGGTAAACTTCTTTCGCCCCGGCAATCTCTGCAGAGTCACGTACGGCACGTTTTTCAACCTCGGTGATTCCTGAGGGGATACAGATAACCATACGCAGCGATGGAAAGAACCATCCCTTGCCCTGGTTGATCATTTTGATCATCCCGCGGATCATGTGCTCAGCAGCGTTAAAGTCGGCAATTACACCATCTTTAAGCGGGCGAACGGTGCGGATATTATCGTGGGTTTTACCTTCCATTTGCATGGCCTGGCGCCCTATAGCGATAACTTTATTTGTTGTACGATCGAAAGCTACTATCGACGGTTCGTCAACAACAACTTTGTCATTATGTATGATGAGGGTATTTGCGGTACCTAAATCGATAGCGATTTCTTGTGTAAAAAAATTAAATAGACCCATTTGGTTTTATTTCAAAAAAATAAGCGTCAAAGTTAATAATAAGGGTACGAAGTTCACGAATTTAGACTAATTAAAGCGAACTATCCTAATAAATCGCACCCTGTTTTTCAATTAATTAATGTTTAAAATGACGTACCCCTGTGGTAACCATTGAAATGTTTTTTTCATTACACATTTCAACCGAAAGCTTGTCGTTTATTGAACCACCGGGTTGTAAAACCGCGGTAATTCCTGCTTCGGCAGCCAGCTCCACACAATCAGGGAAGGGGAAAAATGCATCAGATGCCATAACCGCCCCATTCAAATCAAAACCAAAACTTTCAGCCTTAATAACTGCCTGCTTTAGGGAGTCGACCCTTGACGTCTGCCCAACGCCGCTTGCCATCAGCTGACCATTTTTCGCGAACACAATAGTGTTTGATTTGGTATGCTTAACAACCTTATTGGCGAAAAACAAATCCCGCCGCTCGTGTTCAGTTGGCTTCCGGTTGGTTACCGCCGTCATTTGTGCTGGCCCCTCAATAACTGCATCCTTGTCCTGTTCAATAACGCCGTTCAACAATGTTTTAAACAGTTTGTTCGGCAATTCAATAGCCTGACGAACCAGTATAATACGGTTCTTTTTGCCTTTTAGTATTTCAACAGCTTGGTCGGTAAACGCCGGGGCTATCAATACTTCGTAAAATATTTTGTCGATTTCGGTAGCTGTTGCTGCATCAATCTCGTCATTAGCAATGATAACGCCGCCAAATGCTGACACCGGATCACAAGCCAAAGCATCTATCCAAGCCTCTTTAATAAAATTGCGCGATGCAATGCCGCAGGCGTTGGTGTGCTTTAAAATAGCAATTGTCGGCTCTGTAAACTCATCTATCAAAGCAACAGCCGCATCAACATCGACAAGGTTGTTATAAGATAATTCTTTACCGTTCAACTTAGTGAACATTGCATCCAGATCACCATAAAAAACACCTTTCTGGTGCGGGTTTTCTCCGTAACGTAAAACCTGGCTGGTTTGGATGCTTTCCTTGAATACAGGAAGCGGCTCTTCCTGGTTGAAATATTTGAAGATCGCTGTATCGTAGTTTGAAGAAATGTTAAACGCTTTGTGAGCGAATGAACGGCGCTGATCAATTGTGGTCGTTCCTCCTTGAGTTTTAAGCAGGTCCTCCAATACCGGGTAGTCGGCCTTCGACGCTACGATCACAACATCCTTAAAGTTTTTAGCTGCTGCGCGGATCAATGAGATGCCGCCAATGTCAATTTTTTCAATGATCTCGTCTTCTTCGGCGTTCGATTTTACAGTTTCTTCAAACGGGTAAAGATCAACGATCACCAGGTCAATTTCAGGGATCTCAAATTGTGCCAGTTGCTGTTCATCGCCGGCGAAATTCCTGCGGGCCAAAATGCCGCCGAAAACTTTGGGGTGAAGGGTTTTTACACGGCCGCCTAATATTGACGGATAGGAAGTTAGGTCTTCAACGGGTATCACATTTACCCCTAAATTACGGATAAAAGTTTCCGTTCCACCGGTTGAATATATGTTAACGCCAAGGCGGTTTAACTCATGAATTATCGGCTCTAAATTATCTTTGTAATAAACAGAAATTAAAGCATTCTTTATTTGCACTGACTCGCTCATTTACAGGAAGTTTTTTGAGCCGCAAAGGTAGGGATTAGAGATTAGAGATTAGCGGCTAAAGGTTAGTTTTTTTTAACTTTTTTTAGGATAGAAAAGCACCATGTAAAAGCGCATTTAATTTTTTTTCAATTACAGGCTAAGTTTATCTGCGCAATACCAAAATGCGGGCTTACTTTCTCTATATTTGACTAAATCTTGTCTCAAAAAAAGCATGAAATCTACCTTATTCACGTTCTGTTTTATAATAGTTACCAACCTGCTAAAAGCGCAATCGGGCGAATTACCGCTTAATCAACCTGCTCCCGCAATAAACTTTCAGCAACACGTTGGCAAACAAGCACCAAAAGATTTTTCTAAGGGCAAAATCCTGGTTATTGATTTTTGGGCTACATGGTGCGCACCTTGTATAGCTAACTTTCCGCATTTTAATAAACTGGCCGACACCTATCAAAGTAAGGATGTGGTTTTCGCCATCCTGACCGAAGAAAAACTATCCACTGTTCAGCGTTTTTTTGATCGTACTAAAAAGCAAGTTCACGGTTTTAATTTAGTTGATACGAGCAAAACCACCATGAAAAACTTTAGGGTTGATTACATCCCGTATAGTGTAGTCATCGACAAAAACAATATTGTAAAATGGGCAGGCTCCGGTGAACAGCTAACAGACGAGATTTTGTCAAAAATCGTAAAAAATGAATACGTGGCACCAGTTGCCAAAGAAGTGCCAAAACCAGATGCTCCGGTAAAAAAAACGGTTAAAGCAAAACCGTTTTTCTCATTTTCAATTACCTATTCAGATACAACCCAAAAACAGTCGCCGGGTGGAAGTTCCTTAAATTCTAACGGTGACTATATCAGCGTAACAAAAAGTGATGTTCAACTCGGCGATCTTTTAGAAGACCTAACAGGCTTTGGACGGCGGGCACGCATAATCACCAACGATACCACTAAATTAAAACGTCGAATTACTGTAGATTTTAACAGTAAGTTTGATACCACGCTTTTTAAAAAATACAGGAACTGGCTCCTTACAAATAAGCCAAGGAAAAACCTCATCCTATCTTTAATGGGGGATGCTTTAAAGTTCGATGCTAAAGTAAACAAGGTAACGAAACCACATTATGAGCTCGTGGTAACTGATAGCGCCAAACTACATTCATTTATGTCGATGCAGAAGGGACACAGCAGCTTTTCTGACGACTATTTTCCAAAGTTCGAGATAGTTGGCTATCAGCTGAAAGATATAACAACTAACCTTGAGGGCAGTGCCAAAATAATCATCACCGATAATATTATCGACGTTAATCGTTACGATCTCTCGCTGGATATCTCAAACCTGAAAACAATTCAGCAAACGCTCAATTTCCATGGTTTAGGGTTAAAGGAAGTAAATGGCGAAGTAGAATTGCTGGAGATAGATTTTTATTAATGACTTTGGGTTAATTTAATATAGCCCTCTCTTAATTTTATCAAAAATTGAAACTAAAAGGGCCTGCCAATTTTTCAACTAATCACTAATCTCTAGTCTCTAATTAACCCTAACTCTTCATCTTCTTCAGCAGACTTTCAATCACTCTTGGAAAGTGCTGGTGCTCCAGTTGCTGACCTTTAAATTTTACTACTTCAAGGTTATCGTCAGGTTCAATTTTAAATTTGGATTGATGGATGATCTCACCCTCGTCAAATTTATCGCTTACAAAATGGATGGTAATGCCAGATTCTTCGTCCCCGGCAGCAAGTGCTGCCTTGTGAACATGGTCGCCATACATACCCTTACCGCCATGCTTTGGTAACAAAGCGGGATGCAGATTGATGATTTTATTGGGAAATGCATTTAATAATGAAACAGGTACCAGCCAAAGGAAACCTGCAAGCACTATCAAATCCACCTGCAGATTCTTTAAAAGCCTGATCACATCATCAGTTTCATAAAATTCCTGGCGCGTAAAAATGTGAGAGGGGATTTCAAAGTTATCAGACCGCTGTAATACGTAAGCCTGTGGATTGTTGGTAAGCACTAATACAACTTCGGCTTCTGCACTGCGTTTAAAATGCTCCATTATTTTTTGAGCATTTGATCCCGACCCCGAAGCAAAAATGGCAATTCTTTTTTTCATTAAAATCGTATACTTTTTAATGGTAAGGTAAATGTATAACTAACAGTTCAAATCGCCTTTGTTGGGTAATTTTTTTGTTACACACCACAGTTACATCGCCCAAATATAACGATTCCATCCCAATAATTGGCGGTTTAAATAGCAATAAACACGTTTTTAATTTTTACTAAATTAAAATTGCTTACCCGGAAAGATGATGTTAAAATTAATTGCCGGTTGTAGTCTTTTGCCGTATAAATCCATACTTAACAATCTTCCTCGGCTTAGTTAAGGAATAATTTGGCGCAATATCGCCCGTGTTAAGCACCATGGAATATACGCCAAGAGTTATGATCTGGGCATTTATGAATGGTTTTGTTTTGGTTGTGGTAGTACTATCGCAAGTCATATCAGCATTCAAATAAAGCTGATTGGGAGTAAGCGACCAGGTTCCGCTGGATGATTGGGTAAGACAATTAAAATTTGTGTACGTGCAGGTAAAGTCGGGTTTAAAGGTAAAAATTTGCCCACAGGTATCATTGATGGTGGTATCTGTCAGCTGTTGATTACCGGTGTAAGTAGTTGTTTCTATGGAGGCCAATTGCCAGAAACCTCCGGAAAAAAGTGCAGGAATAGCATTTTGACCCGTTTTTTTACAGGAATTAATTACGAGGCCTATTAATACTATAGAGAGGAGCAAAAAATATTTCTTTTTCATCAGGGCCATATCCGCAAAAATAAAAATTCCGCCCGTATTAACCGGTACAGTGTTGATTATAACTTCTTTTGAATATAGATTATTATTGAGGTGCAGCAATAATTTAATTTATAACAGTGCCTACCTTTACATGTGTGCTAAATTAGCTACCACAAATGACTAACTAAAAAAACATACGTATATCATTTGATAAAATGCGATCTGAATTTGAACGGGTATTACTATCGTTAAATTTCACGGTCGAAAGGGCCTATTAATGTGCTACCATTTTTTTGATTGAATAATTCGCTTAAACCATTAAATATAATAACAACCCTATTTAAATAGTTTCTTATCGTCTCAAAATATCCGGTAGTTAGATTTAGGAATCACCTTCAAACTAATTACCATCAAATGAAAAATACTGTAAGGCTAATTTGCGTTCTGGTTATCATCTCACTTAATATGGAGTCGGTGAAAGCCGCATGTAAGACAGGATTTCAATCCATTGATACCAGCAAAATCCAAACTGATGCCATTCTCTTTGCCCCGGGGCCAATCCCGGGTGTTGTCAGGCGTGCTGCCGCCCCGGCATTTTCGCCGGATGGCAAGGCCGTTTATTTCGGGCAGGCTGCTGATAAGGGTATTACGATAATGGTATCGTACCGTAAAGGCCGCAAATGGTCGGAGCCTGTGCTGGCGTCGTTTAGCGGAGATTTTCAAAACCTGGAACCCGCCTTTTCGCCCGATGGCAAATTTTTAATATTTGCCTCAAGCCGCCCTAAAACTCCCGGCGGAGCAAAACTGGATGGCTTTTGGAGCAAGAAGAGTTATCCCGGCAGCGGTGGCAACCTATGGAAGGTGGCCCATACAAAAAAAGGCTGGGGCACACCGGAGTTATTACCTGAGATCATCAACCAAAACAGTTCTATATTTAGCCCGGCTGTTACAGCAGATGGCAGCATTTATTTTATGTTGCCGGATACCTCGGGGCGGTTCCATATCCGCAGATCGCAGTTCAGGAACGGCAAATACGAAACGCCGGTTCGTCCATCGTTCAGCGTAGATAATTATGGCGATGTTGATCCGGCTGTTGCTCCTGATGAATCTTTTCTTATTTTTTCTTCAGGTCGCCCGCCTGCATTGCCACATACTGCTGATCTTTTCATTGTTTTCCACACTCCAAACGGATGGGGTGAACCGATAGACCTAAGGCAGGCAATCTCTGATAAAGTATTTGGAGTTGAAGCTCGCTTATCGCCCGATTTAAAAACATTATACTTTAGTAATCAACAGAATGCTGCGGGTGTAACCGTGTCAACAGATCAATATATATGGCAGGTAGATATTGGCGGGATTCTGAAGGCGCATGGACTGCAGTTTAAAGGAAATTAATTAACATCACCACCAATAGTGACCGCTGTCATTTAATAAAGGCTGTTATCCCTGCAACTTTGCTTCATCATCACTTATACTTAAAGGCAAAATCATGGAAGCATTGATTCAGGAAGGGGTTGCGGACAAACCCAATGTAAATTCAATATCGAACGGTTCAGGAAAAACAATGAAGGCGTTGGTTTATCATGGCCCAGGGAAAAAAGCCTGGGAAGATAAACCTAAACCTGTTATAATAAAGCCGACAGACGCCATAGTTAAAATTCTGAAAACAACCATATGCGGAACTGACCTGCACATTATGAAAGGTGATGTTCCGGAAGTTACTGACGGCAGGATAATAGGCCACGAAGGCGTTGGAATAATTGAAGAGGTAGGAAGCGCTGTAAGCAGCTTTAAGAAAGGCGATCACGTATTAATCTCGTGCATAACATCATGCGGCAAATGTGATTATTGTAAAAAAGGCATGTATTCTCACTGTACAAACGGGGGCTGGATCTTAGGGCACCTGATTGATGGTACACAGGCTGAATATGTAAGGATTCCGCATGCAGATAACAGCCTTTACCCGATTCCTACAGGCGCCGATGAAGAAGCGTTGGTTATGCTCAGCGACATTTTACCCACAGGTTTTGAATGCGGCGTATTAAACGGACAGGTAAAACCCGGCGATACAATAGCAATTGTAGGTTCGGGCCCTATAGGCATAGCTGCTTTATTAACTGCTCAATTTTACTCGCCTGCCGAAATTATTATGATAGACCAGGACGACAACCGCCTGGGTGTTGCAAAAACTTTTGGCGCAACCCAAACCATTAACAGCGCACATGAAGATGCTGTAAACAAGATAATGAGCCTTACAGATGGAAGAGGAGTTGATGTGGCTATTGAAGCCGTTGGCGTACCGGCAACCTTTGAATTATGCCAGGAAATAATAGCCCCGGGCGGCAGGATCGCAAATATTGGCGTTCACGGTAAAAGTGCAACCATCCACCTGGAAACTTTATGGTCGAAAAACATCACCATTACTACAAGGCTGGTTGATACTGTAACTACACCCATGCTTTTAAAAACTGTTCAATCAAAAAAATTACAGCCCAATCAGCTGATCACCCACCATTTCAGGTTAGATCAGGTTATGGATGCATACGATACCTTTGGGAATGCAGCAAAAGAAAAAGCTTTGAAGGTTATATTGACAAATGAATAGTGTTAAGTCGAAAGTCCTAAGTCTTGAGGAAGAAGTTGTACCGTAACTTTTGACTCAAGACTTTTGACTCGAGACTTTTGACTCGAGACTAATGACTACTCTCCTACCATCATCCCCTCAAACCGCTCCCAAAAGCCATCTTTTGGTACGGGAGCAATAATTACAACAGGTTCCTTTTTTATAGGATGGATGAACTCCAGCCGGCGGGCATGCAGGCTGATACTTTTGCGCAGGCTGCCACGCGGATAGCCATACTTATTGTCACCCACGATCGGACTGCCCAAGGTTGAAAGTTGCACCCTGATCTGGTGCGGTCTGCCGGTTATCGGATCCACCTCAATTAAATAATAGCCGTTAAGCTCGCAAACCATTTTATAGTTTAGTTCAGAGCGGGAACTGCCAACTACTTCCCTGTCATGCGCCTTGGTAACATTTTTCTGCGGATTTTTTACCAGCCAGTGAACCAGGTTTCCTGCTTCGGGTTGAGGACGGGTTCTTACAACGGCATAGTAAGTTTTGTGCATTTCGCGGCCCTTAAACATGGCGTTGATCCGCTCCAGTGCCTTGCTGGTTTTAGCGAACAGGATAACGCCGCTAACAGGTCTGTCCAATCTATGTACCACGCCTAAAAAAGCGCCATTGGGTTTGTTATATTTTGTGGCGATGTATTTCTTAACCTTATCATCCAATGACTCATCACCCGTATCATCAACCTGCACAATATCACCTGCCCGCTTATTAATAGCGATCAAATGATTATCCTCATAAAGGACATCATCGTCGGTAATCTCGTGGTTAATATATTTTATGTTGACTTTGGACATGGATTAGTTCATGGTTGATGGTTCATAGTTCATGGAAGAAACAGGGTTGATAGTAAAAGCAGCAATTGCAGCGGCTATGAACCATCAACTATTACCCATGAACTAATTAGTACTCCTCCTTCTCGTTAGGGAAGGTTTTTGCCTTTATATCGCTTACATAGTTCTGAAAGGCGCCATACATTATTTCATGCAAATTTGCGTATTGGCGTAAAAAGCGTGGTTTAAAGCCCTTGTTTATGCCCAGCATATCATGGATCACCAATACCTGCCCGTCGCAATTTTGGCCGGCACCTATACCTATGGTAGGGATGTTAATACTTTCACTTACTTCTTTAGCTAATTTGGCCGGGATCTTTTCCAAAACGATGCCAAAGCACCCAAGTTCCTGCAGCTTTAAAGCATCGTCCCGCAATTTTTGCGCTTCGGCTTCTTCCTTAGCCCTTACCGTGTAAGTTCCGAACTTATAGATAGATTGCGGTGTTAAGCCCAAATGGCCCATCACCGGGATACCGGCTGTAAGGATGCGGGTAACAGATTCAGCAATTTCAACGCCGCCTTCCATTTTTACGCCGTGGGCGCCTGATTCCTTCATGATCCGGATAGCAGAATTTAGCGCCTCCTTTGAGTTGCCCTGGTACGAGCCAAACGGCAAATCGACAATAACCAACGCACGTTTTGCAGCGCGAACTACTGATGAGGCATGATAGATCATTTGATCCAATGTAATCGGCAGCGTGGTTTCATGGCCGGCCATTACGTTTGAAGCAGAATCACCCACCAGTATAATATCCACTCCCGCTTCATCAACGATGGCCGCCATGGAGTAATCATAGGCAGTTAGCATGGCGATCTTCTCGCCACGGTTCTTCATTTCCTGCAAAATATGCGTGGTAATTCTTTTAACCTCTTTATGTGTTGACATGGGTTATAGTTTTGGACGGGACGAATTTCACTAATTATTTCGAATTTCACGAATTGCTTTCAATGTCTGCTAATATTAATTCAATCAATTCATAAAATTCCTTTGTTTTTAATTAGTGAAATTCGTGATTTTGTTATACTTTTGCGGCGTGAATCCAGAAGTAACCCACTTCAATTTTTCAATCTGTTTTCACGGAGCGCTGTACCAGGCAAACCGGATTTTTAATCATTCAATTTTTTTAGATAATGACATATTTCACCAAATTACCTGCGGTATTATTACTGGCTGACGGAACTGTTTTTTATGGAAAAGCTGCCGGGAAAATGGGAACCACCACCGGCGAGATCTGCTTCAACACCGGCATGACCGGCTACCAGGAGATCTTTACCGATCCATCCTACTTCGGCCAGATCATGGTTACAACCAATGCACACATCGGTAACTACGGCATTGCTGATAAGGAAGTGGAATCGGGGCACATCCAGATTGCCGGCCTTGTTTGTAAGAACTACAACATCGCTTACAGCCGCAAGCAGGCTAATGAATCTATCCAGGATTATTTCCAGGAGCAAAATATTGTTGGGATCTCTGATATCGATACCCGTCAACTGGTAAGGCATATCCGTGATAAGGGTGCGATGAACGCCATTATCTCTTCAGAAATACTGGATCTTGAAGAATTAAAAGCCAAGCTTGCCGAAGTACCTTCAATGGACGGATTGGAACTTTCTTCAAAGGTATCCACAACTGAAACTTATACGTTCGGAAACGAAGATGCGGCTTACCGTGTTGCGGTGCTTGACTTAGGCGTTAAGAAAAACATCCTCCGCAATTTTGACGACCGTGACGTTTATGCAAAGGTTTACCCTGCAAAAACCACCTTCGAAGAAATGGAACAGGACTTTGCCCCTACCGGCTACTTTATCTCAAATGGCCCTGGTGATCCGTCGGCTATGCCTTATGCAGTTGAGACCGTAAAAAAAGTACTGGCATCTGAAAAGCCGATGTTTGGGATTTGCCTTGGTCACCAGTTGTTGGCTTTAGCAAATGATATTCCAACTATAAAAATGTTTAACGGTCACAGGGGTTTAAATCACCCGGTAAAAAATGTGATCATTGACCATTGTGAGGTAACTTCGCAAAATCATGGTTTCGGTGTAGTGCCTGAAGCTGTAAGAGCATCTGACAAGGTAGAGATCACGCACGTTAACCTGAATGATCAATCTATCGAGGGAATCCGCGTAAAAGGTAAAAAAGCGTTCTCGGTACAATATCACCCGGAATCATCTCCTGGCCCGCATGACAGCCGGTATTTATTTGATGATTTTATTAATTTGATGAAGAATTAAAACCTCCAAAACTTGCGAAGTTTTAAAAACTTCGCAAGTTTTGCTTTTGGATTATTTCTTCAGATAATACTCCGGCACCTTCAGCGTAGGCTTCTCCACATCCCAAATAATACTCGAAACCTTCCAAACACCCTTTACCTTTATCAATTGGAAGCTATTCACCCCTCTTTCCTCCGGTTTATCCTTTGTATTTAAGTAAGTAACATAGGTGCTGATGCGATGCGCCACCCGGCCAAATTGCTCGGTGCGGCCAAACAATTCTTCTTCATAAAATAGCTTTATGTGATTGGTTTCCACAAAGCCCTTATATAAAGGATCGATGAAATGTTTAATATCTACAATCTGCGGTGTATCTGTACGAAAATTGATCAGCTGTGCCTCCGGGATAAAATAATTACCGATCTCGCTATATCTTGGTTTCTCTCCCTCCTTAAAACTGATCGCCATATAAGCATCGTGTACGGCTTTGGTTATGGCGCTGTCGTCGGGCACTTTATAGGTTTTTGTGGCTGTGGAATCATTGTCGCCGATATGTTCTTTAACAGATACGTGGCAGGATGATAAGGCAATTGCTGAGAGTAAAATAATAAATAGCGTTTTCATGACTGGCTTATTTTAAGGTAATTACAGGTTGAATTGTTTCGTTTTCTAAAGGTATAGATATTCTACCGATAGTTTTTAATCACCACCTTAAATTCGCCCATATTCGGCGACGACGGCCGATATTTCACCGACATTTTAGCCCTCTTCGCCTAATATCGCTATGCAAAAACTCATTCTCATAGCAAATTTGTGCCATAAATCAATCGTTATTATGAAAACTTTACTCGCAATACAACTCATTCACCTGGCATTAAAAGCTGCTGAACATTTGACGTCCATACTTCATTCAATCGGTCATATGATTTCGTAAAACAATACCTTTGTCATTGTAACCGGCTTACCAGCTAATTGCAATGACAATTGATTATAACGACATAAACATTTGTGTCATTTCCCTTAAAAACTCATTGATATTTCATTAATCCGTTGCATTTTTACAGCATGGCAGAAAAACCTATTATAACCGTAAAAAACCTGGTAAAAAAATATGATGATTTTACCGCTGTAAAGGGCATAAGCTTTGAAGTTTACGAAGGCGAGATCTTTGGCCTCCTTGGGCCTAACGGCGCCGGGAAAACTACCACGCTGGAGGTAATAGAGACCCTGCGGGATAAAACATCAGGCGAGATTACCGTTGACGGTTTTAACGTAGAAACCGATGCCGATGAAATTAAGCAGGTAATAGGTGTACAACTACAAGCTGCAGGATATTATCCCAACCTGAACCTGTCAGAGTTGATAAAACTTTTTTGCGGATTATATGGTATCGACAAAACGCCAATGGAGATGCTTGAAAAGGTGGCATTAACCGATAAGGCGAAATCAAAATACAAGGAACTTTCCGGCGGACAAAAACAGCGTTTTTCTATCGCTACGACGCTGATCAACAATCCCCGCATCATATTTTTAGATGAACCTACCACCGGCCTTGACCCACAGGCTCGCCGTAACCTATGGGATTTGATCCGCGAAATTCGGGATGCAGGCACCACTGTTGTAATTACCACCCACTACATGGACGAAGCCGAAGAGCTTTGCGACCGCGTTGCTTTTGTTGACGGTGGCCACATCATCGGCATCGATACACCCAACCACTTTATTGATGAGTTGGTAGCCTCTGGCTTCGAACGCAAGAAGCAGGTAAAGCTGGCCAACCTTGAAGATGTTTTCATCAACATGACGGGTAAGGAATGGCGGGAAGGATAGGAAGAAGTTGGCAGTTGCGAGTGAGCAGTTGACAGTAAGTTAACCGCCAATCGCAAAGTGACAAGCCTCCGGCTATGAACTATGAACCATTAACTATGAACAATCTGTTGAACCACTGAACTAATGAACCCCTCAAAAAAACCATACAGCAACTTTAATGCAACCATGGCTATTGCCAAAGCCAGCTTTCGTTCTATTATCCGCAGCCCATCGGCGGTGGTGTTTAGCCTGGCTTTCCCACTGATATTTATTACCGTTTTTGCCAACATTGGCAGCAGCAGTATAAGTGTTGATGTTGCTGTAGCCAAAACTTGTGACACCACAGGCCCGGTTTATAACGCTTTGAAAAAAAATCCGATAGTTCATCTCATCAGGGATAAAACCACTGCCCAGATGGCTACCAGCCTTTCACGGGGCGATATTGCGGCAATTATTGATATCCAAAAGAATAATAGCCGTCCGCCTTATACACTGAATGTTAAATACTCCAACGCATCGGCACAAAAGGGCGGGGTTTTTAAATCATTGCTTACTACAATTTCCTATGAAATCAATAGCTACGGCAATAACGCTCCTCCTGCAGTAACCGAAGTTCGCGAAACCACCATCAAAGGCAGAGAGTATAAATACATCGATTTCCTGCTGCCGGGTATGTTAGGGTTCTCCTTGTTAAGCAGCGGCGTATTTGGTACTGCGTTCGTATTTTTAAGTTTAAGGTTAACATTAGTTATCAAACGTTTTTTCGCTACACCGGTAAAAAAATACAGCATTGTTTTAGGCGAAGCGTTGGCACGTTTGGTATTTTCATTACTTGGCGCATTGTTTATCATTTTAGTTGGCCACTATTGGTTTGGCTTTACGCTGATCCACGGAGTAGTGACGGTACTTAATATGCTGATACTGGCATCAATAGGCCTTATTATATTCATGGGCTTTGGCTTTGTGATATCAGGCATTGCGAAAAACGAGAGTAGTGTACCGCCTATCTCGAATATCATTACTATGCCTCAGTTCCTGTTGTCCGGCACCTTTTTCTCGGTAACAGCGTTCCCGTCATGGTTGCAGGCTATAAGCAAGATCCTTCCGCTCACCTATTTAAACGATGCCATGCGCGAAGTCGCCTTTGAAGGAGCCGGAATAGGTGATGTTACCCATCAACTGTTGATATTGGGTGCCTGGTTCATCGGGATCTATGCTGTGGCGGTGAAGACATTTAAGTGGGAGTAGATTTTTGTCTGAACCATGATTCACCTGATTTAAAGATTAAAGGATGAAATGCGTCTCAATTCTCAATCATGAAATCCTTTAATCAAGCAAATCACCGTTCAAAATAATCAGTGAAATCATTCCTTACTAAATCGGTGTAATCCCAACTTCAAGGTTAATTTCCTGTTACCAATCAGTGAAATCATCACCCTATCGGTGAAATCATTTAATAATCTTTACACATATTTGTTTGAAAGTGTATATTTGAAAAATAATACATTCATGGTGTACTTTATACACTATGTCGCTTCTGTCAAACTAATTTTTACAAAATGAGCTTAATAATTGATGTCCATGCCCGCCAGATCCTTGATTCGCGCGGTAATCCTACTATTGAAGTAGATGTTTTAACCGAAAATGGCGCCCTTGGCCGTGCCGCTGTACCGTCTGGTGCTTCAACCGGTGTACACGAAGCTGTTGAACTTCGCGATAATGATAAATCTGTGTATATGGGTAAAGGCGTTCTGAAAGCCGTTGCTAACGTAAACGATGTTATTGCCAAGGAATTACAAGGTGTGGATGTTTTCGATCAAAACGGCATCGATGCATTAATGATCGAGCTTGACGGTACAGAAAACAAAGGTAAATTAGGCGCTAACGCTATTCTTGGTGTTTCTTTAGCAGTTGCTAAAGCAGCTGCACAGGAAAGCCGCCAGCCTTTATACCGCTACATTGGTGGTGTTAATGCTAACACGCTTCCTATCCCGATGATGAACATCGTTAACGGCGGTTCTCACTCTGATGCGCCTATCGCATTCCAGGAATTTATGATCATGCCGGTTGGCGCTACTTCATTCTCCCAGGCTTTGCAGTGGGGTACCGAAGTGTTTCATAACCTTAAAAAGATCTTACACGATCGTGGCCTTACTACAACAGTAGGTGATGAAGGTGGTTTTGCTCCAACTTTTGAAGGTACTGAAGATGGTGTTGAAACCATTTTGAAGGCTATCGAAAAAGCAGGTTTTAAACCAGGTATAGACATCTGCCTTGCATTTGATTGCGCTGCATCTGAATTTTACAAAGACGGCAAATACGATTACACTAAGTTTGAAGGCGAAAAAGGTGCTATCCGTACCAGCGCTGAGCAGGCTGAATACCTAACTCAATTAACTGAAAAATATCCTGTTATCTCTATTGAGGATGGTATGGCTGAGGATGATTGGGAAGGCTGGAAATTATTAACCGACAAAATCGGCGACAAAGTACAACTTGTAGGTGATGATCTTTTTGTAACCAATGTAAAACGCTTACAAAGAGGCATCGACGAAGATACTGCTAACTCTATCCTGGTAAAGGTTAACCAGATCGGTTCATTAACTGAAACCATCAATGCGGTCACTTTGGCACAAACCAATGGTTATACCTCGGTAATGAGCCACCGCTCAGGCGAGACTGAAGATTCAACTATTGCTGATCTTGCAGTTGCGTTGAATTGCGGTCAGATCAAAACCGGTTCACTATCACGTTCAGACAGGATCGCTAAATACAACCAGTTACTCCGCATTGAAGAGGAATTAGGCGATAGCGCTAAGTTTATCGGTAAAAACTTCAAGTATTTCAACAAAAAATAGTTGGTTGGTTGATTAGGTTCAACCTATCGAACATATAATTAAAGCTCCGCAAAACGCGGGGCTTTTTTAGTTTATAAAGAGATGAAATTATTCGGTTATTAATCCGTTAAAATATTAAATTTACGTCTGTTTAAATCCAAAAAATCCGCTTAATCCCGGTTCCGTTATGCAATTAAAAGGTTTTTCAAGAATAGTGCTGATCCTGCTGATGCTGAGCGTCAACATTGGTTGCGATCAGTTATCAAAATCTGTCGTGCGGCATAAACTGGATGATAACGTGCAGATCAGCTACTTTAACGATCATTTTAACTTGATCAAGGTAGAGAATACAGGCGCATTTTTAAGCGTAGGCAATTCACTCTCCGGCCCCACGCGACTGATATTGTTAAACCTGCTGCCCCTGCTGGCTATTGCTGCCGGACTGGTTTTTATTTTAACTCACGAGCTTAACCGTGTAACCTTATTTTGTGTTATCCTAATCATTGGCGGAGGATTCGGTAATATTTACGACAGGATAGCCCACGGCTCGGTAACTGATTTTATGCATATTGATTTTGGACTCTTCCAAACCGGTATTTTTAATGTGGCAGATGTTTCTATAACGACAGGCGTGTTGGTTTTGCTGGTACATGCTATGTTTAAAAAGCCGGTAAAGGCAGAACCTGTTGACAGCATTGAGGAGGCTTAAATAATTGACTTTAGATGAGATCATTAGCCCTCCTGTTTTGTTTTTTGATCTCGTTGAGCGTTTATCCCCAGGGAACAAAAAAAGCACCTAATTCGATAGCGGGCTTATCGGCACAACAAAAAAACAAAACAGATGCGATATTTAAAGAATACAACAAAAAGAACTCTCCCGGTTACGCTATCGGAATAGTAAAGGATAGTCAGATTTTATATGCAAGGGGCTATGGCTCAGCTAACCTCGACTATGAGATTCCAATAACAGTTAATTCGTCGTTCGATATCGCCTCTGTTTCCAAACAGTTTACCGCGGCCTGTATTGCGTTGCTAATTATGGATGGAAAACTGTCGCTCGAAATGCCGGCTAGTAAGTTTATCCCGGAACTAGCCAAATACAAGGACACTATCCGCATAAAGCACCTCATTTATAACACCAGCGGTATTATCGATTATTTCAAACTTCCCCGCCCTGATGGTAAAACATGGATCACCTTTAATTATTTCGACATAGATTACTGTATAAAAACCTCGCTGGCACAGGATACCCTCGCCTTTAAACCCGGCGACAAATGGGATTATTGCAACGTAAACTTTATGCTTCTGACAAAAATTGTAGAGAAGGTTAGCGGGCAATCATTCAGTGAGTTTTCACGAAAGCGGTTGTTTGGCCCCCTTGGCATGACCCACACAATAATTAATGACGATATCACCACCGTTATAAAAGACCGGGTAACACCATACAACAAACGAACAAAGGAATATGTAGATGCATACCGCAAGGAGGGCATTTATGTGAGTTACGATGGCGATTGGATCCAACACCCGAGAAATTCACCTACCTATGGCGGGAGCGGCGTTGCCACAACAGTTAATGACCTGGTTAAATGGAGTGAAAACTTTTTCAGCAAAAAGTTTGGCGGACAGCAGTTTTACGACCTGATGCACAAAACCATGAAATTTAACCACGACATTGATAACCAGTCATTTGGACTCTACTTCGGCAAGTATAAAAACAGGACGTATGTAGCATGGGATGGCGGCGATTTCGGCATAAGCTCACAACTAATTCGTTTTCCCGATAGTAAAATAGCGATAATTGTGCTCTCGAACCTTGGAACAGGTGGCGCTGCCGATAAAGCGAATAGAATTGCTGATGTGTTGATTGCAAATAAAACACTTTAGAAGCACCGCGATTAGTCACTCCAAACTCCTATAATCCGCCTATCGTACAAATCTTAGTTTAAAAGTGTATCTTTGCGCCTAATTACCCGTTAGCTTACGGTTTTGATTTATCAGACGACTCTTCAGATCCGCTTATGCAACCGCGTTAGCACATATATTAAAAATATTACATGTTATTTCAAGATTTAAATTTAATTGAGCCTATTTTACGGGCTCTAAAAACAGAGGGTTATACAAGCCCTACCCCTATACAGGAGCAAGCCATACCAATTTTATTACAACATAAGGACTTGCTTGGCTGCGCACAAACCGGTACCGGTAAAACCGCTGCCTTTGCTATTCCTATTTTACAGTTGCTTTACCAGGACAGGTTGCAACACAAGGAGCAAAAGACTATTAAAGCCCTGATCCTAACCCCAACCCGCGAGCTGGCTATCCAGATAGACGAAAGCTTCGCGGCTTATGGTAAGCATACCGGCTTAAAACACCTGGTTATATTTGGCGGTGTTAACCAAAACCCGCAAACCGATGCATTACGCAGGGGCGTTGATATTTTGGTGGCAACTCCTGGTCGTTTATTGGATCTGATGAACCAGCGTTTTGTAAACCTGGAGCACATCAAAATGCTGGTATTGGACGAAGCCGACCGTATGCTTGACATGGGTTTTGTGCATGATGTTAAAAAGATCATTGCAAAAGTTCCTGCTAAAAGACAAACGTTGTTCTTCTCGGCTACTATGCCTAAAGAGATCCAGCAACTGGCTGACAGCATGCTGAACAAACCTGAAAAAGTAGAAGTTACCCCGGTTTCATCTACTGCCGACACCATTCAGCAAGCGCTTTACTATGTTGAAAAAAACGACAAAAGAGCATTGCTTGCCCATATTTTAAAGGACAAGGAAATTAAAACTGCGCTGGTATTCACCCGTACTAAACATGGCGCAGATAAAGTGGTGAAGGACCTGGTACGCGTAGGCATTACTGCCGAAGCTATCCATGGTAATAAATCACAAAACGCCCGTCAGCGTGCGTTAACTAATTTCAAGAACCGTACAACACGTGTGCTGATAGCGACTGACATCGCAGCACGCGGGATAGATATCGACGAACTTACCCACGTAATCAACTACGAGCTGCCGAACATCCCGGAGACTTATGTGCACAGGATTGGCCGTACAGGCCGTGCAGGAGCAAGCGGCATAGCAATGTCGTTTTGTGATGAAGAGGAAATTGAATTTTTAAAGGATATCCACAAGCTGATCTCGAAGGAGATCCCTGTTGAGGAAGGCCATCCCTACCCTATGAGCCCGCAAAGTATTGTTGCGAAACATGCAGAAGGCAAAAAGAAGGGCGGCTCAGGCAACGGCGGCGGCGGACAAAGAGGCCGCAGCTTCGGCAGGGCCGATCGCGGTCGTGGTGGCAGCGGAGGCGGTAAACCTGCAGGCGGCAGCGGTATGAGCGGCGCAAGTCGCGGTGGCAACCGTGATCGCGGCGGAAGAAGAGATTAATTTTGGTTGAAATGGTTGTAGAAGTTTTAAGAGTTGTAGAAGTTAAACTCTTAAAACCTTTGCAACCACTACAACACTTATAACCTCTCCAACCAACTTGTTGAAAAGTTCATAACCAAACTTGTATTCGATGCGTATTTTAGATAGCTTTAGGTCAAATTTTAGTGATATGGGATTTCGTCGCTTAATCAACCTGTTCAGGAACAAATATTTTTTGATCTCCTTTGCTTTTTTGGTGTGGATGATCTTCTTTGATAAGAATGACCTGTTCTCGCAATATCAATATCACCAGGAGGTTAACAAGCTGAAGCACGAGCGTGATTTCTACCAAAAGGAAACCGCCAAAGTATCCCAGGATCTTGACGAACTTACCTCTAATCCCCAGAAATTGGAAAAATTCGCCCGCGAAAAGTATTTAATGAAAAAGGATAACGAGGATGTGTTTGTGATAGTGCAGCCGAAGAAGGATGAGTAGATTTTAGTGATTAGTGGCTAGAGATCAGAGATTAGTTCGTTGTTATCGAAAACCGCATAACGACTAACATATTTAAGTAATACATACTTCTCTAATTTATAGCCAATTCCGCTACTTTCTTTTCCTTCATCCTCGCCAAAATCCTATTCCTCAATCTCAATGCAGGTTTTTCAACTGAATATTTCATCAAAACTGCAGCCAATATTGTTGTAACAAAACAACAAGCCATCATCAGGTTACTATTTTTGTCTACTCCAAATTTTGCCAGTTGCACTTGCGTAACGTGGATCACTATCTTGTGGACGAGGTATAAAGAATAGGACAACGCTGCAATTTGCGATGTAACTGCAGATTTTACGTTGTATAATATATTAGCCGGACAAACCATCGCAGCCAAAATAATTCCATAAGCTACTGAAATTAAGGTAAAGCCATATAAGGTTGTATGATAACCCTCTTTGTTTGCGCAAACGAAGTAAGCGGCGGTTATTGCGATTATACCTACCAGCAGCACTAAGTTATTATGCTTATTTACCCAATCCTTTACTTTTGGATAAAAGGTAAAAAGCCCGGCGATACTCACACCTGTAAGCAAGCCATCCAAGCGGTTATAGGTTGGATAATAAATGTATAAATTAAACAGTGAACGGGTTTCATTTCCCTCAAGGTTTGGTTCAACCTGGTATTTCCAGCATAAAAAACGGATGATAAAACCTGCTATAAATAAGGTTATTATGAGGTATATCGATTTGCTGCCGGCTTTAAAATAAGTAAACAGCCAGAAGCACAAGGGCAGGATCAAATAAAATTGCTCCTCGACGCATAACGACCATGCATGGCTAAAAGTGCCGTACTGTTTCAGGTCGAGGCCAAAATTTAGAGTAAACGTAAGATACCGCCACATGGGTGAAAGGTGTCCCCATTCGCTTAATGCCGGGAGGGAAAAATATAAGATCAGCACCACAAAATAGGGCGGAATGATCCTGAAAAAACGCTTGATAAAAAACTCTTTTACCGGGATGGGATTACCCTTTTTTACGGTTTCAAACAGCTGCCCGGCAATTAAAAAGCCGCTTAATACAAAAAATAGATCCACACCCGTCCATCCGAAGCTGTTTATTTTGGTTACCCAGTCGGGGTGCCCGAAGAATTTGTAGTGAAAAATAACAACAAACGTTATAGCAAATGCCCGTAGATGATCCAAACCTAAGAGCTTGTTTTTTTCCTGTGGACCGGCTGAAGAGGAAAGGTCGGATTGGGGCATTGTGGTTTGGTTAGCTATATATCTGAAACATTCTTACATCAGTTCCTCAAAAATAGTTCGATGCGGCTAATTCGCCCTTTGTCATCCTAAGTTTGCATAGAATTACAAAATATACTATATCTCCCCTTCTCTCTTCCTTAAAAACCACTCGAGGCTCAGCAGCAGCAATATAATCACAAAAACCCATTTCACATCAATAATATCGCTATAGCGCTTGTCCTCATAAACCACCGTCTTTATGTTTTCATTTTTGCGGATAAGGTCTGCAAGCTGGTTTATTTGTGATGGCTGCAGCATTTGTCCGCCGCTTTGTTTGGCAATGGTATTTAAAAGCTGGTGATTAGCCGCACTCTGCCGCGATTCCAGGTTTAATGGCTTTACCGTGAGTTGCCCGGTGGCTGTAAATTGCTTAGCACCAATTTTCGTAGTGGCAGTATAGCTATACTCCCCAATGGGTAATGTGCCTGCATCCAACTGGTAGCTCTTATCGTTGCGACTAAAAAGGAAGCTATAGTCCTTACCTGCGGCATTTTTCAACTCTATGCGAACGTCCGGGGTGTTTACAAGTTCAAGCGCATCGTTATAAAGCTCAGCGTTTATCAGCACGTTTTCTCCCTCATCAAATACATGCTTTGCGGTGTATACTATAAATCGCTGGCGGCTTGCGTTGGCAGTAAGGTATTGTACGCCCTGGCTCAGCAGTTCTTCCACAGCATGATGGTTGCCGAATGCCTCATATTCCGCCAATTGCCAGCGCCATAAGCCTTCACCGTTCAGGACGCCGATGCGCTGCCCGGCTGCGTCTCCAAAGGATAACAAGGGAAACGTTGTTTCTACGCTGCCTATCCGCTGCCTTAACAACACGCTTCCGGCAGGTGGAGAGCCGTAATTGCCGTATGGTGCAAGCAGTGGCGGGAAGCTGCTGATCTTTTTGCGCGATGAGTCGGATAAGGTAAAGGCCGTAAAATCGGTTGTGGGTTGTGCAAATACTTCCTGCATCTCCGGCCTGCCCGAACTGATCCGCACTATTTTTTGCTGGTCATTCAAATTGTTCAGGTCCGTTTGCGCGCCTGCAATGTACCACAACGGCACTTTGCTTTTTGAAAGATTCTGGATAACGCTATTACCGGCTGCAGAGAGTTGGTAAAGGATCACCAGGTTATAATCTGCGGGCTTTATCCCGGCCAAATCAGACAACAAACTTGCCTTTACTTCGTAATTTTTATTACTCTCGATAGCCTGCCTGATTACGCTGAGATCCGGGTGAGGCGCTTCATATAGCAGCAACACCTTTTGTTTGGCATCCAGTACATCCACATAAATGGTTTCGGAATTATTTAAAGTCGAGATCTCGTTTTTAATCGGCGCTATGGTGATGTTAAACCTCCGGAGACCTTTTTTATCTGCATTAAGTTTTGCGATAACTTGTTTTTGAAAACTGTTTGAAGTTACCGCGATGTTTTGCGAGTTTACCTGTTTGCCATCTTCAGTAATGCTTATCCGGATGTTTTCTCCTTTGCTTTGGTAAGCCTCTGCTAAGATTTCCACCTCGAAATCGTTCCCTAAAAAAGCAGTTTTGTTATAATTGATGTTACCGATCAGCAGGTCGCGTTTGGCAACAGTGTCGCCCTCGGCAATGGTGTAAATGCTGTTTTTAAAGTTCTTCGCCTCGTATTGCGGATCACTGCCCTGGTTATATAAGCCATCAGAAGCAATTACCAGTGCGCCGATGTTCTGGTTTACAAAGCGATCGTTTAGCTGGTGCAGCGCGTTGGAGAGATTTGTCTGTTTACCGTTAAAGGCTTTGCTTAAGCCATTATTAAGATCCTTATCAAAATTGAATTCCTGTACATCGTATTTATCGCCGAGCTGTTCCTTCAAGCCGGCTAGTCCAGCCACAACTGCCACGCTCGAGTTTGCCGGCAAGGGAGTTTTAAATAAATTAATCGATTCAGAATTATCCTGCAAAACCAACACCAGCGGTTTTTGCGGGTTATAGCTTACCGACTTTACGAGTGGTGACACCAGCAGTAATGCTATAAAGGCGACAACTATTGCCCGGACAGCAAACAATCCGATGCGGAATTTTTTTGCCAGGTTTACCGGCTGCCGGTACAGCAACCATGCATATAGCAAACCCAATACCAGGCAGGCAGGTACCCACCACCCCGAAACCGTTCCCCAAGTGATTGAAAATAAAAACAGCATATCTGTAAGCCAAATATGCTGTTTTTAATTTGAAGAATTTAATTTGAGGATTTGAAAATGTGCTGATTTGAAAATGAAATTGTCTGAATCAGAATTTTCAGGATTTAAGAATTTCCGGAATACTTATTTAATTGCAATTATCGAAAAACCATTCCTCCAGGTTTATATTAACAGGTATAGAATATAAAAATGGCACAGCTTTCCCTTTACAAAAAGCTGGAGTCCATTTAATTTCGTCTATAATTTTGAAGAGTTGTTTACTTAGTAGTTGTCCTTTTCCAGACGGGTCTTTTATTATTCTTTTGCCGTCAATTTTTCCATTTGGCTCGATGACAAAAGCAATAATTATTTTTCCGATATACTCCGAATCACCGGATGGGTATTTTAATTCTTTAGCAATCAGTCTGCTGACAGCTGCCATACCTCCCTCAGGTTCTGGAATTATATCAGCCTGTTTATAAATAATTTTATGGAGTAACGTATCCTTAAATACAGAACAATTAAACTTTTTTGTTTGCGCCGAAGCGGCGTTAAAAACAAAACATGACAGGCAAATCGCAAATATCATAAATCGATTAAATTTGCTAATGACTGTCATGTCTCTTTTATTTAAAATCCGAAATCGAAATTCAGAAATCCGAAATCTTATAACATTCCCCCATCAACAGGAATTACCTGCCCGGTGATGTAGGCGGCCATGTCTGATGCCAGGAATACACAGCAATTGGCTACGTCTTCTGTTTCGCCGCCACGCTTTAGCGGGATAGCTGCTGCCCAGCCTTCAACCACCTTAGGGTCCAGCACTTCGGTCATTTCTGTTTTTATGAAGCCCGGCGCAACAACGTTGGTACGGATGTTACGTGAGCCTAATTCCTTTGCTATTGATTTTGAGAAGCCGATGATACCTGCCTTAGAAGCTGCATAATTGGCCTGGCCTGCATTACCCTGTACACCAACTACCGAGCTCATGTTAATAAACACGCCGTTACGGTTCTTCATCATTATTTTTGACGCTGCCTTGGTAACGTTAAAGATCGATTTGAGGTTCACATCCAAAACTTCATCCCATTGGGCTTCTGTCATACGCATCAGCAAACCGTCTTTGGTAATGCCGGCGTTGTTAACCACTATATGAAGAGTGCCAAAATCGGTGATAATATCATTGATCAGTTTTTCTGCTTCATCAAATTTCGAGGCATCTGAGCGATAGCCTTTTACCTGTGTGCCGAAGCTTTGCAGCTCCTGCTCAAGGGCCTCGCCCTTTTCAACAGATGATAAATAAGTGAAAGCCACATTAGCGCCGTGCTCTGCAAACTTTTCAGCAATTTTACGCCCTATCCCTTTAGATGCTCCCGTGATAAGTGCGGTTTTTCCTTCTAATAATTTCATGAAGTTTAGAAAATGAGTTTCGAACGGCGAAGATAGTTATTTAGTCCGAAAGTCGGAAAAGTCCGGAAAGTCCGGAAGATTTAATTGGAGATTTAAGCTTCCATATAACTTTCCTGTTACTGAGGTAATTAATTACTATGAATTAAGGCTTCGATGTCAATATCCTATTAAATTTTACCGGTTAAAACTGATAATTTCAAAATCGGAATCTCCTGGTATCAGCAGAAACCGTAATTATTGAATCTATCCCATGAAAAACCTAAAGCTTCTGTTCAGCCTGTTTTTATTGCTGTTGGCAAAATCAATATCTGCTCAATACAAATACCCTTTTCAAAACCCAGCCATGCCAACCGAAGACCGGATCACAAACCTGATCTCCTTAATGACGCTGGATGAAAAAGTAAATTGCCTCAGTACTAACCCTACAATTGTTCGTCTGGGCGTTAAGGGAACCGGCCATGTTGAGGGTCTCCACGGCCTCGCCATGGGATTAGAAGGGAACTGGGGCCGCAAAACGCCCGTACCAACCACCATATTTCCGCAATCGATAGGCATGGCAGAAACCTGGGACCCGGACCTGCTACAACAGGCCGGGGCTATTGAAGCTTATGAAACCCGCTACATGTTTCAAAGTGAAAAGTACCATAAAGGCGGGCTGGTAGTGCGTGCCCCCAATGCAGATATAGGCCGCGACCCGCGCTGGGGCCGCACCGAGGAATGTTATGGCGAGGATGCCTTTTTCAACGGAACCTTAGCCGTTGCCTATATAAAAGGACTGCAAGGTAACAACCCAAAATACTGGACCACCGCAGCCCTAATGAAACACTTTTTAGCAAACAGTAATGAAAACAGCCGCGACAGCAGTTCGTCTGATTTTGATGAACGGTTGCTGCGCGAATACTATTCCGTACCGTTCCGCATGGGGGTTGAACAGGGTGGATCACGGGCGTATATGGCATCGTACAACCGCGTGAACGGCACCCCGCAAACAGTAAGCCCAATACTGAAGAATATGACCGTTAACCAATGGGGGCAAAATGGTATCATCTGCACCGACGGCGGCGCATACCGCTTACTGGTTAATGCACACCATTATTACCCTACCCTTGCCGAAGCTGCTGCCGGTTGTATAAAGGCAGGGATCAACCAGTTTTTGGATACGTACAAACCCGGCACGATGGAGGCCTTGCAAAAAAAGCTGATCACAGAGGCCGATATAGATGCTAACCTTCGCGGTGTCTTTAGGGTGATGATAAAATTAGGGCAGCTCGATCCGCCTGAAATGGTGCCTTACAGCAATATCGGCAGCGGGCCGGAGCCATGGCTCACCAAAAAAAACCGTGATTTTGTAAGGCTCATCACCCAAAAATCAATTGTGCTGTTAAAGAATCAGGATAACTTATTGCCGCTTGATAAAACTAAATTAAAGTCGATTGCTGTGGTAGGTGCCCGGTCAGCGGAGGTATTACAAGATTGGTACAGCGGCGTTCCGCCATACAGTGTAAGTATTCCGGAGGGGATAAAAAACAAAGTGGGTACTAATGCTGTCGTAAGTCATACTACCAACGATAACCTGGCAATTTCCATGGCGCAAAGCGCTGATGTGGTGGTGGTTTGCCTCGGAAATAATCCCACCGGCAACCTCGGCTGGAAAAAAGTCGACGGACCAACCGAAGGCCGTGAAGCGGTGGACCGGCAAAGCATTTCATTAGACAGTGCGCAAGAGGCTCTAATAAAAAATATCTACGGTGTTAACAAACACATCGTTTTGGTGATGGTGAGCAATTTTCCATATGCCATTAACTGGGAGCAACAGAATATCCCAGCTATTATCCATATTACACATTGCAGCCAGGAACAGGGTAGTGCCTTGGCCGATGCCATATTTGGCGATATAAACCCCGGTGGCAGGCTCGTACAAACCTGGCCCGATTCATTGGCACAGCTACCGGCTATGATGGACTATAACATTCGCCATGGCCGCACGTATATGTATTTAAAGGATAAGCCGCTTTACCCCTTTGGCTTTGGATTGAGCTATACCACCTTTCAATACAGCAATCTTAAAACGAGCGCTGATAAAATAGATAAGAACGGTGAGGTTACTGTAAGCATTGACGTAAAAAATACCGGCAACCGCAGCGGCGATGAAGTAGTGCAGCTTTATGTAAAGCACCTGAAATCAAAAGTAGAAAGGCCGATAATGGAGCTTAAGGGCTTTAAACGAATAACGCTCAACACGGGTGAACAACAAACAGTCGGGATAAAGCTCCCCGCTTCGTCATTGTCCTATTGGGACGTGGCAAAAAAGGCCTTCATTGTAGAACGGGAACCAGTGCAGCTAATGATTGGTCGTTCATCGGCGAATATTATCGCTGATAAAACAATTGAGATAAAGTGACTTCATCAAACTTACCTTTAGATTAGCTTCAACAAGAATTAATATGTTATTATTATTGTTGAAGCTTTCTTTTTGCTTCTTTTTCTTTGT
>NZ_JAHVAP010000018.1 GCF_024721155.1 Mucilaginibacter phenanthrenivorans | reverse complement strand
GAGGTTGCTTCGTCGTTCCTCCTCGCAATGACAGGGTTTTATTAAATTTTGTCATTGCGAGCGATAGCGCGGCAATCTCGTAGCTATACAGAGCCAGCAGAAAAGTGTAGAACTTGCATGGCCGATAGGATGGCGACGAGGTTGCTTCGTCGTTCCTCCTCGCAATGACAGGGTTTAATAAAACTACACCCCAAACTCAATCACCACACTATCACTAACCGCGTGGCCGGTGCAGGTGAGGATCCAGCCGGCGGCGAGGTCGGCATCGGTGAGAACGTCGTTTTTTGCCATCTGGATGGTGCCGGCTGTGCATTTGGCGGCGCAGGTGGAACAGTCGCCCACGCGGCAGCTGTAGGGTAGCGCAATGTTATTTTGCAGGGCGGCCTGCAGTATAGATTGGTTTTCGCCGACAGTAAGGTCATGCATTTCGTTGTTAAAATGGATGCGGATATTGCGAGGTGGATAATTGACCGTTGTTGCCGCTACCGGAACGGTTTCGAGCACAAAGTTTTCCTTGCGGATCTGGTTCGGCTCAACGCCAAGGTACAACAGGGTAAGGCGGATCATCCGCATATAGGTAAATGGTCCGCAGGTATAAAATTCGGCGCGGGGCAGGTCGGTTATATGGCGGCGAACCAGTTGCTCCACCACCAAATTGTTAAGGCGGTTAGCCTCGCTGCTCAATTGGTGGATAATGGTAAACTTTTCGGGATGCTGTATTGCCAATGCCTCCAGCTCATTCCTGAACAATATGAAATTTGCATTGATATTACTGTAAACCAAAACCAGCCTGCTCCTCCCCGCACGACTCAGCGCATATTTTAATTGCGAATAGACAGGAACGATCCCGCTCCCGGCAGCGAACAGCAAAATTTCCCGGGGCGCTTCTGTGTCAGTCAGCGTAAACCTGCCGGCGGGCTCAACAGCATTGAGAGTGTCGCCGGGCTTTATTTTGGTGAGCATAAAGCGGGAGATCTCACCGTTGGCGATGCGCTTAACCGTGATGGACAACAACCCCTCATCGGGCGAAGAGCTGAGCGAATACGACCGCCTGATCTCCTCCTCATGATGGGTAAATACCAGCGTGATAAATTGCCCGGCCCTGTAGCTGATGCGCCTGCCGGATACCTCCCTTAAGAAAAACGTGGCGGTATCCGGCAGTTCCCATTTTATGGCTTCAACCCTTAACTGAAGCATGTGGGTCAGGTGGTTAAAACTATCTTGCCAAACTGCGATGAGTTTTCCATTTTAGCCACGGCAGCGGCTGCGTTCGCCATCGGGAATACCTCGTCAATAACAGGGACAATTTTATGTTCGCCCACAAAATCAACCATCGCTTTAAAATCATCCGGACTGCCCATCATGGTGCCGGTGATCTGCAGCTGCCGCCAAAACATTTTGCGGCCGTTTAATTCCGGGATGTTACCGGCGGTTCCGCCGAAAATAACGATGCGTCCACCGGGATTACACAAGTCGGGCAGTTTGGCAAAGCCATCGCCAAGGGCGCTGTCTATAATTACGTCGAAGCCACCGGCAAGGTGCAGCAGTTGTTCGGCCCAGTCCTGCGCCTTATAGTTTACGCCCGCAGCCGCACCCAGCTGTTTGGCGCGTTCAATTTTTTCGCCCGAGCCGGAGGTGACAAACACCTGGCACCCCGCAGCTACGGCAAACTGCAGGGCAAATGCACCCGTGCCGCCGCCAACGCCGGTGATCAACACCTTATCGCCCTTTTTTGCCTTAGCTTTAAAGAACAGCGCCCGGTAAACGGTCAACCCCGCCAGCGGAACAGCGGCAGCCTGCTCCCAGGTTAAATGCGCAGGTTTGGCATGTAAATGCTGCGCCTGCACCTTCACATATTCGGCCAGCGTACCATCGGCAGGCAGCCCCAGGATCTTAAAATCGTCCGACTGGAAATTCGGGTTATCGCCCCAGCCAGAACCGGGGTTAATGATCACCTCCGTGCCTACCAGGTGCTTATCGGCCTCGCTGCCCACTTCCGTAACAATGCCCGCACCGTCGGAGCCTAAAATGGTTGGGTATTTAATGCCTGCGTATTTGCCTATGGTGATCCAGTAGTCGCGGCGGTTAAGTGCGGCGGCCTTTATTTGTACCAGCGCCTCACCGGTGCCGGGAGTGGGTTTTTCAGCGTCTTTATAAGCCAGCGGTTTATCCGCAGCTTCGAGGATGTTTGCCTTCATGATAATTTTACCTTTTGTTATTGAACGATAGTGGCAGGCGCAAATTATGCATTTATTGGTTGCCTGCGCTGTATAAATGTTATTAAGTTTAGGACACCCTTGACATTTGGCCTCACCTAAATCCTCTCCAAAGGAGAGGACTTTAACTTCGCTCTTATTCAGCAACCTCTCCTTTGGAGGGGGCAGGGTGAGGCGACCAAGGTTTGTAGGAAGAATCCGCTATTCGATTTCTCCTAACTTAATAATATCGCATCATCGCCCTGTAAATTTCGTATTTGCCACGCTATTACAACAAAATTTTATTTATTGTCGACATCCCGGATCAGCCGGCCGGCCACATCATTGGCGGCCTTATCATTTTCAAAGCCTGCGGGCAGGCGGCCATTGGTATATTCGTTATAAAGCCATGGGTCGCCAATGGCTATAACTGTTCCCTTGCCATATTTTGCTGTCGCGATGATAACTGCGCCGCTGCTGTTTTTTAACAGGGGTTTAGCCGGGCCGCTTAGGCCGATGGAACAGGCGTCCTTTATAAAAATTTTTCCGGCTGTTTTAAATAGCGGGTTCCCGCTGGTAATTATTGCGCCATCCTCAAAATGATTATCGTCGATCACGTGATTTTGCAGGTCATCATTAAAATGCATCCCGAATTTGGCAGCCAGGTTGTTAAAGTGTGGCAGCTCTACATTAGCGCTGTCGTTTGCCATCATCAGCAATACGCCGCCGCTTTTTACCCAGGCGGCAATTTCATTGATATCCTTTTGCTGAATGTAGTTTGGGTTCGGGCTCTCCTTTTTTGTATCCGGGTCTACAATAATATAGATGGTTGTACCCTTTAACCGTGCCGTTGTTGGAGCATCGCCTAAGGTATCAAGCGTTGCGCCTGCCCGCTTAAAGGCATCGCCAAAAATAGAAAAACCGGAGTTGGCCTTCTCATCCCATAAATAATGATACCGCTCGGTTTTGCCTGCGGCAGTTTTATGAACTTCGTGGTTAAAGTAATAATCCAACGTAACCTTTTGGGCCTTTACACACGTGCAAAATCCGGTTACTGCCACCAGGGCCAGGCTTAAAAATTTAGATCTCATCTGGTCGAAAATTGCTTGTATCTTTTCATTGCCTCCACAAAATAGTAATCGGCATAGGTTAAGGGAACATCCACCTCGCTTTTTTGCGGGAAATGCCCAACGCTGTGCTTTAAAATAAAGCCGCCATTGGTGCCGGGCGCTGCCTTATATTCAGGCGATGATAATTTTTGTATGATGGATTGTGCCGTGTTGAAATAGGTGATGGCATCCGCCCTATCCGCATAGCGGCAAAGCTCCAGCAGGGCCGATGCCATTATTGCAGCGGCAGAGGCGTCGCGCAGGGCATTAGGAATATTGGAGGCGTTAAAATCCCAGTAGGGAACCTTGTCTGCCGGTAAATGCGGATTGCCAAGGATAAATTTGGCGATGTGCATGGCCTGCTCCAGGTACTTTTTGTTGTGCGTTTCGCGGTACATTACGGTAAACCCATATAAGCCCCAAACCTGCCCGCGCGCCCATGCCGATTCATCAGAAAAGCCCTGGGCCGTTTTCCGTTGCTGCACTACACCTGTTTCCGGGTTGTAGTTTATTACGTGGTATGAACTGTAGTCGGTGCGGTAGTGGTTCTTCATGGTGGTGTTTGCGTGGGTTACTGCAATTTTATAAAAGCTGGAATCGCCGGTTTCGCGGGTGGCCCAAAACAGCAGCTCGAGGTTCATCATGTTATCAATGATCACCAAAAAATCCGAAGGTCTTGCATCCCAGCTTTTGATGCAGCCCACCTTAGGATTAAACCGGGTTGATAACGATTTGGCGCTGTTCACCAGGATCTGCTTGTACGCCGGTTTTGGGTTAAGGCGATACGCATTGCCAAAGCTGGCGTACATCATAAAGCCAAGGTCGTGCGTGTGCGTATTGTACTGTTCGCGTGCGAGGCTGTCTAACGACCGGTTTGCATCGGCCAGCAGGGCAGCATCATGGTTTTGCTCATAAATGTTTAACAGGGTGCCCGAATAAAATCCGCTGCACCACCAGCTTGAATTGCTCGTTATAAATTTATCTATGGCCTGGTTATAGCTTCGCGGGAACTGGCCTAACGCAAGCTTGCCATCCATAACCTTATATTGCTTATCAGCGTCAGCAAAATTTTGCCTGATGAGGCTGAGCACCCGGGGCTGCGGCTTTAAATAGGATACGCGCTGCGCAAATCCAACGGATGTAACACCGGTAAAACTTGCTATCGCGATTAAAATAAACAGGTGTTTCGCCTTCATAATTATTTAGCTTTATTATCATAACGATGGGTTGGTTTACCGTAATAAACCGCTCCGGCCTGTCATGGTGAGTCTGTCGAACCATGGCGTGAGCAGAGGCCTTTCCGCGTGCTGAGCATTGTGTAGAGGCCTTTGCCCGCGTGCTTCGAGTGCCTCAGCATGACACCCCTCTTGCCGTTTTCCCACTAATCGTTTTTCGAATTTAGGTATTTAGAATGAAAAACTATTTTACCTCAAAGGTAAAGTATTGGCTGCCGGAATCACCATCGGCGGTAATTCCCTGTACAACGCCGACATATTTACCTGCCAGGTCTGACGTATAAAACGACACCTTACCTCCGCCGTCAACCGTTGGCGTCCAGTAGAGCAGGTTCCTGAAATCGGGGATGCGGCTTGCCGCCTGCGCCTCGCTGTCATAAACCGGCGAATAAAACTGCCTGCGCAGCTGCATGCCTTCGTAATCAATCACCACCGCCTTGGGGTCAAGCTCGACGCCGCCGAGGTCGCCCTTGTAGGTGGTAAAGCTAAATACGCCTTCCGCTTCGGCCGGGCCGTAGAAAAACCTTTCGCGGATAACCTCCAGCCTGTTTACCTTTAACGGATCAATGCCGAAAATCTTGTTGATATCAAAAACCGGCACGCCGTCGAGCAATACCAGCGGGTCGCCGTCAAGGAAGCCACGATCATTTAACACCTTAATATGAAAGCGGCCCTTTGAATTAACAATATTGTCTTCAGATACATATTCGCGCAAATCCTCCTCCATGGTGGTAAAGCGGGTAAAATCATCCAGCTTGTATGCCTTGTAGGGTTTGCCGTAGAAAGCGCTGCTGTCGGCTCCCGAATCGTAAAAGCGCTTAATATTTTTAGCCGAATACACGTTAAGCACCTGCGTGCCGAGGCTATGTGCCTGCAGCGCATTTTGCGAACCATTGATCAGCCCGAATTTTGGAAGCGCTGTTTTTGAATATTGCTCCGAGAACGGGTTCAGCACATCAATGCGGTACATGGTATCAACCGATGTATTTGTTTGTACAACCATTTCGCCGGGACCGTAAAAATCCTTGGTGGCATATAACAGGTGGCCCAACGAGTCGCTTTCCGAAACATATACCTGCACCCTTTTTCCCGGGATGCCCATGTAAGTTACAATATGTTGGGCGGGGGTACCGGTTTGGGTATTTACAATTTTTGCAGTAACAATATGGCCCAGATGCTCGGGTAAAAAGTTAATGGCCACGGGCTTGTTTGCCAGCACATCGCCCCACTGGAACCTGCGCCAGCCTTGCGTAAGCATCAGGTTGTCGAGGGCGGCATCTGTTTCGGCTCCCGGATTGGTAAAGTAGTAATCGGGCGATTCAATAGTCCCCCGCAGATCGGAGCCCAACCATAGGTAATCAAAGATGTTGGTATGATCTACCCCCTGCAACGAATCCACCCGGTAAACCGCCATCGACATATTTGCAGACACCGCCTTGTTGCCAGCATCCTTAGCCGCCACGTTTATGTTAACCATTTTACGCTGGGCGTAAAGCCGCTGATCGGCGCTTGCATCGATAAAGAGTTTTTGTGCCGGGCGCTTAAAATAAAGGCGCTCACAAACCGGTTGCTTAGCGTCATTAAAAATGGTAATGGCCGAAATGCCATCGCCAAGCGCACTTTTATTAATCGTAAAATGGGCTGCGCCGCCGCTTATGCTTGCAGCTTCCGCCACTTTAACCACTTCGCGGGTGTGGGCCAGCATGTACAGGCCGCCATCAGCGCCATTAACAGCCACGTCTAATTGCGTTCCCTTGTCGGTAAGCGTCATCACGTAACCGGCGCTGTTTATTGGGGGCAGATCCTTTGTAACGGTCATACCATCTACCCGGATTACTGCCTTATAGGCATTATTGGCGGCAGGGGTAAATGAAAAATTTCCCATACCAAATTTCAGGGATTGAAACCGGGCAAGCGTGTCACCTTGTTGGCTTATAATTGCTCCGCTAACGTTAACCCCTTTCCCATTCCGGCCAACGGCCTTAAATGCTACCTTGCTGTTCATGCCCGCTACCAGGTTACCTCCTTCGGGAAAAAACTGCACATCATAATTGTTCGCTGTTTCCTTAGCCACCGCCTCGGGCGACTTGAGCGGGTTCAGCAGCGCAATGTTTTTTTCAAAATAATAATCGGGACTAAAATTCTTCATCCAGTTGGTATAAGCCCTCAGTTTATAGTTGCCATTACTGATGGTTACCGGGATATAAAGCGACCCATCGCCTACCCCATTTTTTATGTTGATTTTCGCCTGTACTATGGGGTTTTGTGTATTGTCCAACACCTCCACATAAACCACCTTGCTCAGGTTAAGCGGCTTGTGGGTAGCGGCATCAACGCAAAAGATCTTAAACCACATTATTTCGCCCGCCAGGTAAGTGCTTTTGTCGGTATGAACAAATACTTTTTCCTGGATGGCGCTTTGCCTGTATAAATTAAAGCTGTTTTGGATCTCGCGGATGGCTTGCCCGCGGCAGTTTAGCGCCAGCAGGAAAAGTACCGGGGTTAACATTATTATCTTAATCGCCTTCATAGCATATCTCATAGTCAAAGCAATGTTTTATTTCAATTTTTCCAAAAATCCGGCTGCTGTGTGGAGCCCCTCAATGTACAGTCAATACAAGCAGGGGTCGACGCCGTGTAACCCGCTACTGCAAAACCAACGCTGAATGCCGAGATAGGAATTTCCTGTTTCGGGATCAGCACCACCGCAACGTCATTAATGTGGGTTTTTGGGTGATCGTACCAGTCAGAGTCAATTCCGCAGTCATAGGGATAGTCGGTCAAAAACGTTGTTGGCAAATCCTGATTCGAAATGAAGACCCTTTTTGTTTGAACGGTTCCCGAGCTTATATAACCAACTACCACTTCCGCCGGGTCCTTAATATTGTGGATGTTCCCGCTTATCTGTGATGGTTCGGCGTCAAAAATACTCCCAAGTTGCTCGGTATTTTTTTTCAGGTTTCCCCAAAACTTATAAGCATCTGCCGACAGCCCATATTCATGCAAAAGGATGCTGTACTTTATTTCAATCTTTTCAGAGTTACCCGCAATTTGGGTTATGGGTGTTTGGTAAAGCACATCCTGCGTAAGCTTAGCGGTTGAACCCAGCAATATGGTGCTTGAGGTATTGTTGGCAAAGCAATAGTATATCATTTGATCCTGCGGGCGCGCTATAATACTGTCGCCGTTCGACATATAGTTCGATTGGTATTTGGAGTGAAACTTCCATGTTTCGGTGTAATCAAACCGGTAGTAGCGGGTATTGTTATTAGGGTCGTGCGAATTGGCATAGATGGAGATTCCGTTGCTTAGTATTTTATACCCGATGCTGTCAATTGGCGGTGTTGCCTTTGCCTGTTCAAAGTCTGACAGGTATTCCTTATTGTCCGCAGTTTTAATTCGCAGCCGGTATTTCCGGGTAATGTCAAGGCTCGCTCCCGTTAAAGTATACGTGCCCGCCGCTTGTTCGGTAAGGGCGTAGCTGCTGTTGTTGTCAGCTTCAACTGTTAATACAGCGCCGGTTACCGGGTTTGTGGTAGTTGCGCTTGAAAGATTTACGGTTTTGCTAAGCTTAACTGTAGTAACATCGTTGGTTACTATCGTCCCCTCCACAATCAGGTAGCTTTGGGGCGAATTGATCACCCCCGGATTGTACGGTTTTTTACACGCCACCGCCAACATAACAGCTAACATCCAAATTTTCCAGTTTTTCATATCTTATCTAATTCACATATTTTTAAAGTTGATCGCTGAGTTCAACCTGTTAAAATCTTATATTATAGTTAATAAACGGTATCGGCGCGGCAAAAATGGAAAGCTTATACCCGCTTATTACCCCGCTTTGTTCGGTAAAGAATGTTGAATAGGCATTTTGTCTGCCGGTTATGTTGTAAACACCAACGGTCCACGAACTATGGAAAAACTGGTGCACACGGTGATTTCCGTCAATAATAATTGAGAAATCAGACCGGAAGTAGTCGGGGATGCGGAAGGCATTCCTATCCGAATAAAACACCCTTTCAGATCCCGCATATTCATACTTGGCAATTGGCAGGGTAATTGGCCGGCCCGTGCTGTAGGCCACATCAAACGATACGCTATAACGGTGCGTAAAGCGGTAGTTACCGCTGAAATTAAATGAATGCGGCTTATCGTAATTGGCCGGGTAATACTTGCCCTGGTTTATGCTTTCGCCGGCATTGGGGTCATCCTGCCTCAGGAAGGTGCGCGAGTAGGTATAGCTCATCCAGCCGTTTAGCTTGCCTTCTGTTTTCTTTATCAGGAATTCTGCACCGTATGCCTTTCCCTGTGTGTTAATTATGTCCTGCTCAATGTGGTGGTTCAGCAATAAAACAGCGCCACTTTTATAGTCAAGGTAATCCCTTAAGCGCTTATAATACACCTCAACAGACATTTCTATGGTGTTGGCCTTTGCATTTTTGAAAAACCCGAGCGACACCTGGTCGCCATTTTCAGGCCTGATGTTCGGGTCGCTGAGCTTGTAAATATCCGTAGGCGATATCGAGGTTGAGTTGGACAACAAGTGGATATACTGGTGCAGGGTATTATAACCCGCCTTTATCGACATATCGCCGCTTAACAGGTAGCGGGCGGAGATCCTGATATCCGGCGCACTGTAGGTTTTAATAACCTTGCCGCTACCATATGCTGTACTGTCGAGGATATTGGCGGCATCCTTGGGCAGGTTAGGCGCATAATTATTAATGGTTTGCGGGCCCAGGTAGTTGTAGATGTTATACCGTACGCCGGCGCTGATGGTTAAATTGTCGGTTACGTCATACTTATCGCCTAAATACAACGCGCTTTCCAGGGCCTTTTCCGTGGGCACCTGGTCGGGCCTTTCCAGTGATTGTACCCCGTTAGGTTCAAATGTCCCGGGATTTACATTGTATAAAATGGAGCTTAAGCCAAAATTAAGCGTATGCTTGTTGCTCAAATAATAGGTGAAATCTGATTTAAAGTTCGACTGTGTGATATTGAAGCCCAAATCGTAAGCGGTTATAGGGTTGGCAGTGCTTGAGATATCATACTGATACCTGTCTATCCCTGCCGAAATCACGCTGTATAATTTATTGTTAAAATTGTGCTTCCATTTTAAAACAATGTTTTTGTTGCTGTATGAATAGGCGGTATCGCTGTTCAGCTTAAACTTGTCCTTGCTGAGATAGCCCGTCAGGTAGATATTATTCTTCTCATTAATTTGGTGGCTTATGCCGAGGTTAAAATCATAAAAAGACGCCTGGCTGTGTTTGTACGATTCGGGCAGCAGTTTCAACAACCAATCTGAATAGGTGGTACGCCCGCCGAATATGAACGATGTTTTATCCTTTATGATCGGCCCCTCAATGTTCAGCCTGCTGGTTAATAAGCCGATGCCCGCCGAGCCGGTGAAGATCTTTTTGTTGCCCTCCCTGTTCGTGATGTCTAATACCGACGATAAGCGGCCGCCAAACTTTTCAGGGATGCTGCTTTTATAAAGCTCGATGTCCTTAACAATATCCGGGTTAAACGCGGCAAAAAAGCCAAAAAAGTGGGCCGGGTTATAAATGGTTGCCCCATCAAGCAAAATCAAATTCTGATCGGCCGCACCGCCGCGCACGTTAAAGCCTGTGGTTGCCTCGCCTACTGATGTAACCCCCGGGAGCGTTAACACAACCTTTAAAACATCGGCCTCGCCAAAGGCGGTAGGGATCTGCTTTATGTTTTTTATGTCGAGGTGGGTAACGCCGAGCTCTGCGCTCCTAACGTTGGCAATCTTATCAGCCGAGATCTTAACCTCCTTCAGGGCATTGATCTGTTCCTGCATTTCTATGATCAGCTTCCCATCGGTATAAAGAATAATCTGCCGGCGGGTATCCTTCATCCCAAGCCCCTTTACCAGCAACGTTTGCCGGCCACGCGGCAGCGTGATGGAGAAATAGCCAAACTGATCGGTAGCGGCCCCGGTTTTGGTATTGGCAACGTATATACTCGCCCCCGTAACTGCCTCGCCCGACTTGATATCCCTGATGTAACCGCTCAATATAGCCTTACCCGGTTTTATGGTGTTTGTTTTTACACCTATTTCATACAGCTTATTTTCTGTGGTGGCATCGGGCACCTTTCTTTCAACGTCGGCGGTATAATCGGCAACGGCGGTCTGGGTGGGCGGAGCATTGCCTGGCGCCTGCAAAAATCCGGGCGCCAGTTCGGTTTTTATTTGCCGGCCCTTTGTTAAAAACACCTGCTGCTGCCTGCTAATGGCATAGGTGAACGCAGTTTTCTTAAATGCAAGATCAAGCACATCGCCAAGCGGCTTATCTGTTACCTGCAGGGTGACGCGCAAGCTGTCAAACAGTGCCGGGTCGTAGTAAAAATGATAGCTGCTTTTTGACTCCAGCTCGTTTACAAATTGTGAAATTGTTGCCTGCTGAAAGTTTACGCTGAACAATTTCGTTTTATTCTGCTGAGCCGAAACCGCCTGTAAAAAAACTGAAAAGCAAAAAATTGCGAGGTAAATTCTTCTCATACTAGTTTGTTAAATGGTCGTACCAGGTTGCAATTTTTACCATAGCCGCTTCGGGATCGTCCTTGTATCGTATACTGTTTGTTTTCAAATACTGCCTCAGCTCCTTCTTTTTGTCCTTCAAAACATTCAGTATTGAGCTTTGGCTGCCTATTTTATAATAAGTCTTGTTTTTCCTTAAATAATAACTTTTCGACGAGCTGAAATAACTCTCTAACCCGCTCAGCGTGCTTGTGGTTGTTTGGATGCTCTTAGTGTACCTGCCCAAAATTTCAATTTTACCGTTATAAAGCTGGTTGTAGTATCCCGAGTTCGAGATCACATCGCTCCCCAGCGTATCAGCCTTTATATTGATAAAATGATTGTTCGCAAAATCGAAGCTTTTAACCCGCTCCTTTAACAGGGTAAACCTTGCGATCCGACCGGGCAGCAATACCACAACTTCGTCCAGGTTAAGGTCATATAACATGGAAACGTGCTTATAAAAATACCCGTCGTAAATTACCGAGCCGTCTGTAAAGCTGTTTATGTCTAAAAAGAATGCAGTTCCCTTGATGTGCGGATCGTAGAAATAAAATTCAGGGCCGGTGAATACGGGGGCCTGGATGCCAATAGCCTTGTTGTAAATATTTACCGCGTTGGCCATGGCGTGCTGCCGGTTAATGCTGTCGTCCTGCACGGTTTGGGCAGCAGCGCTCCGGCAAATCATTACACAAATAAATACTAAGGTAAAATACCGGTAAAAAGGTTTATTCATGAATTTAGGTTATTCTAATTGCTGGTAAAAGGCTGGAATTTAAGGCTGATTATGTTAAAAAACAAGCCGTGAGGGCACTTTTTTCAATAAAACTGAATTTTTAGTTGAATTTATTCATAACCTGTACATAAACCAATTTGTCTGTTATAATATTGTTACAAATTGTTAACCCCGTTATGAAAATTTGATTTGTAATATTGGCA
This sequence comes from Mucilaginibacter phenanthrenivorans, assembly GCF_024721155.1. Taxonomy (GTDB): domain Bacteria; phylum Bacteroidota; class Bacteroidia; order Sphingobacteriales; family Sphingobacteriaceae; genus Mucilaginibacter; species Mucilaginibacter phenanthrenivorans. Next base: position 131,130 of record NZ_JAHVAP010000018.1, on the reverse strand, counting down.
ACATTCTTAACCCCAATTATTATGAAAGCATTAAAAGTATTTGTGATTGTATTGTTAGCTATGTTTAGCTTCAGCGCCGTAAACGCCCAGGTTCGTCATAGAAAAGTTCATCATAAACGTCATGTGAAACACCACCATGTTAAACATCACAGAGTAGTGAGACACTAACAAAAAGAAAAAGGTTGTTGGAAACCCTTAGGCCCTTGCGGAACGAAGCAAAACCTGACTATTGTCAGGCTTTGTCGTTTTTTGCGCCCTTGTGGTGTTGTCACCAACAAGTAGGATGGGGCCGGAAGTGTGGGCAAACCCGAATGTAGGGTTACGAGTGGCAAATCACAAACATACCCGGTTTGTTGGTGACAACACCAACAAAGGCTGTTAATAACACCAACAAAGCTGTTACGCTACAACGCTGTCGATCTCGGTTTCCGTTATTCCGTACTTCGCCATTCGCTCACGGTGATCGCTCGATCCCAGGTACTCGCGAAGTTGTGCATTCACAGCTTGCAGAAGCCCGTGATTGCTTTTGCTAAACGAGAAGGCCCCGCTCAGTGCTTTTCCGTCTTTACTGGTTTTGTGAGGAATTGCTTGCAGTTTTGGGTTAGCGGTAGCAATACCACGGTTCCCAATCGCCGTGGCTGCAAATGCGTCAATCTTCCCGGCCAGCAATGCGGCTACTGCCTCCGGCTGGTTATTGAACATCACTATTTGGCTATCGCTCACTCCTGCCAACTTTGCAGCATCCAACTGAACTTGCCCGGGAATAACCCCCAGCAGTGCATCGCCGCTCTTCACCACAGCTTCGTAGCTCGTCAGTTCCTTCGGATTGCCCTGCTGCACAACGAAGCCGTCACCAAGTGACCACACCGGCACACTAAAGGCCACGTTCTTTGCACGTTCAGCAGTCACGAAAATGGGCACGTTCATATCCCAGCGACCTGCCTGAACACCAGGTAAAAGCTCCTCGAAGGTGGTGAGCTGATATTCGATAGACGACACACCAATAGCCCGAAGTACCACTTCGGCCAGTTCGATGTCTGCACCCTTCACGACGTGGTTTTCGCCGGTCCAATAGAAGGGCGGTTCTTCGATATATGCAATTCGCAGCTTCGTGCCCTTGCTCCATGCCTTTAAAGGCGAATGTTCTGACGTTATCGAAGATATAAGTCCTGAGTTGTTTGTTTCCATTTTACTTGTCGTTATCTTATTTATGCTAGCCGCATTTACTGTTAATGACCGCAGCAAAATTATAAGTATAAATTCAACAGTAACAGATACAGATTTTGAAATTTCAGGTATAACAGATGAGAAGAGATAATGTTAACGAAATCTGTTTTTATAAACAAAACGGCTAACAACAATCACCAATGATTGATAAAAGCTTATAGACGTTTGATCTTTTTTGCTCAAAACATTCACCGACCGGCAAAATATCTTCAGTTAAATTTTTTCTTTTTAGTTTTAATCACCTAAATTCACACAAACAATATTGTTTCAATTACCTAAACTATCACATTATGGCAAGATCACTTTATGCTAAACTGCTGAAAAAGTTTGGCACACCACCAAGCGGCAGGGAAAAATTTGAATTTACTAACGCACGGCAAGCGACAGTTAGCTTACGAACCGGCAATTTTTTAGCGCCTCCTTTATCTCCCGAAAATCAAAAGAGTATTGTAATTGTAGGAGCCGGATTTGCCGGTTTATCCGCTGCATACTACCTAACCAGGCGAGGTCACGCAGTTGTGGTGCTTGAAGCAAGGAACAGAGTAGGCGGCAGGGTGTTTAGTGATCGTGACCAATTTGCAAAAGGCCAGATCATTGAATTTGGTGCAGAGCTGGTTGGCTCCAATCATCCGCAATGGGTTAACCTTGCAAAAGAATTCGGGTTGAGCTTTAATGTAGTTACCGGAGAGGATATGTTTGAAGGGGCAGGCCTGAAAGAACCATTGATCATTAATAACAAACCGGTTTCGGATGAAGACGCCCTCAGGCTTTTTCTGAATATGGACGCGGTACTTAATGTGCTTACGGAATTATGTTCAGGAATTAACTGGGAAAATCCCTGGCTAAGCGCCGATGCGGACCGCCTGGATAAAACACCGCTTTTGGACTGGTTTAACCAGCAAATCGCGACAATGCATTTAGGTCCTGAAGATGAATTTTTATTAAAATCGGCATTAATTGCCGACTTTACCAATAACAATGTAGTAACCTGCGATAAGCAAAGCCTGCTTGCTGTATTGGCGCAGGTAAAAGCTGGTGGCGGCAAACTTTATTGGACCATGACCGAAGTTTACCGGTGTGCTGACGGCAACGATGCATTGGCGACCAAGATGAAGGAAGCCATTGATAGCGGTGCAAGAAATGTTATTATGAATATGCCGGTAGAAGCAATAGACGTACAGGATGACCATGCAATCGTACATACTAAGGATCGAAGTTATTATGCTGATTACGTAGTAATGGCAACACCGCCAACCGTATGGGCCGACATTAGTATGGATCCTAAAATTTTAGAATTACGGAGCCAAACCGGGGTTGCAATCAAATATATGAGCGCAGTAACTAACCGTTTCTGGATTAAAAACGGAGTAGCGCCATCCGGGTTGTGCGGTAGCCTTGGCATGACTTGGGAGGGCAGTGATAACCAGGTGGAATTGCCCGGCAAAATGATTGACCTGTCATGCTTTTCCGGTGGCCCCTTTGCCGGGAATGTAATCAAAATGAGCCCAGCGGAAAGGCGGAATTTCTTCGACACGGAATTGGAACGGGTATTTAAGGGTTATAATAGCGCCGTTATAAACCGGCATTATCAATGCTGGCCGGAAGAGGCATGGACAAAAACAGGCTATTCCTTTCCTGGATTAGGAGAAGTATGCACAAAAATAAGGGCACTAAATCAGCCTTATAAAAGAATGTTTTTTGCAGGCGAGCACACCTCTGCGGGATTTTGGGGATATATGGAAGGTGCGCTGCGATCAGGCATGTTAGCAGCCGAAAGAATCCACCAGTCGATTATGGAAGCTGCGTTAGCAAACGCTGATTGAGTGCGGGATAAAGGCAACAACAATAAAGCCCCTTATTAAATCCCCATTCTAAACACAAAAAAGGCCCCGTGAAAAAATCACGGGGCCTTTTACTATAAATAGTATTTTGATTAAAGCTTGCGCTTAACTTCTACATTTTCATACGCTTCAACTATATCGCCAACTTCAATGTTGTTAAAGTTCTGGATATTTAAACCGCACTCGTAGCCGGTAGCAACTTCCTTCACATCGTCCTTAAAGCGTTTCAGTGATGCAAGCTCGCCGGTGTAAATTACCACACCTTCGCGAATGATCCTGATCTTGCTGTTACGGGTGATCTTACCGTCAAGAACCATACAGCCGGCAATTGTACCAACCTTGCTGATCTTGAACGTTTCGCGGATCTCAACGTTTGCAACAATCTTCTCTTCAAAGGTTGGTGCAAGCATGCCTTCCATCGCAGCCTTTATCTCGTTTATCGCATCGTAGATGATAGAGTAAAGCCTGATATCGATCTGTTCCTGCTCGGCCAGCTTACGGGCACTGCCTGACGGACGAACCTGGAAGCCGATGATGATCGCATCAGAAGCCGAAGCCAATAATACGTCTGATTCAGAGATCTGACCAACAGCCTTCGAAATGATATTCACCTGGATCTGCTCAGTCGACAGTTTCAATAATGAATCTGACAACGCTTCGATTGATCCATCCACGTCACCCTTAACAATAATGTTAAGCTCCTTGAAGTTACCAACTGCCAAACGGCGGCCAATTTCATCAAGTGTGATGTGTTTCTGGGTGCGTAAACCTTGTTCGCGTTGTAACTGTAAACGTTTGTTTGCAATTTCACGGGCTTCAACTTCGCTTTCAAGTACGTTAAACTTATCACCTGCAGTCGGTGCGCCCTGCATACCCAGCACCTGTACCGGTGTCGACGGGCCTGCAGATTCAACCCTTTGGCCACGCTCATTGGTCAATGCCTTAACACGACCACTGTAACAGCCTGCCAGTATCGGGTCGCCTACCTTTAAGCGGCCGGCCTGTACCAATATGGTGGTAACAATACCACGGCCTTTATCAAGGGCTGCTTCTATAACCGTACCAACGGCACGTTTATTAGGGTTAGCCTTCAATTCAAGTAATTCTGCTTCAAGCAATACCTTCTCCAGCAATAGATCAACATTTAAGCCGGTTTTGGCTGAAATTTCCTGCGACTGATATTTACCGCCCCATTCTTCAACCAGGATGTTCATGGCTGATAATTGCTCACGCACCTTATCGGCATTTGCACCCGGCTTATCAATTTTATTGAATGCGAAGATGATTGGTGCGCCGGCAGCCTGCGCGTGGTTTATGGCCTCGCGGGTTTGCGGCATCACGCTATCGTCAGCGGCAATTACTATAATTACAATATCTGTTACCTGTGCACCCCTGGCACGCATCGCGGTAAACGCTTCGTGACCCGGTGTATCCAGGAATGTTATTTTTCCTTTGTCGCCCGGTAAGGTTACTTCGTAAGCGCCAATGTGCTGGGTAATACCCCCGGCTTCGCCGCCTATTACGTTTGTTTTACGGATAAAATCGAGCAATGAAGTTTTACCGTGGTCAACGTGACCCATTATGGTCACAATTGGTGCACGCGGTACCAAATCTTCCGGATCATCAGGCTGATCAAGACTGCTCTCTTCATCCTGTGGTTTCACAAATTCAATCTGGTAGCCAAACTCGTCAGCAACAATGCTCAATGTTTCGGCATCAAGCCTTTGGTTAATGGATACGAACATGCCCAGGCTCATACATGTTGAGATGATCTGCGTTACAGATACATCCATCATGCTTGCAAGCTCATTGGCTGTTACAAACTCGGTAACCTTTAATACCTTTGATTGTAACTCGTTCTCCATTGCCAGCTCTTCGGCAGTTGCAGCAACATCATCACGCTTCTGACGGCGGAATTTTGCACGCTGGGCAAACTTACCTGATTTACCGGCTCCACTCAAACGGGCAAGTGTTGCCTTAATTTGATCCTGGATATCCTTTTCTGTTGGCTCTTCCTTAGGTCCGCTGTTTTGCGGAGCTGTGTTCCTGTTTCCTCTGAAATCAGGACGGTTGCCGCCTCCATGGTTACCACCACCGTGACCTGGGCCGCCTGCTCCCGGATTAGGGCCTGTGCCCCTGTTCCTGAAATCGGGACGGTTGCCGCCATGCGCCTGTTGCGATCCCGGAGGATTTGGCGCCATGTTGGCTGAATTATTTTGCTGACCACCACCCTGATTGCCCGGGCCCTGGTTGTCCTTACGTTTTCTTTTGCGTTTATGATCTGCCGCGTTGTTGGTGTTTGACGATGAAGCCACCGGGTTGCGTTTTGGTGCATTTACCGGTAACTGGATCTTTCCAATCACGTTAGGGCCTGTTAAGCGCTCTGCTTTAGCACGGATCACATCCGGCTCTTGCTGGTCGTCGGCTTCCGGCGCAGCAGCTTCAACAGCTGCAGGCGGCTCAACAACCGGCACTACTTCCTTCTTAACCTCTTCGGCTTTAGGCGCTTCCGGAATTACTTCCTTCTTAACCTCTTCGGCTTTCGGGGCTTCGGGAATTACTTCCTTCGGTACCTCTTTTACCGGCTCCGGTGTTGGTATTACGGCAACAGGTTTAACAACCTCTTCTACTTTTTCTACTACAACGGGTTTTTCAACAGGTGCGGCAGGCTTAGCGTTAAGATTATTCAAGTCTATTTTACCAACTACCTTTACACCTGGCAATACCTCGCCATGCTCCTCAACCTTTTCAGGCTTAGGCTGCTCAACGGGTTTCGGCGGTTCAACCGGTTTTGGCTTTTCGGCGGCCGGGGCATTGTAATGATTACCGACCCCTTTAATCAGGATCTCCTCATTTTCAAAATCCCTCGAGCGGCGATGCTCTACCGGTTTTTCAGGAAACGGCGCAGGTTCTTCCTTCCGTATCTTTCCGATACTGATCTGCTTAGCTTCCTCCTTAATAATTTTATCCACAGCAAACTCCTTCAAAAGGGCGCTGTACATATCGCTATCAAGTTGGGTGGTAGGGTGTTTTTGTACCTTATACCCTTTCGTTGCCAAAAAGTCAACGATAGTACCTGTACCGATATTCAGCTCTTTTGCCGCTGTAAATAATTTTATGGATTTGTCTTCTGACATTTATTATATTTAATTCTCTGCTATTTTGTGCAAAAATACGATTTTAATTTTGGTTATTACGCTTATTCAAACTCAGCTTGCAGAATTGATAACACTTCCTTTACAGTTTCTTCTTCCAAATCGGTACGTTTCACCAATTCGCCAACTGTTAATGCCAGTACAGATTTTGCTGTATCCAAGCCAATACGCTTAAATTCATCAATAATCCAGCTGTCAATTTCGTCTGTAAATTCTTCAATATCCACATCCTCATCGGTTTCATCCGCTTCGCGGTAAACATCAATTTCATAACCTGTCAATTTACCTGCCAGTTTTATGTTGTGTCCGCCACGACCGATTGCTAATGATACCTGGTCGGGTTTTAAATAAACTGCAGCCGTTTTTTTCTCATCATCTAACTTAATAGAAGTGATTTTAGCTGGTGATAATGCACGCTGAATGTATAATTGTAAATTATTGGTGTAGTTAATTACGTCAATATTTTCATTTTTCAGCTCACGTACAATACCGTGGATGCGCGATCCTTTCATACCCACGCAGGCGCCAACCGGATCGATACGATCATCGTACGATTCAACAGCTACCTTAGCTCTTTCGCCCGGTTCACGAACAATTTTTTTGATGGTGATCAGTCCGTCGAAAATTTCGGGAACTTCCTGCTCAAATAAACGCTGTAAAAACTCAGGTGCAGTACGTGATATAATGATCTTAGGATTACTGTTCATCATATCTACCTTATCAACAACAGCTTTTACGCTGTCACCCTTTTTAAAGTAGTCGGCTGGGATCTGCTCTGATTTTGGCAGCAATAACTCGTTGCCTTCATCGTCAAGCACCAAAGTTTCCTTTTTCCAAACCTGGTAAACCTCGCCGGTAACAATTTCACCTACGCGGTCTTTATATTTTTTGAAGATCTCGTCCTTCTCCAGTTCTAAAATTTTAGAAACCAGTGTTTGGCGTGCCGCTAATATAGCACGGCGGCCAAAGCTTTCCAGCGTGATCTGCTCAATGTGCTCATCACCAACCTCAAGGCTGGGATCTAACAATTTAGCTTCCTTCAGCTCAATTTCCAGGTCATCATCCTCACTAAAACCATCTTCCATAACCTTACGGGTACGCCAGATCTCCAAGTCACCGTTGTCCGTATTAACAATTACGTCGCAATTTTCGTCGGTGCCATATTTTTTCCTGATCATGCTTCTGAAAACGTCTTCCAGCACACTCATCATCGTAGGGCGATCGATGTTCTTGAAATCTTTAAATTCCTGAAAAGAATCAATTAAATTAATATTGCTCATTTTCTTACTTAAATGATATTAAAACTTTTGTTTCTGTTATTTTATCTATCGGGATAACGCTTTCAACAGTTTCAGCCTTCTTCCCTTTTTCTTTTATTTTTTCTTCAATTACAATGGCATCCTCTGCCAACCCGGTTAATTTACCTTCGCGCTTTGTGCCATCCACCATTTTTATAGCCAGGTTACGGCCCACGTTCTTGGTGTACTGGCGGATAGATGTTAGCGGCGTATCAATCCCCGGCGATGAAACTTCCAGGTTATAAGCAGTTTCAATCACATTTTCCTCTTCCAGATGGAAGCCAACATGCCTGCTTATGGCCACACAATCATCAATGCCAATACCATTATCGCCATCAACCAACACCATCAGCTTACCGTTGCTATGAAATTTTACATCCACTAAAAACAGGTTGGGCTTATCGGCTATCTTCTCTTCTACCAGTTCCTTAACTCTTTTTTCGATCTTCATTATCGCTCAAAATAATTGATTGATAAAATAAAAGAGGGGACAAACGCCCCCTCTTTTTTAATTCAGATGCAAATGTAATAATTTTTATTCAAATTTTCAAGTGCATTTTAGTTATAACGGGTTGTAAATGTTGTAAGTGTTGTAGTTGTTGCAATGGTTATAGGCATAATTGGCAATTCTGCCTGGCGCCGGGACTCTCCCCTGGCGTGATAAATAAGCAATGTTCACCTTTTAATTACAAAACAATGCCAATGGTTTTAACTTCTACAACATTTACAACCCCTACAACAACTACAACTTAACCACCAAATCCCTATACCCCGCCTCACCCAGTCGTTTTTTCCCTTTAATATAATCCCATATATTCTCGCCCTTAAACTGGTAGTAGCGCATAAAGTAGGTTTTACCTTTTACAAAAGGGGTGTCGGGGGTAAATACTACGGCACTATCCTTTAATGTGTAGGTGCCATGTTGTATGGGCTGGTAATTTTTAAGGTCGGTATCCGCTGGCATTTTGTAGACGGGCAGCAGCGTTTGCCATACACCGGGAACCGAATCGCGGCCTATTTCATTTACGATGGCATAATCCAACCCGGTAAATTTAATAGCGTGGTTGTTATTTGTCAGGGTGATATGCCCTGTTACCAGGGAAGAATTGTGGGATTTACAACCAAACACAATGAGCAGTAATATCGCGGCATATCTTTTCATCAGCTATAACAAGTTTTTATTCACATAAACCTAAATAAAGATTTGATATTATCGCTCAACATAAACAAACAGTTAAATATTTCTCTTTAAAATCATTCAATATAACCCTTGTATGTTGTTAATAATCAACGCATTGGTTGTTAACAAATGTTAATATTTGAACCTGTGATAATTGCCTGCTTTCGTTTATTTTTATAGTCGCCAATACTTTATCATAAATATCATGAGCAAAAAAAATTCAAAAAAAAATGATGCGACAGCCGGAGCGCCTGTTTCCGCACAATTCAGTAATATTCCCGGCCCCCAGTTTGGCGAGAAGCAATTTATTGACGATCCATCGGCCTTTAGATTAAAGCACCCTTCTGATGAGGCCCTTTATCTTAACGTAAACAAAAAATTACTTCAACCTATTCCCAAGCCAAGGAACCTCAATAATCTCGTTTTAAAATTAGAGACGGTTTATGGCGATAAGGGAAATGAAGTAGTGAAAAAAATCAAAGCCGCCGGTCAAATAGTATTTCATGGCGGTGGTGATACCGGGCCGACCAAGGGGCCTCAAAACATTGATAAGGTGACCGACAAGCTTGCAAATGATTTTGTTAACGAAGAAGAACGCGAGATGCCTTACTTCTTTTTCCATCTTGGTGATGTTGTTTACAGCTTTGGCGAGGCCCAGTATTATTATGATCAATTTTATGATCCGTTCCGAAATTACCCGGCCCCAATTTTGGCTATTCCAGGTAATCACGACGGGTTGGTGTATAAAGGCGATCCTCAACCTACATTGGACGCCTTTTTAAGAAATTTCGTAAGTGCAGAACCGGTACAGACGCCTGAAGCGGGGGGACTTATCCGGACCAGTATGATACAACCCGGCGTCTACTTTGCCTTTGACGCACCATTCATAACCATTATAGGCTTATACAGCAATGTTTTAGAAGACCCGGGAGTAATTTCAAGTGAGGGTGATAACACATCGCCGGTATCTGACGAGCAACTTGATTTTCTATTAACACAGCTCAATCGTGTCAAAAAATCGGGGAATGCTGTAATCGTAGCCATGCATCACCCGCCTTATGCATGGGGAGGCGATCATGGGGGTAGTCCGAAAATGTTAAAGGATATTGACGACGCCTGCAATAAGGCAGGCTTTTGGCCGCATGCGATCCTTTCAGGCCATGCGCACAATTATCAGCGATTTACCCGGTCCATTTCCGGCTACGATATTCCTTATATTATTTGCGGCAACAGCGGACATAATACAATTGCTTTAAAAAGCACACAAACAACCGCTTTGCGCGCTCCTGCTAAAATATCTGAGGAATTAATTTTTGAGAATTATGACGATAAAAATTATGGTTATTTAAGGGTGATTTGTGATAATAAACAATTAAGGATAGAATACCATGATGCGAATCCTGACCAAAAGACATATAGCGATGCTGTTACTGTTGATTTGAAAACCCATACCATGATTTCTAATTAAAACATAGCAGCATCTGTTGAAGCTTATGACATCAACCCCTTTTTGATCTATTCGCTCCTTTTTGACAATCTTACTTTGACACTACGCCAAATTTTTTATTCCGGGTATCTAACACAAGTATACTGTTCAAAAACAATTTATTACCCGTCATGCCGCCAATTCCCATCTTCATCATTTGCTGGATCTGTGTATCGCTGGCGCCTTCTATATAGGTGGCAAATTTGACAGGCAGTTTGCACGATGCAATTACCAGGCTATCTGCAGTTGCAACAGTATTTGCAGTAAGCATTCTACCCCACGATTTTACCGGGTAGGATACCGGAATTGCATTTGGTGCAGCAAGTGCGGCGCAGGTTTCCTTACTGGTTAGCAGTTCAAAAGCGCTTGAGCCGGTATCAAAATACAGCAACGACTGCTTGCCCCTTACAAGCGCCGGCAAAAGAATGCTACCCTGTATAAACATAAAGGAGGAGAGTTTAACCTTTGCGTTGATGCCCGGTGGGATTGAATCACATACCTCGAGCTGCCTCTCCGGGTAATTTATGATTACTGTTTTGTTGGCGATCAGATCAACACCCAATGTGCCTATTACCACCGTGTTTTTATTATCCCAACTGATGTTGGAATCTCCAAAATCCTTTACACTGATCTCTTGGGTTGATACCTTTTGATTCGCTAACAAAAACGTAAGGCCATGTATTTTTGAGGAAGTATCAATAGCCGGAACACTGTTAAAATACTTTGCCTTAATGGCCTTTAGCCCGTTTTTATAAAAAAGGGTATGTGGTGCCCCCATATCAAACTGCATATAAAACTGTTTAGGGCAGCCCGGAAGGTGAACGGGAATTAACAAGGCCGAATAAGGCTCCCATTTTGCATTAACGGTATCACCAAGCCAGGTGAAATTAATTTTATAAGCTGCGGCCGGCTGTTGCAGCGAGCCGGCTGACTGAGCCCGGGCATTATCGAAATAAAAACATAAAACGATAATAATACAGGCAAATAGTTTTGTTTTAAGGGTGGTTAGTGGGTGCATGGCATAAATGATTTGGGTCAAAAGTAGCCCCCGGCCATGTCATTTATACCCGACATTTACACGGCATTCGCACGCTAATTGAATGAAAGCGTTTGGGATTTTCGCAAGAAGCTGAAAATGATGATCGCGTTTACGAAGTACATGGTAAAAAACGGGATGAAGTAACTGATAAAGTGTGGATTCGCCAGGTAGACCTTTTGAAGAAAATTAACCAGCAGCACCACCAGGAAAAATAACATAGTGGCAATTATCCAGTAAATTTGTGTGCGGATCACCCTTCTTGCAAACTGCCGTACTTCGGCATTTTGCTCCTTCCGTTTGTTTAATAACCACGATGGAATTAAAAAATGGATATAAGGCAGCAACAGGTACGAAAAACAGGAAACACACAGCAGCATTAAAAAATGTTTGGTTTCCGCAGTATCGCCATCAACAGCCCCCGGGGAAAGTTCTTCCAACGACAGACCCAAAGCTTCGGCCAAAGCCTTAAGTGTATATTTTCGTGGTGCACTTTCGCCGCTTTCAATTCTTTGAATGGTTCGCACACTAACCTTCACCAAACCTGCCAGTTCATCTTGCGTTATTCCTTTTTTGCTCCTGGCAACAGCTATCTTTTGGCTAAGTGTCATACACAATAAATATAAAAAATGCGCCTGTATTTTACAACAGCACGCATTAAATATTGACCGGAAACTTTACAATTACTCGCTCCTCAAACTCCTTACCGGGTTTGCAATAGCCGCCTTTATGGCCTGGAAGCTAACGGTGAGTAACGTTATAACCATAGCACCAACACCCGCCCCGGCGAAGATCCACCATGAAAGATCAGTACGGTACTGGTATTTTTGCAGCCAGTTATACATAAAGTAAAATGCCAACGGCGTTGCTATTAAAATTGAGGCGATCACCAGCATCACAAAATCCTTCGACAGCATACCCCATAGATTTAATACCGATGCACCAAGGATTTTGCGGACACCGATTTCTTTGGTGCGTTGCTCGGCTACAAACGAAGCCAGTCCGAATAAACCCAGGCAGCTGATCAGGATAGCCAGTATGGCAAAAAATCCTGATAGTTTACCAACCCGTTCCTCGGCGGCAAATTTGGCGGCATAGTCATCATCCACAAATTTGTATTCAAACGGTGCCGCCGGGATCAATTTTTTAAAGACCGATTCTATCTTCGGAAGAGCGGCAGCAGTACTTACATGCGGGTTTATTTTAATGAAAATCCAGTTTTTTGAATCGTCGGGCGACAGGAAGAAAATTGTAGGGTAAGCCGGCTCAAAGGGTGAATTCATTACCATGTCTTTTATCACCCCTAATATTTTAAAGTTTTTGGTTTTATACCTGTCCCACTGCATGGTTTGCCCAACCGGGTTTTTCAGCCGCATGTATTTAACGGCGGCTTCGTTTATCACAAAGCCCGTAGAATCGTTCAGCGTTCTTGAAAAATCGCGCCCGTCTAAAAACTTCCAGCCTATGGTTTTACCATATTCGTGGGTAACTGACAGTGTTCCGAACTGATCTTTAAAGTCCGGATCCTTCCCTTTCCAGTTAAAGCCGCCGTTGCCTGAATCTATCCCGGTAATTGCGCTGGCGGATTCAGCAATTTCCGTAACCGCACCTGTCGCTTTTAGCTCATTCATCAGCAGGTCGTATTTACCCTGGAAATCAGGCGTGGCCATAGGCACAGCAAGCAAGCCTTCACGGGTGTAGCCAACCGGACGATTTTTGGCAAACTGAATTTGTTTATAAACTATCACTGTTCCTATTATCAATGCTATTGAAACAGTAAACTGTACCGTAACCAGCACCTTACGCGGAACCGCAGCAAAACGACCCGCCCTGAAGGTTCCCTTCAACACCTTAACCGGGTTGAATGAAGATAGGTAAAGCGCAGGATAGCTGCCGGCAATCAGCCCGGTAAAGAATGTAAAGGTAATGCCGCCGAGCCAGAAGAACGGGTTAGCCCACAGTACGCCCAATGTTTTGCCCGCCACGTTATTGAACCACGGCAAAATAAGCACTACCAGCAAAATGGCCAGTAAAAAAGCCACAAAGGTTACCAGTAGCGATTCTGCAAAGAACTGGTAAATGAGCTGTCCCCGTACTGAGCCTACCGCTTTACGAATGCCTACTTCCTTTGCACGTTTTTCAGACCGCGCCGTGCTCAGGTTCATGAAGTTGATGCAGGCCAGCAACAATACAAAAATGCCTATTGTGCCATAAAACCAAATGGCCTGCATTTGCCCACTTTCCAAACTCTCGCCGGCGTTGCCGAAGTTTGAGTACAGGTGCCATTTGCTCATGGGGTGCACAAAAATCGATGGGGTGGCGGCGGCCTCTTCGGGGCCAACATGCGGCGTTTTGATATTTTTAATCTTGGCTGAGATCCTGTCAAAGTTGCTGTTGGGCGATAGCTGTACAAAAATATTTACCCAGTTGTTACCCCAGTCGTGCGACTTTTTAGCAACCCAGGTATTTGCGCTGGCATATAGGTCCCAGGTAGAAAAGAAAGTGATGTTATTGAGATCAGTATTGCGCGGAAAATCTTCATAAACACCGGTGACTTTTACGTTCATGTTGTTATCCATCTTCAACACCTTGTTGATCGGATCGGCATCTCCAAATAATTTTTTTGCCAATGATTCACCTATCAGTATCGAGTTAAGATCATTTAGACCCTCATTGCTGCCCTTCAGTATTTTCAGGCTGAACATTGCTACACCTTCGGGCTGCATAAACTTACCCGATTGCCTGAATTTATTATCACCAAAGGCAAGAACATGATCTTCGGGCTGGGTTGAAAGAATAACCGATTTAAAATCCTGTTTATAAACCGATTGCAGCGCTGTCCCCAATGGCATTGGCTCCGATGTACGGGCGCCGGTGGCCAATTTCCACTTGGTCATCACTTGTCCAATCCGGTCGTAATTCTGAAAATACTTATTGAATGCCAATTCATCATGGATCCATAAGCCAATCAATATGGCAACCGCCATACCTACGGCCAGACCGCCAACATTTATAAAAGACGAAATGCCATTTTTAACGAGGTTACGCCAGGCAATTTTTAGGTTGTTTTTTAACATGATGATAGCAATATTGAAGTTTATGGTCCGGTTAATTATTCTATATGACGCAGTTACCAGCACCGGGTTGCACGCTATGTTATTTTTCTCAACAATAATTTCGAATAAAAAAGAGATTAGAGACCGGAGATTAGAGGTTAGGTGTTGTATTTATTAAAACGCTTCGGATTAGCGATCTGAGGTTAGCGCTGTATTTATAAAAATGCGCCCGGGATCTCACCCCGGAGCGCTTTCTCAACTAAATCCCAGATCTCATTTACAGACCTAAGCTCTTTTATGGTAATTACCGGCACACTAAGGGTGGCAGGCGATTTTCATAATCTTTAATCTCTGGCCTCTAACCTCTAATCACTCACTCCTCAAACTCCTTACCGGGTTAGCAATAGCCGCCTTAATGGCCTGGAAGCTTACTGTGAGCAGCGTAATTAAAATTGCCCCGCCACCTGCCACGGCGAAGATCCACCATGATATATTCGATCTGTATTCATAATTCTGCAGCCATTTATGCATGAAATAAAATGCAAGCGGCGAAGCAATAAGCAATGAAATAACAACAAGCAGCACAAAATCTTTTGATAACAATTGCCAAAGGTTGAATACAGAAGCGCCAAGCACTTTCCTTACGCCAATTTCCTTAACGCGCTGCTCTGCTATAAATGAGGCCATTCCAAAGATCCCCAGACACGAAATTAAAATGGCCAAAACGGCGAAGAAACCAGCAAGCTTCCCTACGCGTTCCTCCATGTCGAATTTCCTGGCGTATTCGTCATCTGCAAACTTGTATTCAAAAGGTTGCCCAGGGTTATATTGCCCATAAACTTGCCCGATTTTTTTAAGCGCCGCCTGAACACCTATACCGGGCGTCATTCTAATATTCAAAACACTCAAATGCCATGGAGCCATATAAAAAATAGTAGCTTGGGTCGGGCTGAATGGCGAATCCATCACCATATTTTTTACTACCCCTATGATATGAAAATTATAACCATACCAGTGTATCGTTTCACCAACAGGATTTTTAAAGCCCATCATTTTAGCTGCAGCCTCATTTATTACGAAGCCAAACCCGTCAGTTCCTCCCGTTCCTGATCTGTAATCTCTGCCATCTATAAACTGCCAGCCAATTGTCCGTCCATATTCTTTAGAAACACCTACCGTTGCAAAGTTTTGCGTGCCGGTTTTATCCCTTCCCTCCCAGTCAAAATTAGATTGAGAATTGTTCGTCTCAGTTACGGGCGTAGTCGACCAGGCAACGTCCGATACCGCGCCCGTATTGACCAGATCGTTGTGAAAAGCATCGAAATGATCGTAAATATTAGGAGTAAGAGTCTCAACAGTGATTAATCCCTCCCTATTGTAACCTACCGGGCGGTCTTTCGCAAATTGTATCTGCCGAAAAACGACAATAGTGCTGATGATGATCGCTATCGATACGGTAAACTGCAAAACCACCAGCACTTTCCGCGGCACAGTAGCCAGCCGACCGGCTTTGTAAGTGCCTTTTAATACTTTTACCGGTTTAAAAGACGAAAGATAAAACGCCGGGTAACTGCCGGCTATCAAACCTGCAACAAGGGTAAAGCCAAGCCCGGCAGCCCAAAACAAAGGGTTCTTAAGAGGTAGGTTCATATTTGCGCCTGCCACATCATTAAACAGTGGAAGAGCCAGGACTACCAACAGCAAAGACAGCGTGAAAGCCATAAACGCCATCAGCAATGATTCACTGAAAAATTGGTAGATCAGCTGCTTCCGCAGGGATCCAATGGCCTTTCTGATCCCCACCTCTTTGGCCCGTTTCTCGCTTTTGGCAGTTGCCAGGTTCATAAAATTGATGCAGGCCAGCAGTAGTACAAACAGCCCGATTGTACCAAAAAGCCATATATATTGGATCCGGCCGCCCACGTTTATCCCGCCCTTAAATTCAGCATATAAATGCCATTTACTCATCGGCTGAAGGAAAATAACTGGTTTAAACTTCCGCTCGGCATTATCCGATTTTACATATTTTGAATCCTTGATTTTTGCCGAGGCCTTATTGATATCAGCACCATCTGCCATCTGCACATATATTTTCCATCCGTTATTGTCCCAGTTTTGGATATTGTCCTTCACCAGCTTACCCTGTAACTCCCATGGTACAATAAATTCAAGATCGTGCAGGGTAGTATTCACTGGCAGGTCTTCATAAACACCTGTGACTTTAAGGCTCGCGGTATCATCAAATTTTATGAGTTTGTTTATAGGATCTGCATTGCCAAAAATGGCTGTTGCAACTGAATGTGATAGCAGAATGGAACGGGGATCTTTCAAACCGTTGCCCAACCCGCTCAGCATCTGCAACGAGAATAAAGAAGGTGCCTCCGCCTCCATGTAATTCCCGGTTTTTACAAAATGCTTGTTACCCGCCGCTACCAGGTGCTTTGCGGTGTTCGATGACATTACTACCTTTTTGAATTCACGCCCATAGCTTGTTCGCAATTCCTCGCCAAGCGGCATGGGAATGGTAGGTTGTGTTGATGTCTCACCGCTAAAGGTCTGGTTCTGCATTACCTGGGCAATGCTGTTAAAATTCCGGTGATACTTGTCAAACGACAATTCAGTATTGATCCAAAGCCCGATCAACAGCGTTACCGCCATTCCTGCCGATAAGCCAGTAATATTAAGCAGGGAATGCATCTTGTTTTTTTTAAGGCTGCGAAACGCGATTTTGAAATAATTTTTTAACATAAAATTGCGGTTTGATTTTTCGTAAACCCACCCAGGAGTGGCTTGTTGATACGAAATTACCGGTGCAAACTGCGTATAGCGCCCCAAGTTATAAGATGGACCTTCTTTTTTCAGATCGCTTTTATATTCTGCCGGGTTTTTCCCGGTCATTTGTTTGAAAGTCCGGTTAAAAGTGGTTTTGGAATTGAATCCCGAATCAAATGCAATCCCCAGCATGGTGATATGATCATAAGCAGGGTCCTGCATTTTCTGAACAACGTCAGCAACGCGATATTCATTAATGAAATCGTTGAAGCTTTTTTTGAGCGCGGTATTGATGATGCGGGATAGTTCATGTGGAGTCAACGCAAGCTTTTCAGAAAGTGAGCTTAGGCTTAATTCCGGATCCTGGTAATACAGATTGGCTTTGACGATCATCTTCAGCCAAATACCTTTTTGCTTTAATTCAGCCGGTAGCTTTGGTTTTGAAACATAGGTTGATTGGGTCGCCATGGCGGCTTCCGGCCTGAAAAGAGTCTGGGCCGCAATCCGGATCATCATTATCGTCAAAAGCAGATATAAAGGATAATAAGCATGGGCCCCTAATTGGTGATGATAATAAAAATAGTCCACCGCGGTATAAGGGATCCATAATAGCCACATCAGGCCGAAACCCATCAATAAGCGATGCAGCCATCGCAATTCATACCGGTACCTGTCACTCACGTCGTTAAATTTCAGCTGTTTGTAAAAGGTGTTTATTAGACTGAAAGACCAATACAAATAGGTGACGACCGAAATAAACGTCAGTAATTGTAAAACCGGGTCCAACTGATGAAAGGTTAGCGTATCATAAGTAGCCACGCCTGTCCTTATACTTTCCATAATTTGCAATACCAATGCACCTAGTTCAAGCAGCAAGGGGCTGAAATGCAGCAAATCCTTCCACCGGAACTTATATTGCGGCCGGGTAATTTTAAGCACATAGAAATAAATGAGGGGACCAAGCGTCAGCAAAAATTGCAGCGGCAGCCAGCTCCAGCGTGAAAACCAGGTGCCCAACCGGACGTCAATACCCAACACGCTGGCCATCCACAAAACCACAGTTGCCAGGGCAAGGGCCAGAAACCGGTTTGCAGCCTGATTTATCCTTTTGGTAAACCACAATTGCAGGGCAAAAGTCAACCCGATAAAGATCGTTCCCAGGAGGGCCAGGTCATACAGGCTAAAGCTAATATGGAATGTATATGGATTCAAGTAAGCAACTGCCTCAATCGCCGTTCCAAATTTCCAACTCACTGTTATATAATGAATTGCATCCTAATTTACACCAATCATTGTAACGATATTGAACATCAGGCCGTTCGGTTTTGAATTGCACACAAGAACTCAACTGCCATTGAAAACTGCTTACTCGCTCCTCAAACTATTCACCGGGTTTGCCAGTGCGGCCCTTACAGCTTTATAACCTACCGTAGCCCAACCTATTAATAACGAGGTTGCAATAGCGGCCACAAAAACCCATACACCCGGCGAAATACGATAGGCGAACGTTTGCAGCCATCCGTTCATCAGGTACCAGGCAGCGGGCGCGCCAATTGCAAATGCGAGCGCAATAAGCGCTATAAACTCTTTTGAGAACAAATAAACAATGCTCCCTACAGATGCGCCTAAAACTTTTCGGATACCTACCTCCCGGGTACGCTGCACCGCCATAAACGAAACCAGTCCGTACAAACCAAGGCAGGAAATGAAAATGGCAATCAGCGCAAATATTTTGTAGATCTGCTCCAGCTGGTTTTCCTGTTTATAAAATTTTGCTATGCTATCATCAACAAAAAAACCTGTGTAGACGTATTCAGGATAGTTGTTTTTCCAAAGGTTTTGTACTGCAGCAGCTGTCTTTGTCAGCTTTTGGCCTTCAATTTTTACAGCTATTTCCTGTTCGGATTTTTTGGCGGGGTATATCACCAGGGGTTTAATTTCCTCGCGCATGGAGTTGGTTTTAAAATCGGCTACTACGCCAACTATAGGCAGGTTTGCGTAATTGTCGAAGGTGATGGTTTTGCCCAAAGCGTCTTCCGCGCGTTTAATACCGAGTTTGTGTATAAAGGTTTCGTTAACAACCAACTGCCGTGCGGTGTCGCTGGGTTCATAGCCTTTGCCCGCTATAAACCTGAGGCCGAAAGTTTTAAAGTAATCTGCATCGGCTACTTTCATAAAGATATCAAAGCCAGGATCTTTTTCTGAATGATTGAAGAAAAAATTACTTGAATTGTTGTGCATTGACGATGGCACATCAGCCGAAAAGCTGGCCGCCCTTACACCGGGCAACGCGAGTACCTGTTGTTTAAAGCTATTCAGGCGCAATAAGCCGACGCTATCGGTAGGGCATGGTATGGCCAGCACCGCATCTTTATTAAAGCCAAGGTCGGCGTTGTTTACAAAATCCATTTGTTTAACGGCTATGGCCGTTCCGATAATCAACAATTGGGAGATAGCAAACTGGGTAATTACCAGCACCCGGCGGAGCGATATACCGCCGACGGCTGTGGAACTGATTTTATTTTTTAACGCCTGGATAGGTTTAAACCCTGATACGATGAGTGCCGGATATACCCCCGAAAGCAGTACCACTGCGCATATTACGCAAGCCAGGCAAAACAATATGCCGGGATTGAACAGGCCTATGGTATCAGGTACGCTGGCAATGTTTTTGAGTAAGGGCAAAGCCAGTTCGGCCACACATACTGCTAGTCCCGCGGACAACAGTACAATAATGGCTGTTTCGCACATCACCAGGCCCATCAATTGCCCTCGACTACTGCCAAGCACTTTGCGGATCCCTACCTCCTTCGACCGGCCCACGGATTGGGCCGTTGAAAGATTAATAAAATTGATTGACGCCATAATGATGATGAGTACTGCGATAAGCGACAAAGTGCGCAGGGTTGCCCTGCTGGTTATATGATCGCCCAGCGTACCTCCAAAATTGGTATCGAAATGGAGCTCCGGTAAGGGTTGTGCTATCGCATATCTCCTCCGGGCAGTGCGTTTGTTATTATCAAATTGTTTGGCCGAAAAGCTAAGCATTTGCCTGTCGATGGTGCTTTGCAATACATTTGCAGGAAATTTTATGTAGACCTGGCAGTCGCTGCTGGTTTCGTCCCAGGTGTGAGCGTAATTATAAGCTTTCGCATTTTGTTTCCAGGTGATATAGGAAACCAGTACCTTTAACGGAAGATCGGTATTTACAGGTGCATCCATAATTACTCCTGCTACCTTCAGCGTTACCAGGTTGTCCATCCTGAGTGTTTTGCCCATAGCGGATTGCCAATCGCCAAAATATTTTATTGCGCTGCTTTCGTCTATAACCACCATATTGGGATCTTTTAAAGCAGAGGGTCTGCCGGCGAGCCACTTTGCTGAAAAAATATCGAACAACTGCGGCTCGGCAAACATGATGCCGGCGTTTTCTACAAATTTTTTATCGCTGGCCGGGTTGCCCTTGACAGCTACAATTTGGCTGCCATAAATGGCATTGATACCGGCAACGGTGGCTTGTGGAAAATAAAGGCGAAAGGCGTCTACAGCCGGTGTAGATATACCGGCACTATACCTGATGTTGCCTTCCCGGACTTTTTTTGTAACAATGCGGTAGGTGCTTTTATAACCCGGCTGATAGGTATCAAAGCTCAATTCATATTGAACAACTACAAATATAAGCAGGCTGGCTGCAATCCCAACAATCAGCCCGGCCACGTTAATGGCAGAATAGCTTTGATGGCGAACGATATTCCGCCATGCAATTTTAAAATAGTTTTTAAACATATAATTGCGGTTTAAATTTCCGGAAGACCACTTAGGAGTGGTTTCCTGATTCGAAATTACCGCCGCAAAACGGGAATAAGGTCTCAAATGATAACTTGGGCGCTCTTTTTTCAGGTCGCTTTTGTATTCCGCCGGGCTAATCCCGGTCATTTGCCTGAAGGTGCGGTTAAAGGTTGATTTTGAATTGAAGCCCGCATCGTAGGCGATGCCCAGCAGCGTTAGCCGGTCGTAGGCCGGGTCCTGCATTTTTTGGGCTACCTCGCGGATGCGGTATTCATTAACAAAATCATTAAAGTTTTTTTTGAGCGCGATATTAATGATTCGTGATAGCTCATGGGGATGAATGTCCAGCTTTTCGGCAAGTGAGCCCAAACTTAGTTCCGCGTCCCGGTAAAACAGGCTCGCTTCCATGGCCTTCTTCAGCCAAATACCCCTTTGCTTCACCTCCGCCGGGATCGTTGGTTTTGAAACCGGAACTGCCTGAAATGGCGATGCTATTTCAGGCTTTGAATGAGCCGCAGCCGCTATCCTGATCATCATTATTGCTAAAAAGAGATACAAGGGATAATAAGCATGGATCCCTAATTGTCCACGGTAATAAAAATAATCCACAGCGGTATAAGGGATCCATAATAACAATAACAGGCCGAGCGACATCAGTAAGCGCTGCAGCCAGCGCAATTCGTACCTGTACCGATCACTCACATCATTAAATTTCAGCTGTTGGTAAAAGCGGTCTATCAGCCTGAAGGACCAATACAAATAGGTGACGACTGAAATAAACGCCAGTAATTGCAAAACCGGGTTCATCTGATGAAAAGTCAGTGTATCATAAGTAGCCCCGCCTGTCCTTATGCTCTCCCTGATCTCCAATATCAATACACCCTGCTGCAACAGTAAGGGGCCAAAATGCAGCAGATCTTTTAGGCGCAGTTTATATTCCGGCCGGGTCACTTTAAGCACATAAAAATAGATCAGCGGGCCAAGAACCAGCGAAAATTGCAGCGGCAGCCAGCTCCAGTGAGGAAGGTAAGCCGACAGCCCGGTGTCGATGCCCAATATTCTGGCTATCCACAGCATGATAATAACCAATGCCAGGGCCAAAAACCGGTTTGCGGCCCGGTTAGTCCTTTTGGTGAACCACAATTGCAAGGCAAAAGTCAACCCGATAAAGATCGTTCCCAGGAAGGCCAGGTCATAAAGGTTGATATGTAATGTATATGGATTCAAGCAGGACAGGTGCTACAATCGCCGTTCCAAATCAATAACACACTGATAAAGAAAACATTATAAAATATTTGAAATGTTTATTGTAATAAAAGCGGACGGCGTAGTGTGCGGTTGTGGTTTGCGAATGGTATCGCCTTTGTGGACAGCTTTGACCAGGATATAAAAATGCGCTCCGGATCTCACCCCGGAGCGCCTTCTCAACTAAATCCCAGATCTCACTTACAGACCTAAGCTCTTTATGGAAGTTACCTGTGCTGCCATACCGCATTTATCTTCCTAATCTCTAATCTCCGGTCTCTAACCTCTAATCACTACTCAGAACGGAGACTCTTTACCGGGTTTGCAATCGCGGCTTTTATGGATTGAAAGCTAACAGTGATTAACGCGATCAATATTGCCGCCAAACCAGCCAAAGCAAAAACCCACCACTGTACCGGTGCGTGATAGGCAAAACCCTGCAGCCATTTATACATGCCCCACCATGCAATGGGCGTGGCAATAAGGATAGCCAGGGCTACCAGCTTTACAAAATCAACCGATAACAATGTAGTAATGCCACTCACGCTAGCGCCCAGCACCTTGCGGATGCCGATCTCCTTACTGCGTTGCTCGGCCATAAACGCCGACAGCGCGAAAAGGCCCAAACAAGCGATGATAATAGCCAGTATGGCAAACGTGGTGAAAATGCGGCCCATGCGTTGCACGTCGGCATACATGCTGGCAAAGCTTTCGTCCAGGAAAGTGTAGCGGATAGGCTGGTTTGGCGCAAATGACTTCCAGGTGGCGGCAATGGCTTGCAGGGCGTTTTTCATGTCTCCGCCCCTAACTTTTATGGTAACCAGTGACGGGCTCAGGCCGAAATGCAATATTAAAGGGTCAATTCCGCGGTGCATCGAATCATAATTAAAATCGGCCACCACGCCTATCACCGTAGCTGCATTGCCGTTGGAAATGCGAGCGCCAATAGGGTGTTTAAGGTTGAGCTTTTTTGCCATCGTTTGGTTGATAATGATGGTTTTGCCTGCGGTATCGTCCGACATATCGTACGAAAAATTACGCCCCTCCACCAGTTTCATCCCCAACGTTTTAAGGTAGGTATCGTCTATCTGCCAAAGCTGGCCCTGCACGTGCGCGTCGAGTTTTTCTCTTCCCTCGATGGTAAAACCATCACCGTTGCGTTTGCTCCCGGCTTCAATTGGGAGGTAGTCGCTGATGGACGCGCTTTTTACCGACGCCAGCTTTTGCAGCTCGGTTTTAAAGCTGCGGATGTTTTTATCGCCCAGCGTATTTGTGCCCTGTACAATTACCACCTGGTCCTTATCAAACCCAACTTTTTGGTTAAGGATGTAATGTACCTGGTTATAAATAACCATAGTGCCGATGATAAGTATAATGGATGCGGTAAACTGGAACACCACCAGGCTGTTGCGTAATAATGAGCCTTTGCTGCCGGTACTGAGCGTACCCTTTAAAACCTGAACAGGTTTAAAGGCGGACAGGTAAAAGGCCGGATATAAGCCTGCAACGACGCCGACAACGATAGCCGAAACCAACACAACCGGCAGCAGCCACCACTCGCCCCACGGCATGGTTAACGATTTGGAGGCAAGCGAGTTAAAATATGGCAACAACAGCCGGGCCAGCAAC
Organism: Mucilaginibacter phenanthrenivorans; assembly: GCF_024721155.1. Taxonomy (GTDB): domain Bacteria; phylum Bacteroidota; class Bacteroidia; order Sphingobacteriales; family Sphingobacteriaceae; genus Mucilaginibacter; species Mucilaginibacter phenanthrenivorans. The sequence continues at coordinate 107,416 of NZ_JAHVAP010000018.1, read as the reverse complement.
AGGCCGATAACAAATGAAAGGCAACTGTACAGCAGCGACTCAATTAAAAACTGTTTAATCAGCCCGCTGCGATTGGAGCCGACTACCTTACGCAAACCAACCTCCTTAGCCCTGTTGGCTGATTTGGCGGTAGCAAGGTTTACAAAATTGATGCAGGCTATGATGAGGATAAATGCCGCAACACCACCAAACAGCCAAATAAAGCGGATATCGCCATGCTGAAGGCCATCCCGGATATCGAACGAGTAAAGATTAATATCGGTAACCGGCTGCAGCGTTATATGAATTTTGGCAGCTTCCTGTTCGGGGCTTTTTGCACCACCCTTTCTAATATTCGGCAGGAAATAGTTTTTAACCATGTCAGCCGTCATTTTCCGCTCAAAGGCTTTTCCATCTATGCCCTGTTTAAGCAGCACGTAGGTGGGATAGTTAAAATTCCCCCAGGCATTTTGCTCACCCTGCCAAAACTCCCTCCCCGATAGGGTTACCAAAAAATCGTATTGCAGGTGCGAGGTTGTTGGAAAGTTTTCTATAACCCCGCCGATAGTATAGGGTTGGGTATTATCGTTATTAAAATACATCACCTTGCCTACCGGATTTTGGCCGGGGAAATATTTATCGGCTTTCCTTTTTGTAATTACCACGGTGTGCGGACTAGCCAGCGCATGGGAGCGATCACCATAAACCATGGGTAATTTCAATAGATCCAGCATGCTTTGGTCGGCAAAGGTAATACCCTCCTCGTAGGTGTTCTGCACCTGGTCTGCGCGGCGCACTTCGGCTGTACCGGCACCCATCAGGGTATTGGGCATCAGGCGGCCGGCAAACTCAATTTGCGGGAAATCCTTCTTCAGTGTTTTAGCCATCGGTGCAGGCCATTCCGGGCCTTTGCCAACATTGCCGTTATCAGTATACACCATTACTACGCGGAAAATACGGTTTGCGTCAGGGTACGACTTATCATAACTCAGCTCGTTGCGGATATATAAGGCAATTAACAAACAGGCCGCAATGCTAAGCGCAAAGCCCCCGACCTTTATAGCCGCATACATTTTTTGTCTGCGGAGTTGCCGTACGGCGATCTTTAAATAATTTTTAAACATATAGTTGCGGTTTAAATTTCCGGAAGACCACTTAGGACTGGTTTCCTGGTTCGAAATTACCGCCGCAGAACGGGAATAAGGTCTCAAATCGCGACTTGGGCGCTCTTTTTTTAAATCGCTTTTGTATTCAGCCGGACTTTTTCCGGTCATTTGCCTGAAGATGCGGTTAAAGGTGGATTTAGAATTGAATCCGGCATCGAAGGCTATGCCCAGCAGCGTTAACCGGTCATAAGCCGGGTCCTGCATTTTACGGGACACGTCCCTGACACGGTATTCATTCACAAAATCATTGAAGTTCTTTCCCAGCGCCGTATTGATGATCCGCGACAGTTCACGGGGTTGGAGATCCAGCGCTTCGGCCAGCGAATTTATGCTGAGCTCTGCATCCTGGTAATACAGACCGGTTTCCATGGCCTTCTTGAGCCAGGCCCCCTTTTGCTTCAGTGCCGCCGGAGACAATGGTTTAAAAACAGGCAGTGCCTGGACCGCCATTCCGGCTTCCGGCCTGAAAAGAGCCTTCACCGCAATCCAGATCATCATTACTGCTAAAAGAAGATACAAAGGATAATAAGCATGGCTGTCTAAGTGGTAATAGTAACTTGCTACCGTGACGGGGATCCACAATAACCATAGCAGGCCCCAACCCATCAGCAAACGTTGCAGCCACTGCAATTCGTGCCTGTACCGGTCGCTCACATCATTAAATTTCAACTGATCGTAAAAACGTTCTATCAGCCTGAAGGACCAATACAAATACGTGGAAACCGAGACAAACGTCAACAACTGCAATACCGGGTTCAACTGATGAAATATCAGCGTATCATAAGTAGCCGCGCCGGTTCTAATACTCTCCCTGATCTCCAATATCAATACACCCTGCTGCAATAACGCGGGGCCAAAATGCAGCAGGTCTTTCCCCCGGAATTTATATTCCGGCCGGGTCACTTTAAGCACATAAAAATAGATCAAGGGGCCAAGCGCAAGCGAAAATTGCAGCGGCAGCCAGCTCCAGTGAGGGAAATACGTCCGCATCCCAATATCGATGACCACTATCCAAACTATCCACAAAACAACAGTTGCCAGGGCCAGGCCAAGAAACCGGTTTGCAGTCCGGTTGATTCTTTTGGTGAACCACAACAACAGGGCAAAATTCAGCCCAATAAAGATCGCCCCGAGAAAGGCCAGGTCATAAGGGGTGATATGGAAAGTATATGCATTCAATTGAACTATTTAAGCGCAATCGCTGTTCCAAACTTGCAACTTATTGATATACAAAAGCTTACCAAAGAATAAAACAAATGCGCTGTAACGAAAGCGGGCATCGGGGCGTACGGTTTTGGGTTAAAAGCATTCGATCCCGGTGGGCTGCAAGTGTTCCGTTTTTCCACATGGAACACCCGGAACACTTTGAAACATCCTGATTATCAGCAAACTCCATTTTCACCATTTAACCCTTTCCCATTTTTCATACCCTCCCTGTGCGCAGCAAAGGGAGGGTCGCCCAGCGAAGCGTCGGCGGGGAGGGTAAATCTGCGCCAGGACATTGGCACCAGTGCATTAACGTTAACGCCGCGCGTATATTCAACTCACCCCGGCGTTGCTGCGCTCGCCACCCCTCTCTCCTGCGGAAAGAGGGGAAAAGAATTTTTTATTTCTTTTTTTCTTTACCTCTTTACCGCTCGCGGAAGAGAGGTCGGACAGCGCAGCGTCTCCGGGTGAGTCCACCCTACGCGCGACGTTCACGCCATGCATTCACGCAATTGCATTCACGCCGACATCACCCGCCTCTCAACCTAATAACATCCCCCCCCCTCTCAAACCACTGACAAAACAGTGTCAGCACTTTAATGGCTGCAACTCCTTAAATTTGTAGTAATCCATTATCACCATGCCAACCTACCCTCCACCGGCACACTTCGGAACATCTTCCGAACGCCCGTCCTACATCGAACAATTGCGCGCCGAAAGCCGCGGACTACCGCTCCGGCAGGCCACAAAACAACGCCCCGAACGCACACGACCCACGCCCGAAGACGTTCACCGCCTGTTTACCATCGAAAAAGGTAACCGCTGGCTCGAGCTGGCCCGGCGCGAACCCGAAGCCAAAATGCTGCTTGGCGAGCTTTGGCACCAGGGCGAACTCTGCATGCTGTTTGCGGATACCAATATCGGCAAATCAATCCTCGCCGTGCAGATCGGCGAAAGCATCGCACGCGGACAAAGCCTCGCACCCTTTGCCTGCCAGGCGCCGCCCGCCCGGGTGCTCTACATCGATTTCGAGCTTGGACAAAGCCTCGCACCCTTTGCCTGCCAGGCGCCGCCCGCCCGGGTGCTCTACATCGATTTCGAGCTGAGCAAAACCCAGTTCGGCCTGCGGTACAGCCAGGGCGACGAGGATCACCAGTTTTCGGATAACTTTTTCCGGGCACAGTATAATTTCCTGCCCGATCCGCCGCCCAATGTCGACGAAAACGAGCTGCTGATTGCCGGCATTGAATATAAGATCAACCAGGTAAAGGCCTCTGTGCTCATCATCGATAACATCACCTGCCTGCGCGGCGGCACCGAAAACTCGGCGGTAGCCCTTGCGCTCATGAAAAGCCTAAAGGCGCTAAAAAACGACCACAACCTGTCTATCCTCGTACTGGCGCATACCCCAAAACGGCGCAACGCCACGCAACCCATCAGTTCCGACGACCTGCACGGCAGTAAGCTGCTCGTCAACTTTGCCGACAGCGCTTTCGCCATCGGAAAAAGCACCCTCGACAATGAGCTTTGCTACCTCAAACAGATCAAGCAGCGCAACACCCGCCAGCGCTACGGCCACGACAACGTATGCCTGTGCCGCATCCAAAAGCCCGGCGCTTTTTTGCACTTCGCGTTCGAGGGCCACAGCCCCGAACGCCTCCACCTGCTCACCCGTACCGCCACAGACCGCCTGCAGCTGGCCCGAAAAATCACCGCCCTCTCCGCCAAAGGTTTCAGCCAGCGCGACATCGCAAACCAGCTGGGCATAGGCCTGGCTACGGTAAATAGGCTGCTCAGATGTGCGGATGTGCAAATGCGTGAATGTGCGAATGAGGAAGAAGGATGTGCAGATGGGGAAGAATGTGCGGATATGCAGATGCGTGGATGTGCGAATCAGGAAGAAAAATGTGCAGATGGGGAAGAATGTGCGGATATGCGGATGCGTGAATGTGCGGATGGAGAAGTATATGCAAATGACCTAATGACCAATAACCAAAACAACCCGCCTGCAAATTCCCTCCCCCGGGAGGGCAGGGAGGGGTTAACGGACCATGCAATCCCGCCGGGGACACAGGTAGAGCATGTAACGCCCCGTGAGAATCCCAACCCCACGCGGATCCGAAAAACATCAGCAATTGATGAACTGCTCACCCCGCAACTGCTGGATCATATACTCAAGACGACGCAGGCAAACGCCCCCTCCCCCGCGCGTCATTGCGAGGAACGAAGCAACCTCTGCTAAGGACAATCAACGGACCTTTATGCTTTAGAGACTTTACAGCCGCTTGTCTTCCGCGCGTCATTGCGAGGAACGAAGCAAACTCTGCTAAGGACAATCATCGGACCTTTATGCCTTTAGAGACCTTAAAGCGGCTTGATTGGTAACCACAATACCATTGCTCCTTGATTAGCATGTGTAGAGTTTGCTTCGTTCCTCGCAATGACGGTATGGTGGCAGCGCCCGCGGGCAAGTCTACGCAAAGACATTTGCGTTAACGCCGCGTGTATATTCGACTCACCCCGGTCGACGCTGCGCTGGACCACCCCTCTCTGCTGCGCAAAGAGGGGAAAGAATTTTTTATTTTTTTTTCTCCTACCTCTTTACCGCTCGCGGAAGAGAGGTCGACGAGCGAAGCAATGTCGGGTGAGTCAACTCTACGCCAATGCATTAACGTTAACACCACCCTTTGCACCCACACCCGCAAAAAAACCATCAGCACGATCTGCCCCGTCGGGGCAACCGCTTTGTAGAAAAATAAACGCATGATATTGTGCCTCATCGAGGCTACCCTTATCCACCAATGCCCGGTTACCTTGCACACTGAGGGCAGCACCTAACGGCGCTGATCTGTCTTAGCCGGTATGTCTACAAAGCGGTAGCGCCTAAGGCGCATATAAGCCCCCGTGTACATGGCAGCCCGGATCCGAAGCGGTTTAACCATCATAAATACGTGTATTTACGCCAACAAAAAAACATTTTCTCACACCCACTAACCCCCCAACCCCATGACCAATGAATTTACATCCTGGTGCAGCCACTACTACCACCTCACACAGCTGCTTGAAAAACGCAACGAACGCTTCAGCACCCTGTTGGCCGATGCGCTGCCCTACACCAACCAACGCCATTTAAGCGACTTAGACGCCATCATCGCCTGTAACCGCAAGGTACAGGCCGCCAAAGCCAAAGCCGACCAAACCTTTGAAGACTTGGAAAAGGCAGGAAAAACCATCCTGGCTATCCTGGAATATTTTGAGATCCCACCCCGCACCGTGCTCACCGGCGAGATCCCCGGCGAAATGGAGTACGAGGTATGGGCCAACGACAAGGGCCAGATCTTCATCGGCAAGATCCGCGACCTGCCGAAGGAGCCGGAAGACCCCAATATTATCCATATCAAAACTTCGTATTGGAATAAGAGTAATGATGAGGATGATGATTGATATAACCCCCTGCTAAGCACTGCCAATTGCCAACTGCCTACTGCCAACTGCCAACTGCCAACTACTTACGAGCCTTAGGCGCACATCATTCAACCCAATAACCCGCTTCAAAATCACTGCCAACTGCCAACTACAAACTGCCAACTGATTTCAGTGGTTTCCACGCCAGTAGAAGCGTGGCCGGGCTATCCGCTCATACGGCACGGGCCTTAGGCGCAAATTCTGCATACCACAAGCATGCTGCTAAACACTGCCAACTGCTCACTACAAACTGCCTACTGACTCAGGGCCGGTATCCGCTGCTATCCCTAACCCGGCATTTTGCTGCATAGCAGGCAGGCTACCTAAATGCGGGGCACGATTAGCCTACCTCTTTTGCCAGCCCGAATACTTGCGATAGAGAAGGGTAATTCATGCTTTCGTAAAGTAGCCTTTATGAATAGTAATTTGTAGCTGGATCCACGGGTAGCAGGAAGTAATTTCTTTTTTTTATCTTTATTACCTAAATATAAAATCTTATATCAATGTATTACGATGTAGCTCAAGTTTGCCTCAATGGACATGTGATAAATGCAGATTCGAAGTCCGCCCCTGCGGCAAATAAAACATATTGTGATAAATGCGGAAGCAAATCAATTATTCAATGCCCCGATTGTGCAAGCCCTATAAGAGGTCAGGCGCATTACGAAGGAATATTTGATTTCGGCACTTATGAATTACCATCTTATTGTGACAGTTGCGGCCATCCTTTTCCTTGGACAACGGCAATACAGGAAGCGGCCTTTGAATTGATTGAATTTTCCGAATTAGACAACGCCGACAAGGAAGACTTTAAAGACAGCGTTAACAATTTAATGCAAAATACACCCAATACCAGTTTAGCTATACTAAAATTCAAAAAATATGCTGGAAAAGCAGGGATGGCGGTTGGTATGGCCCTTAAAGATATACTAGTAGATGTGGTGAGTGAAGCGGTAAAAAAAACTGTCTGGCCGTCTTAAGGATATCAACCGCTTCCAAAAGAATTTTGCAACCGCAAGCCTCCCCTTTTGTTGTAGCCCACCAATAGCCCCCTTCCACTCAAGCATCCCCTTAATTAGCGCCCCGCTTAAAATAATAATGACTTTTAAAAGCATTCTATAATTCGGACTATGTGGCAACAAAAAGGAGTAACAGGTTTTTGATTTAGGCGTTTGGATAAGTCGGAGTCAATATTCCAGAATGTTTCGATTCCAGTGGTCATAAATCAAATTTTGTTATTACAAATTGGTTATCTTTAAATTTTTATCAGCCTTATTATACTATACGCCTATGTCCAACCACGCCAAACTGCTCGTTTCTATTAGGGATTATTTAAGTCGTTTTCAACTTCAAGTCAAGATTGCTACAGCTAATTCTGAATATGATCTTAATCAGCACGCCGAGAACATCATCCTACCGATCCTTGACTTAATATTTAAGGCGAAATTTAAAAATGTCAACGAGACCGACCGGAAGAATTTTGAAAGCCTCGACCTAATCGACGATAACGCCAAGATCGGCATACAGGTAACCGCAACGAATTCGTTGGAAAAAGTCAAATCTACCTTAACTAAGTTCATTAAATATGGTCACTCCAAAAGGGTTGATAGGGTATTGGTTTATGTGCTTACCGAAAAGCAGAAAAGCTATGCACAGGATGCTATTGATAAGATCGTAAAAGGCAAGATTCCATTTAACACGAGTACCCAAATATTAGATGCCACTGACATTTATGGGTTGATTAAAAGCACCAATGATGTGCTTATCTTTCAGATAATCAATGAATTGCTTGAACTGCAATTCTCAGACCTAAAGATCGCTCGGGACTTCAATTATTCCGACTTTGCCACCTTTAAAGCCTCTTACAGGGAGAAATGCCTCAATAACTTTTCTCGGTTGAATTTTTTCGGCCTATCCGTAAGCCGACGGCCTCGTGAAGTAGAATTGTATGAACTGTTTGTCCCCCCGCTTTTTACTAATAGAGGTATGTTTCGTAACATCTATCACCAAGGCAGCCACAAAATCACTTATAAATTTCCCATATTTACCGAAAGTAAGCTAATTGACACAGCCTTTTTTAAGGAAGCCTTATTAGAAACTGATGCCAGAATGACTAAAAGTTATTGGTCTAAAAATTTGATTGGGGAATTTGCCGCAGATACTCTAGAGGATCTTTTTAGCCGTGATCACAAACTCGTTATTCTAGGTAATCCCGGTGCAGGAAAATCCTCTATTATCAAATATTCGATCTGCAAGATCTTAGAAGGGGATGAAGCAGTATTCTCCAACAACGATATTTACCGTTATCTTCCTTTCCGCATCGAACTGCACAGATACAACCAGGTAAAGGTCGCGCACAACATCGGGTTTGCCGAATTCCTCGTGCAGACGCTGGCAAGCGAGTACCAAACCAACATCTCTCTAGAACGCATCATAAAGATCCTGACATTTTTTCCCTGTCTGATCTTTTTCGACGGGATCGATGAAATATTTGATATCCAGGAACGAATCAATGTCCGCAATGACATCGAAAATTTCGCCTCGACCTACCCTGACGCCCGGATTGTTGTTACCAGTCGTTTTGAATCTTATGAAGAAGTTGCTTTCAAAGATTTTCACGAATTAGAAGTTAAGAACTTTAATCAAGAGCAACTGACTAGCTATGTGCAAAAATGGTATACTCAGGAAGAACAGGATACCGGCCGCCGTCAAAAAGAGATCACCGGTTGCCTGGCACAACTTACTCAGGTAGACGAAGAACTGAAATTTAATCCTTTACTTTTGTCCTTGATCCTGATTCTTTACCGTAATGAACTGGAACTACCTACCAATAAATTAGCCATTTATGAAGGCTGCACGAATACGATCGTTGAACACCGGGATGACAAAGAAAAGAAGCTGAAGATCAGTCTTCAGATTAATAATAAAGCCTCCGTGTTCTCATCTATCGCGTTCTGGCAGTTTGACAATCCCAATAAAAGGATTAACAATAGCGTTGTTCAGCAGCATATCAAGGCTTACTTGCTCAAAAATGGGGAGATCGAAGACGAACGGCTTGCCAACAAGGCAGCTATTGAATTCTTAGAATTTGCCAAATTACGCTCGATCTATTTCGAGAATAAATTCACCCACAAAACCTTCCTGGAATATTTCACGGCCTATTATATTTTCAGTAGCTTTTATATGGGTCAAAACCAGCGTCGCTTCAACGACATTCTGGACCGGAACCTCGGTTTGGCCTCCTGGGCCGTTGTGCTGGAATTGTTGATCTGCAAGATCGACAGCAATCTGATAAATTCTAAGATTATTGCAAAGATTATAGAAGCGCAGCTGCAAAAAAATAAAAATGATGCCTTAATGTTCTTTTTGCAGATTCTCAAATACATTACTAATATTAACGAAAAGATCATTGTCAACCTGATCACACTGTCTATACAAAGCATTTTTGCTGACACATTCCCGCTCAAAGAAAGTAAGATCGACCATGCGCAGGTCTTATTCGGCCATTTGATCAATATTTATGCGGTTGATCGTTTCCGCTCGCCATTTCGGAAAGCCTTTGAAGCGGTGATCAAAAGTCAAACATTGGCCCTCAAGGAACTGACCGTATTTGCTTATGAATTTTCCAATGGTTTCAATGAAAACAGTTTGATCATGACCCTGCAAAACGAAATGCACCACGAGGAAACAGCGGAATTATTCCTGCTAAAGAATTTCAAAAGCGTAGGCAATGAAGATAGCTACCTAGCTATGCTCAACCTGTTCATTGAACGATTTGGCGTTGAAAAGATCATTCCAGTCTATCATTCCAGCTTCGGCCAGCAAATGTTCTTTGGCAGCGACCGCTTCAACTGGATCCTCACGTTTATCTTACTAGCCAAGCCGGATGAGTGCTTTAAGCAATATACACTGCTAAAAAGTACCGGCTTGTCGCAGGCTGTGATCCGGCAGGCCGCACATCAGAAAATGCTATCTAAAAGCATTGTAGAGCCGTACGCACAATTACTCAAAGGCTTGCCCCAGTCCGGCTACCGGGATTTCCTGCAAAATATGGTTAAACCCTATTATCGTAAAACCCTTAACCAAGGAAATGAAAAATTTTATGATGCTTTCTATACTAAAGAAAAAAAACAATAAGACATACGGTAGCTGGGCTATTGAAATCGGGAGGCATGAACCTGCGGCATACACAAATGCCCCACTGGTCGAAGTTTAGCAACTTCGACCTAAAATATAACAAGCATTCTGCTTGCCTGTAAACAAAAATGCCACCTGCATTGCAAAAGCGATATTGTAAGCGAGACACTTGAACCGGCAGTGGGAACAAGATGCCTCCAGCTTTTCATTTTATCTGCTGCCCCAGCTCCCGCAAGCGGTTGCGCTGCCGCAAGGCTCCTGCCTTGTGGCCCGCGTTTAGGTAGCCAATAGAAAGGTAACGGAAATTTAGGGTAACCTATCTTTTATTATTTATCGCATATTCACCGCAGTGGACCACAAGCGACGCGCTTGCAACAGTGGAGGAGAAAAGAATTCTTTACTGATTGATTTGTTTTATTTTCGATTCAACAGTTGGCAGGGCCTTTAAATTGGGATATAAGTTAGACACGTTCTCTGGTGCTCCAATTGCGGGATGAACTTCAGCCCCTTTGTCTAATAGAGACGCAAACAGTTCAATAGAATTCTTAATTCGCTCAATGTTTTCAGGCACATTTCTTTTAAAAGTAATAGAATTAAGATGCTCTGCTTCCGCTTGAATTAACTGTGAAAGCGATTCTTTTTGAGCTGCTCTGACATCTTCTAAACTGTCAGCCCTCAATTTAAGAGTCCTCAATTGCTGTTCCACTATTCGTCCTTCCAAAATCTTTTTATAGATGACTGCCCCCGCTGCCGCAAGCGTGTCGCTTGTGGCCCGCGTTTGGGTAGCCAAATAGAAAGGTAACGGGAATTTAGGGTAACCTATCTTTTATTATTTATCGCATGTTTACCAAGCAGTGGGCCACAAGCGACACGCTTGCGGCAGCGAAAAAACCGCTTGCCGTAACTAGGGAATTTGGAAATGTCTCAATTTTAATTCTTTTTTGGGGCTTCAATGTCATGCAGGCCTGCAGCTAAAATGTATTTAAGCATCAAGTCATGTCTATTTAAGGCTCTACAATACTCAACGAAAACCTCACCATTCGAACCCGGTAACACATCTTGCCACGTTATTATACTATAGTTTTGTGATTGAACTACGCTATCCCCGCGATATAAGGTTATAGATTTACTTCCAAGCTCACTGGTTGTAGTATCAATTGCAATATGCATTAGACTAGATTCTATGGATGAACCCTCCTTATCTACCTTATTTTTTAAACCCTTAATCCAAATTAACACGACATTATTATGGCCTTCATAAGTCTTAAATTGTTTGATGTCATTTTTCGCTGTATCAATCATTAAGGTTTCATCCTTATCAGATGATAAATACATCCACCTGCTGTTTTGAGCATTTGTTCTTAGAAAAAAAAATAATAAAAGCACTGGCAATAAGAATAGTCGCTTCATGTGATTGAGTTTAAAATAAAAAAGGCTCCTTTAGGTGACATAAATTTATAAATAAGTTGTAATTCAAGCAATTAGAATTATACTATTTTTTTAGCGGTTCATGCGCCCAACCCGGCGCGAGTATGCCGCGCCGGCCTAAAGAGGTGGAGTTCTCGTGACACGCGTTTAGGTAGCCCGCTTTACTAACCATCATCCAGTCCCCCTCCTCTGGCGCGAGAATGCCACGCCGGCCCAAAGAGGTGGAGTTCTCGTGCCCCGCTGACAGGTAGCCAGCTTTACTAACCATCATCCAGTCCCCCCCTTGGCGCGAGAATGCCGCGCCGGCCTAAAGAGGTGGAGTTCTCGTGACCCCACTTGGCGCGAGAATGCCACGTCGGCCTAAAGAGGTGGAGTTCTCGTGACACCGCTGAGTGCCAAAGCAAAATGCTTTAACTGTCGGATGTTGATAGAGTGATTCAGTATATTATTTGCATTCCATTTGCGTATTATTTTCTATCTTTAGATATCCCATGAAGCAAAGGACTGAATTGGGGTTGTTTGAGACGTTTAAAGCATTAGCTCATTGATAGAGTACAAGATTGACAGTCTTGGTGTACGCGGTTTGATTCCGTGATGTGGGCCTAAGTATAGGCGATGTCCGAACTCCTTCAGCTTCGTGATGAGGGAGTTTTTTTATGCATATAGTTGTACAGTTTCCTATAATAGACATTAGACGATTTTATGCGGAATCTGATCGCTTAAGTCTACCGAATTGGCCAATACCGGATTTAGATAATTTCGTGCGATTTATGGGGCCAGTTCAAAGAAGAAAATTAGGAGGAATTCCTGGTATTAATGAAGGAATTATTTGTAATGCAAAGCACATTTTCCACTCGAACGAAGTTCAGGTAATTAATAGTATCCGTTTTAAAATTGCTTATAAAAGATTTTATTTTGACGGATTTGCTTGCGCAAAACTCGAAATAGGATTCAATACGTACCGTGTTGGAAATCAAAAAAACATAAGGATACATCCATTTAAATTGCTGGAAAATTTATTTCAATATAAAATATCGATTGGGACGGGGCTAAATACAGAATGCAAATTATACGAACTTAAATCGCACCTTTCAAGTGCCTATCTAAGGTGCACTTCAATAACAAATAGAACTGCTGTTTTTGATAAAATCGGAATAAAAGTTCGTGATCCGTTTATTTGTATTCATACATCGCCCAATGAGCTACAATTAGATAATACTTTGGTCGTTCATCGCGATAATAAAAATAAATTTGATATTTCATTTAGACAATTTCAACTTTATAATCTAAATATTGATACGTACTTTTTCAACAATAAAGGTATACCTCACGAATATCCTTTAACGGAAACCAGGCAAAATATCTCATTTTACCAGTTACGAAATTTTAAAGTTTCCTTATTGAGATTAAACGCGCAGAAAGAAACATTGAAATACATTTTATCATTAGTTGCTAGTAAAAAACTAAGATTCCTAAAAGATGACTTGGACTCGAATGAAAGACTGGAATTGTTACAAGAATATCTTTTGCGATCGAGCCGTTTCTTAACTAGTATAAAAAAATATATAGAGGCTAATACTAAATCTGACTTCCTTGAATTGGTGCTGGAAGTTGAAAATAAAATATATTCAGGATTTACCAGCGAACTGCTTTTTAAAATTGAAGAGGCTTTTATATCATTAAATGTAAGGCCGAATGTTAGAAAAAGAATCTCAGAAATAATTGATAAAAATAAAATGAAACAGGGAAAAACTATTCATAAAATAACCGTGGGAAACGGCGTCGTTCAGGTTTTTGATGGGAATGCCCAAGTACAAAATAATCAATTAAATGTAACGGGTAACTCAACTCCAACCGTTATTAATAAAATTGATCACCATTTATTGGGAATTGAGCTGGAAAATCTGAGAAACTATGTAGCGGAGATGCCTGACATAGACAAAAGACAAAACGAGTTGGATATAATCAGTGAAGCTATCGTTCAAAACAGTTCAGAAAACAAAGACACGACTATTTTAGCGATCAAAAAGTTCGGAAAATGGTTATTGCTAAGAGCTCAAGAAGTCGGTGTAGGATTGGTAATTGAAATTGCAAAAAAAGCAATTGTTTAATGTATTTCCCCCAGCTACCGCAAGCGTTTTCCGCTGCCGCAAGGCTCCTGCCTTGTGGCCCGCGTTTAGGTAGCCAGTGAATCGGTCTCCTTAATTCCCTTCTCAACTGTTATTATTCAACACCTCCATAACCAAGACCGACTTTTTTCGCTGCCGCAGGGGCAGGCGGCTTTGATAACTAACATACCAAATTTATTGAGATTAATATCTTTATAAATATTTGCAAAAATAATAAATATCTATAAATTAGAGTCTTATAAATATTTATTCTATATCCTGAACTAAAATCATCAATGGCAACAAATGAACAAATAATCGAATCCGTTAAGAGTAGACAAAATAACGGTAGAGAATTTTCGATTTTAAGAAGAATACCTAATTTTCTTGGTGGAGAATTGATAGTAATTGAAGTTATCAAAAGCGAGCAATTAATAGGAGAAAACTATGTTTTTGTAGGGTTTGATAAAACCATTAAAAAAACGTTTTTGAGCATGGATGAGCTTGCAATATGGATTAATAATAATAGAAAACCCCAAAAAGACAAGGGTTTCCTGAGTTCAGATTATATTCCAGCTATCATTGCAATTTTAATAACAATTACAATTTGCGGTTATATTTTCATGAAATTGTATGAAAAAACTAATCAGGAAATTAAAGTTCCTGAGATATTAGCCAATGCTCTTACCACTATTTTAGGGTTTTACTTTGGATCACAAATTAACAAGCCTAAAGTCACATCTCCCAAGGTCGAAGACCACACAGCTTAATTATTAATACCCCAGCTCCAGCAAGAATTTCGCGCTGCCGCAAGGATCCTGCCTTGTAGCCCGCGTTTCGGTAGCCAATAGAAAGTTATCGGGAATTTAGGGTAACCTATCTTTTTATTATTTATCGCATGTTTACCTAGCAGTGGGCCACATACGACACACTTGCGGCAGCGAAAAAACCGCTTGCGGTAGCTGGGGTAAAGCCCTTTCAGCAGCTGAGGGATTAAATATCCATTAAATATTTTTACCAAAAAGAAAATATCTCCTGTTTTATGCGTACCTTGTGGACTTATTAATATATAATATAATGCAACAAGGAACAGTAAAATTTTTTAATGAGACAAAAGGCTTCGGATTTATTACACCTAGCAATGGTGGAAGCGAGATTTTTGTTCACTCCAGCGGCCTGATTGACAACGTTCGCGAGAACAGTGTTGTTAGCTTTGATGTTGAAGAGGGCCGTAAAGGACCTAACGCAGTAAATGTACAAATAGCTTAATACCTATAAAAATTATTGTGGGCATCCTCCTTTACCGGGAGGATGCTTTTTTTTTACTTTAAATCCTAATCTGCATTTACATTTGTGTTTGCAGAAGGGACTGATCATGAAAATGGAAAAAGAAATTAAGAACGAAGAACTTAAAATAGAACTGCGAACCCTCACCAAGGACGATTATTTGGGTTTAAAGGCTTCAATGATAGAAGCCTATTCAGAATGGGAAGGCGCATCTTATTGGGGCGAAACACATATTACACAACTTGTTAATATATTTCCTGAAGGCCAGATCTGTATTTTAGTTAACGGTGCAATTGCCGGCTGCGCCCTTTCGCTGATAGTTGATTATGACAAATTTGGTGACAACCATACCTACGCGCAAATAACCGGTAACTATACCTTTTCAACACATGATGAAGACGGAGATGTGCTATACGGCATTGATTTTTTCGTACATCCCGAGTACCGGGGGATGCGTATAGGAAGAAGATTATATGATGCGCGGAAGGAAATTTGTGAACGGCATAACTTGCGGGCGATAATTGCAGGGGGACGGATCCCTAAATACAAGGATTATGCGGATAAGCTTACGCCTAAAGCCTACCTGGAAAAGGTAAAAGGTAAGGAAATCTACGATCCTACGCTATCATTTCAATTAGCTAATGATTTTCACGTACGAAAGATCTTAAAAGGCTATTTGCCGGGAGATACGCAGTCGTTGGAATATGCGTCGTTATTAGAGTGGAATAACATTTATTACAACGAGGAAGCTGCACATATCAACTCTAAAAAATCTATTATCCGGTTAGGGTTAGTACAATGGCAAATGCGGCCATTCGAGAACATGGAGTCGTTGTGCGAACAAATCGAATTTTTTGTTGACGTGATCAGCGACTATCAAAGTGATTTTGTCTTATTTCCGGAACTGTTTAACGCGCCGTTGATGACAGCCTATAATCACTTAAGCGGAGCCGGGGCAATGCGCGAAATAGCCAATTTCACTATTCCGTTGCGTGACAAATTTATTGAGTATGCCATTAGTTACAACATTAATATCATAACGGGCAGTATGCCCTACCTGGACAACGGAGTGCTGCAAAATGTGGGGTATCTTTGCCGCAGGGACGGTTCATACGAAATGTACCGCAAAATTCACCTAACGCCGGCTGAACAAAGTGCATGGGGAATGGTTGGCGGAGATCAAATTGCTACTTATGACACGGATTGCGGTAAAATAGGCATATTGATTTGTTACGATGTGGAATTCCCGGAACTGCCCCGCCTTTTGGCAGAACAAGGTATGCAAATTCTGTTTGTCCCTTTTATGACAGACACCCAAAACGGCTATACCCGGGTTAGGAGCTGCGCCCAGGCCAGGGCTATTGAAAACGAGTGTTATGTAGCTATAGCCGGCAGTGTAGGGAACTTGCCTAAAGTCCATAACATGGATATACAATATGCGCAGTCTGCCGTTTTTACGCCTTCTGATTTTTCATTCCCCACTAATGGCATCAAAGCAGAGGCTACACCTAATACTGAAACAACACTGATTGCCGATGTTGATGTGGATTTATTAAAGGAGCTTCATAACTTCGGTGCGGTTAGAAACCTCAAAGACAGAAGACTGGATATTTATAAAATCGTTAATAAAAGCAAGAAATAGTATATCGGGAGCACCCTCCTCACTGGTCGAAGTTTAGCAACTTCGACCTAAAATATAACAAGCATTCTGCTTGCCCCCCCGCCTGGCGCGAGAATGCCGCGCCGGCCTAAAGAGGTGGAGTTCTCGTGACCCGCTGACTGGTAGCCCGCTTTACCCCGCCGGTTCATTTATTAACGTCAGCGGGACGCATGAAGCGGCAGCAGGCGCAAAAAACCTTCAGGTTCTCATTTTATCTACTGCCCCGCGCTGCAGGAGGCATTACCTTAATCCCTGCGTCCGGGCCCCAAATGCGGATCTATTTGAAATTAAAACTCATTTTTTTACAAGCATTACCTGTACTAAATTATCCAAATTATTACAAATGGATTGGATTTGACATCCCGGCAGATTTGCGGCTTATGGAAAAATACGCTATTATTGTTCGTCTTATAAAAAGCATATAATAACTTAGGCCTAAATGACCGATTTCAGCAAATTCACTGATCACGAATTGGCTGCCACTTTAAAAGAAGGCAATCCCCTCGCCTATACAGAAATTTTCGACCGCTATAAAGTAGTTTTATATAAGCATGCTTTCCAAATGCTCAATAGCCAGGAAGAAGCTAATGATGTAATCCAGGATGTTTTTTTGGCGCTATGGGATAAAAGGGACACCCTGAATTTGAAAACTTCTTTATCGGGTTATTTATACAGTTCGGTACGTAACCGCATCTTTGACCTCATTAGCCATCAAAAAGTTATCTCCAGGTATATCGACTCTATCCGCGACTTTATAACCGAGGGCAGTTATACTACCGACGGGCAAGTTAGAGAAAAGCAGCTGGCAAGTATTATAGAAAAAGAAATAGCCGCGCTGCCATCAAAAATGCGCGTTGTATTTGAACTTAGCCGCCAGGATGAGTTATCATATAAGCAAATAGGTCAGCAGCTTAATATCTCCGATAAAACTGTAAAGCAGCAGGTTCATAATGCTGTTAAAATTTTAAGATTAAAGCTGGCTGCCATATCCGCCCTATTGCTGTTTTTTTAAAACTATACAGCAAATAGCTGCTGCATCCCCTCTTATAATCCAAACTCAACACCGAAAAAAAATCGCATTCGGAACGATTAATTGTCACCTGATAACTCATTATCCGGTTTCGAACATCATTTGTATCAGAAGCGGACGCTATTGTTTTTTAAGCCAAACGTAAATATCTTATAATCAACGAAATAATTAGTTGGAATTTGATTTGTCTCAAATTGATCATGAAAAAAATGATCCGCGCCCCAACTTTGTTAATTCCGGGAAAGGGCATTATTAACTCTTGTTTATCAAATTGTAATTTTTTTTTCTGTTTTTCTAATACTTTAAGGTGACTTAGCCGTCTTATAGCGTATTTAAGGGAAATCCCTGTTAACTATGACCGACAAACAGATAGTATCACTTTTAAAAAAGTATGGTAAAGGAAAGTTAAATCCTGAGGAGAAAGCAATTCTTGAAAGTTGGTACCTTAAACAAGCTGAAAGCAGTAGTAATGAGTTGAGTGATGCCGAGCTCGACAAAAATTTAGCGCTTATCCGCAGTAACCTGGTGCTTAAACAGCAGCCCGTTCCGAAGTTTAACTGGCAAAGGGTAGCAGTTGCAGCATCATTATTAATTTTTGCTGCCTTCGGCGCTCACTTTTTCCTTCATAAAAAGGATCGCGCCGACACTGCCAAGATAGTCAAAAAGGATGCTTCGCCGGGTAAAAACAGGGCGACACTGATTTTATCAAACGGAAAAAAAATTATTCTTGGTGATGCCTCCAATGGGCAGCTTGCCAGTGATGCAGGTGTTACTATCAATAAAACCAAATCGGGAGAGATTATTTACAAGGCTAATGCAGCACCAGGCAATGACACTGTTAAAACGGGATTTAATACGCTAACTACTGCAAAGGGCGAGCAATACCAATTAATCCTGCCCGACGGATCGCACGTTTGGCTCAATGCAGCATCATCCGTTAAATATCCAGTTGTATTTGATAAAAAGGAACGGATGGTTGAATTAAATGGTGAAGCTTATTTTGAAGTGGTACATAAACCGGAATCTCCGTTTAAGGTAAAAACCAGGCGGCAGGAAGTGGAAGTTCTGGGAACGCACTTTAACATCTATGCTTATGATGATGAGAGCATCACCCGGACGACATTGGTGGAAGGCTCTGTAAAGGTTTCGGCTTTTACCAGTCACAACACTATTGTTATAAAGCCCGGGCAACAATCACTGGTTGACGATTACAACTTAAAAGTAGAAACGGTTGATACGGATGATGCCCTGGCATGGAAAAACGGCTATTTCGAATTTAACGATGAAAGCCTGGAAAGTATCATGAAGAAAGTGGGACGGTGGTATAATTTAGACGTGGAATACCGTAACACAACGGCAAAAAACCAGCTTTTCAGTGGTAGCGTATCACGCTATAAAAATGTTTCGCAGGTTATTAAAACCCTTGAATTAACAAATGCGGTTCATTTTAAAATAGAAGGCAATACAATATTGGTAATAAAGTAACCTGAACCTTATCACAACAACAATAAATTAATTACTAACTAAACTTAATCGAAATGAAAAACCTGGAAGAAGACGCTTAACAGTAAAAATCAACCGGTGATCAGAATAAAAAGATCAGGGGTGCTTGGAACACCCCTGAAGAATACCTGATCAAACCGAACAGTGTGTTGACTACTATTTTTAATTTAAACAGATAATCAAATGTATAAAATTTATACTAATTCTTTATGCTGGCTGCAACGCCGTATAACAAAATTCCTGCTCATAATGAAACTCACTATTGTTTTATTGATTGTAAGCTTAATGCAGGTAAGTGCCGTAACCTTTGCTCAACGGGTAAGCTTTAATAAAAAAGAAGTAACCCTTAAACAGGTTTTCAAGGAAATTAAAAAGCAAACAGGTCATGATGTATTATACCAGCCTAACAAGCTTAAAGCCAACCAAAAGATCAATGCAAACTTTAACAATTCCTCGCTGGATGACGTAATGAAAGCCTGCCTGCAGGGATTGCCTTTGGTTTACACCTTTTATGAAAATTCAATTGTTATAAAAGAAGGAGACTCGGCAGTTGATATACAAGCCGCCGTGTCTGCGCAGCTAATTACCGTTACCGGCAGGGTTCTCGATACAGCCGGACTACCGCTTCCGGGGGCAACAATTAAGGTTAAGGGCACCAAGCTAAACACTTTTGCCGATGTTAATGGCATGTTTACCCTAAAGGGGGTTGAAGAAGGTGCTACGTTGCAAATCTCCTTTGTCAGCTTTTTTACCCAGGAGGTAAAGGCGACTGCCAATAATATTACGGTTAAATTAAAACCGCAGTCATTGGGACTAAACGAAGTAGTTGTTTCAGGCAGTTATGGTACGGTGAATGCTGCGACCGAAAGAGCCATATCAACGGTAGTTACAGTTTCGGGCAAGGATACACAAGACAAACCGGGAGCCAACGCGTTGGACGCCCTGCAGGGCAGGGTTCCGGGTTTGAGTATCTTGTCAAACGGAGGCGAACCATCGCAGCAGCCCTCTATACGGCTCCATGGTTTAGGTTCTTTATTCGCAGGTACCGACCCTTACGTGATTCTTGATGGTTCTCCTATTGATCTGGCAACAGTATTAACCATAAACCCTGATGACATTCTTGACTGGAAAATCTTAAAAGATGCTGCATCCCTGTCTATTTATGGTTCACAAGCTTCAAACGGCGTTATTCTTATCAATACCAAACGAGGCTCGTACAATAAACCCTCTACCATTACATTTGGCAGCCAGTTCAGCTACTCAAGCATTGCCGACCTGAAGTTTTTTAAACAGTTCATGAACAGAGACGAACTGATAAATTTTGACTTAAGCTCCGGGCTGCAAACTCAAGCGCAATTGGACAATGCTTTGGCAGCAATACCAGTGAAGAATGCGGATACAAAATGGTATAAATACTACTACAGAAGCAATACGCCGGCTCAAAAATACGATTTGTCAATAACTGGCGGCGGCGGCAAAACCACCTATTATATATCAGGCGGATACCTCACCTCTACAGGTATTGCTGCAGGTTCGGGGTATGAACGTTACAATATGCGTTCAAATGTAACCTCCCAGGTAAACAAATGGATCCAGGTTGGCTTAAATTTTTCACTTGTTTATGACATTACACATACCAACCCGTATACTGCTAACAGTACAAACGGAGGCTTAAGTATGTTTGCTGCGCCCTACATCAGCCCTTATCAACCCGATGGTACACCGTATCCAACTGTTATACCCGGCTGGGGCGGTCGCCGCA
Source organism: Mucilaginibacter phenanthrenivorans (assembly GCF_024721155.1). Classification (GTDB taxonomy): domain Bacteria; phylum Bacteroidota; class Bacteroidia; order Sphingobacteriales; family Sphingobacteriaceae; genus Mucilaginibacter; species Mucilaginibacter phenanthrenivorans. The sequence goes on along the minus strand of NZ_JAHVAP010000018.1, from coordinate 86,685 downwards.
ATCCTTTTTATAATACCAGTGAACAGCCGGTTAACAACGATAAGCTGACCATTAACCCAACCGCCTATATCCAGGTTAAACCAATCACCGGGTTAACCCTTAAGTCTCAGGCGGGTGTTAATGCTTACGATTATACAGTATCAAGCATAGTACTGCCTTCGTATCTTGGCGTTGGTAGCGCCCTTGGCACAAATAGCCAGAGTTATGAAAGAAATGCAAGAAAAACTTTTACCAACACAGCTGAATATGCATTTACCGTAGGTGGTGCAAACCATATCACCGCTCTTGCCGGCCAGGAATATTCAGATGGCGACGATTATGGTTTTAATGCTTCAGGCCAGGGGTTAACAGACGACCGTTTAGTGCTGCTGGGGAATACCATACCATCTCCAAGGGGTATAGGCTCTTTTCACCAGGAATATGTTTATAATTCTTTTTTCGGCAAACTGGACTATAACTTTAACGAAAAATATTATGCAACAGCTTCCATACGTAATGATGAATCATCAAAGTTTAGCCCCGGACACCTTCGGGCCACCTTTTGGGCTGGCGGTTTAGCCTGGGAAGCCAAGAAGGAGGAGTTTTTAAGAAATGTTTCATGGATTGACAACCTGACGTTAAAAGCAAATGTTGGTACCTCCGGAAACTCCGAGATAGGTAATTATACAAGCCCTGCGCTGGTATCGGCTAATGGTCTCTATGATAATCAAAAGGGGTATAATGTAACTAACCCGGGCTCGCCAAATTTAACGTGGGAGCAGCACCTGAAATCTACTTTTGGAATAAACTTGTCTGTGCTTGACAGGTTCCATCTTGATCTTTCTTATTACATCGATAAGGGAACGAATGAACTTGCGCCGATTCCATATCCCGTAACAGCAGTTCCGCCTAACTCAGCAACTATCTTTCCGTATGGCGTCCTCACAAATGCTGTAACCCTGGTAAATAAAGGGCTCGATATTGATTTTTCAGTCGATCTATGGAAGGATAGAGCACACAATGGCTATCTTAACTTTTTCGTGAAAACTGAGATCACGCATAACAAAATTACCAAATTATTCAATGGCAAGAGCAGTTTCCCACTACCCGATTATTTACTGTCATGGACAGTAGGGCAGCCGGTAAACTATTTCCTCCCATTGTGGGCTGGGGTTAATCCGCAAACAGGCGCCCCTCAATGGTACTTGCCTGGCCCTGATCCATCCGTTACCCGTAAAGATCCTAAAGCGGTAACAAGCAATTATAACAGCGATGCATTGCAGCAAAACGCCGGTATCAGCCAGTACGCACCGTCACAAGGCAGCTTTGGCATTAACGCCGGTTATAAGGGTTTCGACCTGCAGGTAATGTTTTACTATGCTTTGGGCAAACACCTGATAAATAATGACGGATATTATTTCCAAAACGCAAATGTTTATCCTGTAGGCTTCAACGCATTTAAAGATGTACAGAATTACTGGAAAAAACCCGGTGACGTAGCACGTTTCCCTGATATTAATAACTATCAGATGACACAGTTTGATTCGAGCTTGCTAGAGAATGCATCCTTCATGCGGTTAAAAGATCTTACATTAAGTTATACACTACCTGATGCGCTCCTGGCCCATACAAAGGTTATAAAAGGTGTGAAGTTCTTCGTGGAAGGGCGCAACCTGTTTACTATTACCAAATACACAGGTCCCGATCCGGAAATTGATTCAAACTTATCATATGGCGAATACCCGGATACTAAACAATATTCGTTCGGTATCAGGGCAACCCTTTAATAGCTGGATTATAATTTAAATAAAAAAAACATGAAAAGATATAATATATATTTTATGGCGGGGCTAATGATCTTTACGGTTATTTCAGCCTGCAAAAAAGTCAGCAAAATACATCCGTATGATGCAATTGATCAGGGTTCTGCTTTTGCTTCAATAAGCGATGCATCAAAATGGGATGCAGGCACTTATTCAAATTTCAGAGGGGCCCAGGCCCTTGCAAGCGCCGTGACCGATATACAGGCCGATCAGTTAAACATCACCTCGGATAACGGTAATAACAATACCGATGTATACAAATGGGGAGCGTTTCTCCAGGCGGGCGATGTATCCGGCACATGGAACAATTACTCTAATATCCTCCAGCTTAACATTGCTATTGCAGGGTTTAAAACCATTAAAACAAGCAGTGCGGCAGATGCGGCTAAATTGAACCAATATACAGGTGATCTTTACCTGGCAAGGGCCTTTTACTATCACTCATTAATATTGAGGTATGGCAAAGCTTATGACGACGATGCCAGTGCCGCTGCAAACCCTGGTGTTCCCCTGGTTTTAACCTATGATGTAAATGCGCTGCCTGCCAGGGCAAGCGTTAAGGCCATTTATGATCAGATGCTCTCGGATATCAATACAGCCAAAGGCTTGCTGGCAAATGTTGCCGGTACGCCAGGGGCAAATACCTTTAACATTGATGTGGCTACCGCGTTAGAAGCAAGGGTAAGGCTGCACATGCATGATTATGCCGGGGCTTACGCCGCCGCCACTAAATTAATAGGCAGTGGCACCTATCCCCTGGTTAGTAATTTGGCCGACCTGCAAAACTATTGGTATAACGATGGTGTACAGGAAGATATTTATCAATGCTTTGCCAGCGTAAGCGAGCTCAATGGCGGTAATTCAACTTTTTTGAATTATTTGAATGCTACCAAGGCTTATGATCCGTCATACGTTCCAACCAAAACAGTAATTGGTATGTACAACAATGCTGATATTCGCAAGGCTACTTATTTCGCCAATCTTAATGTAAGCATAAACAGTGTTAAAACTAACCTCAATTTGATAAATAAATATCCGGGTAATCCCGCATTTAACACTGCCGGCGCAATCTCCAAATACGTGAATGCGTCAAAGGTATTTCGTATCGGCGAAATGTACCTGATAGCTGCAGAAGCCGCTGACGGCAAGAAAGATCCCGGGAATGCTGCAAAATACCTTAATTTATTACATGCTGCACGTGTGGGCGGAAGTACCATTAACGCCACCGGAACTGCCTTAACAGATTCTATCAGGAGCGAAAGAACACGGGAACTGGCATTTGAAGGCTTCCGTTTGGACGACCTTAAACGCTGGCACCTGGGCTTCACAAGAGGCGCTCCGCAGAATAAAGATGTTCTTATACCCCAGGGCATCGACTTAACCATTGCACCTGATGATAATAAGTTTGTATGGGCAATACCGCCTTACGATTTGACGCTAAATAAAAATTTAACGCAAAATCCGGGTTGGTAAAAATTATATCGGCTCCATGCGAACTGCTACTACGCTTCGTTCTTTTCGTTTTTTCATACGTAAATGAAATCAGTTAATAGTTAATAAAAGCGTCCGCCGTAGGCGCGGACGGACGCTTTACCTGGCCTTGCGCCGTTTTAGTTAAGTACCCCGGGTATTCCGGGGTACTTTTTTTGTACCGATACTTATTTATTGCCTAAAAAGCGAACCTTATCATTCCTGATTCAGCGGACTGCCTGAATGCGGACCACAAGCGTAATACTTGCGGCAAAAGCGATCGAACTATAAGTATTTCATTGAACATACTGTCCCTCCTCCGCGCGTCATTGCGAGGAACGAAGCAACCTCTACACATGCAAATCAGGGAGCAATAGCATTGTGGCAACCAAACAGCGGCCGTAAGGTCCCACTGAAATTAAGGTCCGTTGATTGTCCTGCGCAAAGGCTCCCCCGCGCGTCATTGCGAGGAACGAAGCAACCTCTACACATGCAAATCAGGGAGCAATAGCATTGTGGCGACCAAACAGCGGCCGTAAGGTCCCACCGAAATTAAGGTCCGTTGATTGTCCTGCGCAGAGTTTGCTTCGTTCCTCGCAATGACGATATAGATACCCTCACTGGTCGAAGTTTAGCAACTTCGACCTAAAATATAACAAGCATTCTGCTTGCCTGTAAACAAAAACGCCACCTACATTGCAAAAGCGATACTGTAAGCGGGCCGCATGAACCAGCGGCATACACAAAAGGCCTTCAGCTTTTCATTTTATCTGCTGCCCCGTTTTAAAGTGATCACCGCGACTTCGGGCCACATACCTATTCGGCCCTTCAATCCTAAAAATCCAAACCCGCGGTTAACATACAGGTACCGCCCTGCGTTTTGGTAAAGCCCGGCCCATTGCTTGTAAACATATTGGATAGGGCTCCACTTAATTCCTAAAAAATCAATGCCGAACTGCATGCCGTGGGTATGCCCCGACAGCGTTAGGTGGATGTGCTGCTCATGTTCCAGCGTTACGCCTTCCCAGTGTGAAGGGTCGTGCGACATGAGTACCTTGAAGGCGTCGCCCGGCACGCGGGCGGTGGCTTTTTCCAGGTCGCCGTACTTGTGAAAGCCGCCTTTACCCCAGTTTTCCACCCCGATCAATTCGATAGATTGATCGTCTTTTTTGAGCGTTACCGCTTCGTCAAGCAGCAAACGGAACCCGATCTCGGAATGAACTTGTTTTAACCGCTTTAAATTTGCCTGCTTGGCCTCCGCACTTTCCCATTGAATATAATCTCCGTAATCATGGTTGCCCAGGATAGAAAATTTGCCCGTCGGAGCCCTCAGCCCTGCGAATGCCGGGATCCATTGATCCATTTCCGAGGCCTTGTTATTAACCAGGTCGCCGGTAAATAAGATGACGTCACTTTGCTGATCGTTCACCAGGTCGAGCCCTTTCTGTACGCCTGCTGCATTGGTAAAGCTGCCGGAATGCACGTCAGTAATCTGCGTGATCGTGAAGCCATCGAAAGCTTCCGGCAGATCCGGGAACCAGATGGTTTCGCGCCGCAACCGATAAAAATGCCGCCCCCGCGTAATGCCAAACAGCACCACCAGGAACATAACAGCAGAAACACCTAATGCCAGTTCACTCACCCAAACTTGCCTTGGCGGAAAGCCACGAAACAAGCGCGAGATATCTTCAACAAGTAAAACAGGAACTGCCAATAAGCGGGGAATAAATGCCAATAGCATCAATCCCATCACCCAGGTGATCAGCGTTTGCTGTGTTTGAGAGCCACGCCGCACAAAGATCACCGCGGCCAGGCCGCCCATCAGCACGAGGTCGATTACCCAATAGATCCATAAATAATCGGCGGCGCCTGTTAATGTGTGTATAGCCTGGTAAAAATAAAGGTCGGTACAAAGCCAGAGGAGAATAATTAAGGGAAGTCTTTTAGCCATTTTAATAAGAATGCAATACTAGTATATCAGTGCGGACGATTGAAAGAGCGGAATATTTTAAAATTGTAAAAAATGTGCAATTATTTAAAAGCCGGCTTTAATAACCACGAGGTGGTAGTGCCTAATACGGCCCCGCCAAAAACATCGCTGGGGTAATGAACCCCCAGGTACATCCGCGAGTACCCTACTGACCCTGCCCATAAATACGAAGGAACGATCACGTACCATTTGGGATACGCCCTTGATAATGCCGTTGCGACTGCAAAGCTTGTTGATGTATGCCCCGAAGGGAACGAAGTACTGCCGGCATTGTAAACCGCCACGATTTTTAAATTTTGCACAAACGGCCGGCGGCGCTTAAATATGGTTTTCATTAACATAGTAGTGCCGAAAGTTATGGCTGCGCTGCTGCCCACATATAACGCGTTTTGGCGCATCTCGCTATCGTGCCTTACTACCCCGCCAACCATTAATGCCACAGGTATGCTATAGGAAACATAAGTAAGTGAATTAGATAAAAACAGCATCTTTTTTGTTTCGCTGTCATCGCGCTTCAAAGCAAGGTTGATCAAAAATTTATCGTCAAACCGCTGCACAAAGTTATTTACCTGCGCTGCCTGTACCTTTACTTGTGTAGTGGTTTTTGTCTGTTCCGGGGTTTTGGGTTGCTCTTCTGTTTTTACCTGCCCAAAAACGTTCCCTGCAAAGGTGATACTAACAAATATTTGCAGAACAAATAACGCATTGATTACCCTTGTACACTTGCTTATTTTCATAACCATACCGGTAACTTATACCCTGTTTAAAGGCGTTTACATTAACGCAATAATTGCTTAACATTAAACCCTTTAAATTGTTAAAGTTTTTGAGCTATTAAATCTGCCTGTCAAGCGGGAACCGGCGGAACAATAATAGCAAACAAAAGCGCCTCCCGGAAATCCCGGGAGGCGCTTCATTAATTTCAATCGGGATATTTTAAAACCCATACATCCCACCCGAAACGGAAATTTGCTCTCCAGTGATCCAGGCCGCATCATCGGAAGCAAGAAATACCGCAGCCTTTGCAATATCTTCGGGCTGCCCTCTGCGACCAAGCGGTGTATTGGCAACAAACATTTTTTCGTACTCGCTGCCGGCGGTCACCCCCGCTGCGGTTGCACCTTCTGTTTCCGTAGCGCCCGGCAAAATAGAATTGATACGAACGTTCTTTGCACCCAGTTCCTTCGACAAGGCGATCGTTATCGCATCTAATGCCGCTTTAGAAGCGGAGTACAGGGAAGCGCCCGGAAGGGGCATTTTGCTCGCGCCTGAACTGATTAAACTGTTATGAAAAGTTTCTGCTGCGATCAATTCTATCGGGGCGTATCCCTGGTAAACTGCGTTGTTGACCAGTATATCCAGCCCACCGAAGGCTTTCCGGGTTTCGTCAAACAGCCTGGTTACATCGGCCTCATTCGATACATCGGCCTGTACCGCAATGGCTGCGCCTCCATTGTCGGTTATCGCTTTAACCACTTTATCCGCGCCTTCTTTACTCGAGGCATAATTTACAACTACCTTTGCGCCCGCTGCCGCAAAATGCTTTGCGATAGCTGCACCTATTCCTTTTGAAGCACCGGTAACTACTGCTACTTTATTTTTTAATTTACTCATTATTTCTATTTATTAATGCTTTTTTTCTTGAGATCCATTCAATCTTTTGATTTCAAATTCTCCGGGATTTTTCCGTTCTGAATTATATCCAAAGATGCTGTACTTTAACGGGCTGTGTGTTGACGTGAATCATTAAATACGCTTGATATAAGTCAATCCAGGGTGATGACCTAAATCACATTTACCCGGTAACAAATTGTAAAATAGCACCTTAAGGTCTCGAGAAAAAACCCGGGAAGTAAAAAGCCAGAAAGATCACAACGGCATATTTTGCGTTGTTGAGCACTTTTTTATATTAAAGAAGATCTATCGATAGGGGCTTCGGAAGCGGCAATTGAACAGCCGGGCGCTTATTTAAAAGAGTTTTTCTTCAGCCTGCTCAAAGTTTCCGGGGACAAACCCAGGTAGGAAGCGATCATGTTTTGCGGGAACCGCTGCAGAAATTGCGGATAATTGCTGACCAGATCCTCGTAACGCTCTTCAGCTGTATAGCTCATAGCGGCCTGCATTCTTTTCTGGTTTGCAATGGTGTAATTTTGACTGATTACGTTTGCCATCGCTGAAAAGGCAGGGATCTGCTTAAGATACTCCTCAATTTGAGCATTGGTTGATTGCAGCACCTCCAGGTCCTCCAGCGCTTCAATATTAAAGCGACTTGGCGTTAACAGGTAAAAGCTTTCAAAATCGGCCAGCCACCAGTTTTCCAAAGATAATTTCAGGATATGTTCATGCCCTTTTTCATCTACCGTAAAGGTCCTGGCAGATCCTTTTACAATAAACCCGATATATTTGCATACGTCTCCCTCCTGTAAAAAATATTGCCGTTTTCGAAGTTTCTTGGGCTTGAAATGCGCCATCAACAAATGCTTATCATCTTCTGAAAGCAGTTTTCCTGATATTTCTTGAATGTAATCGAAAAGCGCTTCAAAATTGGACATCGTTCAAGTATATAATTATGCGCAATTTACTCAAGCGGCCTGGTAAAAGACAAAAAACATCGTAAATCACTCAGTATGTTGACGGCGTGATGACAGTCTCTTTCGGCAAAGTTAACTGAGGCAATAAAAATCCCTGCTTCCTGAAGAAACAGGGATTTGAAAGAAGTTTATACTGTTGAAACATTTATTTTAGTGCGCATTGGTGAAACCACCGTTAACTTATAAACGGTCATATTGCCTTTATCTTTGAGTTTATTAAGGCTTAGGGCTCGCGGCCATTTCGGAGGCCCGCGCCAGTGCCTGCGTGTCGATATACTCCCGGATGTTCGTTAGTTTGCCATTTCGAACGGTAATGTCAAAGACCCAATCGTCCTTGAAAGGCTTATTCGTGGCTTTGATTTTCCCCGTAGCCACGCCGATGACGAAAACCCGGTCTCCCTGCGCCACGAATTCGGGGGGCTTTGGGTATGTCGTTTCCACCTCTTCGGAGGCCTTCTGAAGCAAAACCACCAATTCCGCGTGTCCGCGGTGCGTGCCGGCCAGCGGCCAGTCCTTGCCCGGAATGATCCACTCAATATCTTCGGCAACCAGCGCCAGCAGGGCCTGCTTATCGCCGCCGCCTATTGCCGCGAAAAAATCCTTCACAATCCGGAGATTCTCTTGTGTTACTTCGTCTTTCATTTTTTCTTAGTTTATGAATTTTAAAAACCGTACATACCGCCCGAAACGGAAATTTGCTCGCCCGTAATCCAGGCTGCATCGTAGGAGGCAAGAAATACGGCAGCCTTCGAAATATCTTCAGGCTGCCCTCTGCGACCAGGCGGTGTATTGGCACAAACATTATTTCGGCATTACACAGCCTTTTTTGTTGCCTCTACAGAATCCGCTCGCGCGAGATAATGATGCACGTATTGGATCACGACAGAGCCTTCGCCGACCGCAGCGGCAACGCGTTTTGAAGATCCTGCTCTCACATCTCCAACAGCGAAGACACCGGGCTGCGACGTTTCAAAAGGGGACATTGGATTGGTGACGACGTAGCCATTCGAATCCAACTCGATACAGCCCTTCAACCATTCTGTGTTGGGAACCGCCCCGATCATGACAAATATATTTCGAATGGGTTTGGTCCAGGAGCGCCCGTCAGCGTTTCGCCATTCCACAGTCTCAAGAGATTCGCGCCCCGTCAGCGCTGTTAAATCCGTATCGAAATAAATTCTAACTTTGGGTGAGGCCTGGAGGCGTTCAATGAGATAGCTGGACATTGTGCCCAAGAGGTCTTTTTGCCTGACCAACAGGTGAACTTGAGCGGTGGTCTTGCTCAGGTAGAGCGCGGCTTGGCCCGCTGAGTTTCCTCCGCCAACAATAACGATGTCCTCGCCAACACAGAGCTGCGCCTCCAGGAGCGTGGCCGCATGGTGGATTCCGTGTCCGATAAACCGATCGTATTCCGGAATATCGAGTGCACGGTAGACCGCTCCTGTCGCCAGAACGACGGCTTTCGCAAGGACTCTTGCCCCATCCCGAAGCGTCAGTTCAAAGAAGTCTTCTCCGGCACTTACGATCCGATCGACGGAGCGGGGGCTGACCAATCGGACACCGAATTTCAGTGCTTGTACTGCCGCACGCGACGCCAGCTCCTGACCAGAGAGACCGGTGGGAAAGCCGAGATAGTTCTCGATTCGCGAGCTGCTTCCGGCTTGTCCGCCTGGGCCGAGTGCATCAAATACAATAGTATCCAGTCCCTCGGAAGCACCAGACAAAGCTGCCGCCAGTCCCGCTGGCCCGGAGCCGGCGATTGCGAGGTCGTAGACGTGATCGGAGGGGAGATTTTCGACAAGCCCGAGCTCAGAAGCCAACTCGAATACACTCGGTTTCTTCAGGACGCACCCCTTCCGAATGAATGCGGCCGGAATATCGGAAGGAGAGATTTCGTAGGATGCCAACATGGGCATTCCAGTTTGGTCTTTTGCATCGGGCTCGATCAGCTTGTGTGGATAGTCGCTGCGGCTCAGGAAAGTCCGAAGCTTCTGGATATCGGGATCAATGGCCTTACCGATCAAGACGACCGCGCCGACGCCGTGGCGGAGCTTGTAGCTTTGGCGCAAAACGAATGCGCGCAGGATCACCGTGGCTAAGTCGGGTTCGGCCGAGAGCAGGCGACGGAAGTCTGTGTGTCTGACTCGGAGGATTCGGGTCGCTTCAATAGTTCGCCCGTCTGCCGCTAGCGGAGTATTCGTAAGTAGTGAAAGATCGCTCGCGAAGGAACGCTCCGGAATGAGAATGATTCTGGTGGGCTCTTTGCCGGAGCTGTCGGCTGCGGAAAACTCAATGGCTCCCTTGAGGACAACCAGGAAGTCCAGTTCGGTCTGGCCTTTACGCAAGACCAATTCACCCGCGGGTATCTCCTGTTCTTCTGCGAACGGCCGGATCGCTTTAATCTGCTCATCTGTGAGCAGGGGAAGTGTTTCTTCCAGACGAAAGCTATCGAGCGAGCCATCAGGATTCCGCAGAGATACGATATTCGCCCAGGATTCTTCCGTTGCCATATGTATCGTTTTGCTAGGATCGTTCGGACTTTTTTGCAAGGACAATGGGCTCGCGGCCATTTCGGATGCCCGCGCCAGTGCCTGCGTGTCTATATACTCCCGGATCTTCGTCAGTTTACCATTTCGAACGGTGATGTCGAAGACCCAATCGTCCCTGAACGGCTTATTCGTGGCTTTGATTTTCCCCGTAGCCACGCCGACTACGAAAACCCGTTCTCCATGCGCCACGAATTCGGGGGGCTTCGGGTATGTCATTTCCACCTCTTTGGACGCCTTCTGAAGCACATCCGCCAATCCAGTGTGCCCGCGGTGGGTGCCGGCCAGCGGCCAGTCCTCGCCCGGAATGATCCACTCCATATCTTCGGCAACCAGCGCCAGCAGGGCCTGCTTATCGCCGCCGCCGATTGCCGCGAAAAAATCCTTCACAATCCGGAGATTTTCTTGTGTTACTTCGTCTTTCATTTTTTTTGAGTTTATAAATTAAAACCCGTACATACCGCCCGAAACGGAAATTTGCTCTCCAGTAATCCAGGCCGCATCATCGGAAGCAAGAAATACTGCTGCTTTGGCAATATCTTCGGGCCGGCCCCTGCGACCAAGCGGTGTATTAGCAACAAACATTTTTTCGTACTCGCTGCCGGCAGTCACCCCAGCTGCGGTTGCACCTTCTGTTTCTGTCGCGCCCGGCAAAATAGAATTGATACGAACGTTTTTTGCACCCAGTTCCTTCGACAAAGCGATCGTTATCGCATCTAATGCCGCTTTAGAAGCGGAGTACAGGGAAGCGCCCGGAAGGGGCATTTTGCTCGCGCCTGAACTGATTAAACTGTTATGAAAAGTTTCTGCTGCGATCAATTCTATCGGGGCGTATCCCTGGTAAACTGCGTTGTTGACCAGTATATCCAGCCCGCCGAAGGCCGTATTGGTTTCTTCGAACAGCCGGGTCACGTCGGCCTCATTCGATACATCGGCCTGTACCGCAATGGCTGTGCCGCCATTATCGGTGATGGCTTTCACCACTTTATCCGCGCTTTCTTTGCTTGAAGCATAGTTGACAACAACTTTTGCACCTTCGGCCGCGAAATGTTTCGCGATGGCTGCACCTATTCCTTTTGCTGCACCGGTAACTACCGCTACCTTATTTTTTAATTTACTCATGAGTTCAATATTTTAAGATTTGAACTTGACCAGGTCCTGAAAGATCAGTTTACCCCAGGTATTTCCGTGCGCCTGCACCAGCAGTCCGCCTTCCGAAAGGCCGCCAAGTTTGACTGGCGCGAAACCGAGATTTTCAGCAAGCGCCCCAATCTCTGCTGCTGCGTCGTCATCGTCGCTCGCCAGGAACACGACTCTCCTGCCACCATGTACGGCCGGATCCTGTTCAAGGATGGCAGCCCCCAAATGGTTGAAGCCCTTAACCAGTTTTCCGCCAGTGAAGGCTTGCGCCACGAACCTGGCAGAAGGCAGTCCTCCCATCTTCTCAGGTGGCACGCCGTAGGCATTAGTCACATCAACGATGGTCTTGCCCTGCCAGGTGGGCAGCGCCTTCGCTACATCCGCGTGCGACTCGAAACGTACAGCCAAAAAGATGACGTCCGCCTTCACGGCTTCCGCCAGTGTTGTGGGAATGATCTCCGATCCGATTGCGGCGGCATCGGATGCAAAGCTTTCCGGGTCGCGGGTGGTTGCAACGGATACTTCGATGCCGTTGCGGGCAAATGCCTTTGCCAGGGCCTGGCCGATCTTGCCGAAGCCGATAATTGCGTAGCTTCCTGCTTTATTTTCTGATTTACTCATTTTGAAAATTATTTTAATTGTTTAATGGCACGGGTTTGTAACCCGCGCCGGTGTGTGTCAATTATTTAGACAGATAGGTCATACCGCCGTCAACAAGGAGTTCGGCGCCAAGCATAAACGAAGAATCGTCAGAGGCCAGGAAAACTGCAGTTTTGCCAATGTCACCTGGTTGCCCGATCCTGCCTATCGGCATTTGATCTGCAAAGTGTTTTTTGACCGCTTCCATTTGTTCCGCGGGAACAAACTTGTCAAACGCCGGGGTATCCGTGGTGCCCGGCGTGATCACATTTGCCCTGATCTTCCGGTCTAACAGGTCGCTCGAAAATCCTTTGGCTAAATAGATCACAGCCGCTTTTGCAGCGCCATAAAGCGTAAAATTCGCATAGGCCCGGTGGGCAGCATTTGACCCGATCAGAATAATCGAACTGCCATCATTCATATAAGGCAAAGCTTTTTGAACCGTGAAATAAACACTCTTCAGGTTCAGGTCAATGGCCTGGTCAAACGCGGCTTCGTCAAAAGTCGCTACCGTTCCAACCGCTCCGGCACCCGCATTGGCGACAACCACGTCTATTTTACCAAATTTTTCAGCGGTTTCGGCAAATACCCTTTCCAGGTCGGCAACATTGGTTACATCGGCATTTATGGCTATAAAATTATCACCAAGCTGGGCCACAGCACTAGCTAAAGTTTCCTGGTTTCTGCCGACAATAGCACCCACAGCACCTTCATTTTTAAACGCTTCAGCAATACCAAACCCGATACCGCTATTGCCGCCTGTAATCACAGCGACTTTATTTTTTAATTTATCCATTATTTCTTTTTTTTAAAGATTGAGCGACAAAGGTAGATCAGATAAGTTATTTATAGTAACTTTGTACCGATAAATAACAGTAACATAGAGGTAACAAAGTAACATTGTGATGTATCAGATTAAAGATTTGCAAGAGCAAAGGAAGGAGAACGAGAGCCGTTCAAAATTTAATGGGGGTGTTAAAAAAAACCTATTGAATTAAACAACAGGGCTTTCCGGATTTTGTTTTTTATTTAAATAAAGAGGGGTAACTCAATAACATTATGAAGTGCGTAATAACAGAGTTCCAGCAGGAACAAAAGAAAAGGATGAGGTCCGTTCAGGATGCTATGGACGCATTAAACGGCAAATGGAAGATCGCTATTATCTCGTCGATTTGCTGCTACGGTAAAAGACGATTTTCTGATATCCTGAATGATGTTGAAGGTGTTTCCAACAGAATGCTGAGCAAAGAATTGAAAGAACTGGAACTCAACCAGCTGGTGAAACGGACCGTTTTACCTACACAACCTATAACGGTTGAATATGAATTGACGGAACACGGCAAAACGCTGCAAAGGATCATCAGTGAACTTTCAGATTGGGGAAATGTACACCGGGCGAAAATTGTCGGGAAATAATGTTGGTTTTTGTTGCATTTAATTATTTTAACCTGCAAATTGAATCACATGAAAATATTCATCTCCGGCTCAGCAGATGGACTTGGATTGCTGGCTGCCAAAGCATTAATTAAGCAAGGGCACGAGGTGGTACTGCACGCGCGCAACGCGCAGCGCGGCGAACAAGCATTGCACCGGGTAACCGGTGCAAAGGATATGCTGACCGGCGACCTGGCTGATCCGGACGAAACCAAAGCCCTTGCGGAAAAGGCGAACGCTTTCGGAACTTTTGATGCCGTTATTCATAATGCAGGCATGTACCGAACCGGGGCGCAGCAACTGTTACAGGTCAATACCCTGGCGCCCTATCTGCTAACGGCATTGATGAACCGGCCCAGGAGATTGATCTACCTGAGTTCAGGCATGCATTTATCGGGACACCCGGAATGGACAAATAGTCCGTCTTATTCGGACACCAAGCTCCATGTGCTCATGCTGGCCAAAGCCCTGGCGCGGAAGTGGCCTGGTGTTTATGCAAACGCAGTCGATCCGGGTTGGGTACCCACGAAGATGGGCGGCGCAGGCGCCCCGGATGACCTGGCGCAAGGGTATCAAACGCAGGTCTGGCTCGCCGTCAGCGACGATCCTGGTGCGCTGGTCAGTGGACAGTATTTCCACCACCGGAAACCGGCCCATTATAACCGTTTGGCTGATGATGTTTCCTTGCAGGACCAACTGCTGGCCGAATGCGCGCGCCTAACCGGCGTATCCATTTAATTTCAACCTCAGGTGCCCCAAATAATGCTTGCGGGATTGGTCTATAAAAACCCTACATTGTCCTCAATCCGCACACTAACCGTTTTACCCCATGACTGTCGCCGGTGCTGTTCTTTCGTTCCTTTTTATTTCGCTCTCGTCCGCCGTGCTTTACAGCCGGATCGCGAAACTGCGGAGCAAGCAAAAATCAGGCACAGACGATTACAGCCGCCTGTTTGATGAGCTGCCCATCCCGATGTATATTTATGACCACCTCACTTTCCGCTTTCTTGCGGTTAACGCCGCAGCCGTCGACCAGTACGGCTACAGCAGGGAGGAGTTACTTAGGCTGAAAGTCACCGACATACGGCCGCCGGAAGAAATTCCCGCTTTCCTGAAGTTCCATGAAACCATCCTGAAAAACCGCCTGGATGCGGGCCGCTGGCTGCACCGGAACAAGGAAGGCCGGACGTTTGAGGTTCAGGTTTTCACGCATGATACCCGCTTTGAAGGAAGGGCCGCCCGGCAGGCATTGGTCTTTAACCTGGACGAAAAGACCAGGGCCGAAACGATCCTGAGGGAGAAATCCGCCGAGCTTGAAAATATGCTCGATAGTATCACGGACGGTTTTTACGCGCTGAACAGCAATTGGGAGGTGACCTTTATCAATAAGGCAGCCGAACGCGCCCTGTGCTGCAGCAAGGAAGAAGTGATGGGCAAAAACCTTTGGGAGTTTTTCCCGCGTTCCCGGGAAGGCAGGTTTTACGCCGAATACGAGCGCGCCATGACCGAAAGGATCAGCGTGCATTTTGAAGAATTATATGCGCCGCTGGGGGTTTGGGGTTCGATGAACGTGTACCCAACGAAAGATGGTATCGCCGTCTATTTCGTGGATATCACCGAACAAAAAAAGATCCAGGAAAAGATCTACAACGATGGGCAGAACCTACGGGCCATCATTAACAATACCCGCGACCTGATCTGGTCCGTGGACAGGCAATCCCACATCATTACCGGCAACCAGGCTTTCCGGGACCGGGTACAGGAGCTGACCGGGAAAAGCGAAACCGAGGTGACCCATGCTGATTTTGTACAGGAAAGGCTGAAGGTTTTTTTCGAAAGCTATGAGCGGGCCTTTAAAGGTGAGGCTTTCAGCATCGTCAGGCAGCGGGAGATAGATGGCCGGCAGGTTTACGAGGAACTGAGCTTTAACCCGATCCGGGACCTGCATGACGAGGTTATCGGCGTGACCTGCTTCCTGCGTGACATTACCGAATCACAAGAGCACCTGCACAAGATCGAAAAACAAAATGAACGATTGCGGGAGATCGCCTGGATCCAATCGCACCGGGTACGCGCGCCGCTGGCCAATATTCTCGGCCTAACCCAGCTGATCGACCTGACGGATTCAACTGATGCCGAAATCATTCCCAAAATAAAAAAAGCCGCAGAAGAACTGGATAAAGTGATACTTGACATTACGGCGCTGACAGACGACCTGATCGACCCCGGAACTGCGTAAAACAAATTTTGTTAAAATTGATTGTATACCTGTACACACGTTTCATCCTATCCGAAATAGCAGTTCGCTTAAGCGCAAAATAACTTATCCTGGCTTCCTGTTTATGTAGGTTTATACAATTGATCCAAACGTAATCATGAACATACGTGATAAAAACCCTTTTTATGTCGTAGGTATCGGTTTGTCTATTGGCGGGATCGATCCGCTGACTGAAATTCTTTCCTGCCTGCCGGCACATTCCAACGCAGCCTTTCTGATCATCCAGCACCTGGACCGGGCCTATCCCAGCAAACTGGCGGAACGCCTGCAACCTTTTTCCAAATTGAAAGTAAATGTGGCCGTACAAGGCATGCAACTGAAATGCGGCGAGGTGTACGTATTGGCGGAAGGGCAAATGATGACGATTGAGGATGGCAAGCTGGTATTAAGAGCACGCCACGCCGATGAAAAGGTCAACAAGGCCGTAGATATCTTATTTTATTCGATGGCCGAAGACCTGGGCCGCCGGGCCATCAGCGTGATCCTTTCGGGTCTGGATGGCGATGGTTCTCTCGGTGCCGCGCAGATCAAGCTGCGTGGCGGCATGACCATCGCGCAGTTACCGGCAACGGCACAGCATCCTTCGATGCCGGAGTCTGCCATCAGAAGCGGGCAGACGCGTTTTATCCTGAAGCCGCAAGATATCGCCGGTGCAATCGGGAAGCTGACCGGTGTTCCCATGGCTTGACGTATAAATTTGATCACCTAACCTTTTTTTTTTGAAATCGCAAAAGGCTTGTTGTAAGCGTGACGCTTACATTTGCTGTGGTTTACATCAGCAGCAATAATTCAAAACCTTCCACAATGATTTATTCATTCCTCAACCCCTTTACAGGATTTGCCGTAGCTGATCTCATCGTCCGGAAACTGATAGTTGCAAGTGCTATTAACATAGCCCCTGCGCCTGCCAGTATAAATACCCATAGGCTCAGGCTGGTATGATAGGCAAATTTCTGCAGCCATTTATGCATAAAGAACCATGCTATAGGCGATGAAATCAGTAATGAAACAGCGATCAGTATAACCACTTCCTTATTCAGCAGCGTTAAAATATCGCTTATGCTGGCGCCCAGCACTTTCCGGATACTGATCTCTTTGATCCTTCTTTCGGTGGTAAACATTGCTAACCCAAACAAGCCCATGCATGAAATAAAGATGGTGATCAATGTTGCTGTTCTCGTGAGCCACTGTGTTTGCTGATCGCTCTCGTATAACCGGGCAATGGAATCGCCCAGGAAAGCATAATCAAAAGGTTCTTCCGGATAAATTTTCTTCCATTCCCTGGCAATTCTGTCTGCCAATAATGGCATATCACCTTTTTGGTATTCAGCCGGCGTTAGCTTTAGCGCTATGCCTATTTGCACCTTTGGGTCATTTTCAATAACCACAGGCATAATTTGCTGGTGGAACGAGCTTTCGAAAAAATCAGCCACCACGCCGGCTATTGGATAAGCTTTACTTTGAGGGCCTGATAGGAACTTGCCAACAGCTTTTTTAGGATCATTGAAACCAAGGGTCCTTGCGGCAGTTTCATTTATAAGGTATTCTCTTGCACTGTCGCTGCGCAACAAATTACGGCCAGCAACTATTTTCATATGATAAAACGGCACAAAGTTTTCATTACCCGAATGGATGGAAGCCTGGATTTGTTTTTCACTGCTTCCCTGCAGTTGTATACCATTGCCCATATGCGCAAAACCCATCGGCGGAAAAGCTTCCGTTATAACCTGGCCGACGCCGGGTATTTGTTTGATTTTTTCGGCAAGTACCTTCATTTTGCCTGTATGATCGTTCCAAAGGCTTCTTAAGGTGATAATGTTACTCGTTTTAAAGCCCAGATCGCGGGTTTGCATATAACTGATCTGCTTATCGATCACAAGGGTCGCTGTAATAAAAATAAGCGATATGGTAAATTGAAAAACGATCAGGCTTTTGCGCAGATAGCCTTTATTACCCGTTTTTTCATTTATTTCACCTTTAAGGCTCGAAACCGGCCGAAATACGGATAGTAGCCTTGCTGGGTAAAAACCTGACAGTAATGTAGTAAAGATGGCGATACCGACAAGAAACGCCCAGTCGGTATACGCGGAGTAATCGAATTTTACGCCCGGCGGTATATATGCGGCAAACAAATTCAAGAGGGGCCTTACAGCAATTATTGCTATGGCTACCGCCAGTAAAGCCAAAGTAAATGTTTCTGTTAAAAACTGGAAAAGGATAGCGCTTTTTCCGCTGCCAAGTACTTTGCGTATGCCAATTTCTTTGGTTCGTTGTACGGATTGTGCAGTAGACAGGTTGATAAAATTTACAGCGGCAATAAACAATATAAATATGGCGACTGCTGAAAGGATATATAAAACGCTTAAGTCAGCTTTTCTTCCTTCACCGCCATATTCCGGATGAAAATGAATGCCCGTAAATGGCTGAAGTTGTATATGCAATTTGGTATGCGGATCGGGGTCAAGATGCCTTTTGATGAATGATGGGAATTGTGCATCCACTTGCGTTGGATTAACGCCGGCAGGCAATTTTACCAATTCCTGGCTGCCATGGTTCAGCATGTTCCAATTGTTCAGTTGGATCTGGTTTTTTAAAAAACTGCTGTTGATGGTGCTGAACGAAATAAAATCAGAAAAGTCGAAATCCGAATTTTTGTTCCAGTCTTTCAGGATGCCCGTCACCGTTACGGTAAGCGAATCATCGTAAGTAATTGTTTTGCCAATCATCTCATCTGGCTGCAGATCGCCAAAGTAAGTTTTCGCACGGCTTTGGGTAAGCACAACGGTCATCGGCTTGTTTAATGATGTTTTTTTGCCACCACTTAACCAGGTATAAGGCAATATGTCAAAATAACCCGATTCAGCGATTATCCCTTCTGTCTCATCGAATGCTTTAATTACTTTTTCACCTTGTTTTATCTTCACTTTGGGGTTATAATGCTGAAAAGCTGCCACAGTCTCCAATCCGGACATTTCACTCCGCATGGCATCAGGCATCGGTGCCTGCACCGAATTCCAATGCGCATCGTCCGGGTTTTTACCGCCTGCTATGCTTCCATCGACGCAATAAATGCGCGCTTTATCGGGGTGAAAGTTGTCAAAACTGAATTCGTAACTTACTACCAGGTAAATCACCAGGCAGCCGCAAATACCCAGCGCAAGACCCGTAACATTGATGGCGGAATAGGTTTTATGGCGTATGATGTGGCGCCAGGCATTTTTTAAATAATTTCTAAACATATAATTGCGGTTTAATTTTCCATGAGACCACCTCAGCGTGGTTTCCTGGTTCGAAATTATCGGCGCAAATCTGGAACGATGTGTCAAATTATAAGATGGCAGTTCTTTTTTATATTCGGCAGGTGTTTTTCCAGTCATCTCTTTGAATGCACGGTGAAAGGTACTTGGAGAGTTGAAGCCGGAATCATAGGCGATGCCAATCAGTGTGATATGGTCGTAGGCGGGGTCCTGCATTTTCCGGATTACTTCGGCAACCCGATATTCATTAATAAAATCGTTAAAACTTTTTTTAAGTGCAGTATTGATGATGCGGGATAATTCATGGGTAGTCAGCTCAAGCTTTTCAGCAAGTGCAACTAAACTCAGTTCCGGGTCCTGGTAATACAAGTTGGCTTTGACGATCGTCTTCAGCCAAATGCCCTTTTGCCTCAATTCAGCCGGAGGCTTTGGTTTAAAAACAGGATATGCTTGGACCGTCATTCCCGCTTCAGGCTTGAAAAGAGCCCGGGCCGCTATCCGGATCATCATTATCGCTAAAATAAGATATAGAGGATAATAGGCATGACTGCCTAAGTGGTAATAGTAATCTGCTGCTATGATGGGGATCCATAATAACCATAACACACCGAATCCCATCAGCAAGCGACGCAGCCACTGCAATTCGTACCGGTACCGGTCACTCACATCATTGAATTTCAGCCGTTGGTAAAAGCGTTCTATCAACTTAAAAGACCAATACAAATAGGCGGCAACCGAAATAAACGCCAATAGCTGCAATAACGGGTTCAACTGACGAAATATCAGCGTATCATAAGTAGCCGCGCCGGCCCTCATGCTCTCCTTAATCTCCAATACCAGAGCGCCCTGTTGCAACAACAAGGGGCCAAAATGCAGCAGGTCCGTCCAACTAAGCTTATATTCCGGCCGGGTTATTTTAAGCACATAAAAATACATCAGCGGCCCCAGCGCCAGCGAAAATTGCAGCGGTAGCCAGCTCCAATGGGGGAAGTCGGTTCCAGGTCCCATTTCGATGCCCACCTCGCGGATTATCCACAAAACGACTGTTACCAGCGCTAAGGCCATAAAACGGTTTGCGGCTCGGCTAATCCTTTTGGTAAACCACAATTGCAGGGCAAAAGTCAGCCCGACAAATATCGTCCCCAGGAAGGCGAGATTATACAGGGTGATATGGGGAGTATAATTATTCAATGGAACTATTTAAACGCTATCGCTACCCCAAACTTATAACATATTGATATATAAAAAATTGCATAATATAAAATATTGGGATACCCATAAGCGGCTATTCGCTCCTCAAACTATCTACCGGGTTAGCAATGGCCGCCCTTATGGATTGGAAACTGATGGTAACAAAAGCAATGAATATGGCGGTTAGCCCTGCTACGGCTACTATCCACCAGGATACATCGATGCGGTAGGCAAAGCCCTGCAGCCATTTGCTCATGGCCCACCACGCTATTGGCGATGCGATCAGGATGGAAATGAATACCAGTTTTATAAAATTCATCGATAACATACTTACGATACCAGATACGCTGGCACCTAACACCTTGCGGATGCCTATTTCCTTATTGCGCTGTTCGGCAGCATAGGCGGCCAAACCAAATAATCCCAGGCAGGCTATCAAAATCGCCAGCGTGCTAAAGGCAATAAAGAGTGTGCCGATCCGCTGTTCTGAACGATAAGTGGCATCAAAATCCTGATCCATAAATGAGTAGGCAAATGGCTGGTTGGGCGCCAGGCTTTTCCACTTACTTTCAACCTGCGATAATAACGCGGGCAGGTTAGCTGTTTTTATTTTGGCGCTAATCGCTCCCCTGTCCTCGGCATCGTATAAAACTGCAGGGCCAATTTCATCGTGCAACGAGCTAAAATTAAAGTCTTTCATTACCCCTATAATGTGGTAGGGTTGTACGCCGTAACTGTCCCTGAAAACGGTTTTGCCCAGCGGATTTTTCACACCAAGGCGTTTTACAAACGCTTCATTTACAATAACGGCTGCTGTATCAGTTGCCATCTGGCTGGAGAAATTGCGGCCGGCCACTAGCCGAATACCCATCGTGCCAATATAGTCCTCGTCTACCGGCCAAAATTGGGTCAGTATATCATCTTTCATATCAATAGGCAGGTGAGGGAATAAAGCGGTTGCAATCCTGTCTTGTCCGGTAGGAAGGTAGCCGCTCATGGTAGCGCTGGTCACTCCCGGAAATTGTTTTAATTCCTGTTTCAGCAGTTTGGCGTTTTTGCCTAAATTATTTACGTTATTGATGACCAAAACCTGGCTGCGGTTAAAGCCCAGGCTCTTGCTATGAATGTAATTTAATTGGTTATAAATAACCAGCGTGCCGATGATGAGAAAGATGGAAATGGCGAACTGGAAAACCACCAAAAAACTGCGCAGAAAGCCCCCCTTAAAGCCAGCCGAGATTTTTCCCTTTAACACATCAATAGGCTGAAAGGCAGACAGGAAAAGTGCCGGGTACGACCCTGCCAGGAAACTTATCACCAAAACAAGGCCAAGCAATGATGGCAATAACCAAACCATGGATTGAACGGTAAAGGATAGCTGCTTATCGGCCACGTGGTTAAATAATGGCAATAACAACCACACTAAAACAAGGGCTATTATCGTAGCGATTAAAGTAACCAGGAACGACTCCGTTAAAAACTGGGCAACCAGGTATTTACGGGCCGAGCCTAATACTTTGCGCACCCCAACTTCCTTGGCCCGGTTTGACGACCGCGCGGTAGACAAGTTCATGAAATTAACACAGGCAATCAGCAAAATAAATATCGCGATCACTGAAAATATATAAACGTATTGGATATTGCCGCTTTTACTCAGCTCATACTGGCTGCTCGAACGCAGGTGAATATCAAGCAATGGCGTTAAAACTACGCGGAAATAATTATCGCCGGTGCTCCATAGTTTGGGGGAGTAGGAATTAGCTATCTCTATTTTGGTTATAGCGGCCTGGAGCGCCTTTACGTTGGTGCCGGGCTTTAGCATAAGATAAGTGTGGAGTCCGCCAAAGCCCCACGAGTTCACCTTGCTTTCGGGGATTGACGAAAAGGAAACGAATACATTATAGTTAAAATGCGATTGGGCCGGAATATCTTTCAATACGCCGGTAACCTTGTAAAAGCCGGTGTCATTTAGTGTCAGCACCTGGCCTATAACGTCCGTTTTATTGAAGTATTTTTTTGCTGCGCTTTCAGTAAGTACAACGCTGTGGGGCTCGGTCAAAGCGCCCGACGGACTACCCGCAATCATTGGCAGTGTGAAAACATCAAAAATATTCGGTTCGGCAAAAATTATGTTGTTCTCCTGGATGTCATTAGTGCCTTTTTTGATGAAATATTTACGGGGAGAAATGAAAAGCGATTCGGTCGGCAGCATCCGGGCGTATTTCGCTATGCCCTGTAAGCTCTTGATATTGGCCATCAATGGCGCTTCAGATGCCGCGTACGAGCCCTCGTTGCCATTAAACTTTACCTGTTCGGTAATGCGGTATATGTTGCCGGCGTTAACATTATAACGGTCGTAACTCAATTCATCAACCACATAAAAAACAATGAGCAGGCAGGTTGCCAGGCCAACTGACAAACCCAATACATTAATGGCAGTAAATCCTTTATTTTTTTTAAGGCTGCGCCAGGCGGTTTTGAAGTAATTTTTAAACATAAAGTTGCGATTTAATTTTTCGTGTGTCCACGTCGGAGTGGTTTTATGGTACGAAATTATCGCTGAAAATTGGGTATGATGCGTCAAATTATAAGATGGGCGCTGTTTTTTTAGCTCATTTTTATATTCCGCAGCACTTTTTCCGGTCATTTGCTTGAAAGCCCGGTTAAAAGTAGATTTTGAATTGAAGCCTGATTCAAATGCAATACCCAGCAGCGTTATATTATCATACGCCGGGTCCTGCATTTTGCGGGCCACCTCTGCAATTCGGTATTCATTAACAAAATCATTGAAGCTCTTTTTAAGCGCTGTATTGATGATGCGGGATAATTCATGGGTAGTCAGCTCAAGCCTCTCGGCCAGCAAGGTTAAGCTTAGTTCAGGATCCTGGTAATAGCGGCCGGTTTGTACGGCTTTCTTAAGCCAAATACCCCTTTGCTTCATTTCTGCTGGAAGCGGTGGCTTTAAAAACGGAGCAGGATTAGGCAAAATACTCACCTCCGGCTTTGAAAATGCTTTGGCCGCAATCCAGATAGTTATTACCCCTAACAGGAAATACAAAGGATAATAAAAATGTGCGTCCGAATGGTAATAGTAACCGGCAACGGTAAAGGGTATCCATAACAGCCACACTATGCCAAAACCTATAAGCAGCTTATGCAGCCACCGCATTTCGTGCCGGTACCGGTCGCCGCCGGTAAATTTTAGTCGCCGGTAAAAGCGCCCGATCAGCCTATGCGATGCGTAAAGGTAGATGCTGACCGAAACAAACGCTGCCGCGTACAATACCGGGTTTATTTGCCGAAAGATTAACGTATCGTAAGTAGCCGCACTTGTCCTTGCGCTCTCGCTAACTTCCAATGCGTGGGCGCCCGACTCCAGCAGCAGCGGACTAAAATGCAACAGGTCCTTATACCTGAAATTATATTCTGGCCGGGTTATTTTAAGCACATAAAAATAGATCAACGGTCCCAGCGCCAGCGAAAATTGCAGCGGCAGCCAACTCCAGTGCGGCAAACCGGTTCCAAGTCCCATATCAATGCCCACCACCCGGATCATCCACAAAACAATGGTTGCAAGAGCCAAGCCAAGAAACCGGTTTGCAGTTCGGTTGATCCTTTTGGTAAACCATAATTGCATGGTAAAAGTCAGCCCGGTAAATATCGTTCCCAGGAAGACCAGGTCGTAAGGGGTGATATGGAAAGTATATGCATTCAAGTAAATCAACTACCGCAATCGTTGTTCCAAATTACTAACTTGTTGACATATAGAAAATTGTGCTTTTATTTACACCATTCATTGTAACGATATTGAACATCGGGCCGTTCGGTTTTGAATTGAAAATAAAAAGCCTGCTGTCGGTCAGCAGGCTTTTCTCTATTTCTTCAACGTAGTTTCAAACAGCTTAAAGATGCGTTTATATTCGTCCGTCCAGCTGCTGGGTTGTACAAAGCCGTGGTCTTCTACCGGGTAGGAGGCCAATTCCCAGTTTTCCTTGTGCAGCTCGATCAATCGCTGACTCAGGCGGATAATGTCCTGGTAGTTTACGTTTTGGTCAACCATGCCATGCAGCATCAGCAGGTTGCCTTTAAGCCCGTTCGCAAAATATATCGGCGAGCTTAAACGGTAGGACTTTTCATCATTGTAAGGCTCGTTCAAAATCTCGTCGGTATAGCCGTGGTTGTAATGTGCCCAGTCGGTAACTGAACGGATTGCGCCGCCTGCCGCCCAGGTATCAGGCTCGGTAAACATGGCCATCAGTGTGATAAAACCACCGTATGAGCCGCCGTACAAACCAACATGTTTAGGGTTAACGCCATATTTGTCAACCAGCATTTTTACGCCGTCTTCCTGGTCGGTTAAGTCCTTGCCGCCCATGTGGCGGTAGATGGCGGTGCGCCAGTCGCGACCGTAGCCTGCGCTGCCGGAGTAATCAATATCCAAAACGGTATAGCCGTTATCTGCCAGCATATTGTTAAACATGTACTCGCGGAAATAGCTGCTCCACCAGTAATGCACATTTTGCAGGTAGCCTGCGCCATGCACAAACACTACAGCCGGCTTGGCAGGGTCCTGTTTTTCAGGAACGTACAAACGCGCATACACATCGCTGCCGTAACGGTTTTTAAAGGTGATCACCTGTGGTTCGCGCCACGCGTATGATTTAAATTCTTCTGTCGTTGAGTTGGTAACCTGCTCAGCCTTTGCACCAGGTTTGTTTGGCTGCACGTACAGTTCCCATGGCTTGTTGGAATACGAGTAACGGATAGCCACCCATTTTTCATCCGGCGATAAGGTTACTTCGTTGCCGCCCTTCATGGAGGTAATTTTAACAGGTTCGCCGCCGCTTACCGGGATGCGGTAAAAATGCGTAATGCCTGGGTGCTCCACATTGGCGGTGAAGTAGAAAGTCTTTTTATCGTTTGATAAATGCAGGGTTTGTACCTCGTATTTACCGGTGGTCAGCTGTTTTTTAGTACCGGTGGTAACGTCCAGCAAATAGATGTGGGCGTAACCGCTGGCTTCGCTTTCAAAGTAAAAATGGGTGTTATCCGTCCAGCCTACATTACCCTGACCGGGACCACCAACCCAGGCATCGTTATGCTCGCGATCCATCAGGGTTAAAGCGCCTGTTGCCGGGTCAAGCTTCATGATCCATTTGTCTTTATTGTCCTGTGCCGATACTTCAACAATGGCATTTTTACCATCCTCGCTCCAAAACGGACCGCGGATTTCCACCTGCCTGTCAGCATTCGTTTTGGTGCGGCGTTCCTGCTCCTTCGGATAATCTTTCACGTAATCAGGCAGGTCTTTTATACCCGGGATAGCCGAGGTAACTATTTTATAAGTAGTATCTTTTTGCGTGTCAAAAACAAACGACTCATACGTTGTTTGCGGGCCGCCAACCTTGGTGCGGTTTGGAATATCCTCGGTAAAACCGGATGCAGTTACATAATCAGGAACGATGGCACTTTTCACACCCTCGGGATATTTTGCCAGCCTGTAGGTGATATAACGCCCATCCGGACTAACAGCAACCGAACCAACCGACTTATCATCAACGGCAATCTCTTTTAATTTTTTTACTTCGAAGTTCTTGCGTTCTGCCGAATCGAGCTTGCGGTCCTTATCCTTTACTTTAATGATATCGAACAATTCCAGCTGCTCGCTTTTTAGCCAGCGTTCCTGGTCGTTACCGGTTGCTACATCAGCAGCTCCACGACGTGCGCCACCGCCTCTTCTGCCTGCCGCCGGGGTAGGGGTCGCCGATGCGCCATGGGTAAAGTTGGTGAGTTGCACCAGCTCGCCGCCATTTATTTTCAGCGAATAAAGGTTCTCGCCGCGCTGAAAGATCACCTTGCTTTCATCACCGCTAAAGGTAGCGCTGCTTTCCCGGTCGACGGTATTGGTGAGCTGCTGAATTTTGCCTGTTTTTAGGTCAGACAGCCAGATATCGCCGTTCTTTTCAAACAGTTTTATGGTACGCTTTTTATTCCATTCGCCATATTCCGGGATCAATGCTTTTTGCGCCTCAAGGCTTACCTTTTCGGGTTTTATGTTTGATGGGGTGATGGCATATAGCTGGTCGCGATCGGCATTCTCCGGGTTCCAGTTAAAATAGATCTTTTTGCTGTCATCGCTCCAACGGATGTTTGACGGCGCAACACCGATCCATTTGGGATCGCGCATTATTTTTTCGATGGATAAGGGGCCAAGCTTCTGGGCAAAAGCGCCGGTACAGATGGGAAGAAGTAAAAGGGTAAAAATTCTTTTCATTGCGGTCAGTTTATCATGAATGATTAATTGGAAAGGCTTAAACTGATTGCGTTATTTATTAACTCAATCAACCACTCACCTAATCAACTTAATCAACCTCACAATATAAAGAGTTTCCCTAATCATTCGTAATTTTAACACTGTTTTGTTACAATATGGAAATTAAGGGACGAGGTTTTACGCTGCGCGGATGGAGGACGACTGACGCAACGGCGCTACAAAAACATGCCAATAACGGCAATGTGTATGCGTTTTTGTTTGATAGGTTTCCCCATCCATACACCATGGAAAATGCCATTGAGTGGATCAGCTTAATGCTGAACCAGGATCCATTTCTTTGCTTTGTAATTGCTATTGACGGCGAACTGGCCGGCGCGGTCGGAATCGAAATGCGTACTGACGTTTACCGGAAATCCCCCCTGATTGGCTACTGGCTGGCCGAACCGCATTGGGGCAAGGGCATTATGACCAATGCGCTAAAATTAGTTGTCGATTATGCCTTCGCTAACCTGGATATTAAGCGCCTGCAAGCCGGTGTGTTTGGCAATAATCCGCGGTCCATGCGTGTGCTGGAAAAATGCGGCTTTGTAAAGGAGGGCGTTTCAAAAAGCGCTATCATTAAAAACGGCGAGGTTTTGGACGAACATATTTATGCCCTGGTGCCCTAACTCCCTCTCTTGCTTCAGCATACCATTTCCCGGATATTCCCTTTAGCTCTTGATGCCAAAACCCTCCTCTAAAACAAAACACGCTCCCCCGTGTTGATACTATAACTCAATTATTAAAACCATAGCGCACTCCGATTGCCCGTTACCAATACCCCCGTATACAAGCCGGCCCGAATACACCACGGTAAATTTATTTGATTGAGACAAAACAAAAGTTAACATCATCGCTTTTATAGCACAAAATATAAATCCCTATGTCAGAAGAGGTTGCAATACCTGCGTGGAAAAAATGGTTCGAAGAAATAGGCGACCAGGTTGGTTTCTTCGTGCAGTTTTTTAAAAACATTTTTACAGGCGGCTTTGAGTGGTCGGAGTTTGTGCGGCAGTGCTACGAGATCGGCTACCGGTCAATGATGCTGGTTGGCGTTACTTCGTTCATCATGGGCGTGGTACTCATTTTACAACTCCGACCAACGCTCGTAACGTTTGGCGCAGCAAGCATGTTGCCCAAAACGTTATCCGTTTCGTTTGTACGCGAGATCGGCCCGGTTATTATCGCCATTATTTGTGCCGGTAAAATAGCCTCGAGCATAGGTGCAGAGCTGGGCAGTATGAAGGTAACCGAGCAGCTGGACGCCATGGAAGTATCCGGCGCAAATCCTACCCAGTATTTGGTAGTCACCCGTATTTTGGCCACTACATTTATGGTGCCGCTGCTTTCCGTTATTGGCGACGCCATCGGCCTCTTCGGCGGCTTTTTGGCGCTTAATATCCGCGACAGCATGAGCTTTAGCCTGTACTTTACCAAGATAGTTGCGTCCCTTGATTTTACCGACTTTTTACCCGCCTTTATCAAAACCATATTTTTTGGCTTCGCCATTGGTTTTGTGGGCTGCTATAAGGGCTTCCACTCCAATAAGGGAACCGAAAGCGTGGGAATTGCAGCCAACTCCGCAGTGGTAACGGCCTCGCTCTGGATCTTTGTGATCGATGCCATTGCCGTACAAATAACCAGTTTGTTGTTTTATAAATAGGATGGAAATGGCAGAAGTAAAGGAAAACAGCAAACAAAAACAGCCATCAACCAAAAAGGAAGAGGTTGTGATCGCCATAAAAGGACTCAAAAAATCATTTGGCGAAAAGCATGTGCTTAAAAATATAAACCTCGAGGTGCACCGCGGCGAAAACGTGGTGATCCTGGGGCGTTCAGGCACCGGTAAATCGGTTACCATTCAATGTATCATAGGAATGCTGAAACCTGATGGCGGCACGGTTAAGGTATTTGGCGATGACGTTGCCGAAATGAATGAAAAGGAACTGAAGGAATTGCGTATCAAGATGGGTTTCCTGTTCCAGAGCGGGGCGTTATATGACTCCATGAGCGTGCGCGAAAACCTCGAATTCCCCTTAACCAGGGTACTCAAGATAAAGGACCAGGCCGAAATTGATAAGCGGGTGGAAGAAGCCCTGGAGAGCGTAGGCCTGCTGGATGCTATCGACAAAATGCCCTCCGATTTGTCAGGCGGGATGCGCAAGCGGGCTGGTTTGGCACGTACCATTATTGTGGAGCCGGAGATCATCCTGTATGATGAACCCACAACCGGCCTCGACCCGATAACCTCGCGCGAGATCAGCGACCTAATACTCTCTATCCAAAAGAAACAAAAAACGACGTCCATCATCATCACCCACGACATGGAATGCGCCCGAATAGCGTCAGACCGCGTGGTAATCATGAACGACGGCGAATACTTAGCAGAAGGCACATTCGACCAGCTGCATAAATCAAAAGACAAAATTGTAGGATCATATTTTCAAGACATATTATGAAAACAACTTCATCTCAAAAAATAAAAATCGGCGTGTTTACCTTTATCGGTATAGCTGTGCTGGTGCTGGTTATATTTTTTATCGGGAATCAGAAAAACCTGTTCAGCTCTACGTTTAGGATCTACGGAACATTTAAAAACGTGAACGGCCTGCAGGTAGGCAACAACGTGCGCTTTGCCGGAATAAATGTAGGCGTGGTACAGGCTATCACCATAGTAACAGACAGCGCCGTACGCGTTGACCTTACCCTGAATAACACCGTAAAAAAGTTTGTTAAAAAAGACGCTAAGCTAAGCATCGGCAGCGACGGGCTTATGGGCGATAAGCTGGTGGTAATAGCCCCTGGCGGCATAACCAGCACCGAGCAGATAAACGACGGCGGCCAGCTTACATCCGTAAATCCGTTTGACGTAGACAGGATGATAGCCAAACTAACAAAGGTAGCAGATAACGCAGCGGATCTTACCGAAGGGCTGTCGGCAATTGTGGCTAAGGTAAACAGCGGCAAGGGCAGCATCGGCCGGTTATTGAATAACGACAAACTCTCCCGCGATCTGGAGGGTACGGTTAACCAGGCAAAAACCACCATGGCAAACGTGCATAAAACCACCAACACGCTTAATGAGGACCTTACCGCCGCACAACACAACTTTTTGCTGAAGGGCTTTTTCAAAAACAAGAAGAAAAAGGCCCAGCAGGACTCTATCAAAAAAGCCCAGGCTGCGCAGGACGCCACTAAAAAGAACAATAAGGATCAGCAGTAGGGAATGATCGCAAGGAGTACTTGCGGGTGAAGCGGGTGGTAGTAGATGGTTTGGGCGCTCAAGCCCTGATTTCGTATGGGTATATACTCATTTGTAAAAAACGAATCGGTAAGCAAAGCCTCAATAGATGTCCAATAATCTGCATGAAAACGTTACCATAATATTCAAAAAACAATTTTTCTACTTCCTTATTAATTCGCATTTTTACGCCTCCTGTTAAACTACAGATCAACACATTAAGCAATTATAAAACAATGGGTAAGGTAATTTTGGTAACCGGCGCTTCGTCCGGGATAGGTTTGGCCTGTGCCACAGCACTCCAGGCAAAGGGACATACAGTTTACGGCTCATCGCGCGACCTGAAACGCATGACATCAGTAACATTCAAACCAATTGAACTTGATGTAACTGACGATGCCTCGGTAAATGCCGCTATCGACAAGATCATCAAAACCGAGGGCCGCATAGATGTGCTGGTAAATAACGCAGGTAACGGCGTAACCGGTCCGGCTTATGCCATGCCTGTTGAAAGCGCAAAGAAGCAATTTGAGGTGAATTTCTTTGGCGTGGTTCGAGTAAGCAGTGCTGTATTGCCGCACATGATCGCTATAAAAAGCGGGCTGATCGTAAACATCAGCTCACTCGCAGGCCTGTTCGGATTGCCTTATCAAAGTATGTATAGCGCATCCAAATATGCCATCGAGGGCTATTCACAAAGCCTGCGCATGGAGCTGCGCAACACCGGCGTTAAGGTAACCCTGATAAATCCGGGCGACTTTAAATCCGACTTTACCCAAAACCGCGAAAAGGTTCCGTTCCCTATAAAAAATGAAATGCTGGAAAAGGAATATAATGCCGCCGTTGCCGCCATGGAAAAAGATGAAAGCATTGGCGCCAATCCCGAAGTGATCGGCAAAAAGCTGGTGCAGATAGTTGATTCTTCCAGCCCGGCACACCGGTATTTGGTTGGGGCATTCGGCCAAACCATTGCCAAAACTTTAAAACACGTATTGCCAGGTGGTTTGTTTGAGAAATTGATGAACGACCATTACGGGATAAAATAATAAGTAACAGACTTGCGAAGTTTTTAAACGGCGAAGCCCTCAATGAGGCCGCTAAAAAACAAACACCATCGAATTAAACTTCGCAAGTCTTACCTAACTTCTTCGTTTCTTCCGCTTTCAATTATTCCTAAACCTCAATTCTTCTTTCTTCTTTCAGGGAAAACCTCAATAAATCGATTCCCCCAAAATAAATTTCAACTTTCTGCTAAGTTTTTCTGATACTGTGCGACTAATTGCATAAACAACATTTTTGAAAGATCAATTTCTTAAACTCATTGCCGAAAACCAGGGCCTCATCTTCAAGGTGTGCAATATGTATTGCAATGGCCGCGAGGACAGGGAGGATCTTTTCCAGGATATTGTGCTGCAGCTTTGGCGGAGCTATCCAAATTTTAAGGGCGACGCAAAGCTGTCGACCTGGATGTATCGCATTGCCATTAACAACGCCATCACCAGGCTAAGGAAAACCGGCAGGCGTGAAAAATTCGCCGGGCTGGATGACGAGGCATTTAATATTGCTGCCGACGGGCCTAATGCGATTGATGAAAACATCAGCCAAATGTTTGAAGCCATAAAGAAGCTTACGGAGATTGAACGCGCGCTCACCATGTTGTATATGGACGACTGCAGCTACCGCGAAATAGCCGAGATCCTGGGCCTGTCGGAATCGAACGTTGGGTTTAAGCTCAACCAGATCAAATCGAAATTACGCACACTTATTAATATTGGATAACATGGAACTGGACGATTTTAAAGCGCACTGGAACACTATCCAGCAAAAGGAATTTAAACAACAAAAACATACACCTGAAACATTAAACCACATCATCATGAACGCAACAAACACTTTAGGTCAGTTACACGAAAAAAACGTTTACTGGGGCAAACTTGGTAAAGCGATCTGCACAATGCTAATCGTACTTCTTTTAATGATCCTGCCCGGACACTATTTCTTTCCTGATAAAAATACCACATTTGGCCAGGCCGTGGTATATGTAGCCATAATGATAATTTATGCCCTTATTACCATATGGGTTTATAAACGGCAGCAAAATATCTTCGTCATCTACAACAGGGAAAATCTTAAAGAGACGTTAACCAAAACACTGGTTGAATTTAAAAGATTTTATGTGCTGATGAATGTTATCTACCTTTTTCTTTACCCGGCATATTTCTATGCCTTCCTAAAATTGTTTATTAACGCCTATTGGGCAATACCAACAAACACTATATTAATAATTTGCGGCGCTTTAACCATAGTATCATTAATAGGCAACCACATTTATTACAAAATAAAGTACTTTAAAAAGATAAAATCATTAGAGGACGACCTGGCGGAGCTGAACGAGGAGTAGCTATGCTTATTTAAGCCCCATTTAAGTTGTTCTTAAATGGGGCTTAATGAATTCAGCTTTGTGATTGCTGATATTTATAATGCAGCTGTTTTAATGTATCAACCGAATCATCATCCGTAGAAATTCCATAGCCCGATACTAAAATTCCCTTAGCGCCCGATGCCGATGCCAGCGCATAAACGGTAGCTTCATCCGCAGGATCCGATGCGCCCTCATAGCGGTACAGGTCAACTATCTCAAATTCATCTGCCGGGTATTGCTGTTCGCCGGCCACAAAATGATTTTCCTTTAAGTTCAGATCAAGGGTGTAGCCTTGTTTTTTAAGCTGCTCTATTGCTTCGCTAACGGTGGCGTAATGGAATTTTTGTTTCATGGGAGGATGGATTGATGTAAAGCAAATTTAGGGATAAATCCGTGTATTAGCCCAATGTTGTGCAGATGAGTTCGTCCAGGCTTCTTATATCCACAAACTCATCATCAACAAGCAAACCGGTGTTTACGTGCGAATCGGTACAGATCAATTTTTTGATGATGCCGCAGTTTTTAAGCTTTTGCAGGCCTGGGTTCACTTTTATTTATATCTTGGATGCCATTAAAGAAATCACCTGCCATGATTAGTAATTTTATTAGAATTGCCAGCGTTACCAAAAGACAAATCATTTTACTTCTTTGTATTTTATCTTTCAATATTGTTTTGGGGCAAACCCCAGGGAATTATACGCCGCAGGAAATGAGGCAGGATGTTGATAGCATGGTTAAATACTTGCAGGAAGCGCACCCTAATCCATTTTACAAGTATCCAAAAGCTTCATTTTTTAAGAATGTTAATCGGGTTAAAAGTCACCTGGATAGAAATTTGGATAAGGTGGATTTTTACCTGCGGATAGAACCGCTGCTGGGAAATTTGGATGACGGCCATACCGATCTTCATGTCAGCCAATTTTATAATAGCCTTAATCCGTTTGTTCTGCCTTACAATTTTAAACTGTCAACTCAAGAACCTTTTATTACATGCTC
Source organism: Mucilaginibacter phenanthrenivorans (assembly GCF_024721155.1). Classification (GTDB taxonomy): domain Bacteria; phylum Bacteroidota; class Bacteroidia; order Sphingobacteriales; family Sphingobacteriaceae; genus Mucilaginibacter; species Mucilaginibacter phenanthrenivorans. The sequence continues at coordinate 53,375 of NZ_JAHVAP010000018.1, read as the reverse complement.
CGGAGCTTATAAAGGGATTAAGGCGGAATTACCTGCCGATGCCGAAATACTCAGTATCAATAACATACCTGCCCTAAAAATAGTTAACGATATTATCGATTTAAATACAGGCGAAAACCGTTTATTCCGGGCGGAGTTCGGTGCAACACGCTTTTATTTTTATCTCGAAGCGCTTTATAAAGCAAATGGTATTTATCGCCTGAAGTACAAAAGTAAAGGTGTTGTTAAGGATATTACATTAAAGGGCATCCGTAAAAACGTCCTTGATGAAATGGCTAAAGGGCATGCCGATGGCAATAGTCATTCTGATTCGATTTATTCACTTCGGCTCTTAAATGATAATCAAACGGCGGTTATCGATTTCAAAAGCTTTGATTGGGATGGATTTAAAGCCTTTGCTGATTCGGCATTTAGCGTGATAAAAGAAAAGCACGTACAAAATCTTATAATCAATTTAATAAATGATAGCGGGGGCGACTCAGATGTTGGAGATGCATTTTTTCAATATATTTTTAACAGACCATTTACCCAGTATGCCAAAGTGCTTAAAAAGAACAGCGCCTTGTTAAAGCAACGTTTACGTGAGCACCATGTAGGAAAACCGCTTGACAGTGCTGATAAAGTATTGCTTTCCAGGCCCAACGGCTCATTGGATACTGAATATATTGAAAAGACAAATATTGCGGATAACCCCTTACGGTTTAGTGGCCGGGTTATACTATTGATAAATATAGAAACCTACTCATCTGCAGCGGACTTTGCGCAGTGCTTTAAATATTACAAAAGGGGGATTGTTATTGGCGAGGAAACTGGTGGGTTAATCAAAAGCTATGGCGATATTGTAACTGCTCATCTGCCAAACAGCGGGCTTGAATTAACAGTTTCAAGCAAGCTTTATTACAATATAGGGGCAAATGAAAACGATTGGAGGGGCGTGATTCCTGATATATACTCGGCGCCCGAAAAAGCATTACAGCGCGCTTTGGATTATATCAATGGCGAAAAAACAAAGCATTAATCAAATCAGATCGCTTACATCCCGTTTTGTCTAAAGTGTTTTTAAAGGAAACTTATGTGAATCATAAAACTTTACCCCTTACCCGCCAATCCTCTTCAAAACCACGTTCCCCTGGTCCTTTGTTTTGCTGTTTGATGATGGTAAGGAATTTATTAAGTCTTCCAGGTCTGCCTTATGTTTAAGCAGCATTGTCGGCTGATAGTTCTGAAAAACCACCATTGCATTATAAAGCCCGTTATTACGATCCTGCAAAGTATTAGTAGTATTTATTAACCTTTTCGACTGCACGATCAGGTCGGCCAGGAACTGATCGTCAGTCAGCCAGTTGTTGATGATCTCGTTATATGCTGATAAGCGCGACTGTGCGCTTGTTGAAAACAGCCCGGTGATAACATCCGTTCGTTTTCCGTCGTAAAGGTTTTGAACCAGCGCGGCCGATGCCGCGTCTTTTTTCGACTCAATGTCGGCCACCTGCTTCCCCAGGTTTGGTGCAGAATAAACAATCGCTGCAAGTGCTATGTCCCTAACAGTTTTATCGGTACTTGCCAGCTGTTGCGTAAGGTCCCTGATGAGCTGCGCTTGCGAAACCTGCACCTGGATATTTTGAACCTCGTTTTGTTTTTCAAAGGCTATTTGCTGTAGCTCGGCCTGGCTTTTATTATAGTTATTGGTAAAAACCCAGCCAACAATGGCAATAATAAGCGGGATGCAAGCCGTACCAACGGCTTGCAGTCTGTCCCATACGTCTTTTTTATCCTTTTCCATTTTATTTTCGGGTGAATGTCGTGCTGGAGGTATAAATTTAGGCAAATCAGTCGCCGGCAGGTCCCGTAAAAACACGCGATTTTATGGGGTAATTTTACCTGATTATCATAGGTCAATCGCCCCTGGCCCTGATTTAGGTCGAATGGTGTTCGTTAACGATTTTCTTCCGAAATTAGCCCAATGGAAATGAGCGCAGATACCTTCATTTACCTTGAGTTTTTACGACAAAAGCTAATGCCCCTACCCGGCGTTGAGGAGAAGCTTTGCTTTGGCACACCCGCTTTTTATGTGAACAAAAAGTATTTTGCCCGGCTGTGGGATGATGGCGAAACCCTTGTGCTGCAAACCCTTGAACGCGACAGGTGGATCACCACCAAACCGGATGCTTTTTTTGTGACGGACCATTATTTTAATTACGATTATATGCTCGTCCGCCTTAAAACTGTACTGCCCGCCGACCTGGAACTACTGCTTTTAACCGCCTGGCGAAACCGCGCCACCAAAAAATTGATACGGGAATACGAAACGAATAATAACTAATAGCAATGATTACCTCGACGGAAAATGCTGAACATTACATATGGGGAGAAAAGTGCGATGGCTGGCACCTTTTAAAATCGGATACCTTAAGCGTGATCCAGGAACGCATTCCGCCTGCTTTGGGCGAGCAATTGCATTATCACCATCGTGCACAGCAGGTGTTTTATATCCTTTCGGGAACAGCAACCTTTGAGATGGATGGGAAACTTCAAACCGTTGAGGCTAATCAATCCATTCACATAACGCCCAATACCCGGCACCGCATTTCAAATAATGGCGGGGCCGATCTGCATTTCTTAGTGATCTCGGAGCCAAAAGCACATGGCGACAGGGTGAATCTATGAATTGAAGATGACGGCTTTTAAAATAATTGGAAGCAACTAAAACTTATTCAGGCTTCATGGTATTATACCTGTTAAAAAAACCTACCATGAAAAGATTATATTTTCCATCGCTTATTTTAATGCTGCTTTGCTTAAGCAGCTGTTCGGTAATTGCAGGCATTTTTAAGGCCGGAGCCGTTGTTGGCATTATTGCCGTAATTGTTGTTATTGCGCTTATTATCTGGATAGCGTCGATGTTCAGGAAATAAATTAGCCGTCATAGCGATGGGTTTCAGGACCCATCGCTATGGGAACACATTGTGTTACTTTATCGCATTTCCATACCCCACAACAAGCACTGATAATATAATTACCCCAATACCAACTAAAACGGTTGTGAACGCCTGTTTGCTTACACCCTTCCATTCCTTTAATACAAGTCCCCATACGTTGGCTATCAGGATGATAAAGGCCATGTGCAGGATCCAGGAGCTTGCTCCGTTACCAAGCCGGCTTTCGCCCATCCCGTAAAAAAAGAACTGTAAAAACCATGTTGTACCGGCCAATGCCGAGAAGAGATAATTCTTTAACAGTGGCGTTTTCGGATCAGTATAGTTGCTGAATGTTTTGTTGCGGGCGTTCAGTATCATGCACCAGATAAAGTTGGTGGTAAGTCCGCCCCAAAGTACTACTATGTAAACCACGTTGTTCCTAAACAGGAAGTTGCCGGCGCCAGGATGTGCAGCAGTCCAAACTGTGTTTGCAGTATCTGCCATTGATTTACCGGCCTCTAAACCGAAGTTGAAACAGGCGCTCAGGATACCCGAAACAATAGCTACAAAAATTCCTAATCCAAAACGATAGTCTTTATTTTCTTCCTTCGCTGATGAGTTTTTTGCAAGGTCCTTTTCTTTCATGGTGCCCGCCTTGCCACAAATAATAATACCGATAACGCAAATTGCTATCCCCAGCAATACCAATTGCCCCCAATGCGAGGTAACCAGCATGGTGATGGTATCCTTGCCTGCCTTCGGAAAAAAATCATAGTAAACTGACGGTACCAGTGAGCCAAACACAGCGCAAAGGCCCAATATGATGGTGCTGCCCAACGATACGCCAAGGTAACGAACCCCGAGCCCGTAGGTTAAGCCCCCAATGCCCCAAAGAATGCCCATCAGGTATGTCCATCCTAAAACATCGAAACCGGCACTTTTGATAATTTCGGCAAAGCCTGGAATGGTGAGCCACGCTGCCAGCGGTGGCACGATAAGCCACGAAAAAATCCCGCCTACTATCCAAAAGCTTTCCCAGGCCCAGCCCTTAACTTTTTTATAGGGAATATAAAAGCTGCCGGATGCAAAGCCCCCAATGAAATGAAAAAATACGCCGAAAATTATGCCCATGGTTTGGTTTATTATTAGGTTTTATTGTAGGGGCGTATTGCATACGCCCTTTTGTTATTGGTTTATTTTGTATTGTTTCGAACGAGAGGGCGTATGCGATACGCCCCTACAATCACGGTTTTGCCGTTACAAAATGATAAACGCCCGACCCTACATTTACAGCCACATATCCGTCAGCTGCATCGCCTGCTTTTATTCCCGGAACCGATGCCATTGCCTTGCCGCCTTCCGTTATCGAGCTGCTACTGGTGCCCGGAATATAAACGGTGGCTGTTGTATTTGCAGGCACCTCCACATCAAGCAAAAAGTTTGCACCGTCAATTTTCCAGTGCGAGCTCACCTTGCCGTAATTGGTTTCATAGTCAGCCGATGCATTTTGCAGGTTGCCTCCTATTGTTGGCTTTATGGTGATTTCCTTATAGCCCGGCGCGTCTGTTTTTGTGTCGATCCCTGCTACAACGCGATACATCCAGTCGCCGATCGCGCCGTATGCGTAGTGGTTGTATGAGTTCATGGTCGGGGTTTCAAATGTACCGTCAGTACGGATGCCGTCCCATCTTTCCCAAATGGTTGTGGCACCCATCTTTACCGGGTACAACCATGATGGGTAAGTGTCTTGCAATAATAGCTGGTAAGCAACATCGGCATGACCAAACCTGCTCAACACGTGGCATAAATAAGGGGTTCCCAAAAAGCCGGTGGTTAAGTGGTTACGATAACGGTGTATATTATCAACCAACCTTACCGCAGCTTGTGCCCTTAAATTCTCGGGAAGCATGTCAAATTGCAAGGCCAGCACATACGCTGTTTGCGTGTCGGACGAGATCAGTCCGTTCGGTGTTACATATTCGTTTACAAAGGCTTTTTTAATTCGGGCCAACAGATCGGTATAATAAGCCTCATCGTCCTTTTTGCCTAAAACCTGCGCAGTGTTGATCATCAGCTGCGTTGAATAAGCATAAAAACACTGCGCGATCAGGTATTTACTGGTGATAGCCGAGGTGCCGTCGGTATCGTCATTTACGCTGTAAAACAGCCAGTCGCCAAAGTGGTCTCCTGTGTTCCAAAGGTCGTTACGGCTTTTGTTTTCCATGAATTTAACCCAGGCCTTCATGCTGGCATATTGGTTCTCCAGGATTTGTTTATCGCCGTAGGCTAAATAGATATTCCATGGAATAATGGTTGATACGTCAGACCAGCCGGTGCTGCCGCCCTGTTCGCCGGCGCCAATAACATTAGGTATAACAAAAGGCACGCTGCCGCTTGAAAATTGATCGGCCGCGACGTCTTTCATCCACTTGGTAAAAAAGTTATGCACGTTCATGTTGTACGATGCGGTGCGCGAGAAAACCTGCGCATCACCTGTCCAGCCCAAACGCTCGTCGCGCTGCGGGCAATCAGTAGGTACATCTAAAAAGTTGCCTTTTTGGCCCCATTGAATATTATGCTGTAACTGGTTAAGCATTGGGTTTGAGCAGGAGAATGTTCCCTCCGGCTTCATATCAGAATATAGGGTAATGGCTGTAAAGTCCTCGGGTTTTAATTCGCCCGGGTAGCCCACTACCTTTATAAACCTGAATCCCTGCCAGGTAAATTGAGGCTCAAATGTTTCCTTGCCGTCGCCTTTCAGCACAAATACATTCTCTGCACGGGCAGAGCGTAAGTTCTCGGTATAAAAATTCCCAAGCTTGTCTATCACCTCGGCATGCGAGATCTTGACGGTATCGCCAGCATGCCCGTTCACCTTCATCTGGATCCAGCCAACGAGGTTTTGGCCGAAATCTATCACCTGCTCACCTTTTGGCGTTTTAAAGATCTTTATCGGCTTAAAGGTTTCATGTTTCCTGATAGGTTCATTTATGGTAGCTACCAAAACGTCCTTATTAAAGTTATTAACGTTAACGGCAGTCCATTTTTTATCGTCAAAATTTGCAGTCGACCAGGCTTTTTGCTCTTTCCTGTCGTCTATAACGGCTCCATAATAGATCTCGGCAAACCTTACCGCCCCTGTGGAGGTCTTCCAGGTATCGTCCGATATGATGGTCGCCGTTGTGCCGTCGGTATAGGTAACTTCCAGCTGGAATAACAAAGAGATATCCTTCCCGTATTTGTTTCCTACCGATGGGAACCCTATATGTCCCCGGTACCAGCCGCTGCCCAGCGTTGCGCCAACTGCATTTGCGCCGGGCTGCAGCATGTTGGTAACGTCATAAACCTGGTATTGCAGGCGTTTGTTATAACTGGTCCATCCGGGTGTAAGATAGGCATCGCCAACGCGCCGGCCATTGATCTGTGCCTCATATAAACCATGTGCTGTGATGTAAGCGAAAGCCGATTTTACCTTTTTTGTAAGCGAAAACTGTTTGCGAAGCAGGGGGCTCGGGCGGTTGATTGAGTCTTCCTTGCCTGCAGGCGTAATCCATTGGGCCTTCCAGTCGGCGGCGGTAAGCAGCCCCATGCGCCAACTGGCAGGTTCGCTCCATGCAGATGCCTTGCCTGCGTTGTCCCAAATCCTTACCTGCCAAATATATTTTTGGCCGGCTGCAAGCGGCTCGCCCTTGTAAATAATATACATGGATTGATCGGACATTACCTTGCCCGTTTTCCAAACTTCATGTTTATCCTTTGCGCTGCTTACTTTTAATTCATAGGCTGTTTGCATTACACCACGTTTATCGCCGGCGTTCAGTTGCCAGCTAAGCCTGGGGTTAATAGCATCAATGCTAATGGGGTCTACGGTATTTTCGGTTAGCAGGTATTGAACCTTAACCTGTGCAAAACAAAAACCAGCTATGTGCAGGACAAAAAATAAAGTTAGGATCTTTCTCATTTGGTTAATCAGGATGTGTTTAATTGGGTAGCCAAGTTAATGAAAATGCATCTAGTTAACTATCCTTTACTGTCTTGGTATGTAACAATGTGGGCTTGGCAGTGGAAAAAATCAATGCGCTTTTAGGGTTGTAAAAGGGTTCTGGATCTTATTCCATTTTTACCGGCAAGGTATTTTCATTGCTAAAAAGAACCCCATCGGGGTTCAATGTCGGTAGAAAGAATATAAAAAAGATTGAAGACCGCGGTATATTTTCTACCGATATTTTGCACCTACGGCGCATTTTGAAAATGTTGCTCATCAACCAACGAAAATTTATCCCTCTGCCATTTGGCGTGCTTTATTTTTAGAATAAATATTTAGTTTTACCCGATCAAGCTAACGCAGGTAAAGGCAGATGAAAAATTATTTAAAGATCATTAATATTGATGAGTACTCCATTACCCCTAAGTACCTGCAGATAAGCAATTCCATTTTACGGGGCATCGAAGAAAAGAAAATTGACAAGGACGACATCCTGCCCTCAATAAACGACCTGAGCATTGCCCTCGAAGTTTCGCGCAATACCATTGAACGCGCCTATAAGGAATTAAAACGATACAACGTTATCAAGTCTATAGCGGGTAAAGGATATTTTATCTCGGCAACCTCATTTAATCAGCCTGTAAAAGTGCTGCTGCTTTTTAACAAGCTGAGCAGCCACAAAAAAATAATTTACGATGCCTTTGCCGAAACGCTGGGCAGTAACGCAGCCATTGATTTTTACATCTACAACAATAATTTCAACGTATTTAAAAAGCTGCTGGCAAACAGCATCGAGCACTATTCAAAACTGGTGATCATTCCGCATTTTATCGAAAGCACCGAAAATGCCATAGCCGTTATTAATGAACTACCTAAGGATAAGCTGATCCTGATGGATAAGCTTTTAGAGGGCTTAACCGGCAACTTTGGTGCAGTATACGAGAATTTTGAACAGGATATTTATTTCGCCCTGGAACAACTTGTGGAACAGCTGAGCAAGTACCATACGCTCAAAATCATCTTCCCTGAACATAGCTATTATTCAAAGGAGATCCTAACCGGGTTCTTGAATTTTTGCGGAAAATATGCCTTCGAATATGGCATCATCCACTCCCTGAAAAACGAAACCCTGCAGCCCGGCACTGTTTATATCAATTTAATGGAGGACGATTTGGTGGAGCTGATAGAAAAAATTATCGGCGATAAACTGAAGATCGGTGAAGATATCGGCGTGATCAGCTATAACGAAACGCCGCTTAAAAAGATCATCCTTAACGGCATCACCACCATATCCACCAACTTTAAGCTGATGGGCGAAAAGACCGCCGAAATGGTGCTCAACAACGGCAAGGAGCATGTTGCCATACCTTTTAAGGTTACTTATAGAAACTCCCTGTAATTAATTACCCCAATTGTCCGTTCTAAACGGCTCCGCAGGCAACCCGGCAGCGTTTTGCAGGTTGGTTACCGGCGCATTGGTAAAGGCATACCTTACAGCCAGGATCGGCAGGGGCGTACCTGCAGGGGCCACTACTGTAATCCCATTTCCTGCTATGTTTGCAACACCCTGCCTGAAAACTTGATCAGTACCGGCAACAAAAAAGAACTGTTTTAAAGGCTGGTTATTAATGGTCGTTAAGCCATTTGCGGTGCCTGCGCTGAAACTGATAGTTGCTGTATTACCATTTGCCGACCACGACGAAAAATGAGGCCCATAACACTCAACATTTTGGTTGAAGGTGTTTTTTAAAGCCAGCAGCGCAAGCCTTTCACCAACCGGTTTTTTGTTGCGGGGGTGATGATTGGCTTCTTCCCCAACGTCCATGGTAACAGCCATGCCCGTGCCCGGGGTGGATAAAACATTGGCCTGCCCCTCCCTGAACTTTGCAAGATAGTCGAGTGTTTTATCACCGCCCGGTGGATTGGTGGTGTTATAATCTTCGGCGAAGGGTGTTAGTTGTACAAGGTAAAATGGAAGGGCTGCGTCCTTAAATTGCGTTCGCCAGCCTTTTATCAACGCACTATTAAGCCTGGTATAGCTTGCCGGATCATCGTGCTGGTTATTTTCTCCCTGGTACCAAATAAAACCCCGGATGGCGAGGTTTGTGAGCGGGCTGATCATCCCGTTATACAGCGTTGAACTGTTGCCGGAATAATTGGCAGTTAAAACAGGGTCGCTTGCAATAGCATCCGTATTGGTCCATTCCTGGCAATATGATCCGTTAATGGCCGATACAATAATACCTATGGGTACATTAAGCGTAATATGCAGCTTGCGGGCGAAAAAGTATGCAACAGCGCTTAAGCTCCCTTCGTTTTGAGGCGAGCAAATATTCCATTTTACGGCCTTCTTTAGTTCTGTGGCCGGGCTGTTTTCGTAATCTTCCTGCACGGCAAGCGTGCGGATCAATGGGTAGTTGGCCGCGGCTATTTCGGCCTGGTAGTCAATCACCCCTGTAAAGGGCGCAATCACATCAACGGGCATCACCATGTTCGACTGACCCGAACAAACCCACACATCCCCTAATAAAATATTGGTAAGCACTATCCCCGCCCCGCCATCAGGCTTGGCAGTTATGGTTTGCGGGTTGACATTGGCAGGGCTTGCAGGTATGCTTAGCCTCCAGTTACCCGAGGCATCGGCAAAGGTATTGAGGGTATTTAGGTTCCAGCTTACGTTTACTGTTACCTTTTCATTTGCTGCTGCTGTTCCCCAAATTACAAGGGGCTTGTCGCGCTGCACCACCATATTGCTTTGCAGCAGCGAGCCTAATGCAAAACTACCTGTGCCGGTATGCTTTTGCGGCTCCGGGGTTTCCTTTTTACTACAGCCGGCTGCCAGTAATACCAGCAGCAACAGGCTCACCCATCTCATTTTCATACCCGGGCGGCTGAATAAATTAAGGACACAATAATTAACATAATCAACAGTTTAAACTCGGTACCAAAATAAAGAATATCGGGCATATTAAAACATATGGGAGCTTTGTTTGCTGTAATATTTTGCCGCCGTAAATACACGGGCCAAACTGCGGCAATGGTTAACTGCGGCTTCGCTTTCTGTCTTTCATACTAAATACGTATTTTGGGCCGATATAAGAAAGCCGCCCTTTCGAACTTTCCCTACTGATATCCATTGGACAATCTTTCGGACTTTCGGACTTTACTGACTTTCGGACTTCTTACACCCATGAATCCATACCAACAAAAAAAACGCTGGAAATACTCGTTGCTCACGTTTGCGGTAATAATCGCGAGCGGCTCATTATTGTATACCAGTTACCTTGTGCGCAACATTGCCCGCTCCGAACGTACCCGTGCGGAGGTTTGGGCCATGAGCATGAAACAGATCCTATCATCTGATGATAACGATTTTCTGAACTATACCATAGCTGTACGTGATAGTTCGCTTGTTCCGGCAATTGTTACCGATCTGAAGGGGGATATCCAGTTTACCCGGGGCCTCGACCCAGGAAAAACGCATATAAAACTGGAAGCCGAAGGAAATAAAAACAAGAAATACGACCTTCCTTATTTTGAGTCGGAACTGGCTTACATGAAATCGCAGCATGCGCCTATCAGGCTTAAGGTAATGGGCAATAACCTCGAGTGGCTTGTCTATTACAAGGACTCGGACCTGCTTACCCAGCTAAAGTTTTTCCCTTATATCCAGCTTTCGGTCATCGCCATATTTTTATTGCTGGCCTATACGGCATTCAGCTCGTCGCGAAAATCAGAGCAAAACCAGGTTTGGGTTGGGCTTGCCAAAGAAACAGCACACCAGCTGGGCACCCCTATATCTTCATTAATGGCATGGATTGAGCTGATGAAGGAACGGTTTTCAGAAAACGACTCCCTGATTGTTGAGATGGAAAACGACGTAAAACGGCTCGAAATTGTTGCCGATCGTTTTTCAAAGATCGGCTCAACACCAAAGCTTGAAGAGCATAAGGTTTACGAGGTGGTGAAGGATTTTGTAGACTACTTTAGGGTAAGGGTAAGCAAAAATATCGGCTTCGAGCTCACCGGCAACCCGCACCTGGTGGCCGGGTTAAATGTGCCATTGTTTGACTGGGTGCTGGAAAACCTGCTTAAAAATGCGGTTAACGCCATTGAAGGCAAAGGGCAGATTCATGTTGACATTTCAGGCAACAAAATTAAAAAGCAGGTATTTATTGATGTAAGCGATACCGGGAAGGGCATTCCACGTTCCAAATTTGACACGGTATTTCAGCCTGGTTATACTACCAGGAAAAGAGGTTGGGGCCTCGGGTTGTCGCTAACCAAGCGCATGATTGAAAATTACCACAACGGGCAAATTTTTGTGAAGGATTCGGAAGTTGGGAAGGGAACTACCTTTAGAATTGTATTAAAAAACGTTCGATATGATAAACAGACCAAATCCCGATGAGTATTCGGAATATGCCGGCCGCTATGTAAAGCTGGTGGGCGATGAGCCAATTTTAGACATCTTTAAACGCCAGCAGGAAGAAAGCTACAAATTATTTACCAGTTTAGGCGATGAAAAAGCCAAGCATGCTTATGCCGATGGCAAATGGACCATTAAGCAGGTGCTGGGCCACATGGCCGATACCGAAAGAGTGTTTGCTTACCGGGCACTGGTTTTCTCGCGCGAGTCGATAACGCTGCCGGGTTTCGACCAGGATGTGTATATGGAGCAGGCGACCTTTAACAGCCGCCCGCTTGAAGACCTTGCAAATGAATTTAAAACAATTCGTGAATCGAGCATTTACCTGTTCAAGTCGTTAACAGAACAGCAGTCCATGCAAAAAGGAATTGCCAGCGGCAGTCCCTTTTCTGTTCGCGCTTATGCCTATATGATTGCAGGGCACGAGCAGCATCACTGGAATATTTTGAAGGAGCGTTATTTATAGTTGAGTAGGTTGATTGAGTTAGATTGGGTTGATTAAGTTTGCCTGTCCTATGTTATTTCTCAACTAAATAATCAACCACTCACCAAATCAACTTAATCTAACTTATCTCCGCCTTTATCATTCTCCTTCTTCTCAATAAGATAAGAGATAAACAAACCCAGGCCGCCGAATATCGCAATCAGTGAAAAATAGATAGCGGGGTTGCCGTCGTCATCAAACCGGTGTGCGATGTGGGCAAACAAGGTATTATCTAAAACGTAAGCCAAAAATAAGCCCAGGCCTGCGCCTATCATTAATAAACCCCATTTTAAGTTTAGAAAAGGAGCCGATTGAACTTTGTACCTGCGCGGATCCATACCGCGTTCAATCATTGCCATTCTTTCGCGTTTGGCAAGGTAAACAATTCCAAAAATCATTGCGAATAAGGCTAAAGGCACTATAATTGCCACCATTACTCCAAGTTCTTTTGCGTGATCTTCCATGATATTTAATTCTTAATTTTTAATAATTTGTTTTTGTTTAAAGCACCATTATGGTGTATTTGTAAGCTATGACCACATGATTTTTAAAGAGGTTACACATAGATTGAAAAAAGTTGTAAATGTTTGTTTGTAGGGGCGTATTGCATACGCCCTATACAATATTTCAACCCAACTGGTGTCAAGGGCGTATGCAATACGCCCCTACGGAAATCGGATAAATATTATTTGCTATTACAACTCTTACAACAACTACAACCATTACAACCCCTACAACAACTACAACCGTTACAACTTTACACAACCAAAAACAACTATCTTTACAAAACAGTGTAACCTCAACTGATAATACATCGTCAGAGATCTATATAAATGCAAAGCAAGCTTTCGGATATAGAGTTGATAGACCAGGTACTGGCGGGAAACCAGTCGGCGTATGCCGATTTGGTTAAGCGGCACCAGCGCTTTGTGTTTACGCTGGCCATGCGTTTTGCAAAGGGACGGGAAGATGCCGAGGAGATTGCGCAGGATTGCTTTATAAAGGCATACCGCTCGTTATCAACGTTCCAAAGGCAGGCAAAGTTCAGTACGTGGCTTTATAGTATTGTGTATACCACTGCCATGACATTTTTGCGGAAGAAGCGGGTGGACACTGACTCGATTGATGACGAAGGCACTTTTATACAGGTAGAAAGCCAATCTTCGGCTTATGACGTTAACAATGCGGAAAATAAGTCGAGGTCTTTTTATCTTAACCAGGCCATTGAACAGCTTTTGCCCGACGATGCTGCCATAATAACCATGTTTTACAAAGGCGAACAATCGCTGGAGGAAATAGGGCAGGCGCTGGGCATGGAGGCCAATACGGTGAAGGTAAAATTATTCAGGGCGCGCCAGCGTTTAAAAGACAAGCTGGAACGCAATTTAAAACATGAAGCAAAGGAACTGATATGAATCATATAGAAGAACAACTTTGGAACTACATTGACGGCAATTGCACGCCGGATGAGCAAAGCGCCATTGTAAAGCTTATCGCAAGCGATGAAGCCTATCGCCTCAAATACCAGGAATTGCTGGCGCTTAACAATGAGTTTTCAGCCATTGAGCTTGACGAGCCGCCTATGGCTTTTACGTACAATGTAATTGAGGCCATCCGCACCGAAAATGCGCAGGTGCCGCTTAAGGCCGCTATCAACAAGCGGATAATTATGGGGATAGCCTTATTCTTTATTATTGCCCTGGCGGGGTTCATTACCTATACCCTGGTTAGTTTTAACTGGTCGGCCCAGAGCTTGCCGGATGTTGCGGCAAAGGTGCCGGTTGACTTTAAGGTTCCGCAGATAAGCAGCAGCATATCAAAGCCAATTGTTGAGGGCTTCCTGTTTTTCGACGTAGTGCTTGGCTTGTTTTTGTTCGACACCTTTCTGCGTCGAAAAAATGTTGCAAAACAGATCAAGTAGTGTATAAAAAAAACAACACGTTTTTATTGATGTATACCCTGCGGTACATTTAAAAAGCATATAACGCACCTTTGTCATACAGGCTTTTTGGCAGAATATATTTCACCGCATATTATTTGGTACAGTAATTGATAAACAATATGCGGACTGGTACTCACCAGTTCAATTGTGATAAGGTTTAGGTTGAAAGTCCCCCGCAGCAAGTGTGGGGGGCTTTTATTTTTTTATGCGACTTTACCTTTGTAATATTTTCAAGTCTGATATTATAATAAAGCGACAATTAATAACTTAGCAGTACGTTAAAAGTCAAGAAGCAAGAGACAAGAGTCAAGATGAAAAAGAACGTAGTTGGTTAAATATGAGCTAACAGGTTTGTTTTTCAGAAAGATTTGTCTTTACCCCCGGTTCCTTACTTTTGATCTTAATTCCGACATGACAACCATTCCAACCATGAAAAAGCAATACCTATACCTACTACTTGTTATATTTTTAACAGGCATTTGTTGTAAAAGCAACGCGCAGGCTCCACGTATTCCGGAGGCGAGCCCTACACAAACCATTATTCAGGATTTTGGCTTAGGCAAAATCACCATAACTTATTCAAGGCCAGCCGTTAAAGGGCGGGTTATTTTTGGCGGAATAAACCCTTACGGGCAGGTTTGGCGCACCGGCGCAAATGCCGCTACCACCATAAGCTTTACAGAAAACGTGATAATAGAGGGGCACAAGGTACCTGCCGGAACTTATTCTCTTTTCAGTATTCCTGATAAGGATGAGTGGACAATTATTTTAAATAAAACCGCAAAGCAATGGGGCGCTTACGACTACAAGCAAGCCGACGACCTTTTGCGTTTTACGATAAAGCCTATCTACCTTGCTGAAAAACGCGAAAGCTTCACTATTCAATTTGCAAATGAAACCACGCATTCTGCCGATCTGCACCTGGTGTGGGATCATACCGCAGTATATATTAAGCTAAATACGGATGATGACGCGAAGATAATGGCCAACATTGATAAACTAATGAGGGGCGACCGCAAGCCTTATTACTTTAATGCCATACAGTATTATTATGAAAATAATAAGGATTTAAACATCGCATTGAAATGGGCCCTTGAGGCGCAAAAGGTGGAACCTGAAGGTTCATGGTTTAAGCTATGGGAAGCCCGCATCCGCCTTAAAATGGGCGATAAGGAAGCCGCAATCAAAGCTGCCCAACAAGGTGTCGACATGGCAAAGGCAAGTAACGACGATGAATATGTGAGGCTAAATCAAGCCGTTATTGACCAGGCTAAAAGTTAATTTTGGGACTTCTTTTCCAGAAAATGGAATTATGGCAAACGTTGCCGGGCCAGGCGGATTTTTTTTAATCTTTTCCCAATAAAAATTTGAGCATCATTAAATCGTTAAGTCTTTTCGTATTAGCCGGGCTGTGCGAAATTGGCGGCGGCTATTTGATCTGGCTGTGGTTAAAATCAGATAAGCCTGTTTGGTACGGCATCATCGGCGGGTTGGTGCTGGTGCTCTACGGTGTCGTAGCCACCTGGCAAACTGCTAACTTCGGCCGGGTTTACGCCACCTACGGCGGCATCTTCATTGTAATGGCCCTGCTGTGGGCCTGGAAGGTAGATGGCTTTAAACCCGATAAATATGATATTATCGGAGCCGCAATAGCGTTGATAGGCGCCTGTATAATTATCTATATGCCGCGTCGTTAGTTTTTGAACGATGATTAAAGGATTTTAGGATTACTTGATGCTAATAAAGCTAACAATCCTGTCATCCTTAAATCAAGCGAATCATGGTTCAAAAAAAGAAAAGCATCCTAAAATCCTATTAATCTTAAAAATCTTAGTTTAACCGCTTCTCAGGAAATAACGGGTTAATGCCCACAGCAATTACAATCACCATAATACAACCTATCGCGTTTAGCCACAAATAGGCAACCAGCCCGAAAACGCCCAGCAGGCAAATGGTTAGCTCTGTAATAACAGCGGCTATAAATACCGCGTTGCCTCTTATCCTTTTTAAATAAAAGGCTACCACAAACACGCCCAATATGGTACCGTATACATACGAACCAAGCTGGTTTACATACTCCAGCAAATTACCAACCTTGCTGGCGTAAAGCGCCATCCCAATACAAACCAGTCCCCAAAAAATGGTGGCTAACCTTGAGGCATACAAGTAGTTTTTATCGGTAGCGCCGGGGTTGATGATGCGCTTATAAATATCAACCACACTGGTAGATGCCAGCGAGTTTAATGCGCTTGCCGTTGAGCCCATGGAGGCCAAAAATATAATAGCCACTAACAAACCGATCAATCCACGGGGCAGGTAATGCGTAACAAAGTTAAGGAACACGTAATTGGTATCATCCTCATTTGCCTTGGCATTGTTCTTTTTCATAATACCGATGGCTTCCTTGCGGATGTCAGCGGCTTGCTTATCGGCAACTTTTAAGTCCTGTTGCGCCTGGTTTATTTGTATTTTGTCGTTTCCATCCAATGCCCTTACCAGTGCATCCGCCTTGTTTTTACGGGCGGCAAATACTGCGGTATATTGGTCTTCAAGCTTATTATATTGCCCGGCATAGCTGCTTGCCTTTACCTGTTTTACCTCGTACTGGTTAAAAAACATGGGCGGTCGGTTAAACTGGTAAAATGCAAAAACCAACACGCCTATCAGTAGGATTAAAAACTGCATCGGGATCTTGAGCAGCCCATTCATGATCAACCCCATCCGGCTTTGCCCAACGGAGCTGCCGGTTAAATAGCGGCCCACCTGGCTTTGGTCGGTACCAAAATAGGAAAGCTGCAAAAAGAAACCGCCGATCAACCCGCTCCAAACGTTGTAGCGGTTGCTCGGGTCAAACTTCCAGTCTATCACGTTCATACGGCCCAGCTTACCACCCAGCTTAATGGCCTTAACAAAACCTACATTATCGGGCAGCAGGTGCACCACCATGGCCCCGGCAAAAAACATCCCTAAAAAAATAATGCTCATTTGCAGCAGCTGCGTATACGAGACGGCTTTAGTACCGCCGTAAACGGTGTAGAATATTACCAGGCAACCAATAAACAGCGTGGTATAAACGGTATTGATGTTGAGGATGGTCGACAGGATAATGGACGGCGCATAAATGGTGATGCCGGTGGACAGCCCGCGCTGGATCAAAAATAAAAAGGACGTTAGCGCACGGGTCTTGAGGTCGAAACGGTTTTCTAAAAATTCGTAAGCGGTATAAACCTTAAGTTTATGAAAGATGGGTACGAATGTAACGCAGAGCACGATCATGGCCAGCGGCAGGCCGAGGTAGAACTGCACAAAGCGCATCCCATCGGAATAGGCCTGGCCGGGTGCGGATAAAAAGGTGATAGCACTGGCTTGCGTAGCCATTACCGACAGCCCCACGTGGTACCAGCGGAGGGAGCGGTTGCCCATCAGGAACTGATCGATATTTGTGTTGGCGCCACTTTTCCATACACCATATATTACAATGGTAAGCAGCGTAACGCCAAGGACGATCCAGTCGGTTAAGCTCATTCAAAAATGATGGTGATGAGCCAGAAAGCAACAATTAGCAGGACCAGCCAGCCGGCAACAATGCCATAAAACTGGTTCCAGCTACGTATAAATGCAGGCAGCTCAGGATCAGGCCTGGCCACGTCCTCTCACGAAAACGTTCAGGAAAAAGCCCGCAAATAACAGGCCCACAACGCCTAAAATTGGAATAAGAATGGCAGTATAGTCGATAACTACACCTGTAAACAGGCCGCTCAGCAATCCTATCAGGTAATACAGGTAATCGTAGCTTTTTTCTTCTTCGTGATGTGTCATGACAATCGATTTATTATGGAGCAAAAATAAAGATTAAATAATGTATCGCAATAGGCGAAGTGTTAATTGTTTGGGGTGTTTATTTTTCCGTAGGGGCGTATCGCATACGCCCTTATACACAATACAGGCAACCAACGCTATCTAGTTCATTTGTATTATTCGTCGCGCGGCGAGGGCGTATGCGATACGGCCCTACAGTTTGCGTTATGGATTCACCTGCGTTTTTGGCTTGCTCAGCAAATTGATGAACAGCTTATATGCCCCCGGAACACCCGCCGGCAATTGCCTGAAAAATGCCAGTGACGTATAAACAAATCGCCCCTCGCCGTAATTGCCAGTGATCAGCGCCCCACTATTGGGCGCCTCGCCGGGATCGTTCATTTGCAATACCTGCTGATATTTAGGGTCGATATCGCCTACAAAATAAAGCCCGCGTTCCTGTACCCAGCCGCTGAAATCGTCCTGGGTTATGGTGTTGGGGTAGTTTACAATAGGGTTTTGCTTATCCAGGATGGTCACCTTTGCATTTTCATCCGTAACCCGCTGGTTAACCGGTCGGAATGGATACGGACCAATTTGCTTGGTTACCAGCCCGTTGTTGTTGTTATACTGAACAACCAGGTTGCCGCCATTTTTTACATATTCGAGCAATTTGGGCTGCTCAATGGCTAAACGATCATTCACGTTGTAGGCACGCACCCCGGTAACAATGGCATCATAGCCGGAAAGATCGCCGTTCATTATCTCCTTTTCGCTCAGCTCATGTACATCATACCCCACCTGGCGCAATGCCTCGGGCACAAGATCGCCTGCGCCTTCTATATACCCAATTTTTTTGCCTGCAATTTTCAGGTCGATATCAATGAGTTTGGTTTGCGATGGGGGGAACAAGGTGATATTAGGGATGTGATCATACCTGATGCGCTGTAGGCCCAATGCATATTGTTTACCATTAGCCGTTGTTACAGCCAGCAAAACGCCGGTTTTTTGCTGACCATCCATTGGGCTCACCATAAAAACAGCTGACCATTCATCGCCTTTTTCCTTGCCTGAAAAATCAATTTTCTCAGGGCTTATTTTCCACCCCGTCAAAGGTTTTAAACTGATACTACCTGATGCTTTGGTGAAACTCTTTAATTTTATTTCGATGTTCTGCGGCTGCTTCGAGTTGAAGATATAATCCTTGGCAACTATGTTAGCGGTGACTGGGGGCGTGATCTCTACAGGTTGATAAATCTCGCCCTTAGCCGGATCAACGTATTTAAATTCCAGCTTTCGGTCTGCTACAACCGGGCGGCCTTCTATCAAAAACTCAAACCTTACTATTGGGGCGCCGGGGTTTTCCGGGTTGCCTATATTGCCCTCGTTGCTAATGGAATAAACACCAATAGGGTGAGGCGACTCAAGCCAGTAGGGTTGTGAAATAGCCCCGGCCACACAATCGTTGCTGATTGTTTGAAGCTCGTTGGCCGGGATCGTCTTATTGGTTACCGGCAATTCATACTGCGCTTCCGGCTCAAAAAAGTCTTTGGTGTTGCCGGCATTATCCTGGTGCTGTATTACCGTTAGCTTATCGAGCGAAATATTTAAGCCATACCTGTTAATTATTTGTGAACGAATGCTTATTTGCCCGCCAACGGCGTAGGTTGGCTCGGCAGCGTAAGCTTCAAACCATAGTCCGGCGCAGGCAGTTATTAAATTGTTAAGCTCTTTTGTTTTTTGAGCGCGCCAGTAAGCGTCGGTCAGCTGGCTAACTTTAGCAAGCAGCTTCACAAGGGCCGGCACCGATTGCTGCGGTTTATCAGCATCGAAATTCTTGCGGATGATATTTATCCCTGCATCAATATCTTCACCGCCTTTAACGCGCTTCCACGTAGTGTTTACGCCATCCATTAAATCGGCTTGCGGGGCATCACCCAAAATGGTCTTGAAATATTCAAATGAGCTGCCGCGTTGGCGTGCAGAGCCGAAGCCCTGCGTTTTATGATTACTGCGGCTTTCGGCAGCCAATTCACCGTAGCCTTTGCCAAGTGTTGGGTTATAAACGCCCACATCAATCTTAAACTGGTCAGGGCTGGTGGTATTAACACTGCCAAAACTAAAGGTGTTCCACAATAATCTTTTAGCCTGCCATGGCTGTACATACGCCAATTGCTCCGGGAAACGCTTCGGATCGGCAGCGGCGGCAAATGCCTCCTGCGCTAAAATTGCCGATGAGGTATGATGCCCGTGTCCGCCTTCGCCGGTGGTAGGGAACCTGCAAATAATCACATCGGGCCTGAACTTGCGGATCACCCAAACTACATCGCTCAACACCTTTTCCTTATCCCAGATCTTCAATGTTTCCTCCGGCCCCTTCGAAAAGCCAAAATCATTAGCCCGGGTAAAAAATTGTTCTGCACCGTCAACCCGGCGTGCTGCCAGTAATTCCTGCGTGCGGATCAACCCTAACAGCTCCCCCTGCTCATTGCCCAGCAGGTTTTGCCCACCATCGCCACGCGTCATTGACAGGTAGCCGGTGCGGTAATGCTTTTCCTGTGCCAGGTAGGCCAGCAGGCGGGTATTTTCGTCATCCGGGTGGGCTGCTACGTAAAGCACACTGCCGAGTACGTCAAGTTTCTTGAAATTTTGTTGTATGGTTGCGATGTCGCTGGGAGGTGCTGTTTGTGCAGCGGCAACAGAAGCCACAAATAAAAATGCGGCGATGAATTTAATGCTGTTCATGTAAACAAATATATTGAAAGAAGTTGGGAAAGTCCGGAAGTCAGTAAAGTCCGAAAGTCGGGAAGAAAGTGGTCTTTTAGAAGCTGAAAGCCTAGCTTTTTTCAACTGAATCCCCCCGGAATATTTATTCATATTTTTTCTTTACCCATAACAAAACTATTAAAAATGAGTGCTATGCAAAACAGCACCGCGAAAGATGGGATTAGGGTGACGAAAAGGCTTTGATAGCGGCCAATTCAACACAGGAAAATCGTTTTAAAACAGGAGGCTCCTATGGAGCCGTTAAACAGCGTCTTACGGTCCTATAAACAGGTAGTTCCGCTGGAACTATTGGGCGGCCAATCAAGGACTCCGGCGGAGTCACCTGTTTATTGCATAGATGAATATAACTAACGGCTCCATAGGAGCGCCCTATTTGTCATTGAATTTAAAAGCGATTTATCCGTAATTCCACAGTCCTTCACCCTTTAATATAATATCAATTATATATTTTAGCAGCATTAACCGCTAAACTACTATGAAGACCGTCTTCCTTATCATCTGCCTCTTTATTATAAACACAAGCTTCGCCCAGGTAAAACGGGTTGACAGGGTGGTTGACTCCTGCATCAAAAAAAACTTTAACGGCGCGGTGCTTATCGCCAAAAATGGTAAAATTGAATATCTTAAATATACAGGCATCGCCAACAGGCATTATAACATCAAATATTCCAACCAAACTATATTCCATTTATTTTCGGTTACCAAAACGTTTACGGCGGCTTTAATAATGCAGCTGGTGGAACAAAACAAGGTCAACCTTGATTCAACCATATCAACGTATTACCCCGATTATAAAGGCGAGGCGGCAAAAAAGGTAACTATCCGCAATTTACTTACCTACACCAGCGGCATGTTTCATAAGGACCTGAGCAACCGGGAGATGCTGCTTGAAGCGTATAGTAATGATGCCTGGCCCCTGGATACGTTTATTACCCGGTATGTTTCTGAAAAGCTGATAGATACCCCCGGCACCAAGTTTAATTATAACAACGGCGACTATATTTTATTGGGTAAGATAATTGAAAACGTTTACCACAAACCCTATGAGCAGGTGTTAAAGGAAAAAATATTGATCCCGCTTAAAATGAACCATACAGGGTTGCTGCACCATGAGGATATTATAAAAAATATTGATGAGGGGTATTCAAACCAGGATGGCAGCACAACTGTGCTTTATTCATCCACCAATTATTATATAGATAACTATTATTCAGCAGGCGGGATATATTCGACACCAACAGATCTGCTGAAATTTGACCAGGCTATTTTTAATCATACGATCTTCAAAAAGAAAACTGCCGACCTGATGCTTACCTCCTATCCAAAGCTTGGCGACGTGGCATTCGGCTTTTGGGTGTATCCTAAAAAGTTTGGGAAAGTGAATACCATTTTTGTCGAAAGGCAGGGTACCGGCTACGGGCACCACTCCAATTGGATCCATTTGACTGATAAAGGGCTTACGTTTATTTTACTCTCAAATACCGATACCGTTGATTTAAATAAGATGCGCATGAGGGTGATTGCGGCTTACCTGGGGCAGTAAAAATTAACGGGTTAGCTGCACAATTGAAATAATTTACTACCTTGCCAATATTCAAATGCGCATAAATAGTTTACATATCGCAAACACTAATTCAGCAAGCCCGCTTTTGGGTGCAGCGCTGAATTTTAACCTGATTCTGCTGGTTATTACTGTCATTTTAAACAAATGGAGGGTAACCTAACTATATAAAAAATTTAAAGATAGTTGTTAGCCCTCCACACCGGAGGGCTTTTTTTTTTGCTCAAAAACCAATAATTAATGTATGAAAACACCCCGGCCCACCCAAAATGATCATTGCATCATTGCTATTTATTCCGATGATAAAAAAGGCTTGCTCGGCCAGATCCTCGACATACTCAACAGGCGCAGCTATACCGTCGGCTGCCTGAATGTTTCGCGTACCGACCTCAGCGAGATTGTATTGATCACCATGGAAGTTAAGCTGCCCTTAAACGAGCTGCAAACCTTGCTGCGGAAGATTGAAAAGATCATCGAGGTGCATCATGCAATAGCCTATATGCCTGGCGAACAGGAATTAAATAAAGTTGGCTTTTACCGGGTGTCGAACGAATTAATGGATGACGACCTTTGGCTGCTGTTGCAAAAATACGGGGCCACAGTAAGCAAGATCTTTGATGATTCGGTGGTGATCCAAAAAACGGGAACGGATAGTGATCTGAATGAACTGTACAACAGGCTGGATGGCGAGTACCTGTTAAGCTTTTGCAAAAGCGGGCTCATAGTTGAGAAAAGTTTGATGCAATTGGATAAGTATTTTGAGGTGGATAGGGAGATGGTGGTGGTTGCATAGAGACATCTCTAAACCAGATCGTCATTGCGAGGAACGAAGCAATCTCTACAGAGGACGCTCACGAACCTTGCGTTTTGTGACCTAAAATGCGGCATTCAGGTCACCACAAAGTTTGTATTTCGTTGATTAGCATGTGCAGAGGTTGCTTCGTTCCTCGCAATGACGATGGGCTAAAGTGCTGATTTTGTCCCTCAATTCGCACCCCTTACCCCGCTCTTATATCCGCTTGGCGTAATGCCCTCTATTTTTTTAAAGGCCCGGCTAAAGTAATTAAGGTTATTAAAGCCGGCTTTAAAGCAAGCTTCGGAGATGCTGTTGTAGGGATTATTCATCAACTGCTTTGCCAGCTGGATACGCTCCTTTATGATATAATCAACCGGCGAGATGCCAAGTTCCTGCTTAAAGGCGCGGAAAAAGCTGGGCTTGCTCATAAATGTCATCTGGCTCAGGGCGTCGATGTTTAGCTTTTCGGTGAGGTGTACGCGGATATATTCCAGCAGGTAGGCAAACCTGCTCCCGGTAGAAAGCTCGTGCGAATGTGCGCTCACATCGTGCAGGTTCTGCATCTGCATAATGCGGATCAGCAGTTCCTTCAAGGTGAGGTTTGCCAGCACATCCTTTGTCAAAGCATCGCCGGTGCTGATGCGGATCAGCTTATTGATCAGCTGCGCCAGTTCGTAATTATTAAAAAAATGAAACTGGTTGTAGTTCAGTTTCCAGGTATTCCTGTCTTCACGCGGGTAATTCTCGTTCAAAAAATCAAGCGTGTTCATGATCTCCTGCTGGTTAATGGCCAGCGCGGTACATTGTGATGGTTGATTTGCTGTTGCCTCCGGAAAATCAATTTTCATGGTGATGTTTGGCGGTACAATTACCGTTTCACCCGGCAGGTAATCAAACCCTGGTTGGTCGAACAAATGCATCACTTTTTTGCCGCGCAACATACTGGTGATTACCAGGTCGCTGAAAGTTAGTGGCACCAGTTCGCTGCGTTCGTAGGTTTCAAAAATGTTTAGCTCACAATGGTTCATAGTGTAAGCCTTACGATTTTCTACAAGCGTTCTTACCTCCTTCTGCGTTGAAAGCGATAACGGGTTTACCAGGTTTCTATTGGTCATATCGGCGGTTGCCAAATTGAGTACAAATTAGGCATACTAATATTCATTTACAAATACTTATCCAAAATGATAGCATTGTGCTACCATTTGATACCATAGTGCAAATGGTCGGCAAGCAGCAAGCCTAACTTAGCACTACCAATTAAAACTAAAAAACATGAGTATTGTTGCAAAACCGGCTTTTAAAGAAAAGTACGACAATTTTATTGGCGGCAAATTTGTGCCGCCTGTTAAAGGCGAATATTTCGAAAATATTTCCCCTATTGATGGGAAGGCATTCACCAAAGCAGCCAGATCAGGCAAAGAAGATATTGAGCTGGCTTTGGATGCCGCTCATGAAGCATTCGCAACCTGGGGTAAATCATCTGCCGCTTACCGCGCGTCCATCCTCAACAAAATTGCCGATGTAATTGAAGAGAACCTGGAATACCTGGCAGTTGTTGAATGTATTGATAATGGCAAGGCCATCCGCGAAACAAGAGCTGCAGATCTTCCGCTGGTTGTAGACCATTTTCGTTATTTCGCCGGCGTGATTCGTGCCGAAGAGGGCGGAATTTCTGAGCATGACGAATATACCGTGAGCATTTGCCTGCATGAGCCGATTGGCGTTGTTGGACAGATCATCCCGTGGAATTTCCCGTTACTTATGGCTACCTGGAAAATTGCACCTGCCCTTGCCGCCGGTAATTGCTGCGTGGTAAAACCTGCCGAGCAAACGCCGACCTCTATCATGATATTGATGGATTTGATAAAAGATATCCTGCCTCCCGGAGTTTTAAACATTGTAACAGGCTTCGGCCCGGAAGCAGGCAAGCCGCTTGCATCATCACCACGAATCTCCAAAGTATCATTTACCGGAGAAACTACAACAGGGCGCTTGATCATGCAATATGCGTCTGAAAACCTCATCCCTGTTACTATGGAGCTTGGCGGTAAATCACCGAATATTTTCTTTGAATCTGTTGGCAATGCTGATGATGAGTT
This sequence comes from Mucilaginibacter phenanthrenivorans, assembly GCF_024721155.1. Classification (GTDB taxonomy): domain Bacteria; phylum Bacteroidota; class Bacteroidia; order Sphingobacteriales; family Sphingobacteriaceae; genus Mucilaginibacter; species Mucilaginibacter phenanthrenivorans. The sequence goes on along the minus strand of NZ_JAHVAP010000018.1, from coordinate 28,576 downwards.
TTTTGACAAGGCGATAGAAGGCGCAGTAATGTTTGCCCTTAACCAGGGCGAGGTTTGTACCTGCCCATCGCGCATATTGGTACATGAAAACATCTACGATAAATTTATAGCCAGGGTAATTGAAAGAACTAAAGCCATAAAAATGGGTAACCCGCTCGACGGCGATACCATGATGGGCGCACAGGCATCGAACGATCAATACGAAAAAATTCAATCGTATCTTAAGATCGGCAAGGAAGAAGGCGCAGAAGTGCTTTGCGGCGGCGAAATAAAACAATTGGACGGCGAACTTGGTGGTGGCTACTACATCCAGCCAACCTTGTTTAAAGGGCACAACAAAATGCGCATCTTCCAGGAAGAGATCTTCGGCCCGGTGGCTTGCGTAACTACCTTTAAAACTACCGAAGAAGCCATCGCGATAGCAAATGACACACTTTATGGTCTTGGTGCAGGTGTTTGGACACGCGATGCACACGAACTTTACCAGGTTCCGCGCGCAATACAAGCCGGGCGTGTTTGGGTGAATAATTACCATGCGTATCCCGCACACGCACCTTTCGGCGGTTATAAAAAATCTGGCTTTGGCCGCGAGAATCATAAAATGATGCTAGGCTATTACCGCCAGACAAAGAACATGCTGATTTCCTACAACAAAAACAAACTGGGCTTTTTTTAGTAACTGATTAACTGATCCTGCACATGCACCGGGATTGACTAACCCGGGTATGTGCTTTTTCATTTAAAATATCATCATGACAAAAAGAGTTTTAGTAGATGCCGATGCTTCCAGCCTGATTGCGGATTTAAAAAGCCGCTTCGGCGATCTGATGTTTCACCAGAGCGGGGGTTGCTGCGACGGCTCATCACCCATGTGTTTTGAGAAGGGCGAATTTAAACTCGGCGGCAGCGATGTAAAACTCGGCACCATTGATGGCTGTGAATTTTGGATGAGCAAGGACCAGTTTGAATATTGGCAACATACCCAGCTTACCATCGGCGTAACCAAAGGCCGGGGCTCCAGTTTTTCGATTGAGATCCCCTCCGGCTTTCGTTTTATGATCCACTCCAGGTTATTTACCGATGAAGAAATGAAGGATTTGGAACCCGTTGAATTTATTGAGGATTGATCTTTTTAGCGCATCGAATTATAGCGATGGGTTTAAAACCCATCGCTATGAAAAAGCCGCTCGCATATCTTAAAACAGATTTCACGTGTATTTATTTGCGCCTCGCCTTTTAAATTCACCAAAATCCCTACTTTTGCAGCAAATTTATTGATCCGGACATGAGCACTACAAAAGGCCCGATATCGCAGTTTATTGAAAGAAACTACCTGCACTTTAACGCAGCAGCATTGGTTGATGCAGCAAAAGGATACGAAACCCACCTGCTTGAAGGCGGAAAAATGATGGTTACCTTAGCAGGCGCCATGAGCACCGCAGAGCTAGGCATTTCGCTTGCCGAGATGATCCGCGCAGGAAAAATCGACATCATTTCTTGTACAGGAGCGAACCTGGAAGAGGATATCATGAACCTGGTAGCACATTCACATTACAAACGTGTGCCTAATTACCGCGATTTAAGTCCGCAGGATGAGTGGGACTTATTAGAGAACCATTATAACCGTGTTACCGATACTTGTATCCCCGAAGAAGAAGCTTTCCGCCGCTTACAAAAGCATATCTATAAATTATGGAAGGATGCAGACACCGCAGGTGAGCGTTATTTCCCGCATGAATACATGTACAAAATGCTGCTAAGCGGCGTATTGGAACAATATTATGAGATAGACCCTAAAAACTCATGGATGCTGGCTGCTGCCGAAAAGAACCTGCCGATAGTAGTACCGGGATGGGAAGACAGCACAATGGGTAACATCTTTGCTTCGTATGTAATCAAAGGTGAAATAAAAGCTTCAACCATGAAGAGCGGTATCGAATACATGGCCTGGTTAGCCGGCTGGTATCCCGAAAACTCAGGCGGTAAGGGAGTAGGATTTTTCCAGATCGGTGGCGGTATTGCCGGCGATTTCCCTATCTGCGTTGTGCCAATGCTTTACCAGGATATGGAAATGCCCGAAATTCCGTTCTGGAGCTATTTCTGCCAGATCTCTGATTCAACAACTTCATACGGTTCGTATTCAGGAGCTGTTCCAAACGAAAAAATAACCTGGGGTAAGTTAGATATTCATACGCCTAAATTTATTGTAGAAAGTGATGCTACTATAGTTGTACCATTGATTTTTGCATGGATTTTGGGACAATAAACTGAACTTGTCTTAACGACTATAGCCCGATTTCAGAATGAGGTCGGGCTTTTTTGTGCTCAATCATCAACACTATGAATTGCCAATATTTTTAGCATTTTGTTTGTTTTATTGTTGACAGAGAATTATATTGCATTTTATTCACATTTATGAAAAAGGAAGTAATAGTTGAATTATTTGGTCGCTTTGAACAAGCCTGTTATAACTATAATGGAATAGAATGCTGGAGCGCGAGAGAGTTACAGGAAATCTTAGGATATTCCAAATGGACTAATTTTATAAATGTAATTGATAAAGCAAAAAAAGCGTGTGAAAATGCCGATTCCAGCGTCTCAGATCATTTTGCCGATGTCGGTAAAATGATCGCGATAGCAAACGGAGCACAAAGAGAACTTGAAGATATCGCATTAACCCGCTATGCTTGTTACCTGATTGCTCAAAACGGCGACCCAGCGAAACCGGCAATTGCGTTTGCTCAAACTTATTTTGCTGTTCAAACGCGCAAGCAAGAGATTATTGAACAACGCCTGATAGACGTAGAACGAGTTACAGCTCGCGATAAACTATCTAAATCCGAGAAAAAACTATCCGGTATTTTATATGAACGTGGTGTAGATAGCCAGGGCTTTGCAATCATCCGCTCCAAGGGTGATCAGGCCTTATTTGGCGGCTTCAGTACTAATGATATGAAGAAAAAGCTGGGTGTGCCGGCGGCTAAGCCCTTAGCTGATTTCCTCCCTACCCTCACAATCAAAGCAAAAGATTTTGCAAATGAACTAACCAGCCATAATGTAATTGAAAAAGACCTGAATAATCAATCGTCTATTTCAAAGGAACATGTCGATAATAATAAGGCGGTAAGAGACATTCTGTTAAAAAGAGGCGTAAAACCGGAAGCTCTTCCCGCAGCTGAAGACGTAAAGAAATTGGAACGACGGTTAGACACCGATGGAAAGAAAGTAAATAAAAGAAACTAACGCTGGTGTTGATAAAACATTAGTGATGTTATTTATGTAAATTAGCTACAGCATTATTTTATGAAAAGTACCTGTACCCATTTACTATTGTTATTCGTGGTGTTCATCTCCGCCTGCTCCCCTAAGGGCCCATACGCCCTAACCAATAAATTTTATAAAGACAAGACAAAAGATTTTACAGAAACCATAAAACAGGAACTACCGGCAACCTTGACTGATAGCTCCGGCATGGCGATCCCCTCGGAGTTTGTAGGCACAGTTAATTTCGGCATCCGGAAGCCTAATTTTGTGATCATCCACTTTACCGCTCAGGATTCGGTGCAGCAAACGCTAAAAACCTTTACCGTTACAACTACGCAAACCAGCGCTCACTATGTGATCGCCAAAAACGGCAAGGTGTTCCACATGGTAAATGATTATTTAAGAGCCAATCACGCCGGGTTGGGAAAATGGGGAAGCGTTACGGATATGAACAGCTGCTCGATAGGCATCGAGATAGATAATAACAGCCAGGAAAGATTTACCGATCAGCAGATCAATAGCCTGCTTATCTTATTGGCACAGCTTAAAAAAGCCTATAACATCCCACAGGCAAACTTCATCGGTCACCAGGATTTTGCACCCAAACGTAAACCAGATCCCGGACCCCTTTTCCCATGGAAAACGCTCGCCCAACATGGCTTCGGATTTTGGAGCGACGATCTATTAGAGCTTCCGCCTGAAAATTTTGACTACACCATAGCGCTTAAGCTGATAGGTTACGATACTTCAGATCTTAATGCAGCAGTAGTGGCCTTTAAGCGGCATTTTGTTCAAACCGACATCACTCCGCAATTAACGCAGCTGGATTTGAATGTGCTATACAATGTATACGTTAAATATAGCGGGCAGTAGGGGACTGCCCCCTTTAGCAAAACAATTTTGCCGGTAAGTTTTTATTTGCCAATACTTTTTGAAGCAACAAAGGTGCCGCCTGTAGCTGTGTACTTCACAGTTTTGCCTTCGTAATCGTCTTGTGTAAATAATTTACCGGAAAAGGTCCCTTTAATAATATCGGAAGTTACAGCTGTGATGGTAACTGTTCCTTGTGGATTCCCCGGTTGGGTTGCGAAAAAATCATTATCGTTCGGGAAGTATAATAGTGCTGAACTATTTGCCTGGGCGAACACGGTAGAAGCAGGGAACACATCGCCTGCTTTAATTAAGGCAATATCCTTAAAAAGCTCAACTTCAAAAGTAGCACCGGTTGGAACGCCATTAGCAAGAGTAGTACCGGTTATTATCGTTTGCTTTGATGAGCCGGCTTCAGCAGTACTTATTAAACATGCACTATAGCTTACAGCTTTCCCGTTCAATGTGAGCTTCATTGATTGCGTGCTGGAGGCGTTCGGGTCGGAGCTCTTTTTGCAGGAGCCCAACGTAATGGCAGCAGCCATTACCGCAATTAAAAATTTTGTTGTCTGTTTCATGCGGTCTTTTACGGTAAAAATGGCCTTATTGTTACCCTATTGGCGTTTTTTATATTTATACAAAAAAAGCCAACCCTCAGGATTGGCTTTTTGCAGCGCACAAAAATAACGCTTATTTCTTAACCCAACCGTCCTTTAAGGTTACCGTTCTGTTAAATACAAGCTTGTCGCTGGTTGAGTTTTTATCGAGCGTAAAATAACCTTTGCGCATAAATTGGTACCCTTTGCCGGCAACAGCAGTTGCAAGATCAGGCTCAATGTAAACATTGGGCAATACATGTAAACTGTTCGGGTTTATATATTCCTTAAAATCACCATCCTCGTTTGACGGGTCTTCCACCTTAAACAAGCGATCATATAAACGCACTTCAGCAGTTTTGGCATGCGGTACGCTCACCCAATGGATAGTCCCCTTAACATGGATCCCGCTGGTATCATTCTGTGATTTCGATTCCGGGATGTAAGTACAATGGATCTCTGTTACATTGCCATCGGCATCCTTAACAAAACTGTCGCATTTAACAATATAGGCGCTTTTGAGGCGCACCATCAGGCCCACGCCCAACCGGAAGAATTTCTTTGGCGGTTCTTCCATAAAATCCTCGCGCTCTATCCAAAGCTCATTGCTGAACGGGATGTCCCGGCCGCCTTCACCGCCTTCAACCTCAGGGTTGTTTTCGCTATAAAGATTTTCTGTTCGACCCTCGGGGTAATTGGTGATCACCATTTTAATAGGATCAAGCACGGCCATACGGCGCCAGGCTGTTTTATTCAGGTCCTCGCGGATACAGAATTCCAGCAGACCAACGTCGATCATATTCTCGCGCTTGGCAACACCAATGCGCTCGCAAAACTCGCGGATAGATGCAGGCGTATAACCCCGGCGGCGTAAACCGCTAATGGTAGGCATCCGCGGATCGTCCCAGCCGTCAACCTGCTTTTCCTCAACCAACTGCAGCAGCTTGCGCTTGCTCATCACTGTGTAGTTAAGGTTTAAACGGGCAAACTCGTATTGCTTTGAAGGGAAGATCTCCAGCTTTTCAATAAACCAGTTGTACAATTCGCGGTGTGACACAAATTCAAGCGTACAAACCGAGTGGGTAATTTCCTCGATCGCATCCGACTCGCCGTGGGCGAAATCATACATGGGGTAAATACACCATGCATCACCGGTGCGGTGATGGTGGGTATGCTTAATGCGGTACATCAGCGGATCACGCATCAGCATATTTGGCGATGCCAGGTCAACCTTTGCGCGTAATACCTTGGCACCGTCGGGATATTTCCCGGCTTTCATATCAGCAAACAACTGCAGGTTTTCTTCAATGCTGCGGCTGCGGTACTGGTTTGGCGTACCGGGCTCTGTTGGCGTGCCCTTTTGTGCGGCTATCTCTTCAGAAGTACTGTCATCAACATAAGCCAGGTCCTTTTTTATAAGCTTAACGGCAAATGCATAAAGCTGCTCAAAATAATCGGATGCGTACAATTCATTGGCCCATTCAAAGCCAAGCCATTTTACATCAGCTTTAATACTATCCACGTATTCGGTTTCTTCCTTACTTGGGTTGGTATCATCAAAGCGAAGGTTAGTTTTACCACCGTAACGCTGCGCCAATCCAAAGTTCAAACAAATCGACTTTGCGTGGCCAATATGCAGGTATCCGTTAGGCTCGGGGGGGAAACGGGTAAGTACTCTGCCATTGTTTTTGCCGGCGGCTAAATCCTCTTCAACTATCTCCTCTATAAAATTTAATGATCTTTCTTCACTCATGATATTTGTACAATCGGGCAAAGGTAAGAAATTGGAATTTGATAGGCTAACGGTTCTTCAACAAGCATTTTCTTTACCACAAACATTTCATAACCCCTCCCGGCCTCCCCCTAAGTTTAGGGGGAGGGGTGATCGGCCTGGTGTAGAGAAATAAGCTTTTCTAGCTCCTCTCCTTTATAAGGAGAGGCTGGGTGAGGTAAAAACAAGGTTATTGGGGTGCGAAATTGCCTGTTGGAGATTATGCCAATGGCCGGGCTCCCCAAACAAGCATTTTCTTCATCACAAACATTTCATACCCCCTCCCGGCCTCCCCCTAAGCTTAGGGGGAGGGGTGATTTGCATGGTTTAGAAAATGATTCAAAAAGGCTTCCTAGCTCCTCCCCTTTATAAGGGGAGGTAGGGTGGGGTAAAATAAGTTTAGGAGTAGGACCGACTTGTGGGGTGAATAAAAAAATCTGTACATTTAGTTTATCTATATCAAGCACCGCAACCTTTAAGCCCATGAACCCCGTCACTGATCTTTGCCGCCAGCTTAGAAACAACCAAACACCGGCCGAAAAAATATTATGGGATGAAATAAGGAGACGGAATATAGGTGGCGAGAAATTTTTGCGTCAGTTTCCCATATTTATTATCCAGGGCACCGGCAGGAAGGCATTTTACATTGCAGATTTTTATTGCGCCAGGTACAAATTGGTTATTGAAGTTGATGGACCAATCCATTTGTTGAAGAAGGAATATGATAATAACCGTGATATTGTGATGAAGGAATGGGGATTTAATATTTTACGGTTTACAAATGCTGAGGTTGAGAACGAATTAAATAAAGTGATTGAACAACTCGACAAGTACCTTTCTAAGAGTAATAATACAATAGCTTAATTTTCTTCTTACTTTTACCCCAACCAATCAGCTATTAATGAGCAATCCATTTAACCGCCCCATCCGTGTTTTAGTTGCCAAAGTTGGGCTGGACGGGCACGACCGCGGCGCTCGTATTATTGCCACGTCGCTGCGCGATGCCGGGATGGAGGTGATTTACACCGGCCTGCGCCAAACACCCGAAATGGTGGTGAATACTGCTTTGCAGGAGGATGTGGATGCCATAGGTATCTCTATCCTCTCCGGTGCACACATGACGGTTTTCCCGAAGATCATGAACCTGATAAAGGAGAAAAAAATGGATGATGTGCTGGTTACCGGTGGCGGGATAATCCCGCAGGAGGATATGAACGAACTGCAAAAGATTGGCGTTGGCGAGCTGTTTCCTCCCGGAACAAGTACGCAGGATATTGTTAAATACATAACAAATTGGGTGCACCTGCACCGGAATTTTTAAACTGATTTATTATGCCATTCCAGAATTTACTGATAGAAGACAAGGAGCGTATTCGCTACGTAATCATCAACCGCGAAAGTAAACTGAATGCGCTTAACAAGGCTACCCTTGCCGAGTTGCATATTGCCATTACCGAAGCGTTCAGCACTGCAACCGTTGGCGGTATCATTATTACAGGTGCCGGCCCAAAGGCATTTGTTGCCGGGGCAGACATTTCAGAGTTTGCTGATTTGGATATTAAAGAAGGCACTGAGCTGGCCAAACTTGGGCATAACGCAGTTTTCAATTTAATTGAAAATGGCAGCAAACCGGTAGTGGCTGCTGTTAATGGGTTTGCTCTGGGTGGCGGATTGGAACTGGCGATGGCTTGTCATATCCGCATAGCTTCTGATAATGCTAAAATGGGCTTGCCTGAAGTTACCCTGGGTTTGATGCCCGGCTACGGCGGCACACAGCGATTGACCCAATTAGTTGGCAAAGGCAAAGCGTTGGAGATGATCATGACTGCCGATATGATCCCTGCTGCAGAAGCGCTTCAATTGGGCCTGGTTAACCACGTAACCACCCCGGACGAATTGTTAATTAAAGCCGAAGAGATCCTTAACAAAATATTATCGCGCGCGCCGCTTGCCATAGCAGCTGCGATAACTGCAGTAAACGCCGGGCTGAAAGATAGCGTCAACGGATTTGAAACAGAGATAGAAAATTTCGGGAAATGTTTCGGAACTGAAGACTTTAAGGAGGGCGTATCAGCCTTTCTTGAAAAACGAAAACCCGCTTTTAAGGGTCGTTAAGCTAATATTTTTACACAGCCCTGACCAAATGACAAAAAAGGTCAAAATTAATTTGCTGTTAATCAAACGATTGAATAATCGTGACAATAGGATGAAAAATCGTGTTAAAATGTGCTGTTACTTTGTCCCCGTGTTAATCAAAACACAACAATTTAATAACATATATAGTCATGAAAAGTACATTAAAAATTTCAGCTTTAGCTTTAGCCTTTGCCGGTTTAGCATTTGGCGCAAAAGCACAAACTTCTACCACAACTACTTCTACTAAAACCACAACTTCAAACGGAGTAATTTTAAGCATAGGTGTTGACGCAGGTATCCCGACGGGAAAATTATCAGATTCATACAACTGGAACATCGGCGGTTCAGTTCAGGCCGACCTTCCGGTAGCACAAAATTTGTTTGTTACTTTGAATGCAGGATACAACAGCATCCAGGGTAAAAACAACATCGGTGGCACAGGTATTGACGCTCCAAACATTCAGTTACTACCTGTAAAGGCGGGCTTAAAATACTTCGTAGTTCCTAACTTTTATGTTCAGGGCGAAGCAGGTGCCGCGTTTTTACTAAACAAATCTGACCTGGCCGATAACAAATCAGCAGCATTTGTTTACGCACCACAAATTGGTTACCAGTTCCCGCTTGGCGGCAAAAGCTTTATTGATGCAGGTGTGAGGTATGAAGCTTCAACCAAATTCAACAGCGAAGTTAGCGACAGCAAAGTAAACTTTTTCGGTTTACGCGTAGCTTACGCCTTCGGTTTATAATTAAGAAGCAAGAGGTCAACAGTCAGGAATCAAGAACGGAAATATTTTATTTTTCCTGACTCTTTATTCTTGTCATCTTGACTCTCTCTTCCCCCACAAACATCTACTTATAAAAGAGAGGGCCGCAGGCTCTCTTTTTTGTTTGTATAACTTTTTGTCGCCCAAAAACGTATGATGGGATTAAATTTATAAATTAGCGGAGTTACATATTTAATTAACATGTAAATTCCCCTATTATCAGTAAAACGGTATTTGCTTTATGAAGAAAATTCTCATCATTGATGATGAAGTTAATGTTGCGTTACTACTTTCAAAGTTTTTAACGCGTAACGGCTTTGATGTTACTACCGCGTCAACAGGTACCTCGGGTATGGAGTACCTTAAAAACGGGAACTTTAATCTTGTGCTTTGCGATTTCAGGCTGGAGGATACTGATGGCCGCGAAATGCTTAAAAACATTAAAACGCAATATCCTAAAACGGGTGTGATCATCATCACCGGCTACTCTGATATAAAGATGGCCGTTGAGCTGATAAAAATGGGCGCTTATGATTATATCACCAAGCCCCTGTATCCTGATGAAATTTTAAATACCATTACCAAGGCCATTGAAACGCATCACGCCCTGGTTGAAGATAAGGAAACAGAATCTGTTAGCTACGATAAGGTAAGCAGCGCCAGCCGCGAAAGTAAAAAACAGGTTTTCAGCAACGAGTTTGTGATGGGCACCAGCAAGGTGTCAAAGGAGCTGGCCCGGCAAATTGAGCTGGTGGCGCCAACCAATTATAGTGTAATTATTTTAGGCGAAAGCGGTACCGGCAAGGAGTCGGTAGCCAAAAGTATCCATTTAAATAGTCCAAGGTATAACCAGCCATTTATTGCGATGGATTGCGGATCGCTTACCAAGGAACTTGCCGCCAGCGAATTCTTCGGGCATGAAAAAGGATCGTTTACCGGTGCCTTATACACCAAAATTGGCCACTTTGAAATGGCTAATGGCGGCACTTTATTTTTGGATGAGGTTGGTAATTTATCATACGAGATCCAGGCCGCCCTGCTGCGTACCGTGCAGGAACGCAAGGTTAAAAGAATAGGCAGCACCAAGGAGATCAACCTTGATGTGCGCATTATTATAGCCACCAATGAAAACCTGCAGGATGGGATCCAGCGGGGCAAGTTCAGGGAGGACCTTTACCATCGTTTTAACGAATTCAGCATATTTATACCTCCGCTGCGTGAGCGTGGTTCAGATATCATGCTCCTGGCCGATCACTTCTTACGGATCGCCAACCAGGAACTTGGCCGTAACGTTACTTCGTTCTCGCCCGAGGTGATAGACAGCTTTATGACCTACCGCTGGCAGGGAAACATCCGCGAAATGAAAAACGTGGTGCGCCGCGCCACCTTGCTTACCGAGGGCAACGAGATAACCATGAAAGCGCTGCCGCTTGAACTAACCAACTTTAAATTGCCGGTATATGATTATACCCCCGTTGCCGAAATGCAGGAGATAAAGGAGAACAGGCACGATTTAAAGAATGCTGCCCTGGAAGCCGAGTATGAAACCATACTGAAGGTGCTAAGGGAAGTTAACTTCAATAAAACCCGGGCCGCCGAAATATTAAACATTGACCGCAAAACGTTGTATAATAAAATGAAGGCCATTAATATAAAGTGATATGAAGGGATCTGCAAAACTTGAAGAATCGCAAACCGCAGACGTTAACCAACAAGCAATGCGGGCATTAAAGCATGATGTAAAAAATCAGCTTTCAAATATTTTGCTCGCCATTGAGCAGCTGCGCTACGAGATCCCCGAACCAACCGCCGATTGTATTTTTTATCTTGATTCCATCTCCCTGAGCTCTGCACGGATTGATACGCTGTTAAAAGAAGTCGAATAAGTTGTAGTTGTTGTAAACGTTAAAGAGGTAAAAACCTCCCTAAACATTTATAAAATAGTAGGCATGCGCATCGAAACCTTTACAACTCTTACAACAACTACAACATTTCCAACCACTTTATTACTTCCCCTCCAAAACATTTTTCTAACCCTGCGTTTATTAGGTATATTTAGGCCTTATGTCCATTTTTAACTATAAGCAGCGCAACAATATCATATTAACAGCCATAATAATATTGGGCTGTTTTTTGGTATATGCATTAAGCGGCTTATTCAGTTCTATACTCGGGGCCATTGTACTTTTCACCATATTCAGGCCGCTTTATCTTATCCTGGTCGAAAAAAAAGGATGGAATAAAACACTGGTTACCGTAATGATCATTTTTACATCGCTGGTAGTGATCATCCTGCCGCTGATGTCGTTAAGTATCATGGTCGTGGGTAAAATTGGCAGTATTAATAAGGAGTCATTTAACTTGCAGGAATGGGTAACAAAAATTGACGATTACGCCGGCTACAACTTTAACCAGCCGCATCTTGCTGAAAATACGCTCCAGAAACTGGGTGCCTATGCAACAGAGCTGTTCCCCTCAATTTTAGGGAGCGCGGCGCAAATAATCATTACGCTGCTGGTAATGTATTTCCTGCTTTATTTTATGTTCACCCAAATGCGTGAGTTTGAAACCGGGCTGTTAAAATATGCCCCGTTCCGCGAGCAGCATGCCGTAAAATTTGCCGTCGCCCTGCGAAATTCCACCTACTCAAATGTACTGGGACAAGGTATAATTGCGTTAACACAAGGCACACTGCTGGCAAACGGCTTCTGGATCTTTGGCATTCCCGATCCGATATTCTGGGGGGTAATTGGTACGTTTATTTCGTTTTTGCCTGTTGTTGGCGCGCCAACATTAACCATACCAGCCGGCATAATTTTAATAGCTGGGGGGCATAGTGTAAAGGGCATTTTACTGATGGCTTACGGGTTATTATTTATCGGCAATATTGATAACGTGCTGCGGATGATCATCAATAAACGCGTGGGTAACACGCACCCAATTATTTCGATAATCGGTGTTTTTATCGGCATTCCGCTGTTCGGAATTTTAGGATTGGTGTTCGGGCCGCTGTTATTATCATACTTTTTGCTATTATTGGAAATCTATGAAACAAACCGCCTTGCTGCCGACAGGCTGGAAAGGATAAGAACCGGGCCGGATGGATGAGAAAGTTCATAGTTGATGGTCCATAGTTCATAGCCGAAGCGACGGATGCTAAATTTTTACCATGAACTATCATCCATGAACCATGAACTAAATTCTAAGTCGTTATCTTTGCCTGGTAACATTTATCAATATATTTACTCAAAACGAAAACAATTATTCAACTTAAAAATTTATAGTATATGAACGATAACTCAAAAGTATTTGTCGCATTGCTTGTAGGATTAGCGGCAGGAGCAGCATTGGGCGTATTATTTGCACCTGATAAAGGCAACGAAACACGTGATAAGTTAGCTGAATCACTGAAAAATCTTGGCGATTCCATAAAGGAAACAGCCACGGCCGAGATTGAAAACCTGATGAATTTGAAGGATAAGGTTGTTGATAATATTAAATCAAAGATCAGCAGCGCTGAAGCAGAATACCAGGACGATTTGGAACACGCATGAATTTAAGTCCAAAGTCTTAAGTCCGAAGTCGATAGTTTTTTGACTCCGGACTTAAGACTTACGACTCCAGACTAAAAAATATGGAAGCAGAAAAAGATACTCCACCTCCACAACCCATTATTGATCAGCTTAAGGACTACGCCGAAACGCGGATCAAGCTGGCGAAATACCAGGCCATTGAGGGCGGAACTTCAATTGCAGCCAGCCTTATTGCCGATGTGGTAACGGTAATGGCAATGGTGCTGGCTTTCATATTCGCCAGTTTTACACTCGCCTTTTATCTTGGCAGCCTTTTCGGCGCCGACTGGCTGGGTTTTGGCTGCGTGGCAATAATATATTTGATTATCGCCTTGCTTATTAAATTCAACAAATCGGCGCTTGAAAAACCAATTGTTAACGCCTTTATCCAAAAGATCTTTAAAAACTAACACCCAATGGATGTACCTATCAAAAACATAAGCGATTTAAGGGGCGAGATCTACCGGCTTAAGGAACTGGAGCGCGAGCAAAGTGTAGCCATTGGCGACCGTTTCAGAACATTTTCATCTACCATATCAACAATAGGAACGCTGTTTCCAAAATCAATTGCTCCGGATGGCAAAACCAGCAGCTTTTTTGAGCAGGACCTGGTAGGCCTGATCTCCCGCTTCGTGCTGCCGTTTACGCTTAATAAAACCATCTTCCGCAATTCAAACTTCATTATAAAAACCATTGTGGGTCTTGTATCCCAAAAGGCCTCGCATTTTATAACCGAGGACTCAGTTGTTGGAATTTGGGATAAAGTAAAGCACCTTTTCACACCAAAGGAAAAGAAACCTAAGAACCCGGAGAAGAATGCGATCCCGCCTTTGAGCGAGAGTTATTGAGCGTCCAGCAAAATTGTCACTATTATCTTTTGGTTTATTTTTTCCCCCGCGAAGAAATAATATCTTGCGGTTGGCGTTTAAAACACGTTAACCTACTGGCAGTTAAACTTTAAACATATCCAATGCTCATATTGATTGTTTTACCACTTTTTTTGCTGGCTGTTGCTTTTGCTATTTCCTTTTTTATCGCCCGGAAAATTTACCACACGTTGGAAATATCAGGTAATAAATACCCAAAAGTAATTTCTGGTGTCACTTTCCTGGTAAGCTTAATCTTAATTTCTGCCGCGTTCTTGTTCCTGATAGTTTATAATATTCGTATCGAGCGGTAAGGCGTTCCCTGTTTTTTATTTCTCCTTATCAGCCATTCGGCAAATAACAGGTTCGGAACAAAGCCCATCCATGCATCAATCATATAAAGGTGTAACGGATCGATATAAACAAAAGCCAGGATTATAATTTTCCAAAGCCTTAGCGTAACTGCAGAAAGCGTAAGCGCATAACTACGGATCATATACTGCCGGTGAGCTTTTATATTCTTCCTTTTTACTTCGGCAACCGCCTTATAAGTAAACCAAAACCACAGGCAATCCAAAACAACAAATGCAGTTTTAGCAGGCAGCTGCCCGTTGGCGTATATGGCCATTATCATAGCCGCGGGGAAGTTTAAAAACAAAATATCATAAACATATAACTTTCCCACCAATCGGTGCACGGCCCGATACTGTTTCAAAATGTAATTAGAAAATTGAGTAAAGCCTGCCAATAGCGCGAATATAATAGTAAACACATGCGTATAAAAGGCAATCTTCCATTGGATAATATGAACGTAGTCCTGTTTAAATTGCAGAAAGCCGATATTATCCTGCATGGGATAGTAACGTACAATTCCTCGCAGCATTAAAAATGTAGCCACACAAAGTAGCAGGTAGAGGATTATGTTTTTGACGATATGTTTTGCGATTTCCAGGGGCTGCAGGTTGATAGTGCTAAAAGTAGTTAATGCCTGCCAGACTTACGAAGTTTTGAAAACTTCGTAAGTCTTACAACGGAATCGTATATTCGATAAATTTTTATCCGACAGATATGTATAGCTTTTTTCAACACCTGCACTCCGGTTTCAGGTACATCGTATTTATTTTAGTGCTTATTGCCATTGTTCAATCGCTGATTGGATGGTTAAATCAAAAGCCGTATACCGAGTCGCATCGCAAAACAAATTTATTTGCCCTCATCTCGGTGCATACACAATTGCTTATCGGCATCATCCTGTTTTTTATTAGCCCATTGGTGTCTTTCAGCAGTGATACCATGAAGAATGATGTTACCCGCTATTTTACCGTTGAACATTGGGTTGGAATGGTGATTGCCATTACCTTAATAACCATTGGGCACAGCAAATCAAAAAAGATCATTTTACCTGAAAGTAAGCACCGCACCATCGCAATCTTCTATATCATAGCCTTTTTAATAATTATTGCCACCATTTTGGCTGGTCATTTGCCTCTTTTTGGCGGTTAATGATAAAAAAACACAGAAAAAATTTGCTAATTCAATTTTCTTTATAAATTTGTGACCGTTATGATCGAAACTACACATAAGAACAGCTGGTGGCACCAATTAAATTTGGAGCCGGCTAAGTTTTTGATCTGAACGATTAATCAATTATAAACCTAAATAGGAAACCCGGCGACCCTCATTCGCCGGGTTTTTTTGTTTTACAGCGTTTTAAATACGATATGAAGAAATATAAAATAATAACAACGCATAAAAAGCTACTTGCCGATACCACCACGCCGGTAAGCATCTATCTACGTTTGCGGGACGTTTTCCCGAACTCGCTGCTGCTGGAGAGCTCAGACTATCATAGCCGCGAAAACAGCATGAGCTACGTTTGCTGCGAACCCATCAGCGGGTTTGTTTTGAATGATGGCGCATTGAAAATAACCTACCCCGACAACAGCGTAGAAAATTATGCACCGGGCGAATTCGATCTGATAACCAGGATCAATGAATTTATCGGCAGCTTTGATACCACGCCATTCCCGGGCAAAATTATTTCGAACGGGATCTTCGGCTATTTTACCCACGAGGCCGTGGAACACTTTGAAACCATCGTGCTAAAGAAAAGCGATGATACCTCGCGCAAGGTGCCGGTAATGCAGTACCATGTTTACCGCTATATCATCGCCATAGATCACTTTAAGAACGAGCTTTATATTTTCCAGAACCAGCCAGAAGGCGAGCCCGATAATAACGGCCTGGAAAAACTGGCCGACCTGATCCGCAATAAGAATTTCCCTGAATACCGTTTCGAAAGCAAGGACGAGGAACAATCAAACCTCACCAATGAGGAGTTTATGGCTGTGGTTGAGAAAATGAAACAGCACATTTACCGCGGCGACGTTTTCCAGATAGTGCCATCACGTGGTTTTTCAAAGAAGTTTTTGGGCGATGAATTTAACGTGTACCGGGCATTGCGTTCCATCAACCCATCACCTTATTTGTTTTATTTTGATTATGGCGATTTCAGGATCTTCGGCTCATCGCCTGAAGCACAGATCACCGTTAAAAATGAAGTGGCCAACATCTTCCCGATAGCCGGTACCTTTAAACGGAGCGGCGATGATGAGAAGGACGCCGAGATAGCCCGTCAACTTGAAAACGACCCCAAGGAGTCTGCAGAACACGTGATGCTGGTCGACCTTGCCCGTAACGACTTGAGCCGTCACTGCGGCGAGGTAGAGGTTAAGGCATTTAAAGAAGTTCAATATTATTCACACCTGATCCATTTGGTATCGCACGTGAGCGGCAAGCTGCTGCCCGGCGTATCATCATTTAAAGTAGTTGCGGATACTTACCCCGCAGGTACTTTAAGCGGCGCACCAAAATTTCGCGCCATGGAGATCATCGACGAAAATGAAAAAACAAAACGCAGCTTTTACAGCGGCGCGATAGGCTTCCTTGGCTTTAACGGCGATTTTAACCATGCCATCATGATCCGCTCGTTTTTAAGCAAAAACAGCACCCTGCATTACCAGGCTGGTGCCGGTATTGTGGCAGGATCCATAGCAGAAAGTGAATTGAAGGAGGTTGATAATAAAATAGCGGCTTTAAGGAAGGCCATTGAATTGGCGGAGGAACTGTAGGGCCCCCTAGCCCCCTGAAGGGGGAACAGAAGTTTATTTAGCATAATAAAGAGAAATGACAGACAATATAGATATACAAGCTCACTCCCCCTTTAGGGGGCCGGGGGGCATTTTAATAATAGACAATTACGATTCATTCACCTACAACCTGGTGCATTTGGTAAACGAGATTGGCTTGCAATGCGAGGTATGGAGGAATGATAAATTCAGCATTGGTGATGTGGACGCTTATGATCGCATCATCCTGTCGCCTGGGCCCGGCATCCCGAGCGAGGCCGGTTTGCTGCTTGAGGTAATTGAAAAGTATGCCCCTACAAAAAGCATCTTCGGCGTATGTTTGGGCCAGCAGGCCATTGCCGAGGTTTTTGGCGGAAGTTTGTATAACCTAAGCCAGCCGATGCATGGTATTGCCACGCCAATAAAAGTAACAGACAAGGACGAACGCCTTTTCGCAGGATTGCCGGAAACGTTTAAGGTGGGCCGCTATCACTCATGGGTAGTGGATGGAAAATCATTGCCTTCCTCGTTAAAAGTTACTGCGATTGATGAAGCCGATAACTCGTTAATGGCATTGAGTCATAAAGAGTATGATGTACGCGGCGTACAGTTCCACCCTGAATCGATACTAACAGAATTTGGGAAGGAAATGATGAAAAACTGGCTAAGCTAAGCCCCCGGCCCCCTAAAGGGGGAGAAATGGTGGCGAATATATGATAGCGTGTAAAAATAATTAATAAATAACCGCTTCCTCCCCTTTAGGGGTTGGGGGCTTAAATCCCCCTTTAGGGGTTAGGGGCATGAACATTTTAGATAAAATAGTAATCAACAAAAGGAAGGAAGTACAGCGTGCTAAAAGCCGCACTTCTTATACACAACTGGAAGAATCTGAACTTTTTCACAGGGAATGTTATTCCTTTAAGGATTTTTTGCTGGCGCCCGGTCGTACCGGCATTATCGCCGAATTTAAGCGCAGATCGCCGTCAAAGGGGATCATTAACGATAAAGTTAGCGTTAAGGCTGTCACCAATGGCTATTCCGCAGCCGGGGCTTCGGCCCTGTCGGTTTTAACCGACCGCAATTTTTTTATGGGCAAAAAGGCCGACCTTGTTGCCGCCCGCCAGGCCAACACCATCCCGATTTTGCGTAAGGATTTCATGATTGATGAGTACCAGGTGATAGAGGCAAAATCATTGGGCGCCGATATTATCCTGCTGATCGCAGCCATCCTTACGCCAACTGAAATTGATACCCTGGCCTCGCTGGCAAAAAGTCTCGGTTTAAATGTACTGCTGGAGGTGCATGATTTAGAAGAGCTGGAACGCAGCATCAACCCCAATCTTGATGCCATCGGCGTAAACAACCGCAACCTGGCCGATTTCACCGTGTCGGTGGAAACATCCTATAAATTGGCACCGCACATTCCGGCGGAATTTTTAAAGATCTCGGAAAGCGCCATCAGCAATCCTGAAACCATCAAACAATTAAAAGCTGCCGGGTTTAATGGCTTTTTAATTGGTGAGAATTTCATGAAGCAGGAAGATCCCGGGGCAGCGATGATGGAATTCGTGACCGGGATTAACGGATTTTAGCGATTTCCCGAATCGTAATATTGTCGGGCGGATTTATTAACCCCGTAATCCCAGTTTTGGGATGCGGGTGCCCGTCCGCAGAACAGCGCGACTGCATCATTCACCATGCCTTAGAAATCCGTTTAATCTTTTAATCCCGGTCCGTTAATCCCGGTTCTCTTTTTTAAATAACAAATGCCTTATTCGCCCCGAGTTAACCTCAAACCCGGTTATTTGATTTTTGGCATTTCTGAGAATTAGTAAATTATCCATCCACCAAAAACCATCGGTTAAGTGATTATCCCCGTACAAAGTGAGCGGGGTATCATTGTATTTGTTATTGGTGAGGATTAAATGATGATCCTTTAACACAATCCGGTAGTTGCAATCCAATTCCGGGCAATAGTAGGTGCCGGTATAGGTGCGCAATACCTCGTCCGTTTGTTTTGCATCAGCATTATATTTTACCAGCCGGCGATTGTTATAGGGATCGTATTCGTTCACTATTATTTCCTTAGAGGTTTTCGCCGTAAAAACAATCTTCATCACAGGCCAGTAAAGCATCACAAGTGTGTCCTTTATTCCCTTAACTAACTGGCTGCTTTTTCCACTCTCTTGCAGATAAAGCTTTTTGTTTTTCAGCGTGAAGCCATACCGGGTGCCATCATCTGCAATATAACTTCCCATAAACTTTTTGATAGCCAAAGTATCGTTAAAAATGGCACTGGCGCTATCGGCAACTGCGGGCTTGGGCGTAGCACTTTTGGGTGAACGATCTTTAATAAAAAGGGCGCTCAATTGATTGGCCTTGCCAAACGGATTGGTATCGCCCAGGTTACTGAAAATAATAAACCCCATTTTCAGCTCAGGAAAAACGCTAACCATGGTGCGGTAACCGGCATCGGCGCCGTTATGCGAATACATTTTATACCCTTTGTAATCATCCACCGAAATGCCCAGCGCATAGTCAATATCTTTGCCGTTATTCAGTTTGCCATGTTGTGTTAGTTGTTCAATATCCTTCTGATCGCCAACCTTTTGGTTATAAAAATTCGTCACCCATTTGCTCATGTCATCAACATTGGTAAAAAGGCTGGTAGCGCCCACAACCGAATAGCTGAGTGTGCTGTTTGCAAAATGTTTGGCGTCTTTACGATCATACGAATAAGAGCGGTTGGGCACTATTTCGGTATAATCATCATGAAAGTGGGTGTTTTTCATCCCCAGCGGTTTAAAAATGGCTGAGTCGGTAAATTGTCGCAGGCTTTTACCGCTAACCGCGCGTACAATTTCGCCCAGCAAAGTAAACCCGCTGTTCGAATAGCTGTATTCGTCGTTTGGCTTAAAGTTGAGGGCCTGCTGTTTGCCCAGGATCTTTATAATTTGATCCCTTGTAATTACATCATCTAGCCGGGTCCCTGCAATGGCAAGTAATTGCCACTGATCGCGGATACCGCTGGTATGGTTCAAAAGGTTCCTTATTGTAATTTTTACTTTCAGATCCGGAAACCATGGCAGGTATTTTCGAATATCATCATCCAGGTTCAGTTTTCCCTGACGGGCCAGCAGCACAATTGAAAAAGCAGTAAACTGCTTGGAAACCGAAGCCATGTGAAAAATAGTTTCGGGTGTAATGGGGATGTTGTACTCCAGGTTGGCCATCCCATATCCCTTCGCAAAAATAAGCGAATCGTTCCGTACAATACCTACCACAAACCCGGGGCTCCCGGGGCTATCCCACCATTTAAATAAGGCATCTATTTTTTGGGTAGTAGAATCAGGCTGGCTTTGTGCAGCAGCGCTGGTTATACCAAAAACTACTATTAAGCAGAACAGCAGGCGTTTTTTTTGAATACTCATGATGTGTTTTGTCAGGCAGGTTATTAGGGAATTAAAATCAGAATAAATATATAAATGAATTTGTAAGAATAAGGCGTTTCTTTTTTTGTCGATAGCGTTTTTAGTGACATGTAGTTCCTCCTTATTAACTTCGAACCATCCGCACATTTACATACTCGCACATCCGCACATCATCCCCACATCATTTGTCAATCCACCCTAAATTCACTATTTTCACGGGATCACATACATTCCTGTAAAACATGAAAAAAACACTTACACTGGCTTTCATAGCAATAACCGCAGCGGCTACCGCCCAGCAGAAAACCATCAGTGGCTTTACGCCGGCATCATCGACTAAGGAATTACAAACCGAACAAGCTTTTGACGCCTCTTTAAGCGCGCCAAGAATTGGGGAAACGATAAAGGAGCTGGCTGCAATTCCGCACAATGTAGGCTCGCCGGGAAGCAAAATAGTTGCCGAAAAAATTCTGCAGAAATATAAAAGCTACGGACTTGATGCACATATTGAAACCTATACCGTATTGTTCCCAACCCCAAAAACAAGGGTGCTGGAACTAACCGGCCCAACAAAATATACCGCTTTATTAAAGGAACCGGCTTTGGCGGAGGATGCAACTTCGGGCCAGGCCAACCAATTGCCAACTTATAATGCATGGAGCGCTGATGGCGATGTGAGTGCGCCGCTGGTGTTTGTAAATTATGGGCTACCCGATGATTACGAAACACTGGCAAAACTGGGTATTGACGTAAAGGGCAAAATTGTGATCGCTAAATACGGCCGCTCATGGCGCGGGATAAAACCAAAAGTTGCCTACGAACACGGGGCTGTTGGCTGTATTATTTACTCTGACCCTAAGGACGATGGCTACACCGCCGGAGATGTATACCCTAAAGGCGCGTATAAGAATGAATACGGCGTTCAGCGCGGCTCGGTGATGGATATGGTGATCTACCCCGGCGACCCCCTTACACCCGGCGTTGGCGCCACTAAGGACGCGAAGCGCCTGGACAGGAAGGACGCTGTTACCATATTGAAGATCCCGGTTTTGCCAATCAGTTATCACGATGCACAACCGTTCCTGGCGGCCCTGGATGGTACTGTTGCCCCGCGCGACTGGCAGGGCGGCCTGCCCATTACCTACCATATAGGGGCGGGCAAGGCAATGGTGCATTTAAAAATGGAATTTAACTGGGACTTGGTTCCGGCTTATGATGTGATAGCAAAAATAAAGGGCTCGCAATGGCCTGATGAATGGGTGATGCGCGGTAACCACCATGATGGCTGGGTAAACGGTGCGGGCGACCCTATCAGCGGGCAGTCAGCCATGCTGGATGAGGCCAAGGCTTTGGGTGATCTGCTTAAGTCGGGCTGGAAGCCAAAACGAAGCATCGTTTACTGTTCATGGGACGGTGAGGAACCAGGGCTGCTGGGCTCTACCGAATTTGCAGAGGGGCATGATAAGGAATTGCAGGAAAAGGCTGTTATCTATATCAATTCGGATGGGAATGGCCGCGGCTTTTTAGGCGCAGGTGGCTCACAGGCGCTGGAACCGTTTATGGACGAGATCACCCAAAATGTAATTGACCCGCAAACCAGTGTAAGTGTGTATGACCGTAAGAAGGCGCATGACGTGGTAAGCGCTTCATCGGCAAAAGATAAAAAGGAGATCCTGGACCGCAAGGGTGGCCGCCTGGAATCACTGGGTTCGGGATCCGACTACTCTTCGTTTTTACAACACTTAGGCATTCCAACTTTGGACCTTGGTTTTGGCGGCGAGGATGGCGGCGGCGAGTACCATTCCATTTATGATTCGTTTGATGATTACCGCAGGTTTAAGGATTCATCATTTAAGTATGGCGTGGCATTATCGCAAACTGCCGGGCATGCCGTTTTACGCATGGCCGATGCCGAACTGCTGCCGTTCGACTTCCGCAACCTGCAAACTACCATTAATAAATACGTTACCGAACTAAACGAGCTGCTCGACAAGATGCGTGAAAATACTGACATGGAAAATCAGCTGATAAAAGGCAATGCGTTCGCGTTAGCAAATGATCCTACAAAAAATGAAAAACTACCCGTAGCAAAGGATACCGTACCAAAGCTTGATTTTGCCGCTTTAAAAACCGCGGTTGATACCCTTAAAAAAGTTGCCGATAAGCTGGCCGTAACATGGTCCACAGCATCGCAATCAACCGCCAATAATGATAAGCTGAACAAATTATTGTACCACGCCGAACAACAATTATTATCTGATGGCTTGCCACGCCGCCCATGGTACAGGCATACCATATATGCACCCGGCTTTTATACCGGTTACGGTGTAAAAACCCTCCCCGGCATCCGCGAGGCCATTGAACAACGCAACTGGAAAGAAGCGCAGGACCAAATTGGTGTAGTGGCCAAAAGCGTAAATAATTTGGCGATGTATTTGAGCGCAGGGAGTCCGCAGTAGATTTTGACCTCACCTCAATTGCGCAGCACTCATGAAAAATAATCCTCTCCTTTGGAGGGGATTTTAACTTTGCGCTTGATGAGATTTTTATCAGGCCGCGCGTATCCCCGCTTTTGATTGCTTGACCATCCACGTTTCATGCTCCGTTAGGAGCAAAATATCGGTAGAAAAAACAGGAAAGCGATTTGCGCTCCGGAGGTGCGTAACCGATTAGATTGGACTGTGCTGGTGTAAAAATATTTGGCCCATAGGGTCTACCGCTTTGTAGAAATGTTTATAAGAAAATATTTTTCGCCTCGTAGAGGCTACCCTTTGCAGCCGTTCAACAGGCGGACCAGGGTTACATTGAAATTTATCGACGAATGAACATTTCATGAATTTCTTATCCGCAATATATTGTGTAGAAGGGTAGCCTCTACGAGGCAAAGGGACGTGGTATGTTTTTTCTACAAAGAGGTAGACCCTACGGGTCATTACTTTTAACGTTTAATAAAGAGTATGCCAATAAGGTGCTGCCAAAGTATACTGCTATTTAAGCTTCAAATCTTCCAGCCTGCTTTCTTCCAACACCGATCGTTCGCTTTTTTTACCCTTGCCATATTCCCATTTTATGAGCCGGATGCAGCCTTCGGCTATTTCAATGCCGGTTATGTCGCCGTCGTCAAAACAGCAGCAGCCGCTGTTGAAGTAGGTGTCCAGGTATCCCTTAAAATCGGGAGGGCGCGATGCCTTAAGGTGAAGCTTATCTATTTTGTTTTGAATTGTGGCGGCTTCGTCGTTCCGGTTACCCGCCTTAGCCTGCCTTAAACCCTCATATAATAGTTCAAGCTGGGTTAACGACCGGAATACGGGCTGATGGGTATGCCCGGTTATTAACAGGGTATCCTTCCGTTTCGAGCTCCATTCATACATCATCCGGTTATGGTCGGTTTTTAGCTGATCGTTATTGGCCGGTGTATTGGGGTTTATCCGCAGGTATGCCTGGAACGGCCCCCAGATATCTGACACAAACCACTTGCTGAACCAGTTGCCATCGCTTTGCAGATCGCCCTGGTGACCGTGGGTCATGTAAATTTCAAGCGGCTTTTTATTAGCGGTATTAACTTCGAGTATTACGCCCTCGTGGATATCAACCGGTTGCCCGTAGATACTTTGCAGGTTTACCGCAGCCAGCGGATCATTATCCCAATAAAGGTCGTGGTTACCAAAGATCTTGATGAATGACTTACGGGCTATAAATTTCTTCTCGCTTTCAAATGTGGCCTTATTGTGCCGCTTCACCGTAACAAAAAGGTTTTCCCAAAGCTCTTCGCTATCGCCCAGGTTGATATAAAAAAAATGCTCCTTATTGTAGTAGTCGAGCGCGGCCAGGTAATTTTTATCGGCCTTTGCAAAAACGTCGGCACCATCCCGCGCGCCCTTATGCTGATCGGAGAGGATAATAAATTTGTCAATTTGCGAATCAACGGGCAGCAGCAGGCCTTTTTTAACGTTCCTGCTCTTAATCTCTTCATATAACCCGCTTAGTGCTTTGTCAACCCTTCTTTTGTCGGGCCGGGATGATACCCGGTTTGCAAATTGCACTACCGGCCTGGTTAAAAGGTTTTGTAAAAATTTACGCATCAGTGGGTTAACATGAATTTTGGCGTTTTGTTTAGTTTTCGCATGGATCTCCAAGGGGGATTTAACAGCGTTTTGGGTCGAAATTCATAACAAAAAATTCTAAATTATCACCCCGTTAAATAACGGTATTTACTGCGTTAAATAACGGTAAAAAAACAGTTAATTAACTCCCAGTATTCTCACCCGCAACAACTATCTTCACGCCCTAATAACTAACCCTTTAATCAATTTAACCATGTCAGCAGTCATCGACAAAACATTAGCGAAAAATTTAATCAGCAGCTACCAAACGCAGAATTCAGCAACCGGCGGCCCTGCCCTGGTAACGCCCGACGGCCACTTCCTGAATGGCTTTTTCATCAGCCGCAGGTGTTTGGACGCTATTTTAAGCGACACTAATAATATTGGGGTGAGCGTACATTTTGCGAAACACCCGGATCATCAAACTGCTACTGAAAATATATTCACACTGGTGCTTACCGGGGCATCACCCAATCCTGATTATAACGAGGAGAACGGCGCGGCCCCGTATCTTGGTAAATATGAAGCATGGGATCAATTAACCCCATGCCCTCCCTATTGTACTGATTTAATATAAACTTATGGAAAAGGCATTTTACGTATATATATTCCTATTGCTGCTAATTTCAATCGCCGGGATTACCCGTTATAAGAAGCTTACCCGGGCATTTCAGCTCCTGGTTATTCTTATGGTATCCACTTTAATAAGCGAAACGATAAAAAAAATAGTTGGTAAAATATATCACAATAGCATGCCGCTAGCGCATATATGGGCCGTTATTGAATTCTGCTTTTTCTCATACATTTATTATAACTTAATAGAGAATGCCCGGTTAAAAAAAATAATATTGCTGCTTATGCCCGCAATGTTGGTTTTGGAAATAATAAATTTAGCTGTATTTGAAAGTTTGATGCAATTTCCATCGGCAATCCTAAATATATCCCAAATTGTCTACGTAATTTATTCATTGTTTTTATTCAGTCAAATGCTGTTGAACCCGTCTGAACTTAGCTTGTTTAAGCAGAGTTTGTTTTGGTTTAACCTGAATATATTATTTTACGGAACAACCATGTTCCTGAATTACGCACTAACCAGTTATTTTATCCAGAATAAATTAGATTTAGGTATAATGGTAGGATTTAGTTTTGCTGTAAATTATATTTTTTATATTGTAATAGGGATATCGATATTTATTAATAATAAGCAGGTACGCGCCGTTGATTTTAATTATGGTTAAAAGTCCAAGTACGGATGAACTTTATGTGGTTTTGTTTTCGGCTACAGCATTTTTTGTGTTCCTGGTTGGCTTTATCGTTTACTTTATTGTACTATACCAAAAACGGCAGATAAAAAACAAACTGGAGCGCGACGCCCTGGAGGCCAACTTTCGCCAGGAGTTTTTAAAGTCCCGGCTGGAGATCCAGGAGGAAACGTTTGCCTATGTAAGTCGTGAGCTTCATGATAATATTAACCAGGTGTTATCATTTGTGAAGCTTAATATGGCGATGATAAGCACTGCAGATGCCGGTCAACAGACAAAGATCAACGAGAACAGGGATTTGATCGCGCAGGTAATAACCGATCTGCGCGATCTTTCAAAAAGCCTCAGCTTTGAACATATTACCAAACAGGGACTAGTTAAAACTATTGAAAACGAAGTAAAAAAATTAAATAAAAGCGGGCTGATCAATGCCGAGCTGATTGTTAGTGGCGAGAGCATTCCCCTCGGCGAACAACGGGAGCTGGTTTTGTTCCGCATTTTCCAGGAGGCTGTTAACAACACCATTAAACATTCAGGGGCAGCGCAATTGAAAATCAGTTTGTATTATATTCCTGAAATGTTTAATTTAACACTCGAAGATGACGGGGACGGCTTTTCAGTTAACTCGCTTGACCATAGCAAGGGTTCGGGACTGACGAATATTGAAAACAGAGCGACAGCCATAGGCGCCTCGGCAGAAATAAACAGCTCGCCCGGCGCCGGATGCCACGTTAAAGTTACCCTAAACCTTTTACAACAAATACCCTATATTAATGGAACACATCCAGATCGCGTTAGTTGATGATCACCGCCTTTTTAGAAGCGGAATTACATCATTAATTAATAATTTTAAAGGATTTAACATACTTTTTGAAGCCAGTAACGGTGAGGAAATGATCCGCAAGATCTCCGCAAGATTAAAGCCCGATATTGTTTTACTCGATATTCACATGCCCGTAATGGACGGCGCAGCTACCGCACTATGGCTCAAGGAAAACTACCCGGAGATCCGCATTGTTGTTTTATCGATGCTGGAGGACCCGGATAAGGTGCTCACCATGCTCAAATTTGGCGCAAAGGGCTACCTGCTTAAGGATTCGGAGCCGTTTGAATTTGAGCAGGCCCTGCAAAAGGTTTCGGTAGGTGAGGTTTACTATCCGGAGTTCGTTACTCGGCTTTTGATCAACTCGTTTAACCAGGCCCACAACCAGATAACGTTGCAGCTTCGCGAACTAGAGTTTTTGAAGCTGGCGGCATCAGAGCTTACCTATAAGGAAATTGCCACACAAATGTGCATCAGCATCCGCACCGTCGACGGTTACCGCGATCATTTGTTTGAAAAGCTGGGCGTTAAAAGCAGGATTGGGCTGGTATTGTACGCCATAAAAAACAAGCTGATAGAATTGTGATTTGCTAAAATAATTAGCAAATTTGTCTTCATGGGATATGAGGATAACGATGAGTTTTTTAAGGGCCGCGGCGCACAGGTAAACACACACAACAAGTTTTTAAAGAACAAGTATGTGCTGGAACACATAGAGGGGCTGGATGAACCCTTGCTTGAAAACAGCGCCACCCAGCTTTTTGAGGAAACCCCAAAGAAGATAGTAAGCGAATCGAACAGCCCGGACCTGAGCCACATGTATTCCATAAACCCATACCAGGGTTGTGAGCATGGCTGCATTTATTGCTACGCGCGGAATACGCACGAATATTTTGGCTTTAGCGCCGGCCTCGATTTTGAGCGCAAGATCATTGTAAAGCGCAATGCAGCCGAGCTTTTGGAGCAGTATTTCAATAAAAAGAATTACAAACCGGTTTGCATCCTGCTCTCCGGCAATACCGATTGCTATCAGCCCATTGAGCGCCGGCTGAAAATTACGCGGTCGCTTTTACAGTTGTTTTTAAAATACCGGAACCCGGTTAGCATCATCACCAAAAACAACGTGATCCTGCGCGACCTGGATATCCTGACCGAACTTGCTTCAATGAACCTGGTTCATGTTAACGTTTCCATCACGTCGCTCAATGAGCAGTTGCGCCAAAAACTGGAACCACGCACGGTAACGGCAACCGGCAGGCTGGCGGTGATCCAAAAGTTGACCGAAAAGGGGATTCCATGCCGGGTAATGGCGGCACCGATAATTCCCGGTTTAAACAGCAACGAAGTGCCGGCAATTATAAAGGCAGCAGCAGATCGAGGCGCGCTGTCAGCAGGATTTACCATTGTTCGCCTCAATGGCAGCATTAGCGAAATTTTTACGGATTGGATTAACAAGGCTTTTCCCGACAGGGCCGAAAAGGTTTTGAACATGATCAAATCCTGTCACGACGGTAATTTGAACGACAGTAATTTCGGCAGGAGAATGAGCGGCGAGGGAAAGATTGCGGAATCCATTCACCAGATGTTTAAAATGGCAACCACGCGTTTTTTAGCTGACCGTGAAATGCCGGAGTTTGATTATACCTTGTTTATGCCGAAGGGAGGGAGGCAGACGAAGTTGTTTTGAGTGAGTGGTTGATTGGGTGAGCATTCGCAACGGGTTAAAACCCGTTGTTACAAAATGTGTCGAGCCGATGGCTCTAGAGGTTTGTGAGGGCAGTGTTTTTTTAGAAAAGAATATTCAGAGGCAGCGCCTCGGCCAATATAATAGCAACGGATTTTAATCCGTTAAACAACAGAAACAAAACAACGCAGATGTAAACGCAGGGTTGCGTACCGACGGCCAATGTCATTAAGTTAAGGGCCTAATACGCTGGTTTAAAGTTAGAAAAGGTTCGATATTTGCTTTTAGATTGTTTATTTTTCGTGA
>NZ_JAHVAP010000017.1 GCF_024721155.1 Mucilaginibacter phenanthrenivorans | reverse complement strand
GTAAGGGCAGAGGATCGTACAAGAGAAACTGCAAGGGCTTATGACAAACTCGGCATGGCGGAATATGAAGCTATGGAGGCCTTTGTGAGGTATCATTTTTAGATTACACTGATTTTGGGGATGATTACACCGATTGAGAAAGCAATCGGCGTAATCATCCATTTTAATCGGTGAAATCATTACCAACAATTTGTAACTAAGACAACCGTTTTGCATCTTAGCGGATTATATCCCTGATTAAAAAAGATGAATTTAAACTATAAGATTTCTGTAGCGGCTTTAGCCCTGCTTGTTGCATCTGGCGGAGCCTTTGCGCAGGTTAAGAAAAAGCCGGCTGCATCGCCCCTAAAAAAACCTGCCGGTGTTGAGCAAAAACGTGTGGTTAGTTCAGGTGTTTTACCTGTTGATCCGGACGTTATTATCGGCAAGTTGCCAAATGGCCTAACCTATTATGTCCGTAAAAATGCCGAGCCTAAAAACCGGGCCGAACTTTACCTTGTAAATAAGGTTGGATCGGTGCTTGAGGCCGACAACCAACAGGGCCTCGCGCATTTTACAGAGCACATGGCTTTTAATGGAACGCGCGATTTCCCCAAAAACGACCTGGTAAGCTACCTGCAAAAATCAGGTGTAAAGTTCGGAGCTGACCTAAATGCTTATACCTCATTTGACGAAACCGTTTACCAGTTACCAATGCCGACTGACAGCGTAGCAGTTTTTGAAAAGGGTTTTAATATCCTCGCCAATTGGGCCGCTTACCAGGCTTTCGATCCAAAGGAAATTGAATCAGAGCGGGGTGTTGTGTTAGGAGAAAAGCTTGCAAATGGAAAAAATGCACAGGAACGCTTAAGTATGCAAACTTTCCCTGTGCTGCTTAATAACTCCCGCTATGCCCTGCGGATCCCAATCGGTAAGGAGGATATTTTAAAAACTTTCACCCCTGAAACCATTAAGAGTTTTTACCACGACTGGTATCGTCCCGACTTACAGGCAGTAATTGCAGTAGGTGATTTTGATCCTGCACGTGTAGTTGAGCTGATCAAAAGAAACTTCTCATCGTTACAAAACCCTGCCGTTGAAAAGCCACGTACCGTGTATTCCGTTCCGCCTACCCCGGGAACAGCGGTTAAAATAGCTACAGACAAAGAATTCCCATATACCCTGGCCGAAATTATTGTAAAGCACCCGCAAACCGTTGTAAAAAACACGGCCGACTTTATGCAAAGCATCCGCATCCAGCTATTTAACCAGATGCTAAATGACCGCATAAGCGAATTAACCCAAAAGCCAACGCCGCCATTTGTTTACGGACAAAGTAGCTATGGCGCGTTTATAGGCAGGCAGGATGCATTTACAACAATTGCCGTAGCTAAGCCGGGCGGTTTGGAAACAGCAG
Source organism: Mucilaginibacter phenanthrenivorans (assembly GCF_024721155.1). Taxonomy (GTDB): domain Bacteria; phylum Bacteroidota; class Bacteroidia; order Sphingobacteriales; family Sphingobacteriaceae; genus Mucilaginibacter; species Mucilaginibacter phenanthrenivorans. Next base: position 80,938 of record NZ_JAHVAP010000017.1, on the reverse strand, counting down.
TTAAAGCTGCCGTTGCCGAAACAGAGCGTGTACGTCGTTTTGGCTTTACCTTAACCGAACTGGAAAGAGCCAAACAATCGGCTTTGGTTAATATTGATAACGCATACCGTGAACGCGATAAAACAAGATCATCTAATTTTGTTGGCGAATACCAGCAAAACTTCATTACCGGCGAAGCTATCCCGGGACTTTCTTATGAGTATAATTTTTATGTGAACAACATCAATAAGATTAGCCTGGATGAAATGAATGCCCTGGCCGGCAAATTTGTGAGCGACCAAAACCGTGTTGTAATTGTTGAAGCACCGGAAACTGAAAAGGATAAGCTGCCTAACGAAAAAACTATACTTGATTGGATAGCAACTGCAGGGAAGGACGTCACTCCTTATGTTGATAATACAGTAGACAAGCCTTTATTAGACAAGCTGCCAACACCTGGTAAAATAACCGAAACAAAAGTAGATAGTCTGATAGGTACAACTACATTTACCCTAAGTAACGGTGTTAAAGTCATTTTAAAACCAACACAATTCAAGAACGACCAGGTACTGATTAACGGTTATAGCTTTGGTGGTACTTCGCTTGCAAGTGACGAAGACTATACTTCGGCCGAACTTTCTGCCGGTATTGTAAGCCAAAGTGGGATAAAGGACATAACGCAGATCCAGCTTAATAAAATGATGAGCGGCAAAAACGTAAGTGTTTCGCCTTATGTAAGTGATGTTGCGCAGGGAATAACAGCCAATACCACGCCGAAGGATTTTGAAACGGCTATGCAGCTGATCTACCTTTATTTTACACAGCCGCGCAAGGATAATGATGTGTGGCAGGCAAACATCAGCCAAACCAATGCATTGCTTGCTAATCGTGGCCTGAACCCGGGGAGTGTTTTCCAGGATACCATTTCTGCCACACTTTACAATCACAATTTCAGGGAGATGGTAGCCACACCTGAAAGATTGAACAAAGCCACGCTTGATAAGGCTTACCAGTTTTACAAGGACCGCTTTTCAGATGCAAGTTCCTTTGTATTTACCTTTGTTGGTAATTTTGATGTAGACGTTTTAAAACCGTACATTGAAGCATATTTGGGCAGCTTGCCATCAACCAACCGTAAGGAAACCTATAAAAATTTAAATATTTACCCGCCGGCCGGGCAAATCAACAAAACAGTAACCAAGGGTATTGGCGATAAAGGGAGTGTGCAGATGGTGTTCAGTGGTGCATACGATTACAATGATCTCAATAACATCCAGATCGACGCGCTTGAAGAAGTACTGCAGATCAGGTTATTAGAGAGGCTTCGTGAAAAAGATGGCGGCACCTATGCACCTGGTGTAAGGGCAAACTATAAAAAAGTGCCTAACAGCAGGTATAGCTTTACCATTTCATTTACCTGCGCTCCTGCTGATATCGACAAGCTGGTTAGCGACACACAGGATGAAATTAACAAACTGAAACAAAACGGCGCTGCGCAGGCCGATATCGATAAGTTTGTTGCTGAGGAAGCACGTTCAACCCAGGTGCAATTAAAGGAAAATGTTTTCTGGGCTGGATACCTTGGCGCCGCATCGCAAAATCAGTTAAACCCTGATGCCATTTTGATGCATGTTAGCAACCTGGGAGGTATTACACCGGCAAGCACTAAGGATGCTGCAAATAAATACTTAAGCGGTGCCAACGTGATTAAATTTACCCTTGTACCGGAGAAAGCGGCTGACGACAAAAAATAAGCCCGATAATTACAACATAAAGCCTTACGAAGATCCTAAAATTCGTAAGGCTTTTTGTTTAATTCATGTTGATGTAAGTTGCTGACGTGTCATTAGGCTTATGTACAACAATCGCTATCCCGGTGTTCGAAACGGAATCAATCTCGAACGCTATTCCTTCCTCTTTTGCTTCATATACTTTTATCTTTCCACCTCCATTTGTTGTAAACCCGCCCGCCGGTGTCAGTTTAAAATGCCTGCTGTATTCGCTTAAGGGCATTCCCGGGTTCAACCCCTCTGCTGTTTTGAATGCGGGCGATGTTGTTAAAATTTTGCGGATGTGTGCCACAGCTTCGTTTTTGGCTCCAAAATTATGCGCGGCGAATATGCTGATTTTGTAACCGGAGGTGTCATGTTTATTATACCAGGTCATGAGCGCACTACCCATTGCGGCATCCGAAAAGTCAGGCTTGCCCAGTAATGATACCACGCTATCGGCACTGCCGCCGATTGAAATTTTGCCTATGCTTTTTCCCGGCACGATCAGCCGCTCCTGATCATTTGCTTTAGCACTTGATGGTTTCTGTTTATCCTGTATTGCCGATCCCTGGTGTTGTATACAGGCGTAAACAATGCAAATAAGGGTAAGTATCACCACAAATTCCGTAATTCTTTTTTTCATATGTTAAAATTCATTGCCGTTTTATTAACACCAATTAATCAGAAATCGTTTCAGGTAATTTTTTATTGCGCAAGAAACGGGTTTAACAGGCAGTCAAGAGCAGGTAGTTTTGCTATATCAAAAACATATAGTTATGCATATCACAAGCGAACCTTCCATCTTATATTTCGGTACACCGGTAGTTCTTATCGGCACAAAAAATGAAAACGATACGGATAATTTAGCACCCATGTCATCCATATTCTGGTTAGGCTGGCGTTGTGTTATTGGTTTATCGGCATTCTCCAAAACAACACAAAACCTGATGCGCACCCGGCAATGCGTTTTAAATTTACCCTCGGTAAATGAAGTCGCAGCTGTTAATCGCCTGGCAAAAACAACAGGCTCAAACCCGGTCCCCGATGGCAAATTACTGAAGGGATACAGGTATGAACAGGACAAATTCTCAATAGCAGGGCTAACCAAACAGGATGGCGAAACTGTAAATGCACAAAGGGTGTATGAATGCCCGGTACAAATGGAAGCCGTTGTTGAAACTGTACATGGATTAGCTGAAGGCGATCCTGATCAGCGCGGAAAAATAGTAACCTTTGAGTTGCGGATCCAACGGGTTTACCTTGAAGAATCCATTTTGATGGACGGGCAACCTAACCGGGTTGATCCTGGCAAATGGAAGCCCCTGATCATGAGTTTCCAGGAATTTTACACCCTGGGTGATAAGGTACATTCATCAACATTAGGCGAGATCCCGGAGCGGTTATACAATACCTTGGATAGGGAACGGGCGATAAAGAGTTATGAGGTAGCCAACCTTATCTGATGGTTATTTTGTCATTCTGAGCGAGAGCGAAGAATCCTCAGTAAACGACAATCACCCTGGAAAGGTAGGTCGGCTATCTGTTGAACGTATACTTATCGCGTGGAGAAGATTTTCGCTAAAGCTCAAGAGATAGTTCTTCGCTCTCGCTACCCATGACAAGTTTGTATTGAACATTCGGTGGGATGTCACCCTGAGCCTGTCGAAGGGCGACGTGCGCAGTGGCCTTTCCGCATGCTAAGCAGGGTGCAGAGGCCTTTGCCCGCGTCGTGGTTCGACAAGCTCACCATGACACCCAAATTGGTCATTTCCCTTTCAGAATCCATTAGATTTTATCACTCAGAATGACAAATTTTCTTAAATTATAGTTTTTAATTTTCGCCGCTCATCCTAACTAATTGCAATTTCCGTTGTATATTATTGGCATGATTACAAAGGGGCAGCAAGTCATCAGGGATTGGTACCGGCAAAAGAACTGGGAGCAGTTTCCGTTTCAACAGGAGATGGAGGCGGCCTATCTTGGCGGCTTTTCAGGTTTGCTGAATGCCCCCACAGGCAGCGGTAAAACGTTTGCGCTGTTCCTGCCCTTTTTAGCTGATTTTATAAACAAGCATCCGGATACCTATAAAACTCAAACCAACAACGGCCTGCTTATGCTTTGGATAACGCCGTTGCGGGCCTTAACCAACGACATTAAGAAAGCCATGCAGGAAGTATGCGACGAACTCGGCCTGCCCTGGCGCATCATGACCCGCACCGGGGATACATCCGCAGCTGACAAGGCATCCCTAAAAAGAAAATTACCAGAGGTTCTACTCACCACGCCCGAAAGCCTCCACCTGATGCTGGCCCAAAAGGAATACCCCAAAATCTTCAAAAGCCTGCGGGTTGTAGTAATTGACGAGTGGCATGAGTTGCTCGGGACTAAGCGAGGGGTACAGGTAGAGCTAGGATTATCCAGGTTAAAAGTCCTGAGTCTTGAGTCTCAAGTCTCAAGTCAGGCAAGTTTTTCAGACTCAGGACTAAAGACTCAAGACTTCGGACTCAAAATCTGGGGTATCTCCGCAACCATTGGCAACCTGGAGCAAGCCGCCGAGGTGCTTTTGGGAAACGATTTTCCGCCGGATCGGATAAAAATGGTGCGCGCCAACCTTGATAAAAAGCTGCTGATAAAATCTATCATTCCCGAAAATATTGAGAATTATTCGTGGGCGGGACATATCGGGTTAAAGCTGCTACCGCAAGTGATGGAGATCGTAGCGAGGAGCAAAACCACGCTGATCTTTACCAACACACGGTCGCAATCGGAGATTTGGTACCATGCTATTTTAGATAATTACCCCGAATATGCTGGCATAATGGCGATGCACCACGGATCATTGGACAATGAACTACGCAATTGGGTGGAGCAGGCACTGCATGCCGAAGCCTTAAAGGTGGTGGTATGTACGTCAAGCCTTGATCTTGGCGTCGATTTTCGGCCGGTAGATACGGTGGTGCAAGTGGGCAGCCCCAAGGGAGTTGCACGGTTTATGCAAAGGGCCGGACGAAGCGGACATGCCCCGGGCGAGGTTTCCCGGGCGTATTTCGTGCCAACACATTCCCTGGAGTTACTGGAAGGCGCAGCTTTGAAGCAGGCCATAAAGGACGGCATTTTTGAAAGCCGCGACCCCATGCTGCTTACCATGGATGTGCTGATCCAATATATGGTAACGCTGGCCGTGTCTGATGGCTTCCGGGCCGATGAATTGTTTAAGGAAGTTAAAGGCACGTTCGCCTTTGCTGATCTTACCCGCAATGAGTTTAACCAGCTGCTTGATTTTATCACCACCGGCGGCAAAACGCTTGCACAATATGATGAGTTTTTAAAGGTGGAAGTAGAAAATGGCCTGTTTAAGGTGAACAACCGCCGGGTAGCCATGCGGCACCGGCTCAGCATCGGCACCATTACAAGTGAGCTGAGTATCCGGGTGAAATGGCTCAGTGGCGGTAGCCTGGGCACTATTGAAGAGTCGTTTGTGTCTAAATTAAAACCGGGCAACACATTCTGGTTCGCGGGGCGCAGTTTGGAGTTTGTAAGGATCAAGGAGATGTCGGCCTACGTTAAAAAATCCAACGCCAAAAAGGGATTGATCCCCAGCTGGAACGGCGGACGAATGCCGCTATCGTCGCAATTAGCAGCCGTGTTTCGCGATAAGCTTGACGAGGTAGCCCATGGCATCGAAAAGGATGAGGAAGTAATTGCGCTGAAACCCTTGTTTGATTTACAATCCCAACTATCACATTTGCCACAAAGCCACGAGTTTTTAATAGAGTCTTTCAAATCCCGCGAGGGGCATCACCTGTTGTTTTATCCTTTTGAGGGCAGGTTGGTGCATGAGGGAATGGCTTCACTGCTGGCTTATCGCATCAGCAAAATAAAGCCTGCAAGCTTTTCAATAGCCATGAATGATTATGGTTTTGAACTGCTGGCAGACGAAGACATTCCGATCGAGCAAGCTTTGGAAGATGCGTCATTTTTTTCGATAGATAACCTGCTCGACGATATCCTGCATAGCTTAAATGCCAATGAGATGGCGCGCAGGCGCTTCAGGGACATAGCCCACATCGGCGGGTTGATATTTACCGGTTACCCCGGTCAGCAGGTGAAGAACAAGCACCTGCAAGCCTCAACCTCCCTGTTGTTCGAGGTGTTCAGCGAATATGAACCGGATAACCTGCTGGTAAGACAGGCCTATAACGAGGCGCTAGCATTCCAGTTGGAAGAGTTCAGGCTGCGGATGGCTTTGCAGCGCATCGTAAAACAAAACATCATCCTGAAAACCATAGAGCGGCCAACGCCATTTGCGTTCCCGATAATGGTTGACAGCCTGGGCCGTGAAAAACTAACCACCGAAACGCTGGAGGAAAGGATAGCAAAAATGGCAAGGCAATACGGTGCTGATGAAGTGTGGGAGAAGTCGGAAGGGTCCGGAAGCCGGAAAAGTCCGAAAGTCCGGAAGCCGGGGATTACGAGAAAAAAAGGATTTTAGAAGGAGCGGAAAGCCGAAGAAGAGCTGAAAGCTAAAAGCGGAAAGCATAAAGCTTTTCGCAGGGTGTTACTGACGACATTTTAGGCTTTCTCGCTTTCGGCTTACCGCGGTGTTTTTATAACAATAATCAGCAGCCAAATTATAGCAATCACCTGCACCATTATCATGCTGCCGGTTATCATTTGCCCGCCCGGCCAGTGCATCACCTTAAATGCCATGCCTATCATTAAGCCGGCAAGGCTCAGTATAAAAAGTATTATGGGGTATCTGAAATTGAAAAACATAAGGGATTATCTATTTGGCGCTTTTTTGTCTCCGGTTCTTTATCATCCTGTAAAATAAAAACCCAAACAAGGCGCCTATCAGCATGCTGCCCCAGGTTTCGGTTTTCGGGTCGTAGTTAAACACAATCAGCGTCATTATTATTATCGCAATTATGCCCAGTAACAGGTATAGATAAACTTTTTTCATTAAGACTCCCTTTAGTTCAATTCCGTTGCTAAATTACTTGAAAAACATGGTGATTTAACATTTTCACCCTGTAAAAACGTGTTGCAGGCCTCTTGTGGCTAATCGCCTTGAAAATTTAAAAGACAGAGCAGGATGGACATGAGGTAAACTACGCTAAATTAGCTTGCGATAAACCAATTATAAATGAGATCATTTTTTACTGCCGTATTGTTTATTTGCAGCGTGTTTTTGTTAAACCATGCAACAGCGCAGCCCTCTGCTGAAATCAACCTAAGTAAAACATGGAATGCCAATTGGATAAGCGCAAAAAATGAAACCGGCAGAGATTATGGTGTCTTTTATTTCAGGAAGAGCATCAGCCTTGCTGCAAAGCCCGCCACGTTTATCGTAAACGTATCAGCCGATAACAGGTATAAACTATACGTCAACGGCACATTGGTGTCGCTCGGCCCGGCGCGCGGAGACACCTATTACTGGAATTATGAGAAAGTAGACCTTGCGCCATACCTGGTAGCTGGTAAAAATACTGTGGCTGCCATTGTTTGGAACGAGGCGGAATTTCGGCCGGAGGCACAGATCAGTTTGCGGACTGCCTTTATTATCCAGGGCAATACCGCTGCCGAGGAGATTTTAAACACCAATGGTACCTGGAAATCCGTCCGCGATAAAGCTTATCAACCTATAAACGGTATCGGTTACCCGGCCTACTATGTTGCCGGCCCGGGGGAACTAATTGACGAGAGCAAAACGATTAAAGGATGGATGGCCAATGACTTTGACGATACCGCATGGCCGGGAGCCGGCACGATGGATCGTGGTAAGCCCAAAGGCATGGCCGACGCCTTTGGCTGGATGCTGGTACCATCGATATTGCCGCAAATGGAGCGCACTTACCAGCGGATCCCGGTTTTACGCAAGGCGGATGGTGTTACTGCGCCTGCTTCATTTCCGGCAACAAAAACAACGATAACTATTCCCGCAAATACCACCGCTACTTTGCTGTTAGATCAAACTTACTTGACAAACGCCTATGTTACGCTCAATTTCAGCAAGGGGAAAAATGCAGGGATCTCACTTTCCTATGCCGAAGCTTTATTTGATAATTTGAAAAAATACGGTCCCAGGAAAGGTAACCGTAACGATGTGGACGGAAAGGATTTTGCCGGACGGAAGGATAGCCTTATTGCAGATGGCAGCGATGGACAAACATTCACCTCCCTTTACTGGCGTACCTACCGCTATATCCGTTTAGTGATCCAGACAAGGGACGAGCCACTGGTAATTGATGACATATATGGAACAGCAACCGGCTTCCCGTTCCAACGCAATGCAAAATTGAAGACGGACAACCCCGAGATGCAGCAAATGCTGGATATCGGTTGGCGAACAGCACGAATGGACGCCATTGAAACCTATATGGACTGCCCTTATTATGAGCAGCTGCAATACATTGGTGACACCCGCATCCAGGCGCTGGTATCTTATTACAACAGCGGTGATGACCGGCTGATGCGCAATGCCATTAACCTGATGGATCACTCACGGATTGCCGAGGGGCTGGCGCTGAGCAGGCACCCGTCTTATAGTCCGCAGATAATTTCCACGTTTTCGTTATGGTATGTGAGCGTGCTGCACGATTACTGGATGTACCGGCCCGATAGCAATTTTGTAAAGGACAAGCTACAGGGAGAAAGGGCAGTACTCGATTTCTTCAGCAAATACCAGCAGGCCGATGGCTCGTTAAAAAATACGCCCTACTGGACCTTTGTTGATTGGGCTGGCGGCTGGGGCTACGGCATGGCGCCAACAGGTAGTAAGGGCGGTTCCGCTATCCTCGATTTGCAATTGCTGATCACCTATCAGCTGGCTGCCGAAATGGAGGCGAAAATAGGAATGCCCGTATTTGCTCAGCTCTACAGATCGAAGGCTGCACAGCTAAAACAAACCATCCAAAATAAATATTGGGACCCGGTTAAAAAACTGTATGCCGACACAGAGGACAAAAATGTTTTCTCGCAGCATGCCAATTCATTGGCCATATTAACCGGGATGATAAAAGGACCAGATGCCATTGCGTTGTGCAAAAACATGCAAACCGATACCACATTAACCCAATGCACCATCTACTTTAAATATTATATGCACCAGGCATTTATTAAAGCGGGCCTCGGTAACGATTATATGAAGTGGCTTGACGTTTGGCGCGAAAATATAAAAATGGGCCTCACCACCTGGGCCGAGTTTAGCGACCTGCCAAACAGCCGCTCTGATTGTCATGCATGGGGCGCCAGTCCGAATATTGAATTTTTCAGAACGATATTGGGGATCGATAGTTATGCGCCTGGTTTCGCCAAAGTGAAAATTGAGCCTCATTTGGGCGATTTAAAAACAGCAAGCGGTGAGATCCCTCATCCTAATGGAAAGGTAGCGGTTGATTATGTGTTAGATGGCGGCGTTTGGAGGATTAGGATCGATCTGCCACAGAAAACAACTGGTATTTTTGTTTGGAAGGGGAAAACGTACTTAATAAAAACCGGGGAGAATTTGTTTAAGATCTGATAAGTTTATTGACCTGTCATGGTGAGCCTGTCGCATACTAAGCAAAGTGCAGAGGCCTTTGCCCGCGTGCTTCGAGAGCCTCAGCATGACAGCCCTCTTTTAAAGATTAAACATTCAACGGCAATTTAAAATAGAAGGTAGATCCTTTTCCAAATTCACTTTTTATCCAGAACGTTCCGTTGTGGCGGGCCAGGATCTCTGCGGATACGTATAAGCCCAAACCCAGGCCCTCGTATTTCATGGCAGTGTTGTCAACGCGGTAAAATCTTTCAAACAACTTACCCAGGTTGTCCCGCTCAATACCTATCCCGAAATCCTGTACTGACACAACAATACTATCATCCTGAACTTCGGACCGGATAATCACTTCATCAGCATCAGGCGAGTATTTTACAGCATTTGTTAAGAAATTGGTAAGCACCTGTTCCAGTCGATAATGATCGCCATGAAGCATAACGGTCGGGTTGCCTTCAACTATAAGCCGATGACTGGTGTTTGCAAGCTGTACATTTTGTACCACCTCACCGATCAGTTCGTTCATGTTAAGGAGATCCATGTTATAGGTCATCTTTCCAGCAGAGATCTTGGAAACATCCAGCAGGTCGGCAATCAGCTTTTCAAGCCGCTTTAGCTGCTGCAGGCTTTTTGAAACAAATACGCCCGGAGACTCTGCATTGTTGACCGATCTATCCATCAGCTGCAAATAGGCCTTTAAACTGGTAAGGGGTGTTTTTAGCTCATGGCTGGCTATGCTTATAAACTCATCCTTTTGCTGTTCAATTTTTTTGTGCTCCTCTATATCGGTATTGGTTCCCAGCCACATTACTACAGCATCATCAATTTTAAATGGCAGTGCCCTGGCCAAATACCACCTGTATTGCCCGTCAAGCCTGCGCAGGCGAAACTCAACCTGGTACAGTTGTTTTGTTTCCAGCGCCTGCGCCCAGTTTTTCAGGCAGGCCTGCAAATCATCGGGGTGAATAAATTCCTGCCATCCTGCACCAATAATATGTTCTGCGGTTTTACCAAAATAGTCCTGGGTTCGTTCATTGACGTAATCAAGTGCCCCGTTAACATCGGCTGTCCACACTTGCTGTGGCATCGATTCGGCCATAAAGCGAAATTGGGCCTCACTGGCTTCCAGCCTTTGCTGGCCCTCTATCTTGTCGGTTATCTCAGTAGCTACGCATATTACACCTATAATGGTGCCATCATCATCGCGAAATGGTTCGTAAACAAAATCCACATACACAGTTTCCGGAACGCCATCCCTAAGTAACGGAATCGGTAAGCCATTACCATAAAACGGCTCGCCGGTTAACCTTACATTTTCAAGCAGTTCCTCAAATCCATGCCCCCTGGCCGACGGTAGTGCGTCAAAAACCCGCAGCCCCTTCATTTCGTCAAATGAGCGCCCGTATATTTTCTCCAGCGGCGGATTAATCAGGTCAACTATATATTCAGGCCCCTTAAAAATTCCTATTCCAACCGGAGCCTGCATAAAAATGGCGTACAACTGCTTGCGTTGATTTCTCAATGCCTCCATTGCCAGTTTTTCCCGTTCAGCAAGTTTGTATATTTCAGTTACGTTAGTTGGTGAGTGAATCAAGAACTTTACGCTGCCATCCTCATTCAGTACAGGGGTGTTGGTGGTGGTCCAGTAACGTTCCTCAAATTCATTGCTATCGCGAATCGGAATATCATACCTGTAATTGTGCATGGTATGCGGTTTTTTTGTGCGGATAGCTTCTTCGAAAGAGAAAATGGTACGTTCGATATTCTTCGACTCCTCGTCGGTGGGATTAGCCGGGAATGCTCCAAAAACAGATTTGCCTACAAGGGCCTCCCTGGTTGAATTTGTGGCATTCAGGTAAGCACAGTTTGCATCTAAGATGGTGTAAAGGGGAGCGTCAATAGCCAGCAATAGCTTGGTTGCCTCGCTTTTATTGAATACAGAATGATAATCTTCGGCACTTAGCTGAACTATTTCTCTCATTTATAATTGATTACCGGCTTGAATAATATTGCTTTGAGAAAGTAAACCTCTATTAAAACCATTTGTTTTAATAGAGGAATGAATTTTTACAGATGGCTAAAAATGCATTATTATTCACCATTTTAGTATAAAATCTATGGGGCCACCTGCTTTGCTAACTTGCTACCCTCTTTCATCATATGCAAACCGTAGCATGAGGTTGCAACGGCAAGTCCTATCCCGGTAAAAGCCATAACGCCCGGCTGTGTCAACACTTTATTCAGGCTAAGCAATATGGCGGCAATTGCTACCAATGTGCTCCATGTCGCCAGGTAATAATCAACGGTGCGCTTAAACACTTTAGCCAGGGGGTAAAAATGGAGTCCAACTATCAACGCTATTGCAGGGATTGTTAACTCCGGGTGACCAATATTGATAACGACATTTACGGCGATAAAAATAAACAAGCCCTCAAGGCCGAAGATGATGCCAAACCACATCCCCATCTTTTTCCCCTCTGCCTTATCCTCTTCCGATTCAACCATTGGAAATTGTTTTGCCAATTTGTATATCGAGATCCCACGGGTTACAAAAGTGATGGCCAGTACCGCAAATACAACCAGGGCAAACGCATAAGGCGAAGTATGTAAACCGCCAAAAGCAATCCCGGCCCATATTAGTGTAAAAGCAGCCATCATGAACAGGCCTGACGCAATGCCCTTGACCGCCTCGTCCGGAATTAATTGTGGTTCGGTTTCCATAGGTTATTATCTTATTGTGCCGATTTATCAAGTTTGGGTACGCGCTTCGGCGTATCTGTGCCGGCAACTATCCCGCGCGAGCTTAAGGCGATAGCCCTTATTGTAGATGTAATGTTTGCTACATCCAATGTGCTGAATTCATCGCCAACCGTGTGATACAGTTCGTCGATATCTATCTGGTCGGTTGATATGGTGTGAGCCGGTACGCCAACTGCCGCCAGTGAGGCATTATCGCTGCGGTAAAACAGGTTTTGCTGGGGGTAAGGGTCGGGATAGAATTTAAATGCAGTTCCCTCCAGGTTCTTCTGAAGAATAGTACCAAAGTCCGACCGCTCAAATCCGGTTATAAAAGCCGAATTTTCGCCGAATTTGGATGCCTTGCCGATCATCTCGATATTAAACATCGCAACAACCTTGTCAGGGTCCACTGTTGTGGCGAAATATTGCGAACCAAACTCACCGATCTCCTCGGCAGTAAAGGCCACAAAAATTAGCGTGCGGGCATTGCTATTTAACTTCTTATAATACTTAGCAAGTGTAATCACTGCGGTAGTTCCCGATGCATCATCATCCGCGCCATTGGCGATGCTGTCACCCTTTACAGGTTTAAGAATTCCCAGGTGATCATAATGCCCTGAAAATACTATTGATTCTTCCGGTTTGGTTTTACCCGGGATCATCCCCACAATGTTAAACAATGGCGATACAACTATCTTGCCTGTATAGGTTACTTCGAACGATTTTACATCATCGTGATTGCCCAGCACAAAAACCAATTGCTGGTCGTTATTCATTTTGTCGGCTATTACGCCGTTTTTAAGCCTGTCACGCAATCCTTCAAACGTTGTGGCAAAGCTTGGGTCTACAAAAATCAACATCTTTTTACCGCTTTTGGCATAACTGCGGTATTCGGTACGGAAGTTTTTGCCACTGCTTAATTTTACTATTTGAACATCATTGTTAGTACTCCAGCTTACGGCGGGGGCACTGGTGAAAGTAAATGCGCTGTCCTTCGGCAGTGCCTTGCCGTTAATGCTAACCGTAGTTTCCCCTGCAATTATCCTTGTTTTGGTAAAATTCTGGCGATAGCCGGTATTCCCTGTTAAAGGCACCAGGCCTGCTTCTTTGTACTGGCTCTCGATATATTGTGCCGCCTTTTCGATGCCGGGTGTAAACGTTGCCCTGCCCTCCATGTCATCAGCCGAGAGTGTCTTAATTACCTTCTCAACCTCATCCTGTTTAATGAGCTTGTTTACATCCTGGCTAAAGCTTTGGTATGATACTGCCAGCAAAGCCAGCGCTGCTATATATTTTTTCATATTTTTTTATTTGACCTTTGATGATAGCCAATTGTTACGGAATGTTTCCTGGTCTTTTGTTAGTTCCTTGCCTGCCTTTTCGTAAGCAACTACTTCAAAGTTTGGATTTTCAGTTAAGGTTACGATTGTTTCGTGCTCACCGGTGCGGTTTTTATAAGTAACGGACAGCTTATCGCCAACTTTTTTTGTAGCTACAACATCGAGGAATGATTTCCCGTCGGTGATATCTTTGCCATCAGCTTTTAAAATGATATCGCCGGCGTCAAGGCCCGCATCATATATCGGGGTGCCTTTTACGGTGCTTGCTGCTATTGGTAGCCCAACCGCTCCGGCTGTTCTTGCCGCGCCCGAACGTCCGCGATTTTGGGCTATCGACAAAGGCCCGGCCCAAGCCTTGCCTGCATCAACCTTGCGTAACAGCAAGCCTGCCTTTGCAAGTAACCCCTCGTAATCGTTTTTGTCGAGGCCATAAATGTATTTGCTGAAGAAGTCTGCCGCAAACTTTGGGTTTTTGGTTACCTGGGCTAAATCAGCCTGTAAATCAGGAATGGTGTATGGCTTCATCACTTTACCGCGGTTTAGCCAAACGGTGCGCATGTAATCATCCAGTGTCAAGTTAAAATCGGCGCGCAAACGCAGATCAAGTGCAAGCGCTATAGCGCCGCCATAAAAATAATAGCTGGTGAAAACGTTGTTGTTGTTATTTGGGTCGATAGAAACGCCTGCGTCGGCAAATACCGAATAACGGCTCATTTGCGGAGCAGAGTAAACTTTTGAGGCGGGTTTATTCAACACAGCATTAACCAACCCTGCAATGGTCCCCGAATATTGATCCAGCTTTTGGAAGCCTGAACGAACCAGCACCATTTCGCCATAGTATTGGGTAAAGCCTTCGGCAAACCAAAGCTCGCTGCTCATATTTGCATGCTCGAAGTTAAACGGCTCCAACGATTTTGGGCGGATCCGCTTTACGTTCCAGCTATGGAAGTATTCGTGCGAGAATGTACCCAGCAACCATACCTCGTTTCCCTCAATCTTCTCTGCCGGTTGAACTATGCACGTTGAGTTGCGGTGCTCCATGCCGTCGCCGGATACTGTTGGATGTACGTCATCTAAAAAGGTATACTCGCTATAATCGTAAGCCGGTAATTCGCCGAAGACAGCCTTTTCCTCCAATACCATTTTTTGCAGCATCGTGCCGAAATTGTCTATCACAGCCTGGCTGTCATCCGAATGCACAGTAAGGTTGATCTTCTCTTTTTTGCCATCGGTATTTACCACTTCCCAGCTGTTTATTTTATAAGCCGAAAGTTCGGTAGGGCTGTCCATCAAATATTGCAGATCGGGTGCGCTGTAGATCCTGCCTTCGTCATGCTTAAGCTGACTGGCAACCTGCCAGCCATATTTCTCCATATCGTTAAACTCAATCTGGATGGCCCGCTTTTCAAGGCCCGGGATCCACATAATAGTGGCGGGCATATTCAGGTGTGCATGGCTGGGGTCGATACTCGCATAGGTGCCGTCGGTCCAGTTGGCAAATAACGTATAAGATATTTTAACGGTTTCAGGGTGGCTACCCACCTCATAAACATCACCCTCTAATTGTTTTATTGGCAGGGCTTTTCCCTTGCCATCGGTGGCGGTAACATTGTAAACATTTTTGCCGAACTCGTGCGTAGCATAGCGACCTGCTGAGGAGCGGCTCATGCGTACCTTAAAGTTACCATCCGGCGCTTGTGGAATAAGTATGGCAATCTCCGCTTCGTGGTGAACCGCATTGGGAAACGAAATGGAATAAAATATAGGCCTTGTAGCCTGCTGAGCAATAGTTGCAGATGCAATAAAGCATGCAGCGGTAAGTAAAAGTAATTTCTTCATCTATATAAATTAACAGCGATGAAATTACTGAAAGTACTTGTAAAAAACCGCAAATGTTGTAAAAGTTACAGTTTTTAAAGTAGTTGGTTTAACATTGAATTTACACAATTGTAACCTCGTGATCGCTGCCTGTGTAAGTTTATTGAACAGCGGGCCATCCTTGTTTTGTTGGCCTGTCATGGTGAGCCTGTCGAACCACGACGTGCGCAGAGGCCATTCCGCGTGCTTAGCATGGTGCAGAGGCCTTTGCCCACATGGTTCGACTAAGCTCACCATGACATCCCACTTTTGTAAACATTTCAATCAGCCTAATCAAATCCTAAGCCTAAATGCACGATCAATTTTAGCCGGCAAAAGTGATCAGCGCGTGCTGGCTTGCCGTATGCAGATCGCGCCAGGCGCGGTTAATTTCAGTTTCGGTGCTTGCCGCTGTTAAACCGCATAAAGGGTAAAGTCTGTCTACTATTTCACGGCTAAAATGTGCAAGCTTCCTGCTGGTGATACTCACCTGCTGGAGGATATCCTGCGGTACAATATTATTGGATTGAATAGCATTCCAGGATTGATCTACGGTTTCAAAAAAATCTTCCCTAACCAAATCAAGCTCACTTTTTGAATGGTTCAATTCATCCGTTAAAAATTCCTTTTGCTCATCGGTAAGTCTTGGTTGTTTTAACTTTTCGCGAAAGATGCCTTCGCACAGATCAATAAAATGTATTGCGATGCCCGATAAATTGACAGCGATCGTTGCTTCTGCCATCTGTAAAAATGGATATTGGTATAACGGCGAATTGATAACCGCAGCGGCTGGATCAATCTTAAACTGCCGGTTAAATGGGACGGTTAGCTCTTTAACCTCAAACGAATCGCTGCCGGTTGCTACCATCCCGATATATTTCCAGGCGGGAAGAATGGTCACATCTTTTTTATCGAATATAAAAGGTAATACTAGCGGTTCCCCGTCATCGTTTAAAACAGGCTTACCGTCTTTTATAATGCTACAGTTAGCGGTAATGTGCGTGGCGTGATGTGCACCACTGGCATATTTCCACGTGCCGTTGATGATGTATCCGTTTGAAGTTATTTCTGCCGTACCGCAAACCGCGCCACTACCGGCGAGGGAAACGGTATCCTCAACAAAGATTCGTTGTGCTATTTCCGGATTAATGAATCCACCAAACCAGCCTGCGCCGCTACAAAGGGTAACCACCCAGCCTGTGCTGCCATCAGCCCAGCTAATAGCTTCCTGCAGGCGTACCAATTGCGATAGGCTAACTTGCCTGCCGGTATAAACCTCCGGTACCAGCAGCTTAAACCATTTTTGCCGGTAAATTATTTTTAATTGTTCGGGATGAAGCATGCCCAGTTGTTCGGCTTCGGCTGCTTTTGTGCGGATTATATGGACATCCCCGGCGTCAATAAGTGCAGAGGGATGTTGTAAGATGTTTTCCATTTTTTATTGGGTTGATAAAGAATTTTCAGCAGCCTTTTCTTTTCTCCAGATGGCAAGCCAGTCGAAGAAGCCAAAAAAGGCCACCACAAATAAGAACAGGGTAAGTGCCGCAAACAGGATGAGCTTTTTATAGCACAGCAGCGGGATGGCAAACAAGTTGGAAATGTTAAGCCAGATCCAGTTTTCCAGCTTACGCTTTGCCAGAAGCCACATCCCCGCCCACGCGGTCGACGATACCCATGCGTCCCAAATGGGCACGTTTGAAGTAGTAAAGTTTTTGAGCAGCAGATACAATATCGGCCAGCCTGCAAATACAATCAGCAAGGTAATTATCCATTCCCTGCGCGTTGCCCAGGTAATTTTTACCGGTGGTTCGTCGCGTTTTTTAAGCCAGAAATACCAGCCATAAACGCTCATCACCAAATAATAAACATTCAGCGCAGACTCAGCATACAAGCCAGCCATCAGCAAAATATAAATGCCGATAAATGTACCGGCAATACCTGTAGGATAAAGCCAGATATTATTCACCTTAGCTAACAGCACCTCGGCCACGCCTAAAAGTACAGCTGCCCATTCCCACAAGGTGGTTGCGCGCATTTGGTCAAGAAATAATTGGATCCAGTTGTGGAAATTCATTACTTAATATTTTATCTTTTAAAAAAGATGATGCCATTGGTTAGTTTCCTTCCCCTCTGTGCGCAGCAGAGAGGGTGACGAGCGAAGCGATGTCGGGGTGAGTCAACCCGCCGTGCATTAGCCAATGCATTGGCGTTAACGCCGCTTGCAGATTTACCCACCCGGTCGACGCTTCGCTGGACCTGCCCTCCCTGTGCGCAGCAAAGGGAGGGCAAAAGCTTAACTAAATGACATCCTGTTTTTTAGAACTTTAAATTCAACGATGCCAAAAAGTTAACCGGTGCCTGCGGGAAGAAGTAGTTGTAATTAACCACTTTGCCGCCCTCGATGTCTGGATAAGTTGCCCCGTCGGACTGGTACTTTTTGCTGAATACGTTGTTCACCAGCAAACCGATACCAACATTTTTAACTCCCTTTAATTTGAAGTTGTAATTAAGGCGGATATCGTTCACGAAATAGCCATCCAGCGAACGGCTTAAAGTTGAGGTGTTATCCAAATATTGGCGACCAACATATTTGCTGATAAAGGCAATTTCGCCATTTTTTATAGGGTGATAACTTATAGTGCTTGCTCCAACAAAACCTGGCGAATAAGCAATATCAGTTGATTTGTATTGCGTATTTACCGGGTTGTAATCTTCATCAAACAATACCTGGTTGAAGTTCTTGACTTTATTTTCGCTTAACGATGCATTGGCAGACCATGTTAGTTGCTCAGCAAGTTTAACCCAGCCGCTTACCTCGATGCCTGCACGGTAGCTGTCCTTAATATTGGTGCGGATCGCCTCACCTACATCATCCAACGCGCCGGTTAAAACCAGTTGGTTTTTATAAAGCATGTAAAAACCATTAATGCTGCCCCCAAAAGTTGGCTGGCTGATCCGGTAACCCAATTCAAAATCAGTTAAATGCTCTGATTTTGGTCGGCTTGCAGGCGATGAGTTTACAAAGTCGCTGCGGTTAGGTTCATGGTTGCCTACGGCCACCGATGCGTAGATATTAGATTGCTGGTTAAGCTCGTAGGTAAGCCCCGCCTTCGGATTAAAGAAGTTGAGCGAAACATCCTGCTGCACATTGTTCAAATTTTGATCGAACCCTAAAAACGAATAGTTGATGTGGCGATATTGCAGATCGCCATATAAGATCAGGTCACCAACACGGTATTCAGCACGACTGAAAATATTGAAATCAGTTTTCTTGGCTGTATTGCGCGAGTATTCATAATCCGGCGGAATGGTGGTGCTTTGCTGCGTCCACTCGATGTTATTGTAGTGATCGCCCTTGTATTCGTTATAGGCACCGCCTACTACCAGGTTAAAGTTTTTTTGCGGCTTGTAGGTGAAGTTATAGGTAGCGCCGTAAAAGTAATTACTTAACCATAAACGCCGCACCAAATCGGTATTGGCCAAAGTGTCAGTGCCGATAATAACAGGCTTTAATCCATAAGCCGAAACAGGCTCGTTGTTTTTATATTCCTCGTAATAACCATAACCGCGGGTATAATGCAGCGCACCGCTAAACGAGATCTTGTCACTGATCTGCTGGTTATACAGCAATTGGTAATAGTTTTGCGTATAGTTGTCCGTTTGGTTTTTATAATACGAATTGGTGGCATCGATATAGCCCAGTTCGTTATACCTGCGGTTGCCATATTTTACGCTGTCTTCAGGCACGCCATCCCATGCCTGGTGGGTTTTCTCGTACCCGCTGAAGACGTTTAAACGCAATACGCTCTTTTTACCATAATAAGCACCGCTTAAAAAGAACGATTTTAGGGTAGATGCCGAGCGGTCGATATAGCCATCGGAGGTTATTTCTGATGCCCTGCCGTCAAAACTAAATTTACCGCCTAATAAGCCTGTACCCAGGTTAAGGGTGTTTTTCACTGTCCCGTATGATCCTGCCGAACTGTTGATCTCTGTATAAGCAGTATCCCTGCGGGTGGTGGTTTGGATATTGATGCTGGCACCGAAAGCGCCTGCGCCATTGGTTGACGTACCAACACCGCGCTGTACCTGGATGTTGTCTACAGATGATGCCAGGTCGGGCAAGTCGACGAAATATACACCCTGGTCTTCCGCATCATTCATCGGGATGCCGTTGAGGGTAACGTTGATGCGGGTAGCGTCTGATCCCCGAATGCGGATGCTGGAATAACCCACGCCTGCACCGGCATTTGACGATACCACCGTTGATGGCGTTTGCTCCAGCAGATACTCAAAACCCCGGCCGGAGTTGTTTTTGTCGATATCCTTTTTGCTTAAATTGGTATAAGCAGTAGGTGAGGTGGCTGATGCCCGGGTAGCGCTCACGGTAACTTCTTCGGTAAGCATAGTACCGGGTTGCAGGGCGAAGTCGCTTACGACATCTGCATTTAATGTAATTGTTTTTGTAACCGGATGATAACCAATAAATGAAACTTTTAAGGTGTAAGTACCGCTCTTTAAATTGTCGAGGTGGTACTTGCCATCAACCCCGGCAATTGCATTAAGCGCCGAATTTGTCAGGGTGATGGTTGTCCCGGTCAGTGCTTCGCCGGTTTGCTGGTTGGTAATTTTTCCCGAAATAGAGAACTGGGCCGCTGCCAGGACAGGCAGCAGCAGGGCAATAAATGCCGCAAATGATTTTTTCAAAATGATTAATAAATAAAATTAGTTAAACCATCTCCGTATCAGGGCGACTACGCAGTACACTTAACTTGTTACCTCTCCCTACGCCGGCATTACCCGGATCAGGTGTATGTGGGGAGTCTGTAGTCGGAAGTCTTTAGTCCAAAGTCAGAAAAATCAGACTCAAGACTTAGTACTTTAGACTCAGGACTCCTCACAACGGGTTTGATCTCAGCCTGTCTTTCAGTTTGGTAAAATATGCTGCAGCATATTTTGCGACCAAAGCAAGGCACCCCTTGAGAATTATGGGGCAAATATAGTCCGAAAGTCGGGAAAGTCAGTAAAGTCTGTAAGTTTTATCAATTTTTCTACGGCTAATGTCACTTTCGGACTTCCGGACTTTCGGACTTTCCGACTAAAACCCTACTTTTGCAGACTTTTATAAAATACAATTATGCTCAGAACACACACTTGCGGCGAATTAAATCTAAGTCATTTAGGTGAAACGGTTACTTTATGCGGTTGGGTGCAAAAATCACGCGACCTTGGCGGAACAACTTTTATTGATGTTCGCGACCGTTATGGTTTAACCCAATTGGTTTTAAATACCGACAGTGATGATTCTTTGCGTGAGCTGAGCCGTAGTCTTGGTCGTGAGTTTGTGATCAAAGTTACCGGCAAGGTGTTGGAGCGTACCAGCAAGAACGCCAAAATGGTAACCGGCGATATCGAGATTGGTGTTACTGAAATAGAAGTATTGAATGCGGCTAAAATCCCGCCGTTCATGATTGAAGATGAAACTGATGGTGGTGAAGAGCTGCGTGCTAAATACCGTTACCTTGATTTGCGTCGTAACCCTATCCGTAACAACCTGATGCTGCGCCACAAAATGGCACAGGAAGTGCGTAAATATCTGGATGGTCGCGACTTTATCGAGGTAGAAACCCCGGTGCTGATCAAATCAACACCTGAAGGTGCACGCGACTTCGTGGTGCCAAGCCGCATGAACCCGGGAGAGTTTTATGCTTTGCCGCAATCGCCGCAAACCTTTAAGCAATTGCTGATGGTAAGTGGGTTTGACCGTTATTTCCAGATCGTAAAATGTTTCAGGGACGAGGACTTGCGTGCCGACCGTCAGCCTGAATTTACACAGATCGACTGCGAGATGGCGTTCATCACCCAGGAAGATATACTAAACATATTTGAGGGCTTAACCCACCACCTGTTTAAAACAGTGAAGGGAATTGAGCTGCCTGAAATTCCACGCATGCAATATGCAGATGCGATGCGTTTATATGGTTCCGACAAACCGGATATCCGTTTCGGAATGGAGTTTGTGGAACTGAACGACGTTGTAAAAGGCAAAGGCTTCAGCATTTTTGATAATGCCGAGCTGGTTGTCGGGATTAACGCAAAAGGCTGCGCCGATTACACCCGCAAGCAAATTGATGAATTAACCGAATGGTTAAAACGCCCGCAGATTGGCGTTACCGGCATGATCTATTGCCGTTACAATACCGACGGCACTTTAAAATCATCAGTAGATAAATTTTACAGCGAAGACGAACTGACCAATTGGGCCGCTGCTTTCAACGCAGAGCCTGGCGATTTGATCTTAGTATTAGCCGGGCAACAGGATAAAGTACGCAAGCAACTGAATGAACTTCGCCTGGAGATGGGCGGTCGTTTGGGTCTGCGCGATAAAAATACTTTCGCCGCACTTTGGGTGCTCGACTTTCCATTGCTAGAATGGGACGAAGAAAGCGGCCGTTACCACGCCATGCACCACCCGTTCACCTCGCCTAAACCCGAGGATATCGCCATGCTGGACACAGCTCCTGGTGATGTTAGGGCAAACGCGTACGATTTGGTAATTAACGGTACCGAAATTGGCGGTGGTTCTATTCGTATTCACGATAGGGCTTTACAATCGTTAATGTTTAAGCATTTAGGCTTTTCGCCGGAAGAAGCGCAAAAGCAATTTGGATTTTTGATGGATGCCTTTGAATATGGCGCACCTCCGCATGGTGGGATCGCATTCGGCTTCGACAGGCTTTGCTCAATTTTTGCCGGACTGGATTCCATCCGCGATGTAATAGCATTCCCTAAAAATAATTCAGGCCGCGACGTGATGATTGATACCCCTTCAACCATTGCCGATGCGCAAATGAATGAGTTGAAGATAAAGACGGTTTTATAATAGGGTTTCGATTTATTATATTTGTTATATGGAAGCTGCAATTATATCTGGAAAATCAAAAAAGGACATTCAGCTTTTGCTTACAATTGCTGAGAAGATGGGCATAAAAACCCAATTTCTAAGTAAGGACGATTTGGAAGATTTTGGGATGGCTAAAGCCATAACAGAAGGCAAGACTGGTGAGTTTGTTGATACTGACGAATTTTTGAAGTCATTAAAATGATCGTTAGGATCGATAAAAGCTTTCAAAAAGATGTAAGTAAAATCAATGATGCGAAAACTAAAGACGCGATAGTTGAGGCAATAACTGATATACGGTCCGCTGAAAATATCTTATCAATAAATAAACTCAAGAAATTAGTTGGCCATAAAAATATGTATAGAGTCCGTCTGGGCGACTTCAGAATGGGATTAGAACACACAACTGACAATGAAATAATTTTAATCCGCTTTCTGCATAGGAAGGAAATTTATAAAAGGTGGCCGTAGACGATATGGCCGCTTTATCCTTAGATCCTTTAATCATGCGAATCAAGGTTCCAAAAAAAGGATGGTTTTAAATAAGCCATCCTTTTTTTATATTAGAGGAAAATCCTCAATATGAAAAAGCTTTGCCTGTTCCTTCTTCTCGCTTCTGCCATTCATGCATTCGCACAAAAAAATACAACCGGAAATCGCGTTAGCAAAAAAGCCGATTCACTGCAAAACCAGATCGTAACCTGGCGTCGTGATTTTCATGAGCACCCGGAATTGGGCAACCATGAGGTACGCACGGCAGGCATTATCGCAAGGCATCTGCAGTCGCTGGGGCTTGAAGTACAAACAGGCATAGCAACTACCGGGGTGGTAGCCATATTGCGCGGTGGTAAGCCCGGTCCTGTTGTAGCGCTTCGCGCCGATATGGATGCATTGCCTGTAACTGAACGTACCGATGTTCCCTTCGCATCCAAAGTAAAAACGATGTATAACGGCCAGGAAGTTGGTGTGATGCATGCCTGCGGGCATGATTCGCACATGGCTATCCTGATGGCAACTGCGGAGGTACTAACCTCGATGAAAAAAGACCTGCATGGAACTGTGAAATTTATTTTTCAGCCTGCTGAGGAAGGGTTGCCTGCCGGCGAAAAAGGCGGAGCCGAAGAAATGGTTAAGCAGGGTGTAATGGAAAACCCTCATGTTGATGCTGTTTTTGGCTTGCATATTCAATCCTATCAGCCTGTTGGCACAATAGCCTATCGCCCGGGGCCAGATATGGCAGCCGTAAACCCGATGAAAATAGTGGTTAAAGGCCGGTCGGCACATGGTGCTTACCCGTGGTCGAGCGTTGACCCGATTGTGGTATCGGCACAGATTATCAACAGCCTGCAAACCATTGTGAGCCGTAATTTACAGGTTACCCGCAACGGAGCAGTAGTAACAATCGGCGCTATCAATGGCGGAAATCGCTCAAACATCATTCCTGAAACGGTGACAATGCTCGGAACAGTGCGCACTTTAAATGATGACGATGAGAAGATGATCCTTGAAAGAGTAAAGACCATTGTAACTAAAACTGCTGAAGCCGCCGGCGCTACAGCGGAAGTTATCATCCCTTTTGAACACCATTACCCGATAACCTATAACAATCCTGCGCTGGTTGCCCAAATGCTGCCCACTTTACAGGCTACCGCCGGAGCAGATAATGTTATTCTGCGCAACGCAGAAACCGGTGCCGAAGATTTTAGCTTTTACGAACAAAAGGCACCCGGTATATTTATTCACCTGGGTGGCTTACCCAAAGGTGGCGACCCGATTACTGCACCGGCGCATCATACGCCCGATTTTTTTATTGATGAAAGTGGGTTTGCTTTAGGCGTAAAAGCGTTATGTAACCTGACTATTGATTATATGACCATGCACAGCAAATAAAATAAGTACATGTGGCTCCATCGGAGCCCAATATCGGTAGAAAAAATCAAAAAGACGTTTTTCGCTCCATAGGAGCGTAACTCCCGCGTTCCATACACAATAAAGGATTTTTTCTGCAAAAAAGGCTGAATAACTGCCATTTTACTATATTGGCACCGGGATTGTTAAACATTACCTAATGAAACAAAAATTTTATGATACTGCTGTGAAGCAGGAGCGGGCCGTTCTGGTTGGTGTATTAACATCGCACGAAACAGACGAGCAGGGGAAGGAATATTTAGACGAGCTGGAGTTTTTAGTTGCTACCGCAGGAGCGGAGACGGTAAAGCGTTTTAATCAAAAACTGTCGCAGCCCGACAGGAAAACCTATGTAGGGTCTGGTAGGCTGGAAGACATCAAAGCCTTTGTTATTGAAGAAGAGATTGACATGGTGGTGTTCGATGATGAGCTAACGCCATCTCAACTCCGTAATATTGAAAATGAATTACAGGTAAAGATCCTCGACAGGAATAACCTGATCCTGGATATTTTTGCCGGGCGTGCTCAAACAGCGCAGGCAAAATCGCAGGTGGAGCTGGCACAATTACAATACTTATTGCCCCGACTAACCCGTTTATGGACCCACTTGGAACGTCAAAAGGGCGGTATTGGGATGCGTGGTCCGGGTGAGTCGCAGATAGAAACGGACAGGCGTTTGATCCTGAATAAAATTTCGCTGTTAAAGGATAAGCTGAAGCAAATAGACAAACAAAACGAAACCCAGCGCAAAAATCGGACAACCATGATCCGCGTGGCTTTGGTGGGTTATACCAACGTTGGTAAATCGACTATCATGAACATGATCTCCAAATCGGAGGTGTTTGCGGAGAACAAGTTGTTTGCAACGCTGGATACGACAGTGAGAAAGGTTGTGATTGAAAATGTGCCGTTCCTTTTGTCAGATACGGTAGGATTTATCCGCAAACTACCGCATGATTTGGTGGAGTGCTTTAAATCTACCCTTGATGAAGTTAGGGAAGCAGATATTCTTGTCCACGTGGTGGATATCTCACACCACAATTTTGAGGACCAGATCAGAACGGTAAATGAAACGTTGAAAGATATAGGCGCTATTGATAAAAGGGTTATTACCGTTTTTAACAAGATAGATGCCTTTCAGCCGGAACAGCACCAATTAGAAGATCAACAGGATCCGCTGACGTTACATGATTTCAAAAATAGCTGGATGGCCAAAAATAACGCCCCGGCGATTTTTATATCGGCCACAAAAAAGGAAAACATAGATGAGTTCCGGTCCTTACTTTATGAGGAAGTGAAGGCTATACACACGGCACGGTATCCTTATGATCATTTGTTGTATTAACAGGCCAGAAGTTTAATCTGTACTTGATTCGCTCTTCAGCGCTTCTCTTATCTTTTCCGTTGTGGCCTCCAGTTGCTCGGGCGTAAACGTAAGTTTAGGGCGTGAAAAGTTGAGGTCGCTTACATGGTTCAAGGGGATGAGATGGATATGCACATGAGGTACCTCAAGCCCTATAACAGCCACGCCAACCTTTATGCATGGGACGGCTTTTTTTATCCCGGTTGCAACAATCTTAGCGAAGATCTGCAGTCCGGCATAAAGATCGTCATCCATATCGAACAAATAATCTATCTCCTTCTTTGGGATCACCAGCACATGGCCCTCGGCAAGCGGGTTAATATCCAGGAACGCCAGGTAATCAATTGTTTCGGCTACCTTATAAGCCGGAATTTCGCCGGATACTATTTTTGAAAAGATGCTCATTTGTGTGGTTGATTAAGTGGTTGGGTATTCTCCCCGGTGCCTATCCCACAGGCACTTATTTTTTACGCAGGGTGGCTGTGAGGACACAGCCACCGGGTTTGTATTACCTGGAAATCTCCATTATTTCAAATTCCATTTTGCCCGCAGGCACGGTTATCTCAATTGTTTCGCCAACCTTTTTTCCTAACAGGCCTTTTGCAATTGGTGATGCTACCGAGATTTTGCCGGTCTTCATATCGGCTTCGCTTTCTGATACCAGCTGATAGCTCATAACAGCTCCGTTTTTAACGTTCTTTATCTTTACTATCGATAGCGCAAGCACCTTCGATGCATCTAATTTCGATTCATCAAGCAAACGTGCGTTTGCCAGCATTTCACCCATTTTGGAGATCTTTGCTTCATGAAGTCCTTGTGCTTCTTTCGCGGCGTCGTACTCCGCGTTTTCCGAAAGATCGCCTTTATCGCGAGCCTCGGCTATTGCTTTACTGATATTGGTGCGGCCTGTAGTTTTTAGCTCGTGTAATTCCTTCTTTAAATTTTCTAAACCTTCTTTGGTATAATATGCTACCTCTGCCATAATGCACAAATTAAAAATTAATAATATTCGGTTCCGTTCATTGCCAAAAAAAACCGCCCTCCCTTTTTAAGAAGGACGCAATGGCTTTCTTTTAAAAAACAAACAAGACTATATTGGCCACGCCTACATAGTCTTGCTTTTGTGTAAAACGAAGATAAGTGATTTAAGTTTTAATATCCAAATTTTTTTGTGGGTAGTGAATGGAGAGCTGCTTGAACGATAGCTAAATCCGGCTCACAATCCACTACTCATCTTATTACATCCGGCTCACAATTCACTGCGCATCACTCACTAAATTATTTCTACCTTTGCCCTATGATAATTGAAGTATTAAAATCCAAACTTCACCGGGTAAGGGTAACACAGGCTGAATTGAATTACGTTGGCAGTATTACCATTGATGAGGATTTGATAGATGCAGCTAATATTATACCGAACGAAAAGGTGCAGATTGTAAATAACAACAATGGCGCACGCTTTGAAACCTATGTAATAAAAGGTGAGCGTGGCACAGGGACTATTTGCCTTAATGGCGCAACAGCAAGGCTCGCGCAGGTGGGTGATATTGTGATCATCATGTCATACGCTTACATGGAAGTTGAAGAGGCCCGCAAATATGAGCCTATATTGGTGTTCCCTGATAATGACAATAAGCTGCTGAAATAATTTAATTGGCCGGGTAAGCGCCAAGGCCCAATACCAGGTGCAGGTTGACGTCGGTACCGATAGCATTACGCAGCTTATAAACCATCTTAATGCGCACCTGCGACTCGCGCATGCGCTGATCTAAAAAGGTTGAATTATCTATGTCGAGTACGATGCCGTTACCCACAGACGGTGTGATATCCGTGCGCGATGCTATTAATACTTCTTCAGTGCCATCTGCCTTAGCCATATATATTTTCACCGACGACATGCTGCCAATGTTAAAGTCCGACGGGTCTTTAGCCTCCAGCCTGGCTGAAACCATACGTACCTCGCTTATCTTTGACGCGTTGTTCCCGTCTTTCTTGAAATCCTGGTCAAAGCTGGTGGCCATGCCTGTAACCGAGAGATCCTCACCCGTTTTTGATGTTTTTGGAATAACCAGGGTTGTAGTGTATGGAAAGGTTGACTTTACGATAGACTGCATCATGGCGCAACGGCCAAATAACAAAGGCAAAATAATTGCAATAAATAAAACATTCCTTTTCATATAACGCTCCCTCGCCGGTTTATTTTGGTAAAGTAAATATCAGATATTTACATATGAAGATAAAGGCAATATTGTGTTAAAATTTGGATATTTCAACAAAAAGGCAATTAAAATTTCATAAATTTTTCATTTAAGGTCTTTTTGTAAGCGCACCGGTCTCTCTATGATATAAGTCCGCGAAATTTAGCCCCGATTTGAGCTTTCCAACAAAATAGATTGAGCTTCCTAACAAAACAGTCCGGTGCTTGCCGGGTTACCTTTGTATAAACAAAAATTTAAAGCAATGACAAAAATTTGGTTTATAACAGGCAGTTCCCGCGGACTTGGGCGCAGCCTTACAGAAGCAGTGCTTGCAAGCGGCGATAAAGTTGTGGCAACAGCAAGGGACATAAATACATTAATCGACCTGGTTGAAAGATACCCGGGTCAGATCCATCCCATAAAACTTGATGTAACCAATCATGATGAGGTTTATGATGCAGTTGCGGATGCCGTAGCACATTTCGGCAAAATTGATGTGTTGGTGAACAATGCTGGCTTTGGAATTATTGGTGCCGCCGAGGCGTTCACCGATGAGCAGGTGCGCAGTCAGCTGGAAACAAATTTGTATGCCCCAATTGAAATTACCCGTGCGGTATTGCCACATATGCGTAAACAACGTTCGGGCCGAATTTTGCAGATCAGTTCTGTTGGCGGCAGGGTAGGTAATGCCGGCTTAAGTATGTATCAGGCTGCTAAGTTTGGCTTAGGTGGCTTTACCGAGGCATTAGCAAAGGAAGTAGCGCCATTGGGTATATTTGTTACCAGCGTTGAGCCGGGCGGTTTTCGTACCGATTGGGCCGGTGCATCCATGAGTTACGCACCCACAATAGAGGGCTACGAACAAAGTGTGGGCATGCGCGCCGACTTTTTTGCGAGCGGCAAATTTGTGCCGATGGGCGATCCGGACAAGGCTGCAAAGGCGATGATTGAGCTTGTTAACAGCCCCGAGCCTCCCGTACATTTGGTATTGGGCAGTGAGGCAATAGGGATGTTAAAGCTGGCCGATGAGGCCCGCCGCGCCGAACTTGAAAAATGGCTGCCCGTGAGCCTTTCGACGGACCACGACGAGTCTGAAAATTTCCTGGAAACAGAGGCCGGAAAGGCGATTTTGAATATCAGGTAGTGATGTGCGGATTTCTGATGTGCGGATGTGCGGATATGTAAATCGGCGGTGGGTTTCTGCACCAAGCGTTAACGTCAATGTAACCCACTCGATAAACACAGATAAGCGTTTTTCATCCGCACATTTGCATATCCGCACATCCGCGCATAAATTCTTAAATTTGACCTATATGCCCAAAGCTGAAGAAAAAACATCACCCAAAATACTCTATACCTGTTATTCCGCAACCAGCAGGGAAGGCGAGCAGTTTATACCGGAAAATGTGTTTGGCTATATCCTGTCGGGCAGCTCGGAGATTTATGTAAACGGAAAGAACTACCTGTTTAACGAAGGCGATTTCCGCTTCATTCGAAAAAATCAGCTTGCCAAATTCGCCAAGCATCCCCCTAAAGGAGGCGAATTTAAAACCATCTCCGTGGTTATGGATAAGGATACTTTGCGCAGCGTAAGTGAAGAGTTGAATCTGCACATGGGGCAACCTTATACCGGCGAAAGTGCCGTGCTTTTACAACCCAACAATTTGTTCAGGAGTTTTGTAGATTCACTGTCGCCGTATATGGATGGCTCTGGCAATGTCAATAAAATGCTGACCACCTTAAAGGTAAAGGAGGCCATAATGATATTGCTGCAAACCAATCCTGAATTAAAGGATGTGCTGTTTGATTTTACCGAGCCCGGCAAAATTGACCTTGAAGCGTATATGAATGAACATTATAAATTCAATGTTGATATTAACCGCTTTGCCTATCTTACCGGTCGTAGCCTTGCAACGTTTAAGCGCGACTTTAAAAAAATCTTCCACACCTCGCCCAATCGCTGGCTGCAGCATAAACGGTTGAATGACGCCTATTTCCTGATAAAGGAAAAGGGCTGGAAAACCTCCGACGTTTACATGGAAGTTGGCTTCAAGGATTTCTCCCATTTTTCATTCGCCTTTAAAAAGGCTTATGGGGTTGCGCCATCGAGATTGGGTTGAATAAAAACCTTTCCGGTTCCCCTCGTAGAGGCGCGATACTTCGCGTCTTGAACCATCCACGGTCGAAAAAGGATATTGCGTAGAATTTGCATGTGGGAGACGCAAAATATTGCGTCTCTACGTAATTTAAAACAACTCACCATCCCGCTTATCATCCTCCGGACTTTACCGACTTTCCGACTTCCGGACTTTTTTGTAACAAAGTTATTATTAAGCTACCCTTGGTTATCGTATCCGGTAATGTTTAATATCTTAGTAACAACTAACTGACAAATAATTCAAATGAAAAAAATTTTACTTTTTGGCTGCGCTATGTTGTTTGTTCTGCTCTGTAGGGCACAGCAAACATTCCCAGTAAACGGCGCCTGGGATATCCGACCCGGCCAGTACGCATTCACCAATGCAAACATTGTGGTAAGTGCCGATCAAACCATTCCCAATGGTATCTTACTGGTTAAAGACAGGGTAATTGAAGCTGTTGGCGCTGATGTTAAGATTCCTAAAGGTTATGTTACCGTCGACCTGAAGGGCAAATACATTTACCCCGGCCTTATTGATGCTTATACCACCTACGGTATACCTGAAGCGCCGCGCGCCGCGTTTGCGCAAGGCGGATTTGGGCGTACTGCTGTTCCCGTTTCAACCAAGCCGGGCGCTTACGGCTGGAACGAAGCGATAAAACCCGAAATGAATGTAAAGGCAGTATTTCATGCTGATGCTTCAAAGGCAGAGGACTTTAAAAAGAATGGCTTTGGCGCAGTTCATGCCGTGATCCGTGATGGTATAGCCCGTGGCACATCTGCCGTAGTGACTTTAGGTGATGAACGCGACAATTTTGTAATGCTTAATGGCGAGGCTGCCGCAAACTATTCATTTAGCAAGGGTACAGCAGCAACCAACTACCCATCATCATTAATGGGCAGTATTGCTTTATTGCGCCAGACTTACTACGATGCACAATGGTATAAAAATCAAAAAGAAGAATATAACATCTCGCTTGATGAGTTTAACCGGGTTCAAAATATCCCCCAGATTTTTGAGGTAACCGATCAGTTGAGCGTTTTGCGTGCCAACAAAATAGGCAAAGAATTCGGCAAGCAATACATTTTTAAAACTGATGGGCAGGAATATCGCCGCATTGATGCCATGAAGGCAACAGGTGGCAGTTTCATTATTCCGCTTACTTTCCCGGAAGCTTTTGATGTAGAAGATCCGCTTGACGCGCGTAACGTAAGCTATGAGCAAATGAAGGATTGGGAGCTTGCGCCCACCAACCCCGCTGTTTTGGAAAAGGCGGGGATCAAATTTGCGATCACTTCATCCGGCTTAACAAATGCCCGCGACTTCTGGACAAACCTGCGTACGGCAATTGATAATGGCTTAAGCGAAAAACAAGCTTTAAATTCATTAACCGTTATCCCTGCCGAAATGCTGGGGGTTGCAGATAAAATAGGCTCACTTGCTAAAGGCAAAATGGCCAACTTTATTATTACTTCTGACAACTTGTTTAAAAAGGACAATATAATTTATGAGAATTGGGTTGAGGGCCGCCAGTATGTGGTGAGCCGTATGGACGTCACCGACCTGCGCGGGAACTATGCCTTTTCAAGCGATGCGCTGCCAGGTGTAGCTTTGAAAATCGGCGGCACGCCAGGCTCATATAACGTTAACCTTGAACGCACTGGTGCGGATAGCACTAAAGCTACTGGTACCATTACCCGTACCGGCGACATGGTAAGCATTTATTTCGATTTAAAAAGCAAGCCAAGCGGTAACATCAGGCTGAACGGTTATATCACCAAAACATCACCCTTGACTTTTGCCGGCAGCGGCATCCTGCCTGATGGATCGGAAATGAAATGGTCGGCTGCTTACACCAGCCCTGCCTCGCCGGAGCGTACGCGCCCCGAGCCGCCGAAGCAACCTGTTACTCTTGGCCCGGTAGTTTATCCGTTTATGGCCTACGGTAATACTGATTTGCCAAAAGCCGAAACCACCCTGTTTAAAAACGCCACCGTTTGGACAAGCGACAAGGACGGCATCCTGAAAAATACGGATGTACTAATTGAGAATGGAAAAATCAAGGCTATAGGCAAAGGGCTGGTAGCGGGTAACGCAAAAGTTATTGATGCAACCGGCAAGCACCTGTCGCCGGGTATTGTCGACGAGCACTCGCACATTGCGGGAAGTGGCAGCATCAATGAAGGCACACAGTCGGTAAGCGCCGAGGTGCGGATAGCCGATATCCTGAATTCTGAAGATATCAACCTTTACCGCCAGTTGGCGGGCGGCGTTACCACCTCACATATCCTCCATGGTTCGGCCAACTCAATAGGCGGCCAAACCCAGCTGATCAAACACCGCTGGGGAGTATTGCCGGACGAAATGAAATTTGAGGGTGCAGATGGCTTTATCAAATTTGCCCTTGGCGAAAACGTAAAAGGCAGTAACAATGGCCCGTCGAACGGAGCGCTTCGCTTCCCGCAAACCCGCATGGGTGTTGAGGAAGTTTACATTGATGAGTTCACCCGTGCAAAGGAATACAAAGCCGCACGCGCTGTAAAAGGCAGCAACGTACGCCGGGACATCGAGCTGGATGCCATAGTAGAAATATTGGATGGCAAACGTTTTATCACCTGTCACTCTTATGTACAATCTGAAATAGCCATGCTGATGCATGTTGCCGACTCGATGGGCTTCAAGATCAACACCTTTACCCATATTTTAGAGGGTTACAAAGTTGCCGATAAAATGAAGGCACACGGTATTGCAGGTTCAACGTTTAGCGATTGGTGGGCTTATAAAAGCGAGGTTATCGAGGCCATCCCATACAACGGCGCTTTGATGCACGATGTAGGCATCACAACAGCATTTAACTCTGATGATGAGGAAATGGCCCGCCGCCTTAACCAGGAGGCCGGTAAATCTGTAGCCTATGGCAAACTAAGCGAAGAGGAAGCATTGAAGTTGGTTACCATCAATCCGGCCACCATGCTGCACGTTGAGAAACGCGTAGGCAGCATTAAGGTAGGCAAGGATGCCGACCTGGTATTATGGTCTGCCGATCCGCTTTCTATCTATGCTGTCGCCGAAAAAACTTATGTAGACGGCATTCCATACTGGGACATCGATAAGGACGCTGCCAATCAAAAAGCGATGAAGACCGAGGAAGCAAGGCTGATCCAAAAAATGATTGCGGCCAAAAACAAGGGTGCAGTAACTCAACGGCCTGCAGGTCGTCGCCCGCGTAATAATGAAGCTGATGAAGACGATGAGTTTGTATCAGGCGATGGTGTTGGACAAACTAATTCAAACGGCAAATAATCCCTAATGAAAACTAAGATGAACAAGATATTTTTAATTTTTGGAGGATTATTGCTAAGCATAACCCTCTCATACGGACAGGCGACCATTTCGCCTGCCAAAGCACAATCAAAACCGATAGTGATAAAAGGCGGCACCATTCACGTAGGGAATGGCCAGGTAATCAACAACGGTTACATCGCTTTTGATAAAGGCAAAATAACCGCCATTGGCGAAGGCGCGGGAGCTAACGTTGCAGGCGCAGACGTTATCGACGCTACCGGCAAACAGATCTATCCGGGCTTTATTTGCCCGATAACCACGCTCGGCCTTATCGAGATAGAGGAAGGTGCACGGGGAACGGTAGACGATGAAGAAACAGGCGACCTTAACCCAAATGTTCGTTCAATTGTGGCGTATAACACCGACTCGAAGGTTATTCCAACGGTGCGCTCAAACGGGATCCTGCTGGCACAGCCTACACCGAACGGCGGAACTATTTCCGGTCAGTCATCAGTAGTGATGCTGGATGCCTGGAACTGGCAGGATGCGGCGTATAAAACGGATATCGGGATCCACTTAACCTGGCCGGTTGCCCGGGCGCAGGGGCGCAGAAGAGGTGTTCCAACACCGGGCGTTCCGCAGGAAAGCCCGGCAGAAAAAGCGCAGAAAGCAATTGATGCAATTGAGAAGTTATTTGAAGAAGCCAAAGCGTATTCAGACATTGCAAAACCCGAAGTGGCCAACATCCGCCTTGATGCGATGAAAGGTTTATTTAATGGCACCAAAAAATTATTTGTTAATGCCGATGGCGCCAAAGAAATTGTGCAGGCAGTAGCTTTTGGTAAAAAAATGGGTGTCCAGGTGGTAATTGTGGGCGGCGGCGAATCATACCTGGTAACCGAAACTCTGAGGGATAACAACGTGCCGGTGATTTTAAAGGAAACACAGCGCCTGCCTGAAAAGGATGAGGACGATGTTTACCTGCCTTACAAATTACCAAAAATGCTGCAGGATGCAGGTGTGTTATATGGCTTAACCGGTATTGGCTTCTGGCGCCAGCGTAACCTGCCCTTTGAGGCTGGTGAGGCAGCTGGCTACGGCTTGACCAAAGAACAGGCGGTATCAATGATTACCCTTAACAATGCAAAGATACTGGGAATAGACAAAACCACCGGAACACTTGAAGTGGGTAAGGATGCCAACCTATTCATCTCCAAAGGCGATGCGCTTGATATGATCACTATCGATGTGGATAATGCATTTATACAGGGAAGGAATATCAATTTAGATAACCTGCACAAACAGCTTTACCGCAAGTTTGCCGAGAAATACGGCGTGAAGGCAAATTTGTAAAACGCTTTTACCTCTTTTAAAAAATAGCGATGGGTTTTAAACCCATCGCTATTTTTTATGGCCCCATCGGGGCCAAATATTGGTAGAAAATAAATAGAGGAAAAGAGCGTGCCGTCAGGTACGTAACACCGCCGTGTATGTTTGCGGGGTGGCGCACCGATGGAGCGCAACTGCTTTTTGATTTATTTTTCTACCGATATTTTGCACCTACGGCGCATTGGATGGTGTAGTTAATCCTTTCACCGGTTGTGTTTCAATACCTCTAAATATTCAAAAAATAAACTCTTTTGAATTTCCAAATCCCTTTAGTTCCTTTACTGAATGTCCAATCAGCCCAAACATTTCAACAAAACCCGCATAGCACCTACCCCAAGCGGTTTTTTGCATGTGGGCAATGTGTTGTCGTTTATTATTACTGCTGCGCTAGCCCGTAAACATGGCTCCAAAATATTGCTTAGGATAGACGATCTTGACCGGGCAAGGGTGAATCAACAATACTTACAGGATATTTTTGATACGCTGAATTTTTTGGAGATCCCATGGGATGAAGGACCACGGGATGTTAAAGATTTTGAAGACAATTATTCCCAGCTGCACCGTATTCCGCTTTATACCCACGCGCTTAAACAATTACGCGATGAGCATAAAATTTATGCCTGCACCTGTTCGCGCAGCCAGCTAAATGCGGGAGACGAATGTTTGTGTATGAATAAGAATATTGCCTTATCAACAGAAAATGCAAGCTGGCGGCTTATAACAAAAGCGAGTACAGTGTTGCAGGTTAAAAATTATAATGGTGATATAATTAAATCGAAGCTACCTGGTGAGATGCACAATTTTGTTGTGCGTAAAAAGGATGGGTTCCCGGCATATCAGCTAACTTCGGTAGTTGATGACCTGTTTTACGGCGTAGATTTAATTGTGAGAGGCGAAGACCTTTGGCCATCAACCCTGGCGCAACAGGAACTGGCAATGCTTTTAGGGAAACCCCAATTTTCAGAGATCGTATTTTATCGTCATCCCTTGCTAACCGAAGAGGGTAATAAGCTTTCCAAATCCGCAGGCGCAACCTCCGTCCGCTACCTGCGCGAAAGCGGTAAAACACCTGCTGATATATTTATGCTGATTGCCGGCATGCTGGGCATTCATGAATCAATAACGAATTGGGAGCAGCTAGGAGAATTGGTGTCGTCTCAATCATAAATTGACGCTTAGTCTTGAGTCGGAAGTCTGGAGTCCTAAGTCGGAAAAAGACCTAATTTGACTAAAGACTTTCGACTAAAGACTTGATACTGACTACAACGGCAATGAAACTATAAATGAGGTACCACCTCCCAGAAGTGAGCGTACTGTTATAGTGCCGTTCATATCCTCAATGGCTTGTTTGGCAAAATATAGCCCAAGCCCCATGCTCTTTTTGTTGAGACCCGATTTAAAGAACTTATTAAAAATATTACCCTTTTGCTCTGGCTTAATGCCGATGCCGTTATCCTCAATCTCGATAACGCAATATTTATTTCTTTTGTACGACCGTACTTTCACCCATTGCTCAGGCTTGCTGAAATCGGCGTACTTAACGGCATTCGAGATAAGGTTGTTGAAAACAGTTTTCAGGTCGGTAACGTTGCATTTAAGCTCCCAGACTTCCAGGTCGCTCAAAAACTTCACTCTTTGGCCTTCCGGGAAAAAACTATTCTGGCTGATTACGTCGTTCACTATCTCGCCGAGGTTACACACTTCGAACTTGTTGCCATCGCGAATGGTTTGCAGCACATCTTTTATATAGGTATCCTGGATCTGGATGCTTTCCCGCATCATTTCGGTATAAGTTGACACTTTGGTTATATCCTTTTCCTTTTCTAACACGGACACCAGTCCTGATAGCGAGGTAAGCGGCGACCGCAGATCGTGCGTCACGGTATAAACAAAATTATTGACGCGCTCATTCATATTCCGGAGCGCCCTGTTCTGATCCATGATCACCTTTTTGGACGAATGCAACTTGCGGAGCATAATGCCTGCCAGTAATACGGTGCAAAGCAATATAACCGTATAAATTACCATGTCGGCAACGAAAACCTTTTGATCAACCATGCGTGAAGTTGCACCGAGCAAGGCTGAAAAGGTTTGCTGTTTGATGGTCAGGTTGTCTGACAGGATATTGATCTGCAATACCAGGCTCTCCCTATCGAATTTTTTGCCC
Source organism: Mucilaginibacter phenanthrenivorans (assembly GCF_024721155.1). Taxonomy (GTDB): domain Bacteria; phylum Bacteroidota; class Bacteroidia; order Sphingobacteriales; family Sphingobacteriaceae; genus Mucilaginibacter; species Mucilaginibacter phenanthrenivorans. Next base: position 44,362 of record NZ_JAHVAP010000017.1, on the reverse strand, counting down.
GACTTAATGTTTTTGTAAGCAAGGTTACCCAGCGCATTCAGCTGCGCCACCATTACATCGGCTTGTTGCCAGGTTTGAATGGCGTTCTTAAAAATAGCGGTGTTTTTAAATTTCTGAAAAAACCAGATCAGCTCAGGTAAATCTTCGCGGTGGTTACCGGCCATTAAGAACCCTAACCTTGCTATTCTTATATCCTTACCGGCGACCAACGCCTCGCGGGCAATACTATCGCCCTTTGGAATGCTGATGTCGTTTTTGAAGTATTGATAGTCGGTTTCCTCGTGCGAATAGATATAGTTTAACAAATGCCGGGTGGCATCCTTTTCGCCCCTGGAGTACTGCGCTTCAAAATTGGTATATGCCCTGCTGGCCGAAAGGATTTTAACGGAATAATAATGCGTAATACCAATTGCTGCGGTGGCAATTAATACAATAGTGGTTAATGCAATGATTACTTTTTTCATCTAAAATCCTGCCCGATGCTCGATTTCTTGTTCAATAGTTAAAGAAATTAGCTTAACGGCATTTATTTATACGAAACATTAACCGGCCGGGTTATGTATTTAACAGCTTTTGTTTAATAGAAATGTAAAAAAAGTGCGGCATTTACTGCGAATCATTCCGCCCGCAAGCTTTCTGCCGGGTTTGAAAATGCTGCCTTTATGGCCTGGTAGCTAACAGTAAGTAAGGCGATTATTATGGATAACAACCCGGTAAGCGCGAAGATCCACCAGTTGAGTGTAATGTGGTAGGGGAAATTTTGCAGCCAGTTTTTCATCAATAGCCAGGCTATTGGCGATGCAATACCAAAGGCGATCATCACCAACACCAGGAAGTCCTTTGATAGTAAGGTGGCGATACGTGCTATCGAGGCGCCCAACACCTTACGGATGCCTATTTCCTTCGTGCGGCTTTCGGCCATGCAGGCAGCAAGCGCAAACAGGCCCATGCATGATATTAAGATTGTTAAACCGGCGAAAACTGCTGATAATGTACCGGTTTGTTTTTCGCCGCGGAAACGGATATCATAGGTGGTGCCTGCAAACTGGTAATTGAATGGATAGTCGGGGTTGTATTTTTTAAAGATGGCGCTGATTTTTTTGATGTTGTCGGCTTCGGCATTTTGGCCGTTTAGTTTTAACATTATGGTTCCGAATAATTTATTGGTGCCCTGGATAACTATTGGCTGTCGCAGTTCATATGGCCAACCGGCTACAAAATCCTTAACCACGCCAACAATGTGAAAATTTGAGTTCAGGTTTTTAAGGGGTTGGCCAATAGGATTCTTTAACCCCATAACTTTTACTGCCGACTCCGTAAGCATAACCGCCGCCGAATCAGTAGGGTAAGTGTTAATGTCGATATCCCTGCCGGCCAGCAATGGCAGGCCCATTGTTTTGGTAAAATTTCTATCGGTTAAGAATTGGGCAAATGTGGTGCGGGAGTTTGGATCCTTTCCTGCCCATTGGTAAGTGTCCGTACTGGCCCAAACGTCTACAATGGGCGAATTGGTGCGGGTTATACCGGTAATTGCGCGGCTGGCAATAAGGTCGTTCTTAATGGCGGCAAAGTTCTTCTGGATATTACCCTTCATATAAACAAAGGCAAGGTTCTCCTTATTGTAACCTGTATCGCGATGCTGTGCAAAGCCGATCTGTCTGTATACCACTGTTGTGCAAATGATAAAGGCAATTGCAAATGTAAACTGAACCACAACCAGGATCTTACGCGGAGTGATCAAAGCGCCGGTTGCCTTAAAGGTGCTTTTTAGTATATGTACCGGTTTGTATGACGACAGGTAAAAAGCAGGGTAACTGCCCGCGATAATACCTGTAAATACTACAAAGCCAATACCTGTTAGCCAGAAGTATGGATTATTTAATGGCAGGGCGAGGTTCTTTCCTATCAAATAATTAAACCATGGCAGGCTGATTTGTACAACAATGAGCCCTAAAATGCCGGCCAATACTGCAGTCATCACCGACTCACCTAAAAATTGTTTAACCAGCCAGCCCTTGCCTGCTCCGGAAACCTTGCGGATGCCAACTTCACGGGCCCGTTTTGTACTGCGGGCCGTGCCAAGGTTCATGTAGTTAATACAGGCAATCAGCATTATCAGCGCCGCTATAATGCCAAATAGGCGAACAACTGTTATCTGCCCGGCGGTAAACTTACCGTTCTCAAAATTGTTGTATAGCCACCACTTCGCCATCGGGTGGAGGAATACCTGGTTTCTGCCATCGCTATGATGGATCTTGTAAATATCGCGGAAGCGCTCGTTGGCAACTTGCTCGCTAATACCGGGTTTAAGCAATACAAATGTTTGGATATTGTTGGAGGTCCAATTGGGGCTGTCCCATCCAACCTCTTTCATATAGCTCCATGGCATCAGGTATTCAAAGTTGAAGGTTGTATTGTTTGGCAGGTCCTTCATTACGGCTGTTACCGTAAAATTAGCGGTGCTATCAACCTTAATTATTTTACCCATGGGGTCGGCGTTACCAAATAGTTTCTTGGCCAGCCTTTCAGTTAAAACAATGGAATGGATGCCACTCAGAGCGGTTGCCGTATTTCCCTTTACTAATGGAAAGCTGAATAACTTAAAAAAGCCCGGATCGGTTAAAAAGCCCTGCGTTTCAAGTTGCTTTTGTTTGGTTTTGAGCACAAAGGCGCCCACCCAGTTAAGTCGCGCCATCTCTTCCACCTGTGGATATTCGGCCTTTAAGGTCGGCCCCATTATTGCAGGCATTCCTCCCCATGCGCCAATCTGGCCATTTACTTCGGCGCGGTTGAAAACCTGGTAAACACGGTCTTTATTTTTATGGAACTGATCGTAACTCAACTGGTTTTGGATCCACAGTAAAATCAGTACAGCGCTGGCAATACCCATGGCCAGGCCACTGATGTTGATGAACGAGATGCCTATATTATGGCGGATGTTACGGATGGTCAGTTTAAAAAACTGTCCGAACATCATTATTTCCTTAGCAAGAGCGGCTGAAAATCCCGCCTGCCTTTTGTTCCCGGCAGCATAAAGCGGAATGCCCGCAACAAGAGGTTCAACAGCAGCTCCATTTTGAACTTTTGTAAGCCAGGATAGCTGCCCCCGAATGATCTCCGCTTGTTTTATTAAGGCCTTTATATCGGCTGGCTGTACCTGTGGATCAGGATCCTGGTATCCTTCCAGGAATTCACTAACAGCAATAAACAGATCCTGGTTTGTACCAAGAAGGTACTGCAGTTCGCTAAGCTCCTGTTCAGAAGCCTTGCCCGAAATAAAAATTTCAACTAAGTACCAGGTACGTTCTTCCATATTTATTTATGGGATGTTTATCCTTGCTTTTTTTTGATATTGAAATCCTCCGCACATTTTATGCCACGGGTTCAAGTAGTTGATAGTCAATTAATAACAATTAATTCAACAGGCCTGCACCGCCCGTTAGCGAACGGTGGCTGTCCGGCTATGAGACAGGTTTTTTGGGCGTTTGTTGCAGGTTAAAGTCATATTTAAATAGATATTAAAATCGGTATGATGTTGTCTGCAAACAACTTCCGGGATGTAATAACACACAAATCACTTCATCCCATAAATAATTCACGAAAATCCTATTTTTGCGCTTTAAATATTTTAAGTGGGAAAAGATAAACTAAGGCGTTTTGCAGAGATAGATACCTTCAGCAACGTTTTACAATTAGATGCCGGTAAACCCTTCAAAGGGCAATGGAGCAACGGCTTTTTTAAAAACAACAACCCGGTAGTGCTGGAGCTTGCCTGTGGCAAGGGCGAGTACACCGTCAACCTGGCTACGATGTTCCCTGATAAAAATTTTATCGGGATTGATTATAAGGGTAACCGCATTTGGCGAGGGGCTAAAACCGCTTTGGAAGATGGCGTCAATAATGTTGCCTTCCTGCGCATCCAGATAGAAACGCTTATTGAATACTTTGCACCCGGTGAAGTTGATGAGATCTGGATCACCTTTCCCGACCCTCAACCGCAAATAAGCCGCGAAAAAAAGCGGTTGACATCAGCACGATTTTTAGATATGTACAAGGTTATCCTGAAACCAGGCGGCTTTGTAAACTTAAAAACCGATAACGATGGCTTACATGTATACACAGTTGAAAAAATTGCGGAAACAAGCCTAACCCTGCATGTGAGAACCGAAGACCTTTACAATTCTGAATATGCGGACGATGTGCTGAACATCAAAACGTATTACGAGAAAAAATACCTGAAGGATAATAAAAACATTAACTACCTGAAATTTTCATTTTAGGTCCCTTATTATAAAAGCACGGCAAGCCCCTTTCGGGAGATAGCATCATTTGATCTTGTTTACTACCTTTGCCCCATGATTGAGGTTATATTAAAGAAGGGCAAGGAGAAGGCAGTTTTGCATCGCCATCCCTGGGTGTTTTCCGGGGCTATTGAAAAGGTTAAGGGTAAGCCGGAAAACGGGGATGTTGTAAAGCTGATTGATGCAAAGGGTGCCTTTATGGCCTATGGCTTTTATAACGATCAATCAAGAGTTGCGCTGCGTTTGCTTGAATGGGACGAAGCCGTTGTAATAGACGAGCGATGGTTTAGGGAAAAGGTGGCAGTAGCGGTGCAGGGCCGTAATAGCATCTTGATTGATGGAATCACCAACACCTGCCGTTTAATCTTCAGCGAATCCGACTACCTGCCGGGGCTGATAGTTGACAAATATGCTGATCACCTGGCCGTACAGGTACTTACTTCCGGCATCGAAAAAGTAATGCCTTGCATAATTGATGAGCTGCAGCGCCTGCTAAACCCTGAAAGCATTTTTGATAAAAGCGACGCATCCTCCCGCGGACATGAGGGGCTGCAAACACAAAATATCGTATTGGCCGGCAACCACCCGCCCGAGCGGGTAGAGGTGGTTGAGAATGGCATCACCTACAACATAAACATTGCAGAAGGCCAAAAATCAGGTTTCTACTGCGATCAGCGGGATAACCGAAAAATTGTGGCTTCATATGCCAAAGGAAAAAAGGTGCTGGATTGTTTTTGTTATACCGGCGGTTTTACCTTAAATAGCCTTCAAAATGGTGCGGCATCTGTCACTGCAGTTGACAGTTCGGTGCTTGCAACCGATACTTTAAAGGAAAATGTGCTGCTTAATAAGTTTGATCCGGCTGCGGTAACCACTGTGCCGTCTGATGTAAACAAGCAGCTCCGTAAATTCAGGGAGGACGGCGAATTTTTCGATATTGTGGTGCTCGATCCACCAAAATACGCACCGTCGCGCTCTGCATTGGACAAGGCATCACGCGCATACAAGGACCTGAATCGCTTGGGGATGCTGCTGCTCAATAAAGGCGGTTTGCTGGCAACCTATTCGTGTTCAGGCGCTATGGATATGGAAACCTTTAAGCAGGTATTGGCCTGGGCGGCGCTTGATGCCGGCAAGCAGGTGCAATTTATTCACCAGTTTTGCCAGCCGGAAGATCACCCTGTACGGTCATCCTTTCCCGAAGGAGAGTATTTGAAGGGATTGCTTTGCCGGGTTTATTAGTTTTAGAGACCAGAGGTTAGAGACTGGAGATTAGTTAAAAGTAAAATAGGAAGAAATCTGAAAATAGTTGTCCCTTTCTTAAAATACTGTTCGTCATTGAGGTATAAACATAAAAACTAAACATCATGAAAGATTTTCTTTTCGTTTACAGAAACGACTTTAAGAACCAGCCAACTGGTTCGCCCGAAGAATTGCAGGCTGTCACTAAAAGATGGATGGACTGGATCGGCGGCATCGCCGCGCAAAACAAGCTGGCGAGCCCGGGAAACCGTTTAGGCTCTGAGGGCAGGGTGGTAAGGCCAAACAATGTTGTTACTGATGGCCCCTACACCGAAATTAAAGAACTGATCGGTGGCTATTCTATTATCACGGTTGCATCGTACGATGAGGCTGTGGAGATTGCAAAAGGCTGCCCTATCTATGAATTCGGCGGCAACGTGGAAGTACGGGATATTGTCCCGATGTAACTGATTGGATATCGAATGCCGGATGATGAGCGATTAATTAATTCGGCGTTCGATATTCCCTGTTAATTATTCGATATTTAAATTTTTAAACCAGGCCTTTGTACTTTTACACGGGCCTTTTTTATTATGAAGCAACAGGAATTGATCCCGCATTTATTCAGGACGGAATTCAGTAAAATTACCGCTGTATTGGGTAAGCTGTTTGGATTTGAATATATCGAAATTGCCGAGGACATCGCCAGCGATACCTTTTTGCTGGCATCCGAAACCTGGAGCCTTAAGGGTTTGCCTGAAAACCCGGTGGCATGGCTTTATACCGTAGCAAAAAATAAGGCCCGCGATTATTTAAGACGAAATAAGCTTTTTAATGAAAAGATAACGGCAGAAATTCAATACGCCAGCACAGAGCTGCACGAGATCGAAATCGACCTTTCTGACAATAATATAATTGACAGCCAGCTGCAAATGATGTTTGCTATTTGCCAGCCATCTATCCCGGCCGAGGCACAGATAGGGTTATCGCTGCGCATCCTTTGCGGTTTCGGGATAGAAGAAATTGCAAATGCATTTTTAAGCAATAAGGAAACCATAAACAAGCGGCTAACCAGGGCACGTGAAAAGCTTCGCGAGGAGAATGTTAAGATTGCCTTCCCGGCAGCGCAGGAGATAGACAAAAGGCTGGAGAATGTACTCACCACCTTGTACCTGCTATTTAATGAGGGTTATTACTCCCTCTCGCAAAACACAACCCTGCGCAAGGAGCTTTGCTTTGAGGCCACGCGCCTTAGTTACCTGCTCACCATTAACGAGGCGACAAACAAGCCTGTTGTTAATGCATTATTGGCGCTGATGTGTTTCCAGGCTTCGCGGTTAGAGGCCCGCACGAACGAGAACGGAGAACAGGTTTTGTATGAAGACCAGGACACCAACTTATGGGACCAGGAACTGATAAACCGTGGGAAAATCTTTTTAAATAAAGCAGCCGAGGGTAACGATCTGTCGAAATACCACATTGAAGCCGGCATAGCCTGGTGGCACACCGATAAGCAAGATACCGCTGAAAAATGGGACGGCATCCTGCAATTGTATAACCGACTGCTGATAATTGAATATTCGCCCATGGCGGCGCTTAACCGCACCTATGCTTTGTCAAAGGCAAACGGCAAACCTGCCGCAATAATCGAGGCGGAAAAACTTAACCTAAATAACAATCACTTATATTATACATTATTGGGTTATTTATATACCGATGTAGACAACGAAAAGGCAATTGAGCACCTTAAAAGTGCACTTAAGCTGGCTAAATCTGAAACGGCTAAGATTACGATTGAGAAGAGTATAAGCAAGGTTACTGTCAAAGCATAAATTCACGAAGTTTCAAAAACTTCGTGAATTTCTCTGCTGTAATACAACTCGTGTAATATATCCTAATTGGAAAAATCCGTGCTATTCAAAACTAACGCCGCCGTAGCTACTGTTGATGGTTACCCTTGCATCTGATCCACCCTTACCAACGTGCCCCTTATAATTGCGGGTGGTGCCGATGTGCCTGCTACCATCAGGCGGGTTTTTGCTGGTTACAGTTACCTTGTCGTCGTTATAGTTAAAGCCGGCATAGCTTACAGTGATATCAAAATCAAAGTTGCTGTTTGGGGAAAGGCCTACATTTGTTCCTGAATAGGAGTTATTGATGTTTAACCTTCTCAATGTACTGGCAACCTCACCAATTTTAAAGCCGCCCTCGTACGACAGATCAAAATCGCCCGAGCCCTTCAGCTTGCCTATTTTAAATGAACCGTAGCTCAGATCAGCCTTTATATTATTACACTCATCCATATCAACGCTGCCGTACGAAAAATCAACCTTGCCGCCATTCATCGAGCCAATCTTTATGCTGCCATAGCTGCCTTCAATTTCGTTAGACGGATTCGACAGGCTTTGGATTGTTGTGCTGCCATAGGAGGTGCTAACCCTTACCCTGCCGTCAAGATCTGGCAAAGCAATAGAACCATAGCTGGCCTCTACATTCAAATCATTTTTTGCCGGCATGAAAACCACGTAGTTAATCGTCAGCTTTTGTTTCTTGTTCTTTCCGCCGAAGTTAAAGATGCTCCAGAAACCATCGTTGCCATCCTGGTCGATATTAGTTTTGAAGGACACCTGGTCGCCGCTTTTGCTATCGCTGATCTGTACCCCATCAATTAGCTTTTGTGCGTCGTCGTCATTCCGGGCTTCGGCCTTTATTTGCACGTCAACCCTAACCTCGCGCCTGTCCCAGGTGTTAACGGTAATTTTGCCATACTGATTGCTCAGTTTTATCCGGTCGTTACCGTCAAGCGGGTAGCTTTTGCTGTAGTTCTTTAGTTTTAAGCTTTGAGTGGTGTTTTCCGACGCGTCGCCGTTATCATCGTCACCATCAGATACACTTACATTAAGGTTATTTAATAAACTGCCAAGGTTCAAATTGATTTTTGAATCGGTATTATCTTCTGCTTTACTATCCTCATCATCACTTACATTCAGGCTGATGTTTGATGCAAAGTTGTTTATAGTAGCCGTCAGGTTTTTACCCAGATCCTTCAGATTGGTGGAAATATTAGTTCCCAGGGCATCCATTTTTGCCTCGAAGTCTTTGTCGTCAAACGTTGCTGTAATGGTTGCCTTATGTTTGTTTTTCGACTTGACAGTCACGCTTTGAGCAAAGCTCAAAGTACTAAGGGCAAATAGCCCAATAGTGATAAGCAGCGCCGGTTTATATGTTTTTGGTATCATTGTTTTGTTCCTTCTTTTGTTCCTTCAGCTGCTGTATCACATTTAATTGTTGATTAAGTACCTGTGTCTGGATCTGTAAATTCTTGATCATTGCGCGTAAAACGCGTTCCTGGTTAGGGCTATCCTTAAGGTCGTCCTTTAATTCCTTGTATGTCGAATCCATTTTGGCTATCTCACCGTTGAACTCCTTATATAAATTAGGGTCAGTTTTTGAAAATGACTTTAATTCCGAGCGCTTGGACTCAATTAACGATGTATACTGAATCTGCTGCTGTGCGTATACCGGATTTATTGATGCTAGGTCGATTGGTTTTTGTTCCTGGTGATTCAGGTAAAAAGCAAAACCTATCCCCATAACTACTATAACCGATGCTGCTACCCGTAATACAAATCCTAATGAAAATGTCTTTTTCTCTTGTTTCTTTAAATCAGTATACTGCGGTGGCAGGTGCATTTCAATTTTGCTCCACAGGTCTGCCGATGGTTCCAGGTCGTCAAATTCCTCCCCGTTTGTTTTCATAAAATCCTCTAATCGCTTGCTCATGATGTTATCCCCCTTCTTTTTAAAATTTCCAAAAGCTTCCTTTTGGCCCTCAAAAACTGTGTTCTCGAGGTATTTTCTGAAATGTTCAGTATTTGTCCTATTTCTTCGTGGTCATATCCCTCAAGCAGGTATAGCGATATTACTAACCTGTAGCCTTCGGGTAATTCCTTCATTGCATCTTTAACTCTTGCCGCCTGGTATTGCGTTTCCTCTCCGTCGTCATACTCCTCCTCGGCAATATTCTCAAGCTGGTCGCCTTCCAGGTCGACCAGTTCAAGCTTTCGTTTGCGCAGCACGTTTATCGAGCGGTTTACCACTATTTGTTTGAGCCACAAACCAAACGTGGTATCCTGCCTGAAATCCTTTAGCTTGCTGAACGCGTCAACAAAAGCCTCCTGTAAAACATCTTCAGCTTCGGCAATATTCCCCACTATCCTAAAGGCGACGTTCAACATCGCTTTAGAATACAGTTTGTACAGCTCATAACAGGCTTTTTTACTGCCTTGTTTGCACTCAACCACCAGGTTGTAATGTTTGTCGACGTATACGGCTTCCAAATTTTAATCAGCTTGCGTATTATAAGACGCAGGGCTTTTTGCAACGTTGCATGAGGGGTGGATTTATTTCGGATTTCGGATGTTCGATTTCGGAATTATTTAATTTGTCTGAATCAGAATTTTTCACGGGATATTGTTTTTAAAGGCGTTCAAGAGGGCTGCGCCGTTTACAGAATTAATGGATTTGCAGAACCAAGGCGTATCTTGAAAATTATAAAATTCTGATTCAGACGTTTAAGAATCTATCAATAGCACCAACCGCGCTTTCATATCTTTCCGGCCCGGTGCCTGATATCAGCACGTAATTAGCCCTCAATTCATTCAGTTCCTTTTTCCATACTTCCATAAAATGCTCCCGCTTGTCCGGGAAGTCGCGCAACGGGTCATCTTCCCAAGGCAGGTCGATGTCTAGCAGCAGGTAAAGATCGTAGGGGTGTTTGGGTAGTTCGTCTAGTACTTCCTGTGGCGATTTGCCAAAGATCTCGTCGCTCCAGATCTTTACGGTGATGAAAGTTGTGTCGCAAATAAGGATCTTGTTTGCCTTTGGCGATAATTCTTCTTCCAACGCAATCTGCCCGTAAAACATATTGATCTCGTCCTGCCATGTTGGTGGCTCGGTTAGCTTTTCGCAATATCCCCGGGCATATTCGGGTACCCAAACGGTATTATAATGCGCTGCCAGGTACGCCGACATCGTTGATTTTCCCGTTGATTCAGGCCCAACTACTGCTATTTTTATTATTTCGGAATTCGGATTTTCCATCTCGGATTTTATCTTTTTTCAATGTGCAAAGGGTGTCATGGTGAGCTTGTCGAACCACGACGTGCGCAGTGGCCTATCCGCGTGCTGAGCAGGGCGCAGAGGCCTTTGCCCACATGCTTCACTTCGAGAACCTCAGTACAGGCTTGTGCCTAAGTATGACAGCCCTTTTAATGATGCCAATTACATAGTTTGCTTATTATATTCTTTTCGCCAATCAATGTAGCCCATTAATGCTATTGCCACGTACACTGCATACATAATGGCAGTTAAATCAAGCCCCTTAAATATGTAGACACCTACATAAATTATGTCTACAAACACCCACAATAGCCAGTTCTCTAAAATCTTTCGGGCTAAAAAAACTTGCGCAATCAGGCTGCAGGCTGTACAAAAGCTATCAAGATAGGGAAACGAAGCCGGTGTATAGTGCAGGATTGGGGCCAGTTTCACCAAAGCGAAGCCCAATGCCGGGGTAACTAATGCAATTATTAAAGCCGCATAGCGAATTTGTTTCGGGGTGACCTTTACAACCGGCGTTTTTACCGCTGCCGCTTTTCCGGTACTCCAGAAATACCAGCCGTAGATATTCATCGCCATAAAATAAAACTGCAGGCCCATGTCGGCATAAAGACGTGCATCATAAAAAATAAAGATATAAATGCCTACACTAATTATAGCCAGGGGCCAATTCCAGATCTTATTTCGCGCCGCGAGGTAAACACACAAAAGCCCGGTGATTACACCAGTGGTTTCCAGTAACGTTTGTTGTTTCAGCCATTCTTCAATGGTATGTATAATTTGCATCAACTGATTTAAAGTTTGGCCTTAATCATCTTCCGGTCTTTCCGACTCCATCCCTACCAAATTCTTACCCGCTTATCCGGATCAAGCCACATTTTATCGCCTTTTTTAATGCCAAAAGCCGCATAAAATTCAGGGATATCCGCAAATGGCCCGTTCACCCTTAAAAATGCCGGAGCATGTACGTCGGTTAGGATCTGGTTTGCCAGCACCTCATCGCGTTGGTGGCTCAACCAGCTTAGGGCATAGCCTAAAAAGAAGCGCTGCATCGGCGTAAAGCCGTTGATCTTTTTACCTTCCTTATATTGTTTGGTTTTTTTAAATGCATCAATGCCTAAAACAATCCCGCCCAGGTCGGCAATGTTTTCGCCGAGCGTTGCCTTGCCATTTACATGCAGGCTATCGAGTACTTTATAGCCGTTAAACTGGTCAACCAGCATTTGGGCGCGCTGGGTAAATTTCACAGAGTCCTGCGGCGTCCACCAGGTTTTGAGGTTGCCTTTGGCGTCGTACTGGCGACCCTCATCGTCAAAGCCATGGGTAATCTCGTGGCCGATAACCGACGCTGCTACATAACCATAAGCCATGGCGTCGTCCACATCCTCGTCCTTTATGCCGGGGATGAGCAATTGAGCTGCAGGCAGCGTGATTTCGTTATTCGACGGGCTGTAATTTGCGTTGTAGGTTTGCGGTGTCATGTTCCATTCCTGGTGGTTGATGGGTTTGCCCAGCTTGTTTATATTTACCAGGTACGACCAGTGCCTTGCCTGGATCACGTTGCCTGCATATGACTCCCGACTAATATTCAGCGTCGAGAAATCCTTCCATTGGTCGGGGTAGCCAACCTTCGGATGAATGGCGTTTAGTTTGATCAATGCTTTTTGCTTGGTTTCGGCGCTCATCCAGTCCAACTTTTGGATGTGCTCACGATAGGCCTGGCGGATAGCCTCCACTTCGTCCATATAGCGGATCTTTGCCTTTTCGGGGAAGTATTCCTTTACAAAAAGCTGGCCCAGCAGTTCGCCCATGATGCCATTTTCAGTATCTAAAACACGTTTCCAGCGGGGCAACTGTTCCTTTTGGCCACGCAACACTTTGCCTAAAAACCTAAAGCTCTCATCAGCTACCGCATTGCTCAAATAAGGCGCATACGAGGTGATCAGCTTTAAGCGCAGGTACGCCTTCCAGTCATCGGCAGAAAAAACTTTTAAAGCCTTGTTAACCGCCCGGTAATATTCCGGCTGCCCAACAATTACAGAATCCACAGGCTTTAACTCCAGCGTTTTGAACAGGGTGGTCCAGTTAATATCAGGCGTTAATTTATTTAGCTGGGCAATAGTTATCTTGTTGTAGTTGTGGTATGGATCACGCAGGTCCTCTAATTTACGGCTGCTGTCTGCCAAAAACTTTTCGATAGTATAGGTGCTTTTTGCCCCGGCAATTGCCTTTTGCTCATCCCAGCCGGAAAGCTTCAGCATGGTTGGCAAATACTTGTCGGTATAATCGGTGCGGATGCGGGTCGTGCGGGCATCTGTTTTGTAGTAATAGTCGCGGTTTGGTAGCCCCAGCCCGGTTTGCCCCAGCTGTACCATCATTTTCGAGCTGTTTTTATCGTCCTGCCCAACGCGCATCCCTAAAATATTGCGGGTGCCGGTAGTGGTCAATATAGCTGCTGCATTTAATATATCGTCAGCACTTTGAATTTTATCGATCAGGCTTAGCTGTGCCTGTAGTGGCGAAATCCCGGCTTTTTCAATACCTGTGGTATCAAGTCCGCTGTAATAAAAATCGCCTATTTTTTGGGTGGATGTTCCCTTTGCGGCGTTGGCCTTTAGCGCGTCCTCATTCACTTTTTTAAGCCGGTCGCGGATTTCCTCAGTAACTACATTGCCGATCCCCCAGCTGGAATAAGCCGGTGGAATGGGGTTGTTTTTTAACCAGGTACCGTTGGCGTATGAAAAGAAATCTTCACCAGGCTTAACCGAAGGATCGATGTTTTTATAGATTGGGTCGTCCGGGCTGTCGATTATTGCTTTGGTTTGATAGGCACATAAGCCAAATGCAGCCAATGCCGCTATGTAGATAACAGGTTTTAAAGTTGCTTTCATTACGAGGTACAGTTTAAACAAACTTAATAAAAATGTTGGAGAGATTGGAATGGTGTTCTTTGCGGCTGATTGTTTGCAATAGAAGAATAAAAGAAGAACTTAAACACTTATCTTTAATCGTCTTTTGAAAACAGTTATCAATGATGAAGGTAATCCTTTGCGCTATTTTTCTATTTCCTTTTGCTGGTATTGCCCAGTCGCCGTTTACCATTAAAGGTACCGGGCCGGGCTTAAAGGAGGGTAATAAGGTTTGGCTGGTGTTTAAGGTTAATGATAACACGAAGTATGATTCCACAGTGGTTGCCAATCATAGTTTTACATTTAATGGCACAATCGCAGACAAGGCTTATGGATATGTTTGCCGTAACGATAATCCAATGACCGCCGCCGAACTGCATGACGCCCTTAACTTTTACATTGAGCCGGGAAATATTCTGATCACCTCGCCTGATTCATTGCTCAATTCAAATATTTCGGGCACGCCAACCAATGAGGATCTTACGGCGTTAGATATTGCATTAAGATCATTGCAGAGCCGGTTTATAAAATTGAACGCCGATTTTGATGCGTTAAAGCCTGAACAGCAACAAAACATAGATACCGTCGCTGCTTTAAGGGCCAACTTTAAAAAAGTATTTTCTGAAATGGAACCGATCCAGTTTGCCTTCGTAAAGGAGCACCCAAGCTCGTATATCAGCCTCACCACGCTCGACCTGATGAAAAAGCGAAATGCCAACCTGGTAGTTGAAATTGATGCGGCCTATAAAAACTTAACGGCGGAGGTTAGGGAAACAGCATTCGGTAAAGCATTAGGACTTAGTCTTGAAGCTTCCTTAAAATCGGCAACCGGAATTATGGCGCCCGATTTTACACAGCCGGATGTTAATGGTAAACCGGTTAAACTTTCCGATTTCAGGGGTAAATATGTGCTGATAGATTTTTGGGCATCCTGGTGCAGCCCCTGCCGGGCCGAAAACCCGTTTGTTGTTGCTGCTTACAAAAAATATAAAGACAATGGCTTTACTGTTTTGGGCATCTCTTGGGATGAACCCGATACAAAGAAAGCCTGGCTTAAGGCGATAAGGGATGATGGCTTGACGTGGACGCAGGTGTCGGATTTAAAAGGGCGGAAAAATGTGGCGTCGAATCTGTATGGTATAACGCTTATCCCGTCAAACGTGCTGGTTGATCCGTCGGGTAAAATTGTTGCACGAAATATTAAGGATAAGGTGCTGGATGATAAATTGGCAGAATTGTTAGGAGATGTCAGCCCTGTTAAACATTAATTATCCCCGTTTTTATCGCGAAGATAACCAGCCCCACTAAATTTTTTGAGCGTGTTTTTTCAAACAAACGGGCGCGGTAACCTTCAACAGTGCGCACACTTAAACAAATCTTATCGGCAATTTCCTGGTTGGAGCATTCCTGGCAAACCAGGCGTAAAACCTCAATTTCGCGTTCGTTAAAATCAGCCAGCGACTGGGCCGAACTGCCACTGCCGGTGTTACCTGCCAGTTGTTTTATAAGGGTAATGGAAAGGTGTTCGTTAAAATAATAGTCCTTAGTGTAAACGGTAGAGATGGCTTCGATGATCTCTTCAGGTTCGGCATTCTTCAGCAAATAGCCTGATGCACCGGCCTTCATCATGTCCATAATATACTTGTCCTCATTAAACATGGATAGGGCAAGTATTTTTATATGGCTATACTTTTGCTTTATGTACGCGGTTGTTTGAATGCCATCCATTTCGGGCATTTTGATATCCATCAGGATCACATCAGGAATTACCATCCCTGTTAACATCCCGATAAGTTGCTTGCCGTTTGAGGCCTCAATTACAAGGTCAAAGTCGGCGCCATCTTCCAAAGTAGCTTTTAAACCATTTCTGAAAATTTTATGATCATCCGCAATGGCTAATTTAATTTTTTCCATGATTTACGTAAAAGTTGATAAATATAGATAAAAGCGTTAATTATATCATTACTCTGATAATTGTAATGGTACCATTCTTTGGCTTGGTATATACATTTACTTCACCATTAATAAGTTGCACCCGGCTTTCGAGGTTTTTCAGGCCAAAACCGTGCTTAACGTCGCTCATGTCGAAGCCTTTGCCGTTATCCTTAAATTCCATTACCAGCCACCCGGCATCCTTGGTAATGGTAAGGTTGATGACAGTAGCATCCGAGTGTTTGATGGCATTGCTAAACAGCTCCTGTGCAATCCGGTAAAAGGCCAATTCAATTTCCGGCTTTAACCTAACATCATCCAGTTTTTTTTTAAGGTTAACGGTAACGCTGGTGGTTTGTTCAATTTTCAGGCACAAACCCTCCAGCGCTTCCTTTAGTCCATAATCGGTTAATACTGGAGGCAGCACATTATGAATAATGTTGCGGATCTCCTGGATACATTCATCTGTTAACTGGCGTGTATCAGCCAGCAAAGGCTGCTTGTCGGCAATAATTTTGTCAAGACGGTGCAGGTTAAGCTTTATGGCCGACAACACCTGGCCCACGCTGTCGTGCAAATCCTCGGCAAGGCGCTTGCGCTCGCTTTCCTGTGTTTCAAACACGGCGTTCAGCAAATCGGTCTGCTTTTCGTCGTGGAGTTTGCGTAGCTCTACCTGGTTCTTTATCATTTTCCGCTGGTAGATGATCACGAAAAAGAATAAAAAAATAAGTAGTATAACAATGACAACAGTGCCTGTAATTAATATGGGTATCAAGGTGTTTTCTGGGGTTTACACAAAAGTCCGACAGTAAATAAGATGTTAGCTATAATATTGGTAACGGTGTGGATCATATAAAAATCTTCTTTGTGATCTTTAAGGATCTGCGCAAAAAGCATAAATAGAAAAACATTGGTTGCAAAATAAAGCAGTACGCCTGCATTTATCCAAAATAACCCTTGTTTTTCTATATGAACAAATTCCTGCCGGGTTAAAAGCTGGTAAAAATACACCAGCGAAAAAACGATGGCTACCATGCTTAAAACCGTATTTGAAATTGAAGGGTAGTCCATAAAACCTTCAAAAAAAATGGTGCTTACTATTAAAACCAAAAACCCCAGCGAACTTAATATAAAAACCATCCGCTTTAATAATAACGACGAAAATGCTTTATAATAAATGATGGTATAAAACAGCAGGCTTATAATGATAATAGCATGTATTGCCGGAAAATTGTTCGTTACATGATAATTGCTGGCTATTTCTTCGCCCCAATCAAACATGGTTGAGATGAGGAAATAGAGCGCGGCAATTTTTAAAACATTGTTTAGATGCCTGTAATTATACAATGCCGCAAAAACCGGCAACACCCCCGAAACAACTGAAATATAAGTATAAAATAGCGACATTCTTTAGTAATGCTGTTTATGCGTTGTTTATATGCTTTTAGGGCAGCCTGGTGATCCGGGGCACGGCATGGCCTGTTGGCCTATAACATCGTCGGCAGGGGCAACAGCCTTCAATTCAAGGCGCGATAGCGGTTTGTTTTTAGCCGTATGTACCATATCGGTGCCATCACTTTTAGCGCCGACTATTATCAGGTGTTTTTCGCTTTTGGGCTCGCTGGCAGGATGTGTGTGTCCGTAATAAAAACGCAGGCCTACGCAGCCTTCCTGGTTTAGGATCTTTTCAAGGATCTCTTTACCGAAGAAATGCGAATGCGGGTCCTCGGGGCGTCTTTCCCTATGATTTTTTGTCCATGCTGCAGCCACATGCAAATCGAACTCTTCGCCTTCTTTGCCGGTTAAAACCGGAGTTTTTAATTTTTCCACTTTGTTTAAGTAATTAGGTTGTTTAAATTATGATACGGAAGTAGTTAATACGTTTTTAGGACATCCGGGAGAGCCGGGGCATGGCATTGCCTGTTGGCCAACTATATCCAGGGGTTGGGGCGGTGGTGGGTCGGCCATAACCTTAGCAAGTTCTGTTCTGGCTAGTGGTTCTCCGACTGATGATAATGGTTTTGCGGTGGTACGCAGCATGTCGTTACCATCGCTGATTGAACCGGTAATAATGATGTGCTGTTCATCTTCAATGTTTCCAAGCACCTTTAATATAAAATTACTAACAGCTACCATTGCACGCTGCCAGCCGTTGATAGACTTACTGTTTGAATAATACATGCGGATGCCCAGGCAGCCCTCCTGGGCCAGGATCTTTTCAATTATTTCCCTGCCAAAAAAATGAGAAATTGTTTCACCTGGGTGCCTGTCTCTGTAGTTCTTTGTCCAGCTTGCAGATAGCTCCAGGTCAAATGGTTCACCTTCCCGCCCGGTGAGGACATTAGGCGTTGGTCTTTTTTCCATAGTTTTTGATTAATAGGATTAATAAATAGTTTGCATAAAACTAATATTAATTAGTTACTATTTCAAAACTGCGGTGAAATACGGGGAGATAGCTTGTAGTTGTATTTTTATCATAAGTTATTCATTTTCAATTAGTAATAAATATGTTAGCCATGTTGTCACTCAAAATTTTGCGTAGTTTTACGCAGTAAATTCCGTGGTAGCACGGGTTGAAAAAAGGGGTGTTTTGGGAGAGAATGCAATTGCTAAACATCATAAATCGATCCTCTCAGGTTAACTACGACGCTTTGTAAGGCTCTCCGTTGTGAAAATTATCAGGTGTGACTTCTATTTTGATATTATTCTCTCCAGCTTCCTGATGTTTTTGTAGCAAATGTAAAGCGGTATAATCCCGAAAATTCCAAAGCAGCAATCAATCATCCGCCAGTAAATAGGGATCTGCCTGATCGGTCCGGCGACAAATGCCAATGGTAATACCATCACACAGGCGATCATCCCAAACTGGATCACCCAGATGTTTTTTACTGGATCCATAAGCGGGCCAATAAAAGCTGTTGCAATTACAATATGCCCAAATGCCAGCCAGTCGGTACCGTAACTCAGCCAAGGGTAATGTGAATTGGTATCCTTTACGGCAAGGTAAATGGTTTCTATCCACTTTGCAATGAAACCGGGAAATATGGACGAATGCTTTACCATAAATGCCAGCTCCGTTTCAATGGGGAATGCGGTAACGCCGCTTAGCACTAAGCCAACGATAAAGATCCATACCCAAATCCTGATGCGTTTTCGTAATTGCTGTTCCTGGTTCATGGGTTGAAGATATTAATTTAAAAAGATCTCATCCATAAATACCCACTCCGGGCCTTTTTTAACCGGGTCCCATGCTGGCAGGGTTTGGATGTTTTTTGCGATAATCTTAAGACAATTTATTGGTTTGGCGATGTTTAGTTTACAATCAATGCCTACTGTTATAACCGGCTCATCCTTTTTAGCAGCCGGAGGGGTCACGTTGCTCAATAGCTTTAAATGGTTGATATCAGTGCCACCCCAAACCTCAATGCCTATTGGTAAAAAGATTTGGCTGCCCAGGTTCCGCAAACAATTTATGGTTACGTTATGCACATCGGCAGGTTTGTTAAACTGCATGTAGATCTCTATATTATTTTGCGCCCCTATCCACTTGCTGTTGCCAAAATTGGTGCCGCCGAGGTCCTTATCTATCAACGATTTTGCTCCATCAGCACTGTATTTAGGGTTCGGTTGTTTGATAAAGCTGATACTATCCGGGGTGTAAGTGCTTTTAAATACGCTAAACTGTACCACATCACTGCTTAACCAGCCGGCTTTGTACGCCTTAACTTTTATGTTGGTGTTCTTATTGATTGCCACCCCCGGCTTAAAAACGGGCGATTTAATACTATCCGGATCTGTCCCGTCAGTAGTATAACGTATTTGCACCCCCTTTATCGGGTGACTTAACTCCAGCGGCATCGACTCTGCAAATACCAGCGCGGTGTTTTTTAATTGGGGAACATTTAGTTTGATGGGTTTGCCGTCATCTTTAAAGCTTTTAATAAATTCAATCTTCTTGTTTTGGGCTTGTAGTTCATTCAATTGGGCATCGGTTAAACCGGTATCCCACAACGTAATTTTGGCTAAGCTTTTTAAGGCGCTGATTTGTTTTATGGCCGAGGCATTAAGCGGTGTGCCCGCCAGCGAGATCATTTTTAATGATTTCAAAGAGGCGAGATCCTTTAGCGTGCTGCCGGTTACGTCAGTAAAATTGAGGTTGAGAGTATGCAGGTTTTCAAATTGCGCAATGGTTTTGAGTTCGGCGTCCTTTACCGGCATTTTGCTTACATCCAGCGAAACCACCTGTTGTTTTATCGCGCTTAGCTCCTCCAGCGTTTTTGGGCGATAGGTGCTTTTGTTATAGATATTTACGCCAAGCGCCGGCGATTCCTTGGCATAAGGGTAAATAACCCGGTAGTTATTGTTCAATTTTTTGATGAGCTTGTCATCTGCGGCAGCAAAATCATATTTTTCTTCTGTTTCTTCGGCAGGTTTCAGGTAGGTGGATGCGATCATTCGCAGCGAGTCCTTTGCCGGCAGCGCAATCACCTTTTTCTTAAAATCTGCATTCTCTTTTACCCAAAGGTAAAGCAGGTCCATTTCATCAGGGGTTAGCTGCGGTTTACCTGCGGGTGGCATGTGCTTTTTATCTTCCTCAACCAAATGAATACGCTGCAAAAGCATACTGATCTGGGGTTGGCCCGGCACTATGAGTTTGCCGTCCTTTCCACCCTTTAAAATGGATTTTTCATCAATCAGCATCAGTCCTCCTTTGGTTTTGTCGGGATTGTGGCAACTGATGCATTTACTTTGAAAGATGGGCTGGATCACATCTTTGTAGACTAGTGCTTTGTCAAGTGGTACAAGGTCTTTTTCGGGATGCCAAACCGGGGCAAGTACGAAATTATCGCCATGCGTTAAATCGGCACCGAAGTGGCCGGCAAATACTAAGGATAGCACTACTACGCCTGCGCCCCATCGTGCAGTTTTAACATTGTACCATCCCGCACTGCGGCACCAATAAATAATCGTAGATACAAAAACAACGCTTACGCCAAGCCATTTATGCCATTGCAATGTGCCGCCCTCGTAGCCGGGCTCTTTGGAAAGGAACAATCCCATAATAGCTGTAAACGCAGCGAAAATTGCGCCGGTTAGCCATAGGTAGGTTGTAAAGTCGTGGTATAGCTTTTCGGTTTTAAAGCGATCTTTAAAGCGGAAGAACTCCAGCATCATGGCCATTATCAACACCACGATAGGGAAGTGCAGGATGAGCGGATGCAGCCTGCCAACGGGTTGCAGCCATTGCGGGATTACAATGGCGGATCCAAATACAAGCAAAAAAATGATAAAAATATTGAGGGCAAATAGCAGGTTTTCAGCAAAACCTTTGTGCTTGCTTTTTATCATTTAGTTAGAATAGTTTAAATTTTTAGGTTGTTTATAATTAACAGATTGTCATTGCGAGAAAGAACGACGAAACAACCTCGTCGCTCTGCATATCCGCCATGCTTACGACGAGGTTGCCACGCTATCGCTCGCAATGACAAAATTTATTAGGTGAGTTTACACCCTTGTAAACTTATAAGGGTAAACCTTGCCCGACGCCCATTGCGCCACGTATAAATTCTCATCATTATCAACCAGTACATCGTGCGGATTCAAAAAAATCTTTTCGGCTTGCGCCATTGGTTGTAACACGCCGTCTTTATACACAGGTTCGGTACCGCCAATATTGGATACTACCTTATTATTCTTATCCAGGATAGTAGTAAACCCGGTATTTTCTGCATTCAGATTTGGCGAACGCAGCACTGCTGCATATAAATGATCGCCTTTAATAACCGGCCTGCAAACA
The DNA here is from genome assembly GCF_024721155.1 of Mucilaginibacter phenanthrenivorans. Taxonomy (GTDB): domain Bacteria; phylum Bacteroidota; class Bacteroidia; order Sphingobacteriales; family Sphingobacteriaceae; genus Mucilaginibacter; species Mucilaginibacter phenanthrenivorans. Next base: position 23,060 of record NZ_JAHVAP010000017.1, on the reverse strand, counting down.
CATGCGCCCGGAAGCTTGATCACTTCCATAAGCTTGCCATCCATACTGAAGCGTTTAAAACAGTTACGGGTACGGTCGGTAATTAATAGCGTTGGGGTAGGGTTGCGCCTGTCAATCACAATGCCATGGGCATTATCCAAATGCTCATCACCATCACCGCGGCCGCCGAAGAAATGTTTCAGTTTGCCGTTTTTATCGTACTGCATAATATATTGGGAGCCATAGCCATCAGCAATATAAAAATCACCATTGGTATCAACAGTGGTTTCTGTGGGGATAAAGTCCTCCGGCTTTTTGTAAACTCCGGTTTCCAATGGCACATCAATCGTCATCAGGATCTTACCATCCATAGTGGTTTTATAAACCTGGTGCTTTACGGTATCAGTTATAAACAAAAACTCTGCTCCGTTTTCATTTACCAGGGTAAGCCCGTGCGCACCCGGAAACTCGTGCCCCCAGGTATCCAGCAGCTTGCCCGATTTATTATAGATCAGCACATTGTTCTTCGTCTCGTTGGTAAGCAGCAGGATGCGCCCTTTTTTATCCTGCACCATTTCGTGGCAGTCGTTCACCGGATTTTTCATCGGATCGGCCTTGCTCCATTGCTTGTCCATACGGTAGCGCATGTTGCCATGCCCATAAACCGGACCATCATTTTTTGCCAGCAGATCTTTGGCTATAAAAAAGCTGCCCGTAAAAACGGCTGACTGCTTGATGAATTTTCTTCTTTCCATAGTGCTATTTTGATTTCACTGATTATTATTTCTCTGGATTACACCGATTGTAAAATGATTACACCGATTTGCGTTGAATTAATATGATTTTCCATCAACGTAAATCAATCGGTGAAATCATCCCAAAATCGGTGAAATCAGGATAGTATTCCCTTAACCACATTGCCGGCAACATCTGTTAACCGGTACCTGCGGCCCTGGCTTTTAAAAGTTAATTTTTTATGATCGAGTCCTAATTGATTTAATATGGTTGCATGAAAATCGTGTACATGAACCGGGTCCTTCACTATGTTGTATCCAAACTCATCCGATTCGCCGTAAACTATTCCGGGCTTTATCCCGCCGCCCGCCATCCAGATACTGAAACAGCGCGGGTGATGATCGCGTCCGTAATTTGCCTTTTCCAGCTTTCCCTGGCTGTAATTGGTTCGCCCAAATTCGCCGCCCCAAATTACTAAAGTTTCGTCGAGTAAACCGCGTTGCTTAAGGTCGGTTACCAATGCTGCCGATGCCTGGTCAACATCCATGGCCTGGCCTGCCATTTCCTGTGGCAGGTTGTTGTGCTGGTCCCAGCCCTGGTGATAAAGCTGCACAAAGCGTACCCCATTTTCTGAAAGCTTGCGGGCAAGCAGGCAGTTTGCCGCGTAGGTGCCGGGCACCAGGCAATCCGGTCCGTACATTTTTATAATATCGTCTGATTCCTTGGAAACGTCCATAATCTCCGGCACCGCAGCTTGCATGCGGTATGCCATTTCATATTGTTGCACTTTTGCAGAGATCTCCGGGTCGCCAAATTCCTTATAGCTGATGTCGTTTAATTCAGCCAGTTTATCCAGCATTTTGCGGCGTTCGCGCCTGTCAATCCCCGGCTGATCGTTCAAATAAAGCACAGGGTTTTCGCCGCTGCTGAATTGTACACCCTGGTGAATGGAGTCTAAAAAGCCGTTACTCCAAAGTTTTGAATATACGCCCTGTCCATTACCTTTTCCTTTAGATAATAATACCGTAAAGGCAGGCAGGTTCTGGTTTTCGCTGCCCAAACCATAGCTTACCCACGAGCCCATGCTGGGGCGATTACCCTGCTGTGCGCCTGTTTGGAAAAATGTTAAAGCGGGATCATGGTTGATGGCTTCGGTATACATGGAGCGGATGATACAAATATCATCAGCAATTTTGCCGATATGGGGGAACAGGTCGCTCACCCACGCTTTTGATTCGCCGTATTGCTTAAAATCGTAAAAAGAGCCTACCAGCGGAAAATGGGCTTGGTTGGCCGTCATCCCGGTAAGAATTTGGTTGCCACGAACAGATGGTGGCAAATCCTGGCCCATCATTTCCCGTAGCTTCGGCTTGTAATCGAATGATTCCAATTGTGAGGGCGCGCCATCCTGGAAAAGATAGATCACCCGTTTGGCCTTTGGTGCGAAGTTTGGAATACCGGGGATAAAATCTGCCTCGCTATCTGCGCCGCTGCCGGTAAAAAGGTCTGGGATAAGCAGGGAACCGAGTGCAATACTGCCCAGGCCCAGGCTAAGCCGGGACAGGAACCTGCGCCTGTTTATATTGAGGCGATGTTCTAAAATATCCTTTTCCATTGCCATCAGGTTTTTGTAATTGCTTCCTCTAAGTTATAAATTGTATCAACGGTTTCCATCATGGCCGCCAGTGTAATTTTATCAAGATCTTTAGGGATAGGGTATTCGCCCACGCTTAATACCTTTTGGGCGTCCTTTTTATTTAATGTCTTAAGCTGATCAGCATAATAGCCTGTTAAAATCCCCAGCTCTTTTTCATTCGGTGTGCGGCACATGATGAGCCTGAATGCTTTGGTGATCTTATCTTTCGATTGACTTTTGTCTGCCAATAATTTTGCCGCCAAAACCCGTGCAGCCTCCAATACCGTAGGATCATTTTCCATCAGCAAAGCCTGCAAAGGGGTGTTCGTCCGTAAGCGTTTTACTTCGCATTGATCGCGATTGCTGGCATCAAAAATGGCCATCTCAACAGGCGGAACGGTGCGTTTTATGAGGGTGTACATACCGCGGCGGTACAAATCAGAACCATGAACTTGTTTATAGCTGGCAAGTATTCCCCGGCCTGATGTAGCGTTTTCCCAAAGGCCCGGTGGCTGATATGGATTTACGCTTGGCCCGCCGATGGTTGGGGTTAGCAACCCGCTGCTTGCCAATACCAGATCCCTAACCAATTCGGCATGCAACCGGTAACGCGGACCACGGGTTAATAAGGTATTATCCGGATCGACCTTCATTTTATCCGCTGTGATTACTGCTGATTGCCGGTAGGTTGCCGACATTACCATTTGTTTAACCAGCCGTTTCATATCCCAGCCATGGTTCATAAAATCAACAGCCAGCCAATCCAGCAATTCCGGGTGCGATGGCAGATCGCCCTGCATCCCAAAATCGCCTGAGCTTTTTACAATGCCCTTGCCAAAGAGTTCCTGCCAGGTTTGGTTTACAAATACGCGGGCGGTTAGTGGGTTGCGTTTATCAAAAAGCCATTTGGCAAGCCCAAGCCTGTTTTTTGGTAACGAATTATCAAATGGCAAAATAGATTTTGGGGTACCGGGCTCAACCTCGTCGCCATGCGCATCATAATTGCCACGTTTAAGGATGTACGTTTTGCGGTAAACCTCACTATCGCCCATTACCGATACAATGAGCTTACCGGTATCCTGCTTGTTTATGAATTTCAAAATGCCCTTAACGTCATCATTGGTAACCTGCATCATCGGCCGCTTGGCATAAGTTTCAGGCCCGCCAACAGTTGATTGGATCCCCGGCTCCTTCACACTGTTAAAGAACGAAAAAAGCTGGTAATACTCTTTTTGTGAAAATGGATCGTATTTGTGATCGTGACAGTGGGCGCACTCAATAGTAACGCCCAACAGTGCCTTGCCAAATGTGTTGGTACGGTCGGTAACATAAGCAACACGGTATTCTTCATCAATTACACCACCCTCTTCGGTTATTTTATGGTTGCGGTTAAAGCCGGTTGCCAGCAATTGTTCTTTATTAGCATTTGGCATCAGGTCGCCGGCCAATTGCCACGATATGAATTTATCATAGGGCAGATTTTCGTTATAGGCATGGATCACCCAATCCCTCCAGGGCCATTGCGTGCGATAATTATCGTCCTGGTATCCGTGCGAGTCGGCATAGCGCGCAACATCCATCCAGTGCAGCGCCATCTTCTCGCCATAAGCTGGGCTCTTCATCAGCTCATCAACTACCTTGTTGTAGGCATCAGGATTTTTATCAGCCAAAAACGTGTTCTGCATTGCTAAAGTTGGCGGCAAACCTGTCAGGTCAAGGCTTACGCGTTTTAACAAATGTTCCTTATCTGCTTCGGGACTTGGTTTAACGCCATATTGTTCCTGTTTATGCAGGATGAAGTTATCTATAGGGTTTTTTGGCCATTCCTTATCCTTAACCTCCGGAACAGGCCACGATTTGGGCGACACAAACGCCCAGTGCTTTTCATATTTAGCCCCTTGCTTTATCCACTTTTTTACCAGGTCGACCTCATGTGGGGTTAAGCGTTTCAAATTTGAATTTGCCGGGGGCATCATCTCAGAAGTATCATTGGTTGATACGCGTTTGAATAGTTCCGACATTTCAGGCATGCCTGCAACCAGTACATGTGCATTGGGATTATCCCTTAACGCTTTAAAAGCACTTTCGGGTTTATCAAGCCTTAGCCCGGCCTGCCTTTTACTGGCATCGGGGCCATGGCATTTGTAGCACTTATCGGAAAGTATTGGGCGAATATTAAAGTTATAGCTAACTGTATCAGGGATCTGATCTTCAATGTTTGATGCAGGCATATGGCAGGCATTAAACATGCCCGAAATGCATATTGCGCATAAAAGGCCCAACAGGTATAATTTTTGCCGCATAGTAAGATAGCTATAAGCGCTATAAATGGTTTATAAGAAAGTTAAAATTAAACAATTAAATGTGAATTTAACATCAATGCTTATAAAGTGATTAATAATTGAAACAAGTTTTTTACATAGAAGATAAAGTTTGATTATTGCTCGCTATCTGCTAAATTTGGTTAATCAAAACCTTATCCTACATGAAAAACAAAAACGACGATTTGACCGATCGGTTACTAAGCGACGATACTGAAGAAAATTTGCGGATGGAAAATGAACTGCTGCGATTAAAGTTGCGCGCAGAGTTTGGCAGCAAATTGCATGACACCGGCAATCTTCCGCCTGATATTGAGAACGAGTTTTTGAAATACGTTTTTGCCGCTGAACAAAATCATGCCAAATTAAAATCACGTTAAGATCTGCGATTTTTTAGTGGCTGCCGGAGGTTAAAAATAGATGGGCTAAATGAAGACTTAATTGAGCCCGCCTGCCCTGAATGAAATAACGGACCTGTTTTTAAAAAATATAGTGGCGCATTTCGGCGATGAATAGGATTGCTGTGCCCCGTGCTGGTTTATTACCGAATTTTTTTCCGGTTTTATACAGGCATAACAGGTAAGATCAGTTGTTGTATTTTTCTTTCAGCATCTCCCTTAGCTTAGCAAATGAATTATAGGGGCCTATTGCCATAGTGGCGTTAACAAGCCATGACGGGATACTGCCACCGGGGTCAACGCTGAAGGTATAGTCAACCTTTAGTTTATTTTCTGTAACCTGTGTTACTTTCCATTTTGCTAGTGAATAAGGAACCCGCACAAATTTTTTATTTTGTGGCAGGTAGTCTGGGATACTTTTTGCCTGGATCTCTAAAATTTCTGCCCCCGAAGAGATATCCAGTTGTACGATAAGGTCGCGATCTTTAATCGGCCATGGTAAACGCGATTCGGTGTAGTAAATTATCTTATAAGGATTAAGGCTTTTTAATATTTCAGATTTTTTGTTTGAATATACCCAATCGTTATAATTGCCAATATCCTGTAATGTGCTGATCAATTGTGCTTTGGTTGCGTCCAATTCGCAAATAACCCGTAATTCTTTTAAATTTCCGGTTGCGGCTTTGCGGGTATAAACCGCTATGCCATTTTCATTTTTTTTAAGCTCCCAATTTCCCTGTGCCATCGCCGCAACAAACGCAAAGAGTAGTGTGCTTACCAGGAAAAGCTTTTTTTTCATTAGTTACATGGCTTTAATAGCTGTTATTATATTATACTCATAAATTAGCAAAACAGTATAACAAGCAAGTAATATATTAGTTCAGTCTTGACCGAAGTTGGCCCTGGTTTTATAGCCATGGGAATTGTTTGGCCGGGCTAAAGTTGTTATAGTTACAACCGGATGACCGCGTTCCATCGCTTGTTCTTTCGTTAAACCGTGAAGTTGTAATACAGTTCAATTTAACATTATAAAATGATTGAATTACCCTGATTACAAAGAAGGGTTTTGTAGCTAAGGTTGAAGAAATGTAAAAATTTTTTTGCAGCTTGATGTATTGAATATTAACATTTTTTGTTAAAATTGTATAGGGTGGCAATAATAATTGTTATTTAAACACTTGTATTACAGCTTTTTGTTTTTTAACCCCATTATTTTGCCAAAACCAAAATAAACCAATTGTAATTGTTGCTTTTTTTACGGTTTTTGAAAAAAATTAAGTCCAAAAGTTTGGTACTTAGTTTAATTTTTTTGAGTTTTGTTAAATAGTTAGTGTTCACTTAACACCACACTATAACCGCCAATTTAAACGCATGGGTATTTTTACTTCGCATTCTGATGATGAACTGCTTGTTTCCCTTAAAAGGGATGAGCTTGGTGCGTTCAAGGAAATCTACGGGCGGTATTGGAAGAAAATGTTCGGGGAGGCCTATAAGCGTTTAAAAAGCAAGGAGTTGGCTGAAGAGGTTGTGCAGGAAATATTTACCAGCTTTTGGTTAAAGCGGCATACGCTTCAATCCACTACAAATATTGGGGGCTATTTACATCTTGCGGTTTATAACGGCGTTATTGATTTATACCGCAAGGAACAGGTTAAGGAGAAATACAAACAGGCCTTTAAAGTAGTTCACTCCGAACTGGATACTTCGACAGAGGACTCGATATTCCTGAAGGAGCTTGTTTACAGTATTGAAACTGAAGTTAGTAACCTGCCGGATAAATGCCGCTCTGTTTATGAATTGAGCCGTAATGAGCATAAGTCAAACAAGGAAATAGCGGTGTACCTGGGGATCTCCGAAAAAACGGTGGAAAACCACTTAACCAGGGCATTGAAAAAATTGCGTGTTGGGTTAAGCCATTATTTGCTTACGGCCTTAGCTTTTGTAGGGCTCCTGGTTAAATAAAACTCGCATTCCGTATCTTAAATATATTTCAGGCTTTTTGTGAAATCACTTAAACCATTAGCTGTCGTTTTTTTAATCAGGCATATCGCTTCCGAGATCGTCAAAAAGCATCAGGGTACTTTTTCGATTGAAAGCGAACCCGGAGAAGGCAGCAGCTTCTGCTTTACCCCCTTTATAAACCAGTAAATTTATTGCCTTCCAGGTTTCGATCAACCGCAAATGGTCCGTTGATTTTTCAAATCATTAACATTTCCTGTGATCGTAAGAAACGGGCTAGTTAACTAAAATCACAAGTAATCCCGGGTTGATTTAATAGGATGAGCTATAAAAAATGGTGCATTATTAGCTCATAAGCAACAAATTTCACATTTTTATTAAAAAATTTTGTTTCGGAGTAGGGGGTACCCTGTTTTGATACGTTAAGTATATTGTAAACCCAATTATTTTATTTCCTTTTCATGAAAGAACCTATACCCGTTGAATTACTTGAAAAGTATGTTAATGGAACTTGCACTGAATTGGAGGCTGCAAAAGTTAAAAACTGGTACTTATCCTTTGAGGACGCAGACGACCATGTTTCAACTATTAATGTAACCGAAGAAGAGGAGCTGGAGCAAAGGATCTATAACCACATACTTCATAACATAGGTTTAAGTGAAAAGGAAGAAGAGGAAGTTCCGGTTGTTAGATCACGTTCAACATTTTTAAGAGTTTTATATTCAATTGCCGGCGCAGCCGCTGCCGTTGTTTTGGTTGCAGGTTCGTTCCTGCTTTATCGTAACCACAAAACAACCATCATTCAATCTTCAGAAAGCAACACGGAGCAATTGGTAAGCGTTACCAATAACACCGGGCAGATCTACAAGGCAATTTTGCCAGATAAAAGCGCGGTTTGGCTGAATCCGCTGGCGCAGCTTACCTATCCAAAGGTATTTGGCACAAAATCAAGAATGGTTACCATATCGGGCGAATGCTTTTTTGAGGTAACTAAAAACCCTAATTGTCCCTTTATTATCAACAGCCGCGCGATAGTTACCAAAGTTTGGGGCACCAGCTTCCTCGTTCGTGATAATGACAGGAGCAACTCGGCAGAGGTATCTGTGCTTACGGGAAAGGTTTCTGTAAGCATCAAAAAAACTGATAACGCCGATCATTCCGCCCTGGTACTTGAAAAGGGTGATGTAATGCTGTATCCTCATCAAAAAGCTATCTACTTAATTGATCAGCATATTTTAAAGCCCGAAGTGGAGAAGGTGGCGCCTGAGCTGCAGATCTGGAAGCGGGTGAACCTGCTATTTGAAAATAAACCTTTAAGAGAAATAATTCCTGTGCTTAATGCCAATTATCATGTACACATCAAGGCATCCAGCGAAAAGCTGAATCACTACATTTTGAATGCCGATTTGGAAGGGTTTAACCTGCCGGATGTGCTTGAAGCGCTGAAGAAATCGCTGAATGTGAATTATGAAATAGAGGAAAATGAAATTACGCTCGAATAAACCAATTATATAATCATAAATCAACTAAATCACCTCTCATATGGAAGAAAGATTACAAACATAAACCTGTAAAATCCCACTTTACTGTTGCTGTGCACCGGTATAAAAAAAAACTTAGAAGTGTTACGAGCACTCCTAAGTTTAAATCCGGCCCCATGTGGAAACGCTAGTTCTGATAGCGTAAGGGGCGTTAATTGTCTCATTTTTAACAAAGAAACTAAACAAATATATGAAATTTCGTTTACGAAGCCCAATTCCCTGGTTTAAAATCATGAAGATTACATTTAGTCAAATCCTGATAGCCTTGATGTTAAGCGGGATAGCTTACTCAAGCCCTTTGAAGGCCCAGGACGTTCTTGACAAGACGGTAAACATGTCGTTAAAAAACACTACGCTGCTTGATGTAGTAAACTACTTGCAGAAGAACAATAACGTTAAATTTATATACAGCAAAAACGCTATCAACTTCTCGCAACGGATAGATGCCAATTTTGAAAATCAGCCACTTAAAACAGTATTGGACCAGGTTTTTAAAAATAATGGTATTGATTACGAAGTATTGAAGGACAGAATTGTTTTAGGCAAACTGCCGAACGCAGATATGGCCGGTAAAGCAGAAGGCTCTTCGCCTGATATAGTTGCCCCTGCAGGCAAAACTGCTTTCAGCATCCCGGTATCTGGTAAGGTACTTGATGAAAAGGGATTACCTATCCCGGGTGCCTCTGTTTTGGAAAAAGGAACCACCAATGGTATTACAACCGGGATTGACGGTGCATTTAAATTAAATGTAAAGGATCAGTCTGCAGTGTTGGTAATTGCGTTTGTTGGTTATGTAAAACAAGAAATCCCTGTGGGTTCACAAACAAACATCACGGTAAACCTGGTTGAAGATGTAAAAGGCATCAACGAAGTTATCGTGGTTGGTTACGGTGTTCAAAAGAAAAGCGTTACAACTGGTTCAATTTCCAGCGTAAGTTCAAAAGACTTTGAAAACCAACCAGCTGTAAATATTGAGCAAATCCTGCAAGGCAGAACTTCAGGCTTAACCATTACCACAAATGATGGTCAGCCAGGTGATGGCGCTACAGTACGTGTTCGTGGTATTACTACCTTTAACAATAACGATCCGCTATGGGTTGTCGACGGTGTGGTTGTTGATAACGGCGGTATAGGCTACCTTAATCAATCAGATATCGAATCTATCGAGGTATTGAAAGATGCCGCTTCCTCTGCAATTTACGGTACACGTGCTGCTGCCGGTGTTATTTTGGTTACCACCAAAAAAGGTAAGGCCGGCCGTATGCAGATCACTTATAATGGTTGGGGCGGAACATCAGCGCCTGCTCGTAAACTCGATCTGTTAAATGCTACCCAGTATGCTACCTTAAGAAATGAGTCGAGCGTTGCTGCAGGAAAAGGCATTTTATTTGCTGATCCGGCGTCACTTGGAGTTGGTACCGACTGGCAGTCTGTTATTTTCAACAACAGTGCAAAAGAGCAAAACCATGAACTAAGCATTGCAGGTGGAACAGATAAATCAACCTACTATACATCATTTGGTTATTTAGATCAAAATGGTATTGTTGCTTCGCCAATTTCAAAATATACAAGAGCGAATTTCAGGACCAACGAAACTTTTAAGCCATCAAAATATTTAAATTTTGGCATTAACGTTGGCTATACCTATAATAAATCAATAGGTTTAGGTAATACAAATAGTGTGTTTGGCGGCCCGTTAAGCTCTGCAATCAACCTTGATCCTATTACGCCGGTTATCGTTACTGATCCAACCGCTGCACAGGCTTATGCCGCGTACCCAAATGCAATTAAAAATGCACAAGGTTATTATTATGGTATATCATCCGGCCCCTCATTAGTAGGCCAGGAAATTACTAACCCATTGGCGTATATTCAAACCCGTTTGGGGAATTATAGCTGGGCACACAACATTGTTGGTAACGCTTATGCAGAAGTTGACCCAATTGCCGGGCTTGCAATTAAATCAACCATTGGTACTAAGATGGCATTTTATGGTGATGAGTCGTTTACACCGCTTTCTTACCTGAATGCATCAACTGTTACGTCGCTAAATAACTATAATCGCGATGCAACGAGGTTATTTAACTGGAATGTTGAAAATACAATATCTTATACCCGTACTTACAAGAAACATAACCTAAACGTTTTGCTTGGCCAGGGTTCGTACATTGATGGTGGTTCATATAGCCAGGGAGTTACCGAATATGGTTTACCTGTAACTACTTTTGAACAGGCTTCATTAAACTACAGCATTCCTGCAGTTCAGCGGATAGGTTATGGTGGTGAAGGCCAACCGCATCATATCAGCTCATTATTTGCGCGTTTAAATTACAACTACGATGAAAAATACATCGTTCAAGGTGTAGTAAGACGGGACGGCTCATCACGTTTTGGTGGTAACAACAAGTATGGTAACTTCCCATCGATTTCATTGGGATGGGTTCCTTCGAAGGAATCTTTCTGGCCACAAAACGACGTTGTTGACTTCCTGAAACTTCGCGGTGGTTACGGTGTTGTAGGTAACGATGCAATCCCTGATAATGCCTTCCTTGCAACTATCGGCGGAGGCAGAAATTATAGCTTTGGAACAGGCGATACTTACATTAGCGGTTACAGCCCTAATGCACCTTCAAACCCGGATTTGAAATGGGAGCAAACTTCACAAACAAACATAGGTTTGGATGCGGTGTTATTCCATGATTTTAATTTAACATTGGAGTGGTTCAAGAAAAAAACAACCGGTATTTTACAGCAACCAAACCTGCCTTTTTACATAGGCGCTATCAGCAATCCTTATGCTAACATTGGCGATATGGAAAACACCGGTCAGGAACTTTCCTTAAGCTATCACAAAAAGGTTGGGGATTTCAATTTAGGTTTTGATGGTAACGTGTCTCACCTTAAAAATACCGTAACCCGTTTAGCCCCAGGCCAGGATTACTTAGGTGGTGCAGGTGTTCAGAACGTTCAAGGTGGTGTAACCCGTTCAGAGGTTGGTCATCCGATCGGCTCTTTCTATGGATACGAAAACCTTGGTGTTTTTCAGACACAGTCTGAAGTCAACGCTTACATTTCTCCAAAAACAGGTCAAAGGATTCAGCCAAATGCTAAGCCAGGTGATTTTAAATGGGCTGATTTGGACGGTAATGGTATTATCAGCGATGCTGACCGTACTTTCATTGGCAATTCATTGCCCACCATGCAATTTGGTGTAACTCTTACCGCTTCATACAAACAGTTTGACGTGTTGGTATTTGGACAAGGCCAGTCAGGAAATAAAATCTTCCAGGGCTTGCACCGTTTGGACATTCTTACAGCTAACTACACAACCGCTGCTTTAGGCAGGTGGACCGGCCCGGGAACATCAACTGTGTGGCCGCGTTTAACTGACGCTGATGCGAACAACAACTTTGAATATAACTCAAGTTTCTTTTTGCAAAGTGGTAGTTACTTCCGTTTCAGGACAATACAATTAGGTTATACGCTTGATAAAGACGTAGTTAAAAAATTAGGAATTCAACGTTTGCGTTTATATGTAACAGGCCAGAACCTAATTACTTTCACGAAATATACAGGGTATGACCCGGATATCTCTGGTAGTATTGACCAGGGCTTTTATCCGCAGGCCCGCACATACATAGTTGGTTTAAGTGTAGGATTTTAAAATATTAAAACATGAAAAAGTATTTAAAGTATTTAGCAATTTGTGCGGCGGGCCTGCTTATAGCCCCGGCGTGTAAAAAAAGTTTCCTGAGTGTAACACCTAAGGGAACTAACCTTGAATCACAATATTATACCAACCAGGCGGAAGCATTTAACGGTCTTGTGGCTGTATATGATGTTGTAGGTTACCAAAGCGGCGGTTTGATCACAAAGGAAGATGCAATGGATGCAGGTTCTGATGATCACGTAGCCGGTGGCGGTGGCTCGGGCGACGTTACCGATCTGCAGGTTTTTAACAACTATACGCTTAACGAGACCCAGGGTCCGGGTGGCCCACTTTGGCAGGGTTATTACCAGGGAGTTTTCCGTGCAAACGTGCTTTTGCAGAAACTACCGGCAGTACCAATGGATGCCGGCCTGAAGAACAGGTATGCAGATGAAACAAAAGCGCTTCGTGCATATTTTTATTTCGACCTTGTACGCTTGTTCAAAAATATTCCGTTGATATTGGCTGAAGTGCCTTCAGATCAGGTGGATAACGTTTTGCAGGTTGCTCCGAGTGCGGTTTACGGCCAGATTGAAGGCGATTTGAAATCTGTGATCAGCAACAAAAATATCCCTGATAAGGTGGATATATCTGTTGATGGCGGCCGGTTAACAATGGGTGCTGTACATGCCCTGTTGGGTAAAGTTTACCTGTACGAGAAAAAATACACTGAATCCGCTGCTGAATTTGCTATAGTTAATGGCAGCACTCCGGGACAGCCAAATTCACAATATGGCTACCAGTTGTTACCTAACTTTGCCGATCTGTGGAAGGTTTCAAATAAATTCAATGCTGAATCGATTCTTGAAGTTGGCCACTCATCGAAATCAGGTGGTAGTTGGGATTGCTCAGCATGTACCGAAGGAAACTTCCTTAATATTATGGTTGGACCCAGAGGGTACAATCCGTTAAAGGCTGGCGCGCCTGATTACATTTCAGGTTATAGCTTTATTCCGTTCACCAAAAATTTCTTTGATTTTATTCATTACGATCCGCGTAATAAGGCAACCGTGGCTAACCTGGACAGTCTTAAGGCAAATGGAATAGCTGATTACTCTGCCGGTTATGATAACACAGGTTACTTTATTGGGAAATTTGCAGGCCACCTGGCTGACAAAACTACCGGCGGTGGTGCTCCTGAGTTAAACTACCCGCAAAATATGTACGAGATCCGTTTGGCTGATACCTATTTAATGGAAGCAGAAGCGCTTATTTCGGGTGGCGGAAGTACCAGTCGTGCCGGTGCGTTAATGACAGCTGTACACACCCGCGCCTATAATGATGGTACAACCCATACGCTTGCGCCAACTATGGCTAACATCAAGACAGAAAGGCGTGCAGAGTTAGCTGCTGAAGGTCATCGCTGGTTTGATTTGGTACGTTGGGGCGATGCGCCTGCTGTATTGGGCTACAAAGGATTTAAAGCCGGCAGGAACGAGATTTTACCAATCCCGCTTAATGACTTAAATGCTACCAAATTAAAGCAGAGCAAAGAGTACGGTGGTACATTATAATTTAAACTTAAATTAAAATTTAAATCATGAAATTAAATTTAATAAAAGCGTGCGCTATAGTGTCAGGTATAATGGCTATAGGGGCATATGTTGGATGTAAACCCGATCCGCTAAAAGATGGCGATAACGGGCTTGTAGCAAAAAATGTTGCATCATTTACTATCAACCCGGTTTCAGGTAAGCCCAATAACTTTGTTTTAAAGGCCGAGGAAACCGGCGTTACCGCCGTGAAGTGGGATTTAGGCGACGGTGGCGGATCAAACATCGGTACAGCCATTGACAGCATATTTGTGCCGGATGCCGGGACATATAACGTTGTTTTAACCACGGCTGGTGTGGGTGGCGCAACACAAACTGCGTCAAAAACGCTTACGGTTGCTACATCTGACCCCAAGGCTGGAAACCTGGTTGTAGGCGGTAAAATGACGGCAGCCGATGACGCCAGCTGGAAGCACATAACTATTTCGCCGGGAGTTACATTTGTACTGGATCCAACCAAAAATATGATGGTTGCCTCTGGTGGTGGTTTTGGACATGCTGCTGTTTACCAGGCAATTAACCTGGTTGCTGGGCAAAAATATGCTGTTGATATGCTTATTTCAGGAAGCGGAGCTACTGACACATGGTTTGAAACCTATGTTGGCTCTAAAGTGCCGGCCCAGGGTACTGATTATAGCGATGGCGGTATAAAAATAGCCTTAAACACATGGAATGGCTGCGGAAAAACCGCTTTCAGTGGTAAACTATCTGCAATTTCATGCAACGGTGCGGGAAACACCTTTACGGTTCCAACTACCGGTACTTATTATCTTCTGATAAAATCCGGGGGATCCAATTTAGGGGTAACCGGTATATCATTTACCAACGTAACGCTTAGAGGAGTTCAATAATAATAATGAAAAGCAACGGGTCGTTTAGTTTAAACGGCCCGTTGTTATTGATTAATAGTTACTTATGAAGAAAATTAATTTTTTAATAATTCCGGTTCTGGTGCTAGGCTTTTTTGCATGTTCAAAGAAACAGGCAGTTTTGCCGCCGTTTGTGCCGTTGAAAACGGAGCCCAAGGTATATTCATTTGATACCACTTCGGTTGCGTGGGGAGATGATTTTAGTACTGATGGCGCACCCGATCCAGGCAAATGGACATATGATACAGGCGGTAGCGGATGGGGAAATCACGAGCTTGAATATTATACCAGTACAACAAATAATGCCAACATCTCGGGCGGGATATTATCAATAACCGCTAAAAAGGAAAGCATGGGCGGTATGAATTATACTTCGGCGCGCATGGTTTCAAAAACACCTGCAACTCTGCTTTACGGGCGTATTGAAGTTAAGGCAAAATTACCTGCGGGGGTTGGCACCTGGCCGGCTATCTGGATGCTGCCTAATGACTATGCATATGGAAACTGGCCGAATTCGGGTGAAGTTGATATTATGGAGATGGTTGGATTTGACCCTAATGTTGTACACTTCAGCATTCACGATCAAACAAATTTTGGTGGAAACTCAAAGTCAGGAATGATGACCATCCCGACCGCCAGCACCGATTATCACATCTACCGGGCAGATTGGACTCCCGACGGAATCAAAGGTTATTATGACGGTGTTTTGGTTTACTCATTTGCGAACGGAGGAACAGGCTCGGCTACATGGCCGTTCGACAAGCCTTTTCATATATTGTTGAACCTGGCGATAGGTGGTGATTGGGGCGGAACCAAAGGTGTTGACGATACAATATTTCCGGTCGCTATGCAGGTCGACTATGTGCACTATTATAATATGGTCACCAAATAATTCGCGGGAAAGACATTTATCAAATCATCCAAAAATAAACTAATACCAGGTGAAAGTACCGGGCGAGCAACTCGACTGAGATTTACCTGCGGGGGACTCTTTTTAATTTTTTAAAGAAAACAAGTATGAAAAAGATCAGGAAATTTAGCTTACTGGTAACAATATTGGGGCTGTTGACTATTGCGATGGGGTGCAGTAAAAAATCTCCTATTAATACTGGCGGCGGTACTAAGGTAACACCACCGGATACTGTAGTAACCCCGGTTAAATCAGATGTTGCAATGTGGCTTACTACGGCTGACGGATTAACATTATTGAGCAAACAAAACGTTGCACTGAAGTTCCAGGACGCATCAAATTCAAATACTACTATAAATGTAGACTCAACCGTAGCTTATCAAAGTATTGATGGATTCGGCTTTTGCCTTTCTGGCGGCAGCGCTTCCCTTATCAATGGTTTGGATGAAACAAGAAAAGCCTCATTATTAAAAGAGCTGTTTGATACAGGCGACGGAAGTATCGGCATCAGCTATATCCGTATAACAATTGGCGCTTCGGATATGAGCTCCGGTACCTTTAGCTATGATGATGTAGCAGGAGATACCAACCTGGATAACTTCAGTTTGGCCAAAGAGGAAACCGATTTGATTCCAATATTAAAAAAGATTATTGCCATTAATCCAAACATAAAAATATTAGCCTGCCCCTGGAGCGCACCTGCATGGATGAAAACCAACAACAGCTTTACCCAGGGAAGCCTGAAACCTGAAAACTTTGGCCCTTATGCAAACTATTTTGTAAAATACATACAAGGGATGAAGGCCGAAGGGATAACCATTGATGCCATTACTCCGCAAAATGAACCTTTAAACGCCTATAATACCCCGGCAATGTTGATGGTATCCGCTGACGAGAACAAGTTTATAAAGGAGAATTTGGGCCCTGCGTTTAAAGCTGCCGGTATTACCACTAAAATTATTGTTTATGATCACAACGCTGATCATCCGGAATATGCAACTGAAATTTTAGCCGACCCGGTAACGAATCCCTATGTTGACGGTTCTGCTTTTCACTTATATGGCGGTAGCATTAATGCATTAGGTCCGGTACATACAGCCTACCCTGATAAGAACATTTATTTTACAGAACAGGCAACATTCCAGGGAGATAACTACGGAGCGGCAATGACATGGCATGTAAGTAACCTGCTGGTTGGTGCTACCCGTAACTGGAGCCGCAACGTATTGGAATGGGTATTGGCAACAGATCCGAATAACGGCCCTCATACAAACGGTGGTTGCGCCACTTGTTTAGGGGCAGTAACTATCGGCTCGGCAGTTACCCGTAACGTGGCTTATTACATTATTGCACATGCTTCAAAATTTGTGAGGCCAGGTGCGGTAAGAATAGCCTCTGATCAACAGAATACCTTATTAAATGTAGCCTTCAAAAACACTGACGGCTCAAAGGTGCTTATCGTATTAAATACGGCAACCGGCGATCAAACATTCAATATTAAATTTAAGGGAGAAATTGTTAAGACGACATTACCTGCAGGCGCAGTTGCAACCTATACGTGGTAATTGCATTAACAGGTTGTTTTATATCGATACCAACAGGCAATGATGAAACGTAAGCGCATTTATTTTTTGATATTGATTTGCCTGGTGCCGGTGGTTGTTATTTATTTTCAATCATTAGGTACCGAAGAAAAAGCCGACGCCCGCGGCGATTTGTACGCGGGTTCGCAAAAATGTATAAGATGCCATAGCGTCGAATATAAGTCATACCTGCTAACAGGGCATCACCAGGCATCGATGCCGGCTGCTGCCGATAATATCCATGGCAGCTTTGCTGCCGGCAGCAATTCGTTTTTACTGAGCGAAAATTCAAAGGCAGTGATGGAAAAGCGGGGCAGTTCATTTTTCCAGGTTGCCTACAACGATGGGAAGGAAGCCCGTGCCGAGCGCTTTGATATAACCTTTGGCGGCGTTAAAGCCGAAACTTATGGTTACTGGAAGGGCAGCAAGGTATTTGAGTTGCCTATGTCGTTTTTCAATGCGAAGAATAGCTGGACAAACAGCCCCGGCTACAATACCCGCCATCCGTATTTCGACAGGCCGATAACCCAGCGGTGCTTTGAATGCCACAGTAGTTATATTGCCTCGCTACCTATCACCAACCTGCAGGAGCAGGAACCGGGCTTCGATAAAAATTCATTGGTGTACGGGGTTGATTGCGAAAGGTGCCACGGCCCTGCTGCTAACCACGTAAATTTCCATACAGAAAATCCCGGCGAAAAAACAGCCAAATACATCGCCAAATTTGCATCTTTAACCAGGGCGCAAAAACTGGATGCCTGCTCAGTATGTCATGGCGGCGGAAAAGACATTTACCTGGAGTCGCCATTTAAATTCAGGATGGGCGATACACTGGCTAAGTTTAAGGAACCAAGCTTTGCAAAGGAAGACCCCAACCCGGCTACTATCGACGTTCATGGCAACCAACGCGGACTACTGGCTACCAGCAAGTGTTTTTTAATGAGCAATATGGATTGCAGCAACTGCCACAATATCCATGTTAACGAAACGGCAAACCTGGTGGCGTATTCGCAGCGCTGTATGAAATGCCATAATGAGGCTAACCACAACTTTTGTACAATGGCGCCTAAATTAGGCCTTACCATAAAAAACAATTGTATTGACTGCCACATGCCTGAAAAACCTTCGAACTTAATCTCGATTGCAGCAGCCGGGGGCAAAAAGGAAGTTCCATATTTGGTGCGGACACACCGTATTGCTATTTACCCTGAAGAGTCGAAAAAGATCCTGGCGTTTATAAATGATAAAAAGACGGTGAATTAATAGTCCAGAGTCTTTAGTCGTAAGTCTAAAGTCGCTTTGCTATTTGTAGCATACTATTTTGTAAAACGTAATAGTGGCGCCAGTTTATTTTTGCTTTGGTGGCGTGCTCATTTCCTGCTTCATGCGGTAGGCGACAACCAATTGCCTGTAGTTCCAGTTTTTGCCATTTTTCTCCAGCATAAATTTGTGGAAGTTTTCCATCTCGCTATCGGGCATTCCGATGATCTTTAAGAGCTTTACACTGCTTTCCCATGTTTCGGGCGAGATCTTTGTGGCTTCGAGCGTAGTTTGCGCCGAAACCTGGTTGTGTATCGACGTATAGGCTGTGTCCCTTTTGAAGGTATTTATATCGGCTAAAAGATCAGCATAGGTAACCTTGCCGCTGCCAGCAGAATGTTTAGCTAAAAGCGGAGCCAGGGTAGGGCCGTCGCCGAAAATCTTAAGATCAATGTTGTCAAAGCCGAAACAAGCAGGGTATTTGATAATTTCATTGGCCACTTTCTGAGGGGTGTCAATTGCTATATGCTGCTTCAGCAGCTTGGCACAATTAACCTTTACCTGTGCAGAAACATTCACACACACAGTGGTTGCTAAACCAGCAATCACTATTAGTTTAAAAAGATAAAGTTTACCAGGTTTTTTCATGATAAACTAAATATACAAACTATAATTCTTTTCGCATTACATAATCGTTCATCCAGTAAGGGCCGATTGCTATGTCTTCTTCGTAAGCAGCTTCAAATCCCATCTTCTCATAAAAACTTTTTGCTTTGTTATAGCGGTTTACGTTCAAGTCGAGCGTGTGCTTGCCTGCTTCAATAGTATTATTGATCACCTGGTTTATCAGGATCTTGCCGTAGCCCTTCCCTTGTGTTTCGGGCAGGCAATAAAGCTTGTGCAGCTTGTAAATTTCGGGGTCCTCATCCCGTGGTGAATATGCGGCAAAGGCTACGGGTTTGCCTTCTTCTTCGAGTAATAAATAGGTTTGGATGTTATTCTTAATTTGAGAGGTGATCTTTTCAACGGAATAGATCTCGCCCAGCATAAAGCTGATCTGTTCTGCCTCCAATATCGGCGAGTAGGACGGCCACCAGGTTCTCTCGGCCAGGTCTATAATGGTTGCAACATCGTTTAATGTTGCTTTCCTTATGGTGTACATATTAATATTAGTGATTTTCCTCCCTGTCGACTTGTGACGATGCAGAAGCAAGTTGCCCTACGCCAAAGTATTCTTCCAACTCGTTTAACGTTGATGAATTGGTTTCAATATCCTTAATGATCACCCCTTTTTCCATTAACAGGATGCGGTCGCATACATCGGTAATATGGTTAAGGTCATGACTAGAGATAAGTGTGGTAACGCCCTTGTTCTGATTCAAGTCCTTTAAGATGCTTTTTAACCTGAACTGGGTGCTCGGGTCGATATTTGCAAAAGGCTCGTCCAGCAGCAGCAATTCGGGGTTTTGCAGCAGGCACGATGCCACGCCCACCTTGCACTGGTTTCCCTTTGAAAGGTCGCGGATATATTTTCCTTTTTTCAGGATCTCGCCGTTGAAAAAATCGGTAAGGCTTGACAGGTAATCGTCAACATGTGCGGGGCTTTGCTGGTGCAGGCCGCCAATAAAGTAAAAATACTCTTCGGGTGTAAGGTAATCTATCAAAAAGCCCTCGTCCAGGTATGATGCCGTATAGTTCTTCCAGTTTTCATGACCCGCCACGGGCTCATCCCGCAATAAAACCTGTCCGGTTTCGGGTCGGATCAGGTCGAGGATCATCCGGAACAGCGTGGTCTTACCCGCGCCGTTGTTGCCCACCAGTCCTACGCTTTCGCCTTTGGTAATTCGTACTTCAGGCACATTTACTACAGTAATGCCGTTGTATACCTTCTTAAGATTTTTAATTGCTATCATACTATTTGGTTCTGAACCCTTCGGCAATGGTGTAACGTTTTGTTTGGAAATCGGCTTCCAGCTTTTTTATCCAGAAGTTGCGGGTAAAAATAAATACGAGGCCTATGATGGCTAACAAGGCAAGGCCTATGTCGGTTTTATGAAATAATGCAAATGGCCCGTAAATTACAAATGGGGCAATAAGTAGCGGGATAGACAGGATCCATTGGTTACCTCCAACGCCCTCCCAGTTAAAGGCGGCTCCTCGTGAAAGGTCAATCCGCTTGTAGTTACGGTTTGCAAAAAACAATACCAGGGTAGTGTTTACTCCAATGTTCCACAAGTACATGATGATTTCTATCAGCAGCGTCTTCCAGCCGAAGTATGCGTATGGCGTTGTGAGCAATAAAAAGAAAGTTGAAATAATAGTGAACATTAAATATTTGGCCTTTAAGAAATCGACAAAGCTAACCTTGCTAACCAGCAATCCGTCAAAATGTGAGGCTTGCCAGCTAAACATGAATTGTCCATAGTTAATGATAAAGATTCCCGTCATAAACATGCTCACGAATACCTTATAACCCTCCGTGTTCATTTCCTTATTGGTGTAGAAGATCAACCCATAAAACATAATGAACAACCCCATAATGAACGCCGAGCGCGAACGTTTGTTACGAAATATAAGTTTAAACTCATTGGCAGCAAGGTCGCCAACGCTGCCGAAGCGGCTTAATAGCGGGTAGTCAGTACTACTTTTATATTTAGTGGCCCTGCGTGAGCCAAGCTCCTCCAGGTAAAGGTTGTCCTTAAGGTAGGAAAAATTAAGGTAGTACATCAACGCACCGATCAGCAGTGGCGCTATAGCAAGCACCGGGTATTTAACCAGGTTACCAAAAAATAAATAGGAAAAATTACGAATGGAAATTAAGTGCCATAAAAAGTCCGACAGGCCGATCAATATAGTAACGGCCGCCGCCACCAGGAAGATCCACCCGTTTAAATTGGCCTTACGCTTAATGTACAGCGCAAGGTAATTGTTAAACACGGTAAGGCCTACCAGCGAGACGATGAAACCAAGCGCCACTAAACCGCCCAGGTCAGTAGCGATGATTTTTATGATGAAAGGCCCGAAGAGGATGAATGGCCATAAATTAAAAACTGAAAGCAACGCGGTAAATGCCAGGTAACGTACCAGTAAATTGCGTTTTATTGGCAATTGCAAATAAGGCTGCACGCGTAGTGTAGGCAATTCCTGTAGTAGCAGTCGGAAAAAAAGGTCGGCCAGGAAGTATAAAAGAATGATTCCGGAAAATGAAACAACCACGTCACCCTTTAATAATTTAGAACCGAGGATCTTGTCTAAATTAAAACCAACATAAGCCACAATAGCCAACAAGTATAAAATCATCAATGACATTAGAATTCGTATGGCTATACTTTTCCCCGTATTTTTTGAACGCCAGAAAGCTTTTAACTCATGCCGGAGAAAGGTTATTGTCATAAGGTCTCTTTAAAGTGGTGTGAATAATTTAACACGGTAATATTACTGAAAAAAATATAGGTTTATAGCCCCCAAATGCACTTTTTGAGATTCTTGAATAAGTTTGTTGGAATTTAGGGCTTTGTAGTTGCAGTAAAAAGGAGATTTATTTACAAATAGAAATATTCTTATAGGGAATATTGGGGCGATATAACGGGATTGAACTTTTGCAAACGCTAAAGTGCCTATACATTATAATTTGCTGCTTTCAATTCAGCTCCCAACCCATAATGCCCATCACCCTTAAAAATTCAACCTGCAAGGATGCTTCAATGTGGACAGGGGCACCGGTAACCGGGTGATTAAATGAAATTTGCGATGCGTGCAGCAGCATGGTTTCCATTTCCCAGCGCTCCTTAAATAATTTGTTTTGTTTGTTACAGCCGTGGGTACGGTCGCCTATGATGGGGTGGAAGATGTGGGCAAAGTGTTTGCGTAGCTGATGCATTCGCCCGGTTTCGGGATTAGCCTCAATTAGTGAATAACGTGATGTTGGGTGATTGCCCAGGGCTACATCCAGCTCGGCACGGGCAATGGTTTTGTATTTGGTGAATGCCTCTTGTAAGGTGCCGTTTTCCTTTCTTAACGGGTAATCTATTTCTTCGGTGTCAGGTGTGTGGCCGCGTACTATCGCAAGGTATTTCTTATCAACTAGGTTTTCTGAAAATTGCTGCTGCATCAGCTTTTCAACATCCTTGCTTAAAGCAAACAAAAGCACACCGCCGGTTTTACGGTCGAGCCGGTGAGCGGGGAACACGTGTTGGTTGAGTTGATCGCGCAGTATTTGCAGGGCAAACTCGGTGGCATCATTTGCTATTGATGAACGGTGTACCAGCAAGCCATGCGGCTTGTTAATAGCTACAAGGTGTTCATCATGGAATACGATCTCGAGTTGCGGCATGAGTGGCGAAGTTAAGGGCTTAAAGGATAAAAATTGAGAAGTTTTCAAAACTTCTCAATTTTGACCAGATTTCCCATCTCCGTTAGAAGCAAAATATCGGTAGAAAAAACAAAGAAGAGATTTTACGCTCCGTAGGTGCGAAACCTATTGAACTATTTAACAACGGGTGACCTTGCAGCGGTGTTGTGTACCTACGGCCAATGTCATTAAGTTAAGGGATAATGGACTGGCCTATATGTTATTAAGTTAGGAAAAAGGGAATAAAAAAAGGATT
>NZ_JAHVAP010000016.1 GCF_024721155.1 Mucilaginibacter phenanthrenivorans | reverse complement strand
GAATAAAAAAGCGATCAAGTAAAAGTTGCCTTTCTCTTGATCGCTTTAAATGCTTCAGCTTATTAAGCTACTTTTTCAGTGCCCTCGCTGAAAAGCGTCCCTTTTTTGTTTGGACGATAATTATTTAGATCTTCACCCTAAACCTTTTGCTGATATGCAGGCTTTTCAAGACTCGCCCCAAAAAAACTTTAACATCGCTAAACTTTGTTATAAAATTTCGTTCTACTTATTTATCTGGCTAATAGCTTTTACACAATTAAGTAAGATAATGCAGGTCAATGCATTAGTGTCCGCCTTGCTTGTTGTGTTGCCGGTTTTGGCCGTTTATGTATTAATTCCCTGTGGGTTGTTTTTTGTAATAAAGAGTTTTGTGGTAAAAGAGCCATTTCATCGATACCGCATACTTTATTTAATAGGACACCTTTTCTTTTTGATCATAATGATTGGGATGATTGTGGCTATCTCTGGTGATATTGCCAGGTATAATATTAAGTGACCGCGTTTTCCCAATTGTTGGAACTAATAACTATAGTTTGTAAATTTGGTATATGACAGTGACAGTTAACTTGCATTCGGTAGAAGAAGAAAAGGCCTTGATTGAATTCCTGGATAAGATGAATTACGAATATTTAAGTGACAATGGCGATTTCACTTTAACCGACTCTCAAAAACAAGAAGTTATCCGGCGTGACAATGATTTCATTAACGGTAAAACTACCGCCAGGGATTGGAACGACATTAAGCGCGATTTTTCGCCGTTGTTGGTGTTGTCACCAACAACAGAGGATGCCCAAGGGTAGTATAAGCCTAGCCAGCATGATGAGTCAGTATCCCAAACTCGTCAACCCCTGTTTCGTAAAACTTGGCTGATGAATATTTATAATCTTTCGGATACTTTGCTAATTGCCATTTGTCCTGCAATGGATTATTATGAATATAGTCGAGTTTCTGAATAAACACATTCGGCGTCCACAGATCAATACTTAATGAATTTCTTTCCCAAAACTGGTATTGTCTGTCTTTAGCATTTACAAAGTAATCTGATAAACGGGAATTATCTGTGTCCATCAGTTTGAATTTCATTTGCTGGGCTGTGAATTTCAAAAAACGCATCTGGATATTATCACGATTAGATCCATCCTGGATTTGCCATATTAAATGAATATGATTTGGCATAATTACAAAGCCGTAAACGGCAATACTCCCTTCGTTTTTTAGAAATTGCAGGCTGTCAATAATGACATTCTTAAATGTATCTTCTTTTAAAAGATGCTTCCACTCTAATATGGTGGCTGTAAAAAATTGAGGGTGATGATCGAAGTTGATATCAGCCATTGTGATGAGATTATAAGGTTTTAAACTGTTAGTCAAAGATACGCGGCATCTATTTAAATCACAAACATCCTGCTGCTTGTTGGAGACAACTCCAACAAGGGCGGCAGTAGTTATTTCTGTATTTCATCAACATCGAAATCCATCGATATTTTAAATTTATTCACGTATTTCGTTTTGAGATTTCTTTGTATTCCTTTGTTTTAATATAAAATACACTTTACGACAATACCCTATAAATGCTTTAACAAAGCCACTACTATTATCTCTTTTTATAGATGCTCCCAGCTTTGATGACCATAAAAACGGCTTTAATGTTATCAAGGTCGTCTAGCGGGTTTTTATCGAGGATCAGCAGGTTTGCATCCTTTCCCTGTTCAATTGTGCCTAAGCGATTTTCAAGATGTAAGGCTTTAGCCCCGTTTAGCGTGCCAGCGATGAGTGCATCAATAGGTTTGAATTGGGCTTCTTTAACCAAAAGTTTCATTTCCTCCTGTACAAATTGTTCCTGGTCGTCATCGGTTCCGGCACATATGATGACACCGGCCTTATATGCTTGCGTGGTAAGGCGTTTGCCGATCTCGTAGTCATATTGCACTGTTTTATCACTTTCTCCCCATTTTTTGTAGGTGAGCAATGTGGCGTCAAGGATGGTATGTTTGGTTACCATAAGGCGGAACAGGACAGTTAGATCGGGGGTAACTTTATCCCAATAGGCTGCATCATGCGGTTGGGTTTTCCATTCCTTAGGTACAATGCTGATGGTTTCATGCAATAATAGCGGCGCATGTGAAACAGAGCTCACCCCGGCGTTAACCAGGTTGGAGGGAATGGCATCCTGCAGCCAGGCATGTCCCCAAACAATAAGTTGTTGTTTGGTTGCTTCGCTGGTAATCTTTTGAACCATGTTGGCGCTAAGGTTAGCATAAAGCTTGATGCCGGTTGCGCCGGTTCCTTTTGCCCCGGCAACAGCACGAACAAAGTCGGTAGAGTCGGTCACGGCGAGCATGTAAGGCATTTTACCGGGTACTCCCCCGGCGGTAGCAGCTGCGGTACGCGGGTCAGTAAAGAATTCAGGGCCGGCCATTAGCGAAGAATAGTAAATATCCGGCGAATTAATTTCGCCCGTCATGGCATCGCGCGAAAGCCCGGCAAGGGTACGGGCATCTCCTGCCATGTCCCTGACTGTGGTAATTCCGCTGCGAAGCATATCATTGAGTGTAGCGAGCGCGTGGGCCCGGTTGTCGGTGCCTGAGGGATCGGTAGCCATGTGGACGTGGGTATCAATCAGTCCAGGAATGATGTATTTGCCTTTAAGCGGTATTACAGTGAAATTTGATGGAACTGCCTGGCCATTATCAGGAAAGACAGCACTGAGAATTTTGCCTTTCAGCAGAATGGTTTGACCTGTTAGCGGCGCCGGATGATTTGCATCGATAATTGTAACTCCGGTCAGCGCTACATCACCTAATGCTGTTTGGCTATAGGCAGGCGCACATGCTATGCAAACCAATGTTATGCACAGTGCAATGATTGATTGTTTCATCGTAAAACATATTTGGGATAAATATACAACGCTTGTGGGTTTAACAACTATGCGTATGCGTTGCTTTTTATTAAGCAATTCAATGTTTTTGGAAAATATTTTAATAATTGATCCCCACTTTTATTCCGAAAAACACCCTCATTCCTTTGTTACATTCGGTTCTTTATGTTTTAAATAAATTTAAGTATGTTTGGAAAACTGATCTTATAATTAAAACATGAAGTTATTCGTTAAAAAATCTCTTGAGCAATTGATGGCAACGCCCGAAGAGGGGGCCTCAACTCTTAAACGGACGCTGGGAGCTGGCAATCTTATTGCCCTGGGTATTGGGGCTATTATTGGTGCTGGCCTTTTTGTGAGGACTGCCGCTGCTGCAGGCGCCCATGCCGGTTCAGCCGTAACCATTTCATTTATTATCGCTGCAGTTGGCTGTGCTTTCGCCGGTTTATGCTATGCAGAATTTGCGTCTATCATACCTATCGCAGGCAGCGCGTATACTTATGCCTATGCTACTATGGGCGAGATTGTTGCCTGGATAATTGGATGGGCACTGATATTGGAATACGCCCTCGGTGCAGCCACCGTATCTATCAGTTGGAGCGAATATGCAAATAACCTCCTCGGGCATCGAATACCGTTCGAATGGTGCCACTCGCCTATGGAGTCCGCCATTATCAACGGTGTTACGCATTCAGGTATCATCAATCTGCCTGCATTATTGATCTTGCTTTTACTGTCTGCATTGCTTATTAAAGGCACACAGGAATCGGCAACAGTTAATGCAGTGATTGTATTTATTAAAGTGGCTATCGTGTTGGTGTTTATCGCTATCGGTTGGCAGTTTATCAATCCAGCTAACCACACTCCATATTTGATCCCGGCAAATGCTCCTCCGGCAATTTTACCCGATGGTACAAGCTACTCATATCTGCCGTTCTTTAACCATGGCTGGGGTGGCGTACTTACCGGAGCTGGTATCGTGTTTTTTGCGTTCATCGGTTTCGATGCAGTTTCAACAGCTGCCCAGGAAGCAAAGAATCCAAAAAGAGATATGCCTATCGGGATCTTAGGTTCATTGGTTGTTTGTACCATACTTTACATCCTGTTTTCATGGGTATTAACAGGTGTAGCTCCATATCAGGATTTTATGCGTGCAGGTAAAGAAGCATCGGTAGCTTATGCCATCAGCCATTATATGCAGCATTATGCATGGCTGTCAACACTTGTAACCGTTGCTATATTAGCAGGCTTTTCATCAGTTATCTTGGTAATGTTATTGGGCCAGTCGAGGGTTTTCTATACTATGTCGACCGATGGTTTATTGCCAAAAGTATTTTCCGACCTGCATCCAAAATTCAGCACACCGTATAAGAGCAATATGATATTGTTCATTTTTGTGGGCTTGTTTGCCGCATTTTTACCGGCAAGCGTTGCTGGCGATTTAACCTCCATTGGAACTTTGTTTGCATTCGTGCTGGTTTGTATCGGTGTAATGCTGCTTAGAAAAACCGATCCTGATTTGGTGAGGCCATTTAAGACGCCACTTGTTCCGCTTGTCCCAATCCTGGGCATCTTAATTTGTGCTGCCATGATACTTAGCTTACCGCTTGAAACACAAATAAGTGCTTTGGTTTGGATGATTATCGGGCTGATCATCTACTTTGGTTACAGCAGGGGGCATAGCAAATTGGGTAATGTGGCTGATATATTGCCAACAGCAACAGATTTTGAAAAGAAATAATTATAATGATCGGGCACTAGGCGCATAGCTTAAGCCCCGATCCATTAAATAATTTGACCATAATATTGAAAAGGTTCCGGTTTATCGGAACCTTTTTTGTTACATTGGGTTTTTAATAACCCCCTGCCCTTCTTTAATGAAAGCCGATAAAAACCTCTGGATCTTAGTACTTGTTTGCATTATTAATTCACTCGGCCTGGGCATTATCATTCCCGTATTATACAGCTACGGCAAAACTTTCGGGCTTACCGGCACTACCCTCGGGATCTTAATGGCGTCCTTTTCCATCGCTCAATTTTTTGCCACGCCCATATTAGGATCATTATCTGACAGGTATGGACGTAAGCCGTTACTGGTCATCAGCCTGGCCGGCACCTGTATTTCGTTTTTAATGTTTGCCGAGGCTCACAGCCTGTTAATTCTTTTCGCTGCGCGGATCCTGGACGGGTTAACAGGTGGTAACGTATCCGTTGCGCAGGCAATGGTTTCTGATACGGCTACAACAAAAAACAGGGCGAAGCGCTTTGGAATTTTAGGCTCATCCCTGGCATTTGGAATTGTGGCAGGTCCATTTATAGGCGGAGTTTTTACAAAGCTGAGTCCGCAGGCGCCTTTCTTTTTTGCTGCTGCTCTTTCCCTGGCAGGTACACTTTGTGCCTTAATCTTTCTAAAGGAAACAAACCCCACGGATAAAAAAACACGGGCAAATTACCATGAGGGTTTTAAATTCATAACGCTGGTAACTACCCTTAAACGCAAAACTGTTGGTACGGCGGTTTTTATCGGGTTCCTGCTTACCATGGCGCAACTCACCATGGTGGTAGGCTTTCAGACCTTTAGTGTTGATGTATTAAAGCTTACTCCTGCACAAATGGGTTATTTTTTGGCGGGTTTTGGCCTGGCGGGAATAATTATGCAATTGTGCGTGCCGCTCTTTACAAAATTAATTCCGTCCAAAGCTTTATTATTAATGCTATCATCCATTTTGTGTTTTGGGGTGATGTTCGTTTCAGGCTTTACTTCGGCATTTATTCCTTTTGCCGCTTGTATGTGTGTATACGGGCTATTTAATGGGCTGCGTAACCCGATGCTGAACTCCATTATTGCCGAACATACCGACAAGGCCGAACATGGCAAAATACTTGGGATCAACCAATCTTATGCATCAATTGGGCAAACGTTCGGACCGTTAACTGCCGGGCTGGTAACTGTTATTTCTATTCATAGTGTTTTCTTCTTATCTTCATTCTATATTTTAGTTGCATTTTTGCTCAGTTTCCGTTTAAAGAAGAAAGAATAAAACCCTAAGGCCATGCACCCATTAGTATTCAGAGAGATTCTCTCCGTATCGATGATCCTTTTTGCCATCATTGATATTCTTGGCGCCATTCCCGTAATAATCGAACTGCGCCAGCGTGTGGGGCATATCGAATCGGAGAAGGCGAGTATTGCGGTGCTGGTATTAATGGTGGGATTTTTATTTGGCGGTGATGAACTGCTGTCCATCATCGGGTTGGATATACAATCCTTCGCCATAGCAGGCTCGCTTGTGATATTCGTTGTAGCGATGGAAATGGTGCTGGGAATAAAAGTGTTTAAGGAAGAAATGTCGACAACCGCATCCATCGTCCCATTAGCTTTTCCGCTTATCGCAGGCGCAGGAACTATGACTACCTTGCTTTCTCTTAAATCGCAATACCAAACGCAGAACATCCTGGTAGGCATTGTTGTAAATACACTGTTTGTTTACCTGGTATTAAAAAACGTAAAATGGCTGGAAAAACTGCTTGGCGAAACAGGCGTTAATATCCTGCGGAAGGCATTTGGTGTTATTTTATTGGCTATCGCGATAAAGCTGTTTAGGAGTAATACGCATCTTTAATTTGAAGATGAGTTGATTTGAAGATTTGAAAATGCAATAGTTAGATCGTAGGGGCGTATCGCGTACACCCTCGAATAAAGTGCGAAACTCTACAAATTAATCAATTTATGATCCTTGTTCCAGCCTATCTTTAACTTCCCGGTCTCATCATCCTTCGCCCGGATGTGTAGCACAATTCCCCTGTTACGCCTTTTGGCAAGTTTTACTGTGTCGGTAATGTTTTCATCATTCTTTGGGTTACGCAACGGCACATCCATGGTAATATCCGTTCCGGTTTTAAGTGCATAGGTACCTGCTACATCAGCATTTAATACGCTTGAGTTAAGCTGCATAGGATTGATCACTATCTTTTCGCCAAGGATATCAAATTTAGCATCCAGGTTTGCTATGGCTATTTCCTTTAGATTACGGAACGGGAACGCAAACTTTCCTACATTAATAAGCGGTTTATAATTCAACAGGGCGGCATTCTTTAAATTGATATTGGCAGTTCCAAATATAGTACCCGGAACCAGCTGGCCTGCGTTACTGATCCTGCCGTTTACCTGTGTGCTGGCAGACAGGTAGCCCTTAAGGTTTCGATAGGTAATCGCTGTCACACCAAAATTATTGAATGCGAAAAAGAATTCACGCACGTCAACATTATTTACTGTAGCGTTTAGGTTAAAGCGGTTTTCCTTATTATCCTGGTAAATATTGCCCTTCATTTTTAGTGTGCCCCCAGCATGTTTAACATTCACATTGTTTAGCTCTACGCCTTCTTCAGAAAGATGTATATCGGCGGTGGCATCGGTGGCCAGGAATTCCTTGAAATGAACGTTTGCCGCCCGGATGTGAATAGATGCCTGTGCCTTATCCAATACGGTACCCAGTTGATTCACAATGTTTCCGCTGTTCTTCCTGCTTTTGATTACGGTTTCAGCTTGCTGCCGGGTATTCAAAAAGCCAATGAATTCACCAAGATATAATTGCGGACTGGTGATCTGCCAATCGAGGACAATTTTTTCCGGGGCGTCATAATACAGGTTAAGAAAGTTGTTGATATGTCCCTGCATCAATACCACGCTGCGACCGCTTTGCAAGCGGATGTGATCAAGCAGCAGGCTTTTCCGGGTGATGTGAATGGAAACGGACGTGTTTTTAAAATTCAGATTTCGGGGTACATAATTGATATCCGCATTTTTTAAATTGATGTTGCCGGTAACTATCGGTTTATTAATCCTGTAATCAACAATATCAGCCATGTAACGCAGGGACATATCAGCCGATCCCTTGCTGAATTTTGCCACACTGGAGCCCAAAAGGTAATTCAAATCTGCTGCGGGAAAGTTTGACCTGAAGTTACCGGTTGCGATGGGTTTTTCCAGGTTGTTAATGCTCCCGGTATCAATAACAAAGGGTAGATGGTTGTAGCTGCCATTAAAATTTATTAGCCTGATCACTGAATTGGCGTCATTAAATCCTTTCCCTTTCATGTGATTGTTGGTGAAAATTCCCTTAAAATTACAATCATTAATCGTGCTTCCGGGAATGGAGAGCTTGTTATCTTTTACATTGGCTGTTATGTACAACAATGGGTCGCTGCCGCCGCTAAAGCTGCCCGAGATAATTGCGTCAACAGCAATAGGCTTGTCAAGGTTAAACATATTCAGCTTTTGAGTAATGTTGGGCGACAAGAGTGAAGAAGCATGTCGCCACAAAAGCTTGTCGGCCGTGATGTGAAAGGTGAAATCTGCAGGCTTTTTCCCTGTAGCAAAACGTGCAATAATGTTAAAGTCGTCTCCGCCGATGGTGAATCCGCTTGACGTAACATTGATATTTCCTGTTGTGTTGTTATACCCGCCGGTTAATTTTCCCTCAACCAGCTTGTCTTTTATGAAGCTGCCGTGCTGGGTACTAAATGCCATGCTTTTGGCGGTTACCTTTAAGTCAACATTGGCGGTCCAGCCGGTATCGGGATAATTCATCTTGCCGTCCAGCTTATCAACCGCAAACTTGAACAGCTTTTTAGCCCTGCGATCCTCAACAGTAAAACTCACCTGGTTCAGGCTAAACTTCCCGATCCGGGTAGTAGATTTTTTGCCACTTTTACTCGAGTCGTTTGAATTGTTCTTTTTAAAAACAGAAGTATTGCTATACCCAAGGCTGTCAGTAAATAAATCAATAGCAGCATCACTTATGGTAACATGATCTATACTGATATCCCCTTTAAGTAGGGTAGCGGTATTTAAGGATACATCAAAGTTTTTGGTGCTTAATAATGTGTGGTGGTGTTGATCCCACTTTTTATCGCGCAGGGTGACATTTTCAAGCCTTACAGAAAGTGAGGGGAAGTTTTGGAAAAAGGAGGTGCTTACGCCACCCACCACCAACTTGCCATCGAGGTTTTTATTAAGCTCATCAGTCACCATCGAAATAACCTTTGCCTTGTGCGAGGAGATATAAACAGACAAGCCCACCAATACTGCAATAAAGAACAGGATTAGCGAGCCCAGTATTTTTAAGGAGATTTTTAACCAGCGCGGCATGTTGTGAATTTAATGTATAAGGTATGGTTTTACTAAATTGTTTTTGAGCGAGGGTAAATAAAACTTATGGGAATGGAGAAACCGCTCTTGTTAGTATGGTCGCCAACGAATTAGAGGATGCCTGTGCAACCCCGAAGCCAACAGCAAGGTGTAGAGTCTCCCATCACAAACATCCAGGTTTTGTTAGAGACAACATCCAACAAAGGCGGTAAGAAACTCCCCCTTCAGGGGGCTGGGGGGCTCAACCTTGCTACAAACATTGTATCCGCCTTACCCTCATATCCCTTCAAAACTTTGCTTTCCTCCAATTTTAAGCCTAATTCCTTCACAATAAAATTCACCACGTCTTCATTCTCTGCCTTAAAGGCCGAGCAGGTGATATAAACAAGTGGCTTGCCGGGCTTCAGGTATTTTACCACATTACGCACGATGCTCTGCTGTAGTTTCTGAAAAAACTCGATGTTGTAAGTTTCAAACTGGCTGATCATCTCTGGGGTGCGTCCCCAGGTTCCGGAGCCACTGCATGGGGCGTCGAGGATTATGCCGTCAAACGCATAATCATGCATCAGCAGGTCATTGTTCTGGGTAAGATCAAGCAGCTTTTTTTGGTATTTGGTGAGGCCTGCTTGTTGAAAGCGTTCGTCAAGGTTTGCCAGGATAGATTCCCGGATATCCGAGACTACCAATTTTATATTGGGTTCGAGATCATGTAAAAGGAGTGACTTACCACCGGATGCTGCGCACGCGTCCCACCATGCATCCCATTTAGCCGGTTTAAAAAACTGCGCAGTTTGCTGTGATGAGTAATCCTGCACCTCAAACCAGCGCTGGTTAGGCAATACAGCCTCCAGGCGTGTTCCATTCGGCAGGGAAATACAATTGTTGCCCTCGTCCTTAAAAACAATCTCAGCAGCAGCAAGCGCCACCTTAACCTGCGTTTCATAACCTTTATGTACCCTGATAAACAAATCGGGTTGAATAAAAAATGATCTTAAAAAAGCTTCCTTGTCGATCCCGGCAGATAGCTGATTGCTCCACGGGAAAACATCATCCAGTTTGAAATCGGGATGAGCAGTTTTTACCATCGCCAGCTTTTCGGCCATACTGAAATTTATACAAGCTGCCCATTCCGGTTTAAAATGTTGCAAAAAGGAGTTGAGCTGTGTGTTGCATAAAAACTCGGCTACAAACAAGCGTTCATCAGCGGAAACATTTGGCAAAGCCCTGCCCAAACGGAAATAGTTATATACCAACCGGCTGGCAATGCGCCTGTCGGTCGAGCCCATTTGTTTGTTTTGGCGATAAAAGCCGGGCAAAAATTTACTTAGGGGCGTTTCTGCCGGATATTCATCCAAAATTCGCTGAAACGTTTTAAGTTGGTTTATTGCCTTCATTCTACCTTTTTCAGCTCAAAATTAGTGTATTTATAGATGTTAATATGCGTGTTTATCCAGCCAAGGCCCGCTTTTTTCTGAAAATGGAAATTATTATGCAAACCCTCATAGTCTTTGCCTGATAAATTCTTCAGATCGCCATTGGCTAATTGCTGCCCCCAGTACAGGCCTTCATCAAAGCCCTTCACCGCATACTCACCCGGCTCAATATGATATTGTGCACGATAGCTCTTCATAAACGCCACCGTATTGGCATCCTTATAATTGATGCGGTCGGCAGCTGTAATGTGTGTATCCAGCCGTTGCAGCAAGTCGGCCTTTAAAAAGGAAAAATTAGCCCAGCTGGGGTGACCAAACACCGTAACGGGGTAACTATTTGTCAAAGAGTCAAGTCCACGCAGGGTGACTGTCAAAAAATGCTGGTTGGTTGCAGGTATAATAAAAACATTGCGGCCGGTAGAGGAGAGCTGCGGAATGAGTGAGCTTACCTGCCCGTGGATCACCGTTAGGTAGACCACCTGGATATGTTTTTTGCTCAAGCTATCGATTGCCTTTTTGAAGGGGATGAGGTAGTCATTCTCTTCGCTATAGCCCGATTTAAGCACGAATACCTTTTTAGGGTTTATTTTATCAGCGATATACGCTGCGGCGCCCCATGCATGGTATTCAAGTGGCGGCAGCATGGTTACCAGCACCGGGCTCTTTATAGTGGCCGGAGATGCCGGCGACAATGGCGAAACGATTGGCTGACGGGCAGAAGGGAACGCACCTGTGAACGCCTTTACGTCTTCCGGGAACACCGGGCCAACAATCAGGTCGCTGCTTCTTACAGCAGGGTTTAGCGCCAGGCTGTGCGCCTGCGCCTTTTCGCCCTTTGAATCAAAAAGCTGGAGCTTAAAGTTATAGCCCTGCCCGGTCAAAGAATCGAGCGCCAGCTTAAAACCGCGATAATAATCAAGGGAAATATCGGCCTCCTTTAACGTGGTGGCGGTATACGGTGATCCGGCCCTTAAATGATCAAGCCCGAATGGCAGCAACATGGCAATGGTTGATACCTTTGGCGCATTTGGCTGAACAATGCTTTTGGGCGGCGTTTTAAACGGGATCTTTTTCTCTTCGCCTTTTTTAGGTTGTACGGCAACCGGCTGCAGCTTTGGTGAACATGCCGCAGCTATAAGCCCGATAAATAAAAACATTAACCACCTATTCCCACTCAATCGTAGCAGGCGGTTTTGAGCTGATATCATATACTACCCGGTTAATTCCCTTTACATTGTTAATGATCTCGTTGCTGATCTTAGCCAGCAAATCGTATGGCAAGTGGCACCAGTCGGCGGTCATCCCGTCTAATGATTCCACGGCACGCAGGCAAATCACGTTCTCGTAAGTACGTTCATCGCCCATAACACCTACCGATTGTACCGGTAAAAATATGGAGCCTGCCTGCCAAACTTTATCATAAACACCACCAGCACGCAAATTGTTGATATAAATCGCATCGGCTTCCTGTAAAATAGCAACTTTCTCGGGTGTAACCTCACCTAAGATCCTGATTGCCAGTCCGGGACCAGGGAATGGATGGCGGCCTAAAATATTCGGATCAATGCCTAAAGCCTTGCCTACACGCCTAACTTCGTCCTTAAATAAGGTATTAAGCGGTTCAACAACCTTTAGTTTCATAAAATCGGGCAGTCCGCCGACGTTATGGTGTGATTTGATGGTGGCCGATGGTCCCTTAACAGAAACAGACTCGATCACGTCCGGGTAGATGGTTCCCTGGCCAAGCCATTTAACATCCTGTACTTTATGCGCCTCGTCATCAAATACCTCGATAAACACCCGGCCGATCGCTTTTCGTTTTTTCTCCGGGTCGGTTAATCCGGCCAGTGCGTCATAAAAGCGTTGTTTGGCATCTACACCGATAACGTTCAATCCCATGTGCTGGTAAGAGTCGAGCACAGATTGAAATTCATCTTTGCGTAATAAACCATTATCTACAAATACACAATGCAGGTTTTTGCCGATAGCATGGTGCAGTAATATAGCAGCAACCGATGAGTCAACGCCGCCTGAAAGTCCTAGTACAACTTTATCGTCGCCAAGCTTTTCTTTAAGGGCTGCAATGGTAGTTTCTACAAATGAATCGGGAGTCCAGTCCTGCACGCAACCGCAGATATCAACCAAAAAATTGAACAATAACTGCTTGCCGTCGGTACTGTGCGTAACCTCAGGGTGGAACTGGATGCCATATGTTTGGGTGCCTGTAACCTGGTAGGCCGCAACCTTAACCGTATCTGTACTGGCAATTATTTCAAAATTAGGGCCGATAGTAGCAATCGTATCCGCGTGCGACATCCAAACCTGTGAATCAGGCTGGATCATCCTAAATAATGGATTTTCTGCATTGATATATTGCAGGTTGGCGCGACCGTATTCCCTTGTGCTTGATGGCAATACCTCGCCGCCATGAAAATGCGCCATGTACTGCGCCCCGTAGCAAACGCCAAGGATAGGCAGTGTGCCATGGAACTTATCAAAGTCAAACGTCGGTGGATTTTCCTGGCGAACAGAATAGGGGCTACCCGAAAGGATAATGCCTTTTACACTGTCGTCAACTTCAGGAAAATGATTGAATGGGTGGATCTCGCAGTAAATATTGAGCTCCCTGACACGGCGCGCAATGAGTTGGGTGAACTGCGAGCCAAAGTCAAGAATGAGGATTTTTTCTTGCATGGGCAAAGATAGGATTTAGCTGTGAGATTTGAGATATGAGATTTGAGAAAATTAGGATATAGATACTCCTTATCGCTAATTTTATGTTAACGCATTAATATTCCCGGAATAGTTAATCTTTTTCTTTGTCTCTAAAATAAAAACCGATTATCGCTCCAACAATGCCACTTAATATTCCGGCGACGGCCGTTAATATTTTAAAAACCTCGTCTATTTTTAACTTTAGAAGCCACCAACCTATTACAATTACTATAGTTAAAAGACCTATGTAGGAATAAAGGGCTATATATGCTATCCGGGTTCTAGTTTGCTCTCTTTGAATTTCAACACCCGGCATTCCATTAATTGGATTAGATGAGACTGCCATAAATTTCGATCTAAATTTTTTTAGTATTTATTTTTTGATATATCATTCTGTCTTTTCATGGATTCAGGAGTCTGGATATGGAAATAATGTTCCAAAATATATTCCTCATCGCTAACAATGCGCTCTTCTTGCTTATTTCGCCAGCTTTCCTTAACCAAGGCAACCCGATTTGTCCTCCAAACCTCCTCCAACAATCCAATTCCTTGAGCTATTACATCGGCTTCATTAAGCCCTTGCTTTTTCATTTCATTAATAAAAGTTTCGGCTAAACCCGTAAGTTTAATTGTTATTGTTTTTGCCATAAATTGAAGCGTTAATTCATTTTGTGGTTGCTTGATAAGGCTACTTTAAGCTGTTTTAGCTTAAAGTGTAGTAAATTTAGTATTTATTAATAAGAATAGCAAATACGTAATAATGTCTATTCCGCTACATATTCTCTCAAAATATTAATATGAGTTTTACATTGTAAAATGTGTGTTTGTCTTAGGTCAGAAAATCAATAAATTACTCAAAATATAAGATATGAATCCCAATGGACACCAGCAAACGCGACGCTAATGGCCAGTTGAAGCATGGCCTTGTAAAGGAATATTTTAAGGATGGCGCCCTATCGGCAATGGGTGAGTACGAGCACGGTGATAAAACCGGCAAATGGGAATACTACTTTGCAGACGGCAGGTTGAAAGCCATTGGCAATTATGAAAACGACCTGCTAACCGGCGAATGGAAATGGTACCGCGAAAACGGCAACCTGATGCAAACCGGCTCATTTGAAAACGGGGAGCGGAAAGGCATTTGGGAGCGTTACCACATCGAAGGGCCGATGTACGATTCGGGTGCTTATGAGGGTGAAAAGAAGATCGGCGAATGGAAGACATTTGATAAAAGTGGCAATTTGATTAAGACCAAAAGCTATGGCTGACACAGTTATCAATACTACACCTGTCATTGCGAGCGCAGCGTGGCAACCGCGAACTTTGCAGGGCGGATAGAAAGGCGTAGAACCTGTATAGCGGCTGAGCAGGCGTGCGGTTGCCACGCTGCGCTCGCAATGACAATTTTTTATTTTATTTGTAATTATGCCAGTAACAACCCGTCTCGCAACATTTCAGGATACACCACAACTTAATGAATTGATCGCGCAATCTGTTCGGGGATTGAGCACTGAATATTACACCCCTGCACAAATTGAAAGCGCCATCAAATATATTTTTGGTGTGGATACACAACTGGTGATCGATGGAACTTATTACGTTGCTGAAAAAGATAGCGTAATTGTGGGCTGCGGGGGATGGAGCAAGCGAAATACTTTATACGGCGGCGACCAGCATAAAGAAGTTGAAGACCCGCTGCTTGATCCCGGGCATGATGCGGCAAGGATAAGGGCTTTTTTTGTACACCCGGATTATGCGAGGCAAGGGATAGGCCGGCAGATCATTAATGTTTGTGAAGACGCTGCAAAGGCTGAGGGCTTTATGTCGTTTGAATTGGGTGCAACGTTACCAGGCGTTCCGTTGTATGCAACTATGGGTTATGAAGCAATTGAAAGGGTAGATGCGCCTTTACAGGATGGCGAGGTTTTGGGTATAATAAAAATGAGGAAAAGTTAGACTTACGAAGTTTTTTAAAACTTCGTAAGTCTGGAAGTACCGGCTTAGAAATTAATACCGATATTAATATTTGAAGTGCTGTTTCTTAAGGCTGAACCTGTGTTGTCTTTAACCATATCGCTTACGCCACCTTGCCCGTTAAGCTCGATAAAAAATTTTGCCCTGTCAGAAACCGGAATCTTTACACCAATGCCAACATCAAGGCCGCCATCTGTTGTATTAAAGAAATCTTTTACATCGCCGCCGCCGTCAGACAATTTAGCGCTGGTTAAAATGCCGATATACGGGCCGAAGTTTAAATACCAATTGCGGGTTCTGCCGAAGTGCCAGTTTGCCATTAATGGGATAGTGATGTAGTTTAGCTTGTAATCTACTGTATAGGAATTGGTTCCATCGTCAAAATAGCCATTGTTCCAGCCTTTCTGATCATACACTACTTTCGCCTTAAAGCTCCAGTGGTCAGAGAAATAATAATCAGCCGAAACACCAACGTTAAAGCCTACGCGGTAATCGGAATTGGTTTGGTTGTCACCGGTTGTTACGGTAGATTCATTTAGGCCTACGTTTATACCAAATTCGGTAGCGCCCTTTGTTTGTGAAAATGCGGCTGTATAAATACCTAATACAACCAGGAGAGTAGTAATGATTTTTTTCATAATTGTGGGTTTTTTAAGTAATGCAAATGTATCATTTTTCAGTATATAGAATAGCATGCCGTATTTTGCGTTAAGGGTTTATATTTGAGCTTAATATCAATCATGCTAAAAAAAATATTCTTACTCTTCTTGCTGGCTTCGACTGGTTTTATCGCCAAAGCGCAATCTGCGGATTCCGTTTATAATAAATACCTCGATTTTAACCTCGCCCGTTTCCAGGGCGAAAATGATAAGCTGCCCGGTCTTGGTGAAGCCCTGTTGCCTGTTGCTGATAAGCTGCCGGAAAAAGCCCGAATAAACTTTTACTTTGCTATGGGTAAAATTTATGACGATGACGCGCAGCCAAAAAAGGCAATAATATATTACGATAAGGTTGCCGCTGCCGTGCCTGACTATTATGTTGTGCATCGGGGCTTAGGATACATTTATCTCGGCCAGGCAAAGGAGATCAAGAATAAGATCTATGCTGCAACAGATCCGGCTGTCATCAAACAGTTAACGGATGAATACAGTGCCGCTGCCCGCAAGGCCCTGCCCCATCTTGAAAAGGCCCAGGCCTGTGACCCAAGCGACGAAACGCTTGATGAGATAAAAATACTTTATACGAACCTGAAGGATACTGAAGGATTAAAAACTTTGGATAGCCGATTGAAGCAATTGGGTGTGCATTGTATTGATATTTTGGAGGATAAATAGGGGAGTAATTTATCGTCATTGCGAGGCTGGTTGCTCGCAACCGGCTTCGAAGCAATCTCTACGCCATCTATGCACCAGTGTTAAAAAGCAATGTGTTAACTAATCAAGCGGCTATAAAGTCCCACCAGCATAGAGGTTAAATGATTGTCCTGTGCAGAGGCTGCTTCGTTCCTCGCAGTGACGCGTTTTTACAAACCTTTAACCTTTCGCCTTTAAGCTTTCACCTCTCTTCAAGCCTTATCTGCAGCAGCGGGCTTCATTTTTTTCATGGTTGATTTCTTTTCCTCGTTGCCGCCGCCCATCAGGTATCCCCATGGTTTCAGGCTTTCAACCCGGTCGAAGATGATCTTAAAGATCGCCATGATGGGAATAGACAGGAACATACCTGATAATCCCCAAATCATTTCGCCTAAAATTATCCCCAAAAAGGTGATCAGTGCATTGAGTTTTACCTTCGAACCCACAATGGTGGGCAAAAGGAAGTTGGAGTCGATTGCATGAATGGCCA
Source organism: Mucilaginibacter phenanthrenivorans (assembly GCF_024721155.1). GTDB lineage: Bacteria > Bacteroidota > Bacteroidia > Sphingobacteriales > Sphingobacteriaceae > Mucilaginibacter > Mucilaginibacter phenanthrenivorans. The sequence goes on along the minus strand of NZ_JAHVAP010000016.1, from coordinate 69,234 downwards.
ATACGCTGCCGGCTACCCATGCAGCTGAGGTTACAGTTCCGGTAGCAAATGTTATTAGTGTGCTTAACAGTAGCGCGGTAAAAATACCCAAGTACGGTATCAGGTTAAATAACGCCACAATTATACCCAGTAATACGGCGTATTTAGCGCCAATAAACCAAAATGCGGTGCAAGCCAGACAAGCCACAACAAACATCTCCAATAACAGCCCAAGGATGTATTGCCTTAAAATACTCTGGATGTTTTCCACAATATCATGCACTATTGATTCATACTCCGAACTGAATACCCAAACTATGAAATTAATCAGGATTTGCCTGTAAAGCAGGATGAAAAAAGTGAAAATGAGAATGAAAATGTAGAAAAGCATTAATGAGGATATGGCCCCAAAGGTTGTACCTATAACGTTTGAGCCCTCAGCAATTATTTTCTGCGTGGTGCTGTGAACGTAGCTCATTTGTTTTTCGGCATTTATATGGAAAGCATGCTGCACCCACTCCTTGATCTCAATAATTGATTGACTGACCTGGCTTTGCAGCTGCGGCCAGTCGCTGGCGAGGTTGGAGATTTGCGAACCTACGAGGTATAAAATGCCGCTTATAAAACCTAAAAGCAAGAGAATAGAAACCAGGCAGGCTATGGCACGCGGCAGGCGTAATTTCTTTTCCAAAAATATCGCGATAGGCAATAAAAGTATCGCAAATAAGAAACCGAAGATCAGCGGGTCGAGTATTTCCTTGCCTGCAATGATGATATAGCCAAGTGATAACAAGCCGATAAGTACCAGCGATAATCGTTCATAAAAAGGATGGGCCGGCGTTTTTGTTGGCATATATCGGGGGATTATTTTGTGGTATGAACACAAATTTCATTTATTAGTTTGAAGATAAGTATAAATGAGTGTAGAAAAACACTTTCGTTGGGAAATTTCCGGTTAACAGATTTACGAAATTTCAAAAATTTCGAAATCTCATCACTTACCAGTAAACGCATCCATAATATCCATCAAAGTTATCGCCTCTTCTATTGAACATGGATTTGGCCCCTCATCATTAAAGTAGGCTACAATTTTCTCGATCATCGGCTGCTGGATATGCTCGGGATGGGTAAACATTAAGGTTTGCTCATCTTCGTCGGTTTTCCAGCTGATATAATTCCCGAAAAAGGGAAATGTGATCCTTCCTTTGGTACCAATGATCTCGCAGGTATCAGTGGTTTGATTTTCAGCCACGTTGAAGCACCACGAGCCATTCACCACCACCTGGTTTTTAAACAGGATCTGCCCGTTAACATTATCATCCGCTGTTGTCGCTCCGGATTGGTTTAAGGAAAATCCGCTGTACTTTTCCGGTTCACCAAAGTAAAACAACATCAGGTCGAGCTGGTGGGGGGCGAGGTCATGGAAATAGCCGCCGCCTGATACTTCAGGCTGCAAGCGCCAGTTGGTTTCCACATCGGCTATCAATTTTGGTTTACGGCTTTGCCACATCCTGATCTGGACTGTACGCACATCTCCGATTAGTTTAGTATCCAGAAACTGCTTTACGTGTAAAAACATGGGCACGGCACGGCGATAATGCGCAACCGTTAATTTTTGATTAGGATGCTGCTTAACTGCTTCGGCAATTTGCCTGGCTTCGGAAGCGTTGCGTGTAACCGGTTTCTCTACATAAACATTAAAACCTTTTCCTAGCGCGGTGATGGCATAATCCATATGTGATGATGGGGGAGTAGCAATATAAACCGCATTAATGCGCTCATCGGCCATTAGTTCATCTGCATTGTCATACCAGGAGCCAACGTTATGACGCCGGGCATAGTCGGCCGCCTTTTCGGCATCACGGCGCATCACAGCAATAAGGCTGCTGCCCGCAACTTTACTAAAAGCCGGTCCGCTTTTTTTTTCGGTTACATCACCGCAGCCTATTATTCCCCAGTTTATTTTGGACATAGCGAATATTATGGGGCTGTCATGCTGAGGCACTCGAAGTATGCGGGCAATGGCCTCTACGCGCGTACTTCGAGTGCCTCAGTGTGACAGCGCTCTTTTGATTGTATTATTTTAATATTTCTTCAATCTTTGTCAATTCCTCTCCCGAAAAAACAATATTATCCAGGCACTTCAATGAATCAGCCAATTGCTCAGGGCGACTTGCACCGATCAGCACCGATGTAACCCTTTCATCCTTCAGCAACCAGGCTAAAGCCATTTGGGCCAATGTTTGTCCGCGTTGCAATGCTATATCGTTTAATCTTTTTATCTGGCTGATGCGCGCTTCGGTAACCTGGCTTTCCTGTAAAAAGCCGGTTGATTTTGCAGCTCTTGAATCAGCAGGAATGCCGTGCAGGTATTTGTTGGTTAACAACCCTTGCGCCAATGGTGAGAATGGGATACAGCCTACGCCGTCTTTTTCCAATACGTCAAGCAACCCGTCTTCAGCCCAACGCTCAAACATAGAGTATTTGGGCTGATGAATTAAGCATGGCGTACCCAACCTTTTTAATATGGCGATGGCCTTGTCTGCTTCCTCTGCAGGATAGTTCGAGATACCCGCGTATAATGCCTTTCCCTGCCTTACGATCAGGTCTAAGGCACCCATGGTTTCTTCAAGCGGCGTTTCCGGATCGGGGCGGTGGTGGTAGAAAATATCAACATAGTCAAGCTTCATCCTTTTCAGGCTTTGGTCGAGGCTTGATATCAGGTATTTTTTTGAACCCCAGTCACCATAAGGGCCATCCCACATGGTATAACCGGCCTTACTGGAGATGATCAGCTCATCGCGATAGCCGCGGAAGTCCTCCCATAAAAGCTTCCCAAAATTTTCCTCTGCCGATCCGGGAGGCGGCCCATAATTATTGGCAAGATCGAAATGAGTAATGCCGCTGTCGAACGCCAGGTGCAGGATCTTGCGGAAATTTTCCATCACATCAACGTGACCGAAATTGTGCCACAAGCCGAGCGAAACTGCCGGTAGCTTAATTCCGCTTTTTCCACAGCGGCGGTATTGCATATTCTTGTATCTTTCTGCGGAGGGTAGGTAGGTCATAAATTTATGGTGAGTTGTTTTAACGGGAGTAAAAATAGAATTTTATATAATTAACCGGAGCAATTATTTAAAGGAACGTTCCGGGAAGCGCTTCGATCCCATTTGTTAGCATCTGCCTTTTAGCCCAATCGCGTAGTAATGATAAAAAAGGCAACAGTTCTTTACCGGTTTCAGTAAGAGTATACTCGACTTTTGGCGGCACTTCCACATAAACCTTACGACTTACCAGGTTATCCTCCTCCAACTCTTTTAAAACCTGGGTAAGCATTTTTGGGGTAATGCCGGTAACCGTTTTGCGCAGTTCGCCATAACGTAATGTTCCTGAGCGCAGTCGCCAAAGCACACGCCCCTTGTATTTGCCGCCGATACGCTGAAATGCATAGTCGATACCGCATTTTGGCAAAGTTCTTTTTGCTGTTGTAGTCATTAAATAAAATTAATTCAGCTGATATTCAGCATGGTAACTTTTAAGTTTGCAGGATACAAATTTGTACCTACTTGACAAATGTATGCATCAGCGCCTACTTTTGAGGTATGAAGAACACATTGATAACGATTTTTTTTGTGTTGACCACGCTCGCAGTATACGCACAAAAAAGCACAAAAAATCTACCCGGAACGTACACTTTAGTAAGCGTGGACAATATCGATAAGAACGGCAGCCGGATCCATCTTTATGGCGATAATCCGCAAGGCCTGTTAATACTGGATTTACAGGGCAATTACAGCCTGCAGATCATGAACTCCGGCCGCCCAAAATTTGCGGCTGCTGATAAAGCGAAGGGTACCGATGACGAAAACCGTGCAGCAGTAAAAGGCTGCAATACACATTTCGGTACTTACACAGTTGATGAGGGCAAAGGAATTATCAAATTCAATATAGTACACGCGTCTTTTCCAAATTGGGAAGGAACACAACAGGTGAGGCCCTTTACTTTACTTAACGGGGTATTTACATACACGGTTCCATCACCAACGACAGGTGGAACGGCAACAGGTGAGGTGGTTTGGAAAAGAGTGGAGTGAAAATTGTCAGAATCAGAATTTACTGAATTTAAGAATTAACAGAATCCAGTGTGGGAGATGTTACAAAGTCGCCGACACCATGCGCATCTTTAGAATTCATTGATCCTGAAAATGGGTTAGCATTTTTTGAAAACCAATTGAAAACGAACAAAACAATAAGTGAAAAATTCTGTCTCAGACTACCTCTGCCACCACAAAAGTGCTCCCGCCAACGAAAACCAAATCGTTTTCCTCTGCGTTTTGTTGGGCAGCTTCCAATGCTTTGGCAACAGATTCATAAACTTCGCCATGCAGGCCAAAGCCCTCGGCCTTTAGCCATAAACTTTTAGCATCAAGCCCGCGCGGAATATCGGGTTTGCAAAAATAGTAACGGGCGTTTGTGGGCAGGATGGTTAAGATCTTGCTTACATCCTTGTCGTTTACCACGCCAATCACAAAATGAAGCTTCTTATAAGGTACAGCCGCTATGTTCTGCAACACCTCATCCATACCTTCAGGGTTATGACCGGTATCGCAAATGGTTAGCGGGTTCCTGCTTAATATTTCCCAGCGACCGTGCAAGCCGGTTAAGGTTTTTACCTGGCTAAGCGCTGTTTTTAAATGTTCATCGGTTATTTTAAACCCTTGAGATCGCAGTTCATCCACCGCGCAAATCACCGTTTTTATATTTTTAAGCTGGTAGGAACCGGTTAGGTCGAGTTTTAAGTCTTGAGTCTTGAGTCTTGAGTCTTGAGTTTGTGATGAGGGAGAAATTCTGACGTTTACAAACTCATTTACTTTGTTGCTCTTAATCAAGCTTTTGACTTCAGGCTCAGGACTCAAGACTTCCGACTTAAGATCCTCCGAAGCAAAAGTGATATTCGAGGCGCAGCTCGCTGCCTTATTTATAAATACATCTGTGATTTCCTCCTGGTATTCACCAATGATAACCGGGATGCGCGGCTTAATGATCCCCGCCTTTTCGCCAGCAATAAGCCTTAACGTATCGCCTAAAATATTCATGTGGTCCCAGCCAATATTGGTTATTATTGATAGGAGCGGGGTAATAACATTGGTAGAATCCAGCCTTCCACCAAGGCCAACCTCTATAATGGCTATATCAACTTCTTCCTTTGCGAAGATCTCAAAGGCAAGCGCCACTGTCATTTCAAAAAAAGATGGGCGGATCTCATCAAAATCAGCAGTATGCTGTTCAACAAAATCTATCACCTGCTGCTCGCTGATCATTTGCCCGTTTATGCGGATACGTTCGCGGAAATCCTTTAAGTGGGGGGAAGTATAGAGTCCTGTTTTATACCCGGCGGTTTGTAAAATAGCCGCCAACATGTGCGATGTCGAACCCTTGCCGTTAGTGCCGGCCACATGTACACTTTTAAATTTATGCTGCGGGTTATCCACCTTATCAAGCAAGGCGATTGTATTTGTCAGGTCTTCCTTATAAGCCGATGCACCATCGCGGGTAAATAAGGGGAGCTGGCTGTAAAGGTATTGAATAGTTTGCTGGTAGTTCATGTTTGAAATGTCGTCCATGGTCGATAGTCCATAGACCATGGCAAATTTAGTTCAAACTTTTGGAATGGATAAAAAACTATCGACTATTGTCTCTGGATACTTTGTTAGACGCCGAGGGGTTAACAGGGTTAACATAATTTCAAAAAAATAACATTTAAAGTATTGATAATAAAGTATTTATAAAAAATAGGGGTTAACACAAAATCGCGATTAACTAGTCGTTAAACCTGGATTTTTTCTGTAGGCGTATTTTGAAATTTTTCGTTTGCAAGGAGAACGCTTAAACGTTCTGACGCAACACCGATAATCAAATACGTTGACATGACATTAGTCTACTTTAAACCTGAACGTATATTGCCCTTTTTGAGTGCCTGATGCAGGCGATGATGAGGTGAACTTAGTATTTTTAATGGCGTTTTCACAGCTTTGGATTAAGCTCAAGTCTGCACGGGTTTTTGCCCTGTTGGGCGATTCGGAGATTACATTACCATTTTGATCCACCACAAAATCGATAACAACAACACCCGGAACACGATGAATATTTTGCGGATCAGGAGCGCTAACGAAAGTCCAGTTCGGCATGTTGAGGCCATTGCCTGATCCGCCCGGACCGTAATTGTCGCTTAGGGTAGATCCATTTTTACTGCCCTGGTTGCCGGGAGTGTTGGTAGTACCATCACCTGCGCCCGCGCCTTTGTTTGCCACAGCGCCTTTATATAAGGCATTTTGATTGACAACAGGTTTCGCAGCCGGTTTAACAGGTTGCGTAGCTACAGTCGGACTTGTTTTTTTTGAATTTGCTGCCACCGTTGGTGCATCCTCCGCATCCTGGGTAACTACCTTTTTATCGCTGTTGTCTTCCTGCGTTTTTTGCTCGGTAGGAGGGGCGTTATTTACCTTGGTTGGCTGAGTATGATTAGCTTTTGGCGCAACAGAGGGTTCTTCAACACTGGTTTGGTCAGTCCCCATACCTTCGTCAACCGTACCATAATTTACAAGGATACCACCGGTACCATCTGGCGGAATTGGCGGATTTTGAAAAACAATAAAATAGCACAAAGCCATCACCACCCCAAGGATAATACCTGTGGCTAAGAATGCCTTTGGATAATTATTTTCTTCTTCCTGTGTAGTCATTTTTTAGTTCATGGTTCATTGTTGATAGTTAATAGCCCATTCTTTTTACCATGAACTATGAACCATCAGCAATGAACTACTTTGGTTCCGTTGCCAAAACCAGTTTAATATTCAATTTTTGCGATACGTCCATTACGGCAACTACATCCTGTATCGCGACAGTTTTATCAACGTACAAAACTATGGTTAGTTCTGTGGTTTGCTTTTTATAGCTGGCTAAAACCGTCGGCAGGTCGGCAACTGCCACTACCTTTTTGTCGACCGTATATTGCAGGTCCTTGCTGATGGATACATTCACTGTTTTTTTAGATACCGATTTACCCGATGACGACTTGGGCAGCAACAGCTTAACCACGTTAGGGTTGGTCACTGTCGAGGCGATCAGGAAAAACAGGAGCAGGAAAAACATGATGTCGTTCATAGCCGAAGTATGCACCTCAGCCGAAACACCTCTTTTTCTTTTTCTTAAATTCATTTGCTCGGCTCTTCTAACAGGTCAATAAATTCAATAGCGTCGGTCTCTAAGTTTAATATCACCTTATCAACCATCATATTCAAAATATGATAGCATACATAAGCCACGATACCTACAAACAAGCCAGCCGCTGATGTTACCATCTTTACATAAAGACCACCAGATATAACGCCCATACTGATATTATCAGTCTTGGAGATATCATAAAAAATTTTGATTACCCCGGCAATGGTACCCAAAAAGCCAAACATAGGGGCGATACCCGCAACAATACCTAAAATGCCGATGTTCTTTTCCAGCTTCGCCACTTCCAGCTTGCCCACGTTTTCAATAGCGCCCTCAATATCTTTTATCGGGCGACCGATCCTCAACAACCCCTTCTGCAACATACGGCCAAGCGGGGAGTTATTGTTACGGCAAATGGCAATAGCTGATTCAAGGTTGCCTGACACGATGCTTGACCGGATCTGTAACATCAGGTTTGACTCGTTGCGCGAAGCCTTGCGGATGGTAAAATATCTTTCAAAAAATATTACCAGGCCCAAAACCGCCAGGATCCCGATGGGGATCATCACCCAGCCACCCTTTATGATCAGGTCGCCGAAGCGCAAATCCTCTTGAGGGGCAGCTGCCAAAACCTGGCCTGCATGTTTCGCGGTATCAATAAGTTTATTGGCTGTATCTGCAGCCTGTATAAATAGTGCAATCATCATTAAAGTTTAATAGGTAGTATGTATGAGTCCTTCCGGATCTTTCCGGCCTTCAATAAAACGTCCTTAGCTGCTGCAGCTTCGGCTTCTGTTGGATAGGTTCCTGCAGAAACTTTGAAGCGTGTGCCCGGAGCTTCTTCTTTTGTCAGTACCTTAGCGTCATTAACATTTCTGGCCTTTAGATGGGTAACCTCCAATATAGCAAAGGCCTCTTTTCTAAAGCTATTTTCAATTATCTCAAAACGTTCCTTTTTTGTGGTGTCAACTACGGCAGCCGGAGCCGGTATAACCTTAGCAGTTGTATCCTTTGGTTGTTCTTTTTTTGTTGTATCTGCCACCACAGGTTTTACTTCATGCCTGTAAACAGGTACAGCGGTATCTGCCTTGCTCCGTCCGAAAGTTGTCCCCAACTTGTCAAAAGCAGCGGGGAAAAACTTGTATACCCCGAATAAGGCCAGCGCTACAACGGTAATGATAATTAAAACAATCATCCAAACATTTACACGTTTTCTGCCGCTCGTTTCCTCCTCGTAAAACTGGTCATCCTCTGCTGCCTGTACGGGCGGGGTTGATGAAACCGAAGCCGGTGCAGGTTCAGTAAATGACGGTTTTTGATAAGGCGTATTCGGTTGCTGTGCCTGTTTGAAAATATTTAATGGCGGATATCCGTAAAAGGCCGGATCATCTGTTATTTTATCGTTGGGCTTAAAAACAAGCTGATCCTGGTCTGTATAAAATAGGCCGAGGTCGGCAAAAAGGTATTTGCCTGTTAATGCCTGTTCCCTCAATTTGCTTACAAATTTTTCTGCAAAGTACTTCGAAGATGCCAGGGAGATGTTCTTTTTATCCGCAACATATTGGGTAAAGGTATCATCATCCTTAGGCTGAGGTACAAACTTCACCTTATGGTATGGCGGGTAAAAGCGGGATTCCTTTTCATTATAATAGCCGTTCACCCTTTCGCGCACAAAATAGCCGAGGCCGGGTACGCTTACTTCTTCGTACTGGCCCAATAATTCGCTTAAATAGTCGGCTAAATTCATTTCTCTAAAAATACAGTTTATAATAATATATCAAAAACCCGCAGTTACGGGGCCGAACTTAAAAACTATATCCAACACCGCCAAATATATTAAATCCATACTCAGGATAAAATAACCAGGTTTGGCTGCCTGCGTTTAAAATATTGTTTACATGCACAAATACCGAAAGCCGGTTTGTAGCCTTATAATCAACGCCCGCACTCAAATCAGCAAACGACGCGATGGATGCATTAGTAAAAGTTGTTGCACCGGTCTGCACCTGGTAAGGATCCATCGTCGATCCGCGGATCAGCAATGTGCCCGATACGCTGATCTTGTTATCAATCCTGAACACAGTACCTGCAGTCAGCTTAAACTTAGGCAAGTTCCATGGCTCATCAACCGTTGCCATCTGGTAATCCTTAAATTCTACGCGTCCAAAAATATCAACATCTTCCGAAAATTTATAATCCAATTCACCTGTTAGTCCGCTCACGCGCGATCTTCCGGGATCATAGATCACCTTAAACCTGTTATATCCTGTTGTAAAATTAAAGTCGCTAACAAACAATGGCATGTTTTTCACCTCGTTGCGGAAAATGGTGGCCTTAAAACCAAAACCGGGAGCAATGGTTCCTTTTATACCGGCAGCAATATCAAGCTGGTCAACAGAATTTGCAAGATCAATGTTTTGGCCGAGGTAAGGGTTGATCATCGAGAAATCATGGATCGAAGACCTATTCACATCGCCTTTAGCCTCAACAAACAGGCGTACATATTTAGGGATCACCTGCAGTTCGGCCCTGGCAGCAGGGAATATATAGAATGCAGATTTATAACCAAACTGATCTACAATGTTTACACCCGCATCAATCTTATAATTATCACCCTGGAATTTGATATAAGGATTTAATCTTACCAGGCTATTGTTATGATCATATAAACTATCCTTTTGTGTGGTCAGATCAAGCGACGCTGCTAACCCGGCATAAAACTGGTTAATGGTTTGGTTTAAAAAACCCGATAACACCACGTTGCTTTCCTTAGCCTGGTATGCGTTGCTGAATGTATATCCCTTTAATTTTAACGCATAGGTAAAATCATTGTCAACATCTTTGTAGTTCTTGGCAAGCTCGCCTTCCGCAGCCAGTGTGCTGAAATGCTGCTTGTCAACCTGTAAAATGGTTGGCGGGTTCAGCTGATCATAACCGTAAAAATAATTGCTGTTATAATTATAGGTGATGCGCCCGCTGATGTTATTCAGTTCACCGGTGCTTTTGCCAAACACGCCCACTTCCTCTTTAGCAGAGTTCTGTTTATCTAACGTTCCGTTTTGCGCGAAATGTTTCAGGTAGCCGCCAATCTGCAAAGCCTCATCGCGGCCATTGGCGAAATAGGCTTCACCGTAAGTTGTTTTTAAGCTACCTAAACCAACTTTTACATAGTTGTTGGTTGGAACGGAATCCTGTTCAGCAGGGCGTTTCATAGCCTCCAGTGGTTTAATGCTGGTATTAAGCTCCAGCCTTTTATCAATGGGGATATAAACCAATGGCGCCTTAAACGGTGTTTTGTCTTCCAGGTCGGGATTGCGGCGAATTTTTACAGCATCAGCCAATACAGGTTTATACGCTGTAGTCACCACTATCTCTTCCGAGAGGTTGCCGCTTATCCCGCTATCGTTTTTGCCACCCTTTTTTGTTGTGTCAGCCGCAGCTTTTGCAACAGCATCGCCTAACCCTTTCGCTGTTTTTTGCTGTGCGGTTAGTGGTTTTGCCGGTTTTTTAACTGCCGGTTTTGGTGCAGCCTTCTTTACAGCAGCTTTTGCCGCAGGTTTTTTAGCTTTGTGCTTTGTTTGTGCATTCGCAGGGACAAAGTATAAAGCTATTATTAAGGTAAGCAGCGTGTATATATATTTAAATTTCATTGCTTGTCTCATTTTTATTCTTTGTTATCCTGTTTCTTTTCTTCTGTTCCGGCTGGTCTTGCATCTGTCTTAGCCCCGCCATTTAACTGGTCGAGCTTTTGTTTCGCAGCCGGCAAAATGTCGTCGTCGCCCTTATAGTTATCTATTACGCTTTGCAGGGTTGCCTTAGCCTGGAAGGTATCCTTTAGCGCAACGTAGTTATCGGCTAATAGTACAAATGTCTTGGTTACCCAGTAATCATAGTTAGGCAGGTCCTTTACCAATTCAAAACATGTTTTTTGCGATGTTTTATAATTGTGTTTCTGGTATTGGATGAGTGCGATATTATATTTTGCTTCAGCGGCAGCTATTGTTTTAGTATTGGTAACGGTATAATCAAACTCTTTAACCGCTGTAGTAGTATCGCCTTTTTGCAGGTACGCTTGCCCCGCATAAAGGCCGGTCTTAAATTTATCCTCCTGAGCCGTTTTATCATTGCCGCGCACCAGTTTAACATAGTTCAGCGCATCATCAGGCATTTCCATTTGTGCGTAGCAAAGCAGCAGGTTGTTAATAGCAAATGTATAATCAGCTTTATATTCCGAATTTGTTTCAAGCTTCTTTAAGAACGGAATTGCCTCGTTATATTTCTTTTGGTTGATGTAAAGCTTCGCCATACTTATAAGCGATTGCTCGGTATAAGGACTGGTCCAGTCGTTCAGTATTACGTTATAATCAGTAACAGCCTCGTCAAGCCGGTTTAAATTCACCAGGCTTTGCGCACGGATAAATCTTGCCTGTTTTTCGTAGATCGGCTTGTTCGGGAATTTATCGTAATAGGCATTTACTGCGCCAACTGTTCCCTGCCAATCGCCTTTAACATACAGGTTATTGGCTGCGGTGATCATGATGTTCTCCTGGTCGGCCGTAGTATAGTTAGCGATAGGTGTGGTAGCAGCATAGTTAATAAACGTTTGTGCATCGCCTTTATCCGTATAGATCTTTTCAACCTGTTTTAACGCCAGCTTGGCCTCGTCGCTTGATGAATAATCTTTTATTACTTGCTTAAATGAAGTCACAGCCAATGAATCGTTGCCGGCATTATAATCGATAAGCCCAGTGGTAATCAATGCCCTCGGCACATAGCTGCTGGTCGGGTATTTCTGGATCATTGCCGCTAATCCGCTTTTTGCCTTGTCACCCTCATTTTTTACATAATAGGTATAACCAATTTCGAAGGAGGCATCATCAGCATAATCCGAATTCGGGAACTTATTCAACAGATCGGTAAGCGTAGCTATTTTAGTATCCGGAGATCCCTGTAATCCCTGGATCATCCCGCGCTGAAATAAGGCATAATCCTCGCCTGATGAGTGCTTGTCAATTATGCGGTTATAGTATTCCATGGCCTTGCCATAGTTTTTCATTACAAAATAACTGTCGCCAAGGCGGGTGACTGCATCGTTAATGGTATTAGGGTCGGTTTCCTCGCCCTGTAAAAATTTCTGGAAATAGGTTGCAGCCTTTTTGTATTGCTCGCCATAAAATGCTGCATAGGCCAAAGCATAATTAGCATAATTGTACACATTGGTTTGGCTGGCCTCCGGGAAGTCTAAAAACTTCTCAAAATTCTCAACCGACTCGCCATACTTCCGCACCTCGTACATAGCTTCAGCCATCCAGTAGGTGGTCATCACTTCAATTTTATTGTCAACCGGGTTTTTTAACGAGCGTAAGAAGATCCCAATCGCATTTTCAAAAGCGCGTTCATTGTAAAATTCAAGGCCGCGGTAATAGGTTACCTTTTGATAGGCAGCCTGGGCACTTGCAGATTTATTAGGGATAGGCTCCAGGATCTCAACGGCTTCTTTGTAATTATGAGAGTTAAGCAGTTCCTCGCCCAGCAAGGTTTTAACCTCGTCGGTGCGGGTTGAGCGCGGATAGTTTTTTAAATAAGCACGGGTGGCTTCCAACGCCTGGGTATTAAAATCAAGCTCGTATGATAGCTTGGCGTATTCATATAAGGCGTCTTCCTGTAATTGCTTGTCAAAGCTAAGCCGCGATGCTGCAAAAAAGGCGCTGCGGGCATTTTGCTTGTTGTTCATTTTTAGGAACACATTACCCAGTGTGTAATTACCGTTCTGACTAAACACATCATTCCCCTGTTGTAGCTTTTCCAGTTCGGTTGCTGCCTTTGCATTGTTGCCCACCTTAAAATAGGTATAGCCCATCTGATAGCTGTCCTGCGTGTTTTGGGTGCGGCCCTGGTCCTCATCCTCAAAGCGTGAATAGTATTCAGCAGCTTTATCATAGTTAGCCTTTGCGAAATAAGATGCGGCAATTATGCGCAGCATTTCGGTTTCGTGCTGCTGGTGGGTGCTTTTTACAATTGGAACTGCGTAGTTAATTACATCGTCGTACCGCTGGTCAAGAAAGTAAACTGCTGTAATATAATAGGGATAGCTGCTGATATATTTTTTTGAGTTCTTTAACCTTTCGAAATTGACGAGCGCAAGATGATAATCCTTATTTAAATAAGCTATGTAAGCAAAATAATAAACAGCATCATCGGTAAATGGTGAGTGCGTATTTTTTACTTCGCTGAATAGTTGTTGGGCATTTTTATAGTCGTTTGTTTCAAAATATGCGTAGCCTTTACGAAATTTATACTCGATATTCTCACGTCCGCTTAGTTCGCCAGCCTGCACCTTATCAAACCAGCGTAAGGCGTCGGTATATTTTCCCTGGCGTGAGTAGGAGCGGCCGATCTGGAAATAGGCAAGCTTGGTTAACGGGTTTTCCGGGTGTTCCTTTATAAAACGTAAAAACAAGCTTTCAGCATCATCATTCCCCAACTCAAGCGCACATAAAGCTTCATAATATTGGGAGTTTTCTTTTATTAAAGATACTTCAGACTCAAACTTTGGCTGTGTGGTTGTTTTAACTCTTGATGTTTCAACCAAACGAAATTGTTCTGCAGCGGCAACATATTTTTCCTTGTCAAGCAGTTCTGTAGCAGCATGATAAGTGCGATGAATGTCAAATGCGGGGTTCTGCTGTGCGCTGGCAGTTATAACGAGAAATATAGGTACAAGAAAGGAGATGTATTTTAGTTTTATCATAAGGAGCGAACTAACGATTTGCGAAAATAACGAAACGCAAAAGAGTATTCCACATAAGTAATTCACATAGTGTGGAGAACATCGGTTTTAACGAATAGTAAATATTGCATGGTATAGTTGTGGAAAACTTTACTAATTGTTAAAAAGGCAACGATAAAATAAGCAGCATTGGTTTGCCGGTGTATTATACTCGCTCTCAGGTTGTTTCATGAAATTGCAATGCAATAGGTCGCTACCGGCAACGTTATTATTTGCAATGATCAACTTATTTCCTAAAATTAAATACTTGCATGGCCTTATCTTGCTTTTGATTGTCCTTTCTGGTTTTCTATCGGTTCAGGCCCAAAATGGGAATATTGTTTTGGCGGATGAAAAGTTACAGATAGTCCCCACGGAATTTTATGTCTCTAAAGTAGTAGATGAGCGGCAAGATCGCGGCGCTGTTGCGCATTTGATGCCTTCATTAACCACAATCGGTACAACGGCCAAAACATATCCGGTTGATTTGCAGGGCGGGGCATTAACTGCAATCAGCTGGTTTATTGACCATAGCTTGCCAAAAAATAAGGGGCTACGGCCTGTAATTATCGCACTCAAAAAAGTTGATATAATGGAGACTGAATTCCCGGGTAACAAAGTGGAGGGGCGTGTTAGCCTTGCTTTTTCGTTTGATATAGACAGGGGAGAAGATGAACCGCTTGCATTAGCTGAATATAAAGGGGGAGTGGTTTATACCCGTGATGCCACACGGGCGGCTAATGTTGAGCCCTTTTTACGGCAGGCATTGGAAGGCGGGCTTCTATATCTCAATAATTGGATGAATGCACAGGTTAATACAAATATTAAACTGGCCCACGGAATTAAAATAACTTTTTCTGATTATAACGAGAAACCAGAGGGGGACAGTATTTATTACAGCGTTAGCCGCCCGCTAACCTGGTCCGATTTTCAATCGATAGTTCCAAACAGTAAGTACGAAGCGGAAGTATTTCCCACACTCGGCTATGATGAGCGTACCGAAGTTGTAAAGGGAGTGATCAACTTGCGCCTGGCAATTAAAGTTTGCCTGCCGAAAAGCGCGGCCTGGGCTAAAACTGGTAGCCGGAATGATTATACATTAAATCACGAGCAGCGGCATTTTGATATCTCAAGAATAGCTGCCGGGCATTTTAAACGAATGCTTAACGAAATAACATTATCTACGGCCAATTATGACGGGCCGATTAATGTAGCATATCTGGATGCATATCGCGAAATGAGCAATTTACAAAAATTATATGATACCGAAACCCGCCACGGTACGGATATAATCATGCAACGAAAGTGGAATGCAAGAATTGATAGGGAGCTAAAGGAATTAGGCGTTAAAAAGGCAGCCGATTAAATCTGCAGGCGAAAAATTACGGAAGTCATCCCCTCAATCGGTAAGATCCGATATTAAGCGGCTAACTGGCCTTTTATTACATTCAGCAAGTCGTCAATGTCGAATGGTTTTGCGATAAAGGCATCCGGGGCGCCTATCTGACCGTTAGAGCCTGCAACGTGGCTAGCCGAGATCAAAATTACTGGAATTTCATGCGTGTCGACCGTGCTTTTAACAGCCTTACAAAGATCGCGGCCATCTAAATTGCCTAGCATAATATCAAGTAAAATTAAATCAGGGTTTTTTTCCCTGATCTTTTCAAACAGGAAATGACCGTCGGACAGGGTTTCCACCTCATATCCTGAATCTTCTAAAATAAATTGTAAAACATCCAAAATGTCTTTGTCATCGTCCACCGCTAATATCCTGCGCATTTTAAATAGTGGTTAAAAGGTAATTCATAAAAGGTATAATAATTAGCTATACCGTTAAATCTCGGCAAAATACAATAATAATTATGTGTGAAGCCAACAATTATTATACCATATTCGTCACCGGTGCCACTAGTTTTATTAACATGCTGAATATATTTATAGCAAGCAGGTTAAGAAAAGCGTTTTTATAGCGGGATAGCGATTCATAACTTTTTACACTAAAAATAAAATATTAACAAGGATATCGCGGTTTATTGTTGGGTTTTCTGGAAATATGTTCAGATTTCTAAACTATTGTTCAAAACAACCGCTATAATAAAAATGAATTACAATGCTGGTGTTCGGCAAGGCAGTTGGTATTCGAGATATGTTATGGGGTTGCTACCGGCCAATCATTATGCCGCTGATTCTTTTTTCAAAAGCACGTACGATCCGGTTTTGCATTTTGCGCAATAAAATTTCTTGAGGGGCAATATCAAGGAGAGCTTTTTCATGAACCAACTTCTATGCACCTGGAAGTGAAAGGGAGTGCCACACTTAGTACAGGAGTATCCCCTCTTTTTAAGTTTTTTTTCAGCCAAAATTTATCAAATTTAAAACGCACTTTAAATATAGAAAATATTAGCCGATAATATTTGGAATCATTCAAATATTATTTCACTAACCAGCCTTGGGGGTTTTGCCCAGCTTAGCTAAAAAAATGGTGTTTGGTTTTGCAGGCGTAGCAAAAAAATCTTTTTGCCGGAAGCCAAAATAAAAAGAATTTCACAAACCAACTTCTGTGGACACGGTCGGTAACCTGGCCCTTGCATTTAGGGCAATAATACATTCGTTTATATCCTGAGACAGTTTTGGCATCAGTGCCTAATGAAGCGACCATAAATAGGGGTATGTCTTTACTTAACTATTGAACCAAATATAGCGATAAAGTTACAAAAAGAAGAAAATAACGGTTAAATTATAATTAATTTCCGTGTGTTAAAATTGTATTAGTTCAATAGTTAATTTCTTTTGAATTAATAATATTCAACACTTTGGTTCAATTGCATCGCGACATTGATTTAAGCCTCCCTGATTGGTTTACTTTATATCAGACTATTAACTTTTTCTACCAATTCAGATAAGTCAAATGGTTTGTTAATTATTGCATCGCAGCCGTAGGCGAGCAATTCGCTATTATCATTTATGTAAGCTGAGTAAATAATAACCGGAACATCTTTAAATCGAGGGTGTGATTTAATTTGCATACAAATCTCACCGCCGTTTGCGCCTGCAACCCGGTAGTCGAGGATAACAAGGTCGGGTATAAATATTTCTGCTAACGAGATAACCTTATCGCTACTTGGGGTGCTTTGCACCTCAAAGTCTTCGTAGGTTAATGTTTCATGAACTATATCCAGTATGTCCTGGTTATCATCCAATACTAAAATGCGTTTTGCCATGCAAAGCTAAATTTAAATCTAAAAAAGTGGATGAATGCAAAATAAATATGGGAAGGGCTTGTGAGGATAAATATAACCTATTTATGTAATAATAATTATATTTATTGCTAATATATTAAAAATGTTACTTAGAAAGCTTCTCCCAATCCAATTCCCAACCCGTTGTAACCTTTACTGAAACCATAGTCAAGAGCAATATTCGTAGCGGATTTTTTATTGAACTTTATACGCAGACCGCCACCGGCGGCCGGGTTAATATAAACAAATTTGCGACTATTCGGTTCACTGGCTGAATTAAAGTTGGCGAACAAAACAAAGCCAAATAGTCCGTTGTCTGTTATATCCCGGCGATATTCTGCTTCATAATAAATAAGTGCTTCACCTCTATAGCGGTTTTGCTCAATTCCTCTACCTGATCGCTGATAAGGGTCATTTCCAATTCCCGGTAAACTAAGGAAGGGGGTACCGTGTGAAATGGTTGTCCAGTAATAGGCCCACATGGCGATCACGCTTTTCGGCCCGGCATCAGTCAGTGAAATGTATTTTCGAAAGTCCATATACACTGATTGTGCGTTGTTATCACTACCCATAAACCCGGCGTTGTGCCGGTAAATAAAACTGGCAAATATGCCGGGTAGCGGGTTGATGGAATTTTGCCGTGTATCGTAAACGGCGTTTAATGTAAGGCCCGATGAAAATGAATTCCCTCCATCTGTTCCATATTGATATTGTGTAAAGTCGCGCAACGTAACCGGTGAGCCACTGTCTTTCGTACTTATGCCGAAATAATAATCCAGGTTATAACCAATGCCCACGTAAAAATAAGGCTTTATCCGCTTAAGCACACTTTGATAAAAGCGGATATAATTAAAATTCACCAGGAGCTTGTCGGCCTCCTGCCGCCTGCCACCCTGGCCCCAGGTGTACTGCGGGTAAACTAAAAAGCGGGTATCGCCTTGTATATTGTAAGCATTGTCAGGTGTCCAGATACTGGAATGAATAGGCAGTCCGTATCTTCCTTTTAAGTTAAAATATGGAGCAAACGTTACGCTGGAGATATAAGTGGTTTTCCTTTCGCCCAAATAGAAGCCGGCTGTTGTAGAGGTAACCAACGCCTTGCTACCGCCGGGTACCGACGTTGAGATAGGCAGGATTGAAAAATACACCTGCTTTTTTTCGGTGTTGTCCGACCTCTTTTTTAATTTAAATAAAGAGGTGCCGATATCTAAAAGGTCACGTTGGCCCGTTGTATCTACTTTTATATTAGCGGTATCGTTAGGCGTTTGAGCCAACAATACGCAAGGTAACAAACAGCAAAAAAACAATAATAAAATTCTACTCATAATCAACTAAAAAGGAAAAAAGATACCTATTGTTTTAACGCACGCGTAATAATTTGATTTACAGCATCCTTTTGGTTCCCGGTTGATGGATATCAATTCTTCAGAAAACCAAGCACGGCTGCTGAAAATTCGGTGTTCCTGCTGGCCGTATTGTGGTTTCCGGGAACATACATCAGTTCTGAACGGGGCATCATTTTGTTCAATCCGGTTTCTGATCCATTTTCCATATCCGAGGTGCCGCGGATAATCAACACGGGAATCTTTACAGTAGCTAATTCCTTTTTACTGGTTGACGGCTGCCATTTTTGCTGCAGGGTAAGGGCTAATACGTCAAATGGCTGTGAATGGATATATTTCACCATGTCATCAACATCGTGCAGGCTGGTGTCGCCCATTAATGCCTTGTAGGCGTGTACCCGTCGGGGCCATTCCGGATTGGTATACGCATCGCCCATGCCACCCATTACCGCCTTATGCAGGCGCTTATCTAAAACTAACAACCTTGACAAAATAATAGATCCGCGTGAGTAACCCACAACATCATAGTTTTTTAGCTTAAGCTCGGTAGCCAGGCCTATCACGTCCTTTGCTTCAGCGTCATTCGAATAGCCCGCGTCGATATGCGGCTTGTCTGACTTGCCATTACCCCGCATATCCAGTATAATCACTTTATAACCAGCCTTGAGCAGATCATTGTACATTTCGCCGCTTTTCCAGCCCTGCGAAGTGCCTGAAAAACCGTGAAGTAAAATTACAGGGTAGCCATTGCCTTTAACCTCGTAATAAATTTTTGTATTATCAAAAGATGTATAATAATTGCCATCGGCAGTTGGTTGGGCAAAAAGCCTTGCACTGCAAAGCAACAGGCCGGCAATGGCAATTAATATAACGGCGTTCCTTCTCATTTTTTTTCTTGAAGATGTTGGTGCGGTAAGTTATTATTATAAAATAAAAAAGCCAAATGCTGCCTGCTGTTAAGCAACTAATTCAGCAACGCGCACGTAGAGTTATTATTATGCAGCTTTAGCAAATGGAAAAAATAATCCACGGTACCGACAATCCTCGCCGGTACAGGCAATTAGACAGTTTACGTGGGTTAGCTGCATTGACGGTTTTCTTTGGCCATTTTTTAGGAATAAAAGCAACTATACTATCAGTTCCGGTAATTAACTCAACTCCTTTAATAACATTTTTTAATGGCAACGCGGCCGTGATGTTTTTTTTTGTTTTGAGTGGTTTTGTACTCAGCCTGCCTTTTATTGATGATAAAAGGCCGCTGAAACTTACAGGGTTTTACCTAAAACGAATTTTTCGGATTTACCCTGCATTAATTTTCGCGATTGTTTTTTCGGTGATATTAAAGCAATTTGTATTTAACAAAGCCAGCATGGCGCCTTTTTCAGGATGGATCCAAAGCTTCTGGACCTGGCCGTGGAATAAAGAAAATTTCCTGGAATTGCTAAAGACAATTTTGCTCATCGGCCCTCAATTTAAAAAGTCACTTATCGATCCGCCAATCTGGTCGCTGATAATTGAAATGAACATATCCCTGTTCCTGCCTTTTTTAATAAGGGTAGCTGCAAAAGAAAACTTGTCTTGTAACCTACTGTTTCTCGTCCTGGTAACCACCTGTTCCTGCCGGGGTGATTACTGGCCCTTGCCAATATTTCATTTGGGAATTCTACTTGCTAAATACAAGCATCAAATGGTTTTAAAGGTAAGCGGATGGAAGTGGATTTATACCGGGGCAATCTTATTATTGGCTCTGTTTTTTTATAACAATACGCTGGAGTTTTTGAACCCAATACTTGCATGGCCGTGGCCTTATAAATTTATCTGGAGCAATTATATCATTGCGATCGGTTCAGTTATTATCATCGTCACCGCACTTGCAAGCAAAAACACCGCTAAATTTCTTGAGCATCGTATATTTACCTTTTTTGGCGATATCTCTTATAGTTTTTACTTAATACACATGCCATTGCTAATCACTATGGCTTCTTTGTTTTCATATCACACTGCGCTAAGTATGGTATTTATATTTGTGTCAACCCTCGCGTTAGCAATTGCAATAAGCTACCTGATATTTATTTTTGTAGAAAAACCCTGCCGCGCTATTGCAGCAAAATGGGTAGTAAAATATAAAATACTAAACCGGGTATAATATGACCATAGAAGACCTCCAAACCCTTTGCAACCAATTTCCCGGAGTAACGGAAGGTATAAAACTGGGTTCGCATTTATGCTTTAACGTTGGCGGCAAAACCTTTTTATTCACGTCTCCAGATGAGGTACCGGTTTCAGCGGCTGTTAAAGTACCCGCGGAGGATTTCGAAGAGATTATTTCCAAAGATGGCTTTTCGGCACAGAAATATGTTGCCCGTTACAAATGGGTGCAAATTGATGATATCAGCAGGCTCACACGGCAGGAATGGGAGTATTATTTAAAACAATCGTACCGGTTAATTGCCGAAAAGCTACCGGTAAAGGTTAAAAGAGAGATTGGGGTTAAGTAAATTATTATGTAACCATATACCCTTAATCCAGGTTTCCCGCCAAATAAAAACCAACCTCTAAACTCTGGTCTCTAATCTCTAATCAACTATTCATTCAGCATATACTTATCAATCCCAACGGGTGGTTTCCATTTACTGTTGGGTTCATAGTAGTTCCATAATAACGCCGATACCTTTTTAATCAGCACATCAGCCTCGTTATCCTTTACCCAGCGCTGGTCCTTATTGTTATTGGTGATGATGGAAAAAACATAGTCACCATGCGGAGCATTTACCAATACGGTTTCAGATCGCGATGCATCTACAGCACCTTGTTTTGATATGTTCCGGATGTAAGGCGGAATTTGCGACAGTGCATTCTCGTCCCAAAAGATCCGGCCCATGTTGCGGTACATGCGTTCGCTTGCAGCCTCGCTTACGGCCCTGCCATCTCTTATCATGGTGAACAACCGGCACATTTCGTATGGTGTAGTAACCCCCCAGCCATATTTTGCACGGATAGCCTCGCGACCGGGAACACGGGAGTTAACGCGCATCACCTTGAAGCCGTTTTGATCAAGCCAGTTATTGATGTATTCGCCGCCAACCAACTTCTGTAGCCAAAGGCTGGCGGTGTTATCGCTCATGGTGATCATTAACAATGCGACCTTGCTGACTTCGATCGTATCCCCATCCTTAAATGATCCTAAAATATCTTCACCCTTATATAACAACGAATCACGGTAAACCAATTTTTGGTTGTATTGTATCTCTCCTTTTTCAATTTTATCCATCAAACCGCATTGAATGCTCACCTTTATCATGCTGGCGGTTGGGAATAAAGTATCAGCATTTATAGCAACAGTTTTTCCCATTTTAAGATTTTGTACATAGATGCCTACGTTTCCGTTAAAGCCTTTAATGGCATCCTGTAGTTTGGCGGTGAGCTTTGCGTCTGTTTGGGAGAAAGCGGTTGAAGTAACGATTAACAGAAGGGAAAGGAATTTGAATTTCATTTTTGGCTGTTATTGGAACATCTAAGGTAAGAACTAAGATTCATAAGATTTAAGAATGAATTAATGCTCTTTTTCTCCTAATTTCATTAATGCTCTTTTTCTCCTAATTTCATTAAGGCTTCTTTTGCTCCCTTATCGTCTGGCTTTAAAGCCAGTGTTTTTTTATACATTTTTACGGCATCTTGTTTTTTATCTGCTTTAAGCAGCAAATCACCATAAGCTTTATACAACCAGGCAGCCGTTGGCGTCATCAAAACAGTAATCTTAGATGCTTCCAGGCCTTTATCGGTGAATCCATTATCCAGCAACTCGTTAGCTAAATAATTCATCTGCCCCTCGGCATAAAAAAAATTCGCGGTATCGCTTCTCATTTGAATTAGCCGTATAATAGCAGCATCGGGTCCCTGCTCATATAAGGTATTAATATAAACCCCGGCCATTGATAGTTTATTGGCTACCAGGTGTTTATGGTTTAACAGGTTCATAGCATTCAGGCCCCTTTCAAAATTGCGTCCCATCTCCCCATTCGACAAAATAATAACGCTCTGCTTCTTTGAAATATTTCTAAAAAAGATAGTCCATACGCCAGGATTATAACCCGAATGCAGTACGATCCGGCCTGCCGTGGTGTCATTCAAAATAAACCATCCCAAGCCGTAGGAAAGCTTACTTGCTCCGCCTCCTTCTGCAATTGCCTTTTGGCCATTATTTAATATAGTTGGCTTATATGCTTCAGCCAATAATGCGGCCGATACTAATTTATTGTTGTACAAAGCCTCGTCAAATTTTAACATATCGGGTGTAGTGCTGAACACGTAGCCTTCACCTACAAATAGTGTATAGCCTTTTTCCCAGTTAGGGTCTGCTTCTTTTAATTCGTTTAGATAATGCTTGTCATGAAAGTAACCTTTAACCAAATGGCTGTTTTTAGGATCGGACAGGGTTTTAACATAGGTATCCGCCATACCTGCCGGGATAAAAATATTTTTTTTCATATAAACATTAAATGGCAGGTTAGTAACTTTTTCTATTAATACTGCCAGCAGGTTATAACCAATATTGCTGTACGCCCATTTATCACCCGGTTTAAAAATTAAAGGCCTGTGATATTTTTCCAATGCCGGTAAAATATCATGATAATCAAACATCCTTTCGGGCTGTATTTTCCTCAGTGTGTCAAAAACATCCGACCTGTCTCTTGGCAAACCCGAAGTATGGGAAAGCAAATTCCGTATAGTAATATCCGGATAGGGGAAACCGGGAAAATATTTTTTATATGGGTCATTTAAACCGATCTTCTTTTTTTGTACTAACTGTAAAATTGCGGTTGAGGTAAGGGTTTTGGAAATGGACCCTATCTCAAAAATTGACTGGTCGTTATTTGGAATTTTGTTAGGAATATCAGCATAGCCAAATGATTTTTGATATAATACCTTCCCATCTTCAGCAACCAATACATTCCCGATTAACTGCCGGGATGTGTATTGATAATTAAACAAACTATCTAATTTGGCTGGGATATCCTGGGCGTTGGCCCATCTATTTGTTATGATCAGCATTATAACTGATAATAGTAATTTTTTCGTCATATCCATACGACATCGTATCGTTTGGAAACGTTGCATCAATAGCTATTTCAGGACAGGTCAACCCCTAGTCACCAGGCAATAAAACCGGACACATTCTGTTCGTTTTCGATACAGCTTTCTATGTTAATTTGTTATAAGTATCTTATAATTAAAAAGTTATTATTTGGCATCGAATTTATTGGTTATTTTGATAGTCTATTTTAAGCCGTTCACTTAAAGCCAATTCAAATGTTTACCAACTATTTCAAGACAGCCTGGCGCATCCTCTGGCGCAATAAAATATATACCTCAATTAATGTTCTTGGATTGGCTTTAGGGATATGCGCTTGCGTAGTCATTTACCTGATCTCCGGTTATGAATTAAGCTTTGATACCTTCCATCCGGATAAGGATCGCATCTTCCGGGTGATGACTACCTCTCATTTTGCTGCTGGCGATCAGGACGTCATGAGTAAAGTGCCCTTTTCGTCGGTGGCTGCTACCCGTCGTGAACTTCCTGGCGTGGAAGCGATTTCTGCAGTAAGCATGTATTATGCCAAAATAACTGTGCCTGACGGCAATAAGCGGGTCAAAAAGTTTGACAGTTCAATCGACGGAGCGTACTATCCGGGCACAATAGTAGCAGAGCCTCAATATTTCAAGATATTTAGTTACCACTGGCTTGCCGGAAATCAAGAGACTGCTTTAAATCAGCCTTATAAAGTAGTGCTTACCCTGAGCCGGGCACAAAAATATTTTGGTTACGTTGATCCCGGGAGCTTGCTTGGCCGGGAGATTGTTTATGACGATTCGCTCCGCGTACAGATCTCAGGAATTGTTGAAGACTGGAAGAAAAATACAGACTTCGCCTTTACCGATTTTATTTCTTACAGTACCGTGCAAAACAGTTTCCTGAAAAAGGCTTTTGCCGACGACTGGAACCATATGTCCACCCAGGCTTTTGTTAAATTGGCTCCGGGTACCAGTCAGGACAAGGTAAATGCCGGGTTTGCCGCTATCGTTAAAGCCTATGCCCCGAAAAACCCGGATGTCAAACTCAACCTGTGGCTGGAACCAATTACCAAAGTGCACTTTGATGCAGATGTTGTGGAAAATCCGATCCGCACGGCTGACCTCCCCATTGTATATGGAATGATAGGCACCGCTGTATTCATACTGCTGCTCGCCCTGGTTAACTTCGTCAACCTTGCCACCGCCCAATCCATTCAGCGCACGCGGGAAATGGCGGTTAGGAAAATCATGGGAAGCAGCAAGACAGGTATCATGCTGCAGTTCCTTATAGAAACATTTCTGGTAACTTTTTTTGCCTTGATCATTGCCTTGTTATCGGTTAACCCAGTACTTTCTGTATTTAAGGCATTTATTCCCCCTGGAGTCAGTTTCAGGCTGATGGAAACCAATACCCTTCTTTTCATATCAGCGATAACGCTGGTAACTTGCTTATTTGCGGGCCTGTACCCTGCAAGGACATTAGCGGCCTACGCCCCGGCTTTAAGCCTGCGGGGTACTGCAACCCCCGGTGGCCGACATTGGTGGCTGAGAAAAGGATTAATTGTTTTTCAATTCACCCTGTCGCTTGTTTTTATTATCGGCAGCCTGGTTGTTCACCAGCAATTAAGCTATACCCGCAGCAAAGCGATAGGTTTCAATACCGATGCCATTGTTATCTTGCCAACCAGCCGTAAGGCTCCTGCAAAACAAATGAATGTACTTGCACAACAATTGAAACAGATCCCGGGCGTAAATATGGTAGCCAGCGAACAGTACACGCCTATGGACGGCAGAGATGGCAACATCGCGCTGAAATTGAACGGGATAAACGGAGCTGAGACCCGTATACCTGAATTGTCAGGAGATGAACATTATTTGTCGCTATACGGTATGAAGCTGCTTGCCGGACGGAACCTTTTACCGGCGGACAGCTTGAAGGAATATGTTATTAATGAAACCTTTTTGCACTTGCTTGGGCTTCGTGAACCACAGGAAGCTATCGGAAAAATGCTGCATTATCAAAACAAGCCTTACCCCATTGTGGGCGTAGTTGCCGACTTTCATGAAAAATCCTTCCACGAAACCATCAAACCCGTTTGTATCGTGAATATTCCAAAGGTGCAGCAGGACCTCGCCGTTAAGCTGACAGTCAGCGGCGAAAAGGCGGCAGCATTGAAGACAACCCTGGCAATGATCGAAAGATCATGGAAGGCGATGTATCCGGGGGAGGTATTTGACTTTCGTTTTTTTGATGAATCGATAGCGCTTTTGTATGAAAAGGATTACCGGACAGCAAAGCTGATTAACGCAGCAACAATCATTGTTATCTTTATTTCCTGCATTGGATTATTTGGCCTGACCATATTTACCACTAAAAGAAGAACCGCAGAGATCGGGATACGGAAAGTGCTTGGCGCAAGTGTCAGCAATATTACCCTAATGCTCTCCAAAGATTTCGTCGTCCTGGTGCTGGCTGCATTGGTAGTCGCATCTCCCGTCGCCTGGTATTTGATGGACCGCTGGCTGCAAAATTTTGTTTACCGTATCGCGATAAGCTGGTGGATGTTTGCATTGTCGGGCATCGTGGCAATCTTTATAGCCCTATTGACCATAAGCTTTCAATCGATTAAAGCAGCCATGATGAACCCCGTTAAAAGTTTGAGAGGCGAATGATCGTAAATTAATTTAGCACGATAAGCGTTCAAAGACTAAAATCCAAACCCATTGGCGGGATAATCGTCGTCAAAAATAAAAAAGAAGCGAAAGAAAAAAGTGCCCGAATATGGAGGACTGAAGGTGTTTTCCATATTCAGGACACCACAAACAAACAACAAGCTATTTAATCCTTATCTTTTTAATAATCAACTGTATGTTCATCTTAGAACTAACTGAATTCGTTGTATAGGTATTACAGGATTTGTTTACAAATCTGTATTGCTATTTGCGGACGGAGCAGACCGATCGGGGTTCAAGCATAACCGGACATCAACTGTATCAAAACCGGACAAATAAAATCGATTAAATAAATATAAACAATTGGTAATTAGCTAATTAATCCTTTGGCATTTTCTTAGTCAATTAAAATCAGGAAGCAGGTCTCTCACCTGGCTACCAATATACTGATGAAAAAGTGAACTAATGATTGAACATTATGTTAAAAAGCTATCTTAAAACTGCCTTTCGTTTTCTGCTGAAAAATAAAACGTTCAGCTTTATAAATATTTTCGGACTGGCCGCCGGTACGCTATGCTGCCTGTACATTTTGTTATACGTGCAAAGTCAGTACAGTTATGATAAACAGCACAGGGACGCAGCCAATATTTACCGCGTTACTACGGACCTGACATTAACCGGTGACAGACACCATGGTGCCGCATCTTCGCCGCCCATTACACCTGCAATGAAGAGCAATTTTCCCGAAATCCAAAACTATGTGCGGGTTATTAAAACAGATATGCTGGGCGCAAAGGAGCATTTGCTGCGCTATAAAGAGCAATCGTTTTATGAAAAAGGTGCATTTTATGTCGATTCAACCTTTTTCGACATGTTCAGCTATCACTTTGTGGAGGGCCATGCACCACATGCGCTGGATGAACCCTACTCAATAGTGTTGCTGAAACCTACTGCAGTAAAGCTTTTTGGGAACCAAAGTGCGCTTGGTAAACTGATAAATATCAACGATTCATACGGCAAGCACGATTTTAAAATAACCGGCGTGATTGACGAAAGTCTGGGCAAATCGCACCTGGAGGGCAATATGTTTATCTCTATGAAAAGCGGTGCTGCCGGGCTTTCGTTCGCAAATAATGTTGAATGGGCAGGTAACAACTTTTTATATGCTTATATAAAACTACGCCCCGGGGCTGATGCAAAGACACTGGAGAAAAAACTGCCTGCATTTTTAAATCTGCATGCCGGGCAGGAAATGAAGACGTTAGGTATGACCAAGGAGCTTCATTTGCAACAGATAACTGCTATTCATACCACAGGAGGCTTCGATATAGAACCATCTCAAACTGCTGATCCCTCATTCCTCTTCATCCTTGTATTAATCGCGGTGATGATCCAGGTGATCGCCTGTATCAACTTCATGAACCTTTCAACAGCAAGGGCCTCAAAAAGGGCAAAGGAAGTTGGCGTACGTAAAGTTATAGGCGCTGGAAAATATGACCTGATCAAGCAGTTCCTTGGCGAATCATTTCTATTATCTTTCATAGGTGTAATTATTGCCTTACCGTTATTATGGATGGTGTTGCCTTATCTTAATAATATAACCCAGGCTGATATCAAACTTGCTTTTTTTGCCGATTACCGGCTCTGGTTAATGCTGGGTTCGCTGGTGTTGGTTACCGGATTAGTTGCCGGTAGTTATCCTGCGTTCTATTTATCGGCATTTGAGGCTATAAAGGTTATCAAGGGTAATTTTACCAGCAAGGTTTCTGCGGCCGGGATTCGCCGTTCGTTGGTAGTGTTCCAGTTTGTGTTATCAATCGTGTTGATCACCGGCATCATTATTATCTATAGCCAGCTGAATTTCATTAAAAAGAAGGACCTTGGGTTTGATGTGAACCAAAAACTGGTGTTTAATTTTTATACCAACGACACACAAAACAAAATGACTGTACTAGCAAATGATCTGCGGCAGATTGCGGATATCAAAGCCGTTAGCAGCGCTGATAATTATCTGAGCCAGTTTGTAATGCATGACCATGGCGTTTATCCGGAAGGCGGTAATATGGCTACAGCTATTGATGCGCAAAACATAGCCTGCGACCAATATTTTGTAAAAACAAACGGCATTAAACTACTAACCGGCAGGGACTTTATGCGGGAAGATTCAGGTAAGGTGCTTATAAACCAAACGCTCGCAAAAAGATTGAACCTAAATGAGCAAACTGCTATAGGTGCGAAGCTGTATTCACAATATGGCAACAACCCGGCATCATATGTTACGGTTGCAGGTGTGATGAAGGATTTTAACTATAACTCATTGCATGCAGATGTGCGCCCCTTTATGCTGGTATATGACAAAGATCCCTCCGACTTAAATTGTATGGTGGTGTCAACAAACAGCAAGGATTACAAGGCATTATTAAGCCAAATTGGTGCAATCTGGAAAAAGGACTTGCCCGCAGTACCTTTTGAATATTCGTTCCTGGACAGCGAGGTGCAAAAACAGTATGAAAAGGAAATTGTACTGTCGCAGATCATTAATTCATTTACCTTAGTAGCTATCCTGATCTCCTGCCTTGGTTTATTTGGACTCGCGGCATTCAGCGCCGAGCAAAGGAGCAAAGAGATTGGCATCCGCAAGGTGCTGGGCTCAAGTGTATCAGGAATAGTTCAGCTTTTATCAAGAGATTTCTTAATACTTGTAGGTGTATCATTTGTAATTGCAACACCAATAGCCTGGTACGGAATGAGTAAATGGCTGCAGGCCTTTGCCTACCGCATCCCGTTAAGCTGGTGGATGTTTGCCCTTGCCGGAATATTAGCCATGTTTATAGCCCTGTTTACCGTCAGCTTCCAGGCAATAAAGGCAGCTTTAATGAACCCGGTGAAGAGCCTTAAAACGGAGTGAGTTAATTAGAGATTAGTTAATATGGGATAAAACTTATTTCCACGTGTTACCAATGAACTAATGAACAATTGAACCAATAAACTAAAATGATAAAGAACTATCTAAAAATTGCTTTGCGGCAATTGAATAAGCAAAAAATGTATGGAGCCATCAAGATTGGTGGCTTTGCGTTGAGCATTGCCGCCTGTTTATTGATCGGCCTTTATATTAAGGATGAGCTGAGCTATGATAAAACATACCCCGATGCTGACCGTATTTATCGGGTTATTGAAGTTTATACGCACGATGGAAAAATGGAACGGGGAACTGATTACCCTGCACCAATGGCCGCAGCATTAAAGGCGGATTTTCCTGAAATTGAAAAATCTGCACGTTTAATGCCCAATTCTCTTTTTTGGGGTGCCGGCAGCAATGAACTCAGGCGTGCCGACCAGGTAGAGAATACCCACGAAGAAGGCTTTACTTATGCCGATCAGCAATTGCTGGACATGCTAAAGCTGCCGATGGTGTACGGCGACAGGGCGAAAGCGCTTGCCGAGCCAAACACCATGGTTATTTCAAAACGGAAGGCGGATAAATACTTTCCGAATCAGAACCCTGTTGGCAAAGTGATGTTTTTAAATGGAGATCAAACAAAGCCTTATAGAATTGGCGGTGTGATGGAGAATTTCCCAACCACATCACACCTGCAGTATGATTTTATGCTTACCCTTACGGATAAGGCCCAATGGCCCGGGGAGCAGCAGACCTGGGACGCCAGCAATTACCCCACTTATGTTATGTTAAAACCGGGGGCGAACGTTGCGCAGCTTGAAAAGAAAATAACTGCGGATATTGATAAGAATTACATTTTACCCAACCTGCTAAAAAGCGGCTATAAGGATGCCCGGACAGAAGTAAACAAGCTGTCATTTCAATTGCAGCCAATTGGTGATGTTCATTTAAAATCATACAATATGTATGATGAAACCAACAACCGTGGCGATATTCGCTTTATTTGGTTGTTCGGTGCAATTGCGGGGTTTATATTAACTATAGCCTGCATTAACTTTATCAATCTGTCTACCGCAAAATCGGCAAATCGTGCAAAGGAGGTAGGTCTGCGCAAAGTGGTTGGTTCAACCCGGGGTGGCCTTATCAATCAATTCCTGGCCGAATCAATGTTGTACAGTGTTCTCTCATTTGCGGCCGGCTTAGTACTTGCCTGGGCAATATTGCCGTATTTTAATATACTGGCCTCAAAAACGCTGAGCATGCCGTGGCTGTCGCCTTCATTTATCCTGATCATCCTGGCAAGCGCATTGATAGTAGGTGTACTGGCAGGAATCTACCCTGCTTTTTATCTTTCGTCATTTAAACCAGCCAGCGTGCTGAAGGGTTCTATCAGCACAGGGAGCAAAAACTCGGTGTTGCGTAATGGCCTGGTGGTTTTCCAGTTCACCACATCCATCATATTGATCATCAGTACCTTTGTTATTTATAACCAGATGCAGTATATCCTCAATAAGGATACGGGTTATAATAAGGACCAGGTGCTGATGCTGCAGGGTACAAATACGCTAGGCGATAATGGCGTGAAAACGCTGAAAGAAGAATTACTTAAATTATCATCGATAAAAAGCGTTTCTGTTAGTGATTACCTTCCGGTTGCCGGCACAAAAAGGAATGGTAACACCATGTTCAACTATGGGAAATCAAAAATCGAATCGGGCATTGATACGCAGTTCTGGACCGTTGATGATAGTTACTTTAAAACATTTGGCATAAAGCTGCTGGCCGGCTCAAATTTCTCGGCCAATGTGCAAAACCAGGGTGTTATCATCAACCAGACAATGGCAAAACAGCTCAACCTCAAGGATCCGGTTGGTAAGTCAATTACGCATGGAACTGACCAAATAAGAATAATTGGCGTGATTAAGGATTTTAATTTTGAATCGCTGCGTGATCCGATCAAGGCACTTTGTCTTTCGTATGGCATTAGCAATTCAATTGTTTCGGTAAAAATAAACGGCGGTAACATGCGCAGCACCATTGCGGAAATAAGCTCACTTTGGAAGGGTATCTCGCCGGCACAGCCTTTACGCTACACGTTTATGGACGAACGCTTTGCCAGTATGTATGCCGATGTACAGCAAATGGGCCAAATTTTCACCAGTTTCGCCATCCTCGCTATCATTATTGCCTGCCTTGGCTTGTTTGCCCTGGCCGCCTTTATGGCTGAGCAGCGCAGCAAGGAAATAGGCATCAGAAAAGTATTGGGCGCAAGTGTACAAAGCATCACCAGGTTGCTTTCGTTTGATTTTGTGAAGCTGGTGGCACTGTCGATAGTAATCGCCTCACCCATTGCTTGGTGGGCTATGAACAAATGGCTGCAGGATTTCAGCTATCGCGCACCAATCAGCTGGTGGATTTTTGCAGGAGCAGGGATAGTAGCAATAGTGATTGCACTGGCAACAGTAAGTTTTCAATCGATAAAAGCAGCAATAGCCAACCCGATTAGGGCCCTTAAAAGTGAATAGTAGGCAGTCTGAATCAGAATTTTCAGAATTTAAGAATGAGCAAAATGACGCGGATATATTCTGAAAGTCTTATAATTCTGGAAATTCTGATTCAGACAAATCCTTTGGCTATGAACTATGAACCATCAACTAATAAACATGATAAGGAACTATATAAAAATCGCATGGCGCAATATCCTTAATAACAAGGTTTACAGTGCGCTTAATATTATTGGTTTAGGTGCCGGCATGGCCGTTGCTTTGCTGATTGCCCTTTGGGTAAATTACCAGTACTCATTTGACAGGTTTTTGCCCGATGCGGATAGGCTGTACCAGGTGCGCCGTAATTTTAACAGCAATGGCGATACGCTTACTTTCACTAGCACCTCACTAAAGCTGGCTGATGCCTTACGCAATAATATTCCTGAATTTGAGCATGTTGCCGAGGCCGACTGGACATCTCCCCACAGCCTTATCGTTGGCGAAAAAAAATTATATCCTGTTGGATTCCAGGTTGGAGGTGACTTTTTAAAAATGTTCAGGTTCCCGTTGATAATGGGAAATGCTGAAGGCGCTTTAAAAGAACCCTATTCTATTGTTCTTTCCGAATCAATTGCTAGAGCATTATTTGGTAATGTAAACCCATTAAATAAAATGGTTAGGGTTGATAATAAAGATAATTTAAAAGTTACCGCCATTTTAAAAGACCTGCCGGCTAACTCAAGCATGCAGTTCAGCTACATTATTCCTTTCAGCTATGCAGAGTTAATTCATAACGGCATAAAACAGGCCCGTGTTGGCAGCTTTGGAGATAATGGTTTCCAAATATTTACGGAGTTAAAACCGGGCATTACTTATGCCCACGTATCGGCTAAAATAAAAAACATCGAAAAAAGTGAAACCACCAATGTAAACGCAATGAACTCAAGCGTAATTATGCAGCCTTTGTTAGACTGGCATCTTTACGGTGATTATAAAAATGGGAAGGCTCTTGACGGATTCATCCAATATGTTCGCATCTTCAGCATAATTGGTGTATTGGTGTTGCTGATAGCCTGTATTAATTTCATCAACCTGTCAACCGCCCGTTCTGAGAAAAGAGCAAGGGAGGTTGGCGTACGGAAAGCTATTGGCTCACAACGGAAGGACCTGATCCTACAGTTTTTAATCGAGTCGGCAGTTATTACTTTTATCTCATTTTTGTTTTCCATATTGTTTGTACAATTAGCACTGCCTGCTTTTAACTCACTTACAGGCACCACTATAAGCATTCCGCTTAACAGTTTTGTTTTTTGGCTGATAATGATTAGCTGTGTATTTACTACCGCAATGCTAGCCGGGAGCAGGCCTGCATTTTATCTTTCATCATTTAACGCGGTTAAGGTTTTAAAGGGAACTATAAAAGTTGGCAGATCGGCCGCCATTTCCCGCAAAATATTGGTGGTAACACAGTTTAGTTGTTCTATCGCACTAATCATCAGTACTGTAGTTATTTACAGGCAAATTCAGTTTGCAAAAGACAGGCCTACAGGTTATAACATTAGCCGGTTAATGACCTCGGATATGAATGATGACCTGTACACTAAATACCAGGCGCTAAAAAATGACCTTTTGCAAAGTGGTGTGGTAAAATCGGTTACTACGGCATCAAGCCCGGCAACAGCAGTTCAGGGCCACATGAACCTGGATTACTGGCAAGGTAAATATCCCGGTGAAACAGTAGAAATGGGATCAATTAACGTGTCCGGTGATTACTTTAAAACATTGGGAATGAAAATGAAAGCGGGCCGGGATTTTATGTCGAACGGCCCGTCAGATACGGCGAACGCTATTCTTAATGAAACCGCGGTAAAACGGTTGCGTTTAAAAGATCCGCTGAATCAAATAATTAAAAAGAACGGTAAGCAATACAGAGTAATAGGCGTGGTAAAAGATGCTTTAATGAACTCCCCGTTTGCCGCTGCCGACCCAACCATGTTTACTTATGGCAATGGCGACTATTTAATGTACAGCTTACAGCCTAACATTAATACACATCAGGCAGTTGAAAAATTAACACAGATCTTTAATAAATATAGTCCTTCATTCCCATATCAATACAGTTTTGTTGATGATGAATATAACCGCAAGTTTAGTGAAGAAGTGCTGGTTGGTAAACTTGCCGGCGTATTTGCAGGCCTCGCTATCTTTATATCCTGCCTCGGCTTGTTCGGCCTGGCTGCCTTTGTTGCTGAGCAGCGCACCAAAGAGATTGGCGTGCGTAAAGTTTTAGGTGCAACTGTAACCCAGGTGTGGATGTTGTTGTCAAAGGATTTTGTAGTGCTGGTGATCATCAGTTGCGTAATAGCATCGCCAGTTGCCCTTTATTTTTTGCAAAAATGGCTGATGAAGTATGATTACCGGATAACTATTGGCCCTGGAGTATTTATCATCTCGGCGGTGGCTGCAATAATTGTTACGCTGCTTACCATAAGCGTGCAATCAATAAAAGCAGCACTGGCTAACCCGGTGCGGAGTTTGAAGAATGAGTAGGTAGTTTTAAGCAGGTCGTTATTTTATTTTGTCATCCTGAGCGATAGCGAAGGATCTTCTCCGTAGGACATAAACGCGGAACAGGTATATCGTATACTTGTCCCGCGCAAACCACTCGCTCATTGAAGATCCTTCACTTCGTTCAGGATGACAAAGAAGGCCTACCAAAGAAACAACGGCAATAACCACACTGGCGACACATAGTAAGGATCGTAATATGGTTCGTAGTAGGTTACCGTTTCTTCTTCCACAATAGTACCGCCACCATTGTTGTTATTGTTATTTTGATTTTCCTTTTGCTCTTCTTCCAGAAGTTTTATCATCAGTTCGGAGCCCTGGCCGATCATGTCAACCATAGCATCTTCACCAACTTCATCGGGCTTAATGGCGGTGCTGCAAATCTCTTCTATAGCGTTCCATTCATTGTCCGAAATCAGATCCATCTGCCAGCCTGCCGAAGTGGTGTCAAAACGATTCTCGTTGATGTACGACATGAATACAATTTCGGCCGGATCGATCTTCTTAAAGATAGCAACCGCTATCCGCAGGTCATCAAAACGCTCATCATTTGTAAAGTCGATCCAGGCATCATCGGTATCAAAATCAAAATAACGGGCAAAAGCAAATTCGCCGCTTTCCAGATCGACGTATGAGAAAATATCATACACCTTAAGATATTCGGTATACCGTTTCATAAAGGTGTCGAATACTTCCTGTCCCTTTGCGGTAACCACGTAATTCATACCCGAGGTAGTTACGTAGCCCTTGGACATTAGTTCTATAAACAAAGGCTCCAGCACGCTGTCGTCGCCATTGGCAACAGTTTGAAATTTATGCGTGCCGTTTATCATCTCGTTTAAAAGGATGATGGCTTTGAAAGTTTTTTTATTATCAGTTGTTAAAAACATGATGCAGGTTTGAAAATTTGTCATTGCGAGGAGGTACGACGAAGCAATCCCATCGCCACGTATGATGGATAAGCATACGACGAGGTTGCCACGCTACGCTCGCAATGACAAAGTGTGATATATTTGAGAAGATTAATTCAACAACTTGGTCCTTTTAGCTTTAATAGCTTCCAGTGCATTTGATGCTGAGCCAACGCCCAGAGCCTTGTTGATCTCTTGCTCGGTTGACATTGTTGAATCCTCCAGCTGGGCATAAGCTGCAGCACGGAATTCCTGTGCCGAAGCCTTTTGGTCCATGCGGTTAAGGGTGGCCATCAGACCATCGGTATCAACGTTTGAAAGGGTCTTGTTGATCTTTTCAGAAACCTCGGCAGTTTTAGCGCGTGAGCTGATCAACTGTGCGCGGCTTTCGGTTTCGGCAATCTGGTCCTTAATTTGTTTTATTTTAAGATCCATTACTGCAACGGCGCTTTCTTCCTTTTCGGCCATTTTCGCAAACTGGTCGGCTTCGTTTGTAGCTGCTACATGTGCTTCTGCGGCTTTGTTAGCAAGCTCGGTACCTTTGGCTTCATCAAGTTGCTTGGTTTCTATCCTGTCTAAAAGCTCATTTGTTTTTTTCTCCCAGTCATCTGCTGTGTTGCGGTACTGTAATTCGCTTGCGCGGTGTTGTAAGGCTAAAGCCTTTATTTCGGCTTCGCCCTGGATAGCCTGCTGATAATTTGCTCTTAACTCACGCAGGATCTGATCAGCCATTTTTGACGGATCTTCTAACTTGTCAACTGCGGCGTTTGCTTCTGCTGCGCCTATGCGGAATAACCTGTCGAATATGCTCATTTTCTTAAATTTTAGATTTTATATGTTGTTTGTTTAAATAGATAACGCATTTGTAATTATGATGTTTCGTTATAGAAACCGTCTTTATTAATTCGTGAAAGTCGAAATAATTCACGACAATTCGTATTTTTTTAATGTCTTCTTCCAAATCCGCCACGACTTCTTCCGAAGCTGCTTCTGCCGGAACTGCTGCTTCTGCCAGAGCTGCTGCTCCTGCCAAAGCCACCGCTACGTACAGTACTGCCCGAACTGCGGGTGCCAAACGACCGTTGAGAACTTGTTGGACTGCTAAGGCTTCTCCTATTGCTCATTCTTGATGACATTGAAGAAGATGAAGTTGGCCTGAACGTGCTGTACGTACGGGTGCGTGTATATGACGGCGGATAATAACCATAATGGTACATTGGCACATAATAACTATGTGGGCGCAATAGATAGCTCATCAATAAAACGTCGGTAAACGAAAATGATGAGTGGTAATAATTGTTATAGCCCACATAATTAGGGTTGCCCTGGATGCTCAGATCAGCGGTATTGTTGCTATTATCGGGGCTTACATTAATGCTGGCAACGGTAACCGATTCGGAATCGCTGATGTCGTCTTTTACCTGCAGTTTGTTGTTATCGCCTTCCACAACCTTCAGGTAATCGATGTTCCCGTCCTTATCCAAATCAAGGTTGTTGATATGATTAGCGGGATCGTTAATTGCTTTTTCAAGTGTTTGCGGATCTGTGCTGGTTTTAACAAACTGGGCAAGCTTGTTTACATCAAAGCCTGCAGTAGTGTTATTTTCAATAGTTACATTGTTTTGCTGCGGCCGGTTTTGGTTGCATGCAGAAGCAAGTAATACTAACGAGGTTAGCGCTATAAAGATTCTTTTCATGATGTTTTGGTGATTTATTTTTTTGCCGGCTATCGCAGCTTTTTATTTACCGTGGCCCGGCTGGTTGTTTGTTTTTTATTTACGTGATTTAGATATATAGATGTGGATCAATGTTACAAATTATTTAAGAAATAATTTAGTGATTAGAGACCAGAGGTTAGAGATTAGTTTTGGTGGATAGGTAAATATTTGGGTGGAAATTATTTCTTATTATTGTAAAACGGGTGTTTTAGGCATATAAACCATTAATCGTTTTTAATTTGAAAAAGATCTACTTTATTACACTGTTATTTGCTTGCTGTTTATCGGCGATGGCGCAGCAGCCCACAAAAGCAATTGCAACCCGCACCATTTTTGCTTATGGCGGAAACTACAACAAGCTGTTTATGCAGTATGTAATCAGCCTCACAAAAAAGCAAAATCCTAAGATCTGTTTCCTGTCCACAGCCACCGGGGATAATGCCAATTATATCCTCGCCTGGTACCAGGCTTGCGAGGACCTGCCAATGCGGCCTTATGTGCAGCGCTCGTACGTTGCATCTTACACCGAGAAAAAGACATTTGACGATAACCTGTTGAGCATGGATGCCATTGTAGTTGGCGGCGGCAATACCCTCAACATGATGGCGATCTGGAAGGCGCAGGGGATAGACACAGTTTTAAGAAAAGCCTATAATAAGGGCATTGTACTGGCCGGCGGAAGCGCGGGCTCGCTATGCTGGTTCCAGGGCGGTACCACCGATTCAAGGCCTAAGGATCTTTCTGTTGTACAGGGACTGGGATTTATCCAAACCAGCCATTGCCCGCACTATCACAGCGAACCCTTGCGCAAACCGCTTTACTTCGAAAACATCTTAAAAGGTAAGCTAAACCCCGGCTACGCCATTGACGACCTCGCAGGGATAGTTTTTGAAAACGAAAAGTATATCAAATCCGTTGCCTGCGACGAAAAGAGCAATACTTATTTTGTTTCTGTTATAGATGGGAAGGTGGACGAGAAGTTGCTGCCGGTGGGAGAGGTCTTGAAATGAGGTTAAAGGCGAAAGGTTTTATTGGAGAAACTCAGTAAGTTTTAAAAGCATTTCGAAATTTGTATATTTGTGTATGTCAAAAATGGATGCTATGGTGTACAAGCAAACTTTTATTCCTGATAAAAAGAATCACAGCATTGAAATGCCTGAGCGTTTTTTTGGAAAAAAGGTCGAGGTTATTGTCGTAGAACTGGCAAGCGCTGACGATTCATCATATCCGTCTCCTCCGGCAGGTAAGAAGATATCTGTAAAGGAGTTATTTGAAGACTTTGGTGCTAATTCGGATTTTCCTTCAATTGAAGAAATAAGATCAAAAGCGTGGCCTTCTAAATGGTAATATTCGATACCAATATTCTGATCGAGATTTACAGGGGAAATTCCGTAGTCCAGAATGAAATCCAACAAATTAAATCTGATACCTTTTATATAAGCAGTGTCACGGCCGCTGAATTCATGGCTGGAGCGAGAGACAAAGCTGACTTTCAAAGAATAAATAATCACCTTGATAAGTACACTATAATTTCGATCAACTCAGATATTTCAGATATTTTTATCGACCTTTTTAAAACGTATACATTAAGCCATCGACCAGCAATTGCCGATACACTTATTGCCGCAACTGCACTTTACCACCATTTGCCGCTTTATACACTTAACAAAAAAGATTTTAGATTTATTCCCGGGTTAAAACTAATATAACTAAGTTTTTTCTCATCCCCTCTAATCGTTAAAATCCATTAACGACAAACTCCTCTTGAACGCCGTTAAAAACAGACAAAAAGTGAAAAATCCCGGTTATCTTTGTAGCAGACTATGAAATACCTGCGCTGGCTTTTACTACCTTTTTCGTTAATTTATGGCCTGGTGGTTATTATGCGTAACTGGTTTTATGATGCCGGGCTGTTTAAAAGCTACCGGTTCACCAAACCAATTATATCTGTTGGCAACCTTGAAGTAGGCGGTGCAGGCAAAAGCCCGATGACGGAGTATCTTATCCGTTTACTAAAATCAGACTATAAGCTGGCAACGTTAAGCAGGGGATATGGGAGGAAGACGAAGGGATATTTAGTCTTGAGTCTTGAGTCGGAAGTCTTGAGTCAAGAGTCAGGAGTCAAGAATCAAGAAAGTCCCGTTACTATAGACTCGGGACTCAATACTCAGGTCTTAAGACTTTCCTCAAAAATAGGTGACGAGCCCGCACAGTTCAAACAAAAATTCCCGGATATTACCGTTGCTGTTTGTGAAGACAGGGTTTACGGATTAAACAAGTTATTGCCCAATCATGATTTAATATTAATGGACGATGCCTACCAGCACCGCGCTGTTCAACCAGGCTTCAGTATTTTATTGTTCGATTATACCCGCATCAATCAGCCCCATTTTTTATTGCCGGCCGGAAATATGCGCGAGCCTATGAGCGGCAGGTGGCGTGCGCAGGTGATCATCATATCCAAATGCCCGCCAACGCTTACCAATGATGAACTTAATGCCCTC
This sequence comes from Mucilaginibacter phenanthrenivorans, assembly GCF_024721155.1. GTDB lineage: Bacteria > Bacteroidota > Bacteroidia > Sphingobacteriales > Sphingobacteriaceae > Mucilaginibacter > Mucilaginibacter phenanthrenivorans. The sequence continues at coordinate 29,845 of NZ_JAHVAP010000016.1, read as the reverse complement.
GCTTACAAAATTGAACCGCTGCCTTATCAGTCGTTATTTTTTACTTCGATAGCCTACCAGCAATTAAGTGATTTGCAGGGTAACCCGGTGGCTGTGCCGATAGATGGGGATACCACGGTGTTCCTGTTAACCGGGATTGCTAATCCGAAGCCGCTGTTGCAGCATTTGCAGGGGAGTACATCGCACATCATTCATCACAATTATCCCGACCATCACCTGTTTACCTTAAAAAATATCAGTAAACTTGCCGCTGAATTCGCAGCCCATCCGTCACAAAAAAAAATAATTGTTACAACAGAAAAGGATGCGCAGCGTTTAGATGAATCCTGGCTGAATGCCGGGCTGTCAAACGGCGATACGTTACCTGTTTTTATGATGCCGATAAGGGTTGAATTTTTGAACGGCAACGGCCCGCAGTTTGATAAAATTATTTTAGATTATGTTAGAGAGCATTCAGAGAACCACATCATACATTAAAGGCCGCATCGGCGACTTTCAGCCCGAAGTAGGCATCATATTAGGCACAGGTCTTGGTGCCCTCGTGAATGAAATTGAGGTTGAAAAACAACTGATGTATTCAAATATCCCTGATTTTCCTATTTCAACTTTGGAGTTTCATTCGGGTAAGTTGATCTTCGGTAAGCTAAATGGGGTTAACGTTGTTGCCATGCAAGGGCGTTTGCACTATTATGAGGGCTATAACATGCAGCAGATCACCTTTCCGGTGCGGGTGCTTAAGATGTTGGGTATAAAAACGCTGTTTGTTTCAAACGCCAGCGGCTCATTAAACCCGGATATAAAAAAAGGCGACCTGGTAGTAATTAACGACCACATTAACCTGCAGCCGCAAAATCCGCTTACTGGGCGTAACGATGAGGACCTTGGGCCGCGTTTTCCGGATATGAGCGAGCCGTATAACCGGGAACTTACAGCTAAAGCGTTAAATATTGCAAAGGCAAACAATATTACCTGCCACAAGGGAGTTTACGTTGGAGTTACGGGCCCTAACCTGGAAACAAAAGCCGAATACCGGTACTTGCGGATAATAGGTGGGGACATTGTTGGGATGAGCACCGTGCCTGAAGTAATTGTGGCGCGCCATGCGGGTTTAACCGTTTTTGCCATATCGGTAGTAACCGACGAAGGGTTTCCGGACGAACTAAAGCCGGTGTCGCTGGAAGAAATACTGGCCGTGGCTCACGATGCGGAACCAAAAATGACGTTGATACTTAAAGAATTGATAGCTGGTTAATGCCTCAGAAAATAAAATACCTCCTTTTGCTTTTGGCATGTGTTTTTACACAGGCAGCTTTTGCGCAAATTCCGGTAAATCCGAACACAAACCCTGGTGATCCGCAGCGACGTGTTAATCTGCGGGATACCAGTACCAGGAACGGCGGTAAAAAGCTCACCGATGACCAGCAAATGGATACATTGCGCAAAAACCAGGAAAGAAGAAAAGATAGCGTTGTTTTTAACTCAAAACTAATTAGGGTTACCAGTGAACGCTTTTTACGGGATAGCACCGTATTGTTTCCGCTGGATACCGGGCTTTATAACTATGAAAACTATAGCCCTTTATTGCAACCGCGCAGCCCTAAAATAAGCTTGGGTAATACCGGCTTACCTGCCCGCAGCCTGCTCTTTGAGCCATCACACACCATTGGCTTTGAAACTGGCCTGCACGAACTGGATCCCTATATGCTGCGGCCCGAAAATATAAATTATTACCGGGCCCGGGTGCCGTTTACGCAGCTCTACCTGGTAGGGTACACAGGCGTTAAGGAGCAGATCTTTAAGATAACGCACGCACAAAATGTTAACCCGCAACTAAATGTTGGCTTTAACCTGAATTTTACCGGATCGCGGGGATATTATAGCAACAACAGCGTTCTGTCGCAAAATGTAAGTGATGTTAATGCAGCAGGCTTTGCCTGGTACGAATCAAAGGGTAAGCGGTATAACCTGCTCACCAATTTAATATATAACAACATAAAAGCGCCAGTGACGGGATCGATCTTGAACGACTCCATTTTTGTTACCGGCTCTATTGATAAATCCACACTGCCGGTAAGGCTGCCTGCATCATACGAAAATTGGAAGGGCGCATCGTTTTATTTGAAGCAAACTTATTATATCGGGCATATAGATAGTACGGTTGCCGGAAAGGGTAAGGCAAACATATTGCCCACGCAGCGTTTAGCTTACACCATAAAATACGATGCATTGAAATACGAGTACCTGCAAAACGGGGATGACAATTACAATGTATTTCCCGATTATTACTTCAGCTCAAACCGGTCGCGCGATTCACTTTCGGTCAAGCACCTGCAGAATGATTTCTCCTATAGTTTTTACCTGCGAAGTAAGAAGGAGAAGGCAATAAAAAATGAATTAAAGCTTGATGTCGGGCTTACGCAGGATATTTTCAGTTATAGCCAGTTTGTGAGCGATACCACTTTAGACCAATATGGAAGCAAGGTTGTGCGAGCCATAAAACAGCAGGCAACCTCGTTCCAGGATTTGACGGTAAAGGGTCGGCTAAGCTATAAGTTAAGCGATAGGGCTGCCCTGGAAGGAAATGTGCAGCAAATTGTACAGGGGCGCGACTTTGGAGACTTTCTATATGATGCCAAGCTCACACTCGCTGGTAATAACAAAGCGGGGAAGATAATTTTGGAGGGCTATTCGCAAAGCAGCACGGCGCCGCTGGCTTATACAAGCTGGGTGTCGAACCATTTTATTTTTCATAACAAGTTCAGCAATCAAAAAACAAACAGCGTATCCTTTAATTACATCAACAGCCCGTTAAAGCTGGACCTAAAGGTGGAATACTTTTTAATAAACGACTATTTGTATTTTACTGCACAGGATAATGGTATAGATGCTCATCCGGCGCAGCTCTCATCGCCCATTAACCTTATAAAGGTCAGCTTTGGCAAAAGTATAGCCTGGCGAAGGTGGCATTTTGACGATTATATTGTTTATCAGAAAACCGATTACCAAAGCACACTACGCACGCCGCAGGTTTATAACTACGCCAGCCTGTATTATAAAACATTGTTATTTAACGTGCTGTATTCAAACATCGGGGTTGATGTGCGTTACAACAGTACGTATAGTGCGCCATCATACGCACCCGGTTTGGGGCAGTTCTATAACGGACCAAACGTAATGTTTTCGTCGTACCCGGTGGCTACCGTGTTTCTTAAAGCCACACTGCAGCGCACCAACCTTTTTATAATGTACGATTATGCCAACCAGGGGCTGTTCAGCAAAGGCTATTACACAGTAAACCGGTATCCGCAACAGGATGCGGCCTTGAAAATAGGGGTGTCATGGACGTTCTATAACTAGAGATTAGTTTTAGTCCGAAAGTCTGTAAAGTCCGAAAGTCAGTAAAGTCCGGAAGTCCGAAAGAAAAAGTAGCATTGCTCCCGCGAGCTTTCAGCTCGTGGTAAGGCATTGCGTCAGTTTTCAACTGACGGAGCATGAAGCTTAAGTTACACAAAATAGATCGCATTTGATACGGAGCGCACCGGGTGAAGGTTTCCCTCTAACCTCTTATTAACTGGTCATTAGTCAACTAATCTCCAATCAACTAACTCACGTCTTCTGCTTTTTCTTCCTCGCAGCAGGAAATAACACGTTATTCAATATTAGCCGGTAGCCAGGCGAGTTAGGATGCAGTTTAAGATCGGTTGGCGGGTCACCAACCATGTGCTGGTAATCTTCGGGATCATGGCCACCGTAGAATGTCCATTGGCCCTTGCCGTATTCACCGTGAATATATCGGGCTTCGTTATTGCTTTTCATTTCGCCCATGATGGTTACGCCGGGCTTAAGCAGATTTTTGTTGAATGCGGTGGTAAGTCCCATAAAACCCTTTATCACCTTGTCGTGGTTTTGGGTGAGCATGCTGGGCACCACATCCCATTTTGCTGAAAAATCAAATAAGGTGAAAAAATCCCTTGACCGTTCTATTGTCCGTGTGGTAGTAACATCAATATTGCTGAACTGGTGCGACATAGGGTTCATATCCAGCGTAAAATTCTGAAAAGCAAAAGTCTGGCTGAAGTCCAATTTTGATTGCGCGCCGGGATCTGCTGCATCGCCGTCAAACATCTGTTCGCAGATGTCGGTATTGGCGGCTGAAAGCGCAATGTCAAAAGTATCTGTACCAGAACACATGGCGAACAGGAAACCACCACCGGCGCAAAAATCGCGGATGTGTTCGGCAACCGCCAGCTTCATCTGTGATACTTTTTTAAAGCCCAGTTTGTGCGCCGTTTCTTCCTGGATGCGGATATCGTCGTTATACCATTGCTCGTACCTGAATGCACCGTAAAACTTGCTGTATTGCCCGGTAAAATCTTCGTGGTGCAGGTGCAGCCAGTCGTACTTGGGTAGGTCGCCCTTTATTACTTCCTCATCATATATTACATCGTAAGGGATTTCGGCATATTTCAAAACCAGCGTAACGGCATCATCCCAGGGAAGCTTATTCTTTGGCGAATAAACAGCCATTTTAGGTGCCTTTTCCAGCTTAACCACATCCATGTTTACAGACGGATCGCTCACTTCGGTCAGAATCTGGTTCACTTTTGCATCAGCCAAAACTTCATAGCTTACCCCGCGGATCTTACATTCATCCTCCACTTTTTTATCATACTTCAGCATAAAGCTGCCACCGCGGTAATTAAGCAGCCAATCAATTTCCTCGCCGTTTTTCAAAGTCCAAAAAGCAATGCCATACGATTTAAGGTGATCTTTTTGCTCCTCATCCATGGGGATTAATATGGAGGCAGCCCTGGTTATTATGGGTAAAAGGAGAAAGGCGAAAGGTAAAAGGTATTTTATGGAAAAGTTCTTTATCACTTTGCTTGTTGCTTTATCCAAATGTAACGAATAAACTATAAATGTATTACTGAAAATAGCGGCGGACACATTTTTAGAAGTCGAGGTCAAATTATTATCTTTATGAATCGATGCTTAAAAAGACTTTATCACTTATCATCCTTATTGCGTTTGCAGTTTTAAACTGTTTCGCCCAAACCAAAGACTCAACATATGTGTCCAGGAAAGATACTATAGCAATTAGACCTTATTTTGATGACAGGCGTTTTATAGACTCGGCAATATATTCATGGAACATGAATCATTTGGGAGAAAAACCAAAGGATAATCAAAGTTTTGGAAAAGCAATTGAGTTTTCGGTTGACACAGGACGTATAGCTTTTTTTTCAAATCTATTTTATAGAGAGAGGGAAGTATTGCTGCCGTCAGCAAACTATAAAACATTTTACCGTTTTGTTTGGCTTTCAGCTCTTCGCCCACGTCATTATATAATTACGATATTTGATAAAAACGATAAGTTTTATATTCAAACAAAAGATTTACATTCGAAAACTATAGAAATAACACCCCTTTCAAAACGAAAAATTAAACAATTTGAAAGGCTTTTAAATAAAAACCACTTTTGGCAAATTAAGCCTTCTGGAAGTAATTTTGGTATGGACGGTTCTGACTGGTTAATAGAAGCTCAAAAAGGAAACAGATATCATTTTGCTTTTAAATGGGCTCCAGATAAAGAATCACCGATACGTATTATAGGAGAATGGTTGATTAAACACACCGCCATTAAACCCGATGTCCGGCAAGGCCAAATTTTTTAGTGATTACCTTTTACACCCTGCTTTCACCTCCAAAAAACCTTTAACCTTTTGCCTTTTGGCTTTCACCTCCTTTTACTACCTTTGCCTACTATTTTAGAAAAAATGAGCAAAGCAATAATCAAAACCGAAAAAGGCGACATGACCGTCGAGTTTTATGATAAGGACGCACCTAACACGGTAGCAAACTTTCTTGGATTGGCAAAGTCAGGCTTTTATAACAATGTAACGTTTCACAGGGTGATCCCTAATTTCGTGATCCAGGGTGGCGATCCAACCGGCACAGGTGCTGGTGGTTCAGGAACAAGAATAGATTGCGAATTAACCGGCGACAATCAATACCACGACCGTGGTGTATTATCAATGGCTCATGCAGGCCGTAATACCGGCAGCTCACAGTTTTTTATCTGCCACAGCCGCGATAACACCGCTCACCTTGACCGTAACCATACCGTATTCGGTAAGGTGGTTGAAAATGTTGAAGTTGTTGATGCAATTCGCCAGGGCGATAAAATTTTAGGAATAGACGTTATTGAAGAATAGTTGGAGAGGTTGTAAAGGTTGTAGTTGTTGTAGTGGTTAAGCCCTTGCAATTTTTACAACCTTTACAACCTTTACAACCCTTACAACATACATAAATGAATTTACAGGGAATTGTAGCCGTATCGGGCAAGCCGGGATTATGGAGAGCATTGGCTCAAAATAAAACAGGTTATATTTTAGAGAGTCTTGATGCGCAGAAAGCCAAGCTGATAGCAAATTTGTCTACAGCTAAGCTTGCATCGCTTCACGAGATAACCATTTTTGGTTTGGATGATGATATCAAGCTTGTTGATGTTTTTGAGAGGATGAAAACCACATCCGGAATTCCGGATGCAAAGGCAGATGGCAAAAAGCTCCGTGAATATTTCAGGGAAGTTGCGCCGGATCATGACGAAGAGAAGGTTTATGCTTCGGATATGAAAAAGATCATCAACTGGTACCAGATCTTGAAGGATTTTCCTTTGTTTAATGAAGAGGATCCGGGTGCCGCACCTGTAGCTGAAGAAGCTCCGGTAGTTGTTGAAGAGGAACCTGCAAAACCTGCTAAGGCAGCTGCAAAAACTGAAGAAGCAGTACCTGCAAAACCAAAGGCTAAAAAGCCCGCTGCTAAGAAAGCATAAAGATTATTTGTAGAGACGCAATATTTTGTGTCTTTGAAATGAAAAAGCCGGAGAATATTCTTCGGCTTTTTCATTTCAAATTATTTTAGTTCCAATTGATTCACCCATTTGTTGGGCTTGCCCTCATAATAATCAATTATCCGATCTTCAATATGTGTCGGTTCCCATACGGCAGCTCTTTCCAGACCAAGACATTTATCTTTTGTGGTTGGCGAAATGACTCCCGTATTAGGATCGTAAAGGCTGAAGGTTCCCGGGTATAATTGGTCTTCGATAAACTTTAACGGTAATACCCGTAATTTGGATTCCAAATCAAGTTGACCTATTTTTCTCCAGCGGTCTTTAGTTATAGCATATTTATAAACAGCGGCGATAAAGAGAATGTCTTTGTTTTGAATTTCCTTAATGTCGCTTATTCTGGTATTTGAATAGATATCGTAAAATGCGTAATTGGCTTTTTCCAGTATTCTTCCATAAGCGTATTTTCCATTCGATAAAATAATCTCAAAAAATGCACCTACTTTTCTAATAGCCATTATTTAAGATTTTATCAGTCACAATTCAACTGCTTGCAATCCTCTTCCTCAATCTCCGGCTCAAAGGTTGCGTGGTTGATGCTCATGTGTTCCAGGCGGTGGCGCAGATCCTTTTTGATATTGTTAAAGGTTGGGAGCAATTCCGGTTTGATAACCAAATGGGCGGTGAGTGCATTTTCTGTAGTGCTTAATGCCCAAACGTGCATGTGGTGCACATCAATAACGCCTTTGCATTTCATTAGTTCTATCTTAATCTTCTCCAAATCCATTTCCTTGGGAACGCCATCCATTTCAAGGCGCAGGCTGTCTTTTAACAAGCTCCATGTTCCCCTTAAAATAACCACAGCTATAATTAATGATACCACGCTGTCTATCCAGTACAATTTGGTGAAATAGATGATCACACCGGATATAACCACGCCGAATGATACAATAGCGTCGATGGCCATGTGCAGGTAAGCGCCTTTAACGTTCAGGTCGGTATCCTTGTCTTTTACAAAAAGCCATGCAGTAAAGGCATTTATGCCGATACCAATAAACGCAACCCATGCCATGGTGCCGCCGGCAATAACTTCCGGATTCATGAAGCGCATAATGGCCTCGTAGATGATAAAACCTATTGCAACAAATAATATCAACGCATTAAAGAACGATACGATGATGGTTGATCGTTTATATCCGTAAGTATATTGACTATTGGAATTTACCTTGGTGAGCTTAAATGCAAGCAAGGCTAATGCCAAACTGGCAACATCGCTTAGGTTATGCCCGGCATCGGTAAGCAACGACAGGGAATGTGTATACAAGCCTGCAACTACTTCGATAACTACGAAAGCTGAATTTAAAATGATACCCCAGATAAAGGCGGCATTAAGATGATCAAGCTTCGGGGCATGATCATGGTGGTGATGGTGTGAATGATCGTGACCTGACATGCGGCAAAAGTAAGAAAAAGTCCGGAAGTCCGGAAGTCGGAAAGTCTGAAAGAAATTAAATGAAACCCTGTTTAAATAATCGAAATTATCTGAATATCAAATACAAAATACCAGCCATCAAAGCATATTTAACCACATAGTATAAATTGTAATTATAAGCCTTTATGCGCTTGCCCAGCAAACGGATGGAGTATACATACCTGAATGCCTTATTGATGTTCCCGGTTTTGTCCTCGCCCATATTTGGGGATACAGCAGCCGCCATAATAAACCAGCCGAAGAACTTGTTCCAGCCACGGGCAAACATGGTTTTTACCGGGCGCTGCACATCGCAAAACAAAATGATACGGTCTATGTCGGTTTTGTTTTCGGCGTAATGGATGTAAGTTTCGTCGAAGATCACATCCTCGCCATCCTTCCAGGCATAGCTCTGGCCGTCAACCACTATATGACATTGATCAGAATTAGGTGTTATTAAGCCCAGGTGATAGCGTAATGAACCTGCATAAGGGTCGCGGTGCATTAGCAGTTCACTGCCGCCAGGTAATACGGCAAACATGGCTGCTTTTATTTCAGGGATGCCCTGGATTAGTTCAATAGTTTTTGGACAATATTTTTTTGCTGACGGATGAAAATCATCATACCATTTTAAATAAAAACGCTTCCATCCCCTGCGGAAAAAGGAGTTGAAGCCCATGTCATTGTATTTGTCCGACCCTTTTATCAGTTCTTCACGCTCCAATTCTAAAGCTTCATCGCGGATGGTTTGCCAGTTATCCCGTAAAAGACTAAGCTGCGGAAAGTTGGATTGCTTGATATACGGTTGGTTTTCTACGCCTGAAAAAGCATACATCGGCATATTTATGGGCGCCATAAAGGTTGAATGGTCCGTTAACTGCCTGAAAAACTTGAACCGAACCTTGCCACGGTAGTGAACAATTATGGTGGATATTATTAAAATGTAGAATAATATGAATTTAACCGATATAAGTTCTGCTACTACCTGATGCATGTGCTGGCCCATTTTCATCAAAAATAGGCCAATACGCTACACAGAGGGCATATTTGTTTTAATTATAATATATTTTGACAGTGTGCTGACTATATCGGTGAATAAGTCAGGCTATTGTCAGGGATGATGGTAGGGTTCCCCCTTAATTATGGTATAGGCGCGGTATAATTGCTCAATAAAAAACAAGCGTACCATTTGATGAGAAAAGGTCATTGCGGATAACGACAGTTTATCATTTGCCCGTGCATAAACAGAGGCGTCGAAACCATATGGTCCGCCAACTACGAAAACAAGGCTGCTAACTGCGCTGATGGCTTTTTTGTCAATATAGGCGGCAAATTGCTGGGAGCTAAACTCCATGCCTTTTTCGTCAAGCAGGATCACATGGTCTGTGGGCGTGATCTTTTTGAGGATAAGTTCGGCTTCCTTTACTTTTTGTTGTTCCTGGCTTAAGGCTTTGGTGTTTTTTAGCTCATCAATTTCAATAATAATAAGCTTGGTGTAGTGCTTTAAACGCTTTACGTACTTTTCAATTCCATCCTTTAAATAAGCATCTTCGGTTTTGCCGACTGTGAGGAAGGTGATTTTCATTTTGGTTATAATGGTTGTAAAAGTTGTAGTTGTTGTAAGAGTTAAAGGAGCAAAGTTAGGGATTGTTGAATTGTTATAAAGCTAAAAGATTGAAATGTTGTAATATTGCCGAAGTTAACGGAAAGATATAGGGGGTCAAACCTTTACAACTTTTACAACCCTTACAACCTCTACAACTAAATGAGTATACTAACCGACTACCAGCGACGAGCCAACTCAACCCAGCAGGAAATAGATAAATATGAAAAACTGATCAATAAATATTCGCTGTTGCGCCTGGTGATTTTTGCCCTGGTAGTGGTAGCTATTTATTTGTCAGTAAAAACCATTGGCATCGGTTTGTTAATTGTCCTTTTTGTAATCCTGATGCTGGGGTTTACGTGGCTGGTATCAAAACAGAGCTTTTTTATAGGGCGAAGGGATTATTTTAAGGCCTTAAAAAAGGTAACCGAAAACGAGATTGGCAGCATAACTAACCGATCAAATATTTATGACAATGGCAGCGGGTTCGCCGATGACAAGCATGGTTACACTGCAGATCTGGATATTTTTGGAAAGGCCACTTTATTCCAAATGATCAACCGCGCGGCAACTGGTTTGGGTAAAAGCTTGCTGGCGGAATGGCTTTCAGCTCCTGCACAGAAGGATGTTGTTTTAAACCGGCAGGCATCATTAAAGGAACTGGGTACAAAAAATAGCTGGAAGCTGGATTTCCAGGCAAAGCTGCTTTTTGCAAACGGCACAAATGCCAGCCAGCTAAACAATCTTTTTACTTATTTGCGGAGGCCGCTTGAATTGCCAGGCGAAAAAGCGCTATCAGCCTATATTAAGATAGCCCCATACTTACTGTTAGCTGCAATTGTAGCCGCTGTTTTCTATCCGATTGTTTCTCTCGCGGCGATAGCCATAGCAATTGTTAATTTTGGTATTCTTACTGCAAAGGGTAGCTATATCCTAAAATCAGCTGCTATAGCCGACAAGATCGGGCAAACGCTGGGTAACTATACAATAGTATTCCAGGCTATCGAAAAAGAGGAGTGGAGTTCGCCCGGCTGCGGCAAAATGGCGCAACACCTGAAAACCGAAGGGACTGCTCAAAAGATTGAACAATTATCGCGGCTGATCAATAAGCTTGGCTATAGTTCAATTATGATAGTGGGATTTATCCTGAATGTATTTTCTCTTTGGGCGCTTAAACAGATTATCGCCATTGAAAACTGGAAGCGGAACAATCAGCAAAGCCTTGAAACGGCGTTTGACGTAATAGCCGAATTTGAAGCTTTAAACAGCATCGCCTCACTTCACATCAATTACCCCGAATGGAGCTTTCCGCAAATAGTTGATGGTGAAAATTATACCCTAACTGCTAAGGGCCTGGCACATCCGCTGATCAATATAAAAAACCGCGTAGCGAATGATTATGAGCTGAATAATACCTATAAAATTGATATCATCACAGGGTCGAACATGGCTGGTAAAAGTACATTTTTACGAACCATAGGTATTAACAGTGTGCTGGCCTTATGTGGGGCGCCGGTTTGTGCGGATGAAATGCAGGTATCGGTTATCACCATAAAAACCTACATGCGCATTAAGGATTCGCTAAACGAAAGTACTTCAACCTTTAAAGCTGAACTCGACCGCCTGCAAATGCTGCTGACCGCCGTGGAGAATGAGCCTAAAGTTTTCTTTTTGATAGATGAAATGCTGCGAGGAACAAATTCAGTTGATAAATACCTCGGTTCAAAAGCCGTGATCGAGCAACTGATAAAGAAGAAGGGCGTAGGCATAGTCGCCACCCACGACCTCCAAATTGCGGAACTTGAAAAAGATCACCCGGATTACGTGCGTAATTACTATTTCGACATCCAGGTAAAGGATGGCGAAATGCTGTTTGATTACAAAATAAAGCACGGCGAATGTAAAACATTCAACGCATCGTTATTGCTGAAGCAAATAGGGATTGATGTAGGGGCGTAGGGAGTCAAGAGTCACGAGTTAAGACAAAGAAAGCAGATAGCTTTCAATCACCGCAAATTTATTTTTGCCTGCTTCATCATAACTATCATCGGTTTGCATGTGCCTTGCCCATCCCAAAGGTGTTCCATTGTAAATTTTGTCGGGAGCATCCGGTTTGGCGCCGGCTTCAAGTAATATTTTTACGGCATCAAGCGAACCCGAATAAACAGCCTGGTGTAATGGTGTAGCATGGCTATGAAAACCACTGTTGTGTTCGGAATAACCATTAGGATCGGCACCCATTTTCAATAGCAGTTTTATAATATCAGACTTACCATAGAATGCTGCCGCCGTTAGCGAGGTTAGCTTTTCACCAGCGCTTGCAACTATGCCTAAACGATTAATGTCGTCCATACGTTCCAGACAAACCGCAGCCGGCAGGGTAAGTTTATCGCCACGGTTTATTAAATGCTGAGCCGCATCAATATTGCCATGTGCAAATGCCCCCATGGTGCCTGCAGGGGCTGCTCCTGCATCTATCAGCAAATCCATCATTGCTATTTGTACGCCACATTCGCGCGGGATGCGCCCGGTGACTACTAATCCCAGGGTATAGTTAATTTGTCTAAGATAGGTATCGGGGGCTTCGCGCTTTACCGCCTGTACAAGCAGGCTGGTTATCTCCACAATATTGGGAGGAAGTTTTTCTATGCGGATAGGATTATCGGCAACAAACCAAAGCAGGTACGGGTCTTTAAAATAACCGGGTTCTGTAGTTTGTAACCTTTCCTTAACCAATCGGGGATATTTGGTAATGATAGTTTCAAGCTCATTAATATCACCGGCATCAATCGCCTCAACGGCTTGCAGGAATTGCGGATCGGTGATGTCGGTGTTTTTCATTGTTTGATTTATCAAATATAAAAAGAAATCTTTATCAGTTTCCGATACCGTTAATGCATTAAAAAAGCCTCTGCAATTTGGCAGAGGCTCCTATATATTTATTGTAGAATTAAGGGCAAATTATCTGCCGCCACCGGCCGGAGCGCCGCCACCACCCTGGTCGCCTTGTTTTAAGTCATCGTTATTAACGCCTTTTTTAGACTGAGTTGGGTTGCTAAAGCTTAACTTACCAAAAGTGTAGCTAAAAGTGATACCAAACGAGCGGAATGGCATCTGGAAGCTGCTGGATTGTTTAAATCCCGGGCTTTCCAGCTTTGAGTTGAAACTCTTGTATTCGCTGAAAGGCTGAATGGCATTTAGACCCAGTGCAAGTCTCTTTTCCATGAATTGTTTTTTAGCGCCTATACCAAATATACTGAATGTTGGGGTTGTACCTTGAATAGTATGTTTTGAAGAACTGCCGAAAGTGAATACTTCTGCAACATAATCATTCGGCAAGGTTAAGCTAGCACGTGCGAAGCCACTATACTGGATATAAGTGCCATTTTGAGTTTGATCAAGATGGAACACCCCAGAAGGGTCCGGTTTATAAGTGTAGGCATTAATACTCATTATAATAGTTAAGGCTTTAAATGGATTAATGGTTCCGAAAACGCTGCCGCCAATTGAGTTATTGCTACCGATATTTTGGTAAGTAGTTAATGTACCGCCCTGTGCTATACCGTCAACCACTACTGATATTGGTTTGGCAATGTTTTCAATGAGGTTGTTGGTATGTTTGTAATAACCTGAAAGGTTTAATATTGATGTACCGATAAAAGCGTTGTAATCCAGTTCAACGGTCTGTGAAACTTCCGGGTTTAATGTTGGATTACCCTGGGTTTGGCTTTGAATATTAACCTGGTTTACAAACGGATTTAGGAACTGTAAGCTTGGGCGGGTTATACGTTTGCTGTAAGCTAGCTTAATAGTTTGCTTGGCATTAAGTGCCTTTTGAATAGTTAAGCTTGGTACAAATGTATTATAGCTCTGGTTGAATGTAGAGAGGTCTTGTGAGGCATTAATTGGTTCGCCTTTAATATCTGTGTTCTCGTCTCTTACACCCGCTAAAACAGACCATTTCTTTGGCAGCGTGATAGTAAACACGGTGTAGCCTGCAAATACGTTTTGATTGTACTTGTAAACGTTTGACAGCAAGGGATCAAATGTAAAATCGCCGGAATTATTGGTGTCGTCATAATAGTTTGACGTACTGTTTATTCTCCTGAAAATGCTTTTACCACCAGCTTCCAGTTTTAAAGTTTTGCTGATAGGCAGGGTATAATCCGCCTGAATGGTGTATTCATTGTTTTTACCGTTCAGGTTATTTTGAATATCATTAAAAACAGCCGTATAAGTGTTGGTAAAGTTGGTTGTCCCGCTGCCATGGCTCCATTGGGTAGACAGGTCAAGTTCTTCGCCTTCCAATTTATACTTATGGGTATAATCAAAGTTCCAGTCAAAGTTACTGAACTCATTATGCTGCATCAGGTGGTTCTCATAAGGAGTTACAGACTGAATCGACGTATTGCCATTTGTGTTGAAATTAAAGTCCAATAGCTTGAACGATGAACTGATGCTGTTAAACGCATTGAACTCATAGCCGGCAGTCACAGAACTGTTAGTAGCATGTCGGGTAACCCGGCTGGTACCATTGCTGGTGGTATGCGTATGAATGGTATCAAGATCGATCTGCTGATCGAAGCTGGTAATCGAATTTTGTGGCCATGTTAAATTACCGCCTATGTTGGCCGAAAAATTAAAACGGTTTTTGTTGTAGTTAAGGTTGAAGTTACCATTGTTTTGTCTTGTACCAACAGCAGCGCTCACCGATCCGCTCACACCCGAAACATTTTTCGATTTAGTGATTATATTGATGATACCTGCCGAACCTTCCGCATCATATTTTGCCGACGGTGAAGTAATAACTTCGATGCTTTTAATTTGCGAAGCGGGGATAGCTTTCAACACATCAGAGAGACTGGTTGAAGTCGCGCCGGACGGTTTGCCATTGATCAGCACACGCACGTTGGCATCACCGCGTACCGATACGTTACCGTTAATATCTACGGTAACCAGCGGTACTTTTCCTAATAAATCTGTTGCGTTGCCACCGGCGGCCGTTATGTCTTTTTCAGCATTATAAACAATCTTATCAATCCTGTTTTCAATTAAAGCGCTTTGACCCGTAACCGTAACTTCTTTAAGCGTATGCGCTCCCGGAGACACAGATAACACACCTAAATTTTTATCGGGTTTTCCGGCAGTGGTTACTACAGGGTCAATAATTTTGTCAGGATAACCGATAAAGGTGATCACTAATTTGTAGCTGCCTGGCTTAACGTTGTCAAGTCTGAAATTTCCTTTTTCGTCGGTAATTACACCGGTAATAGGGGACTTACCATTACTGTGGTACAGACCTACAGAAGCATAATCCATTGGTTTTTTTGAAATCGAGTCGATCAGATTACCGGAAATCTTTCCGACAATTGACGAGCCGCCACCGCCTACACCCAGTTGGGCATGAGCGGTGAAAAAAGAGCATAATATTACTATAATTATGTAAAAACGTTTCATTTTTTGATGATTTTTGTAATTGGAGGCGAAAATAGTTCAAATGTTACAAGCTATAGCTGATTATTTTACAACGGGCTATAACTGTAACAAATTAGTTGCAAAGCGATGTGTGTGATTTACACAAAGTGTAGAGGCGCAATGCTTTGCGCCTCTTGAATAACATTGTAATGCTGAATTTATTTCAGCATGATGATCGAGTTTTACAGCACAATATTCACAATTCTTCCCTTCACAACAATTACCTTCCTTGGGGTTTTATTGTCAAGGTATTTTTGAACATCGGCACTGGCTAAAACTATGGCTTCAATATCCGCAGGCTCCAGGCTTAACGGCATATTGAGGTTCAGTTTTGTTTTGCCGTTTATCGAAATTGGGTAAGCAAAGTCGTCCTCCACCAAATACGCCGGGTTAAATTTAGGGAACGCTGTGTATGATAGTGTTCCCGCTTCGTTGCCCAGCAATGTCCATAGTTCCTCGCAGATGTGTGGGGCATAGGGTGAAAGGATCACAACCAAATCTTGCAACACTGCCTTATTGTTTGACTTCAGATCTGTAAGTTCGTTTACCGCTATCATAAAGCTAGACACAGAGGTATTAAACGAAAATCGCTCTACATCTTCCTCAACCTTACGGATGATTTTGTGCAATGATTTCAGCTCAGCTTTTGACGGCCCATTGGTTGATACGCTGAATTCCCAGGCATCATTATGGAATAACCTCCAGAATTTACGCAGGAATTTAAATACACCCTCAATACCGTTGGTGTTCCATGGCTTGCTTTGTTCAAGCGGACCTAAAAACATCTCGTACATCCGCAAGGTATCAGCACCGTAACGCTCAATCAAATCATCGGGATTAACCACGTTGAATTTTGATTTCGACATTTTTTCAACTTCAACACCGCAGATGTATTTGCCGTTTTCGAGGATGAACTCTGCATCGGCATATTCAGGGCGCCACTCTTTGAATTTATTGATGTTAAGTACTTCGTTGTCAACAATATTAACATCCACATGTAACGGTGATGTTTTGTATTGCTTAATTAACCCATGCGATATCAGGGTGTTTGTTGCTCTGCCTTCTTCATCAATCAAGCGATACACAAAGTTACTGCGCCCCTGGATCATCCCCTGGTTAATCAGCTTTTTAAATGGCTCTTCCTCAACAACAAGATCAAGATCCTTCATAAACTTATTCCAGAAACGGCTATACAACAAGTGGCCCGTCGCATGTTCGCTACCACCTATGTAAAGGTCGACATCCTTCCAGTATTCAATGGCTTCCTTCGAAGCAAATTCTGCATCGTTATGGGCATCCATATACCGGTACCAGTACCAGCTGCTGCCTGCCCAGCCGGGCATGGTGCTTAATTCATATTCAAAGCCATTGTAGTTCCAGTCCTTTGCTCTAGCCAATGGCGGTTCACCATCTTCAGTTGGCAAATATTTATCCACTTCCGGCAATACCAAAGGCAGGTCCTTTTCTTCAATTAAATAAGGGAGCTCATCCTTAAAATAAACGGGTACAGGCTCGCCCCAATACCGCTGGCGGCCAAATATGGCGTCGCGCATCCTGAAGTTTACCTTCGCCTTGCCTGCGCCAATGTCTTCCAGTTTGGCAATTACGGCAGTAGTAGCTTCCTTATAAGTTAAGCCATTTATAAACCCAGAGTTTATATAACGTCCTTCCTTGGTTGGGTCGGCTTCAGTCTCAATTTTTTGTATGTCGATGATCGGGATTATCGGCAAATTATAATGCTTTGCAAACAGGTAATCACGTTGATCGCCCGATGGTACAGCCATCACAGCGCCGGTTCCGTATCCTGCCAAAACATAATCCGCAATCCAGATCTGCACCTTCTCGCCATTAATAGGGTTCAATGCAAAACTTCCGGTAAAAGCACCCGAAACGGTCTTGGCGTCAGCCATCCTTTCCAGTTCCGATTTCTTTTTTGCTTGCGCGATGTAGGCTTCAATATCATCTTTTTGTTCCGGCGTAGTTAATGAAGTCACCAGCTCATGCTCGGGTGCTAATACTAAAAATGTAGTACCAAAGATCGTGTCAGCCCTTGTAGTAAATACCTCTATGTAGTGATTAGTGTTTAGAGACTGGAGATTAGTTTCTTTCTCAAGTTGAAATCTGACAAGCGCACCCACGCTTTTACCAATCCAGTTCCTTTGCATTTCCTTCAAAGGTTCCGGCCAGTCAATGGTGTCAAGGCCTTTTAACAGGCGATCGGCATAGGCGGTAATGCGCATGCTCCACTGCATCATTTTCTTTTGCTCAACAGGGTATCCGCCGCGCTCGCTAAAGCCGTCCTTTACCTCGTCGTTTGCCAATACGGTACCCAACGCGGCACACCAGTTTACGGTGCTTTCGCGCAGGTAGGTAAGGCGGTATTTTAAAAGTTCAGCCTGCTGATCCTGATTGCTCATCGCCTTCCATTCTTCAGCACTAAAGCTTAAGATCTCGTCATCACATACGGCGTTTATTCCAATCGATCCGTTTTGCTCAAAATGTTTAACCAGCTTGTCAATACTTTCCGCTTTATCAGCATCTTTATTGTACCAGCTATTAAACAGCTGCATAAAGATCCACTGCGTCCATTTATAATAATCGGGCGAACTGGTGCGCACTTCGCGGCTCCAGTCGAACGAAAAACCTATTTGGTCCAGCTGGCGGCGGTAGGTGGCAATATTAGCTTCAGTTGTTATGGCTGGGTGCTGACCTGTTTGAATGGCATATTGCTCGGCCGGAAGACCAAAACTATCGTAACCCATAGGGTGCAGCACGTTAAAGCCCTTCAGCCTTTTATAGCGTGAAAAAATATCAGAAGCGATATAGCCTAGCGGATGGCCAACATGCAGCCCGGCACCTGAAGGGTAGGGGAACATATCCAGTACATAATACTTGGGTTTGGTGGTTTTATCCTCAGCCTTGAAGGTCTGGTTATCAGCCCAAAACTTTTGCCACTTTTTTTCTATATCCTTAAATTGATAGTCCATTTTATTATTTACGCGTATGAGGCTGCGAAATTAAGAAAATTAGTTGTAAGGGCTGTAAAGGTAATGCGAAGTTGTAAAAAGCGGTGTCAATTTAGGTGGTGGTGAAATTATTATCGGCCTAAAAATATTTTTTTCAAATATGCGGGTCGTGTCAAGTAAGTGTATTTAACTCTAAGAGGAATTTTTGGCGATGTTGCTCAATTATAAAGTATTAGTTATCTGGTAGTTAAAAGTTATAATTATTAAGTATTGAATAACTTTTTTTACAAATAATTTATAATTGTCGTTCTCAAATGTGTAGGTTTAATTCGATAAATTATTCAAACCAAATCTCAAACCAATATGAAACCAAACCTACGCAGCGCGCTGCCATTACTAATGGCTGTGGCATTATTTTATTCGGCGTGTAAAAAAACGGAAAATGCACCGGCTAAGACCCAAACCACTGCTGACGAAGCAAGTGTAGCTATTGCCACAAATCTTGTTCAATCATTATCAGGGGCATACGGCGGCGCAAGCATTAAGGATGGCGTTGCAGCCAACACAGTTCTTACATCTGCGGCACCAAAGCTTAAAACACAAAGCGCAATAGGTTGCGGCTTTTATATAGACAACAGCCTTGATGTTAAATTTAACCAGGGTGATACGCTTAAATCAGAAACAATTGGAAGCGTTAATTATACCTTCTTTTGCAGCAATAACAAAACCACAGGTTACAATCTTGCAGATTCAATAGCTACAGCCGGAAAGGGACCTGGTTATGCGTTCGTTTTCTTAGTTACTCAGAATTATAAGGTACGCGGCTTAAACAGTAATAACTCAAATTTTTCGTTAGACGGAACTTTGAAATCATGGGCTGATTTTAGCTATACCAACAAGCCAAAGAGCTCAACTTTTGTACATAATATATATACCTTCAAGGGCCTGTATATCCATGCTGATGACAATTACGATATAACCGACGGTACTGCAACTTTTGAATCAAAAGGGCTAAGCACCAAGGGTATTGCATGGGATTACAGCGGTACCATTGTTTACCTGGGTAACCACAAGGCTAAAATGACCTTCTTAAGCAAGGTATACCTTATCGACCTTCTTACAGGTGCAGTAACCCCAGCTTAATACAGTTTTTAAATAGTTATATGGAGCTTCCTGCGGTATTACCGCGGGGAGCTTTTTTGTTGGCCGTTCGTCCAAAAAATGAGCTACTTAGATATGTAACTTTTACTGCCGAAAATTGAACTTTATTCCGATCTTTACGTATAAGGGGCACAAACAATACCCAATTAAATTTTATCACAAAAAATCCTTATCCATGAAATTAAAAACTTTACTCTCCATTGCAATTGTTGCGGGCATGGCGGTTATTTATACAGCCTGTAAAAAGTCCGACACCTCTTCCGCCAATGCACTTACGCCCGCCCAGGTAAGCAGCCAGGTTGCGCTTGATCTTGCACAAAATTTATTCGGCGGCTATGGCGGCGTTAATGTAGGCCAGGGTTTAGACGCACCGGGCGGCCTTGCAGTGAAGCAAAGCCACGGTAAACTGTTGCACGATTTAAGCAATCCCTTTTGCGGACTGGTTATAGATACTACAGTAAATGAAACCAGTGATCCGGGCAGCGATACCACAGCTTCGGTGTCGGGGCATTTATATTTCGCATTCAGTTGTACAAATGACATGGTAACCGGTTACACCACTAAGGATAATCTTACTATTTCGTTGTCGACAGCATCGTTCTCGCTGGTGTCAAAAATAAACGAGGATCTGTCGTTGTTGGCTATTAACCCGGCAGACAACAATTCGAAATTAATACTAAAAGGTACATTGGGGTCGGCAGGCACTTACAGCTATAAAACCGGAACAAAGAAAAGCGGTACACGTGCTTTTAGTTACGTCCTGTCATCATTGGTGCTCGATCCAAACCAGGACGACATTGTAGCTGGCTCAGCAAGCTTTACTACAACCGGAACCGGAACAACCGGAAGCTGGAGCTATATTGGTACCATTACCTTTTTAGGCGGCCATAAAGTTTCTATAACCATCAACGGCAAAACGTACAACGTTAACCTGCTTACGGGCGTTGTAGGATAAGGAAATATAAAATATTGAAAAGCTCTCCGGGATTTTCCCGGAGAGCTTTTTTGTTGAAACATAATGACTGCGGCGTAAAACTTCCCGGTATTATTATAACACGCTGAATATTCGTATAATTGACTGATGAAGAAACTTTTTCTCAACCTGAATTTCCAGGTAATTGTTGCCATTTTGCTGGGCGTTGTTGTAGGCCTTTGCTTTAAATCCTTTGGTCCAACGGCGCAGACGATCAGCAAAATGTTTATCAGCCTGATCACAATGCTGATAGCGCCGATCATATTTTTTACCATTGTATTGGGTATTGCCGGGATGAGCGATATGAAAAAGGTGGGCAGGGTGGGTGGCAAGGCTTTATTATATTTTGAGATAGTTTCAACCTTTGCTTTGGTAATCGGTGTGATAGTGGCCAATGTAGTGCGGCCTGGCGATGGCTTTGTAAATCATACTGTAGCCGACGCTGCAAAACTGGCAACGTATCAAAAGGCGGCCGCGGAAATGCATTGGGTTGATTTTATAACCCATATCATCCCCTCAAACGTATTTGATGCCTTTGCCAAAGGCGATATTTTGCAGATCCTCTTCTTCGCAATATTATTTGGCTTCGGATTAAGTAAGATGGGAGAAACCGGTGAAACGGTCATCAACCTGTTTGATAAGCTTTCGAAGGTGTTTTTTAATATCATGCGTACGGTTATGCGTTTAGCGCCAATCGGCGCATTTAGCGGCATGGCCTACACCATCAGCACCTATGGGGTAAAAACGCTGGCGCCTTTGGGCCTCTTGATGGCATCGGTGTATATCACCATGTTCCTTTTCATTTTTGTGGTGCTTAACATTATTTGCCGCATTTATAAGTTCAGCCTCTGGGAGTATTTAAAGTTTATAAAAGATGAGATCCTGCTTGTGCTGGGGACATCATCCTCCGAAACCGCCTTACCCGGCATGATCGATAAAATGGAGAAGTTCGGCTGCTCAAAATCTGTTGTTGGGCTGGTGATCCCTACCGGGTATTCCTTTAATCTCGACGGTACAACCATATACCTTTCTATGGCAGTTATATTCCTGGGGCAGGTTTTTCATGTTCCGCTCACGCTGGAGCAGCAGGTAATGCTTATCGGGATATTGATGATCACCTCAAAGGGAGCCGCAGCAGTAACGGGTGGTGGTTTTATTATCCTTACATCAACCTTGGCCGCTATAAAAATTATCCCTGTTGAAGGGGTGGCGATATTATTTGGGGTGGATAGGTTTATGTCAGAAGCACGGGCTATCACCAATATGATTGGGAACGGGGTTGCTACCATTGTAATAGCGAAGAGTGAAGGAGAGTTTAACGCAGCGGTGAATGCCGCTGCGTTGAAAGGGGATGGTTGAAAAAAGCATATTTTGTCATTCTGAGCGAGAGCGAAGAATCTTCTGCGTGCGATATAAACGCGGGTATGTATAGGGGCGACTTGTCTATCGTATAAGATTCTTCACTATGTTCAGAATGTTTTTTTATCAGGATGAATATTTACAGATTACACGGCGTCTTTAATTTCTTTGTATAATCCGGGTTAAGCGGCTCGTTGGTTTGGGCCAGGCGTTGTGCGCCTACGTTTGCCGGGCAGGCAATGCCATTGGGGGCATCGTATACAAGATTGGGTTTGCTGCTGATCAATTCCTGCGGCACATAGATCTGTACGGTTGTTTTTGAATAGCTATGCGGGTAAAACCTGATATAATATCCATCCGGATGCAGCGACCAGATGCCTGATGGAACTTCAGGATCAGGCTGTGGCGCTAAACCTGCAATCATGGCATATTTCTCCATTTCTTCGTAGGATGAATTCCCTGATGCTGCCAGTTGCCTGATATTGTTTTCAGCCTCGAAAACGCTTTGCGCGGCAGGTGGAAGCTGGTTTTTAGCTTTGTCCATGACGCTGGCAGGCAATACGCCCAAAGCGCCGCCCTCCAGCATTAGCAGCTCTTGCGGAGATAATAGGCTGGTGGCGGTAAGTTTTATATCATTGCCAAAATCGGCAAACCGGGTACGGGCGATGATAGCCCATAGTAAGATCTGGATACTGTGCTTGTTTACATCGGGATGGGTTTCGGCATGTTTTAATATCAATATTACAACATCACGTTTCGGCCCAAGCACAGGTGCAAGCATATAACCGTCCCCGCTGCTTGGTCCACGGGTGCCGGCATGCAGGCAATAGCTTTTGTTGGTCATTTCATAAAAACCGGCACAAAGCTTAAAGCCTCCGTTGGGTGCTTTGGGCAACAGGTACAGTGGCTGCGCCTCCTGCCCCTCCATAAACGATGGTGGTTTTGAGCCCGTTTTGTTTACATCTTTAAAACTGGTGGTTATAGCCTGGGGCTGTTTCAGAATTTTGTTTAAGCTGCCACCCGAAGCCATTTCGGTTCCTTTGTCTAATAGTTTTTTACCGAAGCCGCCCAATTGCGCATGGGTAGCTGTAGTGCAAAATAAAAAGGCTATAAGCCATACAATGGTTTTATTGCTATTTTTCATAAGTATTAGGTATGTAGTGTGCTGCTAAAATAAAAAAAGGATATAAATATCATGTTCGATGTTGAAAAACTTTGGTTTTTACTGCCGCTTCGGTACTTTAATCTCCATGTAAAAAAGTTCCCCTTTAAGTAATTACGGGGTTTGACATTCGCGCAAAAACTTTAGCTTTGCCCTACAAATAAAAAAATCCAATGAGTGTACTCGTAAATAAAGATTCCAAAGTTATAGTTCAGGGTTTTACAGGTAAAGAAGGCAGTTTCCACGCTTCGCAGATGATTGAGTACGGAACGCAGGTTGTTGGTGGTGTAACCCCGGGTAAAGGCGGTCAGCAGCATTTAGACAGGCCGGTTTTTAACACCGTTGCCGATGCAGTTGCAGAAACTGGTGCTAACGTATCTATCATATTTGTACCTCCTGCATTTGCAGCTGATTCAATTATGGAAGCAGCCGAAGCAGGTATAAAAGTTATTGTTTGTATCACCGAAGGTATCCCTACAAAGGATATGATTATGGTGAAGGAATATATTAAGGGACGCGACACACGTTTGATCGGCCCTAACTGTCCAGGTATCATCACTGCCGACGAGGCTAAGATCGGGATCATGCCGGGCTTTATCTTTAAGAAGGGACATGTTGGTGTAGTTTCAAAATCAGGTACCTTAACTTACGAGGCGGTTGACCAGGTTGTTAAGGCGGGTTTAGGTATCACTACAGCTATCGGTATCGGCGGCGACCCGATCATCGGTACAACAACCAAGGAAGCGGTGGAGCTTTTAATGAACGATCCTGAAACACATGGCATCATCATGATAGGTGAGATTGGCGGCGGCATGGAAGCCGAAGCAGCTCAGTGGATCAAGGCAAACGGTACCAAACCGGTTGTTGGCTTTATTGCAGGCCAAACAGCGCCTCCGGGACGCCGTATGGGCCACGCAGGTGCAATTGTTGGTGGCGCCGACGATACAGCAGCAGCAAAGATGAAAATTATGCGTGAGTGCGGAATCAGGGTTGTAGAATCACCGGCTGAGATTGGTGCTGCGCTTGCAGAAGAATTAGCGAAGTAGAGGCCCCCTAACCCCCTAAAGGGGGAACAGAAAATGAAACTAAGATCCTGGTCAATTGATCGGGATTTTTTGTTGCCGGCCTCTTCAATATGTCATTGCGTAGCAATTCTTTTTGAACCGTGATTCACTTGATTGGTAGATTCCCATGATCCAGTCCGCCGAAAAAAATCAGGAAATCCTTAAATCAAGTGAACCATGGTTCAGACAATTGCCGGTTGCTTCGGCGTTCCTCCTTGCAATGGCAATGGTTTGTTATGTTCTTGTTTAACGATTTTTCACCATGTCAACCCACTGTCAATTCCCTCTCCCAAACAAAATAACCGCCCAATTTGTCGTATATTTATATAAGAAGTTGGGAAAGCCCGGGAGTCAGTAAAGACCGAAAGAAAGATGTTTTAAAAGATTCACTAAGTCTCCATTCATCATTAATTCCCAATCACTAATTCAACAAATCGCTAATTCACTAATTAAATACAATGGAATACAATAAATTAACACCCGAAGAAGAATATATCATATTACATAAAGGAACAGAACGCCCCTTTACCGGCGCTTTGCTTGATAATAAGGCAGAAGGCCTATATGTGTGCAAAAGATGCGATACACCGCTTTATACATCCGAAACAAAATTTGAATCACATTGCGGCTGGCCAAGTTTTGACGATGAGATCCCGGGCGCGGTAAAACGCGTGCCAGATGCCGATGGTCGCCGTGTGGAAATAGTTTGTGCCAACTGCGGCGCTCATTTGGGCCACGTTTTCGAAGGCGAATACCTTACTCCGAAAAATACGCGCCATTGTGTAAATTCGGTGTCGATGAAATTTGTTCCAAAGGCAGACTAATCAGTTCAAAAAAAAGTTTTTTAGCGGGTGTTGAAATAGTTTTTAACACCCGATTTTAACAGCTTTTATGCACCCAAAAACGTCCAATGTTAATGTTAAGTTATCTTTTGTGTATAACTTATAGCGGGTGTTAAAAACTTAGATTATCATCATAAAACAGCATACCCTATATTTGATTATAAGTTCATTCAACGCTATGTGTTATTGCTGATGTCCTAGTCGGTAATGACAAAAGAAAACCACGCAAAAACGTGGTTTGATATACTAAGGTTAAAATAGTTTGGCAGGGACTGGTGAGGTTGATATTTAAGTAGTTAGAAGTGGTAAACACCATTTATCACACAGCAAAAACTAACGCTATGGTATTGTTGTCGGCTAACGCCAACGCATTAAAATGTTTTGAAGAGATAGCCCGAGGGCTAATAAAAAATAAAAGGAGCGCATGGAACAGGAAACAGAATTATTGCTAAGAGAGAACAAGGACCGCTTTGTTATTCTCCCTATCAA
The DNA here is from genome assembly GCF_024721155.1 of Mucilaginibacter phenanthrenivorans. Taxonomy (GTDB): domain Bacteria; phylum Bacteroidota; class Bacteroidia; order Sphingobacteriales; family Sphingobacteriaceae; genus Mucilaginibacter; species Mucilaginibacter phenanthrenivorans. The sequence continues at coordinate 4,424 of NZ_JAHVAP010000016.1, read as the reverse complement.
GTATCCCGCAATTTGGGAAATGTACAAGAAGTGTGAGGCCAGTTTCTGGACCGCCGAGGAGATAGATCTTAGTGATGATATGAAACACTGGGAAAACATGAACGATGGCGAGCGTTTCTTTGTATCGCACGTGCTGGCGTTCTTCGCGGCAAGTGATGGCATAGTTAACGAGAATCTGGCCGTTAACTTCATGAGCGAAGTGCAATTGCCTGAGGCACGCTGTTTTTATGGCTTCCAGATAATGATGGAAAACATCCATTCAGAAACTTATGCACTGCTGATAGATACTTATATAAAGGATCCGGCTGAAAAGGACCGTCTGTTCCATGCTATTGATACCATACCATGTGTGGGTAAAAAGGCAGAGTGGGCATTAAGGTGGATAAACAACGGGACATTTGCCGAGCGTTTGATAGCTTTTGCAGCTGTTGAAGGTATTTTCTTCTCCGGAAGCTTCTGCTCAATATTTTGGTTAAAGAAACGTGGTTTAATGCCGGGCTTAACATTCAGCAACGAGTTGATTTCGCGTGATGAAGGTATGCATTGCGAATTTGCCTGCCTGCTTTACAAAATGCTGGAAAACAAGCTTTCGAAGGAAGCGGCAACCGCGATCATCACCGATGCGGTTGAAATAGAAAAGGAATTTATTACCGATGCGCTGCCGGTTAACCTGATTGGTATGAATGCCAAAATGATGAGCCAGTACATTGAATTTGTGGCCGACAGGTGGCTTGGCGAATTGGGTTACGATAAAGTTTACGGTGCATCAAATCCGTTCGACTTTATGGAAATGATCTCACTGCAAGGGAAAACCAACTTCTTCGAAAAAAGGGTAGGAGATTACCAAAAAAGCGGCGTGTTAAATTCGCAGGAAAGCAAGGCGTTTTCGTTAGACGAGGATTTTTAGTTAGTTAAAAAGAGACTGGAAATCAGAAATTAGTTAGAAATATCAAGGGTTAAATATTAAAATAATAGTTCTGCCGGTGGCAGGGAGTAAAAAGGGGGTCAAACATGTTTGTAATAAAAAGAGACGGAAAAAAAGAATCGGTAAAATTTGACAAGATTACAGCACGCATTGAAAAGTTGTGTTACGGGTTTCAATTGGTTGACCCGATTGATGTGGCAAAGAAGGTTATTGAAGGTTTATTTGATGGCGTAACAACATCTGAGTTGGATAACCTGGCTGCAGAAACAGCAGCTTCATTAACCACCAAGCATCCTGACTATGCTTTGCTGGCTTCGCGGATTGCAGTATCAAACCTGCATAAAAATACCATCAAGTCGTTTTCAGAAACTATGCGCTTATTGCATAACTATGTTGACCCTAAAACAGGTAAGGATGCCTCTTTACTTGCCGACGATGTTTGGGAAGTAATTGAAAAAAATGCCGAGCTTTTAGACAGCAGCATTATTTATGACCGTGACTTCGGCTTTGATTACTTCGGTTTCAAAACCCTTGAAAAATCATACCTGTTAAAGCTTGATGGCAAAATTGCCGAGCGCCCGCAGCATTTATTTATGCGTGTATCCGTAGGAATCCACAAAGAAGATGTGGAAAGCGCTATCAAAACTTACCACCTGATGAGCGAGCGCTGGTTCACTCATGCAACCCCGACCTTATTTAACGCCGGTACACCGAAACCACAAATGTCGTCATGTTTCTTGTTGACCATGCAGGATGACAGTATCGACGGAATTTACGATACATTAAAACAAACTGCCAAGATCTCACAAAGTGCTGGTGGTATAGGCTTGAGTATCCACAATGTAAGGGCTACAGGCTCATACATCAGCGGTACAAACGGTACCAGCAACGGTATTATCCCAATGCTGCGTGTATTTAATGATACAGCCCGTTATGTTGACCAGGGTGGCGGCAAGCGTAAAGGTGCTTTCGCTATCTACCTTGAGCCGTGGCATGCTGATATATTTGAATTCCTTGACCTGCGTAAAAACCATGGTAAGGAAGAAATGCGCGCCCGCGATTTGTTCTATGCACTTTGGGTATCTGACCTGTTTATGCAGCGTGTAGAAGCTAATGAGGATTGGAGCTTATTCTGTCCGCACGAAGCACCTGGACTAGCTGATTGCTGGGGTAAGGATTTCGAAAAACTATACAAGAAATACGAAAAGGAAGGCCGCGCCCGCAAGGTGGTGAAGGCACAGGAACTTTGGTTCGCTGTACTTGATGCCCAGGTAGAAACCGGTACCCCTTACCTGTTATACAAGGATGCTGCCAACGGAAAATCGAACCAGCAGAATTTGGGTACTATAAAAAGCTCAAACCTTTGTACCGAAATTATTGAATATACATCTAAAGACGAAGTAGCTGTTTGTAACCTTGCTTCATTGGCATTGCCACGCTTTGTTAGAGATGGCATGTTTGATCATGATAAATTATACGAAGTAACCTACCAGGCTACTTTAAACCTTAACAAGATCATCGACGGTAACTACTACCCGATTAAAGAAGCAGAGTATTCAAACTTACGTCATCGTCCAATCGGGTTAGGTGTGCAAGGTTTAGCGGATGCGTTCATTATGCTGCGTTTACCATTCGAAAGTGAAGGCGCTAAGAAATTGAACAAAGAGATCTTTGAAACTATCTACTTTGCTTCAATGACTGCTTCGAAGGACCTTGCAATTAAAGATGGTGCCTATGAAACATTCAAGGGCTCTCCATTGTCACAAGGCAAGTTCCAGTTCGATCTTTGGGATGTAAAACCTGAAAGCGGCCGTTGGGATTGGGAAAACCTGCGTTTAGATGTAATGAACCATGGTGTACGTAACTCGTTATTGGTTGCGCCAATGCCAACCGCTTCTACATCACAGATCCTTGGTAACAACGAATGCTTTGAACCATATACCTCAAACATTTATACCCGCAGGGTATTGAGCGGCGAGTTTGTGATCGTTAACAAACACTTACTGCGCGACCTTGTAAACCTTGGTTTATGGACCGGCAGCATGAAGGATAAGATCATCACTGCAAACGGATCGATCCAGGATATCGCAGAGATCCCTGCTGAGATCAAGGAACTTTACAAAACTGTTTGGGAAATAAAGATGCGTACCATTATTGATATGGCTGCCGATCGTGGCGCTTATATCTGCCAGTCGCAATCGTTGAACCTGTTCATCAACTCGCCAAATGCGTCAAAACTTACTTCAATGCACTTTTACGCATGGAAGAAGGGCCTTAAAACAGGTATGTACTACCTGCGTACACAGGCAGCATCGCAAGCGGTTAAATTTACAGTTGAAAACCAGGGTGGCAAAAACATGGACGCTGTAATCCCGGAAGTGGTTGCAGAAATTGCCAACGACGTGCCTGCAGGTCCATCATGCTCGATGGAAGAAGGTTGCGTTACCTGTTCAGCATAATACTATTGGAGCGCAGCACTTGCGTTCCCGGATTTGAGTCTTTTTGAGACGATAAATTATAATTACAAAGCAGAGACGCGATTTATTGCGTCTCTGCTTATTTTAGGCCTGTTATGAATACCAAGCACGAAATCATCCCCTGCGACCGCTGCGGCGACCGCATTGAATGTAAGGCAAACTCCTACACCAAGTGCCAGTGCAGTATTGTGCAGCTTAATTTAAATGAGGTGCAATACATTGCCGAGAACTACGAGGGTTGTATGTGTGCAAAATGTTTGCTGGAGTTGCAGCAGGAGTATAGGGGGATGTTGGTGACGGATGTAAGGTAAACACCGCAAAAGGTTTTTTTCATTTTGGTAAGATAGGAATTACCAAAAACAGAAGCCTGTGCATTCCGTAAGGTAATTAAAACCAAAGTATTATCTTTACCTGACCTAAATGAACAAATATGTTAACGCCAATTATGAGAAATGCTTTTACCAAAACCTGCGCTGCTGTAGTAGTGATATTTGCTGTACTGATGATGTTCGGTACTTTCAGTGGCTGCAAATCTGCAGATGACCCGAACGTAGCCCCTGCGCCCGCTATCAGCGGCACATTTTCAATTACCAAAGTAGAAACAACACCAGATAGCGGAAAAACATGGACACCTAAAGCCGTCGACTGCCTTGCGTCCGGCGTGTTTACCTTTAATAACCCTAACATAATGGTTTATAAAAAGTCAACTTGCCAGGGTGATGGTGATTTTACCGGTACCTGGATGTTCTATCCTACATCAAAAGAACTTACGATCAATATGGCCAATGGCGACAATTGGTGGGATGGGATAGTAAAGGACGCAACAGGCACCAGTTTTGTGCTTGATGAATCAGCTATTCTTAACGCCAAGTTTAACGACCGGGTTACCTTCACTAAAAAATAAGAGACCTCTCCTGAAAAACTTACGAAGTTTTCGAAACTTCGATTTCTATGATCTATGCAAGTAATTTATGATAATTATTTTCGTATGCTCGATTTTGATTAACGCAGGCAAAAACACG
>NZ_JAHVAP010000015.1 GCF_024721155.1 Mucilaginibacter phenanthrenivorans | reverse complement strand
TAACAAAGAAAAAGAAGCAAAAAGAAAGCTTCAACAATAATAATAACATATTAATTCTTGTTGAAGCTAATCTAAAGGTAAGTTTGCCTGATGACCAACAAACCCCAAATTGCAGTTCTTGATGACTACCAGGGCGTAGCGCTTATCATGGCCGACTGGACAGTTGTACAACAACGCGCTGATGTATCGATATTCAATGATCACTTAACCGATGAGGCAGAAATTGTTACCCGGCTGCTACCTTTTGAGGTGGTTTGCGTAATGCGCGAAAGAACGCCATTGAACAGGCAATTGCTTTCGCAGCTTCCTAATCTAAAACTGATCATCTCTACCGGCAGGCGGAATGCGTCCATAGACGAGAAGGCTGTACAAGAGCTTGGTATCACACTAAAAACCACGGGCTATTTCGGCGGCGGGGCTCCTGAATTAACATGGGCAATGCTGATGGCTATTGCGCGCAACATCACCCTTGAAAATGCAAACCTGAAGAGTGGCCTTTGGCAAACCACTATCGCTACCGACCTGGCCGGGAAAACCATAGGGATCATCGGACTCGGTAACATCGGCACAAAAATAGCGGCTTACGCCAAAGCATTTGACATGAACGTGTTGGCCTGGAGCGAAAACCTCACCGAAGAAAAAGCAACCGTAGCCGGGGCAACGTTGGTAAACAAAGAAGCGCTGATGCGGGAATCAGACTTTATAACCATTCATTTAGTTTTAAGCGATAGGTCAAGAAATACAATTGGCCAGCATGAACTCGACCTGATGAAACCAACGGCTTATTTTATAAACACCTCAAGAGGGCCGTTAGTTGACGAGGATGCGTTGGTAAGTACCTTACAGCAGAAAAAAATAGCCGGCGCAGCTATTGATGTTTATGGAATTGAGCCTCTGCCAATTGATCACCCCTTCCGCAAGTTGGATAATATATTGGCAACGCCGCATATTGGTTATGTCACCGAAAAAACATACAAGCTTTTTTATGAGGATACGGTGGCAGAATTATTGGAATGGCTAAAACAAGTATAATCGACTCTTATTTTATTTTTCATTCGCTTATTTAATTCCAGGCACCAATATAAAAGCCTTTAAAAAGTAACAGAAGCTACTTTTTAAAGGCTTTTGTCGAGAAGTTGGTTAGAGCAATAGCAGAGTTGTTCTTGCTGCCTAATGGCACGCCAATGAAAAAACTCTTAATACATCGTTGTTAAACAATTGGGGATTGTAATTTTTTTATCGATGTAGATATTCAGGTACATTAATCGTTATGAAAAGATATTAAGGGTTAACAACTACGACTCTTCTCTTGAGTACCGGTCTACGAACCACAACCACTTTTGCCGGTGCAACAATTACCGCAGTCCTTACGGCGGCTGCGGTAACTACCGGATGTGCGACAACTGCCGCTACAGCCACCGGGTGATTAACTACGGCAGTTGCAACAACAGGATGAACTACCGCAGGTTTTACTACCACTACTCTGTTAACGGGTGCTCTTACTACTACCCTGGTTTGTGCCTTAGCACTAAAGCTCCCTGAAATTGCAAGGGCTGCTACAAAAAGGATCTTTTTCATGATGTTTTTATTTTTTATTTTAAAGATAGACCGCTGCAAGTGCATCAGGTTCGAGCTTTTGGGGCGAGGCTGAAAAAGCCGGGGGTGAACTGATAGCAAAATGCGGTTTAACATAAATTAAGACCAAATCCAGACCTGTTATTAGTATTATTTGATATCTTCATATCATTATGCAACGAGCACTTATCGTATTGGCGTTTTTATTTTTTGGCAAAGCGGCCATCTGCCAGCAGGCAACCTATACCTTGCCCTTACCCGCCAAATGGGGCGTAGAAAAAATAGCATTCCCTATTTCTTTTGCCCCGGCAATCAACTACAAAGCAACGGAGGAGATCCGCTTTATGCCGGGTTGGAGTGATGCAAAAAGCGCAGAATATTGGTCGTACACATTTATTTGGTTTATTGAAGGTACACCCGTTGTTAACGACGATAGCTTAAAACAGGACCTGTTACAATATTATAACGGGCTTTATACCAGCAACCAAAAGGCTGATCCCGCAGGAAGTAAAAACTTAACTCACCTTGGGCTAAAAAAGGTAGCTACCGCGCCCGCCGACAATGAAACCTATGAAGGGATTATAGTGACGCTCAATTTTTTAAACAGGCAGCCGCTAACTTTAAACGCACGCATCCATATCCGGCGATACCCGGCGGTCAACCATTCTACAGTACTTTTTGAGATTTCGCCGCAGGATTATAAGCATAATAATTGGACGCAAATGGATGAAATAGTAAACGGTTTTGTTGTTAAGTAGATCCTCGTAATTTGTCCGATAAAATCAGCGATTTTATTTTTATTCCTTAAAAGGCGTTGTTATTTATGAGGTGTCATGGAATTTTTTTATTTTTCATGTAACATTCAATTACCTCCCTGTCTCCAAAGTGTACTAAAACAATTAAGATCATGACCACTAAAGAATCATTTTCCATAAACGGCTCAGGCCTGCTGGATAAAATAAAGGAACTCATAAAAGAGGGTAACGTTACCCGGATAATTATTACAGACAAACACGGCAAGGAACTTTTGCATTTCCCTTTAACTGCCGGCGTTGTAGGTGTTATACTTGCACCCATGTTTGCAGCCATTGGCGCAGTAGCTGCGCTGGTAACCGACTGTACAATTACCGTTGAAAGAGAAATTGCAGACGCAGAAATTGTAGATGACGAGAAAACATCTTAAGCCTTAAAACAACACGATCCTATTTTATTAAATGAGTAAACAACAGGACAATATATTAACGGTTGATGGTCTGAGCATAAGTTATGGCAGCTTCAATGCGGTTCAAAACGTTTCGTTCAGTGTCCGCAGGGGCGAGATATTTGGCCTGCTTGGTCCCAATGGGGCCGGTAAAACCAGTACCCTCAGCGCCGTTGAAGGGTTGCTAAAGCCACAGGCCGGGACTATTTTAGTTGATGGCAACAATGCAGTTTCAAAACCTTTGCATGCCCGCGCATCATTGGGTGTGCAACTCCAATCCACCAGCTTTCAGCCCGAACTTTTTGTGATAGAGGTGTTGCAGCTTTATGCGGGGGTTTATGGCGTACCGGCAAGCAAGGCCGATCTGATGGGAATTTTAAGGGAGATAAACCTGGAAGACTCGGCAATGAAGAAGTTTGGTGAGCTTTCCGGCGGACAGCAGCAAAGGGTGTCGTTGGTTATTGCGACCATTCATAACCCAAAACTTGTATTGCTTGACGAACCCACTACCGGGCTCGATCCCCAATCACGCAGACAGCTATGGGAGCGCATTGAAGCCATCCGCGAACGCGGGCACGCAGTTTTGCTTACTACCCATTCCATGGAGGAAGCTGAATCAGTTTGCGACCGGATTGCTATCATCGATCACGGCAGGGTGATAGCCGTTGACACACCGCAGGGCATGATCGATAAGCACCGCGATGATCCTGAAGTTATAGCCGTTTCGCGCAGGGGCAGAATCACGCTCGAAGACGTATTCATCGCATTAACAGGCAAGGCAATACGCTCCTAATATCACCAACACATTAACAAGCAATTAATACCAATGGAGACATCGATCCCTAAAATATCTACCGTTTTAAAAACGCTTTTACGCGCCGATTTTACAACACAATGGCGTAACCGCAGGGCGGTGGTGCTGACGTTGATTGTGCCAGTAGTTATTCTTGCTTTATGGAAGGTATTTGTTGAAAAAATGGGCGGCCCTTTTGTACTATCAAACAGTATAACAATTGGGTTGGTGGCTACCGGTCTAATGGGATATTCAAATAGTATAGCCCGTGATCGCGACAAAGGCATTTTTCAACGGCTTAGAGTTGCACCCTTACCTTCATGGACTATTATGGGAAGTCGCATAATAGTACAGATCGTCATGATATTACTTATAACAACATTTGTATTTATAATAGGTAAACAATACGACGGGATAACGCTTACTCCTTTGGCCTACGTATTAACCTACTTTACGGCTCTCGTTGGTGGAGTAGTTTATTTGAGCATTGGACAGATGATTGTTGGGCGAATTCAAAATCCAGAAACCGTAAATTCCGCAAGCCGTTTTATTTACTTTATATTCATTATGTCAGGAATGCTTGGTGAAATGTACATAAATGAAGTAGGGAAGACAATTCACGACATAATTGTATGGTCACCTTATGGTACAGTTAAAACAATTTTAGCAGCCGGGATGGAACCAGCAAAATGGAACAACAACGCTTCTATGGCTTTGCTCGCCACCCTTGGGTACACCGTAGTTTGTACAACGCTGGGTATAAAATGGTTTAAATGGAATACGAAATAGTGGGGTAAATATCAGTTGATGCTGATTAAAAGAAAGCTTTCGAGCCTCGGGATAAATTCCTCAATTTTACTACTGCCACTGGCTTTTCCTAAGCCGCCCTTTCGAAATGTATAAAGGATCTTACCATTGCCCAGGCATTCGAAGTGAAATTCAAGATCTTCTAAATCCCATTGCAGGTAAAGGCTATCGGCTGCGGTAAGCTCGAATTTGCCGGTACGTTCAGCATTAATATCATCGATATAATTTAACAATTTACCGGCGCTACGGAGCATATGCTGGGTCGGGATAAAGTTTTCCGGGCCGGCGTTATTTAAGATCTCTTCAATTTCGGGGTGAACCAACATTTGCTGTTAAATTAATCAGCTTTTTATACGTGCGCCGCAGGCAATAGTTGCGTAAATTGAATTGAAAATATTGCGATTTTAAAATGTCATAAGCGTAGCTATCTGTTATTTATTACAAGTTTTGGGCGTAAATCATCAACTCACTTTCAAATCATCAAATTTTCAAATTAATTTCACCGGGTCGATTTTTAAAAATTCAAAATAATCCTACCTTTACAGCCAATTAACAAACAATTCTTGTTGACAAGGTATCATGAAAAAAGTTAGCGTACTTCTTATTATAGTTGGAATAATAATCACTATCGGGTTAATCATTTACTACAGATCGGCTGTTAATCCTGTTGATTCTGATTCAATGACCATTAACCGCAGCAACGGTCAATCTTCTGAATGGCCTTTATTTGTCGGCATCATCTTTACCTTTGTTGGCATCGTATTTTACTACGTAAGCCATACTGAAAAGAAGGCTTAATACTGAGTTATATAAAATAATAAGAGCAGGCTAAATCTGAAAAAGGAGATAGCCTGCTCTTGTTGCATACACTATTTTAAAAAACAATGATCGGTTTTAGTTTGCCTTTTTCTTTTTGTGATACCCAAATGCCACAATAAAAGCAATCCCGCTGAAACCTAACGCTTCAAAAACGCTGGTTAATTCGTTACCCTTATCTCCGTATGGATCGGCTATTGTGCGCGGGATATGTAACACCAGCAGCCATATAAATATCATCGCGCCCAATAAAAGGGCAGCCAGCTTCAATTGAATTTTCAAAATGATGCCTACTCCGGCTGCTATGAGCGCTACACCCGCAAAATAAGTCCAGAAAAGATGGCTCGGGATCCAGGCAGGCACGAGCGGTGCTACGAAGGTTGGGTATAAAAAATGAGCCACGCCAAATAATATCATGGTTATTGACAGGAACGTGCCGCCAAAGGGAATTAACTTTTCCAGCAGCCAGATCAATGATGGCGTTTTTTGATCATCAGCTTCGCTTACCGGGTAGGTACCGGCCACTGCAAATGCACCACCCGCCAATACCAGTTCCTTTAACGCGTTAGTCCATGAACCTAAATGATCCTTATATGGGTCCATGATTAATTCATAAGGTGCCTGGCACAACAGGATCAACAAAAGAAACAGCCCGCCTAATATCAGCGATACCTCCCGGGCCCATTTGTCAATAATAATGCAAATGCCAGCAGCAATTAACACCACGGTAAACAAGTAGGCCCAAAAAGCAATGCCTGGTACCGATGCACCCCATGGCGGAAATATTACCGGCCTGAAATCGGCATAAAAAATTTGTTGAACGCCAAGGCCGGCTATCATTATCCCATAAAAAATACGTCCCGCTTTAATAAGTTTTTCCATTGATAAAAAGGTTGGTTTATATCGATCTAATTTCGGGCGTAGGAATAGGGAAAGCAATTCACCGCTTGTACATGTTGAAACAAGTTTGTACAAGAGGAATAAACAATGTTTTATCCTTGCAAATCAAACATTGAATATTACAACTGCAAGGACAGTTTCAGCCAAATTATCCCCATGCCTCACGTTTTTCACGCAATTTGTTATCAGAAAAACAATTAAATGTCAACTTTTCATACTGGCAAAACTAAGTACTTCCTTTTCGGTTATCTTGCCATTATGATTACACGAGATGACATTTTTGGCTATACGCCTGATGATAAATACAAAACTACTGTCGCCTATTTTTCAATGGAATTTGCCGTTGACCAGGCGTTGAAAATCTATAGCGGTGGATTAGGCTTCCTGGCTGGTTCGCACCTGCGCAGCGCGTACGAGCTGAAACAAAATTTGCTTGGTATAGGAATGCTTTGGAAATATGGTTATTACGACCAGGGACGCGATGGCAACGCCCTGATGAAACCCGAATTTATTGAAAAGCAATATTCCTTTTTACAGGATCCGGGTATTGTGTTCACGGTTCCGGTTCATGATTCGCCGGTACACGTGAAGGCTTACCTGCTCAAACCGGAAACATTTGGCTCGGCCCCTTTATTTTTATTAAGTACGGATATCCCGGAGAATGACGAGCAGTCGCGCACCATTACGCGCCAACTGTATGATCCTAATGAGACCACCCGTATTGCGCAAAGCATTGTGCTGGGAATTGGCGGCGCCATGCTGCTCGACATCCTGCAGATTGAACCCCAGGTTTACCACATGAACGAAGGGCATTCATTACCGTTAAATTTCTACCTGTTTGCTAAGCATAATAACAATTTAGACGAGGTAAGAAAAAGAGTAGTGTTTACCACCCACACCCCTGAAATGGCCGGCAACGAGGAACATGGTTATGGACTACTGAAGGACATGTCGTTCTTTTACCACATGCAGGAGCATGAAGTGCGTTCGGTATTGGGGTTAGAGGGGGATAAGTTCAATTACACGCTTGCAGCGTTAAAATTTGCGCGCAAGGCAAACGGTGTATCAAAGATTCATGGCGAAGTCGCCCGTCAAATGTGGGGCAGCAATCCCGGCATTTGCGAGATCACATCCATCACCAACGCACAAAACAAAACTTATTGGAAGGATGATGCGCTGGAAACGGCGCTCAGCAAAAAAAATGACACGGCGATCACCCAACGAAAAAAGGAGATGAAAAGGCAGCTATTTAAAACAGTAGCCGACCAATGCGGAAAGTTATTTAATGAAGATACGCTTACAATAGTTTGGGCCCGGCGCTTCGCCGGTTATAAACGCGCAGATATGGTAATGTATGATTGGGACAGGTTTTTAAACCTGGTAAACAACCCGGATCGCCCGGTACAAATTATCTGGGCAGGTAAGCCATATCCAGAGGACTATGGCGCGATAGATTTGTTTAACCAGATCATCAGCAGGGTAAAACCTTTTGCCAATTGCGCGGTACTTACCGGGTACGAGCTCGGCTTATCTGCTCTATTGAAAAAAGGCGCTGATGTATGGCTCAACAACCCGCGGATGTATCGTGAAGCATCAGGAACCAGTGGAATGACAGCCGCGATGAACGGCGCAATTAACGTATCACTACCCGACGGCTGGGTGCCCGAATTTGCTAAGGATAAAGAGAACTGCTACGTGATCCATCCTGCGGACAACCAGCTGTCAACCGAAGAAAAAGACGCGCAAGAAGCCAGGAACTTGATGGACACGCTGGAGAACGTGGTTGTCCCAACTTATTATAACGACCAAAAACAGTGGCTAAGCATTTTGAAAAAAGGGGCAAGCGATGTGGTACCTGCCTTTGAAGCCGGGCGGATGGTTAAAGAGTATTACGAAATAATGTATAACAGTTAACCGGTCTACTTAGGGTTTATGTACACGGATGACAACTGATTGGTCGCCGGATTGGCCACAAACAACATTGGGTATTGCGCCTTGGTGCCCATGGCTGAGAGCATTACCCAACCCTGGATAACTTCCATTGGTTTTTTATCCGGATTGTGGAAGCCCATGGCGTGCTGAAGCCCTATAAACTGGTACCCGCTTACGCCATTGCCTGAAGCATCCGCGTTTTTAAGCAGGGAGGTTATTGGCTCGAGGTTTAGCCCGGGTTCCATATCGCCGGGTAAATCGGTATAGCGACGGGCAACCACGGCGGCCATAAAGGTTTTAATTTTTGCAGTTATTATATTATTCTTTGCCAAAAGGGAAGATTTAAAATTGATGTTATCGGATGTCATTCCACCTGCCTTTACCCGGATTTGGAAAAAGGACGGCAGCTTTTCCTTGTAGCTGTTTAAAATTTGATAGGCCGTATCGGCGCAATGATAGGCTACGCCAACCAGCACAGTTTTCGATATGGCATTATTTCCGCCTAAATCAACCACAATTTCTTTTTTGCTGCCGTTAAAGCCATTGGTATTGGCTTCCACCCCATCGCTCACCGTAACCGAAATGGCTTTGACCTTATTTTTTATGGCGGCGCTTATCTGCTGGTTGGCTTTAAAATCAATGGTGCAGGCTGACAATAACAGCAATGCAATGACGGTTGAAGTTATCCTTTTCATGTAGTTTTTTATTTATCGATAATTAATAAAGATTTATTCAAAACATTTGTTTTGATAACATTATAGCGATTAAACATTAGTTAAATAGCCATTAAAACTTATCTTTACCCCCGAGGACTAGAATATGGGATTGCCACTGCGGATAACTTACAACGAACAGGATTACATTTACCAGATTATTGACAGCAAGATAATTAATCAGTATACTACTGAATTACAACTGGTTGTAAATGGCGAAAAGGTGGAATTAATTAAGAACGACAAGCGGGTTTGGGTGCAAAAGGATGCAGAAAAATCCTTAGACCCGGAGCTTGTGCAGGCGCTTGGTCGCTCTGTTTCGTTAAGAATGAGGATGTAATTGATTCCGTTTGTTATTCGGGATTGATTTTTTTCACATAGACCTCATCAACCAAAATCATTACTATCACCAGCGCAGGCACGGCCATTATTATCCCCATTGCGCCACCCAATACACCCATAACCAACTGACCGACAATGGTTAATGCCGGTGGTAAATTGATTATCTTTTTCTGGATGATAGGCGCTATGATATTTTGCACCAGCGTTTGCACTCCAATGTAAATAAGCGCCACAATAATTGCCTTATCGCCACCCATAGTTAGCGCCAGTAATACGCCCGGGATCATAGCTGCAAACGAACCAAAGTTTGGTACAATTACCAGGATGCCTGCCAATAATCCAAGTACCAGCGCAAGCGGAACCCCCATTATCATTAACCCGATAGGCAGCAAAATAATGATCATCACCATGGAGAGCATGGTGCCCTTAAGCCAGCCCTTTAAGGAAATGCTGACGCGATTTATGATATTCCTGGTCAAATCCTTATGATCAGGCGGGATCAGCAGGATCAGCCCATCCTTGTACATAGTTGGGCTTGCTGTAAAAAAGATCCCCAAAAATAAAATGATATACATATTACCCAAAACGCCAAAGCTTGTGCTGAAAAACTGGCTGGCGGTTGCGAACAGCTTATCAGAGCTGCCCCCCGAAGTAGCTTCGAGCAATTTGCGTCCTAACGGCGTTTCGGCCAGTTTTATCTTGGCATCCTTAATGGTTTGCGGCAGGGTGTCACTTAAAGCCGAGATCTGGTTCTGGATTTTACTGCCCATAAACCAAAGCAGAAACGCCAATATGATGAATGAGCCGGCGATAGAAATTATCATACTGGTACTGCGCTTCCATTTTGTTTTGCGCTGGATAACATCACCAAGCCCGTGAAAGTAAACAGATATAAGGCAACCCGCCAGCGCCATCAGCAAAACCCCAAAAGCAACCCGGGCAATCAGAATCAGTATAGCCACTATAGCTACTATACCTACAGTGTGCCAAACCTTTTCCGTATAGCTTAGTTCCTTTGCAGTTTTGGGTGGTAACGGCTTTTTTTCGGGCATGATAAGTGGCAGATCAATTATAATTTAAACTTACAGAATTAACTGCACACTTAACATTAGTGTTAAGGAAATGTTTAGGAAACTTATCCTGATCACTTTGTCGTTCGCCGTGACCAACATAATTGATTACGGGCAAGGGCTTAAACTGCCTCTTACACTCGCTGTTCCGGGAGAAAGATGACAGCAGGAATTCAGGGAGGGCATTGTGGCAAATCCACAGGTGCCGAAACAGAGAACTGTAATAGTCTGAAACCTACGCGGCCAATCTGTAGACGGCATCCAAGCTTGTTCCACGAGAACGCAGAGGGAACTCGCTTCTTTAGATTTTGTCAATGCATTATATTTTACTTCTTTATTTAATCAAATTTACTTACCGATATCTTTTTACCAGTCTTCCATAATCCCAGCAACATAAGATAGCCATTTCTCCCTGGGAATGGACCTATCGATATAAAAATCAGGCGCTATCCCCTTATTGTCAATCGTATAATCGGGTATTCGTAAACTTTTGGAAGTACAGTACCATAGGGTATATTTCTTATCAGGAGATATTATACTATACATATTGGATATATCCAGCTCACCCATAGTGGTCGTGCCGAATAATTTAACTTTTTTACTTTGTTTGGCTGCTAACAAAAATTGCTCTGCCGTGCTCCCGTTATTACCATTGATCATTATCCCAACATTTTGGGGTAGCGGGTGCTTGGTATTATAACTCGTTATGTAAACATCTCTGTCCCTCAACCGGATGAATTTCCCTATGTTGGCATTTAACGTGTCCAGATAATGGGTATAATATTTTCTCCAAACTTCCGGTATGTTTTTTTGGGCTAGCTGATCTTCCCATATTTTATTGTTATTTTTAGTTGAAAGACGGGTTACAGTCACCATACTGATCGGATTGGTATACAATATGGGCAAGATTTCGTCAAAACTGGCGTCATCGCCGCCGCCATTGTCGCTTATATCAATTACCAGGTTCTTTTTACTCAGAATCTTATTGAGATTAGCGTGAATTACACTGTCAATTTCCTTTTTATATTTTGAGTCAAAAGTGGGAATACGCAAATAGACAGTGCTGGAATCATAATCCTGAACATAGGCGCTACTATGTGCAAAAGGATTAACTGCTTTCTTATTAGTCGTTGTTTTGTTATCCAGCACAGAATTGTTTTTTATAGGTTGGCTTTGGTTGACTATAAAGCCAAAATGACCGACCCGGAAGAATTTGGCCCATTGCCGCATGGCAAGCATACACGAATCGGCGTTTGTTATCCTTCTAACCTTTTTTTGAAAAACGTTATTGTGAATTTGATAAGCCTCACTTCCCTTCTGATCAAGGATGTATTGAAAGCCGGCATCATTATCTTCAAATGCTTGTTTCGCCCACTTAAAAGCTAAAGAACAGTTGCATTCCTGGGCAAATGACCTGCCGCCAACAACGATGATCAACGCTAAAAAAAGCAGTAGTTTAGTTTTCTTCATTGCTATTTAAAATGATTTACACTATAAGGTGTGAAAAGACTAAAAATGTTGCACGGCAGAAGCGAAAATATCAATAAGTGTAAGGTGATTTTTATTTTTAGAGGGACCCTTATCCCAATGCACAAGAACGCGTGCTATGAAGTGATATATCAATTATAATTTAAACTTACAGAAATAACTGCACACTTAACATTAGTGTTAACGAAATGTCTAGGAAACTATGCTGATTATCTTTTCGTTCACTGTAAGCGACAATGAGTGATTATAGGCAAAGCCTCATAAAAAAAACAAAACCCCCTTACACTCGCTGTTCGGGGGTTTTAACCTAAACCTTATCACAATGCACACGAACGTGTGCTATGAAGCGGCAAAGTTAGTATTTTAGAATCGGCAATTATTGGGGAATATTTGCCAAAAGTTATTAGATTTTAGCATAAAATACATAAACAGCCATAAATCCGCTCCTATTTAAGCGGCTGGTGCATCATCAAATTATTAATAAATGTCTCCATTTCCGCTGCGGGCCGGGCAAAAATTAAATAAGCCTGGTTGCCTCCATCAATCCAGCTATTGCTGGCGTCGGCATTAACTATCACCCTGCCATAATGCAGGTTAAAATAAGGCGCAGCGCCGTTTATGCCTACCAGTACAGCCGTTTCGTCCCAGCTCATCCTGCCGTTCGCGTCCTCCTTTGCCTGTGGGATGGAAATCCTGAATACATCCTTTACCGGGCTATTGGTGATTTTGTTATTGTTGATAAGCGGAATACCGGTGTGGACCTGCGCGCCAATTTCATAACCGCTAAATATTACCGGCCTTGTCCAATGTTTAAAAACATAAACTGTCCGCGAGGCAACGTGGTTCATGTTATATTCGCTGCCCGACGGAAATCTCCCGGCCATCGAAACCAGCTTAGCTACCTTTTTTTCAATCAATTGTTCCCCTGTTAAAGGCGAATATTCGTCGGCCTGCGATCGCATTAAATCGGCTATATTGGTAAAAAAACCAACCGTAATAATGGTAACGCTGGTATCGGGCTGCGTTGCCAAAATCTTGCGGTACAGTTTCACTGCATCCATGGCATCGGCATTTGTTTTTATTTTATGCGGATATTTTGCAACAAGCGTGTCCGACCAATGCTGCCAGCCGGGATCTTCTGATGTCGTGCCAGTTGGCACGCCTATTGGAATATCGGGGCGGTTAAAGTAAGTATTAAACACGCTTAAAACGGCCGCAACCCGTGGGTATTTGCTACTGGCAATTGTTGCTAAAATATTGGCTTTGCCTATATCGGCATAATAATGTAATAGGGCAATTGCACCAACATCGTCATAATCGCTGGCCATATCTGTATCAAAAATTACGCTTACGGGTTTGGTGCGTTGAGCTGCTGCATAAAATGAGCAGCTTGTTATGAGGAAAAGGAGTAAGATCTTTTTTATCATGATGGATGATTGATAATAGAATTCAAAATAATGCGTAAACTGTCCCAAAGCTTTTCCATAGCGATGGATTTTAAACCCATCGCTATAAAGAATCTTCAACAGCAACTATTTCTTCAACGCAAACGCTACATACGAATCGCCTGATTTTGTGCCGAGCTTGCCGCCACCGCACGCTATTACTACATATTCTTTGCCGTTTGCTTCATAAATTGATGGTGTGGCGAAGCCTGCATTCGGCAGTTTTACCTGCCATAATAGTTTGCCATTACGCTTGTTAAAGGCCCGGAACATACCGTCGCTGGTGGCAGCTATAAATAACAAGCCGCTTTTTGTTATTGCCGATCCACCGTAATTTTCGGTGCCGGTATTCTTTACGTTTTTAAAGCGAGCATCCTGGCCTAGAGTATCCTTCCATAAAAACTGGCCGGTATTCAAGTCAATAGCGGTTAGTGTCCCCCATGGCGGCGCTATGGCGGGCAAACCATCTTTGGTTAAAAACTTATTGTAGCCAGATGGGCTGTATGGTACGCTCCGGAATGCTTCCTTTGCCGATAAATGCTGAACAAATGGCTTCTTCTGCTCCTTATCCAGGTTTAGCACATAACTGGCAATGGCTTCCTTTTCCTGCAGCGGCAAGTGATGGAATGCCGGCATCATCCGGCGACCGTTATTTATAAAATTGATAAATGCGTTCTCATTCAGCTTTTTATCTACTCCGATCAACGACGGGTAATTACCCCCACCCTTCCTGTCCTTACCATGACACGACATACAATTTTGCTGAAAAAGCCTCACTCCTGCCTGCAGGTAATTCTCCTTGCCTGTTGCTGCTTCCTTTACATCATACATCTTCAGGATCCACGACATCTCGCTTGCATTTATATAGATCACACCGCTGTTTGGATCAACTGACGGGCCGCCCCACTCTGCTCCCCCGTCAAAGCCGGGAAATATGATAGTGCCTTCCTTTGATTGCGGTGTAAATAGCTGGCCGGTGTGAAATGTTGCCAACTGTTTCCTGATGTCCTCGCGCGATGAGTCTGGCAGGTAAGGGTTAATATCCTTTTCGGTAAACGATTGCCTTACAAAAGGCTTTGGCAGTTGAGGTTCGGGCTGGGTAGGCCATAATTTTTCGCCCTTAAGCGCCGTAACCGTATCAACAGGTACTTCTTTAATAGGGAACAACGATTTGCCCGTTTCCCTGTCGAAAACAAAAACAAAACCCTGCTTGGTGGTTTGTACCACTGCATCAACCATTTTGCCATCGTGCTTTACTGTTATCAGAACAGGCGCCGATGATGGGTCGCGGTCCCATGTATCGTGGTGTACATATTGAAAGTGCCAAAGTAATTTGCCGGTGGCGGCATCCAGCGCCAGCAGGCAATTGGCATATAAGTCGGCGCCGCGGCGCCTGCCACCGTAAAAATCCATCGAGGCAGAACCAATGGGGACATAGGCTATGCCGCGTTTTTGGTCGATGGTGATCCCCATCCAGTTATTGGCTCCGCCGGTAAGTTTATAGGCATCTTTATTTTCCCAGGTTTCGTAGCCCGGTTCTCCCGGCTGTGGAATGGTATGAAAAACCCACTTCATTGCTCCTGTGCGCACATCAAACGCACGGATATAACCCGGGGCGGCATCCATACTTTCGGATACGCGGGTGCCTGTTAAAAACAGGTCCTTATAAATGGTACCGGGTGTTGTTGCTGTAACAAACAGATCAGCTGCGTTTTCACCAAGGCCAACATGCATTTCAACCTTGCCATGATCGCCAAAGCTGTCGATCAGGTTCCCGGTCTTGGCATCAACAGCCTGCAGGTATGGGCCTGTTACGTATAGAATGCGTTCGTCGTCCTTACCGTCAGTCCAATAAGTTACTCCGCGATTATTGTTGAGGTTAAAGCGTGTGCCTTTATTATCTTTTTTTACAACGGGCTTGTACACCCATTTTTGTTTCCCCGTTGCAGCATCCAGCGCAAAAAGGCTCATAGCTGGTGTAGTGCCATATAAAACCCCGTTTACGATAATCGAATTACACTGGATCTGCGATTTTGCCACCGTATCGGCATCACCGGTATGATAGGTCCATACGACTTCAAGGTTATTAACGTTGCCGGTGTCAATCTGCGTTAATGTCGAATAGTGGTTCATGTCAGGATTACCGCCCGCCATACGCCAGCCATCGTAACCTGGATTTGAACCATTGTTACAGGCAGCAATTACAGTAACAGCCAGCAGCAGGCCGTAAAAAAGCTTTGTTTTTGATGGATTCATTATAAATATCGAGGATTGTGTGGCTTATATTAGCTGGATTTGAATACCCGGCTACGCAATTTATGATTAAAAACAACGAAGAGAAAATTATTTTTTAATAAGTATACATATTATATGTATTTATATTATATTTGCATTATAAACTTTAAAACTATGTGGACAAAATCTTATTCAGTTACCACTAAGGAGGTAACAAAAGAGCAAATGTGGAAGCTATTTGCCGATGTAAACAACTGGTCGTCATGGGACGATGGAATTGAATTTACCGAGTTAACCGGTGAATTTGAAAAGGGTAATTCGTTTATCTTAAAACCAAAGGGTGGCCCGAAGCTAAAAGTGGAACTATTGGAAACCACCGTTAATAAAAGTTTCTTGGATGTAACCCCATTCCCAATGGCTAAAATGTACGACAACCATACGTTTGAAGAAACCCCGGACGGCCTGAAAATAACCAACACCATTTCGGTAAAGGGAATTCTGGCGTTTGTATGGGTAAAGCTGGTTGCAAGCGATATTGTGAAAGCCTTACCTGGGGATGTTAAAAAACAAATTGAGGCAGCCGCCAAATTATAAACACAAATTATCACACTCATTAAATTTTAAATATCATGTGGACAAAATCTTATTCAGTTACTACTACCGATGTAACAAAAGAACAAATGTGGAACTTATTTGCTGATGTAAACAAATGGCCCTCATGGGACGAGGGCATTGAGTTTACAGAATTAAAAGGTAATTTTGAAAAAGGCAATTCCTTTATTTTGAAGCCGAAAGGAGGTCCGAAAATCAGGGTAGAATTATTGGAAACGGTTATCAATAAAGGCTACCTGGATGTAACTGCGTTTCCTTTAGCAAAAATGTATGGTAGCCATGATTTCGAGGAAACTCCGGAGGGACTAAAAATAACTATTACTATTTCGGTAAAGGGGATCCTGGCGTTTCTATGGGTTAAAATAGTTGTACAGGACATTGTAAAGGGATTGCCCGCAGATGTTAAAAAACAAATTGAAACGGCCGGCAAATTATAATTTATGGATAAACCAGGTAATGCATTCAATGTAATGAAAGCCGAAGACAGCCCCGGATTCCTGCTTTGGCAGGTGACTACCCTATGGCACAGGGCAATAAAAAAGGCGCTCGACGAAATAGATCTAACACACCCGCAGTTTGTATTGCTGGCCAGCTTGCTTTGGCTCTCAAAAACCAAAGCAAGCATAACGCAGATTGATCTTTCGCATCACAGCAAGATCGACCCGATGACCACATCGACCATAATTAAAACCCTGCTTCGAAAAGGGCTGGTTGAAAGGCAGGAACATGAAACAGATACCCGGGCAAAGTCAGTCACGTTGACTGAGAATGGGATTGCCATATCAAGGCAGGCCGTGCAGATCATTAATAAGGTTGACGATGATTTTTTTACGGGACTGGGGAAGGATGTTAAGGATTTTAACGGAATGCTTGTTGGGCTGTTGGGAAGGAATAAGATCTAAAAATGGTAATTTAGTCCTCTTCTTACTTATTTTGCACTTTAAATTGATTGAATATTGTGATCGTCTCCAAAAAAATAGAAAACAACGAACTTTATCTATACATGAATGGCAAGCTTATCTATAAACGCTGGCTTGAAACTGGGCAGTCCAAAGTTTTCGATGTAATGGCTTACGATAAATATACTTTAACAAGCATTCGGGATTTAGAATACGATAATGCGCCTTACGGCCTTATGCCGATAAGAGCTAAGATCAGGCTTAAAGCTACAGCGGAAGGGGGACGAAAAACCGGATTTATAAGCGGTTATCGACCCAACCATGTGTTTGAATATCCCAAGGATGGAGGCCTTCTTCAAACGTTTGAAGGTGATATAACCTTTGATGGACAACAGACGATAGAACCCGGTGAAACCAAAATAGTGACGATTAGATTCATATTAAATCAACCCTTAGAAAAATACCTTGATAAGGGACGGACCTGGTGGATCCACGAGGGAGGGAATCTCATTGGGGAAGGGGAGATTTTGTAAAGCGAAACAATTTGTCTGTTGGTGGAAACTTTGACTCATTATTCCCAATGATAAATAATTCCCCCTATCCAGTTATCCGCTAACCATTATCTCCCGCACGCTTGCCAAATGGTGATCATCATGCTCGGCAACAAAATATGCCAGATCGATGATACGCATCGGAGTTTTAAGGCGCGGATGCAGTGCGGTGTTGGATAGCTGCTTATCATCCAGGTTCAAAAGCTCATTTACAAGCAATCTTCTTTTTTCCCTGAAGCGCAGTAATAAAACATTTATTTCCGTGGCGTCGTGATTGGCTTTGTGTGTAAGTTGATTGGTGAGATCGGTAACTCTTAATTCAGCCTCGTTATTTATAAGATCATGAAGCCTGCCCAGCCATAGGGGTTCAAGGTCTGAAAGGTGGCCTATTTCCTCTTTAATTGTCCATTTATCCTTAAGCTTGAATGTCAGCAAACCTGGCTTTATCTGGCTTACTATTTCTTCAATCCGGGCGGGTGTTCCGCTTAAGCGTTCGATGATTGCCGGTAAAACGCCGTTATCATCAATTAAGGGAAATTTCCTGTTAAACCATTCTGTTTTCTGCATCGTTATTGATATTAGCGCATTAATTAACTGTATGGATACCGCCACAAATAAACGAAAAAACGGAGCCTAACTTAACTACTCAACTTAAACTCCACAAAAAAAGGGTCCCTTTCAGAACCCTCATCTCCATTGGTAGATGGTGAAATATATTTATCTATAAGGCAATCTGCGCAGAGCCGTTTTTGCGGCCTGACCGTGCTTTTATTGTTTGAAGATCCTGTTGCATTATTTGTTGAAGCTCCTTATCAAATTTATTCAAGAACAGAGCGGCGATCAATGTAATTTTTTGAGTTTTCATAAGCTTAGTTTAATTTAGTTGTTGTGGTTTGTGTTTAGCTAATTGCATACCAAAACATACGATAACTTTAAAACGCTGGTTTTAAGCGCAGGATAACTCTGAAATCCCGGCGCGGACTAAAATAACTGTATGCTTATATATGCACTGCGTCTTAAAAAGAGAGTGAGTTCCGTCTTAATATGATCTTATCGATGTGCTTACCGATAGCATCTACGATTTTTTCATCAAGAAAATCTTCCGTTCGTTGCATCCATGCGCTGCCAACCTTGAACAGCATACATTCCTTTCCATTTGGAAACCGAACGTTCCATACGTGCCACGACTTAAAGTAGGCACTGGTGATATTAATAAGCTGGGCAGTTCCGTCTGCTAAGTCTATTTTGTAATTCATCGGCTGAAATATTTTATTAAAACTTACTCAGACCTATACGTTGTATCCGGGCAATTATTGTAAGATATTCCCCGCCGTTTTAATAACATGATGAATAACAAACAAATAAAATTGATTTAAATTATTTCGCTCATAATATAACTTTATCTTTACTAAATTGTTATTCAGTTAATAACAGTCGTTTTGTTTTAAATCAATTATTAATGGCGCTCAAAAACCCAAGTTTAGCAACAGCAGTTCAAAAAGACAATTTCATAACCCGGTTTGGGGAAATCGTAAAAAACAACAAAGAGTTAAAGGATAATTACCGGGTCCAGTTTTTCGACACGGCGTCCAAAAGCAATTATGTGATCAATGGCCTTAACGGGAAATCGATAAATGTTCTTGCCTCCTTAACGTTAGAGGAACGTGAAGAATATAAGGTTTTAAAAAGCGACTGGCAGGGTTAGCCGCTAAATCAATCCCGCAAACCAAATCAGGGCTTTTTCTTGAGGTCGATCTTTTCCTGCAACTCAAAGGTTAGGTTGGTAAAGGAATAGTTGATAAGGTCGTCATCTATAGTAAGTTTGCAATTGGCTTGCGCCAGCTCGCTGGTCAGGTCTGTTCCAAGCGCCTTATAAATTCCTGCCGTATATGCTTTTTTAGGAAAGTCCCTTCCAAAATCTGTTATTGTTCCCATAGTACTTTTTTTAGCAGTCCGTTTATTCTATAACGCCTGCACATCAAACCATAAAAAGCTGATATTGTTACGCAAATAAACGGTTTATTATTCCGCACCCATCTTTTCATTGATAATTAATAACAGAAACACCTTTTCGCTGTTGAACATATACACTTCTAACGTGTAGTAATTCCCAAACAATGAGCGAAGAACAGATTTCCCCGAAAGAAAAAAAGGTCAGAGCCGAAGCAGAAAAAGCTGCTAAGGCTAAACCCGCAAATGATGACATGAATATCCCGGTACCGGATGCTGCAATAACCCCACCTCCCTCTGAAACTGAAGCGGCATTAATTAAACAGGCTGAGAATCCGTTGGGGGACCCGGATAAGAAATGAGGGGGTAAAAGGCGAAGCGCAAAGATCTGGCTTTTTTAATAGGCTGTGACCATCTGGGTTTATTCCGACCGGTTTGCCGAAAAGTTCAAGAGCCTGAATGAGAGACAGTATCCTACCTTTTATACCTTGGGCTGCTATTTTGTGTCCGAAGCAGCATTTTCCTTATTGACAGCACTTTTTGCCTTACGAACATTTACAAAGAAGTAAATTGATAAAAATAGAGATATACCAGCA
Source organism: Mucilaginibacter phenanthrenivorans (assembly GCF_024721155.1). Taxonomy (GTDB): domain Bacteria; phylum Bacteroidota; class Bacteroidia; order Sphingobacteriales; family Sphingobacteriaceae; genus Mucilaginibacter; species Mucilaginibacter phenanthrenivorans. The sequence continues at coordinate 123,300 of NZ_JAHVAP010000015.1, read as the reverse complement.
TCAACCAACGTTCCGATACCCCCAGCAGTATTACTTGAACTTATGCTTGCAATTCCCTTATACATTTCATAAAAAAAATATAAGAGCATAAAAGCACTTCCAAAGAGCAGTATCTTTCGATACCTGATAAAAAACACTTCCATAGGAACTCTATTTGATTATTAACCGCAATATACAATAAAGCAAGCCATCTTAACTTACCTCCGATTTTGTGATGTCAACTGAACCATTTCAGAACCACCTTCTGTGCAGTTTCCCGGAGAACCACTTCCAGTAAAATACCGGGTGGAGAGCGCAGAAAAATCCTTCGTTCGCCTATATCCGGAAGATTTATTAAAGTTCCGCCTAAGTAATGAGAATGTCATCTTATTTTTTAAAGGTGTGACCTTTAAATAAACATCATACCTTTGAATTATTAAATAAGAGCTATATGAAAAGCGAAAGACTATCAGATCAAATCAGCGTCCGCATCCGGCAGGATATTCTGGATAAAAAATACAAGGCCGGTGAAAAAATACCTACGGAAAAGGAGCTAATGGCAACCTACTCGGTTGGGCGCTCTACAATCAGGGAAGCGATTAAAAGCCTGTCAATGGCGGGTGTTGTAATGGTGCAACAAGGGAACGGCACGATTGTAAATGAAGAAAACCCATCTCAAACCATAGATGAGCGCTTGAAAAACGCTGACTTTGACGAAATCAATGCCGTAAGGAAACTGCTGGAGGAAGAAATTGTCAAACTGGCGGTTGAGCACCATACCGCTGAGCAGCTGCAGGAAATGGAACAGCAGCTTGCGCTTCGCAAACAAGCTATAGCCGACGAAGACCGGCTGCAATGTACAAATGCGGACGTAGCCTTCCACGTGGCAATTGCCAAAGCCTCCTCAAATAAAGTTTTATTTAATCTTTATCAGCATTTCACCCAAACCATACGCTCATTTTTTTCACAGCGCGAATTGCAGGGCATTGGCCATTTTGCATTGAGCCACCATTTGCACGAGGACTTGTACAAAGCGATCAAAGGCAAAAAAAGAAAGCAGGCGCTGGACATTATCAAACTTATCCTGGACAATAATTATTAAAACGATGACTATTTTAACATTCACACTGATATTACTTGCCGGCGCCTATCTTGCCGGTCTGGTCGGTTCGCTCACCGGTTTGGGCGGCGGCGTTGTTATTATCCCATTATTAACCCTTGTTTTTCACGTCGATATACGGTATGCAATTGGCGCCGCACTGCTGGCTTCGATTGCCAATTCTTCCGGTGCAGCCAGCGCCTACGTTAAAGAAGGCATCACCAATATCCGCCTTGGGATGTTCCTTGAAATCGCCACAACAATTGGCGCCGTTGGCGGGGCAGTGATCGCTGTTTATACAGCGACCAACACTATTGCCATTTTATTTGGCGCCATTCTTTTATTCTCCGCTTATATGACCATCCGAAAAAAAAACCAGGAGGTACTGACCACTGGAAGTAACATGGCGTTAAAAATGAAACTGAACAGCACCTACCCCGGCAAAGATGGTGAGGTAGCTTATCAGCTAAAAAACGTCGGAGCTGGATTTTCCATTATGACACTTGCGGGTGTGCTTTCCGGCCTGCTTGGGATCGGTTCGGGGGCGTTAAAGGTGCTGGCTATGGATTCCACCATGCATATTCCCTTTAAAGTAAGCACCACGACCAGTAACTTCATGATTGGTGTTACAGCAGCGGCCAGTGCCGTAATTTACCTGCAAAGGGGTTATATGGACGCTGGCATTGCCTTTCCCGTTGTGCTAGGGGTGCTTGCAGGCGCTTTCACCGGTTCCAAATTACTTACCCGGCTGGATCCGAAGGTGTTGAAGTATATTTTTTGCGTGGCTATTTCATTCGTAGCCCTGGAAATGATCTATAACGGTTATCATCATCAATTTTAATGCATCATTTAATCATTTGAAAAATGAAAAATTTAATTTCTAAAAAAACTTCAGCAGATCACGATATTGAGCGGCTCATCGGGTTGCAATTAAGATTTGGTGTGATCACCGCCAGCCTAATCGTGCTCATCGGTGGTTTAATATATCTTAAACAGTTCGGAGCCCAGGCAGTTCCCCATTACCATTTATTTATCGGCACCAAGGCCGGGTACACAAGCCTGGACGAAATTTTCAAAGGCGCGTACACCGTCAATGCAAAAGGCATTGTTGAGCTGGGTGTAGTGGCACTTATCATTACACCTATTTTGCGGATCGCTTTTTCCCTTGTAGGCTTCATTATTGAAAAAGACAAATTATATACATGGATAACGTTCACCGTTCTGGTTATTATGATGACCAGCATTTTTGGGGGCTTAAAAATCTAACTAAATGTTTATACACCCGTTACCAGGGCACACACAACCTTGAATTTTAATAATAAAAACTTTATGAATATGAAAAAGTCAACCAACATCATCGCCAGGCTATCAAAAATCGGCTTATTTTTCGCCTTGATATTAACCTTTGCTGTAGCTGAGGCACAACAACAACCATCCGGCACTAAAAATGTCGTCCTGGTACATGGGGCTTTCGTAGACGGTTCCGGCTGGAAGCCTGTTTATGATATCTTAATAAAAAAAGGCTACCATGTGAGTATTGTGCAACAGCCGCTAACCACATTTGCTAATGATGTAAATGCGGTTAAACGAATTTTAGATCTGCAGGATGGACCCTGCATTTTAGTAGCCCATAGTTATGGCGGTGCAATTATAACAGAAGCCGGTAATGATCCGCATGTTGCAGGCCTGGTCTATATTGCCGCGCACGCGCCGGATAAAGGGGAGAATGAAGCAGCCAATGGAAAATTGTATCCACCGGCATATAAATCACTTCAAAAAACCGCAGATGGCTTTGATTATATCAACCCTGCGCATTTCCATGCTGACTTTGCTGCTGACCTGCCTGCAGGGATAGCAGAATTTGCCGCTCATGCACAAATGCTTACAGCGGACGAGGTCTTCCATGCGGTAATCCAAAATCCGGCATGGAGATCAAAACCAAACTGGTATATGGTTGCCAAATCTGACCGCATCATTAATCCCGACCTGGAACGCATGTATGCCAAACGAGCCAACAGTCACACGGTAGAAGTTAACGGAGCAAGTCATTCTGTCTATGAATCGCATCCTATCGAAGTTGCCAAACTTATCATTGAAGCCGCAAGGCAGGCGCCAATTGGTAAACAAAAATAATTTTATCAATAACGCAGCAAACCCTTAATGCCCGTAAAGCTCACACCGTTCATGCAACGGACGACTGGGATAGTTGGCAAACAGGCCCCATTACTTTAAATATTCGATACATAAATCCTTTTAAAGGTATCTACATAAATTGTTTATAACAAAGAAACCTCAAGACTTTCGACTTGAGGCTTCTTTGTTATCCTGTTGATCTTTCAGGAATATCCTAATCGTCAAAATTTAAGCAGGTGTAGCAACACCGGTAACCAAATCAACTATGTAAGCCGCTCCCGGGGTAAAAGTAACCTTTGCTTTATGTTTGCCCAAATACACAATAGTGCCATAATAGGTTGTAGTTATGGTCTTATAATTTAACTGTGGGCCAAACTCTGAACTTGTGGTTTTAAAACTTGTGGTACCGGCAGTAATATCAGCCGAACCCGAGGCAAAATTTACTTTAAGGCCTACCAAATAATAGATAGAAGCAGTTGAAACTGAATTAGGCGCTTCAATGTTCTTTGTTTCTACAAATGAGCTGAGAGAACCATCCATAGAAACAAGCTTGTAGGTTTGATCAAGTGCCTTAACAGCGTAATATTGCGTGATTGCGTAAGTATCGAAAACGAAGAGACTATGATTTAACACATTTACCAGGCTATCGCGAACTATGTATCCGTTAACCTGTCCTGCATCGCAGGTGTAAGTTAAATGAAGGTTCTCAAAATGTGTTTTAACGGTATCTACCATAGGGTTTATTCCTGTTTTAGTACTAAATGTTGTATCCATAACGAAACCACATAAAGGAACACTGCTAAGCAAAACCTTTTGATTTCCAACATCATGGGTGGCAAAAGGTGTAGTTATACCTTTGTTTACATCGGTTCCGCCGTATTGCCCTGTAATTGACTTATAAAATTGCGTACCGATAGTGCTGCTTAGCGTTTTGTAATCAATAACAGCTTTAGTGGTAGCACTGCTTGCTGACGGTGTATTCTGCTTTTTACAAGACGTGTAAAATAACACAACGGCTGCCAGCACAAATAATGTGCGGGTAAGGTTTAGTTTCATTTTGAGTGTTTTAAGAGGATAATTTATCGGAACAATGATACCTATAATAAAGCACATTAAAGCAAAGTAAGTACATAATATGAATATTAATCTATCAGTTAATCAATTGTTAACCAGCGAGAAACACCTGAAGTCTTTTCTCCAAAACATAGCAATATGATAAAATGTATATACCGGACGTATACTAAAAAAGCCTCAAGACTTTCGACTTGAGGCTTTTGACTTTTTGTCATCCTGTTGATCTTTCAGGAATATCCTAATCGTTAAATTTTAAGCAGGTGTAGCGACACCGGTTATCAAATCAACTATGTAGGCCGCTCCCGGGATAAAGGTAACCTTTGCCTTGTGATTGCCTAAATATTGGATAGTGCCATAATAGGTTGTAACATTATGTATATAGCTTGTTTCCGGGCCATACACTGTTGTAGTAGTTTTAAAACTTGTGGTACCGGCAGTAATATCAGCAGGGCCTGAAGCAAAGTTTACCCTAAGGCCAACTAAATAATAAATAGATGCGGTTGATTTTACAGAGAGTGCTTCACTGTTCCCGGTTGCCACCAGCGAGCTTAGTGAGCCGTCCATAGAAACGTACTTATAGGTTTGATCAAGCGCCTTAACAGCATAATTTTGCGTAACTGCGTAGGTGTTAGAAGCAAACAAATTTTGAACGGACACATTTACCAGGCTGTCGCGAACGAGATAACCGTCAACCCGACCCGCATCGCAGGTGTAGGTAAAATGGAAGTTCTCAAAATGCGTTGTAAAGGAAGCCGTTGCGGGGTTTACGGTTTCCGTTTTATACGTTGTGTCGATAATGGTACCACATAAAGGAGCTATGCTGTTAAGTGAAAACTTTTTGTTTGCGGCAACAGCTTCATCCGGTGAGGTTATGCCTTTATTTACGTCAGTTCCACCATATTGGCCAGTTATTGACTTATAAAATTGCGTGCCGATAGTGCTGCTTAGTGCTTTGTAATCAATAACAGCTTTGGTAGTGTTGCCTGCCGACGGTGCATTCTGCTTTTTACATGACGCGTAGCATACCACAATGACTGCCAATAAAACCAATGTGCGAGTAAGATTCAGTTTCATTTTGAGTGTTTTAAGAGGATAATTTATCAGAACAATTATACCTATAATAAAGTACATTCAAGCAAAAATAAGCACCCAATATAAATGTTAATCTATCAGTTAACTAATTGTTAACCAGCAAGAAATACCTGCCGATCTTTTCTCCAAAACATATCAATATAATATATGTATGCACCGGACGTATACTAAAAAAGCCTTGAAATTTTCGACTTGAGGCTTTTAATTAAAAGTGATCCCGGCTGGATTTTACACGAACCATTTTGTTGATCAATTAAGAAAAATTTGCGAGTGGGGTCACGGTTTATAATACATACTTACTTGGTTTTACCATGGTTTTGTTCGAGTACAACCCTTGTTATTTTTCCGTCAGATTGTATTTTATAGGTACCATTGTCATTTGTTATACGCCCCTGGTCACGGTCATCTTGTAATTGTATTGTCCCATTAGATATACATCCGCTTAGGGAGGTGTAATAAGGATGTTTAGCACCTTCATTATCAACGTATGTGCCTAAAGGTCCGTACCACGCTATCAGTATCCGTGAGATAAATCTGCCTTTTTTATCAATGGTCAAAAAATATTTTGTCGACTCTTCATCGGTTAACTTTTCATATATGATCCCTTTGTAAATTGAGGTAACTGTGACAGTTTTTATAAAATAATATTCAGCATTTGATATATCGTCTAATGTTTCTTGTGAAGTATCTTTATTCCAAACAGTTGTGTCCGAAACTGACCACATTTCATCAAACAAATATCTGCGTACATAATCTTCAGACAACTTCTTTTTTCCGTTAAAATACCGTTTTCTTTTATGTTCATACTCTTTTAACGTTGGTCCGTCATCTGCATAGTAATCTCCAGCGTCATTATAATCAGCACAAGCTAATGTGGTGTCAGCGCTAACCACATGCTTAATAACTGACTTATTAACGATTTTGATTCTTGACGAGGTAGTTTTAGAATGGTGGTTACAGGCTGTTAATAAAAAAAAAGCCGATAGTATTAAGATATAAAGGTTCTTCATTGAAAGGTAACAGGATTCTTTAAAGGTATCTACATAAATTGTTTAAAACAAAAAAGCCTCAAATCTTCCGACTCAAGGCTTCCTTAAAATGTGATCCCATCAGGATTCGAACCTGAGACCTACAGATTAGAAATCTGTTGCTCTATCCAGCTGAGCTATAGGACCATCTGCGTTATTCGCAGTACACACAAAGAGTTTCGAACATCTTTTGTGAAAACATTACGATTTCGCGGTGCAAATATGCAAAAATATGCCTGAAAAATCAAATAGCAGATTGGTAATTGCTGAAGTATTTCAATAACACAGCGTTTTTAAACCTTATAAACACGGCAGATACATAGTGTACAAATGACAAATTACTATTTACAGTAACTATCAAACCTTTACACATAAATATTTGTTAAATTATATATATAATTGCAAACAATTATAAACCAATTGCCCCGTAAAGCAAGAAATTTATATTTAACAATAAACAACTGAATTATTAAACATGCTTGGTTACAGGTATTTGTTTACTGGAATGGGATACGCGCCTTTAAAATTTGCTAACAAATCAACGTTAATTTTTGATGAAGATTTTTACTTTTTACAAAGCAAAGTGTTTTAATTACAATAAGTAAATCATACTTTTATCCGATTTTTTTAAATAAACTTATTTTATGATCATAATTGCTGACGGTGGCTCTACTAAAACCAACTGGTGCCTGGTTACCGAAGAAGGAAAAAAAGTATACTTTAACACAGAAGGTTATAATCCCTATTTTTCAAGTAAAGAGTACATCATCCAGTCGTTAGGTGAAAGCTTGCCGACAGACCTGGATAAGGATGCCATCACCGAAGTTAATTATTACGGCGCAGGCTGCTCAACCGACGAAATGCGCAACCTTGTTAAGGAAGCAATGCAGGTTGTATTCGCCAAATCAAAAGTTTATATCGGCCATGACCTGCTGGCAGCTGCACGTGCTTTGCTTGGTACCAACGAAGGTTTTGCAGCCATATTAGGTACAGGAACAAACACTTGCCTCTATAATGGTAAGGAAGTAACCATGAATATCGATTCGGGCGCGTATATTTTAGGTGACGAAGGCAGCGGATGTTACATCGGTAAAAAACTACTTGTAGATTATTTACGCGGCTATATGCCGGAGCCTGTGCGCAACCTGTTTTGGGAAACCTACAAGCTTACACCTGATGATGTGAACGAGCAGGTTTATACCCAGCCGCGCGCCAATCGCTTTTGTGCAAGCTTCAGCAAGTTTGTTTACGATAATAACGTACATATTGAATACTCCAGAAATTTGGTACGTACCTCGTTCGAAGATTTCTTCCGCAACCTGGTAACCCACTACCCTGATTATCAAAAATACAGCTTTAACTGTATCGGCTCAGTAGGCTACAACTTCCGCAATGTGTTGGAAGAATTGGTAGTTGAAAACGGCATGGTTGTGGGCAACATCATCCGCTCACCCATAGACAATTTGGTGAAGTTCCATTTGGAAATGGCGCATCAGTTGTAGTTAGTTAATTAGAGACTAGTTGATTAGAGATTAGTTGGGTTTGGAGACTAGCCAAAATATATAAGGCCCTTGCAATTAAATTGCAAGGGCCTTTCTTTTTCCTTCGGACTTCCGGACTTTACTGACTTTCGGACCAAAAAACTAATCTCTGGTCTCTAACCTCTAATTAACTAAACTCAACCCACCTTATCCAGGTTCAATTCATTATTAAAGATCTTCGCATATTTGCGGCGGTCGAATTTGTAGAGTTTTGCTGCGCGATAGGATACGCCTTTTTGCTTTTCGTCCAGTTCTTTTAAGAAGCCGTAACTCAGCATTTTCTTTCTGAAGTTCCGCTTGTCCAGCTTTTTGTTTAAAACCGCCTCGTAAAGCGATTGTAGCTGTGTAAGCGTAAACTTTTCAGGCAGCAGCTCAAATGCTATTGGCTGGTAATTTAAGCGGCGGCGGATCTTGTTAAAGCCGGTTTCAAAGATTTCAGAGTGGTCGAACGCCAGCTTGGGCAATTCGTTAACCGGGTGCCAAAAGGCTTTACGGGCGTATTGGGTAACCGGCCGTAGCTCCTTTTGCCCGTTTATGCGGATCAACGCATAGTAGGCAACCGTTATTACGCGGCCCTGCGGGTGACGGGCAACCTCTCCAAAAGTATGGAACTGTTGCATGTGCAGGTCGCGCAGGCCGGTAAGCTCATATAAAATACGTTCGGCAGCATCGTCAATGCTTTCATCCTGCTCAACTATATAGCCGGGCAAGGCAAGCCAGTCCTTAAAGGGCTCTTCGTTTCGTTCTATGAGTAATATTTTAAGTTCACCGGCTTCAAAACCGAATATTACACAATCGATTGAAAATACTGAGTTAAATGTGGGTAGCTTAACTTCCAAAGCGGGTAATTTTTAAGGAATAATATTGTTGTTAATTGGTTACCCGCTAAAGTAAAAAAAAAAATTAAATTTAAAGGTGTAAATTTTACACAGTATCTTCGTAGCTCCAAATTAATCTAACAAATGCAAAAAATATCAAAGCTTGCAGTTTTAACGTCGGGCGGTGATGCTCCGGGAATGAATCCCTGCATCCGTTCTATAGTTAGAACCGCCATCTATAATAAGTTACAGGTTGTAGGCATACGCCGTGGCTACCAGGGACTTATAGAGGATGACATGTACGAAATGCAAGCCCGTTCAGTAAGTAACATCCTAAATTTAGGGGGCACTATTTTAAAAACCGCCCGCTGTTTGCCCTTCCGTTCAGACGAAGGTATGGACCTGGCCTACCAGAACCTAAAAAAACAAGGCATTGACGCCCTGGTAGTTATTGGCGGCGATGGTACATTTACAGGCGCTTTGCGCTTTTCGAAAAAATTCCCTGATATTGCGGTGATGGGCGTACCCGGAACTATCGATAACGACCTTTACGGATCAACCTATACACTTGGATTTGATACTGCTACCAATACAGTTATTGAGGCCATAGACAAGATCCGTGATACGGCTGATGCGCACGACCGCTTGTTCTTTGTTGAGGTTATGGGCCGCGATTCGGGTGCAATTGCCCTGCGGGCGGGTATCTCATGCGGTGCAGAAGCAATAATGCTTCCCGAAAAGACTACGGCAATTGACGACCTGATAGAAAACCTTAAAAACGGCTCATTAAATAAAAAGTCGTCAAGTATAGTTATTGTTGCTGAAGGCGATAAAAACGGCGGCGCTTATGATATTGCCAAAAAAGTGCAGAAGGAAGTAAAGCAATACGACGTAAAAGTTACCATATTAGGGCACCTGCAGCGCGGAGGCAGCCCGTCGGCGTTCGATAGGGTGCTGGGAAGTCGCCTTGGCTATGCTGCTGTGAACGCGTTATTAGCAGGCAAAACACAATCGATGGTTGGTTTGGAAGCCAATTTCATTAAAATAACAAGCCTCGAAGAGGCACTTAATCAACATACATTTAAACTGGAAGAAGATTTGATGCAGATGGCCGAAATACTATCGATCTAAATGAACGCAGTTGTATATAGCGGATCAAATTACGCCGAGTGGCGGCTATTCGACAGGGAGCGGACCATCGCTTCCTTTAAAACAGCCGGTATAAACCCGTATTTTAACGACGAAAAACAGATCATACAGCTGCTCAGCAAAAATATCAACCTCATTCATCACGCCGAAGAAATAAAAAGGATCTACTTTTTCGGCGCGGGTTCATTCACACCTGAACTTAAAAACACCGTTCATACCGCGTTTTCCATATTTTTCAAATTCGGCAAGGTAAGCGTTGAGCACGACATTACGGCGGCGGCGATTGCCTGCTGCAAAAATTCACCTGGCATCATCAGCATCATCGGCAGCGGATCAAATGCGGCCTGGTACGATGGAAAAAAGGTAAAGCCAAACAATTATGGGCTGGGTTACATTTTAGCCGATGAGGGATCTGGCAATTGGCTTGGCCGTCAACTGGTTAAGGGTTATATGAACGAAACATTGCCGGAGCATATCCGCAAAAAGTTTGTACAGCGCTATGATCCTGAGCGCACAACCCTGCTCGAAAAAATTTACCGGCAAAAACAACCGGCTGTTTACCTGAGTTCATTCACCGAGTTTTTTGTTGATAACCAGGAAGATAGCCACATAAAAGGCATCATCAGAGCAGGCTTCGACAAGCTGATGACCACCTATTTATTACCCCTGCATGATGAACATCCCGAAGCTTTTTTGTATTTTGCGGGCTCTGTTGCTGCAAGCTTTCAAAATGAATTAAAAGAGGCAGCTGCCGGTGCAAATCTTAAAGTTGCCACTATAATTAAGGAACCAATAAACAATTTGCTTACATATTACGCTAACAGAACTTAAAAAGTACTACTCAATTAAAAATTAATAAAATCATGAAAATAGGAATTAACGGTTTCGGCCGTATTGGCCGCCTGGCATTCAGAGCTGCAATTGAAAGACCAGACATTGAAGTTGTTGGTATTAATGACCTTGTTGAGCCTGACTACATGGCTTACATGTTAAAATACGACTCAACCCACGGTCAGTTCAAGGGCACTATTGCTGTTGAAGGTGGTCATTTGGTAGTAAACGGAAAAACTATCCGCGTAACTGCTGAAAAAGACCCTGCTAACTTAAAATGGAATGAAGTTGGTGCGGAAATTATTATTGAATCAACAGGCTTGTTCCTTACACAGGAAACAGCTCAAAAACATATTGATGCCGGCGCTAAGAAGGTTGTAATGAGTGCTCCTGCAAAGGACGATACCCCTACTTTTGTAATGGGTGTTAACAACAAAAAATTAACCGCCGAGCATACCATTGTATCAAACGCATCATGTACCACCAACTGCCTTGCTCCTATCGCAAAGGTATTGAATGACAGCTTTGGTATTGAAGAAGGCTTAATGAGCACCGTACACGCGGTTACAGCTACCCAAAAAACAGTTGACAGCCCATCGGCTAAGGACTGGAGAGGTGGCCGTGGCGCTTACCAGAACATCATCCCTTCATCAACAGGTGCCGCTAAGGCGGTTACTTTAGTTATCCCTGAATTAAAGGGTAAATTAACAGGTATGTCGTTCCGTGTTCCGGTTGCCGACGTTTCTGTTGTTGACTTAACTGTACGTCTTAAAAAAGGCGCCAGCTACGACCAAATCAAAGCTGCTATGAAAACAGCATCAGAAGGCGAACTAAAGGGTATTTTAGGATATACTGAAGATGACGTGGTTTCTGAAGATTTCAAAGGCGATGCACGTACATCAATTTTTGATGCTAAGGCAGGTATTGCTTTGAATGATAACTTCGTTAAGGTTGTATCATGGTATGATAACGAATGGGGTTATTCAAACAAACTGATCGACCTTGTTCAGGAATTAGGTAAAGTTTAATTAAAGCTTTTATTCATTATAGGAAAAGCTCCCCGATTTATTGGGGAGCTTTTTTTATAATATAACTTTCCATAACCGCGTTAAAACAAAATGCGTCTTTCTTAATTTATTAGGTATGATATTATTTTCATTTGCAGGTAATATGGATGTCGAGCATTTTGCAAAAACTGTTCCGTCTGCCAAAAAGATTGGCATTGCCAAACTGCCGGGTTATAACTTCATATTCAATAAAACTGCCGATGATCTTTCGTCAAAGGCGAATATCCTGCAATCATCCGACCCTAACGACTGTGTATGGGGGGTGCTGGTATCCCTAGATGACAAGGAAAAATCAAACTTTTTTAATGCTGAAACATTTAGCAGCGACTTTATGCTGGAAACTGTTACCTGCATTGATCTCAACAACAAAATTTATACTGCCTGCGCCTTTGTTGCCCTACCCCATGCTGTAAACACGCACCTGCTACCTTACGACTGGTACCTGAAAAAGGTGATTGGCCTTGCTAAAAATGCGGGGCTACCGGAAGACTATATCAAAAAAATATCCATGATGCCATTCAAAGTTGATCCGGATGACGAGAGGCGGGAAAAAAGATTGAATAAGTAAAAAAATAAGCGCTGCAATCTCCTCATAAACTGAAGGTAAAAGCATTTCTTGCTATATTGAGCACGTAAAACTTCGCTATTGCTGTTAAATGCTTTTTAACTCCGTTCAGTTTATTATTTTCTTTATAGCGGTAGTTACTGCGTTTTATTTAACGCCCTTTAAATGGCGATGGTTGCTGTTACTGGCTGCCAGCTGCTATTTCTACATGGCCTACATCCCGGTTTACATCCTGATACTGGCGTTTACCATTACCATTGATTATTTTGTCGGCATTTATTTGGAGCGAACTACAGGGCGTGCAAAAAAACTGTTGCTCGTAATAAGCATTCTTTCGAACATCGGAATTTTGGGCTTTTATAAATATTACAACTTTGTTGCAGGCAATATCTCCGTATTACTGAATCACGTTGGCTATCATGGCAGTATTCCGCTGTCTCATTTTATATTACCTATCGGGCTTTCCTTCCACACATTCCAGGCGCTGAGCTACATTATCGAGGTTTACCGGGGCACTCAAAAGGCCGAAAGACATTTTGGTATCTATGCATTGTATGTCATGTTCTTCCCACAGATGGTGGCAGGACCAATTGAGCGGCCGCAAAACATTATCTACCAGTTTTACGAAAAGCAAACGCTTAATGTCGACAATATTTCATCGGGCTTAAAGCTGATGCTAAGAGGCTTTTTTAAAAAGCTGGTGGTTGCCGACCGTATCGCCATCTATGTAAACGCTGTGTATAAAGCCCCGCTTCATCACGACGGCAAAACTGTGCTGGTGGCAACCTTTTTATTTGCGTTCCAGATCTATTGTGATTTTTCAGGATACTCCGACATTGCCCTTGGCGCAGCCAGGGTGTTAGGCTTTAAGCTGCTAACCAATTTTAACCAGCCATACCTGGCCCGCAACGTGAGCGAATTTTGGAAAAGGTGGCACATATCGTTAACTACGTGGTTTAGAGATTACCTGTACATTCCAATGGGCGGTAACCGGGTAACATTACCAATGGCTTACTTTAACCTGCTTGTTGTTTTTGTTATAAGTGGTTTGTGGCACGGCGCCAGCTGGAACTTTGTTATCTGGGGTGCATTGAACGGTTTTTATTTGATCTTTTTAAGGCTAACCCGAAAGTTCTGGCCGGTATTTTTCAGGGTAACCTATTTAGATAAGATTCCCGTATTAAAAATAATGCTGCAGGTGATGGTGACCACGCTTTTCATTACCATTTCGTGGGTGTTTTTCAGAGCAAACAACTTTACAGAGTCTGTCATTGTGCTTAAAAAGATCTTCTCATTCAGCGGCACTGTATGGCGCGGCGAATACACGTTGTTTTATTGTATTATAGGCATCCTCATCCTATTGGCTTACGAGGTTAAGACCGAATATTTCAACAAACGGTTTACCGTGTTCAATAGTTCCAATTCGTTTATAAGAAATTTCTCATACGGGCTACTGGTAATTGCCATCATAATGCTTGGCGTATTTGATGGCGGCCAGTTTATTTACTTTCAATTTTGACGATGAGCTATAATTTAAAGGCATTGATAAAAAAGCTGGTGCTGTTCATCCTATTGCTAATTGTGCTTGATTATACGACAGGCAGCGTGTTAAAATATTTTTATTTCAAGCATGACTCGATAATTGGCAACACAACAACCTACGTCGCCAACTATGCTGATCAGCAATTGCTGGTCATAGGATCATCCCACGCTGTACATCATTACGTTGCGAAACAACTGGCGGACAGTGTGCATTTGAGCTGTTATAATACCGGAGCCAGGGGTAATTACCTGCTATATTCATATGCGATGTTGAAATGTGTTCTACAGCGTTATACACCAAAGATTATTATCCTTGATATAAGAGCTGATGAATTCAGCGTGAACCCGGCCGGGTATGATCATCTATCTTCCCTGTTACCTTACTATGACCAACACCCTGAAATTCGCTCAATAATTAATCAGCGATCTGCATTCGAAAAAATAAAGGTTCTGTCAAAAACTTACCAGTTTAATTCGCAGCTTTTTTCTATAATTAATCGCAACATTTATAAGAACAAAACGGAGTTTAAGGCTGATAGCCTGTTGGGATTCATCCCATTAACTGATACCATCAAGACTGTATTTAAGGGAAACTATTATACGGATAGTGCTATTGACCAAAATTATGTTAACGTTTATAAATCGTTCCTTACCGAATGTTTGAAACGACACATTAAGGTATTCGTTTTTATTTCACCGGTACTGCCGAAATTGCGCTCGAACACCCGCACATCGCAAATTGCCGCAAAAATTGCTACTGACACCCATGTGCCCTTCTTCGACTTCGCTAACGATGACCGTTTCAAGAACAAGGTTTATTTTTTTGATGATGAACACCTCAATATAAATGGGGCGAAAAGATACACATCTGTAATTATTGAGAAGATCAAACAGATCAAACCATTATCAGTTCAATAAAGGCCTTATTATAAATATTCAGATTAACTGTCAAATAACTACATCAATTCCCCATCCTTTTTCTCGTGGTAAGTTTTGTAGGAGAGGTAAAAGAAGAAGATAGAAATAATTGTATTAAGCCCTAACCTGGGATAATTCAGCGCCGGATATGTGGTAACAGCCTGGTAAATAACTAACCCTAAGGCAAGTATTCCGGCTATTAAATAAAGGATACGGTATTTAGGGTTCATAATTTTAAGTTCTAATCTTTTAACAACCGGGTATCTGACAATAATGTTTTAGCAGCGACTAATAAGGGCTAGAATGCAAACAGTCTTCAAATAAACCATTTTTCAATGACTATTTGAAGACTGTTCAACTAAATATCTTTATTAGTAAATATTATCTAACTCTGGTACGACTTCACCTTACTGGTTTTCAGGGTTCCAGTTTCCTCAACAGGGTATGTTCTGTATGCAAGAAAAAAGAAAACCATATCCGGGGCCGCAATTAACAAAACTCTTAACGGATTGATATCCGGGTACGCAATAAATGCATCATAACCAAGAAATGCAAATCCGGCAAAGCCAATCATCAGGTACAGTGAACGATATTTAGGGTTCATAATATGGATTGACCCGTCTTAAAGAATCAATGTACTTATTACGCAACCGGGATAAAAAAGGTTCCTTTAACTTAGCTAAGTTATTAACATTCAGATAACTATTTTTTTAATTCGTATTTAGCGGGTACAACAGCTGCCTTTTTAAATATTACTGCTGCCAAAGGCGGAATGGTTATTAAAATTGAATTATCCCTGCCATGCCAGTTAATAGCATCGGTAGCGAATTGTCCGTTATTTTCAACACCGCTGCCCCAGAATCTTTTTGCATCGGAATTAAAGATCTCGGTCCATTTGCCCTTCGTTGGCATACCGATCCTATAACCATGGTGTGTTATTGGCGTCATGTTTAAGATAACAACCAGGTCGTTCTCAACATCGTGCCCCTTGCGGTTATAAACCAATATCGAATCGTTTGAGTTGCCGCCGTCAACCCATTCAAAGCTGCTCCATTCAAAGCCTTTTTCGTAAAGTGCGGGTTCATCGCGGTATAAATGGTTCAATGCCTTTACGGTTTCCTTTATTCCCTGGTGGTTAGGGTATTCAAGCAGGTACCAGTCAAGCGAATTTTGGAAGTTCCATTCTGTGCCTTGCCCAAATTCGGCTCCCATAAACAGCAGCTTTGTACCGGGATGGGTAAACATATAGCTGTAAAGCAAACGCAGGTTGGCAAATTGCTGCCATTCGTCACCCGGCATCTTACGCAGCATCGACCCTTTTCCGTAAACTACCTCGTCATGCGAGAAGGGCAGCATAAAGTTTTCTGTAAAGGCATAGATCAGGCTAAAAGTGATCTGGTTGTGGTGATATTTACGATAAAGCGGATCAGTCGAAAAATATTTTATAGAATCGTGCATCCAGCCCATCATCCATTTCATACCAAAGCCCAAGCCACCAGTGTAAACCGGTCGACTCACTCCCGTAAATGAGGTGGATTCCTCAGCGATGGTTTGTGTGTCGGGGAAGATGCTGTAAACCGCCTCGTTAAATTCCTTTAGGAATGAGATAGCTTCCAGGTTTTCGTTCCCACCGTACATATTGGTTTCCCATTCACCGTGTTTACGTGAGTAATCAAGGTACAGCATGGACGCTACTGCATCTACACGCAGTCCGTCGGCATGGTACCTGTCCAGCCAAAAAATAGCATTGCTTATTAAAAACGCGCGAACCTCGTTACGTCCGTAATTAAATATGTACGATTTCCAATCAGGGTGAAATCCTTTGCGCGGATCGGCGTGCTCATAAAGGTGCGTACCGTCAAATTTGTATAGGGCGTGAATGTCACCCGGGAAGTGGGATGGTACCCAATCCAGGATCACCCCTACTCCTGCCTTATGCAATTCCTCAATCAAATACATCAGTTGTTGAGGCGTACCATATCTTGATGATGCGGCAAAGAAGCCAGTGATCTGGTATCCCCAGCTCGGGTAATATGGATGCTCCATTATCGGCATAAACTCCACGTGCGTAAAGCCCATTTCCTTGATGTAAGGCACTAATCTCTCGGCAAGCTGATCATATGTTAAAAATTCATCAGGGCTTTCGTAGCTCCTTGCCCACGAGCCAATATGCATTTCGTAAACCGAATATGGCCTGTTCAGCGCGTTATGCCCCTCACGTGTGGCCATCCATTCATTATCCTTCCACTCGTAAAAAGTGTCAGCAACTATGGATGCTGTTTTTGGAGCAACTTCCCAGCGTAATGCAAACGGATCGCTTTTTTCAAGGTCCTCTCCTGTAGATGATTTGATGTAATATTTATACGTTTCGCCAACGCCTATGTTGGGTATAAAGCCCTCCCATATCCCCGAGCCATCCCAGCGAACATATAAGGGATGTGAGCCACGGTTCCAGCCGTTAAAATTGGCAATCAGCGACACATACTGTGCATTTGGCGCCCAAACAGAAAAGTAAGTACCTACAACACCATTAAATTCAATTACATGTGAACCAAATTTTTCATACAGCTTGTAATGCTTGCCCGACTTAAACAGGGCAATATCGAAATCGGTAAAACTGCTGTACACTTCAACGGCATTTAAAACCGGTGGTGGCGGCGCTAATACAACTGTGGTTGTTTTTTTAGTGGTTTTAGGCGCAGCAGCTTCCTTCTTTGCGGCAGGTTTAGCTTTCGGTTTAGCAGGTGCAGTCTCTTTTACAGGGGCCTCTGCCTTTGGCTTAACTGTTTTTTTTGCTGCCGCAGATTTAGCTGCAGGCTTTGCAGGTTCCGTTTGATCGTGTTTTTTTGCCATAGTGCAGAAGGGCCATAAGGCCTTTAGGGTAAAATATTTGAGGTCGGTAATTGGTTTATAACAAATATAGCGATAAGAGGTTGAGGATTTCTTTTTATGAAGCGATAAACTTACGAAGTTTTAAAAACTTCGTAAGTTCCAATTATTCCGCGTTCAACTGATCTCTGACCACTAATCTCTATTTCACAATCTCTATCTGCTTAAAGTTCTTGGTGAATTTAAATTCAACGTTTTTATTTTCGTCGATGCTGAATGGCACGTCCTTCCCGTCCGCTAAGATCCTGGTGGGAGCAAATGGCAAACCTATCACATTAAAATGATAGCTTTCGTAGCGTGGCGTATAAAGCCCCTCCATAGATTGTTGAATGGTTAACAGCGTACTTTTGCCGCTTACTACAAATTTCTTCTCCAGGTAAATATCCTGTTCGTAGGCAAACGTTTCGCCGTAATCCTCAAACAGGAACGAATTAACCTCGTAATTGCTGTAATAGATATTCAGCTTTACCTCCTCAATTTCCTTTTCGCCAACATATTGCATTACAGGATATTCAGGAATAACAGAGCCTGCCTTTACGAAAATCGGGATGGTTTCCAACGGTGTAGGCACCAGTACTTCCTGTCCACCATCAACCATTTCGTAGGTCCAGAAGTTATACCATTTGCCTTTTGGCAGGTAAACCATGCGGCTTTGCTGACCAGGTTCAAGTACAGGGCAAATCAGGATCTTATCACCATAAGTAAACTCGTCCTGGCGGAAATGGTTGCTGATCTCGTCCTGCTCCTGCATCACAATCGGCCTTAAAATAGGAAAGCCGTAACGGTGATGCTCCCAGAAGGTTGAATATAAATAAGGCAGCATGCGGTAACGCAGCTCTATAAATTTGCGGTTGATATCGGTAAACGGCGCCCCAAAGCTCCATGGCTCACGCTCCTTGGTATCACCGGCAGAGTGTGCACGCATAAACGGAGAAAATGTTCCCATCTGGATCCAGCGGGTAAACAGCTCGCCGTCAGGCTCGCCGCTAAAGCCGCCAATGTCAGTTCCACAGAAGGAAATGCCCGATGTAGATAATCGCTGCATCTGGATATTACCCAGCTTCAGGTGCTCCCACGATGCTACATTATCCCCTGTCCAAACAGACGAGTAACGCTGCACACCTGAATAGCCCGCCCTTGTGATAGTAAAAGGACGCTTATTTTTCATCAGTTTGCGCAAACCTTCGTAAGTAGCGCGCACCATTTGCATTCCATAAACATTATGGGCCTTGCGGTGTGATCCGCGGAAGCCATCATATTGGTGACGAACATCGTCAGGGAACGTACCTGCACCAAATACGGCCGGCTCGTTCATATCATTCCAAACACCCGCTACGCCTAATTGAACCAGCTCGTCAAACAAGCCTCCCCACCATTCGCGTACTTCGGGATTGGTAAAATCAGGAAACTGGCAACGGCCCGGCCATACGTGGCCCTCCATAAAGTAATCATCACAGCGGCGGCAGAAATATCGTTTTTCCTTACCCTCTTTAAACACCGAATAATTATCATCTACCCTGATGCCCGGATCAATAATCACTACGGTTTTAAAGCCGTCAGCGATTAATTCTTTAATCATCTTTTTAGGATCGGGGAAATATTTGCGGTTCCAGGTAAAGCAGCGGTACCCGTCCATATAATCTATGTCGAGATAAATTCCGTCACATGGAATTTTATTCTCACGGAAGCCGTTGGCAATCTTTCTCACCTTGGCCTCAGGGTAATAGCTCCACCTACATTGGTGATAGCCAAATGCCCAAAGCGGCGGCATAGGGTGGGTACCGGTTAAATAATGGTAACTTTTTACCACGTCCATCATGTGCGGCCCGTGGATATAGTAATATTGCAATTCGCCTCCATCAGCCCAAAAACTGGTCTTTGTGGGGTCTTCTGCACCAAAATCAAAATGTGCCTTAAACGTATTATCGAAGAAGATGCCGTGGGCTATACCATCGTTTAAGCTGATATAGAACGGAATGCTGCGGTAAAGCGGATCCTGGTTCCAGGCAAATGAATAAGCATCTGTGTTCCAGTTTCTTAATCTTTTTCCGCGCAGGTTAAGCTCGGTGGGTTTATCGCCCAGCCCGAAAAAGCTTTCCTTTTCAGAGCAGGTTTTTGTACAGTAAACATAATAGCCGCCAAACTTAACATTCTCCTCCCAATGCATCGGCACAGCGTCCGAACTGGTAATATGGTCCTGGCTATCAGAAAATGATATAAAGAAATCTTCCTTACGGATATGGCAATGTACAGCGCTGGTTGACACACGAAATTCCAGTGCATCTTCATGTAAGGCAAATGCAATTGCCTTATGTTCCAGCTTAGGTACCGCGTACGAGAATTCTTCCAAAAACACGCCGTGCGGTGCTAACCTTACACGGATGATTTCGTCTGTAATTACGGTTACCTCTACTTTTGCATCCCCATCGGTAAAAAAAAACTTATTATCCTGTTGGTCGACGTGATTGGGCACGCCAAGGTATTTCTTGATGATGGGTTTTATTCCATCTGCAGGATTATTAAGGTGATGAAACTCTTCTTCCTCTTCTATTAAACTATTAGCTATCAGCTCCTGGTTAAGTATATTGTCTTCCATTAAATATTTTTAGTCTCTATCCCCAAACAAACACATTGTGTATCCTGTACGCAATATACAATAATACATATTTTTCTAAAACCATTAACCGTGCCAAATACAGTTTTTTGTTAAAGTTGATTTCATTTATGGAGACGGTACCTTTTTAAAGATATCAACAAAAATAAGTGGGATTTTTAGTGCATCAGGGTTAATGTATAACGCAATATTTATCGTAAAGGTGCTGCCTCTACTGGCAAAAAATTCTTTCTGTGCTTTTTCTACCAATATTTGGCTTCTAACCGCGCCGGTTTCAATGTTCTGCGGAAAGATTGTTATTCCTCTTTTTCATTGATCAATAATGTTAATAATGCCGCTAAAATCATCAAACAACCTCCAATTTCAACAGCAAGCAAACGATTATTATTCAATAAATGCGACATTATCCAGCCAAAAAACAACGAAGCCAAGATCTCGGGCAGCACAATGAAAAAATTAAAAATGCCCATATAAATACCCACCTTATCTTCAGGAAGACAGCCACCCAGCATAGCATACGGCATAGATAGTATACTGGCCCAGGCAATCCCCACCCCCGTCATTGATAAATATAACATTTCCGGCACGTGGATAAAAGCAACAGATATCAAACCTGCAGCACCACAAAGCAAACATACCATATGCGTATACTTGCGTCCTATCCGGCTGGCTATAAACGGTAAAAAAAACGCAAAAACAAAGGTTACAAGATTATAATATGATAATGTGAGTCCGGCAAATTCAATTCCATGGGTATATAAAGCCGTTTTTTCACTTACTGCGCCAAAAACATTTCGCGCCACTGCGGGCGAGTAGTAAAACCACATTAAAAACAAGCCCGGCCAGGTAAAAAACTGCACCAATGCAAGCTTTCTCATTCTTTTTGGCATATTTCCGATAGAATGAAATATCTCTTTAGCCCCGGCGCCAAACCCTTTTTTCTCCTCTTTTGTTTTTAATTTATCCGTCAGATTTGCCGGTGGATACTCTGTGCTTGTAATTATCGTGTACAACACTGCCGTTATAAATGCAAAGGCACCTATATAAAAAGAATATCGCACCGTTGCAGGTATGGGGCCACTATTAACATTATTGATTACGTGGAACCAATGAGCCATCATCCATGGAAGTGCCGACGCTACTATAGAACCTAACCCAATAAAAACACTCTGCATAGCAAAACCTCTGGTACGCTGATCGTCAGGAAGTTTGTCGGTTATAAATGCTCTGAATGGTTCCATGCTAACGTTGATAGAGGTATCCATTATCCATAATAGACCTGCTGCCATCCACAACGTGGAAGAATTAGGCATAAAAAGGAGGGCAATAGAACTTACAATTGCTCCAACAAGAAAATAAGGCCTGCGACGCCCCAGCTTTTTATGCCAGGTATGGTCGCTCATGTAACCTACTATTGGCTGTACCAATAAACCAGTTAATGGCGCCGCCAAAAATAACATGGGTATTTTATCAGGCTTTGCACCCAGGTATTCATAAATGGCTCCCATATTTGCCATTTGCAGCGCCCACCCGAACTGAATGCCTAGAAAGCCGAAGCTCATATTCCATATTTGCCAAAAGCTTAGCCTCGGCTTGTGGGTCCTGCTTAAAGTTGCCATATATTTTAATTCAATTGTTTATTGGTTGACGCGATTTTGGAATTGTAACGATTAACAGGATCACTTTATACCTGTAGGATCCAGTTAATCATTCAAATCTTAAAATCGTATTAAAACTCCAGCAACATCCCGCTTGTGGCTGGCAATGTTAGCGTAATTCCGTTGTTTATATCGTTTGTATTATAATTGGTTCCGCTCAACAAATCCTTAAACTGCTTTGACCCACTTATGTTTAATTGTTTAAGCAGGTCGTCCGGCAGTTTAACGGTTATGGTTTGTTCGCTGCGGTTAAAATTGGTAATTACTAATATACGTTGTTTGGCAGTATATCTCAGGAAAATATACAGCCGGGTATTAAAACCGGGTTGGTGCTCGTTGGCTACCATCAGCTCATAAAATTCGCCGGTTGTAAAGGCCTCGTTGTTATGTACAGTATTCAACAAATTGCTGTAAAAGCTGCGGAGTTTGCTTTGATCGTCAGACAACTGCCCGCCATCAAACTTGCCATTGTTCATCCATTTCTGGTGCTCGGGCATACCCCAATAATCAAAAATACTGCTACGACCGTCGTCACCGCCAAAGCCTTCGGCCCCTGCGCCCGGCTCTCCTACTTCCTGGCCCGAATAAATCATCACCGGCCCGGTAGCCAAAGTTGCGGTAACTATCATTCCAGGGATAGCGTTCCATGGGTTGCCTGCAAATTCCTTTGATGCAATACGTTGCTCGTCATGGTTTTCCATAAAGCGGAGCATGTGGCCGTCGATGCCATTACTTTCATTATGCCAAACATGGTTAATATCCCAAGTGGTAGCGTTTGGTTCATTACGGGTAAGGCGTTTGATGGCATCGTAAAGACCTACCTTGTCGTACAGGTAATCGAACTTACCGGTATTGATGTATTTTTTGTAAAGTGTGCTGTTATATGCTTCGCCGATAAAGATCAGGCCGGGGTGCTGTGCCTTTAGCTTCGGGATTACCCAACCCCAAAATTCAAATGGCACCATCTCCACCATGTCGCACCGGAACCCGTCTACGCCTTTTGAAGCCCAAAAATTCAGGATGTCATACATCTTATTCCATAGCGGCGGAATCGGATCGAAGTGCGGTGTATGGTTATTTAAATAATCGACGCCATAATTCAGCTTCATAGTCTCGAACCAATCGTTGATAGACGGCGATGCACTAAATACATCATTTCCTGTTGCCTTTGCCGGGTGCTCATCAAACTTGCCGTCCTTTAGGGTACTTTTAAGCTCATCGCCGCCCGGATTATACCCGGCGGGCACGGTAAAATGCCGGCCGGGGATATAATAAAAATCATTTTTAGCGCTGAAGGCTTGTGTGGTGTCGTCATCCTGCCCAAAATCCCTTACGCCTGCCGGTTTTACATCCGAGCCATAGGTACGGGCAACGTGGTTAGGCACACAATCCATTAAAACTTTAAGTCCGTTGATATGGGTACGACTGATCAAAGCCTCATATTCCGCCATGCGGTTTTTTACATCCACGGCAAGATCAGGATCAACATCATAATAATCTTTAATCGCATAAGGTGAGCCCGCGCGGCCTTTTACTATATCCGGATCATCGGCCTTGATGCCGAATGATGAATAATCCGTCATGGTGGCATGTTCAATTACCCCGGTGAACCAAACGTGGGTAAACCCCATCGCCTTAATTTCCTGTAAAGCCTTATCGCTAATATCGTTAAACTTTCCCGATCCGTTTTCCTCAATAGAACCATTAAATTTATTAACGGTTTTGGTATTGCCGAACAGGCGGGGCAGTAGTTGGTAAATGATCAATTTATTTGTTGCGGATGACTCCATTTTTATCTTTTTATCGTGATGCTGAGCTAAGCATATAGTTGAAAAAGACACCAGTATTGTTAAGATAAATAAGTGCCGTTTCATATTGTTACGCCAAATATTTTTGCACCGTTGTTTTACGTTGTATTATTACGTTCAATGTATAATCGTTACTAACCAAAGACCTCAATGTTCATTTTTTTGGTTATAAATTTGATCAAGCGATGGAGGCGTTAACAAAATAGTAGTAGTCTTCATCGCTGCAACGAAATTAGGCCGAACATCCATTTCATGTCCCCTAACAAGCACTTTTATTTCCGGACCTGACAAATGTCGGATTCTTGTCGTGTCTTTGGATATAGTCACTTTCACGACAGTACCCCTAAAACCTATATTAAACGAGAACGACGCCCATTTACCCGGCAAAAACGGCTGGAACGACAGCTTGCCATCAATTACACGCATCCCTCCAAAACCTTCCACTACCGACATCCAGGTGCCTGCCATTGATGTGATGTGGCAGCCGTCTTCGGTGTCGTTGTTGTAATCGTCAAGGTCCAAACGGGCGGTACGCAGGTAAAATTCGTAGGCGCGCGCCTCATCGCCTAACTTTGCAGCTAAAATAGCGTGTACGCAAGGCGATAAGGAAGATTCATGTACCGTACGTGGCTCGTAAAAATCAAAATTCCTGCGGATGGTTTCTATATCGTACTGATCCTCAAAAAAGTAAATTCCCTGTAAAACGTCAGCTTGTTTGATGTAGCAAGAACGCAGGATCCGGTCCCAGCTCCATTTTTGGTTGATAGGGCGATCCGTTGCCGGAAGATCTTTAACCAGGATCTGTTCCTTATCCAAATAGCCGTCCTGCTGTAAAAATACCTGCTGCCGCTCATCATAAGGATAATACATTTTTGCGATAATATCCTTAAAGCGGGCAGTTTCTTCCTCTTCCTTAAAGCTGATCTTGCTTACCAATTCTGCATATTTTGCAGCGTCGGTTGCCTTAACCTTTTCGGCAACTTCCATGGTATATTTCATGCACCATGTAGCCAGCGTGCTCGTGTACCAGTTGTTGTTTACGTTATTCTCATATTCGTTAGGCCCGGTAACACCCAGCATAACATATTGCTGCCTGTCGCCCGAGAATGTAACTCTTTGCGACCAGAAGCGCGCAATGGCTATCAGCACTTCCAATCCATAATCGGCCAGGTAAGCTTCGTCAGCCGTATATCTTACATAATTGAAAATAGCATATGCGATTGCTCCATTTCGATGGATCTCCTCGAAAGTGATCTCCCACTCGTTATGGCATTCGGTACCATCCATGGTAACCATCGGGTATAACGCGGCGCCGTTATTAAAGCCCAGCAACTTTGCGTTTTCAATAGCCTTACCCAACTGTTTATAGCGGTATAACAACAGGTTCTTAGTAACTTTTTGATCTGCTGTCGACAAGTAAAACGGCACACAGTAAGCTTCGGTATCCCAATAAGTTGAACCGCCATATTTTTCGCCGGTAAAACCTTTGGGGCCGATATTTAAACGATCATCCTCGCCGGTATAAGTTTGATTAAGCTGGAAAATATTGAAGCGGATAGCCTGCTGTGCAGATGCGTCACCCTCAATGATGATATCATTCATTTTCCATTTTTCGGCCCAGGCATCAGCCTGCTCCTGTAACATGGTATCAAAGCCCTTTTTGCTGATATTGGCTAAGGTGGTTTTCAAATTAGCTGCAAGGTCCGCCGCCTCATAATTTTGCGACGACAGGTTAGCAGCATATTTAATAATGGTTGTGTTTTGCTCCTCTGTTACCTGCAATTTAAATTTTGCAGCAATATATTTCTCTTTGGTAACTGCCTGGGTGTGTAGTTTAACAGGCTCGCCGGCCTGCAGCACACTGATCAGCATTCCCGTTGCTACCTCGAACCCTGTTTTTTTGGTGCGCATCTGGATGAAGCCACCATCGTTCCAGCTTTCCTTTTTTACTTCGTCCCAAAATTTCTCGTCGTAGTTTGAGTCCTTGTTAACTACATCGCCGTCAATAAACGGGGTAATGGTTAATGAGCCTGAAAAGTTAACAGGAGTAATTGTATATTTTATTGCGCCGGCCTCATCATCAGCCATACTGCAAAAACGGGTAGCTTCCACCTCAACAATTTTCCCAAGGGCCGTTTTTGCCGTGAAATTCCTTTTCAGGTAGCCTTCCTGCATATTTAGTTCGCGCCTGAAACTTATCACTTCGCATTTAGCAAGGTCAAGTTGTTCGCCGTCGATATTTATGTCGATGCCTATCCAATTTGCTGCATTAAGTACTTTGGCAAAATATTCAGGGTAGCCATTTTTCCACCAGCCCACACGGGTTTTATCCGGGTAATACACCCCGGCAACATAGTTACCCTGTAATGTATCGCCGCTGTATGCTTCCTCAAAGTTCGCCCGCTGACCCATCCGGCCATTACCCAGGCTAAATATACTTTCGGATACCTTATTATGATGTGGGTTAAAACCATCTTCTATAATCTTCCACTCATCAACTTCAATGTAGTCCTTCATTCTTATGTAGTAATTGTGTATTCAGTTGTTGTTTTGTTTGCCTCACCTAAATCCTCTCCAAAGGAGAGGACTTTAACTTCGTTCTTTTAAATTTGTCATTGCGAGCGATAGCGCGGCAACCTCGTCGCGCGTTTACATCTCGCTTCCACGCTTACATAGCTACGAGTTTGCTTCGTACCTCGCAATGACAAGGTTGGTTTGGTTTATTTATAATTCTCTGAGTATCTCCAAACTCATCTTATCCAACCCGCTTATCACTATGTTGGCTTCCCCGAGCACTTCGGGTAGTCCTATGCCAACTACCTTCATTCCCCCGATTATGGCTGCCTCAACGCCTGCAATGGCATCTTCAAACACCACGCATTCGGCAGGAATTACACCCAGTGCTTCGGCACCCTTCAAAAAAACTTCAGGATCAGGTTTGGCTTTGCTTACATGGTTGCCGTCCACTATCGTATCAAACAGGTGCGACAAACCAATTTTGTTCAGTATGGTAGATGAGTTTTTACTCGCTGAGCCCAATGCGGTTTTTATTCCGGCGGCGCGGCAGGTTTCCAAAAACTCTTTTGCTCCTGGCAATATTTCGGCGGGCGTCATGCGGTTTATCATTTCCACATACCAGTCGTTTTTACGGGTGGCCAGTTCCTGCTGCTCTTCGGGCGTTTTTGTAACATGCCCCAATTCCAGGATGATTTCCAGCGACCGTACCCGACTAACGCCCTTCAGTCTTTCGTTATCGTGTTCTGTAAAGTTGATGCCCAGTTCATCGGCTAATCGTTTCCATGCTTTGTAGTGATAAACGGCCGTGTCGACAATCACTCCATCCAAATCAAAAATACAGGCTTTTATAGTACTCATTATATTTGTTCGCAAATTTAAATAATTAGGGCTTAGTTGGTTATGAATTGTTCGACGACAATCATTTTTATCAATTCACTAATTAACCGTTAAAAAATCATCATTCAATTATTAATCTCTAAATATTTTCACTTGGTCTCAAGTTCCAGTACCAATGTTGATTTTGGGCCTACTGTGAGCTTATCAAGGCCGGTATTACCGCCTATAATTACATTTTTAGCAGTTTTCGCGCCTTTTATCCGTTCGTAATAGCGGGTTGTCCCGGTAATTTGCTCCTTGTCGGTACTGTTGTAAACCATCATTACTGTTTTCTTATCATCATACCTGAAGTATACATAGATGCCGTTTTCAGGGATATACTGCATCATTTTCCCGGTTTGCAAAGCGGAGGTATTTTTGCGGTAATTCGCCAGCGTTTTTATGTAGTTAAAGGCATCATTTTCCTTATCGTCACGCCCCTCAGCCGTAAATTTGTTCTTTTTATCGCCATCCCAGCCGCCCGGAAAATCCTCCCGCACTAGTCCATCCGGGTTCGAGAAGTTTTTCATCAGGATCTCATCGCCGTAATACATTTGCGGCACGCCGCGCATGGTCATCAGCATGGCCATGGCCGATTTATACTTATTGATGTCTTCACCCACTACCGACAGGATGCGGCTCATATCATGGTTATCTAAAAAGATGGTATTGCGGGTTACATCCTGGTACAAAAAGTCCTGCGCCAGCACTGAATACAGACGATTCACCCCCTCAGTCCAGCCTTCGTTGGCGTTCAGCGCATCGTAAATTGCTTCCTTTAAAACGCCGTCGGTTACGCCTGGCAGGTGGGTATCAAAACCACGGTTAACGGTGTTACCCTGTGTAAAGAAAGCCTGATTAGCAGCTGACCAAACCAACGTTTCGCCGAATATAGAAAGGTGCGGGAACTCATTCTTCACATCAACCGCCCATTTAGCCATATACTCCGGGTCGTTATACGGGTAAGTATCCAAACGGAAGCCATCGACACCTGCATATTCAACCCACCAGATATGGTTTTGAGTAAGGAAATTTTGAACATAGGGATTATTCTCGTTCATGTCCGCCATGCGATGGTCAAACCAGCCGTCAAGCATTTGCTTACGGTCTGACGGTGCAACGTGCGGGTCCATTACCGCCATATCCCTAAAGTTTGACTTGGTATACTTCGGCCATTGATGCACCCAGCTTTTCATCGGCATATCACTAATGGTATATCCTTCGGTACCGGCATGGTTGTGCACCAGGTCCTTTACCACCTTCATCCCCATGCTATGACATTTTTCAACAAACTTTTTATAAAGCTCGTTGGTGCCATAGCGCGGATCAACCTTATAATAATCAGTAACGGCATAACCATGATAGGAAGCATGAGGCTCATCATTCTCAATTTCGGGTGTTAGCCAGATGGCTGTAACACCCAAATCCTTCAGATAATCCAGGTGGTTCATCACCCCCTGCAAATCCCCGCCGTGACGGCTGAACATCGAATCGCGGTGGATGCCCTGCTCGCGCAGGTTGGTAAACGAGTCGTTCGAGGGATCGCCATTGGAGAAGCGGTCGGGCATGATGAGATAGATCAAATCCCTGCTGGTTACTCCCTGCGCACGCCCGGGCGAACGGTCCCGTGCCTTGAGCGCATAACTATATGTTAACGCCTTTTCACCGGCTTTTATAAACTTTATCGGGAACGTTCCCGGAATTGCACCCGATAAAATGCGTAAATCAACAAAAAGGTAATTCGGATTTTCAACTTTATGAACCGCGACCAGCTTAACACCGGGGTAGTTCAGTTCCACTTTTCGGTCGGCAATATGGTCGCCATGAACGATCAGTTGCAGGTTAGGATTATGCATACCAACCCACCAAAACATAGGTTCTACGCGTTCCAGGGCAGGAATTTGAGCAAAAGAGCCCAGTGCCATCAACAGGCAGCAAGCTGTAAAAAACAATAATTTTTTCATACCAGGTTTTATCAGAAGATAATTGGGCGGGGTGATGAATTCTTCGATCATCCGCGTTCCAAATTTAAAATAAAAATGATTTGTTGTACGAAAAAGTGAAATTTAGTTTTTGGGTGCGCATATACGATAGAAATTATAATTAGTGTTGGGGGGGTAGGGGCGTATAGCATACGCCCTATACAGGTGAGCGAATGCATGGATATATCCCGGATCGCATTGCGAAAACAAATACAGCGCATGGCGAGGGCGTATGCGATACGCCCCTACAGTAGCTACAGGTTTATTGAAAACCCTTTAAATATTCTTCTTCAGTACCCATCCCCATTTTTTTTCTCAGCGCGTTAACTTTTTTGGGATATTTTAATGGAAACGGCGATGCTTTGTGTGTTTTAGGATCAATGTGGATCTGTGTGCCGTAGATCTGTTTTTGTTTTTTATTTACCAGCACCCGGTCGGTCAAATAGGCATAATTTTCTTTGCTGGCATTGTTCTTCGCTATCTCAATTTTCATTAAAGCCAATACTTGTTCCTGGAAGGGAATATCGTCGTCACAATGATCTACTATAGCCCAAAAATCAGCGGACCACTCCCCTACCAAACTGTAGCCGGGGTAACCATATTTTTTAATGATAGCTTTGGCTTTTACCTGATTGATACTATCAGCCTCAGCCCATTTTCGCTGAATTGTTTCGTCATCATATTTGGACGGCGTTTTGCTCCCTGCCTTAGCATTCTCCTTGCGCCAAAATTGGTCGTCCTTAAACATGGAATCAATTTTTTGGATCAATAGCGTGTCGTGCTTTACGGTTTGGGCCGATAGTTTTAGGGAGAAAAATGAGCAGAAGAGGAGGATAATAGTTAGCTTTTTCATGTTGTTGATTTAAAAACTAAATATATAGTTATTAAACTAGCCGAAGAAATTTCTTTTTTATTTTGAACTATCAACTCCTAACTAAAACACTTACCTTTAGTCAACTAAACCCCAATACCATGGCTGATTTCTTAACTGCCTTTCAAATAACCATGCAAACTGAGGGCGGGTACAACCCCGGCGACGGCGAGGCTGAAACTTATATGGGTGTTGACCGTTCTCAAAACCCAAACTGGAGCGGTTGGCCAACTATTGACCAAATAAAAGCAGCCAATCCCGGTGCAACCATTTCTGCGCTTAACAAGCTCTTTGCTGCCAATCATACATTACAAACTAACATCCAGCAATTTTACCAATCGGGTTATTGGGATGCCTACAAACTCAGCACAATTACGGATCAGCAGGCGGCCAATGCCATGTTCGACTGCGCCGTTAATCCTTGTCTCATCTCGATGGATTATGTTGCTCAAATGGCCTGCAACACTGTACAGCACAACGCGGTTGGCGTTGATGGGCAAATAGGTAAACTTACCAGGGGATGCATTAATTCGCTGCCGGCTAATCTTTTTGTTACCGCCTTCAACGGGATCCGCGTAGCAAATTACTACGAACGGGTGAAGCTAAACCCTACAGACAAACAATGGCTCAGCAGCTGGCTGGGCAGGTGTAAGGTGTATGTAGGGTAGGAAAGTAGTCCATGGACCATGGTCGATAGTCCATAGTTAAAAAGTCCTCCTGCCATGGACTATGGACCATCGACTATGGACCTCCCCAAAAATCATTTCCATTCCCTCCCTCAAACCCCTATCTTTAAACCCTATTTTAAAATATGGCAACAGAAGTTAAATGCCCCAGCTGCGGGTTCGGTTTTCCAATTGAGGAAGTGATGGCGGAGGAGTACAAAAAGGAGCTCCGGGTGAAGATGCAGGAGTATACCCAGCAAAAGGAGGAAGAATACCGCCGCAAGGAAAATGATTTTGCAACCCGCGAAAAACAACAAGCCCAGCAATATGAACAACGCCTGGCCGATGAGAAAAAACAATTGCAACTGTCGGTTGAGCAAAGTCTGCGGAAATCAATAGCCACCGATTTTGAGAACCAAATGCAGCTGCTGCAAAATACGTTGAACGAAAAGGACGAGAAGCTAAAATTAAGCCGCCAAAAAGAATTTGAATTTCTTCAAAAGGAAAAGGCCCTGAATGAAAAGGAAGCAGAACTTGGCTTGGAGCTGCAACGTAAATTGCAGGAACAACGCAATGAGCTTACCGACCAAATAAGAAAACAGGAAACAGAGAAATTCAACCTGAAGGACACCGACTACCAGCTAAAAGTTAAAGAACTGGAAAAACAGCTGGATGACCAGAAAAAGCTGGCTGACGAAATGAAGCGCAAGGCTGAGCAAGGCTCCATGCAGCTGCAGGGTGAGGCGCAGGAACTTATTTTAGAAGATTTACTGCGCGTTAATTTTCCGTTCGACCTCATCAGCGAGGTAGGCAAGGGCGTGCGTGGCGCCGACTGCGTACAAACCGTGCGTAATCAGTTTGGACAGGAATGCGGCCGCATTATTTATGAAAGCAAACGCACCAAGGATTTTGGGGCCGATTGGATAGAGAAGCTCAAAAAGGATATGCGCAGCATCGGCGTTGATGTGGCAGTTATCGTGAGCCAGTGCTATCCTAAGGGGATGGATTGCTTCGGTGAAAAGGATGGCGTTTGGATCTGCTCGTTCGACGAAGTGCGTGCCGTTGCCTACATTTTGCGGGACGGTATTTTAAAGTTGAGCAACCTCGCCAAATCACAAGACAACAAGGGCGACAAAATGCATTTGCTGTATGATTACCTTATCAGCAGCGAATTCAGCGAACAATGGAAGGCCATCCGAGAGGGCTTTTTGAGCATGCGCATGAGCATCCAAAAGGAACGCGATGCCATGGAAAAACTATGGAAAGCCCGCGAAAAGCAGCTGGAGAAGGTGCTGCTGAATGCTGCCCATATCCAAGGCTCCATCGAAGGCATTGCAGGCAGCGATGTGATCCAGCTGAGTTTGACGGATGATGACGATGCGTTGTTGTTGGAATGACCGGGATTAAGGGATTTTAGGGATTAGTGCTTATGAATTGAACGAGATTGATGGATTTATGAAATTATAGGTTTCACTGTGATAAAAAGACTAATAACACTGCTTGCCTTTCTTCTGCCTTTGTTTGCTTTGGCACAGCGAACCTTTACGTTTACCATTGTTAATGCTATCAGCGGCAAACCTATGTCGAAAAAATGGGGTACAATCATAAAGAACAACGAGGAATATATTGACTTCACCAGCTCCGACGTATCCGGAGTATATACTTTTACTGATAGGAAATATGATTCGACTGCCACCTACCAGTTTGAAATACTAAACAGTTGGAATAATTCCGTGCAGACGGGCAGATATGATATTACCGGCGTTAAGAACTCACCTGTAATTTTAAAGCTGGCAGCTACTAATTACCCGGTTGCTTATACTTGCGGTACACTAATGTATCCCCGTTATTATGCACGGGAGGCTTTTTTCCTTGATGATCTGCCTGCGAAAATACAGTCAAAAATTAGAACATACCTTACCGACCGTGTGGGTGAAGACTTCTATAAAAAGCTAATCCTGAATGGCGGTCAATGGGTTAATTTAAAAAAGTTTTATTCACTCAACCCCAAAATTGATCCCAAGAAATTCCGCGCACCCAATTATTCGCTTTGTTTTATGGTTTGGGATTCAGTTAAGCATAAAACGCTTTATAACTTTAGCCTTAACCTTGATGAAAGAGGTAGTTTGATGGGAATTATTGAACTTCCCGACATCAAGCATCACCCTGAAAAATCAATAATTATCGATAGCGCGGCGTCCAATTTGGTAGCCAGGCAATACAGTTTCACTAGCGAAGGGGAAATTATGTACGATCCGAAATCCGGATCTATCATAAGGGAATATAAAAATTACAAAAAGGGTGAAGGCAAGTATACTGTGGTTGATCACCTGTGGATTGACGTGCATACCGGAAAAGTTGCCGACAGGCGGAGTACCAATGAGGTAATTGTGTACTGATCGCAAAGTTATCAGCTAACCTTTTGTTTTAACATAGCATCCGCTCATCCTTATCAACATTGATGATTATATTTAACAGTATATTACTGCTGCATTAATTTAATCATACGGTGTTGAGGCAATTAGGCTTTTTCCTGTTTCTAATTATCGCGGTAAAAGGGTACGCCCAATCGTCGGTGGTTCCGAATAGTGTGCCGCAGACCATTACCTTTGCCCAGCCACCTGTTAAAACATATGGCGATGTGAATTTTAACCTGGCAGCAAGCAGTTCCAACGCTTCGATTCAACTCACCTATTCAAGCGACAACGCTTCTGTAGCAACTGTTGATAACACCGGCAATGTGCACATTACCGGTGCAGGCAACTGTACCATAACCGTATCCCAGCCCGAAAACGCAACATATTCTGCAGCTAACCCGGTTTCACACACGTTAACCGTTAACCAGGCTGTACTGATAGTAAGGCCTGAAAACAAGCGGATCTTTTATGCTGATCCGCTCCCCTTGTTCACTTTTACATATACGGGGTTTGTAAATGGCGATGATGCTTCCGTTTTTACCAAATCACCAATTGGCGCTACCCCGGCAACTTCTGCGTCGAACGTGGGGTTTTACCCCATAACTGCAAGCGGGGCCGAAGCAAAAAACTACGATATTAAGTACAATACCGGCGTGTTAACCATCAATAAAATTACCCTGGTTATCACCGCCAAGGATGCGGACAGGCCATATGGACAGCCAAACCCTCCACTGCAATTCAGCTATAGCGGCTTTGTAAACGGAGATAACAGTACAAGCTTTGACGTACAACCCACAGCATCCACAACTGCCGGGGTATTTTCGGATCCCGGCACCTACCCTATCACCGTTAGCGGCGTAGAATCGCTGAATTATACACCTGTGTACGTTGCGGGCACGCTTACAGTAACTAAAGCCGACCAGCAGATCACATTTGCAGCCTTGCCACCCAGAGCCGTTGGCGATGCAGATTTTTCCTTGACAGCCATGGCCAGTTCGGGCTTGCCGGTAACCTTTACCAGCAGCGATCCAAATACCGCCGAAATCATCAACGGCAACCAGGTAAAAATACTTTTGGCAGGCACAGTTAACATAACGGCAACCCAGGCAGGCAATGTTGATTATAATACTGCCAGCGCAACCCGGGTATTGGTAATTAACCCGCCCGGTATTACCATTCCCAACACATTCACCCCAAATAACGACGGCATAAACGACACCTGGAACATCATGGGCCTGGAAGCTGATGCAACTGCCGTAGTGAACATTTATAACCGCTTTGGCGCTTCGGTATTTCAAAGTCGGGGCTATCCATCGCCGTGGACAGGTTACCATAAAGGCAAGCGTTTGCCCGCCGGGGTATATTTTTATGTTATTTCAATAAACAACAATGCGAAAAGACTGAGCGGAAATGTGACTATTGTTTATTAGAGTTCAAAAACACGGTGTGAAAAAATATCGAACACCAATAATGAAATAACTCCGTCGTTCGACATTCAAAATTCATTATTCTACATTCCTACCTCCCTTAACGCACCACCTGCTTCGCAAGTTCTGCTGCAAATTCATCCAAACTAGTGGTGGCGGTGTTACTGAGGATGATGATGGTTGTGCCCTCGCCCAACACATGGAACATCATTGCCTGCGCGCCCATTATCAGTCCGGGGCGTTTTACTATACGGTACATTTTACCGTTGATGTCGTAATTTTCGTAAACCCATACACCGAAGCCGTATTCGCCAAGCCCGGACACGAACATTCGGTTTAGTGATTCCTGCTTCACCAGCTTACCGGCAAACAAGGCATCGGTAAATTTCAGCAGGTCGGTAGCCGTGGAGTACATTGCCCCGGCGGCATACCAGTTTTCTGGGTAAACGGGCAAATCGGGTACCATTTGTTTAATGTCATCGCGGTACATATAGGTATCGGCCAGGTTGGCTATAATGTCCTTTTGGTACAGCAGTCCCGAATTTTCCATTTTTAAGGGCAGCAGGATCTTTTCCTTCAATACCTCTTCGTAAGTTTTGTGACAAAGCCGTTCGATGATCTTTCCAAGGATTATATAATCGGCATTGTTATAGTCGAAAACCTTGCCCGGCTGGTTAACCAGCTTGCCATTGACGCAAATGGACAAAAGTTCATCGGTACTGCGTGGTTTCTGGTAAAATGGCACACCAAACTTCAAGGCTACCTCCAGCGACTTTACCGTATCCGTATTCGCAATCCCAGAGGTATGGTTCAGTAATTGGTGGACGGTCACCTTGCCGGCTGCCTCACCCTTACAATCCGGCAGGTAGGTATTAAATGGTTTTTCAAGGTCTATCAATCCCTTCTCCACCAGTTGCATAATCAGGGTAGAGGTAAACATTTTGGTGATCGATGCCACCTTGTACCGCATATCGTTAGTATTGGCTACCTTAAACTCCATATTGGCCAATCCATAGCTTTTGTGATAGGTGCTGGCTGATTTTTGTTCGATGAGCACGGTGCCATTAAAATTATGTTTGCTCACAAATGAATCGATAAAATTACCGGGGCCTGATCCCTGGCCAAACAGGTGACCTGCAGATATGATGATGAAGCCAAATAGTGCGAAAAGGTGTTTCATACAGATAATGGGGTTGCTCAAACAATTTGCGAAGCTCACTTCATTAGACGTCTGGTTCGGGTAATTGGTTGCAGGCGGGAAATATATTTGGAGGAAGGGGATTTTTCGAATACCTATTTTACAATAACCTGATTGTCAATAGTTTAAAACTATTTTAAATTTAGCGCCGCGCCCCGAAAATAGCTTTTGGCCTAAAAAAAGCCGATTTTACGAGTGTAAAACACTGTTTTGCACCTGATAAAAATTTCGATTACGAGGGTAAGCCGTGGTTTTGCTCCTGATAAAAAATTTGATTACGAGAGTGAAATGCGGTTTTACTCCTGATAAAAAAATCGATTACGAGGGTAGAGCGTATTTTGCACATGATAAAAATCCCGATTACGAGGAAGACGGATGTTTTACCCCTGATAAAATGGCCGAAATTCAACCTTAAAAACAGCGAAATTGAGCATTTTTAGGCATTTTTCACCCGGTGGAGGTGCAACAAATTACAAAGAACGAGCAGTGATTTTTGAAAAGCTGATGGCGGTATATGATCGGCTTTAGGTAGTGAATTTGATATACAAATATAAGGAATTTGGGTGAGATAATTTGCAAGTTTGAGCATTTATTATCGCAATACTTTCCCGTCGCCGCAGGTTCTCTCGCAGAGGAACCTGCGCTGTATGAAGCCAATGGCGTGTAATAACCCGCCGTCATACCGATAATATGATTCCCGTCCCCCGCAGGGTCTCTCGCAGAGGACCCTGCGCTGCACTATGTCAATGGTATCCAATAACCCACCGTCCCAGTCATACCGCCCATTTCAATATCATCCAACAATCCCTATATTTACGCATGATCAGAACCCGGCATAACCTGACCGAAAACACCTGGTTTATAACCTTTACCTGTTTTGACTGGATCCCCCTGTTCGAAATAACCAATTCGTATCACCTGGTGTACAACTGGCTAAAAGTTATCGACCAGAAGTACCAAATCAAAACCCTGGCATTCGTGATAATGCCAAACCATGTACATGCGCTACTACAGTTGCCTGCTTCGGTTAAAAGTTTAAATACCGTAATAGCAAATGGCAAACGTTTTATGGCGTACTACCTCGTCAAACAATTGACAAACATGGATCAGGATAGCATACTAAACCAGCTTTCGGCAGCGTGTACCGACAAGGAAATAGCCAAAGGCCAGCTTCATAAAGTATTCGAGCCATCGTTCGATGCAAAGCCCATTTACACGCTCGCTTTCCTTCATCAAAAACTCGATTATATTCACCATAACCCCGTTAGCGGCAAATGGAACCTTTGCAAAGAATTTACAGATTACCCCCATAGCAGCGCTGCTTTTTACCATGATGATAAACCGCATTCGTTAGTAACTATTACCGATTACAGGGAGTTTTGGGGATGAGTGTCCGCAGGCATTTGGTTCTAATGGGCTTCGTACATCGCAGGGT
This sequence comes from Mucilaginibacter phenanthrenivorans, assembly GCF_024721155.1. GTDB lineage: Bacteria > Bacteroidota > Bacteroidia > Sphingobacteriales > Sphingobacteriaceae > Mucilaginibacter > Mucilaginibacter phenanthrenivorans. The sequence goes on along the minus strand of NZ_JAHVAP010000015.1, from coordinate 86,107 downwards.
CCTCGATGAGAGACCCTGCGGGGACGGAACATTTCCCATCCCGCAAAAAATTCCCCCCAATAGTTCTGCTGTTAAAATCGTATTTTTAGCGAGTATACAATGAGACCAGGGAAAGTAAAGTTCAGGCCGCCAGTTTTATTTTTTTTAATAACCTTATCCTTTTTACAGATCAATTCTGTCGCAGGAAATCTTCCGGACTTTAGGATTTATAAAAAATTAAAACACAACAAGTCGGCAAAGAAAAAACAGCCAGGCAACGCTATCGTTACCCATTCGCAATCCAGTTGTAGCGACATTAACTGGGCAACATGGGGTAATTTTGCAGGCCAGAGTGCAACGGGTACAATTACCGACGCAGATGGCAGTTTGGTTAATGTAACCATGACATCCAATTTTGATTTTGGCTCAACACCCGGGATTTATAATTACTCCATATTTAGTGGTTACCCATCGCCAATACCTGACGGACAAGTCCCAGAAACAACTTGGTCCAAAGGAGTTGGCGGCACTACTACAATGTGCTTTTCAAAAACAGTTACCAATCCTGTATTATTGATATCGTCACTCGGAAACTCAGCCGGCGTAAGCAGTAAACTTGATTTCTCGGTTCCTTATGTAGTTCTATACCAAAGAGGCGATATGGTGTTTAACAGCAGCACCTCGTTAACAGGTACCGAGGGCTATGCTATAGTTATGTTTCCGGGCGATTTTACGTGCGTTACCATAAACTCAACAACCGAGGAATTTTATACCAACATCACCTGGGGTCTAAGGCCCCCTCCATTCCCCATCAACATTACCCAGGGCGCTATAATTGCGGCAATGTTAAGCTTACTGCTGATGGCGGTGTAACTTACTTGTGGAATGACGGTGATACCCCGAACAGCGCCACCAATACATTTCATCAAAGTGGCACCTACATAGTTACCGTTACCAATGCAGCAGGTTGTACAACCTCAGCTTCAAAAACTGTTACCGTTAATCCTGATGGTTCGCCGCCGGTAATTTCCCAAACAGCAAGCGACTGCAGCGGTATTACCCTTAAGGCCAGCGGCGGCATATCCTATTCGTGGAATGGCGGCGACACGCCTGATAAACCCTCGAACACCTTTCATCAAAGTGGTACGTACACAGTAACAGCTACCAATGCAGGCGGCTGCACTTCGTTCGCCTCAAAAACAATAACGCTTGGCTCCCCTCCCGTGCCTGTAATTTCAGGCGGCACAAGTAGTTGCGGCAGTGTAACGCTAACAGCAAGTGGTGGCACTACTTATTTATGGAATGGCGGCGATACGCCCGACAAGCCCTCAAATACCTTTCATCAAAGCGGCACCTATTCAGTTACTGTTACCAATGCTACGGGTTGCTCCGCTTCCATTTCAAAATCTATTACTGTTAAGCCCGATGGTTTGCCACCTGTAATTTCAGAAACAGCAAGTGACTGTACCAGCATCACACTCACAGCCAGCGGCGGCGTATCTTATTCATGGGATGGCGGCGACACGCCCGGCGGCCCCATAAACACCTTTCATCAAAGCGGCACTTATACTGTAACAGCCACCAATGCAAATGGCTGTACTACCTTTTCTTCTAAAACAATTACAATTGCCCCGGCCCCAACACCCGTTATTACAGGTAATACTAGCGGTTGCGGTAGTGTAACGTTAACAGCAACCGGTGGCGCCACATCCTATTTATGGGACGGCGGCGACAGCCCCGATAATCCGATAAACACTTTCAGCACCAGCGGCACCTATCATGTTTTGGCTACCTATGCAAATATGTGTACCGCATCAGCAATGGTGACGGTAACCGTAAACCCTAACGTGTCGCCGTCGGTAAGCATTGCGGCAAGTCCATCAGGTGATATTTGCCCGGGCATCCCTGTCACTTTTACAGCAAGTGCCATAAACCGCGGTACTTTACCTTTATTCCAATGGTACAGGGGAAACGTAGCGGTAACAAACGGGCCCGTTTATACAGCAAGCGACCTGGTTAACAATGAAGTTATTGAGTGCCGTTTAACCAGTAATGCAGTTTGTGCTACTCCAGTAACCGTTGGAAGCAACCTGATTACAGCAAAAGTAAACCAGGTTCCAACTATAAGCATCAGTCAAAATGCGGTCTTTACCGGCACCGATCCTGTCCGGTTAAACCCGATAATTAACGGACCGGTTGAAACATATCTTTGGACGCCGGCTGCGGGATTAAGTGACCCCACCGTGCCAAACCCATTAGCATCACCACAACATACAACCGCTTACCGGTTAGCAATAACATCGCCGGCCGGTTGTGAAGCCGCCGCAAGCGTAACGGTAAAAGTGCTTAAAAACGATATTATCATACCTAACACATTTACGCCAAACGGCGACGGGGTTAACGATACCTGGGATATTACCCACCTTTCGGATTACCAGGATGCCGTAATCGACATTTACAATAGGTGGGGCCAGCATCTATTTCACTCAATTGGCTATCCCAAACCCTGGGATGGCACTTATAACTCCAAACGATTACCGGTAGGCACATACTACTATGTTATCGACCTGAAGTATGATAATTATAAACGCAGGAGCGGGTGGGTGTCGATTTTGAGGTAATGCATTTTAATTTACGCCCATCCTTACAGAGCGTCTGCGTTGTTCTCCAGGTTGCTTTTTTGCCATCAACTGTTTGCTTGCGGTTGCCGACTTTCTGTTTTGGGTGTTTCCCCGATTTAAATCAGGGCCGCGCTTTCTGCTCATACTGCGCAGGCTTTAAGCGCTAGGCCGGTATCCGCGACAATCGCTAACGTAACTTTTGGGTAACCATAAGCTCGAGTTATTGCACACCATGTGCATTTTGGCACATTGGCTAACTCAGCGCGGGCCACAAAGCGAGAACGGTTATGCGATAGCGAGCGCTTTCTATAACGCCCCTGTGGAAATTCATAAAACACAAAAGTGCTATTTCTTTAATCCAATTGTTTTAATAATTCCGCAGCTTCTTTATTATTTCCGTTTTCTTTAAGGGCCTTTTGCAAATAGGGTTTGGCCTTTTGCGGCTGCTTTAGCAACATATAATTTTTAGCTGTATAATAATTGGCCATATCATTGGCGGTACCTGCTTCGTTAAGCAGGTAGGTTTGTAAATATTGCAGTCCCTCCCGCACCTTATAGTTATTTATGGCCGAGAATTTGCCCAGATTGTAATAAGCTTCCCCGTCTTTTGGCACATATTTATTGTTGGTTTTAGCCAGCGCCAATGCCTGCTGCAAATAGGCCCAGCCTTTTTCCGGCTCATTATCATAAACATTAAAAGCCAGGTAATTGTAACAGGCCATTAAATTGCCGGGGCCTATATTCTGTTCCATTTCCTCCCTGGTAATTTTTTCAATTGCCTGCTCAAAATAATTCCGCGCTTTGTCTTTAAGCTTTAGCTGCAGGCAAAAACTGCCAAACTGCATCAGGTTCCAGCCTTTTAAACGGTTGCTGTTAAAATAGGTCAATACGCTTACCAGGCCGGCAGAATCTTTGTTCGTCACCGCTTCATGGGCAAAGGGCGAATAAAATGTGAAATTTTTCTCCGGCTCAATGCCATACATTTCTTTAATTCTTCCAGTAACTGCCTGCAGGTCCTTTACAACATCTTTTTCATCTTTACCGGAGTAAGGGGTATAAAACTGGTAGACGTGCTCTGCAGCAAACTCAATTGCCATGGTTAGGATATTGGTATGGTTGGTACGGGCAAGGCTGTCGTACCTGAAAAAGAACTTGGTGGTATCAAGCTGCGCAACTTCCTTTTTTATTTCTTTGGCATAGTCGCGCCTCCGCGGCAGGTCATTCTCGCCCACAGCGGTATAATAAAAGGTAAAAGCATGATTGTAGTAAGCTTTAGCATTCGCCGAAAGGTGGAACGGCGGATGTTCTACACCAATTTTTTCGGGAGCCAATAGTATGTAGCCGTTAAACATTCCCGGCTCATTTAAAAAAATGTAATTGCCAAAGCTGGAAGCAAATGAATGGCCAATATAGGTCCTGAAAGCGGATGTGTTATATTTTTTTTCAACCACAGGGATCAACTCTTTCTTCATAAAATCAACAAAGTGTAACCCCTCCTTACTTAAAAGGCCGGTGTCATAGCTGTATCCCATCCGCTCCATACTGGCGTTAATCACGACGATAACACTATTAGGCATGGCATACCTCGCCTTTCTGAAATAGCTGATCTGTGCAGCAAGATAGTCGCCATTCATCATCCCATAGTTTATCGCATAAATGGCTGGGTGTTTGGTGTTATAATCCCAGCCTTCCCAGTCTGCAGGAAGATATACCGTATATTCAACTGTATCACTTAACGAGGCGGCATACAATTTTTCCTTAATTGGGTTTTGTGCAAAAGCCTGGCCGGTAAAGAGTGGGAATAAGAGGAATAACAATAAATATTTCATAGTCGTTGATTGATTAATCAAAATAAATTGATAACCACCAACTCCAATTGTATTTTTCGGACAATATTTATTCCCTGATAAACTTAAATATCAAGCGGTCATCGGCCAGTTTTGTAATGGAGTCAAAAAAACGGGAAGGATTTTCCCCCGTAATTTCACGGTACACCTTAATAAAGTAAGCCTGATCATAAAAATTGCTTTTATAGCCGATCTCAGTCAACGACCCAAATTGCTGGCTGAACAACTTATTGTTAAGGGAATGCCTGAAACGTGCAATTTTCCTGAAGGCAACCGGTGATATGGCAAAGTGTTTATGGAAAAGCCGGTTAAAAGTCCGGTCGCTTAGCATCAGGGAGCTTGCTATTTCGGCTATGGTGTATTCATGGTCGAAATCAGTAAGCATTTTTAATGATCTTTCAAGCAGCGGCTCTTCAATCAAAGGCCTGTACTGCGCTAACAGGAATTTCTCCAATAAACGCAGGCGTGCAACGGGGCTGCCGCTCTCAAAAAATGCCTGCATGAAAGTGTTGTATGAAGGATGGTTTTGCCAGTTGGTAAATACTTGAGATGGTTTCGGTGCAACTTCATCAAGTGTTGGTTTTATAAAATGGTTAAGGCCAAGCGGTTTAAAACTGATGGTTATTTTATCAAGCCGACCCTGCAGTTTCACAAAGATCGGGACGTTGTATTTACCCTGAAGTATGCACAGGTAATCGTTACCTGGATCATTTTTCACACTGATCGTATGGCCATCAATAGCACAGGAAACGCTTTTATGGATATTTAATGAATAAGCCACATTTGGAAAAGAATAGTAGCTGCTGTAAAAACTATCATCATCAGTTTTTAAAAAATAATAGTAGTCAATATACTTTTTCAGCAATGGGTCTTCCGGATAAAAAGTATGTAATTGCTGATTGTTCATTTGCCGGCTTAATTTATAATGCCAATTTAATAATAAAACTCATAAAGCCATTTGCAATGAAAAATGGGTAATGCATCTGTTTGAATTTTATTTTCTGTTTACACAAGATTTCTATGCGGGAACATCGTGCGAAAGCCCGAATTTACTTAACACGCATTAGTTCTTCCTGTTAAATTATGTTAAAACCCAACAATTAACCTACAAGTAATTTCCGTCCCAGCAGGGTCTCTCGCAGATTTAAGTTAACCCATAAAATCAAGGGCTGTTATTTGCATAACTAAAGCCAATCATTAGGGACTGAAAAAACGAATAACCTTTCCAAAGGGTTTGCCACCCTGGCAAGCCCTTGTTTTTCAGTCCTTGATTTTATGGGTTAACTTAAACTTTCAGGACCCCCTGCGAACACTATACTTGCGAAGACTATACTTTAAACATCAGTTTTGATGGGAATTGTTTGAAGATGCAGGGCCCATTTTTCAAGCGTATTAACCAAATCGTCCAATTTAAATGGCTTGCTTACATAGTCGTCCATGCCTGCGTCCATACAAATTTTCACATCGGCCTCAAGCGCGTTGGCTGTCATCGCTATAATAACAGGGCGGCCGGGGAAACGTTTTTTTATTAATTGCGTGGCTTCCAGTCCGTCCATTTTGGGCATCTGTACGTCCATTAAAATAATATCATATCGTGTTTTGTTGACAAATTCCAGGGCCTCCAGGCCATCTGTTGCCAAATCGGCTGCATACCCTAATTTGCTCAAAATTTTCATTATCAATTTCTGGTTCATCAGGTTGTCCTCGGCAACAAGAAGCTTCAACGGATATTTTTGCGAAAAGCTACCGGGTAACTTTTGTTGTGAAATGCCAGGCTGTACCGGCCTGTTTAATGTTGGATCCCCCTGTTTACTGAGTTCCTCAATAATGTACCTGGCTAAAATATGCTGCTTGGCCGGCTTGGTTAATATGGAACAGAAAAGGCCGGGATTATCTTTATGATAAATGTAGCCTATAGAGCTCAAAAGCATGATTGGCAGGCGCGGGGATTGTTTACGAATTAAAGTTGCCAGTTCAACACCATCCATAAACGGCATTTGCATATCGGTAATAACCAGGCTAAGATCATCGTTTTGTGCTAATAAATGCAGCGCCTCTTCGCCGCAATGGGCTATTACCGGGTTTAGCTTCCATTGCTCAAGCTGGGTTTTTAAAATTCTGCAGTTGGTGTCATTGTCATCAACTATCAAAATTTTACTGTTTTCAAACCCATTCATATCATGGATAACATAAGTTTGATCAGTCAGTGCGCTTTTTTGTGTATTGATGGAGAAATAGAATGTGCTTCCTTTGCCAATTTCGCTTTCTACACTAATTTTTCCACCCATTAGCTTTACCAGTTGTTCACTTATCACCAGGCCTAAGCCTGTACCACCGTATTGACGTGTTGTTGACGAATCAACCTGCGAAAATGCTTTAAACAACCGGTGCAGCTTATCCGCAGGAATGCCAATCCCCGTATCCCTTATCTCAAACCCCAGTTCAATCTGGTCATCATCTAAAACCCGGAGTAAATGTACGCCTACAAAAATCTCCCCCTTTTTGGTAAACTTGATGGCATTGCTTATCAGGTTGATCAGGATCTGGCGAAGCCTTAAGCTATCGCCGATTATTTGAGCGGGTACATCAAAATCTATCTGGTAAACCAGGTCCAATTCAGACTTGCCGACCTTTATGGCAAATACATCAAAAACCTCTTCAATACAGGTACGCAAACTGAAGTCTTTTACCTCCAGTTCCATATTTCCTGATTCGATTTTGGAAAAATCTAAGATATCGTTGATTACGGTCAGCAGGTCTTCCCCGCAAATTTGTATAGATTCGGTAAACGTTCGCTGCTCGTCGTCTAACGGGGTTTCTGCAAGTAAGGAGGCCATTCCGATCACCCCATTCATAGGTGTTCTGATCTCGTGGCTCATGGTAGCTAAAAATATACTTTTGGCCTTGTTAGCCTCTTCTGCCTCAAGCGCCGACTTTTTTTCAACCTCGATGGCACGGGCCAATTCTTTTGTCCGTTCTTTAACCTGGCGTTCCAGCTCTGTTTTCTGTTTCCTGATGGTACGGGTGCGGATGAAGTAAAATGCAGGCCCGCCGCCAATAATAATTAAAACAGCGACCAGTTTAAACCACCAGGTGAGCCAAAAAGGAGGCTTAATATTAATGATGATAAATGTGTCTTTGCTGTTCCATTTTCCATCGTTATTTGATGCCTTAACCCTGAATATATATTGCCCGGGGTCCAGGTTGGTGTAGGTGGCCGTTCGTTTATTGCCAACATAGTTCCAATTTTTATCAAAGTTTTCCAACTTATAAGCATATTGGTTTTTTTCGGGGTTGATAAAGTTTAAGGCTGCAAATTCAAATGTAAATACTGATTGTTTGTAGGAAAGAGTTATAGTCTTTGTTTCTATAATATCTTTTTGAAGCGGAGAGTTTTCGCTTCCTGCTGTTACCTGTTTATTGAAGATCTGAAAATCTGTAATATAAACCGGTGGGATAAAAGTATTATCCTTCAGGCTGTCAGGATAAAAGCTGCTAAAGCCATTTATACCGCCGAAAAACATTTGTCCGTCTGCAGTTTGAAAAGCAGAATGGCCTTTAAATTCGTCTCCCTGCAAGCCATCAGATATGCCATAGCTCCGTACAGTTTTAGTTTGCGGATTAAACCTGGCGATCCCTTTATTCGTGCTTAACCAGAAATTCCCCTTCCGGTCCTTTAAAATCGCATAGATCACACCATTGGGCAACCCTTCTTTTTCGGTATACGAAGTAAATGTTTGGTGCCGTTTATCAAAATGATTTAAGCCTCCTCCGTTTGTACCCAACCAGATCTCGCCTTTACCGTCTTCCACAACACACTCTATCGTATTATTTGAAATGCTTTGCTTGTTTTCCTCGTTATGGCTGTAATGCGTAAAATGACCGCTTTTAGGATCAAACAGGTCAAGGCCACTATCTGTGCCTATCCACATGTTACCTTGTTTATCCTGGAATACGGTAGTGACAATATCGTTGCTGATGCTGTTGCTATTTTTAGGATCGTTTTTATAATGGGTAAAATACCCGGTTTTTACATTGTAAAAATCAAGCCCCCCCGTCCAGGTCCCCAGCCATATGTTGCCGTCCCGGTCCTTGTACATATTATTGATATCTGAAATGGAAAGGCTGTTCGGATTGTTTGCCTGCGGCATATGGTGTGTAAAAATCCCGGTTTTTTTATCGAACAGATCAAAACCGCCAACGTGGTAGCCAATCGCCATAAGATTTTTATCCAGGGGGACGATCGCCATCACATAATTATTACTTATGGTATTGGTATTATTATCATCGTGCTGGTAATGAACAAAGCTTTTGTTCTTCCTGTTAAAAAAGTTCAGGCCGCCGCCATCGGTGCCGATCCAGATGTTTTCTTCGCCTCCGTCTCCCCATATCGATAAAACATTATTATTGCTTAAGCTATTGGGATTGTCTGGGTTTTGGCGGTATGTACTGAATTTATCACCAAATCCCGACAAAAAATTAACGCCGCCCGAATAGGTACCTATCCAGGTATTTCCTGTATCATCCTTATATATGCAATAAACAGAATTACTGCCAAGGCTGAAAGGGTCATTTGCATCGTATTTGTAACAAACAAACTTATTATCCGGGTAATCAAATACACTTATGCCGCCATTTTCGGTACCTATCCACAGTTTCCCATCGCCGTCCTCCAGTATGGAAAGAATATCATTATGACAAATGCTATTGGCGTTCTTCGGGTCGTTTTTAAAATTTATAAACGAGTCGCTTTTACTGTTATACAATGCCAGGCCGCCACCGTGTGTTCCTGCCCATATATTGCCTTTCCCGTCTCTATATACAGCCTTTATCCAGTCAGAACTAATGCTTTTAATATCTCCCGGGTTATGAACATAACGGACAGACTTACCATTTGCAGGGTTAAAACGATATAAGCCGTCATCCGAGCCTATCCAAAGCCAGCCATCATTATCTTCGGTAATTTGAGAGATCAAATAGGTAGTTAAACCATTGGCCTTATTGTCAAAATGAGGCCTTGATGCGCCTCTTGCGGAATCAAATAAATACAGGCCCCGGCTTGTGCCTAACCAGGTCCTTTTCTTGCTATCCTCAAAAATAGCGCTGACCTTATAAGTTAAATGGTTATTTGAATAGTGGATAAAGCTTGTCCCTTCCCTGTCAAATCTATCAAGGCCGCTATTGGTTCCGATCCATAAATTTCGATCATGGTCCTCCAGTATAGCTAACACGTAGCTATCAATAATGCTCGCCTTGTTTTTCTGGTCGTGTTTATAATACGTAAACTTATAACCGTCGTACATGTTCAGGCCATCTTCTGTGCCGAACCACATAAACCCCCTGCTGTCTTTAATAATGGTACTAACATGGCTTTGGGAAAGCCCTTCATTTGTCGAAAGCCTTATAAATTTCGGACTTTGTGCTTGTGCATCAGATAAGCCCGGACAAAGCAGATATAACCAGGAGATAAAAAGTAATAGTTGTCTCATTTTGTTGTATCACTGCTTTCCGGAGAAAGACGCTTCATAAATAACTTATACCTAAATGCGGATATAGTTCCAAATAATCAAAAGATCCATTTGTAACCCTTGCAGTAATCCATTTGGTTTTGTTTTTATTGGATAAGGGGAAGGCAAAAACCATCGGTTTATCTTTATAAATCTTATGCTCTTTATTTATATAAAGATAAGGTAATGATTTTGGATAAATTACCACTACTTTATCTTATAAATTCGAATACTGCAAAAAGTTAAAATCAGCACCTGCTATGTTTAAGGCGCTTTTTAACACTCATAATAATTCCTGAGAATATATTGTATTTTAAGTTAATCTTGATTGCCACTTATACGATATTTAACGAAAAATTGTTTCGTTAAATGCTTTTTTATTAAATATTCGGCAATATCCATAATTTTACCAGTGATAATGAATAAGAGCTTTCTTTTTTCGTTTGGGAATGTAGCTTAATTAAAAAAAAGCTGCGCCAAATCCCCCTGGCCTCAACTACTGGCCCGAAAATTGCCCGCCCCACCATATGTATTTAAATATCATGAAAACCATAAAAGCCGATCCAATTACCCTTAATGCCGAAATCGGGCAGTGCTTGTCCGTTGTTGGCGATACTTACCGCATCCTTGTTTCCGGCAAGGAAACAGGCGGCGCATTTGCCACTATTGATATGCTGATCCCCCCTAACGGCGGCCCAGGTCCGCACGCACATGCCGATTTCCAGGAGTCGTTTTATATCGTCGATGGCGAGATTGAGGTAAAGAGTGAAGCTGGAACCTACATCGCCAAAAAAGGTTCGTTTGTAAGCATCCCTAAAGGCGGCATGGTGCACTGTTTTAAAAACAAAACGGATACATTGGCACACATGCTCTGCACGGTAGTTCCAGCCGGACTGGAAGAAATGTTTTTAGAAATCGGCCAACCCGTTGAACCCAACACTTTTCTCCCGCCACCAGAAATGAATGAGGAAGCAATAAAGAAATTATTGGCCGTTGCTGAAAAATACGGGCAAAAGGTTTATCCGCCGGATTTTCTGGGATAAGTGATTAGTGATTAGTGATTAGTGATTAGTGATTAGTGATTAGTGATTAGTGATTAGTGGGAATTGCTTTGAGAACGGTTTGTTTTAATTGATGAGCATTTTTCTACCTCTTTCCGCGCAGCGAAGAGAGGTCGGACAACGCAGCGTCTCCGGGTGAGTCAACTCTGCGCCCTGCTTATGCAACCCACTTCCCGCCTACCTCCCAAAAAAATCCACCCACAATTCACCACTCATTATTCACCCATTTCGCCAAATTTCATTACCTTGCCTCAATAAACGCTACCCCAACATGAAGTTTATAAAGGCTGCCATCTCTATAATTATTACAGTAACAATAATTGTCGCCCTGGAAACAAAGATCGGCGAGATTCCGGCTCTTGGTGTGCTGCTTAACCCATCAACAGGGTTTTGGCAAAATGCTGAAAGCAGGAACATCCTGCCAACTGAAAACTTAAAGATCGATGGCTTGCGCGATCCGGTGATTGTGCGCTATGATGAGCACCGCATCCCCCATATCTTTGCTAAAAACGATCACGATCTATACTACGCACAGGGCTTTATAACCGCCCGCGACCGCCTGTGGCAAATGGACATTCAAACCCGCAGCGCTTCAGGCCGGCTTTCGGAGGTTGTTGGGCCTAAGGCCCTGGAGATTGACCGCTACCATCGCCGCATGGGCATGGTTTACGGTGCCGAAAAGGGATTGAGGGGCGTTATGGCCGACCCGCAAACCCGCATGGTGGTTAACGCTTATACCGACGGTGTTAACAGCTATATCCACAGCCTGTCGCCCAAGAGCTACCCGCTTGAATTTAAGTTATTGGATTATGCACCTGAGGACTGGAAACCCATCAACTGTATATTTCTTTTAAAGCTGATGTCGGAAACTTTGGCGGGAGGATCGGATCAGTTTGCCATGACCAATAACCTTCGCGTTTTTGGGGCTAAGGATGTGAACGATCTTTTCCCCGATTACCCGTTTAATGAGAGCCCGATAATCCCCGTGGGAACCAAATGGAACTTCAAACCGTTACCTATTCCAAAACCATCAAAGGATTACGTTGCCGAGATGACCGAAAATATAAAACCACGCGAAAAGGTGGATGGCATCGGCAGCAATAACTGGGCGATCACGGGCAGTAAATCCGCAACGGGTTACCCTATTTTGGCTAATGACCCGCATCTGAATTTAACCTTCCCGGCTATCTGGTATCAAATCCAAATGTCGTCGCCAACGGTGAATGTTAACGGGGTATCGCTTCCTGGGGCGCCTTGTGTGATTATTGGCTATAACCAAAAAATAAGCTGGGGCGTTACCAATGTTGATGCCGACGTGCTGGACTGGTACCAGGTAAAATTTAAGGACAAAACCAAAAACGAGTACTGGTACAACAACAAATGGAACCCGGTTAAGAAACGGATTGAAGTTATAAAAGTGCTGGGGATGCCGGATGAAATCGACACCGTTTTGTATACCCATCACGGCCCGGTTGTGTACGAAACACCGGCTAAAAAGCCTAAAGGAAACTTTGAAAACATCCCCGTTGGCGATGCTTTGCGTTGGATAGCGCACGATGAGTCGAATGAGTTTATGACCTTTTACCTGCTAAATCGCGGCAGAAATTATGCCGATTACCGCGATGCGCTTACCTATTTCAGCGCTCCTGCACAAAATTTCATTTTCGCGAGTAACGATAATGACATCGCCATAACACCGAACGGTAAATTCCCTTTAAAATTCAAGGAACAAGGCAAATACATAATGGATGGCAGCGACACAACCAACGACTGGCACGGCTGGATCCCGGCTGATCAAAACCCTACCGTTAAAAACCCTCCAAGGGGCTTTGTAAGCTCAGCCAATCAATCGTCAACCGATCCATCCTACCCATATTATATCAACTGGCGGTATGAACAATATTACCGCGGCAAACGCATAAACGACAGGCTTGGCGCGATGCAAAAGGCCACCGTGGATAGTATGCGCCTGATGCAAATGGACAATTACAGCATTTTAGCCCAGGATGTATTACCAACCATGCTCAAATACATCGACCCAACAAAACTGAGCGATGACCAGGCAAAGGCATTTACTATAGTTAAAAAGTGGGATAAGCATTACGCAGCAAATTCCGTTGGCGCCAGCATTTTTAACAATTGGTGGGGCAATTTTTATAACCTGGTGTGGACAGATAATTTTTCGGTAAAAGGCACCTATCTGAAATACCCGTCGTTTGATCGTACAGAAAAACTATTATTAACCGAGCCAAATTCAAAATGGTTTGATGACGTACATACCGCCGCAAAGGAAAGCTGTGCGGATATGATTAATCACGCATTTTATAATACAGTAGACGACCTGGTACGCCTGCATGGCAAAACGCCGGGCGATAAATGGCAATGGGGCGTAGTAAAGCAAACTTATATCAATCACTTAGCCAGTTTACCAGGCTTTGGTACCGGCTTGTTTTCAGCCGGTGGCAGGGGTGGTGTGATAAATGCCCTACGCGACAATAACGGCCCGTCATGGCGCATGGTAGTACAAATGGGGCCAACGGTTAAAGGCTTTGGTGTTTTCCCCGGCGGAGAATCAGGCAACCCGGGCAGTTTTTTTTATAAGGATATGTTTGAAACCTGGCGGGATGGTAAGCTGAATGAGTTACTATTTTTGAACTCAGCAGAAGAGAAATCGGATAGAATAAAATCGACTTTGACGTTGGGTGTGAAGTAGTGATTGGGGTTCAGAGAGTAGAGACCAGTGGTTAGAGATTAGTTAAAATAAAATTTGTCATTGCGAGCGATAGCGCGGCAATCGCGAACTTTGCAGAGCGGATAGAAAAATAAAGAACCTGCTTAACGATCTGCGCAGCGACGAGGTTGCTTCGTCGTTCCTCCTCGCAATGACAGGAAGTAGAATAAAAAATAAATAGGATTATGCTATTTTTCATCATACTGATATTATCATTTGCCAGCGGTTACTTTTTGCCCTGGTGGGTTGTGGCTATAGCCGCATTTTTACCGGCCTTGTTCATCGGCAAAACACCGGCGCGGTCATTTTGGTCGGGCTTTGCAGGGGTGTTTATTGTTTGGACGATATTGGCGCTTTTTAAAACCGTACCAAATGATAACATGCTGGCCAAACGCATGGCAGGACTGTTCAACTTACCAAACTGGGTGCTACTGCTTATCATCACCGCATTAATAGGTGGAATTGTTGGGGGGATGTCGGCATTATCTGGCGTGCTATTAAAAAAAGCTTTTAGTAAAAGTTAAAATAAGTATAACTGATGCTTACTGAAGACGAAATAATCTCGACGCTTGACAATTCAAACGACCAGGCCACTTATAATCATTTCATTGAACTTGGGCACCCTTATATTTATTTAATAGACTGCCGTTTAAACATTTTCAGGGGCGATGATGACAGATGGGCAATTGTCGCCGAACGCCTCGGGTTTATTGATCGCGGCAGCGGGATAGAATTGGAAATTGCCTATTTTGGAAACTGCCTTCAAAACCTGCCGATCAGGGGAGGGCATGAAATGAAAAGTTATAGCATTAACCCTATCGATGAGGAAAGTTTCGCTGAATCTGCCGATGATATCGGTTTCAGCTTAAATCCGGATGCCAAATATTGGCTTGTGGGCGGCAAAAAAGTAAAACTGAGCACAAACCCGCAGGATTATATCGACAATGGTATCGAATTAAATGAATACGAAGCCGGCGAGATTGGCGTTCAAGAAGCCGCCCGACTTGCAATAATTAACGACAGCGAAGCCTTCATGGCTACCGATGAGCAACTATACGAATGTATTCCCGCGGATCTTAAAAAAATACTGGTGCTGGATGAATGGTACCACAAGGACTTTAATGGCTATTTAGCGCCTGAACTAACGCCAGGGCAATTGCGCATCACTTATGAGTTAAACAAAGAACGAATGCAGGGTATGAGCTTTGAGACATTCGTATTTATGACGGAACAAAAAGAAGCGCAAACCAGGGAAATGAATAAAACTGAGTGGGAAGAAAACCGGCCCGGCAGTTACGAAACCTGGCAACAACTCGCCAAAGTGATAGCGACCGGCGATATTTCGTTTTATAAGCCAACCCTACCCCCAAACACGCATTGGACAAACTGGCCCGAATCAGGCAGTTTGTAAATAACAAAACCCCGGCGACTACCAGGGTTTTGTTATTTAGCTTTCGCCTTTTTGCTTTAAGCTTTCTGCTTACAATGCGGCTAAAGATGCTTTCAACACTTTAACCGATTCCTTATTACTGCTGCCGATATCGAAAATCTCCTTGGAACTTAAGTCGTTGCCGTAAAAATTAGCGTTTGCAGTTTTATCGATGGCCAAATTTGAACCGTTTATGCTTATACCTGCAAACAAGCCGCGGCTGCGTGAATAGGAGTAAACTTCAGCTTCCAGTTTGTAATCAGTATTAGCTGATGAACTCCGGCCAACAGGGCCGGCTGCTGCCGAAATATCGCCACCAATGGTAAAATCGCCGTTCTTCACTTTGGTTAATACTCCTTTGTGACGGAATACCAAAACCAAATCAACCGATTGTACGCCGATCTGCGCACCAATACTGCCGCCTGTCAGAGTAACAAAAACCGGATCGCTCCATTTTCCGTCGCCTAATTTTACCATGGCAACGCCCCTGCCCCTTTTACCGCCAACAACAAAACCAGCGTTGATTAATTTAGGGATAATAACGATGCCCTGGTATTCAGAGATCAGGTCGTGGGGGATGCTTTCCTTCATCTTGCCAAAATCGCGTAATACGTTCGATGCGCTGTGCACACGTTCGTTTTCCTTGCTGCCATCGGTAAATGCCGAGCCAACTATAAAGAAGATGCTCAGCATTACAGGGAGCATTAAAGCTTTTAATGTTTTCATGGGATGTGATCTTTAATATTAATTATAAAAATTAAGCAAATGTTACATTTATAACCCCAAAAATCTTTCCTTGTTTGTTTAATTTCTGTAAACTTTTGTCTGAATCAGAATTCACAGAATTATCGAATTTTCAGAATGTTAACCGGCATAATTAGTTTAATTCATAACGCTGATCTTGTAAATTCTTAAATTTTGTAAATTCTGATCTTATCTTTGCCCTGTGAACAAGCAGCAGGTATTTTCGATCAACAATAAACAGGCGTTTAATGATACTGCTTTACAGATCTTTAAATACCAGGCAGAAAATTGCAAGGTTTATCACGATTTTATAAAGGGATTAAGGATTGATGCCACGCAGGTTCAAACCATCCGGCAAATCCCCTTTCTGCCGATTGAATTTTTTAAATCGCACGAGGTCCTAAGTTCAGATAAGCCAGTTGAGGTTACCTTTACCAGTTCGGGCACCACAGGCACGATCACCAGCAGCCATTTGGTAACAGATGTTAGCTGGTATACCCAAAGCTTCCGTGATGCGTTCAGGCTGTTTTATGGCGATATAGAACAATATACTATCCTTGCCCTGTTGCCAGCCTACCTGGAACGCGAAGGGTCATCATTGATCTATATGGCTGATGACCTCATCAAACAATCAAAAAATGCGGACAGTGGGTTTTATTTATATAACCACCAGGAGCTTTTTATTCAGCTTAAAAAACAACAATCGATACAAAAACCAACGCTGTTAATAGGCGTAACCTTTGCCCTGCTTGATTTTGTTGAAGCTTATCAAATCAACTTCCCCGAATTGATAGTAATGGAAACAGGTGGTATGAAGGGGCGCCGCAAGGAAATGATTCGCGAGGAATTGCATAAGCAATTGTGTAATGGCTTTGGTGTTAAAGCCATTCATTCGGAATACGGTATGACGGAGCTGCTTTCACAGGCATACTCAAAGGGTGAAGGCATTTTTGACTGTCCGCCATGGATGAAGATCATTACAAGGGATACCAACGATCCGCTTGATCTTTTGCAGAACAACAAAGCCGGCGGCATCAACGTTATCGACCTGGCAAATATCAATTCCTGCTCGTTTATCGCAACGCAGGATTTGGGCAAGGTTTACGCAGATGGATCGTTCGAGGTTTTGGGGCGATTTGATAACTCGGATATAAGGGGTTGTAATTTGCTGATAGCTTAATTAAAGATCTATTTAGGTCGACATTATTGAACCGTTAGTTTATCTATCTGATTTTGCGGCTCCGTAGGAGCAAAATATTGGTAGAAAATCAACATTAGTATTTTAGCATGCCGTAGGTATGCAACGTATACTACATGTCCGGCGATGTTACGTACCTACGGCACGGATTTTTCTTTCGAATATTGTGCTACCAATATTTTGCCCCTAACGGGGCATAGGGAATCAACCTCAAAAACTTAACTTGCTACTAACATAATATTATTATTTTTGCACCATACTAACTAAGTATTGTCATGATCGAGAAATTTTTGAACGAAGAACAAGACCCAAAAGCTGTTGAAAAAATATACCTGCGCCTTGCCGACCTGCTCACAACGGGTGAAGAAATATTATATATTGCAGTTCAGAAAAAACCTATAGTAAACCTGTTTCCTGATTGCGTTGCTTTAACCAACAAAAGGATCTTATTTTTCACCCCTGCCAATCTCGGTTTAACCATAAAATTTGTTGATTTTGTTTGGAAGGACATCATCGACGTTTACACCAAGGAAGAGATCATTGGCGCTATATTCAGTGTAAAAACCACCAACGGCGCCGAAATGGGCGTTGATTACCTGCCAAAGGTACAGGCCCGTAAATTATACCAATACGCACAGGAACGCAAGGAATCAGAACGTGAAGCCCGCCGCCTGCGCGACCTGGAAGAAAAACGCGCAGAATCAGGCGCAATACAGTTTGAAAACGCGTCGCGTTTATCATCGCAGCATCCTGTTACACCAGTTTTAGCAACTCCTGAATCAGAACCAGTGCATATTCCGGAACCAGCACCTGCTCCGGCGCCTGTTGTACACGAAGCGCCCAAACCGGATGAGCTTACCGAAAAGCTAAAAAAACTAAGAATGTTGTTTGACAATGGGTTGATCTCGCAGGAAGAATATAACCATAAGAAGCTGGATTTGCTGAGCGACTTATAATAAGGAAGGTAATACTGGTTCCTGTCTATTATCCCAAAAGAACAGAAGGTCGATTGAGGTTTCCTTGACAAGGTAAAATAAAGAAGTTTGTTTTGTAATTAAGCCAATCCTGACATTTTCGTCGATGCTGGAAGCCTTGAACATAAGCGGGAATTCAGCTATGAGCGAAATAGTTTTTTCTGCTTTTAATATAAATTTATCGGCTGATCGTTTTCCGAATCGTCCAAGAATAAAATTGTAAACCGATGACAAAGTTTCCTTTGACCTCGGAGTATAATAAATTTGCAGACTCATGCCAGATTTAGCATATCTCTAATGCCAGTATACGGTGTAAGCTTACCATCCTTTGATTCCTGTAATGACTCTTTTACGCCTTTAATTACATAATCGGGATAGATTTCTGCTTTCTGCTCAAAGGAAATTTTCATAGCCTTCATAACAGCCTTTAACGCAGCCAACTGTTCTTTGTTATCGGGGTAAACTATCAAAGCATCCATATATCAAATGTACAAATACTATATTTAATTAAAAAATCAAACCGGAAAACTATACTAATCTGCTGTCAAAATCAAAGGGCTCCTTGCTCAACACCTTAACCTTTTTCATATCGGGGTGTAATACATTTACCAGGTAATTATGCTCCATCGGCACGATGGACGAGGGCACCTTCAGCATCAAATGCCTTTTATTTTCCAGGAAATTATTTCCAATTTGTTTCAGGATCCGCGGCGGCGAAACATCTTTCCAGTTTCCTGGCAAGTCATCAACTAAAACCTGGCTGATGCTGCTACCAGGCACTTCCACTTCTACAAGGCAAAAATCATTAGGGATCATTAATGGCTGCAGATGCACCAGCACTTCTAACATAGCCAATGAACGGGATGAAGCAAGATATAATGCTGGTTTGCCTTCGCTATTCCAGCGGCCGCCATATAAACGACTCCACTCGCCGCTCAAATTGTCGGCATAAATACATTTTCCTATCCGGTAAAGTATCATCAGGAATTAAGCAAAAATGCCGTGTTCAATACGGCCAAGCTCCTTGAAAACCAAATCAAAACCTGCGGAGGTATCCAAAATGGTAACCGGGGCCTCGCCATTAAAGATAAGACTTGGTGCCTTTACCCATAATTTGAATTTATCAATGGAGCCAAATACTTCCTCACCGCGGGTATAAAGGCGGGCTAACTCAACGGCTTTCTCGGCGTATTCAGTTTTGATAAGATCATCATCATCGTAGCGTTGTAAAGTGCGCTCACTAATGTGCAGTATGTTGGCTAACTCCTGGATATTTAAGGAGATTTTTTTAGCAAGAGCAAGCAAGGTGCGCTTTGAAAAACCCTTGCGTGCTATGTTTATTAAATCAAAATCATTAGAAAACTTTAACGATTTAGTGCTTCCTAATAAATTATAAAAGGAATTGCCCTGGCTTTGGACAACATAAGCTACCATCGGCTCGCTTACGATGTCTGGCGTATCTTCATATTTTGACTTATGCGACATATGTACAAATATAATTACCTTTTGTCGCAAATTAAAATTATTCAGCAATAATTAAGAAATAATTTTTCTTACCTTTTTGCGCCACTAAATATTTCCCGCTTATTAATACTTCATGATTATAAATATCATCCGCAGAGTTGACCTTCAGTTTATTAATAGCAGTTCCTCCACCCTGGATCATTTTTTTTGCTTCGCCTTTTGACGGGAAAACAGTTGTATGTGCAGCTAACAATTCAACCACATTTACGCCTTGCTGCAAATCAGCCAAACTCACCTTAAAATTCGGTACACCCTCAAATAATCCCAGCACCTCATCGTCATTCAACTCACTTAAAAACTCAATGCCGATGTTTCCAAACAAAAATTCTGACGACTTGATCGCCTTTTCATAAGCAGCCTCACCATGTACACGGATCGTAATATCTTTTGCCAAAGCTTTTTGCAGTACCCTTAAATGCGGTGCAGCATCCTGTTCGGCTTCTAAAGCTTCAATGGTTTCTTTATCAAACAAAGTAAAGATCCTCACATAAGTTTTTGCATCCTCATCGCTTGTATTCAGCCAGAACTGGTAGAATTTGTATGGGGATGTTTTGGTTGAATCAAGCCAGATATTGCCGCCTTCTGTTTTACCGAATTTTGTACCGTCTGACTTCTTTATCAGTTGGGTAGTTAGTGCAAACGCCTCCCCGGCCCCCTTACGGCGAACAAGCTCGGTACCTGTTACGATATTACCCCATTGGTCGGATCCGCCCATTTGCAGTGCGCAGTTATGGTTTTTCCATAAATAATAGAAATCGTAGCCTTGAACCAGCTGGTAAGTAAATTCAGTGAACGACATGCCGGTTTCGCCCTCCAATCGTTTTTTAACCGAATCCTTGGCCATCATGTAGTTAACGGTAATGTGCTTGCCAACCTCGCGGATAAAATCAAGGAAGGTAAAATCCTTGAACCAGTCGTAATTATTTACCATTTGGGCGCTGTTTGCACCGCAATCAAAATCAAGAAATTTTTCAAGCTGGCCTTTTATACCTGCCAGGTTCAGCTGCAATACATCTTCCGACAGCAAATTACGTTCCTGCGATTTACCTGAGGGATCGCCAACCATACCGGTAGCACCGCCAACCAGCGCAAATGGCTTATGGCCAGCCCGCTGAAAATGGATCATGGTCATGATCTGCGCAAGGCTACCCACATGGAGCGAATCGGCAGTTGGGTCAAAACCTATATAACCCGATACCATTCCCTTATTTAACAGTTCCTCGGTTCCGGGCATAATATCATGCAGCATGCCCCGCCAGCGTAATTCTTCAACAAAGTTCATTATGTGTTCTATTTAAAGCCCGGTTGTAATCGGGACGGCAAATATAATAATATGATAACACCGATTTTGGATGATTTCACCGATTATTGAGCCGGTTAAAATGTCTGTGATCGGTCAAATCGATTTACAATCAGGGGAATCCCGATTTTTTTCTCTATTTTGGGTTGATCGCGATACTTGAAGAGGGCTACTATGAATTTTTTATCTCATTTTTATTTCGACCGGGAGTCTGACAATTGTTACCATATTTTGGGAACGATATTGCCCGATCTTTTGAAAAATGCTGATAAAACCGTAGTCCTCCATCCCGAAAAGCTTCACCATTCCGATAATGCAGTAAACTCCATCATCGCCGGCTGGAACAAGCACTTGGAGGTCGACCGGTATTTTCATTCGGACGAATTTTTCCTGCATCATTCGCATCAGCTAAAAAAACTACTCCTGCCCGCCATCGAGGGCTCGCCGGTAAAGCCATTCTTTTTGGGCCATATAGCATTGGAATTGATACTGGATAACCTGTTGCTGACCACTCAAAAAATAACAGTGGATGGGTTTTATGATCATCTCGACGGATGCCGGCTCCCCATTATCGACGAATTCTTAACTTTTGCAGGGCTGAAGGACACTTCGGTATTCAATAAATTTTACGCTGAATTCAAAAAAAGCCGTTACCTGTACACCTACTCAAAAACGGAACAAATAGCCTATGCCCTAAAACGCATATGTATGCGGGTATGGAACAATCCGTTTACACCGGAGCACGAAGCTGCTATTAATACAGTTTTGGTTAGCTATCGCGAAAGTTTACTGGATAATTTCATGTCTGTTTTTGATGGGATTGAAAGTAAGCTAACGATCGATTAATCCCATATCAATTTAAATTTCCTATAATTGACCATGGGAATTGCAATCCTTTTATTTTGTTTTATATCAATTTTCCTGTCATTAGGTATTTCAGCCAAAATGATCAGTAAAAAAGAATTGTTGATTGTAAGTGCGCTAAGCTTTTCAGCAATAGTAGTTTTCCTGGTAGAGGTATTGAGTCTGTTCCATCAGCTTAATTACCAGTTTTTATTAATAGGCTGGTCGGTAACCACCCTGGCATTGATCATATTTTTATACAGGAATAACCAGCGGACCCGCGATTTTACGTCAGATTTATGGATTGCAACCAGGCAAAAAATATCTGATCTAACTAAAGCCGACAAAGCGCTCTTTACAGCATCCACCCTTATCCTGGTATTAGTCTTTATAGCGGCAATAATATATCCGCCCAACAACTGGGACGCCATGACCTACCACATGGCACGAATCACAAGTTGGGTAAGTCATCAATCTGTTGCGCATTATCCAACTGATATCACCCGGCAGCTTTACCAGCCCCCCTTTGCCGAATATGTGATCATGAACTTCGGCATTTTATGCCGAAGCGATGTTTTCTCCAATCTTGTTCAATTCATTTCCCTGCTCTTTTCTGTAATTACAGTTGTATCAATAGTTGAGCAGTTCGGCTTGAACAGGCAATACAAGATCATCGCAATTGTGCTCTCGGTAACAATTCCAGAAGTTTTACTACAGGCGGGAAGCACGCAGAATGATATTGTGGTTGCTTTTTTTGTGTTAACAGCGTTCCTTTTTGCTGTGAAGACCATTAAGCAACCGATGTTTAAAAACTATCTGTGCCTAGGTTTAGCAACAGGTTTGGCATTGTTAACTAAGGGAACAGCTTATATATACCTGCCTCCGGTTCTTTTATTCTTTGGGATTATTGTGGTGATACAACTACTTAAAACCAAAAACTATTGGAGTTTAGGTTATTCGTTTGCGGCGATAGTTATCGTGATCGGCTTAAACTTTGGTCATTTTTCGCGCAACTACCAGCTTACGCATAATATCCTCGGCGTTGACAAGGCTGAATCAAACATGTACTCCAACCAGAAAATGAGCGCCGCCCTGCTGGCTTCCAGTATTGTTAAAAATGCGGGGATGCACACGGGTGTAATGCTTTTTAAACCCGCCGCCATTTTTTCAGATAAGGTTATCCATAGGTTGCACCAAATTGCCGGGCTCGATATCAATGATACGGCAGTAAACTACCGCAACCTAAAATACACTACAATAACGCTTACCACAGATGAAGAAGGATCACCAAACCCATTTCATTTTATATTGATCATCATTTCTACTGTGCTAATAATATACAACCTGCTTAATGGCAGGCGTAATGTAATAGTTACATCCTTATTGGCGATTCTACTGTTACAGGCCATATTTTTCTGCTATTACCTAAAATGGCAGCCCTGGCATTCCAGGCTGCACATCGAAATGTTTTTGATTGCGGTGCCGTTAATCTGTTATTGCTTGAGTTTGTATTCATGGTTCAGGAAGGCGTTTTACTGGCTTTCGCCATTGTTAATGATATATGCCTTATTGGTGGTGCTTCATACCGAAAGGCGCCCGTTTTCGAATAAGATGTTCCAGCCCGGATATCAGAAATATTTTATTGGCAACATCCCTATATATAATGAGTATAACAGCATTAATTCTATCGTTCAAAAATCATCTTATAAAAACATTGGATTAATTTTTGGCGTTGATGATTGGGAATACCCTTTATTTTCACGGTGCTTCAGCAGGCAACTCAATCCTTTATATATAGGCGTAAATAACTTCAGCAAATCAGCTAAAGCAGATATGGTAAAAATCGACTGTATAATTTCAACAACCGCCAACAAGCCGTTTATTGATTACGAAGGCAAGCGGTATGTAAATACATCTGTAAAAAATAAGATAATTTGGTTTTATAAATAAGAGTTTTACCAGGGTGCCTTCTAAAGAATCTCGCCAACAGGAATAATTAAATTGGGATTTACCGCCGTTTATAGTAGTCCCCAGGTGAAAAAACGCTGCTTAACCGTTAAAATGCCCTAAAAATCAGCATTTAACATCAAAATATTCTTTTCTAAATAAAATTAATATACCTACCTTTGCAGTCCCAATTAACAAATTGGGAAAAGGAGATAATTTATTTAATGGCAAAAAAACAGGAAGCAGAAAAAGAATTAAAAGCTAAGGAGGCTGAACTCGAAGTAGTTGGAGCAACTCCTCAGGAAAAAGAAACTATTGAATCAGAGGCTGATTCAAATTTCATCAATGAGATCAAATCAAAGATCACAGTAGCCCCGGCAGATTTCGATTGGGATGCTGATGAGAAAAAATTTGGTAATTACAGCGACAGTGATCGTGAGAAATTCGAGAAAATGTATGATGGAACTTTTAGCTCTATCACCAAAGGCGAAATCATCACCGGTACGGTTGTAAATGTTAACAGTAAGGATGTTGTATTAAATGTTGGATTTAAATCTGACGGTTTGGTATCAGTATCTGAGTTCCGTGATACACCTGATCTGAAGATCGGTGACACAGTTGAAGTATTTGTTGAGTCGCAGGAAGATGCTAACGGTCAGTTAGTATTGTCACGCAAACGTGCAAAAACTCAAAAATCATGGGAACGCATTAATTCTGCAT
This sequence comes from Mucilaginibacter phenanthrenivorans, assembly GCF_024721155.1. Classification (GTDB taxonomy): domain Bacteria; phylum Bacteroidota; class Bacteroidia; order Sphingobacteriales; family Sphingobacteriaceae; genus Mucilaginibacter; species Mucilaginibacter phenanthrenivorans. The sequence goes on along the minus strand of NZ_JAHVAP010000015.1, from coordinate 61,682 downwards.
TGGACAATGATGAAATCATCACTGGTTTTGTTAAGAGCAGAACTAAGGGTGGTTTGATTGTAGATATTATGGGCGTTGAAGCCTTTTTACCAGGTTCACAAATCGACATTAAACCTATCAGGGATTATGACGTTTATGTGGGTAAAACAATGGAATTCAAAGTTGTTAAGATCAACCACGAGTTTAAGAACGTAGTGGTATCGCACAAGGTGCTGATCGAAGACGATTTAGAAAACCAAAAAACCGAAATTGTTGCCCGTCTTGAAAAAGGACAGGTACTTGAAGGAACCGTTAAAAACATTACCGACTTTGGTGTATTCATCGACCTTGGTGGTGTTGACGGTTTATTACACATTACCGATATATCTTGGGGCCGCATAGAGCATCCACGCGAAATCTTAGCATTAGATCAGAAGATCAACGTTGTTGTTCTTGATTTTGATGATGAGAAAAAACGTATCGCTTTAGGCTTGAAACAACTTACGCCACACCCTTGGCAGTCACTGGATGAAGGTATCCAGATCGGCTCGAAGGTTAAGGGTAAAATTGTTACCGTTGCTGATTACGGCGCATTCCTTGAAATCATCCCTGGTGTTGAAGGATTGATCCACGTATCAGAAATGTCATGGTCACAAAACTTACGTAACCCACAGGAATTCCTGAAAGTTGGTGACGAAGTTGAAGCACAAGTGTTAACACTTGACCGCGACGAACGCAAAATGAGCTTAGGTATTAAACAATTAACTCCTGATCCATGGCAAAATGCTGCCGACCGCTACGCAGTTGGTACTCAGCATATTGCTACAGTTAAAAACATGACCAACTTTGGTGTGTTTGTTGAACTGGAAGACGGAATTGATGGTTTGATCCACATCAGCGACCTTTCATGGTCTAAAAAAGTAAATCACCCTAACGAATTCACTAAGGTTGGTGAAAAATTAGACGTGATTGTTCTTGAACTTGATGTTGAAAACCGCAAATTAAGCTTAGGCCACAAACAGCTTGAAGAAAACCCTTGGGATACCTTTGAAACTATCTTTACTATCGACTCGATACATGAAGGTACTGTATTGAAAGTAACTGAAAAAGGTGCAATTGTTGCTTTACCTTACGGTGTTGAAGGCTTCGCGCCAACCAAACACCTGGTTAAGGAAGACGGCAAGAGCGTTAAAGCTGATGAAGTTGCTGAATTCAAGATTATTGAATTTAACAAAGAAAACAAACGCATCGTTATCTCTCACTCACGCATTTGGGAAGAAGCCCGTGCCGAGCAACGTGTTCAGGAATTTGAATCCCGTAAAAAGGAAGCAAAATCTGCAAGCAACGCTGTGAAAAAAGTGAAGGACTCTGTTGAGAAATCAACATTGGGCGATCTTAGCGTATTGGCACAGTTGAAGGAGCAGATGGAAGGTGCTGAAAACAAAGCACGTAAAGCTACTACTACAACAAAGAAAGCTTCTGAAGAAGAAGCTGCTGAATAAGCTTTAAATAAATTTAAATCCTTTAAGCCCTCCCGTTTGCTCGGGAGGGCTTTTTTATGGTTAAATCCGCGAGTAAACCTGCTCCGTAGGAGCATCCTATCAACTTTATATAACTAATTCTATTAATTAGTACCTTTAAATATGCGGCAACAAATCAGCTATCTATTTAAACCCATCACTTGCGCTTTTTTAATCATTACCTCGGTTATAATTACGATGTTAGTTACCGCCGTCAACTTCAACGATTATAAGATACCTTACTTTTTAATAGTAATTATCCTGGCTACAATTTCTATTTTAAGCTTGATAAGCTGGTGGAATTTAATGCTTAACTACACGAGTGCCTGGAAGACATTTTCAATACTTCTGCGATCGACTAAAGTGATCGCATTAATAATTTTATTTTTGCTTACCACCTTTGTAACCCTGTTCTCGGTAGCAGTCATCGCAAATCCACCTCAATAAAAATTAAAAATGAGCGGAGAAACCGACATCAATACCTTATTAAGATCAATGACGCCCAAGCTAAACGAAGGCGATTATGTTTTTTGTACGATTGATACATTAGCTAATATCGATGTAAAAGAAACAATCAGCGTATTTAAAGAAGCAGAAGAAGGCTGGACAGTTATTCTTGCTAAAGACCTGGCTGATCATTTAAACCTAAGTTACTCCTACGTAGCAGCCTGGATAACATTAACCATTCACTCATCACTGGAAGCGGTAGGACTTACGGCAGCATTTTCAAACGCGTTGGCAGAGGAAGGTATTAGCTGCAATGTGGTGGCAGCGTTTTATCATGATCATATTTTTGTTGCGAAAAAGGATGCGGAGAGGGCAATGGAAGCGTTGAAAAGGCTATCGGACCAATAAATTATTACACTACGTCATTGCGAGGAACGAAGCAACCTCTAAACTATGCAGATCAGGGAATGAAAATATTGTGGTGAGCAGTAGGCGGCTGTAAGGTCACACCTGCATAAAGGTCCGTTGATTGTCCTACGTAGAGGTTGCTTCGTTCCTCGCAATGACGCGCGGAGAGAGGGCGGCGGCAGGGTCACATCAACATAAAGGTCCGTTGATTGTCCTGCGTAGAGGTTGCTTCGTTCCTCGCAATGACGCACGGAGAAAATCATGCTCCGGCGCCATTGCAATTAACGTTTATCTTCTACTTCAACTCCGGAAACTTTCCACCATCAAAAATACTTTTCTCGGCTGCGGTTTTTTCAACGTCCTGCCATTTGCGCGGGGCATCAATTGACAACAGCGTACCGCCGGTTTTACCGATCAGCACATCATCTTCAATGCGCACACCAATGTTCCACCATTTTTTATCACACGGACTACCGGCAGGAATATAAATCCCCGGCTCAACAGTAATAACCATCCCCGCTTTTAACGGAACGCCGTATCCGCCCTTATCGTGTACATCCAAACCTAAATGGTGCGATACACCATGCGGGTAATACTTACCTACTTCCTTCGCATCCTTAATAATTCCAAGGGCTATCAGCCGTGAGGAAAGCACTTCGCGGGTTTTGGTTTCCAGGTCGCCATATGGTATGCCGTCCTTACATAACTTAAATACTTCTTCCTGTGCATCGTATACTATCTGGTAAATGGCCTTTTGCTCTTCGGTAAACTTTCCATTAGCCGGGAAGGTACGGGTAACATCAGCACTATAACCATGGTATTCAGCACCCACATCCATCAGCACCAATTGGTTTTTAACTTCTGTTGCACTGTTTTCCTCGTAGTGCAGAATGCAGCCGTTGCCACCAGCACCAACAATTGGCGGATAACCTTCATCTTCTGCACCGTACTTTTTGTGTACATACAGCATAATACCTTCAAGTTCCCTTTCAGACATTTTTGGGGTAACGGCGCGCATTGCCTCCGCATGGGCAAAGCTCGAGATCTCAACCGACTTCTTCAACAAAACCAACTCCTCCGGCTGCTTAACACCGCGCAAATCAGTAGTATACTTGGTAAATAAAGCCAGTCCGGACGGGTTAGCTGCGATCTTTGCCTTAACATCCATCAAGGTAGCCGAATCCGGTTTGGCAACCAGTTCCTGGATCAGCGGATCATTTTTATAGGCTTCGCCATCCAATCGTGGCTTTATAAACGCCATGATCCGGTCGATATTTTTTGGCGTTGCATATTGGCCTATTATTCCCAGATCATTTAACAGGCGCTTATCTGTCTCCTTTATATCAGCCTTGGTTTTAAAGGTAGTAACCAGTTCCTTTAGGCTCCCTGCTCCGCTGCCTTCGCCAACTTCTTCCGGAATGGCATCATAAATAACGGTTTTGAATTTCTTAAAGTCGATAGGAAATTTGGCAAACTCTTCACTGTTGTAAACGCGCTTAAAACCCAGTTGAGCCTTAACACCGGCAACACCAAGCCGCCTGCCTGTCCATTGCTCCTGCGCCGGGTCGCGGTGACGAACAAATATCAGTTCGTTATAGCTGCTGTCGCCATCGGCTTGTACTTCCTTAAATACCAGCAAAACCGCGTCAGGCTCCTTGTATCCTGAAAAATAATACAGGTCCGGATTAGCATGGTAAACATAATTCACATCCTTCGAGAAAATCCTTTCAGGATAGGCGAATATCACGGCAACAGAATTTGCCGGCATCATATCGCGCAATGCCTGGCGACGACCGGCATGAAATGCGGGCGTCAGATAATCTGTGGGTAAACTTTGCGGGCCGTTATAATCCTGCGAAAATGCAGGCACAGTGCAGCAAGCAAGCGCCGCAACCAAAAAGCCTTTGGCTAAAAACTTCATAATAAATGGTCAGTTGAGTTAATTGTAAAAACGGGTTTAAGATACGACAAAATTTAATTCAAAAAACATTTCCAAGTTTTCCTACTTCGCTTCTTTCGGACTTTTCCGTCTTTCGGACTAAAAACACTAATCTTCAATTAACAAATCACTAAAAATATTTACCTTTGCCCAAATCCACCCATACGATGCAAAATCTTACACTGCTCGACGGTCAAAAATTTCAAATCACATTACAGCGTTTATGTCGTCAGTTAATCGAAAATCATAACGATTTTTCTGAATCGGTGCTTATCGGTATTCAACCGCGTGGCATTTATTTAGCCAAGCGCATTGCCGAGGAACTCCGCAAAATATTACCGGAAGCAACAATTTTACAAGGCGACCTTGATATTACCTTTTATCGTGACGACTTCCGCCGCCGCGACCAACTGGTACCCAATCAAACCAAAATAGATTTCATTATAGAGAACAAAAAAGTGATCATGATGGATGATGTGCTTTGGACTGGTCGCACCATTCGCGCAGCTATGGACGCACTACAGGCATTTGGCAGGCCAGAGAAGATAGAATTACTAGCTTTGGTTGACCGCAGGTACTCAAGGCACATTCCTGTGGAAGCTGACTATGTTGGGATTGAGGTAGATTCCATTGCATCACAGAAAGTGGTGGTAAGCTGGATAGAAACTGATGGAGAAGATAGAATTACGTTACTATCTGACGCAAAATAAAATTAATAAACCCCGCGTCATTGCGAGGTACGAAGCAAACCCCGATTTGCAGATCGGACATGCACAGTTCGCGGTTGCTTCGTACCTCGCAATGACATGGTGCAGAATAAAAAAATAAAATCCGAATTCGAACATCCGAATTCCGAAATTCAAACACATGGCAGGACTCAGCACACGACATCTTTTAGGAATCAAGGACCTTAACCCGGCAGATATTCAATTGATATTTGAAACTGCGGATAACTTTAAAACGGTTTTGAACAGGCCCATAAAAAAGGTCCCTTCCCTACGCGATGTAACTATTGCCAATATATTCTTTGAAAACTCAACGCGTACCCGGCTGTCGTTTGAGCTGGCTGAAAAGCGTTTATCTGCCGATGTGGTAAACTTTGCGGCCTCATCTTCATCTGTTAGCAAGGGCGAAACACTCATAGATACCGTAAACAACATCCTCGCCATGAAGGTGGATATGGTGGTGATGCGTCACCCGTACGCAGGCGCCGGTATCTTCCTTTCCAAACATGTGAAGGCGCAAATAGTAAATGCGGGGGATGGCGCACATGAGCACCCTACCCAGGCGCTGCTTGATGCCTTCTCCATCCGGGAAAAACTGGGTGACGTTGCGGGTAAAAAAGTAGTTATTGTGGGCGATATCCTGCATTCGCGGGTAGCCCTTTCAAATATATTATGCCTTAAACATTTAGGCGCCGAGGTTATGGTTTGCGGACCAACCACGCTGATCCCTAAATATATCGGCTCGTTAGGTGTTAAGGTTGAGCATAACCTGCTCAAGGCCCTTAACTGGTGCGACGTGGCTAACATGCTGCGCATCCAACTGGAGCGGCAGGATATCAAATATTTCCCATCCCTGAGGGAATACACCATGCTTTACGGCTTAAACAAGCAGATCCTCGATTCATTGGACAAGGAAATCATTGTGATGCACCCTGGTCCTATTAACCGCGGTGTTGAAATTACCAGCGATGTGGCCGACAGCAAGCAATCTATCATACTCGACCAGGTGGAAAACGGTGTGGCAATCCGGATGGCCGTGCTGTTCCTGCTGGCCGGACAAACACCGTAAAGGCAAATGAGTAAGTTTATTAAATATTGCAAATCAAACTTACTCGGCATTGCGGTGGCCATTGGCGTATGCGCTTTTATATACGAGGGCTTAATTCATCCTACACTTGACTTTACTTTAACAAAGATTGCCGGAGCGTTAATTTTCGGCATTGCTGTCTCGTCGAAATTCAGGGATAATAGGGCGAGAAATAATCAAGCCAGGAAGGTTCAATCCAAAAAACAAGATCTCAATAATACCGGCACTCAACAACAACCATTATAAATTAACACACTTATGAACCCGGTTTTTAAAAAATATTTAAAAATTAGTTTCATAGGATTTCTGCTGTCCTTAATATTTCCGGCAATTGTATTTTTTATTTTAAAGGATAAAAGCTACATCTTTTGGTTTGTTATTGTTGAGATTATCGGCCTTATTCCCGGCTACTCCAGGTACAAAAGCCAATTGGAGTATGAACAGCGACTAAAGCGGAGGGGCCTTACCCCACAGGATCTTAATAACATCAAGTTTGTTAAGGATTGGGAATACACCCGGAAAACAGGGCTGATAAAATATTCATTGGTTGACGGCGGCATCTTTTATGGATTTGCTTTTTGCTTCATCATCAGCGCAACTGCTATTTTCGTAAAAAAAGATCTTTTTACCTACATATCGGCAGATCTTTCAAACATGTTTAACTTTATAGGATACACATATTTAATTGGCGTATTGATTGGGATTCTTTTATTTAGGTTTCTATGGTTCCGAAACGAACAAAAATTTATCCGCTTAACCGATCCCTTTGCATTAAATCAGTCATAGTACCGTTATAGGTTGAGAATTATTAATTTATGAGGTCAGCACTTATTATCCTTTTGTTATTCGCCATGTCAGCCACCGCATCAGCCCAAACCCTGCAACAGAAAAAAGTTGATTCGGTGTTCCTGCTGGTCAAGTTATACTTCAACGCTAAAAATGCCGACGCAGTTTATAACCTAACCGGTGATGCCTTTCAAAAGGAAGTCAACATAACGAATTGGAATACCATTGCCAACCAGCAACTTTTCCCGCTCGGCGAAATGAAGGAATCAAAGCTGATGAGCTTTGTGAATAACAGTCTGGCTACCTATAAGGTTACTTTTAACAATGTTACCATGCAAGTGTTTATCAGCCTGGACCAGAAGGACAAGCTGGAAACATTTATTTTTAAACCCTATATCGAACCTGTTAGCGATAAAACCGGGCTTGTGGCCACATCCAACCCGATGCTCTCGATTATGGATAAGCAGGTGGACAGCGTTGCCCGCACGTACATTCAAAAGGCAAATACTGTAGGCCTTTGCATAGGAATTATTAAGGATGGCAAAACATCGCTATACGGCTATGGCGAAACGGTGAAAGGAACCGGCAGGATCCCCGATGGCAATAATTTTTTCGAGATCGGCTCCATTACCAAAACTTTTACGGCAACCTTGCTGGCCTGGTATGTAAACGAAGGCCAGGTTAAACTTACCGACCCGATAACCATGTACCTCCCCGATTCGGTGGCTGTAAATCAATCGCTAAAAGGCATTACGCTGTTGAATTTGATCAATCACACTTCAGGGTTCCCAAGTATTCCGGATAATTTGAAGGAGACTGTAACCGATCCCTTTGATCCTTATAAGGACTATACCAAGCAGATGATGTACAGTTACCTAAAAACCTGCCGGCTAACTACTGCACCGGGCGAAAAGTATGCCTACTCCAACTTAGGTGTCGGACTGCTGGGGGCTATCCTGCAATATGTAAGCGGTAAGCCTTTTGAACAAATGGTTGCCCAAATAATAACCCGGCCGCTGGGCATGCTGAGTACCGCACAATATCTAAACCCGCTGATCTCGCCGCGCTTTGTTTCCGTTTACAATTCCGATGGCCTGCCGACCATAGCCTGGGATTTCGACGTGCTTGCCGCCTGCGGGGCTTTACGTTCGACAGCTAACGATATGCTTAAATATGCCAAAGCAAATATGCATCCTGGCACTGATTCCCTGTCAAAGGCTATCCTACTAACACATAAGATCACTTTTACAAAAGATGTAAGAATCGGGCTGGGCTGGCATGTGATCAATGTAAATAGTATACCTTATTACTTCCATAACGGCGGCACGTACGGCAGTAACAGCTTTTTAGCTTTTAATGCGGAAAAGAATATTGCAGTAATTGTACTTTCAAATGCCTATGAGCCAACTGATCCTGTTGGGGCAGGGATCTTGAGGGAGTTGATGAAGTGAAGTGATATAAAATCAAATTGTCATTGCTGTAAAGGCACGAAGCAATCGCGTGCCATACAGGGCGAACAGAAAGGTGTACTACTTGCATTGGCGGTTGTGCACGGCGTGCGGTTGCCGCGCTGCGCTCGCAATGACATAGCTTTTAATTACTCCCCAATATGCTGCAACGCATAATTGATAAAGTTACCCGTCAACCCATAATCTTCAGTCCCCTTACGGCGGATGAAAAAGAAATCGCGGGTTATTTTTAGCCCCTCAACAGGTACTTCAACAAGGTCGCCCTCGCGGAGTTCGCGGATGATGGACGGGCGGGGCATAAAGCCAAGACATTGATCGGCCAGCAGAAAGTTTTTCAGCGCCTCGGTGCCGCCTAAACGAATTTTTATGGATAGATCAGCTGGTTTAATATGCAACCCGGATAGTGATTTCAGCAAGGCGTTCAGCGTTCCTGAACCACGCTCGCGCAACGCCAGTGGCGTTTTAACAAACTGTTTTAACGTTAATGATTTCCCAGCCAATGGACTATTAGCCGAACAAACCGGGATCACTTCATCGCTCATAAATGGTTTATAGGAAACCGTGGTCAGTTTGTTATCAACCTCGATAATACCGATATCAACCTCGTGGTTCAGCAACGCATTCAATATGTATTCTGAATTGCGGTTAACCAGCTGCACATCAACATTGGCATACTCCCGTTGGAAACCGGAAAGAATAGATGGCAAAATATATAGGGCGATAGTAGTACTCGCCCCAAGCCGTAAATGCCCGGCAGCCTGCGATAAGCTGCTCAATACCGACAAATCATATTCCACTTTCCGTTCAATTTCGGTGGCTTGTTGCAGGTATTCGTTAAGCTTTTGACCCGCCTCGGTAAGCGAAATACTGTTTCCCTTGCGCTCAAATAAGGGAACCTTGTATTGATCTTCCAGCGCCTTTACATGCTTGCTGATGGCAGGCTGCGTAACAAACAGCACCTGCGCCGCCTTCGAGAAACTCAAGTTGGCAGCAACTTCCATAAAAACACGGTGAGCAAAGGAGATCATGGTTTCAAAGATAATGAAACGATATAAAAGAAAGTTATAATGAATTGTTTGGCTATTGTAGAGACGCAATATTTTGCGTCTTCCGCGTGCAAATCCTATTGATCTGGCATTGTTACTTTTGCATGGTTACATGCAATGCATTGCGCCGCTACATTCTAACCAAGTATTTCTTTCATAAAAATAGGGATAATCTCCCGATCATCCCTATAATTTGTATTTCAATAAACTGAACTCGTTAGTTAGACACAAAGTATTGTGCCTCTACCACTCAATCAACCTAATCTAACCTATTCAACTTCTACTGCAGAACCAATCAAATGCTTCGCAGCCAAATACTCCGCAATCTGCACCGCATTGGTAGCAGCGCCTTTGCGCAGGTTATCTGATACTATCCAGCAGTTCAGGGTTTTTTCCTGGCTTTCGTCACGGCGAAGGCGGCCAACAAAAACTTCGTCCTTGTCGTGTGCGTCAAGCGGCATCGGGTATTTCAGGTTGGCTATATCATCAACCACAACAATGCCCGGTGATTTTGCCAGTAATTCCTTCACTTCGCTCAAATCAAAATCATGCAAAAACTCGATGTTTACCGATTCCGAGTGACCACCCATTACCGGGATGCGCACAGTGGTAGCGGTTACCTTAATGCTGTCATCGCCCATTATTTTAATGGTCTCGTTAACCATTTTCATTTCTTCTTTGGTGTAACCGTTTTCGGTAAATACATCAATTTGAGGGATCACGTTAAGGTCGATGGTATAAGGATAAACCTTAGGGCCGTCGATGCCCGCGCGCTCGTTAAACATTTGCTCAACTGCCTTTACACCGGTACCAGTTACACTCTGATAAGTTGATACTACTACCCTTTTAATTTTATATTTATCATGCAATGGCTTTAAGGCCACTACCATTTGGATTGTTGAACAGTTCGGGTTGGCGATGATCTTGTCATCTACGGTTAACACATCTGCATTAACTTCGGGCACTACCAGTTTCTTGGTAGGATCCATACGCCAGGCGGATGAGTTATCAATAACAGTTGTGCCGGCTGCTGCAAAAAGCGGCGCCTGCGCCAATGAAGTGCTGCCCCCTGCCGAAAATATAGCAACATCGGGCTTCTGCTTTATCGCATCCTCAACAGAAACTACCTTGTACTGCTTACCCTTAAAAGTGATTTCTTTACCTACACTTTTTTCTGAAGCTACCGGAATTAATTCTGATACGGGGAAGTTGCGTTCTGCGAGAACCTGCAACATTTTAGTGCCAACCAAGCCTGTGGCACCTACTACTGCGACTTTCATTTTGTTTTATATGTTATTAAATAATAAAAATTAGCTACAAATATGAGAATTTTTTCCGGCTTTCGCCACCATATTAATTCTATATGATTAGTATACAAAGTAAGGCCCGGTAGTGGTTATGGGCAAATGCAACAAATAAGTTACCAGCAAGTTAAAAAAGTTTCAAAACAAACCCTCAATTACTGCGTTATCAGATTGTTACACCAATGTTAAATCTATGAAATATTTATTTTTACTATTGCCCGTTTTACTTGTCGGGCTTTCAATTCGTTATCACTTAAAATTCACACAGGTTAGGGACACAGGGAAAATATCTGAAATCATTTCGGCTAAGCAAAACACTGCATTGTTATTGGTATTAGCAGGAATATCTTTATTTGTGTTTTTTGCAGTAGCTACCTTTGCAGATTGATTTTTTAGTAATTGATTTTCTTTACGACCCCTCATCAAAAAATGAGGGGTTTAACATTTAAATCCGGCTTACTTTCCTAAACTTTTGCAGTACCAAACCCCAATGGATTACCAGATCGTTAACCGCAAAACCACGTATCCCGAAAAAGCAGTCGTTAACCCTCGTTTACGTTGGAATATCTGGCAGTGTGACGTAATCTTTATTTCACGAAAACTTAATCATTCCCGTCAAATTTTTACCTTTGCCGGGTAAAACTGGCATTTCATGAGCGAAAAGATTTTAATTATTGGCGCTAACGGGCAAATTGGCACCGAACTGGTAAAAGCATTAAGAAACATCCACGGCGCCGAAGCAGTAATAGCCTCAGATATTAAGAGTCCGGCTTATGCCATCCGCAACAGCGGGCCCTATGAAATTGCCAACGTGCTCGACAAGGATAACCTGCACCATATCTTCGATAAGCACCGCCCCACGCAGGTTTATTTACTAGCCGCCATACTATCTGCTGTTGGCGAACAAAAGCCGAAGATGGCATGGGACCTAAACATGACCGGCCTGCTGCATATACTTGATTTTGCGGTAGAGTTTAAAGTCGCCAAAGTTTTCTGGCCAAGCTCCATCGCTGTTTTCGGGCCACATTCGCCGCAATTTGATACCCCGCAATATTGCGTAATGGATCCCAATACAGTTTATGGTTTCAGCAAATTGGCCGGCGAACGCTGGTGTGAATACTATTTTGAAAAATACGGACTCGATGTGCGCAGCATCCGTTATCCCGGCCTTATAGGCTGGCGGGCAAACCCGGGCGGCGGCACTACCGATTACGCAGTGCACATATTTCACGAGGCATTAAAACAAGGCAAATACCAGAGCTTTTTATCAGCCGGCACTGCCCTGCCAATGATGTATATGGACGATGCCATCCGGGCAACCATTACGTTAATGGATGCGCCTGCGGATACCATCGGCATCCGGTCTTCATACAACCTGGCGGGTATAAGCTTTACCCCTGAGCAACTCGCTGATGAAATTAAAAAGCATATCCTTAACTTTGAAATAAGCTACGTTGACAGCGACCCACGCCAGGCAATTGCCGATAGCTGGCCAAAATCAATCGATGACAGCTATGCCCAAAAAGACTGGGGCTGGCAACTGGAATATAACCTGCCAAAAATGGTGGAGGATATGCTAATTAACTTAAAAAATGTAATTTAGAGCCCCCTAACCCCCTAAAGGGGGAACGAGCGGGCTAATTATAAATATCAAATTAAATAAAACCTCCCCCTTCAGGGGGTCGGGGGGCTAAATATGGGAAGAGCATTCGAATTCCGTAAAGAGAGAAAATTTAAGCGCTGGGCCAAAATGGCGGTGCAGTTTACCCGTTTGGGCAAGGAAATTGTAATGGCTGTAAAGGCCGGCGGTGGTGATATCAATACCAATTCGCGTTTACGTACTGCTGTACAAAACTCCAAGGCAGTGAATATGCCCAAGGACCGCGTTGAGGCAGCAATTAAAAGGGCTACCAGTCGTGATGAGAAGGATTATGAAGAACTGGTTTATGAGGGATATGCCCCTTACGGTGTAGCAGTTTTAGTTGAAACGGCAACAGATAATACCAACCGTACCGTTGCCAACGTACGCAGCTATTTTACCAAATATGGTGGTGCATTGGGTAAAACAGGGTCATTGGATTTTATTTTCACCCGTAAGTCGGTATTCACCTTTGAGCCCGGTGATCGCGACCTGGAAGAACTTGAATTTGAACTGATAGATGCCGGTTTGGAAGACCTGTTTGTTGAAGCCGATGAAAACGGCAACGATATAGCAGTGATCCATACTGCGTTTGAAGATTTCGGCAAGATGCAGAAAATGCTGGAAGAGATCGGTATCGAGGTAAAATCGGCCAAACTGGAACGTGTACCGCAATCATTCCACGAAGTTACTGAAGAACAGGTCGTTGATATCATGAAGCTGATAGACCGTTTGGAAGAGGATGATGATGTGCAGGCGGTGTATCATAACATGGCGGAGTAGTTTTTTGATTTCGGATTTAGAAATTTCGATTTCGGATTTAGAAATTGCCAGCCCGTGCGTCATTGCGAGGAACGAAGCAAACTTTAAGCCTTGCAGATAATGGAGCAATTGTATTGTGGTTACTAAACGGCGGCTGTAAGCTTCATCCAACATTTCAATCCGTTAATTGTTCTGTGTAGAGGTTGCTTCGTTCCTCGCAATGACGAGTTAAATAATATAACAACATGCCACTATTCACCTCACGAAAGCAAGAAAAGAAAGTTAAAGTAACCTTTAGCAACGGCTTGCTTTTTATTGAGCGGGAAGGTGGCAAACAACAGGTTTTTCCTTTGGAGTTTTTTCCAAAGTTGATGAACGCTACCGATGGGGAACGTGAGGATTGGACGCAAACGGATAAGGGAATCCATTTTAATCAGCTTGACCTGGATGTGTCAATATAGCCGGTGTCATTGCGAGGCACGAAGCAATAGCATGCTATACAGAGTACTTAGAAAAGTGTAGAACTTGCATAGTTCGCGATTGCTTCGTACCTCGCGATGACACGTTTTTAATCTTCAAGTTCAAAATATCAATTCATAACCCATGACCTTCGATGAGTTTTTTAAGAAGAAAAGAGTTGACCTTGTTGCCTTAGAAAAGGCAGAGCCAGCGCTTTTTGCTGAATTTAAAAATCATTACGAACAAATGGGCGAAAAGAGCTTCGACCATACCAAAAAATACTGGTTCAATAAAACCAGGCGGCAGTTTCCCCTGGCCCCGGAAGTAAAAACTGAGAAGCCGCACATTGCAAATCCTTTAGCCGAACAAACCATAACTGAAAGCTTAACGGAGCAACCACAGGCAACACCATCGCCAAAAGTTGGTTTTACGCCTAAATTCCGCGCTGCCGGTATCGCCAAGCCAGCTATTGGGGATAAAAAGGATGAATTGCCTACCGCAACCGAACCAGCCCCGGCCCCACCTGCTGAAAATGCAGTTGCTAAGCCTGCCGGATTTGTGCCACGGTTTAAAATGAAACCGAAAACAGAAGGGGATGAAAATTCAAATCCGCAAGCTGATATCCCCGAAACGCCCGCTGCAGAAACTGTAGCTGCTAAGCCCGCCGGGTTCGTGCCGCGGTTTAAAATGAAACCGAAAGCTGAAGTTGAAGAAAATCCACCTGCGACCGCAGCTGCTGCACCGGCTGCTCCTGAAGTAACAGAACCCAAATCGGCATATAAGCCAAGATTCATTCCGCCAAAACCAAAGGTTGAAACAACAGATGATACACCAACTGTAAACGAAACGCCGCCATCGCAGGAAATTACTGAAAAGAAACCTGCTTACAAGCCAAGGTTTGTACCACCGAAGCCGAAGGAATAAAACAATCTTTTCAACCCTGCGTCATTGCTGTAAGGAACGAAGCAAACTCTAAACTATGCAGATCAGGGAGCGAAAATATTGTGGCGACCAATCAGGCAGCTGTAAGGTTCCATCAGCATAAACTATGCAGATCAGGGAGCGAAAATATTGTGGCGACCAATCAGGCAGCTGTAAGGTTCCATCAGCATAAAGGTTCGTTGATTGTAGAGGTTGCTTCGTTCCTCGCAATGACGCGCACGGAGAAGCTAATTACACCTATTTCGTATGCGAAAGCAACCAAGGTATCAACAATGGCTCGGCAAAGGCGTCATCCCAGCTGTTATGTCCATCATTGGGATAAAGCGTGTATTTCGGATCACCACCCGCATCTTTAATAGCAGCAACTATTAGCTCCGAATGGGCATATGGCACTGTCTCGTCTTTTTCACCATGAAAAATCCAAAGCGGGACCTTCTTAGCATATTTTTTCACGTTGTTGGAATTGTCGCCCCCACAAATTGCAAAAGCCGCCGCAAAAATATTTGGCTTACGGCGTAAAAGTTCAAACGTTCCCATGCCGCCCATTGAAAGGCCACCAACGTAAACCTTGTGTTTATCAATGTATGGCTTATCCAAAAAATTATCAAGCAAACCCAACAGGCTTTTCATCGCCCTGGTAGGCGCTCCGCCTGTTTGAAAAATAAACTTGGTTTTATTGGTTACCGAATCCTCTTCAAACTTACAGTTCGACCAAAAGCTATTTGCCGGGCATTGCGGGTAAACCACAATTGCGGCATATCGCTGACGGATGGTGTCCCTTAAAAAAGTACGGGTTCCATATAATAATTGTGATTCGTTATTATTGCCACGCTCACCAGCACCGTGGAGCACCAATATTAAAGGATATTTTTTTGTTGGATCGAAATTTTGAGGGAACAAAATGCGGTAAGGCAACGTATCGCCTTTTGAAATATATGAACCTTTATCAAAGGATGAACTGCTTTGCGCCCGCGATAACACCGGGAACAGCAGGCATATAAAAAGTATTTTTACTACAGATCTGTGTATTTTCATAAGAAACGGTAGATATGATCGCTTTACCTAACGCGAATTTAACGTATAGGTTTGATAAATCTTGCATTGTTTGAGAAGTCTTGAGTCTTAAATCCAGGGGCGATAGTCGTTAATTAGGGAAAAAAGGCAGCTTCCTTTTCATTTTTCACTCAAGACTAAAGACTCCCGACTTAAGACTTCCTCCCTACTCCACCTTCATCACCTTTGTCCGTTCCGATACCCCATTTTCATTAATGGCTTCTATCTGGAAATAATAAGGCTTATCCTTATCCATTGCCTTAAAATAATACTCATTGGATGTATGTATCATTATGCAGTTATATAGCTTGTCGGGCGCTACGCCTGTATAAATATTGTAGGCGTAGGCGTTATCAACTGTCTGCCATTTTATCCATGCGCTGCGTTTGTCCTTTTCAGTACGTAACACAATAAAACTTTGTACGGTATCAGGTTTTGCGCCGCCGCCATTCCCGAAAACGCGCAGGCCGCTTATGGCAAATTTACCGGTTGGCATATGTACGTTTTCCAGTTTTATATAACGGGCCTTTACCGGAGATGGTAGTTCTACGTAATCATGCGGTACATCGGTTTTGTTTTTGCTTTTATCGGCAAGTACCCTCCAGCTTTTATTGTCAGACGAATAATATAGCTTATACTGGGTATAGGTGTCTGTTGCCTTGCCAAGGATGGTAGCATCCTGGTCGGCATAGTTTATTTGTACGGCGTTTACGGTGCTTTCACTGCCCAAATCGGTTACTATCCATTCTCCCGGGTTGGCTGTCTTGGCGCTCCAATAGGTTTTAATGCTTTCATCAACGGCATTATTTGGCAGGTAGCCGCCAAGGGTTGATGATACCGTAACCGGCTTGTTGTAGTTCAGCAGCATCCAGCCGGTGAAGCGGCTTTTAAGATGATCTGCCTTACCATCGGGCAGGTAGGTGGGATAATCTCCAAAGGCCGTGTTACTATACATTACATCGTCCTTATCAAAGCCTGCGGGCCAAATGCCCAGCCTGCGCTCAAAGCTGTTTTTTACACCGATAACCATAGTCGCGATGTGCCAGTAATTGCCCCAGGCATCCGTATAGGTACTGCCATGGCCAGCTCCGCGCGCAAATCCACCGGGTTTATAGCTAAACGGCATACTTTGCGGCGTAAAGGGCCCCAGCGGACTATCTCCCACCACTACGCCATCCGAATACCCGCTAAATTCAGTACCCGGCGCACCGTATTGCAGGTAATATTTATTGTTGTGCTTGGTCATCCATGCGCCCTCAATAAAAGGATCAAGGAAAGTATCATCCAGGTTTTCACCAAAGCGCTGCCAGCCATAGCGGAATGGCTGCAAAAAGTACATTTCCTTCCGGTACGCCTTTAAATGGAATGTCTTCGGATCTATCTCCGCACCGTAAAGCGGATAGGTATTGCTGCTGCCGTTGTACATATAAAGCTTACCATCGTCATCGTTGAAGAAATCAGGATCCCAGCCGCCGGGCTCAAACTCATGGATAGCTTCCTTCCACTCGTTGGCTTTTGGGTTGGTGCTCATCCAGATAGGGAAATTTGCAGAATATGTTGAGCCGAACACCATCAGCGTATCGCCTCTAACCCAAACGGTCGGGGCACACAGGTCGTCATAAACCTTATGCTCCGGCCGTAAAAAATGCCGGAAAATAAAATTCCAGTGGTACATATCATGGCTCCACCAGTAGCCCCACTGGTTAGTGGAGAACAAGTAGTAATCGCCCTTATACATAGTAATCACCGGGTCGGCGGTGGCGCGGTGCTTGCCTCCTGCTGCAAAGTTGGGGATGGGCGTGTACCCGTAATCTATATTTATGGGGTTACAGTAGGTTAGCTGTTTTTGCTGCGCGATGGATGTTGCAGCGGATAAAAACATGCTTATATACAAGCAAATAATGATGCACCTTTTCATTTGTTTTATATAGGTTGTTGTATTCTTTTGGGTGTTCCCGCTGATAGAAGCGGTCGCGTTATTCGTTCATACGCCCGCAGGCCTTGGTCACGATGCCGGTATCCACTGCTATCGCTAACACAAAAAAATTGTCATTGCGAGCGTAGCGCGGCAACCTCGTAGCTATACAGAGCGGACAAAAAAGTGTATAACCTGAATAGCGATCAGCATAGCGACGAGGTTGCTTAGTCGTTCCTCCTCGCAATGACAAAGTTTTTAATTGTTATTTTCTTAATTCAATCCCGGGCTTTGAAAATGCAGCTTTTTAAGGCCGTGCTTTACTTCCGGGCAGCTCATAAATAAGTTCCAGATCAGACCGCTGCGGTAGTTCTCTATCATTACTACAATCGGCCCCTGGTCTATTGCAAGATACGATTTTGCATACCAATTATGCGATTCGCTAAAGGCATCGGTAAAACCATAATCGCCCCAGATCTTATCACCCAGATCATAATAAAAATGACGAAGCGCCTTCATTGAATATTCCGGAGTATACGGGAATGCCGATAATGCTCCCGTTGGTGTTATCACGCCCAGGTCATTATCCGGTGAGTGGGCATTATAACCTTCAAAGTTATCACTGGCGGTAAGTCCCCAGCAGTTTTCGCCATAGCCCTTGAACTTTTTAGGGTTATCAACGCAATAATCGTGGTTGATAAGGGTATGGTTTAAATTTTGCTCCCAGTAATCGGCATATTGATCCTTTAAACCCTTGGGATTAAGCGCCTGGAAAGTGTATTGCGAAAAGAAAAGCGGGCCGCCATACGGAAAACCTAACGGCAGCTTATGGCCATAATAGGTCTGACCATTTTTAAAGAAATCGCTTTGTGCCCATCCACGATCATAAATCTCTGCGGAAACCGGATACCTTTCGGCAGACTCAGCCAGGATATAGGTGATCATACACTCATTAAAGCCACGGATGGGGAAGTTCATTGTCCACCCATTGTTCGGCGACCAGTGCCAATACAAATTATCCCTGCCATCGCGGGTAAACCAGCTCCATTCCATATCGCCCCACAGGCCATTTATCAAACCCCTGATCCTGTCCTCCTTTTGGTTGTCAGCATTAAAATATTGACGGGCACATAACAAGCCTTCAAAAAGGTAGGAAGTTTCCACAATATCAGCCCCGTCATCCTTACGTCCAAATGGAACAACTTTGCCTGTAGTGCCATTTAGCCAATGCGGGAATGCACCGTGGAAGGAATCAGCCTTAGTTAAAAAAAACAAGATCTTCAGCATCCTGTCAACAGCCTGGTCGTGGCGGATCCATTTGCGGTGATCGGCAACAATCATCGCCATAATCCCAAACCCTGAACCGCCGGTTGTAACTACCTCGTTGCCATAATCATAAGCCACATTGCTGCGCTCGCGGGCCAGGCCGCTTACCGGGTGACCAAAATCCCAAAAGTAACGGAACGTTTGGCGCTGCACCACATCAAGCAATGCGCTGTCCGAAAGGCCCTTTATTATGCCTACAGGTTTAATGCCGTCCTCTTTTGTAGTAATGGGTTGCGCCATTACACAAGTGGTTAGTAATATTAATAAGGGAAATAGTAGTTTCTTCATTAGTTTAATTGTTCAGTTTTTGTTGGTAACCATGGGCATTTTACTTGCCTCAGAGTTTCGGGCTTGTAAAGCCTAAGTTCTTCATTCCTGTTTTTACTTCGGGGCAACTCATAAATAAGTTCCAAAGCAAGCCCGTTCGGTAATTTTCCGTCATTATAATTATCGGCCCCTCGTCAATTGCCAGGTATGAGTTGGCAAACCAGGTTGTGGAGAGGTTAAATGCGTCGTAAAACCCGTACTGTCCCCAGGTTTTATCGCCCAGTTTGTAATAAAAAAACCTCAATGCCTGCATTGATTGCGTGGGCGTGTATGGCAAAGAAGCAATTGCAGCTGTCGGTGCTATTACACCAACGTCATTTGTTGGCGAACTGGCGGTATAACCGTTTTCGATATCACTGGCCGTGAGTCCCCAGCAATCTGCGCTGTAGCCATTGTTAGCCTGCGGATTTGCCACGCAATAGTTATAATTGATCATGGTGTGCGCCTTATTTTGCACGTCATAGCTGGCGTAAGCATCCGTTAAGCCGTTGGGATTGATCCCCAAAAAGGAGTATTGCGCAAAAAACAGCGGACCGCCACCTGCGGGGCCCAATGGCAATTTAACCCCATTATATGTATTGCCATTTTTCATGTTTCCGTTTACCGCCCATCCGTTATCGTAAACCACCTTTGTTATAGGGTGCGTGGTTGATGATGCTGCCATAACATAAGTTATCAAAGCTTCATCCCAACCGTTAACCTGCATATTTGTGGACCATCCGTAGTTAGGGCTCCAGTGCCAGAATAAAGTGTTCTGGTTATTCTGCCTGAACCAGTCCCACTCCACATTGTTCCAAATTGTGTTTATATCTGTTCTTAATTTAGTTTCATCTGCTCCGGCTCCGCTAAAATACTGGCGTGCCGTTAACAATCCCTGCATTAAATATGATGTTTCAACAAGGTCGGCACCGTCATCCTGCGTGCTGAAGGGGATCACTGCACCTGTAGCGCCATTCATCCAATGCGGATATGCACCATGAAAGGTTTGGGCCTTATCCTTTAAAAAGGCCACCATCTTCTGCATCCTGGTTAAGCCATCGGCGCGGCTGATGAAATTACGGCTTACCCCGGCAACAATGGCCATTACGCCAAAGCCTGAACCACCGGTGGTTACTACATCACCGGATGTATTACGTTCAAGCGCAAGGCCGCTGATTGAGTGCCCGAAGTCGTAAAAATATTTAAGGGTTTGTTTTTCAACAAGGTCAAGTAACTGATCGTCAGTTATAACAGGGAATTTGTCGGTCGAATCAATAGCTGTAGTCAAATTCACACTCAATGCCGATTGCAAGGTCGTGTTTTTTGCTGATTTAAGACTTGTTGAAACCGACAATGAATATTGTGTAATAGATTGTAATGTTGGCTTAATAACAATTGTGCTATCGTTATTTTCGTAACTGGTGGTGAACGCCGTTGTCGCCCCTGTTTTGTTTTTCAGGCTGATACTGCCCGCTATTGAGGCCTGGCTGATAGCCGCCGAAAAGGATAATTTGATTACAGGTTTACTGTTTACATTGGTGTAGGTAAACCCATTGCTCACCCCATTAACCTTAAGCGAATTAAAGGTAAACGAAGTTACCGGAGTAACAGGCGTTACCGGCGTTACTTGCTTCCCTTTGCCGCATGCTATTAAAATCGCCAACACTGCAAACCCGCTAAAATTTTTAAAATACCTCATGCCTGGATCAAGATCCCCTATCGCCTTTTTTACCGAATTTAAAAAAAGAGGCTGCCAGGATTCCCCGGCAACCCCATATAATCAATCACCCAATTATCTTCCGGCGTTCTCCAAATTGTACAAAGCTGATGCTTTGGTTGCGGACAACACGTCGTTATAAATTCTAACCTGATCGGTACCACCTACGTTAAAGCTGGCCCATGGCTGTGAATCAGTACCGGATGTCTGGCTTGGTGTGGTCATGAATTGAACGCAACCAAATACCACCTTACCTACATTTGTAAATGTAAGCGGACCTGTTAAAGATCCTGCTGTACCCGAAGCCACTGAATTTCCGTTCACATAAAGTACGCACTTACCACCGTTTTCGTTGTATGACATAATGATGTTAACCCATTTGTTAAACATATTTGGCACATTATCAACAGAAAAGGTAAAGTCACCACCAGCCTGCGACATGTGGAACCTTAGTTTGCCATTGGTATTATCGCTGCCATTTTCAAAGAACATATCCATGTTACCCCAAAAATTCTTGGTATTGGCAAGGCTAAAAAAGCCGATAATGCCTGTGGATGGCGGTGGTGTATTAACCCAAACGCTTATGGTAAAACTATGCAGGTTAGCCAATGCTGTCGAAGCGTCACTCAGCACATAGCTATTCAGCGCACCTTGTAAACCTTTTCCTTTTGCTACCCCTGTGCCAAACGATGTTCCGGTTGAAACACCCACTGCTTTTGAAACACTATCGACAAGCGAATTGTTAAATGCCCAATAAGCCACCAGGCTTGCCGGATCAATATCCTTCGAGCTCGAATAGCCCCCGTATGATGGCAGTGGTTTTGTTGGAGCATAAGTGCTCGCATCAAACTTTTTCTGGCAAGAAGATATTGTGAAAACCATAACAATACCCGTAAGCATCGTTATAAATACATTTTTAATTGTTTTCATCTCTTTATATTTTTATAATATTTTTAATAGTTAGGATTTTGCACCAACGTTCCTGCACTTAAATCAATTTCGTTTTGCGGTAATGGCCAAACCTCATTTTTACCGGTTGTCCATCCCCTTGAACCAAATAATTCCTTGGCCCTTCCCTGGCGGATTACATCAAAATAACGATCGAACTCTAAAGCAAGCTCTACCCGTCTTTCGTTGTAGATGGCTAAACGCAACGCAGCCTGGTCAGTGGTGGTTACCTTTGGCAATACGTTGGCAGCTGGACTTGTACCTGTACGTGCACGTGCCCTAACCTGCTCTAACGGGATAAGCGCTGCTGCAGAATTACCCATTTCGTTGTTAGCTTCTGCATTCATCAATAATACGTCAGCATAGCGCAGGGCAATCTTATTTTGCTGGCAACCTTCGTTAAAGCCTGATACATAAAGACCGAATGGTACATATGATTTTTGGTTGTACATGGTGCTGTTACCTGTAGCAGGGATCACATCACCCTCTGGCGTAGTTTCGCCTCTGAAAATGATGGTAGCATCCTTACGCGGATCTCCTGATTCATAAGCAGCAACCAAACTGGCACTTGGCACATTAAAGCCCCAACCGCCGCCGGTTGAACCATCAACACCCTGTACCTGTGAGTATTGCGAATTTGATGCGTTAGGATTATTCGGGATCAGCGCACATTGAATTTCAAAAATAGATTCAGAGTTATTTTTGTTTTCAGTTCTGAACATTTTCTCATAGTTAGTAAACAAGGTGTAGCCCAAACCCATTACCTGGTTGGTGTAGTTCACCACATCGGCCCATTTCTTTTGATAAAGGGCCGCCTTTGCATGCAACGCTAAAGCTGCACCTTTGGTAACATGGCCAACATCGGCCGCAGCATATGATTGTGGCAGAACGCCTGCTGCATCGGTTAAATCCGTTTCAATAGCTGTCCATACCTGTGCCTTTGGCGTACGCGGAATATTGTATTCGCTGGCACTTTTTGGTACATGTAAACGCAATGGAACATCGCCAAACGCTCTTACCAACCTGAAATAGCACCAGGCACGTATAAATTTTGCTTCGGCAAGGTACCTTGATTTTAAGCTGGCATCCATGCTGATGGCGGGTACATTGTCAAGGATCTGGTTAGCAAAATTGATGGTTTTGTATTCACCACCCCAAAAGTCGGAGATTTGGCCCTCACCGGCGCTTGCACTAAAGTTGTGAAAGTCGTTCATGAACGCAGCATCGGCAGCGGTACTGCCTTTGTTTACATCGTCCGATCCCATACTTTCAACCGCAATAGGTGCGAATGCAATATTAGTCCATTCGTGCAGGTTTGCATACATGGCTGAAACAGCCTGGGTAGCATCTGACTGCGTTTTCCAGAATTGCGTAGCTGCCACATTACCCGCGGGGTTAACATCCAGGAAGGTTTTTTTACACCCCTGGAAAATCATAATAGCTGCAATAAAGCTTAGCCCCAATGCTTTTTGCAATAATTTTTTACTAATCTTCATCTTTATCTAAATTAAAAAGTAACGTTAACACCAAAATTATAGGTTGCATACAGCGGGTATACGCTGTCATCAATGCCAAGTGATCCTACGCCACCGCCAATTTCTGGCGTGAAACCTTTGTATCCAAAAATGTTAATGGCATTTTGGGCATTGGCATAAAATCTTATTTTTTGCACGCCATATTTCTTAAGCGAATTGCCTGGCAACGTATAGCCTAACTGTGCGTTACGCACCCTGAAGTAAGCGCCGCTCTCAACAAAGAATGAATTTGGCTTAGAGTTATCATTCGCACCTACAAAGGTTGACGGATAGGTATTTGAAGTACCTGCCCCGTGCCAGCGGTGATCATAAAAATCCTGGGTAAAGTTTTCATTGCCGAAACGGTAGCCAATGTTTGCGTTGTAAACATCAACACCGGCAACACCCTGCATGTCGATAGCCAAATCAAATTGCTTGTAAGTGAACGAGGTGTTAAAACCATAGTTCACCTTGGGATTCGGGTTGCCTAATACCACACGATCCTTGCTTGTAATTGAGCCGTCGTGGTCTGTATCCTGGTAAATAAAGTCACCTGGTTGTGCAGTGGTAGCTTTTTGAGCTGATGCAGCAACCTGTGCTTTGGTTTGGAATATGCCGGTAACTTTGTATCCGTAAAATTCACCAATTGGCTCTCCAACCACGGTACGTGTAGCCAGGTTACCGTTGGCAATGCCGTTCCCACCTGAATATATCGGGTTTTTACCGCTTTGTACGGTAAGTACCTTGTTAGCATTTACGCCTATATTACCGCTAATAGAATAAGAAAAATCCCTGTTTGGCGAATCCTTCCATGTTAATGAAAATTCAAAGCCCTTGTTTTGAATACTGGCCTGGTTACCTATAAGGCTTCCGCTATTGGTACCAATTGACGCAAGAACAGGTATGGCAAATATCGCATCTTCAGTTTTCCTGATGTAGTAATCCGCCTCAAAAGTCAGTTTATTATTTAAAAATCCGGCTTCAAGACCTGCATCGGTACCCTGTGCCTTTTCCCAAACTGTAACCGGCGGCACAATTGAATTTATGCTGGCGCCCTGTACAGGTACACCTCCGAAAATAGCAGTTAGGTATGGGTCGGCCGCTACCGTTTGTACCGATGGGTTTATCGGTACTACCGAGTTACCAACCTTACCAAAACTTCCGCGAAGTTTCAATACATCAATAAAGTGCTGACTCTTCATAAACGACTCATTGGTGACAACCCAACCCGCGCCTACCGAGGGGAACCAACCGTAGGGGTTTGGATAAAACTGTGAAGCTCCGTCATGACGGATAGAAGCGTTTAATAAATATTTGTCTGCAAACGAATAATTTACCCGGGCAAATTGTGATAGCGCGCGGTTATGGATCTGTGCACCGGCATCCCTTGCATATGAAACAGAATCGCCTGCCGGGAAGGAAGTGTACATGTTACCATTTTTTGCGTAGGGAACATT
Source organism: Mucilaginibacter phenanthrenivorans (assembly GCF_024721155.1). GTDB lineage: Bacteria > Bacteroidota > Bacteroidia > Sphingobacteriales > Sphingobacteriaceae > Mucilaginibacter > Mucilaginibacter phenanthrenivorans. Next base: position 36,934 of record NZ_JAHVAP010000015.1, on the reverse strand, counting down.
ATCGGCACTTGCTGTACGCTGGTATGCACTGTTGTTCTGTGCACTATAGCCCACCAAAGCGGTTAATTTATGTTCCTTATACTTATAATCATAAGTAAGTGTATTTTCCCAGATCCAGTTACGATTTTCGGTATGAGCAAGATCTAAGCTCGTATTTTTACTATTCTGAGCTGCTGTTGCTGAATATATAGGCGTAAATCCGCGGGATTCTGCCTGGCCAATGTCGCCACCAAAACTGGTTTTAAACTTCAGGTTTTTCAGGATTGATAATTCTGCGTGTACATCGCCGGTTAAACGATGATTAACAGACCGCTGGTTATTAAAATCCAGTGTAGCTTCCGGGTTAAAGTTATTACCGTTACCTGTACCATAATCAGCAGGGTCACCGTACTTGCCATCAGCATAAAAAACAGGCAAGGTAGGCGAAGCTGAAAATAGCTGGTGGAAAATTCCGCCCGGAGGGTCATTCGATATGCTGTATAATCCATTTGCGCTGTAGCCAATTTTCAAAGCTTTAACTGGAGTAAAGTCGTTTGAAATGTGAAGCGTATAACGTTTGTAATTATTATTACGAACAAGGCCGTCCTGGTCTAAATAGCCAAATGACAATTCATAAGTTGTTTTTTCATTGCCACCGCTTATCGAAACCTGGTGGTTTGTCACAAATGCATTTCTTAAGATCTGGCCATACCAGTCAGTACCTTTTCCATAACTTGCCGGATTAGCAAACAATGGCGGTTTTGCATCAGCCGGATCGCCAATATTGTTATTGTAAACAACCAGCTCATTAATAGCAGTAGCGTATTCAGTAGCGTTTGCCATTTTCACCTGGTTGGTAACTGACTGCCAGCCTGCGTAGCCATTGTAGTTAATCACAGTCCTGCCCTTCACACCATGTTTGGTGGTTATTAATACTACGCCGTTTGCGGCACGAATACCGTAGATAGCGGTGCTTGATGCATCCTTTAATACAGTAACATTCTCGATGTCGTTATTATTTAAAAAGCTGATATCGCTGTACCAAACCCCATCAACAACAAACAGCGGGCTCACGTTACCGTATACGGTGCCTAAACCACGGATGCTGATCTGCGGGCTTGAACCCGGCGAACCACTGTTGATAATGTTAACGCCGGGAACTTTGCCCTGCAATGCGCTCAACGGATTGGTTGACGCCTGCTTTGCAATTTCGGTGCCTTTAACTGCAACAGTCGAACCTGTGTTGTCAATTTTGCGCTGAACACCGTAACCGATAACAACTACCTGGTCGAGCTGACTGGCTGATGCAAGCATCTTAATGTTAAGTAAGGCTTGTCCATTTACCGGAACTGACTGGGTGGTATACCCGATGTATGTAAATGTTAATACAGCGCCTGCGGGAGCTGTAAGTGTGTAGGTTCCGTTTACGTCGGTTTGAGTACCGGATGTTGTTCCTTTTATTGATACGCTGACACCTATAAGTGTTTCGCCTGTAGTTGCATCAGTTACTGTACCTTTTACAGCGGTTTGTGCAAATGCAGCATTAATAAAAAGAAAACAAAATAGTACTAACCCTGAGATTGTAAAAATTCTCTTCATAGTGGTTAATTGAAATTTTAAGAAAAATTGGTTTAAAAAAAATTGGTCTTTTTTGCAGTTCGAAGTTGGTGAGATAATACAATTATAACAAATTATATAACTCTACATTATTACATCACTCCCATTTCCACTTGCTCACCGAAATGATTTTAATTTTATAAACACCTATTAATAAGATAATTACGCGGACATAATGTAACACAAACATACTACATTAGCATGTAACAAGGTACTACATTTAAAAACAGGTATGAGAGGTAATGATGTAGTGTTAAAGCTCAATGAGAAACTCAACCAGGTTTTTATCATGTTCCAGGTTAAGCTTTTTACGCAGCCGGTAACGGCGGATTTCGACCCCGCGGAGAGAAATATTCAGCAACGAGGCCATTTCCTTACTGCTCATATTCATCCTTAAATAGGCACAAAGTTTAAGGTCGTTGGGTACCAGGTCAGGGTGGCCCGACTTTAATTTTTTGAAGAAGTTTTCATGAGCCTCGTTAAAGCTGCTTTCAAATATGTTCCAGTCGCGCTCGTCGCTCATGCCCTCGTCAATTACCTTCTGAATGCGGCGCAGCTGCTCCTCTGCCAGTTGCTTTCCGCTACTGTCCTTCAGGTGGGTCATTTCCTCGCTTATTTTTTGCAGCAGCTCGTTCTTATAAACAATGTTCATAGCCGAGTTGGCCAACTCGCGGCTTTTGCTGGCAAGGTCAGCCTGTAGCTGCTCGTTCTTTATCTTTACAATTTCCTGCTCGTTTATAATGGCCTCCTGCTTCAAAAACTCCTCCTTCTCCTTCTGCAGCTTTTCGTGGATATGGTGCTGATGCCTTTTTAGCTTTAACCTGTAATACCGGGTTGCCAAAACATAAGCAAGCACAACAACCAGCACATAAAACAACATGGCTATTTTACTTGCATACCATGGTGATAGTACGGTAAAGGTAAGCGTAGTTACCGGCGACACGTTTTCCTCGTTTATTTTTGCCCTTATCTTAAAACTATAGGCTCCCTGGTTAAGGTTGGTAAATTCCTTTTGCGTTTGCGTGGTCCAGTCGCTCCATTGCCTGGAGTAGCCGTCAAGATAATACTGAAACCGTACCTTTTCCTGCCGGTAAAATGGCAGCGAATACGAAATCCGGATGTTGTTTTGGGCGTACGGAATCTCGATATCATTTTGATTGCCGTTATCGGTTATTGGAGTTATACGATCTGTTATATTTTCAATTCTCCTTACCAGCACCTTTGGTAATTTGATCCTGGTTTGCTGCAGGGCGTCCTCATCGTTCAAAATCACAAAACCATCGTCTACACTTATCAGGTATATAGAGCTGTTTATGCGACTGATGTTCTCATAGTCCTTAACCATCCGGCCGTCGAGGATATTAAACCGGTTGGAATCGATGCTCATTCGCCCGGGCACCGACAAATCTGCCAGTGCCACCCTGCCATGATTAATAAACCAGTATCTTTTTCCAAGCGCCGGTATTATTTTGTTTGATGACGAAAAGCTGCCCAGCATTTTATTAAGCTGCTGATATTTTGAAAACCGGTCGCTGATGTCATCATAAACATAAAATCCGGAATCGGAAGAAAAGACGATTCGATTATCAAGATTAAATACGTTGATGTTATAGCTCCCCGGCAAGCCTGAACGCTTGTCGTAATATTTTACGGCGGCGGCGGCCTTCATATTGCCAGTTAGTGTTACACGATAAATCCCCTTATAGGCGTGGCTCACCCAGATCTGCCCCTTGATATCCGGCTCCACATAGCGCGACGGCTCACCAAAGCCTTCCAGTTTGTGATCGAACAGCCAGTTACCAGCATTATCCTTTTTATAAAACACCAGGCCTGTATAGGTTCCCTGGATCAGTTGACTGGTATTCAGCTTCTTTATGGTCCAGCCACCGCTGATGCCCGTAATCCGGGAGATAGTACTCCCGTTTACCTGGAATGTGCCTGTGTTATGTCCGCAAAGCAATTTACCATCCTGCAGGGAAAGCTCCCAAACCTGCCCCTGTGAGCCGGGGATCAATTGAAAATCGAACGACTGGAACAGCCGCTTGTTGCCATTCTCTACCCAATCGCTGTAAAACAATCCCTGGTTGGTGCCGAGATAGATCTTGTTGTTATAGATAATGCTTGAATAAACTGTGCCGAAGCGGCCGCTCTTATCGAAATAAAAATAAAGGGGCGAATTCACCTCAATACGGTCGATGCCGTTATCCAGACCCGCCCACAGGTTTTGTTCGCTATCGATAAACAGGCTTAGCACGGTATTATTTTGCAACCCGCTCGACTTGTTGATGTGCTGTACCACGTTGCCGGCTGTATCAATTATAATAACACCATTTAAAATGGTGCCGTAGGCAATGTACTTACCTAACAGCGACACGCCGTTGTTAAGTTGAAAGGTTTTTAAAAAGTCGTTAGCGCTGTTGGCCCATTCGGTAATTTGTTTACCATCGTACATAAACAAACCATTACGCGCAGTGCCGATCAGGAATTTATTGCCCGGCATTGGAAGTATGGATAAAACACCGCTGTTGCCCATTTTATCGCTGCCTGCTATATACTCAAGCTTGCTTCCGATGAGTTCAAAAAGCCCCTTATTTACTTCCTCGATAAAGTAGCGGTTATTTGTTTTATAAAGAAATAGAAACGGGTTGACTCCTTTAACAACATCTATCCGGCCATTGCTGTAAATATAAATAGAGCCAAACGACTGGAAGATAACCCTGCCGTTATCTACATAAATTTTCCAGATCTCTTCGTTTATGGGCTGATATTTTTTAGGGACAAGCTGTGTAAGAGAGTGATATTTAAGTGAGCCATTTTTATTGTTTTCCCAGTAACCGAACTCACCAAAGCCGCCTGAATAGATCTTACCCCTTCCATCCGCAGCTACTGAGCGAACGATAAGGCCGTTGGGCATGGGATACGATTGCCAGTATTTACCATCGAACGTTAACAGGCCCTCGGAGTTACCAAAGTACATAATGCCATGCTCGTCACGGGTTATAGACCAGTTTTGATTTCCTGACTGGTATAAAGCCTTGGTATAATTTTGCACATAAGGCACGCCGATGCTTTTGATATCGGCAGCATGGATGCATGCGATAAATATAAATAAGGAAAAAAATAATAGTAGCGCTTTACGCATAGGATTATATGAAACAACGGCAAATTAGCCAAGCGTCATTGCGAGGAACGAAGCAAACCCTACACATGCAAATCAAGGACTAGCAAGCCATGTAGCTGCCAAACCGCCGGCTTTAGTATCGCCAAAACATTTGGGTAATTGATTTGTCCTAAGCAGAGTTTGCTTCGTTCCTCGCAATGACGATGTGAAGATAGAAAATTAACACAAATTATTCAGCCAACTGAACCTTTGTCTTCTTTGCGGTGTTAACCGGTTGCGGGATCTTTACATAATAACCGGTACCATCGTAAACCCGTTTGCGCGGATGCTCTTTGCAGGCATCGCTGCAGCAGCCTTCCATTTTTTCGCCGCATTCATCGCATTGGGTAAAATGTTCATTGCATTCCGGGTTGGCGCAATTGATCATTTTCGGCGTGGTTTTGCTGCAGTTTAAACACGTTGAGATCACCACCGGGTTCACGCTGTTTACATCGACAGAAAGGCGGTTATCAAACACATAGCATTTGCCTTCAAAGTCCTCCCCTCCTGCTTCCTTGCCGTATTTTATAATGCCGCCATGCAGCTGGTATACATCGTTAAAGCCTTCGTGTAATAACAGCGCCGATGCCTTTTCGCATTTGATGCCGCCAGTGCAATAGGTGATCACCTTTTTATCCTTGTATTGGGCCAGCTCGTTGATCATCGCCGGAAAATCGCGAAAATTCTCAATATCCAGCGTGATGGCGTTTTTGAATTTGCCCAGGTTATGCTCGTAGTTTGAACGAACGTCCAATATCACCACATCTTCGGCATCCTTCATCGCAAGGAATTCCTTTGGCTCCAAGTGCTTGCCGGTTTTTTGTTGCGGATTGATGATATTCGGGTCGCGCAGGCCTGAATGCACAATTTCGGATTTATAGCGCACGTGCATTTTTACAAACGAGGGCGTATCTACCTCATCCACCTTAAAATCGATATTTGCAAAGCGCGGATCGGCATGCAGGGTATCCATGTAGATTTTACAGGATTCAGGCGAACCTGAAACAGTGCCGTTCAATCCTTCTTCGGCCACTATTATGCGACCAGCCAAATCCAGGCTTTTACAGAATTTTAAATGATCAGCGGCAAATTGCTCCGCATCGGCTATTGTTGAATAACAATAGTACAGTAGTGTGTTGTATTTTCCCATAACATTCATTGATACCGCTGCAAACGGTGTTAAATGAGGTGCAAATGTAAAAAAAAGAGCTGAAAGCTGAAAGGATAAAGCTTAAAGCCTGCATTAGTTAAAAGCTTTTAGCTTTCGGCTTTAAGCTTTCACCTCAAATGCCTAATTTTGCACCCTATAATAACTGACTCATTATGTACAACACACTACAGCCGGTACTGCAACAGGAGCTCGCCGATATTGAAAATGCCGGTTTATATAAACGCGAGCGGATCATTACTTCGCCGCAGGGTGCGGATATCACCGTGCAGGGCGGTAAAGAGGTTATAAACTTTTGTGCCAATAACTATTTAGGTTTATCAAACAACCCAAAGGTTATCGCGGCAGCAAAAGAGGCCATGGATACGCATGGTTATGGTTTATCGTCCGTGCGCTTTATTTGCGGCACGCAGGACATACACAAAACCTTAGAGAAAAAGATCGCTGAGTTTTTAGGAACCGAGGATACCATATTATATGCCGCTGCATTTGATGCCAACGGTGGTGTGTTTGAACCTTTATTTAATGATCAGGATGCAATTATATCTGACGAGCTGAACCATGCATCAATTATCGACGGCGTGCGTTTGTGCAAGGCTCAGCGCCAGCGTTACAAGCACGACGATATAGCCGACCTGGAGGAGAAATTAAAGATCACTGCGGGCTGCCGTCACCGGATCATTGTTACCGATGGCGCGTTCAGTATGGACGGCACCATTGCACAGCTTGATAAAATTTGCGCATTAGCCGAGCAATACAACGCTTTGGTGATGATAGATGAGAGCCATTGCTCCGGCTTTATGGGTAAAACCGGCAGGGGTACGCATGAGCATAAGGGTGTAATGGGTAAGATAGATATTATCACCGGTACCCTTGGTAAGGCATTGGGCGGTGCGTCGGGTGGATTTACAAGTGGTCGTAAAGAGATTATTGATATGCTGCGCCAGCGTTCGCGGCCATATTTGTTTTCAAATACATTGGCGCCATCAATCACCGGCGCTTCAATAGCCGTGCTTGACATGCTAAGCGAAACCACCGACCTGCGCGATAAGCTGGAAAGCAATACCCAATACTTCCGCCAAAAAATGACCGAAGCTGGTTTTGATATCAAGCCGGGTGTACACCCTATTGTTCCGGTTATGCTGTATGAAGCTAAGCTTGCACAGGAATTTGCCGCCAAGATGTTGGATGAGGGTATTTATGTGATCGGTTTTTACTACCCGGTAGTTCCGCAGGGCAAGGCAAGGATCAGGGTACAGATCTCTGCAGCGCATGAACCTGAGCATTTGGATAAAGCTATTGCAGCGTTTACCAAAGTTGGGAAAGAATTGGGAGTGATAAAATAACGCTCTTGTCATTGCGAGGAGGAACGACGAAGCAATCTCCTCACCGTGGAATGGCGCCAGTGCATGGCGACGAGGTTGCCGCGCTCTCGCTCGCAATGACATAATTATTAAATTTTTCGTAAATTGTCAGCTTATATAATTTTATGAAAAAGCGACTAACACTGACTTTACCTGTAGAAACCATTAAATATATAAAAGCGCAGGCCAAAGCGCAAAAAATAACAGCTTCGCAATTTGTAGAAAATATCTTTGAAGAAATTATCGCAAAAGAACAAGAAGCAGAACGCAAATTAAAGAAAGTATCATAATGCAAGCCCAAATAGATCAATATACAGCCGAGATCAACGCCTTTTCACCAGCAAATGCAGATGAACTGGAAGCGTTCCGGATAAAATTTTTAGGCACCAAGGGTATTATTAAGGACCTGTTTGAGCAATTTAAAACTGTTGGCCCTGAAGAGAAACGAACCTTCGGCAAAGTGCTTAACCAGTTCAAACAACTGGCCGAAGCAAAATATACAGAATTAAAAGAATCAACCGACTCCGGACTTAAGACTCAAGACTTAGGACTTGACCTCACCCTTCCCGGTGATGGCTTTGCCGTTGGCTCACGTCACCCTTTGTCGTTAATCCGTACCGAGATCATCGATATATTTAAACGACTGGGCTTTGTTGTGGCTGAAGGGCCGGAGATTGAGGACGACTGGCATAACTTCTCGGCATTGAATTTCCCTGAGGAACACCCGGCAAGGGATATGCAGGATACCTTCTTTATCAAGAAAAACCATGGTAAGGACGATATTGCTCTGCGTACGCATACCTCATCCGTGCAGGTTAGGATGATGGAGAATGGCAAACCACCGTTCCGCGCTATTATGCCGGGCAGGGTTTACCGTAATGAGGCTATTTCTGCACGTGCACATTGCTTTTTTCACCAGGTGGAAGGTTTATATATAGACGAGAATGTTTCGTTCTCCGACTTAAAACAAACGCTTTACCACTTTGTGCAGGAGCTTTACGGCGATGGTACCAAGGTGCGATTTCGCCCCTCCTACTTCCCGTTCACCGAGCCATCTGCTGAGATGGATATTTCATGCACCATTTGCGGCGGCTCGGGCTGTAACATGTGTAAATACACCGGCTGGGTGGAAATTTTAGGCTGTGGCATGGTTGATCCGAACGTTTTGGAGAACTGCGGCATCGACAGCGCCAAATTTACCGGCTTTGCTTTTGGGATGGGAATAGAAAGAATTGCGAACTTAAAATATGTGATACGTGATTTGCGTTTATTCTCTGAAAACGATGTTCGTTTTCTAAAGCAATTCCAGTCGGATATTATATGAAGAAACTATTACTGCTTGCCATTATCCCCCTAGCATTTATTTCATGCGGTAAAAGCGGGAATGTAGTTCCAAGTGTTCCTGTAAATTTCAGCGCGTCTATCACTGACCCGCGCATGGCTGCGCTTAATGCGCGTGGCGGGTTTGTGTTAGTCGGCGGTGGTGTGGCGGGCTTAATTATATACCGTGAGCCCGATGGTACCTATGCCTCTTATGATCGTTGCAGCACCGTTAACCCAGCGCAACACAATGCGGTAAACGTTGATCCTTCAGGCTTTACCGCTACTGATCCTGTAAGCGGCGCCATGTTTTCCATGAGCGATGGATCGCCTGTAAAGGCGCCTGCAACCAAATCGTTACGGTCATATTATGTACAAGTAAGTCAGAACGAGATTTACGTATCAAATTAATAATAGTGTAATTTCAAAAGTCTTGGGAAGCAGATTACTCAAATCACATGCTTCAAATGTCAGTAATTTTGAGATATTTGTATCTAATTGATACATGGAAGCCGATAAAATAAAAGAAAGCATTAAGCGGGCAGCGCAAGACCTGTTCCGGAAATTCGGTTATCATAAAACCAGCGTAAACGAAATTGCCAAGCGGGCCAAAATTGCCAAGGCCACTATTTACAAATATTTTGAAAGCAAGGAGGATGTTTTACACTCCCTGCTCATGGACTATATCAAAGTTTCTGTCGATGAGCTGATCCACAGCAATACGCCCGAAATGGATGAGGAGGCCCATCTAAATATCCTCATCATGAAAACCTGCCGCCTCAGCTACACCGTGTGTAACGAGTTCATCGGCTGGGATTTTATCCGCGAATCAACAAACTCCCAGGACTTTCTGAAAAACCTCTCCAACGAGCTGGAGGAAATGCTGGTGAGTGCATTCTCCCAACTCACCGATCTGCGTCGGCAGGAAAATTACCTGCAACGCCTGCGCTTTTTAATCAAGTGCAGCAAAAGTATCGTTTTCAGCTTTGCCTTTACCTCGGTAAGCGACAGTGACGTACGGAAGAATTTTGTTTCTTTCCAGAAGGAGATCCTGCCTTATTTGGTTAAAGCGGCGATAACAATTTGAGGAATTTCGGAAGTCGGATGTTCGATTTCGGAATTTTTTAATTTTGTCTGAATCAGAATTTACAGAATTTTTAAATTTTCAAAATAACGCGGATAAGATTCTGTTAATTCTTTAATTCTGCAAATTCTGATTCAGATGAAGGAAATACTTAAAAATACATCAACCTTGTCGGCTTATCCAATTCAGCATATGTAAAAACGTCATACACAAGCCTTGAAAGCAGTATCTTAATTTCACCGGCATCTTTAAAATCTCCCATGTCATATTTGTAGACCAGCCTATTACCGACATCGTTCAACATGAAACCCAATCCTTTGAATAAATTCAAAGGATTGTCCTCTTCGTCGTCATCACCAAAAAAATAGTCAACGTTGAACACTGATTTTACGGTGACAGAAATATCTATTACCTCTTCCTCTACTGATTCAAAAGTTATAGCCAAATTACCCTCTTTGTTAAGGTAAAGGGTAAAACCCTTATAAATACCCGCCCAAACACTAAACAATGCGTCATCTATTTTTTGATCATCATAGATTGGAACACTTTTTTGATCTTTTAGTCCTTGCAACTTGCGTTTATCTTCTTCCAGCAACTCTAGATAATAATCGACAATTCCAGTGTTCGCGTCCAGTTTGATGTGTTTTTCATGAATCATGATCATACGTTCTAAATTCCTCTTTTCCTCATACAATGGATCTTTCATCTTATGAAGCACATTTAATTTTTGATTCAATTTAAAAAGTGCGCGCGAATTATGATGGGCTATTTGGTAATCCCATTCTTCAATGTTCTCCTTGATACAGGCTTTTATTACTTTAGCTTCCGTTTCCAATAATTCAATAAGTTCATCCAGATCAGATTTCATAGCTATAAATCTAGCAAAGACTTACGAAGTTTTTAAAACTTCGTAAGTCTTAAGTTCTAGAAATAAAATAAAATTTGCACAATCAAATAATTATTATTTACTTTGAATAACAAAGTGCTTTCAAGTGGAAGAAAACGAAATTCAAAACGAGCTGGCGTCCATCCGCAGCCTGATGGAGCGATCCTCAAAATTCATTTCCCTCAGCGGATTGTCAGGCATACTGGCGGGGATCTACGCACTGATTGCGGCAGGCCTTGCCTACAGCATAGTTTACAGCGGAAGCTCCAGGATCTACACGTCGCTAAACCTGCATACGGACCCGGTGCCTTTGTATGACCTGATCGCAATTGCATCGCTTACCTTGTTGCTTTCGGTGATCACCGGGGTAATATTGACCACAAAAAAGGCAAAGCGGAAAGGTCAACCGGTTTGGGGTAAAACCAGCCGGGCTTTGTTGTTTCACATGGCTACGCCGCTGGTTACCGGTGGCATTGTTATCCTCATCTTTATTTTCAGGGGATATTATGGCATTGTGGGGCCAACCTCACTTATTTTCTACGGGCTCTCGCTGGTTGGCGCAAGCAATTTCACCTTTACCATGGTAAAATACCTTGGCTTGTGCGAAATTATTTTGGGCTTAATTGCCGCTTGCCTGCCCGGATATGGTTTACTATTTTGGGCCATTGGTTTTGGTGTGCTGCATATTGTGTATGGCAGCCTGATGTACTTAAAATACGATAGGTGAAAGTCCCCTTTGAAAAATTAGATAAGGCGTTTGAAAACCGCCTGAGGTTACAGATCATGAGCGTGCTGGTGGTAAATGACCGCTATGACTTCAATTCGCTTAAGGAACTGCTGGACACTACCGACGGTAACCTGGCCTCGCACCTTAAGGCGCTGGAGAAGGAGGAATACATCATTGTACACAAATCATTTTTGGGCCGCAAGCCTAATACCACTTATGAAGCTACAGAAAATGGAAGGAAGGCATTCAAGCAGCACCTGGATGCTTTGGAGCAATTAATTAAACAACAGAAGAAGAGCTAATTTTTTTACCCAATAACTTTGAAATACAAAGTACTTTTAATAAAATCACAATGGAACAAATTGAAGAAAAAAAGGGATTCATGCACTGGCTAAAAGAATCCGTCACTGTTAAACTCGCATTTATTGGCATTCTGACCGTGGTGCTGCTGATCCCCTCGTCGCTGGTTGAAAGCCTGATCAATGAACGCGCTTCCCGGCAGGACGTCATGATGCAAGACGTGGCGGACAAATGGTCGGGCAGCCAGGAGATAAAGGGGCCGGTATTGGTCATCCCCTACAAAAAACATGTTAAATATGTTAACGACAAACAACAGGATGCCGAAAAGGACGTGATTGAAAACCTGTACGTCCTGCCGGATAACCTGCATATTAAAGCGGATTTGAAAACACAGATCCTGCACCGTGGTATTTTTAACGTGGCGGTGTATAATACGATAGTAAAGGTATCCGGAAATTTTACGCAGGCCGACCTCAACAAGCTTAATTTACAGCCCAATCAATTGATCCCCGAAAAAGCACGGGTGGCATTCAGTATTTCGGATTTAAAGGGACTGAAAACCAACCCTATCATAAACGCGGCAGATCAATCGGGCCAGGCTGAACCTATCTTTGACGAACAATCACCATTTGTTACGGGTCTGCAAGCAAACATCAATTTATCAGCCGTAAAGCCCGGCGAGATCCCGTTTGATTTTTCACTGGATTTGAAGGGCAGCCAGGAGTTAAGCTTTTTACCCCTGGGTAAAACAACTGATGTGGAAGCAAAAGGCGATTGGGCCAGCCCAAGCTTTGATGGTCGCTATTTACCCGATACCCGCAATGTGGACAGCAAGGGATTTTTGGCAAAATGGAAAATGCTGTATTACAACCGGCCCTATCCGCAGCAATGGTTAGGAAATGACACCCTGCTCAGCAATGAAAAGAAGGAAGCTGATGTATCATTCGGTGTAAAACTGCTGCTCCCGGTCGACCAGTATCAAAAAACAACGCGTACCAGCAAGTATTCTTTATTGATCATTATGCTCACTTTTATCTCGCTGTTCCTAACGGAGATCATCCGCAAGCAAAAGATCCATCCTTTTAACTACCTGCTGATAGGCGCAGCCATGATCATTTACTATTCGCTGCTGCTATCGTTTTCCGAACAGATCGGCTTTAACCCGGCTTACCTGCTGGCCTCTGTAGCAACTGTAGTTTTGATCACTACGTTTATCGGATCCTTGCTTAAGAACAGGAATGCCGCGCTGCTTTTCGGTTTTATCCTGTCGGTTTTCTACACGTTCATATTCGTGATTATCCAGCTGGAAGATTTTGCGCTGATGATGGGCAGCGTGGCCTTATTTATCATTATCGGGATGTTGATGTATTTTTCAAGAAGGATCAATTGGGATAAACAATAAACAGCTACCTAAACCCCAACTCCTCTCCTGTTTGGAGAGGGGTTTAAATTCAATCCGAAAACACTCCAACATAAACTACCATGCATACAAGCGCTTACTGGATAGGGCATTTCAAGGCAAATCTCCTCCAAAAACGGATCAACTGGGACCAGCAGCCCAACATCACCCAAAATGAAATTACCACCATATTGCATTCCCTGCAGGCCTGGCAATTGGGTGAAACATCCGAAGGCCGGCAGCTGATAGCCGCAGCAGAAAAATACGCGCTCAAAACCGGCGAACCTGAATTTGTGGAAGCCACCAGGCTGTTCATAAAGGAAGAACAAAAGCATGGTAATAATTTAGGAACCTACCTCGACAGGATTAGCATGCCGCGCATTAAGAAGAACTGGGGCGACAGCCTGTTCAGGTGGGTTAGGCACCTGAACACCAGCATGGAGTCATGGACACTAGCGGTTATAGTTGTAGAAAGCACGGCGCAGATCTTTTACCAATCGCTTAAGGATGCTACCGGCTGCGGGCTGTTAAAGGAGATCTGCACCGATATTTTGATAGATGAGGCCTATCACATCACTTACCAAACCGAGCACCTGGCGGCCATCTATTACAGCAAATCTGCCTTTTCCAAAAATTGGCGCAAGCCGGTTTACAAGTGCTTTTTTTACTGCACCTCGCTGTTGGTATGGTATGCCAACAGCGGACTATTCAAAGCAGGCGGCAACACTTTTGAAGGCTACATGAACAAAATGTACCTGAAGTATAATAAAACCATTAAAAAGATCACCAGTCCGCTGGTAATGCAATTAATTTAATTCAAAAACGATATGAAACGATACATAATCCTGGCAAGCATTGGGCTGCTGATCAGTTACATCAAGATCCGCGATAAAAACAATTACCGCTACACATTTAACACTGACCGTAACCTGTATGTGGAAGTTTACAGCACCGGCCTTGTAGGCAACCTGAAAGCCGAATACCTTACCGACTCCACCAACTTCCGGGTTTACCTGGGCACATTCGACGATGAGCGCGGCTACATCCACTGCGCAATTAAGGGCGATAAGGTTTTGGTGGAGAAAAGAGAACATGGCGTAGAAAAGGGACCAAAATGGGATGAACTTAAAACGGTTGAAAGAAAGATTTATAGTTTGATGGAATTGAAGAGGAGGCGAAATTTTGAATGAGAACCTCGCCGGTCATTCAGGGCGGGCCTGCACGATAAGCAATATTTTGCCAACACACAATAAAAAGTATTACCATGAACACAGACACATTAACCACATCAAGCCAGTGGTGGCTATATAAAAGAATAGAATATAACAAGGGCCTTGTTATCGCCGGTATAATTGCCTTTGCACTTTATTGTGTGCTTAGCCCCATAATTATTGCACCACATGAAGAATTTGAGGAAACCATTTTTGAGATGGCCTTCCAGGGTTTCGCTTATTTTATAATGATCTGTATTGCGAATGTTTTTTACACCTTAGGGTGGATAGTCGATACATCATTTAATAAAAATAACAGCCTGCTATTCAGGAATCGATTGTTTGCCCTAGGCTATTGGTTCTCCTTTGCCTTACCGATCCTCTTAATTCTTAGCGTAATGGCTCGGTTCCTTATTTTGGGAAAATAGAAAGCTATAACGTCAATTACTTATCTAATAAAAATCAAAATACAATAGTCATGCTTTTCAAATCATTCATATACAGTCTAAAAGTTTGGTTAACCAGCGTAGCTATTACGCCGTTGGTGTTTTCCATACTCGCATATTCAGGGGGAAATGTGTTGAATGACAGTGTTTATGAACAGATAAACAGAGCAGCCTATCAATACGGGATGATCTTAGTTTTTGAGCTCCTGTTTTCGTTTATAACCTAGGTAATATTTCTCATCATTATTCAATTAACTGTTACCTATTTTAAACAGCGGATCACCCGCCTGACGATAATATCCATTTCGGGTATTTTGTTGGCAATGGGAACGTTTATGGTGATTCTAACGCCGGTCGATGCATTTAACATAACAAGAGGTTTTGGCGGATTAACGCTTTGCACCTGTTTTTGCATCGCCGCAGGCTCCTGGTTTTATAAGCTGGAGCCCTCGCCTAAAACTTTAACAGAATTTAACGAAAATATTGTTTAAATTACACAATACCAATTTGGTTTTTGGTATATAATTTAGTTTATTTGTATTTCAAGGCAATTTATTATGAGTCGGGAGCTATTGGAATTTTCAGACATGATAGATGAGCAGTTCGATATATTCATCGATGAGCCGGATAATTTCTGGCAAGAGGTAGTGAATATGTTTATTTGACTGTAAGTTTATTCTTTTCGCCGTTGGCTGACCGCAGCCAACTATGATGCTTTTTGCCCGTTCTCCCGTTAAACATTCCGACCCTTACAACAATTAGAACCTCTACAACCCTTACAACTTTAATCAACATTTCCCTACCTTTGCACCCTGATGAATCAAGTTGCTAAAAAGAAGTTTTTTGAAGATGTTGCCATTATCGACATTGCCGAAGAGGGTAAAGGTGTAGGTAAGGCCGATGATTTTGTGCTGTTTGTTGACAAGGCCGTACCCGGTGATATTGCCGACGTAATGATTTACCGCAGCAAAAAGAATTTCGGTGAAGGCCGGATAACTGAGCTCAAAAAACCATCCGAATACCGCACCCAGCCTTTTTGCGAACACTTTGGCACTTGCGGCGGCTGTAAATGGCAGCACATGACCTACGAAGCGCAGCTGAAATTCAAACAAAAATCCGTAGCCGATGCATTAACACGACTGGCTAAGATAGATGTAAGCGACATGGATGCCATTGTGCCCTCCCCTGCTGACAAATATTACCGCAACAAGCTGGAATATACCTTCAGCAACAAGCGCTGGCTATATGATGGCGAGAGTCGCGATAACGAGGAACTGAACATGAATGCACTGGGCTTTCACATCCCCGGGCGTTTTGATAAAATATTGGATGTTAACCATTGCTGGTTACAGGCCGAACCATCAAATACCTTAAGGAATACCATCCGTGAGTTTGTGATCCGCGAGGGCTATACCTTTTACGATTTGAAGGCGCATACCGGTGCTTTGCGGAATTTGATTATCCGCACCTCATCAACCGGCGAAGTAATGGTGATCGTGGTTTTTGCTTACGCCACGGAGGAAGAAGTGAATAAGCTGATGACCTACATCGACAGTAACTTCCCGGAGATCACGTCCCTGCTTTACATCCTCAACGAAAAAAAGAATGATACTATTTTCGACCAGGAAGTAATTGCCTTTAAAGGACCGGAATATATCCACGAGGAAATGAATGGCATCAAGTTCCGCATTGGGCCGAAGTCGTTTTATCAAACCAACTCCATCCAGGCATTAAAGCTATACGAAATAACCCGCGACTTTGCAGGCTTTACCGGCAATGAACTGGTTTACGATTTATACACCGGCGCAGGCACCATTGCCAATTTTATTGCAGGTAGCGTACGCGAGGTTGTAGGAGTTGAATACGTACCCTCGGCTATTGAGGATGCGAAGATCAATTCAGCCATCAATAACATCACCAATACCAAATTTTTTGCCGGCGATATGAAGGATGTGCTGGTTGCTGATTTTGTAGCAGAACACGGCAAGCCGGATGTGATCATCACCGATCCGCCGCGCGCAGGCATGCACCCGGATGTGGTGGCACGCCTTATGGAAATTGAAGCGCCCAAAATTGTCTATGTAAGCTGCAACGCCGCGACACAGGCCCGCGATCTGCTGGTATTAAAGGAAAAATACGACACGGTAAAAATTCAGCCGGTGGATATGTTCCCGCATACGCAGCATGTGGAAAATGTTGTGCTGTTGGTATTGAGGTAGTGCATGGTTGATGGTTCATAGTTCATGGTAGAAGGTCCATGGACGATGGTCGATAGTCCATAGTGAGGATTAAAATTAGACTTGAAATCAGCGTCATCAATTAAATCAGTAAAATCAGCGGTCAAAATCGGTGTAATGAATCAAGAAATCGGTGCAATCAAAAATAATAATATGGAACCGGAAGAACTTTTAAACGAAAATAGAGATAACAACGAGGGGGTACAAAAGGAAAGTCCGCTGTTGAGTTTGGAAAAGGATCTGAAATTTTTCAATGAATCCATCCGCGAGGTTGCGGTTGAAATTATGGTTGAGGGACTTTCCAGCTATCCCATCTTTATAGCCCATCAGCACGAATTAGCCTTAGGCGAATTGATCCTCGACCGCTTCGACCTTAACACTGAGTGGAGCATCCACGCATCCACCCTCGAGGAGTTTGTTGAGAAAGGGGTTATAAAGGAAGTATTGAAGGAACGGTTTATCAACAGCTATAAAAACCCGCACGATTATATGTGTGTATTTGTGGTGGTACCCGAGGGTGCGAATTTTGTTTATGTACCGTATGTGAAATAATAATAGATGAATTGTTATAGAGTTGTATTGTTAAATGGTTTAATTTTACTTTTATAAAGGCAATCGTAATAAACAATACAGTCCGAAATACAACAATAGCTCAACACAACAATAAAGCAATGTCAGACAAACACCTCCTTATATTAAACCAGCAGCAAATTCAGCAGAAGATTGACCGGATTGCCTACCAGATCCTGGAGGATAATTTTGAGGAAGAAGAGATCCTGATAGCGGGCATCCTGCCCAGCGGCGATAAAATTGCCCGGCGGATAAAAGGCATTCTTGATAATATTGCGCCCTTTAAAAGCACCTTTATAGGCATCGAGCTTGATAAGCAAAGCACCAGCCTTAAGGCCAAGATCAACTTCGATGTGCAGGATTGCAGCAATAAGGTAGTTGTTTTGGTGGATGACGTACTGAACAGCGGCAAAACATTAGCTTATGGCTTTGGCGTTTTCCGCGATGTACCGCTGAAAAAACTCCGCACCGCCGTGTTGATAGATCGCAACCACAAAAAATTCCCGATGACCACCGATTATGCCGGCATGGCGCTTTCAACCGTATTGAAGGAGTTTGTGGATGTTATTTTGGATGAGGAAGGTAAAGAGGATGGGGTTTATTTGAGGTAGAATAAATAAATCATCAAACTATGTCATTGCGAGAAGCGCAGCGACGAAGCAAACTCGTAGCTGTACAGGGCGAATAGAAAAGTGTAGAATTTGCATAGCGTTAATGCATTGGCGACGAGATTGCTTCACTCGTACCTCGTTCGCAATGACAAACTGTAATTTATACTAACAGCATCTCCACCACCTTCTCAGCAGTCAAACTCAAACCATTCGCAGTAACAGTGGCCTGCTTGTAGAACGGTTCCCTTTCTAGCAATTTTTCACCAATAAAGGCAATCAGCGCATCGCCATGTTTATCGCGCAGCAGGGGACGGGTAACTTTTTCGTGTTCCAGTCTGTCGGCGAGGGTTTTGGGTGAGAGCTGGATGTATAAGGACCTACCATGGGCGTTGATCCATTCCATGTTATCAAAAAAACAGGGTAAGCCTCCGCCAGTTGAGATCACCGCATGTTCAGGGTATTTGGTTTGCTTTAATACTTCCGATTCCAGCTTGCGAAAGGCATCCTCGCCAAAGCTGCTGAAATATTCGGCTATGCTCATGCCGGCTTGTGCCTCCAGGATATGGTCAAGGTCCATAAACTCATAACCCAGCCGGGATGCCAGCTTACGTCCCAGCGTAGTTTTGCCGCAGCCCATAAAGCCAATCAAAAATATCAAACCTAAACCTTTATCTTCCGAATTACTCATTACTTTTTCTTACTATGGAACATCGACTATGGCCCATGGACTACTTTACTGCTGGAAATATTTCTTTACCAAATCATCGTATTTCGGCATGGAGTGGTAATGCCATTTGTTGATCACTATTCCGTTCTTCATCAGCAGGATGCCCGGGTTGGCACGTACCATGGTTTTCAGCGGCACCCCATCGGCATAAAAAATCTCGAACATTAAGTGGTGCTGCTTGCTGAACGCTTCGGTATACTGGTGCGAATTGGAGGTAAGCATTACTGTACGTGTATTAAAATTTTGCGCCAGGTTTATGGCCATGGCATTCAGGCGGTCTATTGCTTCCACATCGGCTTTATCCAAATTATCGGCTACGATGATGACGTTGGTGTATGGGTTTGACAGCAGTTCCTTTGTGTAATCATTCCCTTGTGCATCCTGGATGGCAAGATCACGGATGAGCGGGGTAAAACCCTTCTTCACCAGCCGGCTTTCCGGCTGCCCGACAACCTCCCAATTATTATCCTTCCAGATATTGGTTTTGATGTAGTCGGTGTTGGTCATGGTTTTGGCTTCACCCGTCTTTTTATTTTTCAGGTTATAGGTAAGCTCAAACTCATCCGGCTTTGCACCCGGCGGGGTTTTCATTTCATCAAGCAGGTTAGCGCCGATTTTATACGGCAGAAAATCAACAACAGGTGAAAAATTATAAGTGTATAAACCAAAGCCAACTGACAGAACAGTAGCAGCAATCAGCAAATTATCTCCGGTTTTAGGGCTGAATAGCGGCTCGATATTGCGACGGTTGCGAAACAGCACCAATATCAACAACAATAAAACCAGATCCTTACTAAACGACTGCCATGGCGTTAACGGAATGGCATCGCCAAAACATCCGCAGGTTTCCACTACATGGAAAGCTGCCGAGTAAAAGGTTAAAAAGGCAAAAAAGATGATCAGCAGCAGTAGTCCCCATGCAACCGATACCGCCCGTACCCCTATCAGCAAAGCAAAACCCAGGATAATTTCAAGCGCGCATAACGCTATGGCTATGGTAAGCGCAAGGCCGCTCAAAAACGTCATATGGAATACTTCGAAATATTCTTCCAGCTTGTACGAGAAGCCAAGCGGGTCGTTTATTTTAACAAGGCCGGAAAATATAAAAAGCAGGCCAACCAAAATGCGGGCAGCCCATACCAGGGGTGATGTTTTGTTTTTCATTTGTTATAAGTGTTGCAAAAGTTGTAGTTGTTGAAAAGGTTAAGCAATTTTAACCCTCACAACGTTTACAACGCTTTCAACTTTTAGAATGGCTAAAGATACATCTTTTCGTAAAAAGGTAACGCTGAATGCAGGCGGGAAACTTATTGATTTAAGTAAGCCGAAAGTGATGGGCATTATCAACCTCACGCCGGATTCGTTTTATGCGGGCAGCCGCAAGCAAGGTGTCGACGACGCCTTACAACAGGCAGAAAAAATGCTTACTGAAGGCGCTGATTTTTTAGACCTTGGCGCCTATTCCTCACGCCCCGGCGCGGACGATATTTCCATACAGGAAGAAACCGACCGGTTGCTGCCCGTGATTGAGGCGATAGTGAATAGCCTCCCTCAAGCTGTTTTGTCTATCGATACATTCCGTTCGCAGGTTGCGGAGGCAGCGATCAGAGCAGGCGCACATCTTATTAATGATATCAGCGGCGGGCAGTTGGATGCTGATATGTTTGCCACTGTTGCCCGCTTGCAGGTGCCTTATATTTTAATGCACATGAGGGGAAACCCGCAAAACATGCAGCAGCTTACGGATTATGAAGATATTTTTGGAGAAGTGTATGATTACTTTACTAGCAGGTACTACCAATTAAAGCAGTTGGGCGTACATGATGTAGTGATCGATCCCGGTTTTGGGTTTGCAAAAACGCCGGAGCAGGGTTACGCTTTAATGAGCCGTTTGCAGGATTTTGACATGTTGGGATTGCCGGTATTGGTTGGCATTTCCCGCAAAAGCATAATTTACAAGGTAACCGGCGGTAAGTCTGCCGATGCATTGAACGGAACCACAGCATTAAATACCATCGCCCTCACAAAAGGAGCCAATATATTGCGCGTACATGATGTTAAGGAAGCCGTTGAAGCAATTATGATTTGGGAAAGGTGTAAATAGATGAAAATTCTAATTGCGACCATAGCGGATATTGAAGCGCTCACCAACGTAGAGATTGAAAGCAAACTACGATCATTTGAAAAAAATGAAGAAGTTGCGATTGATTATGACACCCGCCTTTACCGCTGGAACACCTATTTTAAGGAATTATCCCCGGCAAGCGCGAAACCGGAGCGCGTAGTTTACAAAGCTGTTATTGACGATCAAATAATCGGGTACATAGCCGGCCATTTAACAGGCAGGTATGATAAGGATGCAAAGATCCAGTCGTTTTATGTTTTGCGGGACCGGCAGCGTAGTGGTGCTGGTACGCTTTTACTGAAAAACCTGTTAAGCTGGTTAGCTACCCATAATGTGCAAAGCCTTTGCGTTGGAATTGAACCCGACAACCCTTTCCAGGCCTTTTACCTAAAATACGGCGGCGTGCATTTAAACCCGCATTGGATCTGCTGGGACGATATTAAAACCTTACGCGCTAAAACAGGTCAATCCTGATCACTTCTTTAAATAAATTGATAGCAGCCCATCTGCGATATTGGTACCAATTATCAGGGTATCTTTTTTAAGTTGGAGCGGCTCACTTGTAGTGCTGTGATCAAAGTAAATATACGCCACCTTGCCAGCGCCAAGCGAGTACGCATTTTCCTGGATATGAAAGGTCCCCTGTTTTATAACTACAGCCTTTTGATAAAAAACATAGGTACTATCAGCATTAAACTGCACAATGTTGCCACTACCCGGCGCAAAATATATCCCCGGCTGCAGACCGCCATCCTGGTACCACAGTTCCCATTTCGCGAATAACGCGGTGCTGGTGGCGGGGGTTGTTTTCTTAATTATTTTATCCTTTCTACATCCTGCAGCTATCAAAGCAACAAATAAAACAAATGCAATTCTTTTCATAGTCGTTAAATTATAATTGTTGCCTGACATATAAGGATGTCACACCATCAGGAAAAGTATCTCCAATGGTTAAAGTATCTGATTTTAAATATATAAAACTACCTATAGTTCCGCCATTAAGGTATAAACCATCGTATTTTTTATCCCCAACGGTTATATTGTTCCTTATAATTTTATAAGGCCCCTGCGAATTCTGTTTGGAGTCGGTGAAGCTTGCGTAGGTGCCGTCCGACTTAAATTGCATCAAAGTACCATTCCCTGCAGGCACATCCTTATCAACCCCGGCAATGGTGCCCGAATAATGCCTCAATTCCCATGTGCCGGTTAATCCGGCTGGAATAAGGTTGCCCTTTTTACAGCCGGCAATACTCGCTGATATGCAGATAATAAATAAAAATATTTTCACGCCGGTTTATTTATTGTTATTACGGCGATATAATTAACAACGCTACAGCAGGTTATAAATAATAAATGACTGGTATTTTATTTCGCTGTACTTTTCTATAAGCACCACAATCCCAACGCTTGACCCGTAGGGTCTACCTCTTTGTAGAAATCCCGATACGACTTCTATTGCCTCGTAGAGGCTACCCTTTTACATTATATGTTGTTGTATTTTCAATAAACTTTGGTCCCAAGCTTATCCCGCTTACATTGTGCCGACAAAGGGTAGCCTCTAAGAGGCAAAATATTTACTTCTATATTTTCTACAAAGAGGTAGACCCTACGGGTCATCCCATTCCCCCCCTAAAATTTCACAGATTACAAGATAAATTTTGTAACTATTTGGCGTCACATCCGTCAAATCATTACATTTACGTAAAACAACAAGCGTTATAGAAAAAAGTTATGAAAAGAAAAAATGCAATAATTCCGGGTGGCATCCTTGTGATTTTTATAGGTGCATATTTTGTACTGCAGCAGGGGTTGCTGATTGGCACTATAAGCGGGGCAGTTGCAGGTTTACTTTTTGCAGCTACAGTATATTTCTTTTCATCTTCCAAAATCATTCAAAGGCAAACCAATATCGCCATCAATAGCGATGAATCGATAATATTTGTCGGCGGTGCAAATCATTTTTTAAATGGTGAAGCGGTTGGTGGCAAATTATACCTGTTAAATGATAAGCTGTATTTCAAGTCCCATAAATTCAACGCCCAAAATCACGAGCTTCAAATTACCATTGATGGCATCAGGGGAGTAAGTTTCTACAACCTGTTCGGGGTGATCAATAGAGGTTTGGAGATCCAAACAACCAACGGCAACGAAGAAAAGTTTGTTGTTTATAACAGGGATAAGTGGAAAATGGCTATTGAGAAGATAAAAGGGGAGAAATAATCAACTCTACCCCACCAACTCCATTACCCTCAACACCTCATCAATATATTCCCTGTCATTGGCCAGACGCGCCGACCGCCAAGTTTGCCCTTTTTACTCATGGATTCAGTACGGTATCTTAGATATTTTCTTGTGCTATTGACAACGTTAGTTATATTTGAAATATGCGTATCTACCTAGATAACTGTTGTTTTAACAGACCATTTGATAATCAATCGAGTATTCGGGTAAAGTTAGAAACCGATGCAAAGCTATATGTCCAATTATTAATCAGAGAAAGGAGATTAGAGTTAGCTTGGTCATATATACTTGATTTTGAAAACGATGCCAATCCATTTGCTGAGAGAAAGTATACCATTGAAAAATGGAAAGGGCTCTCAATTATTGATGTAATAGAAAATAAGGATATTATATCGAAAGCCCTTACATTTGTAAAACAAGGGATTAAATCAAAGGACGCGCTGCACTTAGCTTGTGCAGTAGAAGCGAAATGTGAATATTTTTTAACCACAGACGATTTGATTCATAAGAAAACGCAAGGCATCAATGAAATTAAAGTACTTAGCCCTGTTGAATTTATACAAGTAGTTGAAGAATTATGACAACGATAACTGATACAGAAGTAAAACAGAAAGGATTGGGCGCATTACTTGACGCCCTGGGAGAAGTTGACGCAGAACGCTTTATTACCCTGCTTAACAGGGATCCATTTGATTACACTACATGGCAAAAAAATCTTTTTGGAGATCTTGGGGTAAATGAGATAAGTTCTAAAGCTATGGCTGGCAGGAAGAAAAGTTCTTAGCAAATATTTTCTAATAATCCTCTACCCCACCAACTCCATCACCCTCAACACCTCATCAATATACTCCCTGTTATTGGCAAGCCTCGGTACTTTATGCTGACCACCCAGCTTACCTTTCTCTTTCATCCAGTTAAAGAAGGTTCCTTCAGGGGCGCGGTGTACTATCGGGCGGCGCAGGGCCAGGTCTTTAAACCGCTTGGCATCGTAGTCGGAGTTTACGCGGCGCAGGGTTTCATCTAAAATGTCAATAAACCGCTCAAACTCGGCGGGTTTCTTTTCAAATTCAATTACCCATTCGTGAGCGCCGCATT
The DNA here is from genome assembly GCF_024721155.1 of Mucilaginibacter phenanthrenivorans. Taxonomy (GTDB): domain Bacteria; phylum Bacteroidota; class Bacteroidia; order Sphingobacteriales; family Sphingobacteriaceae; genus Mucilaginibacter; species Mucilaginibacter phenanthrenivorans. Next base: position 12,667 of record NZ_JAHVAP010000015.1, on the reverse strand, counting down.
CGTCGCCGTTAAAGTATATGGGGGCTGCGGTATAATCGCGGATAATGGCGCCGGTTTGCTGACAGGCTTCATCCAATGCACGCTCGGCATTATCTATGATCAGTTCCTCGCCAAAGGCATTGATGAAATGTTTTGTACGCCCGGTTACCTGGATGCGGAATGGTGAAAGGGATGTAAACTTAATGGTATCGCCTATCATGTATCGCCATAAACCCGCATTGGTACTGATGATGAGCGCATAGTTTTTATCAAGTTCTACCTCATCCAGCGTCAATGTTTGCGGGTTTTCGTCGTGTAAATGCTCCAGCGGTAAAAACTCGTAAAATATTCCATAGTCCAGCATCAGCAGCATTTCGCCTGGCTCGCGGGTATCCTGAATGCCGAAGAAGCCTTCGGATGCATTGTAATTTTCCAGGTAATACATATTATCGCTCGGGATCAGCTTTTTAAATTGCTCGCGATAGGGTGTAAAGTTTACTGCGCCGTGAAAATAAAGCTCCAGGTTGGGCCATACCTCCAGCAGGTTCTTTTTGCCGGTGATCTCAAGAATACGTTTAAATAATAAAATATTCCAGGTAGGCACGCCGCTCAGGCTGGTTACATTCACATCTTTGGTGGCGTATGCCATTTTCTCAATCTTCTCTTCAAAGTTATCCAGCAGGGCAATGTCCATGTGCGGGGTGCGGTGTAGCTCGGCCCAAAGGGGCAAATTTTTCATCAGCACAGCCGAAAGATCGCCAAAGGAAGTATCAGCGCTTAGCTCACTCACCTGGTAGCTGCCGCCAAGGGTAAGGATTTTCCCCGTAAACATGCGGGCATTGGGAACGTTGTTAAAATAGATGGTAAGCAGGTCCTTGCCGCCCTTAAAGTGGCATTCCTCTAATGATTCCTCACTTACCGGGATGAATTTACTCCTGTCGCTGGTGGTGCCCGATGATTTGGCGAACCACCGGATCTCCGAGGGCCAAAGCACATTTTGCTCCCCCTTCAACATCCGCTCGATATAGGGCTTCAGCGTATCGTAGTTCTGGATGGGAACCCGCTCCTTAAACTGTTCTAAATGAGTAATGGATTTATAACCGTACTTACGGCCCCACTCGGTTTTCTCCGCACCCGAGATGAGTTGCTCAAACCACTCCTCCTGTACCTCATTTGGGTATTTCATAAAAAGCTCGATCTGGTGGATGCGCTTTTTCATGAACCAGGTAAAAACGGAGTTAAAAAGGGTCATGTGGTGAGTGGTGAATTTGTGATTTAGTGAATTAGTGATTGAATATATTAGATAAAACCCTGTGCTTTTTCCTCCTAATCTCTAGCCTCTATTCTCTAATCTCTGCCGCAGGCTTATCAAAATTGAAAACTTTTCTTTTTAAAACAAAATTCGAGCCGAGGTACACCTTACGCACCATTTCGTTATTGGCCAGCACTTCGGGTACGCCCGATTCCAGCAGCTTGCCTTCAAAAAGCAGGTAGGCGCGATCTGTAATGGAAAGCGTTTCCTGTACGTTGTGGTCGGTTATCAGGATGCCGATATTGCGGGTTTTTAGTTTAGCCACCATGGTTTGAATTTCTTCCACAGCGATAGGATCCACACCAGCAAAAGGCTCATCCAGTAAAATAAAATTAGGCTCGGCAGCAAGTGCACGGGCAATTTCGGTACGCCTGCGCTCACCGCCCGACAGTAAATCGCCACGATTACGGCGTACTTTATGCAAGCTAAACTCGTCTATCAATTCTTCCAGCTTATCCTTCTGGCGATCCTTTGGCATGGTACCCATTTCCAAAACGGCCTTTATATTATCCTCGACAGAAAGCTTTCTGAAGATGGACGCCTCCTGCGCCAGGTAACCTATCCCCTTTTGGGCACGGCGGTACATGGCATCGCCGGTAATGTCAACATCATCTAAAAAGATCTTCCCCTCATTAGGCTTTATTAATCCCACAATCATGTAAAACGACGTAGTTTTACCCGCCCCGTTAGGCCCCAGCAAACCTACGATCTCGCCCTGCGACACGTTGAAGCTTACATCGTTTACAACCGTACGCTGCTTATATTTTTTTAATAGATTTTCTGCTCTTAAGTTCACTTTATTTATTGGATTTCACCGATTTTTGTTTGATTTCACCGATTTTGTTTCTGAACCATGATTTGCCTGATTAGAGTATTATCTGATTCTTTATAATTTAAGACTCGTTTTCCATGGACTATGGACCATCGTCTATTGACTCTTCCTACCATGAGCTATGAACCATCAACTATGAACTTTCTTTCCATGGACTATGGACCATCGTCTATCTACTTTTCCCTAACCTCTGATCTCTAGCCTCTAATCACTAAACCGAATCCCCTTCACATTCAACTGTATCGTTCTTTTTTCCTTCCAAACGTTTTCCTCAATGGTGTAACACATATCAAATGGTATGTTTTTTAACAATTGGGGCAGGTGTTCGCCCTGGTTAAATGCAATGCAATCAAACATAGCCGAATCTTCCTGCATTACAGTCATTTTTATGTGATTAGCGCCCACCATATTTGCATAACCGCTAACATACACATTTTTACTTATGAAAACCGGCGCCATATTCTCGGGCCCAAAGGGTGCAAACTGGTTCAGGATGCGAAAAAACTTCGGTTCTACCTGGCTTAAACGTAATTCTGCGTCAATCTGTATCTGCTGGATCAATTGTTCAGGTTTTATTGTTGCCGATACCACTTCCTCAAACTTTGCCGAAAAGGCTTCCACGTTTTCGGGCAGCATGGTTAAGCCTGCTGCATACCTGTGTCCGCCAAACTGGATCAACAGATCGCTGCACCCGCAAAGGGCTTCATACAGATCATATCCCAAAACAGAACGCGCCGAACCGGCCACATGACCATTGGAACGTGTAAGCACAATTGTTGGCCGGTAATATTTTTCGGTTAAGCGCGAAGCAACGATACCGATAACGCCCTTATGCCAGTTTTCGTTAAATAACACGGTGGATTTCCTGGCGATCAGTGCGTCATCGTTGTCAATCATCCCCAAAGCTTCATCGGTTATGGATACATCGTGGCCCTTACGTTCGGTATTCCTAACATTAATCATTTCGCTTTTATCCTTAGCGATGTGTTCTTCTGCCGCTATCAGCAGTTCAACCGCATGTTTGGCGTCATCAATTCGCCCGGCAGCGTTAATGCGCGGCCCAAGCAAAAACACCACATCGGATATGGTGTAGAACGTTCCCCGCCCTGCAACTTCCATCAGGGTTTTAACGCCCATGCAGGGGTTACTATTTATTTTAGCCAATCCCAAATGGGCGAGCACGCGGTTCTCGCCGGTTATGTGTACAATGTCACAAGCAATACTGATGGCCACCAGGTCCAGGTAGCAATTCACTTCGCTAAACGGGATATCATTTTTTTCGGCATAAGCCTGGATCAGCTTAAAGCCAATGCCGCAGCCGGAAAGTTCCTTAAAGGGATATTCACAATGGGCCTGTTTTGGATCGAGGATGGCAACGGCGGCGGGTAGTTCCTCGCCCGGCAGGTGGTGATCGCAAATGATAAAATCAACGCCCTTTGTGTTAGCATAAGCAATTTTATCAACCGACTTAATGCCGCAATCCAGCGCAATGATCAGCTTGAAATTATTGTCAGCAGCATAATCGATCCCCTTTGTGGAGATGCCATAACCCTCCAGGTAACGGTCGGGAATGTAATATTCTAAATTATCGTAATATTTTTTGAAGAAGCTGTAAACCAATGATACGGCAGTAGTGCCATCCACATCATAATCACCATAAATTAAAATCTTTTCCCCGGCTTCCATTGCAGCTTCTATCCGCAGGACAGCCTGCTCCATGCCAGCCATTAAAAACGGGTCGTGCAGGTGGCGCTCGTCAGGCCTGAAAAACAGCTTTGCCTCGTCAAAATCCTTAATCCCCCTGTGGATCAGCAGTGTACTTAAAATCGGATCAATATTTAATGCGGCAGCTAAATTCTTTACTTCATCCTGATCAACATCTGGCAGCACTGCCCACCGTTTATTCATATCTTTGTAGCTTAAAAAACGATAAAGATAGGGATTAGGTTTAGAGATTAGAGACAAGAGGTTAGAGATTAGGAAAAAAAATCATAACGTTAAATCCACACTTTATCTACACATATTATACAAACTCACATTGTCATTGCGAGGAGGTACGACGAAGCAACCTCGTAGCTATACAGGGCGAAAATGCAGGGCGACGAGGTTGCCACGCTATCGCTCGCAATGACAAGAGTGGATCATTTATATCATATACAAATGAAAATATTCACCTTAGCCGAGGGCTCTTATTCTGTTGATGCTACTAAAAAGTTCATCCCTTTTAACCCTGAAATTGATAGCCCTAAGGACAGGCCGGCTTCGCTTTTCATCCATGTAAATCCGTTTTTGGTTCAAACTGATACCGACCTGATACTTTTAGACACCGGCCTTGGTTACAAAGATACCCGCGACGAATTGTTTATCCACCAGCACATCCGCAACGCAGGGTTTGACCCGGAGGAAGTAACATTGGTGATCATGTCGCACCTGCATTATGATCATTCCGGCGGTTTAGTGGTAGAGCGCGGCGGTAAATTAGTACCAAGCTTTCCAAATGCAGAGCATGTGATTCAGAAGCGGGAATGGGAAACAGGCTTGTCCGGCGCTTCATCATCCTACCATAAGGAAATTTTCGAGGCGTTGCAAGGCAATATTAAACTAACCCTTGTTGAGGGCAGCGGCGAATTTAAACCGGGAATCCGTTATGAACTGTCGGGCGGACATGCTCCTTATCACATGGTGATCTGGATGGAAAACAATGGCGATAAATGTTTTTTTGGCGGCGACGAGTTGCCTGAACCTGAACAATTGATCAGGAAATTTATAGCAAAATATGATTATGACGGGCGGAAGGCGATGCAGCTTAGGGAAGAATATGGCAAAATAGCGGCAGCACAGGGTTGGACCTGCTTATTTTATCACGCAAAATCCTTATGCGTTGGTAAGGTAGTTTATAACGACGAACATTTTAAGGTTATCCCTGCTTAAGCCGGATCTTCAACTTTAAAAAGTTCAACTATCTTTTCAACGTTTAATGGTTTTGAAATAAAATCCTTAACAAGTGGATACGAACGTGCCTTGTTGATGTCGTTACTGAATACAGAAGACGAGATGATATAAATTTTGCATTTGCCCAGCGGATCAAGGTTGAGGCGCTTAAACTCATCCAGGAATTCCCAACCATTCATTATCGGCATGTTTATATCCAGCAGGATATAATCAGGCAATCTCTCCGGCGACTCCTTCTGCAATTCCACTAACTGATCAATAGCATATTTACCGTTAAGGCAAGCCATGATCTCGGTATTCGAGAGCGCCTTCTTTATCAGCTTGATGGAAATGAAGTTATTTATTTCATCATCATCAACAAGTAAAATACTAACAGATCTGCTATTAAACTCCATATAACTAAATTATGATATGCTTTATACGCAACAAAAATTTAAAAGGTTATATTCCTTTTACGAATAATTTAAGAAAACTATGATAAAAGTTAAACGGTAATTATTAGGTTCAATTGCTCAATCGAGGGCTTGATTGGGTAATATTGATTAAAATTAATACTTTAGGCTGAACATTCCAATAGCCCGTCCATGAAAAAAATCTCCTTGCTTTTTTTACTGATAGTTAACCTGACAACCATAGCAAAAGCCCAGAAAACCGCTGACATTCAGTCGGCAACAAAAGGTCTTACAAAGTACACCGGGTATTTTAATTTTTATTGGGATGAAGCAACAGGCAAGATCCTGCTGGAGGTGGATAAATTTAATACCGAATTTTTATATGTGAATTCGCTACCTTCCGGAGTAGGATCAAACGATTTAGGGTTAGACCGTGGGCAAATTGGCGACAGCCGCATCGTAAAATTTATAAAAAGCGGGCCAAAAGTTATGCTGATGCAGCCTAATTACACCTACCGTGCGGTGAGCAATAACGCCGATGAGCGAAAATCGGTAGAAGAGGCGTTTGCACAATCGGTTATCTGGGGATTTAAAGTTGAGGCCCGGGATGGTGACAAGGTTTTGATAGATTTCACACCGTTTTTGCTGCGCGATAGCCACCATTTGGCCGACAAGCTGGGGAACAGCGACCAGGGCGGCTATAGTTTAGACGAAACGCGCTCGGCAATCTATTTACCTAATACCAAAAGCTTCCCTGAGAATTCGGAATTTGAAGCGACTATCACTATTACAGGAAAAGCAAAGGGTGCAGAGATCAGCTCTGTAACGCCCGATCCTAATTCTGTTACGGTGAGGATGCACCAATCGTTTATTAAGCTGCCCGATGATGGTTATAAGATCCGCAAGTTTGATCCGCGTTCTGGTTTTTATGATCTGAGCTATATGGATTACGCTACGCCGATAGATCAGCCGATAGTAAAACATATGCTTACCCGGCATCGCCTGCAAAAAAAGGATCCAACTGCTGCCATGAGCGAGGCGGTAAAACCTATTATTTACTATGTTGACCGCGGCGCACCTGAACCTGTACGCACCGCCCTGATGGAGGGCGCAGCATGGTGGAACCAGGCATTTGAGGCTGCGGGTTATAAGGATGCGTTCCAGGTGAAATTGTTGCCGGAAGATGCCGACCCGATGGACATCCGCTATAATATGATCCAGTGGATCCATAGGTCGACGAGGGGCTGGTCGTACGGCGAGTCGATCAATGACCCGCGCACGGGCGAGATCATCAAGGGGCAGGTATCATTAGGCTCGCTGCGCGACAGGCAGGACTTTTTAATTGCCGAGGGACTTTTGCAACCTTACGAAGATGGTAAACCCAGCAGCGATAAAATGTTAAAAATGGCCATCGCCCGCCTGCACCAGTTGGCAGCACATGAAGTTGGGCACACGCTTGGTTTACAACATAACTTTGCTGCCAGCACCAATAAACGTGCTTCGGTTATGGATTACCCACCACCTGCGTTTACTTTAAATGCCGAGGGAACTGTCGACCTGTCCAACGCTTATACCACAGAAATTGGCACCTGGGACAAGCGCGCCATTTTATACGGCTACCAGGACTTCCCGGCCGGGACAAACGAGGATGAGGCTTTAAAAGGAATTTTAGCCGAAACCCTGAAACAGGGACAGGTGTATATAACAGACGAGGACGCACGCCCGGCAAGCGGAGCCCATCCCCTCGCCCACCTGTGGGACAACGGCACAAACGCCGCCGATGAACTCAACCGCCTGCTCGACATCCGCAGGAAATTATTAGATAATTTTTCAGAAAAAGCTATTCGCCAGGATGCGCCAATGGCCACCATAGAGGAACCATTGGTACCGATATATTTATTGCACCGCTACCAGGTGGAAGCCGCTTCAAAAATGCTGGGTGGCGTTTATTACACCTATGCCCTTAAAAACGACGGCCAGCCTACTACGCGGTTTATTCCAGCTGCCGAGCAGTGGAAGGCTTTTAATGCATTGATGCGTTCGGTAAGCCCGGATGCGCTGGCATTGCCTGAAGCATTGATTGAAAAAATCCCGCCGAGGCCGCCCGGTTACCCGCGCACCCGCGAGCTGTTTAAATCGCGAACCGGCTTAACATTCGATCCAATGGCTGCTGCTGAAGGAGCCGCCGCCACTACCCTGCAATTTATGCTGCAGCCACAGCGTGCCGCAAGGCTGGTTGAATATAATTCAAGAGATAATAGTCAACCAGGGTTGATCCCGGTGATAGATAAACTGATTGCCCAAACATGGAAAACGCCGCAGCTTGCCGGTTACAAAGGCGAATTGCAGCGCATGGTGAACAATTTAACATTGAAGCAGTTGTTAACTTTGGCAACCGATAACCATGCGGCCGAAAGCGTGCGCGGGATTGCGCTGATGGAAGTTGACGGCCTGAAATCATGGTTGATCATCCACCTGCGTTTGGCGGGCGAGGGTACGGCTTATAAGGCAAACCTTACATTTGGCCTTTCGCAGATCGAAGCTTTTGAAAAGGACCCGGCGCAGTTTAAACCGGCAACACCCGTGGTAATGCCGGATGGCAGCCCGATTGGAGAGGATTGATGTGCGAATGATGGATGTGCGAATGTGCGGATTGAAAAAATTAAACCCACTTGTCATTGCGATGAACGAAGCAACCGCGAACTTTGCATTACCGTTAGCAGAGTTCACGAATTGAATCGTAATGACATATTTCTATACAAAACCTATGTCAAAACCAATAGTAACAGGCCTGATGGCCTACGGAATGTCGGGCAGAATATTTCATGCACCGTTTTTGGGTACTAAACCCGAATTTAAATTTAAAGCTGTGGTGGAGCGGCATGAGAAAAAAGCCGCCGCAATATACCCGGATGTGATCAGCTATAACTCGATAGATGAATTGCTGGCTGACGACGAGATCGAGCTTGTGATTGTTAACACCCCCAACGATACGCATTTCGATTTTACAATCAGGGCGCTTAACGCCGGTAAACACGTATTGCTTGAAAAACCTGCGGCAGCAACAGGCGCGGAGGTAAAGATCATGTATGACCTGGCGCGTGAGAAAAATCTGCACCTGATGCTGTACCAAAACCGCCGTTACGACAGCGGCTTCCTGCTCGTAAAGGAAGTAATTGAAGGCGGTAGGCTTGGCCAGCTTATAGAGGTACACATGCGGATGGACAGGTATAAAACAGCCTTGAGTCCGAAGGCATTTAAGGAATCAAAGGCAGCGGCGGCAAATGGGTTGGTTTATGACCTCGGGCCCCACCTGATAGACAATGCCATCGCCCTGTTTGGCAAGCCGTTAAGCTTCACAAAGACTACAGGTATTTACCGGGAGAACTCGGAAGTACCGGATTATTTTCATTATCACCTCCTCTACCCAAACCAACTGAATGTATATTTAACCGCAGGCCTGTTGATGGCCGAGGTGATGCCCGCCTTTGCCATTTATGGCACGCTGGGCAGCTTTGTTAAGGACCGCCGCGATACCCAGGAAACCGAGCTTGACAAAGGGATGATGCCGAACGATCCGGCTTATGGACTGGAACCCGAAGGCAGCGATGGCGAACTGGTAATTATGGGGCCTGACAACAAAAGAGAGAGCGAATGGCTAAAACCGCTAAGGGGTGGCTATAATACTTTATTTGAAACCGTTTATCATACAGTCCGCGATAATGCGTTATATCCGGTAACGGAAGAACATATCGCCTGGCAATTAGAATTGCTTGAAGCGTAAAAATATCGTATATATGTCCCCGATTAATCTGCAATTAAATACAATGAAAAAAATATTATTCCTGTTAGGCTTTATCGCAGTGGTTAGCTGCACCCGTGCACAAACATTTACCCCGCCGCCAACCATTCCCCCTTATAAAATATTAACTACCGACAGCGTTTACGAAACCCCGGCCAACCTTAAGAAGAACAAGGCCACCATGATCATTTATTTTTCGCCGGATTGCAGCCATTGCCAGCACCTGATGTTCGAGATGAAGCCTTACATGAAGGACTTTAAGAACGTGCAGGTAGTGATGATAACTTTTGCTCAGCCATTAAAAGCTTCACAGGTTTTTTACCGCGATTACGACCTGAAGAAATTTCCTAATTTTAAAGTGGGCACTGAGGGATATTCCTTAGTGGTTCAGAAATATTACCACGTTGCAACTACCCCATACATCGCTATTTACGACAAAAGCGGCAAGCCGTTTAAGTACTACGAGAAGCCGCCAAGAGTTGAAGAATTGGTTACTGATGTGAAGAAGCTGTAAGCTGATTATATTTTTCTGTGCCTCCTTTGTGAACTCCGGGTTAAAATAGTCATCGGGTTCAAAAAGGAGGCATTGTTATTTCTGCAATTTTTCACATAAGTGTAACATTTACACCAGTTTTCATCCAATCCTCCAAAAATGCACCGTTCATATCAACATAGTTACATGCTTTATTGCTGTATAAAATCTAAAAAAGTGATTTTTGCGGGATGAATCAAAATGTAATAAAAACGATCTTTTTTTCGCTTTGCATATTTTCTTTTATCAGTTTAAAGGCACAGCAAACCCCGGCTGGCGGTACCATATCAGGCAGGCTTGTGGACGCGGTGAATAGCCAACCGCTGGAGCTGGCTACCGTATCTCTTGTTCGTAAATCAGATAATCACCCTATAAAAAGCATGCAGACCGATCTGCAGGGCAACTTCTCATTAACCGGTATCGACAACGGCCAGTACCAATTGCGCGCAACCTATGTGAGCTATTTATCCTTTTTAAAGGATAGCATCAACGTTACCCCGGCAAAACAGGTGATCAACCTGGGCGATATCAAACTGCGCCAGGGCAAGGGCGTGCTGAAAGAAGTAGTGATAACCGCGCAAAAAAGCCAGATCCAACTGGGGATCGACAAAAAGTCGTTCAACGTGGAGCAGAGCCTGGTGAGCCAGGGTGGTTCCGCTACCGACCTGCTGGCTAATGTGCCATCTGTGCAGGTTGATGTGGATGGTAATTTGAGCCTCCGCGGATCGAGCAGTGTGCGGGTATTGATCAACGGCAAACCATCGGCATTAACAGGCGGAAATATTGCGGACATCCTGCAATCCATCCCCGCCAGCTCTATCGAAACCATCGAGGTAATTACCAACCCGTCGTCAAAATACGATGCGGAGGGGCAATCGGGCATTATCAATATCGTACTAAAAAAGAATGTGCAGAAGGGCTTTACAGGTTCGGCAAGTGCGTCGGTAGGTACACAAAGCACCTATAACGGCAACTTTGCGCTTGCTTATCAAAACAGCAAGATAAATATTTACGGTAACTACAGCTACCGCAAGGGCACCCGGATCGGCGACGGCTTTACCAACAAAAGCACCATCGCCGACTCGTTAACCCAAACACAAAATCAAACCCAAAACCAGCAATTTACCTTTACCGGGCAAAATATTCGCGGCGGTATCGATATCAACCTGGATCCTAAAACAACCCTGGGCTTCTCAACCAATGTCAATATCCGCGACCGTGACCGCAACCAAAGCGGAAGTACCATTACCAATCAGAACGGAAGTATCCTGCAACAGATCAACCAAAACAACTTATCAAGCGGCAGCGGTACCAATCTTGATTTCAATGTGGATTTTGATCACAAATACAAAAAGAAGGGCGAAGAACTTACCGCAAACGTTAACTACGGCACCGATAAGAACAACAATTTCGACGACCTGTTCAGTGAGTATCTCGACTACGGCCCGCCACTAAACACCCGCACCGATCAGCATAACACCACCACCGGCACTGGTAAAAACTGGAATATCCAGGCTGATTACACCCTGCCGCTTACCAATGGCAAACTGGAGGCAGGTGTACGCAGCACCATCAATAACAGCGACAACAACTTCGTATCAGACACGCTAAACAATACCGGCGGATACGATTATAACCCGTACCTGAGCAACCGCTTTATTTACAAGGAAAACGTAAACGCCGCCTATACCAATTACCAGCACCAGTTTGGCAATTTCGGCTTACAGGTGGGTTTAAGGCTGGAGGACGCTCACATCCGTACCTCGCTTATCGACAGTGTTAATGTGCCGCATAAACAAGATTATGTGCGCCTTTACCCAAGCGTATTTTTAACCGACAAGCTTTCAGAAAATCAAACTTTACAATTAAGTTACAGCCGCCGTGTATCACGTCCGCGCGACAGGCAGCTATCGCCGTTTATTGACGAAAGCGACCGTTTGAATTACCAGCAGGGTAACCCGGATTTGAGACCAGAAGACACCCACTCGTTCGAATTGAGCTATATTAACTACTGGAAAAGCGTAACGCTCACCTCATCGGTGTATTATAGGCTGACGAATGATAACATCCAGCGCATTACCACGCCGCTTAGCCCTACTAATTTGGATACGACGATCACCACTTTCGAGAATTTAAAGTCGGCTTCAAATGCAGGATATGAGCTGATTGCCAAGGTGAGCCCAAGCGCATTGCTTGATTTAACCGGCAACGTGAATATCTATTACCGCCACATTGACGGTGACGCCGCGCTGAACCTTGCCGCCACCAGCGGTTACGCATGGAATGGCAATATCACCGCCAACATCAAACCTATTAAACCGCTTGGCTTCCAGATTCGTGCCGACTACCAGGGGCCGCAAGTAATTCCCCAGGGAAAAATGCGCGCCATGTACGGCGTTGACGGCGGCGTTAAGTACGACCTCACCAAAACGCTGAACATCAGTGCCAACGTGCGTGACATATTTAACACCCGCAAGTTCAGGTCCGACATTAATTACAATACCCCATACTTTACCAGCTCACAGGTTAGCGAGCGCAGGTTTTCAACCCGCACGGCTATCTTCACGCTGTCGTACCGCTTTGGCAACAACGGCATCCCGCAAAAACGCAAGGAGAAAAAGGACAACAACCAGCAGGATCAGCAGGACAGTATGCCTGATGAAAATGGCGGAGGTGCTGCCCCAGCCAGCGGAAATGGCGGAACTCCTGCAGCCGGAGGTGTGAAAGGGAAAGGATAAAATATTTTCTATCTACCTACAAAACGAAAGACCCGCTGTGATGGAGGGCACTGAAAAAGTCCAATTAGGACAAACGGGGTATAGAATTTAGTTTTCTACTCCGTTTTTTGTATCTTAAGGTGTCGGGA
>NZ_JAHVAP010000014.1 GCF_024721155.1 Mucilaginibacter phenanthrenivorans | reverse complement strand
CCTGCGTTAATCAAAATCGAGCATACGAAAATAATTATCATAAATTACTTGCATAGATCATAGAAATCGAAGTTTTTAAAACTTCGCAAGTTTTCTCCGCTTTGAACTTCTTAATTTCTTCACCATTCACCTAACCTCTAATCTCTAACCTCTAATCAACTAACCCTAGTTCTTCACCCTATTCTGCTCACTTTCCGAAGCATCGTCTTTATGTTTGCGCTGGTCGGAGATGGTTTTGCCAAAACGATAGCTTAAGGATATTACCGCCGTACGGGTATCACTTATGTTGCGGTAGTTCGCAAGGGTATTTGCCAGGTTGTTGATATCTCCGCTGTTTACAAAAGTGTGGAATACATCATTTACTACCAGTTTTACGGTAGTGCTTGGTGAGAGCTTCTTTGAAAGCCCCGTATTAACCTTCCCGCGGTGACCTGCAACAAATTGTGCATTGGTAATTTTACTTTGGTAACCACCATCCAGTTGCGCGGTCCAGTCATTGCCAAGCTTAAACTCAGTTACGGGGCGGATGAAAAAGAAGGTACCTTTTGTATCCAGCGTACCGGTATAAAATGCGCTGACGGTATGGATGTTTTGCACAAAACCAAACAAATGGAAATTAAACCATTTGGCAGGTTCAAAACTGGCATCAATGGTTATGGTTTTGTTTACCGTGCTGCCAATATTACCCGGGCGACTATAATAAATCCCATCAACAATTTCAATGGTTTCATCAACAGCATCCCTAGTTTTGCTGTAGCTAAACTCGGTTGTTATATGTCCCCAGGTGTATGATAGTTCAACGTTGTTGGTATACGATGGCTTTAAAAACGGGTTACCGGTATAATAAGTGAACTTATCTATCGGTGATAAGAACGGGTTCAGGTCCTCGTAATAAGGGCGATCAACCCGCCTGCCGTAATTGAGGCTTATCGATTGCTTACCCGCAGTGTCCAACTTGTATTGCAGGTATAGGGTTGGGAATAGCGCGTTATAATCCCGTTTGAAAACGGAATCCGGCTTTTGCACATTGCCTAATTGGTGCCCTGTTGAGGATGTGTTTTCAAAGCGTAACCCTGCCTGGATAGAAAACCTTTTAAAATCTTTATTTGCATTAATGTAGGCTGCATTTATATTCTCATGGTAAATAAAATGATTAGTTTTAGTATAGTCGGGGGTGGTTATATCATTTGCAGTATAAAAATAGTCGGCAATGTTATTGGTCCTAGTATAGCTTGATTTTGCGCCGCCGGCCAGTTTTATGCCATTACGCAGCGGTTGCGCATAATCTGCCTTTAAGGCAAAGATCTGAATATCGGCGGGCAGGCTGCCGGTAAGTAAATCGGGGTTAACCATGGTGCCATCAGGCAAGTAAGTTTTGTTGTCGAACGATTGATTGCTGGTATTCCGGTAGTTTATATAATCAAAATCCGCGCTCAGCTCCTTGCCGTTTTTGTCGTACTGGTGCCGGTAATTTACATTCATTCCGCCATTTTTAAAGTTGTAATGTTGCTTGTTATTGGCAATGATAGTTGAATCCAAAACATTTTGGGAATTAAGCAGCCTGCTTGTCGCGATAGTGTTTTCATCGGACGGGCGTACCATGTAGTCAAACTCAACTCCCCAGGTTGTTTTGTCGGACGCATAATAGTCCGCCTCAACCTTTCCGCTGTATGATTGGGATGTCCTGCGGATAAAGGAATTCTGCAAAAAGTTAGAAGCAATGCTGCCATCCGGATTTAAAAAATGACGGTTGATATCCAAGTCGTTAAAATTATTATTGGTGTTGTAACCAAAGCGGCCGTTGATGTTCAGTTTATTATTGCGATAGTTGTAATTAAAACTGTTATTGGTTTTACCATATTTCCCCTGCGACCAGCCCAGGTTTAAGTTACCGTTGAACCCCTTTTGCTTAGATTTTTTTGTGCGGATGTTGATAATACCGCCGTTGCCTGCCGCATCGTATTTGGCGGGAGGGTTGCTCATCAGTTCCACCTGGTCGATAGACGATGAGGCAAGTGAACGTAAATAACTTTCCAGATCAGCACCCGATAAATAGCTCGGCTTGTCATCGATAAAAACCTGAACGCCCTTGCCCTTCAGGCTGATAGCGCCATTGTCATCCACCAAAACCCCTGGCGATTTCTCTAAAACATCCAATGCGGTTGAACCTGCATTGCTGATCAGGGCGTCAACGTTTACCACTGTCCTGTCTATTTTATGTTCAATTAATGGTTTTTGTGAAGTTATGGTTACCCCCTGTAAAGTTGTTCCGGTTTGTTTTAGGGCGATAGTTGGTAACGTTTTACTTGAATCCAGTTGAAACGTTGCGCTGTTATAAAGCTGGTAACCAATCATAGTAACCGTAAGCTTATAATTCCCTTTCTTTTGATTCTCGAATACGAAATTGCCTGATGCATCGGCCAAAGCTGTTTTTATCAGTACGGAATCCGCAGCCCGTTTAAGGTAAACGGTGGCGCCATCAAGGGGCTTGCCGTCGCCGGTAATTTTACCTGATATTTTCAGGCCTTGCTGGGCATATACAAAAGTTGAGGCAATAGTGAGCCATGCGGCTAAAAAAGCCGTTATTTTCAGTTTCATAAGTGTGACTATTTGGTGGTTAAGTTGTTGTTGTGATTTGTTTTAATTTGGACACAGGAATCCCTGTCCACAATGGTTATGTGAAAAAATAGATGTTTAATTACTTGAATAGATTAGTTTGATTTGTCTACCACGGTATTACTTTCCCGTTTGGCGTCGGTATCGTAATTGTAAAGCCATGACCATTCGCCGCTGCCCTTGCCTACAGCTTTTACATATTTTTCCCGGTACTTTTGGTAAACTTCATCGGGCTGTTTTTTGGCATTAACGATAAATTCTGACGTGCTTATTTTAAATGAAAGGTTATCCTTGCTTTGAATAATGCCATCGGTAATCATCTCTCTGATGATTTTATCGCGTCTTTCGTCGTCAGTTACCTTTGTGTAAGGTTTGTAATTGGGTGAATTTGGATTGTATGGAGCTTTCGGCTCATAAGGTTTTACCGGTGTGCCATAAGCGGACTTTGGCTGATATGGAGCAATCGGTTTTTTTGTCCATTCGCCACTTAGTGCAGCCTTTTTATATTGCTGAGCTGATAATTTATATTGTTGATTTACTGAATCGGCTATCGCCACGTCTCCCTGTAAGTTAAGTTTGCTTTGGGCGTTTAACTTCCCAAGTGAGCCATCAAGACGCTGGTGATCGGCTTTTATTTTTTGGTTGATAGAATCCAGTTTAGCTGCTAAGTCTTCTTTAGAGAGTTTTCCAAGGCGATAATCTTTAGAAACACCATTTGTCTTTTCGTCGGTCGGTTCTTGCTCTTGTGTTGCGGTATTGTCCGCAATATTAGCGTCATTCGCTTTAAATTTATTCTGGATCTGGTTTATTATTGGCTGATAGTTACCTATTTTGTTCGACGGAATAGTTCTTCCGTTTACCTGCATTGAAGCCAATGCGTTGTTTTTATAGTTAAGCTGGTATATAATGTCGTTATCCTTCCAAATCCGGGTAGTGTAAGAATAATTAGGCCCCTCGAATATTGTGCTGTTTCCAAATTCGTCAGAACGGTAGATCCGCAGTTTTCCCCTGGTTGTGGTGTCGGTTTTGGCAGCGATGGTTTTTATATCTTGTTTGTCATTTGCGGCTACCTTTTTAGCAGGGCTAACTGTATGTATTATTGACTTAGCGGTATTTGTTACCAGTTTATTGATCTTTTCGGCGTTTGTAAAGGCAGCGGTAAATAGCCCGGCAGTTACAAGGCAAATAGCCAATAGAGATTTCTCCACCCGGTTTAGTGAGTGGTTGTTATTTGAGATGATGCGGGTAACACGATCTTTTAAATGCGATTTATTTCCCTTCAACGCCATGGCATAGGCAGGGGAGGCCACGTTATACTCCTGGCATGATACCAGCGCTTTGATGTAGTTAACCTTGCTGCTGCTTTGTGCAACGGCGATATCATCACAGCAGTTTTCCCGTTCGGTTTTTATCAGCGCTGAGATCCACAATACGGCGGGATTAAAGAAGAAAACAATCTCCATTAAACTTTGCAAAATATTAACAAGGTAGTCCGACCGGCGGATATGCGCCAGCTCGTGGATCAGTATGGCTTCAATTTCATCAGTGGGGATAGCGGTAAGCAAACCAACGGGAATTAATATTAATGGCTTTAAATGCCCGATCACCATCGGCACCTTTGCGATGCCAGATTCTGCTATGTTAACCATGCGACTGATGCCTAAGCTTTGTGCCAGTTGCTGCACACGGTTTTCCCAGCGTTCACCCACCTTAAATACATTTTTGTGGCGCAGGTAGTAAATGCCCTGTAAACCGGTTGCCAATTGCAAACAACGTGCAAATACAATCATAAACCAGATGAGTACTATGGTATTGGCATTACTGTTAAAAAAGCTTATGATCTTATCTGTAAAGGATAGCTGATGAATCGGCGCGATGTAATGTGTCGGAGCAACCTGTATTTTATAAACAATATTGTGACCATATGTAACCGCCGATGGAGCTTTAGCCGGAACATTGTTTAGGGTGATGAAAAAGGTACATACCGTACCAACAGCGAATAAAGCAAGCGCGGTTATCAGTAAATTATAGCGCCTTGCCGGGGATGATTTACGGGTAAACATCACAATCAACCCGGTTAACGCAGCAAGCACAAGCCCCTGCCATAACGAATGGATCAGGGTGTCGCAAAGCGCCTTTATCAAATTATCCGGGAACAGTTTTACTATTGAAAAGTCCATAACCTTTAACTTTAAATGGTCCGTTATTCTTCTAATTTCTTTAACATATCCTTAATTTCCTGCAACTCCTGCTGCGAGGTTTTTTTATTGCCGATCAGCTGCATCACCAGCTTGCTGGCCGAGCCTTTGTACATCGAGTCCACAAACTTATCAAGCAGGTGGGCCTTTGTTTTTTGCTCATCTTCGGCAACGCTATAAATATGCTTCATCTGGCTTTCATCGCGGGCAAGGATCCCTTTGTCGGCCATTATCTGCATCAACTTTAGGGTAGTGGTATAGTTTACGTCCTTTTGCTTCAGCAGTTCGCTGTTGACATCGCGAACCGTTGATGGCCCGATCTCCCACAATACCTGTAGTATCTCCAACTCCGATTTGGTGGGCTCCAGCTGCTTATTTTGATCCTTTATATTCATCACAAATCAAAGGTAGAAAAAATTTCGTACGAAACAAATATTATGTTAAAAAATTTAAAATTGATCCAAATGCTATTGAGAAAGCATTTAAATAATATGGAAGATTGCTATTAATTTAACCTGTTATACATTTTCGTGTTAACTTATCAATATTAAATCATTTTTGGTGTGATATTTTTACTGTTGTAAAGCATAATCCTATCTTTGGTACTATAGAGGACTAAATAGTTCTCTGATTTGATAATGAAAACAAAACCTATGAAACACGGACTTTTGATAGATATGGACGGCGTAATATACAGCGGTGAGGACCTGATACAGGGTGCCGATAAGTTTATCGCCAAGCTCCTGGAAAATAATATACCGTTTACTTTTATGACCAATAACAGCCAGCGCACACGCTTAGAAGCAGTACGTAAGTTAAAAAGGCTGGGTATTGAAGTAACCGAAGAACATGTTTACACCAGCGCAATGGCAACCGGTAAATTCCTCGGCGACCAGGGACCCGGCGGCACTGCTTACGTTTTAGGCGAAGGTGGTTTGCTCAGCTCACTGCACGAAAACGGGATCACCCTCGTTGATTCGGATCCTGAGTTTGTTGTATTGGGAGAGGGTAGGAATTTTACCCTTGAAATGGTACAGCGTGCCGTAGATATGATATTAGCCGGCGCAAAGTTCATCACCACGAATCGTGACCCATCGCCAAAAAAACCCGGCTGGAACAATTTGGGTATTGCAGCTACTACAGCAATGATAGAGGAAGCAACCGGTCGCAAGGCGTTTGTAACCGGCAAGCCAAGCCCGGTAATGATGCGCTCAGCACGGAAATACCTTGGGTTGGAAACAGCAGAAACAACTGTTGTTGGCGATACTATGGAAACAGATATCCAGGGTGGTGTGCAAATGGGCTATAAAACAATCCTGGTGTTATCCGGCATTGCGAAAAAAGAATACCTCGGCCACTATGCTTTTAAACCCGATATGATCGTTAGCTCGGTGGATTCGATTGAGTTCCCATTGAAGTGGTGGTGAATTAGTGAATTAGTGAATTAGTGAATTAGTGAATAGAGATTAGAGGCCAGAGGTCAGTGAGAATGCCAATATCAAGCTTTTTGCCTAATCTCCAGTCTCTGATCTCTAACACCGTTAAAGTTTGTTAAATTACTGGCTGTAATAGTCTTATAATAAGATATTTACTACAAATAAAACCAAACTTTATGAAACCATTTATCATTGTTGCTTTTTTTGTTATCACAGCGATACAGATTTCCTGTAGTCAAAAATCCCCAAATCAGCATAAGAAAATTTCTGACCAGGGGGTTAATATCGCCTACACTGACACAGGCAAAGGCGATACCACATTGCTTTTGGTGCACGGCTGGTGTTTAAACAGGAGCTATTGGGCCAACCAGGTAAATTATTTCAGCAACAGATACCGGGTGGTTACCATTGATCTGCCGGGATTTGGCCAATCGGGTAAAAATCGGACGGTGTGGACGCCGGAAACTTACGGCCGGGATGTCGATTCGGTGATTGCCCAATTGAGTTTAAAGAATGTGATCCTCGTCGGGCACTCCATGGCCGGCGATATTGTTTTACAGGCAGCCGTTAATGCTCCTGACAAGGTCATCGGTTTAGTTGGGGTTGATAATTTTAAAGGTGTTAACAGTGCCATCCCCACAAAAAAGGACAGCGCCGAATACGACCAGGTGATCGGTCAGCTGAAGCATAACTTCAAAAAGGTAGCAACCGACTATTTTAACCAGGATCTTTTCTCGAAAACAACTCCCGATTCAATCAAGACGCGGATCCTTGCTGATGTGGCTAAGGCTGATACAACCATAGCAACTGCCTGCATGATGATGAATGATTTTAATGAAGTTAAGCAGCTCATCGTTTCAAAAAAGAAGCTTTACCTGATCAACAGCGATGTAACGCTTACAATTTCCACTGGTCTTAGGGCCAATAAGATTCCCTACCAGGTGAAGTTTATACATGGGGTGGGACATTTTCCAATGGTGGAGACTCCTGTGGAGTTTAATAAGGATTTAGAGGCGATTATAAAGAGTATATAACTTTGGTAAAACTTACGAAGCTCGAAAGCTTCGTAAGTTTTATGGAAGAAGAACTACTTCGCCGGTGCTAACGTCTCTGTCACGTTTCCGCAATTCAGCATTTTGCTGTAATCGTTGTAGTATGGATTTTCAATAACCTTTTTCTTACTTAGCCAATAAGTCTTTTTCATCGGGCAGTATTGCTCATAAATAGGATAAGTATTTGCTTTAAGTCCCTTTAAAAGATGATACATATTTTTCGAAAGGGTTGCAAAATGAACCCTTTGCTCATCAGCATCGGTGCTTTCATTTATTAGCCGGCCGTCGTCCAGTAACCGGTCTATATAATCTATCAATACTTTTCGCTGATCTTTTGACAGACCTTTATCCGGCTGCGACTTCAAAATATTGAACATCTCGTTTGCCTTATAATGGGCCGCTGTTCCGTTATTTGCGATCAATGCAGATTTAATAGCCATGTAGCTATTAACAAGCGTATCGATGTTGTTTTTTGAACCATGGTTTTGTGCACGCAGATTCAATGTGCACAATGTCACCAAAAGTGCAAATAAGATTGTTTTATTTTTGAGCATAGTTACAGATCATTGACAAGGCCGGTTTATTTAGCCGGTGCCAAAGTTTCTGTCACTTTACCGCAATCCAGCATTTTACTGCCAAAATACGGATTTTTTATCTCATTACTCTCACTTAACCAATAAGCTTTTTTCATTGGGCAATATTCCTGGTAAATTGTAGCTGTATTCAATTTCACACCTTTTAAAAGCGAATACATGTTTTGCGATAAGCTGGCAAAATGTTCACGCTGATGATCAATAACAGTAGTTTCGCTCATGTGGCGGCTGTCGAAAAGTAGCTTGGTTTGGTATTTTTGCAATATCGCCTGTTGAGCAGGGTTCAGGCTTTTATCTGGTATGGTCGACAGATCCTTCAGTAATTCTGCGGCCTTTAATTTTACCGCGTTCCCGTCACCGCTTATTAACGCATTTTTAACATCCAGGTAAGCATTGGTGATCTTGTCTATAAAACCGGCAGGGGCTGGTTTGGCATTGGTAAGTATTGTGCAAAGTGCCAGTACTATTGTCA
Source organism: Mucilaginibacter phenanthrenivorans (assembly GCF_024721155.1). Lineage (GTDB taxonomy): Bacteria > Bacteroidota > Bacteroidia > Sphingobacteriales > Sphingobacteriaceae > Mucilaginibacter > Mucilaginibacter phenanthrenivorans. The sequence goes on along the minus strand of NZ_JAHVAP010000014.1, from coordinate 118,339 downwards.
GGGTAATTACTTTTAAATTTTTCATGATTTTGGTTGTTAATTTAAGTGTTGCAGTTGGTTGAAAATCAAGTGCAACACAAAGTTAATTATTTTATAGTTGTGCGATGTCAAATTTGGCTAAAGCCAATTCCTCATTCAATTTTATCCGTTGACTAAAGTCAACGGCAATGAAAAATGAGATTTATTGCCGTCACTTTTAAGTGACGGTCAAATAAACAAAAATGCAAGTGGCTTTAGCCCAATTCCGCGTGATGTTTTCGTCTTTTATAAACGCGGATAAAGCCTCAAAAATACTTCGCCACCCATTGGGTTTGATCCATACAGGCTGGTTAATTTGCTGTCAAGTCCGTAATAAGTTAATTGCCCGCCAGCCGCAAGGTTTAACGGCCCGATTTTAAACAGATCGTAATTAAATCCCAGTGTTATTGCATTTACCGGGAATATGGTGTTATCGCCATAAATAATACTGTTCAAATTCAGTTCTTCGGTGGTTTTCTGTACAAATTCAAAGCGGGTATACAGGTCTAACTTTTTAATACGGATATCTCCCTCCAGTAATGCAGAATTGTCGCCCTGGTGACCCGGTGTTTTGTTTAAACCCCATAAGGCTGTTGCATTAAATGTTTTATCCATACCCAACGGCAGGCTGTAAGTAGCCGATGCGGTGGTGCGGTAAATATTTTTTTCCGGTGCCAATGCTTCAGGGCTTTTGATAAATGCGTGCGAAACCTGCAGCGCCCAATTTGAAGATGGGTTATAATCCAGCCGGGTACTCCATGAATCAAATCTCGGCTTATCAAAATCGTAGCGGTTCTCGTCAGGCTCTCTGCCCGTAAATGATGAAGCCTCGATTTTAAACTGATCATACCTGAAGCCAAGGGTGGCGACCCCAAAGGTAATATGCGTAGCATCCGACCAATGGTGACTTATCGGCGCATCGGGGTTTGACATTGCCGACGGACGGTGCATAAATGCAACAGGCCCGATTGCCGGCTCGCCCGGGTAGCCAACATATAAGCTCAGGTCTGTTTTCTTTGAAAATGCGTAAGTATAATTTGCCGCAACTTCCGAGAATAAATCGTGCGGGTGTTGCCTGTCTACCAAAGGAACGCCGTGCCAGCTTTCGCCAGTTTGGAACAATAGGGGATAACCATAGCCCTGCTCGGTAAGCGGATCTAATGACATCATTAAATTGAGGCTCAGCAAGCCATTTTTTCCGACGGGGCGTTGCGCCATGCCCATAAACCAGTTCGGCGCATCAACCTTTTTGCCACCGCGGCTGCCCTTCCCGGTAAAATCCTGGTTGGTATACCGTAGCGAGATGTTTCCATGCAGCATATACATCCATTTGCCGCCATGCAGCATAATTGCATACATGGGTGAAGCATCAGGCAGCCAGCTGGTACCGGAGCCGTCACGATTCATGGGCAGATTTTTGGATTGTGCGCTGCTCATCATGTCCATTTTATCCATGGAGCCGCCGCTCATGTCCATACCGCTCATGCCATCGTCCTTTTTAGGCATGTTCATTTTTTTCTTCATTTTGGATTTCGCTGTATCCTTCATCATCATATGATGATGTTTGGAAGTATCGCTCATATCCATACCACCCATGCCATCGTCCTTTTTAGGCATGTTCATTTTTTTCTTCATTTTGGATTTCGGCGTATCCTTCATCATCATATGATGATGTTTGGAGGTATCGCTCATATCCATTTTTTGCTGCGCCGATAAGGTGTATGCCGACCCAAACAAAATAACAAACGTTATTACGTGTTTCATAAAAGAGTAATTGAAGATGGCGCACCATCTTTACAAGGATTTGATTAATTAAAGCTATAAATAAGGCAATTTGCCCCTGGCCCATAAAAGAAGAAGGCCCAATGCTTAAATCAAATAAGGAAGGATTGGTTTTGGATAATTATTGTTTTGCCCGATCGGTTGGGCGGAGCATTGCTCTCGTGCCATGAACTGTTTTGAATAACCGGTGTACTCAAAATGAGACCCGCTATCTCAAAACGCGGAATAACGGTTGCCGCCTGTGAATACTGAATGTCTGTAGCTGGCTTTAGGTTTTCCTTTATTACAAAGTTCCCATGCTTTTTACAGCAGTCGCAATCCTTTTTTTCCGCACAACCCTTACCGTCATGATGCATGGATTTAGCCATTTGCATGGCTGGTTCTTTAACCAGGTTTTCGGCTGTACAATGTACCATGCAAACGAACATTCCTGTTGTTAGCAGCAAATAAAATGCGGTGATACATAAAACAGCGGCCTTTTTCATTCAGAAACAAAGTTACCTTTTTATAGATACAATTTTGTTGAGAGATTGTTGTAGAGACGCAATATTTTGCGTCTCTCTTTAGATCATTCAAAATATTCAGAGACGCAAGATATTGCGTCTCTACGAAGAATTACTTCACTAATTTTCTTCTCCTAACTTCTTTAACAATCAAACTCAGCTCCCTGCTCATTTGCCCGGCAATGGCCGTATTCTCCTGTGCACGCCTGAACAAATACGGTAAAACTGCTTTGATAGGTCCGTAAGGCACATACTTGGCTACATTATACTGTGCGTTGGCAAGGTTAAAGCTCAAATTATCGCTCATGCCGAGCAATTGTGAAAAATATACATGCGGATTTTTATGGTCGATCTTCTTTTTATCAAGGAGCTCAGCAAGTACACGGCAGCTTTCTTCGTTATGGGTGCCTGCTACAAAGGCAAGTGTGTCGATATGATCAGTGCAAAAATCGAGCGAAGCATCGTAATCCTTGTCTGCCGATTGTTTATCAGGCTGAATAGGGGATGGATAACCTTTTTCTTCTGCACGCTTGCGTTCCTTTTCCATATATGCGCCGCGCACTAATTTGGCGCCTAAAATAAACTCACCTTTAACGGCAATTGCATGGTCATTTTTTATAGATGCCAGTTTATCATGACGGTAAAGCTGGTAGGTATTATAAACTATGGCCTTTTGGGTGTTATACAGGTGCATCATATCCAAAGCCAGCATATCAATGGTTTCCTGGATCCAGCTTTCTTCAGCGTCGATCATTACCGGGATGCCGGTTTCATGGGCCTTTTGGCAGATTGCCATAACCCGGGCCTGCACCTTTTCCCATTCTTCCTGCTCCATTATGCTGAGCTGCGCCTTTTCATCAAGCTTTTCCAATAATGAAAAACGACCAACACCTGTAACCTTAAATACGGTGATCGGCACCGCTTTGTCAACTGCTGCACGTTCAATGGTGCGGATGATCTCGTCGCGGGTGTTATCAAATACATGCTCATCATCTTCACCCTCTATCGAGTAATCAAGGATGGTGCCTACGCCGCCGTTATGCAGGTTTTTAATGGTTTTATCGCATTCGGCAATGGTTTCGCCGCCGCAAAAGTGTTTAAATATAGTAGCCTTTATCAGTCCCTTAATAGGCAAGCCGATTTTTACCGCAAAATTGGTTATTGGTGGTCCTATCTTTACTAAAAAGTTAACATTGATTACCCTGAACAGCCAGTAGGCGCGCTTAAGGTCGAAATTTGAAGAATGCCGGAAAGCTATCTCCGTATTTTCAAAAGATAAGTTATTTTTTTCGATCATGGTCAGTTAGTACATGATTCATATTTAACAGTTCATAGCTACTAGAAAATAACCACAAACTATGACCTGTGAAATATAAACCGGTGCGCAAAATTATAAATTGCAAACCAAATATCTCATTATTCATTGAATAGTTTATTTTTGTTGCCCGATGATAGAATTTAAAGTTACCGGCGACTACATCCAAATGATCCAGCTGCTGAAGGCTACCAACCTGGTGCAAACCGGCGGCGAGGCGCAAATAGTTGTAACAGAGGGCGAAGTGATGTATAACGGCCATGTTGATTTTCGCAAACGCCTTAAAGTAAAAAAGGGCGATACAGTTGAATTTCGTGGCGAAGTTATCAGAGTTATTTAGTTATGAAGACCATCCAAAGCGATACCTACCCCATATTTTTTGAAGACAGCATAGCCGAGCTTGAAAAGTTTATTAAGGCCGGCAATTATTCCCGGTCGTTCATTTTAACAGATGAAAATACCTCGGTACACTGCATGCCCCTGATCCAGGCGCAATTTGAAGGTCATGAAAATTTCGACATTATCGAAGTAAATGCCGGCGAGGAAAGCAAGACCATCGATTTTTGTATTGGGATCTGGAAAATGCTGATAGATTTTGAGGCGGACCGTAAGGCATTGCTGGTAAACCTCGGCGGCGGGGTAATCACTGATATGGGCGGCTTTGCAGCATCAACTTTTAAACGCGGGATTGATTTTGTACATATACCTACAACGCTGCTTTCGCAGGTGGACGCTTCCGTTGGCGGTAAAACAGGCATCGACCTTGATAATGTTAAGAACATCATCGGCACGTTCACCATGCCTAAGGCGGTGTTTATTTCTAATGATTTTTTGAAGACCTTGCCGGAAAGGCAAGTACTCTCTGGTGTGGCAGAAATGCTGAAGCATGGCCTTATAATGGACGCCGCATATTGGGAAGCTTTAAAAAATAGCGATCTGAGCGCGCCATCGGCTGAACTGATCTATCGTTCGGTTGAGATTAAGAATGACGTTGTGACTGAAGATCCAAAAGAACACGGGATCCGTAAAGCGCTGAACTTTGGCCATACCATTGGCCACGCCGTTGAAACTAACTCACTGATAAACGATAAAAACCCGCTTACACATGGCGAGGCTATAGCGCTGGGAATGATCTGCGAGGCTTATCTGTCGCACAAGAAAGCCGGGTTAAGTAGCGAAGATTTAAATGAGATTGTCAAGGTAATTGGCGATCTTTATCCAAAGTATAGCCTGGCCAATGCAAATTTTGAAACGCTGTGTTCAATTATGTTGAAGGATAAGAAGAACCAGAACGGTAAAATAAATTGCACGCTATTGACAAGTATTGGTCAATGCAGCCTTGATAATATTTGCACAGATGCCGAACTTTGTGAGAGTTTATCCTATTATGCAAACTTGTAACATTGAAATTAGGGTATAAATTAAACCGTGCTATTTTAACATCCTGCATTCGAAATAAAAATGTTTCACCCCGACATTAGACAAGAAACAGCACTGCTACTGGTAGGTTTACTGGTGGTAATGACAGTGCTCGAAATGTGGTTCAGCTACCGCGAAAATCGCCAATACTATGATAAACGGGATACTTTTACCAATATTTATTTAACTGCACTTGCTTTTTTGTTGAATCTTGCTGTTGGCGGCAGCACATTTTTCATTTTAAATTATGCCTGGCATTTCAGGCTTTTTGAAATTCATAACGCTATCCTTTATTGGTTTGTGCTGGTTGTTGTGCAGGATTTTTTATACTGGGCGCTGCACTATACCGGGCATTACTGCCGCCTGTTTTGGGCCATTCACGTAACACACCATTCCAGCGAGCATTTTAATTTCACAACCGGTTTTCGTTCTACCGTTTTTGAGCCGCTTTACCGGGTGTTTTTTTACCTGCCGCTTGCTTTTATGGGTTTCAATGCCGTTGATATCCTATATGCTTATTTGATAACCCAACTTTATGGTAACCTGGTACACACGCAATATAATGTGCCGCTGCCAAAATGGTACGGGCTAATATTTGTTACGCCGTCGCACCACCGGGTGCATCACGCTTCAAATGTTCCCTATCTTGATAAAAATATGGGCATGGTTTTAATCATCTGGGACAGGATGTTCGGCACATTCCGCGCGGAAAACCTGCCTGAACCGGTGAAATATGGCTTAACCCATCAACCGGATGATCTTGGGCCGGTGAACATACTTTTTCATGAATGGAAAGCTTTATTAGCAGATGTACGGAAGGCGCCTACATTGAAAGCAAAACTGCAATATTTTATAAATCCGCCGGGGTGGAGTCATGATGGAAGTACACAAACGGCGAGGGTATTGCAAAGGGAGTGGGAAAATCAAACTGTAAAGTAGCCCTCTATTCAGCGCTGTTTCAACGGTGTAGAAGTAGCCCCATTATCTTGATCCGAAATTTCAATTAGTTTTTACCATAGTTCAATTAATTTTTGTTGATGTTTGACGAAACTATTTATTTATGCAAATCAAGTTTTTTTGTCCGAAATGGGGTTCTGAGCATATTGCCTGGGACGCTTTCTGTGCCAAAGTAAAAGCAGCAGGTTACGATGGTGTAGAAGCGCCGATCCCCTTTGACGATACTGAACGGGCCCAGATCTTTGAAGCCCTGGATAAGTACGGGCTTTTATTGATCGCGCAATATTATCAATCTTTCGAAAGGGATTTTGAGCAGCATAAGGCGAGCTTAAAAAAGCACCTGGAATATTTAACCTCGTTAAAGCCCTTATTTATCGACTCGCAAACCGGGAAGGATTACTTTACGGCTGAACAAAACAGTGAGCTTTTTAAAATTGCCACCGAAATAACAAAGCAAACCGGGATCGTTGTAGCCCATGAAACCCACCGAAACAAGGCGTTGTTTGCAGCACATATAACTAAGGATCTGCTGATCGCTAATCCTGATATAGTGATCACCGCCGATTTTTCGCATTGGTGCAACGTGTCTGAAAGCTTATTGGTACAACAGCAGGAGGCGGTTGACTTAGCTGTAACCCGCACTGTACATATCCATGCCAGGGTTGGGCATGCGGAGTCAGCCCAGGTTTCCGATCCCCGGGCTGACGAATGGGTTGAGGAGTTAGAAGCACACCTAAGCTGGTGGGACGACATTGTAAAATATCGCATGGAAGGCGGTGCGCAGCTAATGACAATCTCGCCGGAATTCGGGCCTGCACCTTATATGCCGGCATTACCGTACACAAAAATGCCGGTTGCCAATCAATGGGATATTAATTTATATATGAAGGATATGCTGAAGTGGCGTTATGCAGATATTTCAGGTAAGTAATAAATTTATATTAGCTTTTTAGTTCCCCTAAATGCCTGAATTTATATCCAAACTGCAACATAAGACCTACGAAAAAGGTGAGTTTTCCGACGAGAAGGTAAGAACCCTTGATGAAACGATCGAACTCGTTAAGACTTTCCCCTGGGACGATGAACGAACTTTAACGGATATTCAATTAACCGGTCCATCGGTAACCATACAGGATGAGTATGTGAATTATTTGAAGATTGGGCTGTATTTTAATGGCAAATTCTGCCTGTATTACCTTGATAATGATAATCATTTATATGAATATCATGTAATTGAAAAGGTGGACGTGCTTAAAATAGTCGCTGATTTTTTTAACAGCGAGATAGAATTAAAGGATTTTGAAAAACACATATTCAACATTGGTAACCAGGCACATTTCGTTACCAATTACTTTGAATACCGGGAGAAGCTGTGGCGCATAATAATGCTGACGGGTTTTATGCTTTTATATGGAGTATTCTTTGTCGTAGCCGATGCTTCCGTGTTTGCCACCAATACACGATGGTATGTACGTTTGCCGCTCGTAGTTTTATCGGCTTTTTATTATTTTATACTTGGTAAAATTTATTGCAACGCGATAATCAACAGGGATAACTACCTGCAAATATCAAAAGGGAATGATGTTTTCTCGTTTGGATACAATCAGCAGGAAATAAAAACTTATAATAAAATGGACATCAGCGAAATTGTTACCTACGAACATAAGGGATCAAGGAACCCCAATTTTGTAGAGGCTTATGCAATAAACTTTAAGGATGGCAGCAGTATAAAATTTACAAATATGCTGATCTCATCCTCGGCTTTTCGCACTAAGTTTACGGATGGGATGGATAACCCGGTGATCCCATTTACTGCTGCAAAAAAAGGTATGTTGTCGGTTTTGTAAAATATTCGCGCTTGCGGAGAAGTTTTATTGGTGTTTTTCCAAATAAAATTCTGTTTGGCCTACTAAAAATCAAAAAAATAAAATTTTCTATTGACAATACCATTTTTACCTGTACATTTACATCGAAATAAAAAACAAATGAAATTTAACAGCGCATATTTTTATGGTTACTACTTTTACTTTACCAGTAAGAGCCGGGACTAATATGCGATAACAAACATATAAGAAACTGAAAAGTCCCGGCCAAAAACCGGGACTTTTTGCTTTAAAAGGGATTTATGAAGACTGAACAATTGAGAGTTGCAATACAGGGAATTCGCGCTTCCTTCCATGAAGAGGCCGCGCTGAAATATTTTGGCGAAGATATCCAGACCATCGAGTGCAACTCCTTTAAGCAAACATTCGAGGCATTGAAGGACAAAAAGGCCGATTATGTGGTAATGGCTATCGAAAATAGCATTGCCGGCAGCATTTTGCCAAACTACTCGCTGTTGTTAAGTTATGCGTTCCCGGTTGTAGGCGAAATTTACCTGCCTATCCAGCTTCATCTAATGGCATTGCCAGGTGTAAAGTTCGAGGATATAAAATATGTAACCTCGCACCCTATAGCCATCCGCCAGTGTGTTGATTTCTTTGATGAATACCCTCACCTGAATATTGTTGAGAGTAATGATACCGCTGCCTGCGCCAAACGCATCCGTGATGAACAGCTTACGGATACGGTTGCTATTGCTAACACCTTAGCGGCAAGACTTTACGGACTGGACGTTTTGGAACGCCGCATAGAATCGAACAAAAAAAACTTTACCCGTTTCCTGATCCTTACCCATCATGAAAACGTGACTAAGAAAAACCCTAACAAAGCATCGTTGTGTTTCCAGGTAAGCAACAAGGTTGGTGCATTGGCAAAGGTGCTGAATATTTTTGCTGAGCAAAGCTTGAACATGAGCAAGATCCAGAGTATGCCGATTTTGGGTAAACGCAATGAATATAATTTTTATGTAGATGTGGAGTGGGAAGAGACTAAGCAATATGATACTGCCATAAGGCAGATCCTGAAATATACCCACAATTTCAATATCCTGGGCGAATATGAAAGGCATGATGAAGAGAATGAAAAGCTCCCCAAAACAGTAAAGGGCGAAAGAGTGCCGAGGACATATATAAATATGAAAAAGATGAGTTGAGAGGAGGAGTCGGAAAATCCGAAAGTCGGAAAGTCCGAAAGACAAAAAAGATATCTGACGCCGGATATCTGAATTAAAAGAGCCAAAAACAAATAATTAAAATAAATTAAAAATTAATCTTCCGGACTTCCGGACAAAAACAAAACAAGATGAAACTGAATTTAAACATACAACCATTAAGTTCCTGGATTAAAACCGGCAGCGAGCCACTATTAATTGCAGGTCCGTGTAGTGCAGAAACTGAAGATCAGTTGGTAGCAACCGCGCATTTATTAGCAAAAACCGGTAAGGTATCAGCATTACGTGCGGGAATCTGGAAACCACGTACCCGCCCCGGAGAATTTGAAGGTATCGGCAGCATTGGTTTGCAATGGTTAAAACGCGCTAAGGAAGAAACCGGCTTGCCAACTGCGGTTGAAGTTGCTACTGCAAAGCACGTTGAGGAAGCTTTAAAGGCAGGTGTTGATATTCTTTGGGTTGGCGCACGTTCAACCGTTAACCCTTTTACCGTACAGGAAATTGCTGACGCTTTACGCGGCGTTGATGTACCGGTGATGGTTAAAAATCCGGTAAATCCCGATCTTTCATTATGGGTTGGCGCTTTGGAGCGGATCAATAATGCAGGTATCACGAAGTTAGCAGCTATTCACCGTGGATTTTCATCGCACGAAAAAAGCGCGTTTCGTAACGAACCAATGTGGGATTTGGCTATCAGCCTGAAAACACTTGCACCTGAATTACCTATGATCAACGATCCAAGCCATATTACTGGTAACCGCGATCTGATTGGCTACATCTCGCAAAAAGCGCTTGACCTGGATATGCAGGGATTAATGATCGAATCACACATCGATCCAACTGTTGCCTGGACAGATGCTAAACAACAGGTTACTCCAAAAGCTTTAGCTGAAATCATTGAGCATTTAACCCTTCGTAAACCAGAGGTTCGCAATGCAGAGGTTAAGGATAAGCTGGAAGAACTGCGTAACCAGATCGATAAAATTGATGATTTGGTGATCCAGAAAATGTCTGAGCGTATGAATATTGTTGAGCAGATTGGTAACTACAAAAAAGATAACAATATTACCATTTTGCAGGTTAACCGCTGGGACGAGATCCTGAGAAAAGGCGTTAACTACGGCAAGGCGTTAAAATTAAGCGCAGAGTTTACCGAGAAATTGCTGGAATTGATCCATGCTGAATCTATCCGTAAACAAACCGAGATAATGAACAAGGACGAAGCAGGCCAGGCGGCAGATAAGTTAACGCACGCATAAACCAAACTCCGTAGAGACGCAATACTTTGCGTCTCTTGAACAGGATATTATATACAGAGACGCAAGATATTGCGTCTCTACAGGAATATATTTTAATGAAACATAACATCACCCTTACCAAAAACGGCAAAACTGTAAAAGGCACGGTACAACTCACCGGTTCAAAAAGTGAATGTAACCGCGCTTTGATCATTGAAGCGCTTAGCGGTGGTAAGGTAAAAGTTGAAAATATTTCAGATGCTGCGGATGCGGTTACTTTGGCGGAAGTCCTGAGTCTGGAGTCGAAAGTCTTAAGTCAAAAACCAAATGACTCCGGACTTCAGACTCAGGACTTAAGACTAATCAATATCGGTCCGGCAGGTACAGCTATGCGCTTTTTAACTGCATTTTTAACATTGCAGAATGAAGAAGTGATACTAACCGGCAGCGAACGAATGAAACAGCGCCCGATAGGGATATTGGTAGAGGCATTGCGTGAACTGGGTGCGCAAATTGAGTACGTAGAAAACGAAGGCTTCCCGCCAATAAAACTAAAAGGCAGCTTAGCGCAGCAATCTAATAAGGTCAGTATAAAAGGAAATATAAGCAGCCAGTACATCACTGCATTATTGCTTATAGCTGCCCGGCTGCCTTTGGGTTTGGAGCTACACATTGAGGGTGACCTAACATCGCGCCCCTACGTGGAAATGACGCTGGCCATGCTACAATCGGCAGGTATTCAACATGCCTGGAATGACAATGTTATTGCTATACAAAACCAGGAATTTGCGCCCACTTCAATTTATATTGAACCGGATTGGAGCGCAGCATCATACTGGTACGCAATAGCTGCGTTAGCTGACGAGGCAGAATTGTTTTTGCCGGGATTAACACAATATAGCTTACAAGGCGATAGTGTGATCACTGAGATCATGGCCAACTTTGGGATAACCTCCCAGTTTAAGGATGGCGGCGTTTACCTGCAAAAGGAAGCAAAACCGCTTGCAAGAAAGATCTTTGACTTAAAGGAATGCCCAGACCTGGCTCAGACCATTATTGTGGTTTGTGCGGCATTAGGTCATGAAGCTACGTTTACGGGATTGGAAACTTTAAAAATAAAGGAAACAGATCGTATAAAAGCTTTACAAAATGAGCTGGCCAAAATAGGAGTGAAGCTGATTGAAAAAGGTCAGGTTTATAAACTTGATTGCAGTGAAAAACAGATCCCTGAGCACGTTTTTATCAACACGTACGACGATCACCGTATGGCGATGGCCTTTGCGCCGCTGGCCCTGTTGATCCCGCAGGTTGAAGTTGAAGACGCTGACGTGGTTGAAAAATCGTACCCGGCGTTTTGGACGGATTTGGAGAAGGTGGGATTTATCCCCCCAGCCCCCTAAAGGGGGAGCAGGATTTCTTTGATAACTAATTAATACATTTACTAAATTTTATTCCCCTTTAGGGGTTAGGGGCTTATGGCAGGCAATTCATTCGGACAATTATTCAGGATCACAACTTTTGGCGAGTCGCACGGCGAAGCTATTGGGGTAATAATAGATGGCTGTCCGGCGCAACTGGAGATCGACATGGAGTATATCCAGGGTGAACTGGATAAACGCAAGCCGGGGCAGTCAAAAATCACTACACAGCGTAAGGAAAGCGATACAGTTAAGATCCTTTCGGGGATTTTTGAGGGTAAAACCACAGGTACGCCTATTGCCATGCTGATCCCTAATGAAGACCAACGTTCAAAGGATTATACCCATAATGTGGATGTGTTCCGTCCATCGCACGCTGATTATACCTATCAAACAAAATATGGTATCCGCGACCATAGGGGCGGGGGCCGTTCATCCGCCCGAGAAACCGCAGCCCGCGTCGCGGCGGGTGCCATAGCAAAATTGCTTTTAAAAACGCAGGGTATCGAAATTGTCGCGCATGTGAGCAGCGTAGGCAGAATTGATGCGCCCAATGTGGAGATAAAAAATGCACAGGAATTTATAGATGAACGGGAGAAAAATATAGTTCGCTGCGCCGATCCGGCTACTGCCGAGGAAATGATCGAATATATTGATTCTATCCGTAAACAGGGTGATACCGTTGGCGGCAAGGTGAACTGTCATATATTAAATTGCCCGGTTGGCCTTGGTGAGCCGGTGTTTGATAAATTGCATGCCGATTTAGGTAAGGCAATGCTGAGTATTAACGCCTTACACGGCTTTGAATATGGCTCTGGCTTTGCGGGTAGCGAAATGCGCGGCTCGGAGCATAACGACATCTTTATAAAAAACTCTTCGGGTGAGGTTGGTACGCTTACTAATTACTCAGGCGGTATCCAAGGCGGCATCAGTAACGGTATGCCGATTGCCTTTACTGTGGCCTTTAAACCGGTGGCTACCATTATGCACAACCAGGCAACAATAGACAGCCAGGGAAATGCCGCAGAGATCTCCGGCAAAGGCCGACACGATCCATGTGTGGTGCCGCGCGCAGTGCCTATTGTTGAGGCAATGGCTGCGCTGGTTTTGGCGGATCACTGGCTAAGGAACCGCAATTCAATATTGAGCTAAAAGCTTAAAGCGAAAAGTAGAAAGATTCTTTTAGTTCGTCGGATTTTCCTCTTAAAGCTTTTAGCTTTAATCTTTCAGCTTTTTGCTTTTAACTATCTTTACGCTACAATGTTTACCTCCTTCATCCAATTATACAAAAACGCTTACCAAGGACTTTCCAAAAATAGCTGGTACCTAAGCCTGGTGATGCTCATTAACCGGAGTGGTACTATGGTGGTTCCGTTCATGAGTATTTATTGTGTTAAGCAGTTGCATTTTAGTATCGTACAGGCCGGGGTGATTATGTCGTTGTTTGGTGTCGGTTCTATCTGCGGAGCGTTTGTTGGTGGAAAGTTTACAGACAAATTTGGTTTTTATGATCTGCAGGTTGGTGCTTTGCTAAGCGGCGGCTTGCTGTTTATTGTTTTAGGTTACCAGCATACATTTTTAACGGTTTGTATCGGCACTTATGTGCTGAGTTTTTGTAATGAGTCGTTTAGGCCTGCAAACTCGACGGCCATCGCACATTATAGTACTCCGGAAAATAAAACCCGTTCCTATTCACTTAACAGACTGGCAATAAACCTTGGATGGGCTGTTGGTGCAGGTTTGGGTGGATTAATAGCTTCCATAAATTATCATTTATTGTTTTGGGTTGATGGGGTTTCCAACATCCTGGCCGCTTTACTATTGCTGAAGATAATGCCCAGGTCAAGCATTGTTGGCGGTATGAAAAAGATAGCGGAGGGAATCAAAAAGATGTCGCCATGGAATGATGGTGTTTATTTGATTTTTATTTTATTCTCCACACTTTTTGCCATGTGTTTCTTCCAGTTTTTTATAATGGAGCCTGTTTTTTATAAACTTCAATGGCATTTTGGCGAACGCTTTATTGGATTTCTAATGGCGCTGAACGGCATTTTGATCGGTGTAGTTGAAATGGTGTTGATTCACAACCTGGAGGGCAAGCGTCATGGATTGATCTATATCATCAGCGGTATTTTGATGGGAGCTGTTAGTTTTGTGCTGCTGATATTCTTACCGGCGAGTACTGTGGCGGCGATATTTATTGTTTTGTTGATTACTTTTAGCGAAATGCTGAGCATGCCATTTATGAATTCGTTCTGGATCAGCAGATCAACCGAATATAACAGGGGAGAATATGCGGCACTGTACACCATGTCATGGTCCGCTGCGCAGGTTATTGCCCCGGTTACCGGCGGCGCTATCATAGCTTTTGGTGGATTTAATTTACTATGGTGGGCACTTTGCGGGTTGAGTGTTTTGGCCGCTGGAGGATATTATTTGTTGTATAGGTTTGTGAGGGTGGGTTAGCCATTATAAATAAGGCTGGTGTTTGTAATAAACATTCTATAATTTTATTTGTAATTTAGTAAGATGAAAATAGCAGTAGATATAGAAAATTTTGAAGAGGCTATCAAAGGCGCGGATTTACCCGCCAAAAGAAAGGCTTTTAGGAATCATTTACCCTATGCTGTGTTAAGAGATGGAGTGGTTACGTTGGTGTTTCCCGATAAACACACAGAAATAGCTACCCAGGAACGATTGAAGGAATTACAAGTTTCTCTATAATAAATGCCTCCTAAATTTCGGATGTTCGCAGGGCCTAATGGTTCAGGAAAGACTTCTCTTTTTGAATATCTTAGAAGTAACGGCTCGATTCACACAGAGCTATATATTAATGCAGATCGTTACGAGCGGGAAATAAAAGCAAATTCTCGTTTTAACTTTAATGCCTACCGTGTAAGCGTCTCCCAAAAGGATTTTATTGATCATATTAAATCTTCCACCTTGTTTCATGAAAAGATTAAGGAATCGATCTTTTTAGATAAGATTAATATAAAAGCAGGAATATTGAAATTCGCGTTCCCTAAAAACGAGATAAATTCCTATCATGCATCATTTATTGCTTCTTTTCTGGTTGAGAAGCTTCTGGAAACCGGTCAATCTTTTTGTTATGAAACAGTAATGTCACATGAATCGAAAGTCGATTTATTAGGAATAGCAAAATCTAAGGGATACAAGACCTATTTGTATTTTGTTTACACTGATAATCCGGAATTGAATATAATGAGGGTTGGGCTTAGAGCGTTGATGGGTTTACACAATGTGAACCCGGAAGTAATAAGAAGCAGATATGAACGCTCATTTGCGTTGTTACCGAAAGCCCTAGAGATAGCGGATGATGCTTATATTGTTAATAATTCAGATGGCTTTGCAATCACCCTCGAAAAACATAACAATAAAATAGTAATGAGTGATAATATATCAGATACTGTAAAAAAGCTTTTGTCCTAAGTCAAATTCATATCCCTGAACCAAACCTCGTCTGGCTTAATCTCAATACTATCCATCAAATTAACCAGCTCAACAGCATCGCCAGATGTTAAAACTAACTTACGGTTTGCCGGCTTCAAAAACTTTTGATCAACCATTAGGTCCATTTGCTGAAGTAACAGATCATAAAAACCGTTTACGTTCAAAATGCCCACCGGGTGACTATGCAACCCAAGTTGCAGCCAGGTTAGTACCTCAAAGAATTCTTCGAGCGTGCCAAAGCCGCCGGGCAGCATGATGATGCCATCGCACAGGTCGTTCATCATTTGCTTGCGCTGGTGCATGTTATCAACGATGTGCAGTTTGGTTAAACCAGGATGGCCCACTTCCTTATCCAGTAAAAATTGCGGGATAACACCAACGGCTTCCCCGCCCTTACTCAAAATAGCATCGGCCAGGAGGCCCATCACTCCAACCTTGCCGCCGCCATATACAAGGGTGATATTCCGGCTCACCATAATCTCGGCAAGTTGTTCGATGGCCTGGAGCAGTACGGGATCGCCGTTAAAGTTGGCGCCGCAAAAAACACAGATAGCCTTCATAGTAGTACGTTTGTAGTGGGCGAAGGTCGTAAAAAGACGCTGACGAAAAAAAGTTTACGGTATTATTTTATTAAAATTGTGAACCATTAATAAAACCCGCCATCAAACGGCTTTGGCCCTTATTTAACATTGAAATGAAAAAAATCATACTTCTTGTTTTTCTGGGCATCAGTTGCCAATATGCTTTTAGCCAGGATGAAGCGACAGAAAGCTACCGGCAGTTGTTAAAAAACGATTGGAACATGCAATCGGCAATTACGGATGCTTCGAAGGGTAGCCAGATTTCGACGGGGAATTTTAAAGCCGATAAATGGTATAGGGTAAGTGTGCCAACAACGGTTATAGCCGGTTTAATTGCCAATAAAGTGTATGATTTTGATCCTTTTTATAGCAGGAACTTTGAAAAATTAAATGATGCCCGGCTGGACAAGCCCTGGTGGTTTCGTAGAGAGTTTAAACTCCCCGAAGCGGAAAGTGGCAAAAATGTGGTGCTTAAGCTGCAGGGAATAAACTACAAGGCAAATGTTTGGCTCAATGGGAAATTGATAGCGGATTCAACGCAGATCATCGGCCCGTTCCGCATCATAGAGCTTGATATCACCAAAAATATAAAATACACCGGTGAAAATGTATTGGCCATCGAAGTAAAACGTCCGTTTAATCCTAACAAGGGTGAAGGCGATCTTGCTATTGACTACGCCGATTGGATCCATTATCCACCCGATTTCAACAACGGTATCATCAATAATGTGGAAATAAAAACTTATCGTAAGGTTGGTGTGGAGTATCCTTTGGTTACTACAAAGTTTGATTTGCCCTCATTGGCTGTGGCGCATTTGTCGGTTGATGCCATGGCAGTAAATTATACCGATGCCCCGCAGGACGCGATAGTTAAGGGGAAAATTAATGGCGATATCAGCTTTGAGCAAAAGGTTCATTTGCTGCCGCGACAGAAAAAGCAGGTTACATTTAGTTCCGCTGCTTACCCGCAGCTCAATATAAAGAACCCCCGGATTTGGTGGCCATGGCAATATGGTAAGCCGGAGTTAAACAGGGTTGAGCTTTCATTAACTACCGGTGGTAAGATAAGTAACGAGCTCACTGAAAACTTTGGCATCCGGCAGGTTACTTCAGTATTGATTGATAACAATAAGGCAAGGAAATTTGTGGTAAACGGTAAGCCTATTATGCTGCGCGGTGCGGCATGGTCGCCGGATATTTTTCAGCGCAGGTCGGTATTGCGCCAGCAGCAGGAGTTGAAACTGGTGAAAGATATGAACATGAACATTGTCCGCTCGGAAGGCAAGCTGGAGGATGATAGTTTTTATTCGATATGCGATAAGGAGGGTTTGCTGGTTATGACGGGATGGATGTGCTGCGGCGCATGGCAATATCCTGATAAATGGGACGCCGCCAAAAGAAGTATCGCCATGTCGTCAGACAGTAGCGTAATGTACTGGTTGCGCAATAAGCCGTCGTTGCTGATCTGGCTTAACGGCAGCGATATGCCGCCGCGCGTAAAAAAGGTGGAGGCCGACTGGCTGGCAATTGAAGCCGACCTGAAATGGCCCAACCCAACCATCGCCAGTGCAAATGAAACCGCGTCGAAGATTTCCGGCCCAACAGGGGTGAAGATGGCCGGTCCTTATGATTACGTGCCCCCTGCATATTGGGAGGCTGATACAACAAAGTATGGTGGTGCATGGAGCTTCGCAACAGAGATCTCGCCAGGGCCGTCTATCCCGCCATATGAAAGTTTGATCAAATTCTTGCCTAAGGATTCCATCAATAACAAGAGCCTCGACTGGCTCTATCATTGCGGCACCATGCAGTTCGGTAACACTAAGATCTTCGACATAGCGCTTTATGCCCGTTACGGAACGCCCGTAAATATGGCGGATTACCTTGCAAAAGCCCAACTGCAAAACTATGAAGGGCACCGCGCTATGATGGAGGGTTATGGCTTGAAAAAATATAATAACGCAACAGGCGTGGTGCAGTGGATGCTCAGTAATCCATGGCCAAGTTTGATCTGGCACACCTACGATTACTACCTGTATCCGGCAGGAACCTATTTCGGGATGAAAAAATCCATGGAGCCGCTGCATGTGATGTATTCTTACAAATCCAACAGTGTAAACATTATCAATTCCTTGTTGAAGCCTTTTACCGGTTTGCAGGTAAAGGCAACGGGTTATAACCTTGACGGAACACTGAAATATACGAAGGAAACAAAAGCTGACGTGGGTGCAGATGGCACAAAACTGTGTTTTACTTTGCCCCAGGTTGCCGGCATGAGTGACGTTTATTTCGTTCGATTGGAATTAAAGGACGCCAATGGCGAGGTTAAGAGTATCAATTGGTATTGGCTGTCGGACAAAAAGGATGTGCTGAACTGGGGTAAATCTACCTGGTACTATACGCCGCAATCTGTCTTTGCAGATTATAGTGCGCTGGGTAATATGCCAAAGGCCACTTTAACCGTAAGTCATACATCCAATAAAACAGAAAAGGAAGCATCGCACAAGATCACCATAACCAATACAGGGAAAACGGTAGCATTTTTTGTGCATATAAGGGCTTTGAAGGAAAAAGGCGGCGAAGATATTTTGCCTGTTATTTTTGAAGACAACTACATCACCTTGGCGCCGGGCGAAAGCAGGACAATTGAGTGCAGCTACGAGCACAAGGATGCCGGGAGCGCAACGCCTTATATTTTAGTAAACGGTTGGAATATTGACGGCGCCAATAGTAAAGCCGGCGAAAATTCAGGATTTGGAGAATAATTTGGGCAGTGGCCGGGCACTTTTAGTAGCACTTTTTTGTGAATTCGTTGTCGCTTCAGTTTTAGCAGGATGGGTTAATGAAGTAAAAAAACAGTTACCGGGACCGGGTTTTACCCGCCAATGGAATGATCCGCATCAGTTTATGTTAATTTTCTAGCTTTTGTCAGCCAACGTACTATATTTGTCCTATTACTGTTATATAATTTATGACCAAATTATTTGTAGGAGGCTTTCCTCTTGATTTTACGGAACTCGACATCGCGATGCTCGTCGGCTTTCATGGTGACATTAGTACGATAAAGATTGTGAGGGACAAGAAAACCAGGATCTGTAAGGGCTATGCCTTTTTGGAGATGGTTAGTGAAGAGGGTGCCGAACGTGCGGTTGAAGCATTGGATGGCACAACAGTAAGCGGTCGTGAATTGGCAGTTAAGATCCGCGAGGATAAACCCGCACCAAAACCGAGGTTTGTTTCCAAGTTCAACGGCCCGCGGGACGAGGAGCGGAAAAAACGCCCGAGGAAGCAGTTTTAAGAATCAAGGCTTGTATATTTTTCGCGGGGAGCTTTTACCGGCTTTTCGCTCCCTGGAAAGATCTTTGCTTTGGGTTGATGATGTTACGTCGCCAGGTTTGGCAACTTCGGCCTGCTCCTTATTTTCCTCCCTATAACCCGATGGCACCCATTCGGGCCTGATGTTGCGGTTATCCATTTTACTTCTCTAATAATTACTCCACCAACTTTAAAAACTGCGCAGGCACAGCATCCGTGAGCCAAACCTTGTTCTCCGACAGGTAGAAAATATAACCGTTCCTATGCATTTCCCCCGCGAGCACATTAAATATTGCGGGTTTGCCATGCCTGCCTCCAACCTGTGTTGCAGTTTCCCGGTCCCTGCTTAAATGTACGTGCTGCCGGTTGCGCTTTTCTAATCCGCCGGCCAAAATAGATGGAACAGATTTTTCTCCTGTTCCGTGGTATAATACCTCGGGAGGCATTTGCGGCTGGTAGCCCAACTCTACGTCAATTGAATGCCCCTGGCTGGCGCGGATCTTCTGCCGGGTTTCATCAAAGGCAAAGCGGTTTTTATTATTGGTTTCCACCACGTGGTTTAACTGCTCCGGACTGATGTCCCTGCCGTGGGCCTTAGCTTGCTGCAGCAGTTCGTCTACATTTACCCAGCCTTGTTCGTCCGGTTCTATGCCGATCAGCTGCGGCCGGTGCCTTAACACCAGGCTTAAAAACTTGCTAACGGTTGTTGTATCCCCTTCACTCATCGTACCATATGAGTTTAAGCTATCGGCCCTCGGTATTGCCTCATCCATATTGTAGTTTTCCAGGGTTTTCAAAAGTTGTGCCTTCATTTGCTTCACCAGGATCCTCGGCCCCAGCACCCGCATTTTGGCGCCGAAGCCCAGCAGCTCGCGCTCCAGCTCAAAATTCATGATCACCCGGATGCTGAAGATCTTGCCGTCAGGCACTTCCTTTAATAATTTTTGCGTATGGTGCAGCGGCTTGGTAATTACATAAGGCGCATTGGCATTATCTATCCAGAAGATCACCTCACAGTCGCGCTGGTTGGGTGATTTTGTAACGCCGATCACGTCGTTATAATAAGTAGCCAGGTCTATAGTTTTGTTTTCCAGGTAGGCCTCTTCGTCTTCCCGGATAGCGTGGATCCTGTCTAAAGCAAGGTTCATGAGCAGGGTGTTCCGTTTATGCTGAACCCCCAGCACAAACCAGCGGTTGCGGTATTCCTTTAGCAAATAGGCACTGAAACAAAAACTACTTACCTCCCGCGCCTTAAACGACTGGTAGGAAATGCACACCGCCTTCTTAGCCACAATAGCCCTGCGGATCACCTCGATCCATTCCAATCCCTTCAGGTTGTCATTCTTCTCGAAATCAATAACCGGCGTGCTTTGGTTTTTTTGCGAATAGATCTTGTCTTCCAGCTTGCTCACCATTTCGTTAAGATCGGTGAAGTGGTTAAAGCCCTTGAATTGCTTTAACAGGCCGGATACCTCGCTCAATACCTGCATATCCTGCTGGTTTAGCGGGCTGTTGGTGATGCTGTAATTTTTGTCGCCGTAGGTATAATACTTCTTATCAACCACCACTATCGGCGCTTCATAACCCAGCTTATTGCTGCGCATCATCTCTATATCGGCCTGTATGGTACGCCGACTCACCCCGGTATCAATTCCCTGGTATTCGTAAATGGCGTCGCCACAGGCTTCGATCAGGTCGTCCAGCGTCCACTTTTTATAGCGGTTTTGCAGGCAGCTATCGATGGTGCGGTAACGGATAAGGGCGTTGCGGTTAACAGGCACAGTTTAATTTGTGAATGAGTGAATTGGCGAATGAGTGAATTATTTTTGAAATTTATTAATTTATTTTTTACTGCGCAAATAGATTGCGCAGGAGGGGTGTTTTTTTGTGGTGTTGAATGTGAGAGGGGGGGGAAGGTCGGCACAAGCACTGGCGATTTTACCCTCCCCCGACCCCTCCCTCAGTTGAGGGAGGGGAGGCACCGGCGAACGAGGAAGAAGAATCAATAATACAACAAACTCTCCACAAGCGAAGCCCAAAGTCTCCCCTTTATAAGCGGAGATTTAGAGGGGTAAAAAATGTTGAGGGTAAAAAAGAATACTACAATGGAAAAAGAAAAAGTAAGCAACAACGAGTTAACCGCCCTCGGCATTAACGACGTTAAAATATTAGAAGCATTCAGTCGCGTGGCGAATGGTTTGCTGAAGCACGGCGTAATGGCCAAGCCCGAAATCCTGGCAAATTTGGAAGCGCTTATTGACGACCCGATGCCTTACGCCTTAAAGAAGGGCGGTAAGTTTAAAAACCTGGCCGAAAGCATTATTGAGCTGCGTAAGGACGGCAAGTTTTTAAAACAGCAGCGAACCAACTTTAAGTTGAAGGAAGAGATTGCCGATTTCCCGGTATGGGGACTGGAACATATTGAGGTGGGCGCCCTGGCACAGATGAAGACAGCTGTCAAATTGCCGGTAGCTGTTGCCGGCGCCCTCATGCCCGATGCGCACCAGGGTTACGGCCTGCCTATCGGCGGGGTGCTGGCCACCACGGCAAACACCATTATTCCCTTTGCCGTTGGGGTGGATATTGCCTGCCGCATGTGCCTCAGCATTTTCGACCTGCCTGCCGAAGCGGTGGACACCGAAACTGCCAAGTTGCAGAACATGCTGCTGGAGCATACTTATTTTGGCATCGGCTGCACCACCAAATCGTACCACGACAGCTCGTTGTTTGACAGCAGCGCGTGGAGCGAAACAAAGGTGATCCGCAGCCTGAAGAATAAGGCTTATGCCCAGCTCGGCACCAGCGGCACCGGGAACCACTTTGTGGAATGGGGCGAACTCACCATTGCCGACGGCGCTTTGGACGGCATCCCGGCGGGGAGGTATTTGGCTTTGTTGTCGCACTCCGGTTCGCGTGGATTTGGGGGGAGCGTGGCAGATCATTATTCAAAGATCGCCATGAGCAAGACTAAGTTGCCTGCCGAAGCCAAGCATTTGGCATGGCTTGATTTGGATAAGGACGAGGGACAGGAATACTGGATCGCCATGAATTTGGCCGGCGAATATGCCAGCGCCAACCACCACGAGATCCATAACAAAATTGCGCGTGCGCTTAACCTTTCGCCATTAATGCGGATTGAGAACCACCACAATTTTGCCTGGAAGGAACAGCTGGCCGACGGCACCGAAGTTATGGTACACCGCAAGGGCGCAACCCCGGCCGGCGAAGGCGTGCTCGGCATCATCCCCGGCAGCATGAGCACACCCGGTTTTGTGGTGCGCGGTAAGGGCGACGCGGCGAGCATCAATTCCGCCAGTCACGGTGCGGGCAGGTTAATGAGCCGCAGCGCAGCCTTTAAAACGCTGGATAAAGATGCCATTGCCGCCAACCTGATCGACAAACGCATCACCCTAATGGGCAGCGACATAGACGAGGCCCCGATGGCCTACAAAGACATCCACGCCGTTATGGCCGCCCAGCACGACCTGGTGGAAGTGCTCGCCAAATTTGAACCGAGGATAGTGAAAATGGCAGATGCAAGGGAGAGGCCGGAGGACTGAGTAGGGAGTGGGCAGTTGTGAGTTGTGAGTTGGCAGTAGCAGTTTATTCACCCAACCGTCATGCCGAACTTGTTTCGGCACCCCATCATAAAGGTAACCATGTGCTAAGTCTGCGCTCGTGAAAGCATGATGCAAGCTTAGCAAGTGGGGTGCCGAAATAAATTCAGCATGACGAAATTGTATTTTTAAAGACTAATATTATAAACAAATGAAATCCATACCCTCAACGGCAGAAATATTAGCTTTTAAAATGCTTGGCAGGAATGTTAACAGGCAATGGATTGATTGGGCTTACAGTATGCTGGAAGCCGGATTTGAAACCGAAAATTTGATAATCCTTGCCGGAGAAGTTGAACCTTATAACCAGTTTGAATTACAAAGCCTGGCAGATAAGGTTCTTAAGGAATTGGATTTGAAATGGGACGACCGCGAACAGGTTATAAGAAATTACGCTTGCTATTTGGTTGGCCAGGCACTTGATGGAAAGCTTCAGACACTTAATGTGTTGAGTACCTTAACAGAGGTCTGCATAGATGATGGATATGAATCGGATTTATATGATTTTTTCTCGTTGTATTATGCTTACGACGATTTACTCTATTCGGAGAATCAATGGTATTGGGCTGGTGCGACAAGGGAAAATATAGATGCTATGATCAGGCAGTATTTTGTGGATTGGAAAGCGAAATGTGGGTAACAGCACTTGGTGACTTAGCAGGCGGTATCACGAGTAGCTTTTACGCATTAGCGGCCCGTAAGACTCGCGCCAAATGGGAACCACGGCCGCCGTCAAGTAGACAAAAATGCAAATACAGTTATGAAATTGAAATATTATATTAAATTTACATCATATCTAAAATCGGATTTTAATCTAAACCTTTAAGAATGACTAAAGTGATTACCGTAATTAATATGAAAGGCGGGGTTGGAAAAACAACCCTGTCAGTCAATATTTCCTATATATTAGGGAGGTACCATTCCAAAAAAATTTTATTAGTAGATATTGACCCGCAATTTAATGCAACACAATATTTGGTTGGTCAAAACGAGATATTGAATCATTTCGAAAATAAAAAAACTGTCTATGATATATTGATGCCATCAAAGGAAGATGAGATAAGTTTATCATCCAGTAGAAAAAAAACTAAAAGTCAACCAATTAACTTAGATGATTATATTATTAAAGCCCGAACATTTTTGCTTCGAAATCGAGTAGTTGGTAACCTCGATTTGATTCCTTCTTCTTTGAAATTAATTAACTTTGAAACAAACAAGAGAGGTGTCGAAAACTTACTAAAAAAATTCCTTGATGAAAAATGCAGTCATTACGATTACATTATTATCGATTGCCCACCTACTCTTTCTTTGTTAACATTAAGTGCATATCTAGCATCTGAATATTATTTGATACCTATTAAACCCGATTACTTATCTTCCTTAGGATTACCGTTGCTCGAAAGAGGATTAGAAGAGTATGAAGAACTACACGGGCATTCATTAAAAAATCTAGGCGTTGTATTTACTATGGTGTCTGCTGGAAAAGTCTCGGAAGAAATAATGACAAGTGTAAAAACAAGTGGATGGGATTGTTTTAAGGACCATTCAAGTCATTCTACCAAAGTTGCTAAAAGTATAAAATCACTAAACAATTTTTATTCGTATGCAGCAAACAAAAGATATTCTGAAGAATTTAAATCTATTACTCAAGAGTTATTAAATAAATTGTAACATGGACTACAGTAAATTATCAAAAAAAGATTTAGTGGCGATTATTGATAATGTTAGAAAAGTCCTTGATGGATTACAGTCTAATGATATCGTCAACTACGATGAAAAAAAGCAAAGCGATGATAATCCTTTAGAAAGCCTTATAGGTACAATTCCATTTTTATTAACTAATAAGGATTTATTTGAAAAAAATCAAGATATCGCAGATTTTGCAACGCGATTGGATATATTCATACCGAGTGCCGAAAAGAAAAAAAGAGAAGATATAATTGGTCGTGTAATTCTTGCGATTTCTAATTTTGACAAAAATAAGATTGAAGATTTAAATATAGCAATCAAATCGATCAAGGGCTCCGATTCTACTAAAAGCGACAAATCCAATTTTTTTAAGGACTGGGAGCTTATGATACGTAAAATCAAAATTTGATGAGCGGTATTTTTAAATCGGAAAACATAGACAAGGATTTTACGAAATTTCAAGCCAAATTGGCTGAAAGCGGCAAACTATTACATTTAATCGATGTTAAAAACAAACCCTTTCTTAAAAAATACCACAGACTTACATATCTCATTGCATTATTTGAGGGGAAATTAGAAGAAAATTTTAAAGAAGATAATAAATTCCTTTTTCTAAATGAACTTCTTTCTGATTTACTATCAAACTGTAGTTTAATATTTATTGGATTTTATCACCCGTCGCTAATTATTACAAGAAGATTAATCGAAAACTTCTACAATCATATTTACTACTTTGATCATCCTGTAGAATTTGAGTTACTAAATTTAGGCAGGAATGACTACACACCAATGCACGAATTGAAATTGTATTTTGATTCCCATCCGTTGATAAAAGCAATTGAAGATAAAAACACTAAAATTTTTAACGATCAATTATTTCATCACTATCAGGAACTTTGTCGTACGGTTCACACTAAAGGCGAAATATTTATGGGTTTAGCTAAAAATTTAGAAGAGGTCAAATCTCAATTCGACGTATCGAGGCACATCAATACAATCAATATATCTATTCTATCTATTGTCTATTTACTTTATAAATTTCATCGAAGTTTAAGTTTTACAAATGTTGAAAAAAACCTAATTTCAAATACTTTTACTAAAACTTTAAGAAGTCCGTTACTATCTTGATCCCCAACTACCGCGAGCGTTTTTCTCCGCTGCCACAAGACAGAAGGTGGCTGTTGCGCAACAGTGTTTAATGCAGGGAATAATTTTGTTTACAAATGATTTCTTATAATCCCTCCTGGTCTAAGTTTAGCGCAGCGTAACTTAGACCTAAAACACAGCAAGCATTCTGCTTGCGAAACCAACCCGATTAATTTATTTTAGCTCAATGGGAAGAAAGTATAAGTTCCACGAGCACGACAAGCTTTATTTCGTAAGTTTTGCAACGGTTAATTGGATAGATGTGTTCGTACGGAGGATTTACTGTGAGATAGTTGTAGATAGCTTAAAGTATTGCATAGAAAACAAGGGCCTTGAATTATATGCGTGGTGTATTATGTCGAGTCACGTACACCTGATAATCAGTACGGAGAAAGGCAACTTGTCGGATATTATACGTGACCTGAAAAGGCATACGTCAAAAACAATCCTGAAAGCCATTAGCGAAAACGTGCAGGAAAGCAGGAGGGAGTGGATGCTTTGGATGTTTGGACGGGCCGGCCAATACAATAGCAATAATGAAAAATACCAGTTTTGGCAACAGCATAATCACCCTATACAATTGTCGACCAATGAAATGATGGACCAGCGACTTGATTACCTGCACAACAACCCGGTAGAATCAGGAGCAGTTGAATATCCGCCGGATTATTTATACAGTAGTGCAAAAGATTATTATACCGATCAGAAAGGTTTAGTACCGGTTATTTTGTTAAGCTGAAAGCTTTGAGTATTGCAGGTCTAAGTTACGCTGCGCTAAACTTAGACCAGGGGGGATTAGTACCGGTTATTTTATTAAGCTGAAAGCTTTGGGCATTGTAGGTCTAAGTTACGCTGCGCTAAACTTAGACCAGGGGCCATTTTATTAAGCTGAAAGCTTTGGGCATTGTAGGTCTAAGTTACGCTGCGCTAAACTTAGACCAGCGGGTAAAATTATCAGGTAAATGATGGTATGGTAAAATGGAAAGAACTGCCAATGCCTTCCATACTTTCAAACCAAAGTGTACCATTGTTTTTTTCGACAAGCTCTTTACACAATAAAAGGCCAAGTCCGCTTCCCTTTTCGCTGGCTGTGCCGAAGGTAGTGTATGAAGAAAATTTGTCAAATATTTTTGCCTTGGATGCTTCCGGGATGCCCTTTCCGTTATCTTTTACAGTAATAACAGTAAATGCTTTATTTTTTTCAGCTGCTATAGTAACAGTATCGCCTGCTTTGGAAAATTTTACTGCGTTCTCCGCTAAATTCCTGATCACAATATCAATCATTGTTTCATCTCCGGCTACCGCAAGCGTTTTTGTAGCTACAAAATCCGCAAGGTTTTTTATATTCACAAAATATTTACCAACCTTTTCGCCATTAATGAAAAAGCTGTTTACATTGATTGTCCTATTTATACTGACGCAAAACGCAACAGCGCAAAAAAATGACCTGAGAAAGATTGCTGATAGCATCAAAGCAGAAGGGGAGATGCTTTATCATTCTGAATGGGCATCGGGTCATAGTACACAGGTCTTCGCCTCCAGCTTCGGCGGAAAGAAACTTCTATCGGGTGGATATTTTTCCTATGAGACTAAAAAAGAAATGACCACTGTCTTTTTTTCTAAAAATGAAGATCCAGTGGTAATAGCGACAGTTAAGTTCGGTCATGATTTAGACTCGTCCAAATACAGTATAGACACAACAACAAGAAAATTTACTGACAATGAAAAAGAGTTCTATACCATCCGGTCAAAAGCCGCACAGGCTGTTTCAAACGACACGCTTTTTAAATTTTATCAAAATACCAGTTTAAATCTTGTTCCTATTATAAAAAATGGGGCAAAAAGAGTCTACGTCATTACTGCGCAAACTGCGCCGGATGAAGTATTATTAGGAAATGATTACCTGATCAGTTTCGACAAAGACAATAATATAATTAAAAAAACAAAGCTTCATAACAATCTTATCCCCCTGGGGACCGGTGGTGACGATCCGATAAAAGCATCCTCACACCAACATTTAGGTGAAACAAGTCCTTTTATAACCGCGACAGATATTTGTGCGTTTAAATTATGGAAGTCAAGGACCACTTGGGTGATCAGTTTCGTTGTGTCAGCCGGGTATGTATCTGCATGGCACTTTAGCGATGAATTTTTAGAAATTCTAACCCAGGCCGAATTTGAAAAAATAATGAAAAACAAATAGCATAAAGTTATTCACTCTTCCCTGGTCTAAGTTACGCTGCGCTAAACTTAGACCAGGGGCGTTAAATTATCAGGTAAATGATGGTATGGTAAAATGGAAAGAACTGCCAATGCCTTCCATGCTTTCAAACCAAAGTGTGCCGTTGTTTTTTTCAACAAGCTCTTTACACAATAAAAGGC
Source organism: Mucilaginibacter phenanthrenivorans (assembly GCF_024721155.1). Classification (GTDB taxonomy): domain Bacteria; phylum Bacteroidota; class Bacteroidia; order Sphingobacteriales; family Sphingobacteriaceae; genus Mucilaginibacter; species Mucilaginibacter phenanthrenivorans. Next base: position 90,436 of record NZ_JAHVAP010000014.1, on the reverse strand, counting down.
CAAGTCCGCTTCCCTTTTCGCTGGCTGTGCCGAAAGTAGTGTATGATGAAAACTTGTCAAATATTTTTGCCTTGGACTCCTCCGGAATGCCTTTTCCGTTATCTTTTACGGTAATAACAGTGAATGCTTTGTTTTTTTCAGCAGCTATAGTAACGGTGTCTCCAGCTTTGGAAAATTTCACTGCGTTCTCCGCTAAATTCCTGATCACGATATCAATCATTGTTTCATCCCCATAAACAGTTTCAGATTTGGCAGCCTCCAAACCCGTTATCAGTACTTGCTTTTCTGCAGCTCTTTCCTTCAGCAGGCTTATATTTTGTTCGATTGTTTTTTGTACATCAAAGCTTGCAGGATTGGTATGAATGCCATCCATCTGACTTTTTGCCCAATACAGCAGGTTTTCAACTAAATGTGATGTTATTACAAGGGTTTCTGATACTTTCTCTATCCAGTAATCGCTTTCTTCTTCTGATAAGCTTTTTTCCTTTATCATATCCATCATCCGGCTTATGGTATGGATTGGCCCTCTCAAATCATGCCCGATAATAGAAAATAGCCGGTCCTTTACATGTACCAGTTCTTCCAGCTGAAGGTTTTGTGCCGATATATCTTTATTTTGTAAAGCGAGCTGTTCGCTAAGCTTCCTTTTTTGCGAGTAGTTCCTGAACAGGATGAAAGCCAGTAGTAGTAAAAGCACTGCTCCGGCTGTTAGTATATCCCGTTTTAATTTTGTTTGGTCCAGTTCCTTCTGCCTTATGATCTTGTCCTTATTTAGCAGGTCAATTTGTATTTGCTTTTGTTCCAGTTCATAGGTCGACTGGATGTTCCTGATAGCTTTTTGTCTTTCCACTGTTTTCAGGCTATCACTTAACGTAACTTCAAGATCCCGGTAATACAACGCTTGCTTATAGTTGCCCATTTTTAGATGGGTTAAATACAGCACGTTATAAGCTTTTGTAATCAGGTCAACAATCCCCAGTTTTTTGCTTTCCAGCAATCCCTTTTGTGCATATAACATAGCCGACTTGTAGTCGCCGGTATAGTAGCAGGCAAGGGCCAGGGTATTATGACAGTAGGCTACATCTTCATCATCGGCGGCCCGTGTTGCTACATCAAGCGCTTCGTACAGGTAAGTCTGAGCCTGCTTGTAGTTTTTGATGAGAACATAGTTTTCACCGATATTATATAATGCTATAGCTATGCTGATGGAATCTTTTACTTTTCTCGCTATTGTCAGCGCCCGGACAGTGTAAGCTATGGCAGAATCCGGCTGCCCTTTTTTCTTGAAGATCTCCCCGATATTTACCAGTAAGCCGTAGGTAGCAAACCCTGTAGGATCATGCTGTTTCAGCGCAATTGCATAAGCTTTCCGGTAATAGTAAAGCGCCTTGGTATAATCCTCCATGGTTGCATACACAATACCGATATTATTATACTGATTACCTGATAATCCCGTCATCCCCAATTTTTCACTAATGCGCAAACATTGAAAATGACTTGCCAGCGCTTCAGGATATCTGCCTTTTGATCCCAGGGCCACCCCTTTGGTAAGATACGCCAGGGCAATACCTTTTTCGAAATGAATCTTTTGTGCAAGGTCAAGAGACTTTTGCGCCATGAATAGTGCGCTATCACTATTTTTACTCCAATATAATCTGGAAAGGGAATAGTAAATATTTACCCTGTCGGTATCGTGCTTTGCCGTATCAAGTTTTTTAAGGAGAACATTTATCCGGTTTGACTGAGCGAGGCAGGGAGCTGCGGTAATAGTGAGCACACCATACGTAATTATACACAGCATATAAAAATGCAACTTGTGTATAAATAGAGGTTTTCCCATACGGTGTTACTAATTAAAACGGCTAACAGGGGTTATACGGAAAATATTAAAATAAGTTCCTTATTCTTTATATGAATTGTGCGCTAAATAGTTACTGTAAGCGGGAATTCTATGACAATTTCAGTGCCGAGCTCAATTTGCTTTTTACCCCTTCCTGGTCTAAGTTTAGCGGAGCGTAACTTAGATCTAAAACACTGTTAGCATTCTGCTTGCGAAACCAACCCGATTAATTTATTTTAGCTTAATGGGAAGAAAGTATAAGTTCCACGAGTATGACAAACTTTATTTCGTAAGTTTTGCAGCAAAAACATTAACAGCTAAAATAAATTTAAAGACGAAAAATGAAATTTATAAGTTGATTTTTTTTATTTCAGTGTTTTTGTTTAGTTGCAATCACAACACAAAAAATACAGCACCGCGAAGCGGTGATAGTTATAAACTCATCAATTATCCTGAACACTGTTTCAAAGCTATCTATCAAAAAGACAGTGCTTTTTTGAAATTTAAAACAATGCCGAACGGTAAAATTTATGGCAGGTTAGAAATAAAATATTCAGAACTACAATCAGATGAGTTGGAAAAAGAGTTTGATCACGGCGAAATTATAGGGCAGTTTAAAAAGGATACTTTATTTGCAGACTACATATTTGCCGATGGCACCAAAAGAACACATTACAGGAATCCGATTGCATTGTTAAAGAAAGGCTCCAAATTAGTTCTCGGATTTGGTGCAATAGAAAACTACCTGGGGAAATCCTGGTTCATAAATCACAAGGCAATTAATTTTAACAGGAGCAGATTTCAATTTTTACCAATTGAATGTACTAATTAATTTGTCCTGCCATGGAATATCCTCGCCCTTGGCGCTAGTATCCGCGCTGTTCCAGAGTGGTGGGCTAGTGCCCCGCGTTTAGGTAACCAGCATTCTATTGGATAGAGATCAAACACGGGTATACCAATTCTCTATTTTAATCCCTTCAAGGCCTGTAAAGTGTTTTACGTTGTCGGTTACTAAAATCAGGTTATTTTCAATTGCGGTGACGCCTATCAGCAAATCAAATTCATCATTCATGGGTTTGCCAATCCGGCGGAGTCGTACCTTTTCTTTTGCATAACGGTTTATAGAACCAAAGATGGGGATGATGGAAAGTCCGTTGACAAAGGCATCTACGGCCTTGTGTAACTTTTCGGGGTTGTTGCTATTTTCGGCGCCGTAACGAAGCTCGGCAACGGTAATTTCTGAAATAAAAAAATTTTGACGTCCTTTTTCCTGTATGATATCAGCGAGGTTTAACTTACCCCGAAGATAAAACACGCAAATACTGGTATCCAGTAAATATTGCATCAGAAGTTCAGATCTTTTTTACGAAACTTCCTGGATGATTTGATATCACTAATAATTTCTTCGGTAGACTTTTCTGACTCAAAAGCGCCGAATGCCTTAAAAAACTCCTCGCCATCGCGGTTGCTTTCTGACCGTTTTATGGAGTCGGACAGGTTTTTAACAATTTTTGATTTCGTAACCACATCCAGTCCCTCAAACAGGCCGCTGTATGCATCAACAATATTTTTGTTCGCTACCGTCATCGTATTTCCTTTTTTCAAAAATACAAAATAAATCAACCGAAAAAAACACCTTTCCTGGAGCTATCCGCAGTAACCCAAAGAGGCGTGCCACTACTGCCCAACGTTTTAATATTAATTCAACCTAGCTCCCTTTCCAACCCTAATTTAAACCCAAACCAGGGTTAACCATCAATTTCAATCAATTCAAGAAAATGGAACTCTTGATAATCAGCATGTTTCATAGTGTTCCACCTGTTCCATGTGCAAAAATGGAACGCTTTGCCGGCGTGATTATTTATAATTTTAAAAGTTATTCTTAACACAAAAAGCCCATCTTTTTCAAAATGAGCTTTTATAAAAGTGGTTTACTTCGATTAAAATTATCCCTTATAAGCCGGGTCAAATTCCACGATCCACTCAATACCATATTTGTCCCTGAACATCCCGGCGTATGTACCCCAGGGGCTATCGCCGATCGGCCCTTCAACTTCGCCACCTGCTGATAATCCGTTAAATACCTTGTCTGCCTCTTCACGACTTTCAGCACTTACTGCTATTTTCGACCTGTTTTCACTTTCGCTCACCCGTCCCATAAATTCGGGAACGTCATTGGCCATTAACACATTGTGTTTGCCAATGGGTAAGGCGATCGTCATTATCTTATTTGCTTCATTTTCCGGTACCTGGAACTCGGCGCTTGCCAGGTCCTTAAAGCGGATGATCTTTGTGAATTCGCCACCAAAAACTGATTTGTAAAAAGTGAATGCTTCCTCGGCATTTCCGTTGAAGTTGATCCATGGGTTAATTGTTCTCATGATTTTTATTTTAAATGTGATTGTAAATTTTCCTTTTATTGTTTTTCCGATAAGGTTGTTAACAGCTCTTCCAGGTTTGCTAATGTCATTTTAAACCCTATAGTGAAGCCCTCGAGTAATTTCTCCATACGTTCAAACGATTCATTAAAAATGGTAATGTTCACTTTGGTTATACCATTTTGTTCGCTGAAATTGTAATCCCATTCAGAACCCGGCAGTTCACGGTTTTCGTCTTTATCAGCAAACGCGTTGTACATCTTAAAATTGGTTTTCGGAGTAATAGCAGTAAATTCCTGCACCGCCCAACGCTCTTGCCCATCGGGGCTGATCATGGCATAAACCCGGCGCCCTCCAACTTCAAAATTCATATACCTGGTTTTGGCGCGCATGGGTGCGGGTGCTCCCCATTGGTCCAGTAATTCGGCTTTAGTAAAAGCATCCCATACCAAAGACTGCGGGGCATTAAATTCCCTGGTGATGTATACCGTTTTCGCTGTTTTGTCAACGTTAAAATCAAATAGCAAATCGTTGTTCATTGTTTCTGTGTTTTAATTGTTGTTAATAATTGGTCGAGCTGATTAAATTGAGTTTCCCAGTTTTGTCTGAATTGGGCCAACCAATGATCAAATTCCTGCATTTTTTTCGCGTTAAAGTGATAGTAAATTTCCCGGCCACTCTGCTCGGGTTTTATCAAATCGCATTCGTGTAGTACCTTAATATGTTTTGATACCGCCTGCCGCGTCATTTCAAATTTTTCGGCCATTACATTTGGCGTCAAAGCCTGGATGGCGAGTAAGGTCAAAATAGCCCTGCGTGTAGGGTCGGCTATGGCTTGAAATATATCTTGTTTCATTTTGTAATAGCTAAATAAGCAACCTTTAGGTTGCAAATATATATGCAACTTTTGAGTTGCGCAAATTTATTGCAATTATTTTTTTGGGTGAAATTTTAAGAAGTTTGGTGGTGGGGGTGAGGTAGGATAAACTTTCTAAAGCTGTCACCTCGGTCAACTTCAGGGCAGAATGTAAATTCAAACCAGGATTAACCAGTAATTTTAATCAAGTGGAAAAATGAAACATGTTGGTAATCAGCGTGTTTCATAGTGTTCCGGGTGTTCCATGTGTAAAAGTGGAACGCTTGGAACGGTGTGCAACCCGTGCCCTGCGTTTGGATAGTTAGTAGTCTATATTGCAAATCAATGTTAACCCCCTGTTTTTATAGGTGTTTGATTATCAATTATATAAACATGAATTTTTCGAAATTATGTTAACCCTGTTACCCCCCTCTGCCAGGACAGAGATTTTTTTATCATCTGAGCGAGAGCAGGGGATTCTCTAATGGTATTAAATAAAGAAATATCTTTATAGATAGCGTAGCTCCCCTTACCCGCCACAAGCACAGTAAGCAATCAAAATCAGATTTTAAATAAACAAGTTTTCCCACATGGATTTGAACCACGACCTCCTGATCCAAAACCAGGCGTGCTGCCGTTGCACCACGGGAAAATACGAGGTCAGTACAAGATTCGAACTTGTGACACAATCCTTTTGCAGAGGACGCCCTTGGACCACTCGGGCAACTGACCAATATTGTAGTGGAGAACCCGGGTAACGATCCCGGATGTCCGGGTTTTCGGCCCGGCGCATACGCCATGTTTGCTAATTCTCCTGGTTATCAACGTGGAAATAAAAGGACTCGAACCTCTAACCGACACCGTATCAGGATGCTGCTCTCACCAATTGAGCTATATTTCCATAAAAAATAGTAGGGCGAGCCGGACTCGAACCGACAACCTCCTGCTTCCAAAGCAGGTAATCTGACCAATTGATATATCGCCCTGAAAAATGCTACTAAAACAAAAAATCCCCTTAGATTATCTAAGAGGATTCAAGTATTTTTATGTGTTAAGTCAATACATAGCCTATCCTCTCTGATAAATCAGTTGGGGAATAAAGCAAAGTATTGTTGTTGTTTTCATGGCACAATGATACACATTATTTTAATAAATCAAGAAAATTTCTTTATTTTTTTAAAAGGTAATATTGCTGGGAGACGCCCAATGAATACCGGATGCTGAATTGAAGGCATTATTGACTTGCTTTTTAACACCAAATACTGTTTGTTAAAGGGTAAAGGTGCATATCGGAATTCAAGCCGGACAATGCATGTTATTTACCCAGACTTACAATTAATCGAGCATCCATTCGTTTTATCCAAATCAAACCTAAAATCATGCGTTATTTATTAACTATCACGATCTTATGTTTCGTTTTTGCCGCCTATGCACAAACGATCACCCCCGCGCAGGCTAAGGATTATGCGGGCAAGCAGGTAACTGTGTGTGGCAAAATCGATGGTCTGCATATGAACAAGATTAATGTCTACCTGGATTTTGGCGGCATTAACCCAAATCAGCAATTTGTTGTGGTCATAACCGGCAAAGTAATCAGGCGTGACCAGGCGTTAATGCCTTTCAAGGACGTGTGGGAATTAAAGGGCAAGACTGTTTGTGTCAGCGGAAAAATCGTACCGGCTAAAACTGAACAGAAAGCTTACTTAGTTTTGAGTTCAATGGATCTTTTAAAACTTCAGTAAGTTGTTTCTAATTTAGGACAGGGGGCTCTTGCAAGTTGGTTTTTATCGAGAAAATAAAGTATTTAATTCGCAAGCTTACCGATTAACGATACAAGTAGCCGGCTTGCCTTCTGCAAATGCGCAAAGTCGATCAAATCAATCTTATCCTCAGGTGTATGGTGTTCGTCAAAACCGCCTGAACCCAATAATACCGATGGCACGTTTTTCTTCATAAAACTATAACTGTCGGTATTGCTCAGCACATCACGTAAACTATCTGTCGGACTATATTTTAGATCGGCGCCCGTAAACATGCTGCCCGAAGCGAAAAAGCTATCATGGAATTGTGGGTCGCCAATTGCCCATATGCCATGAAACGAACGGTGCTTGCTGCCGATCTGTTCAAGATTGATGTTCAGGATTATATCTTTTACCGGAATAGGAGGGTGTTCCATAAAATAACGCGAGCCTAATAAATTCAGTTCTTCACCACAGTAAAACACGAACATAATTGATCTCCTGGCGAAATGTTTTGAAAAGGACCTGGCTGCTGCCATCAACGCCACACAGCCGCCGGCATCGTCATTAGCGCCATTGTAGATATGTGCTCCCAAACGGCCGATATGGTCAAGATGCGCCCCGGCGATGATGGTTTGGTTCTTCCGTTTTCGATCGGCTCCCGGAAGGCTGGCTATAACGTTGTAGCCATTTACCTTCTCCGTCCTGAATTTTAAATTCACCAGTAGCTTTTGTCCGTCATTTACTTTTTCAGCCAAAGCCGGGCTGATCGTGATGATGCTTAACGGTGCATTTGCAGGTACATAGTCAGCAGCGTAGTGCATATAGCCAAAGCGGTATTGCCTGATCACTGTGGTTTCCCAATCGCCGGATTGCTGTTTGTTTGGCAGCAAGATCACGCCAGCAACTTTTTCCTTTAACAGTTTCTCTGTTTCAGAGGAATCAGGTATGGATTTTAAAATCATCCAATGACCAGGCTCAGATGTTGAATATTGCAGGACGATAAAATTACCGCCCTTGTGCTGGTAAGTTATGCCCTCAATAGTTAGGATACTGCCGTCATAATTATCCCAAACGAACGGAACTGATTGAAGGGTTGTTTTTAGTCCGGCTGCCTTTAATTGTCCTGCGACATAGCGGGCTGCCTTCAGGTAACCGGGCGAGCCTGTGAAGCGTCCCTCAGTCGCGTCCGAAGCGATTCCGTACATGTCCTGTTTTAATTGTTTGATGGTTTGTGCCTGTGCTGCAAAGGCAACGCAAATCAATATTGCGGTGATAAACTTTTTCATCTTATTTACGGTTAACTTTTAATACTTGTTTGCCACCCTCAAAAACGACCATCGAGTTGGCATCCGGGAACTCTAGTTGTACGTCATATCCATCTAAAAAGAACTTGTTATTGGATTCAGGAAATACCATAGCTGTTGGTATACCATCGCCGGATACTTTTAAGGCGTTGCCTTCCTTCTCAACCTTTACCAGTTTTCCATTACTTTGTTCATAGATGCCTGTATAGTTTTGCAAAAGCCCGTCAGCTATTGTGATCCTTTCGTGTACGCTGGCGCTTTTGTTCATCGTTTGCAGGATTAAAGCACCGTTCGGCAAGGCGCGTTTGATAATGCGGTCGCAGATGAAACCACCATTGTCACCATTGGTCATCACCACGATACCGTTTTTTGACCTGGGCAGAAAAACCGCCATAGTTCTTACTCCAATATCCGAGCCTCCATGCTGCAGGGCATAGCCGCCATCGGGCAGACCATCCACCAGCCCCCAGCCCAATCCGGAGGCATTGCCTGGCTTGGTCCTTCTTTGGGGCTTCACCATTTCGGCATAAACCGGTCTCCCGGCATCCGCCAGTTCCATAGCATCTATACCCAGGCGGCAATAGTCTGCGATGGTCGTAATCAGGTCATCAGCCGCATTCACCGGGGTTTGGATAGCGGTGGTATAGCGTTTTCCCTGCCCATCGTGCCACATGGCAAAACGGCTGGTGTCGAGATGGTCGCTCCAGTAATAGGTATCCTTCATGCCCAAAGGCTTAAACAGCAGCGAATCCATCAGTACCGCCAGGGATTTATGAAACTTTTTCTCCAGCGCCCGGCGCAAATACTCAAAGCCCTCACCCGAATAACCGGAAGCCGTACCTGGTTCAAACTTGAATTTTAATTTAGTGCCGCCATTATCCGAGCGCCAGTTAGGAAAGCCGGTTTGGTGGCTCAGCACCAGGCGGGTGGTGAGCTTCATTAAATAGGGGTCGTCGGCAATATCCGGGTCGATCCAATAATGCGCCAGCGGTTCATCAAGGTCCCATTGTCCCGCTTCCACCAGCTTCAGCGTCAGCATCGCCGTTACCGGTTTGGTTTGCGAGGCGATGTTGAATAACGTATTATTTGACGCCCGGTGGCCTTGTTGTAACTCGCCAAAATTTTTTACCCATTTGATCTTGCCATTTTCAATGAGGCCCACGCCCACACAAGGCACATGGTATTCAGACATCCAGGTGGGGATATCCCTTAATAGGTTTGTCTGTACAGTATCTTTTTGTGCGAAAACTGAATTTGTCAGCAGCAATAAAGCGATAAAGGAGGTGATGAGTGTTTTCATTTGTTTTAATATTTACCCAAATGTATCCCTGTAAAAACACCGTTAAAAAATTAAGTGCTTAACATCAGCAGGGCGGTGATAAACGTATTTTAAGCGGTGACGAAACGTTTATCATCAAAAACTAACAGTTCATCACCAATATTTGGTGATAAGGTTCGCATGAGCGTTCTTTGGATCATGAAACAATTTGACTGGACACGTTTATTTACCCGCCCCTATAAGGTTTATACACAGGTTGTGTTCTGGATCGTCGTTTTTATACTATATCTTTTTTTAAAGGAGTACCCAACGCGAATGGTGGGTTTAACGGCCATTTGTATGGTTTTCCAGATAACATTAGAATTGGCTATTCCGTCTTATTCGCAAAACCTGCTTATTGTGCCTTTGTTTAAACGACGTAAATGGTTTTTGGGCGGTTTTCTATACATGGTTCAGGTGGTGGTGCTTATCTTCGGTTTACCTTATGTGCTTAACGCAGTCGGCTTCTTATTCCCTATACAGGACCGGGTTGATTGGCGGAACGAACATATAGCCTTCAGTGTTGTCGCGTTTACGGTGATGGCTACGATATTCAAAATTGGTTTGGACCGGCTGATCCTGGACAAGCAGCAGAAGGAAAATGAACTGAGGCATTTAAAAGCACAGTTAAACCCACATTTTTTATTCAATACGCTTAATAATCTTTACGGGCTTTCTGTGGTCGAATCAAAAAAGCTTCCGGGCTTGATGCTTAAATTGTCCGAGCTGTTGCGCTATTCGCTTTATGACACTAATCAAAACTATGTTGCAGTTAGTAAGGAACTGGACTATATCAGTAATTACGTAGAATTGGAAAGGATCCGTTTGAGCGAAAAAACCGATATTACTTTAGACATAAGTGGTGACTACAATGACCATTATATAGCCCCCTTATTACTGATCATATTTGTGGAGAATGCTTTTAAACATTTTTCAGCATCAAAAGGGCAAACTGCATTTGTACACATTCACATTGATATCAAAAACAACCATTTAAAACTCAAAGTGCAAAACTCCGTAGACCCGGAATACACTCCGGTAAAAAACAAATCCAGGGGCGGCCTTGGTTTAAATAACGTCAAACAACGCCTGGATTTGATCTATCCACAACAGCATCAATTAACAATCGCCAAAGAGAACAATTGTTTTCAAGTTAACCTGGAAATAGACCTTAGCTAATGAATATTAACTGCATTGTCGTCGACGACGAACCCATCGCAAGGGACATCCTCAAGAACTACATTGAGCAGGTGCCTTATTTAACCCTGGTAGCTAGCTGCGAAGATGCCTTTGAAGCTATGCGGGTGCTAAATGCAAATGACATTGACCTCATCATCCTCGATATCAATATGCCGCGCCTCACCGGTTTTGAAATGCTGCGCTCGCTTAAAAAGTATCCTGCCGTAATTATAACCTCCGCTTACCCGGAATATGCGCTCGAAGGTTTCGAACTGTCAGTGACTGATTACCTGCTTAAACCATTTTCTTTCCCGCGCTTTGTACAAGCCACCGAAAAGGCTGTCGGCAAAACCAGCGAGACGGCCCCGACAGCCAAACAAGAGGAACTATTTCTCATGGTTAAATCCGACAAAAAACTAACCAAAATTTTTTTCGATGACATTAGCTACATTGAAGCCTACGGGAATTATATTTTTATTTATACCGGGCAGGAGCGCGTGATGTCCAAACAAACACTCACCCAGTTTGAACTTCAGTTGCCTGCTTCTAAGTTTGCCCGCATCCATAAGTCGTATATAGCCTCGCTCAAGGCTATTAAATACCTTGAAGGAAACGAAGTATCTATCGCAGGTAAAAAGCTTCCGGTAGGCAAAGTTTACAGGGATAGCCTGATGAGTAAACTTAGATAGAAAAACAAGCCCTATTTTTTATGTGATCAGTAAAAAGTGACGTTAACGTCGCACAAAAACATGGCGAACGGTTCAAAACCCTGGCTAATAATAACGTGGAGGCCTGAATTTAACTTCTCAATATTTTTCCCATTTTCCTGCCTTTGGCTAGCTCATCAACTAGCTTATCCAGGTACCTGACTTGCTGTGTTAACGGATTTTCAATTTCTTCTACGCGATAGCCGCAGATGAGTCCGGTAATGAGCGGGGCGTTGGGATGGAGCGAAGCCTGCCCAAAGAAGGTTTCAAATGTTACTTTTTTGTTGATCAGGTCCTTGAGCTGACCAGCGCTAAAGCCGGTCAGCCAGGTGATGACCTGGTCCAATTCTTCTTTTGTCCGGCCTTTCTTTTCTACCTTGGCAAGATATAAGGGATAGACGGAGGCAAGGCTCATTTTGGCGATGCGTTCATCGTGCGTATTATTGTTATTCATTTTTCTGGTAATGAAGGGCTATTGCGCCGGATTTGAATAGCTGGGTATGCTCCAGTTTGAAGTTCAGTTTTTCCGAAACCAGGAAGTTCTCAAATAAGCGTTTGTTTTCTCCTGCCAAAACCGGGTGGATGACTAAGTAAAGCTCATCGATCAGGCCAAGACCCAGCAGGCTCGGAAGCAGGCTGGTGCTGCTGAAGGCAATTTTTTTTCCGGGATGCTGTTTCAATTCGCGGATCAGGCCTTCGGGATTTTCACTGACTATTCTTGTATTTTCCGTGGCATCTTTGAGTGTTCGCGAAAAGACGATTTTTTCAATGGGGATCATGGCTTTGGCAAAGGCAATATCGCTGGGCCTGTCAGACCCATTTTTGGCGACTTCCGGCCAATAAGGAATCATTAACTCATAAGTTTTACGGCCGTATACAATCACGCCGGTATCGTGCATTAGCTGGGTAAAATACTCCATGAGTTCATCATTTGGGCTGAAATGAGTGTGCTCGTAATAGCCGTCAATACTGATATTCATCGCGAACATGACTTTTCTCATGGGTTTGATTTTTATTTTTTTTAAATTTTCAATTTATCCCCTTGTTAGCACCTTTCCAACTTACAGTTGTTTGTGGCATATGCAAATATAATATTGTTGACTTAAAGCCAGAAAAGGGCTCAAGCGCATAGGGTATTTTAAGAAGCCAATTTGGGCACGCACTAACTGCACTTTCGCACCATTTTTTGGATGATACGCGGCTTGTTACTGATCTGTTGAGGGATTTTGGCAAGTCAAATGAACATCTGATATTAAATAGGGGATGTACGTAGCTCGATTGGATAAAAATAAAAGGAGTTTCAATTTCCTGCCCGGTGTTGCTCTTCTTCGGAGCCCGATTTGCTTTGCGTTTTGGTTAGTTTGCCGCTGCCAAACCTGTAGTTGAAAGTTACGATAATTGCTCTTGAATAAATATACGAATATCCGTATTGGTTAAGATTGAAATAATGATCGGTGACGCCCCTGTTTTCTGTATTCAACACGTTGTTGGCATTGATGGTGATCGAGCCCTGGTCATGAAATAGCTTTTGTTTAACAGCAAGGCTTAGAATTGAATAGGCGCCAAATATAGAACCGACGAACTGGCGTTTGGACTCATATTCAAAATCGGCCTCCATCGATAATTTATCGCTGCAGCGGAAACTGTTATTGGTAACAAGATCGATGGTGGCAAAACCGGGGTCGTCCAGGCTGAAGCCATTTACTGTACTACCGTTGAACGAATTCTGATAGATCGTAACCGTGGTGTTGGTTGTGAACCATTTGGCTAGTTCCTTATTAAAACTAACATTTACATTCCACGAGTGCGCACCCTGTATGTTCGTAGGCATGCGGGTAATAGTTGTTTTGTTGGAATCGAGATAATAAAGCGTGCGCATGTAATTCCGGTCGATGTCGTAAGCTGCCGTGATAAAAAAAGTATTCTGCCATGACCAGGTGAGTTCCGAATGCCAGTTAAAGTCGGGCTTTAGATTAGGGTTCCCCTGGAAAGAAATTGTTGCCGAAAGCGGTCTTCGGAAAGGGATATATTCGTGATAGTCCGGGCGATCGGTCCTACGTCCGAATTGAAAATTAAAGGTATTCTGATCGTTAAGTTTGTAGCTAAGAAAAAGCGTTGGGAATAATCCGAAATAATTTTGATCGACTGAGGCGTTAGTAAATAACTGCTGTCCTTTCATAACCGTTTGTTCGGCCCGCAAACCTGCCTGCACCATCAATTTATGGTATTGCCTGTTAAAATTGATATAGGCCGCATTGATATTTTCGGTGTTGATATCATCATCGCCCAATGCTGGATCGATCACATTTTGCCCGTCTAACTGGTTGTAATAAATACTGTTATTAAAAGTTTTCACATAGCTCGATTTTAGCCCCGTTTCCAACTTGCCGTTACCGGGCAAAGGCTGGACATAATCGGCTCTTATGCCAAAAATATGCAGCGTCCTCGACTCGTCGATCAATTCATTATCCTGGCTCAAAAAACTCCCTGAAGGGTTGTAGTTAACGCCGGAATTATACTGCTCGGGCCTGTACCTGTAATTGGCATAATCAATATCTGCCGACCACTGCCTGCCCGTTGTATCGAGTTTGTGTGTTAATTGAACCCCAGTGTTGAAATTGAGGGGCTTGTCGAGGTTTAATGCCGAAAATTTTTCGCTGCCGGTCTTATTCCGGTTGCTGTCAGCGAAGGCCATCACCGAAGTCAGGTTATTATTATATCTCCGCTCCGAGACGTTGCCTGTCAAGGTTAATATCGTCCTTTTTGAAAGATAAAGGTCCAGTCCGGCTGAGGAATTGAGCGCTTTATTGATCGTTAGACCCGTATTTGTTGAGACTTGTTCAGAAGATAAAGCATTGTTGTTCATGATATCGCTGACGCCGTTACCTGTGCTAAATCCTTTGCTATAACCATAGCTGTTATTCAAATATAAATTGTACTTGTTGGTTTTAAAATTTAATACAAGGCTGCTATTGTACCGGTCATAGTGCGGCCCCAGGCCAAAACCGGCTGTGAGGCTTCCGTTAAATCCGCTTTTTGTAGTCTTTTTCCGTATAATATTAATGATACCACCAGTGCCCTCGGCATCATATTTTGCCGATGGATTGGTCATGATCTCGATCTTTTGAATGTCTGACGACGGCGTATTGGTCAAAAGATTGGCCAGGTCATCAGCAGACAAATAGGTCGTTTTTCCATCCATGATCACATTAACCCCCGATTTGCCGTTAAGGGTGATCTGCCCGTCAGGCGTTATCTGAACGCCGGGCAATTTCTTCAGTAACTCTAAGACATTGGTGCCGGTATTGGCGATATTCTGATCCACATTAACAACCGTTTTGTCAATCTGTTTTTCGATCAATGGGGTTCGCGCAGTGATTGCAACCTCGCCGAGCATTTTTGCAGATGGAACTAATTGCAGCAAACCAATATCAAGAACAGTATCAGTTGGATTGATCGTCAGCCCACGCTTGACAACGGAAAGGTAACCCATAAGATCAGCTTCAAGCGTATAGCTGCCTTGCGGTAAGTTATTAAAGGTGAAATTTCCTGACAAATCTGTGGATGTGGCTTTATAAAGGATGGTGTCGGGAAGCTTTTTTAGCCGGATACTAACCGACGGCATGGGTAATTTTTTCTCGTCGGTTACCTTACCTTTGATGATGCACTGTCCATAAATGAGGGACGTTGACACAATATAGATGACGGAAAATATTGATAGCAGCCGGAACATTGATTTCATCGGACGTAAATTTTGACCAATGATACCCGTTAAACCATATCAAAATTTTGAAAGCAGGCGAATAAGGATCGCCCGCATCTATAAAGGCCAATTGAACCGATAGACCCAGCCGGGCGGCCAATTGCTGGTATTCAGGGGGCGGTTTTGCCTGTTGGTCGACAGTTGCCGCTTTGAATCGCCAAAAAAACGTAAACTTGGTGATCATGAATTTCACCGCCAGAATCATTGCGTTTCATCGACAGAACAAGGTCTTAAGCCATATTTGGTTTTGGATATCTGCCTTACTGGTGGCTACGATGGAAGAAAGTTACCAGTTCTCCGATGGCTGGTTCTCTGCTAATCGGCTGCTGTTTCATGCTGTTACGCTCATTACGCAGATCATGACAGCTTATTTCCTGGCTTATTTTGTCATTCCCGGATTTCTAAATTCCCGAAAGCCGGTTCAGATGAGTATTTATACCATAGCAGGCATGTACCTGATCTGCGCCCTTGCCCGTTTACTCAACTTACATGTTTATGAGCCATTATCCGGCATTCCGCCCAAAGCCTTTGAAAACCTGCATGAGGTATTCACGAATCTGGGAAGGTTATTCTATGTTTATTTTTTTAGAAACCTATCCATTGCCATCGTTTTCCTGTTCCTGAAATTATTGACCGATCAATACGAAACGCAGCAAAAGGCGCTCAGGTTGGAAAAGGAGAAGTCAAAGGCGGAATTGAAACTATTAAAAGCTCAATTAAACCCTCATTTCCTGTTCAATACACTCAACAATATTTATTCGCTTTCTTTTACATCATCGCCGGTGACATCCGAGGCTATTGCCCGGCTCGCTGATATACTTGACCATATTTTATACCGCTGTGATACGCAGTTTGTGCCCCTATCTGCAGAGGTAGCTTTGATCAGGAATTATATCGAGCTGGAGAAATTAAGGTATGATAAGCGGCTAACCGTAAATTTTAATGAGAGAGTTGACCACCAAATAGTTATCGCCCCGTTAATACTGCTTTCGCTGGTCGAAAATGCTTTTAAACATGGTGCCAGCGATGATACAGGTGCTCCTGTAATTGATATTGACCTGCAGGTAAATGAGCAAAACTTCATTTTCAATATATCGAATACAGTCGCCGGACAAAAAAATGGTATTGAAAATTTATCGGCATACAGGATAGGATTAAATAACCTGCGCAAACAACTGGACCTTATTTATGGAAAAGGTTATGCACTGGATGTCAACCGTCAAACTCAATCTTTTGAAGTAAATTTAACAATCGATCTGAAACATCAAACAGCAGTAGATGAAAAAAATTAGGTGCTTATTGGTTGATGACGAGCCCCTGGCAATTTCGCTGCTTCAAAAACACGTAGGGCAGCTTGACTTTCTGGAGGTGACCGGGACCTGCCCGAACGCGCTGAAAGCCCTGGAAGTACTAAAAAATAAGAACGTTGACCTGATGTTTCTTGATATCAGGATGCCGGCGATTAGCGGCATCGATTTCCTGAAAACGCTGCGCTACCCACCGAAGGTGATCATTACTACAGCTTACCGGGAATACGCACTGGAGGGTTATGACCTGGATATTGTGGATTACCTGCTGAAACCAATTACTTTCGACCGTTTCTTCAAAGCCATTGAACGTTACCTGCGGCAGGATAAACAATCCGAAATTGTTCCCGCTGCTCCAGGTGCAGGCGAACCGTCGGGCATATCCATCAAATCGGGTTACCGTACCGTCAGGATCAGTACAGACGACATTCTATATATCGAAAGCCTGAAGGATTATATAAAAATCATCACGACAGATGATACTATCCTGACCAAATGCAGGATCGGGGATATGGAAAACGAACTTTCGCCTAAGGGCTTTTTGCGCATACACCGGTCGTTCATCGTCAATCTGAAACAGGTATCGGCTTTCACTATGAGCGATGTGGAGATCGGTAAGACCGAACTGCCCATCGGTGACACCTATAAAGAATTGGTTACGAAGCGTTTAAAAGGGTAATAGTGGATCAGTCAAAAAAACTGAGAGAAATGGTCGTGGCTTTGATTGTGTTTTATAGGATGAATAGATGATTCATTTATCCATGGCGCGTTTCAATGTAGTATGCGTTGATCTGGTGCCTACCCGCAGGCTTATTGAGTCACCATCGGCATAGTATCTGCCTTTGTTTTTAATTTTCATGGTATTGATGTTAGCAGTGAACCATAAGCTGTCGCCTTTCACTATGCCATCCGAAATATCGAAGCTGCCTATCGAGGAGGTTACTGTGCCCGTGAGCGCCGTGCCATTTGATTTAAAAGTGTAAGTTATCGGGAATTCGTTTCCATCTGGCCCCTTCAGCATAGCGGACCATTTGCCATCTATGCCCGCAAAATATGCGAATGCCACCCCAAAGGAAAGGAGTAAAGCCACTGTTGTTAGTATTTTTCTTTTCATGGTATGGGAGGTTAATTGATTTGTTAAAAGTAAACAATAATTCTAAAAAGCCTCGATGTCCCTGGATTATAGCTACGTGCTCCTATTTGTGGAGGTTATATCGTCACTACGGCCCTTCTATGGTGAATGTTAGGTTACTGTCCTGCCAGTAGATTAAGAGTGCCCCCGAAAACAAAAGCCCCTTAGCAAACTAAGAGGCTTTTATCGTGCGCCCAACTGGGGGCTTCTCGAACCATTTCATGGAAGATTTGAGGAAATTATCCTCAATTACTACGAGGTACACAAAAGGCTTGGTAGCCGCTTTGGGTATCACCTCTCTGACTTGTACAAAAATAGCGCTTTTGGCCTAATTTCGCAACTTTTTGAATTATGGTCCCAGGTTCGAGCCCAACCAGGGCTAACAATCAAAAAATCGGATAGCAGGACAACCAGCTATTAGCTCAGATTCTGTCAAATTTTTCCGGCCTCCAGGTTTTCTTTGCAAATTCTAATCCCTTGTTCAAGCATACCCTGGAAGTCCGGCAAAAGATTCCCCTGAATTACTTTTGCAGCTTCATCATTCTTCGGAGTAATGATATATTTTCAGTCGATCAGTACTTTATTTTCCTCAAGGCCGATAAATACCCAGGCTCCCTCAATACTTTCGACCAGACTGCTCAGCCCCTCAGCGGTGAAGTTCTCAATTTTATAAGAAAAATAACTTGGCGCGTCTACATACAGCATATTTTCCGTTGCCGTGTTGCCGTCAGCAAAAGTTACCGTGCGGGATAAACCCGCTCTGATCCATTTCTCTGATTCATTTGTTTTTTCGATTGCCGGGATATTATTGTATCCCCGGAAGAGATTTTGTAAAGGAACAGGCTGAATGTAATTGAACGCAACTTTGATCGGAACGTTTATAGTCTCCAGTACCCTGGCAATCTTTAAAATTTCACTTTTGTTTGCTTCCATGTTTTGTGAGTTGTTGTAGACAAATAAGGTTAAGCGTGCAGATACGCAGCTTTAAATTCTTCAGCAAACTGCTCCAACTTGGTTTGGCCGGCTACCTTTGCACCGCTGGCAAAAAAGTCTTTGGTAATAATACCTGCCCTTACGCCCTGGCCCATTTCGACAATCAGGCCGACTAATTCAGGCGGCAATCCTCCGGCAAGCATGCCTTGCTTTAATTGTTCATCGGGTATATGCGTCCAAACCAGTTCCGGTTTTCCAATGACCTGACCGAATAATCCTGCTATCTCGTCTCCAGTCGAAACATCACTCACCATGTACTTCACTTCAAAGCCGTTTCCCGCAGATTGCAATTCCTCTGCAAGAGCCGTCGAAAGATCTTCAGGATGTGTAAGAGCTAACCGGTCATTACCGCTATAGTTGTTGCCGAAGATATTCCTGCTTTTGATCAACGAGATATCTCTCAGAAAATTAATATAGAAAAATCCAGATCTTAATACGGTCACATTCACCCCTTCTAACCCCTGTAATATCTTTTCAACACGATGAACACCTTGTACCGGGCCGGTACCTTCAGTAGCATCAGCGCCAACGCTGCTTAGCATGACTACGCGCGTTACGCCTGCCGTTTTAATAGCGTTCGCGTATGCTTGCCCCGCATCAGCAATGTTCTGTATCATATTACCTGGCCCCATTGATGGCGGCATCATGGTATAAACCGCGTCCGCACCTTTGAAAGCTTCAGTCAAAAATGCTTCGTCGCTAATAGAACCGACCGCTGGCTTTGCGCCTAAAGCCTCAATTTGGCTTTTACGGTCATCTTTAGTACTGATCACGGTTACTTCATGTCCGGCTGCGATCAGCTTTTTTACTAATGGTTTGGCTACATTTCCTAATGAGCCTGTGGTTGTGATTTTCATATCTGTATGTTTTAAATGGTAAAAATTAATCTAGTACCGGGTAATCGGTGTAGCCTTCTTCGCCAGGAGTATAAAGGGTATTATAATCCAACTCATTCAGGGGGGCGTTTTTTTCTATTCTCCTCATAAAATCGGGGTTGGCCAAAAAGCTTCTGCCAAAGGCGACCAGATCAGCTGATCCATCCTGTAATTTGGCTTCAGCTGTTTCTGCCGTAAACCCATTGCAATAGATAATAGTGTTAGCGAAAGCCTCACGAATCTCCTGGTGTGTTTTTTCGTGAATGCCCGGATTATTTGAAATGTGCAAGTATGCGATACCCTACTGGTTTACTTCCCGGGCCAGGTAAACATAGGTTTCATGTACTTCGGCCTCAGCATAAGCGGGCATGTCATTAGACGTTAAAAACGGTGAAATGCGCAGGCCAACGTTATCTGCCCCTATCGAGGTTGCTATTTTTTGTATGATCTCCAACGTCAGGCGGCTGCGGTTCTCTATTGATCCGCCATAGTTATCTATACGGTTATTTACGTGCGGATTTAAAGACTGCTCCAGCAGATAGCCGTGCGCTCCATGTAACTCAATGCCGTCGAAGCCCGCTGCTATGGCATTTTCAGCAGCCTTCACATGGTCCTGTATAATATGGGCTATGCCTTCTTCATCCAATGCTGTTGGCGCGGAGTATTCGAACATGCCGGTATCTGTATAGATTTCACCTGCCGCTTTAACAGCTGATAAACCTACAACCTGATAGCCTTCCGGCAGATTGGAGCTATGGGCTATTCTGCCCGTATGCATCAATTGTAAGAATATTTTGGAACCACTTTCGTGAACCGCATTAGTCACCAGTTTCCATCCTTCTACCTGGGCATCAGTAAAGATACCCGGGATGCGGGGATAGCCTAAACCTTCGGGGCTAGGGGAAGTGCCTTCGGTGATGATCAGTCCGGCACCTGAACGCTGTTTGTAATAGGTGGCCATCAAGTCGCTGGGCACATTACCAATCGCCCGGCTTCTGGTCATCGGTGCCATCACAACGTGGTTCTTCAACTGAAGTGCGGCTTTGTTATAGGGAGTGAATAGCTTTTTCATTTCGCTTATCTTTTAATTTGATAAAGCAAAATTGCACCTAATAGTAAGCTGATAATAGCCTAAAAAGGCGAAAAATAAGTCCGATACGACGAATAGGTTTAAGCTTGTGAGGAATACCGCTTGGGTGTAAAGCCGTAATGTTTTTCAAACAACCTGCTAAAGTGGCTGAGGTTAGTAAAGCCCAGTTCATAACCAGCCTCAGCAACCGAACGCCTACCTTGCTTTAACAAAAAAGCAGCCTCCTCCATCCGGGCGCGCTGAAAATAATTGTAAATAGTATCACCAAAGGCTTGCTTGAAAAGTTGTTTGAGTTTGGTTTCGCTCATGGCGGCAATTTGTGCCAGCTCAGGCAAAACCGGCGGTGCGCTGAGGTCACTGATAATTTCGTTACGGATATGGAGAAGCCTGGCCGCATCCGCGCTATTAATATTTTGATGCGGTAAGCTTTCGCGTTTGGACAGCTTTTGAAAAAGCAGGTACAGCAGCTCCTGTACTTTTATCTGCATATAGAATTGGCTTAACCCATCGCTCATATCCACCGCGCTTAAGTTTTTGAGCAGCAGTTTGATCTCAGCCGTCATGTTCTCAAAATAGAGAAAATTATTACCTGGGGTGGTTATTGTTTCGAGCGTAGAATTTAGCTTATTTAAGGCCAATAGTATTTTTAGATACGTTGGCATTATAGCGATTACTGCGTAACGTATCGTGTGCCCGGCCGGGAAACGTATGGTCGAGTTCAGGTCATTGGAGGTAACCTGAATTGCGGAATCATCGCGCTCAGAAAACTGAATATTCGGATTGTTGTCAAACGCTATGCCGAGCGTTTGCTCGTTGCTGTAAAAAAAAATGGTGATCAGTTCGTTACCCAGGCCGGATGTATTGCGTTTGATGATCAGGTCTTCCTTTAAGATATAATGGTGCATGGTGATCTTGAATTCCGGGCCGAATGAAAGTTTGCGAATGTATCCGTTCCCGACGTGATCAGGAATAACCAACAAATCGTTATTTACCATTGCCCCTATATGCCGGGCAAAATAAGTCATAAAATCAAACTCCGGCGTGGCGGTAAAACTAAAGATCATTAGCTTATATTGTCTTAAGGAACGAATTTAAGAATATTACAGGAATCCTTTCGCATGCCCTTCGATTGTAATTTGCTGGTTTAAGGATGCGAACCCTGTCAAGAATTATAAGTTTTGCTGTTACTTCCAAAGTGTGTATTCGTAAGGACTGAAAAGGATCAGAATAAAACAAAAAACCTCTCTAAATCAGAGATTTAGAGAGGTTTTTTGTTCTTGAAAAACTGTTTTAAGTGCGCCCACCTGGGCTCGAACCAGGGACCAAAAGATTATGAGTCTTCTACTCTAACCGACTGAGCTATAGGCGCGGTCATTTTTGTGAGTTGCAAAGGTAAAAAAAAGTTGTTTACTTAAAAATGAAATATCACAAAATATAGCACACTGTTTAATTTTTGTGCTTTGCGGATCTTTAACGTATTGGTATGTTTGCCATAAATCAGACTTTATTATGTCAACTATCAAAAACATCATATTCGATTACGGGAACGTGATTTTTACCCTCGATTTCTTAAAAGGCCAGCAGGCGTGGAAAGAGCTTGGTATTGACGACCCGGCTCAGTTTTATGGGCACCGGGTTCAGGACAGGATTTTTGATGCTTTTGAAAGGGGAGAGGCCGGAGCTGTTGAGTTCCGGGAATATATCCGCGGCGTAATAAATAATCCGGACTTGACAGATCAGCAGATCGATAATGCCTGGAATAGCATGTTGGTAGGCATCCCAGCCGGTAACATGGAACTGCTGGCCGATCTGAAGACTAAATATCGCACATTTTTGCTAAGCAACATTAACCCCATTCATTATGATTACATAATGGACTATCTTAAAAACGACCACGGCCTGGATGGGAATGATCACCTGTTCGAAAAAACATATTATTCGCATCTAACCGGCAAACGCAAACCCGAAGTTGAAATTTTTCAACAGGTGCTTGACGAAAATCACCTCAACCCGGCCGAGACCTTGTTTGTTGACGATAGCCCGCAACACCTGGTGGCCGCGCAGAAACTAGGGATTCAGACCTATTTGATGACGGCGCCGGATAATATACAGAAATTGGCTTTCCTAAAGTGATCAGGAATTTGAGCCTCAATTACTGTAATCGACCGCTGAAATGCCGTTAATTTCAACGGGTGTTTTATATCAAAAAGTATAAAAAACATATTGCTTTATGTAAGAGCGGTTTCTTGCGATCAGTTAATTTTGATAAATAAATCTGAATTAATTTTTATTGGAAAGTGTAGAACTAAAACACAGCGGTTTTAGCTTGTTATTGTGATATGCAATCTCCAAGATCGAACAAAAAAGAAAATTGCCTTATGAATTATCATGTAGATGCGGCCCAGGTTGAATCCTTTCAAAAAAACGGATTTTTGGTTGTTGAAGATTTCTTGTCGCCTAATGAATTGGCGCATTGGCGGGAAACTGTTATGAATGCTGTAAACAACAGGGCCGGGCAGAAAATGCCGGATAAGGAATTGAAAACCGGTGATTCTGATGGAATAAATGAGGACGCCGCTTATTTTGGAAAGGTTTTTGACCAACTGCTAAACCTGTGGCAAACAGATGAGGGTGTTAAGAAATTGATGTTTGACAAAAGGATCGGAAAAATGGCGGCGGACCTGGCCGGGGTAGATGGGATAAGGATCTGGCATGACCAGGCGTTATTTAAACGGCCCTGGGCCAATCCAACTTCCTGGCATCTAGATACGCCATTTTGGTCGTTTTCTGATCGCAAGGCATTATCGATATGGATTGCGCTGGACGACGCCACTTATGAAAATGGATGTTTATACTTTATCCCGGGGTCGAATAACGAAACCACGTTCGAGAACAAGGGGATAGGCAAAAATATGGATGGTATTTTTGGAGTTTATCCGCAATTTGCGAGGGCCAAATCCGTAGCCGCACCAATGAAGGCAGGAAGTTGCTCCTTTCACAGCGGACTCACCATTCATGGAGCAAATGCAAACATGACCAGTGGTTTTCGCAGAGCCATGACTTGCGCCTATATGCCTGACGGTAACGTGTTTAATGGTACTGCTAATATACTTCCAGAAAGTTATCTTAAAACTCTTAAGGTAGGCGATCCTTTAGATAACGAGGCGCAAAATCCGCTGATCTATCATCGCACAAAGAATAGCATATAAAATGAATCCAATAAACCCGGGCATGAATTAACCCCTTGGTATTTATTTATATTCTCCTGTTTTTACATCAATGGTAAAGGGTTTTGGCTCAGGCAGCCATAATTTACCATCGCCGATTTCAACCGGGATCCATAAGTAACGCGAATCCCATTGTGTTTTAGGCCGCCACTGATCGCCCATATAAATTACGGTTGTTGATTTTGTGCCAACAACCTTTAACAACATAGTTGATTGTGAACCATACGTATTGGTTTGGGGCGGTGCAATGTCCTTAAATTCTGTCCATGGGCCTTCCAATGATGCTGAAGTGGCAGACAGGTTAGGATTAGGGTTCCACCCGGTTAACGCCGATCCGATGGCATAATACAGACCTTTGTAATGAACTATGGCGCCACCTTCCAGTGGTTTCCTTACCAGGCTCATTTCCTTTTCAACAGACATATAATCGTCACTCAGCTTCACGATGTGAAAGCCTAAGGCGCGATCTTCAAAAACAAGATACGCGGCGCCATCGTCGTCTATAAACTGGCCGATATCCCGGCTCTCATGCCCGAGCGGACGGAAGCTTTTTACAAATTTGAAATCTCCATCGGGTTTAGCGCTCGTAGCTATCCCCACACGGGCGTACTTATAGTTGCGAGTGTCCAGGTGAAAGTACATTACATATTTTTTCGTCTGCTTGTTGTAATATACTTTTGGGCGTTCCAAAATCCACCTGTAACCCAGGTTTTCAGGGTCCTGCATTTTTACAACATCGCCCAAAAACTTCCAGTTCGTTAAATCATTGGATGAGTAGCAGCTTACATAGCGATAATTGGTATCCAGCCCCTTTCGCCGCTCCTCGCCATACCAGTAATAAGTTTTCTTTATTTTGATAATGCCGCCGCCGTGCGCCTGGATATGATCGCCATTATTGTCGGGCCAAACCGCTCCCGGATTAATGGTTGTGTTTTGGGCAAACAGGTTTGCACAGATAAAAATTGCAGCTAATACTGTAAAATATTTTTTCATGGTGTCTGTAGCGCTAATTTACAGCTAATTCGTAATAATCAACTTTTTTCTATTGTAACATTTGAATTGATGGTAATAATAAACCGCGTTCTTATTAAACACCTAGGGGAAACTATTGTATTTGCAATTTGTTGGTTTAAGTCTCGTTGATTTTGAAATTTCGATACACTTAGTGTTTGTTTAACACGTCCATTGGTAAATGTTTTTTGTATTTTTTATTCCTATTTTATTGATTATCTGACTATATTGCAAAAATAACTATATGGATTTTGTATGTATATAATACACTAAGTATATGAAGAACTTTGTTACTCTGGGGCAATTTATTATTGAAAAACAGGCTGATTTTCCATACGCAAAAGGCGAACTGTCGCGTTTGCTGCGCGACATAGGCATAGCCGCTAAAATTGTTAACCGGGAGGTGAACAAGGCAGGGTTGATGGATATTTTAGGAAATGCCGGCAGTACCAATATTCAGGGAGAGAGCCAGCAAAAACTGGACGTCTACGCAAACGAGCAGTTTATATCGGCCTTGAAAAGTGGCGGGGAATGTTGTATCGTGGCCTCCGAGGAGAATGACGATATTATCCGGTTGGATACGGATGTTTCAAAGGATGCCAAATACATTGTAGCCATCGATCCGCTGGACGGTTCATCAAATATTGATGTCAATGTCCCGATTGGTACCATATTTTCTATTTATCGCAGGTTTTCTACCAATGGACCGGCAACTATTGAAGATGTATTACAAAATGGTACTGAACAGGTAGCAGCCGGTTACGTTATTTACGGTTCGTCAACAATGCTGGTTTACACCACAGGGAAGGGAGTTAATGGTTTTACGCTCGATCCATCAATAGGTGAGTTTTGCTTGTCACATCCCGAAATGCAAATCCCTAAAACAGGATTGATCTATTCTATAAACGAGGGTAATTATGTTCATTTCCCTCAGGGTGTAAAAAAATATATAAAATATTGCCAGGTAGAGGACAAGGTTACTAACCGGCCCTATTCATCGCGTTATATTGGCTCAATGGTGGCTGATATTCACCGGAACCTGATAAAAGGGGGGATTTTTATTTACCCGGTTACCGCTTCGGCTCCCAACGGAAAACTAAGATTGGTTTACGAGTGCAATCCCATGGCTTTTTTAATTGAGCAGGCAGGAGGGAGGGCAACAAATGGCAATTCCCGGATTCTTGAGTTAGAAGTGACTGAACTGCACCAACGTTCTCCTATTTTTATCGGATCGGAAGAAATGGTAATCCAGGCCGAAGCCTTTATGGCAGGCGAAATATTGCATCAATTTAAGGAAACTGGTACTTAAGCTATTGTATAACTTCTTTATAGTAGACACCCTGGCCTTATTAAGGGGACACTGATTTCTACGATCATTTAATCATGCTTCAAAAAAGAATATCCAATAAGGTTTTCATGATGAGACAAGGAAACAGGAATAGATGTTTCCTCCGTTTCCTTTAAAAGGATCGGGCAACCATGTGGATTTTTAACTATCCTGAAATCAAAGTCGCCATAAATTTGCTTTAGCCTATTCAGCAGAAATAGCCTTACTTCCTTTGACTGATTCTCCTGTTCCGGATCGTCAATGGATTTTACTCCCCAGCAGGTGTTTTCGAAGCTATCGTGATTACTTACTACGGAAACGATCAAGTTCCGGTAAATTATTGAACGGGAATAAAGCACATGTTGCCCAAAACTCATGAGCCCATTTATTGAAGAATTATTTTCAAAACCTGTTGCCTCAACGTTTGCCACAAACTTTACTATTGCGTAGTTTTCAGGTATTTGTAGCTTTTTAACCACAAATTTAACAGGCGTAAAAAGCAATGCCGGCTCGTGGCGCTGCAAAAGTTTATAGGCCGATTCCTTTACCGACCATAATAACCACACAAAGTTTTCGAAGGGGATCACTGCTAAATTGAACTCGTTATACAGGGGGATTTCTGAATCAGAAAGTATTTTGGAGTAAAATTTATATTGATTGGTACGGGCAGCGTTTATTGCACCGAGTGATACAATATCGTTACCCGTGCCGGTCATATTTTTTCCTTAAGCTTTTCGCTTATTACATCAATGCAGGTGCCAACGTTTACCATTTTATCGGCAGAATCATAATCAATTTCAATATCATATTTAGCCTCGGCATCAATAATTATATCCACCAGGTTAGCTGAATTGATCTTTAAATCTTTTATGAGATCAGTTTGGTCATCAATGCCGGCAAGCATTTCTTTATTCGTCGTGTAAGGCGATATAACCGCTTTGAGCTCACTTAAAATTTCTTCTCTAGTCATTTCTTTATTTGTATTTACTTAGTATTAAACAGGAGTTAACGTCACCGAAACCAAAGTTTGCCTTAGCTACAATGTTAACTTCTTTTTTTATCATTTTAACAGGCAGTTTATCTAAACTTACCAGGTTTGTTATTTCAGGATTCGGATCTTCAAAATTTATGTTCGGATGCACAAACCCGTGCACTATCTGCAATATGGATGCCACAGTTTCAATTGAGCCGGCTGCGCTCAGCGAATGGCCTATCATTGACTTTAATGAATTGGTTAACGGAAAATCGTCCCCGGCACGATTTAAAGCTTCTGTCCAGTTTTGAATTTCCTGCCTGTCGGCGTTGGTTGCGGTTAAATGGCCGCTGATCAAGTCAATTTGATCGGCTGAAACACCTGAAGTTGCCATGGCCTCATGAATACAACGGATAACCCCGGTAGAATTTGCCGCAGTCATAGTGCCACCTTGCCTTTGTCCGCCCGAATTGCTCGATCCGCCTAAAACCTCCGCATAAATGCGAGCACCGCGTTCCAAAGCATAATCAAGGTCCTCTAAAATTAAAGCCGCCGAACCGGATCCCGGTACAAATCCACCTGCTGTAATGCTCATTGGGCGTGAAGCCTTTTCAGGAGCATCGTTATACTTGCGTGATAATACCCGCATACTGTCGAAGGCGCCATAAACATAAGTATCGACATGCTCGGCGCTGCCCACCAGCATCCTTTTGGCATAGCCATGCTTTACATATTCATAACCCATTAAAATTGCCTGGGTACCCGTTGCACAAGCGGCTGAATTGGTGAGCACCTTGTTGCCAAGCCCTAATCTGCCTGAAACATACGAGGTAACACCGCTATTCATGGCTTGTTCTACCACCCGTGACCCTAATTTCCTCGCCTCTTTATTGTCAACCCTGGCTATTACGTTTTTCATGGCCTCGGTATCGGCGATGCTGTTACCGAAAACGCAGCCGGTTTCCCAGCGAGGTTCATCAGTTTCGTAAGCCATGCCCGAATCAGCCCATGCATCGAGGGCAGCAGCTACGCCGTAACCAATATTGGTACCCTTTAAACCGTGAAAAGTAACTTCGGAAATGTAGTTCTTGTTTTTTAGACTCTCCCAATCAAAGGCAGGCATGCCCGCAACCTGGCAGCTGAAATTAAGCTCCTGGTAGCGTGGCATAAATTTTATGCCCGAGATGCCATTTTGGATAGCATGTAAAAAAGCCGGGATGCCAATGCCATTTGGCGATACGATGCCCATCCCTGTAACTACTACACGCTTGCTCATTTTTTTAGTTCGATATTTTTTATGATGCCCGAAAACATACCCTTTGCAATTACCTCATGTTCACTGTCCAGCATCTCAACATAACACTTCAATTTTCCGAAGCGAAAATATTGTTTTTTGGAAACTACGGTAACTTTTTCTCCAGGTAAAACCATTTTGAAAAATGAAACATCAGTTGATGTGAGTAGGGGAAATAAATTCTCATCATCGTCATTAAAATTCAGATCAGTTTCCTTTAATATCAAAAATATCCCCAATACAACCAAACCAATCTGGGCCATAATTTCCGTTATAATAACACCGGGTGTTACCGGGTTTCCTGCAAAATGATCCTCGTAAAAAAAAGAATCCTGCTTTAAGGTATATTCTCCTCTTACTTCGTTTTCACTCAACAGTGAGATATTATCTACAAAACGGAAAGACGATTTATATGGTAAATGGTTTAATATGTGGTTATTCATAAGTCAAATAAATAATTATTAACGGCAATGTTCTCCGCCATCTACATGAATAATTGAGCCATTTATCCAAAACGACTCATCTGTACACAGCAGGTAGATAACACCCGCAACGTCTTCTGGTTTTGTCATTCTTCCTAAAGGATTTCTTTTTATGCCCATCTCCAGTAATTTCTCACTTCCCGGGATCATTTTCAACGACGCCGTTTCAGTTACTCCGGCCTGTATCACATTGGTTTTTAGGCCATATGCGCTAAACTCGACCGCCATATACTTAGCAAGGCTTTCCAATGATGACTTTGCAATGGACACTGCAGCATAGCTATCCCAATACTTATGTGCGCCTTCACTTGTAAGGCCAATGATACGACCATCTGCATGAAAAAGATCAGTTTTTAAAAGTGATTTTGTCCAGTCGAGCAGGCTGGTAGCCATGGCGTAGGTGGTTAGCTGGATATCGTCGATAGATAAAGTGTTATACCCTTCATCTTCCGGATTATCTTTAATGGTAAGCGGTTTTAAATTACCACGGGCAATGCTATGGAGCAATAGTTTTACGCTATTTTTGGGGGCAATAGTCGTGAATTCCTTTACAAATGCTTCCCTGGCACCTTCGTCCAGCGCATTTATATTGTAGGGTAAAATGGTAGTTGAGTTTGCTTCGGCAATTTGGGCCAGTTTTTCCCTCAGGGATTTGTCAGCGGCTTTATTTTCGCGGTAAAGGACAGCTACATTCATGCCGTGAGCAGTAAGTTTTTGAACAGCAGCATATCCAAACCCTCCCGATCCTCCTAAAATTACTGCCCATAAACCTTTAAATTGTAGATGTTTCTCCATTAAAACTGCTTTAAACCTTTGTAGCTTTAATCTGTCCTTGTTATGTTAATGTTAACTTATTAAAACCAGATGCTCTTAATTCCACCTCAAAGTAAGTGAAAATACCTTA
Organism: Mucilaginibacter phenanthrenivorans; assembly: GCF_024721155.1. Lineage (GTDB taxonomy): Bacteria > Bacteroidota > Bacteroidia > Sphingobacteriales > Sphingobacteriaceae > Mucilaginibacter > Mucilaginibacter phenanthrenivorans. The sequence goes on along the minus strand of NZ_JAHVAP010000014.1, from coordinate 60,734 downwards.
AATTTAGTGTATATATCACATATATTATAACAATTCCAGCATTCATGTGTTAAATGGCCGGTAACTAATAAGACGCATTTTTACAAACGCTAATTTTTTGCATTTATTAGTATTGATGAGCGTTAATATTTAATTATGTTTGATAGCTATGAAAATGATAAATAACGGGAAAATACTTCTTGTTTTCCTTTTGACCGTAGGGTTTACCAAGACTACTATCGCGCAGCAAAAATTTGAGAAGGCTGCTTTTTATGCCGTTATGGATTCCGGCGATTTGGACGCAATTAACAAACAGATTGAAATAGTACAGGCTTCTTCTAACCCTAATAAAATAGGCTACGAAGGTGCGCTACTGATGCGTAAGGCAGGTAAATTGCAGCTGCCATCTCAAAAATTAAAATATTTTAAACAGGGCCGGATAAAATTAGAATCGGCGTTGCTTGATGATGCAGCCAATACCGAATATCACTTTTTGAGACTGGCTATTGAGGAACACGCCCCTAAGATTGTAAAATATCATAATGATATAGAAAACGATAAGGTGATCGTACAGAAAAACTTCAAGAACTTACCCGAGTCGGTGCAGCAAGCTATTAAGGATTATTGTAAAAATTCAAAAGTGCTTCATGCGGAAGATTTTTAGCTGCGCTAAGAGATAGTTTTTAACTTTGCCCCAAATGAATAAAAAGGTACTTGCCATTTATTATACACAATCGGGCCAGATGGGTGAGATCATCGACACGTTTACCGCGCCGTTAATAGCGGCGGGTGCGACTGTTGAGAAGGCGCAGATCAGGCTGGTTAATAACTACGATTTCCCGTGGACAGGTACACGCTTTTTTTCGGTAATGCCTTCATGCGTTTTAGGAATTCCCGAACCGATCCATCCACTGAATTTAAAGGATACAAAATATGACCTGGTGATCTTAGGCTATCAGCCATGGTTTTTATCACCAAGTATCCCAAGCAATTCCTTACTGCAGAGTGATGAGTTTAAGGCAATAATAAAGGGTACGCCCGTTATTACCATAAGTGCCGGTCGCAATATGTGGATTAATTCCTATGTGCGGGTACGGAATATGATAAAGGACGCTGGGGCAAAGTTAGTGGGGAATGTAGCGCTGCTTGATAAGCATCCTAACCCGATAAGCTTTGTTACCATTTTTTACTGGATGCTAACCGGCAAAAAAGAACGTTATTTAAATATCTTTCCGAAACCAGGTGTTTCAGAGCAGGATATAGCTGGTACTGAAGTATACGGGGAGACCGTTGCAAAGCACCTTGAAAATAATGAGCTTGATACTTTGCAGGATGATTTGATAGCGCAAAAAGCGGTTGAAATAAATTATAAGCTGATGTTTATAGAGGCGCGGGCCAAACCAATATTTGCAGTTTGGGCGAAAATAATTGCCGGCCGTAAAAACCGTACGCCCTGGCTCAGCGCATTTAAATATTATTTGTTTGTGGCCTTATTTTTGGGAGCACCGGTCTTACTTACGCTTGATGCGATATTTTTAAAACCTTTTTCGGGAAAACGAATTAAACGTAATAAATTAAAATACTTACAAGTAATAAACTAACATACCAACATATGTCTGATACAAAAGTTTATATCAACCATACCTCGGCGTTTTTTCCGAACGAGCCTGTTTCAAATGATGAAATGGAGCAATACTTGGGGTATATTGATAATAGGCCGTCAAAATCAAAGAAAATTGTACTCCGCAACAACGGAATTATAAACAGGTACTACGCGCTGACTAAGGATCGCAAATCAACCCATACCAATGCGCAGATGACTGCCGAAGCGGTAAGAGCATTATTTGATAACGACCCTGAAAAAATGAAGGGACTCGAGTTGCTGTCATGCGGCACTTCTTCACCCGATCAGATGATGCCAAGCCACGGTGTAATGACACATGGCTGGATTCCGGAAGTTGGTGGGATCGAAGTAGTTTCCCCATCGGGCGTTTGTTGTGCAGGAATGCATGCTTTAAAATATGCTTACCTGGCTATCAAGTCAGGAGAGGTAAAAAAAGCCGTTGCCACGGGGTCAGAAAGGTTTTCAGGCCTGTTGGTTTCTGAGGTATTTGAAGAAGAAGCACAGAAACTGAAGGAAATGGAAGAAAATCCATTTATTGCCTTTCAAAAGGATTTTTTACGCTGGATGTTGTCAGACGGTGCGTCGGCATTTTTAATGACTGATAAACCAAATGAAGAGGGCTTATCCTTGCGGGTTGAATGGATAGAAGGTGTGTCATACGCAAATGAGATGCAGACATGTATGTACATGGGCGGCGAGAAGCAGGAAGACGGATCATTAAAAGGCTTTATGGACTATACTCCCGAAGAGATCATGACCAAATCCATATTCAGCGTAAAACAGGATATTACTTTATTGAGCGATAATATCGTTCCGCTTGGTGGCAGGAAGATCAAGGAGATCTTTGAGAAAAAAGGCCTCGGCGTTGACGATATCGACTATTTCTTACCCCATATCAGCAGTAACTTCTTTAAGAGCAAGATCTACGATATGATAGAAGAGTACGGTGGCGGCATCCCTTACGAAAAATGGTTTATCAACCTTTACACTGTTGGAAATGTTGGCGCTGCCTCAGTTTACCTGATGATTGACGAGCTGTTTAAAAGCGGCCGTTTGAAAAAAGGGGAGAAAATCCTGCTATTGGTTCCGGAAAGCGCGCGTTTCTCGTATATGTATGCAATGCTTACTGTTTGCTAAACTGAGATGAAAAAGGATGAAGTGCCACAGGACTTAAGTTCGCTTGGGAAAATAACCAAAGAGGTTTGCTATGCTACAGACAGCAATGGTAAATACGTTACCGAGTTGAGCAGTGGCTGGGATGTAAAGATCACTGCACTTGATACTGCCTGGGGCGATATTGAAAAACGCATCGCAGCAGCTAAACAACAGGTGCGTGATGGCAAGGCGAGTCCGCTTTTGTTTTTTATAGAATACAGGCTGATGGACGTAGCAATTTTGGCAGGCTATACCGGCATTTGGAAATGGCAGATCAAAAGGCACTTGAAACCCGAAGTGTTTAAAAAATTATCCGACAAAAAACTACAAAAATACGCTGAGGCGTTTAATATAAAGGTGGAAGACCTTAAAACTATGACCGTGCATGAAGATTGATTTTGAACATCGTCAGGCTGCACATTGTGAATCGGGCGTTACCAGCAACTTATTATGGAATGCATCAGGGGGTAAAATAACCGAGCCGCTGGCCTTTGGCATTGGCGCAGGTTTGTTTTTTGCTTATATCCCGTTGATAAAAATAAACAATGGCCCTGCAATAGCATTCCGTACAATGCCGGGTCATATATTTAGCCGTACCTGCAAATCCCTGAACATCCCGGTTGAACGTAAAAAGTTCGGTTCGAAGGAGAAGGCACAAGTGTACTTAGACATGTGCCTGGAAACCGGGCATGCTGTTGGTTGCCAGGTAGGTGTTTACTATTTACCATACTTTCCGAAGGAATATCGCTTCCATTTTAATGCGCATAACCTTATTGTTTACGGCAAGGATGGTGACAATTATTTGGTGAGCGACCCAATTATGGAAGGTACCAACGTAATGGACAGCTACCAGTTGGAAAGGGTGCGTTTTGCAAAAGGCGCGTTATCGCCTAAGGGGCACATTTATTATCCCAAAGAAAATAAAGAAATTACTGACGACCAGATCAGGCAGGCCATTAAAAGCGGGATAAAAAAGAATGTTTACAATATGCTCAGCATTCCCGGCAGCTTTGCAGGAATTAGCGGCATCAGGAATACCGGAAAAAAAATAAAAAACTGGCGCGATAAACTGGGAATAGAAAAATCCAAACTTTACCTGGCACAGATGGTAAGGATGCAGGAGGAGATAGGCACAGGTGGGGGAGGCTTCCGGTACATTTATGGTGCATTTTTGCAGGAGGCAGATGTTTACCTGCCAGGCAACCAATTGGCCGTGTATAGCAGTATCTTTACTAAGTCGGGCGACCTGTGGCGTACAGCTGCGGTACATGCAGCCGGAATTTACAAGGGCCGTATAGGCAGCCAGGAAGATTTTAATACAATGGGCGATTACCTGTTGGAAATTGCTGAAGTGGAGAGATCTGCCTTTGAAACATTAAAGAAAATAAAATGGCAGTAAACGCTCCATTAGCTATTGATATTGAGGATATGGGATTTAAATATCCCGGCAATCCTGATGTGTCATTCTCAAAGCTGAACTTAAAGATAGCTAAAGGGGAGCGGTTTGGATTGTTTGGGCCCAATGGCGCCGGTAAAACAACGCTCATCAGTTTGATGACAGGTTTGATAACTGCCGATGAGGGGCATATAAAACTTTTAGGACTGGAAGTTGGTAAGCAAAATAATGCCGTAAATAAGTTATTCGGTTTTGTGCCGCAGGATTTTTCCTTTTACCAGGAGTTGAGTCCGGTGGAGAACCTCCAATTCTTCGGTGCCTGGAGCGGATTAACTAAGCGCACCATTAAACAAAGAACCGACGAATTGCTGGATATTTTAGGCTTGGATGAAGTGCGTAACAAGCCGGTTGAGAAATTCAGCGGCGGGATGAAGCGCAGGGTGAACCTCGCCATTGGCGTAATCCATAAACCAGAGATCATATTTTTGGACGAGCCTACCGTTGGCGTAGATGTGCAAACCCGCCATGCCATTATCGATTACTTATTGAAATTAAACAAGGAAGGGACTACACTCATCTATACCTCGCATCAATTGAGCGAAGCAGAGGACTTGTGTAAACAAGTCGCGCTGATAGACAATGGAAAAATTATAGCACAGGATAGTTTGGATAAATTAATGGCCGACCATAAACAGGAAAGCCTTGAACAGATGTTTTTGAACTTAACCGGAAAGGACCTCAGGAACGATGTTTAAGCTCAAAGCCACCATAATAAAAGATTTCAGGATCCTGCTGCGCGATAAGGTGGGCATCTCGCTGATGTTTGTGATGCCGATCATTTTAGTGGTGGTGGTAACCAGCATCCAGAACAGTACATTTCAGCTGGTTAACAAAAACAAGCTGTCCATTATCATCAATAATAACGATACCGGGCAGGCGAGCAAACAATTAATAACGGCCATCAACAAGATAGGCATGTTCAAGGCTTCGCTGGTGTCCGGTGATCAAAGCGAAAAGCAGATAACGGATGCGATGCACGAGAAGGATGCGATGCTTGGGGTAATCATCCCGGCGAATTTTTCGGCTAAGGTTTCGGCTCAGTCAAAAAGTATTGCAGGTAAGGCTTTAAAGAGTTTTGGCCTTGAGGGCGATTCCGTTAAGCATGCAGCTGGCGGTATTGATCCGCTTACTATTTATTATAATCCTGTGTTGCAGGAATCCATCCGCTTATCAGTACAGGGTGCGATCCGCAGTGCAATGCAATTGGTGGAGAGCCGGGAAACATTGAGAAGCCTTTATTTCTCCATCAACGAAAAGCCTTTACCCGAAAAGCTCGAAAATGAAATGCTGAATAACCAGACAGCTATCAACGAGATCCCGGTTAGTAAGGACGGTACGCGAAGCACCCCAAATGCCACACAACACAATGTACCGGCCTGGACGATATTCGCCATGTTCTTTATCATCATGTCATTAGGTGGCAGTGTAGTAAGGGAAAAGGTAAGCGGTAGCTTTATCCGCCTAAAAACTTTACCGACTAATTATCTTGTTGGCTTGCTTTCCAAACAAGTAGTTTACCTGCTGGTAACCATGCTGCAGGCAGCAGTGATATTTTCGATGGGTATTTGGCTGTTCCCGGTATTTGGGTTACCGGCGTTGAATTTGCCATCTGATCTGATGGCGTTAACAATAGTAACCATAGTTTGCGGCTGGTGCGCAGTTAGCTATGCCATTTGTGTGGGCGTATTTGCCAATACGCAGGAGCAGGCCAACGGCTTTGGCGCGGTATCCATCGTGATACTTGCCTGTGTAGGCGGGTTGATGGTGCCAAGCTTTGCCATGCAGGGCTTTTTTAAGTCGGCTGCCGATATTTCGCCAATGCACTGGTGCTTGCAGGCCTATTACACTTTATTTCTCGAAGGCGGGAAATTGAAGGATGTTGTAAACAATATCATACCTTTATTCATTATTACACTGATATTTCAATTTGTAACCTTTATTGGGTTAAAAAGAAAGAAATTAATATAATTGCCTCAATGGAGACCACAGAACTAAAAGAACAGCTTAAAAGCCAGATCATAAAATTTTTAAACCTTACCGACCTAACCCCAGCCGATATAAAAGACGATGAGCCACTATTTGGCGATGGCCTGGGTTTGGATTCTATTGATTCCCTTGAGCTGATCGTATTGATGAAAAAGGAATACGGAATTGATATCAGGGATCCAAGGGAAGGAAGAAAAGTGCTGGTTGACGTGGCTACTATGGCGGATTATATTCAGGAGCATAGTAAGAAATAGCCTCACCATCACGTCATTGCGAGGAACGAAGCAACCTCTTCACATGCTAATCAACGAAACACAACCTTTGTGGGAACCTGAATGCCGCATCTAGGTGGGGCCCACAAAGACTGAGGTTCATGACTGTCCTACGTATAAGTTGCTTCGTTACTCAATGACGATTTTTTTAGATTGTTTTTATAGCGACAGATCTTGCCTGAAGTTTAAAACACACCCTATCCCCATCACTCAATTTACCCGTAAAGCTAACCTCATCCTCCACAAATTTATAAGCAATCTCCAATTGCACCGAAGAAGTAACCAAAGGGTCGATCATACCTATAAACTTTAGATTGCCCGCTTTCTGTATCGTTAAAGATTGCCCTAAAGCGCTTTCTATTACTTCTTTTGCAATTTGCAGCATACACGCGCCCGGAACTATGGGCTGGCCGGGGAAATGACCTTTAAATATGGCGCTATTGGGATTGATAAATAATTCAGCTTTGATCAAGCCATCGGTGTGCGCTAATTTGTCAACCTTGAATAACTCATCATTTGCATCTTCCATCATACTAAATTAAATCGCTGAAACCAGCATTAATGAATGATACTTGTTTTGGTAATGGTTATAGATCAAAACTTTTTTAGGAGCGGTAACTTTTAATTTGGTCTCCAAAATTACTTCCGGAACTATTCCTTTTTTAATAATATTTGACGCCAGCCACAATGCAAATGAAGAGGCCACCGTATATTCACCGCAAAGGTGTTTATAGTTAGCCTGTGCAATATTTTTGAAGATAGAGTTGTTTAGTTCTTCGTGGATTTCGTCGTTCCTTACATCACCGTTTTTTCCTGATATAACCAAGTCGAGATCTTCAAACGCTACCGCATGCTTTTCTAAAAATGTGGTGATCCGATTTTTTATATCCTCTGTATCCTTTGGATTATAAAAGGTAGTAAGGCCGGTCAGCTCCGCAAGGTTATCTGGTGATGGCTTGTCTGTCAATAAAAAGAACGTTGCTCCTTCGCCTCCGATTGTGCCCTTTGATCCGGTATCGTAAAGCGACAGGTTTGAAACGGGATGGCGCTTGTATAAGCCAAGGCGGGTTAAAACTGTGTAACTGGTATCAACCATTTCTTCAGTTCCGCCTACTAATATGTTATCTGCTTCCTGTTCGTTTAAAAGCATTATCGCATCAAACAATGCGCTCTCAAACGAAATGCCTTTGTGCACAAATGTATTGTTATAAGCATGACACTTAAGCATCAAGGCTATTTGGGCGGCAACAGTATTGTGGGTTGACTGGATAAAGGCGGTAGGGGGAAGCAGTTCTTCGTTTTGTTCAATAATACGGGTTAAAAAAGTAACGGTATCCTCCATGCAGCCGAATGCAGTGCCGGTGATTATTGCGCCGGGCATTTCTGTATTGCCGTTCAGCAAGCACCTTTTTGCGACAGCCACGCCCATTTTAATTACGTGGCTCATCCGGCGAATCAGTTTCGCATCAATAAACTCTTTATAATCGGGTTCAACGGCCACTAAACGGGTAGTATTATACTCAATAATACCATTTAAAAAACCATCGTTATCAAACGTGTTTTGAGCGGAGATACAGGCAGAAGAGCGGATATATATTTTCATGATCAAACCCTCGAAAATATTAATGATGTACAATTACCGCCAAAGCCAAACGAGTTGGACATAACGTGTTTGATATCCTGGTTCTTCAAGAACCTGGTTTCAGGTTCAAATGGGACCTCCGCCATCCGAGTTTCAAATCGCAGATTAGGATATATAATACCATGTTTTATGGCAAGTGCGGAAAATACGGCTTCAATGCCCCCGCTGGCACCCAATGTATGGCCCGTGAATGATTTGGTTGAGCTCATTGGCGGATACGCAGGATCGAACAATCGTTTAACAGCCGTTCCTTCGGCGCTGTCGTTATTTGGGGTTCCGGTTCCATGCAGGTTAATATAGCTGATATCGGATGGTTTGAGCCCACTTTTATCAAGCGCTTTTTGCATTGCCAAATAGGATCCTGTTCCGTCCGGAGACGAAGCTGTTTGATGATAGGCATCGTTACTATTGTTATAGCCGCTTAAAGTGCAATAAAGTGGTTTATTTAATGTTTTGGCTACCTTATCCGAAACCAGCACCAAATAGCCCGCACCTTCGCCCAGGTTCAAGCCTTCGCGATGCTCGTCAAATGGCTTGCAAAATTCGTCATCAAGGATCATCAGGGTATTAAAACCGTTGAGGGTAAATTTAGTGATGGCGTCGGCCCCGCCGGCTACCACCACATCAACCACATCGTTCCTGATCAGTCTTGCGCCATAAAATATTGCATTGGCTGAAGATGAACAGGCGGTGCTTATGGTGGTCATGAAATCCGTTATGCCCAGCTGGTCGGCTACTATTTCTGTCATGCTGCCGCATTCGTGATCAAATACGTTCTTTAATTTGCCTTTGCTGTTATCGGCCAGGAATCTCACAAAAAAATCTTCGCTTCTATCCATGCCGCCTACTGTATTTGCCGAAACAAAGCCGACTCTTAAATTCTCCAGTCCAGGGATGGCGGCATTGGACATCGCTTCACGTGCCGCAACCAGGCTCAGGAGCGCAGTACGCCCGTTGTGTGTTGATAATCCTGTTTGGGCGATCAGTTCATCGTCTGTCAATTTAACCTCTGCTACAGGTCGTGTATGCTGGTGTATAGTATCAAACAAAGTGATCTCCGCCATGCCTGCTTCCCCGCGCTCGAATGAAGCCAGGTGTTCAGCCACATTATTCCCTATCGCCGAAATCACACCCACACCCGCCACGTAAACCGATTGATCCATATAAATTCTTAAGCTTTATTAAAAATACGCTCCATATTTTCTGCCGAAAATAATAAGCTTTTTTCTTCTTTTTTCTTTTCAACTAAAAACAGGGTCGCCTTATAATGCTGTTCCAAAACATCAACCCAGCCGCAAATACAGGCCTGCAAAATATTATTATCAAGTAAATAATTTACCTGCTGTGCTATAAAACCGGCATTAAAACTTTCCTGGATAAAAAAGGCATGCTCTCCTTTAAAATTGTTCCTGATACAAATTTCTCCAATAACGATGTTGGGCAAAGTATAAACAAATACGGAAGGGCTCGGGATATCTTTTAATGTATCGGAGTATTTCAGATCATTATCCAAACTTGAATTTGAATTAGCCAAAACTACTCCAATTTCTTCGGGTTGGTAATTATATTTACTAAAATCGTCTTTTAGCAATATTTCGGATGCCAGCCAGCCCAATTTGCTCAGATTATCCATTTTGTAAAACTTTGGATAATGGAATTGGAAATGCTGGTAAGCGGAAAGCAGGAACGCTGACAAATCGGCGCCTTTATTTTCAAAAGCGTTTAGGTCGTTTTTATGAACAGTATCATTAAAGATACTGCAAGTGTTCGTTATATAATTTTCTGCTATCAATATTCTTTAATTATAAAACATTGTCATTGCGAGCGATAGCGCGGCAACCTCGTCGCCAATGCATTTACGCTATGTATGTTCTACACTTTTCTATTCGCTCTGTACAGTTACGAGTTTGCTTCGTCGTTCCTCCTCGCAATGACAAGTTTTTTGTCAAATATAATTATTTGCCTATCACCACGGCTGCGTTACAACCACCGAATCCCGATGCTGTTTTAAGAAAGTTGCCGGCATTGATGTGCGTAAGAGAGGCACATACATTTACCGGGCTGGTAACACCCAAATGCTCAAATCCTGGTGTCGCTATCAATAAACTTTCTTTTAATGAGTGTATCGAAATAACCGATTCTATCAATCCCGCCGCACCCAATGTATGGCCGTAATATCCTTTCAAACTATTTAACGGAACATCTTGTAAACCTGCTAAGCCAATCGCATTGGCTTCCATTTCATCATTATAAATAGTTGCCGTGCCATGTGCCGAAATAAAATCAATATTATTGGATCCCAAATCAGCATCTTTCATTGCTTTTTTTATGGCATAAGCCAGTTCTTCCCCGGTTCTTGACGGGCCCGAAATATGGTTGGCGTCGTTGCTTACTGCTCCACCTTTAATTTTTATATTTCCTTCGAATCGCTTGTTTGTTGATAGTACTACAGTTGCCGCCCCTTCACCCAAATTTAACCCGGTTCTTGCCTTATCGAATGGTTTACAAATATCATTGCTTAACGCCTGGAAAGATTGAAAACCGGATACGATGAATTTGGAGATCACATCTGCTCCGCAGATCACTGCATTTTCATATTCGCCGGTTCTTAATAAACGCATCCCGGTTAAAAGTGCCATAACACCCGAAATACAGGCGTTTGAAATAGTGACAGGTTGATTTTGAAATCCAAAATGACCGGCAACTAATTTGGCTGAGGTCGACATTGCAATCCTGTTTTCCAGGGCGGGGCTGTTTGCCTCTGTTTCAAGCAGGCTGATGTTGCCTTTGGTGCTGGATATAATTAAAATCGTTTTTTTATCTTTTATGTCAATGGCGGTATTTTGCAAGGCAACGGATATGGAGGCGATAAGGAGTTGCTCGAATTTGGTAAACTCACTACCATCAGCTATTAAGATTTCATCTTTATCAAATAACGACGCATAAAAGGGAGTGGAAGATAAGCTTTCGTCATTATGCAGCTTTACGCCGGAAATGTTGTTTTTGAGTTGGCCGAAATTTTCAGCCGTGGTCTTACCAAGGGGGGATAATATATTATCGATAACTATAAAAACATCCTTTACACTCATCTTGCTCATTTATCGTCCATAAATACTTTCATTTCGCATTGGGCAATTAACTTGCCATTATGCCAAACCTTACCCAAAAGTACGGTAACGTTGAATAGGTGGTTTTCTATTGTTATTTCAGTTATCAGTTCTTCATTAGCCTTTGGTAAATCAAATACTTCAAAATCTTTTATTGCCCCAATATAGCCTACTTCAACCGGTTTGTTTTCAATGCTGGCTATGTAACCTGATCTTAACGCAGCTGTTTGGGCTATATTTTCCATTAAGCCCGCTTCCTGGAAAATTCCGTTCTTTACAAATACATTATCGGGGTTTATTATAAAGCTGCTTTTGGTGCTAGTTTCATCCACATAAAGTAATTTGCTCACCATAACAAACGGCGCTTTTTGCGGGATTAAATGGACAATATTTTCAACCGGGAAATCCATGGATCATGAATATAAACCACCATTGATCGAAAGTACCTGTCCGGTTATATAACCCGCTTCTGCAGATGAAAAAAACGCAGCGGCGCTTGCAACTTCCTCCGGTAAACCAAATCGCCTTGCAGGAATCATCATTTTTAGTTCCTTTTCATCAAGACCTTCGGTCATATCAGTTTTGATAAATCCGGGGGCCAGGGCATTTACGGTAATTCCCTGCCGGGCTATTTCCTGCGCAAGAGCTTTGGTTGCCCCAATTACGCCTGCCTTTGCGGCAGAATAGTTGGTTTGCCCGGCAAGGCCTTTTAGGCCCGAAAGGGAAACGATATTAATGATGCGTCCGTATTTGCGGGTTAGCATACCATTAAGTACCAAACGGGTAACATAAAAAAAGCTATCGAGATTCGTTTTTAAAACATTATCCCACTGGTCTTCGGCCATCCACGCCATCAGACTATCATCTCGGATGCCAGCGTTGTTTATCAATACTTCGATGTATTTATCTTCGTTGGTGGCTATCCAGTCGCCCAATTGTTTGATCTGTTCTCTATCAGCTACGTCGAATGGCATTAATTCGCCATTGCCGCCGTTTTCCTTTATCAAAGCAAGCGTTTTTTCGGCCTCTTCAATGTTGCTTCTGTAATTTACCAGCACATAATAATCCAGCGAGGCAAGCTTTAGGCAAATAGCCTTACCAATGCCCCTTGAGCCGCCGGTGACTAACGCGCATTTCATTTGGAGAACGATGTAATGTGGTCTGTTGATTCAAGGAAAGTTTTCACGCGCTCCAAATCCTTATATTTAGGCGCATCTTCTATAAATTTCGGGAAGATCAGCCTAACCTCGTCATATAACGCTCTTGAGATACTTGAAAGCCTGTCCTTGCATTCCAGGTAATCAATTGCCTGCAAAATGGTCATCAGGTGAATGCCGAGCACTTCGAATGAATTATCGATCACCCTCTTGGTCATCAAGGCAGCATTACAACCCATGCTTACAATGTCTTGATTATCGTTGTTATTCGGGATGCTGTGCACATACATCGGGAATGATAGCGTTTGATTTTCGGCAGTGGTAGAAGTAGCTGTAAATTGCATCCCCTGCATGCCGAAGTTTAAACCAAGAATACCTAAATTCACAAAAGGCGGCAGCTTCTGGTTCAGTTTGCTGTTTAAAAGATAATTTAACTGCCGTTCTGCAAGCATAGATACTCGGGTCATGGCAATTTTTAGCTTGTCCATTTCCAGTGATACATAATCGCCATGGAAATTACCACCGTGAAAAATATTCTGGTTCTCGTGGTCAATAACCGGGTTGTCATTAACGGAGTTTAATTCATTTACTACCGTGTTTTCAACCTGTGCAATGGTATCGTATATGGGCCCAAGGATCTGGGTTACACAGCGTAAGGAATAGTATTCCTGTACCTTGTCCTCAAATACTTCCTGATCAAGGTTATCAGGATTGTATAGATGCTCCGAACGATCGCGGATCATTTTGCTGTCCTGTAAAATATTGCGCATCATTTCGGCAATCGCATTTTGCCCTTTATGCCGTTTTACTATGTTTAACTCTTTTGAATAATGGTCATCAAATGCTTCGACTATTTCATTGATCATCGCCGAAAACAAAACCGACCAGTTCAATAACTTCTTAGCCTGGATGATATTGATCATCCCGATGCCTGTCATGGCAGAGGTGCCGTTTAATATAGCCAGCCCCTCGCGGATATGGATAGAAAGCGGTTTGATATTGAATTTATTGAAGATGTCCATAGTAGGATGAACGGCGTCTTCAAAAATAACTTCGCCTTCGCCAATCAAAACAAGTCCCAAATGGGCCAGTTGAACTAAATCCCCACTGGCGCCAACACCGCCATGTTCGTAAACACATGGGGCAATGTTATTATTGATCAGGTTCTTTAATAATTCAACAACATCTGTATGTACACCCGAATAGGCCTGCATAAAGCTATTTAAGCGGGCAATCATCAGCGCTTTTGACAGTTGTGCAGTCATTAACTTACCGCTGCCGGATGAATGACTGCGGATAAGATTATATTGAAGTTGTAATATATTTTCTTCGTTTACCTTGTATTGGGCCATAGGGCCAAAGCCGGTATTGATGCCGTAAATGAGTTTGTTAGACGAGAATTGTTTAAGGAACTCGAAGTTGGTATTGATCTTAGTTAAAGCAGCTTCATCTAAAGCAACCTCCTTTTGTTTAAATATCAGTTCAGAAAAATCATTTAAAGAAAGCGCACTTTGTCCAACAAGTATCATGGGCAAAAATTATTTGTTTTATCAGGGTGAATAATAATCCGCTAAAGTATAAAATATATAGATAACGGATCAATGTAAAGTGCAATAAAACGGGGATGAGGGAATTGTGTGATTTAAAAATAGCGATGGGTTTAAAACCCATCGCTATTTTTAAATCAAGCCCTTTTATCAATAAACTTTATTGCCTTCCTGCTTGCCTCGCTAAACTGGATCTTCTGAATCTCTTCAACAGTTACATACTTTATGTGCGGACTCACCCGCAGCCTCGCCTGTAAATATGCACGGATGCGGTGGTCACATTCTTCACTTTCATCAGCAGGGACGATGAAAAGCGATACCTGGTCCATGCCGATATCGTTGGAAGAAACTTCTATTACAAAATCAAGGATCTCCTCGCGTTCATTCAATAAATCGAATAAGGCAGGTGGGTAGAGTGTTGTTCCCTTAAATTTTATCATTTGCTTTTTACGGCCCATGATGGACGATAAACGCAAAGTAGTTCGTCCGCAGGCACAAGGCTCATCATAATACATGCAAATGTCGCCTGTTTTGTAGCGGAGTAATGGCATGCCCTCAACGCCGAGGGTAGTAATGGTTACCTCGCCCGGTGCGCCGGGCTCAACTTGCTGATCGTTTTCATCCAATACTTCCACGATCACCAACTCTGGCTGGTAATGCCCGCCTTTGCCCTCGCCGCATTCGGTAAACGCAGTTTGCATTTCGGTAGAGGCATAGGTAGAGTATAGCTGAATATTCCAGCTCTCGGTTATTTTTTTGCCGAGGATGTTTAACGAAAAATCATTGTTGCGGATGTTCTCGCCAATACAAATGGCTTTTTTAACGGATGTGCTGTTGATGTCGATACCGCTGTCTTTTGCAAACTGGATCAGCTTTAAAATGAAAGAGGGTACGGCAACTATGGCTGTCGGTTTTAAGCGCTTGATGGTTTCCCACTGTAACGCGGGTACGCCGGGGCCTAAACGGATAATCCCCGCGCCGATTTTCCGGATGCCGAGGTAATAAGCAATACCTGCCATGAATTGCCTGTCGAGCGTTAGCATCAACTGGTAAGTATCATCTGCAGAGCCATCTGCGCATAAAAAGGAATTGTACTCGTTATAAGCTAATCTATCAAGGTCCTTTTCAGTAAGGGCGATGGTTACCGGGCGACCTAAGGTACCTGATGTGGAAGTGTATTCTATTACCTTATCCCGGGATACACATAAAAAATCGTCATTCCGTTGTTGCAGATCGTCTTTAACAGTAGGAGGGATTAGCGCCAGGTCTGCAATTGTTTTTATTGCAGTTATGGCGATATTGTGTTTGGAAAACAAGTCTTTATAAAAAGGAGAGTTTTCAGCTACGTATGCCAATAGTTCCTGTAACTTTTGCTCCTGCATTAATGTTATTTCGCTTGCTTGTTGATAGCTGTTCTCTGTAGGTATCATTTTCCAAATCTAATAAAAATGGAAGATTGGGCGAATTCAATTCGTTTAACTAAACACAGCAAACAACCAACCAGTATATTTGTAACGTATATCAGCTATGTTCAAACAATCAATATTAATTGCGGGATTATTAGGCGTGTCGTTTTTTAGTGTGGCTCAATCGGTTAAGTATAAGGATCTGGTTTTTACCGATGTAACAGAAACGAAGAACTTGAGCTATTCGCCCACTGACTCATCTAAAAATAAAAAATCTCATTTTTTCGACCTTTACCAACCAACCGGCGATAAATCAACCGGCAGGCCATTGATTATTTGGATGCACGGCGGCGGGTTTAAATTCGGGACAAAAGAGGCTAAAGGCATACAATTATGGAGCAAAACCTTTGCCCAACGTGGTTATGTGTGCGCCGCATTAAGCTATACGCTAAGTAAAAAGTTCCCGATATTTAATTTTGATGAGCTAAAACGCAGCGCGTATTACGCGGTGCTGGATGCAAAGCAAGCGGTGGTCTATTTTAAGGAACACGCCAAAGAATACAATATTGATCCCGATAAAATTATTCTTGCCGGAAATTCGGCAGGAGGGATGATCGCCCTGAACGCAGCTTATAGCAGTAACGCTGAGCTGGCGAAACTTGCTGGGATAGCTGATGTAAATTCAGATGATAAAAGCGTGTTGAAAGTTGCAGGGATTATTAATTTGTGGGGCGGCATCTTTAAATTGAGCTGGCTTAAAAATGCAAAGGTACCCATCGTAAATATTTATGGTAGCCGAGATAGCCTGGTGCCGCCAACCCATAAAGACACGTCACTGTATGGTGGAGCGGATATTCATGCAGAAGCAACCAGGTTGGGAATCCCCACTAATGTGAAGGTGTTCGAGGGGTATTCACATGAATTAATGAAGCATTTTAATCCTGTTTTTTCCGGAAACAAGGAGACGCAGGAACGCTGGCTGGAGGCGGGACAGTTTACTGCCGATTTCCTATATAAAACATTATACAAAAAGTAGTAATTGCACATCAAAACTTTATGTTAACTTTAATGTTGTCAAAATAAATTAACCACAAAAGCTGAACCATGAAGTATTTAAAAATTCTTGCAGTTGTAGCGTTCTTAACGTTTAGCCTCCAGTTTGCACATGCAAACCCGTTAGCGCTAAAAGTTGAACCCACGTTTCTACAGTTGCCGCCTCCGCCACCACATCCGCCATTACCGTGGAGTCATCGCAGACACAGGCGTCATCACCGGGCAAGCATCCATATCCGTTTGCCAAAGCCACCGCCGCATCCACCCGGCCCACCGCCGCCGCCACATCCATAAAAAATAAAGCCCCTCGTAATTGAACGAGGGGCTTTATTTTTTAAAGGCAGACAATCGTCTTAAGCCAGGTCTACTTTTTGGTCATTCATATGTTTCTGCCGCGACCACATTTTCACAAACTGGTATATTACTCCCACCGTAAACAAGATAACCAGTGTTAGTAAACCCTTTTGTATGATCGGATCATTTGGCCCGGAGGCAATGGGACCGTTGATTGGCAGACGGGTTAATGTTTCAACAACTGCAGGTATACAAGAAAGGAACAAGGTAAAAGACATCAGGAAAACCTGGAGATAAATTGCACTTCTTCCAAGAAATTTAAGCGAGGTGATAAAGTACGCAATTGGTAAGATCACTAAAATTACAATTCCGAGTGTGTGCCCGGCGGTTGGATGGCCGAACCGCATAATCGGGAACCCTGTTACACACGTAATTGCAGTTAATAGGACATACAATTTCCCCCGATTGTTCGCAGGGCTTATTTTGCCGTCGATAAACAAGGCATACAAAGCAGCAAAAATTGCAAGGATACTGATGGCAGTGTGAATGATTCCAAGGATTGACAGGTGATTCGGCATGATCTTATATTTAAAGCGTTAAGGTTGCCTAAATATAAGAATATTAATGCTTTATATAAATGCAAATTATCCGAGACGCAAAATATTGCGTCTCTACCGTTTAAAAGGAAATTTTAACACGTTTCCCGGTGCAAATTTATCCCCCTCGTTGGAGATGTAAAGGTTATTGTCCTTATCAAACGCCATTCCCTCTGGTTGGTGAAATATTGCCGGGTTTAGGGTATAAACCTCCTTTACACTCCAGCTTGAATCGGCTATCACCAATAATTTATTTACCGACGAAAGAACATACCACTCATTGGTTTGCGGGTTTTTTGCGAGCGCCGACGGATGGAAGCTGATTTTCTTTTGATTGGTTAGCTCTTCTACTTTCTTAATATCGATGGTTGAACGCCCGGCGTTTGATAGCGAACCATCAACGGCTAACTTTAGATTAAATATAGTTGTTGTTTGGCTTGCCTTTTCGACGCTGCAATGCTTGCATAAAACATAAACTGACCGGCTTGCATCGTCAGCATACATTCCTTCATACTCGCCTTTAGCCAACAGGTCAATCTGTTTGTTACTGCTGGTTTCCCCCTTTTTTAAATCTTTTAGCGGAAATGTAAATAATATGCCGTCGCTGCGGAGCATAATCACCCAGCCATTACTCACGGCAACGTCCTCATAATCGCCGCCTTTGCCAAATTTTAGCTGGTTTATTTTATCAGTGCCGGGTTTAAAATAAAATAGGAATCCATCCTCATCCTGTTCAGCGTAGAGTGTATCTGCATTGCCTTTATTAAATGCTATGCCGGAAATCTCCGTTAGCGCATCGGTCATATTGTATTTAACAGGACTGTGCAAATCATATCCTTTTGGGCTCTTAGTTGCCTGCTGGCCACCGGCACAACCAGTTAAAAGAGCGAGCAATATTATACTGGCGAGTAACGGCTTTAAATTATTTTTCATAAGACGATGCGTACTAAACGTGGTTTGTAATATACCTGCAATTTGGCAAAATTGTTTAAACTAAAAAGGCTCCTTATTCAAGAGCCTTTTCAAATCACAATTAAAAATCGTTTATTTCTGCATTACCATAACGCCGTTTAAAACAAGTGTACTGCCGCCATCGGCTTCAATGTTGTAAACGTTTTGTACGCCACCTGCATGTTCAGTTTTCTTTAAAACGGTATAAGTTTCATATTTGCCGTTTTTATCATTCAAACACAAAACCTGCTGGCCAACAGTTATCTCGCCAATTTTAAAACTACCCTGTTTGGTCATCATTGGGTGGTTTGGTGTAGCTTTAAGCACTTTGGTATTTAAGTCGATATTTAAGCCTTTGGCGGTATTCTTTTCTTTAGCCGAAATCAAAACCAGCTCGGTGATGGCGTAATTCTTAGCCGCATGCACGGTAAGATCCTTTACCCTGATCACTGATGATTTATTTGTGGCCGGGTCAACGGTAATAACTTCGTCGCCGCTTTTTACATCCCTTATCATTTTTTTGGCACCATTACTCATAGTTACTTCCTCGTCGCCGGGGAAGCAAATATCGTTACCGTAGGTAGCTGCTTCTTCCTTCATGTCCTTGCCGCCATTCAGCACTTTATATTGCTGGAAGCTCATTTCCTTTGAGAGGACATAGGATAATTTAAGGATGTAATTCTTTTCAACCTTATTGATATCATCAATATCCTGGAAGTATTTTGCCCATACCTTGGCATCAGCTGTAAAATCTGGAACCAAAGCCTGGTATCTTTTGCCGGTTTCGCTGGTATAGAAAACCATCAGACCTATTTCCTGCATTCCATCTTTGGCGATCAGCTTATAAAGGTCGACACGTTTTTTAAGTCCATCGCCCCCGGTGATAAAGTAAGGCTTGCGGCTTTCATAGCGGTCAAGTACATAGGCATTATCAAACTTTACGTAGGTGTCTTTGTCCAGATCGGCTATGGTATAAGTTAATGCCTTGTTGTATTCATCCAAAGTAAGCGGTCGCGGGTTTACAGCCGCTTGCTGGGCCCTGGTGGTAAATATGATTAAGAATAAAAAAAAAGTTAATATCAGGTTACGCATATTTATATATTTTGTTGTTTCATTAAGCACCGGCCTTCAACCTGTGCTAAGATGTTATTTAAGAAGAGTTCGACATAAACAAATGGTCATCTCTCCCGAACTCTCGCGCAACCGCGTGCAGCTGTAGCTTTGGATGAGGCGAAGCGCAAAGTTTGTATATCGAGGCAGGCAAAGCGTTCCATTTTTATCAGTGGAACACCCGGAACAAAGTGGAACATGTTGATTATCAGTAACTTTGATTTTTACTGTGATTCTATCTCTTGTAACTATGTGATAATCAGCCAATATGCTCCCCGCCTTTATGTCGAGCTCAAGTTATTTACGATAATTGTTTAAACGCATCGGCAAATGCTTCCATTTCATCCATACGGCCAATGCTCACGCGGCACCAGTCGGTACCGTTCATTTTCCAGTTGCGTACGCCAACACCACGTTTCATCATTTCGCCAACGAATTTCGCTCCGTCCATTTTTAACGGGAACATCACAAAGTTTGCCGAAGACGGGATATAGTCGTAGCCTTCTTTCTTTAGAGTTGCGTAAAGGAAATCTCTCGAAGCAATAGTTTTTGCACGTGCATCCTTTAAGAAGTCAGTTTCCTGGTACGCAGCAAGCGCTGCTGCTACTGTTGCAGAAGATAGGTTACCTGATCCGCTTCCATAAATCGACAATGCGCCAATAGTTGCCGGCTGCGCCACTATGTACCCGCAGCGTAAGCCCGCAAAGCCATACAATTTTGAAAAGGTGCGCGATACAATGATGTTTTGTCCGGCCTTCACATTGCCAATTAGCGTAGTTGATTTAGGGTCGTCCAAATAATCGATATATGCCTCGTCGATAAACACCATAGTTTTCTTCGAAACCCGTTCACAAAATGCCTTGAGCTTCTCTGCATCAACTACTGTGGCTGTAGGGTTGTTGGGGTTGCAGATATAAATAATGCCGGTATTGTCGTCCACTTTTGCCTCTATAGCGTCCAGGTCCAGCTTATAATCCTTTGTTAGTGGTACCTTAACCAACTTTGCGCCGTGTAATACTGCATGTGATGGCAGGTCGTCGTAAGTTGTTTCGCCCGTGATAACGCTTTTTCCGCCTTTGCAATAATGCATTGCGGCAGCCTCCAGCAAAGGCGATGATCCTGAGCTCAACATAATGTTGCTTTGTTTCAAGCCTTCATATGCAGCAATTTTACCAGCCAATTGACCGGTTTGAGCAAAAATGTATTGATAGCTTAAATCCAGTGAATCCGTTATCGCCTTTTTAGCCGCCGGTGATGGCCCGAAGGGGTTCTCGTTAAAAAATAAACGCGCTTTTAACACCGGTGGTGCGCTCTGCATTATTTCCTGCTCAGCCTCGAAGTTAGTGATCAGCCTTTGGGTTTTAGCAACCGGCATTGCCGCCAGCTTGTCGACAGTTCCCGATGCAAGGGCCAGTCCCCCGGCCATTAAAGCGCTGGATTTGATCCAGGTTCTGCGGTTAATTGAATTTGCCATTTTAGTTTTTTAATTATGAGTAAAAGTCAGTCAGTTTATTTTTTATCTGTTGTAGTCGGATAGCTTACCCGCTGATCGGTTAATCTTCCGTGCACCGCCGTAACCACGCTGCGGGCCGATTCAAAGGCTCCCGCCATCCAGGCGTTTAAATAGGTTAAATGCTCACCTGCAAAATATACCTGCTTATCAGGTTTTAATAATACGGGGTACTGATTTTTGCGCGTCTCGCTGCTGTAAACTGCCCATCCGCCTAAATTATATTTGGTTTTGTGCCAGGCAACAGAAAATGAGCTCTCAAATTCAGTATCGTATTGTGGGTGGACTAGCCTGCCCTTTTGCAACGCCAGCTTCTCGCGATCAGCATAGCTTAATTCAGCCGTGCGCTGCGCCTTTTCATTAAAATTATAATAGCCCAATAAAATTCCCTTTTTGCCAAGGTAGTCGTATGATGGATAGAAGATTTGCGTCAGATCGTTATTGGTATGCGTGATGCCGCCATAAATATGGTCGTCCTCTTCCCAAAAACGCCTTTTAAATTGCAGCCCGATCTTACCGGTTTGCATATAACTGATATAATCGATAGCCCGGCTTACATCGCCCGAAAAATTATTATTGATATTGCTTAATACAGGTAGGGGGATGGTACAAATACAAATATCGCCTTGCAGCAGATGCTCGCCCTGCGCGTCTTTATAGGTAACCTTTACGCCGTTATCAATATTGGTGATGTTTGTTACTTCGGCCCCGAGCTTTAAACTTGGTTCTACCTTTTTCTGCAATGCTTTTGCTATCTGGTCCATACCGCCAATTGCCTGAAACATGGTCATCTGCAATTCGTAGGTATACTCGGCAACATTGTAAAAATCAGGATCCATCAAGCCAGACTGGATCATATCCGTCAGTTTGTGCGGATCGGCAATTTTTCCGGGCTTATCGCCGGCGCCCGGGTTTTCGATATAACCACGGCGCGCAGATGCCTTGTATAGTTTATCCGGATCGAGGCCACCTTCGGCCATCAGGTATTCAATTACTTTTTCTGAATCTTCCTTAGTAAGCCCTGTATCAAGGTTGCCATGATCGATGCTTTTAGCAAGCAATTCAGTCATGTACCCGCGGATGTCGTTATGAACCTCACGCACCTTTATTTTCTTGTTGGATAGTGGCCCCTTGCCTTCGGCAAAATAGTAGGAACCTTCATTCACATTATTGTAAACCTGTAGTGGGATATTGAATTCCTTGCAATAATGCAGGGTAAGTTGGTGGTTGTGGGGGATGCGGGATGGGCCTGCATTAAAGTATTGGCCCTCGTCAAAACGGGCAGTGAGCGTGAGTTTGTCGGTTTCGGTGTTTACGGTTCCGTTCCTTACACTCCAACATCGGCCGCCTGCACGTTCGCGGGCTTCCAGTATGGTGCAGCTGTATCCCAATTTATTGAGTTCGTAAGCGCAGGTCATGCCCGCAAGGCCACCGCCTAAAATGATGATCTTCTTTCCGTTTCCGCTGCCTGTTAAATTAAAGGCATGCGCAGGCGCTGCCTTCAACATGCCCAAGGCCAGCATGGCAGGATAGGTGCCGCCGGCAAGCATTGCACCCTTACTTAAAAAATTCCTTCGTGTTATTGTTTCCAACTATAGTAGCGATAATTGCGGTTGTTATTACAGGCTTAAATTTATGTTATTTTTAATATAAAGGCAAATTTGTTGATGGATTTTTGATGAAGTAATTTATTCATTACTCTTTTTTGAAAATGTTTAAAATAAACGGGATAATATTTAGTAATAGTGAGATAGGATTTGGTATATAATGTTACATCCTGTTTTATAAATTTAACATTCAAAGAAAGTGGATTGTTAACCCAATCTTTATATTCGTTTAAAATCAAACGCTCATGATGAATCTCTACCGGCAAGCTGCAAGGCGCAACGCATTAATTTTATTAACGGCGGTGTTTAATTTTATGCTGATCTGCACTGCATCGGCGCAACAAAGCAAACAAAACTGGCATTATGGGTTATCCGTTGATCCGGCGGCGAAAATTGCCCACATCAGCTTGGATCTTAGCGGAAAACTGCCAGATACAGTTGTGTTTAAAATGCCAACATGGACAACCGGTTATTATCAATATATGAACTTTGGTAAAAGTGTGTCAGCATTTGGCGCAACGGACGAAAGTGGCAAATCCATTGATTTTAAACAAACTGATCAAAACACATGGAAGGTGGGTGTTCCCAAAAACAAGGCATTAAAGCTTAAATACGACATAGCGGCCATCCGCAATTTTGTTGGAGGGAACTACCTCGACACAGCCCATGCCTATTTCTCACCGGCAGGTTTATTTATGTACCAGGATAAAAATATTTTGCAGCCTGTTACGGTAACTATTCAACAGTACCCGGGATGGACGCGCATTGCCACAGGGCTGGACATTGTTGGACAGGATTCAACAACTTTCCAGGCGCCTGATTTTGACGTATTGTATGACAGCCCGATTCTGATGGGTAAACTTGAAAAACTGCCCGGTTTTAAGGTGAACGGCATTCAGCACGATTTTATCGGCTATAAAATGATGATCGATGATAAGCAACGGTTTATGGACGATATGAAGAAGATCGTTGAAACGGGTTCCGGCATCATCGGCGAGATTCCTTATAAACATTATACCTTTTTAGGACTTGGCGCTGGTGGTGGTGGCATCGAGCATTTAAATTCGGCATCGGTAGCATTTACCGGTAATGGATTGGACAAACAGGCGGGCAGGATGAAACTCTACAGCTTCCTGGCGCATGAATATTTTCACACGTATAACGTAAAGCGGATCCGTCCCATAGAACTTGGTCCGTTTGACTATGAGAAGGGGAACAAAACTGAAATGCTTTGGGTGTCTGAGGGCTTCACGGTTTACTATGAATATATCATTATAAATAGGGGCGGGCTTACCAACGGCGAAGAAATGCTTGGCCAGCTGCGCGCCAATTTATTGAACTACGAAAAGAAACCAGGCCACCTGTTCCAATCAGCTACGCAGGCAAGTTTGGAAACCTGGAGCGATGGTCCTAATGGGAGAGTGGCAGATGAGTTTAATAAAACCATTTCCTATTATGACAAAGGACCTGTTTTGGGCTTAATGCTCGACCTAAAGATCAGGCACGAAACCAAGGACAAAAAGAGCCTCGACGACGTGATGCGTAAGCTTTATTATACTTATTTTAAAAAGCTGAAACGCGGTTTTACCCCGCAGGAATTCAGACAGGCTTGCGAGGAAACAGCCGGCGTTCCGTTACCTGAGCTGTTTGAATACGCCTCTACCGTTAAGGAAATAAACTATCACCCGTATTTTGCTTATGCCGGTTTGGATATTGACGATGCCTGGAAAAAGCAGCCGGGAGCCTGGCATGGTATTACTGTCAAACCACACTCGGATTCGTTATTTGTAAGCGCGGTTGAATATGATTCGCCGGCATGGAAGAGCGGGGTAAGGGTGAAGTCAAAATTGATTACTATTGATGGACAGCCGGCTACGCAAGCCATATTGGATGCGTTAGCAATCACGAAGAAGGCCGGCGATGTCGTTGAAATGCTGATAGAGAAAAAAGGTAAACAGGAAGCCATAAAGATTACTTTGGCTACTCAGAGTGCCCGAAGCTTTGAAATTAAACCTATGCCCAACCCGGATACCTTACAAACGGCCATTTATAAGGGGATTTTTGAAGGCGGAAAATAGCTGTAGAATAAATTAAAGTAAAAACGACCAACCTGCAATATGCGGGTTGGTCGTTTTTACTTTAAGGATATTGCTATATCGTGGCAAATACAGTTAAAAAAACGAAATATCGTAACTTGTTTAATTGTTATTTTAAATTAATTAATTGATTATCAATAATTTAATATTTTGGTAGCATTATTGTCTTTCTCAATCGTCATCACAGTAAAACAACTAAAACTATTTTGTTATGGAAAACATCATTTATATTTTTACCAGGGCAGTGTTGATAATCTGCATATTGGTTATTGCTTACATAATCGCTATTCCGGAAAAGAGTGCGGTTGATGATTGGGACATTTAAGTAACCTAGGCAATCACAACCGTATTTTTAATTATTCTTACTAAACAAATGCGCGTTTTTGCTTATTTTGTTGACGATTAAAAATAGTGCGAATTCTACCTTACAAATACCCTATGTCACTACCTGTAAATACACCGGGCAAACACTTATCTATACTGAAGTATTTATTCATTGTTATGCTAGGCTGTGTGGCCGGCAAAGGATTTTCTCAGATAAAAGCTGACAGCATCACTGTAGCTATTGAACCGGAGTATGACAAAGTTTCCGGGGTGCATCGCTTTCTTTTGGGTGAAGATTATCGGAAGCTATGGGCCACACCTGTTAAAATGAAGGTATTTCACTTATCGCAGGAGAAGGGCGGGCTGAAGATTCTGCAAACCGGGGGTGGGATGCAAACAAAATCACTGCGACTTCAGGATTCCAGCGGCCAGGAATGGGTGCTGCGCACCATCCAAAAATATCCCGAGAAAATTTTACCGCCTAACCTAAGGGCAACAATTGCGAAAGATATCGTGCAGGACCAGATCTCGGCTGAACACCCTTACGCGTCATTAACGGTGCCGCCAATGGCAGAGGCATTGGGTGTGCCGCACGCGCATCCGCAAATAGTTTACGTGCCGGACGATCCTGCATTGGGAAAATACCGGGCAGATTTTGCCAACCAGGTTTTTTTATTTGAGGAACGGGAACCTTTAAACGTTGAAAAAACGGATAATGTAGGTAAAGTTCAGGGCAAGCTACAAGAGGATGGAGATAACAGGGTTGATCAGAAATTAGTTTTAAGAGCGCGTTTGCTTGATTTTTTGCTTGGGGATTGGGATAGGCACGAAGACCAATGGCGTTTTGAAAGGATAAAGGATAGCATCGGCATAAACTACGTTCCGGTACCCCGCGATCGTGACCAGGTTTATAACAATTCGTACGGCGTATTTCCGTGGTTAACGTCAAGGCATATATTTATGGCCAAGTTTCAAAACTATGGCGATCATATCCGCTCCATTAACCGATGGAATTTGAACGCCCGTAATTTCGACAGGTATTTCTTAAATAGCCTTAATCAACAAGATTGGGAAACCCAGATAACTTATGTGCAAACCCACTTAACTGACAAAGTAATAAGGGACGCAGTTAGGATGATGCCGCCTGATATTTACAAACAAAGCGGCGCTGAGATAACAGGTAAACTAATTGCGCGCCGGAATATCCTAAGAGAACAGGCACTAAAATACTATCGCTTTATAGCTGCAACAGTTGAAATTCCCGCGTCCGAAAGCCGCGAACGTTTTGATATTACCAACCAGGCGGATGGCAAGGTTGCTGTTTCAATAAGCAAGGTTAAAAAGAGCGGCAAGGTTGAAAGGATAACTTATCAGCGCGAATTTGACCCGGCTGTAACTGATGAGATCCGGCTTTATGGCATTGGCGGTAAGGACGTATTTGCGGTGCACGGCGATAATCACTCGCCTATAACTGTGCGGATGATAGGTGGTAAGGATGAAGATACTTTTTTGGTGGACAGCACCATCACGGGTAAGGGAAACCGGTATGTTTATGATCGGTCAGACAAAAAGAACGACTTTCCTAAAACCTCACAAGCGCATTTGCGGGTTTCTACCGACACCTCCGTTAATAGCTACCATCCCTTAGGGTACAAGTACAATTTTCTTCAGCCCTTAATATTAGGTAGTTATAATAGCGATTATGGCTTCCAGTTGATAACCGACTTTATTTACCAGAAACAGGGCTTTAGGAAGGATCCATATGCATTCAGGCAGAGCCTGGTGGTTAATTACGGTTTTGGTGCAAATTCCTTATTGCTTAATTATACCGGCGAGTTTAAACAAACGTTTGGTAAAAGCGACCTGGTTATAAATGTATTATCAAAGGGGCCTAATTATCAGAGTTATTTTTTCGGTCTGGGCAACGAAACGCAATACGTAAATAAAGGTGATAAGGAAAGGAAGTATTATCGCAACGTTTACGATTTTTTGAATGCGGATGTGCGGGTAAAACACGTGTACGGAAAATGGACGGTTAGCGGCGGTGTTATTGCTCAATATTACAATAGTGATGAACAAGATAACCATAATCGCTTTTTAGATGACTATAACGCACTTAATCAAAATCAAAAGGTATTTGATATACAAGCAAATGCTGGCCTGGTTGCAGGCCTGGTTTTTGATACCCGTGACAAAGGTATTATTCCACACAATGGCATTTTGTGGAATGTAAATGCTACCGGCTTAAAAAGTCTTAATTCTAATTCACATACCTACGGTCAAATAACATCCGATTTCAGCTTTTTTTTAACGCCGTCTACTGACTCATTATTTGTTGTCGCCAATCGGGTTGGCGGAGGTACAACCATAGGCAATGCTGCTTTTTATCAACAATTACAGCTTGGCGGCATTCAAAATCTAAGAGGTTTTTACAGTGGCAGATTTACCGGTAAAAGTATGGCGTATGACAATTTGGAAGTGAGGATCAAGTTGTTCGATTATGCCTCTTATATAGTTCCGGGTACTTTGGGCCTTGTAGGCTTTAATGATGTTGGCAGGGTTTGGGTTCCGGGTGAATCATCAAGCCAGTGGCATGATGGTTACGGCGGCGGCCTTTACTGGATCCCGGCGCAACTGATATTGGTACAGGGCGTAGTAGGCTTTTCAAAAGACGGTGCATATCCTTATATCTCAGCAGGGTTTAGATTTTAGGATATCTGCAATTTTGGGCAGCGCCACAGCATTCCGGGAGTAAACTGATGTTTTTTACAATCAGCTTTGATTCTCTATTGTAACGAGATTCAATTGTTTATAAAATTCGCTGTAGTTAAATATTTTTTCAACCGGTTTATCCTGGTTATGCAATACAGCAACCCGAAGCGCCTTTAACCCTGACACCCCTTGCAGATCCTCAACTTCAAATTCTTCAATTTTAGGAGCAAGAATTCCTTCATCCTGCAGCAGGTTGATATATTTCATATAATCAAGCTCTTCTTCCAGCTTTGAAAAAATAATTGTAATCTTATTTTGCTGAGTTATCCGCTCTTTAGTGCCCTTGATAAACGCTTTATCGATACGCTTTTTGATGACCTCGTAGCGGATATTATAAGCGCCATCGATATCAAAGTGCTTCTCATCCATCCGGAAGCGAATTGATATGGGTGCGCTGAATATTAATATTAAAGATGTAACGCCTAACGGATATGGAAGTGTTTTTTTAAGATGATGCTGATCCATGGCCATTTCGCAAAGTACCAAAAGTTGCCAAAAGCGCAGGTGTTCAAGCTGCGCGAAGTCAAACGGCTGGTGGGGGCTTATCGAAGCACCAACATAGAGGTTATGTTCAACCCCATCAGTTTTAAAGCGTTCAAAATAGTGTGGAAAATATCCCTGGGCCTCAGTTTGCCTGTTATCCAATATGCTGATCAGCCTTTCATTAATAGACGTTAATGTGGCCTCATACTTGCGGCGATTGGCATAAAAACCCCCGGCCGTCTTGTCTGTATGTTTAAAATAATCCTTGATCTGTTTTGAGATCTCCTTGCCGAATTTTTTATTTTCCGTTAATAAAGGATGGATATTTAATTCAAGATAGTTTTGAACATGCTGCTCGGTATCTGCCTTTACGCCGGTCACCAAATCGTCAATAAAAGCTTTTAGATCGAGTAATTTCTGCTCGGTATTCACAATAACTTCAGACTGTTGCATTTGTTCCAGCAGTATGACCAGTTTTTCCAACTGGTAGTTTAAGTCGTTAGTAACACTTAAATTCCGCGTAACTGATGAATCTTTGATGTCGATTTGTCCATATAACGGATAAACATCGTGAAAAACTATTTCCTTTGGTGTATAGTGCTTGCCGTTATGTTTACCCTGGATATATTTAAGTGCCTCTTCCCTGAATCTCCAGTTTACACTGGGATGTAGCTTGGTGTAATTTTTCTGTATTACGGCCTGGATCTGGGTTTGCAGATCAGTTACCTTGCGATAAATGGTATCCACAATAAAAGGCATTACGATCTCCAATTTTTTAGCATTAACACTGTTGAGATCACGGGTTCTCTTCGACACCAGCTCTAAAATACCCAGCAGTGTGCCATTTTTAACAACAGGCGCCAAAATAAAGCTTCGAATGTTTTGCGCCGCAAAATGTTTTGAAAGCTTACTATCCGGGTGTTGTGCCGCAAACTCCGGCAGATCGGTAACAGCAATTGGCGTATGCTTTTTTATCAGGTTTTGATAAGAATCGGCCCTGAGCATTTGTTGACAATCTCCTTCGGCCCTGCCTTCAAGCATGTAACTTTTTACCGATTGCCCGGAGGATGTGCCGGTAAACCTGTCGTTTTCTTTGTCGAAAGATGTAAAGCCGATGTGGAGGTCGGGGATTTTGAATATAGACCTGAAGATCGCTTCGAGGTTTTCCTGCAATTCAGTCGATTCAACATTGCCCAATAAATTACCTTTCAGGCTCGATACAGCGTTCTCAACGGTGGCGTCAAATAACGTCATTATACCAAAGCCCTTCAGAATCCAGCTGTTTGGCGGAAATTTTTCCTTCCACAGTGCAAGGTCGTCATAGTTGTCCATTAAAAGATCAATATCCTCCTTGGTCAGCATCTTGGATTTTTCTGTAGGGATAATCTCCAAAAAATCAGCGTTATATAAGATCCGGTAATGCTTAACGATACCGTCGGCCGTAGGTATATCATAAAATAATGGTTTACCCGAGTCTAAGCGTGTGCCATAAAATGCATTAAGTATAATACAGCAGCTCATTACATAAAACTGGTGTTCATCAAAATCTCGGATATTAAAATCGAATGATTTACCGGCGGCGTTAAGAATCTCTTTGAATCGTTCGGTATAATTAAATGTTAGCCCAAGGTATGGGATGCTCACCGCTTTTATCTCGTTTTTGGAAAGAATAGCAGGAAACAGCTCACTCAATAAATGAGAGATCCTGGTCTCATTGTCGGCTATCTGGTTAAGGCCCTCAATACCATCCCTTAGCTCGGGATGCGGTTGTATTTCTGCCAGGAGCGCCTTGGCTCTTCTGGCGCCTATGCCTGTTTCATTTGACGCAGTTTCTTCCAACCGCTCAATTATCTTATGAAACGAGAGTTTGATCTGGAATGGATTATCTGAAAACTGCGGAAACAACATAAATTGTTAATGTTTTAACTATGCAAATTTACCAAAATTTGACTTATAAGTAATTACGTAATATTGACTAAACTTAGATGAAGCTATAAGTAAATTAAATTAACCCTACCTAATATAAGTGTTCTTATAAAGAAGGACGATTGAAACCTGGAAATATTTTAAAAACACACATGACTGTTTAATTTAACCCCAACTACAACACCTTGGTTTTATTTTTTTATGAACATAAGCGAAACTGCCGAACCTGCTCCAAGTACTGCACCGGCAGCAACATCGGTAGGGTAATGTTCACCTAAATACATACGGGAATAGCTAACTGTTCCGGCCCATAAAAACGCGGGGGCAATAATGTACCACTTGGGATAAGCCATTGACAAGGCCGTTGCAGTAGCGATTGTTGATGCCGCATGGCCCGATGGAAATGATGTGCTGCCTGCCCGATACACCGGAACTATATTGATATTTTGAATAAAAGGTCTTGGGCGCTTAACCACATGTTTTATCAATAGCATCAATCCGTAAGATACTGCCGTGCTGCTGGCCACATACAAGGAGTTTTGGCGCAATGTCGCATTATGATCGATAATCCCGCCGACAAGCATTGCCGCAGGCACACCGATATCACCGTAACGGTAAGTGTTTGACATAAAGAGCATAAAGTCAGTCTTCTCCGGCGTTCGTGTATTTTGGAGGTCTATCATCACTCTGTCGTCAAATTTTTGTAGTGGCGATTGAGCAGCAGCATTGTTTAAACAAAGCAGGGTTATTAACAGTTGTATGAATATTGTCAGTATAATGTTTTTATAAAAAAATATACACATGAATAGGGGGCTTGGAGCGTTTTTGCAGATTGAATGTTTATTTTTACAGATGTTAAGCAAGTTACCACTATTTAAATCAACCGCAAATAAATGCTAATTTGCCCGTCAAACTATCTGTCACTATGAATTATCAGCAATTACTTGAACAGGCTCAGGATTACGTGCTCAATTTTTATAAAACGCACGATACCAGTAAGCTATTATACCATAACTTAAATCATACCCAGGATGTAGTTGCTGCAGCAATACAAATTGCTAATCATTACCAGCTTAGCGATGACGATTTCTTTATCGTTTTGGGCGCTGTTTGGTTTCACGACCTTGGGTATATGGTTGATGTGGCAAATCATGAGGAAAAGGGCGCTGATTTGGCGGTAGCATTTTTCGGCGAGAGGGGAGTTGACAAAAAGCATATCGATTTGATGGTAAATTGTATCCTGGCAACCAAAATGCCGCAATCGCCAAAAACATTATTGGAAGAAATTGTTTGCGATGCGGATGTATTCCATTTAGGTACTGATGACTTTAAGGAAAAGGATAAGCTGTTGTTGAAGGAGATAAACCTTTTGTATGATGCTAATCTTAGCAAGCAGCAGTGGCGCGAAAAATCGATAAAGTTTTTGGAAGGGCAAAGCTTTCATACCGACTATTGCAAGTTATTGTTGAATGATACCAAGGAGAAAAACCTGGAAAAGCTAAAGAATAAATGGGAGGAAGAGGAAGCTGATCAACAGAAAAAAGTAGAGAAAGACCAGGAAAAAGCTGCGAAGAAATTGCATAAGGAAGAGAAATTGCAATTTGACGCAACAATTATAACTGAAAAGGAACCCAGCCTGGCTCCGGTGTCTGACTCTGATGATAAAAAGAAAAAGATAAAAGAAAAGGACAAACCTGAAAAGGGAATAGAAACCATGTTCAGGATCAGTTCAAGCAATCACCAGCGCTTAAGTGATATGGCCGACAATAAGGCGCATATAATGATTACCGTTAATTCCATTATTTTATCTGCAGTGCTTAGCTTACTGCTGCGGAGGTTAAGCGAGTACGGCTACCTGGTGATCCCTACATTTATCTTGCTCACGGTTAGCCTGCTGGCTATGACGTTTTCTATACTGTCCACAAGGCCCTCAATCCCCGCAGGTAATTTTACACGGGAGGATGTAAACAATAGAAGAGTTAATCTGCTGTTTTTTGGTAACTTTTATAAGGCTACTCTGGATGAATATAACTATGGGATGCAAAAAATGATGATCGATAAGGATTTTTTGTATGGTAGCCTGATAAGGGACGTATACGCCCAGGGCGTTGTTTTAGGGCGAAAATACAGGCTACTGCGTATAGCGTATAATATATTTATGTTCGGCCTAATAGTGTCCGTTATCGCGTTTATTATAGCGGCGGCGTTTTATGGTAAGGTTCCAACTACAATTCCTGCTAGATAAATGGGACAAGGTCGTTTTTTT
This sequence comes from Mucilaginibacter phenanthrenivorans, assembly GCF_024721155.1. Taxonomy (GTDB): domain Bacteria; phylum Bacteroidota; class Bacteroidia; order Sphingobacteriales; family Sphingobacteriaceae; genus Mucilaginibacter; species Mucilaginibacter phenanthrenivorans. Next base: position 28,415 of record NZ_JAHVAP010000014.1, on the reverse strand, counting down.
AACCGTGACTTAAGCTGGCTCTCTTTTAACGAACGTGTAATGGACGAGGCTTCCAACGAGAACGTCCCGCTTCTGGAGCGGATAAAATTTCTGAGTATTTTCTCATCAAACCTGGACGAGTTTTATCGGGTGAGAATGCCTGTATTACGCGCCTTGAAAAAAATTGGAGAAAAAGACGGTAATAACATAGATGCTGACGAACAGGAGAACGTCCTGAAAAAGGCCATTGATTTGATTAATGCCCATCAGGAAAAGTTTGGGGCGATATTGCGCGGTCGGTTAATTCCATTACTAAAGGATATTAATGTTCATCTCTTGTATAACGAGCCATTCCCTGATGCGGTGAAAAACGCGGCCCGGGAATATTTTTTATCGGAGGTGTTGGCGTTTTTACAGCCCGTTGTTTTGGATGAGGGTAATAAATTCTTCCCGGAAAACAACAAATTGTACTTTGTCGTGAATTTGGTTAGGTCCGGTGGGTCTGCAAAAATAGTAATGCTCAATATTCCGTCTGATGAGCTTCCCCGTTTTTTTACGATTAAGGTTGATAATACAACATATATTGCATTTTTAGATGATATCATAAGAAACAACCTCGATAAAGTATTTAAGGATTGTGAGATCCATGGCTGTTACAGCATCAAAATAACCCGCGATGCGGAACTTGATCTGCAGGATGAATATCCCGGCGATCTTTCTGAGGAGATTGAAAAACAGCTAAAGAAGAGAGATGCTGGCCTGGCAACCCGTTTTTTGTATCAATCGGGTATTCCTTTGCGCATTATGCAAATGGCAACCCGGCAACTCGATCTGCAAAATGCCAATGCGACAGCAGGGGGTGTTTATCATAACCTGAAGGATTTTTTCTCATTACCTGTAAAGACTCCGGGAACCGCTTACCAGGACTGGCCCGCTGTTAACCCTGAGGGGGTAGAAGAAACTACAACCATAGCATCCTTGATAGCCGATAGGGACATGATTATTCATACGCCGTATCAAAGCTATCACCCGGTATTGCGCTTCTTTAACGAGGCCGCGATCAATCCGGACGTTAAAGAGATTTATATTACGTTATACCGTGTCGCAAGCAATTCACTGATTGTAAACGCGCTGATAAGCGCGGCAAAGAGCGGCAAGGACGTAACCGTAATGGTTGAGTTGAAGGCCCGCTTTGATGAAGCCAACAACCTGAAGTGGGCCAAAAAAATGAAGGCGGCTGGTGTTAAAATTGTTTATAGCATTACCGCCCTTAAAGTCCACGCAAAAATAGCTATTGTAAAAACTCAGAAGAACAATCGCATGGTTTATACGGGCTTGCTGGCTACAGGGAATTTCAACGAATCAACAGCCAAGTTTTATACTGACCATATTCTTTTTACCTCCAACAACGATCTGCTGCGCGAAATGGAATTGGTGTTTATGTTTTTAAGCAAACGGGAAAAGCCGGCAGAAGAAAAACAAATTCAGTTTAAACACTTGTTAGTTGCTCAATTTAACCTGCAAAGGCGGTTTATTGAGCTGATTGACCGTGAAATAGCATTTGCCAGGGCAGGTAAACCTGCAAGCATCACAATAAAGGTAAATAACCTTGAAGAACAGGTGCTTATCAATAAGCTGTATGAGGCATCGCAGGCCGGCGTTAAAATCTCAATGATTGTACGAAGCATTTGTTGCCTGGTACCGGGCGTTGCCGGTCTCAGCGAAAATATTACCATAATCCGCGTTGTTGACCGCTACCTGGAGCACGGCCGGATCTTCATATTCAACAATAATGGAAATAGGGAAGTATTTCTTGGTTCGGCCGATTGGATGAACCGCAATATTTACCACAGAATTGAAGTTTGCTTTCCGATATATGATGAGACTGTAAAAGACGAGATCATTAAAATTATAGACTTGCTATTGCATGACAATGTACAAGCAGTGACATTAGATCGGGATGCCCGTAATGTACCAGTTGCCGCCGGCAAACCTGCGGTACAAGCCCAACGGGAAATCTATAGCCTGCTATCGGGGAGATGAAATATTAACCAGGTTAATTACCGGTATTAGTAAGTCATAGAGAGTTGTTTTTTCAAACGCCGTCGGCGACGTGTTTCCACAGCGCGTACTCAATCAATAATCCTATCGGAATTGATTCCTAACAGGTATTTCCGATTGTTATTTTACCCATTTATTCTTTTCTAAAAAAAATATTTTTTGCAGTTAACGAAAACGGCTGCATTGGTTTTTACGTAAATAATTAAAGGTAATTAGTTTATTGATAGGCTTTTAACTTAAGGTAAATTACTATCAAATAGGTTTTAAAAATTTCCACTTGCTCAATATTTTTCTTAGTAGTAGAAAGAAATGATAAATAAAAAAAATCATATGAATACGCGATTTTTTATAAACTATGGAAGCTGAATTTTGCTGCAAGAAAAAGATGGGAAAAAACTCCCCGATAAATGGTTTTATTGCCACTATTGACGCTGAAGTTTTCTTAATGAAATTGTAGTTAAAAAGTTGAATCATTGAAATATATATTAAAAAGGCGCATAACAGCAGGATGTTGCATTATGGTACGATTTTAGTAAATAAATTACATAGGCTACCCTAATCGTCTTTAATTACTTAGTGTTGTGTGTTTTATAGTTCCGGTTATACTGGATTTTTTTGAACTATTGATAAATTATTATGAATTCTAGATTTAGGTACCTCTATTTGCTTATTGCGTTTATTGGATTAGGATTGCTTGGTTACGTGGCATTTGAAACATATCCATACATTAATTTTGGACATGTGCTGCTAATTACTTCCGGCGACATGGTGTTTTTTTTCCTCGCTTATAAAACCTACCCAGTATAAAATCCACACTTCCTGCTAAATCATAAGTTATTGAGAAGCAGGTAGCTTATAATTTTGGTAATATTTATTAACAACCTTATCATTTTAACGTTGGTGCTTAATTAGTGCGTCACTAATACCCCGATATTTTTCAACCGTGCTCGTTTTTAGAGTAGTCAAGTCCTCATTAACGTCAAATAATGTTAATTTTAACAAATTTTAACATTTATACCTCACATTTTACTGGCAAAAAATTGATCATCTGTTTAAGTTTGCCTACCAAAAAATAATAATAGTTTAATGGAAGAAATAAATAGTAATACCGGGCATTCTTCGCCTGATGCCTTGGTGGGAAGTGCGTCTTATTCAACTGACATACGTGCGCTGAACGAGATGATCCAACGGGAGAGCGCTTTTATCGACATCCTTAAAATGGAAATGGATAAAGTGATTGTGGGACAGAAAAATATGGTTGACCGTTTGCTGATAGGTTTGCTAGCTGATGGCCATATCCTGCTGGAAGGCGTACCCGGACTTGCGAAAACATTGGCGATTAATACGCTGTCGAAATGTATCCAGGCTGATTTTAGCCGTATCCAGTTTACACCGGATTTGCTACCTGCCGATTTACTGGGTACCATGATCTACAACCAAAAAAAGGAAGAGTTTATAGTAAGGAAAGGGCCTTTATTCAGTAACTTTATTTTAGCTGATGAGATAAACCGTGCACCGGCAAAGGTGCAGAGCGCTTTACTTGAAGCCATGCAGGAACGCCAGGTTACCATTGGCGATAACACTTTCCCGCTGCCTACACCGTTTTTGGTGCTTGCCACCCAAAACCCTATAGAACAGGAAGGAACCTATCCATTACCGGAAGCACAGGTTGACCGTTTCATGCTGAAGGTTGTTATAGGCTATCCGAACAAGGAGGACGAGAAAAGAATAGTACGTTCAAATATATCTCCGCAGGGGATGTTGAAGCCAAATCCTGTTATCCGCCCTGATGATATCATCAAGGCACGTAAGGTGGTGCGCGAAGTGTATATGGATGAAAAGATTGAGCAATACATCATCGATATTGTTTTTGCAACCCGTTACCCAGAGCAGTACAAACTTGCCAATTACAAAAACCTCATCAGTTTTGGCGGCTCGCCGAGGGCAAGCATCAACCTTGCATTAGCGTCAAAGGCGTATGCCTTTATCAAGCGCAGGGGATATGTAATTCCGGAAGATGTTCGCGCCGTTTGCCACGATGTGTTAAGGCACAGGATAGGTTTAACCTATGAAGCTGAAGCCGAGAACATGACAACGGAGGATATTATCACGGGGATCTTAAACGCAGTAGAAGTACCATAGAAAGATTTGAGATGTGAGATTTGAGATGTGAGACAGATTTACTGTCACTTTTAATCTCAAATCTCAAATCTCATTTCTCACATCTAAAAAAATGGCGAGAGACACTAAAGAACTGCTTAAAAAAGTAAGAAAGATCGAGATTAAAACCCGCGGGCTGAGCAATCATCTCTTTTCGGGCGAATATCACTCTGCTTTTAAAGGGCGGGGTATGGCCTTTAGCGAAGTACGCGAGTACCAAATTGGTGACGAGATCCGCACCATCGACTGGAACGTTACCGCCCGGTTCAACCATCCTTATGTCAAGGTGTTCGACGAGGAGCGCGAGCTTACCGTAATGTTGCTGATGGATGTGAGCGGGTCGGAGAATTTTGGTACGCAAACACAACAAAAGCAGGACCTGGCGACAGAACTTTGTGCCGTGCTTGCCTTTTCGGCCATCCAGAATAATGATAAAGTTGGGGTGATTTTTTTTAGCGATAAGATCGAGAAGTTTATCCCGCCTAAAAAAGGCAGGAGCCATATTTTGATGATCATTCGCGAGTTGATAGATTTTACGCCTGAAAATAAAGGGACCAACGTTGGCGAGGCTTTGAAATATTTTACCAGCGTGATAAAAAAGAAGTGTACAGCATTTATTATGTCCGATTTTATGAGCCCGGCTTTCGAGAACGAACTAAAGATCGCTAACAAAAAGCACGATATAATTGCACTTAGATTGTATGATAAGCACGAGGAAGAATTTCCCAATCTCGGACTGATCCCGGTAAAGGACGAGGAAACCGGCATATTGACCTGGGTGAATACGGGTGATCAACGGATTCGTAATGCTTTTAGAGCAGATGCTTTGAGGAGAAATGCTGCTTTGAAGGAAACGTTCAGCAGGAGCGGGGTAGATGCAACTGATATTGGTACCCACGAATCGTACGTGAAACCTTTAATGACATTGTTTAAAAAACGGGGAAGCAAGAGGTGATGATAAATAAATGTTTTTTTAAATGCCTGCTTTTAATAGCGCTTTTAACCGGTTTTGCTTTTAATGTTAATGCGCAAATCACCGTAGTTGAGGCAAAGCTGGACCAATCAACTATCCGTATTGGCGACCAAACCAGGCTGCGGCTTATTGTTCACCAGTCGTTAACGGAAAAAGTAAACTTCCCTAAACTTGCAGATTCAATTGCCGGGAAAATACAGATAGTCAGCAGTAAACTGGATACTGTTTTGGATAAGGATGACCCCAAACGAAAAACTGTAACACTAAGTTATGTAATAACTTCATTCGACCAGGGTACTTATACCATTCCGGCTTACGAAATTGGCTCATCCGCTGGTGTTTTAAAAACCAATGAGCTTACGCTGATGGTGCAAACCGTAAAGGTTGACACGACAAAGGCCATTTATGATATCAAACAACCACTTGCTGTTTCCTATACCTTTTGGGATTGGCTGAAGGATCACTGGGTTTGGGTTGTGATTGGCTTCGTGGCTATTTTAATTATTGGCGGCATTATCTGGTATCTGAAGAAACGACCAAAAGTAGAAAAGCTGGTGAAAGAGGCTGCAAGGCCGGAGATTCCGCCGCATACCATAGCGTTAAACAAATTACAACAATTACGCGATAGAAAATTATGGCAACAGGAAGCTGTTAAGGAATACCATAGTGAATTAAGCGATATTATCCGCGAGTACCTGGAGAAGCGTTACGTAGTAAAAACACACGAAAAAACAACAGACGAGATTTTTGCCGCTTTAAAGTACATGGATATTGCAAATGAATACCGCGTTAAACTGAACCAGGTATTGATATTGGCCGATTTGGTGAAATTTGCAAAAGAAAGGCCGTTGCCGGTTGACAATGAACTGAGTATGGAAAACGCCATGGGCTTTGTTTTAAAAACACAGCAACAGGTAATTGTGCCGCAGCAGGCGGAAGGAGGTAGTGAGCGTGTTTAAAGGAATTGAATTTGCCCAGCCATGGTTTTTGTGGGCATTTATATTGGTGCCTGCAATAATTGCCTGGTATGTTTGGCGCGAGAGAAAGCTGTATGGTTATTTAAGCGTTTCGGCTGTTAAGGGATTTACCTTGCCAAAAAAGAGCATTGTTCCGATGCTGCGCCATTTGGGTATCGCTTTTCGTTGCCTGGCATTATCGGCGTTAATATTGGCACTGGCAAGGCCACAATCGTCATTAAGCTGGCAGAATAGCACAACGGAGGGGATCGATATTATTATCGCGTCCGACATCTCGGGGAGTATGCTTGCGGAAGATTTTCAGCCTAACCGCATGGAAGCCGGCAAGAATATCGCCATAGATTTTATAAAAAACCGTCCGGATGACCGCATAGGCCTGGTGATTTTCAGCGGCGAAAGCTTTACACAATGCCCACTTACTATCGATCATGAGGTATTGATAAACCTGTTTAAGGATATAAAGAACGGGATGATAGATGATGGCACAGCTATTGGAATGGGCCTTGCTACTGCGGTTAACCGGCTTAAGGAAAGCGAAGCAAAAAGCAAGGTGATTATCTTACTTACAGACGGCTCGAACAACACCGGATCAATACCGCCGATTACCGCTGCCGAAATAGCAAAGCAATTTAACATAAGGGTTTACACCGTTGGTTTAGGTACTAAAGGGTTTGCACCATACCCGGTTCAAACGCCGATGGGCATACAATACCAACGCATCCCGGTTGACGTTGACGAGGTTACGCTTGGAAAAATTGCAGATATAACAGGCGGCAAATATTTTAGGGCTACCAACAACCAAACCCTGAAAAGCATTTACGAACAAATAGATAAACTGGAAAAGGCTAAAATTGACGTTACCCAGTATCATAAAAAAACGGAGTTGTTTTTACCGCTCGCAATTGCGGCTCTTTTATTTTTATTGCTGGAGTTTGGATTAAAGAATACGGTGCTGAGGGGGGCTTTAACTTAGGATATGTTACGTTTTGCACATACAGAATTTTTATGGGGATTGTTACTGATCCCGGCTTTCATCCTGCTTTTTATTATCGTAAGCAGGTGGAAGGTAAAGGCTATGAAATCATTTGGCGACCGGAACGTGGTTAATCAAATGATCCCGGATGTTTCTTTTTCAAGGCCGTGGTTAAAATTTATTTTGTTTTCGATAGCTTTTGGGATGTTGGTGATTGGCGCTGCCGATCCGCAGATCGGCTCGAGGATGGAAGAGGAGAAGCGTAAAGGCGCTGACCTGATGATATTGCTTGACGTATCAAACAGTATGCTGTCGCAGGATCTTGCCCCCAATCGGCTTGAAAATGCCAAACAAGCCATTGCACAGCTAATTGACAACCTGCATGGCGACCGGATCGGCCTGATAGTATTTGCAGGAGAAGCTTACGTGCAATTACCAGTAACTACTGACTATTCTGCAGCCAAACTGTTTTTGAACACCATCAATACCAATATGGTGCCAACACAGGGTACGGCTATAGGTTCAGCAATTGATTTGGGGATGAAGTCGTTTGACTTTAAGAACGGAACAGGTAAGGCGATGATAATTATCACTGATGGCGAAAATCACGAGGACGACGCCGTTGCCGCTGCTAAAGCCGCTGCCGAAAAGGACGTAACAGTTCACGTAATTGGTGTTGGATCTGCCGCAGGTGCACCAATTCCGATCTATGAAAATGGAAAGCAAATAGGGTTCCATTTAGACAGCGCCGGCAAAACCGTAGTAAGTAAGTTGGACGAAACCATGGGCAAGGAGATCGCTGCTGCAGGGAATGGCGCTTACGTAAGGGCAACAAACGCCAATAGCGGGCTTGGGATCGTGATGGACCAGATAGACAAGATCCAGCGTAAAACCGTTGACACAAAAAGTTTCAAGGATTTTGAAGATAGGTTCCAGTTTTTCCTGGCGATAGCTTTTATATTACTGGTTATTGAATTCTTTATCTCGAACAGGAAAAGCCAGCGGTTAAGTAATTTGAAATTATTTGAAGTGAAGAAGATATGAGGCAGTTAATTATTATCATATTATTTTTACTACAGGGCTCGTGGCTTTTTGCGCAGCAGGAAAAAAGCCTTGTGCATAAGGGGAACGAGCTTTATCAGCAAAAAAAATATACAGAAGCGGAAGCTACTTACCGTAAATCGGTTGAGAAGAAAAAAAACACCGAAGGTAATTTTAACCTTGGCGACGCATTATATAAACAAAAGAAGTTTGGCGAAGCGGGTGAGCAATTTAACCAGTTGGGGGAGGCATCAACCAATAAAGCAGTTGCTGCTAAAGCTTACCACAATTTAGGTAACTCGTTATTGGAAAGCAAAAAATTACAGGAAAGTATTGATGCTTATAAGAAGTCGTTAATAAATAATCCAAAGGATGATGAAACGCGATATAACCTTGCCTACGCACAAGAAAAACTGAAGCAACAGCAACAACAGGATAAAAAGAATAACAAGAATCAGGACAAGAAAAACCAGGACAAAAACAAGAAGGACCAGGATAAAAAGAACCAGGACAAAAAAGATCAGGATAAGAAAAACCAGGATCAAAATAAAAAGGATCAGGATAAACAAAACCAGGATAAGAAAGATCAAAAGGACGGTCAGCAACCGCAACCCAATAAGCTTTCGAAGGAAGATGCCGAGCGGATGCTCGATGCCCTCAACAACGACGAAAAGCAAACACAGGACAAGCTGAAGAATAAGAAGTTAAAAGGCACGAAGGTGCACGTCGAGAAGGATTGGTAGGGGTTAGGTATAGGTTGTAAGGGTTATAAAGGTTGTAGATGTTAAAAAATTACGGCCTTACAACAATTACAACTTCTACAACAATTACAACAAACATTAATGAAACTAAGATATTACATATTAACCATTTTGCTTTTTTGGGTCGGAGTTGTAACGGCCCAAAGTGTAAAGTTTGTTGCCTCTGTAAATAGCAATACAGTAGCGGTTGGCGAGCAATTCCAGGTTGACTTTTCGTTAAACGGTAACGGCGAGAATTTCGTGCCGCCAAGTTTTAGAGGACTTCAGGTATTGTCGGGGCCAAATGTTTCGACCAGCATGGAATCTATCAATGGTAAAACTACCGTGAGTAATTCCTTTAGCTATATACTGATGGCGACAACGGAAGGGGAATTTAGTATTGGTTCGGCTACTATTACGGTGGGCGGTTATAAAACCAGCACAAACCCCATCAGGATAAGAGTGACCAAAGGAACGCTTCCGCCACGGGGTGGCGCACAACAGGCACCACAAAATGGGGCTGATAATAGCATAATCCAGGGCAATAGTGCAGACCTGGCGAAATCGCTATTTATAAAGGCGATAGTAGATAAGCCGACCGTTTATCAGGGCCAGCAGCTTACCCTCAGTTTCAGAATTTATACCCGCGTAGGAATTGAAGACAGTCGGGTAGACAAGGTGCCTGATTTAACAGGTTTTTGGAATGAGGATATTAAAAATCAACAAGGGCAGGTACAATGGCATGTCGAAACTTATAAAGGTTTAAAATATAACGCTGCCGATATTAAGCAGACTATCCTGTTCCCCGAACACTCAGGGAATATCACTATTGAGCCGATGGAGATGACGCTGTTGGTACGCCAGCCGGTGCATTCCAATGATATTATGGACCAGATGTTCGGCGGATCGTTTAAGGAGGTCAAATACCAGGCTAAGAGCGCTCCGGTGGTAATCCATGTAAAACCATTACCTGATGCAGGCAAGCCGGCAAGCTTTGCTGGCGCTGTAGGCACTTTTAATATGGATGCGTCCATCGATAAAACCGAGCTTAAGGCAAATGAGGCACTGAATTACAGGGTTAAGGTTACCGGGGCAGGCAATATCAAACTCCTAAAAACATTAAATACTGGTTTCCCTTTGGACTTTGAAAAATATGATCCTAAAATACAGGATACCATAACTGAGCGGGCAGATGGCGTATCAGGCCGCAGGATCTATAACTATCTGTTGATCCCAAGGCACCAAGGTGAATATACTATTGATCCGGTGAAGTTCTCATACTTTAATCCTGCGACAAACAGGTATGTGACGCTCACGTCAAAGCCTTATAAAATTAAGGTGAATAAAGGCGTGGCAGAAAGTAATGTAGCAACTTTAGCCGGCGCCAATAAGCAGGACATTAAGGTACTGGATAACGATATCCGTTATATAAAAACGAATGACGGAATGCTTGCTAGGCCCGGCGATGAGTTTTTTGGGTCCGCAACTTTTTATGTTTTACTTGCTTTGGGCCCCATTCTGTGTATCGGTGCCTTTAACTATCGCAACCGGATGATAAAATTCAATAGCGATGTTGTATTGGTAAAAAATAAAAGGGCCGGCAAAGTTGCTGCCAAACGGCTGGCTAACGCTCAAAAGCAGTTGGCCGCAAATAACACTGCTGCATTTTATGAAGAGTTATTTAAAGGTATGTACGGTTATCTAAGTGATAAGCTTAATATTCCGTATGCTAATCTCGATAGGGCGACTATTGCATCTGCACTAGCAGCAAAGGCGTTGGAAGAACCATTGATCAATCGGGTACTGGAGACGCTGGATCTTTGTGAAATGGCGCGATATGCACCGGTAACACATATCTCAAAACAGGAAGTATTTGAGAAGGCAAAGGGAATTATTAGTGACATTGAAAATAAGATTTAGTATGTTGAAGCGGACATTATATATTTTAATTGCATTTGTTATCCCTTCGATAACTGTCGGTCAGGGTAGTAGTCAGCAGGCGTTATTTGCCAGCGGCAATGCCAGTTACAACAAAGGGCAATACAAAGAGGCGCTTGCTACATATCAAAAGGCGCTTAATTCAGGTTATGAATCGGCTGCCCTTTATTTTAACATCGGCAATGCGTATTATAAAACAGGCGAAGTTCCATCGGCTTTACTTTATTATGGGAAGGCGCACAGGCTTTCGCCGGGTGATGAGGACATTAACTTTAATATTAAGTTTGTAAATCAGAAAACCACGGATAAGATAGATGAAGCTCCTGAATTCTTTGTAACCAAGTGGTGGCATGGGGTTATCCTGGGGATTTCTGCAAATGGCCTGGGTTGGTTGAGTGTTGCGTTTGTTTTATTGGCCTCGGGTATTTTGATCCTCTATTTTTTTACCGGATCTATTGCTATTAAAAAGGCTTCATTTTATGGCGCAGTCGTTCTGTTTGCGCTGGGCGCGTTTACTATATTTATTGCCGGAATGCAGGAAAGCTATTTTAGCGGACATAAAGAGGCGATTGTTTTTAGTCCCTCGGTTATCGTAAAAAGCGGACCGGGTGAAAAGGCAGGTTCATTATTTGTGATCCATGACGGAACAAAGGTTAACGTTTTGGACGACAGTAATGGCTGGCTGAAAATAAAACTTGCCAATGGAAGCGAGGGTTGGATAAAGATGAGTGACGCGAAGGAGATCTAGTTAAAATTATTTTTAGCTGATATCATTTCACGTAAAATTTGTCTTCTGCCCATTTTGAGGGGTTGTTGATGATATAATCGAAGATCCGCGAATAAGACTTTTCATTACGAATAATGTGTTCATGATAATTTCGTTGCCACACTGTTCCGGTTTCATTCAACAAATTTATTTGTTTAGTAACTGAGGATTTATAGCCCCGTACAATTGCACCAATACTATGTGATGGCGATTTTAATGAGGAAACAAAATCATCATCATGCTTAACTGAATTAGATATCGGGGAGGTTGATGCCGGCAGCGGTTGCATTGAAGCATCATCTAAAAAAATAATTCCATGCATGTGATTTGGCATAATCACAAAAATATCTAATGATGCATATGGGCGAATCTCCGGTGTTTTTAGCCATTCGTTATATGCAATTTGTCCCATTTCGTTTAAATTCATTTCTTCGTTTATCACGTCGCCGAAGAAAAGCTGCATTCCATAGGTGCAGATCGTGATAAAATAGGCACCAGACTGGGAATAATCATATCCTTTTAATCTGATAGATTTACGATTATGTGTTAGCGGATTGTATTTCATATGTGATTTCAGGTTGGGTTTTAAAGTATAAGATATCGTGTGTAAACATAATAAAAGTAATGTTTTTCCGTAGGGGCGTATAGCATACGCCCTATAAAAGCGGACAGAAATGATTGCGGTATGTACAAACGGTGGCAAGGGCGTATAGCAGCCCTATAAAAACGGACAGAAATGATTGCGGTATGTACAAACGGTGGCAAGGGCGTATGCTATACGCCCCTACGCATATTTGCCAGGCAATTTGTAATCCCAGCGTAAACTAAAATAAAATCACCTTGATAAAATAGACCAATCGGTTTATATTTGTACTTATAATGACAAAGGCAGAAAGAACACGGCAGTTTATTATTGAAAAGGCAGCGCCCATCTTCAACCAGAAGGGTATTGCCGGTACTTCAATGAGCGACATAATGGAAGCTACCAAACTTGCCAAGGGGGGATTATATGGAAACTTTGAAAGCAAGGAGGAGATTTGTCTTGAAGCATATAAGTACCTGACTAAAAACCTTTCTGACGAGATCAACAAAAGCATTGATGCTAAAACAACAGCAAAGGATAAGCTTTTCGCCTTGTTGGATTTTTATGAAAATAAATTATTCAAGGCTAATAATGCCGGATGCCCAATCTTGAATTTTGGTACCGAAGTCGATGATACTAACCCGGCAATCAAGCAAAAGGTAAATGAGTCTATCGACAGGTTCCGCGGCCGGATCTCGAATATCATTAAGTTGGGGCATGAGAGGGGCGAGTTTCCCAAAACGTTTAACGCAGATTTGTTCGCTACAAAAATGTTCACCATGATTGAGGGGGCCATATTGATCAGTAAAGTTCAAAATGACCCAAAACACATGCATGTAGTGATAGAGATCCTTAAGGCAGAAATCGAACAAAACAGTATTTAATTTTTTTTGACATTAAAAAGACCGATCGGTCTTTTTAATGTTTGAATTACAAAAACAAAAAATGAACAACCTAAAAAGAAACTTGCTGATAATCACCGTACTTCTCGCCGCGGTTATGGAGCTTATAGATACGACCATAGTAAATGTTGCCCTCTCGCACATGAGCGGTAATCTTGGCGCGACGCTGGAGGATACCACCTGGGTAATCACAGCGTATGCAATTGCAAATGTCATCATCATACCCTTAACCAGCTTTTTGACCATCAACCTGGGGCGAAGGAATTACTACATCGGTTCTATTATCCTGTTTGTGCTTTGTTCTTTTATGTGCGGGAGTGCAACGAACATCTGGACATTGGTATTCTTTCGCTTTTTACAGGGCCTTGGCGGCGGTGCGCTGCTCTCTGTTTCGCAGGCGGTTATTTTTGAGCTGTTCCCTAAGGAGAAACAAGGTGTTGCTAGTGCAATATTTGGCGTAGGGGTATTCATAGGCCCAACTATCGGCCCAACGATGGGCGGTATCATCACTGAAAATTATTCCTGGCCGTTGATATTTTACATCAACATTCCGATTGGCATCATGGCCGCCACCTCATGTTACTTCCTGCTGACTGAGCCGACCATAAAATCCAAAATTCATGCGGTAGATTGGGCTGGCATTATTTTGTTAGCCATCGGAATAGGTTCGTTGCAAACGGTGCTTGAAAGGGGTCAAACAGAAGACTGGTTTGCAACCGGGTATATTACCGTCCTTACCATCACTTCCGTTATCGCATTAACAGCTTTTATTATCTGGGAACTGCATGTGGAACATCCGGTGGTGAACCTCAGGGTATTTAAAAGCAAAACATTAACAGTTGCCGCCCTGCTCACGTTTATTACAGGGATAGGGATGTTTACATCCATCTTCCTCACGCCGGTAATTGCACAACGATTGCTTGGTTTCACGCCAACGCAAACCGGCCTATTATTGTTGCCCGGTGCCATAATAGCCATATTAGGGTTGATAGTTTCGGGTAAGCTTTTACAGGCCGGGTTATCGCCACTGATCATCGTTGCGGCCGGCTTTGGCTGTTTCATCTATTTTAACTGGAACATGTCGGGCATGAGCCTGGATACATCGGCGTTCACTATCACCATAAACCTCATCTTCCGTGCTTTGGGTATGGCGTTTTTAACCGTGCCATTGACCATGCTGGCCATATCATCACTGGCGCCAAAGGATATTCCACAGGGCGCTTCGTTAAACAATATGATGCGGCAACTGGGCGGTGCGTTCGGGATTTCAGCTATCAACACTTACGCCGCACGTAGAATAGCTGCACACCGTACTGATTTGCTGTCGAACATAACAAATACCAATCCGCAGGCAGTTGAGCGGCTTAATTCATACACTGCATATTTTCACAATAAAGGGATCGGCGTGATGGATGCGAAAATAAAGGGTATGCAGGTTATTGATCTTGCTGTTGTTAAGCAATCAACTTTGCTGAGCTACGTGGATAGCTATTACCTGATAGGTCTGCTGTTCGCAATTACGTTGCCTTTATTATTGATCGTGGTTAGGGCGCCAAAAAACACTGCACCGAAAATGATCTTGACGGATCACTAATGTTAGAGATTAGAGGCTGGAGATTAGAGATTAGTTGAAAAAAGTAGGAGTCAAAAAACAGGAATCAAGAAAAAAACACAATACTAAAACAAACATAACAATGAATATTACAGGAAAAACAGTCCTGATCACAGGTGGTGGTTCAGGGATCGGCTTTCAGACAGCCAAACTTTTAAGTGAAAGAGGTAATAAGGTAATTATTACCGGCAGGAGCGAGGATCGTCTTAAAAAAGCAGCTACCCAATTAACCAACGTTAGTTATATAGCAACAGACGTTAACAGTGAAAGTGATTTGAATAACATATTCGAAAAACTGACCAACGAATTTGGCGGACTTGACATTTTGATAAATAACGCGGGCCAGGCATTCTTACATCGCCTGGGAGATGGCGGCGATGCGTATTCAAAAGCATCTGACGAGATCAATACCAATTATCTGTCGATCATCAGGTTTATAGATAAGTTGTTGCCTTTACTTAAGGCTTCAAAGGAAGCTGCCATTGTAAATGTAACCTCGATAGTCGTATTTGCGCCCGGGATCAATTTACCAACGTACGCGGCAAGCAAAGCGGCCTTACACGCTTATACCAGGGCATTAAGATATACACTTGCCTTAAATACCGGGATTAAAGTATTTGAATTGATGCCGCCGCTGGTTGATACTGAGCTGTCTGCAGAAATTGGTGGAAAAGAAAATGGCATCCCTCCGGAAGTTGTCGCACAGGGTTTAATAGATGGGTTTGAAAAGGATGAATATGAAGTACATGTTGGTAAAACTGCTGAACTGTACCAGTTGTACCTTACATCGCCAGAACAAGCTTTAAGCGTTTTGAACCAGGGTAGGGAGTAAATTAACATATACCATAGCGATGGGTTTAAAACCCATCGCTATGGTATATGTTGTTCCAGCTTTGATCTTGGCCTTGCATTAGCAAGGCTTTTTTATTTTTCTTCCACCATCCTGAATTTTATATATTTTTAGCGCCTGAATGGAAGCTAAAAATAATAAGAAAACCATATGGGCATGGTGCATGTTCGATTGGGCTAATCAATCCTACAATATGGTGATCATTTCGACCATATTTCCTGCTTACTTCGTTGCGATAACCGCCAATTCTCAAAATGGCAATATGGTTTCGTTCTTCGGACATCAATATGTAAACACTGTATTATCAACCTATATTTTAGGTTTTTCATACCTGATAGTAGTAGCATTGCTACCAATATTAACGTCGATAGCTGATTATCGTGGCAATAAAAAAATATACCTGCAGCTGTTTACCTGGATGGGCAGCCTTGCCTGTGCCGGATTGTTTTTCTTACAGGAAAAGAGGCCGCTGGAAGCTCCCCTGATATGTTACGGCCTTGCATCCATAGGTTATTGTGGTGGGTTTGTTTTTTATAACTCTTATCTCCCCCAAATTGCTACAGTCGACCAGCAGGACGCCGTTAGCGCCAAAGGTTTTATATATGGCTTCGTCGGTAGTGTTGTAGTGCAGTTGATCTGTTTAGTCCCTATCCAGTTCCATACTATTTTTGGCATCACAGAGGATAAGGCTGCCCGTATATCATTTTTGATAGTAGCCCTATGGTGGATTGGTTTTGCCATTATCCCGTTCCTGAAATTACCGAAAGGTATTCCAAATGCAGGTTCACATAACTATAATGTATTTACCGGGGGATTTAAAGAGCTGGCTAAAGTATTTGGAAAGGTAAGGGAGATGCCTTTGTTAAAGCGATTTTTGGGGGCCTTTTTTTTCTATTCGGTTGGCGTACAAACTATTATGTTGGTTGCTGCTAATTTCGCTGCGAAGGAGCTGCATATGGGTGACGATTCGCTTATTCCTATTATATTAATTATACAACTTTTGGCAGTAGTGGGGGCGCTTATAACTTCAAAATCATCAGCTAAGTACGGTAATGTTAAAACCTTGATAGGCTTGGTTGCGATTTGGACTATAATCTGTTGCTGTGTTTATTTTGTAGCTACTGTTAAGCAGTTTTATTTCGCTGCCGTGGTAGTTGGATTGGTGATGGGCGGAGTGCAATCTTTATCACGCTCAACTTATTCAAAGTACCTTCCTGCAAATATTCCTGACACCGCCTCATTTTTTAGTTTTTATGACGTGACGGAAAAAATAGCAATAGTTGTGGGGCTATTTTGTTTTGCATTTGTTGAAGCATGGACACATGAAATGCGTAATTCGGCATTAACGCTTGATTGCTTTTTTGCAATAGGATTATTTTTACTGATCATATTATTGATGGCAGAGAAAAAGGTAAAAAGGGCAGATATTGAAATCCCGGTTTAATATGGATGAAAAAAACGCAGCGTATTGGATTGATCATTTACAACTACAGCCTCATCCTGAGGGTGGTTATTACCGGGAAGTTTTCCGTTCCGAAATTGTAGTTACAGGGAACGACTCGTTCAAATTTAAAAGAGCCTGCACTTCTATTTATTATTTGCTGGAGGGAAATGATTATTCAGGCTTTCATCGCATCCAGTCGGACGAGATTTGGTATTTTCATAAAGGAGCACCTTTACATGTTCATGTGATAGACGAAAACGGAGATCACTATCCGCTTGAACTTTCTGATAGTGCTACGGGGAATTTGTCGCTTGTTGTTAAAGCCGGGTTATGGTTTGCGGCCGAAATTCCATCGAAAACTAGCTTTACCCTTGTAAGCTGCGCGGTTGCTCCCGGCTTTGAATTCAGCGAATTTGAAATGGCAGATAAAGACAAGTTAACCGTATTATATCCACTGCATGAAATCCTTATAAACCGACTTTCGCGATAGGCTTATAAAGCTTCTTGAAATTTGTTAATTTTAACCTATATTTATACGTGCGTTAACCCCGTCGCATCCTAAGGCTTCAGCGAATTTTAACCAATTACCAATTATAAATCTTAAGATCATGAAAAAGTTATCATTAGTATTAACGATGCTGGTAACATTTGCCTGCAGTTCGGTTTACGCGCAATTTACCCAGGCTGAACTTGTGGGCGAGTTCACCCGGGCAAAAGCCTACACCAAAGCCTACCTTGACGCCATGCCTGCAGACGGCTACGCATTTAAGCCCACGCCCGAAATGCGGAACTTTGCACAGCAAATGCTGCACCTGGCTGACGCCAATTATTTTTTCTGCGCGACGGCAAGTGGTAAGGAAAGCCCGCTGGGGAAGGGCGTATCAGTAGAGAAAACCGTAGCCCAAACAAAAGAGGCCACCACAAAGGCAGTTATGGACAGCTACGATTTTGCAATAAGTTCCTTACAGGGAATGACAGCCGCCCAACTGGCCGAAACCACAAAGTTTGCCGGTAAGGACATGGAAAAATTTGAATTGTTTGGAAAGGGCTTTGAACACCAAACGCATCATCGCGGGCAAACAACCGTTTACCTGCGTTTAAAAGGTGTAACCCCGCCTGCCGAAATGTTATTCTAAAATATAACAGTTTTTAGGCCGGAGATGTAAACACGTCTCCGGCTTTTTTATGTGATAGGACCATTGGTAAAGTGAGTGCTTTTCTATACAGTTCGAATACCGCAATAAACAGGAGAACTCGTATTTTATCGAAAGGATTATAGCTGAAGATGCGTTTTTAAAGAAAATTCGCAAGGGGTAAAATATTCGCTGACTTGTAATTACAATGGCACAATGTTGGTATTAATTCAAACAACTAAAAAACATAACCTATGAAAACTTCAACAAAAACTACCGTAATATTAAAAGCAATTGACCTTGAATTAAAAGCGTTGTTACAGCAAGATTTGGAACGTTTTAAAGCCCAAAGCAACAAACAGGCTCCTGTAAAACAAGCTGCCTGACCATCATATATCTACTTATGCGAGAAGAGTTCCCCCAGGAGCTCTTTTTTCGTTTATGGCTTTTAAACTTTAGTATTACTCCATCTTTTTATTAATTTCGGAATACCAAAGTTTGATAATCCAATCGCTTATCCCAGTAAACATGCTCAAAAAAGGTATTGTTATAATTTTTCTATCGTTAACAACTGTTTTCAACTTAAGCGCACAAACCAGTTTCAGGCAGCAAAGCCCTTTTATTGTAAAAGGTTTTCACATCGATCTACGGATCCAGGTGATGACAATGGATGCGTTGAAGGCCTTTGCCCTGAAACTAAGTAAGGAAGGAATCAACACGCTGATAATGGAATGGGAGGGAACTTATCCTTTTGTAAAGCATCCGCTTATTGCTAACCGCTATGCGTACACCAAAGAAGAAATCGCCGGGTTTATAAATTACTGCAATTTTTTGGGAATAGACGTGATCCCGCTGCAGCAAAGCTTTGGACACGTTGAATATATTTTACGGAACGAACGCTATAAGGATCTGAGGGAGGATCAAAAGGATTTCTCGCAAGTTTGCCCGTTGCAAACTGAGCAGGACAAGGCGCTGTTCACCGATCTCTACACCGAATTGGCTGCAACTCATACCTCCAAATATATCCACATCGGCGGCGATGAAACTTATTTACTGGGGCATGATGAACGCTGCAGGTTGAAGGCGGCAAAAGAAGGGAAATCCAAATTGTATATCGACTATATCAAAATGCTTTGCGATATTGTGATCAAGCTGGGTAAAACGCCTGTGCTTTGGGCGGATATCGCATTAAAATATCCCGAAGCTATCAAGTTGCTACCAAAAAGTACCGTGTTTATTGATTGGAATTACGGCTGGGACATGAATAATTTCGGAGATCATCAGAAATTAGTACAGAGCGGTTATGAGATCTGGGGAGCGCCGGCAATCCGTTCAAATCCGGATAATTATTTTTTAACGCAGTGGGAGAAGCATTTTAAAAACATCCGCGATTTTGTGCCCGCGGCGGCAGCATTGGGTTATAAGGGGATTGTCATGACCTCGTGGTCCACGTCAGGCCAGTATTCGCCGGTTTTTGAATCTGAAAATGAAATGGCGGAGGAGTATGCCATCAGGCATGTTTATCCTTTAAGTGGCTTTAATATGCTGGTGGAAGCTTATACGCAAAGCATCAGTAGCACAAGGCCGCTAAACATCGATGCTTTTATAACAAAATATTGCGCCGACCACTATGGCTTTAATGCGGAGGAGTCGGGGAAATTTTGGCACGCCTTGAAAATAACACCCTATGAGATCAGGAATGGGAAGGTGGAATCAGTAATGCAGTTTTCAATAAGCCAGGTATCCGACAGTACCAAACAGGCTTTGGAAACACTTTACCAGCTTAAACCTGCCAGGAACAAGGAGGAATTTGAACACTACCGACTAATGATGGGCATCCGGTTGAATTATCTCCAGTTTGAGGGGATCGTACAAAAGGTTAATTCGCCGTCGTTTACCGTAACAATGGTTCCGGGAGTTTTACAGGAATTGAAAAACCTAATGGCGAACGGAGAAATAATAGACCTGCACTTTACCGAACTCAATAAGAAGTTCCTTAATCCATCGGAAATTAATACTGAAAACGACGTAAGAAATTTACGTGTAAAACTCCTTTACGACCGTTTATCGAGAAATAAATAATGGCGCAAATTAAGATCTGTAACGGCGATATTATTACACCCGGAAAAATCATCAAGGGTGGAACTGTTTTGATAAGCGATGGGATTATTACAGGTGTAAGTGAGCATGATATTGACGTACCGGAGGCGGTTTTAATAGACGCGGGTGGAAAATATATTTCTCCCGGTTTTATTGATATTCACATCCACGGCGGCGGCGGGCACGATTTTATGGATAATACAGTCGATGCCTTTTTAGGGATAGCCGACCTTCACGCCAAATATGGGACAACAGCCATGTCACCCACTACGCTTACCAGTAGCAAGGAAGACTTACTGGAAACGTTACGCATTTATGAAATAGCAGAAAAACTAAACACAAAAGGCGCGCGATTTATTGGGATGCATTTAGAAGGGCCTTATTTTGCCGTTAACCAATGCGGTGCGCAGGATCCCAAATACATCCGTGATCCTGATCCTGAAGAATATAAAGAGATAATAGCCGGTTCAACAATAATAAAACGCTGGAGCGCAGCACCCGAATTGAAAGGAGCTATTGAATTTGGCAAATACATTACCTCGAAGGGTATTTTAGCCGCCATTGCCCATACCGATGCCATTTACGAAGAGGCGTTGGAAGCGTTTGAAAACGGGTATACGCTGGCTACTCATTTGTACTCAGGAATGTTGGGCGTAACCCGTCGCAATGCCTACAGGTACGCCGGGGTTGTTGAAGCCGCATTTTTGATTGACGGCATGGATGTAGAGATCATAGCTGATGGCATCCACCTGCCACCGCCTTTGTTAAAATTAGTCTACAAAATAAAGGGTGCTAAGAAAACCGCGCTGATAACCGATGCTATGCGCGCTGCCGGCATGCCGCCTGTAGAAAGCATTTTGGGCAGCTTAAAAAGCGGGTTAAAGGTAATTGTTGAAGATGGTGTAGCCAAATTACCCGACAGGTCTGCCTTTGCCGGGAGCATAGCAACTGCCGACCAACTGGTGCGGAACATGATAAAACTGGCAGATGTTCCGCTATTAGATGCCGTTGAGATGGCAGCTCTTTCCCCTGCTACGATTATGAAAATTGAAGACAAAAAAGGATCAATTGCAAGAGGTATGGATGCCGATATTGTGATTTTTGACGCCGATATTAATATTGAAAAGACAATTATAAAGGGAAAGGTGGTGTATGAACGATAATTGCCGTAGAGACACGATACTTCGTGTCTCAAATTTGCAGGTTCTTAAATATCAAACCAGGATGGAAATGGGTGAAGCCGCTGCTGAAATCGTCTTACAAAAAATAGCGGACTTACTTAGCAAACAACACTACGTAAATATCATCTTCGCAGCGGCGCCTTCACAAAACGAATTCCTGGCCGCACTGGTTAAGAATGAATTGATCGATTGGGAAAGGGTAAACGCTTTTCACATGGATGAATACATTGGCCTGCCCGAAGGCGACTCCCGAACTTTTGCATCGTTCCTTAAGCAGAAAATATTCATTAAGCTGCCTTTTCACAACGTAAACTATATTAACGGTAATGCCCCGGATTTGGAAATGGAATGTGAGCGGTATGCCGGTCTGTTAAAGCAATACCCAGTTGATATAGTCTGTATGGGCATCGGAGAAAACGGTCATATAGCTTTCAATGATCCCCACGTTGCCGATTTTAATGACCCTTTGCGGGTAAAGATAGTTAACCTTGATACAGCATGCCGGCAGCAGCAGGTTAATGACAAATGTTTTGATGTGTTGAGTGCTGTGCCGACACATGCCATTACGTTAACTATACCGGCACTTATGGCTGCCAAATATATTTATTGTATGGTGCCCGGAGAGAAAAAAGCACAAGCGGTTTATGATACGTTAAATGCTGCTATCAATGAGGAATGCCCGGCTACTATTTTGCGGAATCATGAGAATGCGTTATTGTATTTGGATGAGGACAGTGCCGGAAAATTGTGAGATAATTGAGAAGGATCATTCCTCAATAACAATATATTCCTTTTGCACTCCCAATTCAATCAAATCATCCTTTACCTGTGCAACAAATGGATCCTGTCCGCAGATATAATAATGTTGCTTATTATCCATCAAATGATGTTTAAGCAATTCTTTATCAATATGTTTTCCCGGCTTGCCCGATTTAGGTTCAGAAATAATATCAATATGCAGATCGCCAAGCATCTGGTTCAATTCATCATTAATGATGATATCGTCTTCGGTTTTGTTCGCGAATAGTAGTTTATTACCCGCCAGTTTACCATCTTTTTTAAGCTGGCGTAAAATAGAAATAAAAGGTGTTAGTCCTGCGCCGCCGGCTATAAACAAACCAGGCCCTTTATAAGTTATTGCCCCAAAAACTTCGTGGACTATCAGTTCATCACCTTTATTAACATCGAGTAATTTCGCGGTGATGCCGTTATGATCCGTATATATTTTTATAGTGAATTCTAAATGGTCGTCACTGTTGAGGCAGGTGAAAGTAAACGGACGAAGCTCATTTTCAAGGCCTTGCTTATTGATGGAAACATTCGTTGCCTGGCCCGATGTAAACGAATACCCGGTAGGTTTTTGCAGGGTAAACCGCTTTACGTTATGCGTTACTAATTCAGTGTTTAAAACTTTAACAATGTGCTTTTCCATGGTGTTTGGCTGTTTGCTGCCTAGTTAACAATTGTTGTTAAATAAGGTGTTAAAAATGAGGCAGAAATAAAAAAACAGACATTCAAATTGTAAATTAGGCTTTACTTTGACGAATTGTATGGGATAAAAAGTATATTGCCTGTGCAAAACAAAAAGCACATCAAACCTATCCTGCCCGCCAATGGCAGGTGTAATTTAAAATGAAGAGTTTTTTAAACGAAGATTTTTTACTGGAAACAAAAACTGCGCAGCGCCTGTATCATCATTATGCGGCTAATTTGCCTATCATAGATTACCATTGCCACCTGCCGCCCGACCAAATAGCAGATGATCTTAATTTTAAGAATGTCACCCAAATCTGGCTCAACGGCGATCATTATAAGTGGCGGGCCATGCGGGCTAATGGTGTAGACGAAGCTTATATTACCGGCGACAAAAGCGACTGGGAAAAATTTGAACAATGGGCCGCAACCGTCCCGTATACATTGCGTAATCCCTTGTATCATTGGACGCACCTCGAACTGCAGCGTTATTTTGATATCCACGAACTATTGTCTCCTGCAACGGCAAAGAAAATTTATGACGAATGCAACGAGAAGCTACAGTCGCCGGAGTATAGTGTAAGAAATCTTATCAAAAACAGGAATGTTGAAGTGGTTTGCACTACTGATGATCCCCTGGATAACCTGTTTCACCATAAAAAAATAAAGAAAGATAGCTATAGTGTTAAGGTTTTGCCGGCATTCAGGCCGGATAAGGCAATGGAGGCAAATGATGTAAAGGCACTGAATGCCTATATCAGTAAACTCGAAATCGTAACGGAAGGTTCCATTAGTGATTTCAACACTTACCTTGCTGCTCTGAAAAAGAGACACGATTTTTTTGCCGAAAATAGGTGTTCTCTGTCGGATCACGGACTGGAGCATTTATATGCCGAAAGCTATACCGATTTGGAGATCAGGTTGATATTTACTAAAATACGGAATGAACAGGCCTTAACACAACAGGAGTCTGCGCAATTTAAATCAGCCATGTTATATCATTTTGCAGTTTGGGACCATGAAAAAGGATGGGTGCAGCAATATCATTTGGGCGCATTGCGGAATAACAACACACGTGCGCTAAGTGAAGCGGGCCCCGATACCGGCTATGATTCAATCGGCGACTTTTCACAGGGGCGGGCACTGTCGAAATTCCTTAATAAGCTGGAAGCCGGGAATAAACTCACCAAAACCATTTTATATAACCTCAACCCCGCAGATAATGAATTGATGGTGGCAATGGCCGGAAATTTTAACGATGGCAAAATAGCCGGTAAAATGCAGTTTGGCTCGGCCTGGTGGTTTTTGGATCAAAAGGACGGAATGATCAGGCAACTGAATGCACTCTCAAACCTGGGTCTTTTGAGCCGGATGGTTGGTATGCTTACCGACTCGCGCAGCTTTATGTCCTTCCCGCGGCATGAATATTTCAGGCGCATCCTATGTAACCTGTTTGGAAACGATATGGAGAACGGCGAACTGCCAAATGATATAGAATGGACAGGTAAGGTGATCCAGGATATTTGCTATTATAATGCTAAAAGCTATTTTGATTTTGACAAGGTAAAATGAGCGGAATTTTAAACATACAACCCGGAAAGGTATTGTCATTTGGTGAGTTGTTGCTAAGAATAACCCCTGACGCAGGTGGTGAATGGCTCAATAATAATCAATTACCATTTTATGTTGGCGGCGCCGAACTGAATGTGGCAACAGCACTGGCGCTTTGGGATGTGCCATCTAAATATTTTACCGCATTGCCGGATAATGGCCTATCGGCACAGATTATAACTCATCTTCAAAATAAAAACATCGATACATCGCCTGTCTTTTATGGTGATGGAAGATTGGGGCTTTACTTTTTAACAAAAGGGCAGGATTTGAAGCATAACGCCCTGATCTATGACCGGGCAGGTTCAGCATTTTCCAATCTTAAACCCGGAATGGTTGATTGGGATGAGCTTTTACAGGATGTGAGCTGGTTTCATTTCAGCGCCATCTGCCCTGCCATTAATCAGCATGTGGCTGACGTTTGCATGGAGGTTTTGGAGGCGGCCAGTAAAAAAGGGATCGTTATTTCTGTCGATTTGAACTATCGCTCCAAGCTTTGGAAATATGGCAAAATACCTTTGGAAATAATGCCGGGATTAGTAAAATATTGCGACCTGGTAATGGGCAATGTTTGGGCGGCTGAAATGATGCTTGGCGTTGATGTGGTTCCGGATATTCATGAATCGGGACAGAAGAGCATCTACTTAAAGGAGGCATTGAAGTCGTCGGAAGATATCATGTCACAATATCCGAAATGTAAGGCCGTGGCGAATACATTCAGGTTTGATTCATCGGCGGATATTAATTATTACACCACCCTATACACCAGTGGTGAGTTTTATAGTTCAAAAGAATACCAAACAAATGAGATAGCAGATAAGGTGGGTAGTGGAGATTGTTTTATGGCAGGTATAATTTACGGGTTTTATAATAGCCTTGACCCTGTTGAAATACTTGAATTTGCTACTGCAGCAGCATTTGCACAGTTATTTGTAAATAGTGATGCTACGGATAAAACTGTAGATGAAATTAAAAAACTTATAAAATGAAGATCAGGAAAGCCGTATTGAATAGCATATTAACGCAAGGCATGTTGCCCTTGTTTTTTTATGCGGATGCCGAAGTAAGCCTTGAGATAACCCGCACACTTTACAAAGCCGGGATAAGGGTTATTGAATATACCAATAGGGGGAAGGAGGCGCTGGACAATTTTAAGGTGCTAAAAAAGGCTGCTGCCAAAGAGATGCCAGACCTTTTTCTAGGGATCGGGACTGTAAAAAATGTATCAGAAGCGGAGGCTTTTATTGATTTGGGCGCTGATTTTATTGTTGCACCCATCATCAATCCTGAAGTGGCGAAGGTAGCCCATAAACACAAACTGCTTTGGATCCCCGGCTGTATGACACCAACGGAGATCTACTCTGCACAAAAACATGGAGCCGAGTTGATCAAGATCTTCCCGGCGAATATAGTTGGCCCGGCATTTATAAGCTCTGTAAGGGAACTCTTTCCAGGTCAGCTTTTTATGCCAACCGGTGGTGTGGAGCTTGCCACTAAAAACATCAGTTCATGGTTTCACGCAGGCGTATGCGCGGTGGGAATGGGCAGTAAGTTGATCAGCAAGGAAATTATAGAAAAACGGCAATACGCCCAATTGTATACCGATACCGTAAAGGCCATTGAACTGGTAAAGGCCGCAATGTGACCAACCTAAAACCAAAATTATGAATGAAACTAAACCGGGAAACTACAGGTGGGTAGTAGTGGCCCTTTTATTTTTTGCGACAACGATCAATTACCTTGACAGGCAAATTATCGGCCTGTTAAAGCCGACGCTGGCTGCTCAATTCCATTGGACAGAAATTGACTACAAAAATATAGTAAAGGCTTTTACAGCCGCTTATGCGATCGGTTTATTGATTTTTGGCAATTTTATAGACAAGATAGGTACAAAGCTAGGCTATACCATTTCCATAATTATGTGGAGCCTGGCAGCGATGTTGCACGCGATTGTTAAAAGTACTTTGGGTTTTGGAATTGTGAGAGCAGGTTTGGGTTTGGGGGAGTCAGGTAATTTTCCATCGGCCATTAAAGCGATTGCCGAATGGTTCCCGAAAAGAGAGCGTGCTTTTGCTACAGGGATCTTTAATTCAGGAGCGAACATAGGTGCTGTTGTTGCTCCTATTATAGTGCCATGGATTTTGGGTGTATATGGCTGGCAAATGGCATTTCTTATTACTGGTGCGATTGGTTTTATATGGTTGATTTTTTGGGTGATATTTTATCAAATCCCGTCAAAGCATAAAAAACTAACTGCTGCCGAATATGAATTTATTCATAGTGATTCAGAAGAGGTTGTTATAAATACCGGGGAAGAAAAAAAGGTTAGATGGGTTCAATTATTGGGAATAAGGCAAACATGGACATTTGTTGTTGGTAAGTTTTTGACTGATCCAATATGGTATTTCTTTTTATTCTGGCTTCCTTCTTATTTTTCAAGCACATTTAATTTAGATCTAACCAAACCAAGCCTGCCTTTAGTCATCGTTTACACCGCCACAACCGTTGGAAGTATCGGCGGTGGCTACCTCTCATCGTGGCTGATAAAAATTGGATGGCCAATATTCCGGGCCCGCAAAACGGCAATGCTGATTTTTGCATTTTGCGTTGTGCCAATAATTGCCGCCCGTTTTGCAACCAATATATGGCAAGCAGTGGCTCTTATCGGCTTGGCTGCGGCCGCACACCAGGCTTGGAGTGCCAGTATTTTCACAACGGCATCAGATATGTTCCCCAAGAAGGCGATTAGCTCCGTGGTTGGGCTTGGAAGTATGGCCGGTGCAGTTGGAGGATTTTTCTTTCCGGATGTTATAGGCTATATTTTGCAAACCAACAAAGACGCCGGGCATATTGTAGTTGGCTATAACATAATTTTTTCCATTTGTGGTTGTGCTTATCTTCTAGCTTGGATATTGATGCATATACTTTCGCCTAAAATGAAAACCGTTAAATTATAGTAAGAGGTTTACAAAATTTAAAACTTAGTGAGTCTTCTCAAGTTAAAATGATCCCGTATTACTTATTCCGTCCAAAAAGTCAAGCACAGCGGTATTAAACTCGTAGGGATGTTCCAGGTTCGGCATATGGCCGGCATCCTCAATTATTACCAGCTTACAGTTTTGCAAATTTTGCTGTAATTCTTCTGCCTTGGCAACTGGCGTATATTCATCCTCGCGGCCTACTATTACCAGCGTCGGGATGTTGATTTTGGGAAGTACTTCCGTCAAGTAGTCAATTCGTTCAGCCCTGGCTCTTAATGCTGTTGCGGCGCCTTTCGGCGATGCTGCCTTCATCATTTTTAACACATGGGTTGAAACATCCGGCTGTGAGGAAACATG
The DNA here is from genome assembly GCF_024721155.1 of Mucilaginibacter phenanthrenivorans. Lineage (GTDB taxonomy): Bacteria > Bacteroidota > Bacteroidia > Sphingobacteriales > Sphingobacteriaceae > Mucilaginibacter > Mucilaginibacter phenanthrenivorans. The sequence continues at coordinate 580 of NZ_JAHVAP010000014.1, read as the reverse complement.
TTGTGGGGTTATCATTTTATAGATAACTTCATCCGAGTAGGCATCCATTCCTTCCTTTTCCAAACGGGCGGCGGTATCATATCTAACCTGCTTTCCTTCCGGGGTGTCGAGGCTGGCAAATGTGTCAGCAAAGATCAGGCTTTTGACCCGTGTTGGGGCTTGCCTGAAAATTTCCATTATTATTTGTCCGCCTTGCGACAAGCCGCCAAGGTGAAAACTTTTTATGGACAGTACATCCATCAATGCCAGCAAGTCGGTTGCGTAATCTTCGAATTGGGTTGGAGCGGTTTTAAGTAAACTGCTTTTGCCATATCCCCTTACATCAGGAGTAATTATCCGGTAAAGCTTTGAGAGCGCAGCTGTTTGCGGATCCCACATCGTATGATCAAACGGATGGCCGTGTACCAGCAGGATAGGATCGCCTTCGCCGGTTACTTTGTAATAGACCGATATATTGTTGACTTTAACTACAGGCATTGGGAGTAAAATTGAAGATCAAACTTACCTTTAGATTAGCTTCAACAAGAATTAATATGTTATTATTATTGTTGAAGCTTTCTTTTTGCTTCTTTTTCTTTGT
>NZ_JAHVAP010000013.1 GCF_024721155.1 Mucilaginibacter phenanthrenivorans | reverse complement strand
TTCCTCGCAATTACTTGACCGTAAGTTAATTAACCATCACGTCATTGCGAGGCGGGTTGCCCGCAACCTGCTTCGAAGCAATCTCTACGCCATCCATGCACGGGAGTAAAAAACATTGTGGTTACCAGGATGCGGGTGCAAGGTTCAATCAGCATTAAGGTTCGTTGATTGTCCTACGCTGAGGTTGCTTCGTTCCTCGCAATGACGTGAGGGAGAGGCATAAAGGTCCGTTGATTGTCCTGCGTAGAGGTTGCTTCGTTCCTCGCAATGACGCGCGGAGATAGCAATGACGAGAGCGCATGGAATATTAGAGATAATCTTTATTTTGCAGCATGGTAGTTGCATACGGAGGTTGTGTTTACATAATGACCAATAAACGGCATAGCGTGTTATACGTTGGCGTCACTTCCGATCTTGTCAGCAGGGTTTGGGATCACAAAACCCATTTATATCCTAATAGCTTTACAGCCAAATACAACTGCGAAAAATTGGTTTATTATTACTTTTATTCGCGTATCGAAGAAGCAATCGCTGTTGAAAAAGCCATTAAAGGCGGAAGCAGGAACGCAAAAATTGCATTGATCAATTCCCTAAATCCGGAATGGCTCGATTTATATGACAAATTAATTGAGGAATAAATATAAGGCAACGTTCCTTCGCTATTCTCCATCCACTACATAACTCAATTCAGTTACCCCACTCGCAAATTGCCGGGTAGTCAAAAGCTTTAGTTTTATTTTGTCCTTGATATCTGTAAACAGTGGAATGCCCTGGCCAAGAATAACCGGGTTAACAAACAGCCAATAGCCGTCAATTAAGTTTTGTTGAATAAGGGCATGTGTTGCTGCCGGGCTGCCAAAAAGCAGGATCTCGCTGCCTGCCTGTTGTTTTATTTCGTTTATGCTGTCCACGAGGTTGTCGCTGATGATTGTTGTGTTGGGCAAATCCGCGCCCTGCATTGTTTTCGACAAAACAATTTTGTGAGCAGTTTTATACCATTGTGAATGTTCAATGTCGTGCTTGCTCGCGTCCGGCCCGTCTGCTGCGGTGGGCCAGTAACCCTCCATCATCTCATAGGTTACCCGTCCGTATAGTGCGCTGTCGGTTTCGCCAATCCGCTTACCCACGTGATCAAAAATTTCCTCATCAACCGTTATCCAGTTCATTTCTCCGTTCGGGCCTGCTACAAAACCGTCGAGCGATATGTGCATAAATGAAATTATTTTTCTCATATAGTTCTATTTTTATGGTTGTTTGTCAAAGTTAATTTTTTTCGTTGATTTGATTAATGCCCCCTGCTTCCGCAAAGAAACAGTAGCCAAAATTCGTTTGCGGCAGCAGGTGGAATATCAGGATTTCAGCGGCCCAACATGTCGATAGGTGTTGACAAGCAAACCCGTGGGCGTAGACTTCGAATCGACGAAGGCAAGTTCCCGGGCGTAAATACTGTCCGACAATAGGCGTTTACCGCTGCCAAGCAAAACCGGGTAGGTGATGAGCACAACCTCGTCAGCCAGTCCCTGGTCAAGCAACACGGAGGTTAGCGTCGAACTTCCCACCACAATCAGGTCAGGGCCATCCGTCGACTTCAGATCGCGAATTGCCGCAACAATGTCCCCGCCCAGGCCCTGTACCGGTCCCCATTCCAGGCTGTCGGGCCCGTGGGTTACGATGTATTTGGTTGCAGCGTTTATAGCATTTGCCATTGGGAAATCTCCGGCAGTGGGCCAAAAGCTGCTAAATATATCGTAGGTGTGGCGGGCAAGCAGCAGGTCGAAATTCGGCCCGTATGCCTCCAGCAGCATTGCCGCCCCGGCAGGGCTTCTATAGGATGTAGTCCAGGCGCCATAGGTGTAGTCTCCGTCATGTTCTATCACGCCATCCAGCGAGATATGTTCAAAAATTCTTATTTTTCTCATTTCCTTGTAATTAGTATAATACAAAGATCAAAGCTATTTAAGGGTTTAACGCTGTGTGAAAATGACAATTCCAGGGGTGGATAGCGACAAATAATAAAGCTAAAAAAGGGCGGATGATTTGCCCGGATAAGTAAACAAGATTTGCTTCGTTCCGCAATGACGCGATGGTGACGCAAACTAAACATCACGTCATTGCGAGGCAGGTTGCTTGCAACCTGCTTCGAAGCAATCTCTACGCCATCCAAGCACGGGAGTAAAAAGTATTGTGGTTATCAATTGGCGGCTGTAAGGTCCCACCAACATAAAGGTTCGTTGATTGTCCTGCGTAAAGGTTGCTTCGTTCCTCGCAATGACGTGGTGGGCGTGACATAAAGTTTCGATGATTGTTCTTTCGGACTTTCGGACTTTCCCCGTTGCTGCCGCAAGGAGAAACCCCTCGCGGCAACGGAGACCATTCACCCCACTTATTTCGATTTGCTCAAATTGCACGTTACACTTACATAACCGAACACACCTTTTTTGGTCGAATCGTATTTAATATCAAGCGGGATCCAGAAATCCTTGAAGATATTGTAGCGGATGGTGAGGTCGGCATCGGGTGTTTTCTGCTTAACGCCGCCCTGCCAGTTGTGCTCAAAATCGCCGGCAAATTTTGCTTCAAAGTCCGACTCCCCTTTTGCATTCCTGTTTATCACATAATTTATACCGACAGACAGGGCCGCAATGCGCTGGTCCATGTTTGGGGTAGTTTTTGTGCTGTCCTGCCCGAAGTAAAGGTTGCCCTCAATATCCAGCTGCAGCGGGTTGTTTTTGATGTTCTTATCCAGTGATACCAGGTAAATTGAGCCTACGCCCAGCTTATCAAAACCGGGGTAGGTATAATTGTAGGAGGCAGAAGGCGTAAGCGTCCACAAGGCGCGGCGTTGTACCTGTTTGGCATAGTCGTTAAAGTTTTGCTGCTGCTTTAACCAGGCCTCCTTCAGCGTTAGCGACGAGACGAATGTTTTCGACTTTTTGATCTCGCTATTGGCAAAGTCGTCAAAATCCTTGTCGGGTTTGTTCTTATCGGGATCGGCAAGAAAGGCGGTTTCGGCCAGGTAGCCGGCCGAGCTCTTTTTATCGGCATCCGTGGCCGACATACCACCCTTTACAAGTTTATCATAATAGTCTGTTGTGGCCTGCCTTAAAATGTTCAGTATTTCCTGGTCAGATTGCCTGTCCTGGTAAACAAACAGGGTGCTGTCGCGCTTGTTGGTAAGGGCAAAGGTTACCTGCGCGGTAGCATCGCCGTATTTGGCCTTGTGTGCTATGCCCAGGCTTACCTGGGTGTTCCGCAAAAACCTGTTGTTTGCGGTAATATAGTTTTGGGCGCTGGTCCATGCTGTAGAATCCTTAAAGGCAATGAGCGAAAAGTTTAGCTGGTAGCCGCTTTGGTTGCTGGTTACGTCTTTGGCTACAAGACGAATGTAGGAGGCCAGCTTACTGTTAAACATCTCCGTAGCAAGGTTATTTATAGTGGATTCATTTTTCTCAAGATCTGTTTGCGCAAGGCACAATTGGGCGGTAATAAACATTACCGTAACCAGTATGATAGCTTTCTTCATGGCTGTTTAAACTGTGATTGATACTCCCTGTATAAATTTACCCGCAGTTTTAAATGGTGGCAGCGGCATGGCCGGTACTGAACTTACTATACCCGCAATATTTATGGTTACACTGCCGCCTGGCGGACAAGTGCCTACAATGCCTACCAGGTAATTCCCGGGAGCCAGCGCCAACACCCAGGGCCCGGGACTAACTGCCGAAAAATAGTGTGAGTAGTTTACGGTGTGACTAAATACGTTTACAGTGGCATCGCCCGCTCCGAGAAGAATACCTGCAGTAATGGTGACTGGATTCATGATAATAAGTTTGGTTAATGGTGATGAATAGGTTAATTATTTATAACGAAGGTGGAAAATAAACCTATAGCTAAAAAGGGTATTAATACCTTTTTCGGGAGGGTGTTTTTGCCTAAACGCATGGTGAATAGTGGACTTACCCGCAACGGAGCCCTATGTACCGGCATGGCTGCGTCCGCCGACCTCTTCGCGGCCCGCAAAAAGGTAAGAGAAATATTATTTTCTTTTCGCTGCCGCTAGCATCTTAAGCAGCGTTTGCTTCGTCTCCCGCAATGGCGGATGAATGAAGCCCCCTCTCCACCACGTCATTGCGAGACTGCCTGCTTGCAAACAGGCAGGTACGAAGCAAACTCTGCACTATGCTAGTATAAAAGCAATAAATAATACGGTTACCAGGCAATCAGGTGCAAGGCTCCATTGGTATAAAAGTTCGTTGATTGTCCCCCGGGGAGAGCTGCGGATCCTCAATTACAATCCGCCAAAATTTTCTGTTGCAATAATTGTTGTTCCCTATTTTCTTTAATTTCTGCTTCCAGGGCTTTGCAGGTATAAACAGCAATGCCAAAATCTGCGTCGAGCTGGTATTTCAGCGACAGATTTACCAGGCTGCAATCCCATTCAAAAACATCGGCATAAGCATCGGGCCTGCTTGTAAACTGACCATACCGGGTTAAAAAATTCTTCAAAATTTTAAATCCGTCACTTTTGTCAAAAAGCACATAAATGTTTACAATTTTATAGTTGTATACCCTTATGGCTATAAATTTAATTTTCAAATCTTTACCTATCTGCTGCACGTCTTCATCCTGGTACTCATAAAACATACAGCTATCGGCATTAAGTTTTGGAAAATTTTCCAGGTAAGCAAGCTTATGGCCTGAGATCTGCTCAATTTCCTGTCCCAAAACAAGCTGGTTAAATCCGTTATCGCGTTTTAAGCCATCAATAGTTCCCGCCTTGTAGGGCTGAGAAATGGCTAACAACGGGCCAATAACAAATATTAAAACCATTCTTCCTCTCATGGGGGGCATCATAAATTGTGGGTACGAGCCTGGTTTTTTTGCGCTTAAACCAGAATCTGATAATCAAAGTGAGTAAATTTTTAAGGGCTTTTTATGGTGCTGAATACGATTGTATCGCAATTTGTAAAGTTGTGTAAACACTTTTCAACCAATACTTTACACTTGATTAACCCAATAACTTAGAAGTATTGGGCCTGGGTATTGATATGGATGCGTGGTGTAAATGAGTTACCTAAATATCGGAGTGCGCCGCAACGGGGTTTCTAATACATAATCGCCATGGCTTTGCTTTTGAGACAGCCCCCCTCCCCACCCGGACTACCGGCCTTCGGACTTTACTGACTTTCACGACTTCCCAACGACCCCCTCCCCAACTTTTTCTCCCCTACTTCAGAAACTAATCAGAATTAATTGATATGTTTACAAATAACTAAAAATCACTGTGTAATACTTTATGGCGCTATAATTACGTTGCATTAGTTCCTTATTTAATATTTATTTATAATATATTTTGTTGGTGATTTTTTGGAGTGGAATAGCAGGACTACCTTCCTTGCTGAACGGGATAATCAGATTTCTTGAATCTTTAATTACTAAGCGGTTAAAGGCAACAAGCTGCCTTGGCTTTATGCTGATTAGTTTTTGCGCCGCTGCACAACAAACTGATACTGTTAAGAAAGCCACCGACACCGTAAAACCTGCCATTGATACCACTCATAAAACCGTGATGCCGGCTGGCGTTGTTACCGAAGTAAGCGGCCGGGTTATAGACGTTGCCACAGGTAAGGGGCTGGCGTATACAGGTGTAAGCTTTTTCGGCAGCGTTTACAGCACCCATGCAGACGAACAGGGAAAATTCATCCTTAGCGCTCCGGGAAGTTTCAATCATGTTGTTTTCTCGAATGTTGGTTACCTGTCTGTAAACCGCTCAATTAAGCCGGGCCAGGCAAATGAGCTGCAAATCCGCATGAAGGGCAGCCAGACACAGCTTAAGGGAGTTACCGTTGTTTCTGCAAAGAAAACAAAGTACCGCAACAAGGGCAATCCGGCCGTATCGCTTATCCAGCAGATCATTAACCATAAGGACGAGAACCGGATGGCGAGCTCAAACTACCTGCAATATGACGAATATGAACGCATCGGTTTGAGCTTGTTTAACCTGTCGCAGAAGTTTATAAACGGTAAGTTTTTTAGCAAATATAAGTTTATGCTGGACAGCGTACAGGTAATAAACGGCGTAAAACAAACCACGTTACCTGCACTTTTCAGCGAAAAATTATCGCAATATTATTATCGTAAAAACCCGGAGAAGTCCATCAGGATCCTGAAGGCCCAAAAGCAAACCAATATTCTTAAATTTATTGATACGGCAGGCTTTGACGTTTACCTGAACAGGTTGTACGGTGATAACCTGGATATCTATGAGAACAATATCTTCATAATCGCCGACCAGTTTTTGAGCCCCATCTCCAACCACTCGCCCGATTTTTATAAATTCTTTATAGCGGATACCATTAACACGCCGCACGGCAAAATGGTGGAGGTAAACTTTACCCCGCGCAACAAGGGCGACCTCTTGTTTGAAGGCAAGCTGCAGGTAACGCTCGACGGACATTACGCGGTTACCGGCTGCGAGATGAACGTAAATAAGCAGATCAATATTAACTTTATGCGGAGCCTTAAGATCAGGCTTGATTTTACAAAGGATAGCCTGGGCAGCCGCTACCTGCTCACCAAAAGTGATGTTAGGGCCGATTTTGGGATCAAAAAGGATAAGGGCCTGGGTGTTTTTGGTGAGCGGACGGTATCCTATTCCAACTATAAGCTGAATGCGCCGCAGCCGGCAAACTTTTACGATGGCAAGAGCCAGCAGGTAGCGCCAAATGCCTATCGTGCTGATACGGCTTATTGGACAAGCCACCGTACAGATACATTGAATCGGCAACAGGCGCAAATTTATGGCAAGGTGAGCCGGCTTGAACAAATGCCATCATTTAAAAGGACCACCTGGATTGCGGACCTGCTTACCGGCGGCTACGGCAACCTTGGGCCGGTGCAGTTCGGGCCCATCGGGCAGTTCTTCGCCTTTAATAACCAGGAGGGGTTTAGGTCCCAGATAGGCGGCAGAACTACGCCCGAGATGAGCAAATGGCTGTATCTTGAGGGCTATGCCGGTTATGGCACCAAGGACGGCAAGGCTAAGTACAATTTGATCAGTTATTTCTCGCTTAATAATGTAGCGCCATACAGGTTTCCTAACGATTACTTCAGGATCAGTTACCTGAATGATGTTGATGTGCCGGGCCAAAGTTTTACCATTAATAACAGACAGGCCGCACTTTCGTCGTTCCACACCGGCAAAACGGATTACTGGATCTACCATAAAATTTTCCGGGTGGCCTATGTTAAGGAGTTTGAAAATCATTTCTCGTTTAATGCGGTTCTAAAAAATTGGAACCAGCAGGCGGCAGGCACCCTGTTGTTCCAGGTTAACGATGCGAATAATACCCTGGTTCATAACCTGGTTACCACCGAGGCCGACGTACACCTGCGCTATGCCCCGAACGAGCAGATTTTAGAGGGCACACAGATGCGCCACACCATTTACAGCAAGTATCCTATTTTTAATATGGAGATTGATCATGGCTTTAAGGGCGTGCTCAACGGCTCATACAGCTATACCAACATCAGCGCGAATATTTATAAGCGGTTCTATTTTTCACAGCTTGGCTATTCGGACATTACACTGATGGGTGGCTATATTGCCGGCAAGGTGCCATTCCCGCTGCTGAATATCAGCACAGCCAATCAATCCATAGCCTACGACCCGGATGCCTATAACAAGATGAATTACCTGGAGTTTGTGAACGATCACTACATCGGCTTTAATATTACACAAAGCTTCAACGGGTTTTTATTGAACAAGATCCCGCTCATCCAGCATTTAAAGTTAAGGGAGTTTCTATCGCTCAAAGTATTATGCGGCGGCCTGCGAAACGAAAACAATCCGGCGTTCTCCAGCAATGTATATAAATTCCCACAAGGGGGCAACGGCGCGAACGGCACATTTGCATTAGGCAATACGCCTTACATTGAGGCCGGCGCCGGGATCGGCAACATCTTTAAAATTATGCGGATAGATGTGATCAAGAGGTATGATTACCTTAGTCATCCGGGCATTGCACCTTACGGTATCAAATTTAGCTTCCAGCCGGATTTATAATAGAATAGCGTGCAGATTGGGTTGTAAAAAGGGCAATAATTAGTGATATCCAATATCATCAATTATTGCCCTTTAGCTTTACAAGCTATTTTATTTTTATTTAAACCCGAGGTTTAATGAGATCACATCAGAACTTAATCCCGTTGTTTGGGTGTAATGGCCGTATCTTATCTCAAGTTCGTGCAGGTTTTGCCAGCCAAACACTCCTTTGGGCGGAGCCAGCCTGAACCCTGCGCCAAAAAACTGGCTGTTGAATTTTGCGTATTCATAATTGCTGGTATAATACTCGTCGTTAGCACTATGCTCGGCATAAGGCGCAAAATATTTTGCTGCCGATTGTGAGTAAAAACGATAGAACGGCGATATAGAAAAGAACGGAGTAAGTTTATAAGTAACTTCCAGGTTAGCAGTGTTTGCGTGGCTGCCCCAGTTGTCAGCATAATAACGGTAGTAGGAGCGCAAAATAATATTATCGCCTAAAAAGTAATTCGCCCGAATCCCTAAAGGTAATTTAAACCGGGATGACGGCAGTTTTTCAATGGTATCTTTCTGGTTTGTAAAGTACACCCGGTGAAATGGCAGGCTCAGGTAACCGTTTTGTGCAACAACGTCGGCTAAAAACATTACCTGGAACCTTGAATTTATAATTTGCGAATAACCAAACGATGCGGTGTACGTGTTCCTCGGTTTTGTTGGCAGGCTGGGTTTTGATTCGCTCGATCCGCCATTACTCAGCACCACGTTACCGCTTGCTGTAGTTACATAAGTTGCCCCTGTTGAAACCGGTGTTATCTGGGTTATAAATTCTGAAGGATAGATCATTGTTACATGATCCATATAAGCCTGCAGTTTTACACTGAACTCGCCATTTTTATCTGCGGTTTTCTGTGAAAAATGCAAATCGCCGCCAAGTGACTTATAGTTGTACTCGCCCGAGTAGTATGCCCCTAAACCAAAAGTATTCCCTGTTTTAGGATTTTCTACCGTCCAGTCGAACGAGGGATAAATTCTTGTACCTCCCTGCTTACCAAGGCCGGTGGTGGTAACAAAAGCCGATGAGGCTGAGGTATGATGATCGTAACCAATCCCTAATGATATGGTGTTCTTGTTCTCATTGTCGCCAACCCAAACCAACTTCATATCCAGGCCGTTGGAAATGTCTGTTACCTTTTCAGTTCCGATCCCCCCGGTTATGGCCGAGTGGTTTCCGTTTTGCCCGTAGTAACTTGAAACCAGGTTGATTTCATCGATCCGTAACGCGCGCGGATTGTAATCAGTTGCCGGCGGATCAGTGACTACCGGCTGGTATAAACTAAATGGTTTTTTGTTTTTAGTGGTGTCTTGTTTAGTTTGGGCATGGGCGCCAAAACGACATATAAGTGCAAATCCGAATACGGATAGATATACTTTTTTCATGTGTTTTAAGGAATAAAATAATGGTAATTAGTTGCAACCACAGCCGCCACCGGTTTTGCCGGCGTTAGCTCCTGACGCGCTTTCGCGGTAGGACTGAAAGTTTAACTCGTTTTTCTCAACCTTTCGGTTGCTTAACGCCATTTCAGAATCATTGATCCTGTTTTTTTGGTACTCCTTTAAGTGTACACATGATGTTATGGAAGCCACCAACAGAAGGCCGGCCATTAATTTTAGGGGTTGGTTTGTCATTTATAGGGGTTATTAAGTAATATTTATATTTCGCGATGTGTAAAGCCGGTCATCGTCATCAATAATTATGGCTTCAATGTCCTTCATCTGGTTTATCAAATCCAGGCCCGCGCGAACACCCATTATAGTTACCGGCGTAGCCATTGCATCAGCAATCTCTGCATTGGTGGTAATAATGGTGACACTTTTTATCCCGGTCACAGGTAATCCTGTTCGGGGGTTTATGGTGTGTGAATATCGTTTGCCGTCTATCATTACAAATTTTTCGTAATTGCCGGATGTTGCAACCGCCAGATCTGAGATGTTGAGATATGAAAATACCTGCCCGGATGCATCGGGATTTACGATACCGATGGTCCATTTTTTACCATCCGGCTGAAGCCCCCAGGTATTTAAATCGCCCGAGGCATTTACAACTCCGCTGGTAACGCCCTGTTGCTGCAATATTTGTTTAGCCCTTTCGGCTGCGTAGCCCTTGCCAATCCCCCCAAAACCAATCCGCATGCCCCGCTGGCGTAAAAAAACTGTGCAGTCGTTTTCATCAAGCGTGATGTTACGATAGTTAATCAGGCTCACCATTTTTTTTGCCGTGGCCTCATCGGGTAACGAGGTCATATCCTTATCAAAGTTCCAAAGTCGTTTATCAAGCGAGCCATAGGTAATATCAAAAGCGCCCTGGGTTACTTTTGATATCACAATAGAGCGCTTAATCAGTTCAAAGGTTTCCCTGCTTACCTTCACTGGAGCAATGCCGGCATTGGCGTTTACCTGGTTGGTTTCACTGTCGTCGCTAAACGTTGTTAACAGCCGCTCAATTCTTTTTATTTCATCAACGCTGGCTTCAATTTTTTCCGCAGCCCATTGCTCACTTTCAGCAACCACACTTATTTCAAAGCGGTTTCCCATCAGTTTACAGGCTTTTTTAAAAATTTGAAGATCGGACATGGCTGGTACAGGAACTGCTAATGACAACTAAAAATCAACTAACGATTTTGTATCACCAATGTTACCTTTAGAATCTGTAGATAGCATGAAATTTGCCCTTCACACCTGTTTTTGGTATTTTTTTAACATTTATTAACATAAACACCAACCAATTTTACTCAATGAGATGGCAATAAGAAGCTCCGAAACAACCGGGCTAATTGGGATAGTAAATTGGCACCATTAATGGCTTACTAAAAGGTTGATAGAATTGAGTATTCTATCTTTCGGCTTTCTGAAAGATAGAAATAAAGATTTCCTTCCTAACCGTAAATCCTATCGATTCATAAAGCTTAATTGCCCGGATATTGGTAGTAAGTGCATTCAGGAATGGGATTTGCCTGGCTGCCTTTATGCGGCGGATCTGATCCAGCAGCAATTGGGCGGCATAACCTTTGCCAAGGTGATCTGGGTGGGTACAAACGGCACTGATCTCGGCATACGGTACCGGGTTTAACCGCTGCCCTGCCATGGCGACAAGTTTGCCCTCCTTAAAGATACCGCGGTAATGGCCCATTTCAATAGTCCGTCGTAAAAACGGTCCGGGGTTGGTAAGCTTGGTGAGCGCCAGCATTTCGGGCACGTTTTGTTCAGTTAAGGGAATTATTTCGGCTTGATTAGCCATAGGACGCTCAATTGGATTCTCACAAACCATTTGAACGATATCCATTTCGCGCAGCATTTTCCAGGGCTGGGGGAAATCCACCTTAACCGGTGTCATTAAGCCAAAGGGCCCATCAACCGGGGTGATCTCATGCAGATGCTGAAAGTTTTCTACGGTAGCCGCAGGCAGCCCTGTAAACGGGGAAACATCAGGCGAAAAATATTTAGCAAATTGATTTCCGTTTGAGAGGCTATTGTTGCCGGAGCAAAGCGCATTCCAGGCGGGGTTATCGAGCAGGTGTTCCATTATGGCGGTAAAGCTAAAAATAATTACAAAAAACCTTAATTCTGCATGCCTGTTAAATAAGAACATCAACAATTAATGACATGAAAAACACAATCATAATTGCAGCGTTGGCATGCAGCATCTGCATCCTCTCCGCCTGTGGCGGCGACCGCGTTCCAAGAAGCGGTACCGGCGACACCGTTAAAAGCACCTACGGCAACACACCAGATTCTTCAAAACTTGATACCGGCAAGACTACTGGAATGGATAACAGCGGATCGGGCGGAACGAAGTCGGATAGCGTAAAAAAGGATACGGCAAAAAAATAAGATCAAGCGTAGTATCTAATTCTAAAATCTATAAATCCTAAAATCCTATAGATCCAAAAAACTGCGCAGCTTTCTTGAACACCTCTAAATATTTACACACCGCGAAAAATCTTAGTTTAATCTTAGCAAAAAAGCGCCCCGGATCTCACCCGGGACGCTTTGTTACGATAAAAAATCAATAACAATCAACTAATGCAGGCGGGGCATCTCACCTCCCCGGCCTTTCCTCATGACCTATAGAGATCAAAAGCTCTTTTATACAGCAACATTGCTGTTAACCGTATATATGACGCGTAATTTAAAGCGTCCGTTGCAACAAATTTTATCAATCTGCTGATGGACCACCGGGACCACCACCCGGAGGCGGGCCACCGGGGCCCGGACCACCAAATCCACGTCCGCCTGGGCCACCCATTCCCGGAGCCTTACCTGCCATTTTTGAAAACCGGTATGTAAACGTTAACAGGTAGTATCGGCCAAGCTTGTTGGCATTGGTTTGGGTAACAAAGCTGCCGTTCTGGGTGCTGGTATAGCCGGTGTTCTGGTTAAACACATCATACACACCAGCGCGCAGGGTAGCCATATTACCCTTTAGGAAACGGCGTTCAACATACGTATTAAATATGTTGGGGTTGGTAGCGCCCTTGTAGCCGTAATAAAATGTCTTGGTATAGTCGTAGCTATATGTCCAGTTCTTCCATAGGTAGTTTTTGCCGTTAAGGCCAAGTTGCCACGAGCGGAAGTTATCGTTTATACCCGGCTGGTCAATTGAATTTTTTGACGAGTTGATGGTATACTGCGTATTTGCTTCGGCATCAATAACATCGGCAATATCAATCCTGAATTTTATGGCAGGAGAGAATACCAACGTTTTGGCGGTGTTCTTATCTGTAGTAAAATCGAATGTGTTTTTATCTACGTTGGTGATATACGAGATGTTGTTGATGTAAGAGATATTACTCTGCAAAAACAAATTGTACTTGCGTTTTTCCCATGGCTTGTTGAATACAAAGAAGCCCTGTGCCTGGTAGTAACCGTCGGCGTTTTTGTATTGAGTTTCAATGGTACCGGCTAACTTTTCATTGGGTGTGTAATTGCTCGGGTAGGTAATGGTATTTGATACAATTTTATCATTCGTTTTAATGAACGAGAAGTTACTGAAAAACACATTACCTGTTTCGAAGCTGAAATTGTTATACCTGAAATCGATCTTGTTGTTATACTCAGGCTTCAGCTCCGGGTTACCCGTAATTGGATAGGATGCATTGCTAAAGTCGGTAACCGGCTGCAACTCAGAATACGTTGGCTGCGTACTGTAGCCGCTGTAATTAGCGCTGAATGATTGCGAACGCGAGAAGTTATAAATAAAATGTGCATTCGGCGACACATTAAACGCCGTGGATTTGGTAGGCAGCCCGGTAGTTTGCGAATACCCGTTCAAAACCGATGGCTGTGCTGTAATACCCAGCACATAATTATACTTCTTCTCAACGAAGCGATAATTCAAGCCAAACCGGTTTGTGATGAACGTAAAGTTGTAGTTATTACTTAATAGGGGATAATTATTTATGTCGCCGGTAGTAGTAGCCAGCGTGTCGGTCTCCTTATCGGCAGCAGTGTAGGAATGGCGATAGTTATAGTTAACCTCGAAGTATGATCTCCTGCTTAACGGCTCGATGTATGAAAAATATGCACCAAGCGTATCAGTATGGCTGTTGGTATTGATAAACTGGTCAAGCGGTGCATTTGCTGCACCATCGATATAATCGTATACCGGGTTTTGATACTGGCGGCTTGTGGACCTGCCAACACCAAAATTTACGCTGAAATTACGGCCATGGCTGTTAAACTTGTGATTAAATAAAGCATTAACGCCATAATTCGGCGCTGATGAATGGCTCAGCGATTTAAAGTTATAGTTTGATACCGTAGTAGAATCATTTGTCAGCAGGTTGCTCCCGTTTTGAGTTGTGCTAACACCGGCATAGCTGAATGACGGACTAACCTTTAAATAGTTAACAGTATCCGGTTTATACTCCATGTTGAACGTAAGGCGATGGTTCCTGCGCTCGTCCATTTGTGTGCTGCTTTGTTTATTTACGCTTGGGTTTGTAAGCGAGATATTATTCTGAATAGTCGAGCTGATGGTATTTACTGAGTTATCAGAAAAGCTGTAGCTGCCATAAACGGTTATCTTCTTCCCCCACGAGTCGCGGTAATTAAAACCGATAGAACGTGCCGTTGTAATACCTGTGGAACTTGTGCTGCCCGGTCCGCCGCCGCCCTGCCTTCCGCCGGGGCCGCCAAAGTTAAACAGGCTGGTATTGGTATTATTCAGGTTGCCTAATACGGCTATCTGCCGGGCGCCGTCAAAATTAAACAGGTTACCCTGCGCAATAAAGCGATTGCCATCCTTGGTGCCATCTACCTGTGGTATTGCGTCCCTGCCCTCGCCAAGACTAAACTGGCCAAAGATGCCGTGGTTACGGCTGGGTTTTATATTGATGTTCAAAATGGTTTCCGGATCGCCGGTTTTTATCCCTGTAAGATTGGCCTGGTCGCCGTAGTCATTTATCATCTGTACGCTTTGAACCGCGTCGGCAGGCAGGTTTTGT
This sequence comes from Mucilaginibacter phenanthrenivorans, assembly GCF_024721155.1. Lineage (GTDB taxonomy): Bacteria > Bacteroidota > Bacteroidia > Sphingobacteriales > Sphingobacteriaceae > Mucilaginibacter > Mucilaginibacter phenanthrenivorans. Next base: position 135,829 of record NZ_JAHVAP010000013.1, on the reverse strand, counting down.
GTGGCTGTTTTTAAATCGCCGCCAAAAAACTCCTTGCCATTAACCCTCACCTTGGTTACACTCTTTCCCTGGAAGGTAATATTGCCGTCCTTGTCAACATCTGCACCCGGCACCTTTTTTATAACGTCTTCGATAGGCGCGCCGTCTCTAACTTTATAGGCGGCTGTATTAAACTCTATGGTATCTTCCTTAATTTTAACAGGCACAACGTCGCTTACCACAACGGTGCCCAGCATGATTGTTGATGGTTTAAGAATGATCGGCTTTAAAAACACCGTATTGTTGGTGTTATCAAGCGTCATGTGGCGGCGGATAGGCTCATACCCTATTGATTGTATCACCAAACTAAATTGCGTAGCCTTTATTCCGTTAAAGATAAATGCACCCTTCGAATCGGTTATGGTAGTAAGGCTGTCCTTATCGGTTATCAGCTTAACGCTCGATCCGGGGAGGGTCGCTTTCGTTGAGTCGATAATGGTTCCCCGAACATCACGCCCCGTTTGTGCAAAGCTGTTAATGCTTATTAAAAGCAATGCGGCAATAAATAAGTATACTGGTTTCATATATGTTGTTCTTTTTTAGAAGTTGCAAATAGAACCTAAAACAACAGCATCCTAAAACACAATAGACGGCAGTGAATATCAAGTAGACAAAAGCCTGTTTTTAACCTATAAAAAGCGTATTTAACTGATGATTTGATAGTACCCGATTTGGGCGATAGTTTTTGCCTGCCCGTCGGTGAACTCTGGCTGCCGATAGATTTATATTAAGCTTATGTAACTTTACTGTGTAATATTGTTGTTATAAATCAACACCATAAGCGTTTGATTTTTAAATATTTGTGGAAATGATAGAACAAAAATCGAAAAGCAGGCTCATCACCATCATCATCCATATATTAATATGGGGGATCTTTGGCCTGGTATACTTTTTTCAGCCAATGTACTTCAACGTTAACCTGCCATACCAGCTTTGGATAAAACAGGCTATTATATGGGGTTCACTTATAGTTGCATTTTACCTTAACTCGCAAGTGCTGGTACCCAGGTACCTGTTAAAGAACAAAACCGGGATCTTCTTCCTGTTTGTGGCCTTAATAGTGGCAGTAATTGTAATGCTGAATATTTATGTAGATCAATGGCTTAACCTGCACCAGCTAATGGAAGCTGCCTTTCATAGAGGGGGGCCGCCTAAGCATCACAACCGGGGAAGAGATTTTAACTGGGATGCCGCCATGATTGCTACCATAGCGCTTGTTATCGGCATCAGCACCAGCATTACCGCAATACAAAAATGGCAAAAGGACAAACAGATGCACCAAGACCTGGAACAGGACAGGGTTACCTCTGAATTATCGTTCCTCAAAGCACAGATCAATCCGCATTTCTTTTTTAATACGCTTAATAATATTTATGCGCTTACGCATGTTGATGCCGATGTATCGCGCAAGGCCATTCACCAGCTCTCGAGGATGATGCGTTATGTATTATATGATACGCAAAATAGCACTACTCAGCTGAGCCAGGAGATTGCCTTTATAAAGGATTATATCAGTTTGATGGAACTGCGCTTAACGGATGTGGTTAAGGTCGACTTTAGTTCGCCGGTTGGCTTAAAGGACATGGCCATTGCACCAATGATATTTTTGCCGTTTATTGAAAATGCCTTTAAGCATGGGGTTAGCGCAACCCAGCCCAGCCATATCGGTATTACCATAAATCAGAAGGATACGGTGATTGAATTAAATGTAATTAACACCATAATTAAGGAGCAAAGTGGTAACTTAGAGGAAGGCAACGGAATTGGTTTAAATAACACCCGTCGAAGACTGGATCTGCTTTACCCGGGCAAGCACGATTTAGTGATAAACGAGAGCACTTCCGAAAATATTTACATGGTGCATTTAACGCTTAACCTGGCATGACGATAAATTGTATAGCTGTTGACGACGAACCCCTCGCGCTTGGCCTGGTATGTGCATTTATTGAACAAACGCCTTTTTTGAATTTAGTGGGGCGATATTCAAGCGCTGTAGATGCTTTAAAGGCTATTCATGCGCAAAAGGTGGATGTGCTGTTTTTAGACATCCAAATGCCCGACCTGAACGGCATTGAGCTTGCCCGCGTACTCGACAATAGCAAAACCAATAAACCCCGTATAATTTTCACTACGGCCTACAACCAATTTGCACTTGAAGGCTATCGCGTTGATGCCCTCGACTACCTGCTGAAGCCTTTCAATTACGAAGAGTTTTTACATGCTGCCCATAAGGCACTGGCTTATGCCCAACTGGTTGAAAAATCGAAGGCAACACCTCTTGCGGCCGCCCCAGCCCCTGCTGTTGCTGAAGAACGGATAGAAGATGAATACCTCTTTTTAAAGGTAGAGTATCAACTGGTACGCCTGGCGCTGAATGATATTCTTTATATCGAGGGATTAAAGGACTACGTAAAAGTATGGCTGCAAAGTGCCGAAAAACCCATCCTTTCATTAACCAGCCTGAAATCGCTTGAAGAAAAACTGCCGTCCAAAAAGTTTATGCGCGTGCACCGCTCGTTTATTGTTTCGCTGGATAAGATCAATTCAATTACTCGCAATGCCCTGCAAATTGGTAAGATCAACATCACCGTTGGCGATCAGTATAAGGAAGCATTCAGCCAATTTTTGAGCAAATGGGTGTAGGTAGTTGTAAGGGGTCTAAAACTTAAAATTAAATCCGGTACTATTTTAGTTTTACAGGGGAAATTAAAATAAAGAGTTTTGTTATTTTAGTTTTCTTTTAAAATCTAAAATAAAGCTTATCTTTATTTTAGTTAACTAAAATAAAATGAAAACTTTTCAGGCCGGAGTATATATTAACCAGGGATATTATAAAAGCTTTCAGCCAAATTACATCGACAAAGCATGGAAGCTGGATGACATGGAGGTTATTAAGCTTTTAAGTGATGCCGACCGACAATTAGGCAGATTGGATATGTTTTCAAAATACATCCCAAACCTGGAGATGTTTATCCAAATGCATGTTGCTAAGGAGGCTACCCTATCGAGCAAAATAGAAGGCACTAAAACCAGTATAGAAGACGCAATGATGGAGAAGGCAGACATTGCGTTAAGCCAAGTGGATGATTGGATAGAGGTACAAAATTATATTGCAGCAATGAATTATGGAGTCGGGCGTCTACATGATCTTCCTTTCTCATCCCGGCTGATAAAAGAAACACATGCTATACTATTAAAAGGCTCAAGAGGCGACAAAAAACATCCTGGGAGTTTCAGAACAAGTCAGAATTGGATTGGCGGAGCAACTATCAATGACGCAAAATTTATCCCACCGGTACATACCAGTATTGCAGACTTGATGAGTGACTTAGAAAAATTCGCTCATAACGAAATCGTATATTTTCCTGAACTACTAAAAATTGCCCTTATTCATTATCAGTTTGAAACCATACATCCTTTTTTAGATGGAAACGGGCGAGTAGGCCGGTTGTTTATCACCCTGTATTTGGTAGGAAAAGGCATTTTAAAACAACCTATTTTGTATTTGTCAGATTTTCTTGAAAAAAACAGGACCCACTATTATGATAACTTAATGAGTGTGCGGGAACATAATAATATAAACCAATGGCTTAAGTTTTTTTTAGTTGGCGTGATTGAAACAGCAAATAAAAGTATTGATACGTTCGACAAAATTCTTCAATTACAAAAACAAACGGAATTAAAAATCAATACTTTAGGAAGCAGGGCTGCAAATGCGCAAAAATTAATGACTCACCTATATCAAAAGCCAATTGTAAATACAGCTGTTATAGGTAAAACAACAGGAATTTCAGGGGCATCGGCTTACAAACTTGCTAAAGATATGGTACGCCTTGGTATAATTAAGGAAACAACCGGTTTACAACGAGGTAAAACTTATGTATTTGAGGATTATTTGAACCTGTTTAGGTAGTAAATAAACAATCCAAATAAAATAGTTTTTTGTAACAGATTCGCCATTCACGCGTCATAGCAATTCAGGTTTATTTAAATAACAGGGCAAACTGTTTAAAATAAAACCTATTGGATTGAAATAAGTTTCCCCCTCCCCTAATTAGAAATATGTTTACAACTTGAAGATAAGTTGGATAAGCAGTAATCAGGAAAATGATGATAATACCATTTAAAACTAAGCTTTAAAGATAAAATCAACCATGTACGTGATTCAATAATATTTCAAACCCTATTACCGGCCCTTCGCCCCTACTCTTAATTAATGCTCATATATTTGCCGGCCTTATAAGGCTATCCATTATCAAAAAATGAATACTAAAAATTATATATACAACTCATTAACCCTCCAATTTTCAAGCCGTGTGATAAAAGTTGCGCTAGTGGCAATCCCGGCATCGCTGTTATTGTTCTCATGCGGCGGCAAAGGGAAGGGCGATGCCCAGGGTGCTCCGCCAATGGCAACCTATAAAGTGCTTACCCTTGAACCACGTTCGGCCACTTTGAATGCGGACTACCCGGCAAGTATCCAGGGTCTCCAAGACATTGAAATAAGGCCTAAGGTTGATGGTTTTGTGGAAGCAATTTATGTAGATGAAGGAACTATTGTAAAAAAGGGCCAGCTGCTGTTTAAAATAAAGGCCCCGCAATACGAACAGGATGTACGCACTGCCGAAGCCGGCATCCAAACTGCACAGGCTGATGTAAATACGGCAAGCTTGCAGGTAAATAAGGTAAAGCCACTGGTTGAGAAGGATATCATCAGCCATTATGAACTGGAATCGGCACAAAATACGTTGCAAACCAAACAAGCTGCATTGGCGCAGGCTAAGGCATCATTGGCTAATGCGAAAATCAATCTGGGTTATACCACCATTACCAGCCCCGTTGATGGCGTTATCGGTTCCCTACCCTATAAATTGGGAAGCCTGGTAAACAGCACCACAACCGACCCTTTAACCACTGTTTACAACACAGCAACCGTGTATGCCTACTTTGCCTTGAACGAAAAAGACCTGCTGGGCTTTAGTCGCGACAGTACAACACATACCTCGCTTAAATCAAAACTCAATAACATGCCAAAGGTGTCGCTCATCTTGTCTGATGGTACCACTTATGATCATGCCGGCAAAGTGGAAACTGTGAATGGGTTGATCAACGCCAATACAGGTTCGGCAAATTTCAGGGCTGCCTTTGCTAATCCAAAGGGGCTGCTGCGTAGCGGAAACAGCGCTACTATTCGCGTTCCTAACGTAGTAAAAACAGCTATCCTGGTACCCCAAAACATTACCTACGCATTGCAGGACAAACGTTTTGTTTACGTTGTTGATGACAAAAATAAAATCAAAAATGTGGCAATAACTACCATGGATAATACCCCGGGCCAGTTTTACGTAGTAACAGCCGGCATAAAAACCGGCGATAAAATTATTGCCGAAAGCGTGAATAATTTAAAGGATGGCACACAAATAAAACCCGCCGAAGTTAATGCAGACGAGGTTTACAAGGGTTTAAAATAAGTCATTAGTCCGGAGTCCTAAGCCTGTAGTCTCGGATCCGGTTTAAAAACAAGCACATTTTCTGACTTAGGACTACAGACTTAAGACTCACGACTGAAAAACATATGTTAAAAAAATTCATAGAGCGGCCCGTACTTTCAACCGTTATTTCGGTACTACTGGTTATACTGGGGGTAATTGGGCTAATCAATCTCCCTATCTCCCAATATCCTGATATTGCACCGCCAACCGTTTTCGTATCTGCAAACTATAGCGGTGCAAATGCCGATGTGGTGCTAAAAAGTGTTATTGTACCGCTTGAGGAGCAAATAAACGGCGTGGAGAACATGACCTATATGACCTCAAGCGCTGGCAACGATGGATCGGCACAGATCACTATATTCTTTAAAGTAGGCACCAATCCCGACCTTGCTGCAGTAAACGTGCAAAACCGCGTATCAAGAGCGGTGAGCCTTCTACCACAGGTTGTTACCCAGGCAGGTGTTACGGTAGCAAAAAGCCAAAACAGTAACCTGTTAATATTTTCGCTGTACAGCGAAAACCCTGATTACGACGATACCTTTTTGCAGAACTATTGCCAGATAAACCTGGTACCAGCCATACAGCGTGTTAATGGCGTTGGTAATACGCAGATCTTTACGTCAAAGGATTATTCGATGCGCATCTGGCTAAAGCCGGATGTTATGGCGAGCTATAAGCTGATCCCTGATGATATTACCAACGCGTTAAATGAGCAAAATATTGAAGCAGCTCCCGGAAAATTTGGTGAAAACAGTCATGAGGCCTTTCAATATGTAATTAAATATACCGGCAGGCTTAAAACCGCGCAAGAATTTGGCAATATCATTATAAAATCTGTTGGCAAAGGCCAACTGCTGCATTTGAGCGATGTTGCGCGGATAGAGCTTGGCGCGCTGGATTATTCGGCAGTTCTGAAAACAAATGGGTTGCCATCCATCGGTGTGGGTATTACCCAGGCATCAGGATCGAATGCAAGAGATGTGATCAACAACACTAAAAAAATATTGGAGACCGCAGCTGAGTCGTTTCCAAAAGGCATAAAGCTCACCTATTTGGTTGATGCCAATGAGTACCTGAATGCCTCTATCGAAAAGGTGATCAGCACATTGATCGAAGCATTTATATTGGTGTTTATCGTGGTATTCGTTTTCCTGCAGGATTTTCGGTCCACACTTATCCCGGCAATTGCGGTTCCGGTTGCAATTGTGGGCACGTTCTTCTTCCTTGACCTGTTCGGGTTTACCATTAACCTGCTTACGCTTTTTGCGATGGTGCTGGCCATTGGTATTGTGGTGGATGATGCCATCGTGGTGGTTGAGGCCGTACACGCCAAGTTGGATAAGGGCTACAAATCTGCCCGTAAGGCTTCTGTTGACGCGATGAAGGAGATCTCGGGCGCCATTGTTTCTATTACACTTGTAATGGCGGCGGTGTTCTTACCTGTAACGTTTATCTCCGGGTCAACAGGCGTATTTTACAAACAATTCGGTATTACACTGGCGGTGGCCATCCTGCTATCAGCAGTAAACGCCTTAACCCTCAGCCCGGCGTTGTGCGCCATGTTTTTAAAGCCGCATTCTGAAGAGCATAAAAAGAAACGATTTTTCAATTGGTTTTATACCCGGTTTGATAAGGGTTTTTTAACCGTAACTAAAAAGTATGAAAAGTCGGTAACCTGGCTTGCAGGTAAAAAAGCGATCGTTATTGCAGGGATTGTCATATTCGCGGTATCACTTGTTATCCTGATAAAAACCACGCCATCCAGCTTTGTGCCAAGCGAGGACCAGGGTACTATATTTGCCAGTATCAGCTTACCGCCTGCATCGGGTATGGAACGTACCAGCGCCATAACCAACCAGGTTGACAGCATTGCACATACATTTTCATCGGTACAAAATACACTGCAAATTATAGGCTTTAGTTTTACCGCAGGCAGCGGAAGCGCTTACAGTATGGACATCATCAAGCTAAAAAAATGGGGCGACCGAAAAAACGATAACATTCAAAGCGTTATCGGACAGCTTTATGCAAAGATTGGTGCAATTCACGGGGCCAGCATCTTCCTGTTCTCGCCACCTACCATCCAGGGTTTCGGATCAGGAAACGGGTTCTCGTTCGAATTACAGGACAAGGGTGGCCATACCTCTGCTGAAATGTACAAGGTAAGCACCGACTTTTTAGAAGCCTTAAATAAACGCAAGGAAATTCAAAACGCAAATACAGCCTTTAACCCTAACTTCCCGCAATACCAGGTAGATGTAAATGTGGCAAAATGCAAGGAAGCCGGTATCGAGGTCACCTCCATTATCAATACGTTACAAGGCTACTACGGCGGTCTGTATGCCTCCAACTTTAACCAGTTTGGTAAGCAATACCGTGTAATGGTTCAGGCTGACTATGCCTACCGTAACAACCCGGAGGGCCTGAATAAGATTTTTGTACGTAATAGCGCAGGTACCATGGCGCCTATTACTGCCTTTATTACCCTGACCAAGGTCTTCGGCCCGGAATCAATCTCCCGCTTTAATTTATTTACATCCATATCAGTCCAGGGGCAACCCGGGCCCGGATTTAGCTCGGGGGACGCTATTGCAGCCATAAAGGCTGTTGCAACCGAGAAACTGCCTGCCGGCTATGGCTATGAGTTTTCGGGATTGACCCGTGAGGAGATCTCCAGTGGTACGCAATCGGTTTATATCTTCCTGCTTTGCCTGGTGTTTGTTTACTTCCTGCTGAGCGCGCAATATGAAAGCTATATTCTGCCATTTGCGGTTTTACTTTCCCTGCCGATAGGATTGACAGGCACATACCTGTTTGCAAGAATAGCGGGGATCGACAGTAATATTTATGTGCAGATCTCGCTCATCATGCTCATCGGTCTGCTCTCAAAAAATGCTATCCTGATCGTTGAGTTTGCGCTCGACCGCAGGCGTGCAGGCATGCCAATTTTACAAGCAGCCATTGACGGTGCCGAGGCCCGTTTAAGGCCGATCTTGATGACCTCATTTGCCTTTATATTCGGTATCATGCCATTGATGTTCTCAACCGGGGCAGGCGCAATCGGTAACCGTTCGATAGGAACTGGTGCCGTAGGCGGGATGTTTATAGGGACATTATTGGGTGTATTTGCTATCCCGGTGTTGTTTATCATTTTCCAAACCATCCAGGAAAAATTGAGCGGGGCGCGCCGTTTACGGAATTTGGCAGAGGATGCGGAAGATGACGATGCAACTGTGCCTGCTAAATAATTTGAATTACAAATGAACAGATCATATATAAAATATACTTTACTAATCGCATTGTTAAGCGCAACGCTGTCGTGTAAAATTACCAAAACTTACAAGCAGCCTGATCTTAACACCAACGATCTTTACCGCGGCAAAAGCACAACAGATACTACAACCATCGCAACCCTGCCATGGGAAAAGCTACTTACGGATACCGTTTTACAGGCACTGATCCACGAAGGCTTATTTAACAACCTTAACTTAAAAATTGCGGTACAAAAGATCTACGAGGCGCAGGCTGCCCTGGGACAAAGTAAAGCCGCGTTATTGCCGAGCCTCAGCGCCAATGCAAGTGCAACCCGCTCAAAACAGTCGGCAGCTAGTTTAAATTATCCACCGGGAACAACTATCAGCACCTTGACCACCTCTTACCAACTTGGGCTCAGTACCTCATGGGAGGCGGACATTTGGGGTAAGCTAAGCAGTGCAAAGCGGGTCGCATTCAATAATTTATTGCAAACTGATGCTGCAAAAAGAGCGGTACAAACTCAATTGATCGCCGATATCGCCAATAACTATTACACCCTGATTGCACTTGACAAAGAGCTGGATATTACTGTTCGCACCTTGCAAAACCGTATTAAGGATGTAGAAACTATGAAAGCGCTTAAGGAGGGTGCAGTGGTGAATGGCGCAGCCGTGGTACAAAGTGAAGCCAACCGTTATGCTGCAGAAGTTGCCATCCCTGATCTAAAACGCAGCATCCGCGAAACTGAAAATGCGCTTGATATATTGGTTGGCCGCCAGCCGGGTGCCTTAAACCGGGCCAAGCTCGATGAGCAAAAGCCTGTCGACAGCCTGCAAACCGGTATCCCATCCCAGCTACTAAAAAACCGACCGGATGTTCAACAGGCAGAATACACCTTCAGAAGCGCCTTTGAAAACACCAACCTGGCGCGCACCTATTTTTACCCGTCGCTAACCATTACCGCAAGTGGCGGTTGGTCTAATTTGCAATTGAAGGACTTTTTTGTGGGATCGGTATTTTACAATGTGGCAGCGGGTTTAACACAGCCGATATTTAACCAGGGAATCAACAAGGCCCGGTTAAAAACCGCGCAGGCACAGCAGTTGGAGGCATTATACAGCTTTCAGCAAACACTATTAGTTGCAGGCCAGGAAGTGTCTAATGCGCTTTACGCCTATCAATCCTCAACGGAAAAAACCGGCGCCCGCAGCAAACAAATAGCCGCTCTTACAAAGGCAGTTGATTATACGCAGGAACTGTTACGCTACAGTTCGGCCACAAATTATACCGATGTATTAACTTCAGAACAAAACCTATTGGCCGCGCAATTGGATGGTGTTAACGACCGGCTGCAGCAATTGCAGGCCATTGTTAATTTATACAGGGCACTTGGCGGCGGATGGAGATAAGATCATAGGTGTTCGGAACAAATCAGGCAAGCCGTGGCCCTGTGCGATTCCTGCCTTGGGGTGGGGAATGGTGGGTTTCTCGAACCAGGATACCCCTAATCAAGATTGAAAGTATTGTGCAACACCCCGTTGCCCTCCCTAGGGCTTATGTGTGTACAGATCTTTTAATATACGTTAAATCACTGATCCATAGGGTCTACCTCTTTGTAGAAATAAAAGAAAGGTTTGTCTTTGCCTCGGAGAGGCTACCCTTAGTCGCCATTCTATAAATGGGACAAGTTTTACATTGGAATTTATTGAGAACAAGGCAAAATCCATAGTTCAGTCGGAACGGATGGTGTAGAAGGGTAGCCTCTCCGAGGCAAAAAAATGATCTATTGTATATTCTACAAAGAGGTAGACCCGCTGGGTCAATCAGAGACTATGCCTGGTTATAAAAAAATAGATTAAAATAAGGAATAGCTGGGTAATAAAAAGTTCATGAATATGTGTATACACTGTAGTTCCCAAGAGAGGGGATCACACTTCGCGCTTTTTTCAATCTTCCGAACACGTATGAATATAGGGTCAACTGGAATAATAGCCTATTTTCAAACTAATAATCCCCGGAATACGTTATTGGATTATATAAAACTAATTGCTTAGCTTTATACAAGGATACGGCAGGCCGCTTTTCTCCAAAGCCCCCGGTTGTATCATAACCAATTTATAATCTTAAAACCGGAGGTTATTATGAACGTGGTTCACCGTATTGAAACCTGGGGCGATACTCACCATCCCAAATTTATCGACGTTATCCGCTTTGCGCTTGGCGCATTCTTACTGTTAAAGGGCATTTCCTTTATGAACAACACGGAATACCTTAAACAATTAATAACGGACCAAAACATTGTAGACTTTTCAGGCGGATTACTAATGGCGCTGGTTTACTATGTGGCATTTGCCCACATGGTTGGCGGCGTGCTGATAGCGGTCGGAATCCTGACAAGGTTTGGCTGTATTATCCAGATCCCGATTGTAGCAGGTGCTATTTTCCTGAGTGGATTTTTCCAGGACGCTATCAACTACATGGTATGGCCATCGCTATTAGCATTGGCGGCACTGGTACTATTCCTGGTTATAGGATCCGGACCGTGGTCGTTAGATAGGTATTTATCGGAACAATAATATAGTAGCAGTTAAAAGTAGCAGTAGCACTCATTAATGAATACAAGTGCTACTGCTACTAAATCCTGCCACTTAAAACTTATTTAATACTCCGCCATTTCCTCATCCACATAGCACCAGAGCCAGCGCTCGCCCGGCTCTGCCGAGATCACTACCGGGTGATCAGCAGCAGCGGCATGTTTACTTGCATGTTGATTAGGTGAACTGTCGCAGCAAAGCGTAACGCCGCAGGTTTGGCAGGTACGCAGGTGCATCCAGCTGCTGTGTGTTTTTATACACTCCTCGCAAACATAGTCCTTAGGATGCTTCAGGCTTTTAATGGCACCCAGGTGCTTGCATACTTCGTCTTCCATAGTAGATATTTATATTTTTTGATGTCTGTTAAAAATAAAGCTCAATAACTCATTCAACTTAATCCAACCCAATCAACTCAATCAACCACCCTACACTTCCGCCAAATACTTGTGCACAAAGCTTATCGCCATTGAGCCTTCGCCTACTGCCGATGCAACCCTGTTCATCGCGCCTGCCCGAACATCGCCCGCGGCGAAAATTCCATTGCAGCTGGTCTCCAACAGGAATGGATCGCGGTTTTGCTTCCAGATCTTAGTAAAGTCGTCATAGCGCCGTAATTCCCTGCCGGTTTCAATAAAGCCCTTCTCATCCTTAAGGATATCCAACTTAAGCCAGTCGGTATAAGGTTTTGCGCCGATGAAAATATAAAGCGCTGCTGCCTCTTTCGTAACCGACTCCTTGGTTTTTACATTAAACAGTGTTAGCTTTTCAAGGCAATTATGGCCCGCTGCTTCGGTAATCTCGGTATCTATCAACAAATGAATATTAGGCAGATTCTCTATCTGCTGGATCAGGTAAGCCGACATGGTATAGCTCAGGCTGTCCCTGCGGATAATGATATATACGTTCTTAGCAAACTTTGAAAGATATACGGCCGCCTGTCCTGCTGAATTACCCCCACCTATTACATACACTTCCTTATCCTTACACGCAGAAGCCTCGGTAGTTGCCGCACCATAATAAATGCCTGCACCGGTATAGTTCTCTACACCTTTAACATCCAGCTTACGGTAGTCCACCCCGGTAGTTATAACTACGGTACGGCTTACAATTTCGGGGCCATCGTCTAATATAATAGTTTTATAACCGTCTTTTTGTTTGATGTCGTTTACAGCCTGCGGCGATAAAAATTGAGCGCCTAAACGCATCGCCTGGCTAATGGCGCGGCGGGTAAGATCGGCACCACTTAATCCTGCAGGGAAACCGAGATAATTTTCAATCCGTGAACTTGTACCTGCCTGTCCGCCCGGTGCCTTGCGCTCAATCAACAAGGTTTTTAACCCTTCTGATGCACCATAAACAGCCGCGGCCAAGCCGGCGGGACCGGCGCCTATAATTACCACATCATAAATCTCGTTAGTAATCTGCGGGTTTACACCAATTTTTTCGGAGATGGACCTGATGGTTGGTTTGCAGGAATAAGTACCGTCATCAAAAACCACAACCGGCAACTGATCCATTGGCACCTTGTTCAGTTCCAGCAGTTCCTTTGCATCCGGATTTTTCTCAATATCCAGCCATTTATATGGGATCAGGTTGCTGGCCAAATAATCCTTCACCGTGTGCGACTGCGGCGAAAACTGGTAGCCAACTACTTTTATCCCTTTAAAATCGGGCACGTAGTGGCTCTGCCAGTCATCAAGTAAATCGTCAATTACCGGGTATAACTTTTCTGAAGGCGGATCCCAGGGCTTCATCAGGTAATAATCGAGTTGCACGTCGTTTATGGCCTTTATAGCGGCTTCGGTATCTGAATATGCAGTAAGCAAAACGCGCTTGGCTTTCGGGAATATCTTGATGGCTTTTTCTAAAAATGCAACGCCCTCCATTTCGGGCATGCGCTGGTCACACACAAACATGGCAACCACATCCGAGCTGTTTTTATGGTCAACAAGGCTTTCCAGCGCTTCGTTAGCCGATGTTGTATTGATGATCCTGTATTCCTTACCGTACATCGATTTCAGATCCCGGCTTATGGCACGTAGCACCTGCGGATCATCGTCTATCGAAAATATTATTGGTTTCTCCATGGTATAGGTGTATCGTATTATTATTTATTAAACAAAGGTAAGTATCATTAATTGTTCAACGCGCTAAAAATTTGAAACGGCGCAGCCCTCTTGAGCTCCATTAAAAAAACAAAACAACAGCGAAAAATCGAACATCCGAATTCCGAAATCTATTAACCATCAATTGGGAAACAAACCACAAATTCGGTTCGTCCCGGCACCGATTTTACTTTTATCGATCCCTTATGCTGGTTAACAATCCGCTGCACTACTTCAAGCCCCATTCCAGTTCCCTTACCCATCTCCTTAGTAGTAAAAAACGGATCAAATACCCTGGATCTGATGTCTTCCGGAATGCCCGGCCCATCATCAATAATGGATACCTGCACAAACTCCCGATCCCTTTCCGTTTTTATGGTTAAGGTGCCTTTATTATTTGGCTCCATAGCATCAAAGGCATTATCAATAAGATTAGTCCACACCTGGTTTAGCTCGCCTATCAATGCTTTAACTGGCGGCAAATTATGATCATAATCTTCTACCAGTGTTATATTACCCTTCTTTTTCCGGTAACCGAGCATGGTAAGCGTATTGCGGATGCCAATGTGGATATCGGCATATTGCTTGTCGGCTCCGCGGTCCATGTGGGTAAACGTCTTTACTGATTTTACCAACTCGGCTATTCTGCGCGACGATTCCTGGATGTCTTCCACCATTCGTTCAGTAACCAATAACGTATTTATCCACCCAAAAATAGGCGATAAATATGCTAACGGGATGTGACTTTTGAAATTTTCCAGGTCGGTAACCTTAAAGTTAAAGTCGACAAAGTTTTCGGCCATATCATAAGCGTCTTCAATTCCAAGTTCGTCCAACCAATCGCCCAGTTCTTCTTCGCGTTTGGTTTTTTCCTTCAGCGTTAGCTTTGGCCTGTCCGTTTCTCCAAGTATCCGGAACATTTCATCAGTTACCGCGTCTACCTGCTTAGCATCCATTTGTATGGCGATAACCTCCTTAAAGGTTTGGGGTTCCAGGCGAAGGTGTTCGCGGAGTGAAATAGAGTCGCGTACTATTGCAGAGGCAGGATTATTAAGCTCATGCGTAAGGCCGGCCGAAAGCTTACCCAGGGCCATCATTTTTTCATTCTGCTGCTGAAAGGCGGTGAACTCCCGCACCCGGTTACTCATTACATGTACCAGGGCTTGTGTCAGCTCAAACTGGTCGCGGATCATTTCCCTGATCCGTTCGGTTGGGTATGAAAGTAATCGTACTTCATTCCTTGCCTTCATGTAAACGCTGGCCGATTTCCCCCTCGAGAACGGCAGGTAGCCGGTAACCAGCCCCGCGTTAAAAATACCCAGTTCCCTTTTTGCTCCATTTTGCATAATAAAAACTGCAAATTCCCCGTCAATTATAAAATGAGGGCCGGTGATCGGCAGATCAGGTTTTACAAAAACAGTTCCTTCAGGCAGGATATTCTCCGTGCTGTTGTCTATCAGCCATTGTAGCTGTTCGTCAGGAACGCTTTGTAACGCTTCAAATTTTCTTAGGGTGTCAACGGTAATGGGTTCCATAGTAGTAATCAGAGACTGGAGATTAGAGATTAGTTCGAAAATAGGCTATTCTTTATAAAAAAACTAATCTACAGCAGCTAGCCTTTGATTCCATATTCTATTTATATTAATTTTACAATTAAAAGAAACTAATCTCTAATCTCAAGTCTCTTGATCAACTAACAAATGCAAGTACAAAATAAAAATGATGGTAAACGCGGCGCTTTCTTTATTGAGGACGACGGCAAAGAAGTTGCCTTAATGCATTACATTTTTTCCGGTCCCGATAAATTTATCATCGATCATACCGAGGTTAATGAGGCTTATGAAGGAAAAGGTTTGGGTAAACAACTGGTAAGGGCCGGGGTTGAATATGCCCGTGAGCATAAAATGAAGATCCTGCCCCTTTGCCCATTTGCTAAAAAGATCTTTGAACTTACGCCGGAATTTGCGGACGTTCTATTTTAGTTCATGGTTCATTGTTGATGGTTCATGGCCGAAAATTGTTTGGCTAATGGCATGTAATAAATAATTAAGATAAATGGAATACATATTAGATAGCCCGGTTGCAGCAAGCATTGGTTTGGAGAAATACAAATGCACCGTTGTTTGGCGTAATGGCGAGTTTATTTCGGATGAGCCGGAATTTACCGGCGGGAAGGATCTGGGGCCTGATCCATACACCTTGCTGCTTTCATCTTTGAGTTGCTGTACGCTGGCCACACTGCGCATGTATATCGACCGTAAAGGTTGGGATATTCCGCAGATAGCAGTCGCCACGAATATGTTTTTTCAATTGGAAGATGGTAAAAAGGTCACTGTAATCGACCGCGACCTTAATTTTATATCGCCAGTAACCGACGAACAACGCGAGCGACTTACCCAGATAGCTAAAGTTTGCCCGGTATCAAAAATATTAGAAGGCGAGATCCGGGTACGCACATTTGCCTATACGGGCACCGAAGTTGAAAAGACCCATAGCTACACCAACGGCGAAGTTACAGTTGAATGGCGTCCCGAACTTTGTAAACATGCAGCCCGCTGTGCAACGCAACTACCACTGGTTTTTAACCCGGCCGCAAAACCGTGGGTTAATATGGATGGCGCTACAAGTAAGGAGATTGCAGAACAGGTTAATAAGTGCCCGACGGGAGCGTTGAAGATGGGAAAAAGAGATTAGAGGTCAGAGATTAGTTAATAAGATGCGTTGAACGAAGAATTTAATTGATCTCCCATATTTCAACTAATCTCTAATCACAAGTCTCTGGTCTCTAACAAAGCCTTATTCATCACCCTATAAAAAAACACCGCCCCAACGCTATAAAGCAGCGCGTCAATCCAATCTCCTGTATACGTTTTGGAAATAAGGGGTAGTAAAACTTCAAAAACTAAAGTAACGTAAGCGGTAATGAACACCACATGCCATACAGATAGCACATAGTAATTGCTTTTAAAAATAACGACTCTTTGAAAGCACAAAGCAAGACTGGCAATAACAGGGATAGCTATTGCATCATCAATATAGCCGTTAATAAAGAGAATCGGGTGGCCAAGTTTACGGGTGGAAATCACGATCAGCCAAATTAAACAGCTTGCAATAAACCACCTATTAAGCAAGGTTTTCATTTAGCCGGGAATCAGGCTGATCAACACGATGATGATGGTTACGACAATAAAAAATGCAACCTGCAGGTAAATTCCCAGCCAGCGGAAAGCGCTTATAGATCGCTTCAATGCCCGTTTAACCGGGCCATCACCGGGACGGATATACAGAAACCCATTTTCCCTCATCGCTTCTTCCCTCGCCTTTTTTTCTATCCCGCGCGAAAAGCTGTGCGACTCAAGGAAGCTGTCGCAGTACAGGCACCTGTCATTAATATCACCTTCCCATAGCGTCCATTTTCCGCATTGCGGACATTTTATTTCTCTTACCTGGCTCATATTGTTTATAGCAGTCTGCAAATATATGCAAACAGTTTAGCTGCCGGATACATGTTATGGATATGGGAATGTCTTTTATTGCGCTACAACAACAGCCGCGCTTCCTGCCGGCACGTTAACTATAAAATTTCTTTTGGTTATGGTTACGTTTTCAGAAGCCGAAGGATTAAAGGTACCATCCGCATTTACCTTGCTGCCTGCGAAAGTAATCCCGTCTTTAGCTGTAATCGATGGTGCAGAAAGGCGGTAAACCTTTGCAGACATCACACTCTTGTTAGGGATTATATTAAAATCGTAGCTTTTGTTGACGTCCTTATTTATCAACGTGATAGAATAAGTATTATTTATCACAGTAGTATGCGCACTGCAAGCAAATGTATTATCAGTTGTAGTTGCCACAAGCCTGCCATTTGCGCTACCATATCTAAAGGTCAGCATGGCATAATATTCCGGCTTGGTTACAAACACACCGTTTTCATTCATTATCGGTGAGTAAAACAGCCCTTTGCCGGTATGAAAATTAATGCCCTGGCAACTTTGATCTGCAAATGCCCACATGATATCAAGCGCCCATAATGCCGAGGCGAATACGTCACTAACGCCCGGCTTACCGCCCCCGTAAACATTATTGATTTCAGTTACGCGATAAGGCTGAACCTTAGAAGCCGCCTGAACCCCGTCAAGCAATTGCCCGAATTTATAGCTGCGGCCAAGGATAGAATTGTAATCTATACCAATATCTGAAGCAGGCCCGGTTTCGTAATAATGACCGTCCTGCAGTTTTGTTTCGCCCCTTTCATTTTCGTGAAAAGACGTGATCCAACTGCTGTTAAAAGCCACGTCCGGTCCTGCAAATTCTGCACCCGGAACTGCTTTTTGCACAGCGGCATGGTAACCTCTCCATTCTGCAAGAAAATCATTGAAGCCGTAAGACGGGTTTCTGTGATGTGTATATGGTGCGTAAGCATCTGGCTCGTTACCAAATTGAAAGGCATACAAATTAGTACCAATGCTTTGATTTACATAGGCAGCTTCATCGGCAGCCAGCGCAGGGTCATTGTTACCGAGGTTTAAGCCAAATAGTACCGGCCAGTCTATCGCCCGGGAGAATGCGGCAAGCCGATCGATGTCAGTAGTTGTAATTACATCCAATGGCGTTCCGGAATTGCGTACGGACCGGGACCATGTAGTAAGGTCACTACTGGCGCCGCCCATCCTTAAAATACCTGGGCCAAGGTTTTTCATTAACTGGACAACTACTTTATTATTAGCATTCAAAAAACTTTCATCTTCAGCTAAGATACTATTCTCAAAACTTAGCCCCTCATAGGTCGCGGGAACTAAATCCCCGGCAGCCGCAGCAAAAGTTACGTTAACGGTGTGATCGTTATTAATCAATAAATTCGTATTGTCTATAGTTCCGGGGTGTTCTTTATGACAGGAAACCAGCACTAATGCCAGTAAAATTAAAATATAGCTCTTTCTCATTGTGACAGGTTGTAAGCCCGCATAAATATAACAAAATACTGTTAAGGTAAGGTACAGTATCCGCCTAAAAATCAATGTAATTGGTATCCAGTTTATTAAAATCCAAATATCTCAGCAGCTTGATTTTAAATCGCGTTTTTGCCCGGTTTCATCCATTACCTAAACCTCTTTATCTGCGTTCAGGAGTTCTTCGTCTATTATTATCGGTTCCCATTATTTTTATATTTAGTTTTAGATAAACAAACGCAAGGATATGAGCGTTCCGTTTTTATTTAGGTCCAGTTAAATTACCGCGATGAAAAAAATACTTCCTGCATTCATTTTCGGATTATTGTCAGCAACGCTCGCATTTGCTCAAATTGATACCGGCCGCTGGCAGCTTGTCAAAACAATCAACAAAGTCGCCGCCCGCAGCGAATGCAGCCTGGTTGCCGTTGATGGTAAATTATATTTAATTGGAGGGGATGGCCCTGCTACGCCGGTTGAGGCTTACGATCCCAATACGTCGACCTGGACAAAGAAAGCAATGGCTCCCTTTACCATGCATCATTTGCAAGCCGTGGGCCTTGGCGATAAAGTATACGTGCTGGACGCCTTTTACGAGGGCGGTTATCCCGATCAGATCCCGTTACCCAATGTATATAGCTATGATACCCAAAAGGATACCTGGCAAAAACTCACAGAGATCCCAGCCGACCGCAGACGAGCCGGAGCGGGTGAGGCGGTTTACAACGGCAAATTGTACATAGTTTGCGGGATAACCCACGGACATCGCAGCGGCACTAACAGCATGTTTGATTGCTATGACCCGGCTACAGATAAATGGACTTTACTGCCTGATGCGCCGCACATCCGCGACCACAGCATGGCTGTTGTAGTTGGCGATAAATTATATGCAATAGGCGGGCGCAATACCAGCCTGCATGATGCAAATAACTTCATGTCGTTTTTTGATAAGGTAATGCTTGATGTGGATTGTTACGATTTTAAAACCGGCAAATGGAGCTCACTGGATGCGAAGTTACCCTTAGGCACAGGCGGCGGCACAGCGGTTAATCTTGATAACAAGATCTATTATATCGGTGGTGAACGGGCGACAGCAACCAAACCCAACGGCCCGCAAAAGGATGTTTTCGTATTAGACCCATCAACCCAAAATCAATGGACAAAAGCTGCGAGTTTAAATATGGCTCGCAACGGCGTTGGCGGCACGGTGCTTGATCATAAGATCTACATAGCAGGCGGTGCAGGTGGTGGTCCGGGTGGCCCGCCACCTATTGGCAAACCAGGAATGCAGGGACCACCGCCAATCAATGGCCAGCCGGGTAATAATCCACCACCGAATGGGCCACCGGGACAAAGGGCAGGGGGTGATCATGGCGACATCGCTTTGGAAGTTTTTAGCCTGAAATAATTATTCCAATATCCGTCTTAAATAATTTATCTGCCCCAAATGGTAGTTGAGGTGCGCATGAAAAAAAGCAAGGTAGTAAGCGGTGCTTTTTCGTCCAAACTTGTCTAAAGGATAAATTTCGTCAAGCTTTTCGCGGGTTATTCCGGTTAAGGCAGATTTAACTACTTCAATCAAATTATTGATGCCGGCTATCAGTTCTTCACGCGGAACGTCAGTTGCAGAAAATTCGTATTCACGATCACGCACATAGCCGTTTTTGGCAATTTGGGTACCGATGCCAAAATTCAGGTTGCCCAGCAAATGCAGCACCAGCGTACCGGCGGAATTGCTAATACCTTCCTTTGTGCGCCAAAGGTTATAATCATCCCTAAAGTTTTTTACTTCGTCCCTTAGTTTCAAAAGGTCGCGTTCGTAAAATTCAGCAAAATAGTTTTCCATAATTTCGACGTTTAATTGATGCTGCAAGATACAAACCAATAAGTTAAGCCCCCAACCCCTAAAGGGGAGTATTTTATATTAACTCCCCCTTTAGGGGGCCGGGGGGCTGGCGTGTTAAAAAATGTTAATCTTATCACAGTTAGCAGGTTATATCCTACTTTTAATTGTCGATACTTAAAACCACATCATATGCTGCAAAATTACTTTATCATAGCCTGGCGAAGCCTCTGGAAAAATAAGGGCTTTTCAATCATCAATATTTTCGGCCTTTCGGTAGGCATTGCATTTACACTGCTGATAGGCGCCTATGTTTGGGGCGAATTACAGGTAAATCATGATTTAAAAGATGCAGATAACCAATATATCATACAAAGCAAGTGGAAAGACCCAAACATGGGATACGAGCTTACCACAATAGCCCAATTACCTAAAACATTAAAAGAGGTGTACCCTGCACTGGTTGAAAATTACTACCACTGGGATGGCGTTGGCTCCATAGTTTCAAGCGGTGAAAAACATTTCCGCGAAAGCATACAAATTTGCGACAGCACCATGTTAAGTATGTATGGTTTCGGCTTGGCTCACGGCGACCCGGGTAAGGCATTCAATGATCCGTTTTCGGCGATAATAACTGAAAGGCTGGCGATTAAATATTTTGGCAAAACCGATGTTGTTGGCCAAACGCTCAGCATTGAAAGCTTTAAAGGTGACAAACACGATTTCAGCATTTCAGGGGTATTAAACATACTACCCAAAAACTCCGTAACAAACGTAAACGACAACATTCAAAACGATATTTTTTTACCAGCCAAAGCGGCAGATTTTCTGGGCCGTAACATGGGTGGCTGGGACAATGTGGTACTTGCTGGATACGTCGAACTGAAAAAGGGCGTTACCCCAAACCAGGTGGAGCAGGCTATGCGGCATTTAATTAAGGAACGTGCGCCGCAGCGAATTAGTGATAACCTTACCCCCTACCTGGTACCTTTGAAAGAATATTATCTGGACGCCAATAACGGTGTGGTAAAAAAAATGCTATACACACTATCGGCAATAGCGTTATTTATCCTGCTGATGGCGGTTATTAATTTTGTAAATATTTGCGTAGGCCGCTCATCATCTCGAATGAAAGAAATGGGCATCCGGAAAGTGCTTGGAGGACTGCGAAAACAGTTGATATGGCAATTTTTGACTGAGGCAACCATTTTAGTAATGCTGGCAACAACAATTGCGCTGGCAGGCTATCTACTGGCAAGGCCTTATTTCAGTAATGTTTTGGGCAGGGATATCATCGGGCTTTTCTCGTTTCCGTGGTATGCGTATTTAATACTGGTTTTGTTTACTGTTTTTTTAGGATCGCTTGCCGGGCTTTATCCTGCATTGGTGCTATCCTCCCTAAAATCAGTCGATTCGTTAAAAGGGAAATTAAGTTCCGTAAAGGAAAATGTGCTGTTCCGCAAAATATTAGTGGGCTTCCAATTTGGCACCGCAGCTATGGTGTTTATTATCGCCATAATTATTTCGCAGCAGGTAACGCTTTGTCTAAAAGGCGACCTTGGTTTTAACAAAGATTATGTGGTATACTCACAGGTACCAAGGGATTGGTCGGCAAAAGGTGTTAAAAAAATGGAAACTGTTCGTTACCAAATTAGCCAGATGCCCCAGGTAAGCAGTGTATCACTTTCATGGCACATACCTGATGGCGCCGGAGATGGCATGCAACTGTATCGTTATGGAACTGACCCTAAAAAAGCAATATCCTTAAATGGTTTAACAACCGATAACCAATTTGGCGCTACCTATGGCATTCCATTAAAAGCGGGCGAATTTTTCACACCGCAATATGCACCCGGAGATTCTGCAAAAATTGTGATCAACGAATCTGCCTCAAAAGCACTGGGATGGAAAAACCCTAAAGACGCTGTTGGGCAATTGGTTAACATGCCGGGTACTGCAGCACCCCTAACTATCTGTGGCGTTACCGCCGATTTTCACCTTGGCTCTATGCAACGGCTTATTCAACCAATTAGTTTTACCAATGTAAACTACACCCTATATTACCGGTATCTCTCCTTTAAGCTTAAGCCCGGCGATATGCAAAAAAGCATAGCCGCATTGCAAAAACAATGGAACATACTATTGCCTGGCGCGCCATTCGAATACCACTTTATGGATGAGGCAATAGCAAGCCTTTATAAAACCGAAATACAATTAAAAAAAGCCTCGGCTATGGCCACCATATTGGCTATAACAATTGTGTTCCTTGGTGTTTTGGGGCTGATATCATTAAGCATTCAAAAGCGCACCCGCGAGATTGGCATCCGCAAGGTATTAGGCTCATCGGTACCGGGTATCATCAACCTGTTTTTAAAGGAGTTTTTAGGGATAGTTTTTATTGCGGGGTTAATTTCCTGTCCGCTGGCCTACTTGGTGATGCACAACTGGCTTAATGGATATGCTTACCGGATTTCCATCACAGGTTATCCGTTTATCCTTTCAATTTTATTGCTTACCACCTTAACCGTTGTATTAATTACGCTGCAAACAATCAAAGCGGCAGTTAGTAACCCTGTTAAGAGTTTAAGAACGGAGTAAAGGCTTGAATTTATTAAACAACTTTAAGGTAAACACAAAATCCGATGTAACTTTTTGCTGTTTAAAGGAAGAGAGTACCAGGGTCTTTCCCTTTAAAGCGAGACTTATTTGCTCTTTCCCGGGAAGCAAAGGCAATGATCAAAAAGCTTAATATAGCAGCGGAGTTTTGTGTTTTACCATGATAACAATTAGGAGGAGAACTTATTTTCACCTGGTTTATAAGCTATTACGGCACCGCAGTTTTAAACGATACAGAGACGGTGAAAAATTAATTAATACTGGCAACAACCATTTTGGTTAACTCTTTATCCCTTGTATTCACATTTAAAAAAGGGAGCTGGAGCCTTGTTACGCGGTAGCGATAGAAAGATGCCAGCATTTGTACACGGGTTCCGCTTGCCACCAACTTGCTTATTTCATCAGCCGAGGCATACAGCAGAAAAGGCTTTGACGGAAGCGCGTGCTCCCCATCGATTTTGATTTCGCTAACCGGCAAATTGCTATAAAATTCAAATGGAGCGGAGTTGTAATCATCAACGTCTGTTAAGGCAACGGGCAGGTTGCGGTTGTTATGCTCGTTTATCCATATCGCAGCATCGTTGCTTGCCTGGTAATGCATTAAGGACGGGTAGAACGACAGGTTAAGAAAAAGATTAACAATAAAAGAGGCCAGCAAGGTTCTTAATGCGATTTTCTGATAGCCGGAAATATTGAAAAAGCGTGTGAAAAACATAAGCATGATCAAAAGCATCAGGACCGTTAAAACTGTGAACCAGCTAAGCACTTCGGGCCTGAAAAAGTACCAGAGTACGGCCACTAGCAGCAATAGTAAACTTATTAAAAAGGTTTGTACAAATGCTATTTTGCGCAGTGCCTTTGCCCTTCTGAGGTAATACAAATACTGCGAAGTAATAATGGCAAAAAATGGGAATACAATATTCAGGTAATGTGGCAGCTGGAAGCTGGAAGCCGAAAATAGCAGGAAGGTAAGCAAAGCCCCGCTGATGCAATACCACTCTTTTCCCTTGGGATATACTACCCCTTTTTTTATAAACTGGTAAACCGCCGCAAACATAATAAGCGACCATGGCAGAAACGCCCAAAGCGAGGTATGAATAAAAAAGGTTGGATCGCCACTGCCCTTGATGGGGCCGGTGTTAAAGAAGCGGCCAAACTGGCTATCCCAAAAAAAGAACCGGATGCCCGATACTCCCTTTTGCCCAAATACGATCTTTTCCGGGTGCAGATCAAACTGTTGATGAAGGCACCAAAGTTCGGGGAGGATGAATATGAAGATCAAAACAATCGCTATCAGCCATGGTAAATTAAACAATGATCGCCATTGCCTGGTAATAATTAATTGCCCTGCAATAGCGCCACCAATAGGCACAATGGCGAACATCCCCTTGGTCATGATAGCGCAGGCGGTAAATATACAGCCCCAAAGCAGCCGCCAAAAACTATTACTATTGAGCGCCTTATAAAAATGATAAACAGCGGCAATGATGAGCCCTGTTAAATACGGTTCGGCGCGAACATCGTTATTTGATAGTACGATATGCTCTGCGGTAAGCAGGATCAGTACGCTCCATAAGGCTATTTGCTTGTTGTATAATTCCTTTGCAAAAAGGTAGGTATACCAGGCACCCATCATCAAAAACAGGATACCGGGTAGTTTATAAGCCCAGGTAGTAAAGCCGAACAGCTTAAATGAAATTGCGGTTATCCAAAAGGGAAAATGAGGCTTGTCCAGCCAGTCGGCACCATGATAAAACAGTTGTACATAATCATTACGCTGCACCATTGTTTTAGAAATGACCGCGTAAAGGGCGGCATCGGGTCCCTGCAGGGGGATGAACAAACCACTAAAGTTCACCAAAACCGCCAAACCTGTAAAAAGGTAAAGCAATTTGCTTTGGGTGGATGTGGGGGTAGCGTCCATCTTTTAAAGTGTTATAAAGATAAGGAGAATTTAGGGGAATGTGGGTTATAATTACTTCACTATGTCATTGCGAGCGCAGCGTGGCAACCTCGTAGCAGTACAGAGCGAATATCAAAGTTGTAGACTGTTCAATTCGATTTGCATTGGCGACGAGTTTGCTTCGTCGTTCCTCCTCGCCATGAGAAGAGTTTGTTTTTACACCTATCGATATTTTTACACCAAAAAGCCACCGGTTTAACAATATATCCCGATATTGAAAACACAAACCAATCAGCCTTAATATGAAACGATCCCTACTCCTGCTAAACCTGCTGTTGCTGTTTTTACCGTTCCTGGTATCAGCACAAACAGGTAAGGTTTATGATAACCTTTCACTTCCCAGTAAAATATTAAAAAGCGACCGCAAATTCGCTGTTTACCTGCCGCCGGGATATGAAACTTCAGATCGCAGCTATCCGATCCTCTACCTGCTGCACGGCAGCGGCGACGATCAAACCGGCTGGGTGCAATTTGGCGAGGTGCTGAATATCACCGATAAAGCCATTGCAGATGGCATAGCAACGCCCATGATCATTGTAATGCCTGATGCCAATACCGGCCGCAAAGGCTACTTTAATGATATTAAGGGCGACTGGAATTACGAGGATTTCTTTTTTAAAGAGCTGGTGCCCTTTGTAGAGAAGAAATATCGTGTAAAAAGTGATAAGCGCTTCCGTGCCATCTCGGGTTTATCGATGGGTGGCGGCGGAACATTCATGTACGCTTTGCATCACCCTGAAATGTTTTCATCCGCCTGCCCGCTAAGTGCGGCTGTTGGCCCCATATCGCTGGATGATGCCCGCACTTCCATCACCAAAAATAATCCCGGCATTGCCGATTCGCTAATAGTTAAATACTATAACGAGCACAGCACAATAGCATTAGTAAACAACATGCCCGACAGCCAGAAAAAAGCCGTCCGCTGGTATATTGACGATGGCGATGATGACTTTTTATACGAGGGAAATTGTCTTGTACACATAGCCATGCGCAAAAAGGACATCCCGCACGAGTTCCGTATCCGCGACGGCGCCCACACCTGGACCTACTGGCGCGCATCGTTACCCAGCGTATTGGAGTTTGTATCGCAGGGTTTTCATCAATATTAAAGACAAAGTATAGGCAACCCTACAATTAAAAACATCGTCATTCTAACTAAGAAAAGAACTAGTCTCTAATTAACTGATCTCTAATATCAACTAATCTCTAATTAACTAACAGCTAATCTCTACCACCATGGAACGCCGTCAATTTTTAAGAAACACCGCATTAACCGCAGGCTCGCTTGCATTATTAGGAAATAAAGGCTTTGCAGCCATGCTGGCCGACCCAACTTACCAGTTTAAACCCTTGCGTAATAACGTAGGCATGTTTGCCGAGCAGGGAGGTACTATTGCATGGATGATAAACAAAGAAGGCATTGTAGTAGTTGATGCCGAGTTTCCCGATCCTGCAAAGCACCTGATAGCAGAACTGAAAAAGCAATCGGACCTGCCTTTTGAATGGCTGATAAATACCCATCACCACGGCGACCATACCGGCGGCAATATCTCATTTAAGGGGGTCGTAAAAAATGTGGCTGCACATACAAATTCACTGGCTAACCAAAAGGCGGTAGCTGTAAAAAATAACAAGGAAGACCAGCAACTGTACCCCGACACCACATTTACTGACACGTGGAAAATAAAAGTGGGCGATGAGCACATAAGCGCCTATTACTTCGGCACCGGCCATACCAATGGCGATGCCATGATCCATTTTGAAAATGCCAACATTGTGCACACTGGTGATTTGGTATTTAACCGCCGCTATCCCTTTGTTGATAACAGCGCCGGTGCATCGGTAAAACACTGGCCAATGGCTTTGGAACAGGCAACTAAAAAATTTGATAAGAATACCATGTTCGTGTTCGGCCACGCGTTTGATCCACAAAAGGTTGTAGGCACCATGGACGATGTTAAATTGATGCAGGACTTTATGGAGAAGCTGGAAGCCTATGTTGCAGGCGGCATTAAAGCCGGTAAAACCCAGGAAGAGCTCTTAAAAGCAACATCAATCCCCGGCGTATCAGAATGGCAGGGCGACGGCATTCAACGCGGCATCCAGGCAGCTTATGAGGAGTTGACCAAAGCATAAAATTTAATTGACACTAATTTTTCGAATTGGATCGAATTTCACGAATTAACTTAAAAGTCGCTAACTTAGAACGGCGCCGATACCAATTCGTGAAATTCGATTAAATTCGTGTCAATTTTCGCCCTAATCATTTAAACTATTATGAAACTATTACCAGCCATCCTGTTTCTTGCGCTGTTAGCGCCTGCTAATAAAAACGCTACCTCTAAAGAGGTTTTAGCAAGCATGTACAAAAAGTACCACGGCGTATGGCATAAATCGCTAAAGTTTAATCAAACTACCGAGCGTTTCAGGAATGATAGTCTAATAAAAACAGATACGTGGTACGAAACCATTGTGTATCCCGATCTGCTGCGAATAGATATCGGCTCAGCAAAAAGCCCTGATGGACTTCTTTTCAGACACGATTCAACCTATGTGTTCCGCGCCAACAAAATAGTGGGCGCCGAAAAAAACGAAAATGAGCTTATCTTTTTCCTTGGCGGCATGTACTCAAAAACATTTGATGACGTGCTGGCCCATTTTGCTGAACTGCATTATGATCTTTCAAAATTCCATACCTCAACATGGAAGGGTAAACCGGTTTATGTTTTAGGTGCCGATAAGGATGATGACAAGGTAAACCAGCTTTGGATAGACCAGGAAAAAATGGTGGCCGTTAGGTTTTTGAAGTACGATGGTGGCACCAAGGAAGAAGGAACCTTTGAAGACCAGGTGGCTCTAAAAAGCGCCTGGAGCGAGACCAAATGCAAATTTTACTTTAACGACAAGCTACTGCAAACGGAAACCTACCACAACCTGGTTGCCGGTGAGCCTGTTGATATGAGCATTTTTGAACCATCCTTAATTAAGTAGACCGCTTTAAAAACGCGTCATTGCGAGGAACGAAGCAAACTCTGCTAAGGACAATCAACGAACCTTGGTTTTACCGTGACCTTGTAGCCGCTGATCGGTTGCCACAATATTTCCCTTCCTTGATCTGTATAGTTTAGAGGTTGCTTCGTTCCTCGCAATGACGATAATAGTTGTAGCTATCTTTTACTTTTTATCCTTTCCCTCAACAATCACCCACCTGTTAACCATATTTCCCGGCGCTTCAATACAAACTTTATAAAATGCTGATGGAACGTCTTTAACCGATACCAAAGCATGCTGCGTACCAACAGGTACTTCGACTAATAGCTTGTATTCATCCGGCTTACCATCTTTATAATTGTTAGTGGCGGCAACCCAAATCTTCGCATTGCCCTTTGGGTCAAGCGCCTTCCACGATACATCAAGCATTCCCTGCACATAAATAACTTGCGGAACGGCTACCGATACCGTACCGATAAGTGAAGTGCCATCTGCCTCGCGTAATTGCTCAACGGGCACTTTTAGATTCATGAATTTGATGATAGATGGTGTTATATCAATAATGCCCGGCGTATAATATTGTGCATAGTTATTAAGCGGGCGATAGCTGGTAACCATCCAGGTATTGCGCTGCCTTGCCGATTGACCGCCATGGCCCTTGCCATTTTCCTCGCTGCGGCCATGATCGGTAGTTACAAATATTACCCAGTCTTCATTAAAGTGTTTCTGGCGATATTGAATAGCCTCCCAAATACGACCAACCTGGTTATCCATTTTTTCAATGGCATCATAATACTCCGGGCTATCGCCATATTTATGGCCCATATCATCGGTATATTCCAAATAAACCCAGCTCAGGTCCGGGCCTTTTTCTTTAACACAGGCGGCAGCAGCATTAGCCACTTGCTCGTCTATCAGGTGCATGTAATTACCTGCCTTATCATGCGGAAACTTAACCGTATCCAACTCGTAGCCGTCAAAAGCATAATCAATTTTATAGTTCCCGGTTGCCGGGCCCTCGCCAACCAGTTTGGTTCGGTTGTCTGTCCAGCTTGAAAATATGGCCGTCTTTTTAGCAGGATCGGCATTTTTAACCATACGGAATATAGTCCAGTAGTTATAGTTAGGCGCTTTTATGTCGTTGTCCCAAACATTATGTTTATTCACCCAGCTACTGGTGAGCAAACTGTTATAGCCATTGGCCGATATGGTAGGCGTTTGCGAATATCCGCCTTTCTCTCCGCCAACATAAGCGCGCAGGTATTGGCCCTGTGCAGCTATCGCTTTTAAATTCGGGGTGTTTAATTTTTCAATTACATCGGCAGGGATGCCGTCGGCAATAATAAACAAGGCTTTTTTTGTCCTGCTTTGCGAAAAGCCGGCTATCGAGATCATCAATAAGGGTAACAATACCCATTTTACTTTATTCATATTCACAATGTTTAGTAGGGCTAAATTACGTGCTTAAGCAAGTATAAATATCAACCGTATATTATTTTAATTAAGCAGATTTTTATTATCTCAATCCCTTTCCCTCCAGGTACTTGATCAAAGCCGGCGGATTATCGGTTTGCACGCCCTTTAAGCCAATTGCAATAACCTTATCCCAAACCGCAGGTCCCTCCAGCGGACCTTGCGCATCCGGCCAAACAGGCAGATTAAGGGTCGCCGCAAATTCAAGCATTTCTTTGGTGTATGTATTATAATTTCCATCGAGCACATCCGGGTGCCAGGAATCGATAAACTTCTTCATCGAGTCAGCATCCTTTACACTATCAGGCATGCTCAGCATTAGCGGCATGGATGGATCAGTTTTACGCCAATCGGTGATCTGTGAAGCCTTATTGATATAAACCAATACCTGCTTTTCCATGTGATATTGTTTAAGCAAATTAAGCGTAGCAGTTGCATCGGCTTCCTTAAAATCAATATAGATATAAATTTTATCCCGGCACAGCTTAAGGATCTGCTCAAACGTCGGGACACGATAGGTTGTGGTATCAGGCTTGCCCTTAACTCTTACCTTTAGTTCTCCTATTTGCTGCATGGTGAGGTCTTTTATCAATCCCTTGTTTTCAGTCATCCGGTTTATACTGGCATCATGCATGCTTACAAGCTTTCCATCGCTGGTGGTACGCAGATCTATTTCGATATAGTCTGCTCCATCCTTAATGGTCGAAGCATATCCTTCCAAAGTATTTTCAGGATACACAGTATGGTCGCCACGGTGAGCCACCACGATGTATTTGTGGCGTGCAGCGGGAGTTGGGTTTGGCTGGCAGTTGGCTTTTACCGCTAATAAAAAGAGGATGGGTAGCAGGGTTATTAATTTCATATTCAAGATTCGTTTATTTACCAAGTACAGTGTTTACAGGTTCGCCAACTTCGTGTCCGGCGGCTGCTTTAAAATCAAGGCCAAGCAATTTGGAAATGGTTTGGGCCAGCTGTTTATGATAGGTGGTAGTGTCGCCCGTTATGATTCCCTTTGCCGGTGTATCCGGGCCGATCACTGCAAACCAGGTTTGTCCGGAGTGCGGGGTATCAGTACCATGATCACGCCAATTTTGAAGCGGAACATCGCCTCTGCCGTGGTCGCAGGTTATTATCAGGGTGGTTTTGTCTTTGTATTGCGGGTCGGTTTGCAGGTATTGCCAAAGCTCGCCCAAAAAGCCATCCTCTTTTTGCGCCGATTGTAAATACAGCTGGTAATTACCATCATGCGCCAAATCATCTGTTTCATCAAAACCCATGTACAAAACGCGTGGCTTATATTGTTTAATGTACTCCTTGCTAAACTCAAATGTTAAAAAATCGAGTCTTTCATCCGGGCCGATTATTTCAGGCACTTTATGCTGAATATCGTTCAGGTATTTTAACCGGTCGCCCGCTTTAGGATCTTTAAAATCAGCATAACCTGAGTTAACCGGTAAGCCTGAACGTTCGGCGCTTAATATCGCCGGAAAGATCTGCCATGAGGTAAATACCGCGATCTTGTCTTTAAAGCCGGGCTGCTTGTTCAGGTATTCCAGTACGTTCATATTTGGATTCGGGATCGGGTCATTGGTGTTCATCCTTACATCCGGAAAGCCGGTAAAGATTTCGTTGTAGCCCGGGTACGAGAAGTGATATGGATTGGCCACTTCGTCCTTTCCGCCTGCATCCCTATCGCCATAAAGCTGTCCTTTTTGTGCTATCGTATTCCAAAAAAACGGCAGCAGGATCTTACGTCGTTCCGCTGCTGTTGCAGCCCAAAACCTTTTAGTTGTTTCCTTTTTGTCTTTGGTGAAATTGGAATTGATAAGGGCCGAATCTGCCCCGCGGTAAAGTTCCTGCCAGCGAAAGCCGTCCAGCGTAACAATTATCACGTTTTGTGTTTTATGGGTTTGTGCGTCCAGTTGCAAAAACAAACCGAGGGCAACTATAACAAGGATTAATTTTTTCATAGGATTATGTTAAAAAGCTTATAAAACAAGGAAGCCACCCGGTTTTATCGGATGGCTTCCAGTAAGAAGTATAATTATTTAAGGATCCACATCACACCGTTGATGTCGTCGTTACCGCCGTATTGGCTGGCAAGTGCTGCTGTATAATTAGCACCATTTGCTGAACGCTCGCTCGATGGGTATTGGAAACGTAAAGCTATACGCTGACCGTTATCAGTACCCGGGCCGGTAGTAAATGTAGGCACATGGGTTCTGCGATAAGTGTAATACGACTCTAAACCTGAATGACGGAACAGTGCCAAATATTTCTGCTGCAATATTTCGGTAATACCTGCATCGCCTGCAACATATTTTACAGATGGCTGGGCGTAATAAGTAGCCCAATTAGTAGCGATCAGGAATTTATCATAATTGGCATCATCTTTAACACCGGTAGTTGAACCCGGGCGGTAAAAATAAGCTGTAAAGGTACCGTTAGCAGGAACGCCGTAATAGGTCATTGAAGCCTGGATGCCGTTGATATAATGCGTTTCGGCATTGCCGGTTGCCCAGCCGCGGTTAATACCTTCGGCAATATTAAATTCCTGCTCAGGATAACCAACCTGGATGCTTGGCTCACCGGTATAAGTTGAATAATAATGTTTCCTGTTGATGAAAGAATATTTCTGTAAACCGGCGTTGTTGTACATCACACCCAAATCCAGTCCCGGATCGGCACCTATGAAAGATGAAAAAGCAGTAGGGCTTTGTTTTAGCGTATCAACATTATAACGTGCAGGTTCGGCTGTTACAAAAACCCTTGGATCTTTTAACGATGTAAGCAAACCAACATACGTAGCAGACATATTCTGCCTTGAACCATTCTGACCAAAATTATCGGGGGTTTGGGTATAATAGTTGGTTGGGGAAATATAAACATACTGAAGGTTATCAGCAGAGCTAGTCATTAGCGGGTACTTTGCAGGATCGCCAACAATTGCAGCAAACTGCTCAGCTATGTGCATGTCAGGATCACTGGTAACCTTTTTGCTCAGTTGAATAAGCAACCTCAGGCGAAACGCGTTTACAGTTTTTTGCCATTCGGCAAGGCTGTTGTTAAAAAATATGTCGTTGCTTAAAGTTGCACCCAAACCGGTACCGCCAGATGATGGATTAGTAATCAATTGAGCCAGGTCGGCATTTGCACTTTCAAGCCATGCCAGTGATTGGATCATTACTGCCTTTTGCGTATCATATTTGGGGGTAAGGTTATTTAACCCCTGCAAAGCCTGGGTCATTGGAATATCACCGCGTTCCATGCTCATTTTACTGAACAGGTAAGCTCTGAAAAATTTTCCAAGCGCTTCGTACGGATTAACAGCGGCACCGCCCGATGCACTAGCCTGGCTTTCCATAACAAGCACGTTTTTTAAAGTAGTGTAATAATCCTGTCCTGAACCAAAATCATAAGTATTATTACCATAATAGTTATAGTTATAAATGTAATACTGGCTGTAGATTTCGCTTGAACTGCCTGCAAGGTCAACCATATTGTTGAGTACCCCGTTAAAAAACAGGGAAGCAGGAACGTTATTTGGAACGTTGTTGTTTTTGGTGAGATCTTCAAAACTCTTTTTACAACTGCTTGCTGCCAGTAACACCAGCAATGGCAGAAAATAAATTATAGATATCTTTTTCATGATCGTTTCTCTGATTTTAATTAGAATGATAATTTTATGTTAAGGCCATAGCTACGTACTGACGGCGATTGAAGCCCGGTTAAAGAGGTAGCGGTATTAGCATATTGATCTAAATCCACGTCTTTAAATTCAGGGTTTTTGTAGAAGTACAACAAGTTACGACCGTATATCGAGGCTGATGCATTAGTGATAAACGATTTTTGCAACCATTTTTTAGGGAAGTTATAGCTAAATGTAAGCTCGCGCAGCTTAGCGTAAGTTTTGCTCATTAAGTTTGCTTCATTCACATTGTAATACTCACTTGCATATTCCTGCACAAATGCTGTATGTGTGTTAGGACCGTATTGCAATGAATTGTAGTTTAACACAGCGCCTGTTTTTGAATCGTAGTTGATAGGTGTGCCGTTTGATACTACAACACCCTGGCCAACGTATGAACCTGCGTAGCCTTTTTTACCAAAGTTTAACCAGTCCTGGTAACGGGCAGCACCCAGTGCACCTTCGGCAGTTAATTCGTTGCTACCGCCACGAACGGTTTTGTTGTGTACATAATCTGTAGTTACACCACCTACTGAACCATCAAACTGGAAGCTCATGCTTAAATTTTTGTAATGGAAAGTATTTGATATAGACCAGGTGTAATCAGCATTCAGGTGACCAAGGTACTGTGGTACCGGGTTTACCAAAGCTTCGCCGTTTGAGCCATTGATGATCTGGCCCTGTGGGTTCCTTACAAAAGCGGTTCCGTAGAATTTATCGGTACGGTCGCCTTCTTTAAAGAAAGTATTGTAAGTTGATTGTCCCGGAGGCAATTCTTTGTAAACCTCTTTAAATGTAGACCAGTTAACCATTACATCCCAGCCAAAGCCATCGATGTTTTTAATTGGTGTGCCTGTTAATGAAATTTCATACCCTGTCTTTTTGGTTTTTAAAGCGTTCAAAAACTCATCGGTATAACCTGTAGCAGTTGATATCACATTGTCCAAAATTCTTGGTCCGTCAATATACTGGTAAGCAGTAGCGCTCAGTCCCAAACGGTTTTGCAGGAATTTAATATCGAAACCTTCTTCGTAGTTTACACGGGTTGAAGTTTTGATACCGTTTTGATACAGGTAGTTTGAAGCATAAGCAGCAGCCTGGTTATTATAAGGCTTGCCTTCTGAATTTGTTGGATTCAATGAATACGCAGGACCATTATACGGTGAATTATAAGTTACGCCATAACCCAGCGGATTTAAGAACAATGGGTTGGTAGAAGGGCTGTTACTAATAGTTTGTCCTCCGTAGGTAGCTATTGTATTAAAAGGTGCAGGGCCTATGGTTGGGCTTGTATCATCCGAACGAACGTTTGAATATGATGCACGTGCCTTTAAGAAAGTAATAAAATCTGGCAGGTGAATGTAATCAGAAATTACAGTAGCTGCCGATAAGCTTGGATAGTAATAAGTGGTTACGTTTTGGAACGCAGATGATTTATCAACACGACCTGTACTTGATAAAGTAGCATAGTGGCCGAATGATAAATCGACAGAGTAATAACCGCTTAACGTTCTTAATTGAGAATTAAAGCTTGTTGCCTGGATAGGGTTTTTTGAGTTACTGAAAGAATAATCGGCAGGTACGTTCAAATAATCTGTTGATACCCAGCTTGAATTATACTTAAAGTTACGCAAGTTACCACCCACTAAACCGTTGATGTTTAAGAATTCATGAACAGTGTAATCAAAGTTCAATTTTAACTCTGTGTTGTTCTCAAACAAATCGCGGCGATCTTCGCGGTAATCGCCCTGGTTACCTTCACGACCGTAAGGGTGAGCAGAGAATGGCAGGTCTTCTGTATGTAATAAATTATAAGTATCAATCTGTGATTTTAAGCCTACGTTCAGGTGGTTATCAATTTTGTAGTTACCTGATACGTAACCGTAAGTATCATTTTTGTAGTGTCCGCGTGTCCAGATCTTGGTAAGGAAGTACGGGTTATGATAACGGGTATACTCTTCAAACTGCGATTGTACGTCAGTTTTGCCTGGCTGCCAGATTGCTTTGATGTCCGGCGAGTTAACGCTCCAGTCAGCACCTGTCCAGATAGCTAAGTTATAGATGATACTGTTCGGGCCATATTGAACATCCGGGTAATCATCAGTGCTCTGGCGGTTAAAATCAACGTTGGCTTCAAATTTTAAACGTGGAGTTGGGTTAAATGAAGCGTAAAAGTTTACGTTGGCGATATCAAGGTATTGAGAAGGGATATAGCTTGACTGGTGTTGCTGCGAAACTGATAACCTTGTGGTATAAGTGTCGCCAACGGCAGTTAGCGCAATATCATTGTTTGTTTGATAACCTGTGCGTAAAAAGTTAGCCAGGTTGTTGGCACCTCTTGCGGTCCATGGTGTACCCTGGCGAACGCCGTTTACAACAGGGCTATCATATTGCGGGATCAGCTGACCTGCAAAATAAGGGCCCCAAACGTCATAATCACTATCAACACCACCTGGTGCACCACCTTTACCATCAACGAAGGTATAGAAGGTGTTTTCACCCGGTCCGTATGAATGCTGAACCCGTGGGAATGCCAAAAAGCCTTTGTTTATTACCGTACTGCTATTGATGTCAACAGTTAAGCCTTTTTTGTTGCCAGCGCCTTTTTTAGTGGTAATTAAAATAGCGCCATTGGCCGCACGGTTACCGTATAAAGCTGCCGCAGCAGGACCTTTTAACACGGTATAAGTTTCAATATCATCAGGGCTTAAATCAAAAGTGTCAGAGTTGATCGGCAAACCATCAATTACGTACAGCGTAACGGTATTACCACGAATGGTCACGTTAGGTACGCCTAATACTTCGGATGTTGCACCCACCGATAAACCAGCTACCTTACCTATTAAACCGTTAATAGGGTTAGGGTCACGGGCGGTAGTAAGACTGCTTCCATCAACCGTTTGAATGGAATAACCAATGCGGCGGGTTTCCTTTTTCACACCCAAAGCCGTTACCACAACCTCGTTAAGTGTTTTGGAATCGTCTGCAAGTACAATGTTGTAGTTGGTTTGGTCGCCTACAGTGATCTCCTGTGGCACAAAGCCCAGGAACTTAAAGGAAAGCACCTGGCCTTTTTCAACAGTGAATAAAAAGCGGCCGTTCAAATCGGTTACTGTTCCTTGTGTTGTGCCTTTAAGCGTAACGCTTACGCCTGGCAAGGGCTGTTTTTTCTCGTCGGTTACTGTACCACCGATCTTTGATTGCGCAAACAAAAGCGCCGGGGCAAGACAGAATAACAACACCGTTATTACGGTCTTTAACTGCATGTAAATTTGTTTCATCTGATAGTTTTTAATAGTGAGGAGGAGGAATTTTTCATGCAGCAATACTAAACTTTGTTTATTATTGGTAAACTAAATTAGTATTAAGCTATGCTTAACAATAGATGTAGAAAATGTTAAGCCGTTAGAATTTACGTAACAGAAGCGTTACTTATTGCTTACAAATATTTAATATTGGTTGTTAGAGATTAGAGACTGGAGGTTAGTTAACTAGAGATCAGAGGCTGGAGATTAGTTCTTTTATAGCAGAATTGAGGCGTACAATTCCTTACCTAGAGAAAACTCCACAAGCGCGAAGCTACCTGGCCTCTGATCTCTAGTCTCTGGAAAGCAGATGCTCCAATGCTAACTCCTTTAAATGCTGCACATTATCAACAGGTACATTCATTTCCTTGGCGGTATCGTCCCAATAGCGCATGCGGATTATTAAATCAGCATCGGGATTAAGTTCAAATTCTTCGGCTTCGTCGCTATTCATTCGCCCGCCCTGGAACTCGAGGGTAACCTTGCTGGCTTCTGACAGCTTATTATAATATTCGGGGTATTTATAAGTCAAATATCTTTTTGCCAAAACGTGCCCTTGCACCAAAGCGGCAACGCGTTCAGAAAAGCCCTTTTCCAGCAAATATTCGGCACCCAGCTTTTCATGATCTACATTACCCATGCCATCCATGCTTTCAGCCTCGCCCTCTTCGGCGCATAGGTGGCCTATGTCGTGAAAAAACGCAGCGAGGATCACCTCATTGTCATAGCCCTCTCCCTCGGCTAATGCAGCTGCCTGGCTCATGTGCTCCAATTGTGAAACCGGCTCGCCTATGTAGTCTTCATCACCATATTTTTCATACAGCGAAAAAACTTCATTTACAATTGCACGGTAATTATTGGCAGTTTTCATAAGGGTAATTTTGCGGCAAATTAACTAAATGGATGTTATTGTAGTGTTAAGGATGCATTAATGTCGCACCTCCCTCCATCGTCATGGCGAGGAACGAAGCCAACTCTACAAAGGACAATCAAAGAACCTTTATACTGATGTGACCTTACCGCCGCTGATTGGTAATGACCTGGCGTCTCGGTCCATTGCCTGCATAGTTCAGAGTTTGCTTCGAAGCTGGTTGCAAGCAACCTGCCTGGCAATGACGATGAAATTAAAAATCAGCGTCATCAATCAAATCAGTCTAAATCAGCGGTTCGCTTTAACTAATCTTAACAAAAAAATTATTTTCATCCGTTTGCATTATTAGTACTTTGCACCGCAAACCTTTTAGTACTATTAATGGAAGAAGACATCCTGATCCAGATCAGTAACCGGATTAAAGAACGCCGGCGGGAAAAAAACATCACCGTACAGGAACTTGCCGTACGGGCAAATGTGAGTAAGGGATTGATCTCGCAGATCGAGAACAGCCGTACTATTCCATCATTAATGGTATTGATAGAGATCATCAAGGCGCTCGAGATCGACCTTAATGAATTTTTTAAGGACATCAAATCCAAAACCGCCGATCTGCCCATCCTCGTAAAAAGAAAAAGCGAATACGATCATTTTGAAAAGGAACATGCCACCGGCTTTCATTACCAGCGCATATTTACAAAATCGATAAACCCAAGCACTATAGATATAGTAATATTGGAATTAGAGCCGAACGCCAGCCGCCCGTTGGTTGAAACAGATGCATTTGAATATAAGTATATCCTTTCCGGCGAAATAGAGTACCAGTTTAACGAGGAATTTATAAAACTAAGCCCGGGAGATTCCATGCTGTTCGATGGCCGGATCCCTCATACCCCAAAAAATCTCGGCACCACAACCGCCAGTATGCTGGTGATCTATTTTTTTGAAGAGAAAAAGTGAGGGGATAGTTGATTAGGTTGATTAAGTGAGTGGTTGATTGAGTTAATTTTCCCAAAACAAAAACTTAATCCAACCTAATCAACCCAATCTAACTTAATCAACCAAAAACCAACTTCACACAACCTTAACACAAATTTAGTTTGATATTAATAAAATAAGTTTAGTATTGCTAAACAATAATTCAATTTTATGTCAATTAAGTTAGTAGTGTTTGATATAGCCGGAACAACGGTTAAAGATGATCATGATGTAAGCAAGGCATTCCAGGCTGCGCTGTTAAAATCAAATTATGAAGTTCCGCTCGAACTGATCAACCCGTTGATGGGTTATGAAAAAAATTTAGCCATCAGGCAGATCCTGCGCCTCCATGAGCATAACGACGCTAAAATAACGACAGACTTAGTAAGCAAAATTCATAAGGAATTTGTTGAGCAAATGATATCGCATTACAAAACCGCACCAGGTATTGAGCCGCTGCCAAATGTTGAAGAAACATTTGCTGCATTACGCGCCAAAGGCGTACAGGTAGGGATCAACACGGGTTTTTCGCGCGATATTGCTGATACAATAGTTAACCGCCTGCAATGGTTAAAAAAGGATTTGATTGATCATGTTGTCGGTTCGGACGAAGTAGAGCTTGGTCGCCCCCACCCTTACATGATCCAGAAAATGATGATCGATGGTAAAATAGAACGTTCACGGGAAGTTGCCAAAGTTGGCGATACCGAGGTTGACGTTCGCGAGGGGCAAAACGCAGGTTGTAAATATGTTATCGGTGTTACTACCGGTATTTTTACCCGCGAGGAGCTGGAGGCCTACAATCCAACCCATATTATTGATGATATTGCAGATGTATTAACCATCATAAGCAAATAGACCCATGACGATAATGGATAGCTTGCGTGTTAAGGTTGCCAAATGGCCTTACTCCGTAATATCAGTATTAGCTGCGGTATGTGCCTTCGGTACTTATACTTCCATGTACGCTTTCCGCAAAGGCTTTGCGGCAGGCACGTTTACCGGCGAGCAATATTTCCATGTTGATTATAAGGTATGGCTGGTAATAGCCCAGGTTATTGGTTACACACTAAGCAAGTTTTACGGTATTAAATTTATTGCCGAGTTAAAGCCTGGTCAGCGGGCCAAAAGCATTTTCGTACTGATTGGAGCCGCATGGGCAGCGTTGCTGCTATTCGCAGTTATCCCCGCTCCTTATAATATTATTTGCCTTTTCCTCAATGGCTTCCCGCTGGGGATGATCTGGGGATTGGTTTTTAGTTATCTCGAGGGCAGAAAATCCACCGAGTTTATGGCAGCGGTTTTATCCATCAGCCTCATTTTTGCCTCGGGTTTTGTAAAAACAATAGCACGCAGCATGCGCGATATCTTTCATGTGAGCGAATACACCATGCCGTTTATAACAGGTGCGCTGTTCGTGATCCCGCTCATATTTTTTGTTTTCTGTTTGGAATTGATGCCGCCTCCCACGGAGGAAGATGTTAAGCTCCGCACAAAACGTACCCCAATGGATGCCGCCGAACGCCAGCTATTTTTAAGGCGCTTTTTACCGGGTATCATCCTTACGCTGGTTATTTATGTACTGCTCACCATAATGCGCGATATCCGCGATAATTTTGAGGTGGAGATCTGGGCCAGCCTGGGTAACAAGGACAATACCATTTACGCTAAAATTGATACCATAATTTCTGTTATTGTATTAGTGGCCATGAGCTTGCTGATATTGGTAAGGAAAAACCTGAAAGCGTTTCGCATTATCCATTTTATGATTATTGGCGGCTGCGTGTTAATTGCGGCGGGTACTATACTTTTCGAGCTTAAACTTATCGGCCCTATGGAGTGGATGACAACAGCCGGGTTAGGTCTTTACTTAGGCTACGTTCCGTATAACGCTATTTTCTTTGAACGAATGATCGCCTCGTTCCATTACCGCAGTAACGTAGGTTTCCTGATCTATGTATCAGACTCGATGGGCTACCTTGGCAGTGTGACCATTTTACTGGTTAAGGAACTTGGCCGGCCATCCATCAGCTGGGCAACTTTCTTTAAGGAGGGTGTATTGGTGGTAGGCATAGTTGGCGGGGCATGCGCCATATTCTCCCTTATCTACTTTATGCAAACTGCCCGCAAACACAATATAAGCGAAGAGCCGCAAGGCGAATTAAACATACAATCCGTATGACACAAACACATTCATCAAATTCCCCCTTTAGGGGGTCAGGGGGCTCTGCGATAATTATAGGCGCCGGAATAGTTGGTTTAGCCACCGCACGAGCACTCGCAATCCGTGGCTATAAAGTAACCATCTTTGAACGCAATGAACGTGCGGTTGGCGCTTCCATCCGTAATTTTGGGATGATCTGGCCCATCGGGCAGGCAACCGGGCCGCTGTTTGAACGGGCCATGCTTTCCCGTAGCATCTGGAAGGAGATCTGTACCGAAGCAAACATCTGGCACGATGAAGTTGGCTCCTTGCATTTGGCTTATCATGATGATGAGCTGCAGGTGATCAGCGAATACGTTGAAGTAAACCAGCATCTGCGCGACTGCAGCATTTTATCACCTAAACAGGCTTTAGAGAAATCACCGGCTGTTAATCCGAACGGATTGAAGGGCGCTTTATGGAGCGGCGAAGAAATGATAGTTGAATCGCGCGTAGCTGTCGGACAAGTTGCCAAATATTTGGCCGATAAATATGATGTTGAATTTCATTGGAATACTGCGATCAGCCAAATTGAACACCCAAGGGTAATGTCTGGTAACCGCGTATGGGAGGCGGATGAGATTTTTGTTTGCAGCGGTGCAGATTTTGAATCCCTGTATCCCGAACTGTTTTTAGAAACACAAATAACCAAATGCAAGCTACAGATGATGCGCCTGGTTACTCAGCCGGACGAATGGCGCATCGGCCCATCGTTATGCGGCGGCTTGTCTATGATCCACTACCCGGGCTTCCAGGCAGCAGCTTCGCTACCTGCCTTACGCAAACGTTACGAAGAACAATACGCCGATTACCTAAAATGGGGCATCCACGTAATGGTATCGCAAAACGGCAGCGGCGAATTAACCATAGGCGATTCGCACGAATATGGTTTGGTTCACGACCCATTCGACAAGGAATTTATTAATAGTATGATAACTTCATACTTACAAACTTTTGCCACTTTTAAGGACTGGAAATTACTGCAGTCATGGCACGGCATCTACCCAAAAATGACCAACGGCGCAACCGAATTGATAGTTGACATTGCCCCGGGTGTAACCGTTATAAACGGCGTTGGCGGCAACGGAATGACGTTATCGTTTGGCTTGTGCGAAGAGTATATTGGGAAGAGGAGTTCATAGTTGATGGTTCATAGTTCATAGCCGGAAAGATTAGCTGTACACCAAAAAAATTGCAGCTACCATTAACCATCAACTATGAACTAATAGAAAACGCTAAATTTGAAATACATTAATAAATAGTTCATAGTTATATCCGGTGGCTTTTGCAGCTGCCATGAACCATCAACTATGAACCATGAACTAAA
Organism: Mucilaginibacter phenanthrenivorans; assembly: GCF_024721155.1. Classification (GTDB taxonomy): domain Bacteria; phylum Bacteroidota; class Bacteroidia; order Sphingobacteriales; family Sphingobacteriaceae; genus Mucilaginibacter; species Mucilaginibacter phenanthrenivorans. The sequence continues at coordinate 94,137 of NZ_JAHVAP010000013.1, read as the reverse complement.
AATATGGATACCAGGAGAGATTTCTTAAAAAAAGCGGCGCTATTAACAGGTGCGGCTGGTATAACGGGCTTGATCCCCGCCTCTATTCAAAAGGCAATGGCTATTAACCCGGCACCGGGCAGCACCTACATGGATGCTGAGCACATTGTGATCCTGATGCAGGAAAACCGCTCGTTCGATCACGTTTACGGGATGTTGAAAGGTGTTCGTGGCTATAACGATCCGCGTGCAATTGATCTACCCAACAAAAACAAAGTGTGGCTGCAATCGAACATAAAAGGCGAGACTTATGCACCTTTCCGCCTCGACATAAAAAACACAAAATCAACATGGATGAGTTCGCTGCCGCATTCATGGCGCAACCAGGTAAATGCCCGTAACGACGGCAAGTTTGATAAATGGCTGGATAACAAACGCAATGGCAACAAGGAATATGCTAATATGCCTTTAACTTTGGGCTACCATACCCGTGAAGATATTCCTTTTTACTACGCCCTTGCCGATGCGTTTACCGTTTGCGACCAGAATTTTTGCTCAGCCTTAACCGGCACAAATCCTAACAGGTTGTACTTCTGGACGGGCACCGTACGCGAAGAACAGCACGAAGATTCACGCGCGCATGTTTGGAACGAGGATATGGATTATGGGACCCTTAAGTGGGCCACTTTCCCCGAGCGCCTGGAAGATGCCGGCATCTCCTGGAAATGCTACCAAAACGAGGTTGCCATTGATACAGGTTTTGAGGGCGAAGAAGATCCATGGCTATCAAACTTCCAGGATAACGCGCTGGAGTTTTTTGCGCAATATAACATCCATTTGCACCCGCCGCATATCGAGGCGATGGAAAAACGTGCAAAGGAACTGCCTGAAAAGATAGATGAGCTACAAAAGCAGATTGCTGCTTTACCGCCGGAGGATGTGCACATCAATCCCCTGAAAAAGCAACTGCGCTCACTGCAGGGATACCTTAAAGACGTAATCAAGGAGCGCGAAACCTATAAGGTGGAGATGTTTGATAAACTGTCAGACAAGGAAAAAAGCCTGCATTACAAAGCGTTTGATAACAACAAGAACGACCCGCACTACCGTACGCTGGTCGATCTAAAATATGATGATAACGGCACCGAGCGCGAACTCAAAGTACCTAAAGGCGATGTGCTCCACCAGTTCAGAGAGGATGTGAATACCGGCAAATTGCCTACCGTATCATGGGTAACCGCTCCTGAAAACTTTTCAGATCACCCAAGTGCGGCCTGGTTTGGCGCATGGTATGTATCAGAAGTGATGGACATACTGACCAAGAACCCCGAAGTCTGGAAAAAAACCATCTTCATTTTAGCATACGATGAGAATGACGGCTACTTCGACCACGTGCCGCCGTTTACCGCACCACACTCGCACAAACCGGGAACCGGCAAGGTATCTGACGGTATTGATACCCGCGTTGAATTTGTAACCCGCGAACAGGAGCTTGCCCGTAACAACTTCCCCGAGAAATATGAAAAGGAAAACTCCATTGGCTTAGGCTTCCGTGTGCCGCTGGTTATCGCTTCGCCATGGAGCAAGGGCGGTTATGTGAATTCAGAAGTATTTGACCATACCTCAACCCTCCAATTTTTAGAGAAATTCCTGACCGCTAAAATCGGCAAAAAAATAACCGAGCCCAACATCAGCGACTGGCGCCGTACCGTTTGCGGCGACTTAACAACCACGTTCCGTCCGTATAACGGCGAAGAGATTCCGATGCCAAAGTTTGTTGCAAAAGACGAACACGCGGAAAGCATCCACAAGGCACAATTCAAAAAACTGCCTGACGATTATAAGCTGCTTAGCGCTGATGAAATTGCGCTGATAAACAAAGCGCCGCACACATCGCCCTACATGCCGAAGCAGGAACAAGGCATTAAACCATCGTGTGCACTGCCATACCAGCTGTATGTTGATGGTAAGTTAAGTGCCGATAAAAAGTCATTCGGAGTAAAATTTACTGCGAGTGATAAAGTATTTGGCGATAAGGCATTGAGTTCACCCTTTAATGTTTATGCACCGGGCAAGTATTTGAACGAAGATGTGCGCACCTGGGCCTACACTGCAAAGGCCGGCGATACCGTTGCCGACGAATGGCCCTTAACCGATTTTGAAAACACCCATTACCACTTGCGTACCTACGGGCCAAACGGCTTTTTCCGCGAGTTTAAAGGCAATGCCAATGATCCGGAATTGGATGTTACCTGCGAATACCAACACAGCCTTACGGACAGTAAAAAACTTACCGGCAATATCCAGCTTGCCCTGCATAACTTAAGCAACAAACAACATTCGGTGCAGATTATTGATCATGCTTATAAAACCAATAACCACGCCGTTGCCGTTAAACCATCGGGGACATCAAACCTGGTGCTTAACCTTGCCAACAGCCATGGATGGTATGATTTCAGCGTTAAGGTAAGTGGCAGCACTTCGTTTGAGAAGCGTTACGCTGGTCGTGTTGAAACAGGTAACCCGTCTTATAGTGATCCTAAAATGGGGATGGTATAGGTGTTATGTCTTGGAAACCTGCGGCGTATTCAGTAGGGGCGTATAGCATACGCCCTCAGCAAGCGACAAAATGCGAATAGGGCGTATGCTATACGCCCCTACCATTTTATTATTCGATTATGGTCGGACTTTAAATTATATTATCTTTAATTTAAATATCCGTCGCCATTATGAAATACCTCAAAAGCCTAATCGTCTTATTGGTTATCCCTGCCGCATTGTTCGCGCAAACCGAACCATTGGTTATCCCGCTTTGGGCCAAAGGTGCGCCGGGTTTTGAGAATCGCCGTAACGAGCCTGAACAGGCAAAGGATTATTGGGTAAAGAATATCCACAACCCATCGCTTACCGTTTTCCTGCCACCAAAGGATAAGGCCACAGGCACTGCCGTGGTGATCTGCCCGGGCGGAGGGCACCGTTTGCTGGTTTATACCGCGGAGGGGATCGACCCTGCTAAATTTCTGAACAACCTTGGTGTTGCTGTATTTGTGCTGAAATACCGCTTAGGCCGCGATACCTTATCTCCCTATAAAATTGATGTACATGCCAAACAGGATGGTTTCAGGGCAATGCGCCTGGTTCGCAGTCGAGCGGCGGAGTTTGGGATCGATACCAACCGCATCGGGATGATGGGTTTCTCGGCAGGCGGCGAGGTGGTTGATATGGTAGCTTTTGATAAAGGTAAAGGCGATCCGAATGCGCCGGACCCCATCGACCGCCAAAGTTCAAAACCCGCGTTCGTGATCCAGATCTATCCCGGTCCGCTTTATATTCCGGATGTTGTTCCGGCTGATGCACCGCCCGCATTTTTACTGGCAGCCAATGACGATCCCTGCTGCTCCATATCCGTTATGCAACTGCTGCAACGCTACCGCGATGCTAAAGTACCTGTCGAGGCTCACCTTTTTACGCAGGGTGCGCACGGCTTCAACATGGGGCAACGGTCGAAATTGAGATCGATCAACACATGGCCGCAGCGTTTGGCTGATTGGCTTTCAGATAATAATATTTTGCAGCCGATCAGCGGGGTAAGGCCAAAGGTGATGCATTAGCCCACCGTCCTACTCGCGTCATTGCGAGGAACGAAGCAACCTCTAAACTATACAGATCAGGGAAGGAAGATATTGTGGCAACCGGTCAGCGGCCACAAGGTCCAACTAAAACCAGCGTTCATTGATTGTCCTGTGCAGAGCTTGCTTCGTACCTCGCAATGACGCTGTATTAATTATCTCTTTGTTTATTCCACGTAATTTTCATCAAACAATAAACCTTATCCCTGATAAAAGCGTTATCTTGGTATAAATCCAAAACATCATGGCAAATTTCCAGGAGATCATAGCATCAGAAAAACCCGTATTGGTTGACTTTTCGGCAGAGTGGTGCGGACCGTGTAAAATGATGCCGCCCATACTAAAACAGGTAAAGGATGCCTTAGGCGACAAAGTTACCATCATCAAAATCGATATCGACAAAAACCCATCGGCGGCAAACGCCTATAAAGTTCAAAGCGTACCCACACTCATGATCTTTAAAAACAGCCAAACCAAATGGCGCCAAAGCGGCGTAATGCAGGCCGGGCAATTGCAGCAGGTTATTGAGCAGTTTGTATGAGGAAGTAGGTTAAGGGCGAAAGGTTAGATACAAAGATTTACGAAGTTTTGAAAACTTCGTAAAGTGGTTCAACTTGGTTCAAAAAGCGCCTTTCTGGCGTTTAAAGGCACTTTTTGTTAAAAAAAGATTCGGAAAAGTGCGGAATAATTCGTAAATTGTGTGACACATAAGTGACCCACACATGGCAACAGTTAGATTTTACCTCCGCAAAAAAGTGCTTTCCGACGGCACTTCACCCCTTGTTTTAAAGATTTACAAAGATGGCAAACCGTCGATCAACCATACTGATATAAGGTTATTCCATCGTGATTGGGACGCAAAAAAACGCCGCGTTAAAACTACGCATCTTAATCATACAAAGCTAAATAATTACCTTTTAAAGAAACTTGCAGAGGCAAACAATACTGCCATAGAAATGCAGACGGCAAATGACAATGTTTCGTCAAAAGCAGTGATTCGAAAAATCAAACCAAACAGTGCTACAAGCTTTTTTAAATTTGGGGAAGAATACGGGAAATCACTAAAGAAAGCAGGAAAATATACCGAACGCAATTCAGCAATTGCAAGTATGGAACACTTCAAGAATTTTTTGAACGGTTCTGATATAATTTTCCCCGAAATCACGGTTTCATTACTCGATCGTTACAAAGCCTACCTGGCTAACGATGTCAAAATCGGCAAGAAGCAAAAGAACATGTCCCCAGTGACTGTGAATAATAAACTATCATTTATACGTGAACTATTCAATAGCGCCATTACAGCCTCTGTAGTCGAACAAAAATATTATCCGTTCGGCGAGGGTGGTATGGAAATAAAGGCGCCTGAAACCGCAAAACATGGCCTTTCAATGGCCGATGTTCTGCTGATAGAGAGTGTTGAACTGACCAATCGGAAGTATAATCACGCTCGTAATCTTTGGTTGATTTCATTTTATTTTGGCGGTATGCGTGCCTCCGATGTATTGCGCTTGAAATGGAGTGATTTTAAAGATAACCGACTGCATTATACAATGGGCAAGAACCATAAACCGGGTTCGTTGGTAATTTCAAAAAATGTTGTCCAAAAGGTTGAGAATATTCTTTTCCAATATGAAGATGAAAAACGCGGCCCCAATGATTTTATTTTTCCTGATCTTAAGGAACTGCCCAATTTCGCGAGCAAGTTTGAAATCAAAAAATTCATAAGCACGCGAGTGAGCGCAATTTCGACAGTACTTCGGAATTATGTAGGTCCCGCAGCTGGTTTAATGCATCCATTGACCATGCACATTTCACGACATGCATTTGGCAATGTAGCTGGCGAAATGAATATTTCCTTGTTGATGCTGCAAAAGATATTCCGTCATTCGATCATTTTAACAACCATGAATTACATGAAAAACTTTATTCACAAAGAAGCTGACGAGGCAATGGATGCTGTATTAAATTTCGAACCGGTTAATATCAACAAGCCAAGTTCTACTGCCGCCATGCAAATGGTCGGATAAATAAAAGCCCCCTTACACTCGCTGCTTGGGGGCTTTAACCTAAACCTTATCACAATAGGCGGAAGAATTCCGCCATATGAACTGCAAATATACTCAACCGTTACGGGTTCATCAAACTGATTGAAACATGACGCCCCTACCGACATATCCTATCCCTGTTTTAACGGCATCGGTTCCAGTAATTCGCACACATTGACGTCAAGAAACTCGGCGATAGCATAGAGTTCAGGCAATGAGGGATGACTGTAATTGGTGCACCATTTCGATACCGTTTGCGCACTGACGTTTAGATGCTCAGCAAGCGATTTATTCGACTTGTGTTTCAGGGCTAAATAGGCTTTTATCCGGTTATATCTTCGTTTCTCACGTTCCATTTCATAAAGATATAAAAGGCAAAAAAATGCATTTAGAGATGTATTATCCCAGTAATTTAATAAATAATCCACTTAAGATTTTATTATCCTTTAAATAGTATTTGTATCCGCAAAATTTAATTTTAAATTTGTTTGATAAATTTCCTGAAAACGGAACAAAACATCGCATTGGCGATAAAGTATCCTGAAAATTTAAATTTTTAATATATGAGACAATTTTTATTTGTTGCGTTGCTGCTTATTGCGTTGACAAGCGGCCTTTGCTTTGGCCAGCAAAAACGAAAAACCACAACGGCCAATAACACCGTTAAAACAACGCTCACCAACACAGACCCTGGCCTAACTGTCGGCGATACCGGGAAAGTGACTTTTATTTACCAAAAGAAAAAAGTTACCTATACGACAGTAAGAGCCAAAGACGGTAATATTTGGCTGCAACAAAGCCTCGGCAGCAAGCGCGTGGCCATCGACTTGCACGACGAAGACAGCTTTGGCGATTTGTTCCAGTGGGGCAGATGGGATGACGGCCACCAACTTTATTATCCTGCCAATACCCGGCGCGACGAGGATAAAGATTGGCATCCGATAGATTTAGACAAAACGGGCGTTAATCCGTTTTATTGGGGTGTTGTCTCCCGGTGGTGGCGGGATGAAAAATCGACCGACCAATGGACGGCGGCAACGCCTGCCGAAGTCACTGCCGATAATGGCTGCGATCCCTGCAAGGCGATGGGCGAAGGCTGGCACTTGCCGAGTGCCGCAGAATTACAAAACATTATTAATCTCGAATATATAACGGACGCAAACGGGGGCTGGAATTCCAGTTTAAGATTGTCCCTGTCCGGCAGCAGGGATGGCACTAACGGGACTACCATAAGGTTCAGAGGGCGTTCCGCCAATTTTTGGACAAGCACCCCCGATGCGGCGTTAGAACTCGTTTCCGGCAAAGTGAGGGAGTTTGAACGAGGCTATGGATTTGCCATTCGTTGTTTAAAATCTAAAAAGTAATCGAGACGACATTATCATGAAAAAACATTCTATTTTGGCATTGATACCAATTGCCGTTTTGTTTTTCTCCTGCGGAAAATCAAGTACAAATAATAATAACCAAACCGGGCCGACCGGCCCGGTCACCGTCGCTAATACAACGACCTATCCCAACGGCTATGTGGTAAAATCCATCGGGTTCAGCCGCATCGTGCTGAGTGTCGATAAAAACGACAAGCTTATTGCCGCAGAACTTTATGGCGGCGGTAACAAGGTCATTCTGAAACCTGGCTCCGGCAACACCGTCGAAATGTTAGGCAGCGGGTCTTATAGCGTACTGCCAAGTGGCTTTCAGCCGGACGGTGAGGCGCAAAATATCGATGCTGCTATTGATAACAGCACCATGCCGAAAGATACAACCGGGGGGCAAGGGCTTTGTATTAAAATCAAGGGATTTGATAAACAACAGACAGGCTATAACCAGATAAATCTGGTGATGGATAAACTGGTCAGGGCAACGCCGCCGGGAACGGCTGGCTATTTCGATAATATCGCTTACATGGCTTATAATTCAACAAGGAAGAATAAGGATTATCCCGGCGCATTTTTTAAAAGCCTGTTTACAGGCAATATGACCGTTGCCGATGTTGAGATCGCCCAGCCATTATCCGCTAAACCTTATATTACAGAAGATGTGGTTATGCCGGAAGGACAAGCGATTTATTCTTATCTACAGGTAAAGTCGTTTCGGACACGGTTTGTCAGCAGTACCTTTTTTGTAACCTTTGAAACGGCACCGCCAGCCAGTTTTTCTTTCGGCGGCCCGCTGAATTATGAATGGGTCAATGCCAATAATGGCACTGTGACCAGATACGATGATTACAGTTACACGCTTTATTTTCCGAATATCAAGTCATACGATCAGGTGGTCGAGCCAGGCGACACCACGAGCAAGGTGTTTCTGCGTATCAGGGGGTTTGACCCGGCGGTCACCGGGTTTAATCAATTGCGGGTATTTATTGCTAAAGGTATAGGAAGCGACGATGGCGGGTTGCCATTCCTTATCAGTGAAAAGCAAACTTCTACACCGACATTTTCAATGGCAAAACAGGCGTTTCTTCCGCAAGGGGTATTTTGCTATTATGCTGCGCCGCTGGTGCCGCATTATTGATGAAAGGCGATATTGGCACATGAAATTTTACGATAACCTGTTAACTTTGCGACTTGGGTAAATTCTCTTTACCCTTGTGATAAGGTTTAGGTTTAAGGCCCCAAGCAGTGAGTGTGAGGGGCTTTATGATTTTGCGGCTTTATTGCTCTCTGAATCAAATATAATGTCCTTATCACCTTCTAAACCTCATTTGAACGCATGCGGTCCAATTCATCATCTTCTTCATCTGATGTTCTCGTTGTAATGATTTCCGCCTTTGCTGGTTTTACCACTATAACGTTGAGCAATAGTAATTCAAAATTTGAAGCAGTTCCATCAGATGCATCAAACGCAATGATAGCAACTGGTACTCTACGAATAAGCCTGATAATCTATAAAAATTGGCAGGTATCACAAGCTAAAAGCCCGATTGGGAAACGGCTTTACCAATCGTAAATCAAGTCTACATTTTTCAAATTTTGTTTGCAAGCGAACCGTTAAGAACTAAATACAAATTAACCGTTCATGCCGGCCAATTTAATATTAGATATATTTTACCAAATTTCAATTTGTAAAAAAATAGAGCACTTTTTTGTCGATTAATATTTTAGTTTTAGAACGATTAATCTGAACGTTACCACTAAGTGCTAAGCTTAAAATTAATTCGAATATTCATGGAGAATGCTGAAAATCCAATAAAGAGTAGGCAATATTAAAAAACAAATACATGAAAACTAAATCTAAACTTTTCACTTTGGCAAGTGTCGCCTTATTAGGAGGATGTTTATTTTTGTCCCTACCAAAAGCTTATGCTAACATGCCACTAAAACTGGCACCATCAGGACTCAATTGCTACGATGCTGATGGGAAGATAGTATCTTTTGGCAATCAATGTGTGTCATCATTGGTGGATGGGTGTATTGCGAATGGTTGCCCTGAAGGAACGAGTCCAACAAAACCGCCAGCACAGTAACACTAATGCGGCACGATTGCATGTGATTGTGCCGCTCTTATGTGACTCAAGACGTTTTGAGTCTCGTCAATTACCCCACGGAGTAGAATAGCTCAAAAAGCATTTCAAATGTCAGCTATTTTAACTTTAAGTTTTTTAAACCCTATTCTCTTTTATGTCACAAAAACAATTTATATATATACTTTTTGTACCGTTCCTCTTATTAGGATGTAAAAAACATGTTAGTGTCAATTATAGGCCTCAGTATATCCTTGATTTTTCAAACACGCTTAACGACACTAGTACCCGGCTTATAAATAAACTCAAGGTAATATCTTTAAAAAACAACCATGACTCTGTTATAATAAGTGAAGTATCAAAGATCATTGTGGAGGGAAACAGACTATATATATTAGATAGGAAACTTTCTCAATTGGCATTATTTGACACACTAGGAAACTTTAAACAAATTATCGGTCAAGTCGGAACCGGTCCGGGTGAATATCAAAATATCAAGGATTTTGTATTAAAAGAAAATGCTATAGTGGTTTATACTGATATTGGTAAAAAGCTGATATTCTTTGATAAAGCAAGTACAAAATATATTAGTCAGCAGCGTGTTCCATTATTCGCGACCCTACTCTTTAATAAACCTGGAGGATTTTTATTTTATATAAATAACAATCCTGCTACTTACGAAAGTGAGGCTTTTAACAACGCTATCTGGACCAACGATAAATTAGAGCCAATCGCCTACCAATTTCCTTTTGAAAAAGTGAAAGAAATTACGGGAATGACTGGTGGGATCTCTGATGCCGATAACGCGAGTTACCTTTATAATCCTGCTTTTTCTGATTCTATCTACAGCTTCGACGAAAAACGTATAAAACTTAAATATCAGGTAAAGTTTGGAAACGCAGTTCCTTCAAAATTCCAAAACATAGATGCTTTCTATGCCCTTCCGTTTGAAAAGGGACTTTCATATTCCTTTTTGACCCCGGATTTTAAAGAAACAGACCATATACTATTATTTAACTATCAGAAAAATAAACACGTGGATAATTTTGGTATATACTTCCTGAAGACACAACATTTTATTACACAAAGGGTAGTAGGCTCGTACAGTAATTATCTATTTAAAATCTTCGATAGGGTAGTTGGTACAAACGGGGACAATTTTATCTTCTTTATCAACCCCGAAAAAGTTAATTACCTGAGAACCCATAATAAACGCCTATTTGATGAGATTAAAAAAGAGTCGTCCGGGGAAATTGATCATGTCTTGTCATCACTTGATGTGAATTCGAACCCGGTAATTGTCCTTTGTAAATTTAATCAACTGTAAAACTATGAGCAAAATTAGCTACCTAGCTATTGTCGTTTTGACGCTTAGCTCTTGCGGATGGGGTAATAAAGATACGAATCAACCACTAATTTTAACTACTATTTCGATTCCAAAAAAACTTATAAATTTAGGATCTTATGTTAAAAGTGATCAAAAAGCTGCGCGATTTCCAATTGTTAACACAGGTAATCAGCCTTTAGTAATTGAAACCGTCTCCGTCGACTGCCATTGCACAATTGTTGGCTGGACAAAAAAACCGGTTATGCCGAAAGATACGGCGTTTATAACGGCAAAATATAATAATTCCGTTACGGGGTATTTTCAAAAAAATATATATGTGCACGCTAATGTGCAACATAGCCCAATCTTTTTAATCTTTCGCGGGAATGTTTCTTTAGGTTATTAACAAGGGGGAAGCCGAAAACCCTTTTAAGAGTAGGCATAACTTCAATTTTTTAAAAAAATGAAAAATGTAAAACGAACTTGGTGCCTGGGAATTCTTGGCGCTGCTTTGTTGGTAGCTTTTATTTGCGAACCATCTCATGCAAATGTAATTGCTCAGGGCACACCAAGAAAAATTGCTTGTAAAAGTATCACGACAGGATTAGTCGTTTCCTACGGTGGCGATTGTGACCCTGGACTAGATCATTGCATACCAAATGATTGTCCGTGAGGATGTGAGGCTTTGACAATGCATCAAGTTTCTGGCGGATTTATTGCCAGAAACTTGATTTTTAATTTCCTGATTATTACATGTAACAGGGAGCATTGAAAGGAATTGCTTCTAAATGGACCATTTTAAAAAATGAATTTCTACATCCCAATACCAGATTCGACTAAGCTATGATTGTTACCAATCTGTTGGAAATATTTAAGAAAAGTTCGTTATATATTATTGTATTGATCTGTTATTCCTGCTCAGAAAATCCGGACAGTGAAATAAAAAATTCAAACGGTAAATTCACTACACAACCAACCTTTGTTCAAACTATAAAAGCTAAAAAAAAAATATTTAACTATACGGTTAGAAGCAGTGGAAAGATCAAAGCTTATAAGCAACAAGATGTCCTTGCTGAACAATCGGGAGTCATTACCACTTGCTTACTTGCAAATGGCAATAGCATTAGAAAGGGAATCCTACTAATTCAACTTGACACAAAATTAATAAACCTCAAAATTCAAAAGATCAAAGAATTGATTTTTAATAATCAGTTAAATTTTCAAAGTGATTTGCTAAGTCAGGAATCTTTATTAAAAAATGAGAGAGCATCAATCCGAGATACTGTAAACAGAAAATTGCGGGCCAATTCCGGATTAACTACAGCTGAGTTCGATTTAAAAGATTTGGAAATAGAGTTAGAGCGATCTACTGTTAGAGCTCCGTTTGACGGCAAAATTGCTAACGTGAAAGTTCAGAAGGACATGGTTATTAAAGCTGGCGATATGCTTTTTACATTATTTACAAATAATGATCTATTTCTGGAAGCAAAGATTTTAGAAAGCGACATAAATAATATACACGTCGGTCAAGAAGCAGATATCATTCCTGTTTCGGGGCAAAAAAATTGCAAGGCGCGGGTTGACGAAATTAATCCATTAGTTGATGAATTCGGTATGGTAACAGTGAAGTTGAAACTTCTAACAAACCAGGGATTAATTCCTGGAATGAATGCCACTGCATCGATCGAAATTCCAAATCAACAAGCTATCGTTTTACCCAAAAATGCGGTCGTTGTAAGGAATAATAAATCCGTTGTTTTTTCTGATGTCAAAAATTTGGCTAAATGGAACTACGTCATTCTAGGGCGCGATAATGGAAATGAAGTGGAAATATTATCTGGTATAAATCCGGGAGACAAAGTTATTATTTCGAACAATTTACAGTTGGCACATGATGCGCCAGTGAAAGAATTTTAGCAATATGATAAAGTTCTTATTAAACCGTCCATTGGTTGTTTTTTTGTGCACTGTAATTCTCATTCTACTAGGTTTGTATTCCTTTACAAGAATACCTATATCCTTGCTGCCCAATATTGAAATACCCGGAATAATTGTAAAGTTCAACTACCCAAATAGTTCAGCAAAAGTTATTGAGCAAAATATCACAGCAAAATTGAGAGAGGATCTGGTTTCACTTGACAAGTTAGAAACGATTGATTGTCAAAGCACCGATAACGCAGCCATCTTGAAATTAAATTTTGATTATAGCGCGAAAATGGATCTTCTATATATAGAGGTGAACGAAAGGATTGATCGAATTAGCAATAATCTACCCAAAGATCTAACAAGGCCACAGGTTATTAAACTAAATACTTCGGACGTCCCAATCATCAAAATACAAGTGGTTCCAAAACATAAAGAGGACTATATACAAGTTTCCGATCTGACGCAAAAAGTAATAAAAAAAAGATTGGAACAAATTGAAGGGATTTCATTCGTAGATATTAATGGCATTCGGACAGGAATGGTTGCAATACAACCGATGCAATCCGCATTAAATGCAGCCGGACTGACCGAAGAAGACCTGATTTCTTCCATTAAAAACGCCAATAGTGAATTAGGATCCCTTTCCATCAGAGATGGTCAATATAGGTATTACATTAAGGTTTCCAATACCCTGGAGAATATAGATCAGATCGCAGGAGTTCCCATACGATTTAAAAATGGAATTGTCTCGACCATTGGCAACTTTGCCAAAGTTACTACGGACATTCAAGAACCCGAAGGTTATCATTTATATAAAGGAAGGGAAGGTTTAGTGGTTACTGTACAAAAACAATCCCAGTCTAAAATGGACGTGTTGGTGCCGAAAATTATTGCTGTAGTTAACGAGTTAAAAGACATTTACCCGGCAATTGATTTTTCGACAACGCAGGACCAAACGTATCTATTAAACCAAGGTATCAGTAATTTGGTTCAGGATCTTTGGTATGGAGGCTTTTTCTGCTTCTTTCTTTTACTTTTATTCCTCGGAAATATTGCTTCGCCTATTTTAATGAGCGTCAGCATTCCTCTTTCTTTGTTACTGACTTTTATTCTCTTTGATCTCTTCAACATTTCTTTTAATATAATTTCACTTTCTGGACTTGCTCTCGGAATAGGAATGCTGATAGACAATTCAATAGTGGTTTTGGATAGTATTACTAGAAAGCGAAGAGAAGGCTTTGACATGGATCAAAGTTGTATCATAGGGGTCGCAGACGTTATTTCTCCAGTGGTAAGCAATGTTCTGACAACAATAGCAATTTATATACCACTGATATATCTAAGTGGTATGGCTGGCGCACTGATTTTCGATCAAGCTATAGCGCTTACAATTTCGCTGGGCGTATCATTGCTGGTATCATTTTGCCTCAATCCCGTTATGTATAAATATCTCCTTAAAACGGATCCTGCTAAGCTTAAACAGGATACTTTTTTCTTCAAAAAAATACTTTCATCATACCATCAAATGGTAAGTTACATTTTCAAAAGGAAGAAGATATTTTTTTTTTCTACTATTATTCTGATGCCTTTAGGATTTCTACTATTTAGACTAGTTCCGGTCGCTGCTTTACCGAAAATATCGGAAAACGAAAGTGTTATAAGCATTGATTGGAACGAACCTCTTGATACAAAAGAAAATTTACGCAGAATAGAGGATTTGTCTTCTTTTTTAGACCGTAACGTAATAGAATGGGATGCAGACGTGGGAATTCAACAGTTCGTTCTGCGGCAGGAATACAATACTTCGCAAACCTCCCTAATTTATTACAAAACAGTAAATGAAAATGTAAAGGCCACATTTGATAAACTTATTGCGCGTCATATAAAGCAAATTTACCCTTCGGCTCAATTAAAAGTTAGTTCAGCGCCCAATGCATTTACTCAATTGTTTCAAGATGATCAATCCTTTTTGGAAGCTAGATTCAGGCCTATGAATAACGTAGATGATAATGACTATCAAACGAACTTGAAGAATATGCTCAATATCCTACCAAATAAAACTTACGAACTTGGGCTTGGGTTTGTTCAGGAAGGGGATGTGGAACTAACAATTGACTATAATAAACTTTCATTATATGACATCGACCAAAATCAATTTGAAAGCAAACTCAATCAAGTTTTTGGAAACTTTACGATCTCCTCGATTAGACGATTTGGTGAATATAAGCCCATCCGTTTCAACAAAGAAAATACGTCCCTTGCCGTAAAGCTTCAGGCACTAATTAATAGCAGAAATGGACAGTTTTATCCAATCAATCAATTCATTTCCACTAACGCAGGTCAGGATAATAAATTCATCACTTCAGACAAATCAGGAATATACGAATCTATTCATTACAGTAAAACCGTTAAAAACGATATAAAACAATTGCAGAAGGAAATTACAAGCGGGGCAATTGAGACTAATTTATCAGTTTCTTTTTTTGGGGATTACTTTTCAAATAAGTCTTTACTAAAGGAAATGACATTCATTTTTATTATTTCTTTACTACTCCTCTATTTTATACTCGCGATTCAGTTCGAAAATCTAATCCATCCGTTCATTGTTATGCTTACTATACCTATCGGAATCAGCGGAGGTATTTTCGTATTATGGGCGGCTGGAGGAACTTTGGATGTGATGTCGGCTATCGGATTCGTTTTTGTATTAGGAATTATTGTAGACGATCCCTCACTAAAGGTTGAAACAATTAATCGGCTAAGAAAAGAATATGCAAATAATGGTATGACGAATAAAGAGGAAGTCTTGTTGAAAGCATTACATGATGCGGGCGAAATTTGCCTCAAACCGCTACTAATGGTATCCCTCACAACCAGCCTTGCCTTAATTCCGGTGCTTTTTTCCGGAGGAATTGGTAATGATCTCCAACGACCATTTGTTTATGTAATCATAGGGGGAATTAGCTTGGGAACATTTTTTACACTTTGGTTTATTCCATTGGCATATTGGTTTTTCACAAAAAAAGTATAGCATGAAAAAAATACTGATTTTTGGTACCTTTCTCATTCTTAAAATACTAGTCGTTAATGCACAGACGAAACCCATAATTGAATACCAATTGGGCACAGCAATTGATGAAGCGGTCCAAAACTCGCTAAGTAGTAAGTTGGCTCAAAGCGTAAAAGAAAGTAAACATATTCAATATAACCTATTTAAATCAGGTTTGGGGCCGGAATTGGATTTGACAGGCAATCCAATAAACTTTAGCAGAGATTATTTTGGCGTAATTCAGCCTGACGGCACATTGGTTTTTCAACCTAGGACGCAAAATTACTCTAATTTTAATTTGAATCTTTCACAACAGATTGGATTAACAGGGGGGGCGGTATCAATTAGCAGTGCCATCAACCGATTTGATGATTTTAATCTAAATCAAAAACAATATAGCGGCATTCCGGTAGCTTTACAAGTTAATCAACCGTTATTTGCCTTTAACGGATACACATGGAATAAAAAAATTGAATTGCTGAAAAGAAATGAAAGTGATCAGCAATATATCAGGGATATAGAAAATATATCGCTAGAAACTGCGAATTTGTACTTCAACGTTTTAGAGGCACAGGCGGATTTTGACCTCGCCATGAAAAATCAAGAAAATCAAAACATCATTTTTGATATTGAAAAAAAAAGGATTGCGTTAGGCACCACGAATAAAGAAAAAATATTACAAATTGAACTGCAACTACTAAATCTTAAACAGGAAATTTTACGCGCATCAATGAGTATAAAGTCGTCTATTTTCGACTTAAAAAGTTATGTTGGTATAAAAGACACCTTGGCTTTGCGGTTAACTCTACCGGAGACACTACCACAATATCACATCACTACGGAAGAGGCAATTGTTAAAGTTAAAAATAATCGAGCAGAATTTATTGGTTATATTCGCAGGAAGCTCGAAGCTGAACGTGACTTGGACGAGGCCAAACGTCAACGGTATGCCGTTAATGTAAACGCTGGCTTTGGGTTAAATACAATCGGAACAAATTTAGTATCGGTTTATCACAGCCCGACGTCTTCTCAAAATCTGGTAGTCGGAATAACAATTCCTATTTTAGACTGGGGTAGGAATAAATATAAAGTAAGCAGCGCAAAAGCAAACCTCAAGATTTTAGCTTACACAATTGATCAAGAAGAAATATTGATTACTAAAGAAGTAACAAATCTATTAGAAAGCATAAACGTAACTAGGGACGGTATAGCAATTGCCAAACAGGCGGATGAAATTGCTCAAGAACGGTATGATCTTGCTATACTACAGTTTCGTTTTGGAAAAGTCACCGTTACTGATCTAAATATAGCATTTTCAGAAAGAGACAATGCAAAACGCGCATATATAGTGGCATTAAAAAATTATTGGATAAGCTATTTTACTTTAAGATCATTAACTCTTTATGACGGAAAATGAACTACTTGATTTATTCCACAAAAAAATCGGCATTGCCATAAAGATAGCGAAAAGTGAAATTATTAGTCCGCCAATCGTCCCTACAGCCAAAGAGAACCAGAAAATTTCGTTTTGTCCCTCCAATAGAAAGGGTAACATCCCACAAATTGCAGCCAATGTTGTTAATATAATGGTTTTGCCTCGATAAATAACCGCCTTTATTAAATTCCTGTTATGGTTGTTATTGTCTATCCGTTTTCTTTTTAAATTATTAAAATCATTAATGACAAAAATCCCAGCGTTTACTACCAGGCTTGCAATCATAATAAAGGCGCAGTAGCCTCCCTGATCAAAGGGACAATCGGAGATATAGAATATTAAAAATAAGCCAATGAATGATATTGGGATAGTAGAAACAATAATTACTCCCTGGAATAAATTTTCAAATAAAATACTGCATATGAGATATATTACCACTAGGTAAGAAGAAATTACCAATGACCAGATGGCCAATGAATTGTTTGACCAATGGCTGTCATCAAGTTTGATAGAGTAGCCGATTGGTAATTCGTTTTGCATCTCCTTTAATTTGTCATTTAAAAAGTCAAATCCGAATTGAGGGGTTCCCAAATACTCGACAGCGATATTTCGAACGTATTGTCTGTTTTCTTTGTGAATAGCACCAGAAGTTTCAACGAAATCAATCTTGCTGAAATTATTTAGTCGAGTCTGATTTTTTGATCCAATACTTATAGAACTGTTCAAAATATCCCATTTGGAATAACTTTCAGCACTGTCACTTTGAATTATTACAGGATAAAATTTACTATTGATAAGCAGACTTGAATTGCTTCCCTGTCGTTTGGCCATTATTTGGAGCGACCTGAATAATTCGCCGGTGCTGGTACCGGTAGCTAACAACTTTTCTTGTGATATATTTAATACAAACTCGTGTCCCTTTTTATCTAGCAAGTCAAAATGATCATCTGTGAGCACTTTTTTTATCCTTTTGTGCTGAAGTAATTTGAGTTTAAATAAATCAGCCTGATGCTGCAGCTCATCGAAATTATAGCCCATCATTGTAAATCGGAAAGAAGGGTTCTCTTCCCGTTCTACATTACTAAAACCTAACCCAACTCCGTAAATTTGCCAATTTATGCCATCCCAGTCTAATGCCTTATCTGTTAGCGACGATTTTAAATTGTAGGGAAATGGCCCTGAATCCATTTTATCCTTAAAGGTAATTTCAATTATCCCAAATTGTCCGGAATATATATGTGTAATAAACTGATCAATTCCCACTGCTTGTTTCAAATAGCCTTCAAGACTACGTATTATCACGTCCATTTGTTGAACAGAGTTGCCAATTGGTAATTCGGCATGTACAATTAATTTCGTTTTGCCTAAATCCGTATAAGTACTGTGTTCATAAACATTAATTTTAAAAAGCCTAAAAGTTCCGCCAATATACTTTGCAATTCCCACCCCAAAATCATTGTCATTGAAGAAAGAGCCTACAGATCGGTTATAAAAGTTTGCGCCCTCAATTTTCTCCGGCAATAAAAATAATGGAAGGCCAAAAATCAAGATCAGAATTATTAGAATTACTCTTCTGAAATCGGCCATGTTGGCGATGGATTTGTAATAAATATTTTGAAATTTGATAATTTTTCGCAACCGAGGGAATTTTGGAGGTTGTTGCGACACCCCGTGTCTATCAAACAAAAGATTATGAATCCCAATCGTGAACCATAAATTGGTAACTATCGATATTCCTAACGCGATGATAATAATAATTGCAAAATCTTTTAAATCGCGTCTTTCTTCTACAGGTAATAGATTTACTGAAATCATCGCAGAAATACTACATAATGTAGCTGCAAATAAAGACAAAATGACTTTTCGGTTTTTAAATTGCCGAAAGTAATCTAGCATAATAATAGCGTGGTCGATCATAATCCCAAAAGCAACCGCAATTCCAGCAAGTGAATAAATGTGAATGCTTATCTTAAAAACCCAAGCAAGCAGCACAGTCAATGATAAATTGACGAAAAGACTTAAAAATAAAACTAAAAGGTGCTTCCAATTCCGATAACTGACCAACAAAAACAATAATAAAATGATTAGGGTAAATAAAGCCCTCCTATAATTTTTGTTGACTTCTTTTTTCAGAAATACGGTATCATCGTGTTCAACGGTTATCTTATAGCTATTGCCCAATTGACTGTTAATTTCAGTTATTTCCTGTTTAACGTTATCAGCTAAGTATATTGTATTAATCCCTTTTTGCGGATAAACGCTTATATTTATAGCATTTTGTCCATTGATTCTGAAATACCCTTGCGGATCTTGTTCCTTAAGAGTGATCGTTGCCAAATCTTCCAATTCAGAATTTGATCCACTTGCTGGATTGTTGATTTCGATGTGTTTAAGCCGCTCAATGTCTACCGGAGGGCCATTAGATTTTAGAAAAATCTCTTGGTGATTATAATTTATTTTCCCTGGAAAAAGTGTTTCTGTTCCGAATTGCAATGCTCTTAAAATATCAGGCACGTCAATTTTATATGCTGTTAATTTTCTAAGGTCATAACTTATTAGTATTTCTGGATCCTGTGCTCCGGAGATATCTACTTCTTTGACACCAGGGATATTAATTACCCGGCGTTTAATTGTGTTTTCTGCTAAAGTTTTCAAATCAGCGGCTGTCCCAGTTCCATTTAAATTAAACGTTAAAACCGGAGTTTCGTACTGCTCTGCATCACCTACCTCGCCAAGACTAACTGTTGGAAATGAGACGTATTCAGGAAGTGAAGGCTTTATTTGCCGCAGTAGCTGAAGAATTTCAAATCTCTTTAACGAAATATCATCACCTTTACTAAAATATAACTGAATGCTTCCGTTATTATATCTTGATACTGAAGTAATTTTTTTTATATCCTTGAGCGTTGAAAAAATATTTTCAAGCAGGCTGGTTACTTGCTGCTCTGTCTCTTCGGGAGAAGAATCCTGAACGTTGAACGAAATGGTCAGTTCTTTTTCTTCTTGGTGTTCTGGCGTGAGACTTACGTTTAATTTAGGGATTGTAAATAACGATAAAACACTTAGCAACGCAAATAATCCTACTATTCTAAAATCGCTATTCATTAGACCGATTTCTCCATAGTAAGCGTGTAATTTTTAAGCATTTGATCCAGATGATGGAAATTACGAATATCGTCCCGTTTCTCTATTATAAATATCAACTCTTTGATATCCAGATTGTAGAAAGAACCAATTAAAAATATTTGCGAAACAGTTAGCTCAACTATGTTAAGTTCATATCGAACGTAAGTTTGTCGGCTTACAACAAGATATTCAGCTATAATATTTTGACTTAAGTTATTTTTTTTTCGCAGAAATTTAAGTATGTGCCCGATTGGGATTTTCATGAAAATAAGGTTAGATTGCGTTTTTTGTTCGTCCCAATTTAGAAAAAGAAATTGCAATAACAAAATGTTAACTTTAAAAAAAATATCAGTCAAATGTCAAAATGATTTAAGAAATATTGTAGTTATTCTGCTACGTAAACGGACGGTTTCCTAAAACCGGATAGCAACTATATTGCTTTATTGTTTCGTCATTTAAATTAAATGAGTATTTTGGATTTTTTGAAACGGACCTAATCTTGTCAGATATGAAAACATTTAAATGTTTAAAACTTCTTCCAATATATTTTTTACCACTGATCTCTTTCGCGCAGGCTAAATACGGGGGCGAATTTGCAGTCGACATTTTTTTAAAACCGAAAGACAGCGTTGAGATAACAGGCAAGGTTTTAGGATATAAACCAGGACAATCCGATAATTTTATAAAGATCTCAACATATGGAATTAACGGAGAAAAAAAAATAAAATCATATCAGCTTAACAGAGATGGCACCTATCGCTTTTCTATATTCCAGTCGTTTGGAGGTGATATAGAATTTGGGTTTGCTGATGCCTTGGTAAATCTATTTTTAAATGGTAAGGAGAAAGTTATTATAAATGTAGATAACGAAAAGGCCACAGAGGGGAATGATTATAAAAATGCCATTGCAGTTGAGGGTCAACTTTCCGCAGTTAATTATCAAATATTGGCTTTTCAATCCGCATTTTACTCACACAAATTTGAGCGGAAAGCTGATTTATCCGACAAAACCCAATCTGATAGTTTATATGCCGCCAAAAGATTGGAAAGGTTAAAAGAAGAATTGGGCTTTTTAGAAAACTATATAAAGCAGGAAAAAATACAGGACACAACATTTATAAATTGGGAAAGAAACAGCCTTACTTACAATGCGGGAAAGGATATTTTGTTATATCCTTTTTTTGGAAAACTTAATAAAAGTATCTCAACAGACAATCTTTTAAAGTTGATAGCACCGATTCCGATTGTCAAATATTCGGCTTTACACAATTCAGCCTATTATGATTTCCTGCAAATGCTTGCCTCCGACCACGGGATTATATATTCACTTAATCCCCAATATAATTCCGTTTTAAAAGAAAACGGATATAATTTGTATCCATTAATTCTAAATGCAATTGATGATATTTCTTCCGGAATATGCAGGGAGTTATTATACTACGATATTTATCCCGACAATGCTCTTGCCGCCAGGTCTGGGAATGTTGTTTGGGAGAGATTTAATTCCACCGTCGAGCAAAAAGTTTTAAAAGACCTGTTAACAGAGAAGAAATTACAAAATGATGCAGGATTTAAAAAATACTCTATTATTGATCGTATAAATCATTCCGCAATCCATGATACTTTAAAGCATCGCCTGGCCGACTCATTCGTCAAATTTAAAGGCAGCAATATCTATGTCGATTTTTGGGGGGAATGGTGTGGGCCATGCATGCAGGAATTTCCAAACTATAAACAATTTATTTCTTCGTTTAGTGGTAAGCCGATAAAATTTGTGTTTTTTTCAACGTACACATCCATTGAGAGAATGTTAGCAATAAAAAACAAATTCGGGATAGACGCGACATTCGTTAATCTTTCAAAGGATGAAGTAGCTGTTATGAATAATGTTTTTGAATTCCACAGCTATCCATCCCATTTTTTGGTTAACAAAGAGGGCATAGTGGTTAATAATGACTCCGAAGGCGTTAGAAATGAATCAGGGGTGAAGAATACGTCGAAGTTAGTAACGAATCTGTTGAAATTATAGGGTTGTTTTGTCTCAAAATTGAAACTACCTTGAAAAACTACTCGACTGGTGGGTTGTTTCATATGTTGAATTAATAATTATCTATTGTCCAGTATTGTCGTAGAAAACAAGATAGAACCGTACTGACCGTTATAGGGTGACAAAACCTTTTCCGGTTCCTGATCCGTCCACTTTAATGTGTATCGTATTGCCGCTATATTCCTACGGATTACGAATATGAATTTGGGCTAAACAATAAATTTCACGTTCGCTTTATCTTACCTATATTATCTGCCAAGCTTGAATCATTTCAAGTTCGTTGTGCGCTAAAAATTCAGCGCGATTATAAACACGGTCAGTATTTGTCTTCTTAACGTATGCCCGCTATCTTTTTGATTTTTTTTTAAACATGTTAAAATAATGGCACCTTTGACTTCTCGGATATTTTGAGGCACTCAAGAATGGAATTGATTCGGTGAAAAAAACTCCAAAGACTCAATGCGCATTATGATGTCAAGTTAATACTCTCTTTTTTTAAGCCTTTCTGCTTTGCTAACCTTGGAATAGTGAACTGTTGAATCGGACATGATCCAATAATACTTTTTATAATAGTTGCTATAAAGCCAACACGTCCATAACCCAGGCAAGAGGGCTATTAGGCAAACCAAAATTCGACACCAAATTGCCCATGCTGTCCAGCAGACAGAATGATAAGTGAAGATGAAAAATGATATCAACAGCAAAGTTTGTAACGTTGCGATGCCAAAAATGAACATTCGGTTGAATTCCGGGAGAAAATCCCAAAAGTTTTGCCCGGACGGGTTAAAAGACATTGTGCCAAACATGTCTTTATATTCTTCGCCTAATGTTGCTTTTCGCAACTTATAGATAACCAACTGATCTCGTCGGAAACTATAACCGATATTGAGAACAACCGTTGCCAAAAGTGTCAAAATTAATTCACTAATGAGCAACGCGCCGAAAAGATGCGTAACTGCATAGCTTACAATATCCTTTGTCGATTTGGGATCGCGCATAGTGACCCAAATCTTAGCCTCGGGCGATGTGTTTGCGTAGATGTAGCCATAGCCGATCAAAACCACAAGTATGGCGGATAGAAACTGAATGAATAGTAATTGTCCGTGGTTTTGATTAGTGGCGAATTGATCGTTAAATGACTTTAGCAGATCATCTCTCATTTTTTTGTTCATAGGTCAGAGTTTAAAAATATTAGGAATAATGTTCTTTGGTCTATAGTTTTTAATCTCACGGATGCGAGTAAAAACCGATTCGTCGATTGTTTGACAATCTTTTTGCAAGGGATTTATCGGTCGCAGAAGCCAGCCGCTAAACCAGTAAGGGAAGGTGAAGGATTTATGTGCCTTGTCCATTATGTGCGATTTATGTTCTTTCAGTTTCGACGTTTCAAAATGCAAACCACAAGCTTCAGCTTTTTCGGCCATCCAGTGTAAAGCATGGTTGCTTAAACCGGTTTCAGGATAACCGCCGCCTATGTCGCTATGGACTCCAGAAAACCAGCGTTGCTCTAGGTCAATTGTCGCCCCGTGCTTTTTATTATCACTAACCGCCCAAAGCTCGGGAGCGAAATTCGACCGATGTTCGTCAATGGCCAGCGCATGATAAGCGTAATCAATTGTCGAACTCAGCGTTGTATCATGAAATTTATATTTTGCCTTGTTATACATTTGCCATAGGTGAAGCGGTATTCCAAGCGCACCTACGGTATCCCAAACGCCGACAAATTTTATTCTCGTGACATTTTCAAAACAATAGTTTTGACGAAATGAACGCATTAAGTCACTTTCAGGCTCAGTGTAATCATTCCTGTTTCGGTAAAGGTCATAGGCTTTATCGACCAGGTGAATATAGTCAGGCCGTAAAATGCCGCAACAACGGATAAACCCGGCTAAACTGCGTGCTGTGTACGCTCCGCGACTGAAACCAAATAAGTAAATATGATCGCCAGGCGCATAATTGAGCATTAAAAATGTATAGCAATCTTTGATTTTCTCATCCAGGCCGGCACCTGTCAAACCGCCGGTTACCTTGTCCCATATACGATAACTTGACCCTACGCCTGTGTCGTACACCTTCAGTTGTTCAATGCCATTTTTATCTTTTGGTGCAATCGCATCATAGAGGTAGCATACATTCGAATACAAAATGTGGCCTTCAGCATCACGCTCTGCCGGTTTGTTCCAAGTGCCATCAGTACAGGTGATAAGTCGTTTAAACATTGTAGAAAAGGTTTGGTAATTAATGCTAATTTACTATATTAGATTTAACTAAACAACATCACATGCCCAAGAAATTTTCTTTACAAGTTCGTCATTACTTTGATGATCCTTTAGCCATTTTTAAACTGTTTGAACGATTTCTGGCCTTATTCTGCGTATTCATTCCCATCATACTCTATCTGACAGACGATAGGGATCGCGATGGTCATTTACCTGGGCCACGGGGGAGTATCAGCGATTACGTTTACATGTGCCATAATTATGTTTTTGGGATGTTGCTTGGAATTGCGGCAATGCTCTTTATAGTAAATGGCTTTATTTATTTCAAAAAAGAAGATAACTCAAAAGATTCAACAGGAAAATGGTATAATATTGGAATTGGTTTGTCCCTTTTAGGCGTCGTATGTTTTCCGTGGCGCGAACATACTATTGTTCATTTTAGTTTTGCCGGCATCTTCTTCGTGGGCAACGCGTTAGCCACCGGTTTTTTCCACACAAAACGATGGCCTAAATCGAACATCACAATGTCCGTATTGACCGTCGTTGTCCTTGCGTTGCATTTTGCCAAATTTGCACCTTGGCTGACGCTATTTTGGGCGGAATGGGTGTCTTTGGCTGTAGTCGGCGTCCATTTTTGGCTGGAATCCTGGTAACATATTTTATCTCCTTATATCGGCCACAGATTGTTTGCGGGGCAATCATGCGACCCAAATCGTATAAAATATACTTCAACGGAGTTTATAAAGTAGAGATTCAAAATGATTTTGAATATAGATGGGATGTAAATAACTGACCGATTCTACCGCAAGAAATTGTCGACGATATCGGTTTTCTTATTGAAAGTCGTTACAGTTGATTGACATTTTTGCAGTTAATTCTTGATTTTTCTAATTTTATGATTATAATTGTTTGTGCTCATTGGCAAGCCCGCTCGTTCGTGCAAAGATTTCATCAGCCAATAGATTAATAATGCAAACCTGCCAAGCTTATTATCTAACCAAGATTACGAACGCTAATACTATTAGATAATGAATTTGGCCACAAAAGGTATGTATTATGAAAGCTATCGACTACTTCAAACTCCAAGCAAAAAATCTTTTTAAAGATTACAAAACCCAAACGCCTTACTCCGATTCAGTATTGGACGGTCAATTGTATACATACAATCCGAAATATTTCGATGTGGATGGCATTGTACTGGACTTCAATATAGATGAAGATGATTTTAGCTTGATGAACGCCCAACACGTCATTGCTCAATTGGCTGGATTTAGCAAATGGACAGAGATGTTAAAAGCTTCTGAAATTGAGCTGGAACTTGCAAAGCTTTTATTTGATAACCAGCATAAAGTTAGTGTCGAGGAATGGGAAGACTACATTACGAGCGCTCAATTAGACACCAACATATTTCTTAGTCCCAAACTTAGGCTAGAGATTTTCAAACAGGTGTTTGCTAATGTTGATGGCCATGAAAGCTTTGTTCAGGATTATCGACTAAACCCGAATAGCGAAATTAAAGCACAATCAAATCAAACGCCACCTGTAAACCGATTAATTTCCGCGCTTCCCTTAAAACCGAAAGATCGCGCTGCGTTTGTCGAAGCCGCCGAGAAAGTCTTTGAAACTGTTTTTGCACGACTGAACCCACTTCATCCCGAGTTAACCCGAAAACTTTGGAATTCAGAATATTATATTGATGAAGTTCTGTTGAAACAGGATATGCTGCCAATCGACTATGACTACGTGCTATCTTTGATTGATGCTTCCTTGGTTCACCACGTCATTGACCTGGCAACGGACGCAGATCTAATGGCTGTAAATTTAAATTAATAGTCAAAATACAGTTGCTGCCTGTGTTACGTCCTTGGCCATGACTTTGTTTTCTGGTCATTAATCAAATCCGTGGCCGTATTGATTGCAGCCAAAACGGGATCATTTGAAAGTCTCGCATAAATCCCTGTCGAAACCTGGCTCTTGTGATTTAAAGCTTTTCCAATGATTGGCATACTTGCATTGGTAATAGCCATATAGCTTCCAAATGTCCGTCTTAAATCATGTATCCGAATGTCGAAAACATTCATTCTTGTTTTTATGCGGGTAAAAGCTTTTTTTGGGTCTCTAAAATAACCATCTTTTCCTTCTCCCGGAAAAACGTATCTCGATGGCGACTTGTAGAATTCGTTGAATGCTGCCCTTGTAATGAGAATTTTATAAGCTGGGTCTGACAAGGAAACAACATTAACCTCTCTGTTTTTCGTCTGTGTTTCAGGTAGCCGCCAGCGTCGAAAGTCAAAATTCAAAGCGGTGTATTCCATTTTTAAAACATTTGACTTTCGTGCGCCAGTATAAAGGAAGGTTTTAAATAAATCGGCCACCGTTTTATTTTCTGCGTTTAGGGCAGAAAAGAATAATTTAAGTTCACCAAGGTCAAAGAAACGATCCCGACTAACGGCGGGATTCTTTTTTAAGCCTACACACGGGTTACTGCCATTTACATGACCTTCCTTAATGCCGAAATTGAATACAGCGCTGACAATAGTAAATATCCTATTGGCTGACCCATGACTCTTTTTTTTGAGATCAGGCTTAGAATACCTGCTTTCTTTCTGACCAATCGCCGCGTGTAAATTACGAGCGTCCTGTTGCGTTATTTCGTGAGCCTTACGGCTTCCCCAAATCGGTAAAATATGTTTTTCAAACGTTTTTCTATTCTCTTCAGGTCGTTTTGTAAGCTTTATCGCATGACCTTTATAGTAGTGTTCGTAAAGTTCCCGAACAGTCATAGCGTTTCTCGCCTCAATTTTTTCTTTATGAGGGTCGTTACCTAATTCGATCTGGGCATTTAAATCTTTAGCGCGCTTTCTAGCGTTTTCAATTGACAAGCGGCTATAACTGCCAATTTTAATTTTTTGGTGCTTGCCTTTTACTTTCCTGTCCAAGAAAAATGTCTTGGCTCCGCCAGGGTAAATGGCCAGTTTAAGACCAGCGGTTTTAGGATCGGCAATATGGTATCTTTTTTCTTTGGGTTCTAACTTATCTAACGCTTCTTTTACAAAAGGTGTAAATTCCATATTCACGCATACCTCGAATTCAGTTCCACCTATGTTCCACCACTGCTGTTAATGCACGTTGTTTTCTGGTTAAGGGACTTTACCACAAAATCTATTTAAAACAAGAAAATAATGGTTTGGGTAATGCTTGGTTAAGGCTATTAAAAGCACTGCCACCAAATTGGTAAGGGAGAGGTCGGCAGTTCAATCCTGCTCAACAGCACCATTATTTCAAGTATTTAATTATTTGCTTGTTTCAATATTCAAGAATGGTTCCACCTATGTTCCACCATAAAAGTTAATATGAGTCAAATTCCATTAATGCAAAAATGAATAATTACGGGGTTAGAGTTTGCCCGAATTCAGTTAGTAAGAACGGGATTCCTGAAATCTCAGCTATTTTTGCTCAATTTTCGCTATGATTTTTTTATGCCCTTCTATCGCCTTGGCCTTTGTTTTCCAGCGGAATATTTCTATCTCGACCGGGCCATCAAACATCGCGGTTTCATATAAGATTGGTAGTTGTTCTTTTGTGGAGTTGCGATCAGACTGACTGAAATCTAATGCAAGGAAAACAGTAGAGATTCGGATATTCCCGATTGTTGTTGTTAAGACACGTCTATTTTCTATTTTTTTATACCATTTTTTCCATTCAACGGTGTCATCGACCTTTTTAGGATTTCCGTCGGTGTCTAGAATGTAAAATCCAAAATCGATTTTTTTCATCGCCTACCATACTACACATTATCTTTTAATTCAAGACAGCAGCTTATAACCGAAGTAACCGCCAGGATAGTTTGTAGGTATGGCGTCCCCTTAGAGCCGAGGTATTACTTACGACGCATAGCTTATGCTACGAACAGATGTTGTTATCCTTAACGCGAGTCGCTGTTAAGATTGAATAGTTCCCGTATCGCTCAAACCTTTATATTTGAATATGGAGTGGGATGTTCCAATACTCGGTTTTCAACTTGTTTATGCCAGCAAACTGCTATTCTGCGAAGCGGTCATGGCACCCACATCCTACAAAATTTAATTTAATGGAAATTTTAAGGCTGAAATAGAAAATGACTTCGAATTTGGCTGGTATACGATGCAAGGAACTATCTTGCCCGATGAAATCGTAGGCAATATCGGTTCTTGTATTGAAGGAAAATTGTATTAGGAAAACTACTTGCCTTTTACACAATAAATCTTAAACCAATCTTTGAGCAGGATTCCATTTTACGCCTCTAATTAGTTGTTTTTCGGTGATTTATTGGGTTAAATCTGAAGGGTCATGCCCCCAAATGTGCCCCCAATCATCAGTTAAGTAACATCGTCTTCTATTAAATTATAATAACAGCCACCGAAAAAATCAACTTCTCATTTGACAATTTAATTGAATTTCTGGTATGATTTACACAAAGAAAAATGGGGGGAGCAAATGAAATTAATTTTAGATATACCGCTAAACAAGGCTTTTGATTTTTTGACCGTGTTAAAAAATTATCCCGATATTAAAACGATGCCTTTATCGTTGTCCGATGCAGAGGAATATAATACTTTTGAAACGGCTTTAATTACGGCGGCTAAAATGAGAGCCAATAGATTTAACCGTCGAAGCAAAATTGCAGTAAAATAATTCGTCGCTATTCCCTAAAGCATTCATATCTACTTATGATGGTTGACGCTACAGTTCGGTAAGGGAGAGGTCGACAGTTCATTCCTGTTCGGCAGCACCATCTTTTCAATCATTTAATTAGTCAAGAAGTGGAAATTTCAAAATTGGTTCCACCTATATTCAGCCACAAAGGATAATACGAAATAAGACTTATTTATTTGTGATCATTAGGCACCAAAACATTCTGGTTCATAAGAGCAATACATGCTACGCTACGTTTATTAAAAAATAAATTTATAAAGCATTGATTATTAAAAAAATAAATTAATATATTTATAAATCCTGAATCTTTATGGCAGAACTAGACCAAAATCAATCAACGCATGATTTTTATCGGCTGAGCAAAAAAATTGCACATGTCTATTTTTCGAATTTGAGATTTAAGCTCAAGAACGATTGTGTTTGTCGCCTAATATCGGATACGTTTCCAGGTGTATCAGCCATGTCAATCTTGCTTTATGAAAGTAAGGAAGATGCTTTGATTAATTTTGGACATTATTTGAATCCAGAACTTGCTGCTGCGGTTTTCAATGAAAAATCAATAGTATCTGAGGTAATTTTAAAAAACATTTCATTGTTTGAATATTTTGCCTTCAACTATGAATTAAATGATTTAGTGAATTGCAGTTATACCGACTTTAATGCCTATCCGTATTTCAAAACAGAAGTGTTTCATGGCGAAGTAAATCAAATCATGACTGCTGAGGTTTTCGAAAAAATTCAACAAGGATTTACGAATGAAGTCTATACTCAATACTTAAATTACAAGGCGACTATTGCAAGGAAAGATGTATATTCCTTAGAAAACCCCGATACCATGTCAGGGCGCTATTTCCATGACCTAGTAATTAATGCCATTGACGAAAAGAATAAACATGACAAATTTGCTTATTCGTATGAAATTGAGCACCAGAATAAGATATTAAACCGCGTTTACGAGGATGAATTATTTGTAAAAATTGGGGGTGAATATTCTTATTACGCGATACCACTATATGTAAGTAAACGATTTATAGGAATTATTAGATTCATAGCTCACGTTAATATACCCCCATCATCTGAAACCAAAGAGTTTCCTAAATACCTTTTTAATCATTTTCCCAATCACTTTGAGAAAAATGGATTCCATGAAATCGCCGATATGATTGCGTTACATATTGAAAATGACTATGGAAGTTATGAGTTAAGGAAGAACAATAAAAGTAAGCCTCCGAAATTTAGTGAATATGCTGACATGCTTAGTGATGCGATTAACTGTAAAGCATGTATTATTAGGGGCAGTGAATTAAAAGATGGCCGTTCTCACTTTTTAGGTTGGACAAATTATGTCGATAAGTATGTCGCTCGAATTAGCGAGCATGATCATTTTATTGAAGGTAAAATGCAACTGAAGAAGCTTTTTAATCTTAGGGATTTTGAAAAAAAGAGTAGCGATAACGAAATAATTGCGTTTCAATTTGAAGTTTCCTCGTCAAGGATTGAGAACGTCGCGAAATTGTATTTTTCTAAAGCACTTGTTAGTACGGCTGAAATAAACGCAATAAGTGAAAATAGTTTGGCGATACTTAAAAATTTTTTTAAAAAAGACCTTTTATATAGCTTGGAGGAGTTAAAATTAAATTTTTTTCTAATTGTTAAAATACCAGGAATTGATGAGAGCTATATTACTTTTGCTAATACTAAATTCAGGCCAATAATCACAAAGGATTTAGATATAGTATACCCACAAATAAATAGGCTAGGCTCAGAATTGTTTATAAAACAAGGCGAACTCCTGAATAAAAAAGCTGATTTGCTTTCTACGATTTATCATGAATTGGAAACACCAGTCCAACTTGCTTTTGAAAAAGCTAATACTTTGATAGTCGAAATAGACGAATTGCTCGATCTTCCGCCATACGAACAAACTATTCGCGTAGGCCAAATTCTTACGGAGCTACGTAATTCACGTACCAGTCGCCCAAAGGAATTTATGCGACTTATGGAGTTTATAGATTCAAGATTTAAATTATTGACGATTACAAACGACGTCGATAGAAACCTAAAATTTCCCAAATTGTCTATTCCATACAAATTTGTAAATGAAATTGAGGGTTATATTTCAATATTTAAGGAATATGCGAATAAAAGATTCAAAATACAAATTGTAAAAAATTGGAACGATAGCATCGGCGATTATGAAATCCATCAAAATGATGAGATTTTTTTAGGACTCTTTATGTATTTGATGAGAAATGCACTAAAGTATAGCTATCATCCAGCGCAGCGACAACAACTTGTCCCTGATTATAGTCAATATTACGAAAAAGAATCTGATGGCCACATTAAAGTTACGTGTTTCATTGAGGCAAATGAAATAGGGTACATCATTACGAATTGGGGAAAAAAGATACTGAAAGAAAACATCAAAGACATATTTAAATTGGGATACAGATGTCCCATTGATCCTGAGTTTGAAGCAAGCGATAATCCGATCAAAGGTCAAGGAATAGGACTTTATTACGCAAAAAAATTTGCCGATATCATTAGCGCCAACATTACAGTTAGTGCCGACGGGCCTAAAACAGAATTTAGAGTTTCATGGAAGAAATAAATAGGACCTTTTTAATTATTGTCGTTGATGATTCCTTAAGTTATCGTAATTACATATCAAGTAAGCTGGAAACGATGCCAGGAATTAGTATAATAGTTCTATCCGCCGCAACAAAAAATTATGCATTTAAACTGTTTAAGGAGAATCCAGCAGTTGATTTGCTCGTCATTGACCTGGATTTAGATGAAAATGCCAAGCGGCAGAGCTTGGAATCAAGACTTGGCATCGTACTAATGAAAGAAATTCGGAAGTTAAATAAAAAAGTAGGCCTTATTGCTTTTACAGGTGACGGGACAAACGAGGCCAAGCGCCTTTGTGCTAAACTTAAGGCGACTCACATAAAAAAATATTCTTTGATTACTCCATCAAGGCTTTTATTTTCTACTATCTATGAATTTTTAATCAAAAGCAACTCATGAAAACTTTATCAGAGTTTTTCTTCCTAGTAGTGGAGTATTGTTTTTTCCCAATAGCACTTTTCGTGTTTACGTCAGCTTCTGATTCTAAAGAACATAATCATCACGCCGAGGATGACGAATTTCAAGACGAAGGGTTAGTAGGGCCGCAATATATGACGAAATTAAAAACATCTGGCCACGAATTTGTATTGATAGAAGGCTTCGCACTGATTTCAATTCTAGTCAGAATTGGTACAGATAAAACCATTAGCGTTTTTAGCGAAATAACGCCGAAAGGAATGTACCCGTTAAAAATTTGTTACCTTTTAGCATGTTTACTATGGTTTTATATGTTCATTATTTTTTTTAAAGGAATTCTCTTGAGGGGGCGTAAAAGTCTTCCAAATACGAAAATATTTAAAGAAAATTATTTTAGTTTCTTTTTTGCCTGGTGGTATACGATAATAATTCTCGGTATCTATTCGGGTTTTATCTTGGATCATCTCTTGACGAGCATACTTGTTATTGTAGCAAGTATTATTCTTTCCTATGTGGAGATGGAGAAAATTTTATACACACATTTTATCTCGTTTAATGTTATGTACAGAGAGGTAAATGACTTGATTAACACTTCAGAATATCGAAAGGCGCAAAGAAAAGGGGTCAAATTGTTAGAGCGATTAAACAACGAAAATAGTAGTGAATATTATGACAGAATGGTTAATACAGTCATTGATGTGGGAACAAGTTATTTTTTGGATGGCAAAGATGAAAACAGCAAAAAGTTTAAGCGCACCAAAGCAGGGATAAATTTTATGTTAAATTTTGTTAAAAATCCAGCATTCTCAAAAATGGAGAGCAACTATATAGAAAAGAACATGTTTTATTATACATTAGCTGGATTGTATTACAAAGCAAAAGACCTGGCAACGGCCATTAAAATTATTTCAGAAAATATAACTGACGAACTGGATAGAAATTTATATATTGATTGCATAAATAGTCACTCGTATAATAAAATTATTCGCAAAAGGTGATTTTGTAATTTGACTTGTATTTATTATTTGCAGTATAAACAATTGTTGAACAGAGGGACATGTTTATGAAAAATATACAACGAAACTACTCTATACTATTAAACTACATAATCTCAAAATCGTTGGAACAAGGAAAAGCATTTCCCGAGATTCAGAATTATGCCAAAACGTTTGATGAAATGTTTCATAAAGTTCAGGAATTCGATAAAAATAAATTAGATGTAGGTATAGATAAGAAAGTAATCCATCTAAAATTCGGATCCATTGAAAACTTTTATCAAAGTACGGTTTACTCTTGCCTAATGGTTGACACATTCAGTCAATTGTTAGCTAATTGTTCTACACTAAGTGACAAGGAAAAAGAAGTTGAAAATCTTTTAACACTTCAACCGTTTGAGCGCCTATCTTATAGAATTTTCGCTCATTGACATGGAAGACGTCACAGGTTCAATCCCTGTTACGCTCATCAATCTTTCAAAGGCGTAATTTTTGTGAATTTTACGCTACCGTTTTTGCTCTCCTTTGTCGTACACATCGTCAACTTCCCAAAATATAATATATCCATTAACATCGTAAACAGCAAATGCAATATATTGATAACCATGTAAGCCGATGTCTGGCCCCCAAGAGTTTTTGACAAGAAAATACCCTTTTCCATTTTCTACTTTATATCCTGATACACATAGCGCATGTCCTTTTCTAAGATAAAGAGCCGATGTTGCTTCAACTTGCGGATAATATTTAGCTAAATCTTTGGGGGTGTTAAGAGCGACGACGCAAGGATTTCCATTGTCAATTGCATTTAATACCTTGGAATAGTCCCGATCAAGCTTAACGCAGGTTTTAAGTTGAAATCTCCCTTTATTTTCCGTACCAGCTGTAGGGTGATTCTGATGTTCTGGCCAATATCTATTTTCTAAAATAAGATTAGCTTCGGCTGCTCCAATTGCTTTTTCTAAACTGTAGGCTTGATAAAAACTCCACAATGAATTTTCAGAAAGATCGATTGTGCCGCCAAGTTTGTTTTCTAATGCTGCAATAGTGGAATAACCAGTGCAAGTATTTCCTATCTGAGATTTTACACTTGTATCCTTATTTACGATAGAAACAATACGGTCTACCCCCCAATTATATTGATGAGATTTTAAAAAGCTTGTTTCGGATAATTCTTTTAATGTTTTGCGGGTGAACAGTTGGATTAAACTGGTCAAAACTGGTTTTTTTCGTTTTGGGGTCATGTTTGTTGGATAAGGGATGATTAGATGATACTAATATCCATAAAAAAATATTAATAACAAATAATATTTAGAATAATACCCATGCTTAACTATCTATAAATCACAAACCTATAACGCTGCATTAACTGCCAGAACCGTTTTTGCAATACTTCTTGGTCGGCCCAGATTATTATACGTTCATTGTTGCTTTTTATATAACCGAAAGGCTTACACTCTATAAATTCAAGTCCACTATTAAAATAGCCTCTAATTTCTATTTTGTTAAATATAGATTTAGTCAGTTTCTTGTTTTTTGATTAATCGTTTTAATCTCTATGTCTATCGATGATTTAATAATCATGAATAAGCAGTGTAATATGGTCTTGCGGATTGACAATTCGGCTTAACTAAAAATGTAACATAATGGATATACATCTCTCCCGCACTGCCTAAATATACAGCGCATTTTCAGCCAAAGACTGTAAATCAAAAGTCTAAAATTTTTAAATATATGACTACTTTTTAGCTGATGTTCTTAGACAGTCTGCCCTTATTACGCCTGGACCGTGTTTCCAAATATGTATGAAATACATAAACATATATTGGTATTAACAGGCATTAATCATGTCGATTGTATTTGACTTTCGAGTTCCTTTTCAAGTATTCAACCCATCGTTACGAAACAACGAAGTAGAATCAAAACAGAAGGAACATGAATGTCAAACATTACAAATGATGATCCGCTGCTGAACCGACTGGAGGCTGCTGCATATATCGGTTTAAGCAACTCCAATACGCTCGCGGTATGGGACTGCACAAAACGCTACGACTTGCAGCCAATCAAGATCGGTGCAGCAGTCCGGTACAGACAATCCGTTCTCGATGAATTTATAGCAAGCCGAATGCGACGCTAGCCCGCTTTTCTTTCTAAAATAATCCATCTCAATTTTAATTTACCAGGAGCGCTCGATGAACGTCGAACAAGCGAAGACGATACCTATTTCCGAAATTCTAGAAAAAATTGGTTTGCAACCGGTACGCGAAGATAGTTCAAACGCCTACTATCGGTCGCCCTGGCGCGACGAAAGAACCGCAAGCTTTCACCTGAACAAACAAAAAAATCAATGGTACGACCATGGGGAGGGCAGCGGGGGCGACATTATCGATTTTACGCGCCGCTATTTAGGTGGCCAGGGATTTGATAACACTGTTAGCGATTCCTTACGGTATTTAAAAAACGTGACGGGTAGCGGATTTCCGCCAATTCCTGATTTTGGTTTGGCAGATTTTTCAAAAGAAGACAGCAAACTTGTTAAAAAGTCAGTTTCGAAAATCAAAAACATCGGGCTGATCAAATACCTTGAAAGCCGTGGTATCTATCGCGAAATTGCGGAAAAGCATTTAAAAGAAGTTTGGTTTCTTAATAAAAATACCGGCAAAACTTTTTGTGCGCTTGGCTTTAGAAATGAAAAATACGGTTACGAATTACGGAATCCGTTTTTTAAGGGCTGTCTCGGCAAAAAGAGTATTACGTTCATCCGTGGCAAAATCCCGAAGCCCCCAAATATTCACCTGTTTGAAGGTGTGATGGATTATCTGACTTTTTTGCAAACCCCTGCAGGCAAAGAGCACAACGATGATGTCATTGTCTTAAACTCATTATCCTGCTTGCGGGAGGGTATGGCTTACATCAAAGACTACGGCTATCGCGTTGTCCATACCTGGTTTGATAACGACGACGCAGGCGATAAGGCTACCCGGCTTATGGCGGAATTTTGCAAAATGGAGGAAAATCTTCGGCATACCCCTGTAAACAAACTCTATAAAGGCCACAAAGATGTTAATGCGTGGCACATGGATAATTTAGGCTATCCAATTGCAAAGGTTCCACATGCACCAGTTTGATGCCGTTTCCCTATACAAAGTTGCTGAAGTTGAATTAGTCTACCGCAACAGCATACCTCCCGAATCCCGACCATATATCAACAAATCCCAACTCGCCCACAAGGTACTGCGCGCCTCATGGGATGAGAACAGGATTGGATTAGTCGAGCAATTCAAAATTGTGTTGCTCGACATCCGAAATAATTGCCTCGGCATCTGCGATATTTCAAGCGGTGGGTTATCGGCGTGCTTTGCCGACCCCAAACTTGTCTTCATGGCGGCATTAAAAGGCAAAGCCTCAAAAATCATTGCGGCTCACAATCACCCGTCCGGCAATAACAGTCCAAGCGGCGCGGACATTGAATTGACTAACAGGCTGATTGAGGGCGGCAGGATACTCGACATCAAAGTGGTCGAACACATTATTTTGACATCGGATGGCTATTATTCCTTTGCAGATAATGGGCTTATCCCGTAAGCCCCACGACAGCCATTTTCAACACTTCAACCCAACACAGCATGAAAGGAAATCTGCATGCAGCCAACACAACTTAAGCCTTTTTTAAAATGGGCTGGTGGAAAAAGAAAATTGTTACCCGAAATCCTCAAATACATCCCGAAAAACTATTCCTGTTACTACGAACCGTTTTTGGGCGACGGGGAAGTACTACTGGCGCTACAGCCAAATCGGTACGTCGTAAACGATCTTAACCATGAACTTATAAACGCCTATAATGCAGTAAAATACAATGTGTACTCCCTGATTAAATATTTGGAACTCTTCAGGAACACCGAGCATGAATTTTATGCAGTGAGGGCATTAGACTGCCATGCCAACTATTCCGCAGTTGATTCTTTGGCAAGAGCCGCCCGGATTATCTACCTGAATAAAACCTGCTTTAACGGGTTGTACCGGGTTAATCGCGCCGGTAAGTTTAATGTCGGCTACGGCTACCGGAAAAACGTCGACGTCGTTTCCCCCGATAACCTTACGGCAGTTGGCGAATATTTATGCATCGCAGACGGCATCATCACAAGCGTCGATTTCGAAGATGTTTTGAAGACGGTGATAAAAGATAGCTTTGTCTACCTCGACCCTCCCTATGATACCGTCGCTAACAATTCGTTTACCGCTTATACGGATTGTGGTTTCGGCAAGGATGACCAGATTCGGCTAAAGCTGGCATGTGACAGATTGAACCACTCTGGTATCCGATTTTTACTTTCGAACGCAGATACGCCTTTTATCCGCAAGTTGTATCAGGATTACAAAATCGAAATGGTCCAGGGTCGCAGGAATATTGCCGGAAATCCAAATAGCCGACTTATCGTGAATGAGCTACTTATTCGCAATTACGATGTGAATTAGGCTCTTGTTTTTTTCGTGAATTTCCTGTCAGTACGTGCCAACGGTTATTTCAAAAGATTAACCGAAGCCGCTGCCGACGCCAACTATTATTTTCCTCTGCCTTCGGCATTCACCCGCCCATCCAAAATTACAGCCGGTTTCGTCACTATTCTTCCGGTTGGCCATCTTTTGCAACCATCAACACTAACAGAAAAGGCTTCAAAATGAAACTTTTTACCAAATCACAATACGAGAAACTCATCGAAAACGGGAGGGATCAAACTTCTCACAAGGATCATCCGCCCGTTGTAAAACTGTTTATGACCTGCACCGACTGTACATGGTTAATCAGCGAACTTGACCCGGAAGACAGCGACATAGCCTTCGGACTTTGTGACCTTGGAATGGGCTTCCCGGAATTGGGAACGGTTTTCATTAGCGAATTAGAAAACGCCCAGGATATTTTGCGATTCCTTGAACGCGATCTGTCGTTTGAAGGCACACATCAAATGAGCGTTTACGCCAATGCGGCATACGAAGCCGGCGAGATCGTTACTGATGAAACAACCCTAAACAACATTGCGCTGAAGTTGAAACTATAAACATATTCCAAGTCCTGCAATCCCGCAGGGCTTGGAACTTTTAATTGAAAAGGACTAAACGATGGAAACTGTCGCGCAAACAAAAGAATTAACCAAAGACGTAAAAATCAAGGATGCCTATCAACGGGTAACCGATATTATTATCGAACAATTGGAAGCCGGGGTCATACCGTGGGAGAAACCCTGGGCCGGCGCAAGTCATAAGGCGTTAAGCCTGCCATATAATTTTACCACCAAGAATTTTTACCAGGGCATGAATATTATTCTTCTTTGGTGTTCAGCCGTCAAGAATAATTTTCCAACAAACGAATGGGCTGGCTATTACCAGTGGAATCAACGCAATGAATTCATCAAGAAGGACGAGCAGGGAAGCCTTATCATCTATTACGATACGGTTGAGAAAGAAGTCGAAGGCGAAGTAAAAAAACTACCATTCCTCAAAACCTATAAAGTCTTTAACCGATCCCAACTTGCAAGTTATGTTCCCGGTGAGGCCAATCAGGAACCAACAAAATCGCTCATTGAGAAAATTGATGTCATTGATGATTTTTTGGCACATACCCACGCAATTATTGAGCAACACGACGGTGGGCCATGTTATGACCTGGTGTCCGATAAAATTTTGATGCCCTATCCCGAAACGTTCCAGGACACCAAAACCTGTTCCGCAACCGAGGCCTTTTATTCATCAACAATGCATGAACTGGTTCATTGGACAGGCGCCAGGAACCGTTTGAACAGGGAAGGCGGCAAACGGTTCGGCGATCAGCAATATGCACTGGAGGAATTAGTCGCCGAGTTTGGGGCGGCATTCCTCTCCGCAGGCTTTGGGCTTGCAACGGTTGAAAAGGGCGACCATGCTGGGTATATTGACCATTGGCTTAAAGTAATCAAAGAAAACAATCGCTCGATTTTTATTGCTGCCAGTGAAGCGTCGAAAGCCGTTGATTACCTAAACAACATACAACCTAAATGACTTGACTAAAAGATAACAAAGGCTGGGAATCTAATCCCGGCCTTTTGATTTCGATCCCGTTATAGGTGATATTTTTCGGATCTAATTTGTTTTACTTCAATGAAATATTTAAATTTAAATCCATTATTTAAATATGTATGAAAAGTACAAACCTGACTTATCACCTAAAGTTCTCAATTTTACTTATACTGTTTTCAAGCATAGTATCATGCAAAAAGAACAACAAGTTAGATGTTCCGCTAACTACGAAGAATAATCTAACTGAATTTGGGATTTACACAGTTGGATTTCAAGACGCCAGTGGAAATCAAGGTTTGTCTGTTATCGTAGTACTGGAAACACCAAATAGAACATTTTCAATTG
Source organism: Mucilaginibacter phenanthrenivorans (assembly GCF_024721155.1). Lineage (GTDB taxonomy): Bacteria > Bacteroidota > Bacteroidia > Sphingobacteriales > Sphingobacteriaceae > Mucilaginibacter > Mucilaginibacter phenanthrenivorans. The sequence continues at coordinate 54,761 of NZ_JAHVAP010000013.1, read as the reverse complement.
AGAACTTCAGTTTTCAATATAATGAGAAAGATGGTGAAAAAATCAGATTGTTAAGTAACGTATTTTTTCAGAACATCGCCAATAAGGATAGTTCATTATCGAAATACAACAAGTTGTCTGATTATATAACCGCATTTTTTAAGAACGCTAATTCATACCAAAAATCCGTGTTTTTATCGAATGAGCAACTGTTAGCATTAATTCAAAATAAACCTTTTTTAATTGCTAAAAACGGTGAAAAAGACAAAAGCATCATGTATAAAATATTAGGTGGCTTGATCCCAAATGCAAATGCGCAAACAACGCCACAAGGAGTTTATAAAAATCTTTACGGTGTTTTAGCTGGGGGTATGCTTATCGCTGTTTCATCTATTTTGGATCTACCGCTCATAGCAATAGTTGGAATCGGCGTTGCAGGAAATTATCTAATCGATCAGGCGACCGGCAATGAATTTAATTCGAGTGCGTTATTAACTGGTGACTTAGGGGATTTTGCTTATTTACTTTTCGGAAGTGGTCAATTAACTAATTTCTTAAATTCACTTCTTGATCCGGCGAAAAAGGTACTTGACCCCACTTACGTGCCGACAAAGTCTCCCGAAACACCGAAAGATATTCTTGATAACATACAAAAATATCTAAACGATTATATTACAAAGCTTAAATCAACTGTTAGAATGTCAGTTATTTCAGAGGACGCGACGTCTATAACGACAACGTCAGCTGTTGTCGCTGGCTCGTTTTCATCAGACAAGCCAGTTGCTGGAATTATTTATAACGGTGTAATTTGGAGTAAAACCTCTGAGCCTATTTATGGAGGCAATTATGCCTCGGCAGGGGCTGGCATAGGTCACTTTTCCACTATAATTTCCGGCTTAACGCGAAACACCACCTATTACTATCGGGCATATGCTTACTACGTATACGGCCCGAAATTGGATAAAAGCTATGTTTGGGGAGCAGTTAAGTCTTTTAAAACGAAAAACGAGTTAAAAATAGGAGATGATTATGCTGGTGGAACAATTTTTTATTTGGACAACTCAAAGATGCACGGACTTGTTGCGTCAGCTTGTGGGTTTGGCGCATGGGACCCAACCTACTATCCACCTAATCAAGGTTACACCCCTTTACCAACCTCAACATCTACATCATTCGGTTCGGGCAAAGCTAATACACTCAATATTGCATCAGTTTTCGGGCCTACTTCTGCCGCTGGTGTATGTCTGGCCTGTGAAGTTGGTGGATATAAAGACTGGTACCTGCCTTCACTAGAGGAATTGACCCTATATTATAAAAACCTTTCTGCGATTAATAAGATTAGTTCAATAGACGTCGAGAACTGGACAAGTAGCGCATTTGATCAATATAACACATACGTTATCGAAACTCCAAGCGGGAAAACCCAATATATTGCTGCATGCTGCGGCGTTATAGCCGTTGATATAGCTATACGAAACTTTTAAAATAAATAATTACATTATCGGGAACTGCAAATATTGATATCATTTATAATACAACTATCGTGTTCATCAGTTAAATTATATCGCGGATCGGCGCATTCAACTTTCATAGGTAAATGACTCAGAAACTTCAGGAAAAGTTCTCTAAGCCCTGAACCAACCATCATTACTGTATCTGTTGTATAAACCATAACTATTGTTCCATCATTGGGGCGATACTCTGCCGAAATCAGGTAAGCATAATTCAAAAACTTCATCCGCCCGTCCGGCCATACAAAGCATAAATTGCGAACGTTGCCGGGATTCGAAAAGCTTTCGTGAATTCCTGATTGCGCGCTTTCCGTTTCGCCTGTGGGTTTGCTCTCACGCATTTCGTCAAATTTCAGCTTAAAGTTCTGGCTCATAATCCTCTTTAGCTAATCGCGTTGTTAAATTGAGAGTTTTTTTGGTAATAGTTTGGGCGTTCTTTGGAATATAGTTTTCACGTTCCGCTTGCTGAACGTAATCCATGTGGCTTTTCCCTGATTTGACCAACTCTAGGGCCGATTGCCTGTCGCCGATTTCAGAGGCATATTCCAGCAGAGCCACGCGATCATCGGTGTATATAGTCGCAGCATCCCGGCCACGCGAAACAGATACATAAAATTGCTTTGCGTCGGTCGCCGTGAACGTCGAAGATGGCTGCGAAATAAATACTTCATCCACAGTTTTACCCTGTGCCGAATGTGAAGTAGTGCAATAAGCGTGGTCAATATGCCCAAAATCCTTATTGAGTAGATAATGTGTTTTACTGGCGGTGTTAAGTAAGACAACCTTACCGGACTTGTTAATTTCTGCCACTTCAAGATGCTGCCCGTTATTAAGGCGTTTATTCTGGTGATCCAGGGCGTTCCGCGTAATTCTAACCTTATCACCGATAGACAACTCGATTTCTGATTGCTTGTACACATCAAATACGGGCTGTGTTTGCGGCAGGGAAAGTGTTTTTCCGGCATCGTTACCTATAAGGACAGCTTTTCCACTGACCTCGCGTACGACCCAAATACTACCACGTTTTATTTGCGCCATATTCTGATTGAACTGAATTATTTCTCCTGGCTTAAAGTTTCGCCAGTCGCTTTTTTGCGCCTCTGTAAGGTTGAGATTCTCCAGTTTATTAGCTTTGATTTCCTTTTTGCCAAGCATTCGTAAAGAACGCAGCTTTTGCCTTATTTCATCCGTTACCGCTTTTCCCTGCTGATGGGTGGGTGAAACAATGAGAGCGCTTTTGCCTTTTTTGATGGCTCCCATATAATTGGCAATCAGCGATTCATTGGGCTTTAAGGGATCAATATTCCTAATCGCACCGATACTGCTAAGCTTGATAAAAGCGGAATTTACATCGCCTTTTGATAAATCTTCAACGGCTGCCCGGTAATGGACGTTTTTCTGTCGGTGTATTTTACTGATTTCAGCGGTTTTAATTCCTGCTACAGTATTTAAAATTCTTAGAGCATCACCGCGAACGACAGCGCTGTGTTGTCTCGTATCCCCACCAAGTATGATACGCGCGTTTTGTATTTTAGCTAAGGAGAGCAGGGCGGTCATATCGGTTGTACCGAGCAGGCCCGCTTCATCAACCCATAGCACCTTATGCTTTAATTGTTCCTGTAATTCCTTGTTTTGAAGGAGGTTTGCAACCGTTGTAGCATTTTCAAATCCTTCTTCGACCAAAACGCCCCGGGAGGCTTGCGCTGTCGGAGCAACGACAAATAATTGCTTGTCCGCCGCTTCTATATGCTTCCTGGCCTCGGTCATCACTGTTGTTTTACCCGTTCCGGCCGCTCCGCGAATAATGGATACCTGATGAGGTGTCGTCAGCACATGGCTGATGGCCAATGTTTGCTGATCGTTAAGTTTGGAACTTAACGCTGGCGGCTGATGATATAAAGGTTGAAATTTGCCTTGACCCTGACGGGCAAGATTCACCATTTGTTGCTCTTCTGCCAAAACAGCTTTGGTAGTGCATAGTATTTTATATTTGTCCTTTACACGGATGATACGGCTATCGCTCTTGAAGCTGTCCGAAATATTTTCAATAGATACCGACCGCTTGCCCAGGCTATGCCGGTAAGCGGTGGCCAGTATCCTGCGGTCTGCCATAACGGAGGTACGCTCAAATGAATGCTTGATAGCATAATCCACGCAGTCCGGTGCCGTTGTTTTATCTGGCTCCCTTTGCGGGGCATGGCGGATTGGTGTATTTTCTTCGCCGGGTTCATAGGTAATATTTTCTGCTATCTGTTTCCGCCATGCCGCCTTAAGTTCGGCCATCCCTAAACCTTTTTGCTTTTTGGAACGGGTTTTAGCGCCGAGTTCACTTAATGTTTTGGCATCGGTAATACCCTTTTCTCGGGCTGCCTGTCCGATTTCGTTTGTACGTTTACTAAACAGGTCGATTACCTTTTGCGGAACTCCTTCAATTTCGAATGACTTGTCTGTTCGCCGGATGCTATAGCCCAAATCGGTAAGTTTATCCGCAAGACGCTTATGAAAACGGGCTTGATAATAAGGCATATCGCGATTTATATCCCGGAATTGCCCGGCTTTAGTACGGTTTTCCTTTTTGTCAAATGTGGCATTGAAGACGAAACAATGGGCATGTAGGTGCGGGTCGGGCAAATATCCGTCCACAGGGCGGGCAGTCTGGTGTATAAATTCCGCCCATAGTAATTCGTCGGTTTCCCTATCTTCATAAGCGTAGCGCTTTCTGACGCGCGTTTTGGCATCCGACTCAATATCAAGCATCGTTTCATAAACGCTTGCCTGAAATGCTTTTAGAATATGTTCATCCGGCGACAGGGAATGGACAATGCTTAAAGATTTCGGGCAATGGAAATTGATATCATAGCCCGTGGTGCGGTTTTCAGCATTACGCGGGGTTAAGTCTTTTCCCGTTACCGGGTTAATGTTTTCACAAAGAGCAAAAAAACTTTCTTTGGTTGCTTCCTGTTGCAACCCGATGCGCCCGGCCAAACTTCCGAAAAATTTTCCGGGGAGTTCCTGGTCTGAGGTATAATAATCTGATTTTTGTAATGCATCCGAAAAGTACGACTTCGCGTGTGCGGCATTGCTACTTTGTATCATGCGTATCATGGCAGATGTTATACGTTAGAATCGGCTCCCGCCGGTAAACAATTCGGTTTTATTTACGGTAGGTAAGTATTGATAATGATATCGCAGCCGATTACTACTCTTTCTCCATATCAATATCCTGCGACTTATTTCGGACAGTCTTGTCTGGTGCTTTATTATTATGGTTCTCTAAAGTTTTTTCAAATTCTTGCGTTCTAAAGTGAAGACCTTTTTCAAATGTTCTCGTGGCTTTGCATTCGTTATATACTTGTTCACTTAGTTGATAATCCAAAGCTTGCCTAACTTGATCTGCGTCTTTCGTTTCATCATCATAAAGTTCATGTTCAAACTCCTCTTTTGTCGCATCAATTGTTAATGTAATTTCTTCGTCGAGCACAAGTATAGCTGCCTCATATCTTGGTGGTTTTATTGTTAACAGCTTTTCCTTTTCCTTATAAAGGTGAAAAACAAGAACCTGACTGTCCTTCAAGGTTTCATTCAGATAGGCGTAACGCTCCGGTAAATCCATCTTTTTTGTTTTATTGTTCATGGTTGTTCGTTTTAGTTATTTGCGTGTCGATAGCTAGCCGAGTAAGTAAAGCAGTGCTCAGGGCAGTGGCTGGTTATACGTTAGAATCGGCGTATGCCGGTAAATAAGTCGTTTTAATTAATGAATGATAATGAAAAATGCTCCTTTAGAAAATGCGATGTAGCCATTGTTATCTGTCGGGAATAAAGTCAAATTGTTACGGCCAGAGATTACCGAAGCCACTCCCGTTACCAACTATTATTTTCCCCTGCCAGCGACATTCCTCGCGAAACAAAATAACAGCCGGTTTAGTCGCTTACCTTCGGTCGTTCATCTATTGTAACCATTTACTTCCTGCAGAAAGGAACAATACATGATAAATAGCAAATCTCAATCAGAGCTAAACTCTCCCATTAATGGCAAAAAAACTGTAACGGGGCGGCAACAGCCATACAAAAGAACAGGGCGATTCAAAGATTTCTTAAAACGATATAATGTCGTCGTAAAAGAAGATAATAACATATTTTTTGATTACCAAGAACTCCCGCCAAACATTGATCCTTACTGCGTTTGGTCTATTGTTGAAGGGGATGATAGCAATTGGTATGTTGTGCCCGGCTTCCATTGTGTAAACCACACAGGTCATTACATTATATGTCTCAACGCTCGTGGCGCTGGCCACCATAACGACTATTTATATTAGAGTCGCTTCCACATTTGGTAAAAGCCCCCCAACTACGGGGGCTTTTATTTTGCAAAATCATTCAACGTCAATTTTTATCCAAATCAATATTTTTTAAAACATCTTTGGTGTTTTCACCAAATCTGGATTTATTGCTTTTCAACCCGTCCAAAAACCTTTCTGCGTAGTTTATGTATTGATATTCTTTTGTTGATTTCTGAAAATCGGACTTGGCCTTTTCGTAAGCCTTATCACTCAATTGATAATTGACCGCAAGCCTTAGATTGTCCTGCTCGATGAAATAGCCCTCCCGGAGTTCAGTCTCAATCCATATCTTAAACCCTTCTTTGAAGTGTTGTTTATCTTCGGATAGCTGCTTTATCTGGCTGGTTATAGAACTATCAGGATTTGCTTGTGACCGTAAATCGTCAAGCTTTTTGTTGATTAAAAAAACCTGCTCTTGGGCCCTGTATAGCGGATCCTTCAAGTGCGACCAATCATTGGGCAGCTTAGGGGTATCATCGTTATTGGCGCTCATAAATGCTAAATTTGATTGATAATTATTTTGCCGTGGCAGTGCTCAGGGCTGTGTCCAAAAAGTCATTAATACCTAATAATAAAAACCCATCAGACTTCTTCCCTTAAACGTGCTAAGGGCTTATGAAGCGATATAGGTTTCGTCCTCGTAAAAATTGTTAGCCACGTTGCGCCGAAACTCCGGGTCGACAGGTTTTCGTCCATAAGTTTCAAAACCCCTTGTATCTTCCGGTTCGCGTCCATCAACAAATGAATTGACCATTTCCTCGTTGCTGATCATTTTATCAATAGTGTCCATAATGAAATGATCGCCGCGTACATATTCGCCTATATAACCCAAAGAATAACACATGCTGCAAAACAGAATCAGAATGCCTACTTTTTGCATAAGGATTGAGAGTACTATCCCAATCAAACAAAAGAAGGCTGGCTCAATGAGGGTGCAAATTAAACGCCTGTTTATTTCCTTGCCTTTAATTTTTATATTGTAAAAGCGGTCATCGATATCCCCATTGTAGTAACTGAATTTAGCAAAATCAAATACTCCCGGTTCCCGTTTTACTTCCTGGTGCCTTTTGTAACAGAAATACAAAAAGGCCGCTAAGGAGATATACCACGATATATTGGTAAAAATGATTGTTACTACTGACTTACCGCCGAAACTGGCAATCTTATCGATAGAAATAGGGATGAAAAAAAGGAAAATGCTAATCAAAACGGCTTTTACCATTGAAAAGTAACGTACACCAAAGTTTTTCCTGATAAAAACTTCCAAGAGGATACGCGGCCAGGTGATAACAAATACGAAAATGAACAAGGACATTTCCTTAATGATGCTTTTTCTTTTGAAAAACACCGTGTAATACAAATTTTTAGTTTTCATGATTTTTAATTTATTGATTAAATAGTTTTGGATTGTAATTCTGGTCAAAAGTGATTTTTGCGTGGTTAAAGCCTTTTCGAACTCTGTTGCCTTGGCGATGTAGCACACCCTCAACCAGGTAGTTATTTAATGGGCCACCGGTTTTAAGCTGCACGAAGCTTTCCGGCCTTAATATTCTTTCCAATTTCAGCGAGGTATTCCGGCTCTTTGAAAAATTTTCTGCTACGGTTACTCCGGCAGATAAATCCTCAAAAAACGCATCGCCAATAAGTGAACTTGCATATGAATTTGTTTCTGCATCCGCATTGGCCATGAAGATTTTAGTATTAAGCGTACCCAAAAAAGCTTTCACGCGATGTTCACTTTTTGCGCCGCCCATTACGCTGTAATAGCAATGCAAATTTTGTGTAATATAAATGGTCGCTATTAGACTACTTCGAGCGGTGGCTTGAAAATCAGCATCATGCTGGTGCAAAAAATTCTGCGCTTCGTCGGCCCAAAGAAACACCGGACGCGATTCTGCGTTAATCTCCCTCTTTTCCATTGCGCGTTGCCAGATATATTTATATAAAATTTGGCAAGAGCGTCCAGCCTCATGGTAAAGCTTAACAGGTAAGTCAATTAAAATAATTTTACCTTTTATACTATCCTCCGGCGTGACTGTCGAAGGACGTTCGCAAAAAAGAGAATAAACCGGCTCCCTGAGCAATTGGAACAGCCACCCTGCAAAAGAAAAATCTATAATTGAACGCGTTTTTTCAGATAGGTTTTTATAAGTTACACAAAAAAACTGGTCAAGAAGTTTAAATAACTTCGCATCAGGTATAGCGTTTAAAAATGCAGACTCGTAGAGTCCATTTTCATTTAATTGGAGTCTTTCAGCAGTCGATAGCGATTGTTCCCATAAACTTATTTTGTTCAGGACTTTCTTTCTTGCCAATTTGTATGCTTTTTCGAATTCGTTTTCTTCCGCTTCTTTGGGTTTTGAAACATTTTCACTGTTACTATTTGGTAGAGATTGCACTAAGTCGTACAGTAGCTGAACAGATACTTTGCCGTAGGCCATCATAGCGATATCTATACAATGAAAAATCAACATATCAGATGCCGTTTGCCAAAAGGGGTCCGCACCGCCAGTATGTCCACTGTCTTTCTCCGCGCCAGCAAGGATTACGGTCTTTAAAACCTGCGCAATGTTTGCGGTATAGGCTTGTTCACCGGAACTGTTTTTTGATTCATATTCAAGGAAATTGAAGCTGTGCGCTTCGCCTGGGCCGATAATTATTAAATCATTTTCCCTGCCTGTTAGTCGGCAGTATTCAATCCAATCAGCCTTATCCGTTGACTTGACCGTTAATACTAAACCACCATAATTATTTAAGAGCAGGTTGAGTGCCAAAGTTTTTCCACCACTTGTTTTCCCGCTGCCTGTCGCGCCGAACACGGCGCAGCCAGTAATTGAGTCCCGTATCGTGAACGAAATATTATCGGTTTCAGAACCGAAATTGATAATCGGTTTATCTAAGTCGAAAGGTTTCATATAAATGTTTTTTTAATAAAGGATTGTAAAACCTTCTATGGTGATCAGTCATAGAAGGGCTCTGAAACAGGTTGTTACTTCAACCTCTTGGCCATTGTTGAACTTGGTGTGTCACTGCCATATTTGTTATGGCGACCACCGTGGTCAACAATAACCCCATTACCTGGTCTCATGGTAACCGTGCTATTATCTTTTTTTAGCACATAAGGGTCACTTGTTACTCTGAAACCTGCATCAGTCGCTGATTTTTTTGCGCTCATGATATATTAAGATTACAGTCGTTGCTTACTCTGTTCCGGCGTTTTCAGCTATTCCGCTGCCTCTTTTTTAAGGGTTTTAGGCGTTTTCCCTATGCATATCTTTAGTTGCCATCTTTTTTCGGGTCATATTGAACTGGCAATGTTTCAGGGTCGGGATATTCGATCCCGTGCCATTGTTCTAAAAATCCGTGTTTTTCGAGGAACGGCGTTTTTTCTACAAAATCTTCTCCCTTATTATCGCATGGGAACAAATGGTTAACAATGAGGGTTATTCTATCGATATTGATTATTATCCGGTTTGTTTCCATTGTCGTTTATTTGTTATTACTTAATTACAATGTTTTATTTTTTGATGGCCGACCGTTTATGTTGACAACTAAATCTATTTATGCTATGTAAATGGTCTAATTAATTTTTTTTGTGAGGCTGATGTGGACAAAAAGAAATTTGATTTCTCCGAAAACTACCGCACTATAGGGAACGAACATCAACCTTTGACCAAAAACACCGTTCAAGATTATATTACTAAGCACGGCAAAGAATGTGGCGAGGGTTACCTTACTGCTGTCAAGGACTTCATCGAGGAAATGTACTTTGTCCTCGAAGAAAAAATATCTGAGGGGCAGTATAAAGACCGAGCGCCACAGCGCAGTGTTGATATGATTTGTAATTTGCTGTCCCATAAAAAAGCCATTTTAAAAGCTGTAAATAATAAGTCTATTGATAACCCTGAGCCACCGAAAAGTAATGGCCCCATACAAAGTTGAGCGGTGGGATGATTTCTTTGTCGTTTCCGGGAATTCTTTAGTCGTTTCCAGGAATTAATTTTAAAAGCATATCTTTTTACGGGAATTCCTGTAAATTTAAAATATGATAATTCCTACGTTGATTTATGTAGAATTTTATTTAATTCTCAAAAAAAAATTTATTGAAAAAATACCGGCGTTCAAAAGGAGTCAAGTCGAACACACACGGTATAACTTTTGGAAAGCTAAAGCGGAAGACGGCGTTCAAAAACTTTTTGGATTAGTATTTGGTCCTGAAACAACAAATCCTAAATTTTTCTATAATAAATATCAAGACGCATTAAACTATCCCACAATACCAATTGAAGAAAAAGACGGCTTAATAATTCACATTGTCGAAAACATTTTCGGTCTCACCTTACCCGAAGAAATTGAAGGACCAGGTGACTTATTTTTTGATGAGCGCGCCCAAGTCTTATTTCAAGTGTTATTTGAGGAAAAGTCACCGACCTTTTATAAGGATAATTTAGTCCATTTGAAGGTTTTTGATAGAGAAACAAAAAAAATTGATTTTAAAAAAATCAGAACGGATAACCGAGTTGTTGAACCTGATGTACTACCTCCTGGTATCTCTTCCGAGGAAAAAACTGCGCAAATCCCGGATTTAGATAATGTACCGATGGCCAAATCCGATGAAACGGAATTTAATGAAACATTTTATAAGGGTTTACTAAATCAAGTTTCGGAAAAAGATGTACTTTTTTTGCTTGCGAAACTGAAACTTAAAAAACAAATCGAAAAATATTTTGTGGCGTTATCCATGAAGAGGTATGATGTAGCCTATCGATATTGGCATCCAATAAGTCGAGCGGATATTTGGGGCAATAGCCTTTCTAACTTCAGAAGTAAATTTTATAATGTTAAGGATATCAAACTTATTTCGTCAACCGATTTAATTAATGAAAACGAGTATTCTTTTCATGTCTATTATGATGTAGAAATGTCTTCGCATGTAACTCTTAAACTATGGTCGATTATTCAAGAGCCTAAATTGCTTGATTTTCGAGATATATCTAAATATCTTAAAAGTGTTTTAGAATATTTCCGAGAGCACAAAATAGATGTAGATAATAAATCAATTAAATCACTTTTCGACTATTCACTAGTCGATGAATTACAAGAATTTGGAGCTGACAATATTACCAAGTTTAGTTCAATCTTTCCAATAAAGTTGATTGTTAAGCTTCGTCGTTTTGCGATGGTATCTTTTGCTTGGTCTGAGGAGGAGAAGACCTACCAGATTACAAAATTCGAAAACATGTTTACGCACAACTTATGGATTGACGCGGATAAGGGCTTCTTTTTCCATAAAGTGATGGATGCTTAAAAAAGACTTCAGCAAATATAAGGGTAACGGTATTGAGTGGAATAAAGACCAAGAAGACCGTAACATTTGCTGGTGAAAAGAAAAACTATCGTTCCGGCTCGTCTTTATCGTCTTTCTCACGGGACCTCTCCCAACTGGCATTGTCTTCTTTAAACCGATCTCCTTTCAGCCAGCCAGGCAAATGGTTTGTTTTTTCGTTATCAAATATTCCTTTGCCTTGCTTCATAGCAGCCAGTACCTTACTATTTCCAGTTGAGTGAACAATCAAATCCCAAAAATCCGGCGCGTATTTACCGAGCAAATAACCGGCGTTAACTTCGTTGATAAATTCCTGGTCTAAATCTTTGTCTTCGTCTGCCATGTTATTAAAATTTATCGCGCGATTTCTTATCTATGTATTCGTTTATAGAATCAATATCGTACAAGAACGCCCTTGGGGATAATTCGGAATAGCGAATAAGGTTTTCGTTTCTATATCTTTGGAGTGTGGTTTTACCGACATTCAGCTTTGCCATTGCCTTTTCGGGAGAAATCCATTTATCTTCTTTGATGCCATGCTCAGCCTTGATATAAGCGACCACTTTATCAATGACGGCTTTGAATGCTTTATCTTCGAGGCAAATAAATTCGGCTTGCATAGGATGAAGGTTTAGCCAAATGTAAAAATAATTTTGGGTTCTTTTTGGTAAAAGATAAACCGGAATAAACCCGTTTTTACGTGACTTATGCGTGACCCGGATATAGAACGAGATACATAAATAAATGCAATTAACTAGTAAACAGAATGTTGTGTAAGATAAACAAAGCAACTTACGAAGTTTAAAAAACTTCGTAAATCTGGGAAAAGTTCAAATCAGCGAAATCCGCTAATCAAAAAAAATCAGCGGTCAATACTCCAGCTCCTGGCAATGATAGCCCGCCGTTTGCAAAAGCGATTCGATATACCGTGGCGATACGTCGTTAGCTTCTATCCGCAGGATGTTATCACAATCTTCCAAATCGAAATTCCAGCCGCTGATAGCCGGTACTGCGGTTAGCAATGGCTTTACCTCGTTAACCTGTTCGGGCCTTTCAACGCTTGTTGTAAAAATCAGGATGTCGGTCATAAGTCTTTAGTTTTTAAGTCGGTAGCCCTTAGTCAAAAAAACATGAGAGGCCGGCTTGGTTTATGATCTGGTTGCTTTTAATTGTAATAACTATCGGGAACGGAAAAACTGGACAAAAAGTCTATTATTTTTTATTATTAGGCCGATTGCCTTTAGTCTCGAGATTTCTCTTCACTCAAGACTAAAGACTCCCGACTCAATACTTATTCCGGCTTAGCTTCTTCGGTTTTAGCTTCCTGCCAGTATTTCTGGAAGGGATGGTCGCCATGGTGACCCCACCTGCCGCAATTCCTGAACTTCTCTTTAAACTTTTCGCGTTCTTCGGGCGTCATGTTTTTAAATTTCTCCTCCATTTTGCGGCGCATCCATGGGGCGCCGTCGCCACCCCGACCGCCAAAACCGCGGCCTCCCTTGCCAAAGCCAAACAGGATCTTGCATAAAACAAAGATGCCCATGGCCTGCCAGAATGTAATTACGCCTACGTGCAAAATACCGGGCAATAAACAGTTCCACAAACTCATCACCGCAAAGCTGATGAGCGACAGAAAGGCGGCAACTGCCAGTGGGATAAAGAAAAATCGCCTTTTATAAAAAAATGGTCTCATGTTAATGTTCTTTTAATATTGTGTAATCTCTTCGTATAATTGTTTTAACCGTTTGCGCAGGTGCACCACCGCATACCGCTTGCGCGACACCAGGGTTTGCACATTGATGCCTGTATTCTCGGCTATCTCGCTAAACGGTATATCGTCCAGCTCGTGCCAGATAAATACCTCCCGTTGTTCCTCCGGTAGTTCATCCAAGGCGCTAAATAACTGTTCCCAAAAAAGGCTGCGCATAAACTCGGTTTCGGGCGTAGTGCTTTCCGTCATCAGGATGGCCTTGAAGTCCGGCGCATCATCGTCATCCTCATCCCCGGCAAGCATGTCATCCACTAAAAGTTCGGTATGCTTTTTATGCTTATCCAGGATCTTGTTACGCGCAACCTTGTACAGCCACGCGCTGGTTTGCTCAATAGGCTCCGAATTTATAACCGAACTGAACTGGTACCAAACATCCTGCAGAATGTCTTCGGCATCGGCGTCGCTTTTTACCCTGCGCCTGATAAAACCCAGCAAGTTTTTACCATACGCTCCAATAGCTTGTATGATGTTCTTGTGGTTTTCTTCTGGCATTACGGCTGTTATCAATTTATTTAAAGTTATTTAATATAGAAGACGATTGCACTATGGAAACATTTTAAAGTTTTTGAAAAAAGTTCATGGTTCATAGATCATGGTTCATAGCCGGTGAGTTGTTAGGAGAGCAACAGCTATAGTCCTCATCTTTTGGAGTATTAAAAGGCGAAAATGTTTCAATTAATATTTACCTATAACAGTTATAATGGCCAATTAATTATTAATTTGGGTTGATAAATGCCAGGTATCCACCCGACACCAATGAACTAATGAACCAGTAAACTAATGAACTACCCATGGCCTACAACACCAAACTTGCGGATAAAATAAGGGAAGCGCTAATGCACCTGCCCGATGTGGAAGAAAAAGAAATGTTTCGCGGGGTATGCTTTATGGTTAACGGGAAGATGTGCGTTTGTGTCAGCGGCGATGAAATGCTTTGCCGTATAGGCGCAGAAGCTATGCAAACCGCCTTAGATGAAAACGGCGTTCGCCAAATGGTAATGAGCGGCAGATCGGCCAAAGATTTTGTGTACGTAACCGAAGATGCCTTTCACAAACAAAAGGATTTTGACCACTGGATAAAACTTGCGCTTGATTTTAACCCGATGGCTAAGGCATCGAAGAAGAAGTGAGAGAAGTAAAAACAGGAAAGAGGGGTGTCATGCTGAGGCACTCGAAGCATGAGAACGCGCTTTTTTGAGTCACTGCCTCACCAACGTCAATCCAATCCCAAATACTCTTTTTGTTTTATCTCAACCAGGCCTGATGTTTGATCGCGGCGGAGGTAGATACTAACCTTATAAAAGCTATTGTCGAAAAGATAAATATTATTTGATTCATCAGCGCCACGGAACTTAAGTTCCAGACCGAAACGTTTTGCCTGGGCAATCATGTTGATGATGTGCTGCGGATCTGTTGAGGTATAGTTAACGGTGTGAAGAACGGTACCGTTGTACAAGCGGGTGTAATCGCCAACCATTATTTTTTCGGTACCGGGCTTTGGGCCGATGTTTTTGAAATATTCCAGCTGCTTTCCATTAACGTCTATAGCGTAATCCTGCCTGAAGTAGTTGCTCTGCAATAAGTTATTATACACTTCGCCATTGGTTAGGTTGGTGAAATAAATTAACTCCTCAAATCTTGTACTTTGTGCATGTATGCTCATGCTTGCCAAAAGCATTGCCGATAATAGGAAAAGGTATTTCTTCATAACAACGATAATTGTTTTATCTGCAGTGATCTATCTGAGTATAACACTCAAATATACTTTGATTAATAGTTTTAAACAAGAGCGGGAGTTTAGATTCAAGAAGTCAAGAACCAGGAGACAAGACAAAAAATCACAATATTCTTAGTCTTCCTGAATCCTGATTCTTAAATTCTTGATTCTCTTTTAATCACTCACCCGGATGATATGTTTTTTCGGCGTGTTTAAGCACGTCGTCTTTATAAAACAGAACATCCTTAAACTTACCTTCAATATACATGCCAGCCTGATCTGTATAGTGTTTTGAGGCTGGATTGAATGATTGACCGCCTGTTATGATAGTTTTTGCCTTAATACGGGTACCAAATTCCACAGCGGCAATAAAACTATTGCCCGAATATCCGTAGCGTTTCTTCGTATTCATGGTACGGCTCTGGAACGATGGTAGCTGCCCGAATGCGGATGAAACAGCCCCAACAGGCAGGCTTGGCGCATCGTCACTAAACGTAACACCATCAGCGGGGCGTTGGTAACGGTTGATATCGCCCCATTTTGTTTCCCAGCTGCCGTAACGGTTTTTAACATTATTCACGGCTTCGGCAAAAAAATCCAACTGTTGTTTATCCGTTAAAGTTTGAATAAATGCTTCTATGCGTTTGGTTTGATAGGTGCTTTCCTCGTCTGTTTTTGCCGGAGGTAATTTACGTATTAGTAAAGTCCCCCACTCTACCGCCAGCGTGGTTGCTACAGAGTTTGCTGCCGAAGATCTATCCCATTTATGCATAGTTTCCACCGGCCCTGCAAGAAGCTGCTTAACAGAATCCGGCGCAGCAGCATAAGCGTTAAATAGCGACGGCAGCAAATCGTCAAAAGCGGCCAGATAATGGTTATAGCCTTTCGCAATCAATTCATCAAGTGTAAGTTTTTCGGGGTCGCTTAATAGTCTGATAGCGTTTATTGCCCGGTAGTTTTGCCCGTCGGGCGCCATGTAGGCGGGGTATTTATTTTTATCCGGGCTATATTTTCCCGCTGAAGCAAAGGGCGTTGAATTACAATTCTGGATCCAGCCGTTGGGTGGATTGGAAACCTGCACAATTTCGCCCAGTTTATGCAGTCCCTGCCATTCGGTTGCGGAGGTGCTGCCATCAACCGGCAGACTCCAATCAAAAGCAGGGTTGCGTTTTGGCATAAAGTTGCCGTACCAGAAAATGATGTTTCCCTTATCATCAGCATAAACCGTATTATTTGTAGCGTTACTGAGCAGGTCCATCGCTTTTTTATATTCGGCAAGTGAGTTTGCCTTTGTTATCAGCCATGATTCTAATAATGCATTGTATGAGCGGTTATTGGCTTTAAGCGCCAGCCACTTGCCGTTCCTGCTGCCGAGCACCGGGCCATGCTGCGTGTAATAACCGGTAAAGGTCTTTTGTTCAACTCCCGAACCATTTTTAACATTCATTACCAGTTTGCGGGTGATGATGGGTTTTAGCTTTCCATCATATTCATAATACCATTTCCCGTCCTTCTTACTCACCTTTTCGGCATACAGGTCGCCAACATCTGCGTTACTGCTGGTATGCATCCAGCCGCAATGCGGGTTAAAGCCCTGGTAAACAAAAAACTGTCCCCAGGTAACCGCGCCGTAAACATCAAGGCCCTCTTCGCTTACCAATTGCACCTCGCTCCGGAAATAAAAAGGCACATGCGGATTAATATACAATAGTGCATTTCCAGATGCCGACTTTGACGGAGCTATAGCAAACCCATTTGAGCCGGTTTCCCTGTCGTTTATAACGGGTTTATAAACTGCGCCAAGCTTTTCGACCGGGCCACCATAGAATTCGGCTGTCTCTTTTAAATTGATCCCTCCTGTTACAGTTGCTGATACGCTGCCATCAGTAAACATCAGTGCATACCATGGCTCAAAATGCTGAAAAACAGCAGGTTTAACTTCAGGATGTTTGTATAAATAATAGTTCACGCCGTCGGCAAAAGCATCCATTAGTTTTTTGAAAAAGGGAGCTGCAGTTTTATAATCTTTTATCGCATCAGCAGTATCAGCAATTAATTGCAGCTGCACATCGGTATAAAGTTCCCTTTCGCCGCTAACTTCGCTTTGCCTGCCCAATTGGTATAAATAATTTTGTTCAATCCCTTTAAAATTATCTTCACACTCGGTATACATCAGCCCAAAAACCACATCAGCATCGGTTTTTCCATAAATATGCGGAACGCCCCAATTATCGCGTACGATGGTCACCAATGAGGCTTCGTGTTCAAAACGCTTTATTTCGACGGTGTTAAACTTCTGGGTAAACGCAAACACGGGCGACAGAAAAAAGAAGAAAAACAAATATTTTTTCATCGTAACTACACTTTTACTAAATAATTTATGAATAAAATGCCTTTTTTTGCTTGATTTTGCAATTATTGTTACTTTTACACTTATAATTACACAATAAAAGCTTATTGTATTTCGTTAGGCCTCATATTGTAGCTAATATAGCCGGAATTTAGGCAATTAGGTACGTGATTTGATTTAGTACACAAATAGAAGAAATTTAATTTACCGGGACTAACAACCGGTTACATAAAGGCCTTGGATTAACACTAAGCATGTGATCTGAGATTTAGTTGGTCAACACTACCTGGGGTACTGTTGCATTGCGTTCCGGGGTGAGATACGGAACGCATTTTTTGTTTATTGGCGCCATATTCCCCGCCGATTATCCACCCTATCGTCATAATTATCCTCCGCCTAAAAAATAAAAGAAACTTTTTTGCAGCTTTTGTATTAAGTATAATATAAACCAACACAGCAATGAAATACGCATTTTTAATAGGCTCCAGTGCATTTGTTGTACGGGGCAAAACCATCAGCCACGGCGAAGAGGGAAACTGGAAAAGTTTTTTACGGATCAATACCGTTTCGCAGGGAGCCGCCGGCTCCGGAGAAAGTCTGAACATTGATCTTGATATTAAAGACACAGACGGAACTCCTGTTACCATTATATCAAACAAGCCTGTAACCGGCGCACCCTACACCATTAAGACAACGCAGGACAGCGTTGATGTTTTAAGACTTGACGGAACAACCATCATTCACATTAATCAGCTTGATAACGATTCGGCTATGGCGCTGGAACATAACATAGTCGCCGAACTTGAAGTAAACATGCCTGTTGCAGTTATCCGCATCAGCGGCGAGTTTTATGTAGATAGCCTGCATATCCGTGCTGAAAGCGAAAAACTGCTGATAAACGACAACGGCTATGCAACTTCGGCATTGGCAGGAGACAATGATCTGAAATTCACCGCGGACGGGGTGGTGCTTTAGTTTAGTTCATGGTTCATAGTTGATGGTTCATGGCAGGAAAGTCATTAGTCATTAGTCATTAGTGGGAATTGCAATTGGTCATACTATTTTGACTGATGAGGCATCTTATTTTTCCCGCCTTTCTTTCGGCTATGAACTATGAACCATCAACTATGAACAACTATTAGCTATGAACAACTACTAACTATGAACCCTCTTCTCGTATAACGCCATCACCAGCAAAATCATGCGGTTATAGGTGGCAAGCCCCTGTGGCTGGTTGTTTACCTTTAAATAATGATCATAAAAAAGGCTGGTCACTATTTCGGCCTTATTTTGATAGGCAATCCAATATTTACGTTCGATCACAAAATCGTTGTGAACAGTTTTTGACACCCGCGGCTTCAGCGCTTTATTAGCTAAGCTATCGCGATAAAAAAGCGCGTGCATAAATTCGTCAACCGCCAGGTGATAGGCAGAGTAGCGTAACAACCTGTCATTAGAGCCAATGCCGGCTAAAAACCCAACAAAATCAGCTTCATCCTCCGGCCCATATCCCATCTGGTGCGACATTTCATGACAGGCCACAACCGGGCGGTTAAATATGGGCATCTGATAGTTGATCTGCGCCTCGCCGGTAAACGGGTTAAAATAACCCGATGTGCCTATGTAGTTTAACAAAGGCGTTAGGATGGAGGGCTTTACACCCTGATGAAATGTTCGAAAAGCTACGGAATCAGTTGATAATTTGCCAACCGCCTTTATTGCTGTATTGTAAATAGCGCCGTTATCCTGCGCCAGATCCGCAGTAGTTAAACGTGCCCGGGTGGCATTTGCACTATCAATAAGCATCGTTGTAACAGCTTTAAGGTTTTCGGTGGTATAGCTGGTATCCTTTAAACTTAAGCGCTCACCTGCAGATGGCCGGAAGTAGTTCATCCCCCAAAAAAGGTAGAAAATTATTATAGTGGCTTCCACTTTTATTATGAGGGCGATGACCTTTAACAAGCAACGCATCAGCTCTCTTCTAAAAAGAAGTTTTATAAACCGGCATAACGAATAAACCAGGTAACCTATAACCAGGATATACAATACATCGCCAACACTAAAGGGGAAAATATTTAAAGCAGGGTGAAGCAAATAACTAACTCCACGGTAAAAGCCCTGGGAATAATAGCGCTCAACAAGTTTAGGATAGTCGGCAAATACCATTAGCAGGTAAATAAAGAATAGGAGGGCTGCTATTATGATAGCTTGCTTTATTAATATTTTTTTATTGCCGGCAGTAAACATCGGCGGTAAATATAGCAATATGTAAGCGCAGCTAACTAAAAAGGCCCTCTGCAAGCAGAAGGCCTTAAATTATGATTAGGTATAGACCAATATTATTTTACAGAAACAGGCACACAAACGGTATCCCAGTTCATGCTAAAGCCTCCTTTATTGATCACGTAGGTTAGTGATTCAGTTTTCTTTATTTTTTTAGGCGTTACCATCACCCTTAGCTGATCCTGGGCCTGGTCATATTTAAATGCGCCCCATTGCTCGGCTGTTTTGTTGAATATAACGGTCCATTTGCCGGTTTTTTGCGGGATAACAAAAAATGAGTATTTACCTGCCGGTAATTCTTTGCCTTCTACTTTAATGGCTTTGTCGGTAGTAAATGTGGTTGCTGAATCTGCCCCTGCGCGGTAAACTTTGGCGTAAGGCACCAGGTCGCCCCAAATTACACGGCCTTTAACATACGGGCTTCCATAACGAATGGTGATGGTTGCGCCTGCTGCAGTGCCTTTTACTCCCTTATGCGGGCTTGCTGGTTTTTCCTGTGCCATTACCGTTACCGATACCAAAATAGCGCATACAAAAACCGCCAATGTTTTAAATTGAAATAGTGCTTTCATGATAAAAATATTTTTATTGGTTATAATTTAATTTCCATAAAGGTAAACTGAAATTTGGATTTATTGCATCCTAATTTTTGATATTTATTTTGAGATGGCATTCATTAATCCCAGCGATCGCCAACTACCGGAATCAGCAAAAAATATTTTTATTTTTTAATACTTGTCATAAAACAAAAATAATATTGCAACGTTCTAAATATCAGAATCATATTGCAGTTAGGAATTGACCGAAAGGTTAAACAATTGTTGTGATTTTTGGCCTCATGCTCTTCAGGGCGTGAGGTTTTTTTATGTCCTTTATTTTAACCGTCATTTTATAACATATCGTTTATATTTGCCGGGTATGCTGGTCGCCACAAAAATCATTTCTTTCGCTTAATATGAAGGAGCCGAATAAAATAATATTCCTGGCGTTTTTCATATTGGCGCTTGCGGTAAACTTTGCCGGCATAAACGTTAAATTTTTCACCGATGACCCGGGCCTCTATGCGGCAATATCCAAGAATCTCATCTACAAAAAGAGCTTCCTCGAGCTGTTTACCTACAACCGCGACTGGCTTGATAAACCGCATTTTCCGTTTTGGCTGGTACTGTTCAGCTTTAAGGCATTCGGCATAAGCGAGTGCACCTACCGCCTGCCTGCCCTCTTATTTTTTGCGCTAAGCCTGCTGTATACCTGGCTTTTTGCAGTTAAATATTACAGCCGCGAAATTGCTTTTACCGCAGTATTAATAGTTATGACGGCCCTGCATGTATTGTTATCAAATACTGATGTTCGTGCCGAGCCCTACCTGATGGGGTTATTAATGGGATCTATTTATCATGTTGCCTGCTTGCAGCAACGTTATAGTTTTAAGCACCTGTTTTTAGCTGCAATGCTTACTGCCTGCGCCATCATGACAAAGGGGATTTTTGTAATAATACCTGTGGGTGGCGCATTGTTCGGGCAACTGGCTTTTCAAAAAAGGCTTGCCGATCTGTTTAGTTTCAAGTGGCTTGCGCTTATCGTGGTTACCATCATTTTTACCATCCCGGAGCTTTATGCCCTTTACATCCAATTCGACTTGCATCCAGAGAAAATAGTGTTCGGCACCAATCATGTCTCGGGCCTTAAATGGTTTTTGTGGGACAGCCAGTTTGGTCGCTTTATAAACGCAGGACCAATAAGCCGGGCCGCGACAGGGAGTAAGTTCTTTTATCTGCATACGCTGTTGTGGGCATTTGCTCCATGGTGCCTGTTATTTTATTATGCCGTTTTTAAAAGTGTAAAAAACATATTTAAAGGCGTCAGGCTTACCGAGTACTATACGTTGAGCGGTGGATTATTGCTTTTACTGTTATTTTCATTTTCCGGGTTCCAGTTGCCGTTTTATACCAATGCGGTTTTCCCGCTGTTTGCTATTGTTACGGCACCGTTTTGTGTTAACCAGTTAAGCAGATTCGGTACAAATTTAAGGGCAATTTCACTATGGATCTTTGCAATTGCGTTGCCGTTGGTGGTAGTGGCGCTTAATTATCTTTTAAAACCGGCAAGTAATGTATTTTTTGTTACCGATATTATCATATTCGGTATTATGATTGTCCTGATCTTAAAATCGGTAAAGGAAAATTATAAAAGGATATTCTTTGCCTGCTGTGCTGCTGCGTTATTTGCGGGGTTTTATTTGAATACCGTGTTTTATAATGAAATAGTGCCTTATCGCGGTGAAATAGCAGCCGCTGAATATATCAACCAAAAACCCTTTGATAATTTTAAAATCTACTCCCTAAAGTTCGAGAATAATATTTTCCAGTTCTACAGCAAAAAGCCGATAGATTATTTGCCGATTGAAGAGTTTAAAAACTTCAGACCCCAACAAACATCCTTGTTTTATGTAAGCCAACGGTCAATGGATTACCTGGTTCAAACCCATGCTGCATTTACGATAGTACACTCGTTTATAGACTATCCGCAGGAAAACCTGAAGCCCAATTTTTTAAACCGGGCTACGAGAGCTACGGTATTGGGCAAGGTGTATTTGATTTCCAAACCTTAGAAACTAAAAATATTTCTAGCGGGGCACTATTAGTTCAACTTTTTGGCCACTGCAAACTGCCAACTTAAAACTGCCAACTGAACGCAGGGGGTTAACAGGGTTAACATAATTCTGAAATATTTTGCGTTAAAGAATTGATTATAAATTATTTACGAAAACAAGGGGTTAACATGCAAAGACGCCCCCGGTGTTCCAAAGCGTTCCATTTTTGCACATGGAACACCCGGAACACTATGAAACATCCTCATTATCAATGCATTAAATTTCTAACGAAAAAACAATCGATAGTAATGCCGAACTCACGTTCAACTATTTAGTGCCGAGAATCTTGAAGAAGCTCCTTGTCAGGCGCTGTAATATAGTTGCATCCTGTGTGATGATTTCAGCATCGGCCATCATGCCTTGTTTTAAATGAATAGGCTTTTTTAAATCGGATGAGTTATTGATCTTAAACTCTACTCTCGAAATAAAAACGCTGTCCTTATAAGGAACATCGGCAATGTATTTTATCCTTCCCCTTATCATACCATATTCTTCAAACGGGTAGCTTTTTAGTTTCACCAATACTTGTTGCCCCTCCTTAACCTTACCCATATTATTTTGAGATATCGTCATATTCCCGAAAAACGCCTCATTACCCGGATCAATATAAAAAACTTCCTGCCCCGGGCTAAGCACCTGGTTTTCCTGTATGATACCTGCAAACGAGAGCTTGCCCGCCTGCGATGCGCTCAATACATACTTACTTTTCCAATCCTCGGCTGTACTCACCAAACTGTTTAGGGCCTGCATAAATTTCGTCTTCTCTTCCTGCACCTGGTTGTCAAGCTCCAGGATCTCTTTTTGCTTGGCAGCGTAATTATTTTCGTTGGTCATGATGCTGGATTGCGTTTGCAGCAGGGGCGATTGTTTGGCAAGGTACTTACTTTCCTCCTGCCTTAGTTCGGCTTTGGTTTCCACCCTTTGCTGTACCAGTTTTTTGTGCATCTCATATTCATCGCCGGCCAGCGCAAAATCTTTCTGTTGGATAATTTTTTCGGCATTTAGCTGCTGTTGCTGCTGCGAGATGTAGGTAAGGTCCTTTTGCAGGTACACTTTCTTTTTCACCAGGAAACCATTATCAATTGTTGCCTTGTATGCAATATATTCCTGCGAAAATGCCTGGTAGGCGCTTTGTAACTCACCAAATTCTACATTATCAGACTGGTTTAACACAACATTGTTAAGCGGCCTATTTTGCAATACCTGGGCTTGTAACTGCTGCAGGGTTGTAAGCAAGGCCAGCACCTTTGCATGGTTGGCGGTACTTTCCAAATACGCCAAAGGCGCGCCTGCTTTAACGGTTTCATTTTCCTGCACCAGCAACTGGACCAGTTTACCCGATATTTTCGACACCACAGGTTTTGGCGAGTTAGGTGAATCAACCTTTAGCTGGGCGTTAACAATATCAGGGTATTTTATTAAAGCCCCTAACAGCACTATTAAAACCAGGATCCCAAAAAACAGGGAGATCCCCCAGCGCAGCAGCCACCCGGGCACCGCGGTAATAATATCCTGCATCTCGTCGGTGTGGCGGCCTTCAGCGGCACTATCATTAGCGTATATTGTAGGCATAGTATTATGATTTCACTGATTTTTATTTGATTTCACCGATTTCCAATGTGTTTTTTCTTTCTAATCTCTAGTCTCGGGTCACTAATCTCTAATCACTAACCTCACGTTCCCAACTCCAATTGATTCTTAACCAACTTATAATAATCCCCCTTTAAGGCGGTCAGCTCATGGTGGGTTCCCTGTTCAATTATGCGGCCTTTGTCCAGCAAAATAATGTTATCTGCATTACTAACAGTGCTTAAACGGTGTGCTACAATAATCACTGTGCGGCCCTTAAAAAACTCCGCCAGGTTATCCATTATCACGCGTTCGTTATTGGCATCAAGCGCGTTGGTGGCCTCGTCAAAAAATATGTATTGGGGATTTTTGTAAACTGCCCGGGCAATCAGCATGCGCTGGCGCTGCCCCTGGCTGATGCCGTTACCTTCTGCACCAATTTTGGTATTTAAACCAAGTGGCAGGGTATCGATAAAATCCTGGATGTTGGCTACCTTGATAGCATGGCGCAGTTTTTCTTTATCGGGATAATCATCTCCAACTGCAATATTTCGTTCAATCGAATCGGAGAAAATAAAGCCATCCTGCATCACTACACCGCATTGCCCGCGCCATGTTTTAAAGCCTATGTTATGAATGGACTGCTCCCCTACCCTGATCTCGCCTTTTTGAGGCTCATAGAATCTAAGCAACAGCTTCAGGATGGTTGTCTTTCCGCTGCCACTCATGCCTACAATGGCAGTAGTTTTTCCCTGGGGAATGTTGAGGTCGATATCCTCAAGCACCGGCTCATTACCAGCCCCAGGATAGCGGAAGGTAAGCTTGTTAATGCTCAGGCTTTTATCCTCGGGCAGGTTATGGTTCCATTCTTTGTTTACCGGTTCCTCGTCCTCCATCTGGTGAATTTCGTTCAGCCTTTCCAAACTTATCTTGGCATCCTGGAAACCCTGCATAAAGCCAAGCAACTGCTCGATAGGACTGCTTAACTGGCCGACGATATACTGCACCGCAACCATGGCGCCCAGTGTGAGGTTTCCATTAATAACCGCCTGCGCGCTCAAAAAAGTAATCAGGATATTTTTGCCTTCGTTTATAAAAGTTGCCCCGCCCTGCTGGTACTGGCTCAGCGCCAGGCTCTTTACGTTGAACTTAAACAACCGGGCCTGGATGTGCTCCCATTCCCAGCGTTTTTGCTGCTCACAGTTATTTAATTTTATTTCCTGCATGCCGCCTATTAGCTGCACGATGCTGCTTTGATTTTTGGCCGAAACCTCGAAGCTTTTATAGTTAAGAGCCCGGCGGCGTTTCAGGAACAGCACTATCCAGGTAATGTACAAGGTGCTGCTTGCTGCAAACACAAAAAACACCCCTGCGTTGTAATACGCCAGCACTACCGAAAAAACCACCAGGTTGAACATGGAAAACACCGTACTTAGCGTCGATCCGGTTAAAAAGGTTTGGATGTTTCTCTGGTCGTTCATCCGCTGCATGATGTCGCCTGTCATTTTGGTATCGAAGAAGCTCATGGGCAGCTTCATCAGCTTGATCAGGAAATCCGTCAGGATGGAGATATTAATGCGGGTACTGATATGCAGCAAGATCCACGACCGAATGAACTCCACACTCACCCGCCCTATTATTAAGGCTGTTTGGGCGATGAGGATGATGTAAATAAAATTGAGGTTGCGGGTATTAATCCCGATATCAACTACCGACTGTGTTAAAAAAGGCGTGATCAATTGCAGCAAACTCCCTATCCCCAAACCAAATAACAACTGCACCACCAGCTTGCGGTAAGCTATCAAATACCGAAACAAAAACGACCAGCTAACGGCTGTGCCTTTTTCATCGTCCTGCTCATAAAATTGCGGTGTTGGGGAAAGCAAAAGGGCGATGCCCTCAACCTTATCTTCGTCATTAAGCCAATTGCGGGCAAAGTCCGTTTCATTAAGGGTAACCAGGCCGGCTGCAGGATCTGCGAGATAATATTTGTGGTTCTTTATTTTATACAGCACCACAAAGTGATTTTGCCGCCAATGCAAAATACAAGGCAGCTCTGCTTCTCTTAGCTGTGCGATGTTCAGCTTTACGCCCAATGACCGGAAGCCGACTTTTTCTGATGCGTCACTGATGCCCAGCAGGGATACCCCCTCGCGGTTAATTTCGCAAAGCTTCCGCAGGGTTTGCACCGTAAAGTTGCGGCCGTAATGCTTTGCCACCATACGCAGGCAGGTGGGGCCGCAGTCCATTTGATCAGGTTGTTTGTATATGGGGAAAGGCATAGGGGTTAAATTTTTATTAACTTATAAACAAGTATACTTATTTTAATAAATAAATACAGGAATTCATTTTTGATTATATCTGCTATAGCCAGCAACGCTGTGGATTCATTGCTTTATTAAAAACCTTCTACTTCTTATTGGTTAGATTTAGCAGCACACCCCATTTCTATATTTTTTAAGTATTGCACCTTAACAAGTAGCAGTTAGTAAATACTAACTGCTACTTGTTATTGATACCCTGGTTTATAACAGGCAAGGACAACGGTCTGCATCACCAGCATATGCGTATGAAACCCAGCCTCCATTATCAGGACAGTGAGGGCATGGGGCACACGGACTTAACACTTGTTGGTTAGTGCCATTTATGTTACAAATAACCCAAACCTGGTCCTGCCTGATCCCACCAGTAACGTTTTTCATTTCATTTCTGCTTAACTTTTGTTGCTTTTTCATATAAGTGTATTTTAGTTTTTACCGGTACCACCCCGGCTGGCGGCATGTGTTTTAAAGGACACGCTCCTTTACTTTCGCGAAAAGTATTTTCAGTTTTCATTCAACCTTATACCTGTAAACCTGCCTGCCTAAATTACCATCCACATCAATGCCTTCAACCACCACCCGGTAAGTCCCCTTGCCATCTGCATTAAAAAAGCTGAATGAGGCTTTGCCGTCTTTATCTGTTATGATATTGGGGTTCCAGTAAATAGTGCTGCGTAAATCAGCCATTTTTTGGTTGGTTTTGGGGTTATCATATTGCGGGGAATAAAACTCCCGGGCTTTGTAGAAGCCTTTTGGCATATAGGTGATTACCCCGGGGGCGTAACGGTAATAATTTTTCGTTTTCCGGCCTCTTTTAGTAGTAATTATCAGTCCCCCGTGTGCCATCCGGTCTCCGTAAATAGCCCCATAATGTGGTCCGAGGATTACTTCAATACTTTCAATATCTTCCGGATGCAGGGAATTAAAAACTTCTTCGTATTCGGGTAACTCTAAAAAGGTACCATCGACTATAATAGCCATAATTGCTTGATGATCCCGCAAATTAAGAGGCAGTGCACCTCTGAATATGACGCCAGATAGCATACCCGACAGGCAATAGGTAAGTTTTGAACAATTCATCCGCTCTAATTGTTTAACAGTTAAAGTTTGGTCTGCCCCTCCGGCTCCGTTAAGGTTTTCTGAGTGGTAGGGTGTCGTTTCTTTTTTTGCTTCAATATGCACTTCCTTCAAAACCACAGCGTGTTTGTTTATACCGTATTTCTGCTGTTCTTCATAAAATTGCTTTTGATTAATGGTGTAGGTGTTCAGGCCGATTTTTTCATCGTGGTCTTGCTTGGTACTCAAAGACCGATTGTAGACATCGATGTTGGCAGGCGGTAGGGTATCCAGTTCTACGGTTACATCGTCTTGTCCTTTGGTTACTTTCGATTGTACCAGAAACTTGGTGCTATCGGCAAATATCAGATCTTTAAAAGCAAACCTGCCGTTGTTATCAGCTATTGTATCTATCATAAAAAAACCGTTAGTCTTACTAATCAAACTTACCTTAGCCCCGATTGCAGGTTTGCCGTTCCTCTTTATCATGCCAGATATCGTAAAAGCTTTTTCCGCCTGGTATTGCGGCTCAGATTGTTCTTTCTCGCCTATTTCTTTCCACTCAAAATGACGATAACCCTGGGTAAGTAACAGGTTGTCAAGGTCATTTTGCGTTTGCTCGCTATTATTTCTGAAATAATAGGCAGGCGTATCTACATAACCTTTCAAATCCGACGTCAGCAATAGGTAGCTAAGGATACAGTTTTCATTTGCCG
This sequence comes from Mucilaginibacter phenanthrenivorans, assembly GCF_024721155.1. Taxonomy (GTDB): domain Bacteria; phylum Bacteroidota; class Bacteroidia; order Sphingobacteriales; family Sphingobacteriaceae; genus Mucilaginibacter; species Mucilaginibacter phenanthrenivorans. The sequence goes on along the minus strand of NZ_JAHVAP010000013.1, from coordinate 27,169 downwards.
TATCTGCGGGTGATCTGGTTTCATCTGTTACAGAAATTGAAAAACTGCCCATTTCAGGCATATTTGTTTTGTCATATACATTTAGCTCAACATTTACTTTTTCCCTTAATTTATATTTTTGCTTTCTACTCTTAATACCCAGCTTTAATTCGTCGTGATTATCAATGAATACCAACCGTTCGTTTAAGGGCTCTTTCTCCGGAGAATATAACGTGAATTGCACGATTCCAGTTGGGAACTTGTTTTTAGGGATAATAGCCGAAAAGAATTTCGCACCTGTTTGCTGGTTTTCTGCCGCATAATATATGGTGCCGCCTGCCCTGGCAATAAGACTTAATTTGTCAGTCGTATTGTTTGTTGCTGCCGTTACCCTTATTCGCAGCGTATCTGCGCTATTGTTATTAACATTTATAGTGTATCCTGTTTCTGTTGTTTTGGGTAAAACAACCACATCGTGCGTTCCGTCATCATACACAATGTTCGCCTTATAAGTCTTGCCGGCTTCGGGTACAAACGTAAACGAGCCCATGCCGGCATGCGCCGACGAAAAGCTGGCCAGTTCGTTGCCAGTTTCATCGGTTATCGTTCCTTTTATATTTAGATAACTTCCATTAGCACCTATTGCTTTAAAGGCAATTTTAGAATAGTTACCTGCCACCAGCGTGCCGCCTTCGGGCATAAATTGCACATCGCGTTTAGGCTGCTCTTGTTTTTTATTTACTATGTTTTTTTGGCGTTCGCCACTTTCGAATTTTTTGGCGCTTGCGAAACTGCCAACGGTAATAGCTTTTTCAAAAAAGCTATTTTCACCCTCATTACGCATCCAGTTGGTATAGGCCCTGACAACATAGGTGCCGCCTTTCAGCGTATCAGCAAGCGCAAAATCGCCCCAGCTGGTGCCTGCCATTACCTGCAGGTTTTCTGCACGGACTATCTTCCCTTCAGGATTAATCAGCTCCGCATGCAATACCCCGCTTAATGCTGATAATTTGTGATTCCCGCCGATAGTTAGATACCCCTTGAAATAAATGGTATCGCCGATGGAGTAATAGGGCTTATCGAATTGGAGGTAGGCTTTTTCCAGGACGTTGTTATTGGAATATTTTTGAAACTTTTCCAAAATGGAATTTGTAGCCTCATGATCAACCTGGCTATATACAGGCATGCAACACAGTCTTAATAATAGCATGGATATGCTCATTTTTAATAGCATGTCAACTTATAAGTTAGAGTAAATTACAGGTTGATTAAATCAATCAACCTGTAATCAATGTTAAATATTGCTTGATAAATACATTTAGTTACAAGAACAACCTATTCGCGTGCCGCCGATTTTGGCGCATTCTGTATCCTGTGATTCAACCGAACAATCGGGCACTACTTCAGTTACAGTTATTAAAGGATTAGGCCAGACATCGCATTCAACTCTACATACGGGTGCAGTTCCACCTGTCACATTTTCATCTCAGCCCTGCTGAGTTTGTTAAAATTTTGCATAAAATTCTTTATTAAATAATAGTTAATTTTACCGGAACCAAGCCCCCATATTTGGCTGCATGTATTAAAGTGCATGCTCCTTTTACTTTCGCGAGAAGTATTTTTATGTGCTTATTCAAGCATGTATTTTAAATCGGGGAGCTGGTACAAATCAGGCAGGCGGTAGCCGTTAAGCAACGTTGTTGGTGTAGCGGTTACCTCTGCCATTTTACACCAGGCATTCTGCTTTTCCAGCTTGTAAAAGTTGGCTTCATTCAACTGCACAGGGTACACCTTTGCCCAGGCCTGGTAGTCTTTTTGTTTTTGCTCGTACCAGTCGTGCAGGGCATTTTCAACTATTGTTTTATCGGGGAGTTCATTTAAAGCCATCAGGTGGCGGGCAACGGGGGTTTTTATATCCGCATCGGTGTTATCGGCAGTAAAAACTATCCGCGCCTGTACGGCGCCGCTGCCTTGTTCCAGCAGTTCGGTTAATTGTTTATGGGCTTTTGCACATGGGCCGCAATAAGGGTTGCTTACCATGGTAATAATGTTATCAGCCTCTACGTTGCCCAATACAATACTCCATTCTTCGCCAGGGATAGCATATTTGGGTTGTGCTGTTAGCGTATTGGTAAATAGTTCGGTATTGTATTTAAACCTGCGCAATTGTTGTTTTAGCGGTTGTAGCTGCTGCTGTTTTAAAAACAAAGGTTTTAGCAGTGTCCATAAAATTACGGGTGTAAGCAGGCAGATGAAGATGGTTATGACATCACCGCTCCCGGTAAATACAAATGGATGGGTAAAAGTTGAAACCTGTGTTAAAAACTCCAGCCATAACAATGCCTGTACAACGCAGCACAACACACACCATTGCTTGGCAATGCGCGCCTGGTAATATATTGAATACACCGTATAAGGCAGGCTTACCGCATTTAAAATAGCCAGGGTCCATAAAACGGTAACAGAGCCTCCGCCAAAAAGCAACAACAACCAGGTGCCACCAAAATAAAAAAAGCCTACCTCGCTCCAGGTAAGCCCCTCAAATACCTTTGCGGCCTTTGACGATAATATGGCGTTACAATTTACTTTGGTAGTGGTTTCACACAGTTTTTGGATCAATGGGTTGTTGCTGTCGATTGATTGGATCAGCAGCAATGTGGATGTTATTAATCCGGCCGTTTTAAACACGGATAACAACGCTGTTTGCCAGCCCAGGTTGGCGAAATAACCATTGCCGTAAAGTGCAGCTAACAGGATCAGTAAAACTCCGGTAATTAGTGCCGGCGCTTTTATTGTCGCTAAAAATGTGGGAAAAGTTGCCGGTGCTTCATGAGCCGCCGATGGTTCGGCGGTTAATACCACCCCCTTGAACATCTTTTTAAATTCGTCGAGCGTTATTTTATGCCTGTTCCATTTTTCGTTTGATACAAGAACCGTATCGCCATCAATTTTATTTACAACTAAAAAATCACCGTTATTCACGTGGGTGTGGGCTATAAACGGACAAGGTACATTTACCAGGTTATCATTATCAACCCGGAAAGCTGCATTTTCAATATTGAAGTTATTCAGTACATCGCTGATTGCCAGCAGACTGGGACAATCGGGGTGCTTTTCAAGCTCGCCGGCGATGGTTTCCGGAACGATATGAATCGACAGATCTTTTAATAATTTATTAACTGCGGTTTCAGGATTTTGATGTTTAATGAGTGATAGCATGGATTAGGATTTGTTATTACGTTAAATTTATAAGGTTTAGGGAAATAAACATAACGCAAGCGTTATGTTTATTTGTATCATTTCTGTTACAATTAAACAACAGTCTGCTATTCAACTTTATACCTGTAAACCTGCCTTCCTAAATTGCCATCAGCATCAATGCCTTCAATTACCACCCGGTAGGTCCCTTTGCCATCGGCATTAAAAAAACTGAATGATGCTTTGCCGTCTTTATCAGTTACAACATTGGGGTTCCAGTAAATGGTGCTGCGCAGGTCAGCCATTTTTTGGTTGGTTTTGGGGTTATCATATTGCGGGGAATAAAACTCGCGGGCTTTGTAGAAACCGTTAACCGTATATGTTTTTACGCCTGGCGTGTAGCGTTCATATTTGCGATTTTTCCCTCTTTTGGTAGTAATAATCAGTACGCCCCCTGCTGCCCGGCTGCCATAAATTGCGCCATAATGAGCCCCAAATCCTATTTCAATACTTTCAATGTCCCCGGTTTCTATCCAATCAATAGGTTTTGGTGCATTTGGGGGATCGTTAGGTTCTTTTTGCCGAAATGGCGCGCCGTCAATAATAATTTCCATCATATCCCTTTGCCCCGTAAAGTTTGGGACTGAACGCCTGGAGTATAAGAAATGGTCGAAGGTAATCTCAAGATTGGGCGAATTCGCTGCCAAAAAATCCTTAAGGGTTGTATATGATGTATTTTCCAATTGCTTCGAGGTAAACACCTGGTCGGCATTGCCTGCCCCGTTTAAATTTCCAGAATGCGCTAACGAGGGATCTGTTTTCTTATCCTTTATCACTACCTCCTTCAACATAACCTGGTGTTTGTTGACCCCGTATTTCTTCTGTTCCTCGTAAAACAATTTGTTGTTTCGCAAATATCCCTCCATTGGGTTATCAACCTTTACCAGCCCTGCCAATCGGGATGAAATTACGTTAACCGCCGGACCTGCAGTGCTATCCACACTAAGCACCACGTCATTTTGTGCTTTACCTACCAGCGCCTGTATCACAAACTTGGTAGTATCGCCAAAAACCAGGTTATCAAACACAAAACGCCCGTTCAGGTCTGTTACAGTATCCAATAACAATGTCCCGGACGCGGACCTGTTAAATAAGGTCAGTTTGCCACCCGTAAACGGCTTTCCTGATTTGTGTGTCAGCGTTCCCGAAATTTGCAAGCCTGTCTCCGGCTTAAGTATTGGGGTTGAATTGCTGCTGCCAGCACCCAGCACTTTTTTCCATTCAAACCGGCGGTAGCCATGAGTCAGCATTACAAGGTCAAGGTCGGCGGTGGTTTTGTCGTTTATATTTGTAAAATAATAGTTGGGCTGTTCAATGTACCCTTTAAGTTCCGACGTTAGCAGCAGGTTGTTTAAAATTGTAGGTTCTGCATTTTCATCCGCCGGGAGCTTACCTTCATCGGTTATCGCCACCGAAAAATTTCCTGGGGCAGCGGCATTATCATTCCCCTGCGTTTTTAAAAAAACCTTTACCTTCTCGCGCGTTGCATAAGTGGATTTGTCGGTGCTTAGTCCCAACTTAAGCAGGTCATCGTTCCGAACAAAAAATAAGCGCTCGCATAATGGCTCACCGGCCTGCGAAAATAAAGTTGCTTTGGCTACGCCTGTACGGAACTCCTTTTTACCGATATTTAAGCCTACCTCCTGTTTATCCAGCTTCACAGCAAAGCTAAAAGGCATACCTCCAGAATAAATTATCAGCGTATAGTTTTTGTTCCTGTTCTCCTGGTACCAGTTCTTTGAAGCGTTAATTTTTATGGTGTATGCACGGCTGAGGTCAGTGACATCCATACTCAGGCCATTTGAGCCCGCGGCGGGCAGATCAATAATTGCTTCTGTTCCGTCAGCGTAGGTTATTTTTGATTTGTAAGTCTTATTTTCCCTGGGCTCCAGGTAAAAATATCCCATCCCCAAGTGCTGCGATGCAAATGTTGTTATTTCCTTGCCCTCGTTATCAAGCACCGCACCCTTCACGTCAATACCAAAACCATCCGGACCAATTGCCTTAAACGCTATTTTCGATTTAACGCCGGTTAGCAGGGTCCCGCCTTCCGGAAAAAACTGTACTACTGGTTTTTCATTGGCGGGAAGCTTTTTCGATGTACTGCTTTCCGATACCCGGTTGTTAAGCATTGACCCAACCGGAACGCTTTGCTCAAAAAATGCTTCATCGCCGTCGTTCCTCATTAATTGGGTATAAGCCCTTACCCTGTAATTGCCTTTTTTCAATGAGTCGGCAAGCGCAAAATCGCCCCATGCAAGGCCGTCTGCCAGCGGCAGTTTCATTGACCGGGCTATTTTGTTATTTGGGTCGATAAGGTCGGCATATAATACACCACTTCGGGTTGATAGCCGGTGGTCCCCTTCGCCTGTTATATAAGCTTTAAAGTAAATTGTGTCGCCGGCCGCATAGTATGGTTTATCAAAGTGTAGGTAAGTTTTTTCTGTGAGATGATTTGCTGCGTAGTTGTTTAGCTTACTGCTTATGTTATTTATTAACGCGCTGTCTCCTGCGAGCGCTTTTGTTGTACCCGGTTCATAATCCAATGGCAGCATTCCGGCTAACCTGCTCCGGCTCCATACACCTTCGTAGGTTACATCCTTAGGATCAAGCACATTGCCGTTCTTGTCGAAAGGGACAGACGGAGTCTCGAAGATGATAAGGGTATTATTTTTGTTTTCAGCGTCCGATAATTTGCTCATCGTGCCTTTATTAAACCGGTGATACTTATCGTACGAAACATACAGTGCATCGTTAACATTCCCCCCTGATGCAGAAACATTGCTTAGCGTATAAAAGCCTTGTTTATCGGCCCCGCTTATAAACTCTTCTTCTTTTAGCGGCTTAAGCAAAAGCTTTTGCAAGCGTTTAGGAAGATTAGATTTTTTCGTCCAGTATGCCAATGAGTCGCGGCCGCTGCGTTTATCCTTCTCATCCTGGAAATCCTCTATTTTTTTATTTATCAGCTTATCAGCCGGGCGCTCCGGGTTGGCAGGTAAACGCAACACCCTAAAACCGTCCTGGTCTAACTGATCCACCAGGGCCGATCTGAGGAAGTGCCTTACCGAGCCGCGATAAGTTTCCGCCCTTTTGTTTTCCCATTGTTGTTCTTCTGCAGGGCTGCCCTTAAGTGGCTCAAACGATACAACGCCAGAGTAGCCTACTTCCTTATTGAGCTCATCAGCATTATTTAAAGTAAAATCCTTTAACAGGTATTTTATTTTATACCCCAGTGCGTTGTTTTGGATCACCAAAAAATCAACTGAAGAAGCAGTAAGCACTCCCGCTTTTTCGTCATAAATCAAATCAAGCACTTCAGGGTTCAGGATCTTGCATTCTTTGGAGAGCTCCGTTTTTCCTAAAAATTCCTCCTTAAACCAATCGTAATTGCGCTGGCGTGTAAAATCAACTTCCGGCTTTACCTTAACTTCATTGAGCGCTATCGATTTAGGATAAATAGTAATGACTTTCAGGTCGAGATCACTTTTATCCACTACTATAGTTTGATTGTAGGTATCAAATCCAATTATCGATACAACCAATTCATACTGACCCGGCTTTACGTTTTTTAACGTAAACGTTCCATCGGGCGCTGTCTTACTGCCAACCGTAGCGTTACTGATAAACACACTGGCATCTGCGACAGGTTTGGTATCCGCCTGGCTTATGATTTTTCCTGAAACGGATACCTGTCCAAATGCTACAGCAGGCAAAAATGCGATAAGAAATATAAAAGTTTTGATCATAGCGTGTCTGTTTATTCAACTTTGTAACGGTAAACCTGCCTGCCTAAATTGCCGTCGGCATCAATGCCTTCAATCACAATGCGATAGGTTCCTTTCCCATCGGCATTAAAATATTCAAAAGAAGCTTTGCCGTCCTTGTCGGTTGTAATGTTGGGTTTCCAATAAATTGTGCTTCGCAAATCGCGCGCTTGCTGGTTGGCTAATGGGCTATTGTATTGGGGTGAGTAAAACTCACGGGCTTTGTAATAGCCTTCGGCGGCAAATGTGGTTACGCCGGGCGCATAGCGGTAATAATTGTTGATCTTTTGCGCTCGTTTTGTGGTGATGATCAAGCCGCCATTTGCCATCCGCTGTCCGTAAATAGCCCCATAATGCGGACCAAGAACAACCTCAATTCCTTCAATATCCTCCGCATGCAGGTTATCGAGTATATCATAGTCATTATCGTCCAAAAAATTACCATCAATTACTACGGCCATTTTTGCCAGGTGCATCCGCGCGTTAAGCGGAACTCCTCCTCTAAACATTACGCTGGTAAGCACGCCGGATAAACAATCCACAATTCTTCCGCAAACGAGCTTCTCCAGTTCCTTTGCCGAAACCACCTGGTCTGCAACTCCAGCCCCGTTCAGGTTATCAGAATGCGGAATAGCAGGTTCTTTTTTCGCTTTTACGTGCACTTCTTTTAGTAAAACCGGCGGCTTATTTACACCCGAATGCTCCTGCTCCCTTTTATAATCCTCGCCCCGCTTTGTTGTAATCAATAAAATACCGTCACCGCCCTTACTACCATAAGCAGTACCATAGCTAGGGCTTGACAGCACTTCAACGCTCTGAACCCGGTCCGGGTCAAGATGGTCGTAATCATTGTAGCTAACAAAGTCGCCGTCTATTATAATTTGCATTGGCGCATGAAGCTGGGGCGGCCCCCTGTAAGGCACACCATATCTAAAGAAAACTGAGCCCATCAATATTTGCCCCAAACGGAATGATAAAGTATTTCCTGGTAAATCCTTTAATTGGTCGGCAGTCACCACCCGGTCGGCGTTACCGGGTCCATTTAAATTATCAGAGTGCTTCAGAAAGCTCTTTTTATCCCTGATCACTACCTCCTTTAATAATGCAGGGTGTTGGTTTATCCCCAGTTTAGCCTGCTCTTTGTAAAATTCTTTTTGATTATTTAAATACGGTTGCAAACCGCTAGTTGTATCAACCGAAGCCTCGTAATTACTTACGGCAAAATTTACCATGGAAACGCTTGGCGGTGATTTTCCCTCCAGTTTGATTGCAACGTTATCCTGCCCCTTATTTGCCTTCGCCTGCAATACAAATTTTGTGCTGTCGTTATACGCCAGGTCGCGGAATGCAAAGTTTCCATCCGCGTCAGACACGGTATCCTTAAAAAAAGGACCGCCTTTGGTCGTAAATAAACTTACCTTACAGCCAGCCAACGGCTTATTGCTCCGGGTAACCTGCCCTGCTATAGTCAAACCGGTTTCGGGCTGATAAAAAACAGGAAGCTTTTGGTTGTTAAATACCTTTTTCCATGAAAAATTGCGATAGCCCTGGGTAAGCATCAGCAGGTCAAGATCAGCCTGCGTCTTTTCATTGCTATTAATGAAATAATAGTTTGGTTGTTCAATGTTTCCCTTCAGTTCCGAAGTCAGCAGTAAATTAGCAAGAATACTGTTTTCATTGCGTTCGTTAACCGGCACTTTTGATTCATCAGTAACAGCAACCGAAAAACTCCCCGGCGATGGACTGCCATTACCGTTCTGCGTATTTAAATTGATCTTTACCTTTTGCCGGGTTGCGTAAATGTTTTTATCGGGTGATACGTCTATTTTTAACTGGTCCTTATTGTCAATAAATGCCAGCCTTTCCGTTAATGGCTCCCCCGCTGCATTAAACAAGGTAAATTGAACTATACCCGATGGGAATTTTCTCTTAGGGATAACAGCCGTAAAAAACTTATTGAACGGGCCGCTTTCGGCGGCGTAATAAATAATTCCGCCAGCTTGTGCTACCAGGCTCAATTTATCAGTTAGGCTTACACCTCCGGCAGTTACCCTTAACCTGACATTGTCGGCATCTGTGTTGTTTATGCTGATGGTATAACCGGCTCCTGTAGCTTTGGGCAGATCGATAGTTGCGGTTGTACCATCAATGTAATTCAGCTGCGCTTTGTAAGTTCGCCCTGCCTCCGGAACGAAACTAAATGCCCCCATACCTAAATGAGTTGATGCAAATGTGCAAACTTCTGCGCCAAGGTCATCAACTACAGTTCCCTTAACATCCGTTCCAAGCCCATTTTCGGCTACCGCTTTAAATCCAACTTTTGAATAAACGCTGGTTATAAGATTACCTCCCTCCGGTAAAAATTGCACATCTGTTTTATGGGTCACAATAGTGGTCTTTGCGATGATAACCTGCTTTTTAAACGAACCGCTTTCAGCGAATTTTTTGGCAGCTAAGGAGCCTATCGGTATAAGCTGGTCAAAGTAATTTGCGCCATCACCATTCAGCATTAAGTTGGTATACGCCCTTACGCGATAATTGCCTGCCACCAAAGTATCGGGTAAAGCAAAATCGCCCCAACCAATACCCTTATCCAGGGCCAACCATATCGAATTCGCCACCTTGTTGTCAGCATTTATCAGGTCGGCATGCAACACCCCGCTCAATTGCGACGGAATATGCTGGGCCCCTTGCGTTAGGTAGGCTTTAAAGTAAATGGTATCGCCGGCTGCATAATAGGGCTTGTCAAATTGCAGGTAGGCCTTTTCGGTGACATGCTCTCCCGCATACTTAAACAGTTTATCCCTGATTTTATTGAGTGTACTATCAGCGTTTGTAACTATTTTTTGTTCATCATCATAATCAACCGGAAGCAGCCCCGCAACTCCCGATCTGGCCCATGCTCCGTCATAAGTTAAGTTATGCGGATCGGTAATTGTTCCGTTATTGTCGAATGTCACCCAGGGAGCATTGAATGTAACAACCGTATTATCCTGGTTTCCTAATTTGGCATATGAAGAATTATTAAAATGATGATATTTATTATAGCTGATGTAAAGCATGGAGTTTTTACTCATCAAATTATATAGTCCCGCCTGGTCCGGACCTGTAACTAATGAATCCTTTTTCTTTATTCCGCTAGCCAGTTTTTTGTCGATATAAAAAACACTGTCGGGTACATAACCCTTTTTTACAGGCAAGCGCAATACCCGGAAGCCTTCTTCCTCTACCCGGTTATCGATAACCGCACGCAAAAAATGCATTTGTGAGCCTTCATAAGCTTCACGTCTGCGTTTTTCCCACTCTTTTTCCTGTATTGCGGTACCTTTTAATTTTTCGTACAAAACATAACCGTTATAGTTAAGTAGTTTTGTATCAAAACTCGAATTATCAAGCAAAAAGTCCTTTAACAGATATTTTAATTTGTAGCCCAGCGCACGATTTTCTATCTCCAAAAAATCAACCGATGATGCTCTTAAAATGTTACTATCTGCATTGAAGTTAAAATCGAGCAGTTCAGGGTTCATGATGGTGCACTCCTTCAAAAGATTGGTGCTGCCCAGGAATTCGTTCTTAAACTTTAGGTAGTACTTCTCTCTATCAGGATCGGTTCTGGATGCCTTTACTGTTATGATGTTCAGGGAAATAATTTTAGGAGAAATAGCGATAACTGGTAGTACAACATCATTGCCGCCAACAATTACCGATTGTTTGAAGACATCAAAACCTATGATAGAAACGATAAGGTCATATCTGCCTGGCTTTACATTCTGCAAACTAAAGCTACCATCATTAGCTGTTTTGCCACCAATAGCTGCGTTACTTAAAAAAACACTTGCATTGGCAACCGGTTTAGTATCGGCCTGACCAATAACTTTACCTGTAATGGTTATTTGTCCAAATACGCTAACAGGCAACAGAAAGATCAGCAGCAACATGGTTTTGGTCATAACCAAATTTAACTATAAGAAAATCAAATATCAACTATTGCTTTAGTTAATTTAACTTTTTATAATCGTTACAATTCGATCAATAGCCTATTCTTATATATCCTAAATCTTCCAGGTCTTCAACAGTTTTGGTGAGGTGGGTTTTGCCATCCTTTAATAAATATACTGCATCGCTTATATCAAGCAGGTGGCTGTACATATGGTCGGTTATCAGCAAACCTTTGTTTGCCTTCTCTTCCAATAAAAACTCCTTAACGTTTTCTATCTGGATAGGGTTTAAATGCGTGAACGGCTCATCGAGCATAGCAAACAGCGAGGGCGTTTTTACAACAATGTATAATTCCAGTGTTCGCCACTGGCCGCCGGAGAGCTGGTTTACCTTCAGGTCGTATCTAGACTTAAATTCCGGAAAGCGAGCTTCAAGTTCGTTGGCAGAAAGCTTAAAATCGTCCAGCACTGTTTTAACTGTGAGCCCATTGGGGATAAAGTTGAATTGCGGGAGGTATAAAAGCAGGTCGGGCCGCTTACTTACCTTGCGGGTTACGTTACCATCAAACCGGATAGAATTGATGGATGAATTTAAAGTGCCGAGGATAATGTTCATCAGGCAGGTCTTTCCCTGCCCGTTTCGGCCAAGCAGACCGGAAATTTTCCCGGTTTCGCACTTTAAGTATACATCTGAAAGGATGCGCCTCGTGCCGAAATCAAGTTGAATGCCGTCTGCTTCCAGGGTGTGGATCATTTTATCGCTTAGTGGTTATAATTATCGCTATCAGCCAAAGTAAAAAATCAAAAGTGGATGTGGCGACCGCCAGTTTTATCTTTGAAATGCCAAGGTTTTGGTAATAGTACAGTTCTTTCTTTTTGTAGTAGATCCAGGTTGAAAATATCATACCTATGGTAATAATTTTATACCAAAACAGCACACCTATCAACTCCATAGCATGCGCGCCATAAAAAATCAATAAACCAATACAGCTAAGGGTTACTAAAAAGTTGGCTAAAAATATTCCACTGTAAAATCTTGTGATGAGCTTAAGGGTGCGCATAAGTTCACTTAACGCAATTATTTTGAATAACTTATATTTTAGTTTAATTAATCTTCAGGCAAAAGAATGGCGTCATCGCTTGATTGCTTATCATCATCTTTTAATTTTGATACCAGCAACACTATCATCGCCCCAAAAAGGGCAATTACCCCGAATGACAGGCGAATACTTGATGCATGGGCGATATAGCCCACAAACGGCGGGACGACCAAAAAACCGGCATAACCAATGGTAGAAATTGAAGCCAATGCCGATGAACTACTCATGGTTTTTGACTTACCGGCCAGGCTGAACACCATTGGTACAACGCATGACACACCCAGCCCCGTAAGCATGAAGCCAATAGCAGCCGGAATCTGATAAGGTAAAATCACAGCCAGCAGCAATCCGCAGAAAATAAAAATGCCGCTAAATCTCAACACGGTTTTTATACCCAGCCGGGTTACCAGCCTGTCGCCTACGAAGCGGCCGGTCGTCATGGCCACCATATAAATTACAAATGCCGCTGTAGCGGTGGCCTTTTCAGTGTGTACCGCCTTTTGAAAGTAAATTGCACCCCAATCATATATTGCATTTTCGCAGGCCATGCTGGCAAAGCAGATGAGGGAAAAGTTGATCAGGTATTTATCAGGCAATGAAAATATGGGCTTGCGGCTTTGCGGAATTGGCTTTTGATCGATAGTGTTTTTTATAAAGTAAAATGTGATGATGAGCAGGCCGATACTTACAAACAAAAAATGATAATGTACGCCAATGTTAAAGAATACCATCAAATACGCCACAGCTGCGCCGGCAAATCCCGCCAAGCTCCAGATGCCATGAAATGTAGCCATAATTGATTTGCTGTATAAAGCCTGAATGGCAACACCCTGGGTATTTATGGAAAGCGTCATGAGGTTGCGCGCCGAGCCGAAGCAAAACAACATGATCACCAGCTGCCATACCGCATTTGAATAGCCAATAATAACCAGGTTAACGCATAAAAACACTGAGCCAAAAAGCATTACCGCCCTGCTGGTATATTTGGTCAGCAGTCGGTTTGTAACCGGCATGGTAAGCAGCAAGCCAATTGGCATAGCAAACAAAATTGACCCAAGCTGAGCTTCGTTTAAATTTAATGCGTGCTTAATGGTTGGGATGCGCGATGCCCAGGTTGAATAACCAAAGCCGGAAATAAAATAGAATGCTGTGCAGGCTACCCTTAATTGATGAGGTGTTTTTGTACTGGTAGTTAGTTCGTCCACTTAAAAATAGTAAACGTAAAAATACGGATTTTGACAGAAAGAGCAGCACAACCAGGTGCAAAGTATTGTGTATTTACCTGCTTGCCAAAAACACGTCATTTTGTTTCAGCAGGCGAACGACCTGTACAAAACGGCGTTTATAGGTATCGTCCATAGACGAAATGGTTACGCCGTATTCCTTACCCGAGGTTGAATGAATGAATTTAAATTCATCGCCATTGTTGCTGTAAACAATACCAACATGCCCTATCCTGTGCCTGTTAGTTGGGCTTGTAAACAATATAATATCACCGGGACGGGCGTCTTCGTATCTTACTTTCTGGCCTACGTTAATGAATTCGCAGGACGAGCGTGGAACGTTAAAGTTGAAATTCTTGAATACGTAACTTACAAAACCCGAACAGTCAAAACCACGATTTGGGTCTGAGGTTGCAGGGCGATAACGGGTCCCCAACAGGCTTTGCGCAAACTGCATAAGGCTATCCGCTGAAACGCTGTCAGTATCCATCGATTCCCTGTAAACAGGTATTACATGTTCCCTATAAGTTGTTTTGTAAGAGAATTTGTGGTGGGTAATTTTATGCGCCTTGTGAGATTTCCGGGCGTGGGCGGCACATGGCACAATATACGCCATGCATAAAAGGACAATTAGGGATGATAATTTTTTCCTCATTTACTGTCGGCAAATTATCATTTTTAATTAAACAAGCCAACTTTTTTACAAAAAATATAAAAAAAATACGAAACCGATTTGTATCAAACTAGAAACCATGCGGTTAACCGCCGTTATCTCCCGGCACCTGCTGACCGTTATCGTCTTTTTCCTTATCCTTTTTAAATTCGAGCTTACCAAACTTATAACTTATGCTTATGCCAAATGAGCGAAAGGGCACCTGCCTGATGGTTGTTTGATCGAAATTAGAACCAAACGTAGTTTGTTTTTGGTTGATGTACTGGCTAAACGGATTTGCGGCAGTTAATCCGATACTCGCCTTTTTATTCATGAACTGTTTGCGTACAGCAATGTTATAAAAGGCGAAAGCCGGGTTAGTGCCCTGGATTCCCTTTTGAGAAGAACGGTAGTTTACAAAAAATTCGGCAGCCAGGTCATCTGCAAGCTGGTAACTTCCGTTCAGGTTAATGCGATAAGCAAAACCGCTCACCTGCGGGCTGCCTGGGTTATTGGTTATCCTATCGGCAAAAAACATATTTGAGCGCAGGCTCAGTTTACCGGTTACCGGCAACGACCCGAAAATATTTATGCCCGTGGTGGTTTCCTTGCCAATGTTGTAACGCTGGTTTAACGAAACATTGGTATAGGTTGAGTCGCCTACCCGCAGGCTTTGGTAAAACGTGGTGAACGATTGTATATCGTTGGTGTTATACCTGTAAAATCCCGCAAGGTAAATATTGGCCCCGCCGTCAAACGATTTGTTATAGCCCAATTCAAAATTATGCCCCAATTCAGGTTTCAGGTTTGGATTACCAGTGCTGATGTTATGCGGATCGCTAATGTTATAAAACGGGTTCAAATCCCTGTACTCAGGGCGCTCCAATCTGTAGCTGTAGCTAAATTTAATAGTTTCTGTTTTGTCCAGTTTGTGCGACAACACAAACGAAGGGGCAAAAATACCATACGATGGGATCACGGTATTTGGAAAATCGGACGTGGAACTGGTATGCTCATATCTCAATCCTGCCTTTCCATCAATAAAATTAAACAGAGAGAACGATGATGACAGGTAATACGCAAACACTATGCGCTTATAATTAAAGCCATAGGTTTGAAACGGATTTGGCACATACCCGCCGTTACTCAAGGTTTCTGTAACCACACTATTGTTTAAATTCTCTATTACCGCTTTGGCCCCGGTTTCAACGGTGAAATCCTTTGCAAAGGGCTGCGTATAATCAACCGCGATATCTGTTTCCTTATCCTTTCCAGGATTATTGCTCAATGATCCTGTAGACGCAATTCCGGAGGTGATGTAATCCTGTTCAAGCGAGTAATTGTTCACATTATTACCATAGCTGGCGTTGTACAGTACATCCAGTTCCTGCCCTTCCTTACTAAAAGTTTTTTTGTAGGCTAAACTCCAGTCTGTTGAATTTGCGCTGAAGCGGCTATTTGAATTTGTACGACTTAACGTATCCACGGTCAGATTTGTGAGCGTTGAAAATGTACTTTGGTCCAAATTGGTTATGCCGCCTCCATGGTTGCCGAAATGATTAAAATTAACTGCCGCTGTAAGTTCGTCCTTAGGGCTGATGCTCCAGTTAAAGCTGATTCCTGATTGGTAACCGCTTCGCCTAAATGCGCTGCTTCCCTTTTGATAAAGGCGCGTAATGGTATCTCTGGTATTACTGTATGAGGTACGGTTAGTTGTAGTTATTGCCGTGCTGTTCAACTGCTCGTTGCCGCTAAAAAAGGCATTCACGCCAAAGTTTCCTTTACGTGCGTTTAGATTGAATGACCCGTTTTCAAGCCTTGTTCCGGCAGAAAGGTTAACGCTGCCGTTTATCCCCTGGACCTTGCTATCCTTTAAAATAATATTGATAATACCGCCTGTTCCTTCAGCGTCGTACTTTGCTCCAGGACTGGTGATCACTTCAATACTTTTTATCTGGCTTGCCGGAATTGCCTGCAAAGCATCTGTAAGGCTCGCACCAAAAATACTTGAGGGCTTTCCGTTTATTAAAAACCGCACATTAGCATTGCCCATCAGTTCAACATTACCATCGATATCAACAGTAACCATGGGTACCTTACGCAGCACATCAGTTGCCACCCCTCCCTGTGCCGTCAAATCATTCGCAGGATTGTATACCAGCTTGTCAATCTTATTTTCAACGGTTGGTGCTGTCGCCTTAATAACCACACCGCTTAACTGATTTTGTACCGGGGATAACACAATATTGCCCAGTGATAAGCTTTTTACAGTATTGCTGATCACCAGGTGCTCAACCACCAATTGCTTATAGCCTAAAAAGTCAACTTTTATAGTGTACTCTCCGGCAGCGACTTTATCTATCTTAAAATTCCCCTTAGGATCGGTACTTGCACCGTTGAATGGTGATGCTGTTCCCTGCTTGTAAATACCTACCGTAGCATAATCAACCGGTACCTTTGATATTGCATCAATTACCTTCCCGCTTATTTTACCGGTATTGTTTGAATTATTATTTTGGGCGAAAAGACCCGATACGAGAAAAAGTAATATTAAAAATAAAGGGGTCCGTTTCATTCAGTTGCTTCAAATAAAGTACGGCTACAAAATTCCAAGTCAACTTTGTATTAAAACTGTATTTTGAGAAATGATTATGTAATAGTTAAATTACAAATATCAGGCAAAGATCAGCACCACACTACCTCCGATTATCATCAACGCCCCAACAGCCTGCTTTATACTAAGTGACTCCTTTAAAAATAGTACCGCCAGTATTATGGCAAGCGCCACGCTTAGCTTATCGATAGGCGCCACCTGCGACACCTTGCCCAATTGCAGCGCCTTAAAATAGCAGATCCACGATAAGCCCGTGGCTAATCCTGAAAGCACAAGAAATGTCCAGTTGATTTTAGTGAGGCCACCCATGCCGGCGGCGCTGCCTTTAAAAAAAACAATTGCCCAGGCAATCAGCAATATTACAACTGTACGGATGGCAGTTGCCAGGTCGGTATCAACTCCTTTGATACCAACTTTTGCAAATATTGCAGTTAAGGCTGCAAACAGGGCTGAGAGTAACGCGTAGATCCACCACATATAACTAAGATTTGTATGATTATTAAAATTATAGGACTAATGTTTAACAAAGCTAGCTAGTAAACTTGTATAAAAGTTGTTCAGCCATCTTAAATCATTGAATCAATTTAATCACGAAAAATCAGCGGTCGAAAATAATTCCGCGAAATCCTAAAATCATCCAAAATCAGCGGCTATCTTTATAAACAAAAACGCTTTTGAAAATACTGATCATTGAAGATGAGGAAGGCCTGCGGGAAAGTATTGAAGAATATTTTACCGAATCAGGCAATATTTGTGAAACTGCCGACAGCTACCAAAGTGCTTTGAGCAAGGTCAATCTTTACCGCTATGACTGCATTCTGCTTGATATTACCCTGCCCGACGGTAACGGCATCAACATTCTGAAAAGCCTTAAGGAAAACAACCATCCAGATGGTGTGCTTATCATTTCTGCAAAAAATTCGCTCGACGACCGCCTCGAGGGGCTGAATATCGGGGCCGACGATTACCTTGTTAAACCATTTCACCTATCAGAATTGAAGGCAAGAGTATCTGCAATCATCCGCCGTAAAAGTTACAACGGCAGCAACCTGCTGGTGTTTAATGAGATCACTATCGACCTGATGGCTAAAGAGGTTAAGGTTGATAAAACCCCGGTAAAATTCACCCGCAAGGAGTTTGCTTTGTTATTATATTTTATAGCCAATAAAGGCAAAGTGGTATCAAAAAATGCCATAGCCGAGCATCTTTGGGGCGATGGGATCGACATGGCTAATAATTTTGATTTTATTTATTCGCACATAAAAAACATCCGCAAAAAATTAATGGAGGCTGGCTGTACAGATTATATCCAGGCAGCCTACGGTATGGGTTACAAGTTTTCGGCACCATGAAGCTGCTAACTACTTACAACCGGGTAAACCTGGCCACTACCATTATAGTAATGCTGATAACCGGCATTATTTACTACCAGGCCATCAGTTATATTTTAACCGGTCAAAAAGATAAGGACCTGGTGGTTGAAGAGCAGGAGATTTTTGACTATGTGAAGTTAAACCACGAACTGCCGCAAACCTTTGAATCAAACGACCAACAAATTACTTTTTATACGGCAGTACCAGGTTCCATACAGCGTGAATTTTTCAATACCCAATATTTTGAGAAGGACGAGGGTCACAGACACCACAGGCATGGCGGCGAATATGAATCGGGTCGTGGTTTAATCAGTTCGGTTACCGTAGGAGATAAGTATTACAAAATACAGATTATAGAATCAAAGGTAGAAACAGAGGACCTGATCCGGCTTATATTTTTTATCACTATCGGTCTCATCTTATTTTTACTATTGATCTTATTGTTAACAAACCGGCTGATCTTAAACCGCCTGTGGCAGCCATTTTATAATATTATGGGCGAGTTGCGGTTATTCAACATTGCCGATACACACGAGATCCCCAGCGTGCCCACAACTATTGATGAATTTAAGGAACTGAACACCACCGTTGCCGAAATGGCGGCGAGGGCCAAACATGACTACCAGGATTTAAAAGTATTTACCGAAAATGCCTCGCACGAGTTATTGACCCCAATTGCTGTGATCAACTCAAAATTAGATACCCTGATCCAAACCGAAAACTTCAGCGACAGGCAAAGCAACCTGTTAAACGATCTGTACGGCGCTGTTTCCAGGTTAAACCGGTTAAATCAGTCGCTGTTGCTGCTGGTGAAAATTGAGAACAGGTTACTGCATGATAAACAGCAGATAAATTTGCGGGAGTTGCTTGAAGAAATGCTCTCCCAATTTGAAGAAATTTTTAACGATAAGAATTTGAACCTAGTCGTTAATCTTGAAGACAAAGAGGTCAACGCCAGCCGGTATCTTGCAGAAATATTACTTAGCAACCTTATTAGCAACGCCATCAGGCATAATTACAACGGCGGAGAGATAGTTATTCGGTTAACCAGCCAAAGCCTGGTAATCAAAAACACCGGCGGCCCCGAACAATTGGAGGAGGAGAAAATCTTCACCCGTTTTCATAAATCATCCGGCTCCGAGGGAAGTGGGCTGGGGTTAACTATTTCAAGGCAGATCTGCGAGAATTTCGGGTTCAGGCTGGAATATTTATTTGAGGATAAATTTCATGTTTTTGTGGTGGAGTTTTGATTAAATATCCGCGTAGAGACAGAATACTTTCTGTCTCTACTCTACTAGCGTTAAAAAGACACAAAGTATTGTGTCTCTACATCGTTACAATTTTAAACCTGTACGCGTTGATTTACTGGTTCAATAAATCTACCCGTCCCAAATTAATCCAGAATTAAATTTTAATTTAGCTAAATAAATACCCTTAGAAACATCTTTAATGAGATTGCTTTTCAGCATTATTTTGTGCCTTTTCATTTGTTCTGCATCATTCGGGCAAACAAACACACTGGATCATTTTTTAGAAACCGCCAAAAGTAACAGCCCGCTTTTAAAGGATCTCCGCAACCAGGTAGCGTCAAACCAAATTGATAGCTTGCGGCTGCGCGCCGGATTAAGGCCGCAGGTAAATTTAAACAGCGGCGGTTTATATGCCCCAACGATCAATGGCTATGGTTATGCTTCGGCTATAACCAATGAGCATACTTTAAACGCGTTATTTGGGGTCAACCAGGCCATTGTCAGCAAAAAAAATATCGAATCGCAGGTGCAGGCTATTGTGTTACAGTCACAATCGCTTGTTAACTCGGGTAAGATCTCGGAGCAAGACCTAAAAAAGGCAATTACTACGCAATACATCACTGCTTACGGTAGTTTGCAGCAGTTTAAATTTAACCAGGAAGTTATTGACCTGTTAAGCCAGGAAGAAACCCTGCTAAAAAAACTTACCCGCAGCAACGTATACCGCCAAAGCGATTATTTAACCTTTTTGGTTACGCTGAAACAAGCACAACTAACACTGTTTCAATCGCGCCAGCAATACAAAAACGATTACACCACGCTTAATTATTTGGCCGGTGTTGCCGATACCAGCATGATTGAACTCGCGGAGCCGGCTTTACAATTGCCCCTGCTGCCTGATGCAAATACCAGTATATTTTTTAAGCAATATAAAATTGACAGCCTTAAGCTGGTTAACAGCCGCCAGCAAGTAGACTTTAGTTATAAACCCAAAATAAACCTGCTGGCCGATGGTGGCTATAACTCCGATTTTATGGGGCAAGCCTATAAAAACTTTGGCATAAGCGCGGGCTTTAGCTTCACATTGCCGCTTTACGATGGCGGGCAACGAAAAATGCAATACAATAAGATCTCATTACAGGAGGAAACCCGGCAAAACTACAAGGCATTTTTTGATGTTCAGTACCGCCAGCAAATAGCGCAGCTTAAACAACAGATAGGAGAAAGCAACAACCTGCTGAAGCAGGTGGATGATCAGCTTAAGTATTCAAAAAGCCTGATAGAAGTTGATACCCGCCTGATGCAAACCGGCGACCTGCGCATTGCCGACCTGATTTTGGCCATTAATAACTACCTTACAGTAAAAAATCTAAGAACCACTACTAATATAACCAAATTACAGCTTATCAATCAGCTAAATTACTGGAACAGATAAACATGAAAATATCGAACCTTAAATACCCCCTGGTTAAGCAACTACTATTTATTACAGGAATTTCCATCGTACTTTTCTCCTGTCACGGGGCTGATAAAGCTGACGATGAGGATGCAAAAGTAACATCACAAACACCGGTTACTATTACCACTATTAATGATAGTACGTTAACCGATTATATCGACCTTAACGCAACCTCTACCATCCTTCAAAAAAATTACGTTAAATCAAATGCCAACGGTTATATACAACAGGTAAATATTCTGCCCGGGCAAAATGTGGGTAAAGGACAACTGTTGTTCACTGTTAAAACCAAAGAAGCTCAAAGCATAGGCAACAGCATTAATATTTTAGACACTACATTTAAATTTTCGGGAGTAAATGCAATCAGGGCATCATTGTCGGGTTATATTTCGCAGTTAAGCCATCAAAAAGGTGACTACGTTGCCGATGGCGAACCGCTTGCTGTAATAAGCGACCGCAGCAGCTTCGTTTTTTTAATGCAACTGCCTTACGAACTCAGGCAATATGTAAAAATGGGGCAAAATGTGGACCTTACGCTACCCGGAGGCACAAAGGTCGGCGGTATAGTAAGTTCGTTTATGCCAACGGTTGATACCGTTTCGCAAACGCAGGGTGTGGTGCTCAAGGTAAACAGCAGCCAGCAGATCCCGGAGAATTTGATAGCAAAGGCACGGATAGTAAAATCAGCCAAAACAAACACCGCTTCATTACCCAAATCAGCCATACTCGCTAACGAAACACAAACGGAGTTTTGGGTGATGAAACTCATCAATGACACCACTGCAGTAAAAGTGCCCGTTAAGAAAGGAATTGTTTCAGGCGAAAGGGTTGAGGTACTTTCACCCGCTTTCAGTAAACAAGACAAGATCGTTATCAGCGGAAATTATGGACTGCCCGATACGGCCAAAGTTAAAATTGTGAAGCCATGAAGCCGATAAAGGATATAAAGGATAGCTTCTTGTTTCATAAAAAGCCTATCAGCCTGGTTTTAGGCATTATTTTATTGGGCGGTTTATTTGCCTATTCGAAGCTGCAAACATCCTTATTTCCTGAAATAACGTTTCCCAAAATTAAGGTTATTGCGGAGGAAGGCCTGCAACCGGTAAATAAAATGATGGTAACGGTTACCAAGCCGCTCGAAAATGCCATTAAGCAGGTACCCGACCTTCAACTGGTACGCAGCACAACCAGCCGTGGCAGCTGCGAGATCTCGGCTTATATGAATTGGGGTGCAGATATTGACCTGAGCCAGCAAAAGATCCAGACCAGTATCGACCAGATAAAAAACGACCTGCCGGCAGATGTGAACATCACTGTTGAGAAAATGAACCCTTCCATTTTGCCGGTAAGCGGCTATACACTGGAGAGTCATAGCCGTTCACCTATCGAGCTCAGGCAATTAGCAACTTATACTGTAAAACCCTTTTTATCGCAGGTTGACGGGGTATCGGAAATCAGGGTAATTGGCGGTAAGGCAAAGGAATACTGGCTTACACTCAATAAGCAAAAAATGAGCTCGCTGGGTTTAACGCCCGATATCATCAGCACCACGCTAAGCACTACTAATTTTGTAAAATCGGAAGGCTATCTATCCGATTACAAAAGGATGTACCTGACTGTTACCGATGCCACCATCAACGCAAAGGACCAACTGGAAAATCTGGTGATCACCAATAACCGGAAACGTGTAATACGATTAAAGGATTTTGCCGAAATAGCCATACAGGAAGGAATTGAATATACCC
This sequence comes from Mucilaginibacter phenanthrenivorans, assembly GCF_024721155.1. Classification (GTDB taxonomy): domain Bacteria; phylum Bacteroidota; class Bacteroidia; order Sphingobacteriales; family Sphingobacteriaceae; genus Mucilaginibacter; species Mucilaginibacter phenanthrenivorans. Next base: position 4,814 of record NZ_JAHVAP010000013.1, on the reverse strand, counting down.
GAATTAATGCCAACGGGCATGAGGGTGTTCTGATAGCCGTTATCAAACAACCCAATGCAAACCTGGTGTCATTGTCAGCAGATATGGACGCCAAGGTAACCGATCTGCAAAAGCTGCTGCCGAAGGATGTTTCCATAAAGCCATATTATGTGCAGGCAGATTTTGTGAAAGAATCAATAAAAAGCGTTAGCGATTGTTTATGGGTTGGTTTGCTGCTGGCCATTATTGTTGCTATAATCTTTTTAAGATCGATAAAATCAAGCGCGGTTATACTTATTACAATCCCTGTAACCTTGTGCCTGAGTATTGGCGTGCTTTACTGCATTGGTTACACGCTAAATATTATGACACTGGGCGCCATCGCAGCTGCCCTGGGGTTAATTATTGATGATGCCATCGTCGTTGTGGAGCAAATTCACCGTACCCACGAGGAGCATCCACAAGAGCGCCCGTTAAAGCTGATAAAAACTGCCATTGACTATTTGTTCCCGGCGATGCTGGGTTCATCCATCAGTACTATCGTAATATTTATCCCCTTCATGCTGATGACGGGAGTTGCGGGCGCGTATTTCCATGTACTGACCAATACCATGATCATCACGCTGGTATGTTCGTTCTTTGTTTCGTGGATAGGCTTACCGGTGATTTATTTACTGCTTAGCCGCCACAAACACCAGGACGGTGCAAAAAGCAAACAGGAGGAAGTTCACCATGTTAAAAAACAACGCTGGGTTAAGTGGTTTATATTAAGGCCGTATGTAAGCCTAATTATTATGGCAGCCACAATAATTGCAATTGTAATAGTGCCGCCATTGCTCGAAACCGGTTTCCTGCCCGAAATGGATGAAGGCAGTATAGTGCTTGATTATAAATCGCCACCAGGAACATCGCTCGATGAAACCGACCGGATGCTGCGTGATATTGAAAAAATAATTATCAAGCAACCTGAGGTTAAAGCCTACTCGCGCCGCACAGGCACCGAAATGGGTTTTTTTATTACCGAACCTAATAAGGGCGATTACCTGATACAGCTAAAAAAAGACCGCGACAAAACCACTGAGGAGGTAATGAGCGACCTGCGCAAAAAGATTGCCGCAAGTCAGCCTGCATTAACAATTGACCTGGGCCAGGTAATTGGTGATATGCTTGGCGATTTGATGTCGTCTGTACAGCCTATTGAAATTAAGATATTTGGTGATGATCAGCAGAGGATCCAGACGCTTTCAACACAAATTGCACAAGTTGTAAGGGATGTAAAAGGCACTGCCGATGTATCGGATGGAGTTATAATTGCAGGACCATCAGTAAGTATCGATCCTTTTTACAGCAAGCTCGCACAGTATAATATCACAGCAGCCAGCCTGCAATTCCAACTGCAAACAGCATTGGAGGGGAACATTATCGGCAACATGCTTGAGCGCGAACAGCTCTCGCCCATTCGCATGGTTTATCCTGGTAATCGGGGCTTAAATGTAGCAGGTATTCAAAATCAAACCGTGTTTGTACCAAGCGGCAAACTTATCCCCATCAGCGAACTGGCATCGGTACAGCTTCGCGCAGGCGACGCCGAAATTAACAGGGAAAATCTTCAATCCATGGGCATAATAAGCGCCCGGTTAGAGGGCAGCGACCTGGGTTCCGTAATGCCCGCCATTCAAAAAAGCATCACCCAAAAAATAAGTCTGCCAACCGGTTATCATGTAGAGTACGGCGGCGACTATGCGCAGCAACAACAATCGTTTAAAGAATTACTTATAATTTTGATAACCTCCAGCCTGCTGGTGTTTGCCGTAATATTATTCCTGTTTAAGCAATTCAGGATAGCCATTTTAATATTAATAGTAGCGGTATTGGGTATATCAGGCAGTTTCCTGGCTTTGTACATTACCCGAACCCCGCTCAATGTGGGTAGCTACACCGGGTTGATCATGATAGTCGGCATTATCGGCGAGAATGCCATTTTCACCTTTTTACAGTTTAAGCAGCGTGCGCTTGAAAACATAGCAAATAATGTAGAAAACGGTATCGACGAAGCAATCATATTCTCCATTTCCACCCGCTTACGGCCAAAATTAATGACGGCTTTAGGCGCTATTATTGCCCTGATGCCATTGGCTTTGGGTATTGGCGCGGGTGCGCAATTACATCAACCCCTGGCAATTGCCGTTATTGGCGGATTTGTAGTTGCCTTGCCTTTGCTGCTGATTGTTTTGCCAAGCGCAATGCGGATCTTGTACAGAAAAGGGCATTTTCATGAGAATATTCATCCGGTAACGGGCGAGGTGAAATAAGTGGCATCTTAAATTCTCCCATAAAAAAACCGGCCCAGCAAATATGCTGAACCGGCCGATTGATTGGTTGGGTTATTATTTATAGTGACACAATATCTGCTGAGTTATCCTTAACGTCATCCACATCGGTTTTGGTTACGTTGCCGGATAGCAGGTTTGCGGTGTTTAGAACTGAAGTGTGGGTATATTTGATGGTACCCTCGTTAATGTTTCCAGCCAGGCTTGCCTTAGCCCGGTCGTTTAAGGTGATGTAAGCCTGGAATGCATCCATATTTAATTGTGCCGATGCGTTGTTAAATAACTTAACATCCAACTCAATTGCCGATAGCTTACCAAATGATTTTACTTCTGCATTATCATAAATTGCCAGGCTGCGTAAATCGTTAACGGTAACCCATACAACCAGTTTTTCGGTTTTGTATGATGAGATGCACAATGTGCCGTTTTGATCCTGGATCAATGCGCTTTCTTTGTAATAGTTATTGTAAACCTTTACCTGGTCGCTGTTTCCGTCAGAAAGATACAGCTCTACGTTTCCATGAACTTCAATTTTGTTGATATTGCTTACCTGGGTTAAAACAGTATAAGTATCGTCTTTTACTGTTTCGGCATAGGCTGATTTATTTATGCCGATTACTGTTGCCAGTAGGATTGCTGTTGTTAAAACTATAGTTTTCATTGTTGTATTTTTTATTGATGAATTATTATTTATTATTTTATTAACCCATGCCAATATTGATACCTTATTTACAACTATCTGATTATCAAATGAATAAATTCAATGTTAATTTAAAAAGTGTTCGATAGCGTACGCTTCCTGCGCGAAGCCGTACGATTTTTGACCCGTCGAGCGATAATTTTTGTGGAACTACCCGTTCTCTGACTAAATTCCTACAGAATCAAGCATTATATTTATTCCTTAAAACTGCAAGAGGTGTGCAATAGTTGATGATACGGCTGCCATTATAAAATAAGCCTATTTTTGAACGTTACCCCTTTAAGCTCTATGATATGCTCGGGCTTTTTAATACTATTTAAGCTAAAATTTTCGTTATACAATTAAAAAAATCAATTATTAATTTAATTTTCAGGAATAAAAATTTACAATAAAATTATATTTAAGGTTCATATTATTATCTTTACCCCTGATACCCTAAAATAAGCTAATGACAAAAAGAACAGATTTCGTTTACTCGCAAGAGTCAGAGCCGCATCGTATTCGAACAAAAAAAATTTTAAAGCAATTTCCACAACTGCGGGAGCTGATAGGGAAAAATCCGTTAACCATTTTTGCCATTATAGGCCTGGTAGCGTTCCAGGTTGTTTTAGCCTGGTTGGTACGTGATCAATCATGGTGGATTATTTTTGGAGCGGCTTATCTTTTAGGGGCATTTGCCGATCACGCCTTGTTTGTAATGATTCATGAGTGTACCCACAAGCTACTATTTAAAAATGCAAATGCAAACCGTTGGGCATCCATGTTCTCAAACCTGCCGCAAATTTTGCCAAGCGCAATATCATTCGAAAAATACCATATCAAACACCACTCATTCCAGGGTGTGCATGAGCTGGATGCCGATCTTCCTAACAAATGGGAAGCAAAGCTGATCAGCAATTCGTTTGTTGGCAAAGCTTTGTGGCTTTTGTTTTTCCCGGTTTTCCAGATTTTCCGCTTATCAAGGTTAAGAGAAATTCACCCGATCGACGGCTGGATCATCACTAATTTTGTATTGCAGGCAGCATTCACTACAGCAATATGGTATTTTATGGGCTGGCCTGCTATAGCATTTTTATTGCTGAGCTTTTCGTTTTCGGTTGGCCTGCACCCGCTTGGTGCGCGTTGGATCCAGGAGCATTATCTCACACATAGTGTTGAACAGGAAACATACAGTTATTATGGTTCATGGAATGTGCTTGCATTTAATGTTGGCTTCCACAATGAGCACCACGATTTCCCTTCTATCCCATGGAACAAACTACCGGAGATAAGGAAAACCGCACCCGAGTATTATGATACATTATATTATCATACCTCGTGGACCAAACTATTCTTTAGGTTTTTGTTTGACAGGGAGATTTCCTTATTTAACAGGATCCTGAGAAAAGATCGTGGTCGCGTTGCCCTTACCGACGTTTCAAAACCGGATACCGACCTCCTGGTTCAAAAGGAAGAACCGTTAGCAGTTTAAAAATAATTCTTTATTTTATATAGATGACCTGTCAGCCGGCAGGTCATTTTTTGTTTAGCTCATTAGCTTGATGGCTTCAGGTATTAACGCACAAATACTGCGCGAAAATAACTACGTTGCTATTAATATCGCTCCGCTGCCCCATCGGGGGCCAATATTGGTAGAAAAAATAAGCAAGAAAGTTCGCGCCGTAGGTGCGTAACACCGACGAAAGGTATGCGCTGCGCCTTTCGCCTCTATAGGTTGCATACCTACGGCCAATGTCATTAAGTTAAGGGATAATGGACTGGCCTATATGTTATTAAGTTAGGAAAAAGGGAATAAAAAAAGGATT
>NZ_JAHVAP010000012.1 GCF_024721155.1 Mucilaginibacter phenanthrenivorans | reverse complement strand
TACTTGCTGCAATCCTTTTTTTATTCCCTTTTTCCTAACTTAATAACATATAGGCCAGTCCATTATCCCTTAACTTAATGACATTGACCTACGGCACGCTGACTTTCTTGCATTGATTTTTCTACCGATATTGGGCACCGCTGGTGCCAGCGAGACGGTTGGGTTGCAGTACCGAACGATTCCATATTATTGATCGTATTGTGGTTTTGCTTATCGCTGTTAAATAGAATGCCTGGCTTTTGTTCTCATCTATATTTTTTCCAATGCAAAACCCTCATGGGGATCAAACTCATGACCTGTATAAAGGAAATGCAATTGACACAATACAACAACCAACCTTACCGGCGCAAAAGGGCCCCCATCGAGGGCAAATATTGGTAGTAGTAGAGGAAAATGAATAGTACCCTCGCTCCACAAATGCAAAGTCCTCTTGGGGATCAAATTCATGACCTGTGAAAAGGAAAAGCAATTGATACGATACAACAACCAACCTTACCGGCGCAAAAGTGACCCCATCGGGGTCAAATATTGGTAGAAAAAATGATTAATGGTTTCTCGCTCCGTAGGTGCGAAACCTCTACGATATACCCCGGCGACTATCCCAATATTTGTTTAATAAGATGGTTACAAATATTCCAATCGCTACCCCAACTGTATAGCAAAGCATATCGCCCCATAAAAAACCCTCGCCTAAAACCAGGCCGCCTATTACGGTGTGGCGAATGTTATTGATCCACGGCGCCTGGTACAGCTGGCTGAATTCTATCCCATAACAAAACAACAGGCTGGCTATGGTTACCCATTTTATGGTTTTACTGATAAACAAAAACTTTACTATAAATAAACCATCAAGCCCCATAAAATATCGCCAATGAATAAGGGGATGCCGGGTATGTGGCGGGATAGCAGGCCGAGGATGATGGTGGCGACGATAAGGAGGAAATACGTAAGGCGTGGTTTCAATCTTTGTTTTTTAGGCCTCATAAAGCTACAGAAATACTTTTAAATGTACATTTACGTATGAAACTTTATCTAACCCTTATCATTTGTTCAATATCCATATCTTTTTGCTGTGCACAGGACAGCCTATATCAAAGCAAAACTGATAAACAAGTCGTCGATAAAATTAAAGAACTGCAAGAAGAAAAAACAGGTACTATAGTGTGTTATTATATTTATTGCATCGGGAATATGCTTAGGCCGTATGCCCCAGATACCTGCATATCTTCACAAATAAAATATTTGCTATGGCTTAAAGGCAATGTTTCTTTAATTCAAAAGTTTGACGAATGTTCTATTTATTCTTCAGTCATTATACCACCGTCGTTCTTAATGCTACTTAAAAACAACTCCAAAACGATTGAAAAAAGCAAAATCAAGCCTTTCGGAATAACGGATATTGTTAATGGCAAAAAGAAACGCTCTACTATGTTCATTGACCATAGTTGCCATTATGTTTTTGAAATTTATGACGGGAGAAAACTTATTAAAAAAGAAATAAATGACTTTGATTTGGAAAAAAAATCAGATTACGATAAACACTTAAACCGAAATTATTACAAAAACCAAAAATCCATTTTAAATAAATTAAGGTTATTAGTAGAGCAGGATGTTGCTGCGTATGAAAAGAGTCTCAAGCAAAAAGGCACCCATAACTGAGTGCCTTTTAATTCTATATTCCGCTCCCCTTTAGGGGCCGGGGGGCTATACTGTTTCTGCTTCCAGGGCCATTTGCTCATCAACCAGGATGCGTCCGCAATGTTCGCAAACGATGATCTTTTTGCGTTGGCGGATGTCAGACTGGCGCTGTGGCGGGATCTGGTTAAAGCATCCAGAGCATGAATCGCGCTGGATGGTTACTACTGCAAGGCCATTCTTTGCATTTTGGCGCAGGCGGTTGTAAGCTATCAGTAAACGCTCATCGATGTTCACAATTGCTTTATCAGCAAGCTCGGTAAGCTCGTTCTCGTCTTTTTGAGTTTCGGCAGTAATTGTGCCTAGTTCAGCCTTCTTGGCGTCAAGGTCGCTTTTACGTGCTTCAAGGTCAGCAAGCGCTTTTTCATAGATCGCAGTTTTTGAAGTTATTTCAAATCCAAATTCCCTGATCTTTTTTTCGCTTACCTGGATGTCTAATCCCTGGATCTCGATCTCTTTCGAAATTGCATCATACTCGCGGTTGTTTTTAACCTCGTTAAGCTGCGTTTCGTATTTTTTAGTGTTTGCCTGCGCATCCTTTATCAGGTTTTTGCGGGTAACAATATCGTCTTCCAAATCATCCAGCTCGGCTTTTATTTTTTGTATACGGGTTTCAAGACCTGCAACATCATCTTCAAGGTCGGCAACCTCCATAGGTAATTCACCTCTAACCTGGCGAATTTTATCAATTTTGGTGTGGATGGTTTGTAGTTCGTATAAAGCTTTAAGCTTCTGTTCTACGGTTTGTTCCATTAAATAAAATATTTGACGGGGTTTGTATTTACTTCTGTTAAACGGACGGCAAAGTTAGTAAATTTTTTTGTAATTATTTCATATAATAATTGCTGCGTAAATTGCTCACTTTCAAAGTGTCCAATGTCTGCAATCAGCAACCTTTTATCGGCGTCAAAAAACTCATGATATTTGTAATCTGCCGTTATAAAAACGTCGGCTCCGACAGCTATGGCTTGCTTTAATAAAAAGCCGCCCGAGCCACCGCACACCGCTATCTTTTGAACGCGTTTACCTAAGTATTCCGTATGCCTGATGACATGACAATGCATTTTTTCTTTCACAAAATATAAAAAAGCTTCTTCATCTGCCGGGAATTCCAGCTCGCCAATCATTCCGGACCCCACTTGTTGGTTTTGATTAGTGAGCTCGTACAAATCATACGCCACCTCTTCGTATGGGTGTGCCAATACCAGCGCCATTAAAATTTTGCTTTCCAATATGGCGGGGTAAATGGTTTCTATACGCACCTCATTTTCCAGGTGTAGCTTGCCGGGTTCGCCAACATAGGGATTAGTTTGATCGTTTCCCTTAAAGGTCCCTGTTCCTTCCGCGTTAAAGCTGACTTCACTATAATTGCCAATGTTACCAGCTCCGGCATTAAACAGTGCATTACGCACCTCATCGGCATTGTTTTGGGGCACATAGGTAACCAGCTTTTTTAACAGCTTATGTTTTGGAGCAAGGATACGGCAATTTTTCAGGCCAAGCGTTTCGCAGATCCTGGCATTAACACCGGCCATGATGTTATCCAGGTTGGTATGGATGGCATAAATGGCGATGTTATGGCGGATGGCCTTTTCGACCACGCGCTCAACATAGGTTTTGCCGTTAAACTTTTTTAATCCGCGGAAAACAATAGGGTGGTGCGAAACGATCACCTGGCAATTTTTAGCAATGGCCTCATCAACCACAGCCTCGGTGCAATCAAGCGACACAAGCGCCTGGTAGATCTCCTGCTCCGGATGGCCAACAATCAGGCCGGCATTATCATAGTCCTCCTGGTAGGCAAGCGGCGCAAGGCCTTCGAGGTAGGATGTTAATTGGGATAATTTCATTTTAAATGATTACACGGATATTATTTGATTTCACCTATTGGGTGAATGATTGTTCTTTTCAATACACAATTTTAAACGCCGCTGCATATTGCAGCCCGCTGTTGCTTTGCAGGCCGGCAGGTATGGTGACATTAATAACATCCGCTACCTGTTTCCACTTTAGCTTTTGCTTTACACCCAGCAATGTTAACTGCTTTGCCTTTTTTACGTTGCCTGTTTTAATACTAACAACACCCGGCAAAGCCAGGCCTTTATCGCCACCCAGAAGGAAAGCGTATTCATTATTGCCATTGGCTGTTTGTGTAAAAAATATATTCCCGTCGGAATAGGGCGCAATGGCCTTTGACGCGTAAATGCCTTCGCCATTAATTTTTATCCATTTGCCAATATCGGCAAGGCGCTTATAGGCCTCGGGGTCCCAGTCGCCATCAGGCCCCGGACCAATGTTCATCAGCAAGTTTCCGCCGCGCGATACTATTTTTACAAGCAGCTGCACTATTTGTTGCGACGATTTATAGTTATCGCCCGGTACATAACTCCATGAGTTGCCCATGGTCATACAGGTTTCCCAGGGATGGTCAATGGGCGCAGCGGGGATCTGTTGCTCGGGCGTGGTATAATTTTCATATGCGCCCGGAACAGCGCGATCAACCATTATCAGTCCGGGCTGATTGGCGCGGGCCATTTTGGCAATTTTGGGCATGTCGATGTCCTGGTTGAATTTGCTGCCCATTTCGTGCGCTAAAACCGAATCTTCCTTTTTTAACGGCCTCACCCAGCCGCCATCCATCCACAAAATATCAATCTTACCATAGCCGGTCATTAATTCCTGCAGCTGGTTGTAGGTATAATCTTTAAACTGCTGCCAGCGTTCCGGGTATTTGGCCGGGTCGTAATTCACGTTCCGGTCCTTTGGCGGAAAATAGGGCCACCAATAATAGGGGCTGTGCCAATCTGGTTTTGAAAAGTAAGCGCCAATCATAAAATTCTCCTTGCGGAAGGCGCTGAATACCTCATTGGCTACATTACTTTTGGCGTTGGTTGAAAACGGTGTTTTCGGGCTGGTTACCTTATAATCAGTTTGCTTCGTGTCGAACATGCAAAAACCATCATGATGCTTGGTTGTAAAAACAACGTATTTCATGCCGGCGTCCTTTGCTGCTTTTACCCATTTATCCGGATCAAAGTGCGTTGGGTTAAAGGTCGTCTGTAAATTTTCATAGGCCTTTACGTAGGTATTGTAATCGGCGCTATATGGGCCCTTTCGCTGAGTCCAGCCCTCATCCTCGGGGCAAATACTCCAGCTTTCCACTACGCCCCATTCGCTGTAAGGTCCCCAATGCATAAACAAGCCGAACTTAAGGTCCTGCCATTGGCCAAGCTTCTGCTGTACTGCAGGGTCGGCGGGGGTAATATATTCCTGGTGTTGTTGTGCTTTAACTACACAAAAAGCTGCAAGCAGCAGTATAAGAGTAAGTTTATTTTTCATCGGCTCATTTATAGCCGAAGTTAATAGTTTTCAGATAAAGATTTAGCACCGGCTAAAAAAAGCTCACGTAAATCGCTTTTAAAAACAGGAGGCTCCGCTGGAGCCGTTAAAACATTACCTTATATCCTATAAACAGGTAGTTCCGCTGGAACTATTGCGGGTTTCAATCAAGACTCCGGCGGAGTCACCTGTTTATAGCATAAATGAATATAAAAATGGCTCCGTAGGTGCCCCCTAATTGCCATAGCGTTTAAATGCTTACTTATCAATCATCCATCCCGCCTTTTGTTCGAGTGACCGCCCGAGTGAAATAACCCCGTGCCATCGCATAAAAAAGATCAAAACGATGAAGATATTTTCCATAAACAGGCAATCCCTGCTTATTAGCTCTTACATCAGTTTCAATCTCCGTTTAACCTATCAGCTTTCGCCTTTTAGCTTTTATTTTATTGAGCGGCCATTTTTGCCATGTGATAGCTTTCATAGGCCATCTTACGGTTGTATTCGCTGGCAAGGGTTTTATGGTTTACCAGGTCAACAATAGTTCCTATTAAACAAAAGCCCCCGGTAAAAAGGTAGAGCAAGCCCATCAAAACTTCTCCTAAAACAAAGCGCTGAACGCCAGCAACAAACACAAAGCCAATAAGCGTGAATATTAAGATATCCTGCGGCGATTTTCTTTTGCTGGAGTAAACCATATAAAAGTATTTTTTCTGGTTTTCGGTCAGGTCGGCAGTGCCTTGCTGAAGGAAAGCCATTTCCTCTGGTGTTATGCCCGGAAACGCCATATAAGGATTTTGATACATGTCCATTTTTTTAATTATTTTAAGGTGATCTTTTTAAATTGTGATATAAAACTAATGTAGAATTAATTTTCGGACAATGCAAAGTTGGCTGAACGGTTAAAGATGTCGGCAAAACAGGGGATTGAAGCGGTGAATTATTGGTGGTACACCTGTGTTTAGCTTCACAACTTTGTGACTTTTCTAACTTTCGGACTATTTTTACTAAATTGGCCTCATGAAAAAGATAATAGCAGATTTAGAGTTTGAACCCCTTATAAAATCTGACGCTATTGAAGAGCGCATCAAGGCTATCGGCAAACAATTGAATGCTGATTATCAGCATACCATACCCGTGTTTGTTGGTGTTTTGAACGGCAGCTTTTTGTTTATTGCCGATATTATCAAACAGATAGATATTCCCTGCGAAATTACCTTTACCAAACTAGCCTCTTACTATGGCGGCACAAAAAGCAGCCTCAAGATCCGCGATGATATTGATTTCAGTGTTGATATTAAGGGCCGCGATGTAGTGGTAATTGAAGATATTGTTGATACAGGAAACACCGCCAATTATTTACTCGAAAAATTAAAGGTGAAGCAACCTGCCTCCATAAAGCTTTGCTCGCTGCTGTTAAAGCCGGCTGCGTTGCTAAAACCCATCGGTGAGCTAAAATATGTGGGCTTCGAAATAGAGAATGAATTTGTTGTCGGTTATGGCCTCGACTACAAGGAAATGGGCCGGAACTTACAGGATATTTATAAAAGAGTAAAGTAGAAATCGATTTCGGAATTTATTTTTAGGCCCGATGCGTGTAATTACAGGTATCGGGCTTTATATTATGGCCTGTTTTGATCGCAAATAATTCTTCCTAAATATTTCGCTATCCATATAAATGTATCTACATTTACTTAACGATCGCGTACCGGTGAAACCTTCCCCGATGTCAATATTCTCCCGGAATTAACAGGCAGGCGACAATCAAAAACCAAAAATCATGTATTTATTAATTTTAGCATTTATTGCCCTTGTGTTAATCGCAATGGGTGTCCGCATTGCGCAGGAGTACCAGCGCGCAGTTGTTTTCCGTTTAGGCCGTTTCCATAAAACCAAAGGACCAGGCCTCTATCTCATCATTCCCTTTATCGACCGCCAGGTAACCGTTGATATCCGCACCAACACCGTGGACCTGGAGCAACAGGAAACCATCACCAAGGACAGTGTTACCATAAAGGTAAACGCGGTTTTATGGTTCAAGGTGACCAACCCCGAGGATGCCATTATTAAAGTCGCCAGCTACCAGCGCGCCGTTTACCAATTTTCAGTAACTGCCCTGCGTAACATTATTGGCCAGCACCATCTGGATGAAGTATTGCGCGAACGCGAGGAGATTAACCGCACGCTTCAAAAAATTGTTGATGCCGCAACCGAATCATGGGGTATTAAAATTGAAATGGTGGAAATGAAGGATGTAGAGATTCCCGAATCCATGCAGCGCGCCATGGCCCGCGAAGCCGAAGCCATCCGCGAAAAACGCGCCCGCATCATCAAAGCCGAGGCCGAATTGGAGGCCTCCATCAAGCTAACCCAGGGCGCCAAGCAAATGGAAGGCAGCCCGATAGCTTTGGAACTCCGCCGTATGCAAATGCTTTCGGAAATTGGCATCGACAACAACACAACCACCATAGTTTTGGTGCCGTCGGATTTTACAAATGCCGCTAAAAGCTTTACGGAGATGGTGAGCTTGAAGAAGAAGGACGAGTAGAGAGATTTCAGAAGTCGGATGTTCGATTTCGGATTTGAAAAAATGTCTTAGCAGGTTCCATTAAAGAGGATCCTGCTTTTTTCTTTAAAGCCGGGCATATGCCCTTACCGCAAATGTTCCTGCCCCTTCAATTTTCGGTGGTACAGCGCTGAACTGATAGCCGCATTCAGGCAGCAGCTCCAAATTACATAAGTGCTCAACAATCAGGATCTCGTCCCCAAGCAGCGTGGTATGCACCGGCCTTGTCTTACCGGTAGTATCATCAATGTTATGGCTATCAATACCAACCAGCTTAACCTGGCAGTCGCGCAGATAGATAGCGGCCTCCTCGGTAAGAAATGGATGGCCCTCAAAATAGTTTTCCGTGTTCCAGTATTTTGCCCAACCGGTGTAAACAAGTACGGCTTTATTCCTGATCTCCTTACCCGAAAAATATTCCTTGCCAATTGAAGTAACACCCTTCGCGTTGATAGTAATGGCATCCAGTCCGGCGCATTGTTCCAGCGCTATTTGCGAAAGGTCTTTACCATGCTCAAACCGGTGAAACGGGCAGTCGAGGTAGGTTCCGGTATTGGTAACCATTTCTATCTTGCCTATCTGGAACGAGGTGCCCTCTTCATAAATCCCCTTTGATTTTTCCCGGCTCAGGTAATCGCAAATTATTGGTGCGGGCAGGCCTTTGTAGGTAATAAGGCCGTCGAAAATAGTGTGACTCAAGTCGATAAACTTTTGCATTTGAAAGGAACTTTGTGGCTCAAAAATACCTTTTTATCGCCGAATCTCTTTGATGCAGCCGTCACAGAAATAGCCGGGATGGGTTAAAATTGAATAAAAAGGAAATAACAATCAATATCCCTTTAATAAACGGCAATTAATCCCTACAAACAGGTATTTTGCGGATAAAATAATCCCGGTACCTTAGTCCTTGTCATAAATAAGTTGAACCCCATATCTCCCTCTATGAAAAAGCTACAAATATTATTATTTACATTAATGGCAATCGCCCTGTTGTCATGCACAAAAGATCAAACAAAAACGGGCACTACTGTTGAAATATCAGTTGTTGATGGAAGCACCGGCTCCGCAGCTGCAGGCGCAACGGTAAGTTTATATGAAAGCTCCGCCGCAATAAACAGCAATACCCCAAAGTACACGCAAACAACAGACCAAACCGGAAAGGCTAAAATAGGCGTAGCCTACTTAAGCCAGTATTATGTTACTGCTCAGCTGGGGAGCAAAAAAAACTATTACAACGGCTTTCTCCCTGTCGGTATTTTTAAAACACAGACCGATATTCAAAATAGCGCCATACAAACCCCCGCTGCCGTTATAGGAAGTGTAAAGTTCCAGGATACCAATGGCGATGGGAAAATTAGTGCTGCCGATGATGTAGCGGCACCTTCAGTTTCCCTTACCGTAAACACGAATACTACTTTTACAACTACGGTATATTAATCAGGAAGGGATTGATTTATGAGGGTGTTGGACAGTAGGATGCTTTTGCCTTTTAGGTATGGTGTTTAGTAAGCCTTTACGTTTTTCTAATAGCGTTTACTTCTCTGCCAACAGTGCCTCTATTTCCGGTGTCAATTTTTCATCGCCCGGTGGTTTGGCGTTATCGTCCACAACAACGCTTTTTTTGTTTACCAGCACATGATGCGGGATCCCGTTAACTTTAAATTTTTCAGCCAGGGCAGCGTATTCATTTTTGTTGAGCAGGAAGTTCTCACCCTCCATATCCAATTCAGCTATTACAGACTTCCAGGTATTCTCATCCGACTCCACCCCAAGATAAACGAAGACAATATCTTTGTTGGCAAATTTATTTCGAAGCGCTTTTGACTCGGGCATCTCGGTCCTGCATGGGTTACACCAGGTGGCCCAAAAATCCAGGTAAATAGTCTTGCCCGGATATTTTGCAACCAGCTTATCAAATAGGCTATCTGTCGATGTTTTCGGGGTTTCGTTAATATGGGCATTTTCCGGCAGTTTGTAATTCTTTAACTTATTCTCCGCCTCCCGGTATGCCCCTTGTATATTGTTTTTATATCCTACATTCGAAATAGAAGCCATAATCTGTTCAAAATAAGGGGCCAGCAGGTCCAGGTGTTTCGACTTTATAAGGCTGTAAGCTGTGTTGCACAACAAAATATCTCTGTTAAAGCCGACAGGTTGTTTTAACCCGAAAACTATTTCGTCTTTTACGTTACGCGGCATCCCTAAATTGCTTGTCAAAAAGTACCGGAAGTATTCGGAACAATAGCCGTTAAAATTAGAGCAGATAGTAAATTCGGGGCCTATCGCCGCTGTTTTTGTAAAATCGTAATAGTCTGCCGGCAATATAAGATCGACATGGCTTAGGCTGTTGTACATGGGGTTTAGCCAGGCATACCGCAGCAAGTTGGTGAAATATTCATACAGTAGCTGTGTTTTTTCCCAACTAATAAAGGTTTTGGTTACCCTATGTTGTTTAATATAACCCGCCAAAAAAGCACTGTCGAGGGTATACCTGCTGGCTAAAACTAGCTTATGAAGACCGGGACCGTCGTTTTTTTCGGCAGCAGCCAGCCGCTTTGACCTGCCTGCTTTGTCGTCACCATACAACATTACCCGTTGCTTGGTTACTGCTACATGGTATTCCTTTAGGTCGTTATTAACCCGTTCCCCATCACCCTTAACAGAAAGTGATTGGGCAACATCAGGAATATCGAAAGTAAGCTGCATGTGATCGCCGGGGCTTACAATAATCGTCCCCGTATCATTATCATATTGGATATAAATATCCTCCGTGCCTGTTTTTAAAAACGAGGTATGGAAAGTTCCGTCGCTTTTAATTTCTGCAGGTATGTACACATAATCACCCCGGGCTATATCGTTAATTAAGAACATAACAGGCATCGCCGGCCCTTTATATTTTTCGAAGTTATTCACTTTTCCGCTAATATAAACCGAGTCGGTTTTAAGCGAATATTGCGCCAATGAGGAACTGCATACCGCAAGCATTAAAAATGCAAATAAATACTTCATGGCATAAATATAAGGTATTAGCTAAAGGCCGGATAGTTAATATGTGTTAAAAAGAGCTTTCGTTTACACCCCAACCACTTCCCCAATATCGCTCAGCAAAATAACCGCCTGGTCAATACTATGCACACCCTCAATGCTCAGGCGCAAAGTATTTTTAACCTCCTTTAAATTGGTACGCCTTGGGTTGGCCTGCACAAAGTTTAGCACGTTGCGGAATGCCTCGGTTTCAAAATACGGCGATTGCTGGTTGGTGAGGAAATAACCGCGCAGCACATTCTTTTTAAGCGAGATCTTTTCAAAACCTATTGATTTACCCAGCCACTGCAGGCGCATGGTGTTCAATAGGTCGTTTACTTGCGGCGGGATCGGACCAAAGCGGTCATGCAGTTGTTGTTGAAAGGCTACCAACTCTGTTTCATTTTCCAGCTTGGAAAGTTCGGTGTACAGGTTATAGCGTTCGGCTATGCTGGTTACATATTCGTCGGGGATCAGGATCTCCTGGTCGGTATCTATCTGGGTGAAGGAGATGAAAGGCCGCGGCTTATCATCAGGGAACACGCCTTTAAATTCATCTTCCTTTAGCTCCTGGATGGCCTCGTCCAAAATCTTGTGATACATCTCGAAACCGATCTCGGCAATAAAGCCGCTTTGCTCGGCGCCAAGCAGGTTTCCGCTGCCGCGGATATCAAGGTCGCGCATAGCCACGTTAAAGCCACTACCAAGGTCGCTGAACTCTTCTATGGCGCTCAGGCGTTTCCTTGCCTCGCTGGTAAGCGTTGAGAGCGGCGGACTCAGCAAATAACAATAGGCCTTCTTGTTACTCCGACCAACACGACCGCGCATCTGGTGCAGGTCGCTCAGTCCAAACATGTGGGCGTAGTTAATGATAATGGTATTGGCATTTGGAATGTCCAGCCCGGCTTCGATGATAGTTGTGGCTACCAGCACGTCGTACTCGTGGTTCACAAATTTCAACATTACATCTTCCAGCGCATCGCCTTCCAGTTGCCCGTGGGCAATACCGATGCGGGCCTTCGGCACAAGCTTATGGATCATTCCACCAAGCTGCGGCAGATCGGCAACGCGGTTATGGATAAAGAATACCTGCCCGCCACGGTCAATTTCGTGCTCAACGGCTTCCTTTATCAGCGTATCGTTAAACACATGCAATTCGGTAACCACCGGCTGCCTGTTTGGCGGCGGGGTGGAGATAATAGAAAGATCCCTTGCGCCCATCAATGAGAAATGCAAAGTACGTGGGATCGGCGTCGCCGTTAGGGTAAGCGTATCTACATTGGCGCGCATCTGTTTCAGCTTCTCTTTGGTTGATACGCCGAACTTTTGCTCCTCATCAATGATCATCAGGCCGAGGTCCTTAAACTTTACGTCTTTGCTCACCAGTCGGTGTGTCCCTATGATGATATCTATCTTGCCTTCTTTCAGCTTCTCCAGTGTTTCCTTGATCTGCTTGCTGCTTTTAAAGCGGTTTACATAATCAATGTTAGCCGGAAAGCCTTTCAGGCGGTCGGAAAATGTTTTGTAGTGTTGTGCTGCGAGGATAGTTGTTGGTACCAATATCGCCACCTGTTTACTGTCGGCAACGGCTTTGAATGCTGCGCGGATGGCTACTTCGGTTTTACCGAAACCCACGTCGCCGCAAATCAGGCGGTCCATCGGGTGCGGCGATTCCATATCCTTTTTCAGGTCGGCGGTTGCCTTTTCCTGGTCGGGGGTATCTTCGTAGATAAAGGAAGCCTCCAACTCGGTTTGCAAATAACTATCGCGACTAAAAGCATTACCCACCTGCGTTTTGCGCACGGCGTAAAGCTTGATCAGGTCGCGGGCGATGTCCTTAACTTTTTTTTTTGTGGTTTTCTTCAGCTTTTCCCAGGTGTCCGTACCTAGTTTATTCATGCGCGGAACAGCGCCTTCCTTGCCGCTGTATTTGCTGATGCGGTTAAGGGAGTTGATGTTTACGTAAAGCAGGTCATTATCGGCATAAACCAGGCGGATCATCTCCTGCATTTTGCCATTAACCTCCACCTTTTCCAGCCCGGCATATTTGCCGATTCCGTGATCAATGTGGGTAACGTAATCGCCGGCCTTTAGCTCCCGCAATTCCTTCAGGGTGATGGCCTGCGAACGCTGGTAGCCTTTTTTAAGCTTGTATTTATAGTAACGATCGAAGATCTGGTGATCGGTATAGCAGGCCAATTTTTGTTCCTTATCAACAAAACCCTCGCGGATAGAAATGCTTACCGGGGTAAACTTCACCGTTTTGTCCAGGTCTTCAAGGATAGCATAAAGCCGCTCCACCTGTCGTGCCGAATCGGTAAGGATAAAGTTCTCTATCTTCTCTGCCTCGTTAGTTTTAAAGTTATGGATCAGCAGTCCGAAATCCTTGTTAAAGGATGGCTGGGGCCGCATATCGAAATTAACCGTTAAGTCCGGCTGGTAAAAGAATTGCTTACCGAACTCTATCAGTGCAAAATCATGCAGCTGGTCTGCAATCAGCTTTTCATCAGTAAAGCCAAACTTAGGGTCGATCCAATCCGGGTTTTGATTTTTTTCATCGGCAGATAATGCTTTCCAAAGCGCAGTGGCCTTTTTAAAGCCGCTTTGAATAATATCCAGCGTAAACTGTACATCCTTAATCCAAACCTGGGTATCTGCATCAACATATTCCAGCAGGGAGATGTTGCTTTCTGTCAAAAACTTCGATTGTACATTTGGCACAATAGTAATGCTTTTCACCTGCTCAACAGATAGCTGGCTCTCGATCTCGAACGTACGGATCGACTCAATCATATCGCCAAAAAACTCAACACGATAAGGCAGCTCGTGTGAAAACGAAAAGATATCAACTATGCCTCCGCGGATGGAGAACTGGCCCGGCTCGTACACAAAGTCAACCCGGTCAAAGTCATACTCCACCAAAAACTCGTTAATGAAATCGATGCTCAGCTTATTGTTAACTGAAATTTCTAAGGTGTTTTTTTCGAGCGAAGCCCGGTCAATCACCTTTTCGGCCAGGGCCTCGGGATAGGTAACTATTAGTTGCCCAAATTCAGACGAGTGGTTAAGCTCATTCAATACTTCGGCGCGGGCCAAAACATTGCTGCTGTCGGGCTGGGTAAATTCAAATGGCTTGCGGTATGATGATGGGAAAAGTAAAACTTCCTTACCGGTAAGATTTTCAAGATCGGCCTGGAAGTAACCGGCTTCCTCGCGTTCAGGCAGCACAAAGATCATGTGCTTATGCTGCAAAAAATACAATGCTACCGCAATGGCCGCATCACTCGATCCGACTAAACCACGCAGCTGAACTCTTGGGCTTTTAGAGGCATTAAGGGCTTGCGCCAATGCCTTCACCCGTTCGTCTGACTTGTATCTTTCTAAAATATCACGGATGTTCAAACTGCTGCAAATATACGCAAAAAAGGCTTTTTAATACCAGGCGGGCCAAACATGAAAAATTATTGCAAACAATATTGCGCTATAATTACTTTAAATAGTAAATTTATATGGAGATAGAGATTAGAGAACGGAGATTAGAGATCAGTTTTTGACGCGAGCTAAGCGCCTGTTTAACTTTGAGGACCAACCAAACCAAGTATACCATGAAGAATGCAATCATTTTCGGCCTTATAATAGGCGTATTAAGCGTAATCTGGATGTTTATAATGAAGTCATTGGGGCTCTCACCGCAGGCAAGCGGCCTGGAGCCGGCAGAATATGCTTCGGTGCTTATTCCGTTAGTAGTTTTATATTTTGGAATACGGAGCTACCGGACAAACGAGTGCGGCGGCAAAATGGGTTTTTTTGAGGCCCTGATGCAATGCTTTAAAATTTTAATTGTAGGCGGGATCATATCAGTAGCAGCATCTATAATTTTTATTGACGAGTTTGCAAAAGAAGCCACATTGAAAGATTTCTCAGGCCGGATCTTTGGCGCGTTGCTGGTGGGCCTCCTCTTTTCATTAGCCGTGTCGGTACTGTTTACCACCAAACCCAATAAGCTTGATTAGAACGGCGTTCAATAAATATTTCGAGCTGGCATTCTGGATAGCTGCACTGGTTGCACTGGCCATTGCCGATCCGAACGACCAGGCGCATTTTAGTTTATGTCCCTTAAAATTGCTGGGCATAACCTGGTGCCCCGGCTGTGGCCTGGGGCACTCCATCTCCTTTTTATTTCATGGCGATATTAAAGGTTCCCTGCATGCGCATTGGCTGGGTATTCCCGCGCTGGGGGTTATTCTGTACCGCATTTATGTTTTAGTTCGGTTGAGGTTTTTTACAGTGACGTTTGGGTCTAACGTTCCCGCTGAATAACTTATGCTTCAACAGGCAAAAATCCTTTAAATATTACAGTTGAATTTTTCATAGCGATGGGTTTAAAACCCATCGCTATAAAAGAGATCCTGACACAAGGCTCTCCCTTTACCCCCTTTCGCACTTCTCCGCTAAAAACCTATCTTTGCTCCCCGATATATATGACGGATTACCAGGTTCACACGTTATCCAACGGCATCAGGATACTTTTTAAACATGCCCCATCAACCATAACGCATTGCTGTTTTATTGTTAATGCAGGCTCGCGCGATGAAACCGAACACCAAACCGGCCTCGCTCATTTTATCGAGCATTTACTGTTTAAGGAAACTGAACGCCGCAGCACCAGCCAGATCCTTAACCGCCTTGAGCTGGTAGGCGCCGATTTGAATGCCTACACCACCAAGGAATATACCTGTATCCATGCCTCGCTGTTGAACCAGCATTTGGAGCGCACCGTCGACCTTTTTGAGGATATATTGTTTCATTCCACATTCCCGGAAGATGAGCAGGAAAAGGAACGGGGCGTTATCCTGGATGAGATCTCGTCATACCTCGATCAACCCGAGGAAGCCATCCAGGACGATTTTGAAGAACTGCTGTTTAAGGGCCACCCGATAGGTAACAATATTTTAGGCACACCCGAAAGCGTTGCAAAGCTCAATGGCGCCGATATCAACCAATTTATTACCGCCAATTACAATACATCTGAAATGATCTTTGCTGTTTTTGGCGATTACGATTTCAGGAAAGTGGTAAAGCTTTCCGAAAAGTATTTTGGCGCAATTCCGGCTAATCACACCCAAAAAAACAGGATTGCCCCGGGGGGAATTATCGCCGGCAGGAGTAGTATTGAAAAGCCCATTTCGCAAACACATTGCATTATTGGCAGCCGGGCATATCCATCGGCTCATCAGCATAAAAACGGTTTGCTGCTTTTAAACAACCTGCTGGGCGGCATGGGAATGAGTAGCCGGCTAAACCTGGAGATCCGGGAAAAGCATGGAATTGCCTATACCATTGAATCTAACTATACCTCGCTAACCGATACCGGCATCTTTTCTATTTATTTTGGCACCGACAGCGAAAAGGCTGAAAAGGCCGCAAAACTGATCCATAAAGAGCTAAAAAAACTGCGCGATAATAAGTTAGGCACCCTGCAACTACACCAGGCAAAGGAAAAGTTCATCGGCCAGATTGCCTTAGCCGAGGAAAACCGCATGAGCCTGATCATCTCCATGGCGAAAAGCCTGCTCGATTTTAATTGTGTGGATACGCTGCAGGAGGTTTTTGATAGAATAAATGCTGTTACGGCTGATCAATTGTTAGAAATAAGTAATGAAATTTTTGATAATGACAGGATGATCACCTTACTATTTGAGCCTAAGCAATAAAGCCGTATTTTTGTGCAATGAAATTTCCTATTATAGCATA
Source organism: Mucilaginibacter phenanthrenivorans (assembly GCF_024721155.1). Lineage (GTDB taxonomy): Bacteria > Bacteroidota > Bacteroidia > Sphingobacteriales > Sphingobacteriaceae > Mucilaginibacter > Mucilaginibacter phenanthrenivorans. The sequence continues at coordinate 260,605 of NZ_JAHVAP010000012.1, read as the reverse complement.
CGGCGATCCTGTTTTAAGAAGAAAAGCAACAGCAATTGAGCCAGACGAATACCCGCATATAAAAGAGTTGGTTGACAATATGTTCGAGACCATGTATGGCGCTCATGGCGTGGGCTTAGCTGCCCCGCAGGTTGGCTTGTCCATGCGGTTGTTTGTTATTGATGCATCAACCTTTGCCGATACCGAACCTGATTTAAAGGATTTAAAAAAGGCTTTTATAAACGCAACTATTTTAGAGGAGACCGGCGAGGAATGGGGATTTAATGAAGGCTGCCTGAGTATTCCTGATATCAGGGAGGATGTGTATCGCAAGCCTGTGTTAAGAATTTCGTACTACGACGAAAACTGGAAACATTATGAGGAAACATTTTCCGGAATGGCCGCACGCATTATCCAGCATGAATATGACCACATTGAGGGCAAATTATTCACCGACAAATTAAGCCCGCTTCGCAAGCGCCTGATAGAAAAAAAGCTTAACGATATTTCAAAGGGTTTTGTTGATGTTGACTACAAAATGAAGTTTCCCGCAGTTAAAAAGGGACGTTAGAAGCCCCCTGCCCCTAAAGGGGAGCAATCGATACCTTATAAAAAGAAAATGCCCGGAAAATTTTCCGGGCATTTTCTTTTTATATCGAATATTTTTAATTCGTATCCGGGTTCCTTGCCTTATCCCCTTCCGAGATTTCCCGGATCAAACTACCCCAGTTAAACGGATTGAGCAATGGGTTAGTAATGGAGTGCGAATTTACTACGCTGTTATGAAAATCCTGGAAGCCGTTCATTTCTGAACCGTCGCGCGGCAGAGTACGTTGTAAGCCCAGTATAGATGAGCGGCTTAAATTTTTACGGGCAATTTCAAGGTCGTCATCAGCAACCTTCATAGTGATAAAATCCTTCCTGAACTCTTCGGTGGTTGCCCATGGAAACACTTTAAACACCGGCAGGTTGATGATCTGCGGTTTAAGCATTACTTGCAAGGTATAGCTTTTTGACGGAACATTAGATGGTATTACAACCGTCACAGAAGCATAGCCCACACAGGAAAAGCGAATGGTATCGCGCTCATGGGCCGGGAATGAAAAGTAACCCATGTAGTTTGAAATATTCACCTGGTTTTTATTAGTGCCATTTACAATACTCACATAGGGGACAATTGCACCGGTGCTGTCGGCATTATGCACTATCCCGGTAAATTGCACGATGCCGCCTTCCTGCTTCTGTGCAAAGGCGGAGCATGTTATAAATAAAAGGAAAAGAAATCCTATTAACTTCTTCATTCAGTGAAATACCCGTAATTGTTTACAGGTTTTTATTAGAAAGTTTCAAACGCTAACAAAAATAGTTTATTGCTGCAATGCATGTGCCAATTTAACAAAACTTAACACTACCTGAGGTTTTCAGGAAGCACTGCATGTGGGTCGTCAATATCGGTTAGGTTTAGGGCTTCAACCCCTTTAATTTCGGGTACGGCCTTTTTTATAGCTTCTTCTATGCCTGCCTTAAGCGTCATAATGCTCATCGGGCATGATCCGCATGCGCCAAGCAATTTAAGCTTAACTATATTATCGGGAGTTATCTCCTCAATTGAAACATTCCCCCCATCTGTCAGCAAATACGGACGTATCGTATCTAACGCTGCTTCCACCTGATCTAATAAACTCATTTGTACTGTTTTATAAAGTAAAGTTATTAAATATTTTTCATTTGTATACTAATCACTATAAATAGCGGTCACTCAAACAATCCACTCCGTCATTGCGAGGAACGAAGCAACCTCTACATAGGACAGTCCAGGAATCATAATGCTCATTGTTACCTACAGCCGGCTGTTTGGTCGCCACATTACTTGTCGGTCCCTGATTAGCGTGTGAAGAGTTTGCTTCGTTCCTCGCAATGACGCGGAGGGAGAAGCTTGTCTTCCTGCTTAATTATCCATTCGTAACCTGTGCCGCGTTTGCCTTTTCAAATGCCCTCGCGTTGCTTATCGCAACCTGCTGCGCTACGCTTTTGGCCATGTTAATAAATGCGGCAGCCATTACGCTGTCCTCATCCAAAACAATAGGCTTGCCCGTATCGCCGCTGTCGCTTATGCCTTTTATCAACGGAATCTCGCCCAAAAATGGCACCTCCAGTTGTGCCGCAAGCTTTTTGCCCCCGCCCTGGCCAAAAATGTAGTATTTATTTTCGGGCAACTCTGCAGGCGTAAAGTAAGCCATGTTTTCAACTACCCCTAAAATAGGCACGTTAATGGCCGGCATCATAAACATACCAATCCCCTTCCTGGCATCGGCCAGCGCCACGTTTTGCGGTGTAGTAACAATTACCGCCCCGGTTACAGGGAACGTTTGGGTTACCGTTATATGAATGTCGCCGGTTCCCGGTGGCAGGTCGATCACCAAATAGTCCAGCTCACCCCAATCGGCATCATTAAATAATTGCTTAACAGCGGTTGAAACCATTGGCCCGCGCCATGGCACAGGTTGATTTGGGTCGGTAAAAAATCCTATCGATAATAATTTAATGCCATATTTCTCAATTGGCTCTATGCGGGTTTTACCATTCACCTCGCTTGCCTGTGGACGCACATTTTCCAATCCGAACATGATCGGAATCGACGGACCATAAATATCGGCATCAATCAATCCAACTTTTGCGCCGGTTTTTGACAGTCCCAAAGCCAGGTTCACGGCAACAGTTGATTTGCCAACGCCGCCTTTGCCTGATGCTACTGCAATGATATTTTTAACCCCCGGCACCCCGGTGTTTTTTTGCGTGGTAACCTGCGATGTCATATTGATATGAACGTCGGCCTCCTTGCTCACAAAATATAAGATTGCGTTTCGGCAGGCATTCTCGATCATTGCCTTTAAGGGGCAGGCCGGTGTTGTTAATATTACCGAAAAGCTAACCTTATTGCCGTCTATGTGGATATCCTGGATCATGTTCAGGGTAACCAGGTCCTTTTTCAGATCGGGTTCCTCAACATTGCCAAGGGCCTGTAATACTTGTTCGCGCGTGATTGTCATAATTTAGTAGCAAATGTACTATAACGCACTGGGATTCGTGTCATTTGGTTGTAGACGTTAGTGTTAGAGATTAGAGACTGGTTAATCAGAGATTAGTTGAACTTCGCGCTATGTGATAATTTCTGGTTCCATAACCTGTTCGACAATATTGCCGCTTTCAACAAAAACTTTATAAACCTTGCTCTTGGCATCGCCGGCTAATACTTTGGCAATTTTATCATCCTCAAATAACAAACCTGCGTTTTCATCAAGGCCATAACCGGGTTTTATATCGCCCTTTAGTACCATGTTCTGGTAAGTTGATGCCCTGTCCTTCGACGAATGGTAATGCGGACTGACGCTGCCCTTTAAAAAGCCAAGGCATTTAACGCTGCTGAGCGCTTTGGGCCTTGAATCAGACAGGCCTTCGTGAAACCAGCAAATGGCCCCGGCGCTCGATCCTGTAAGGACGATCCCTTTCTCCCACGCCTTTTTCAAAACTTTATCAATGCCATGAGCCTGCCATAAAGCTATCATATCCAGCGTGTTTCCCCCGGGCACTAAAATGGCATCCATTCCCAGCAATACCTCCTCGAACGATTGCTTTTGCGAGGATGACTCGATAAAAACCCGTTGCACATATGGGTCGATTGATAGCTTTTTTGCGCTCTCCATCCAGTAATTTATATACGCCTGGTTATCGCCTGATGCTGTGGGCATAAAGCAAACCTTTGGCTTTTCTTTACCGGTTAATGCAATCAAATATTTCATCCAAACCGGACCATAAGCGCCACCGGTCAGTAAAATTTTTTTTGTGATTTTTGGGGTTGATAAGGCGTCTGCCAGCAAATTCTGCGATAGGGCAACACCTGCTGCCGCCATTAAAGATTGTTGGAGGAATTTTCTACGGATCATTGCCCTAAGATAGGAAAAACTAAGATTTACTGGATACTCGGATTAAAAGATGTTTAAACATGCTACTCCACAGAAATGCATCCTGTCATCCTATAAATCTTACAAATCTTAGTTTACATTTGCACAAATGATATTAGTTACCGGGGCAACAGGTTTTTTAGGGTCGGAAGTGGCGCTGCAACTATTGCAGCAGGGTAACCGCATCCGCTGTACCCGCCGTTCAACTTCATTAATCCCCGGTATCCTATTGCCGTACCAGGTACAGTGGGTTGAGGCCGACCTGATGGATCTTTTCGCATTAGAGGATGCGCTTAAGGGCATAACGCAAGTTTACCATTGCGCCGCATGGGTGTCGCTAAAGCAGGCGGATAAAAAGCCGATGATCAATACCAACGTTACCGGCACTGCTAACCTGGTTAATTTGTGCATGGAGCACAACATCCGGCTGGTACACGTAAGCTCTGTTGCAGCTATCGGCATCGCCAAACCCGGCGATCTGATCACCGAAAATCATCACCTTGACCAGGCTACTGAAACCGACGGCTATGCCATATCAAAGCTGGAAAGCGAGATGGAGGTGTGGCGGGGCATTGCTGAGGGATTGGATGCGGTTATCGTAAATCCGTCCATCATTATCGGGGCAAATGCCGGCAAGGCAGGCAGCGGGGCGTTATTCGAAACCGTTAGAAACGGCCTTAAATTTTATACCGGCGGAAGTTGCGGGTTTGTTGATGTGGAGGATGTTGCCAAATGTATGATCGCCCTGATGAACACCGATATCTCGGGCGAGCGGTATATCATCAGCGCCGAAAATCGGAACTACAAACAGCTTACAGGCGAAATAGCTGACGGCTTTGGCATAAAACATCCGGCTACATTGGCCAAACCCTGGATGATGGGCATTGCCTGGCGGGCAGCACGGGTTATTGGAAGCCTAACCGGTAAAGCGCCTGCTCTAGATAAAGTTTCTGCACAGGCCGCTTCAGTGACGCGGGACTATGATAATTCAAAAATCAAGAAGGCAATTGGATTTGATTTTAAGCCGATAAGTGATACTATTATCGAAGTCTGTGAACGACTAAAATAGCTTTGCTGCCGCGAGTTTAGCTATAGCGTAACTCGTGGTAATGCATGTTAGAAGCTTTCAGCTTCACAGGATAAATATAAGTATTGAACCGTTGCCGGATAGTACGGGCTTTCTGCTCCGTAAGCTGAAAGCTTACCATATGCCGCTCCACGAGTTACGCTATGCTAAACTCGCGGTAGCATTTCAATATTGCCCCACAGACAACAATACCAGCGTACAGGCATATTCCGTTGCAATCCCTTTATCATTCGCCATTTGGCGCAATTCAGCATTTTCCGTACCCGGGTTAAATATGATACGTTTGGGATGCGTATTTAAAATGTAGTCGTATAAATCCTCCTGGTGTGCCGGGCCAACATACAACGTTATGGTATCTATATCATCATGGATGGTGTCAGGCTTTTCAATCGGCACACCGGCAACTACGCCTTCCTTTATCCCTACGTTTACAATAGTATGCCCGCTACGCACCAGCCTGTTTGCAGCAAGGTTTGCGTATCGCCCTTCGTTGGGTGTTGCGCCTAATATCAGTGTTTTCTTGTCAGCCATTGATTATTCGTATTAACAACGCTACCTGCGCCGAATGATACACAAAGTGTTGTATCAATCCGCGTACCAGTTCTTCATTACTCACACCAGTACCGATTTCAGCGTTGCGTTCGTCGGGAATGGGATCGGCCCATTGTTCTTCGGGGAAGTTCTGGATGATTCCCAACAAATTTACGTTAACCAACTTCAGATCATTGACATATTGCTGCCATTTTTGCTCATCCGGTGTCCCGGGATCTGGCCAGTCGCCGCTTGAGGGCATTTGGGGGGTCATGCCATTCAGGCGGTCCATCACTTCCTCGGCCCAGGAAAGCATGTGCAGCACTATACCTGCGATGTTATGCGCCGAACCACCCGGCTTTTCATACGCCGTTTCGAAGTTTACCTTTTCCAGGATGCTATAAACAGGCGTGCCATACCACGGATCGCCCGATAATACCTGCTCCAGTTCTTTACTTAGTTTTTCTGAAATGCCCATATTATATTTTTGATGCTGCAATAGCACAATTTATTCCATCAATCGCAGCAGAAATTATGCCACCCGCATAACCGGCACCCTCGCCGCAGGGAAATAATCCCGCCACCTGCGGATGCTGAAATGTTTCCTTATCCCTTGGCACTTTCACGGGCGACGATGTACGTGATTCAACACCTACCAAAATGGCCTCATTGGTGTAATAACCCTTCATTTTTTTCCCAAAGGCCGGCAAGGCTTTTCTTAACCGTTCATTGATCCAGCCGGGTAAAATTTCTTTTAGTTCGACGGATCTTGTACCGGGCAGATACGAGTTTTCAGGCAGATCGATTGACAACCGGTTCTCCACAAAATCAATCATCCGTTGTCCCGGCGCTACCATATTTCCGCCCCCTGCTTTAAATGCCAGCTTTTCTATCTGCTGCTGAAACCGGAGCATCCTTAAAGGATCGCTCAAATCTCCCTTAACATCCTCCGAATTTATCTGCACCACCGTGCCCGAATTGGCAAAGGGATTATTTCTTTTAGAGGGGCTCCAGCCGTTAACCACAATTTCTTCTGCCTCGGTTGCGCACGGCGCGATGATGCCGCCAGGGCACATACAGAATGAAAACACGCCCCGGTTATCTACCTGTTCAACCAAATTGTAGTATGATGGCGGCAGATCTGGCCCGCGAAGTTCACAATGGTATTGGGCCTGGTCAATTATTTCCTGCGGATGCTCGATGCGTACCCCCAGTGCAAATGGCTTAGCCTCTATCAATATATTTTGATGGTGCAGCATTTCAAAAATATCGCGCGCCGAGTGGCCGGTCGCCAGGATCACGGCATCGGCTATCAGCTTATCGCCATTGGCAAGCGTTATGCCTTTTATCTTTCCAAACTCAACTATTAAGCCTGTCACCTTTGCATCAAACAGCACCTCGCCGCCTGCGTTTAAAATACTATCCTTTATCGAGGTGATGATCTGCGGTAACTTATTGGTGCCTATATGCGGGCGGGCATCCACCAAAATATCTTCTGTTGCGCCATGTGCCACAAAGGTTTTCAATACTGCGTTTACATCGCCGCGCTTCGTAGAGCGGGTGTACAATTTACCATCAGAATAAGTACCTGCCCCGCCCTCGCCGAAACAATAGTTCGATTCGGGATTAACCAATCCCTGTTTATTGATGTTTGCCAGGTCGCGGCGGCGTTGTTTTACGTCCTTACCACGTTCAACAATAATCGGCTTTAATCCCATTTCGATACATTGCAAGGCGGCGAATAATCCGGCAGGTCCCGCACCTATAATTATTACCGGCTTGGCGGATTTGACGTCAGGATAATTTACTGTAAATGTTTTCGGCACATAAACCTCATCGACAAAAACCTGCACCTGCATACGATAAACCACCTTTCGGCCCCGGGCGTCAATGGAACGCTTAACAGTTTTTACGGCAGAGATTTTTTGCGGGGATATATTTAACGATGTGGCGGCGATCTTTGTCAATTCGCCTTCATCTTCCTGTTGTCCTGGCGGGCAAACAATTTCAATTTCTTTTATCATGCTATTGCCGGGTTTTTATCCCGGATGGGGCAAAGGTAGGGAAAATGTGGTTACTTATTGTTTGAACCATGATTCACATGATTAGGGGATGAAAGGATTTTGAAAACGCAAAACATCATGAAATCATTTAATCCTAAAATCATGGTTCAAAAATTATTTTATCCCCTTCCGCATACAAATGCTAATCTCCACCCCAATATAATCGCCATAGTTTTCGGTGATCTCGTAGCCGCATTTTTGGTAAAGCCTTATTGCCTCGTGTTGCTTGTTTGCGGTTTCAAGGATGCTGGTTTGGTAACCAAGTTCAGTAGCCCAGGTTTCCAGCTCTGTAAGGATTTTGCCGGCTATTCCTTTGCCCCGAAGATTGTCATCAACAAACATGCGCTTTATCTCGACAGTACCCGCCTCATATTCCTTAAATCCAGCGCAGCCAACAGGAACACCACCCGCGTAGGCAACTACAACATTTTTAATGTGGGTAAGCTTATTAAACTGGTTAAAAAATGCCTGTTGTTCGCCATAGCGGGCGTCGAGGTCCTTATCGAGGGCTATAACTAAATTTAAAAAATGAGGATCGTCGGAATCGGTTCTTTTTAGGGTGATACTAGACATAGATGCGTTAGTGGAATTGTGGCACAGGCTAAAATACTAAAAATCCCATTCAGGTTTTACATGAACCATCAACTATGATCCATGAACTCAACAATTGTCCGCCTTTGTATCACTGACCGTTCGGAAACGAACAGTTTCGTAGATGCATTAAAAATTATTTTATTGATAATCAACAATTTAAAATAAGGGTATCAATATTGGCATAGGCTCATCAAATAACAACAAGATGATAACCGCCGATTTAAAATTAGCTGAAATGTGGGAAGGCTGCCTGAAAAACGACCGCAAGCAACAGGAGCTTTTATATAAAACCTTAGCACCCAGGATGCTGGCAGTATGTATGCGCTATGCACACGATAAGGATGAGGCCCAGGATATTTTGCAGGAGGGCTTTATAAAGATGTTCAAAAACGCACATAACTACCGCGGTGACGGTAACCTTGAAGGGTGGATCCGCCGCATTATGGTCCATTGCGCCATATCACGTTACCGCAAGCTAAAGCCAATGGTTTTAGTGGAAGATTTTACCGAGGAAAACAGCGGAGCAGGCAGCGGCTATAACGCTCACGGCCTTGAAGCAAAGGACCTGATGAACATGATTGAGGAACTCCCTCAAACCTATCGTTCAGTATTTAATATGTATGCCATTGAAGGCTACTCGCACCAGGAGATCGGCAACAAGTTAGGGATGACCGAACTTTTATCGCGCACCAACCTGCATCGTGCCCGTGCCATTTTAAAGGAAATGGTAAACAAGCTTACCGGCAGCGAAATGCATTATATGGCTGGATAGGCGAGCAATAAGTAAAAAACAATAAGATCAAATAGTTTAGTTAGTTTAGTTCAAATGCCTGCGTATGCGGGCATTTGTTGTTTATCAGGCCGACTCTCAAAATTGTTCCAGGAAATCGGCGGCGGTAAGTATCGGAATATTTTGAAACGGATTTAAAACCAGCAGGTCTTTATCTCCGGTGACAATGCATTCAGCAGCAGATGAAACTGCTAAGGCAAGATATTTATCATCTTTGGGATCGCGACAGGCTTTGATATTAGAAATTACAGGTAAAATCTTTATTACCGCTTTTAAATCTTCAATAATTATCAGTCTTTTTTCTAACTCAAGATACCGGTCAAATTTGGGGCGGATAAACACCGCACTGAACTCATCGATAACCTCTTCTGACGCGACTATCTTCCCTTCTGAAATTGCCTTATAATATGCCCGTGCCGCAATTGATGTTGATGAGAGTAAAAATGCGCTAACCAATGTATTGGCATCTAAAACAAAGTGCTTAGTCCTCTTCATTCAGTAGTTTTTCCAGAATTTCTTCCGTTAGCCCATTTTTGGCTGCTTCAGCCCTTGCTTCCTGTAAAAGCAATTCGAAGTTTGCTTCTTTGGTTTTGCTCAATGAATCATTAAGCACTAACTCGAGGTTTTTCCCGATCTGTTCCCGCAATTTAGCAGACGTATTGCGCCAGGCCTTCGCAGTTTGATCATCCACTTCCAATACTATCCGTTCCATACAATTAATTTGAAATACGTACTAATTCAAATTTACTAAAAAACTCTCTTATAAAACAAAAGCGTTGGCAATCCTTAAATCGCCAACGCTTAACTAATATCCGTAGGAAAGTCTTCTTAACTAATTAACTAGTCTCTAATCAACTAATCTCTATTTATGTTTACTTCCCATCACAAACGTGATTTCGCCGCCGTTCATGATATCGGCATGGCTTAAAAACATGGTGTTATGCGGCTGTCCGTTTAGGGTTATCTTTTGGATATAAACGTTTTTGTCGCTTTGGTTTTTTACGTTGATGGTAAATGTTTTACCATCGCCTACCTGGATCACTGCGTGGTTAACAGCAGGGCTGCCAATGGCATACTGGTCGGTAGCCGGGGCAACCGGGTAAAAGCCGAGTGAACTGAAAATATACCAGGCGCTCATCTGGCCGGTATCATCATTACCACCCAAACCATCAGGAGTTGGCTTGTACATTCTTGGCAGTATCATCCGGATCTTTTCCTGTGCCTTCCATGGTTTGTCGGTCCAGTCATACAAGTAAACTACGTGGTGTGATGGCTCGTTGCCGTGTACGTAGTTACCAATGATTCCGTCCTTGGTAATATCCTCTGTTTCAGCAAAATATTTGTCAGGCAGGTTGTAGCTGAACAGGCTGTCTACATAAGTAATGAAACGCTTGTCGCCGCCCATCATTTTTATCAACCCTTCCGGATCGTGCGGAACATACAGCGTATAGTTCCAGGCGTTGCCTTCAATAAAGCCCTGGTTAATGGTAGTGAACGGATCGAAGTTTTTGCGGAAGGTTCCATCTGCCAATTTGGGGTGCATAAATCCTGATTTAGGATCATATACGTTTTTCCAATTTTGAGAACGCTTGTTAAACTCCTCGTAAATATCCATACGGTTCAGCTTTTTTGCCATCTGTGCGATACAAAAATCGTCGTAAGCATATTCCTGGGTTGATGATACGGAGTTGCCGTTCTTTTCATCAGGGATATAGCCCCTATCCATGTAATCGCCGATACCCTCGTAATCGCGATGGCGTGCCGTTGTTACGCAGGCATCCAGTGCTTTGTTAGCGTCGAAAGGTGCGTTACCCTTAACCACGGCGTCTGCGATAACCGATACACTGTGGTAGCCGCTCATACACCAGTTTTCGTTTGCGCTGTTACTCCAGATCGGCAGCATGTGCTCCGCGCTTTGGTCGAAGTGGGCCATCATGCTTTGAACCATATCTGAGTTTCGTTTTGGGTCGATGATGTTAAAAAGCGGGTGCAAGGCACGGTGTGTATCCCAAAGACTAAACGTAGTATAGTTTGTAAACCCTTCGGCCTTGTGGATGTTCTGGTCAAGTCCCTTGTATTGACCATCCACATCCATATAAATGGTTGGGTTGATCATGGCGTGATACATCGAAGTGTAGAAGTTCAATTTATCGGTCTGGCTGCCATCAATTACAATTTTATGCAATTCAGCTTCCCATTGTGCCTGGCCATCGTTCTTAACCTTTTCAAAATCCCATCCCGGGATCTCGGCTTTCATGTTATTCATGGCCCCATCGATGCTTACCGGCGAGATGGCAAATTTTATCTTGATCTTTTCACCCTCTTCGGTTTTAAAGTCGAAGTAGGTTTTTAACTGGCGACCGGCAAGATCAGGGAAGTTTTTTACCTTGGCAAACTTACCCCAAAAACCGCCGTACACCTCGCGTTTGTCGTATTTTTTATAACCCATCTGGATGAATGGTTTATTAAACGTCATAGCGAAATACAGCGTGCGGGTGCGGGCCCATCCATTGGTAGCGCGGTAGCCTACAATGGTACTGTCGTTCACCATCCGTACGTACGTCCAAACGTTTTTATCAGGGTAGTTATAGATTCCCGCGGTTAAATCAAGGATGATGTGTGCGTTATCCGATTTCGGGAAAGTGTATTGGTGAAAGCCAACACGGGTAGTGGTGGTCATTTCGGCTATGATGTTATTAGCATCCAGCTTTACCTTGTAATAGTTGGCCTCGCTCACTTCGTTGGCGTGCGAGAAGGCGGAACGGTAGCCGCTGCCCGGTTTATCGGCAGTGCCCGGGTTTAGCTGCAACTTACCAACGGTAGGCATAACTAAAAAGTCGCCCAAATCGCTGTGTCCGGTGCCGCTAAAATGGGTGTGGCTGAAGCCTACAATGGTTTTGTCGTCGTACTGGTAACCGGCGCAATACTTGTATACATCGGGATTGTATTTACCATTGAGTTCGTAGCTGGCGGTATCTGTTTCCGGGCTAAGTTGCACCATACCAAAAGGAACGGTAGCGCCCGGGAACACATGCCCCATGCGTTGTGTGCCTATTATAGGCTTCACATATTGAACTAAATTGTCGGATGATTTTGTTTGAGCCGACGCTATTACGGTTGCGCAGCTAAAGAGAACGGTCAGTATTTTCTTCATTTGTATGGATACAGTAGTGAAGAGCCAAATATAACATTAACCGCTGATTTTTTTGATTGATTGATTCCGCTGATAACGTAACAATTATATTGGCGCACCGACGATTGCCTCATGCTGTTATTAAATGAAGGTCTTATAAACCAATGTTTATCCCCCTGATGATTTCCTGATGAACAGCTTTGATTTCAACACATGCACCTTTTTGCTGATCGGTTGGCCCTTGCGTTCCAACTCATCAAACAAAAGAGTGGCGGCCTTAATGCCCATTTCGTAGGCAGGCTGTGTTATGGTTGAAAGCGGCGGGCATAACAATGGTGCAATTTGAAGACTGGAGAAGCTGATCACCTTCAAATCATTGGGGATACTGATCTTCATATCGTTACAAACGTAATAGGTGGCAAAGGCCAAACGCTCAACCGAGCTGAAGATGCCATCGGGTTTAACCTCCTCCAGCATCTTTTTCAGGATCACAAAGTTTTCCTTTTCGTCGTTGCTGCAATCAATTACAAGGTCGTCATTAAACGCAATATGATGTTTTTGTAATGCATCAACATAACCCTGCATACGCACTTTACCAATAGAAATGCTCTTGTTTACAACCAGGTATACAATTTTCTTACAGCCTGTTTCAATAAGGTGTTCTGTTGCGGCAAAACTGCTGTCGTAATCATTGGTAGTTACCTTGGCTGCCTCAATGTCCTCGTAAACACGGTCAAAAAAGACAACAGGGATATTCTTTTGTTCAAGCTTCCGCAGGTAATTGTGATCGTTGGCCTCACCGGATACCGACATAATTATACCATCCACCTTGCCGTTATTCAGGTAGTTTACAAACGACACCTCCTTTTCAAAAACATCATCAGTGCGATACAGCAGGATATAAAAGCCTTTTTTGCGGGCAATTTCCTCGATCCCGTTTATCGCCTGGGAGAAGAAGTCGTTGGTTATTTCGGGAATGATCACGGCCAGCGTGCGGCTTTTTTTGTCGCGGAGGTTGCTGGCGTAATGATTAGGCAAAAAATTATGCTCGCGGGCAAATGCCAAAATTTTCTCCTTTGTGTCCTTATTAATATCGGGGCTCCCGTTAAAGGCCCTTGAAATGGTGGATGTAGAAATATTTAATTCCTTAGCCAGTACCTTGATATTAATGTTGTCCATTTTACCGTTTGAAGATTTTAACCATCAAATGTAACAAAAGTGATGCATTGTCATAATAAATCCTTTTTTATTCATTAAATATAGGTGGCGACTTGTTATAACCTCAAAATTAAGTAGTTATATTTCTATTTGCTTATTAGTGGCACAGGCTTTGCACTATAGGTTAATATTAACACGTAAAACGAAAAATGGAAGCGCAAAAAAAAATATTAATAGTGGAGGACAACGCCTTGCTTGTTGAGGTGATGACCTACATATTGATTAATTGTGGCTACCAGGTTTTTGTAACTACTACAGGCAGCGACGTTTTTGATCATATTAAAAAGGATCATCCCGACTTAATAATACTTGAAGCGATATTACCGGGTATAAATGGCATGGAGATCTGCCAGTTGATAAAGCTGAATAAAACCACTCAGAACCTGCCTGTTATCATGTGTTCGAGCGATGAATCTATCAGTGCATCACTCAAACAAAAAGGGGCGCCGGATGATATCCTGCAAAAACCGTTCGATCTTAATAGCCTTATAAAAAAGGTAGAATACCAGCTGGCCGCATAATCAATTAGCTGTCAATAATTTACATATTGCTCTGTAAAGCTGCCGTCGGCATAAAAGTCAATTAAACCGTAGCCCGGAGCCGTTTCGCGTTTATTTCCTTCCCACCAGGCGCCGCTTACCGCTCCGTTACATATATAGGTAACGTTATTGTAAACCACCTTGTCGCGCAGGTGGATATGACCACTGAGGCAAAGCTTTACATTGGGATGCTGGTAAAATAAACTAATGATCTTCCCCGTATCGGTATGCATATCACCCCCCAGGATCTCCCACTTATTGCTATTATCAGAAATGTCATCAACCATTAGCGTAGCCGATAAAATGGGGATGTGTGATAAAACGCAAACGGGCATGCTGGCCGGTGTATTTTTCAGTTCATTAGTGAGCCATGCAAACTGCTCATCGCCTAATTTTCCGATATACCAGGTACCGTCAATATCAAGGTGAACACTATCCAGCAAAATAAATTTCCAGCCGTTTTTGGTAAAGCTATTCCAGGGCGATGATAGCTGAAGCTGGTCCATGGCATACTTTTTTCCGTATATCGCCTGGCCTTTGTCGTCTTCATTCCACCAAATATCATGATTGCCCAACACATAATGGATGGGTAAGCCGCAATCAGCCTTTATGCTCGAGTGCCACAATTTCCATTCGGTATTTATGGTATCGATGTTCTCCTTATTCATGTCAAAAACAACATCGCCACCGTTAAGTATAAAATCTACATTGGGCTGTTGCTGTACATGATGCAGGCATTTGGCAAACCTGGCAGGGGCATCCCATTTATTTTTTAGGTGAACATCGGTAAGATGTGCTACTCGTAAAACAGGCTTTTGATCTGTTGCGAAACTTTTAAATGGCAGTGCGGGTGTTAACATTATCCCGCCAAGACCTTTGATAAGCGATCTGCGTTGCATAATAATTTGGGTGCAATATTAAGGCAAAGTTAAACCCACAACATAAAATCAGCGTAAGATTAACATCAATAAATTAAAGATAAACGGGATAGGAATATACCGGAAAAACCGGCGGGAAACGAAAATATTACAAAAACTTAATTGTCGGGGCATAGATATTTTTTAAAACTAAGCCTATATTTACCCTCATCAGACCATCAGATGAACCAAAACCTAATTCCGCGCAAATCACTGGCCGATGAAGTAGCGGCCAAGCTACAGGAACGCATTTTAAAAAAGTCCTATAAGGTAAATCAAAAGCTACCTGTTGAGGCTGATTTGATGAAGGACTTCGGCGTTGGGCGCTCATCCATTCGCGAGGCGGTGAAAATCCTGGTGAACTCCGGCTTCCTGCGGGTACAGCAAGGCGTAGGTACATTCGTTGAGGATAGCTCGGGAATTAATGAACCTTTAGGGCAGCGTTTAAAACGCGCGTCTGCAAAGCACATTGACGAAGTACGCGATATACTGGAGAACAAAGTCGCTGAAATGGCTGCCACGAACCGCACCGGGAACGACATCTCAAAGCTGGAACATTTTCTAAAAAAACGCACCAAAGCAGCCGACGAAAACCTGGTTGAGGAATGCATCGAGGCCCACATCAGCTTTTATATTGCACTAGCCGAAGCCTCAAAAAATGACATCCTTTCTGACCTTTATAAACTCTTCGCACTGCAACTAAAAAACGATTTGCTGGACACGCACAACAACACTTCCTTTTTTAAAAATTCGTCAGAAAATCACCATAAATTATTTGATAGTGTGTTGCGCGAGGACCCAAAAATGGCCTGGTTCTGGAGTTCCAAAATCACCAGTCAGTCAATGAGATAGCGTAAATATATTAATCATCAGATGATAAGATGATTTCCGTTTTTTACTTGATGATCGACACTATTCCGGGTTAATTCAACCGGTATTTTTTTGAGAAATTTCACCTTCAAAAACCCCAAAATATCTAACAATTTAATTATCCGTATTTTTGCAAAAAATTGGGTGCCAAATGTCTAAAAAGGCGATCATAGCAGGAGCAAGCGGATTGACAGGCAGTAGCCTGCTAGAGATTCTTTTGCATGAACCAGGCTATGACGAAGTGCTTATTTTAGTGCGGAAGGAGTTACCCCTGCAGCACCCCAAATTAAAACAACTTGTTGTTGATTTCGACAAACTGGATAGCTATGCCCACGAGATTACAGGAGACGTTATTTTCTCGTGTCTCGGCTCAACCAGGAAGAAAACACCCGATCTCAAAATCTACCGAAAGATAGATCATGACTACCCGGTGCAGCTGGCGCAGATCGCATTGAAAAATAAAATCGGTCAGTTTCATTTAGTGTCGTCAATGGGGGCCGATGCAGGCGCCTCAAACTTCTACACGAAGATGAAAGGTGAAACGGAAGATGACCTGAAAAAGGTTGGGTTGCCATCCTTACAGATCTATCGCCCGGCCTTCATTAAAGGCGACAGGAAGGAACACCGTTCAATGGAGGGGACCCTTACCGTTGTGATGAAACTCCTGGATCATTTACTAATTGGCAGCCTAAAAAAATACCGGAGCATTTCTGCGCCAACTATTGCGCGGGCCATGTTCAATCAATCATTAAAAAATACACCGGGGGTACACACCTACCTCTCTGATAAAATAAAGGAACTATCGTGAGTAATTATATTTCTGCCGAAAATCTCGGCCACTCCTTCCATGACCATTGGCTGTTCAAAAATGTGTCCATCGGGATTAACCGCGGCCGCAGGGTTGCGCTAGTTGGTATCAATGGCGCCGGCAAATCTACGCTGCTAAAATTATTAGCTGGTAGCCTGAAACCCACCGAGGGTAAGGTTGCCCAGATGCGTGACCTTAACATGGGTTACCTGGAGCAGGACCCCTGGTTTAAAGATGCCGTTACCATCAGCGATTATATTTTTCATGCCGATGACGTGCAGCAGCAAATGATCCGCAAATACGAGGAATTGCTGGAGAACGACCCGGACAATGCTAAGGCCATTGAAAACATCATGGAGGAAATGAGCAATGTGGATGCCTGGGAATATGAGTACAAAATTAAAACAATTTTGGGCCGGCTGGATATTCACCACCTCAACCAAAAGATCGCGACCTTATCAGGTGGACAGAAGAAACGTTTAGCCCTGGCTAAGCTATTGATCGAGGACCCGGATATTTATATATTAGATGAGCCTACCAACCATTTGGACATCGATACCATTGAGTGGTTGGAAAAATTACTGACCGACGGATCAAAAACAATCCTGATGGTTACACACGACAGGTACTTCCTGGATAATGTGTGTAACGAGATCCTGGAGATAGATAAGGGCAAGATCATCCCCTACGTTGGCAATTACGGTTACTATTTGGAAAAGAAGGCGGAACGCGAAAGCGCAGATGCGGCTTCATTTCAAAAAAACAGCAACTTATTAAGAAAAGAGCTGGAATGGATGCGCAGGCAACCACAGGCACGCGGTACCAAATCAAAGGCACGTATAGATGCTTTTTATGATTTGGAAGAAAAAACAAAAGACGGCGGACCTAAGCTTAAAGTTGAGCTTAGTGTAAAGACTGCCCGCCAGGGTAATAAAATTATGGAGATGAGTCATCTTTATAAGGCCTTCCGCGGACAAACATTTATCAGTGATTTTAACTACGTATTTAAGAAAGGCGACAGGATTGGCCTTGCCGGAAAAAACGGCAGCGGCAAATCAACGCTGCTTAATTTAATTACCGGATCGTTACAGCCTGACAAAGGCGTTGTAGACAAAGGAGAAACTACGGTTATCGGGTATTTTCACCAGTCGGGTATTGTATTTAAGGAGGATGAGCGTGTTATTGATATTGTAAAGAACGTAGCCGAATTTATAACGATGGCCGATGGCAAACTAATTTCCGCCTCTGCCCTGCTTACCTTATTCCTGTTTCCACCTGCAAAACAATATGGCTTTATCTCCAAATTAAGCGGTGGCGAAAAGAAGCGTCTCCAATTAATGAGCATTTTGATGAAGAATCCAAATTTTCTGATTCTGGATGAGCCAACAAATGATTTGGATATTGATACGTTAAATGTGTTAGAGGAATTTTTAACCAACTATTCGGGCGTACTGATGATGGTATCGCACGATAGGTACTTATTAGATAAGCTAACCGACCAGCTTTTCATTATGGAAGAGGGCGGCAACGTACGAATTTATAACGGAAACTATTCGTCGTACCGGATTGAACTGGAAGAAAGCAAGCAACAAAGCAAGAAGAATCCCGTTATTGAAACACCTAAAACAACCGAGGTTAAAAAGAACAAGCTAAGCTTTAAGGAACAAAAGGAGCTGGATATACTGGAAAGTGAAATAGCTGTAATTGAAAAACAGATCCAGGAAAAGAATGATGCATTAAACGTAGTGGGAATTGAGTCTGTTAAGTTGAATGAAATTCTTGACCAGATCAAAACTTTAAACAGTAAACTGGATGAAAAAAGCATGCGCTGGATTGAGTTAACCGAACTAAAGGAAGCGTAAAATGAAGTTCTCAGATATATTAGCATCAATTGGCGTGATCATTTTATTGATCGCGTTCCTGTTAAATCTATATAAGAAACTGCCTGCAAGCAGCAAAATATATAGCTTAATGAACTTTATTGGTGCAGGGATCTGTTGCTTATCCTCCTACCTGATCCGCTTCTATCCTTTCATCGTATTAGAAGCTGTTTGGGCGTTTGTAGCATTACTATCATTATTTAATGTTCCACGTGGAACAACGGATGATAATAGATAATTTTGCATAAAGAATAATAGGAGACGTAATATATTGCGTCTCTACAGAGAATATACAAGAGAGTAAATGAAATATTGGATAGTTATTGTGTTCCACGTGGAACACAATACACACTCTGTAGAGACGTAAAATTTTACGTCTCTTGATAATTAATTATATAGCATTTATACATGTTCCACGTGGAACATGTATAAATAAACAAAACAGAGATGTAATAAATTGCGTCTCTACAATAAAATTTACCTATAACAAGACCATGTTCCACGTGGAACAAACGTTCAAAATACTAAATAGAGGCCTGTAAGGGTTACTGAAATGTTTAAGAAATATAATGTAATAGTTGTTGGTGCAGGACATGCCGGCTGTGAAGCTGCTGCTGCTGCTGCCAACCTTGGCTCATCAGTTTTATTAGTTACCATGAATATGGGAGTGATAGCACAGATGAGTTGTAACCCTGCTATGGGCGGTGTTGCGAAAGGGCAAATTGTGCGGGAGATTGACGCCATGGGTGGTTATTCAGGTATAATTACGGATAAAACATCGCTCCAATTCCGGATGTTAAACCGCTCAAAAGGCCCTGCTATGTGGAGCCCAAGAGCACAAAGCGACCGGATGCGTTTTGCTGAAGAGTGGCGTTTGGCCCTGGAGAGAATCCCAAATGTAGATTTTTGGCAGGATACCGTAACCTCGTTACTGGTAAAAAATAACACCATCGCAGGTGTAAAAACATCCCTGGGAATAGAGATTGAAGCCGATGCGGTAGTGCTTACCAATGGCACTTTTTTAAATGGCTTGATCCATATCGGAGAAAAACGTTTCGGTGGTGGCCGGACTGCTGAGAAGGCAGCTACCGGCTTGACCGAGCAATTGGTACAACTAGGATTTGAATCTGGCAGAATGAAAACCGGTACCCCACCCCGTGTTGATGGCCGTAGTTTAAATTACAGCCTGATGGAAGAGCAATGGGGAGACGAGGAACGCGGCAGATTTTCTTTCACCGATGTAGAGATGGCAAAGGAGCAACGCTGCTGCTGGATCACCTATACCAACAAAAATGTACACGAAACATTAAAGGAAGGTTTTGAAAAATCGCCGATGTTTACTGGCAGAATTAAAGGTTTAGGTCCAAGATATTGTCCATCGATTGAGGATAAGATCAACCGTTTTGCTGAGCGCGACCGCCACCAGATCTTCGTGGAACCCGAAGGATGGAACACGGTTGAGATTTATGTAAATGGTTTTTCTACTTCGTTACCTGAGGATATTCAATACAAAGCATTGATCCAGATCCCCGGATTTGAGAACGCTAAAATGTTCAGGCCGGGTTATGCCATTGAATACGATTACTTCCCCCCTACCCAATTAGGCCTTACCCTGGAAACAAAACTGATCAGTAACCTATATTTTGCCGGACAAATAAACGGCACAACCGGTTACGAGGAAGCAGCATCACAGGGATTTGTTGCAGGGATAAACGCCCACCAAAAAATAAATGATAAACATGAACTGATCATGAAAAGATCAGAATCATATATCGGGGTACTTATAGATGACCTGGTAACAAAAGGCACCGAAGAACCTTACCGTATGTTTACCTCAAGGGCTGAACATCGCCTTTTATTACGCCAGGATAATGCCGACATCAGGTTAAGCCCAATGGCGCATGAACTTGGTTTGATAAGTGATGAACGTTTGGAAAAGGTAAACTCCAAGGTTAAAAACTCCGACGATATTGTTGCCTATACCAAATCAAAATCAATTGAGCCTGGCGCGGTAAATAGTCTGCTTGAAGAATTAGGCACATCGGCACTAAATCAAAATACCAAATTATTTAATTTATTAAGCCGTCCGCAAGTTGGTTTTACCGACCTGCAAAAAGCGGACGAAAACCTCAGTACCCTTTTATCAAATTATGATAAAGAAACTATTGAGCAGGCTGAAATAAAAATTAAATATGAGAGTTATTTTGAGAAGGAATTGGAAGTGGTAGCGCGAATGAAAAAAATGGAGGACAAGGAGATCAACCCTGAATTCAATTATCAGCAACTGGTATCCTTGTCGAAAGAGGCCCGTGAAAAATTAATGAAGATAAAACCACGCACTTTAGGACAGGCCTCCCGGATTTCGGGGGTCACCCCATCGGATGTGTCAGTTTTAATGGTTCACATCTCCAGATAGCGTTGTAACTGATTGATATTTAATATATTGCGAAAATATCTTTTTAAATCAATTATTTTTAATTTTTAATATCCGTAATCGTCAAAATAAAAAAATCGCTTATAGCGTTTAAAAACAATGTTAAATAAAAAAGCCTCTTTTTTTGGATCGATTTTAACTGCTTTTTGCATCATTTTACTGATTTCCGGCTGCGCTAACCGTCAAAATCCCCAGGGAGGACCACGGGATCATGATCCGCCAAAATTGTTGAAGGCTACTCCTGAAAATATGACGCGGAATTTTAAAGCCAAAACTATCCAGCTTGATTTCGATGAATATTTTAAACTGAATAATACTTATACAGAAATCAGCATGAGCCCTACCCCGGCAAAATTACCGGAGTATAAAATAAAAAGTAAAAGCGTTTTAATTACGTTAAAGGATTCGCTTGAAAAAAACACAACCTATGTTATAAATTTTGGTAAAGCAATTGCCGACGTAAATGAGTCGAACGTTTTAAAAAATTTCACTTATGTTTTTTCAACCGGTCCGCATATCGATTCACTTAGTGTATCGGGCACCGTTATAAATTCAACAACTCAGCAAAAGGAAAAGGATGTAACGGTTATGCTTTTCACCCTAAAACAGGACTCTACCTTGTTTGGTAAAAAGAAGCCGACAGTTTATGCCACAACAGACAGCTCCGGAAATTTTTCATTGAATAACCTGCACCCTGATGATTATCGCATTTATGCACTAAAGGAAACGACACCTGATAAAATTTATAATAAGGATGACGAGTTGATTGCCTTTAATAAGGAAGTTATTCATCTTACAAAAGACACCTCTAATATTCAATTAAAACTATTCAAACAGGAACCGGCCAAACTAAGAATCATAAACAGTTTCGACACCGACGGTAAATTGACCTTTATATTAAATAAACGCCTGGATGATCCATCAATCAAAATAGTTTATCCTCCCGACTTCGATAAATATAAAATAGTCGACTTCAGCAAAACTAAGGATACGGCTATGCTGTATATGCGTAACATGGCGTTTGACTCATTGCGGATAGCATTCTATGATAAAAATAAACCATTAGATACTATTGCAAAAAGAAAACGACTAAAGGAAACTTTTCAGCGCAACATGGCCTTCTCCTTTAATATCACCGGCGATGGTAAATTAAAACCAGGTACAGACCTGATCATAAGAAATAATTATCCTGTTGACGTTTTCGATGCCGGCCAAATTACTTTAAAGGAAGATTCTGCCGAGGTGACTAACTTCACCGTAGAAAAGGACACGGCTAATCCCAAAAACTTCTTTGTGAAATATCGTTGGAAACAGAACGACAATTACATAGTGGATATTGGCGAGAACGCCTTTACCGATATTTATGGTGATAAAAATAAAAGGTTCTTTAAAAAGTTCAATATTGATAAACCTGAAAACTACAGTTTGCTTACCCTGGCAATAACTTTGCCTGATACAGGAAAAAGTTATGTGGTTGAATTATTAAATGAGAACAAGGATCTTTTAAGAAGAGACGTGATCCATAAATCTGGTAACCTGGTATACAAAAATTACCTAACAGGAAAATATGGTGTAAGGGTAGTTTACGACGCCAATAAAAATGGTAAGTGGGATAGCGGAAACGTGAAGCAGAAAACTCAACCGGAAAATATTTGGGTTGATGATACCCTAATTACACTGCGTGCCAATTGGGAACAGGTAACACCAATAACGGTACCTAAGGAACCTACTCCTTAAACCAACCGGAATACATAATATAGTTATTTGGTAAACGATCAAGCATTTCCTTCTGTTCAGGAGTTAATGGCTTGATCTTCTTTGCCGGCGTACCTGCATATAAAAATCCTGACTCGCAGATAGTTTTCTCCAGCACGACAGATCCTGCGCCAATAATTACATATTCCTCCACAATGGCATGATCCATTACAATAGCGCCCATGCCGATTAACACATTATTTTTTAATGTGCAGCCGTGTACAATGGCATTGTGGCCTACAGACACATTATCGCCGATATTGGTAGCAGCGTATTGGTAGCTGGCATGAATCACGGCTCCGTCCTGTATATTGGTATTGTTGCCTATTTTTATATAATGTACATCTCCACGGATCACAGCATTAAACCAAACAGAACAATTATCACCCATTTCCACATCGCCAACTATTGTAGCATTTGGTGCTATATAACATTCCTTTCCAAATGAGGGGCTTATATTTCTAACCGGCAGTATAACAGGCATATGTGGTAATTATTTAATTAGTGAGTTAGCGAATTAGTGATTGTTACTTATTTGATAACAAATTTTATTTATGTTTGATGTATTAAGTTTTGATTTCACAGATTATAAAAAGATTACACAGATTTAATATCACTTAATCATTTTAAAATCGGTGCAATCTTATAAAGTATAAGCGGAAATAGCTCAGCTGGTAGAGCATCAGTTTCCCAAACTGAAGGCCGCGGGTTCGAATCCCGTTTTCCGCTCATTTTGCTTCCTTTTCCTCTTTTATTTTATATAAAGCTATTTGTGCTTCAACTGGATAATCTTTTAACATCCCGAAAGCGTCTTCCAATTCTTTTTGGGTGCAGTTATTAAACTTATCGTAATAGAAATTTATCTTCTTATCCCTGTCACTTCTCTGTTCTTCTGCTGATCCATGAAGTAAATAATTGACGGCATATTTCAACCCGGCTCTGTTTATTAAACAGTAAAATACCAGGAGCAAGAAAGCGAAGACATTAAAACGTAAACCACTAATTTTAAAATATGATCTGCTTATATAATAAGACTCATTTAAATTAATATGCCACTTTATTAAATCAAGTACCGAAAGTAATATTAAAGCTAGTATAATATATTCTCCTGTTCTATAGCCTGTTACAATAAGTCTGATACCAAATATCAATAATAAAACAGCTAAAATGTCATCTAAAGCTATTGAATTATTTTCGCTGAAATCGAGGTAAATAATCCTTACAGTTATTATAAAGAGTACAAGTACTAAAGAGAATGTAAAATAATAATAACTTCTGCCCATTGTAAACCAGATAAAAACCAGCAATCTTATTATATTTTACAGCCGGGTTATTTCAAAATTTAATTTATAGGTATGTTGTTCAAAAAAATAAAGCCGCAACCTGGTTTCATTCAAAAGCCAATCTAAAGTTCTTTGCGTACCAGAATTATCCTCTTTTCGCGCTTCGCCTAACTCCTTTTGAAGATGTATTTTTATTAAATCAAAATACTTAATTGCTTCATCACCGGATATAGAAAAGTTAATTGAATTAAACCTCTTATCAACACTATCTTCTCTATGATTCCAATAGGTAGTAGTTAGGTTTAAGGCAAGACCCTTTAAAATATTACGTTCACCCCATTGATACACGGTACGATCTGCAAAAAGCTTTTCTTTTACCTCAACAACCTTCGATAAATCTTTTATCGTCTTTCCCCACTGTAAAAACTTGCTATTATCTTCGAACAATATTCCATTGTCCAGCAACTCAGTTAGTGAACTACTATTTATATCAAAATTTAATTTCTTTTCTTTCTTAAAAAAATCAAACAGACCCATTTAAAAAATCAGCAATTTAATACAACAATTATTAATTCATTTAAATACTATCCAAGCACCAGTGATCATCTACTAATCTCAAAAATCAGTAAATTCCGGTTCAGAATACCGTATCCTCAATGACATCAGCATGCTTAGGATAATCAGTTGTCCAGTGCAAACCCCTGCTTTCCTTACGCATCATAGCCGATTTTACAACCAGGAATGATACCTGGATCAAATTTCTTAACTCGCAAAGCTTTACAGATAGCTTGGTTTTTTTATAAAAATCCTCTGTTTCTTCATAAAGCAAACCTAAACGGCGCATTGCTCTTTCTAACCTGAAATCCGATCTAACAATTCCCACATAATCATTCATCAGCTTTTGCATCTCGCGAACATTGTGTGTAACCAGGATATCCTCATTTGATAATTGTACACCCTTTTCATCCCAATCAGGAATATTGTCAGGAACAACAATATTATCTACCTGGCTAATTGCATCCTTATAAATTCGATGCGCAAATACCAAAGCCTCCAATAATGAATTGGAAGCCAACCTGTTAGCTCCATGCAAACCTGTTGATGAGCATTCGCCACAAGCATATAAGCGCATTAATGACGAGCGGCCAACATGATCAACCATAATACCTCCACACATATAATGACAGGCCGGCGCAACAGGAATCATATCCTTTGTCATATCTATACCTATTTCCAGGCACTTGGCATAAATGTTTGGAAAATGTGCCAGGATATCTTTTTTATTCCTGTGGCGAATATCTAAATAAACAAAATCCTCCCCTGATTTTTTTATCTCAGCATCTATAGCCCTTGCAACAATATCCCTTGGCGCAAGTGATTTACGCTCGTCATATTCCTGCATAAATTCCTCACCATTGGTACGTTTTAGTATACCGCCAAAACCGCGAACAGCCTCTGAAATTAAAAAAGAAGGATATTCACCAGGGTTATATAAAGCCGTGGGATGAAACTGGATAAACTCCATATTCCGCACCTTTCCTTTAGCACGGTAAACCATGGCTATGCCATCTCCTGTTGCTATAGTAGGGTTTGTGGTGATAGAATAAATATGTCCCGCACCACCCGATGCCATTACCGTAATTTTTGAAAGGATCTTCTCTACTATCTGCGTTTCGTTATTAAAGGCATAAATGCCGTAACAGGTGATATCCGCCGTAGATTTATCAACAAACACACCCTGGTGGTGTTGAGTGATCAGATCAACAGCAAAATAATGAGTTAAAATTTCAATATTAGGATTGTTATGGATCTGTTCCAGTAACGATCTTTCAATTTCGTACCCGGTAATATCCTTATAATGCAGCACCCGGAATTCCGAATGTCCACCCTCTTTTGCAAGGTCATAAATCCCTTCCTTGGTCTTATCAAAGTTGGTTCCGTAATCAATAATTTCATTAATTCGGGCAGGTCCCTCTTTAACTACTGCTTCAACAGCTTCGCGATCGCAGAGGCCATCACCGGCAATTAGGGTGTCTTCGATGTGTTTTTCAAAGGAATCTTCCTTTTTATCAACAACTACAGCAACCCCTCCCTGGGCATATTTAGTGTTCGACTCGTCTTCGTTACTCTTTGTAACTATCAGAACCTTACCATGTTTGGCTGCCTTAAGGGCAAAACTTAATCCGGCAATGCCTGATCCTACTACCAGGAAATCAACAGTTCTGGTCATGTTATATATGTACTTTGTGTAAAATTGTATATGATGTTAATAAGCCGAGCAAAAGATGTTAATTTTGTGTAAGCAAAAACTTAGTAAGTAATTGAAAGGTTGATAACCTTTCGTTTTGGCTCAAATAGTAACAATTTTTAACTGACTTATGAGCATTGTAAGTGCCAAAGCTAACATTTTAAGAAGTAATAAAGTATTAACAAAAATGTTTTAAAAGTAAAATTAGCTTATTATAGAAATCTAAAAATCAATAGAATAAGCCTTTAAAAAAGCACATTTAATGTTAATAAATTATTAAAAGAAATATTTACCATCTTTTTTAAAAGGAGTTTTACACATAACTAACACCTTAATAACAATAGTTTTATTTATATATAAAAAGAAGTTATTATTAATTGAATTGTTGAAATGGATATCTTCGAAGAAATAAATGTGAAAGGTTTTGTTGACGAGGAAATAGACCCGTCGCTTGATCTTTTTGCTGAAATAGAAAAATTAAAAAAGGAAAAGAATGCTGTTATCCTTGCCCATTATTACCAGGAACCCGATATCCAGGATATTGCTGATTACATTGGCGATAGTTTGGGATTATCGCAGCAAGCCGCAAAAACTGATGCCGATATTATCGTTTTCGCAGGGGTTCACTTTATGGCCGAGACAGCAAAAATTCTATCTCCTACGAAAAAAGTTTTATTACCCGACGTAAAGGCAGGATGCTCATTAGCAGATAGTTGTCCGCCGCATTTGTTTAAAAAGTTTAAGGAAAAATATCCTGATCACCTGGTGATAACTTATGTAAATTGTACGGCCGAGCTGAAGGCAATGAGCGATATTGTTTGTACATCGAGCAATGCAATAGGAATTGTGGAAAGCCTGCCGGCAGATCAAAAGATCATCTTCGGGCCCGACAAAAACCTGGGAGCTTACGTAGCAAAAAAGACCGGCAGAGACCTGGTTTTATGGAACGGCGCCTGTATGGTTCACGAGATTTTTTCGAGGGAGAAGATCACCAAACTAAAAGAAAGACACCCGGGAGCCAAGCTGCTTGCCCACCCCGAATGTGAGGATGTTATTTTGCAGATGGCTGATTATATCGGCTCAACAACAGGCATCCTGAAATATGCATCAAATCATACTGATAAGGAATTTATAGTAGCAACAGAGGCAGGCATTTTGCACCAGATGCAAAAGGAAAACCCGGAGAAAACATTTATCCCGGCCCCGCCAAATAACAGCTGTGCCTGTAATGATTGCCCGCACATGAAGCGGAATACATTGGAAAAATTGTATTTGTGCCTTAAAAATGAATATCCCGAAGTAACGGTACCTCAGCATATTATTGAAAAGGCTGTAAAACCTATTGAAAGAATGCTGGAGATCTCGGCGAGGTTGGGGTTATAATATCCCCAGCGTCATTGCGAGGAACGAAGCAATCTCTGCACAGGACAATCAACGAACCTTGATGTTGATTTGGACCTTACAGCCGCTGACTGCACGCCACAAATATTTCCGGTCCCTGATCTGTATAGTTTAGAGATTGCTTCGTTCCTCGCAATGATGATAAAAAAGGGGGAGGTTAATCCAAACCCTAAAAACTCAAAAAAAATTTTCCCGCCTTCGGCGGATATTATGTTGACAGGTTGCGCGATTTTCTAGGAATTATCCACTTTTAATCGGTGAAATCCCTAGTCTTAATCAGTGAAATCTGTGCTTTAATTCCCACTATCCTTTTTCACTTCCAAACTTGCCCGCACAGTTGGTGATAAAGCTGTTAATAAGCTATAACCAGTTGCGGTTTCAATATCCTTTACAGTTACGATATACTGCTTCCAATCAGAATTTATACTGTTGATGTTTGGTGTATTCACCGCGATAACCCTGGTTGATGCGGTTACCCTATTAACATCGCCGTCGCCAACCGGTATGATCACTGCAACTTTCCAAACATTACTTGGTACGTTTACATGGCCGTTGTCCGGCGCGGTTATGCTGCTGAATGGCCCATTTACACCTGTACCGCCTGTGCCGTAGCTGCCCATAATAATATAAACTTCGTTGCCTGCAACTACCTGTTCACGTAAATAGTTCTCTAAATTACCCCAGGTTTGTTGGTTGTTTTGAGGTGCCTGCGGGATCATATTCGTCATTAAAAACGTAGCTGAGTTGGCATTTACTGAGCTGGTACGATCGGCTGAAGGGCAGTTATGCCCCCTGTCGAATCCATAGGTGCTGTAATTGTAGCTATTGCTTTGTACCGTATACCAGCCGGATGGCAAACCACTGAATCCAGCGAAATTATTTAGGCGGTCGCTTACGTTGGTGATGTTACTTGCATCCAGGTGCCAGCTTACCCAGTTCGGTTCAGCCTTGGTACTGTTGTATGATTCCGTGTAATAACCTTGGTCTATCAGGTAGTTATCCATCATGGCTACGGAATTTACTGCGCCTGATGGATTGCCGAATAAAAGATCGCTGTTGTCGCCGCTTGCGGGTGGTGCATCCGGGCCTACAGTAACACCACGGGTTTTAGAAGATGTGCCGGTACCTGTGGTATCCACTCCGCCGGTTGTATCCGGCGGACCAACAGTTAAACCCGGATCTCCAGTACCTTTAAAGGTAATGTCATCAATGTTGATGCGGGTTGTGCCTGTTTTTACAATCTCGAACCGAACCTTTGCTGTGGTGCTTACCTTAAATGAATCGGTAACCAGGGTTGTATTGGTTTCGTTGATATCAGCACCAACTTGAGTATAAGTTGCGCCACCGTCTGTCGACATTTTTAACTGCCAAACTGAACTCGCGTCCGAACCATATTTAGCATGTTTTATGCTGATCTGGGTTAAGCCGTTGATATCAAAGTTCATGGCGATATCGCCGGTGCGCAGGCGAACAGCCCAGTTACCATCCTTTACGTCACCAGCCAAGTTGCCAATCAGGGCATCGTTAAAATTCCACGACCCGGTGCTAAGGGTGACATCGGCAGCGGCGTAACCTGGTTTTTTCCCGCTTTCAAAAGTCTCTGTAATGGTATATGGCGTTGGCTTTGTGGTAACAGTTGTGTCCCCTTTGCCTGTACTGCCTCCTCCGGGAAGTTTATTATCCTTCTTACAACTGGCTATAACAAGCATTATACTGGCGCAAACAATAAGTAATTTTCTAAATTTCATAGTTTTTGTAATTTATACTACAAATATCCATAGTGAACATTAATCTAATGTTAATATTTATATGGTATAAATTAAAAACGACCAAATAGTTAATTTACGTTTTTATAACTAATTGATAATCTTATAGTTTTAGACGGTGCGTAACGGTGTTTTTACAGTAATCCTGATAATTGCGTTTAGCTTTCGTATTTTTGCAGGCTTATACTGAAAAGCCAAAAATTTTTCGCCTACGGCGGATAATAATGTTGACAGATTGCGGATTTTTAAATCTAAAACATCGGTGTAATCATAAAAAAGATATGTTTGATAACAAGGAAAGAACAAATATTGAAGCGTTAGGTGAGTTTGGGTTGATAGATTACCTGACAAAAAATATAAAATTAACCCAAAAAAGCACCACAAAAGGTGTTGGCGACGATGCCGCTGTGCTTGATTTCGCCGGAAAAAAAACGCTCATTTCAACCGATTTACTGCTGGAGGGGATTCACTTCGATTTGGCATATACGCCATTGAAGCATTTGGGTTATAAGGCCATACAGGTAAACCTGAGCGATATTTATGCCATGAACGGAACAGCGTCACAGGTTACGGTTTCTATCGGTATCAGCAGTAAATTTCCGCTGGAAGCCGTTGAGGAATTGTATGATGGAATTTACCTTGCGTGCGATAAGTACGGCGTCGACATTGTTGGCGGCGATACCTCATCGTCAAAACAAGGACTCGTGATCAGTATAACATCAATAGGTTATGCCGATGAAAAGGATGTGGTATACCGTAATGGCGCCGAAGAGGGTGATCTGATCTGCGTATCCGGCGACCTGGGCGGTGCCTATACCGGGCTACAGTTGCTGGAGCGCGAAAAACTAATATATCTCGAAAACCCAAATATCCAACCCGACCTGGAAGGAAAGGATTACATCGTCGAACGCCAGCTAAAACCCGAAGCCCGTAAGGATATCATCGACCTGCTACAGGAAATTGAAGTAAAACCAACTGCAATGATCGACATATCAGACGGCCTGGCTTCTGAGCTTTTACACATTTGCAAGCAAAGCAATAAGGGCTGTAATTTATACGAGGAAAAGATCCCGCTTGACCCAATGACATTTGATACCGCCCGCGAGTTTAACCTGGACCCAACAGTTTGTGCATTAAGCGGCGGCGAGGACTATGAACTCCTCTTCACCGTTAAACAAGCCGACTACGACAAGATCAAGTTTAAAATGGATATCACCATCATTGGCTACATCACCGAGCCATCAGCAGGCTGTAACCTGGTTACAAAGGCCGGTGCGGTACATGCATTAACAGCGCAGGGATGGAATGCGTTTAGTCCCCCGGCCCACTGATAGTACCATCATTGTTTAAGTCTCTTTAATTTAAGACAAAAGCAATGACCCATAGGGTCTACCTATTTGTAGAAAACAGTAGAACGTTCTTTTGCCTCATAGAGGCTACCCTTTGTCGCTATGTACAAATGGGAGAAGTTTTACATTGAGAATTTGCCGAAAGCGAAAAATTGTTCATACTCCGGTCGCAAAGCAAGGTGCAGACGGGTAACCTCTACGAGGCAAAAAATTAGCCTATTTATATTTCTACAAATAGGTAGACCCTATGGGTCAATCATTTTGGCAGGTTGAATTATCGGTCGATTGAATAGAAATTTTACATCAGATCTGTTTAGCCAATAAATGAATGGGAGCCGGGAAAAACGCGAGGGATTTATTGATTATTAAGATCCAAACTCTGTGGCAGCATTAATAAAAAGGGTATAGCTTTAGTATAATCCAGCTCGTCATAAAAAACACCCAGCTGGTTCAGATTTTTATAATATTGGTTGATGTTGTTATAATAATTCAGCTCGCTTTGCAGGTACCACGCCTTGCGGCCTAACTTTTCAGCAATAAACCATTTTTCCAGCAATCGCCCGGCACGACCATTCCCGTCTTCAAATGGATGGATATCAACGAAAACCAAATGAATGAACGAAGCGAAGTAAAACACTTCCGGGGTTGACAACGATTCCTTTTTTAATTGCTTAATATCCGTCCACAATAAATCAAGAAGTTCCTTTACCCTGCTTGCTGGTGCAGCCTCAAACTGCATGCAGCCGGTATTGTGTTCCATCACCACCATGTTACCTGTGCGCGGTTTTCCTTGCTTGACGGCGGGGAGTAAATGTTTGGTGATTAATTTATGAGTCGCCAGGAAATGAGGGTCCGTAAGATCATTTTGTTGTGCAAACAGGTATGCACCATACAGATCATTGGGTTTTTGAACAAGGTCGGGCAGGTATTCAATATCGAGCATTTTGTGCTTAACAAAGCCGTCGATCTCCATTTGCTCACCCTCAATACGTGAAGATGCAATGGCCGACACAGAAGTATAAAAGCTAAAGGTATTTGTCGAGATCTCAGCTTCCCTCAAGTTATCAAACGACGCAGTAATATCAACACTCACCTGTTTAAGGTACTCCTCAAGCAGAACAACGGGTATGATCTTTAGTTTCTGGTGCATGTGTCGATATTGAGACAAAATAGCGGGAATTTATTGATTTACAAAAACGAAGATAAGGGCTAATTTCAAAGCTCCCGATCAGAATTTGGAGATTCCTCGCCATCCAAATACTTCTGGTCTATCTGCTTGTTCGCCTTTGCGCCCAGCTTTTTGATCTTATCGGCGGTAACTGTTAAGTTTCCGTTGCCCTCGGTTAACTTGCTCAGCGCACTGTCATAGGCCGACTGGCTTTGTTTGATGTTTTTGCCGATCCCCTCCATATCGCCTACAAAGCCCACAAACTTATCATACATTACACCACTCAGGCGGGCAATCTCCAGCACGTTGCGGTTTTGGCGCTCCTGTTTCCAGATGCTGGCGATGGTGCGTAAGGTAGCCAATAGCGTCGACGGACTTACAATAACCACCCGCTTGTCCCAGGCATCGCTGAAAAGTTCAGCATCCAGTTGCACAGCAAAGCTGAAGGACGATTCTATCGGCACAAAAAGCAAAACAAAATCCGGGGAGTTGATCTGGTACAGGTCGTGATAGTTTTTGGACGACAGGTTATTTACATGCGAGCGGATCGATTCGATATGCCCCCTTGAATATAGTTTTCGCTCATCCTCAGTTTCTGCATTTACCAGGCGCTCATATGCGATCAGCGAAACTTTCGAGTCAATGACCAGGTGTTTTTCATCGGGTAAATCAATGATGGCGTCGGGCTGCAGTCGTGTTCCATCCAGGCCGGTAATGCTGGCCTGCAGGCGGTATTCCCTGTCCTTAACCAGGCCTGATCGTTCCAAAACCTTTTCAAGGATCAGCTCGCCCCAGTTGCCTTGTTTTTTATTATCACCCTTCAGCGCCTTTGTCAAATTTTGCGCTTCATTACTGATCAGCTTGTTCAGGTCCATTAGCTGGGTGATTACGCCTTTAAGGGTATTCCGCTCGGCGGCTTCCATATTATAAACCTTGTCTACCTTTTCTTCAAAGGCCTTAATATTTTCTTTAAGCGGATTTAGTAAGATATCCAGGTTGGTGCGGTTGGTTTCGATAAACTTTTGTGACTTTTCGTCCAGCAGCTTATTGGCTATGTTTTGAAATTCAAGTTGAAATTCCTTGCGGATCTGTTCCACCTCGATCTTTTGTTCTTTGATCTTTTCCTGCTGCGAAGTGTAAAATGCGCGCGCACTTTCCAGCGACTTATTTGCAGCGGCCAATTGGTCGCGCAGGTCCACAAGTTCGTCAAGCAGGCGGGTTTTGTCGTCCTTTAAAAAATTGGTGATGTTTTCCTTTTCAGATTCAAGGCTGGCGGCTTGCTGTTCGGCTTTTGCAAGGGCAATGGTTAGTAAGTTATTTTCATTTTTCAAACGCAGCAGATCATCTGCCGATATGCCCTCCGCCGATTTTGGCTTCTTAAGGAACAGAATAACCGAAATTAAAAGAATAACGATGGAAGCCACTAATATGTAGTCGTTCATTTGATAAAAATAACTAAGATTTTTAGGAATGAAGGATTTTAGGAGAATTTTGACCGGTATATAAGAAGACGAAGGTGCGTCTGCGGTACTTGAATGCGCTGAAGCTGAAGTATCGACCGAATTCCCCCTTCAGGGGGTTAGGGGGCTGCTTTCTCCACCCTCATCCCTACATCGCTCACCTCGCGTAATGGGTTATCACGCATATTTTGTTCAAGGGTAAAGGTATAGGTGCCTTTTGCCGGGAATTTATGATTGATCAGGAACGGTTCCTGGAAGCTGTACAAATTACCCGAGCCCTTGCCCAGCCATTCGCCATCCTTTTTTGCCAGGCGCATTTCGTAGCGCTTTACAGCATTTTTTATGCCCGGGCCGGTTTGCGAGATCAGCACAAAAAGGTTTGAATATTTATAGTCGCCGGTTACCCGCAGGTTCATGTACAGGTTATAACCCGGCTTTTCGTCGTCAATTTTAAAGGTGAATTTAAAACGGTTAAGGTAGGTCCAGTTATGATTGGCCACCTCGCTGTTTTGATCAATAACCGTGTTCGGATCGGCGCAGCCTGCAAACAAAAGCAGGCTTGCCATTAATACTAAATAAAAGAAAACTAACCCTTTTTTCATTCCTGTGTACCTGGCTGATCGCCCTTGTTCCGGTTGTTGTCGGGATTATTTGGACGGTTTTGATTGTTCCTGTTCGGCCTTGAGTTTTTATTGCGGTTTGGATTTCCCCCGCCTTCAGGACGTTCACCTTGCGGACGAGGTCCCTGCTGCGGGCGCGGCCCTTGCTGCTGCCCTCCGGCATTTTGCTGCGGACGTGGGCCCTGCGGCCTTGGCTGCTGACCGGCACCGGCTTCCTGCCGCGGCGCATTATTACCGCCCTCGCGCGGGCCATCATTGCGCTGGTTTTTATTCCGGCTCTTGTTTTTCTTTTTGTTATTCTGGTTACGGCGCTCGTCAAGGCGGGTAAGGCTGTCCTGCCCAACTACGTTTTCGTAATCAAGTACTTTAACCGGTTTGGTTTCTATCTCAACAACTTCACCCAGATCAGGCGGTATAACGCCATCACGGTTCATTTGCTGTAATTCCTTTACACGGCTGATCGGGATCGGGATCCATGATTCTTCACGCGGATAGGCAAACCACATCAGTTTTTTAAAGATGTCGGTCTTTTGTAAACGGGCATCGCCGCGTTCGGTTTTTAACACATTTACATTATCGGGGATGTGCTTAAGCGCATCCATATAAGTATCCAGCTCGTAGTTTAAACAGCACTTTAGCTTACCGCATTGGCCGGCCAGCTTTAAGGTATTTAATGAAAGATTTTGATAACGAGCGGCAGAAGTTGACACCGTTTTAAAATCGGTAAGCCAGGTTGAACAGCAAAGCTCACGCCCACATGACCCGATACCGCCTAAACGACTTGCCTCCTGGCGCATACCTATCTGGCGCATCTCGATGCGGATCCGGAAAGTCTCGGCCATTTTCTTGATCAGTTCCCTGAAATCAACACGGCCCTCGGCAGTATAATAGAAGGTCGCCTTGGTTTTATCACCCTGGTAATCTACATCGCTTAGCTTCATGCTCAGGTTTAGTTCCAGCGCCAGCGTGCGTGATTTGTGCATGGTTTCCCATTCCAGGTCCTTTGCGGCTTTCCACTTGTCAACATCGGCAACGGTGGCTTTGCGGTAGATTTTTTTCACCACGTCTTCTTCCCTTACCCTGCGCTTAACCATCTGCATGCGCACAAGCTCGCCGGTTACCGAAACGTGGCCCACATCGTAGCCGCCGGTAGCCGCTTCAACAACCACCAGCTCTCCCGCCTCCAGGTAAATGTTATCGGAATTAAGAAAAAACTCCTTCCTCGAACCTTTAAATTTAACCTCGATTACGCCAAAGGGCTTATAATTTGTCGGCATGT
Organism: Mucilaginibacter phenanthrenivorans; assembly: GCF_024721155.1. Taxonomy (GTDB): domain Bacteria; phylum Bacteroidota; class Bacteroidia; order Sphingobacteriales; family Sphingobacteriaceae; genus Mucilaginibacter; species Mucilaginibacter phenanthrenivorans. The sequence continues at coordinate 225,471 of NZ_JAHVAP010000012.1, read as the reverse complement.
CCATGTGCGACAGCCAATCGTAAACATCTAATTTGCTGCAACCATTAGTAAGGCATGAGCCATTACTTTTGCAGCCAGCCGGCGAGCATCCGCCCCCCGTTGAACAACTTCCGCATCCCATAATTAATTCGGTATATATTGTGTCCGCTCAGCACGGATCGTTTTAAAGCTAAGTATTTTTATAATCTGTAAAGATACATCTAAAAATAAAATTTTAGGGTTCCCATTTCTTTCCACGTGGTAATGAGCCTTTTCCAGTTCGGCAACTATCGCCGCCGCTTCCTCAACAATCATCACATTACTCATTTTTTGGGCCGTTTCCAGCTCATTGGCAGGCAAATGCACCAGGCTGCCGGCACCAGATAATAACAAACAACACTCCCTTAAAAAGTTTATGCCGTAGCGTAAAAAGTTCTTTTGATTCTCCCGTCCCATTTTGGCTGCCTGGTCAACAAAGCCCATTACTTCCAGTCCTTTATTGGCAAAACACAGGCGCAGCCATTGCACAAAGCTGTCATGGTAGCCCTTGTTATCGTACTGCAGCATGGTTAATGCTTCGGTTAAGCTGCCATTGCTAAGGTAGGCAATTTCTGAAGCCGAATCCTCCGTTTGGTTATGCTGTACAATTAAGTTGTTCTTAATTTCTTCGAACCCTAAAGCCGGAATTTTTATCAGCTGCGTACGGCTCAAAATGGTGTTCAGGATCTGGTCCTGGTTTTGGGCGACAAGTATAAACAGCGTATTCGGCTGGGGTTCCTCGATGATCTTCAGCAGGGCATTACCCTCCTTATCCAAATATTCAGGCAGCCAAAGGATCAGAATTTTATAGGCAGATTCAAATGGCTTGAAGCTTAGTTTTTTGATGATCTGGTGGCACTCCGCAATATTAATGTTGGCCTGCTTGTTTTCTGCATCCAGGTATCCGCGCCAGGTATCCAGGCTTAAATACGGATTAGCTATAAAAGCATCGCGCCATTGTTCAATAAAGGTTATTGCAGTATCGTCTTTATGTTTGGCGAAGAAAGGATAGGAGAAATGCAGGTCGGGGTGCATCAGTTTTTGATACTTGCGACACGATGAACACTCACCGCAGGAGTCGTCTTCCTGCTTATTTTCGCAGGACAAATACTGTGCATAGGCAACAGCCAGCGGCAGGCTCCCCGAACCGCCCGGACCCAAAAACAACTGCGCATGACTTACCCGGTTCTCCTTCACCGAGTTGATCAACCTTTGCTTTATGGCATCCTGCCCCACTATCTGTTTAAACTGCATTGGTGCAAAATAGGGAATAGATTTGAGATGTAGGATATGAGAATTAAGATAACAACCAGGAAGCGTTGTTTATGAAGAAGTTTTTACAAAAACCCCAAAACATCAGATGATATGATGTTTTGAAAATGGCAGTAAAAACCACTATCCCTTTATGGAGCTTTCGGATGCTAACATATAACCGCTATCTTTGCCGGATGCATTGCCTGATCTCTAATCTCCAATTTCAAATCTCTGCGAAGCCATGAGAATAATGGCCTTCGATTACGGGACTAAACGAATCGGCATAGCCGTGACCGACCCTATGCAGATTATCGCCACCGGGCTGGATACCATTCACCCCCTGCACATCATCGACTACCTGAAAAAATATTTCCAAACAGAACAGGTGGAGCGCTTTATTGTTGGCGAACCCAAGCAGATGGATAACACACCATCGCAATCGGCCATACATGTTAAGGGGTTTGTAAACCTGCTGAAAAAAACTTTCCCCGAGGTCCCCATCGAAATGCTGGACGAGCGCTTTACCTCAAAAATGGCGTCGGCTACTATTGCCCAAAGCGGCATGAACAAAAAGCACCGGCAGAATAAGGAATTGGTGGATACGATTTCGGCGGTGATATTGCTGCAGTCGTACATGACCACGCGTTTCTAACCGTTGATTACCTTTTTTCTGAACCATGATTCACCTGATTAGGAGATTGAAGGATGCCGTGGTAGATTATTTGTCTGCAGGGTTTATATTATCTTGTTATTATGTACCCGTTTAAACTGTAAACTTTTGGCTCCAAAGTTTATTAGCAGGCCTATCTCCATTTTATATGCTTCCAAATAGTTCATCGCCTGCGCAAGATGGACGTCTTCTAAGTTTATTATTGCTTTTATTTCTACCATAATAACGTCCTCAACAAAAAAGTCCACACGCCGGGTTCCGATTTCTTGTTGCCTGTAAAATATTGGCATTTCCATCTCCCTTGAAAATCCGAGGCCAGCCAGGCCCATCTCAATTTCTAATGCCTTTTGGTAAATCAATTCCTGGAAGCCGTTTCCTAGTGTGCTGTGAACGCGCATGGTACATCCTATTATTCTTTCAGTAAGTTCCTGGTGTTTCATTAATTGGGGATAAGATCAAAGCAAAATCAATATTAATAAATTAGTCCCAATAATTCACTGGTCACCATGGTATTTTACATTTTATTACAGCCTCTAACCCTCCAATAAAATAAAGCGAAACGAATCCTCAAATCCTGCAAAGGATTAGAAGATTTCTTGATCTCATATATAGGACAGGCATCGGATAATCCTTAAATCAGGAGAATCATGGTTCAAAACAAAGCGACAGGAATCCTCTCCATTTTTTAATTCCCAAACCTCATCCAATTACCTATATTTACAAAAGCCGATTGTCATAATGGCATCTAAAATCAGCGGTATGTAACAACGGTATGCATTTTGCAATCTAATTTGTAAATTCACCTGCTGGAAACTACCGGCATTAAATCTAAAAACAAATAAACATGAAAAACTTACTGATAATATTAGGTATTGTTGTTGTAATTTGCCTTGTAGGCTCATGCAGCTATAACGGGATGGTAACAAAGGATGAGGCCGTGAAGGCAAAATGGGGCACTGTTCAGTCGAGCTATCAACGTCGCAGCGACTTGATCCCTAATTTGGTAGCTACCGTTAAGGGTGCTGCTAATTTTGAAAAAAGCACTTTGGTTGATGTTACTGAGGCCCGCGCAAAGGCAACCTCTATACAGGTAGATGCCTCGAAGCTTAATCCTGAAACTATCCAGAAATACCAGGCAGCACAAGGGCAATTAAGTCAGGCACTTGGCAGGTTACTGGTTGCTTCGGAAAATTATCCGCAGTTAAAATCAAATGAAAACTTTACTGCATTGCAAACGCAATTGGAAGGTACTGAAAACAGGATCAACGTAGCGCGCAACGATTTTAACGCAGCGGTGCAGGACTATAACACTACCATTCGCTCGTTCCCGGCTGTTATTACTGCCAAGATCTTCGGCTTTAGCGAAAAGGCCGGTTTTGCAGCCGAAGCCAACGCCCAAAACGCGCCAAAGGTTCAATTTTAATTGGGGATTACACCGATTTATAGCGATTACACCGATTGCCTTGCATCGGTAGTGTTACTTTAAAAATCGGTGAAATCGTTTTACAAATCAGTGTAATCATAATTCAACAATGGCAGTATTTAACGACGAAGAGCAGCAACGCATCCGTATGGCAATTGAAAACGCCGAGAAGAACACTTCGGGGCAGATAAGGGTCTGCATTGAAAAAACCTGCAGTGAGGACGTGCTTGATCGCGCCGCCAAATATTTTCACCAGCTTGACATGCATAAAACAAGGCAGCGTAACGGGGTGCTCATATACCTTGCTACTGTAGACCGTAAATTTGCAATCATCGGCGATGCCGGCATAAATAAAGTTGTACCCGATAATTTCTGGGACGATACAAAGGAGGATATGCTGAACCACTTTAAATATGGCAACCTTGTTGACGGGATTGTTACCGGGTTAGAAATAGCCGGGGATAACCTGAAAAAATTCTTTCCGCACCAGGCTGATGGCAGCAACGAAATTTCTGACGATATCGCCTTTATGGATGGCGAATAAAATATAAGCTCATGTTCAAAAAACTCATTTTATTTTGCGCGTTTTTGCTGATAGCCTTCATCGGGTTTTCGCAGGATCTGCCGCCAAAATCCAACACGCTGGTAACAGACTATACCAACAGTATAGGCGATGAACAAAAGGCCCTGCTGGAGCATAAACTGGTTACGTTTGCCGATTCAACATCTACCCAGATTGCGGTGGTAATGATCAAATCTGTTGGCGCATATGATATTAACGATTATGCCCAAAGGCTTGGCCGGGCATGGGGCATTGGCGAAAAAGGTAAAAACAACGGGATTATAATTTTAGTTGCAGTAACCGACCGGAAGGTTGCGATTCAAACAGGTACAGGCGCTGAAGGTGCGGTGCCCGACATTACCACGCACGAGATAATCCAAAACGATATAACTCCCCGGTTTAAACAGGGCGATTACTATGGCGGCCTTGATGCCGGTACTGACAAACTGATGCAATACATGAAGGGGGAGTACAAGAGCGATAAGAAGGCAAAACAAGCAGATGATGACGGCGGCAGCCCAATAGGATTTATAATTATTATCGTTGTTGTTATTCTTATCATCGTATTCCGCAGTCGTGGCGGCGGTGGCGGCCACATTATTGGTAGCCGGGGTGGTGCAAGTCCGTTTTGGTGGTTCCTTGGCGGCGCCATGCTTGGTCGTGGAAGCGGCGGCTGGGGTGGATTTTCGAACGGTGACGGCGGCTTTGGCGGCGGATCATCAGGAGGCGACAGCGGCGGCGGGTTCGGTGGTTTTGGCGGTGGCGACTTCGGTGGCGGCGGATCAAGCGGAAGCTGGTAGGTTGCTGGAGTTCATGGGGGATGGTTCATAGTTCATGGACGGGGCCTCAATGAATTCCGGGAACACCAAAAATTATTTTCAAATATTGGTTCACTGATAGTTCTTCCTATAGAATCTGCTCAAAAAACGACGTTTTCATTTTTTATCTTGCCAGTAACCATAAATTCTTCTGTTAACAGAGAAGGGTCTCTGGGTCGAGCCTGGCCTCGGGAGCAAAATCGAAAAGGGTGTCCGCTTTTTTTATGACTTCGCAGAATATTGCACATACAAGCGCTGTAAAATTCTTGAGCGTCGACGCTCAAAATTGCTTGCAACCAAGCGGAATACGTTCGGTTGGGCGGGGGAGTTTTCACACAGTGGTATGAAAGTGTGAAAATTATTAGAGAAAATTTCTATTGAAAAGGCCGCATCATTTTTTTGATGCGGCCTTTTTTGCAAAATATTTTAAGACTTATTATGCAGATCTTTCATAAACTGTAAAATAGATTGAAAGTAATTTTCTAAGTTGTCATACCGTTAAAGGGTGGTCTCTTTGTTTTTAATATAAATTTGCTGACCCAAATCGTATAAAAAGGTTCGAACTTAGTTTATGTTCGGTTAATAAGTGATCGTGCCATCCCAGGAAGCAGCGCCATTGGTATTGTAGATGCTTTCATGAGCGGTCCCTGTAAAGCTGCCTGTGGCCTTTGCGAATTTACCCTCGCCGCCCGTAATGGTTGCGTTAAAATGCAGGGTAATATTGCCATTGGTATCAATATCCGGCGGGGTTTTAGCAGAAATACTGGCTAAAATTTTGTCGCCGTCTGCGGTCGTAGCCACGATGGTGCCAGTCAGGTTATAATTGGCATCGAATTGTGCATTGGCCACAAATGTTGCCTTGCCCATGGGCGTGCCTTGCCCTTTACCATTGATCTGGTCTATCTCGGGAGGGCCTTGCTGAACGATGGTCGATACGGTTTCAAACTCTGCCTGGAAAGCAACAGTTTGTTTCACATTGGCCTCTTTCTTGCAGCCGCAGGCAGTGATGCCAATAATCAGGATAAGGCAAAAAAAGCGGGACGTTTCTGAACGGAATGTGCGGGTTGGATTTGATAACTGTTTCATGGTAATAGTTTTTAAGTGTTTAATGAACTTTAATTTGTTGATATCAAAGGTCATGAACACTCCCCGCCGCTGAAATACACGCTTTAGTGTATTTTGGGCATACCCTTTTTGGTGTAGATAAAATACCTGGGAAAGTTTATTTATTTGAGCAGGCCGTGCTCTGCCGCATAGCGGACGAGGGAAGCTGTGTTCTTCAGGTTCAGCTTGGCGAGCATATTTTTACGGTGGGTGTCTACCGTTACGGTACTGAGGAAGAGTTTTCCTGCGATCTCCTGGTTGGTAAGGCCATCGGCAATGTGCCGGATAATTTCCAATTCCCGTGGTGTAAGTTGCCGTTCAACAGTTTCCTCCTGATCAGCTTTCGGGCCGGAGAGCCGGGTAAATAAATAGGCAGATATTTCCGGGCTGATATATTTTTTGCCGTTGATAACCACATTGATCGCTTTCAGCAGTTCCGCTTTCCCGCTCTCCTTATTGATAAAAGCATCTGCACCAGCCCGTAGCAATTTGTTAACGATAGCAGCATCACTCAGCATGCTGACCACGATGATCTTTACATTTGGTTTTTGCTGTTTGATCTGTTTAGTGGCTTCCAGCCCATTAAGTATTGGCATATCCACATCCATAATCACGCAGTCGATCGCATGTTGCATCACCAATTCGACCGCGTCGCGCCCGTTGTCGGCTGTGTAAATCTCGCTGATATCTTTCTCCGCACCAAGAATAGTAGCCAGGCCATCCGTGATCAGCCGGTGGTCGTCGGCTATCAATATGCTGATAGGGAATTGATATTGTGCCATAGCTATTCCGGGTTATAAGGGATTTTTATAAGTATAGTGGTCCCCTTTCCGGGTGACGAATCAATATGCAGGTCGCCGCGCAATAGCTTCGTCCGCGTGGCCAGGTTATGTAGCCCGAACCCCTCTTTTTGGCCGCTGGTATCAAAGCCCTTGCCGTCGTCTTCTATCATTAAAATAAGCTGCCCGTCGCGCCTGCCAATTTCCAAAAACACTTGCCTGGCGTTGGCGTGCTTCAATACATTATTAATAAGTTCCTGTGTCATCCGATAAAGGGCAAGCTCATGATCTTTCTTAAGGCGCTTTTCGAGGCCAAATACGTTAAGTTTAAACGCTACTTTTTGGGCCTTGTTGATCTTGCCGAGCAGGCCTTCAACTGCTGTAAGATACCCAAATTCTTCCAATACCCTCGGGCTCAGATCATGCAGCAGTTGCCTGACGTCCTGCATCACTTCCCCTATAAGATCCTCAGAGTTTTGGGCGAGTTGGCGAATATCCTCTTGTCCTGCCCGGAATGTTTTTTCGTACAAGGCAGACAAGAACAGTTTCAGCGCCGATAGCTTGATCCCAACCTCATCGTGCAGTTCCCGTGATATGCGCCTGCGTTCGTCCTCCTGGGTTGCTACCAGCAGGCGGAGCTGCACCGCCTGCCGGCGTTCAAGTACACCAATACGGTTACGATAAAGGCTATACAAAACGCCGGCGCCTGCCAACAAATAGATAAACTCCATCCACCACGTAAGCCACCAGGGCGGCAGCACCCGGAAGCTGTAAGCAACACGGCTCCAGACACCCCACGGAACAAGCGCTTTCACCCTGAAGGTATAAGTACCCGAACCGAGGTTGCCGAAAGTGGCTGTCGTATTATTGTTTAAAGGGCTCCAGCTGTTACTATAGCCATCCAATTCGTACTGATATTTTATGAGACTTCCCAGGGAGGGCGAGATCGCGGCGAAGTCGAAACTGACGGTGTTATCATCAAAAGGTAATACCAGGCCTGCTGGTATGGGATAAAAGCGCCCAACGCTTTCGAGCTCAATGCGGCCAAACTGCTTGTTGAGGCTTGCTGTAATTCTGGGACTCAGTTTTTTTCCGAACGTGGAGACTTGCTCGTTGAGCAAGGTGAGGCTATCGGCCTTGCCATCTGCCGTTTTATTCCGCAGCAACCCGTTCCAACAGATCAATTGGTTATTGATGCGAATTGTTTGTAGCTGCAATGCTGGTAGCGGCGGTCTCTTTTGCCCGCCTGCAACTGCTGGATCAAAGCGGATCAATTTACCAGACCCGCTACCCATCCAGATGTTTCCTGCCTTATCTGCAAACAAACCTGAAGTGCTTACATCTTCAAATGGGTAGCCCGTTGATTGGTTAAAGTTCTCGAACACCCGGGTAGGGCCATTGAGGTTTGCAGGCTTATTAAGAAGCATTGACAAGCCCTTGTTTGTCCCGAACCACATCGCGTCGCCACCGGGGCCTTGCGCAATCTCAGTAATGTAGTTGTCTGCCAGCCCTTCAAGCGTGGTATAGTTCGTGAATTTCTTTCCGTCGAATTCGCTCAGGCCCTGGGAGGTACTGGCCCAGATATGACCATTTTTATCCATAGCCATAGAACCAACATTGTTGCTCACCATACCCTGCTGTGTGCTATAATTCTTGAATGACCGTCCATCGAAACGACTGATGCCGTTGTCATGTGTTGCCAGCCAAATGTCGCCGGTCCTGTCCTGGACTATCCGTTGAATATTATTTCCGGGCAGCCCCTGCGCAGTTGTAAAGGTTGTAAAACGATGCCCGTCAAACCGGCAGACGCCGTCCCCGCGCGTTCCGAACCACAGGTTGCCATCGCGGTCTTGCGTAATTGTGATCACGGAATTGCTCGGCAGGCCTTGGGCGGTAGTATAATGGGTAAACGTTTTTCCGTTAAATTCGGTCACCCCTGCAAGGTCGGTTCCGAACCATGTATTTCCGTCCCTGTCACACAATATACTCCAGATGATATTGTCACCCAGGCCCTGGGCCGCAGTATAGTTAGTGAAACTTTTACCGTCAAACTTACTCACCCCGCCCTCGTATGTACCGAACCATAGGTTACCGGGCCGGTCCTGGGTAATAAAAAACACCAGGTTGCCTGTAAGCCCCTGCGCGGTGGTATAATAGGTCAGGCCCGGCCGCTCCAATTTGTTCAGGCCGCCCCCCTGTGATGTAAACCAAAAGTTCCCGTCCCGGTCCAAAAGCAGGCTGTTGATCTTACCCGATGGAAGTGATTCTTTGCCCTGGTAATTTGTAAACTTGTAACCATCAAATTTACTGAGTCCTTTTGTTCCTGTTCCAAACCAGAGTTTGCCTGCCTGGTCTTCTGCTATCGAATATACGGCGTCATCAGGCAAGCCCTGCTTCCTCAAATAATTTGTAAAATGTCCATTATTATAAGCGCTAGCCCCCGCATCCGTCCCCGCCCAGATCGTCCCGGATGTATCCTCTGTTAAACAATTAACCGTCTGGCCAGCCAGCCCATTTGCGGCGTTATAGTTGACAAAATGGACTCCGTCATACACACACAAGCTTCCCCCGTCCATACCCAGCCATACCTTTCCATGCCTGTCCTGTAATAAACAACGGACATAATTTGCAGACAACCCATTAGCCTTGTTATAGTTTGTAAAATGCTTGCCGTCAAACCGGCTTACTCCATTTTCATGGGTACCAAACCACAGCGCGCCTGTTTTGTCAAGTAGGATGCAGGAAACGAAATTACCTGCCAGGCCCCGCTCAGCCGTATAATTGCTGAATTTTTTACCATCAAATTTACTCACTCCGGCTGTTGTTCCGAACCAAATATTGCCTGCCCGGTCTTCCCTGATGGCGAAGACCACGTTGGCGGCCAAACCTTGCGCTGTGGTAAAGTTGGTAAAGTTTTTCCCATTGAACCGGCTGGCGCCGCCTCCACCGGTGCCGAGCCAAAGGTTACCCATCCTGTCGATGGTACTACAGATAATATTATTAATCGGAAGCCCTTGTTCCGTTCCATAGTGAGTAAAAAAAGGCACCCCACCGTGCGACAAATCAGAGATAACAAGAGGCCTGCCCGCTACAGATACTACAGGCAGGTTATTTGCGGTGATCGCGACACTCTTTGGAGGCCCGAGTCCGGCTTTGGTCGCGCCTGGGATAAGCGATTTACTGTGTTTCGCCGCTATTTTTGACGCGGGTGTACCCTCATGCTTGCACGACATAAAAGCAAAAACCAATAGTAATAACCCTAAGTTCCGTAAAAGCATTCTCTTTTCCGGCAGGCACGGACATTGTATATATTTGCTCAAAGGTTCATTTAGTTATGTAGTATAAGTGGTTAATTGTCTGCAAGATACAAAACTTATAAATATACGTAACCACCATTATAAGTGTTCACTTTTTGTAAGCAGTCTTTATATTAAAATACAATTGGTCTGCAAATCTAATTGACACAAATGTCGAAGATTTTCGATCAAGCGGTTCGAATTCTGCCCAGCCAGGGGAGCATAACACTAATGGATTTCGTCATCAGGATAATCCTGCTAATTTTCGGTTTGAGTGCTGCTAGCGCTCCACCTTATTTGAGGTGCAGCGCTGCAAAACCCGAACTACATTTCTGAAGATCTCCGAAAACTTACGTAGAATAATCCATTGCTAATAAAAAAAGGTTTCGGTTATGATCTTATCGTCTTTTACGCCAAAAACCGCAATTTCTGCCAATTGTAACCGCTGTCCGTTTTTTAAGGTCATGTCCCGGCCCATGGCCAGGCTAAAATAGCTACCGCCAACAACGGGTTCGCTGCTGAAAAAGCTGTGTACTTCTGCTATAATTTCCTGCCTGGCTTTTGACTTTGCTAAAACCGCTTCAATACCCCTGGTTATGGTAGGCACTCCCATTGCCAAAGCATGTTCGGGTTCGGTACAAACGATGTCGACACTGTACAATTGTTCATAAATTTCTGCTACCTGTCTTTGCTTAAACAGATCATAATAACGATTGGCTAATTCCTGAGTTGTCATATTTCTTTGATTTATTTTTAATAGTACAAAGGTATTCTGCCGATTCATACTAAAAGCATTTAATAGTGCTGTATATTTGCTTAATCGTATCAAATGTAATATGGACGCATTAAGTAGCATTTTGGAAGCAGTTGGGTTGAGGAGTGTTGTTTACAGCAAATTCCCGCTTGCAACCCCATGGGGGCTGGATATTGTTAAGGATCAGAATTCGCAATTTTGGCGGCTGGTGAGCGGCAGTTGTACAGTTGGCTCGCCTGATGGCCGTATTATAGAAATGGCAGAGGGCGATTTGGTATTTGTGCCTCACGGAAGCGCCCATTGGATAGCAGACAGCCCTACAAGCTTTCGCATGCCATCGCCCGAATTTGTTAAGGCCCGGAGAGAGGGGATCCCTCTTTTTGATAAGGGGGAAGATAAAACTATTCTTATAGCAGGCCATTTTGAATTTGATTACCAGCCCTTACATCCTTTTTTAAAGGACCTGCCGCCAATTATCCATATCAGGCAGTATGTAACAGAAAACCAGCTTTTAGTAAAAGAGGTTGCACAATTGATATTTGAAGAGCTTAATAACGAAAGGCCCGGAAGCAGTGTTATGCTGAAGTGTTTATCAGAAATCATGTTTGTCAATATCGTCAGGGCATATTTAGAACAGGCATTGCCCGGCAGTGGATTTCTTTCCGCATTAAACGATCCAAGGATCAGTAAAGCGCTAAAATTGATACAGGATTCGCCACAAAACAATTGGACGCTTGAATCCCTTGCATCGGAAATTGGCATGTCGCGCTCTGTATTTTTTAACCAGTTTAAAAAATTAGTGCATGAAACACCGCAGGACTACCTTACCAACTGGCGCATCAGGCGCGCACAAAAACTATTGACAACAGAGAGCAGTAATATATCGGAAATTGCAGCAAACGTGGGTTATCGGTCTGAAGCGGCTTTTAACCGGATCTTCAAATCAAAAACAGGGCAGACGCCTGCAGTGTATAGAAAAAGTAAGTTCTCTCAATAACTTATGCTGGCGGACAGCCTGCAATTCAAGGTTGCCTACAGGTAAAGGAATTATTTGATAACCCGGAGCATTCCCCTCTTTATGAAGTTCAACGGCTAATCCTTAAATTCGCACCGTTCAACCATGAACTGTTTACTATGAGCCATGAACTAGTTTGGAAAAAACTTTCATCACATTATATCCACAAAGGCCCCTGGGCCACGCTTCGGAGCGACAGGTGCGAAATGCCAGACGGTCGCATTGTTGAAGACTACTACGTTTTAGAATACCCCAACTGGGTAAATGCTGTTGCGCTTACCGATGAAGGCAAGATCCTGATGGTGCAACAATACCGCCACGCAGCAGGCATCGTTTCTACCGAGCTTCCCGGAGGCGTAATTGAAGCAGGCGAATCTGCCGAAAATGGCCTGCGCCGCGAACTGCTGGAGGAAACCGGTTACCTGTTTGATGATTTTGAATTGTTGTGCGTTACCTACGCCAATCCATCTACCGCAAATAACTACACTTCTTGCTACCTGGCCCGCGGCGGCAAAAAAGTGCAGGACCAGGATTTGGATGAGCACGAAGAACTAATAGTTAATACCTACACCATCGACGAAGTAAAGCAACTGCTGGCCGAAAATAAAATAGCCCAGGCACTGCACTGCACCGGGCTATTTTATGCTTTGATGAAGCTGGAGGAAGAAAAAAAGGCGAAAGGTTAAGAAACTCACCAAAACCTTTCGCCTTTAACCTTTTAGCTTTCTGCTCTTTTCTTATGGTGTTTTAACAACAACCACCTTACGGATGCTGCTGTTATCCTGGTCGCTTACGTAAATATTGTTGTTGGAATCAACAGCTATTCCCTGTGGGTTGTTGAATAGCGCAGTTGTGCCGGCCCCATTTACCAGGCCTGTAGTGCCAACCGTTCCTGCCAATGTATATAATACATTCGAGGTGGTGCATTCCAGGATGCGGCCGCCCTCGTCAGCAATAAAAATATTGCCTTGCTTATCAAGCGCAAGCGCAACGGGCAGGTTAAGCAAAGTAGGTTGCGTAGGGCCGCCCGCTATGGTAGTAACTATGCCTGCGGCAGTAATTTTACGGATGGCGGAGTTGCCAAGGTCGGCAACGTAAACAATGCCTGCGGCATCAACAGCAACACCGGTTGGGTTATTAAAATAAGCGGCTGTTCCTGTAGCATTTACATATCCAGCCGTCTTAACGCCCGCAAGTGTAGTAACAACGCCTGCTTGTGTTATTTTGCGGATGGCGTTATTGCCATGGTCGGCAACATAAACATTTCCTGAAGCATCAACCGCCACGCCGGCGGGATTGTTAAACTCGGCAGAAGCAGCTGTAGTGCTGTTTACAAAACCGGCGGTTCCATTTCCTGCAAAGGTGCTTACCACGCCTGCTGCGGTTATCTTGCGGATTACGTTATTGCCAAAATCGGCAACGTAAATATTGCCTGAACCATCAGCGGCAACGCCGCTTGGGCCATAAAATTCGGCAGTTAACGCCGCGCCTTCGCTGTAACCAGGTGTTCCATTACCGGCAATAGTGCCTGCTAAACCACCCGTAGTAAGTGAGCGGATGCGGTTATTGTATGAATCGGCAACAAAAATATTGTTGGAGGCATCAGTAGCAATGCCCATCGGGTAATTAAACAGGGCGGCTGAACCCGAACCATTGGCATAGCCTGCCGCGCCGTTACCGGCAAGTGTGCTTATTGTTGTACTAACACCGCTAAGGCTGGCAACGGTAGTAAAGGTAACGGCATTCCCATATGCGATACCGCCGCTGTTGATGGCATAAGCGCGTACATAATAAGTGGTATTGGCGGTTAGTCCGGTTAAGTCAGTAGCATAGGTAACAGGTATTGTTGCCGTTGACGTTAATGTTGTGGTTACCTTATTATCTAAGGTGTTGGGCGCTTTATTGGTTGAGCTGTAGCAGACGCCGATTTCAGTTATATATGAGCCGCCGATGCTGGTAATGGTTCCCCCGCTTTGCGCTGTAGTTGATGTAAGGTTGATGATCAATCCCACCGTTGTAATAGTAGGCAAGGCGGAAGTTGTTGTGGTGCTGGCGGTTTTTTTGCAGCTGTTGGTTAAAAAAACAAGTGATAAAAGCACAGCAGACAGTGATGCTTTGCGGAAATAGGGGTTTTTCATGCAAAAAAAGATAAAGGGTGTAAAATTTATTCCATGCAGCTTGCGCTAAACAGTTTTATTTAAATGAACTGCAATTATATGATTCATATTATAGAAGTTAAAAAATTTAACAATTATTAACAGCAATGATACATTGCAAAGGCCAAAAATCAATTATTGGTAACCGGAGGGGTTACCAGGGCGGGCAGCGTATAATTGCGCTGGTTGCGCATAAACCGGCGAAGGTTTGCCCTTATCATGGCCACAAACTCATATTCGCTGGCGGTTTTGGTGGTGTAATAGCCCGGGCGGTACCGGTACATAAATGCGGTAAGCTTTGCATCGCGCAGGCCGGTAATTTTGCCCACATAGGTGCGGTTAAAGCGGGCATCGATGGTGTTTTGTTCGTAATCGCGCTGAATTTCTCCGCGCAGCTTCTCGGCATTGCGGCCTTCGCGGCTAAAGGCGTTCCAAAGGGCATCAATGCTCAGGCCTGCGCCGCCGCTGGATGGGCTGGTTAACAAGTCGCTATATGCCAATGAGCCATATGCCTTGCTAAACTCCTGCTTACTGGCGTGCATCCGCATCAGCGGGCTGAGCACTGTATCATGTATGGTAACCTCCTTCAGCACAATAGCCGTGCGGGCCATATAAATGGCTAGCGGCGCATCGCTTAAAACTTTTACGGTATCGGGGTAATATGCAAATTTGGTGAACACCAGGAAATCCCCCGGCGCGGCGTCGATTTTAAATTCGCCCTTCAGGTTATCATAGGCAGAGGCGCCTGTGGTGATGTTATGAATGCTGATGGTGGCAATGCGGTCCCTCGTGTCACGGTCAAATACAATACCCGCAACCGTTTTGTCCTGCGAAAAACATTTTAACCCTACGACCAGGAAGCAAAATACCAAACCCCATTTCATTGCAACACTAAAACTACAGCTTTCGGTCAATTTCAAGTATACTATTTAACAAAAATTAACAGGCCTACTTAGTCACTACAATCTTCTGGCCAATTTTAATATTGTTATCAGCCATGTTGTTCAGTGCCTTCAGGTCGTCAACAGTCAAACCAAAACGCTTGGAAATGTTATATAGTGTATCGCCCTGCCTAATGGTATAAGTTTTATCCGGCGGTGCCGGTAAAATTGCGGGGGTAGCTTGTATCGAATCCTTTTGGGCCTTTTCCTCCTTTTTGTCTATCTGCGTAAACACGCGGTCGACCCGTTTTATTTTGGAGACCTCACCTTCGGGGGCATCATATTGGTTAAGGTTATACTTCTGGATCAACCCGATCAACAGTTGCGGATACCTTGGATTGGTGGCATAGCCTGCCTTTTTCAGTCCGTATGCCCAACCCTGGTAATCGTTTTTATCCAGTTCAAAAAGCTTGCTGTAATTTTTCTTTTGCAGGAAGACGGAGTGATCCCGGAACGAATCTTCCGGCGAATCATAAACCCGGAAGCTATCGTTGGGGTTGTCATCATCCTTGTAATAAACCTTGCCCGTCCATGATGAGCCGGTTTTTATGCCGAAATGGTTATTGGCAACCCTGGCCAGCTCGCCGTTGCCGCTTCCTGACTCAAACATGCCCTGCGCCAACGTAATGCTCGCAGGGATGCCGTATTGGTTCATTTCCTTTATGGCAATGTCTTTATACTTATCAATATACTGTAATGATGTTAGCGGCGTGTAATTAGCGATGGCGTTACTATTAGCTTTTTGAACGCTTTTGTTGTTTTTGCGGGCCGTTCGACTTCCCACTGAGGTTTTGCGCGCCGAACATGCGGTGAATAAAACCAGGCCCATACATAAAAATACGAATTTCCTCATCCTTCAATAATAAATCAAATAATATCCGGCCAAATCAAGCCGGGGATTATCTCTTTTAACGGAGGTAAGGTTCAGGAGGTTACGTTAAACGCTATTATTGTGCTTTTTAGTTATTTTGGGCCAGCTGCGACGGGTTCGAAGTATCCGCAGGAGTAGCCGGGTTTTCGTCGAAATTGTAAAGCTGGTATTTTTTGATGATGCTCAGCACCTGGGCCGACCATTTGTGGCTGCTGCAGTAGCCATGCTTCTGGATGCCCTTTGCCCAGCCAGTATAGTCAAAGTGTGTGAACTTATCAGCAAGGCTGCTGAATTGGGCGCGCTCCGTCATGATGCGGGCAAAATCCTGGAACGAATCATAAACAGACTCGTAGCGCTTGTATTTTGTGGTTACTTTCTTTTTGTGCTTGTAGAAAACGGCGCCACCGCCGCCCTTTACACCGAACTGGTTGTTGAGGTTTTGCGCCAGTGTGCTGTTGCCGCAACCCGACTCATGCATGGCAACGCCCAAAACAATACTTGCCGGAACCCCGGTTTCGTGCATTATTCTAATGGCGTCGTCCTTAAACTGTTCAATGTATGATTTTGGGGTGTTTTTTTGTGCAGTAGCAAATAGTGCTGAAGCCAGCATCAGGGTAACTAGTACGAGTTTTTTCATAATTTACTTTTTTCTGATGACCAGCAATCCATCGCGCACGGGCAGAATCATTTTTTCTACACGGCTGTCTACGGAAATGCGGTCATTTAGTTCACGGATAAGTTGCGTATCGGCGTCGTTTTCTTCGCCATACACCTTTCCCTTCCACAAAACATTATCAATTATTATTAATCCTCCGGACCTTACTTTTTCGAATACGAGTTCAAAATAGGTATAATTATTCTTTTTATCAGCATCAATGAATACCAAATCCCAATTATCTGCCTGAATTTCAGGGATTATAGCCGTTGCCTCGCCGAAATGCAGCTTTATTTTTTTGCCAACATTTGTGGAATTAAAATGTGAATTAAGCATTTCTTCCAGTTCGCGGTTAACTTCGATGGTGTGGATAATGCCATCATCAGTTAAGCCCTCGGCAAGGCAAATGGTGGCATAGCCGGTAAAGGTGCCCACCTCCAGGATGTGCTTCGGCTGCACCATTTTGCTCAAAAAGCTAAGCACCCGACCCTGATAATGGCCCGACAACATGTGCGGACGCAACACCTTTAAATAGGTCTCGCGGTTGATGTTTTGCAGGGCTTCCGGCTCCGGCTCGCAGTGCTCATCAAGGTACGTTTGCAGGTCATTGGGTAGAATGTCCATGGGTGCAAAGATAAACCGTTGATTTTTATGATTCAAGGATTTTGCTGATTATTTGGGGGTTTAGCGAACGGTTTATTGCGTAATTGATTGATTATTACGTTGTTGTGCAAAGGCTTTATTAATGAGATGGCGTGAGTTTATGGCGTATTTTGAACCGTGATGTGCTTGATTTAGGGATGAAAGGATGATAGGAGAAGAGATTTTATGGCGTGAATATCGCACAGAGCGGACTCACCCGGAGACGACCGCTCTTGCGCAAACAGTAAAGAAATAGGGGAAATTTATACTGCTACTACTACCTCCTCCTACTTTCCCCAGCCATGAACTATGAACCATCCACCATGAACACACCCTCACAATTCTATCAACTTATGTCTAAGCGCGTACGACACCACGCCCACCCGGCTTTTCACGTTCAGTTTTTCGAATAGCGTATCGCGGTACCCGTCAACAGTGCGCTTGCTGATGTGCAGTTGAGCGGCAATTTCTGCGTAGGTGAGCTCTGTGCTCAATAGCTGTATAAACTGATGTTCGCGCACGTTCAGTACGGTTTGCATGGGCTTGTTGTAGGTGCTTAATAACAACTTTATCACGAACTCCGGAATGCACACTTCTCCGGCTGCAACCTTGCGTAATGACTGTTCCAGCTCACCGGGATCGAAATCCTTACACAGGTAGCACTTTACGCCCAGTTGGATCATTAATAAAATGGTTTCGTCCTTTTCAATCATCGCCAGTACGGCAATGGGGATGCATGGGTATTGCTTTTTAAGCCAGGTGGCAGTAGCCAGGCTGTCCTGGTTTCCATCATGAATATCCAGCAAAATAATATCAGGTTTGATTTTGGCTGACATTTGAGTTTTCATCTCGTCGCCGTTGCCGCACTCAAACAGCACGGTGAAACCCTCAAGGTTAGCTACAAGTTCCGCAATGCCCTTACGGAACAGTTTATGATCGTCAACCACCGCAACGTTTATGTTTTCCATGGTCTATAAATTGGTTCAAAATCATTCCCGGAGCAGGCCGGTTAGGTTGATTTCATATGTAAAATATCAAGCCATGTATAAGGCTTGTTACAGGTTTACGGAGCCGGCGCATTAAAGGTTTTGCCGACTATAAAGTTACGGCAGGCCAGTATGATAAAGTTAAGGAAAACAAGTATTTATTTTTCTGAAAATTCGGTTGAATTCAGTGGTTTTATACAGGAGCCTCATTGTATGCGGAAGTTCGGAGAAGTTTTCATTTTCACGGGTGACCATAAAAAAACAGGGCATCCGTTTATGGAAACCCTGCCGGTGAGCTTGCTGAAATAACACTAAGTATAATTTGTGCCCCTGTACTTATCTGTGTCCCCACCAAATTCTTAAAACCTCTATAACAAATATAATGCGTCAAAAAGCATCTTGCTTTAACAAGCCCGTACAAGATTGTACAACTTGGTTCACACAAATTTTATAGCGCGTTAAAGGGAATCGAAAGTATAATTCATCTTAAAACAGGGCGCCCCAGCCCCCGTGATCAACCGCAGGGTTTGTCTTGTTGCAGAGAAACAGGAAGATTGCTTTTATGTAGCAGCGCAATATGTCTTTATCATTCCTTCCGCACAATCTGGCTGTTCACTTCAATCTCCTTCAATAATCCGGCAGAGTTTGACGTGCTGCTGAATGCCTTATCAGGGTTGCTGTGCGAGAGCTTATCAAGGTCGCTTTCGGTTTGATCAAGCTGCTTGAATAAGTTATGGATCTCCTTCAGGTGCGAGTTAAAGAACCTAACCTTATTGTTGTAAGCATCTATCTTGTCATTATTAGCAGCTGCGGTTGCAGCCTTGGCAGTATCAGGAGCCATGCTGTTGTATGGCGACAGGTTATTTACCGTAGTTTCAATAGGCACTATAGATGGGTTGGCATCCTTGGGGTCAACTGCCTGCAGGGTGAGCTTTACCGGGTCGGGGTTGTAAGCCACCAAGCTTTTGTATTCATCAACAATGGCGGCGATTATTTTGTGCTGATCCGCGTAGGTATCCGCCATAATTTTGTTCCGCACGTTCTTCTTAAAGCTGTTGAACAGCAGGGAGGTAAAATCATAAGCCTTGGTACGCAGCACCGCATTTTGAACGGAATAATAATTGCTCAGCGTTTTATTCTTGGTATACATTACGCCCAGGTTGGTACTGAATACCTGCGCCGGCCCGCCCAGTGAAAGGTCAGCCTCGTTGCCGAAGTTATAATACTGCTTTCCGTAAATCTCCAGGTCGTCAATACGTTCGTATGACGACAGAAAGTAAAGCCTGTAGCGCTGGTATTCCTGGTCGGGGTTATCAATTTGGGCGTAGCAATTTTGCAGGAAGGTTTCCACGGCCTTGTCGTTAAACACCTGGTAAATATCGGCTTCGGGCGATGGCTTCCAGCGGATGAGAGAAAGTTTGGCTTTAAATTCGAGTTCGGCGGTATTGTTTACATGCAATGAGTCGAACATTTTTGCGACGAAGTAGCCCATTTGCGCGCCGGCCATCCCGCTCTTACCCTTGTTCACCATGGCGTAAAGGCTATCCTGGATGGTGAGGTAATTCTCGCTGTTGTTCCAGAACGATGGCTCAAGCGGCGGCAATAACAACCGGTTTGTTTTTACGTCGACAAAAATAAAGGTGCCCAGCGGGTACACATTCTGAAAGTTCTTTTCCAGCATCGACAGACTGCTCATGGACGATGAATCCATCTTCAGCAAAAAGTTCAGCACCTTGTTGTGCTCCAGCTTTACGCTCAATCCCTCCAGCGATTCAAAATTCGACGTTTGCTTTTCCGGTATGATAATGGGGACGTACACTATTTTGTCGCCGTTTTGCTGTAGCGCGGTGTAATCACGTTTAATGGTGACGGAGGTTTCATCCTCGGCGTCCTGCCCGTAAAAGGCAATGGTATCACCCTTGGCTAACGAAACTTCCTTTATCTTTTCCTCGCCGGGTTTCAACTTTAAAAGTGTCTTCAGTTTAAAATTGCCCGAGCTTTTGCTGATCTTATAAAACACGGCAACATTGGTTTTTGCAGTGTTCTTTATCTTGAACTTAAAGCCCGTCGCGTTAGTAAAAAAAGGGAATGACAGCAACATAACAGCCAGCACTTTTATTAAAAGCGGGTGTTTTTTTATGTTTTTTGTTGATTTAAGGGTACGTGAGAAGTTAGCCTTTGGGGTAAATAAAGCGGGAGAATCCATTTAACGTTTGTTATTTCATGTGGTATGTGCACAATAATAACGCTGTTTTATGCGGTTTAGTTTTTATGGGGGATAAAGGGGCTGTGGGAAATGAGGGTTAAGCGCGTACCAAAATGCAAACTAGCGATGGGTTTCAAACCCATCGCTAGTTTTGTTCAGGCCTTAAAAATTAGCCCTAACGTCTTCAGCCGTTTTGCCGACTTTTCCAAGTGCGTCTTCCGCGAATTGTTTGGCCTTGTCGAACCAATCCGGTGCGTTTTCGGCAAGGTCGTCGATGATGGATCGGCCATCCGGTCCTTTTTGAGTAATGTAGTTAATGCCGTATCCTACGGCAGCGCCAACTATAATGAATTTTAATAAGCCCATGTTTTTAAGTTTTTAAATAAAACGGCGATTGTTTAATAATATTTTGATGGCGATGGGCAAAACATGTTACAAACGCGACTTACTTTCGGTATAAAACATAGGCCGATGTAGCCGGAATAGTTATATCGCCGGTGCCAATGGTCCTGATTCCTTTAAGGTTAACCCCGTTTTCGTCAGCCGCCAAAGTCCATTTACCGGCGGGCTTTTTTATTGTTTTGGGCGAGGTATTGCCGTTAAGCACCACCAAAATATTCTTCCAGCTGTCGCCATTGGCATTGTTGCTGATTTTGTAGGCGATCAGGCCGGTGTCCCCGGTTTCGATAAATTTTAAATTGTCCTGGATCATTTTTGTCGATGGCATCCGGAAGGCAGGGTGTGCTTTGCGCAAGGCGACCATTCCCTTATAATAATCGAAAACGACCTTGTATTTTGTTTTGCGGCTCCAGTCGATTTTGTTGATGCTGTCGGGAGAGTTGTAGGAGTTGGCGATGCCCTTTTTGGTGCGTAAAAGCTCGGCGCCGGAATGCAGGAATGCCACCCCCTGCGAGGTAAGCACAATGGCGTTTGCCAGCTTGTCCATTTTTATCAGATCGGCTTCTGAGGCTTTGGGGTTACTGATCTTCAGCCTGTCGAACAGGGTGTTGTCGTCATGGCAGGAAACGTAGGTAATGGTTTGAAACGGTTCGGCGGCCCAGGGGGCTTTAGAGTAATTTACCTTTGTATAATCTACCTGCGTGTTGGGGGTCGACGCCACGATGCCGAACTTTACGCTTTCCTTTTTATCGGTGGCGCCGCTAACAAAACCTTTTTCTTTCAGGTCGCCCCAGCCGCCCTTGAGGCCGTCGCGCAGGTCATCGCCGAAGGCAGCAACCTCGTTTAATTTTGCCATGTTCTTTTTAACCGCACGCTGGTCTTCGGGCAGCGGACTGTTCCCTGCCGTCCAGCCCTCGCCATAAATAAAAATGGTGGGGTCTATTTTGTGCAGCGCGGCGCTAATTTGGTTCATGGTTTCAATGTCATGCACGCCCATCAGGTCAAACCGGAAACCGTCCAAATGGTATTCCTTAGCCCAATACACCACCGACTCGATCATAAACTTCCTTACCATCGCCCGTTCCGACGCTACTTCGTTGCCGCAGCCCGTTCCGTTAGCGTAGCTGCCATCGGCATTTTGGCGGTAAAAGTAGCCCGGCGCAAACTGGTTAAAGTTCGACCCTTTGGTATCGCTGGTATGGTTATACACCACGTCGAGGATCACCCGCAGGCCGTTTTTGTGCAGGGCCTGCACCATGGTTTTAAATTCGCGGATCCGCACATTGCCGTCGTAGGGGTTGGTGGCGTAGCTTCCCTCGGGGACGTTATAATTCAGCGGGTCATAGCCCCAGTTGTACTTGTTGGCCTCGGGTGTAGTTTCATCAACCGTGTTAAAATCAAACGAAGGCAGCAGGTGAACATGCGTTACGCCGAGCTGTTTGATATGGTCTAGGCCGGTGGGTTCGCCGTCGGGGCTTTTGGTGCCGGTTTCGGCAAGGCCCAAAAACTTGCCCTTGTTTTTTATGCCGGAGTTTGAGGAGATGGAGATATCGCGTACATGGGTTTCATATAACACAATGTCCGTAAAGTTTTTTTGCGCCGGTTTTTTGTCGTTCTGCCAGTTTTTGGGGTTGGTGGAGGCCAGGTCGGCCACCATGCCGCGCGCACCGTTAACGCCGACGGCACGGGCATAAATGTCGGGGCATTCCAGCAGCCATTTACCGTCCTGCATTACCTGGAAGGTGTAGTATTTATTTTTCAGGTCCTTTTTGATGGCCAGCTCCCAGGTGCCATTGAGGCCCTTTGTCATATTGGTTGTTGCGGTAGCCTCGCCGCCATTTCCGGCGTCGTACAAGCGCAACTTCACCTCGATCGCCCTTGGCGCCCACACTTTAAACACAGTTTGCTGCGGCGAATAGTTAACCCCGAGATCGTTCCCGGAATAGGCCGGATAATCAGCAAACAGATCTGTCTTGGGCGCAGGTTTAAAGGATGCAAGCATGGTGATACAAACAATGGTTATTACCAGGTTAAACTTTTTCATGATGGGTTGTAAATGGGTACCGGGTTGGTATAATTGCGGGGTAAAGATAGGATAATATTCAGTTGTTGGAGATAATGCCAAAAATGCGGGGCGCTTAAACGCAGCTTTTGAACTGCGAAGGGTATTTGTGTTATAACTTATACATCCTCCCGCTCATTTGCCGCGGGGGCTAGTCCTTTTTGTCTTGATACAAAAAGGACCAAAAAAATCAAGTCAGCCGAAAAGCTTCTTTGCGCACGGGGCCTTTTCAGCACAAACCCGGAAAGGCTGCGGGGCTGGAATGTTTTTGCCTTGTGACCTTGTCGCTTTGATACCTTAGATGCAAAAACTTCCTATGCCCCAACCCTCCGCTTTTGGCCGGCAGCCTTTCCGGGTTTCTTCCGAAGCTTGTCTGCTGACGGAGGAAAGAGTTTTTGGAGAACTAACAAAGGAGTGTCATGCTGAGGCACTCGAAGCATGCGGGCAAAGGCCTTTGCGCCCTGATTAGCATGAGGACAAGGCCACTGCGCACGTCGCCCTTCGAGTACCTCAGGGTGACACCCCATCCCAAGTTAAATAGGCTTTCGGGGCTCCTATGTGATGTGCAATAAGTCCATTTATGTGGCTTCATTCATGTGCAAACTTAATCCAATTCAACTCCGCCATTTAAACGATTTTTCATCTATCGCCCGCATGGTGCATAAAATGCCGTTCAAGTGGTCGTACTCGTGTTGTAAGAGTTCGGACAAATCGCCAGTCATTTTCCATTCCTGGGGGTGCCAGTTTTCGTCGAGGTAGTTTATGGTTAGTGACTGGTGCCTTTTTACCTTCACCAGCAAATTAGGGAAACTCATGCAATCGTCCCAAAGCTCAAAAAGGTCGGTGCTTAAGTTGTTTAATACAGGGTTGATGAATACAACGGGCTTGTCGATGTTCATATAAATAAGCCGTTTCATGATGCCAAGCTGCGGCGCTGCAATGGCCCTGCCGAAATTGTATTTCAGCCTGATCTCCTTCATAACATTATCCAGGTCAGCAACCCAGTCTTTAACCAGGGGCAGCTCCGTTTGCAAAACCGGTTCGCAGGTTTCATACAAGCGCGGATCGCCTAATAAAAGGAGGTGGGAAAGGCTTTTCATTTTTGATGATTGAAAGTTGGGGTAATATAGTGATATACGCGGGTTATTGAAATGCGGCTGTTGAGCTTCGAATGGTATTTTGTATTATAACCCGATGATCCTCCCGCTCAATTGCGCGGGGGCTGTTACTTTGTCTTGATACAAAGTAACCAGACCGAGCATAGCGAGATAATGAGTGCCTTAAAAAAACAAACCGCCCACGAATAACATCAAGTCAGCCGAAATGCTTCTTTGCGCACGTGGCCTTTTCAGCACAAACCCGAAAAGGCTGCGGGGCTGGAATGTTTTTGCCTTGTGACCCCGTCGCTTTGATACCTTGCATGCAAAAACTTCCTATGCCCCAGTCCGCCGCTCTTGGCCGGCAGCCTTTCCGGGTTTCTCCCGAAGCTTGTCTGCTGACGGAGGGAAAGGAATTTTTGGAAACCCTATTGCTTTTGGAAAGCGACGGCCCCGTGCGGATGCCTCCCCGGAAGCTACCGTGTACACATTTTTTAAGAACACGCGAATGACAATGAGCCGTAGGCTCTATCGCTTTGTAGAAAAACGTTGATTAAGATTTTGCCTCATGGAGGCTACCCAGCCGTTAGATTTGTAACCATCGTACCCGCATCGTGCCGGAAATGATGGTAAAGGGTAGCCACCTACGGGGCAAAACATTTTTCTTCCCATTAGCTACAAAGCGGTAGACCCTATGGGGCAGGAAAAATATGACTGACAAAAGATGTTGGTACACGGTAGCCACCGGGAAGGGTACAGGGAGGGGTTTCAGCGCCAGGTTTTTACATGCGATTAGCAAGGAGCTCAATTATTCACCGAAACCCGAAGCTTATCATCAACAGAGGCGTGGGCCTGGGTGAGGTTGTCCTCGTCGATGAAGCGGAACGTGACGTCGTGGGTGTGGTTTGTGGTTCCGATGATGCGCAGCAGCTCGTTGGTGATGCCCCGGGTTTGCTCGTCGTTGAGCCGGGACCGGGTCGACACGTAAATGGTGGTTTGGTTGATAAAGTTTACTCCGTGGGAGTCGTTTTGAACAGCGGTTGTCATAACAGTATGTTAATGGGGCCGATTGCGGTTCCCCTGCCCGGCCTGTATAATTATTGCTTTTTGTACAGGTGAAGGTAGCTTGCCCCGGCTTCCCCGGCAATAGGGCGGGTACCTGTTCTTATAGGTAAAATCACGGGTTATGGGATGCGTATAATTACGTGGGGAGAGTGTAGGGCAATTAAAAATTGTGCTGCTGTGCAACGTGGTTACCTAAACTCGGGCCACAAGCGAGGACGCTGTGCGGCAGCGGAAAAACGCTTGCGTCAGCAGGGGCAGAAAACAAATGATCGTCTTACATCCACACTATCACAGCACACAGGGCTATAACAGCAGGGAGCATTTGCTTGATAAAAATTACTTTTCCGGCCGTGAGGCCCCCATATAAACCAGCAGTTACCACGCAGCTTAAAAAGAATATCGCCACATTTTTTGACCATAACGGATCATTAATCAGCAAAGCCCATATTAAACCCGAAGCAAGAAAACCATTGTAAAGCCCCTGGTTGGCCGCGAGGCCCCGGGTTGGCTCAAATAATTCTGCGGGGAAGCTTTTAAAAGTCGACCGGCCTTTAGTGGTCCATGCAAACATTTCTATCCATAAAATATAAAAATGTTCAACAGCAACCAGGGCTATTAATATTAATGCAACAAGTTTCATGGTGGCGTAAGGTTGATTTTTATAAAATTATGTTAAATCTTCAACATTATACAAATATCACCAATCTAAAAAATTATTGCCATGTAAGGAGCAGCAGGAAGGGTCAAAGGGTCAGGATGGCCTGGCGCTGAGGCTATTTGCAACAGCAGGGGGCGAATTTTTATTAACCCCGATGCGAGCATTAGGGATGGCAGTGGATACCGGCCTTTGTTCAGTATGCAGTTTGTAGTTGGCAGTGGGCAGTGATCTTGCAGCGGGTTGATGGTTTGCAGCAATTGCGCCTAAGGGCTGTAGGCGTATGAACGTACAGCCCGGGCCGCAGGCAATGCCATTCTTTGGAAAAGTAGCAGTAAGCAGTTGGTAGTAGCAGTCCTTTTGCGTCGGGAGTTTTTTTGGGTTGTCCGGTGGTTTTAACTCAGGCAGGATCTTTGCATTACCCGCGTTACACCATGTGGCCGGTTAATTAAGACCGGGAAAAACTTTAAAACATGTACTTTATACTATACCTGAGCGCCGGCGTTAACTGGTTTACTGATAGCGACTTAATCGAGTTGCTGGCAGCCTGTAGTAGGAATAACAACCGCAACAGCATAACCGGCCTGCTGTTGTATGCGGATGGAAACTTTATCCAGTTATTGGAAGGCGAGGAAGCCGCCGTACTGGAAACCTATAAAAAAATCTCCCTCGACGAACGCCACCGCGGCATCACCGAAATAGCAAGCGGCCCCCTGGCAAATAGAAACTTCCCCGAATGGGCCATGGGCTTTAAATCCATCGGCGCCATCGGCAATACGCCGTTCAAAAAATACCTGGACCCGGCAACCAGTCCGGCAAACGACATCCAGGACAAGCACCTGGCCGTTAAAATGTTAAACGCCTTTATTAAAACGGCAAGGATGTAGGAGGGGGGTAAAAAGTTGGCGGTTTTTAGTTGGCAGGCATGTGGGTATAAACCCGGGGTTGTATTGGATGAACTTGGGCATCCTCCCGCTCAGTTGCCGCGGGGGCTAGTCCTTTTTGTCTTGATACAAAAAGGACCAAAAAAATCAAGACAGAAAAAAGCTTCCCCGCTGCATGCCAGACTCCCCGGCCCGCTTTTCTGTCAGGCCATTGCCCGCTTTTGTTTTTGGTTCAGCAAAATGATTTGGGGTTGCAAAAGCTTTCCCCCGTCAGCAGACAAGCTTCGGTAGAAATCCGAAAAAGCTGCCGACCTGCAGAGATGGGCTGGGGCATAGGAGATTTTTGCATAAAAGGTGTGCGTTGGAAAAGGTAGTCCGGCAAAAAGATTCCAGCCCCGCAGCTTTTGGGGATTTGTGCTGAAAAGGCCTCGTGCGCCAAGAAGCATTTCTGCTGACTTGATGTTATTCGTGGGCGGTTTGTTTTTTTAAGGCACTCATTATCTCGCTATGCTCGGTCTGGTTACTTTTGGATCAAGCCAAAAGTAACTAGGCCTCCGCGGCCATGAGCGGGAGGATTATTAGGTGGAAGAGTGCAGCTACATCTTGTCTCCGAAAGACTTTCGCAGAGAACCCTGCGATGGTTTGCAGAAATGCATGAGTAGCGTATAATTTCTGTCGCACACTAAGCAAGCGTCGAAGGGGGGCACTTTCAGGAATCCGCGAGGGCGGAAGTTCAACCCTAACAAATTGTTACATAATTAAATTTCCTCGATTATAGATTTACCATTGGAATGATCACCAGAAGTCCACTGCCAGGTTTCATGAAGCCTAATCTTATTGTTTTTTAGAACTTCCGGAACTGATCTGCAAATCCCTGTCATGAGTTTTCCTTCCTCATTCACCTGGTGATATCTAATATCAATTACACCGTCTTCATTTACCACTCCTATTAAATGCCCTAGCTTAATTTTTCCACCGGAGTATGCGGCCGTTATTATTTTACCACTTTGCACATAATGGAAAATTGTTTCAGAGGAGGTCTCTCCATTGTCTGTGTTGCTAATTGTAGAGAAGGATCGGTTATTATAATCTATCATGTCAGTAAAATTAGCGTATAAATCACAAAACAACGAAATAGTGCCTCCAATCCCCGTAGGGCTTTGGAGGCGCGCTTACCCCCTCCGTCTCCTCGCAGAGACACCTCCCCCTAAATTAGGGGAAGGGAAGAGCTTGTTGGATACCCAGGGGCTGCTGGGGTTAGCGGTATAGTTGAACTTTTCGGGCACCCGACTTGCAGGCGGGTTTACCCCCTCCGTCTCCTCGCGGAGACACCTCCCCCTAACTTAGGGGGAGAGAAGAGCTTTTTGGATACCCAGGGGGTTGCTGATTAGCGGTATACCTGAACTTTCCTGTCCGTGCAGGGCCGCCCCTTACTGTTTCTTCAGCTTATAGGTATAGGTTACATTTAACTCGGTTTTGCTGAACAACAGGCTATCGCCCTTAAGGGTATAGCTATAACTGTTGCTCAGGGCCGCTTCTGAATTAATGGAGGTATTGTCGGGAAAGGCTTCGAGATCGGTAAAATTTAGGGTGCTGCCGGTTGCCTGTACCGCACCCCCGCCCACCGTGATATAAGCGGCACTTTGCCCCGACTGGAAATTATCACCCGAAATTATCAACTGCACTGCAAACGGACCGGGTTGCGCCGCGCCATTGGTAGGATGATCGGGTCTTGCATCAAACATGCCGGTGTAGGTTCCTGTTAATTGAGGGTTGTGTTTATCCTTTTTACAGGCGCTCACACTTGCCAGGATCACGGCCAGTATTAAAATAGATCTTGCTTTCATAATAATTGGTTTTTCACCCTTACGCGGTAAACTGGCCGGGTGATACAGATAATTTGGGAATTTCAACCAATGGGGTGTTTTTTTCAACCGATGGAGGCGGTGAACTTTTGGGACACCCGATTTTACCCCCTCCGTCTCCTCGCGGAGACACCTCCCCCCCTAATTTTAGGGGGAGGGAAGAGCTTTGTGCATACCCGAACACTAAATAGCTTTGGTTTTTAAGTTCTCGTACAAAAGATTATGGTTTCCAAAATGAATTCCCCGTCAGCAGACAAGCCTCGGAAGAAATCCGGAAAAACAGGTGGCCTTAAGAGGTGGGAAAGGGCATAGGAAATTTTTGCATAATGGTTCTTCGCCTGAAAGGGTCTCACTGCAAAAAGATTCCGGCCCGTGGTTTTTTCGGATTTGTGCTGAAAAGGCCTCGTGCGCCAAGAGGCCTTTCTGGTGACTTGATGTTATTCGCGTTTTGTTTGTTTTTTTAATGGCGCTCATTATCTCGCTATGCTCGGTCTTGTTTTTTTTGTCAAGAAAAAAGAAATAGGCCTCCGCGGCTATGAGCGGGAGGATCATTAAGTGGTAGAATGAAGCAACCTTCGTAGGAATAAAGCTAAAATTTAGGAAAATCGAAGCAGCGGACAGTCCCACGTTTCGCCGCTAATCAGCATATAAACACAGTTCACCCCTAACCCCACCTCTTTTCCCCATAAACCATTATATTTGCTGCATGACTAAAGAACAAGTTCAGGATTTAAGGGATAGAATAACTTCCCTGAGGAGGCATCTTTGACATCGATAAGAAACTCGATGCACTGCAAATTGAACAGGATATAACGATTGGCCCCCATTTTTGGGATCACCCCAAGGAAGCCGAAAAGGTGCTGGCCTCCATCAAAACCAAAAAAGTTTGGACCGACGCCTTTCAGAAGGTATTGGCCACGGTGGAGGATACCGGGGTGCTTTATGAATTCTTCCAGGCGGGTGATGCTACCGAAGCCGAAATGCAGGAGCAATATAACGCCGCAATAAAAGAGGTTGAAGAGCTTGAGTTCAAGAACATGCTCTCGGCTGAGGAGGACCAGTTTAACGCCGTACTACAGATTACCGCAGGCGCAGGCGGCACCGAAAGCTGCGACTGGGCCGGCATGCTAATGCGCATGTATATTATGTGGGGCGAAAAGCATGGCTACAAGGTTACCGAACAGGATTTCCAGGAAGGCGACGTTGCCGGTGTAAAAACCGTTACCCTGCAAATTGAGGGCGACTTTACCTACGGCTACCTCAAAGGCGAAAACGGCGTTCACCGTCTCGTCCGCATCTCTCCGTTCGACTCCAATGCCAAACGCCATACGTCGTTTGCGTCGGTGTATGTTTACCCGCTGGTTGATGATACCATCGAGATTGAGGTAAAGGATGCGGATATTGAATTTGAAACCTTCCGTTCAGGCGGCGCAGGCGGACAAAACGTAAACAAGGTGGAAACTGCGGTGCGTTTATATCACAAGCCGTCGGGAATCATTATCAAGAACCAGGAATCGCGCTCACAGTTGCAGAACAAGGAGAATGCGATCAGGTTACTGAAGTCGCAGTTGTATGAGGCGGAGATGCGCAAGCGCATGGAGCTGAGCAACGCGGTTGAAGGCAACAAGAAAAAGATTGAATGGGGCTCGCAGATCCGTAACTACGTGCTGCACCCTTATAAGCTGGTTAAGGACCTCCGCACAGATCACGAAACATCAAACGCCGCCGGCGTACTTGACGGCGACCTGGATGATTTCCTGAAAGCCTATTTAATGGAGTTCGGCGGGCCGAAGAGTTGATGATGCTTCAATTTCAAATAGCGATGGGTTTCAAACCCATCGCTATTTGAAAATATTAATACTTCGCTCCCCTTGTTGCGACAACCGGCTCCAAATAAAGCTCGCGAATAAATAGTTCCCTTACCTTTTCAGACACTTCGTTATGATTGACGGTTGATGCATTTTTGCGGCAGTTGCGGTAATGTTCGCGGGAGATCTTTTCAGCCAGATCACCTAA
This sequence comes from Mucilaginibacter phenanthrenivorans, assembly GCF_024721155.1. Lineage (GTDB taxonomy): Bacteria > Bacteroidota > Bacteroidia > Sphingobacteriales > Sphingobacteriaceae > Mucilaginibacter > Mucilaginibacter phenanthrenivorans. Next base: position 195,278 of record NZ_JAHVAP010000012.1, on the reverse strand, counting down.
GGTTTTAACCTGCATTTCTTTGCCGAATTTACCGGCCAGCACTAAGCCTGCTACCGATAATATCAACCCAACAGCGGCAAAAACAGGCCAAAAGAATAAGCCAATTGCAGATGCGCCAAGGATCAGCGAGAAAATAAACACAACCGATCCTTTTGGTTTCAGCAGGTTCATTTTAAAGCCCATTTCCTTTTCAATTTCAGCGATTACCTGCAAGCGGGTATCGCGCGGAAAAATGTCGCAGAGTTTGGTTTGTGGTTTTATTAGCTCTTTATCCGCAGGGACAGATAAGTTGATGGCATTACGCAGGATGTAAAACGCGTGCTGTGTTGAGCATGCATCGGCGTTTTTGAGCTTCATCTTTTTAACAACAGCGTCGCAAAGGCCGCTGAAGTTTTTTATGGGGTTGAGGTCTTCCTGCTCAAACCTGATGTCAAATGAATGCTGGATCTTCGTCAGCATGTGGGTGATATCAGCCGGGTCAATCGTGTTTAAATTGATGGTCCGGTTATCATTCTTAAAGTTAACTTTCAAAACAAATTCACTAAGTGAAACCATAGCTTACCGGCGCTGAAAACAACACCGGTAAACTTTAATTTTGGCAGCGCAAAATATTTGCTACCTGCTTAAGTACATTGATTTTTCTTTGTATAGATGCCTGAAGTAGGGGTCCTGCAGGTTGGGTATAAAACGGATAGCCTCGCCGGTCGACTTCATTTCGGGGCCAAGCTCCTTATTTACTTCCGGGAATTTATCAAAGCTGAACACAGGTTCTTTTATGGCATAACCCCATAATTTGCGTTCGATGGTAAAGTCTTTTAATTTATTGGCGCCCAGCATTACTTTAGCAGCAATGTTGATGTAAGGCACGTCGTATGCTTTGGCGATGAATGGCACCGTACGTGATGCACGCGGGTTAGCCTCAATCACATACACCTTGTCGTTTTTAACCGCGAACTGGATGTTCAGCAGGCCGATCACGTTCAAAGCCTTCGCAATTTTAACGGTGTATTCTTCTATCTGGGCTATCACGCTGTCCGACAAATCAAACGGTGGCAATACGGCGAATGAATCGCCTGAGTGGATGCCCGCAGGTTCGATGTGCTCCATGATTCCCACAATGTGTACATCGTCGCCATCGCTTATCGAGTCCGACTCTGCTTCGGCAGCACGGTCAAGGAAGTGGTCGATCAGCACGCGGTTGCCGGGAAGATTTTTCAGCAGGCTTACTACGGCCTTTTCCAGATCCTCGTCGTTGATCACGATGCTCATGCCCTGCCCGCCTAACACGTAGCTTGGGCGAACCAGCACCGGGTAACCTACCTGGTGCGCAACTTCAATAGCTTCTTCGGCGCTTTCGGCAACACCATATTTAGGGTAAGGGATGTCAAGGTCTTTTAACAGGTCGGAGAAGCGTCCGCGATCCTCGGCGATGTCCATGTCATTGAACGAGGTGCCGATGATCCTGATGCCATGCTGGTGCATTTTCTCCGCCATTTTAAGGGCAGTCTGCCCGCCAAGCTGAACGATCACACCATAAGGTTTCTCCAGCTCGATGATCTCGCGCACATGCTCCCAGAAAACCGGCTCAAAGTATAGCTTGTCGGCCATGTTAAAGTCGGTACTTACTGTTTCGGGGTTACAGTTCACCATGATGGCTTCAAAGCCGGCTTCTTTTGCGGCAAGCAGACCGTGAACGCAGCTGTAGTCGAACTCAATCCCCTGGCCAATACGGTTAGGGCCCGAGCCTAATACGATGATCTTTTTCTTATCAGATACGATGGACTCATTTTCGCCCTCGTACGTAGAGTAGTAGTAAGGTGTTTTGGCGGGGAACTCTGCCGCGCAGGTATCCACCATTTTGTAAACGCGGTGCATGCCCAACGCTTTGCGGCGCTGGTAAACATCCTCCTCGGTTACGTTGCCCAATATGTAGGCAATCTGGGTATCTGAAAATCCTTTTTGTTTCAGGGTGAAAAGGAAGTCTTCAGGAATGTTATTCAGTGAATATCTCCTCAATTCATTTTCCAGGTTCACCACATCGGCAATCTGGTTCAGGAACCAGCGGTCAATTTTGGTAGCTTTACGTACCGATTCGATCGGCACACCTAAACTTAAAGCATCATAAATGTGGAACAACCTGTCCCAGCTTGGATGCTCCAGGCTGTGCATGATCTCTTCCAGGTTACGGCTCTGGCGACCATCGGCCCCAAGACCGGCACGACCGATCTCCAAACTCTGGCAGGCCTTCTGCAACGCTTCTATAAAGCTGCGGCCTATGCCCATCACCTCACCAACAGACTTCATCTGCAGGCCAAGCTCGCGGTTAGCGCCTTTAAATTTATCGAAGTTCCAGCGGGGGATCTTCACGATCACGTAATCCAGCGTCGGTTCAAAATAGGCCGAGGTTGTTTTGGTGATCTGGTTTTCTATTTCGTCGAGGTTGTAACCTATGGCCAGCTTTGCAGCTATTTTGGCGATAGGGTAACCGGTTGCTTTTGATGCAAGTGCCGATGAACGCGATACGCGCGGGTTAATTTCTATGGCGATGATGGCTTCGTCGGCAGGGTTTACCGAGAACTGCACGTTACAGCCGCCGGCGAAGTTGCCGATGGCGCGCATCATGCGGATAGCCTGGTTACGCATATCCTGGTAGCAGCGGTCGCTCAGGGTCATGGCCGGGGCCACGGTGATCGAGTCGCCGGTATGGATGCCCATCGGGTCGAAGTTCTCGATAGAGCAGATGATGATCACGTTGTCGTTGCTGTCGCGCAGTAATTCCAGCTCGTATTCCTTCCAGCCTAAAACCGCCTGCTCCACCAATACCTCGTGGGTTGGCGACGCCTGCAAACCGCGACTAAGCGCCGCATCAAAGTCTTCTTTTTTATGTACAAAGCCTGCGCCTTTACCACCCAGCGTATAGCTCGGGCGAATAACCAGCGGGAAACCGATCTGCTGCGCAGCTTCTTTACCTTCTAAAAACGAGTTGGCTATTTTTGAGGTTGCTACACCCACGCCAATGTCCACCATCAGCTGGCGGAAAGCCTCGCGGTTTTCTGTTTTCTCGATTGCGGCTAAATCAACACCAACAATCTTCACCCCGTACTTTTCCCAGATGCCGCGCTCTGCACAGGCAATACACAGGTTGAGCGCAGTTTGGCCCCCCATGGTAGGCAACACGGCATCAATATGCTGTTCCTGCAAGATCTTTTCGATACTTTCGGGTTCAAGGGGGAGCAGGTACACATGATCGGCAATAACCTTGTCCGTCATGATGGTGGCGGGGTTGCTGTTGATGATGGAAACCGAGATGCCTTCATCCTTAAGGGAAAGGGCAGCTTGTGAACCGGCATAATCAAACTCGCAGGCCTGGCCTATAATAATAGGACCTGAACCAATAATTAAAACGGATTTTATGGAGGTGTCTTTGGGCATCTTCTTTATTTTTCAAGAGAGCCGCTGCGAAATGCCAACTTTAAAACATCCGGGATTGGTGGCGCGCATTCCGCAATTCGGTATTCTTCTTGTCGGGGTGCAAAGATACGTTTTGTGAGAACATGTTTATACATTTTTTTGAATTAGTTGTGGGGGGAGTCCGGAAGTCGGAAAAGTCCGGAAGACCGGGAGATTTTTTTGGTAAATGTTGCTTCATTCTTTCCCCGGAGGCGGTGGCACTACAGTCGCTTACAGGGTTATGCTTTCCGCCCTTGTTAGCGTATTGTTCGGATGATCACAACAAGACTATTTTGTCATTCTGAGATATTAAATCCGTTGGATTCTGAAGGTGAAATGACAAAAAAAGGGTGTCATGCACAAGCCTGCACTGAGGCTCTCGAAGTGAAGCATGTGGGCAAAGGCCTTTGCACCTTGCTCAGCACGCGGACCGGCCACTGCGCACGTCGCTCTTCGAGTGCCTCAGAGTGACACCCATTCCTAGGGTAAAATAACTTGTCATAGGTAACATAGTGAAGCTCAAGAGATAGTTCTTCGCTCTCGCTCAGAATGACAAATCGCTTGGTTAAACAATCTTCCGAACACCGATGAAGATAACACCAACAAAGGCGCAAATGTCCATTAAACTCTCGGCCTATCCGAAGCAGTAGTAGCAGCCTGTTCTGGTTCGCCGTTTTGCGAATCTTTAAATTCCTTCATGCCTTTGCCTATCCCCTTCATCATTTCCGGAATTTTTTTACCGCCAAACAATATCAAAATAGCTATAATAATCAAAATGATTTCCGGTACGCCTAATCCCATGGTAGTATGTTTTTAAAGTGTGTGTTAGTGAACTACGTGGAATATTGGGTAATGGTTTTAATTATAGGGAATTAAGTTTTTTGCTATTGTGGGGTATTGACTTGCATTGGGTTGGATCAGGTTGATTGAGTTGAGCAGGTTTTGGGAGGGGATCTGGGCGTTTCCCCGCCGGTAGAAGCGAGGGCCGCGCTTTCTGCTCATACGGCTGCAGGCCTTAGGCGCAATTGCTGCAAACCATTAACCCACTGCAAGGCGACTGCTTACTGCCAACTACAAACTGCCAACTGATTTAGGCCGGTATCCGCGGCAATCGCTAACGCGGAAGATTGGTAAAAAGTTCCGCCATTTGCTCTGCCTGCTTCAACACCGTTTCAATTGCCTTTGCCTGCTTATCCGGTGGGTAGCCCCATTTGGTAAGGGTGCGTTTTACTATTACCATTAGTTTGGCCCTTGCGCTTTCACGAATGGTCCAGTCAATGGTAGCGTTGGCTCTTACTTTATCCGTTATTTCCCTGGCAATTTCTTTTAATTGGTCGTCGCCCAAAACCTGTACGGCACTGTCGTTTATTTCCAGGGCATTATAAAATGCTACTTCATCTTTTGTTAAGCCAAGCAATTCGCCTTCGGCATCCGCTTTTTTAATTTCTTTGGCGACGTTGATCAGCTCCTGGATAATTTCGGCGGTTGATAACAGGTTATTTTGATATTTCTTTATTGCCCCTTCCAGCATTTCCAGCAGCTTTTTACTTTTTACAAGGTTGGTTTTTGAGCGGGTTTTTATTTCATCATTCAGCAGCTTTTTCAAAAGTTCCAAAGCTAAATTCTGATGCTTCATTCCCTTTACTTCCATCAGGAACTCGTCCGAAAGCACTTCAAGCCCGGTTATCTCCGGCTTATCAAGCCCGGCGGCTTCAAAAATGTCAATTACCCTGTCTGAGCTTATGGCCTGGTCAACTATCTGCTTAATGGTAGTTTCTATTTCAATGTCCGACCGGCCTGTTCCCGTTCCTTCAAATTTTACCAGCCGGGCTTTTACCGCCTGAAAAAACGCAACATCATCTTTTATCAACATGGCGCTTTCATCCGGAATAGACAAAGCAAATGCCTGACTTAATAAGGTAACTTCGCGTATAAACCTTTCCTTCCCATCTTTTAACCCTAAAATATGTTCTTCGGCTTGTAATATGATCGACATTCTTTCCTGTGCCGATACATGGAAAAACCTGCGGTAATTAAACTTAAAGCTGTTTTTATAATAGGCTTCCGGCTCCTCCACTAAAATATCGTTTTGGGTACGGGCTTCTTCGTTAAAAAACTGCTGCACCACTTCCATCTTTTCTTCCATTAAGTTGATGGCCTGTGTAATGTCTAATGTTGGCTCACCTTTACCACCCGCAGCAGAGTAAAAGGACAACGCCTTTTTCAGATCGGTAGCTATCCCCAAATAGTCAACCACCAAACCGCCCGGTTTATCTTTAAAAACACGGTTAACCCGGGCAATAGCCTGCATTAAGCCGTGCCCTTTCATGGGCTTGTCAATATAAAGCGTGTGCAGGCAGGGGGCGTCAAATCCGGTTAGCCACATATCGCAAACTATAACCAGTTGCATCGGGTCGGCAGGGTCTTTCATCCTTTCGGCTAAATCCCTGCGCTGTTGTTTTGATGTATTGTGCCTTTGCAGCTCAGGGCCATCGGCGCTGTTTGAGGTCATTACCACTTTTATAGCGCCATTGCTCAAATCATCACTATGCCAATCCGGTTTTAAGGCGATAATTTCTTTGTATAGGTTGGCGGCAATCCGGCGGCTTATGGCCACTACCATTGCCTTACCGTCGAAAACTGTTTGGCGCTGTTCAAAATGGCTTACAATATCCTTCGCCAGGTTTTTAACCCGGCCGGCATTACCTACAATAGCTTCCAGCTTTGTCCAGCGGGCTTTGGCCTTTTGCGATTCTGAAATTTCCTCGTCCCTGTCCAGTTCCTCATCAAATTCCTCTATCAACCGCTTGCCTTCCTCGTCCAGGTTTATTTTAGCTAACCGGCTTTCGTAATAAATGCGAACTGTCGCGCCATCGGCAACCGCCTGGGCTATATCATAAACGTCAACATACTGGCCGAATACCTGCGGCGTGTTTATATCGGTGCCCTCAATGGGCGTACCTGTAAAACCGATATAAGTAGCGTTTGGCAGGGCATCGCGCATGTATTTGGCAAAGCCATAAGCAATGCGCTCGCCAATTTTTTCTTTGGTTTCTTTATCTTTTACCTGTTTTACCGACGCTTCAAAGCCATATTGGGTACGGTGGGCTTCATCGGCTATTACTACTATATTTCTGCGTTCCGAAAGCTGCTCATATATCGAGCCCTGGTTTTCGGGCATAAATTTCTGTATCGTGGCAAACACAATGCCTCCGCTGGCTACTTTCAGCAAGTGTTTTATTTCTTCCCTGTTACCTGCCTTTACCGGGTCTTGCCTTAGTAATTGCCTGCAATCGGCAAACGTATCAAACAGCTGCTCATCTAGGTCATTACGATCGGTAATAACTAAAATAGTTGGGTTTTGCATTTCGGGAGCAGTAATCAGCTTGCCCGAATAAAAAACCATACTTAAACTTTTGCCCGAGCCCTGCGTATGCCAAACTACCCCGCCTTTTTTATCGCCCTTAATGCCCGATGCGGTAATGGTTGATTCAACTGCTTTGTTTACCGCATAATACTGGTGGTAGGCTGCTAATTTTTTTACGGTTTCTATTTGGGTGATGCCGGCCGCGTCAACTTTTTTTGTTTTTTCGAATACAATAAAGTTGCGCACCATATCCAAAAGCACAGCCGGGTTCATCAACCCTTTCAGCAAAATTTCCAATTGCGGACTAAAACGCGATGCTTCCTTTTTACCGTCTGATGTTTTCCAGGCCATATAACGCGTAAAGCCTGCTGATACACTACCTGCTTTGCACTCATGCCCGTCGGATATAACACAAATAGCATTGTATGTAAATAAGGTCGGGATAGTGGCCTTGTACGTTTCAATTTGATTAAAAGCGCTCTGCATTTTGGCTTTTTCATCAACCGGGTTTTTCAGTTCGATAACTACCAGCGGAATGCCGTTTACAAAAAGCAATACATCAGGGCGTTTGTTCTGGTTCCTTTCAACTATGGTGTATTGGTTTATTACGCTGAACTCGTTGTTGAAAACGTTTTCAAAATCAACAAGGGCAACTTCATAGCTGCGCTCAAAGCCGTCTTTTTGATAGGGGATTTTCACCTTTTCTACTAGTAGCCTGTGAAAGTTTTCGTTGTTGTGCAGCAGCTCCGGCGAATAAATGCGCAGCACCTTTTGTACGGCCTGTTCCTGTGCATCATGCGGAATGTCCGGGTTTAATACCGAAACCGCCTTGCGCAAACGCGCGGTTAAAATAACCTGCTCAAAACTTTCACGCTCCGCCAGCTCCGCACCAGGCGCTATAGCAATCCCCGGCACATAGGCCCAGCCAATCTCTCGCAGGGTTTCAATGGCGAAAGTTTCTATATGGCTTTCGGTGATGGGTTTCATTAAGCCGAAATTACAATTTTGAATCCAAATCTTCTACCCGCTTTTCATGAGTATTTATGTTATCAACAGCCCTTAATATTTCACTTGTCCAAATACTTTCATTAGGCAACTGAAACCAAAGTGGGTTACCACCCTGGCTTGGGTATCCAATTTCTTCATTATTCCCGTTCCATCGCATAGCAAGGCGTTTAGACTTATCGTCTTCCCAAACGCCATAAGCTACCGAAAAACCATCATTGTTATAAATAATGGTGTGAACGTGAAATTTGGCCGGGGTTACATCTTCTGGTTTCATATAATTTGGTTTAGGTTATAAAGGTGTGTATTTATCCCGGCATTTTTACCCTTACTTCTCCGCTCATTAACTTAGGTAATAAGGTATCGCGCATTTTGGTGAGCGATTGGATTTGGGTTTGGTTAGATTCAATTTTTTTAAAATATGATTCAATTTTTTTTTCAAACTGAAAAAGATCAGTTTCGGGTGGTATTTTAATTTTATGTTCAGTAAATGTATTAGTAGTTATAGTATCGAAAACGCTACCATATGCTGCTGCCTGCAATTCTTCTACACTATGGGCAATTAATAAATATGTAAAGAAAAACAGTCCTCCTAATTTTGGTTGAATACCGTAATTAGACTGACTGAATGCCATCGGTTCAGATAGAAGACAATACTTTCCTACTGTTCCACGTGCAGAAATTATTGTTGAATATTTTTCTATAATTTTTGCTGAACTATTTTTTAAACCCGATTCAGTTATTGATTTTTCAGTGTTACTTATAAAGCCTTTGTGATTTGGAGTAATGTCTCTTGCTGAGATCCATTTTATATTGCCATCCCAATATTCCGGATTCTCTGTTTTGGGAGTACCGCCCCCAATAAGCTTAATTACATCAATCAATCGCTTTTCTTCCCAATCTTCTTCCGCTTCCTCCACAAACCATTGCCTAAAAAGCGTTTCAGCAAGTTGTTCAAGTGTTTTATTTTGGCGGTGAAGGAGGTCTATTTTATTATCAAGGCTGAGTAAAATAGAAGTTATTTTATTTTGCTCTTTAAATGAGGGTAGCGTAAGTATTAGCCCTTTTAAAGAGGAAAGATTAAGCGTTGGCTGAACCGTGTCGTTAGTATTGCCATACATTTGAAACGCTAAATCATCTGTTTTAAATGCATATTTTATATATTCTGTATCAAATCCTTGCTTAATTCTCGCCACACTAATTGCCCGTGCAACATTCCAGCCCTTTAAAGCAGCAGGCACAATGGCACATTCACCAACACTGCCGACTACTGTAATTAAAAGTTCGCCACCTATAAGCCGAGTACGTAAAAACTTTTCTTCAATAGTAGCTGATACTTTCATGATTTCATCCGTGATGATTTTTCCATTCTTCAAGTTATTCCCCCGGATAATTGGAACTGAATTTATCTCAGTATGTGTTCCTGGTTGTACAATTCCGTATGAAATACTTTCATCTAATAATAATTCTGAAAATTTATATTCTTTCCACCTACTATAAAACTCCACCCCAACCCTGTCAATATGTTCAATTAAAGCAGGCTCTTTTATCTCGTTATAATCCAGCAGGTCAATTTTATGGGTTATGCCTTTATCCTCAAAAGCCACGCTCATTTTTAAAATATCGTCCAGCGTTAGGCCATAGCCTTTTATGGCAATATCAATGTCAGAATCGGCACGGAAATTCCCTTTGGCGCGCGAGCCAAAAATATAGGCTTTATCCACCTTTGGGTGGGCCTCAAAAACCTCGGTGAGCTTTTCAATTACGCTATCATCCAATCCAAATCTCATCCGTTCTTCTCCTGGTTTATTTTTTCTATTTGTAAGCGGGTTTCCAACTGCACAAACAAACCGTAGTATTGCGCTACAATATTGGCTGCAATTTCATCGGCTGTTTCTTCATCATAAGTATGAGATGACAGCTCGCGCGATTTTTTTAATTCCTTCCAGCCTTCCCGGTCCGTAATAAAACCATCAGCGAAAGCCTGATCGAGTATAATGGTAGGGCCGCCATTATCATTCGGCCTTTTAAGTTCTCTCAAAATATCCTGCAGGGTTTTCCAGGCCAAATCATAAGTAAACTCAAAAGCCTGAATCATGCCTTGTTCTTCCAAATCAGACAGCGGGCGCTCTATGCTTAGCTCCACGGCAAAAGCAAGCCGTTTTAATGCTTTCCGGAAATTATTAAAACGTTGGATCCAGCGGATGTCTTTATTTTCCATTTATAGGTTGAGTGCTTGTCCAATTCAAATGTATGTGTTCCCCATTGTCTACTACTTTAAAGCCAAGGCTTTTTTTCTTTATAACCTCACTTCCCTTAAACTTAAATGTCTTTTGAAATGGTTTGCTTTCATGGGTAACATTAACTATCAAAGTATCCGATGCCGTGATTTTATTAATATCTACTCTATAAAATTCAGAGGTTTTTAACCTGGTCGACGGCCTGATAGTTCGTCTTTTGATAATTTCGTTCATAGCTATTTACCTGATAATTATTTTGGCAAGATTTTCTGCTATTTGTTTATTCAATTCAGCCTCCTCAGCTATCTGCGCTTCCAGTTCCGCTTTTAATGCGGTAAAACGCTCGGCAAAATCAAAATCATCTTCCTCATCAGCAAGACCAACATACCTGCCTGGAGTTAATACATAATTTAATTCCCGTACTTTTTCTATGGTGGCTACTTTACAAAAACCGGCAACGTCCTCATAATTGCCATCAGGGTTGCGGTAATTATGGTAAGTGCCTGCAATTAAGGCTATGTCAGCATCGCTCAGGTCACGGTTTTTGCGGTTCACCAAAAAGCCCATATTGCGGGCGTCCATAAACAAAATTTCGTTTTCACGCTTCCGGAAGCCGCCATTGGTTTTATTGCGCGACAAAAACCACAAACAAGCCGGGATCTGCGTATTTAAAAACAATTTGGTGGGCAGGTTTACAATGCAATCCACCAGTCCGTTTTCAATCAAAGCTTTCCTGATATCGCCCTCCCCGGTGGTATTGGTAGTTAATGAGCCTTTTGACAGCACAAAACCCGCCTGCCCCGTTGGCGCCAAATGATACAGAAAGTGCTGGATCCATGCATAATTGGCATTGCCGGTTGGCGGCACCAGTCTTTCGCCTAAAACCGTCCAGCGGGCATCATCCCGTAAAAGTTCGCCGCTCCAGTCACTGTCGTTAAACGGCGGGTTGGCAATAATAAAATCTGCCTTCAAATCCTTATGGGCATCATTTAAAAAGCTGCCTTCATTGTTCCATTTTACATTGCTGCTGTCAATCCCCCGGATAGACAAATTCATTTTAGCCAGCCGCCAGGTGGTTTGGTTGCTTTCCTGGCCGTAAATGGAAATGCGGTCGCTTGGGTTTAATGCCAGGCCGGTTTTGCCGTTCTTTTTATAATGATCCTGGTGGCTTTCAATAAATTTTTCGCTTTGCACAAACATGCCGCCGCTGCCGCAACAGGGGTCAAATACCCGTCCCTCATACGGTTCAAGCATTTCAACCAGTAGCTTTACCACGCTGCCCGGGGTATAAAACTGCCCTCCCTTTTTGCCTTCGGCTAAAGCAAATTCGCCCAAAAAATATTCAAAAACCTTACCCAGCAGATCCTTGCTCTGCGCTTCTTTTGTGCCTAATGTAGCCGAGCCAACCAAATTAACCAAACCACCAAGACTGGCTTTATCCAGTTTTTCCTGCGCAAATACTTTTGGCAAAACGCCGCGTAATGATGGATTGTCCTTTTCAATGGCGTCCATCGCATCGTCAATGTCCTTTCCTATGGTTGGCTGTGTGGCCCGCCCCTGTATATGATTCCACCGGGCTATTACCGGCACAAAAAATACTTTTTCGGCTATGTATTCATTTTTATCTTCCGCGTCTGCACCTTCGCTAACCTGATTAACCAATTGCTGGTGCAGCTCAATAAAGGCATCAGAAATATATTTAAGAAAGATCAGGCCTAAAACTACGTGCTTATATTCAGCCGCATCCATGTTTTTGCGGAGCTTGTCGGCTGCCTTCCAAAGCTTTTTCTCTAAAGGTTCTTCCTGTTCTGTCTTTGCTGTTTTAGCCATTATTGTTGCTTAGGTACTATAAAGTAATTAAGGTGCTAATTTATGTTTTATATTAATAGGTCTATCCTGCTATCGCAAGCTTTTTCCCGCTGCCGCCCCTGCACTGCAAGCGTTTTTTTCCGCTGCCGCATAGCGTCCCGCTTGTGGCCCGCGTTTAGGTAGCCACGCTGCTATGGCGTGTTGCACTTTCGGGAGAAATATGGAATTTAGAGCCCTAATGCCTATCTGCGCGTTGCTTATCAGCGGGCCACAAGCGGGGACGCTATGCGGCAGCGGGGGAAAGATCGGTGCGATGAATTTTATTTATCCGGACGGGAGGGTGGAGAGATTAAACAGAAATTGAAGCCAACGCAAATCTGCCATATGCAACCTCCGCATAAACGAAAATTATATCTTTGGTGTTATAATTTTATCATTTACAAGGCAGGCTAATATGTCGACGGAACAACAATTCTGGGATTGGTTTATAAAGAACGAAGGCAAATATTTTTTTCTCTGCCAGGTGGATGATGCTGATGAAAGAGAAAGGCTTTTGGATGATTTCCTGGAACATTTACACCGCTATTGCGACAAATTGTTCTTTGAAATTGGGGGTCACCCCGATGAAAAACAGGACCTGATTATTTCAGCCGAAGGAAACACCGATTTTTTTGATGCGGTTGAATCGCTTGTAAAAGCAGCCCCGCAAGTGGAACGCTGGAATATAATAGCCTTTAAACCTGTAATGGACGATTTTGTCACCGAATATAACGGCATCAGGCTTAATCCCAAAGAAATGTATTTTATCCCGCTCAGCAATAAAGCATCCACGCAACTTGGGGTAAGAATATATGCAGAGGGATATGACCCCAACCTCAAAACGGAGTTTTTAACCGCTGCTTATTTAGCTTTGGATTGCTTATTAGGAGAGAAGTCCTGTGCGTTGGATATAGGCTATGTGGAGGTGAAAAGCCTGCCTTCAGTTCCCGAAAGAGACGAGTTAATTGAGTTTACCAAACTCCGCCGGTACGTGGAATGGCACAAGAACAAATACGGGCTATAGTATTTGCGCCCTTGCTGGAGTTGTCTCTAACAAGCTGTATCCGGTTTGTGCTTCCATAAAACCGCCTGCAAATCGCAGGCCTCATCGCCTTGTTTTTTAAAGGCATTCATGAGCTCCTAAAGTCGGTTCCCTCCCTTGGGAGGGTGTAGGGAGGGGTTTCTACACCAAGCTTTTACGCTTGATTATGCATTCATGAGCTCCTAAAGTCGGTTCCCTCCCTTGGGAGGGTGTAGGGAGGGGTTTCTACACCAAGCTTTTACGCTTGATTATCAGTAGTATTCTAGTTCGAGAAACCCCACCCTTCCCCGCCCCGAGGCGGGAATCGCACAAGGCCTCGGCTTGCATGATTTCTTCTGAACACCGATAGTGTTGTCACCAACAAAGGCGTGAGAGATGTGAAAGTGTAAACTCAAAACAGGAACAAGCAATAAAAGGGTAAACTATTCCGGGCAAAACCAGTAAAATTTAATCGCCCCAAAAATGAAACGCGCTTATAATCAGGATGTTTCATAGCGTTCCACGTGTTCCATGTGCAAAAATGGAACGCTTTGCAGCGGTTTTTTGCGCCCTTGTTGGAGTTGTCTCCAACAAGCAGTATTTGGTTTGTGCTTCCATAAAACCGCCTGTAAATCACAAGCCTCATCGCCTTGTTTTTTAAGGCATTCATGAGCTCCTAAAGTCGGTTCCCTCCCTTGGGAGGGTGTAGGGAGGGGTTTCTACACCAAGCTTTTACGCTTGATTATGCATTCATGAGCTCCTAAAGTCGGTTCCCTCCCTTGGGAGGGTGTAGGGAGGGGTTTCTACACCAAGCTTTTACGCTTGATTATCAATGGTATCCTAGTTCGAGAAACCCCACCCTTCCCCGCCCCGAGGCGGGAATCGCACATGGCCACGGCTTGCATGATTTCTTCCGAACACCGATGGTGACAACACTAACAAAGGCGTGAGAAACGGGAAAGTGTAAACTCAAAACAGGAACAAGCAATAAAAGTGTAAGCTATTCCGGGCAAAACCATTAAGTTTTAGTCGGCGCAAAAATGAAACATGCTTATAATCAGCATGTTTCATAGTGTTCCACGTGTTCCATGTGCAAAAATGGAACGCTTTGCCTGGCCGGCAGCAATATAAAAAGAGGGGAAAGGGCGTAAATTACTTATGGTTGCTGTAACTCCAGCTCACCTTGTCGCCCGGATGTGTTACATACAATTTCAGGATCTCCTGATGAATGTTCTCGGGTTGTTTTACGCCATTTACCTTCAGCTCATCATTGCTTATCGAAATGTCCAGGTTGTTTTTATCGTTGATTATCCCCTTTTGGATCAGCTTATCGGTCATCTTGTTATATACAACATCTGAGTCTAAACTTTTAGGGCCTACAGGAGCTACGGGGGCTACCATTGCTACCACGGCAGGCCGGTCCGGAGCCGCAGGTACGGCGGGGCTTGCTACCATGGCAACCACAGGAGTTGGCGGCACAGGTGCGGCGGGACCGGTCATTGCAATCCTGGGGGCTGCCGGTGCAGTTAAGGCGGGACCGGTCATTGCAATCATGGGAGCCGGCGGCGCAGGCGCAGCAGGTCCGGTCATTGCCATGGCTTTTGGCACACGCGGTGCACGTACCGCACCCAATGTTGGCGGAGTAGCTATTACCGCGCCGGTCGGCGGTGCCGGGGCAACCGGTGGTACCGGAGGGGTCTTACCCAGCTTTTTAAATTCATTCATCAGGTCGTCAACCTTTGCACTGTATTTATCTATTTGCGCAGCTTCGCCATTAACATACAGCCTTGTTGCTTTATTATGGCTGATCATCAGCTGGTATAGTTCTCCGTTGCGTTTAACCAGGAACATGTCGTACCCGTCCCAGTTTTTACGGTCGCGCATCCTGATGGTTGTACCCTCCGAAATTTCCGAAGGCTTGTAAACCTTCACATGCATGTTTTGAGTAGTGTCAATTTTTCCAAGGTCCACTTTTGTGTTAACCTTTACCTTTGCGTCGACTTTTACGTCAACAACCGGGCTAACCACTATCGCAGGTTGTTGAACCTGGTTAACCTTAGCAGCTTTTTTAACTGTATCCTTTGCCGAGAATGCCACTGTGAACAACCCGGCAGTTACCAAACCAATGGTAAGCAATGTTTTTTCCATGATATTTAATGATTGATTATGATTGTTAACTATTCGCTTCACCCTGTTCAGCAGGGTGTTTTTGTTGTTGGCCAGCGCTATGCTTAAGCCCGGCGCCTGGTATTCCTGGCAGCTCAGCAGCGCCTGGATGTAGTTCGATTTATTGCCCGCCTGCCCGAGTGCTATGTCGTCACAGCAGTTTTCGCGTTCTGCTTTTATCAATTGCGAGATCCATATTACCGCCGGGTTAAAAAAGAACACGATCTCCATAAAGCTTTGCAGCAAATTCACCAGGTAGTCGCGCCGGCGGATGTGCGCCAGCTCGTGGACCAGGATAGCTTCCACCTCATCCGAAGAAAGTGCGTTTATAAAACCTATCGGGATCAAAATCACGGGTTTTAAATGTCCTATCACCATTGGCACCTTTGCAATCCCCGATTCCAGCAAGCTTACTGCCTGTTTTATTTTAAGCTGATTGGCTAATTGGGAAATCCGATTATCCCAATAATCGCTTACAGAATAAATTTTTGAATGTTTTAGCCGGTAAACCTCGTAGCCGCCAACCGCCAGCTTAATACTTTTTATGCAGATGATCAGGAACCAGATTAAAACGATGGTATCGCTATGTGTGTTCAGGAACCCTGTGACCAGGTCGGCAGGGCTTTGTTTTACGTCGGCATTAATTATAGGCGATACTGCATTTTGGTTAGCCGGCGCGCTTATCATCGCACCGCCCTTGTAAATTACCGAATGGCTTTGCAAGGGCTGCAACTGCATAATAAACGTAACTGCAACACCACAGGTAAACAGCACCATTGCACCTAAAAGCAGGTTATAACGCAGGGCAGCGCTTAGTCTTTTGGTAAAAACAATGATCAACCCGCCTGCAACAGCCAGCAGGATCCCCTGCCAAAGCGAGTGCATTAATGTATTACCCAATGCCTTTATAAGCTGATCGGTTAAAAGGCTGCCTGTGGTTGATAGTGTCATATCGGTACGTTTTAAAATCCGGTTATTATTCGTTGTCCAGTTTATTCAGTAATTCCTTTATTGCTTTTATGTCTTCCTTCGATGCCTGGTTGTTGCCCAAAAGTTGCATTACCAGGGTGCCAGCCGAGCCTTTATACATGGCATCCACAAACTTATTCAGCAGGTGATTTTTTGTTAACTGCTCGTCCTCAATTACTATGTACACGTGCTTCATCTGGCTTTCATCGCGCTTCAGGATCTCCTTTTCAACCATTATCTGCATCAGCTTTAAGGTTGATGTGTAATTAACATCCTTGCTCTCGTTCAGCTTATCGTTCACAAATCTTACTGTCGACGGGCCATGTTCCCAAAGCACCTGCAGGATCTCCAGTTCTGATTTTGTAGGATCGAATTTGCGGCTGTTGTTTTCCTGTTCTGAATTCATATTACAAACATAGGAATATTTTCGTACGAAACAAGCGCTATGTCTATTTTTTTTAATTTATTTTTTGCGGCCCTTATTTGTTATAATCTTTTTACATAATAGCTTGTGCGCCTCGCCTATAAAAATTGCAAAAGCTGTTGGAAAAGTTTAGTATTGTAATTAGTAGCTGTCCGGTATTTTGCTGGCTGTTCTGTTATTTATAATAGCGGGGTCGTTATCCCGTTCCCGGCTTTTCAAAATCATCAACATGAATAAATACCTTACCCTAATTACGTCCGTTTGCTGCTTTGCCGGTATAACCTTCGCGCAAGCCCAGGACGCACCTAAAAACACAAACCCTATAACCAAAAGCCGCATTTTATCGGTGGATTCTGCCGTGGTTACCAAGCACCAGGTAACCATAAAAGGCAAGGTTGTTCCGTACACGGCCACCGCAGGCAGCATGCCGATATGGGACGAAGACGGTCGCCCGATAGCCGGTGTTTTTTATACTTATTACGAGCGTGACGATGTTACGGACCGCAGCACCCGCCCGCTGGTGATCTCGTTTAACGGTGGACCGGGCACACCATCTGTATGGATGGAAATTGGCTATACCGGCCCGCGCCTGCTTAATATCGACAGTGAAGGCTATCCTATTCAACCTTACGGTATTGGTGAAAATAAAAACTCGATTCTTGATGTTGCCGACATTGTTTACCTCGATCCGGTAAATACCGGTTATTCACGTATCGTAAATAAAGGCACACCGGGATCTAAATTTTTTGGCGTGAACGAGGATATTCACTACCTGGCTGAGTGGATAAATACATTTGTTACACGCAAAAACCGCTGGGCATCGCCTAAGTTTTTGATTGGCGAAAGCTATGGCACTACCCGTGCCGCCGGTTTGGCGCTCGAGCTGCAAAACTCACAGTGGATGTACCTGAACGGCGTGATCCTGGTATCACCAACTGATCTGGGTATTGAGCGCAGCGGCCCTGTACAGGCAGCATTGAAATTGCCATATTTTGCCGCCACTGCCTGGTACCATGGGATGCTGGCTGCCGATATTCAGCAAAAAGATCTAACTGCCTTTTTGCCCGAGGTTGAAAACTTCACGATTAATGAGCTGATTCCCGCTCTATCGCGCGGTGGCTTTATTGATGATGCACAACGCAAAACCATAGCCGCAAAAATGGCACGGTATAGTGGTATTTCTGAAAAGGTATACCTGGACAACAACCTTGATGTTTCTTACGATCTCTTCTGGAAGGAACTGCTGCGCGAAAAGGGCTTTACCGTTGGCCGCCTCGATTCGCGCTATAAGGGAATTGACCGCCAGGCCGGCGGCACCAGCCCGGATTATAATGCCGAGCTGACCGCATGGCTTCACGCTTTCACCCCGGCAATCAACATTTACCTGCGCGATGAGCTGAATTACAAAACCGACCTGAAATATAACATGTTTGGCAACGTATGGCCATGGGACGATAAAAACAACCACACCGGCGAGGACCTGCGTTCGGCTATCGCACAAAACCCATATTTGCATTTGCTGATCCAATCAGGGTATTATGATGGCGCCTGCGATTATTTCAACGCCAAATACAGCCTTTGGCAGCTGGACCCAAGCGGACGTCTTAAAGATCGTTTAAAATGGGAAGGCTACAAAAGCGGCCACATGATGTACCTGCGCAAGGACGATGTTATTAGCGCTGCCGAAAGCCTGAGAAACTTTATAAAGGAATCAACACCTAAGCCGGGAACACCTGCTAAGTATTAGTTAGTCCTGAGTCTTAAGGTCGAAGTCTTGAGTGCCGGGTTTGCGTTACAGCAGACTCGGCACCCAAGACTTTTTACTTTGAACTCCTCCTTAATTCTTTAAGCCGATTTTGTGATTTGTATAATCCAATAAAAACTGGTTATCATTAAAAAAGTCTATACTAAAAATTGTGCGAGTGTCGCCTGTAAATGACGGCTTTTCTATTTGAGTAAGGTTGTGACTTGCGGCTTGTGTATTTACAACTGTATAAGTATAAGAAAAGCCACTGTTTGTTGTAATAGTCACAACTGAATTATTTGGCAGCGTTGTCGTATTGGCCGCCGCCGTTGGATCTTCTATATTGGAAAAGGCAGGTGTCCCTGTATCAAATAATAACAAACCTTGTATGGTTTTACCCCCGTAAGTTATACTAGCAGGGAGGTTTGGTGAATAGCCGCTTGTGGTAAGCGTAAGCGGGTGCATAACAAAACCGGATTTAGAACTCAGGTCATCAGGAACTAGGCCAATGGTTAGCAAATCGCGTACATAAGTACCATTGCCCGAGTACGAAGTCTGAACAAATTTAGAAAGCTTGAAGCCCTGCGTTACATTAGCCGGCAGGTCGAAATAGCTTAGTGGACTGGCAATTGAAAGATTTTGGAACTTATTGTAGGGTCCAACACCAAACACATCATTTTCGTGCGGATCAAGTGCCTTGCCTGTTTGTGTATCAATAGCTTTGTAATACAGGAAGAACGGAATCCGTTTCGTTGTTACTGAACCGTTTTCGTCGCCAATGGTAACCTTTGCGTAAGCCAGGTTGCCAAACTCCTTTGTTCCGCTTGTATTATCTCCATAAGCTAAGGTAGCTGTTTGTTTCGTTATGGTTATGCCATTTACGTTCAACGAGTCGTTGGGAATTATAAATCCATTATCGTTGAACATTGATTTGGGAATAAACGTGCTGTCGGCCTGTAGTGTCATTGCTGATGAGCCGGTGTCAAAAACGCTATAAAAAACCGTTTTTGAAGTGCCCACCGCCACGCCAATATACACCCGGCGGTAAATGGAGCTTTGCACTTCATATAACCCTAGCGTGGCAATAGGCACGGCTGGCGTGGTTACCGTATTATTGGTTTTATTTGTGCTCTCCTTTTTACAGGATGCCATTAATACCGTTAAAAATAATACCCCGGTACATGTCCGAAGGTAACTTTTGTAAACTTTTCCCATATAAACTAAATCATGTACGCAGTTAATAATAAGTTGAATAACGGATTTTTGCCGCTTTATGTATACTGCTAAAATAAAAGTAGAAATTATTATGTTGATTGCCGGTTACCGGGCAGGCATAATTACCCCCCTTTAATGTATACGTATTTAATAACTACGTTAGTTGCTTTGGGATGGATTTTGGTGAAAAGGATTTAAGTTCCCTCCCAGTTATCATTGCTGTATACTATTATTCACGGGTGATCGGCACCTTTTTTTCCTTCCCGTCTGCGTCTCTCAATGTAATGATCGCCGATTCCCTGCCTGATAATAACGGCTTGCTATTAACCATATCGCAAATGTTTACCGTCGAAAAATCCTTATCATCAATAGCGATGATTTGCTGACCAGGTTTTACAACATTAACCCCCTTATCCCAAACTACGCCAATAACAAGCTTATTGCCCGACAGTGTGGGTTGAAACGGCCACTGCTTTTCGTTAAGATCGGTTGTTTCGTCTTTGGCATCGAAATAAAATTTACCATGGATAAAGTCTATGGTAACGTTGCCATAGTCGAGCAGTTTGGTGCCTATGCCAGGTATGGCGCCTTTGCTGGTTTGGGTAATAACGTTATTAAAGCGAGCTGAGCCAATCATTAAAAACGGTATTTTCAGCAGGTATTTTTCGGCGTTAGCCTGCAGCCCAAGTACGCCAATTTGGTTAGCTCCATATCCTTTGGCAAGCGTTTTAAAAAGCCCCTTTTTATCAAACCGGGTCATTAAATCTTCAGAGAAGCGTAAAAAGCCATTATCGCCGGTATCAAAAGGGAGGGTTAAATTCAATTTTTTATCGAGGCTGATTTGGATAACAGGCGTGCTTTGTGCATCAGGCGTACTCAATGGCAGGCTATGGTCCGGATTTAGCGACAGCTTATCAGCATGATCGGTCAAAACAATAACATGCCTGTCTGCATCAATTCGTATTATTGAATTACGTAACAGGTTGCTGCCAATTACACCGTCGACGCCCCAGCATTTATAAACTTCCGGAAAAACATTAATTGCCGGTACATCGGCAAAAATCACGTTGCCTAATTTAATCTCGAGCCTCATTACGCGGGTGGAATCTGTTGTTCCGTTTACATCGCTCACATTGATTTTATTCACCGCAGTCAATTTCAGCTCGGCTGTCAGCTCGTTGCTCAGTTGCACGGGCGCTCCTGTATCAAATAAGAATTTATGCTTTTTACCATATAGTTCCGCATCAACTAACAGCTTTCCATTTATGCTTGTGTAGGGTAATTCTGCATAATAATTTGGAGCGGTATTGCACCCCTGGTTCAACGCAGAGATTTGAGCGAAACCAACAGTACAGCTAAACAGGGAAAACAATAATATCAGCGCGGTTTTCATAAATAAGGCAGATTTGAAGCGCAACCTAAAACTTTGTTTTGACAGATACAATAGAATTCGACGCCAAATGTAAAAATTCCTGTTTAATGGCTCACTTTCTGCTATCATGTTTCGGGAAGATGGAAATTATCCCCCTCGACTGTTAAGCTATGAACAGACAAGAACATCGCAAGGAATAATTATTTTAATAAATTTACGTTGACTCAAATAGCGCTTATGTTTTGCTATTCAGGCATGAAACCATCACAATTACCTCAATTCGAATGCTTAATGGTTGTACCCGGATATGGCCGCCACTTGTGTAACTGTTGCGCGCAAACGAACATTATGCAAAGCCGGCAATTTATAGTTTATATGTATGTGAGATTGTCCGGCAATTAAACGAATCACAATCTAAAAACATAAAACAATGAAAAACCCTATCCATCCGAACCGTAACAATTACCTGGTCTTTAACTGGATCTTTATTGCCGGCTTGCTGTTATTAGCGCTCAATGATCATTATTTCAAACAGCATTATACCAGCTGGCTGACCGGGAAGTTGTCCGACTTTGCAGGACTGTTGATCTTTCCTATGTTTTTATTGTTCCTGTTTCCTAGACTCTCCACGTGGTCGGTTATCATCACTGGCCTCTTCTTTGTTTTTTGGAAAACGCCTCTTTCAACGGGTTTTATTGAAGTTTATAATAAAGTCACATTGATACAGATCACCAGGACAGTTGACTATAGCGATTATATTGCTTTATCTGTTTTACCTTTATCCTGGTACCTGATACAACGTATCGACAAATACAGGGTCAGCAATTTTCCGCCTGTTTCTTTACGTTTTGTGTCCATGGTTCCTATTGCCCTGGTTTTTATGGCCACCGCACCGCCAACCAGTTATTATATGCAGCCGGGCGGCGATATTCACATCGGGAAATCCTACGCAATGAAGATGTCTAAAGAAGAGGCGCTGGCTAAACTGAAAGCAAAAGGTTACCGGGTCGAAATTGACACCTCGCAATATAACGGTGGCAGGGCTGAGTATTATGTGATCAATAACCTCGTCCTGAATGGTGGCAAAGACACTATTCAAAGCTTGCAATTTGGCTTTCTTGGGCACGGTGATAAACCTTCATTGTTAATAAATAATATCAAACTAAGGCCGGCGGACAAAGAAAAGAACCTGAAATTGTTAAAGAAGTCTTATCAAGAGCTAATCAAATCTAATATTGTTGAAGAGGTGGAATAGAGAGGTCCGTATTGTCGCGGCGTCACCTGTAATCGCTGCCGATAAACGTCTAAAAAAAGCAAAACAACCGCCACAAGGCCTTAAAAAGATAAAGATTTCGCCAAAAAGGGCTGGTAGTGCTTTAAGTTAAACTGATAAGCCCTTGCCTGATCGTGAGGGGCTTTTTGTTTATTACGGGTTCACCCTCCGGGAATAATTTTTCTAAATAAAAATAATCTGAGTTGTCCTGTATTGAGCTGCCCGTTCGTCATTACAGTATAATTCATTATTAAATACTATAAAATGGAACAAAGAATTAATGCCTTTGAAAAAGGCCAGAACGCAATGAAAGCGATGTATGGTTTAGGTGCATATCTTGCAAAGTCGCCGGTTGAGCAATCCCTATTAAATTTAGTTTATTTCAGGGTTTCACAAATAAATGGCTGTGCCTTTTGCCTTGATATGCATTCGAAGGACCTGCTTGCCAATGGAGAGAGCGACCAGCGCCTGTTTGTAATGGATGCCTGGCGCGAGGCCCCTTTTTATACTGATCGCGAACGCGCAGCGCTTGCCTGGGCCGAAGCCGTTACGAAGATAACCGATGGCCAGGTTGCCGACGAGACCTACGCGCAGGCAAAACAACAATTTACCGACGAAGAGTTGATCGACCTAACGCTGGCCGTTACCGTGATCAATAGTTATAACCGCATCAATATTGCCTTCCGCCCGTTGGTTGGCACTTACAAGGTTGGGCAGTTTGCTGTTAAGTAATCGCTTAAAAGCCTCGAAATAATTGCCTGCTGTCAATGCAGGCAATTATTCCCATTTGTTTTTGTAGCATAAAAAACATTATTTTTGTTTATGATCAGGCGGTTAGCAGTTTCCATAATGTTGTTGCTGTATTTTATTACAGCAACCGGTTTTGCTATTAACCTGCACTATTGCTGCAACACCCTTGCCGCTGTAAGTATCAATGCCCCGGCCAAAAGCTGTGATAGTACAATGGGCGCAATGAAATGCTGTAAAGACAAGCATTTCGAGGTAAAGGTTAAAGATGCGCACCAGGCGCAGGCTACAAGCAATTTAGCTAAAACGCCTATTTTAGCTATACCTCTTGTTCCAGCCGCCCCGCATGTTTGCGCCAGGCCTCGTGTGCTTATTTGCAACATCACCAAAAACCGGCCCGATCCTCCTCCCCCCAATAAAACGCCTAAATTTTTAAGGCAGCTTATCATCTGATCAATATTTAATGTGTTTAATGCTGTCTCCAATAGCCAGCTATATTTAGCGCGGTTAGTTTTCACGCTACATCCGCAAATAATTAATATTAGATTTATACATAATTTTTGATCGACATGAAAATCCTTAAAATATTTATACTCCTGCTGGTACTTACTACGGGCATAGCAAAAGCTCAATTTACCAAAGCTGAACTACAAGTTAGCGGGTTAACCTGCGCTTTATGCGCCAAGGCTACTGAAAAGGCACTTAGAACATTGCCGTTTATCGGCGAAATTAAAACCGACCTGATCCGCAATACCTACCTGCTTACCTTTAAAAGCGGCGAACAAGTTAACTTCGACCAGATCAGCAAAAAAGTGCAGGATGCAGGCTTCTTTGTAAACAGCCTTAAGGCTACGTTTGATTTTGCCAACGTGAAGGTTGCCGACAACTCATTTAGCTATGGCGGCGACACTTTCCATGTAATGGCAGGGGCAGATAAAGTGAGCCCGGGGCCAACTGTCGTGACAATTGTCGACAAGGGATTTGCGCCAAAATCAGTATCCAAAAAATACATGGGCCAGGTTGCCGATGTCGGTACTGCAAAAGGCAGGGTTTATCACGTAGCCATTTAAACTTTATAACCTGTTTATGAAGTATATTTTATTGGCGGCATGCCTGCTGGGTTTGGCATGCCCAGCCTTTTCGCAAGAGCTTTATGTAAATACCGAGCCTGCGAGCAACATGGCTACAAACTCATTAGGCATCAGGGTTGAGAACCAGGGCTATTTTAACCCGGTATATAAAAACCGCAGCACGCTGGAGCTGATGTATGGTGCAAGCAGAAATTTGATGCTGCATGGCTCCCTGTATGTGTCTGATTATTACCATAACGACCAGCATTTTGAGGGCGGCAGCGTTTATGCCAAATACCGGTTCCTTTCTGTCGATTCTGTTCAGAAGCACTTTCGCGGTGCGTTTTTTGCAAAGCTTTCCGCTATCAATAACCCGGTGGTAAACCAGGAAATTACGCTCGAGGGTGATAATTCAGGCCTGCAAACCGGCGTGGTATTTACACAATTATTGCATAAACTGGCTCTGTCAGGTTCCGTAAGCTATTTACATGATTGGAATAACAGTGGAGGAAACCGCATTCCAACCCCCTATGCCACAAATGCAATTGGCTACACCCTGTCATCAGGCTACCTGCTTTTACCGAAGGCTTATAAAGATTACAGCCAGACCAACGTAAACATATACGCCGAGTTTTTAGGAAAGATAAACCCCGGATATGGACAAAGCTATCTTGATGCGGCCCCTGCGGTACAGCTTATTTTTAACAGCACCATCAGGGTTGATTTTTCGTACCGCATCCCGCTGTATAATTCAATGCAGCGCAATACCGACCATATGTATCTGGTGAGGCTGGAGTACAATTTGTTTAACCTGTAGCTTGAGCCATGATCCGCTTGATTATAGGATTATCTGATTTCGCGGACAGGCAAATCCTGCGAATCAAATAATCCTTTAATCATGGTTCAAAACAGCTAGAAGGTCTTCACCGTTTCAGTTACATGTGCCAAATGGTGTTTACTGTGCCAGTGGTATAACGCCAACGCCTTTTTAAGGGGGATCTTCTCGCCGGATGGACGCATAAAGGTGCGTTCCCATTGCTCTTCATTAAAGCTTTCCAGCAGCGCAACCCAATGCTGGTGAACGCCCTCCAGGATCTTTAATGATGATTCTACCGGCAGCCGGTAATCCGGCAACAGCGCCCAATCGGCTTCCTCATAGGGCTTTACGGTTGGGTTATCTTCAGTAAGCGCCCACTTAAAACGCATTAACGAATTGATGTGGCTGTCGGCACAATGGTGTACCACTTGCCTTATGGTCCACCCACCGGTGCGGTAGGGGGTATCCAGCTGCTTTTCATTCAGGTTCATAATTGCCTGGCGCAGGCGGCCGGGAAATTCTTTAATGGTGGCGGTCCACTTACGGAGGTCTTCGGGTGTGTACGATACAGGGGCTTTAAAATTCCCTATTGGATATTGCGCGTTAGTCATAATTGTTAAAAAAATTTAAATTAAGTATAATTTTAATCTTCAACAAGGTTTTGCGCTATTTTAGCGTTCTGTACCTTTTAGTTCCCCTCATGATAAAACGGCTCATTACGCTATTACTAATCCTCAGTAGTCATTTTCTTTATGCGCAAACTGTAAAAACCGATGTGCTGGTGGTTGGCAGCGGTGCGGGCGGTGTGGCAGCGGCTATACAATGTGCACGCAGCAAGGTGAAAACCATACTGGCTGATGATGGCTTCAAAATAAGTGGTAGCGGCATTACCGGGCAAATGGTAACCGTTGAAGAGAATAACGATATTCCATCAGGCATTTGGGGCGAGTTCCGCAGGCACATCCGGGAAGATTACAGCAAAACAGCCGGCTATGATACGGCTGAAAACGCGGCGCTGAGGTTCGACCCTGGCACGGGCTCATCCACCCTAAAAAAAATTGCAGACACGGTTAAAAACCTAACACTTTACCAGAACTCAGCCTTTACAACTATAAAAAAGGACGGCGACCGGTGGGAGGTTAATCTCACACAAAACGGAAAAACAATTACCGTAAAAGCAAGAGTGGTTATTGATGCTACAGAAGCTGCCATTGTTGCTGAAAAAGCAGGCGGAAAGGTTCGCGGGGCTTTTGATCAAAAAGCTAACAGCAACACCAAACTGTACCGCACTTCAATTGCTACGGGTGCGGCAATGCCGGGCCAAGTGGCAGATGAAAAAGATCAGGGCTTCCCAGCATTTTATATCCCCATAAGCAGCCTGCTGGTTATCGGCGTAGAAAATATATTGGTTACTGAAAAGGTATTGCCGGAGAATAAAAATATCCAGGACTTGCCCCTGCAATTGCAAATAGGCCAGGGCGCCGGAACGATTGCCGCCTTTTGTGCATTCTTCAAAACCACTACCCAGCATTTGAATGCCCGGACAATCCAGGGTGAGTTGCTGGATTTTAAGGGCTACCTTTTGCCATTCACTGATATCAAACAAAGCGATCCGGCATGGCGGGCTGTTCAACAGGTATCTGCTACCGGAATGTTAATAGGCGGATGGCGGGTGGCTGGCAATACGGCTAAGTTTATATTTAAGCCAGATTCGGCAGTTAACACCGATGAGATAAAGCCTGTATTAACCGAGCTTTATACCCGCGCGTTCCTGTGGTTCAACAAGGAAAAGCCGGGCGAAAAATTTACGGTGGGAAATACGTTGTCGTTCATCAGCGATTATACCCTAACTGATATTAATGTTCTGCGCAACAGCATGCAAAAAGCCTGGAAAGCACAATATAAGTTTAAGTCGGATTTTGATTTGAACCGGCCCATTTCGCGCCGCGAGTTTGCGGTATTGACTAACCGTTTTTTGAACCCCTTTGCCCGCACGGTGGATTTAAGCGGCAGGCTGATGAATTAAAACAACGAGATCTGTTGCACTGTAACTTCAACCCTGCGGGGTTTACTTACAGGTACATCGTTAACCGTATTGCTGATGTAATAAACTTCCGTCTCAACATATCTTGAAGCCACGATAATATTTACCCCGTCGGCGCAATCGTCAAATAGGTCCCGCACCAGTTGCGGGTCATTGTTGTTTTTTGATAGGTGCGATAGCAGCAAGTGCGTCATGAACGCAGGCTTATGTGTAGTAAAAAGTTCTAGCGCCTGCTTGTTTGATAAGTGGCCCTGGCCCCCGCGGATCCTGCGTTTTAAATGATAAGGATAGCCGCCTTTGTCGAGCATTTCATCATCATAGTTGGCTTCTAAAAATGCAGCATGGCACTGGCTGAAATGATTAACCAGGTTTTCGCAAACAATGCCGATATCGGTAAATACGCCAACCTTAACATCCCGGCAGGTAATTAAAAAGCTATGCGGGTTGCTGGCATCATGCTGTTTGGGGAATGCGGTAACGTGAAGATCGCCAATAATAATGGTATCAAAAGCGCCAAAGGAAATCACCAATTCCTGGTCGAGCATTAAACCGCCGCGCTGCAAGGTAGGCGGGGTAATATAAACAGGCAAACGGTATTTTTTGGCGATAACCGGAATGCCGTTGATATGGTCGGAATGCTCGTGCGATACAAAAATTGCCTTTACCTTCTGCATAGAAAGGCCAAGCCGTAGCATCCGCCTTTCTGTTTCACGGCAGGAGATGCCCGCGTCGATCAACACGGCCTCATGCTCATTACCTACGTAATAGCAATTACCGTTACTCCCCGAATTTAACGATGCGATGAACAGCGACATATCCTCGCAAATTTGCAAATTTATTTCGGATGTCGGATTTTCGATTTCGGATTTTTAGAGAAATCCTTTTTCTCTTACCTCCTTGCGCGCAAGGAGGTCGGCCAGCGTAGCGTCGCCGGGTGGGTCAACTCTGCGCGCGACAGGAACGCTTTGCCGTTTCTTCACAATCACTAATTCACTAAATCACCAACTCACACATTAATTACTCACTAAATCGCTAATTCACAAATTAATAAAAAACATATCTTAGCCCCATGGACTCACCGATAACTTTACCCGTACTTACTGCCGAAGAACTGCGTGTGCTTGGCGTGCTGATGGAAAAAAGCAAAACCACGCCCGATTATTACCCCATGACCATCAACAGCCTTACCCTGGCCTGTAACCAGAAAACATCACGCAGGCCGGTTGTTAATTACGATGAGGATACCGTTGCAACTGCACTTAACACTTTAAAGCGGCGCGGATTGATTTCCACAGCAACGGGCGGCTCCATCCGCAGTATCAAATACAAGCATAATTTTGCCATTGTGTTCCCGGTGTTGCCGGCAGAGGTTGCCATAATAAGCTTGCTGATGCTGCGCGGCCCACAAACACCGGGCGAGATCAATACCAACTCGGGCAGGATGTATGAATTTGAGTCGATTGAGGAAGTTCAGGAGAAGCTGGAAAGACTGAGCAGCCCCGAAATGCCGTTCTTAATGCAGTTACCACGCCGGCCCGGGCAAAAGGAAACCCGCTATGCTCACCTGCTTTGTGGTGTCCCTGAATTTAATGATGATGATTTTAATGACGACGCCCCCGTTAGCCGTAGCGGGCTTGAAGCACGCGTTACCAAGCTTGAAACAGAACTTGCTGAATTGCGGGAGGCGTTTGATAAGCTGATGAAAGAACTGACCTAAAACCTTATGTGTTAAAATATTATTTATAAGTTAAAAAACCTATTGGTATGTTATTTGTCTTAATTTAATATTAAAACAAACCATCATACACCTATGAAAAAGTTAAGTTACGCGATTATGATCGCAATTGCCGCCTATGCGTTCCAGGGCTGTAATAATACACCAAAGGACGCAAAAGAAAATGCCGACAGTTTAAATAAAACCAAGGATACCACCAAAATGGATTCAACAACCAAAGATACCAGTAAAGCTGGCGCAATGGCTGTTAGTACCGACGACTCCAAATTTGCAACAGCTGCCGCAAATGGCGGACTTGCTGAAGTTGCCCTTGGCAAACTGGCTCAAACCAAAGCTGTAAATCCACAAGTTAAAAACTTTGCCGACATGATGGTTAAGGACCATAGCAAGGCAAACGACGAGCTGATGGCCATCGCCAAAGCAAAAAATATTACATTGCCTGCAGCGCCGGATGCCGATCACCAGAAGAAAATGGATGATCTTTCAAAACTTTCTGGTAAGGATTTCGACAAGGCTTATGTAGACGCCATGGTTGACGGGCATAAAAAAACGCTGGATTTGATGAACATGGCTGCCAAGGATTGTAAGGATCCGGATTTAAAGGCATTTGCCGCCAAAGTTGCTCCAACAGTGCAAATGCACCTGGATGCCATCAACAAGATTCATGACAGTATGAAATAATATTTAAGAGCACTCGCTGTTAAGAGGGGAATGGGGCGTATGCCTGTTCCTCTTTTTTTTGTGATTAAAGCGTCGTTTACAATATTTTTCACATTTTTTTCTCTTCAAAAAAACATGCTGACATAGGGTTGTCACCAGCCGGTTGTTCCTTTGTTTCAAGATAAAAAACACAACAATCATGAAACAACAGGAATCAACCATCGAAGTAAGCGTATCGCCAATTGTTTATTTAATGAAGAACTATGCCGACTATAATTTGTGGGCAAATGCAACGCTGGTAAACTGGCTGCGCACCAAGCCCGCCGATGTTTTGGCACAAGAGGTCCCATCAAGCTTTAACTCGATTAAGGCAACGGCGCTACATATCTGGAATACACAACGGTATTGGCTGTCAGTTATAAAAAGAAGTGAGCCTGACGGATTTGGAGAATTCACAGGCACTCTTGACGAGGTACTACAGGGCCTTGTTGAACAATCAGACATTTTTGCTGATTATGTAAAGCAAATGACCGACGAGGCAATCGAAGAATCCACTTTGGTTCAAAGCCCGTGGTTTGAATGCAATTTTCAGAACTTTGAATACATTATGCAGGTGATGAACCACAGTACGTATCACCGCGGGCAAATCATCACCATAGGTCGTAACTTAGGTTTTACCGATGCGCCGATGACAGACTATAATTTTTATAATATTCACGGTAAATAATCAGCTTAATATTAAAATGGCAGGCGTGCGCTAACTGCATCCCTGCCATTTCAGTATCATTTCCATTTTACACGGCGGACACCTATCTTTAAAAACTTAAATTGATCCAGATGTCGGCCGGGCTAAAAAACTTCATTAACCAGTATGTTCAACTTGATGCCGCCGAAATGGACGACATTGTTGGCCGCTTTAAAACACGAACGGTTAAAAAGAACGACTTCTTGCTGACCGAGGGCGCTGTTTGCAAGGACCTGTTTTTTGTAGATGACGGCTGCCTGCGCCTGTACTATGTAGATAAGGACATAGAAGTATCTGTTTGGTTTGCCTTTAAAGATTCATCGGCTATTGATATTTACAGCTTTATAAGCGAGAAGCCCTCGGGCTATTTTTTACAGGCGATTGAAGACAGCGAGATTTTATACCTGCCCAAAACCGAGCTTACCAAACTCTACCAAACGCACCCAAAAATGCAGGAAATGATCCGGAGGTTTTGGGAGGATGCTATACTTACACTTATCGACCGCTTTACCGCCCTGCAGCGCGATTCTGCCGAGCAGCGTTACCTCGACCTGCTGACCAAGCCGCCCTACATCCAAAAGATCCCTCAGAAATACCTGGCATCGTTTATTGGCGTTACACCCACCTCGCTGAGTCGGATCAGGAAGAATATCCGCTAAATAAGTTTACCAATGACAGATGCTATCCCTGTAAAAGAGAAAAATGACCTGCGAGAACTCGCCGGCCTTTTCTTAAAACTGGGGTTTACTGCTTTTGGCGGTCCCGCTGCCCATATTGCCATGATGCGGCAGGAAGTTGTAATAAAAAGGGAGTGGCTTACAGAACAGCATTTTCTTGATCTGATCGGGGCCACTAACCTGATCCCCGGGCCAAACAGCACCGAGATGGCGATACATATTGGCCAGGAAAGGGGTGGCTGGAGGGGATTGCTTATAACGGGCGCTTGCTTTATTATGCCGGCGGTATTAATTACCGGCTGTTTTGCCGCTCTTTACAAAATCTATGGGCAGTTGCCGCAGGTACAGCCTTTTATCTATGGCATTAAACCTGCCATTATCGCGGTTATTATTGCGGCTATCTACCCGCTGGCTAAAAAATCCCTGCAAACGGTGGAACTGGGAATTATCGGGCTGGCAGCGTTACTATTGAGCTTATGGGGTGTTTCTGAAATTGTGGTATTATTCGGGGCCGGGTTTGTGGCGTTGGGCCTGGCAGCTATTAGGTTAAGACGTTCTCAGAATTTACAGTCATTCCTCCCTATCGCTTTTTTGCATACCACAGATGCCCGCTTTTTCAGCGCATCCAACGTCAGTTTGTTCCTCTCCTTTTTAAAGATCGGGGCAATTCTGTATGGCAGCGGCTATGTGCTGTTTGCGTTCCTTGATGCCGAATTAGTGGCGAGGGGCGTTATATCTCACCGGCAGCTAATTGATGCCATTGCGGTGGGGCAGTTCACGCCTGGTCCTGTTTTTTCTTCCGTTACTTTTATTGGCTACCAGGTGAATGGGATAAGTGGCGCAGTGGTTTCAACAATAGGCATATTCCTTCCTTCGTTCCTGTTTGTCGCGTTGCTTAACCCGCTGGTTCGCAAAATGCGCGGATCTAAATTACTCGCCGCTTTTTTAAATGCAGTTAACGTTGCGTCAATTGCACTTATCCTGGTGGTTTGCTTCCAATTGGGCAAGGACAGTCTAACCAACTGGCGTGAGATTACTATAGCCGTTTGCAGCGCCATTATACTTTTTCGATTCAAACAGCTTAACAGTGCCTTTATTGTTTTGGGTGGGGCTCTTGCGGGGTATTTATTATTGCTGATTTAAATGGAAACAAACATATCGCGCAGGGCATTCAACTACGCACTAATGCGCCAAAATCCGCCGCCATGCAAACCCTAATTGCCCGTTTAGATCAGTGCCCTGTACAATTATCGTGTAGTTTGCCGGTTTATCGGCGCCGTAAAACGAAACCACGGCAGTGCCGGCACTATCTGTGATGATATTGGGCGCCCAATGAATGGTGGAGCGCTGATCGGTTCCGGTTACCGGGCTTTTGAGGCTGTATTTGGGGCGATAAAACTGCTTTGGCAGGGTGAAAGGCAAGGGCTTATAGACATAGATCCCCGGCACCTTTTTCATAAATGCGCCATTGCCTGAATAAGTTGTTATTTCCAGGTAAACGGGTATCTCCCGATCCTTGAGCATCGTTTCCTTAAACATAAAGTTAGGATCGTAAGCCGACGCATACTTCGCAGAGTACATTATTTCAATGCCCTTTATATCCGTGGCCGTCAAATAATCCATATACAGGTCGGGAGTTAGCATCACCTGTTTAATGGGCACGCCGTCGAATATAAAATTAACGATGTGGTTTTTTAGCCTATACACCACGGTATCATTTTCCCTAAATTTCGAAAAGCCGGGGAACTTCTGCTGCAACAACTCATATAAAGTGCTGTTTTTAGCTTTTTCCATGTCCTTCTCATCCAAAATAAAGTCAGCTTCGCCGGGGCCGTTCAGGTTTTTGGAATCCTTAATTATCCGTTTATCCTTAATAACAACCTCGCCCAGCATTTTTCCGTGGCCCGATGCCTTTTCCTCCGCCAGTTGCTGCGAAAGTTTATTACTCCTGTTTTGCAGTAACAGGGTATCGCTGTTTACATACCAGGGGCTGGTTTGCCATACCGGCAGTTTAAAAACAGGCGGGATAAACTCATCAACGTCGAGGCCCATATTAAAGCTGCTGCCGCTTTTCCGCCTCGCCTGCACTACATAGGCGGCTGTGTCAATCGGAGAAAAACCTTTAAATGTAAATCGCCCGTCCTTACCTGTAACAGTATCCATCACAAATACCGGCCTTTTCGACATCAATATTATCCGCGATTTTTCAACCGGCTTATTGAACATGTTGGTAACCCTTCCGGTAACAGTAAACTCCGGCTCGGCCTTGTACGTGAAATTTACCGGTGGGCTCAGCACTTGTTTCCAGCTATAGCCCGCCCAGCCTTGTGTAAGCATCAGGTTGTCAAGTTCTGTGGCCCTTACTGCAGAAGTCTCAATAAAATAATGGCCGGGGTCTTCAACCGTTCCATTCAAGTCCGCAGTGAACAGCAGGTTATTAATGATGTTGCCGCCGAGGCTGTCGGTTTTTACCTGGTTGTCGTCGGTCACCGCCATCGAGAAGCTGCCCCTTACAGGTTTCCCACTTTTATCGTGAACCTGCAGGCGGATGGCAATGCTATCGTGCGGCGCATATTGTTGATGGTCGGGTGAGATGTCAACCTGCAGGTTGTCGTGCTTGTCAACATAAATTATACGCTCATTAAGCGGCTGGCTGGCTTCGCTTAGCAGGGTAAACCGTACAATGCCGGCGGGAAAAATGGTGGGAGAAATAATAGCCACCGCTGCTCCTTCTTTTGGTTTAATGTGTGCGGCATAACAAGGCACACCTCTTGATTGGCCGATGAGAAAATAGCTGGCGGGCGCAACAGTGGAAGTAATTATCCGTACTTCAATTGAATCGCCCCGCACCCTTCTTAATTGCAGGGTTGTGCCGTTAAGGCTAACTGCGGGCAGCGGATAGCTTTTGTTCGCACCAATGGTTGAAGTAATTCGGGCAGTATATGTCTCGCCGGATTGCGGAACCAATTCAAATGCGCCAATGCCCTTATAGCCCGAAGTGAAGGATGCCACCTGTTGCTGCTTGCTGTTATACACTGCTCCGCCTACGTCAACCCCCTTACCATCTTCGCCAATCGCCTTGAAGCCGATTTTTGATGCTATGCCACTTACCATATTCCCGCCCTCGGGCATAAACTGCAGATCAATATCCCCCGTGCGGTTTAGTATTACCGGGATGGTAAGGGTCACAGGGTCTGCACCCTTAATGGTTTCCTTCGCTGTTATAGCCAGGTGTTTGGCTGGGGTATTGTCCGGCAGTATAAAATTCAGATCAAGCCGCCCGTCTATGCCTGTTGCCATATTTTTTTTAAAAAGTGTGCGCCTGCCGTTTAATACCCTTAGTTGCAGGTCCTGCAACCGTACCGGGTGGCTGTCCAAATCAGTAAGGAGGATGTTGGCCCGGATATTATTTTTGTCCTGCTTGAACCCGGCAACCACCAATTGCGACCTATTGCCTGATGATGCTATGTAGATGCTTTTGCTAAAAACATAGTCTTCGCCAAAGTTCCGCATCCAGCTGGTATAGGCGCGAAGCGTATAACTCCCCTCGGGAATGTCCTTTTCATCTATGGCCAGGTTGCCCCAGGTGATGCCGGCCACCAGGGGAAGCATCATGCGTTTAACACAAATGTTTTCGTTGTCGTCCAATTCAGCATATAGTAAGCCGCTACGCACGGATGGCGTCAGGTAATCCGCGTCGAGCAGGTAAGCCTTAAACCAGATGGTATCACCCTCCACATAATTTGCCTTATCTGTCTGCAAGTACAACTTTTCGATGGGAAGCCGTGCTCGGATGGTATCAAACTTAGCTATTATTGATTTTAGCTGGTTTTGCCCAAAAGCACCTAAATGGAAGGCAGAAATTATAATGAACAGGAAAAGCCGTGAAAAAAATTTCATACGGGTAGGATAGGTTAATGGATATGGTAAAGATAAAGCATTGTCGAAACAAATCTCGTAACAAGTTTATTGCTAATGCGCTGCAACCCTCAGAACATAGGTTTCTCCTGGATCCGTCGCGAATTTTATGGAGCCATCCTTTAACTTTTCGAACCGGACTTTTTTCCCGTTAGCCGTAACAGTAACCGGAACGCCGGGAGAGATATGACAAACCTGCCCCTGTTTCGACAATACCTTCACCTGGATTATTTTGCCTTTTTGCCATTTCAGATCAAGCTCAAATGCACCGGTAGTGCAAACACCCTTAAATTCACCATCGGCCCATTCATCGGGCAGAGCAGGCAAAAGTTCGATCACGCCGTTGTTGGAGCGGACAAGCATTTCAGAAATTGCGGCGGTTACTCCCATGGAGCCGTCGACCTGCATCCGCTCGCTGCATTTGGCAAAAAGCTGTGTGTATACTTCTTCCTTAAAATACCCTTTTAAAATACTATTGGCCCGGTTACCATCATTCAACCTGGCCCACAATGCCGCCTTCCATACCCGCGACCAGCCGCTGGTGCCATCGCCACGCTGGTTAAGCACCGCCTTGCAGGCATCAACAAATGCGGGCGTATTTTTTATAGAAAACACATTGCCAGGATATAAACCATAAAGCGGCGACGAATGCCGGTGCTGTTTTTCAAGCTGGGGCCAATCCTCGGTCCATTCCTGTAATGCGCCGTCCCTGCCAATCAGTTGCGGGCGAAGCTGGTTTTTGGCGGATGCTACCTTTAAGGCATAAGCGCCATCAACACCTAAGATCTTTGCGGCTTTAATATAATTGGTGAAAAGGTCAGTAATGATCTGCATATCGATGGACGACCCGGCGCAGATGGTGGTTCCGGGCAACATACTGCCGGTTACCTCGTCGAAGTAAGGACCGTTACCGGGGTTTCCGGTAAAGTTTTCGGGCGATGAGGACGGGTTGGTAACCAGCCATTTTCCGGATGGATCCTTCACCAGGTAATCCATAAAAAAATCAACCGAGCCTTTAATAACCGGATAAATGTCTGCCAAATATTTTTTATCGCCGGTGTACTGGTAATGGTCCCAAAGGGCATCGCAAAGCCATGCGCCGGCAGTAGTGAATGTGCCCCAGGTTGGCCCGTCCATGGGGGCGGCAACACGCCACAGGTCGGTGTTCTGGTGCAGTACCCAGCCACGGCAATTGTAATTTTCTCTCGCAACCTGCGCGCCCTGGTCGGTAACCTCTTTCATCAACCGGATTAGGGGCTCGGCACATTCCGAAAGATTTGCCGATTCAACCGCCCAGTAATTCATTTGCAGGTTAATGTTGGTGGTGTATTTTGAATCCCAGGCAGGGTTGGAGTCGTTGTTCCAGATACCCTGCAGATTTGCAGCCTGCGTTCCGGGGCGGGATGATGAGATGAGCAAATACCGGCCAAACTGGTAAGCCAATGCCGCCAGCTGCGGATCGGGTGCCGCTGCGCTATTCGCCAGTCGCTCATTTGTTGGCAGCCATGAGTTTGCGGTAACGCCTAAGTTGAGCGACACCCGGGCAAAGAGCTTTTGATAATCCGTTAAATGATCCTGTTTTATGGTTTGATATGTTTTGCTGGTGATGGCCTTTATATAGGCTTCAGCCTTTGCATTTTCATCTGCGCTAACATCTCTGTAATTTACAAAGTTTGTTGCGGCAGCAAAATAGAGGGTCACTGCATCGGCATTTTCTATTACCAGGTCGGCACCGGTTACGTGCATTGTGCCACCATCAGGAACTGCCTTAAGCCGGGCATCGTATCTTAGTGTTCCGGGGACACCCAAATAATCCGCAGATTTCCCGGTAAGCACCAGGGCGTCATTGCCAAGTCCGTCCATCTTAAAGTAGTCGGTAGCATAGTTTGATTCCTGCTGGTTGCGCACGCCCCGTAAACTTGCGGTTAATGAAATGCAGCCGGGTTTGCTGGCGGTTATCCGAACGGCGATAACTTGGTCGGCAGCCGACGAAAAAACATCCCGCCGGTAGGTAACACCATTGCTGCTGAATTGAACGCTGGTAATCCCGGTTTGCAGATCGAGCCAGCGTTTGTAGTCCGTCACATCCGTCATCGGCTTAAAAAACAGCATCAAATTAGCCAGCGGCTGGTATTTTTGCTGTTCAACCGGGTAGCCCATCAGTTTTCGGCCGAAAAGGGTTTGGGCATCCTTGAATTGACCTTTGTTAACCAGGTCTCTAACCTGCGGCAGGTATTTGTAACCGCCCTTTACAACGGACGAATAAGGTCCGCCGCTCCAGTAGGTATCCTCGTTTAGCTGGATATCTTCGCTATTGGGTCGGCCATAAACCATTGCCGCCAGGCGCCCGTTGCCAACCGGATAAGCCTCGTTCCAGTTAGCCGCAGCCTTTTTGCCCCACATCAAAGTGGAGGGATCATAAGTGTGCTGATCAATTTTCGCGGCAAGATCCTCCTGCGCGCGCAGTTGCATCGTATACAAAAACAGCAATAACAGGCAGCAAGGGTTTTTGAATTTCATGACTGGGGGTTACTTGCATTAAAGCTAAATAAAAACGGGAGAAGGAAGAAATCTGCAGCTAACGGTTTGATAACATGAAGTATGTAAACAACATGGGCAATGTTAAACTTCGCCCATATAGTTGCTTTTGTGCCAGATCAATCGTTATATTTGAGATTATAACCCATATAAACCATGAAGGAAGTCGCAATATTAATACACGAGGACGCTGTGTTCTCCACCGTTTCGGGCGCTATGGATATGCTGATCCATACCAACAGGCTTTTTCACGAATCGGGCAAACCAATGCCTTTTAAAATAACGCTGGTTGGCGAAGGAAATGAAAACGCGTATCTGCATAATCCCGAACCATACGTTGGTTACAGCTCCATAACGAATGTGGCAACTCCCGGCCTCGTCATAGTGCCGGCCTTTTATGGCGACAGGTCCGTTACGCTCCAAAAGCATAAAGCGCTGATCAATTGGGTAAGCAATATGAATAAAAAGGGCGCCGAGGTGGCCAGCCTTTGCTCCGGCAGTTATTTTTTGGCCGAGGCAGGCTTGCTTGCGGGCCGCTCCTGCACCTCGCACTGGTTTGATAAGGACGACATTACCAGCAGGTACCCGGATGTGAATTTCCTGTCGGATAAGGTGATGACAGACGACCGCGGGATTTATACCAGCGGCGGGGCATTCTCGTCGTTAAACCTGGTTCTTTACCTGATCGATAAGTTTTGCGGGCGCGATGTGGGCATCTGGGCAAGCAAGATGTTCAGCCTTGATATGGACCGCACCAGCCAGTCGCACTTTGCCGTATTTATGGGGCAGCACCAGCATAAGGACAATGAGATCTTAAAGGCGCAACAGTATATCGAACAAAATCACCAGCAGCAGCTAAACATTGACGAGATTGCCGACCATACCAACATGAGCAAGCGTAATTTTATCCGCAGATTTAAAAAGGCTACCCAAAATACGCCATTTGAGTACTTACAACGTGTTAAGATCGAATCCGCAAAAAAGGCCCTGGAAAAGGGTGCACAGAACATCAATATCCTGATGTACGATGCCGGCTATAACGATATCAAAACCTTTCGCGAGGTATTTAAAAAGATCACCGGCCTTACCCCGCAGGACTATCGCAGAAAATACAGCCGCGATGTGCCCGAACTGGAGGGCGTAGACGTATACCACTCCATTAATTAAAAAAGAAGAGCTCCCGGTGGGCGGGAGCTCGATTCTAACCAAATTACAACCTATATTAAGATGAGGAGAGTTCCAGGGGATGGACTCGAACCACCTGCTGCTGCCGGCCAGCTCCCTGAGTTATTGAGCGCCAGTGTTTCCAATAGCGCCGGGACAAATATAGCAAAAGATTTTATAATGTATATTAATTCTATAGATTTAATAGAATATTTAATTTTTATTATTCAAGACGCCCTAATCCAACCCCATTAATCTAACACATAACATTCAAAACCCTTTGCTTCCATTATTTTAATAACGGTTATGGGACAAATCTCATCGCCTTTAACCCTTAGCACGTTGTCGCAATCCTCCAGGTCGAAGTTGATTTCGGCGAAGGGCAGGTGGTCATGCAGTAACGCGAGCAGCAATTCTGCCTGCATTGAATCTTCAACATTAGTTTTAAAAACCTCAACCATGATAAAACATTTATTTGCTAAAAAATCCCGGTCAAAACGAGCCGGGATCTTTGTTTAATTATAGCTTTTGGGATTACTAGAATACGTAAAATACACTTGCCTGGATGCTGTTGTTCTTATAGTCGTTTGTAATGTTTGATACATTTACGTTGGCCACCTTGGAGATGCCGTAGAGGTATCTTGCGCCAATCCCCAAGCCCATTTTCGATTGGTAACCTATGCCGCCTGCAGCAGCCAGGTCGATCTTTTTAGCATAGTTGTCTGTGTTGATGCCCGCAATATCCTCTTTAACCTTGATGCCCACCTGCGTACCGGCTTCTACATAAAACCCGGAATTGGTGCGGTATTTAAGCAAAAAGGGAACGGCCATATAATACAGTTTCAGATCCTGGGTTCCGAGGGTTCCGCCTTTTATTTTAGCGCCCTGTGTTGAAAACAGGAACTCTTCCTGCACCAAAAAATTATTGGTGATTTTAAAAGCGACAGTTGCACCGGCATGGAAGCCAATTAACGGATCGGTAGCAAAATCGGCGTTGGTGAAGTTTGAGACATTTGTACCGGCTTTGATACCAAATTCCAGGCGTTGCATAATACTTTGGCTAAAGCCCTTTGCCGACACCAGGACTAAACAAATTAACATAAGTTTTTTCATGAGTTTTTTTCTTTTAATTTTTGATCAAGTAGGCGACCCGGGGCCGCATTTATTTTTATTTGAATCAAAAGTGGGGCTTCAGCAGGCGCTGTAAAAGGTATAAATGGCCGAGACGGGCAAACTAGTGACCGAAGCGGAAAAAAGGGGCTTAAAAGAAAACGGCAAAAAGGACTTTTTGGGGAAGAATAACCGGGCCGGAGAAGATGCTTGGTGTCAAGTCAACAGACTTTAGTCGCAAGTCTTAAGTCAAATTTGCTTTTTTCTGACTTAGAACTCCAGACTTTGGACTCAAGACTAAGCGTCGATTTATGATTGACACGACACTAGCGCATCAGTTTTTTGCCAGCCAGCTGAGGAACTGGGCGGCCTTACCTTTACTAACGATCACCTTTTCATTAAAGGGCACCTTAAGGTTAAGCGAGAGTTTACGCGAGAAAAAGCTCGACACATCGATGATTGCCTTGCGGCAAACCAGGAACTGGCGGTTTGCCCTGAAAAACGTATTGCCGCTTAGTTTTTCCAGTTCGTCAAGGGTTTTGTTGGGATAAAGGGTTTTGCCGGAGAAGGTGAGCATATGGGTAACTTCATTGGCAAGGTAGAACATGGCGACGTCTTCCAAATTCACGGGGATAATTTTATCCTGGTGATAAACCAGCACGGATGCGGCCTTTTGTGTTTCCTTTCCTGCCAGCAACTGCATCAACGCTTCGAACTGCGGCGTCTGATCTGTGGAAAATACCTTTTTTAGCTGGCGGTATTTTTGCAGCGCACTATCCAGCATTTGCCGGGTAAAGGGTTTTAAGATATAGTCTATCCCGTTCGCCTTGAATGCATCCAGCGCATATTCGTCATAGGCGGTGCAAAAAATTACCGGCACAGTAACCGGCCCGCTAACAAAGATCTCGAAGCTAAGTCCGTCGCCAAGCTGGATATCGCTGAAGATCAGATCCGGGGCATCGGCTTCCCTGAAATATGCAATCCCTTCTTTTACCGACCTGATCTGCACTATATCCAGGGGCTCATCTACCAGTTTCCTGATATTCAGTTCCAGGTCATCCGCAACTACGCCTTCATCCTCAATGATTACTATCTTCATTTTTTAACAATTTTATGCTTACCGAAAACGTGTTCGAGTCTTCCCTGATAATTATTTCATCGCCCGACCAAAGGCGGTACCTTTCTGCCAGGTTCGCCAGGCCATAATTTGTTGAAGCAACGGTTACCTTTTTCCTTTGCAGGTTATTGCTGATGATCAGTCTGTCGTCCGTTTGGTTGATTTCTACAATTAGCGGCTCCTCCTGCGTGAAGCTATTGTGCTTGATAGCGTTTTCAAGTAAAGGTTGTAAGGAAAACGAGGGCAGCGAAAATTTCTTCAATGTTTCTTCGGGCAGGTTTATCGTACACACCAGGGCCGAACCAAACCTGATGCGCTGCATTTCCAGGTAGTCGGATAACAATTTAACCTCGTTTTCCAGGGTAGAGACATTGGATGCCTGGTGAAATATCGACGCCCTTAAAAAACCCGCCATGTGCACAATATAGGTGTCGGCGATTTGTGTGTCCTTATGATAAAGAGCCTTTAGCGTATTCAATGCGTTAAACAGGAAATGTGGCTGGATCTGCTGCTTTAAAACCAGGTTCATGGCCTCCGCATTTGCCGCCTTTAGCCGCGAAAGCTCCAGTTCGCTGTGCAGCTTATGCTCATATAGCAATACAGAATCATGCATTAAGGTAATCATGGCATTAATAACTATCCCCGACCCGGTAAAAGCCAGGAATAAACCCATGTCTAAAATTGACCATGGCTTATCTCCCAGCCGGGTAAAAACCGGCCACAGGCACAGGTAAATAAATATGCTGACCGGGTAGGTTAATGCCCACCGGTAAAACGTAAACTTCCTTGATCGCGGCGAAAGGCGCCTGGCTAAAATTACCATGATGCCAACATCAGCATATCCAACCAATAAGATCCCCAACATGGTTAGCAGCGTAAACTGGTACACATGCTTTTCGGAATCATTATGTAAAATGACGAAATAGAAGATAATGCCAATAATTATTGACAGTAACCAGCTAAGGCGATTTAAGCGCTTTACGGGTAAACGTTCCTGCATATAAACAAAGTTACTTAATGGTTTGGATGTTAGTTAATATTAAACCCCGAAGCGGGCAAAAGCAGGTGCGAATGTTTTATACAAAAGGGCGGAAGACGCGACGGAGTGAGTCGAACCGCCGTACACTAGCGCCAATGCAATTGCGTGAACATCGCGCGCAGATTTACCCACCCGGTCGACGCTTCGCTGGACCTGCCCTCCCTTTGCTGCGCACAAGGAGGGCTTGTGAACATCGCGCGCAGATTTACCCACCCGGTCGACGCTTCGCTGGACCTGCCCTCCCTTTGCTGCGCACAAGGAGGGCTAAAAAGTTTAACTTAATGACATTGACCGTTTACCCCCCCTAATCCATTCCCATTCAAACCACCCATATTAACCTACAGACACGATTATGCCCGCTTCGGTCAATTTTTAGGAGTAGGTTGTTCCGGATGCCGGTAGCTTTGGCCTAAAATCAATGTCAGAATTAAATTTTACAGCTATGAAAAAGTCAGCATTATTTGCCATTAAGCTCATCGTTGGGGCGGCGCTTGTTTTCCTCTCCTCGTATATAAGAGCGCAGGAAACACAGGTTAAAATTACCGGGATACGATCAGCAAAGGGAACCATCATCCTGAATGTTTTTAAGGATAACGAAACCTACAACAAGCAGCAGCCCTGCAAAACATTCACATTCGACAAGAAGTCGCTCGACAGCGGCACCCTCATCGTAAAGTGCAACCTCGAGCCGGGGACTTACGGGTTTACCATCGTCGACGATGAAAACGGGAACGGGAAAATCGATAAGAATTTAATAGGAATGCCAAAGGAGGGCTTCGGCTTTTCCAACTTCTTTTTGGAAAAGATGAAAAGGCCGGTGTTCGACGACTTCAAAGTCGACCTTAAACTAAAGCCGAAAATCGACATCAGGGTAAAATACATGTAACGGCGCGCCAGCTCCATAAAAGGGGCGGCGACCATTTAAATCTCAAATAAAAAAAGCAAAAACAACAACAGTATGAAAACAACAGCAATTTATAGAAAACTATTCACGGGCCTGGCGCTGGTGATAGCAGCAGCATCCTTCACCTCATGTAAGAAAAACACCATCGATCCGTCGGGACAATTTAACATCAAGGTAGTGAATGCCGCGGCCACATCCGGCCCGCAGAGTTTTACCCTGGCAAACTCGGTACTGGTAAGTGGCGGCCTAAGCTTTGGCGATGCCTCGGCCTACATAACAGCCCCCTCGGGTAAAAACATGGTTATGGAGTTCAAAACGGACGGAACAAATTCGGATTATGCAACCGGATCGCTTTATACCGCAAATGGCGTGAGCTTTACGGTGTACCTGGTCGGTAAGGGTTCATCGGCCAGGGTGAAATCATTTGAGGACGACCTGGCCACGCCGAACAATGGCAAGGTAAAGGTCAAGTTCATCCATTTAAGCGACGCTGCGCCATCGGTTATCACCATAAAAAATTCAGCCGGAGACGACCTGGTGACTACGCTGGTGCGGGATATTTCGAGCGGTTATAAATATGTGGACCCGGGAACCCTTACCGTCCAGTTTTATGGTACTGCGTCGAGGAATAACATTGGAAACTTCGACGTAACCGATCTGCAGGCCGGCAAGATCTACACCATTTACCTAACCGACTCGGCCAGCGGCAGCCTGCTGGTAAACAAGGTACTTCACAATTAACCGGTTAACGGCTATTTTAAATAACAAACAAGGCTTTATGATTATTGATCATAGGGCCTTGTTGTTTTTACCGGAGAATTTTCGGACCCGCGTTCCAAAGCGTTCCATTTTTTTACATGGAACACCCGGAACGCTGTGAAACACGCTGATTATCAATGGTTCCATTTTTAACCATTTTTTAAACCCCTACCGAAATGCTGATAATCACATAATCGCAAATTTGTTTATATTAGGATTTTTGAATTGTTTAATAACCTTACACAATGCTCCGTATAAAAACTTTGTTATTCCTTGGTGGCCTGTTGCTATCGCTATGTTATATTTCATGTAGCAAAACTGCGCTGAATAAACCCGATCCGCAGAAGAGTTTATCGGTAACCGCTATCAGCACAAGTTCAGGCAGCTATAACGCCAGTGTGATAATTACCGGGACCGGTTTCAGTATCGACACGGCTGCCGATAAGGTGACATTTAACGGCAAACCAGGCAAAGTTACTGCAGCCACCGCTACATCGCTTACGGTAATAGTGCCCAAAGGTGCGGGGACGGGTAATATTAAGGTGACTATTGGCAGCAATACGGTTGCCGGACCCACTTTTACTTACGTTTATACGGTAATGGTAAGCACGCTGGCAGGCAGCGGCCGCGATACCGTTATTGACGGAACAGGCGTTAATGCCTCATTTCATGGTATGTGGGGCATCGCTTCCGATAGTAAAGGAAACATCTACGCCCCAGACCCGCAAGCTAATGTGATCCGTAAGGTTACTCCCAAAGGCGTTGTGACAACTTTTGCCGGCAGTGGCAAATTGGGTTACGCCGACGGGAAAGGCCGTGCGGCTACATTTG
Source organism: Mucilaginibacter phenanthrenivorans (assembly GCF_024721155.1). Lineage (GTDB taxonomy): Bacteria > Bacteroidota > Bacteroidia > Sphingobacteriales > Sphingobacteriaceae > Mucilaginibacter > Mucilaginibacter phenanthrenivorans. The sequence continues at coordinate 151,309 of NZ_JAHVAP010000012.1, read as the reverse complement.
GTACTCCCCAGGGCGTTGTGGTAGATAGCGATGACAACGTGTTTATTACGGATTGCTATTATAGATCGATAAGAAAGATCACGCCTGATGGTACAGTAACTACACTGGTAAAGAACGATGGAACTTTCCGCCTGATGGATGCGTTTACTATTGACGCCCAAAACAATATGTATCTCGAGGATTTTAATACCTTATATAAAATAACCCCTGCGGGGGTTGTAAGTGCTTTAGTTGGTGTGTACGGCCCTATCCTGGGCCTGGCTGTCGACAGCAAAGGCGTTATTTACAGATCAGGAGGTACCGGCATTTTTACAATAAATACGGCAACCGGGCAACTGGCTGTTTACGCAGGCAATGAACAGGCACTGGGTTATTCGGACGGCCCTGCGCTGCACGCCATGTTTCATTATCCCAACGGACTGGTGTTTGACAAAGCCGGCAACCTGTTTGTGGCTGACACTGATAATTGGATGGTACGGGAAATTACTACCGATGGAAATGTGGTAACCGTGGCAGGAAAACAACCATTAGTATATCCTCTAAAAGATGGCCCCGCCAGTGTTGCCACCTTTTATGCACCCTTTGGCATAACCATTGACCCCCAGGGTAATCTTTATGTTCAGGATGAGCTGCATGAGATCAGGAAAATTACATTTGAATAGCTAGCGCTAATCAGGAAGGCCTGTTGAAGATCATTTGTTAATTTTAATTCAACCTTTTCCATTTTTCCGCACTTTGCCCCGAAAAAATATCACAATGCCTTACGCAAATATTCATCACGGAGTATCTTAACGAAATCAACCTCTTTTCTCGGAAGAAAAAATCCAAGAATGCAATTAGCGTTGCGTACGCATATTTGAATATGGCTTTTTCGTTCAATGCCTGAACCGGGGAATGCTTCTCCGCCTTCAAGAAACGCTCCTCTCACCGAATCAAAAAGCTTAATATTAGTGTGTCCTTCTTTTGCAAATTTTTGATGTAAAGCGAATATTCTCTCGTTCATAAACTCGATCACCGCGCAGTCTAATTCCCGTTTTAGTTTATTTCCGTGCTTGTCGCCTTTAACATCGGTATTTTGGGGCATTGGCTTACCGAGCGTATTGTTGGAGAGTTTCATAAGGGTGTAATAGGCGGCAACAACCTCAATGTGTTTGCTATCTAAAAGATCACAACAATTTCCAAGATCGATCACTGCGCCAATTACAGCGGCTTCTTTGACCTTTTTTTGCTTAACATAATCTTCTGCCCATTCCAATGCACGCGTTTCATTGTATTCCCAAAAGTACATACCATGCCCAAGCCAGTCGTATGGCTTTTCGCTTTTCTTAATTTGATCAGGGTTTTGTAATAGTTTATCGCGCGTCTCACGATCGCAGCCATGAAAACCTATGACAAGGTTGGGTCTGCTATCATACATAATGCTAGCCCTCTATTTTTCCGAGTTCTTTGTAAGGCTGTGTGTAGTTACCTGCCTCATCCAGTATACCCGCCGCAACAAATGACCTAAGTGCCTCTTCCTTTGTTAGGCCCTTCTCTAACTTCTTAGCTAGCTCTATCAGTATCTGCAGGTCTTTTTCACTCATAATTATAGAAGTCTTTGTTATCTCTCAATTCATTAACACAAAGCTACTGATAAGGTTTAATATCAGCAAGCTTCTTCTTCTGCCGCTGATACTTTCTATACCATTCCTTTAGGCTGTATGGATTGCAAAAAGAGATTTGTACTTTTAATGAATAGCCCTGGTATTAGTTTACCCCGGAAAAAGGTGGAGACAGTAATTTATATTTTTTAAAATAGTGTGTTAGATAGTTTAATACCTATTACCTCGATACTTGTCTGCGGGCCACAAGGGAGGCTATGCGGCAGCGAAAAAAGGGAAAGCGCTTGCGGCGCAGGGGTGGAAATTACCCCGACATTACTTTATTCGCCGGCGGTAATTGATCAGAAGATCGGTTACATTCATGAAAATCTCCGGGGCAGTCCTTTGGACCGGTAAGGGCGGGATTTGTGGATGCAGCACATGAATATTGGTATAGCAGTGCCAATGTGGAAGGCCCGTTGAAGATTAGTTATTGATTTGAATTTAAGCGGGGCGCTTAAACTTGTTGGCATTCAGGCAAAATGCTTGAACGGGCGAAGGAAAGGCCTTAGTATTAATTAATCTTCGTTGACAAGTAATGTTACTTGCATATTATTGTTAAATTTGATTACCAAATATTAAACTTTGATATCACAAATTCAAACCCCAGCTTTTTACTTAGAAGGCAAGATCCTTAAAAATAATTGGGTTGTTCAAAAGGCGGTTCAAAAAACCCCCTTCAGTACCGGTGGAAACTTTTCATACTCGTACCACGTTTTGAATACGGAAACTGGCGAAAAAGCTTTTTTAAAAGCATTAGATTTTTCACGCGCTTTACATGCTGAAGATTCGGTAAAGGCGATGGCTAAGCTTATTCAGATGTTTAATTTTGAGCAGAGCATACTTGAAATGTGCCAGAATAAAAAATTAAGCCGTATTATAACTATTGTTGAGGCTGGTAATATCCCACCTGAACCAGACAGCTCCGTCCCTGTCCCCTATATTATTTTGGAGTTAGCTGACGGAGATATCTATTCTCAACTTGATTTTTCCGGATCAATTAATCATATTTTAAATCTAACTATTTTACATAGTATTACTGTTGCTTTATTTCAACTCCATAATGTCGGAATCTCCCACCAAGATGTTAAACCCTCAAATGTCTTAGTTCTAAAAGAAAAAAAACATAAACTCGGCGATTTAGGAAGGGCAGATATAAGAGGTGAAGTAACACCATTTGGAATGTTAGCATTTGCGGGCGACTTATCTTATGCGCCACCAGAAGCATTATATAAATCGGTTCAATCTGACTGGGTTTTTAGACGTGTCGCGAGTGACGCTTATCAACTAGGAAGCATGATTGTGTTTTTATATACACAAATGAGCATGACAACTGTCATGAAACAGTTTATCAGCCCAGAACATAATTGGAATAATTGGTCACAAACATATAGGGAAGTGCTTCCGTATCTATATGTGTCCTTGGAACAATCTGTCGAATTTTTTAAAAATCATGTAGACAACGAGGAATTGGGAGTAGCACTTGGCGAATTGGTTTATCAGCTTTGCGACCCAAATCCTGTTAAGAGAGGTCATCCTAAAACAATCGAAACTAAAAACAGTACAATTAGCTTAGAACGCTACATTTCTGCTTTTGACAGATTGATAAGAAAATTTGAAAGAAAGCTCCTATCAAACTAAGTATGTCAAGCTCAAATCTGAATAATACAATCCGAAACGTAATACCTCGATGGAGAGAATTTAATGAAACTTTGAGTTTGGGAGAGCTCTCTCCAATTACTAACACAAAAGTAACTACCCAATCAGACTTCATTAATTCAATCCAACACCAGCAAAAAATATTCGATTGGAAAATAAATCAGACAATTAGCGCTGCGATAGAATTGCTAAATTCATCTTATATAGTCGATGATGAAAACAGTTTGTTCGAAACGGCTAGTTTTTTAAAATCCGGAAAGCTAAATATAGCGCCATCAATAAAACATTTTTCCAACAGTGTATTAATTGTTAATCCTTTAAAGATTGAAGAAGAGCCCAACACAAGTTTTGAAAAATTTGATTCAATTATAGGGCAATTAATTAAAAAATTTAGACAGTCAGTATCCAATAATCCCAACAATCCAATAAGTTGGCTGGAATTAGCAAGACTTTATTTAATCATTGGCAAAGAGCAAGCCGCTGAAAGATGTATCGCGGTAGGATTGCAATTGGCACCCAACAATAGATATGTGAGCAGAGTGGTATCGCGGTATTTTACACATTCCGGTGATCTTAAAATGGCAAGAAAAGTTTTAAAACTTAATCCTTCCTTTTCCATAGACCCATGGCTAATTAGTGCTGATATTGGAATCTCCACTTTGGATAATAAAAGTTCTTTCCATATAAAAAGAGGGCTGGAATTAACCAATTCAAAGAATTATTCACCGTACGAATTGAATGAATTATTTTCTGCGTTAGCAACACAGGAACTATACTCTGGTAATGTCAAAAATTCTCGCAAATTATATAATTATTCACTTATCAGCCCGAATGACAATTCATTGGCACAAGCCGTTTGGGCGAGGCCCCAAGTTTCTGATCTTAATTTAACCCAATCAACATTTGAAAAGGTCTCACATATATCGGAGGCAAAAGCTTATTTTTATTTTAACAATAAACAATGGAATCAAGCGTACACCAATACTATTCAGTGGTTTATTGACCAACCATTTTCACGAGATCCAGCTGGCTTTGGTTCATTTATTGCAAGTTCAATTCTTGAAAACTTTGACGATGCCATAAAAATCTGTAGGTATGGTCTAAAGGCAACGCCCGGAGATTTTACTTTAATGAATAATATGGCTTTTTCATATCTAAAACAAGACGAACCTCAAAAAGCGCAAAATATAATCAACAGAATAAATATTCAAAACCTAAATGACCGCGAAAAGGTTATCTACTCCGCTACAAAAGGTTTATTAATGTATAAATTGGGATATACCGAGAATGGTGAAAGATTATATAATGAAGCCAGCCAGCAGGCTGATAAAATAAAGGATAAAAAGTTAAAATTCCTTGCAGATTTTCATCATCTAAGCATCCAACTAGAATATGAAGAGTTCCCCGTTTATCAACTGTCAAAAATTGACAAGCTTGCCGAGGAATTGAAGGGTCTCAAAGAAGAATACTTAACCGTACTTGTCAGTAACCTAAAAAATCGCATTGAGTTATTCAAAGATAAATTAATCTTATGAACTAATTATGATACGAGTTTTCGTTTTGATTTTTTCTCCACTAGGAAAAATAAAGACGAAAGCATTATAGCCATTACAAAAAAAGTGATAATTACATTCGATGGAGTTGTCGTCAGTAAGAATTGTTATTTCACTTTTTAGAAATTTTCGATTGGAATAATAGTCCTGGATAAAGGGGATTTCCAGAGATAGGTCTGGCCCCCAACCAAGCACGCCAAAATCGTTTGTAAAGTTATTTGACTGAACATAGGTTCGAACTGTAAACTGAGGAAACCCATAACCGATATTGATTTCCTTATTTAAAACTAACAGGGCACACCTTTTACTGCTTTGTTCAACATATCTCCTTAGTGCTGCATGAATTGACGACCCGAATATTTTAGCTAATTGCATTGCAGAGGCCAATTCAAGTGGTAATATATCCATTTGATCATTAAAAAGATTTAATTGAAATAATGAAGCTGAAGCAAAAAAGTTTGCTTCAGCTTCAAACTGTTCTTTAATATCGGGATCTAAGGTTTCGTCGTCATCCAGAAAATCATGAAGTCTACCTTGCCAAGTACACAATTCGTGGCCGGTTTCATGCAGCTTCACAAACTTCTTTCTTTGTTCTGATTGGGTTAAATCGAGATAAATTAATTTCTCCCTGCTATCCAAAACGCCTCGAACTTTAGCAACACCCTTAGTAGCTAGTCTTCTTATTAGCAAACCTGATTTGGCAAAAAAATTGTTCGGTATTTGGCTTAAATCAACACCAGAGTTTACACGCAACTCCGCGTATTGCAAAATCTTGTCTACAGGTGTTGGAAAAACGCCTAACGCTTTACTTTTGGAAAGTGCATCAAAAACTATATTTTCGATATCTTTTTTCTTTTTGTCATTTATCATCTTTTTGCTGGTATCGTAAAAATTTCAGATACTCTATAAGTCTCTTTTCTTCATCTCCGGTTAGATTTTCAGATGAAAAAGCAAAGTGCCCCTCTGTTTTAGAAGAGTCTTTTTTCTTTTCAACTATTCCGGCAGCCACCATCAAATCGTCAAAATTGATATTAAAGAGCTCTGATAACTTATATAAGGTATTAGCTGAAGGTTTCTTTATTTTGTCATTCTCTAATTGACTCAAGTAAGCATTAGACACTCCAGATTGTATTTCCACTTCTCTTAAAGACAGCCTTCTTAGTTCCCTGGCTTCCTTTAAAATCTTTCCTATTGTATTTTCCATGGCTTAAAAGTTTTGCGTATGCAAAACTAAATAATCTAAATATAATAAGCAAATGCTAAATTATATTTAAATTTAGCAAGCGCCTGATAAATTTATCAATTGATATTCAAGCGCTTGCTAAAAATATAAAATATTTATTTAGCAAACGCTTATTTTATCAAGCAATTGCATTAGATTTGTAGCAGAGTTTTAATAAATATCATAATATGGAAAATGTAAATAAGGGGGCAGACCTTTCAACGGCCAAGAATGTTTTATCGTTGACTATCGAAGATAAGCCGTACGAGTGGGGAAAACAGTATATCACTGGAAAAGAGGTAAAAAAACTTGGAGGCTTACCGCTCGAATCAGAGCTTTTTCTGACCATTTCCAGCCCGTGGAAAGATGAACCGATCAAGGATGACGAAGAAGTTGACATAGCCCGTCCGGGAATTGAAGGTTTTTACATCAAAAAGAAACTCAAATTTATTATCGATGGTAAGGAGTTTGAAACGGACCGTCAGTATATCCTGGGTGCAGAAATTAGGAAATTAGGAAATATTCCAATGGATTATGAGATTTTCCTTTCTATACACGGCCCTTTCGAGGATGAGTTAATTAAAGATGACACTAGGGTTGACCTTGCTCGCCCAGGTATCGAATCATTTTATGGCTGTAAACCGAATACGACTAATGGATAGTTCATTTTTGCCATCAAAAGACCGAGCTTATTTGAAAGCCAAACAGATTAAGTTCAGGGAAATCGAGAGCGGGGCCGTCAAAGGCCTCGTTCTCGATGATTTTACAATTGTGCCAGAGGGTAAATTCACTCAGGATAAATCTTCATTATTAATTATATTGCCGACAGGTTATCCGGATGTACCGCCTGATATGTTTTATTTCCTTCCAGAATTAAAATTAAAGGCCACCAATATCTACCCCGCGCAGGCTGACCAGTTTCCGACTCATTTTTCAGAAAAATGGCAACAATGGTCTAGACATGCTCCTGCCGAAAATTGGCGGGCCGGTAAAGACGGAATACATACTTATTTACAACGAGTTTATCTCGCATTAAACGTTGCAGCATGAGGTACACACTAACCTTACAGGAGCATCACTTGACGGAACTAAAACAGTTAGTTCTAAAACCAGATGGCTATGAACGGCCTGCAATTTTAATGTGCGGATTTTCAGAAGCCTCGAACGATATTTGGGACGGTGGAAGCGAAATGCGTTTCCTGTCAAAGGAGATCATTCCTATCCCCGATAATCAAATTAATTCACATACTTCGGCTATGGTAAACTGGGATACTGCGATATTCAGAAAAGCCATGAAAAGGGCGAAAGAAAACAATCTGCGTATCTGTTTGGTGCATTCTCATCCAGAAGGACATGAGCAATTTTCAGAAATTGATGATAAGCATGAAAAAGAGTTATTCGAAATGATATATAGCCGTAATGGTGGCATATTACCAAACTTAAGCCTAATCATAACTTGCAGCGGGGTGTTGACAGCAAGAGCCTGTACCAGCAATTTGGTTTACCACCAAATTGATTTTATTAGAGTAATGGGCAGTCGATATAACTTTTATTATAAGGGTAAATACACAGTCATTGCCAAAGAAGAATTCAGTCGCCAGCAACTGGCATTTGGACCTAGTTTAAACGCAGACTTATCCAAATTACGCATTGCGGTCGTTGGTAATGGTGCCACTGGTTCTGCTACCGCACATTTACTTGCAAGGCTGGGTGTTGGCCAAATCTTATTAGTTGATAAAGACTTGGTCGAGCGAAGCAATTTGAGTCGGCTTCATGGAGCAACCTCGAGCGATGCCGACCTCGGGAAATCTAAAGCAGCAGTTTTGGCGAAGTTTTTAGCTAATATTGGCATTGGCTGTCGTATCAGAAAAATAGAAGAATGGGTAGTAAATGCACAGGTGCGCGATGCTCTGAAAACTTGTGACATCATATTTAGTTGCACTGATGACAATTCGGGCCGTATCTTAATGAATAGGTTTGCGCACTTTTTTCTGGTTCCGGTTATTGACATGGGTATTGTAATTGATCCTGCAAAAGATCGGAAAGAGCAACTTGAAACATTACAGGGAAGGGTGACCATTGTACAGCCTGGAAATACCTGCCTATTATGTAGAAATATTGTGAATCGGCAATTAGCTCGCGAAGAAGATTTGAAGCGCAATGATCCTGTTGGTTATTTGCGACAAAAAGAGGAAGCTTACGTAATAGGCGAAAATAATCCCAGCCCGGCAGTGATTACGTTTACAAGTGAAGTGGCTACCATGGCAGTTAACGAATTGATTAACCGTTTAACGGGTTTTAAAACGAATGGCGTTGAAAAACATATTATAAGATTTTTTGACAAAGGCATTGACCGACGGCCGCACATCAGTCCAGACGAAGATTGCCCTATTTGTGGTTCAGACGAATATTGGGGCCGTGGAGATATGACCCCATTTCTTGATCAAATAAATTAACGAATGAGCAAATTCAGAATAAGATGCTGGAACAAGGTTTTGTTTCTGCTTCATGAAATTGATATTGGTTATGAAATCGTTTCTGCAAGACCAGATCCGGCAAAAATTACAGTAAAATGGATAACTTTTGTAGGAACTAAGGGCTTGTTAAAATGGGCATTGCTAAAATGCCCCTGCGGTTGTGGTGAGGTATTAAACTTGTCCTTAATGAAAAATTATGAACCAAATTGGGTAGTCAAGTTTGATTCAAAGAGCAGAGTAACCCTATCCCCTTCTGTTTGGAAAAACGATGGATGTCGCAGCCATTTTTTTATCAGAAAGGGAAAAGTAATTTGGGCAACTGCTTAGTATAGCAGCGCTAATCCGGAGAGTCCATTGAAGGTTATTTATTAATTTGGATTTAAGCGGGACGCTTAAATTATTGGCTTTCAGGCAAAATGCTTGCATGGGCGGAATAAAATAATTAAATTATTTTTTAATATATGAAAACGCTATTTGTTCTACTGATCGCAATATTTTTATTTATAACTTACTCCTTTGCGCAACAAGAAAAAGACACCATTTCTTTAAAAAAATATAACCATATCGGTTTCTTATATATCATTCACTTGGATAACAATAAAACAATAATATCCCAAAATGTAATTATTAGTCCAAGCCAGTGCAAATCTTTTGAAATAATCTCCAGGTTTGATTGTATTAGTAGGTTTGGAATATTTACCCCTTCTGGCGCAGGTATTATTAAATTAAACCCTAATACTAAAATGATTTTATTTAATCAAATACTAGATAAATTTCATATTAAAAAGGAAAATATTTCAAAAGTTTGGATTGATGATATGAATGTGGAAAATCCAGAAACAATTATAGCAACAGATGAGGGGATAATGGATGTTAAAATTATGTCAACCACCGTGAATAACTATGAGGTTCGCATTATTACGCCCGGACACCTAAAGAATTCTAACTCGCTGCAACCGGAAAAACGTAAAATTTTGCTTAATCCGCAAGAGGTAGTTGCAATTGAAAATTATTTGAACAATTAAAAAGCAGGTACCCACACTGGTCGAAGTTTATAACTTCGACCTAAAATACGACAAGCATTCTGCTTGTCAAATGAACACTCCAACCTGGCGCTGGTATCCGGGCACCCAAAAGAAGTGGGCTACTAGTGCCCACCTGCTTAGTAGCCAGCATATAAAGTACTCCCACCTAAATAGCAAACCCCCACAAATGTTAACCCCTATTTCTGAAAAATTTATGTAAACGATTGATTAACAGATATTTATTTCTATGTAAATCTTAAACTATGTTAACCCTGTAAACCCATTTTTTGGGTAGTCAGTGCGAAAAAAGTTAATTAGTTTTACGCTTCACATATTTACCAGATGAGGATCGTCCACATAAAATACTGTACCCTATGCCTTTTACTGTTGATAATTGCAAAGCAGGCACAGGCAATATTTTATGATGAACCTAAAGTGGTTTACATTCAGCCTTTGGGCCATGTCGAAAAATCGGACATCAACATGGTAAAATCGGCGATTGAACACTTTTATCACTATAAATGCATTGTTAAAACCGAGGTTAATTTTACCAGGGACATATTAGCTGATAGTAAAACCCGCTATGAGGCCAACAGGATCTTATCCAAATACAACACCAACGAAAACCTGCTTATTTTAACCGGGAAGGATATTGCCTGTGCAAATCCCGAACGGCATAGCACCGAATGGGGCATATTCGGTTTGGGTTACCGGCCGGGTAAAACATGCGTAATATCAACATTCAGGCTAAAGCGAAATGCCTCGGCACAGCTTTTACATTCGCGGCTAACCAAAGTTTGTTTGCATGAAATTGGCCATAACCTTGGTTTAAACCACTGCACCAGCGGCGACAAAAGATGTTTTATGAACGATGCCCGGGGCACAATAAAAGCGGTGGACCAGGAGCAAATATTTTTATGCGAAAAATGCAGGAAAGCGCTCAGTACTTAAGTTGAATTTCTGTAGCCGCAGGTGTTCCCCAATGCTATTATTTAAGTTTTTTAGCCCTCCTTGTGCGCAGCAAAGGGAGGGCAGGTCCAGCGAAGCGTCGGCCGGGAGGGTAAATCTGCGCGCGATGTTCACGCAAATGCATTGGCGCTAATACGCTTAAACCGCCTCCATTTTATTCAACTCTTCGTGGTATTTCACCAGCTTCGACATTACATCTATAGCCGTTTCATAATTCTTTGCGCCAACCACTTTTTTGTATTCCTGCTCAAGCGCCACGATCTGGCCTTTAAGATGCCCATAAAAGGCAGCCCCCTTGCTGGTCAGGTACAGCATCATCAAACGGCCATCGGTGCTGCATTTTTCGCTGCATACCAGGCCCAGCTCTTCCAGTTCCTTGATCACCTTACTGGCAGCCTGTTTGGTTATGGTTAAGTTTGATGCCAGCTTGCTATTGGAAATGCCCGCTGTACCTATACTCATGAATACCGGGATGTATGAATTATTGAACCCCTCTATGTTTTCATGACAAAGCTCATTGCAAAACCAACTGTCAGACAATCGCTTCAAAAGGTAAAGTAGCCTGCTGGTTGTCCTGCTTGTATCCTCGTTTAACATGATCCTTTATTTTTATATTGATATAGTCAATCTGGTTTACAAGTTAACGCTTTTTATGCAATTAACTTATGTGTCAGCATTATTAGAACTGAAATTTAACAAATACCCTTAAACCCCACTTTGGCGCATCGGGGTGGTCAAGGTAAGAAAGCCTTCTAACCATGTCTAAACGCAATACTTTAAAAATGTTTTCTACACCTGCGCTGGCTTCCATATATGGCCCGTTGTTGAGTGTATAAGTGATGGGTTTTCCATCGCCGTTTACAGGATACTGCAATAAGTTGGGATCATTGGCCGGGTTGTTTTCCTGCCTTACACCACCCCATACTGATTTGAATGATACTACTTCCCTCAACTTCAACGATTGTAACAATGGGATCTTGTTAAAAAAGAAGCCGTTAAAATGCTGATCGATATTGATGCTGGCATAGTGGTCACTAACAAACTCCAGGTAATTCATCAGGTTATATGATTGCAGCTGCAATGCATAGCTCTGGTTGGCATGTTGGATATCCAGTAACGGATAAGGCAGCTTATTAAAGATATAACCGCCTTCTACCGCAACGTCTGCATAACCTAACTGAGAAAGGTAAAAGCGTTTGGTTATGTTGCCGGTAACATTCTGGTAATTGTAATCACCCTTAAAAAGGCCTTTAATCCCTTCCTGGTAACGCAGGGTATAAATAGGGTACTTGTCAGGTATCGGGGTGCGGTATAATTTACCCTGGTAAAACTTTTCATGAGGTGCGTACCGCAATTCCATTGACAATTCAGTGGTTTGCAGGCTATTTACGGTATTTGGCAGGCCGTCAACCAGGTTCTGATAATATAATGATCCGGTAGGCGACTGATTCCAGGCCTTTAGCTCAAACTTGTAGGAGAAATGGTTCAGGTACTCGTGTACGTAATCCAGCCTGAAGATATCGTTATAGGTATAGATGCCATGGTCGCCACGCTTGAATGACAGCAGGAAGTTATCCTCCTGCACAAACTGCAGTTCCTGGCCCGGGATCTTGGTGTCGCGTTGTACGCTGGCTCTTACATAGTCCTGCGGAAAGGAATAGATCGATTTATTATTCAGGGAATACGTGCCGCTGAAAAAGTATTTGAACTTTTCATCCTTAAAACCATATGCACCATAGGTCTCGAAGTAATACCGTTTGCTCAGTTCGGTGGTGGTACGTCCGCCTAACCTCAGCCTGAAGCCTTCTACCGGGTTAAAGTTGTAAAAGGTATTTACCGGCCCTATTTCAAAAGGCCCTAAATTATCGTACCCGGCAACAAAAAGTGTAATCAGCTTCATTGTCCGTTTAAAGGAGGGGAGGGTTTGCAGGCTGTCAATATTCTTATAGATGTCCGCCTGTCCCGGTTTCAGCGTATCCGGGCGATTTGCCTTCCAAAATTCATCCCCTTTTTCTGCCGCATTAAAGGCGATCATTTGCGCAGGACCGTCATAAGTCTCTTTAGGGCGTGGTTTGTTAACGGCAAAATTATTGATGATCACCACACGCTCGCCATACACGCCGCCGCCTTTGTTTTTGTTCAGCCCAAAGTCTATCTTCAAATCGCTCTGGCTCAACCGGTAGCGCCCGCCTTCTGTTTTTTCAAAGTTAAGGGTGGTTTGCATCTGGCGCACAAAGTTGAGGTTGATGTGTTTATTTACCGACAAAACCGCTTTTTGTACAGCATAGTTGCCATCCATTGTAATGTAGATCTTACCCGTAAAAAGCATGTCGGTAGTGTTACGCGGAGTAAAACTCAGCTCGATCAATTGGGGGCTCACATCCTTAATGGTATCGGTAATAAAGAATTTGTAGAATGATGGTGCACCATCGGCAATAGGGCTCAGCAATTGGTTACCCAATAACGGGATATTATTATCATAGATCTCAATATCCATGTACATACGGTTAAAGTATGCTTTAAGCCCCTCGTTGTCTACAAAGTTCTCGTCGTACTTCACCTGCTTGTTGGCCTGGATCACCTGTTTTTTAGTATATGGCGATTTGCGGAAGTAGTTGTCAGACAGCTTTTCTTCCATGTACATTGGCAGCAGGTTTTTTCCGCCTATGGCGTCAGAATCCTGCTCCATAAACAAGAACTGATAATTCTTAAAGATCCGCTTCTGTTTAAATTTTTCAGAAAGATCACTCAGTGAAAATATCATTCTTTCGTATTGCTGGTATTCGGCATAGTCGAAATTCTCCAGCCTGTTTTGATCCTTGTGGGCAATCACCTTGCGAATCAGTTCCACAGCAGGATTGTTCTTATTGGTGTATTTGGTTTTTTTACCGCTTTTTACCACTACCTCGGTCAATACTCTCCTGTCTTCACTTAACGAGATGTTTATAGTTTGCGTTGTGCCGGGGTTAATATCCTGGTAAAAGGTTTTATAACCTATAAAGGTAACCTTGATGCGGCTATAGTTGCCGTCGGTGCTAATTCTGTAATTGCCCTTAACATCCGTGCTGCCGCCTATGGTGGTTCCATCAAAGGAAACACTTACAGCGGGCATGGTTTCGTGGGTGCGCATATCTGTAACTACTCCCTTAACAATGGTTTGCTGTGCCATCAACGTGGTTGATAACGTTAGGAATAAAAGTATCAGCGTGCTTTTAATGATTTTGGAAAAATGGTCCGTTTTCATGATATTAAAATATTATTGAGGCCTCAGGCAGCTTGCGGATGATTGTAAATCATTTCAGAAGCTGGTACTGCGACGTTTCTTTTGCTGCCTTTAATTTTTTTAAACAGGTTGGTTACAGCGTTATTCCTGATGGCATCAGTGGCAGAAAAAAAATAGTCTTGCAGGAAAATCAGGAGGATCCCCATCTCCATATCTGCACCCATGAAGGTTTCTTTGAAAATTTGTTTAGCCAGTGGAAGCAGGTAATACCCTAGCTTCGCGGTTGAAAAGTTGGATGCAAAAAAAAGCTTATTCAATTTTGAGCTCTTTGCATTGGTGATCATTAGATTAGTTATATCTAAAAGATTTTGGTCGATGTTGATGCATTGCGTTTTCATGATTACTGATTTAACAATACAAAGGTAAACTAAGTTGACCAATTTTAGTCAACTTGGTTTACCAAAAAATCAGTTTTTACCGTATTGTGACGCTGTTATGATGCTGTTGACATTAAGATGAAAATACAAGGGGGAAATCTGTTATAAATGAGCGATCCCGCAGTTTGTCTGCAGGATCAGCAAGTTATGGAACGTTAAAAGTAAGAACGTACCGGGTTAATTTTTTACAAATGCAAAGACGGTGTTTTTGTAATCAGGCTTTGTCAATTGTGTTTTAAGGCTCTTAAAAATTTTCACAGGCGCGTCTGTCGCAAAAATATTAACCAGCCATGATGGAAGAGCGCCTCCCGGATCTACGTGGATAGAATATTGAACATGTACCTGGTTTGCCCCCAGCGGTGTGATAACCCATTTGCCGATAGAGTTTTCTATCCTTACAATGCCTTTTTTTACCGGAACAACGCCGGGTACCGCCGGGCCATCAATCGTCACTACTTTTGTAGCCGGATCCTGGCTCACTGTTAAATGAGCCACAAAATCACGGTTGGCTACGGGCCAGGGCAAAGTAACCTCTGAATAATAGTAAAGCTCTGTTGCCGATACCTGCTTAATCAGCTTAGCCGATTTAACATGGTATACCCAATCCGGAGCAGTGTTAACATCCATTACTATGGCAACCAACTGCGATGGTGTTGCATCAAAGTCAGCCTCCACTTTAATGGCTTTTATTTTTGAATCGGGCAGTATGCTGGTGTATATTTTTATGCCGTCCTTTTCGGTACTCAGTTTCCAATCATTTTGTGCGAATGCAGCATTCAGTCCTAACACAAGAAGCAGCGACATAAAAAATATTTTATTCACTAATTTGATGAGTTGATTTGTTGTTTTCATCTTTTGAAGTTTAACAAGACAAATGTAAACTTAGTTGACTATATTAGTCAACTAAGTTTACTGATAAATTCATTTTCTGATGTTTTATGACGCTGTTATGATTGTCCGACTTCCGTGTTTTATTGGTTGTTGGGCAACCTATAGGTCGGAGCGGTAAGATTCGAAAAATCTTAATCCTTCACATTCACTACACAAAAGGATACATCGATCTTGATTCCAGTAGTTGCCGACCCTGTTTTTAATGTATAATCCACGCTTTTCATCGCGGTTATGCTGATTTTTTTCAGGTTCAGCAGTTTTTCAGCTATTTTTTTTGTGGTATCTGACTTTCCCATAACGAAAACGGTATCGATTTTCAACGGCTTTTTTAAGGTGACATTTAAAGTTTTTTCCAGGGTGAGCATGATTCGCCCGTTATAGATGATCTTCGATACTGTGCTGTGGATTTTAAGGTCGGCATTGGCCAATTTAAGGTTCGTGATGTTAAGCGGCTTTACGTTATCGGCGTTGATGCTGAGCTTTTGCAGGTCATTGGACAAACCGAGGTCGACGCTGCCGCCCGACCAAAACCTGGCGTCCACGGCACCTGAAAGCTCCCCAATACGTACCTGTGTAAAACCTTTGAACCTAAGCGATCCGCCGTGGATGCGATCGATATCAGCACTGCCTTGCTCCGCATCGATCCTGATTGGCCCTGAGGCGCGCTCAATCTTCAAATCGCCGAATTTTTCATCAATAGCCAGTTCGCCCTCAAAGCTTTTCACCTGGATATTGCCGAAGCGGTTAGTAACAGCCAGCTTAAGGCCGGCAGGCACAAAAACCGTATAACTGATAAGGCATTGCTCGCCGGATGAAGGGTTGATGTGCTGTGCCAATGTATCGATAACGGTTTCGAGGCTAACCGCACCGGGTATCTTGCTGGTTTTGATCGTCACAAACCGGATCAATGTATTTGCCCTCGACAATTTTACCGATCGCCCGGTGATAGTCACCTGTATCATCGCCGATGTACGCTTCCAGCGTTGGATCACGATACCGCCATACTGATTGCTGATATTTAGCTGCATGTTTTTGGCAACGGCAATTTTTTTGACGACGGTTTTCTGCGCCTTTTGCAAAAGATCGTCCGCACGCAGCAGCACAGGCAGCAATAGCAGGCAAGTCAAAATGATCAGGCTATATTTTCTTATCCTTTTTTCCATCAGAAGCATTATCAGGTATTTGCAATTCTTCAAGCAACTGCAATTGGTTATTTAATATCAGTTCCTGCATTTTTAGGTTTTGTATCAGCGCTTTCAGTACTTTTTGCTGATCAAGGCTTCCCGGCAGTTGCTTTTGTAACTGGTTATATCCCATATTCAGGTCCATAAGTACCTTCTGCGACCGGGCATATAAGTCGGGATTTAGCTGCTGTAACACGGCCAGTTGTTTTTGCCTGGTCTCTATCCGTTTTGCATAACTGTAAAGGGATTGCCGGGTTTTATTGTCCGTTATGCCTGCTATCCGCTCAGTACTGTCCAGTTCTATCTTTTCTGCCAGTAATTTTTGGCTCTCAATCGTACTGTCGCGGCGCATGGTATTTTGGGTTATAGCATTGCGGCTTAACCGGCTGTTATTTTTAAATAGCAACAGCATTGCACCTATGCAAAGCAGGACGCCTGCGGCAATGCCCAAACTGATACGCCGTATCCTGATGATACGTTGACGGCGTGCATGCTGCTCAGTGAGGTTGCGCTGTAGTTTTTCCCAAACGCGGGGCGAGGGTGATCCCTCCTCAAAACGCGCCCTGTTTTTATGCAAATATTTTTCAAACTCGTTTTCCATATCCCGCTACTTGCTTAAACTATCTAATATTTTTTGTTTCCCCCGCAGGTATTGTACCCTAACGGTCGAGGAGGGCATATTCAATACCGAGGCGATTTCTTCAAAGCTCAGTTGCTCGAAAATGTGGAGGTTGATTACCATCCTGTATTTTTCGGGCAGCGTACCCATAGCGTTTATGACAGCATCAACCTTACCCTGGAATTCAGATTCATCAAATGCCGGGTCCTCGGGGATATTCATCAACTCAGTATCGTCGGCATCAATCCAGCTTTTTCGGTGCCGCTGCACAAAGTTTACCGATTTGTTGATCATGATGCGTTTTATCCATCCGCCAAAGGCTGCAGTGTCTTTAAGCTTACCCAGGTTAACAAATGCCTCCATAAAGGCTTCCTGCAAAATATCCTCAGCATCAACAGCATTCATCACAATACGCAAACAAGTGTGATACATCGCCTGGCTATACCTGTTATATAACAGCTCATAGCTTTTGATATCACCCTTCAGGCACCTCGTTATTAAATCAACTTCTTCCTGCCCCAATGTCTTGTTCGTTCTTCGCTTTTATAATCAGGTCACCATTAGGTGTTAAACGTTTCAGTTTTTTTGAAAATAAATATTGAAACATAATGAAGTGTGCTGTGACCTGAATAAAAGCACAATTTACAATGAACAAATATCTTTTCAGCCTTGCTTGCATTTTATTCTTTACCCTAAATGCCTTCGCACAAAACCGTTTAGTAAGGGGCATGGTGACAGATTCGACGAAAAGGCCAATTCCGGGAGTAACGGTCAAATTGGTATCCGCCCCGAAGGATACATTAGTAACGGCAACAGATGATAAAGGCATTTTTCAATTCAGGAATGTGGGCGCTGTTAAGGTTACACTCACCTTTTACGCTATCGGTTACCAGGGATTAATAAGGCACTATACCCTGGATACGGGTAAAGTTTCGGGTATAAACGTGATGCTTAAAACCGATGTGCAGATGTTAAGCGGCGTAAACATAGTTAGCGTTAACCCGGTAGTGTTTAAGGAGGATACAATTGAATATAAGGCCAGCGCCTACAAGGTGCGGGATAATGCGCCCCTGGCCGACCTTGTAGCTAAGCTGCCCGGTGTAGACGTAGACGCCAATGGTAATGTAACCGCGCAAGGCAAACAGGTTACAAAGGTACGCATGAACGGTAAGGATTTTTTTAATGGCGATGTGCAGGCAGCTATGCAGAATATACCGGCAGATGTAGTGGAAAATGTGCAGATGATAGACGATTACGGCGACCAGGCGAACCTTACAGGCGTTAAAACCGGCGACCCAACCAAGATCATGAACATTAACATTAAATCAAGCAAAAGCCATGGTTACACCGGGCAGGCTACATTAGGCGACGGACGAGATGTTTTGCCTAACCAGCAAGGTGTGCAGAATGATAACCGCTACATCGGGCTGCTGAACGATTTTATTTTTAACGGCGATGAGCAAATAGCATTGCTGGGGAACATAAATAATACCAATGTGAACACTTTTTCATTCGGTACGCCCACACCACCACCATCCGGCGGTAGCGATATATTGAAACTAAAAAAAAGTGCGATGGATAAATTGCAGATTGGCGGCTTGGGGGGCATAAGCATAAAGGCGATGGGCGGTAGCGGGAATTTTACCAGCCAGGCGAGCGGCGTGAACGGCATAACCGACACGCATGCCGCAGGCTTTAATTACCGTGACCAATGGGGCAAACACCTTTCGGTTTACGGCAGTTATAACTTCTCGGATAATACAGTTTTTACCAGTAGCAATACGTTACAGCAAAATACCACCCTGAACAATCCAGGCTCCACCAGTCAGCTCAGCAGGGAAACGGATAGAAATATCAACCACAGCATTCAATGGAACATGGAATATAAACCCGACGATGCCAATTACCTGAAGGTGACGCCGGTGTTCAGCTATGCAGGCAGTAACGGAACACAAACCGCACAGAATGTTTCCATGCGCGCCGATACCGTTAATTCGGCGTACAATTCACTTAATAAAAGCAATCTTAATTCACCCTCATTCGGCTTTACGGCACTATTTAACCATCGCTTTAAAAGGAAGGGGCGCGACCTGAGTATTGATCTGTCGGCTAACCTGGCACACAATAATTATTACCAAACGCCTGTTTATGACTTCACGGCCGGGCCCGCGTCCTTGCCCAATCAGCAGGTAGCCACTAAAAGCCGTACCGATACTTATACGGCAAACATCTCCTATTTGGAGCCGATGGGGCAATACTCGTTTTTACAGTTCAACTATGCCTTCAACTTAGCAAAGACCACCAGCGACCGGCGGGATGATATAATGGATACCTTAACCAATAGCTTTCACCCGGATAGTATATTGAGCAGCCATTACAATTATAGCTTCATCACTAATCGTGTAGGTGTGAATTTTAATTATGTCCGTAAGGATAAATATAACTATACCCTGGGGCTGGCTGTGTTGCCGGCGGTGCTGGAGGGGAACATACCGGAAAGCGGGCTTCTGCGGCGCACGACCTTCAATATTGTGCCTACAGCGCATTTTGTTTATGATATTTCTAAAAACAAAACATTCAGTATGAACTATTATGGCGAAAACACACAACCCTCGTTCACCCAGCTTCAGCCCGCAACCGACTATTCCAATGCCCTATACCCGGTGCAGGGTAACCCAGCCCTGAAACCTTCATTTACTAACAACTTATCCGTTCAATACAACTTTTTTGACTTTGGAAATAACAGGACGCTTTTCACCAACGCATCATTTTCGCAAACCCAAAACCAGGTAGTTACCAATACGGTTATCTACCCGGCAAATTATATACCCAATCCGCTGCTGGATAATTCCTATTTCACTAAATACCTCAATGCGAATGGCTTTTATACGGCTTCGGGATACGCAAGCTTTACCAATCCATGGGACAACCGTAAATACTCCCTTTCATTAAACGGATCATTGCGCTTTACAAACAGTATTGGCTATATTACCAATGTGGACGCGGTGGACTATAATGAAACCACCGAAAAAAACACAGCCCGTACGCTGGCATTTACGCCGGGTATGCGTTTCAGGCTCGACCTGCCGGATGTGATCGACGCACAGTTTCTAACAAACTATTCCATCAATAAAACCTTTAATTCGATCCGGGATAATCTAACCAATTCAACCTCAAATATCCGGGTATGGAATCTTGGCCTCAGCGGTAAAAACTACATTCACGACTGGACAGTAAGCTATGATTACAGCAAGGCTTTTAACTATGGATATACTGACGGCATCCGTGTCACCAATCCGAACCTATTGAATATGTATGTAGAACGGCGGTTTATGACGGGACATAAAGCAACAGTAAGGCTGGCGATATTTGATGTGTTTAACCAAAACACGGGTTATTCAAACATCATTACACCAAGCTATATTACTCAAAGTAACACCAATCGGCTTGGCAGGTATTGCCTGGCGTCATTTACCTTAAGGCTGCAAAAATTTGGGGGGAAATAGCAATATACTGCAATGATTTTTGTTGGTAAACCCTTGCTCCGGATATAACACAGTGGGCAATCCTATTGCAGCTGCCACCTGCCGGCCCTTAATCAAGTAAATCCGGGTGTTGTTATACATATGAATGTTTGCAATAACATATATAGTTTATCAAATAACAAGTTGTTTCCGCGGATTCAATTCTAATCACCTGTCTTAAAATTTAAAAGGTAGTTTTGCACGGCATAACCATCGGATGTTTTCATTAAATACCCCGAAATATTGACCTGATAATCAGTATTGGGCCTTAACAATCCAATCTTCATTACTATAGTTTTATTATCATCGGTAAAGGTAAACCCTTTTGGCTTTGAATAATGGTCAATTCCCTTTTTACCGGGACCAAAAAAGGTCCTGATGCCATCCAGCTTCTTATCAAAATGAAACCTTATCTCTGTGATTTTTGAGCTAACAGTAGTATCATTATTAAACGGTTCTGTCGATATCACGCGGGCGCAAAGATTATTATAGTCATCGTCGTAAGTTCTGATATTGGGAGCAACCTGATTATAATAGCTGACTATGCGTGGCATAAAACTTTCCAGTGTAGGATAAGTGCTCCTTTGTTTTTCATATTGACCAAGTAGAGCCACCAGGCTTCTCATCCACACAAAACCATTGGCAAGTTGATTCTTCAATTCTCCATCAGCAACAAGCGTATCCGGATCGTGCTCCTTTAAGTATTGTATTACTGCCGCCCTTACCAGTGCTTCGCTCATCATAACCTTCCATTCAGGATATTTTTGCCTGCGCATTCTATCCCCTTCTTTTTCAAAAATAATTTTCCCTGCACTGTCCAGGGCCTTTTCATTCAGATCTGTAAGATGATTAACAAAGGAGTGATTGAACTCATGGATCAGGAGTGGCAGACCATATTTACTTTCATAAACAGGAGTTCCCAGGCTGTCGAAGGAGGAAGAACCTACAATGGCGTATACTTTTTTTGGATGATCAGGCAAGTTGATATGCGGACCAAAATTGGTGCCGCCGTTACCTAACCCGATAATGATATTAAAAGTTTCGTTTGGCGCTTTACCGTAGAATTTAAAGTACCAATTCACATCCACTTGTTTAAATAACGGAAGAAACTGTTTTTCTGCAATTGCATAGTTATTTTGCTGTGACTGGAAGAACGAACGACAGTCGGCATCTTTATAAAACTGCTTTAACAAAGCGTTAAATTTTTCGGCAGCAGGTATTGTCCATTTTCCATCCGGCAGCCAGGTTGAAAAAGGAACAATCGGGTCAAGTTCAGGCGGCATTTTCAAGTGTATCGCCATTGACATCACCGCATTATAGCCTACACTGTTGCTATCTCTTAATACTTTAATATATTTAATGAGCGGGTGATTGACGAATTTATCAAAATGACGATGAATATCAAGAACATAGTTTTTATTATTCGGTGCGCTATACTCCTCGCTACCAGCCAGCCTGAAAACGATACTTAACAGCTCCACCCTTTGATCTACTTTAGGAAGCGGAAGTTTCGTACTAGATTGTGCAGTAACGGATGATAAATAGCAAGTTGTAAAAAGAATTAATGTAACAAAAAGTTTGTATAGAATTTTCATGCGTTATTTTTTTATAAGTTTTGACAAATTCAATGCAAAGAAAGTAAATAGCTGAAATGCAGTCATCTATACGGCAAGTTTAATATTAATGTGTGCGGAAACGGTACACTTATCGTCCGAAAAAGAACGATTCTTGACCCGAAACTTATTTCTGTACAAGACAGGTAGAAATTACAATAAGCGCAGTTTCGTTCCATCGGAACGATTGGTGAATTTACCATTTAACAGGTTGACGGATTTTATGGGTTGCCTAAATAAATAAGAATCCCTCGGGTAGAAATAAGACATAACGATAAAAATAACCAAGGCAGGATTGTCATCCTGACAGAACAATTTTCGAAGCACTTTTGCAGTATTAAGAAAAGAGCAAGAGGATAATCAAATCATTTATGATATAGAAAAATGGAATGTTTTTCTGTTGGTTTTGTATTACATTTTAATCAGCAACCCAATAACTGCGGCAATTCCAATGATGTAAGGTTCCTGTAACTTTTTAATGTAGATGAGTGCCAGCACGGCGACAACCGCGATTATTACCGTGGGGATATCGGTAATTGACCGCAAACCAATAATAACCACGGAGCCGACCAGCGCGCCGATCACCGAGGCGGTAATACCGTCAACGAACGCTTTGATGCTTGCATTTTTGGCAATCTTTTTAAAGGATGGTGCCAGGGCAACTGTAAACACATAACAAGGCAAAAAGGTGGCTAATGCTGCAATGCAGGCACCAGGGAAACCCGCAACAAGGTAACCGATAAAACCAACCGTAATAACCACCGGGCCAGGCGTGATCATGGCGACAGCCACGGCATCCACAAACTGTTTTTCGTTTAACCAGCCAAACTCCTTAACCACGCCTCCATGCAGGAATGGAACGATGGCAAGCCCGCTCCCAAAGACAAATGCGCCTGCCTTTAAAAAGAACCAACCAATCTCAGACAAGAGTTTACCATCGTATTTCCAGAAACCAACCGAAAGCAAAATTCCGGCGGGTGCAATGGTGGGCCTTCTAATCCAATGTGGTGGTGCTTTGATCAGCATATACAGAATTCCGCAAGCCAAAAACAAAAGGATTTCTTCTTTTTGGGTAATAATTGTGATAATAATGCCGATGGTATAAAATACCCACAGCAACCATTTGCTTTTCATGGCGGCAAATTCAAATTTGCTAATGGTCTTAATGGTCAGCTTGTAAGCACTCATACCGATGATGCCTATTACTGCTGCGCCCACCCCATAAAATACCGCCTGCATCCAGGCCAGGCCGCCGTAAAGCTGGTACGCCATACCCAACAGTACAACCATGATAAAAGACGGCAGCACAAAGGCCAGGCCCGCCAGCGTTGCCCCGATAAACCTGTAGTGAACAAAGCCGATATAGATCCCCAATTGCGCAGCCAAAGGCCCCGGCGCCAATTGTGCCAGCGCCAGGCCCTCTTTATATTCTTCTTCGGTTAGCCAGTTCTTGTGTTCCACCAAATCACGATGCATATAACCCACCAATGCCACCGGGCCGCCAAAGCCCCAGGTGCCTAACTTCAGGAAATACTTAGCCAGGTCAACTAAGGAATAAGCCGGTTTTACTGATGGTTTAGCCATTACATTTTCATACCGCCCATTGGTGCTTTTCCTAAAACATCCAAAGCCGCACGGAAACCCTGTGCCAGATCTGTCGCTTTACCCCGTCCATAGTAATGCAGGAAGATCATGTGCGGATCGTCGCCCAGCATGTGGTTGTGAACTGCCACAATTTCCAGGTTATGCGCCCTTAACGTTTTTATCACCGTGTTGACTTCGCTTTGCAACATCGCGACATCGCCCGCGATATGGGCGTCATCCTGTTTACCCGCGAATGAAGCCCAGGTATTTAATCCAATATTCGTGGTCATTTCCACACCCATCATTATAACCTTCAGGTCGCTGCGGCCAATCGTGTATTTATAGGTCGGGCCGTTTACCGTACCGGTCGCCTTCACGATGGCATCCAGCGCAGGCAGGTCAAAGTTATCTTTTCCGGTTACAGTTGGCGGTGCGGCCGGCGCTGGTTGGTTTGCCGGGAATAGCTTGCTGTCACGGATCGTGTTTGCATATTTTTTTGCCAGTTCTTCTACCGTCCCCGTGCCGTGAATGTGCATATAAAAAATACGCGGTTCTTCGTAAAAGAAGTGGTTATGAATTGCTGATATTTCTAGTCCATTGGCATGTGCGGCAGAAATCAGGGGATTAACTTCTTCCATTTGCAATACCGTGTCGCTCATCACCATCGCTGATTTGCCGTCTGCAGTTTTCTTAAAGGATACCCAACCGCCGAAACCGAAGGGGATCGGAACGGGCTCACCTTTAATTTTCATCTTCAGGTCATTCCGGGGCAGCGGTGTCGTATAAACGGATTCTGCATCTTTATAGCTGCCCTTTTTGCCCAGGGCGGCGTCAATAGCAGCCATTTCCTCTGCGGTGATCGCCGGTGTTTTGTCAAAATCGTTTAAGTGTTTGGCCTGTAATTTATCTACAGGTAAAAATAGAGCAGTGTCTAACACAGCGGTAGCCTGCAGGGCTTGCCTGCGGGTGAAGGTGTTTGTTTTCATATGGATAGTTTGTTTAAACTATGCAATACTACCCATTGAAAAAGCGATAAAATTGTACAGATTTAACTATTTGGTATCCTTTTTACTTTTACCGCCATTTCTTTTGTAAACTGAAGGATTTTCTCCGGTCTGTTTCTTAAAGATCCGTGTAAAATGGCTCTGATCGGAAAACCCGGTGAGGTAAGCGATCTCCGTTAAAGAATAATCAGTCGTATCCATCAGGTTTTTGGCTTTATCGATACGCAATTTTCGGATATAGTCGCCGAAGGACAGGTTATCAAAATATTTGGAAAACTCCCTTGATAAATAAGCGGGGTTAATCTCCAGCTCGCTCGATACCTGTTGCAAACTCAAGGCCATATTGGTATCAAGCTGGTCCTGTATCATTTCTTTGAGGTCCTTCGCCCATTCGGGAGCTTTTTTGAATTTGCTTTGCTTAATGTATTTATGGTATACCTCTAAAAGCATTTGTTCCACCGGGCCGCCCTGTGTATGCTTCAATTGGTGCAGGTGTTTGGCCCAGCTGTATAGGCCATCATAGATGGTCATTCCCAACGCTAACAGTTCATGATCATTTTTGATATTAAAGGCAAGCCCGGAAAAAATTGCTTCCAGCCCGGCGGCTTGCGGTGCAAAATCATGGCGGTCAGTATCGGCCCCCCTTACAATGGCCGCTACCCGGTCGAGCGCCGCATCCTTCAATTGATGTTTTTTGATGAAATAGTCGAAACTGCACTGGTCATCATAATGCGTGTATTCCACATCCGGCAGGTCAAAAGGGATCGCCCCTAATTCCTCCGCTTTGCTGATCACATCTTCAAATGGCACATAAATAATTTCAGCATCGGCATCAATAAATCGTTTGATCAGCCATGGGCAGGCAATTCGGTCAATTTTGGGATGTTCACGGGTAATCCATTTCATAGGTATCTAAAGTTAGGATTTATAATAATTTAAGTAGCTACTATGCAGTACATACCACGCTTTGGTTATCTTTGTTAGCAATGTTCAAAAGAATCACCTGTTGTTTTTTGGCAAGCCTGTTTTTAACCGGCAGCCTGATCCTGCCTTTAGGTGATTTTTCTTTATTGCGCGATATTCCGAAAATGTATCATAATTATACCCTCATCACTTCTGCGGAAGAGGTAGGCGTTATTGATTTTATTGGCGATTACCTCATGCACGGCAAGGATCTTTTCGGCCATAACGAGCATGACAAGACACCGGCAAAAGGTTGCGATGTACAGTTCCAGCACCAGGCCAGCCCGTTGAATATTGTTTTTTCGCATAGCCAGATCAGACTGCTGGATAGGCCTGCGGTTGACCTGGAACATCCTGCATTCCTACCCAATTTTTATACCTCCGATTATCGTAATGAACTATTCAGGCCACCGCTCGCCTGATTTTAATTTCCCAATTAAAACTTCTTAGTCCATTATTCATCTGCCCGGGGCTTTAGCCCAGGCTATTATTCTTATATCCATGAAAAGGATTTTCATGCTGCTGCCTGTTATGCTGCTTTATTGTGGCCTAATGGCACAAAACACCTTTAAAGCAAAAGTATTTAACTATCAAACTAAAGCCGCGCTGAAAGGCGCGACTGCAAATATACCCGACCTGAAAATATCAGCCAGTGCCGATACCAGCGGTTTAATTACAATACCCAATATTCCTAATGGCAAATTTGAGATGGAGATCACTTATGTAGGTTTCGTCAAACGCGAAATGGTTTACGCCTTTCCACAGAAAGCCCCGGAGCAAATCCTGGAGATCAGTTTAGAACCTTCAACGGGTGAACTGGCAGAGGTCGTCGTTCAAACCACCCGTACTGATCAGAACCTGCGCGATATCCCAACCCGGATAGAAGCCCTGCCTTTAGAAGAACTGGATGAAAAAAGCACGATGCGGCCGGGCGACATAAAAATGTTGCTTGGCGAAACCACGGGCATCCATGTACAGCAAACCTCGGCGGTAAGCGGGACCGCCAGTTTTCGCATCCAGGGGTTGGACAGCCGCTATACCCAATTATTACAGGATGGGATGCCGCTTTATTCCGGCTACTCTGGTAACTTAAGTTTATTGCAGATCAGTCCGCTGGATTTGAGACAGGTAGAATTTATCAAAGGTTCTGCGTCCACGCTTTATGGTGGCGGCGCAATCGCCGGATTGGTAAACCTGATCGGCAAGGTGCCGGAAAAAGAGCCGGAGTTAACGATGCTGTTAAACGGCACAACCGCCAAAGGCACGGATGCCAGTGTTTTCTACAGCCAGAAATGGCAGCATATCGGGACAACCATATTCGGCTCCTATAACTATAACGGGGCTTATGACCCGTCAAATACCGGGTTATCGGCAATTCCGCAAACCAATCGCTTTACCGTCAACCCTAAGATGTTTTTATATATGGACGACCATAATTCCGGCTGGTTTGGGGTAAATACTACTTATGAGAACCGGTTAGGTGGCGATATGCAGGTCATAGCCGGTAACGCTGATAATGTTCATCAATATTTCGAGCGCAATAAAACTTTCCGCTTTTCAACGCAATTATCCTTTACCCATAAAATAGATGACAAAAGTCGGATCAACTTTAAAAACACCGTCGGTTTCTTCAACCGGCAGTTAAGCGAGCCCGGGTTTGATTTCAAGGGCAGGCAGGTTTCTTCTTTTAGTGAAGTAAATTATGTGCACAACGGCGAAAAAGCATCGTGGGTTGCCGGTGCTAATTTACTCACGGATAATTTTACGGCTGAACCGCCTCAAAACAGCCTGAACTACAATTTGACCACCATTGGCGCTTTTGTACAAAATACGTATAAAGCTACCAATTGGTTTTCATTAGAAGGCGGCCTGCGGGTAGATGATAATACGCCTGCACCGGCTAAACCGTCGAACGGCCTTTTTATCTTACCGCGGCTAAATGCCCTGTTTAAACTCACTGAACACCTGACCAGCCGCATTGGCGGTGGATTAGGCTATAAGATGCCAACGCTGTTTAATGATGAAAGTGAACAGGACGGTTACCAGCATATCCAGCCCTTAAATATCGGTAATACCCAGGCTGAGCAATCTTATGGTTTAAACGGCGATCTCAACTACCATAGCGCATTAGGCGATGAAGCGTTGATCAATATCAACCAATTGTTCTTTTCGACGAGAGTTGACCGACCCCTGATCCTGCAAAATAATACCTTCGTGAATGCACCCGGCCATTTACTTTCAAAGGGGGCTGAAACTAATATTAAGTTGGTGATGGATGAACTGGTGTTTTACCTGGGTTATACCTACACAGATACCAAACAATATTTTGGCGGGATAACGGGGACACAGCCCCTGACGCCGAAGCATCAATTCAGCTTTGATTCGACTTATGAAATTGAAGGAAGCTTCCGCTTTGGTGCTGAAAGCTTTTATACCGGGCCGCAACTGTTAAGCGACGGCACGACCGGCAAAGGTTATATCACTTTCGGTTTGCTGGTTCAAAAAATGTGGAAGCGCCTCGATATTTTTGTGAATGCGGAGAACCTGACTGACCAAAGGCAAACCAAATGGGGCCGCATTTATACCGGTAGTATCACCAACCCGGATTTTAAGGATATATACGCGCCGTTAGATGGTGTAGTGGTGAATGCAGGTATCAGGATAAAGATTTTAAATTAACGCTACAGTATGATAACAGAAACTAACCCTAAATTCGGTTATTAAATTTCTAAATGCGATGATGTTAAAAGCCACTTATAAAACATTAACCCTGCTGTTTACTGGGTTAATATCTTTTACCGGTTGCCAGGCGCAGGAAAGCGGCAAACAATTCTTTACGCTGCAAAAGGAAATTGCCTTACCTCACGTAAAGGGACGTATCGATCATATTGATATAAATATCAAAGATCAAATTGTGTATGTGGCTGCTTTGGGTAATAACACGCTGGAAATAGTCGATTTGAAAAGCGGAAGGGTAACCGGAAGTATTAAAGGATTGGATGAGCCGCAGGGTGTAGCTTATATCGAAAAACACCAGGAAATCTTTATCGCCAATGGCGGCACAGGCGAATGCGGTTTTTATAATGCCCTCAGTTTAAAGAAAACAGGCAGCATCAAATTGGCCGATGATGCTGATGATGTGCGCTATGATGCCGAAGCTGATAAAATCTACGTGGGTTATGGCAGCGGCGGTATTGCTATTATTGACGCGGGAAGTCATAAACAGGTAGGCGACATTCCTTTAACAGCACACCCGGAATCCTTTCAGCTGGATGCCAAAGCAAATAAACTATGGGTGAATGTTGCGTTAAGCCCGGCTTAAAGGCTTAAAAGAGCAGAACGGTTTTCCTAAACCTAGCAAGGATTCCCGTCCCCGCAGGACCTCTCAAAGAGGGTCCTGCGATGGTTTGCAGGATGTATTGGTGATGAATTAAGCCGTATGTATACCTGGCACGCGGTGCAAGGTCCTTTTCAGGAGATTCTGCGGGGTCTTAACCTTAAAACCAATAGTTATGCATAGCTTGGAGGAATTGAATATCGGTTACAGGGTAGCCGGATGCCGACCCTATTACCGAGTCAATCCCGCAAATAGGGCAAAGCGCCGTTGGGCCTTTTGTGTTGTCTTCATCTACCCACTCCTCAATTGATGTTGGAGGATAAGTCTTAAGACAATAGAAACAACCGCACACCGAACTTCTTAGAAGTTCTTCTTTATGAAGGCTACTATGTTTGTGTGCGGCAACAATTGTTTCAGGTGAGTGTGTTGACATAATAACTCTAAGATAGCTTTTTTATCTGGCAGAAATCCCGGCGTCGGGATCGGACAGATTTATAGGTAAGCACTTACAATCATTCATTATAAGCCTTTACCTGTAATTTATAACCTTTACTCAACAACTTGGGCTCAATTTCAACTTCAAGTGTTTTGGTTTCCCCCTGCATCAACGAAAAGTAGCCATCGCTGTATATTGCAGGCAACAATTGTTCCCCGGCATTATTTAGCAGCTGCGCCCTGATGCCAAAGGCAGCAGTAGTTTTCGACTTATTTACAATAACGTATTTAAGCAATTTATTAACGCCATTTTTTGCGGTAGATATTACCGGCGCGCTTACAGCCAGGCTTGCACCGACGGCAGGCATTTTATTTAAACCGGTATAATCCAAATAGGTATTCCCTATCCAGTAAAAGTTTTCAGACAGCAGCTTACCCTTGGTGTCAAATAACTTCAGCTTTAAGAAATGAACAGGGGACAACTTCGGCAGGTCGTTTTTTTCAAATACTTTAAAAACCTCCGTTGCCGATGTGGCGCTAACACTCACTTGATTTTTGAGCGAATACGCCGGCACAATTTTACCGTCCATATTGTAAACGGATGCTTCGGCAGTTAGCCCTGAAATATCATAAGGCCTGTTGTTAATTATTTTGACAGAATTGGTGGCAGGGTTCCATTGGATATGGACAGGTTCACAGGCCGTTTTAGCGCCAAAGTAAGCACCGGTAAGGTCATAATAGTAATCATACGTTTGCCAGATCATAGACGGATAAGCCGATTGGCTCATCCAGATCAGCATGCCGGAAGCATCTTTCCACATATGATCGTTCCATGATTCATACATGGCTTTCATCGTTTCTACATTTTGCATTTGGGCCTTCTTACAAAAGTCTTCCAGTGAAGTTGCCTTCCCGTAGCTGTTATTAATGGTGTTGATGTATTTTACAGGATCGGAACCGCCGCCCATGCCGCCGTCGGTACTGAAATAGTGGCGGGCCCACATATTGGTTTTGCTGTTAACGGCCTCCGGAGTTGGTGCTACCCAATAATCTGCCGGCATAAATTTTTTGAAGCTTTCCACGTTCACAAAGGTTGCCGTACCCAGCTCGCTGCGCATCCCGTAAGAATCTTTAGAGAACAGGTAACCGTTGTGCGGATCGGTAAAATATGTTTTAGGATCGGCGTTGCTCCAGAGCCCGCTGCCCGACAAAACCCGGCTGCCGCCATGGATAGAAAAATTCGGGTTGGTTTCCCCGGCGTTTGAACGTGCGAGGTATAACCTGTCCTCGCCATCGTTATCCTTCACCGCGTTTTTAATAGCGAGGTTCAACGGTCCGTTTGGATTGCCTCCGGGTACGCCTTCGTTAGCTCCGCACCATATTATAATCGATGGGTGGTCCCTTAATTTTTTTACTTTTTCTATCGCGTTGCGCCTAAAGATCTCCAGGCTGTCGATCTGCCCGAAATTGTTCAGCCAGAAATCGTCCCAAACCATAATGCCGTATTTATCGCAGTAGGTATAAAATGCTTCATCGGTAACCTCGCCGGTCCAGTTCCTGATCACGTTAAAGTTCATTTCCTTATGGAACCTGATGCGGGTTTCATAGTCCTTGCCGCGGGCCTTCAGCATATAATCGCTCATACCCCAGTTGCCGCCTTTCAGCAATACCGGCACATCATTAATATAAACCCGCAGGGGGCCGTTAAGGGAAGTAGTGTCGGAAGTGATTTTCCTGATGCCGAATGTTTTGGTAACCACGTCAGACGTTGTTACCCCGTTAACATCAAAACGAACGGTACAGGTATATAAATTTTGCGTGCCGTCGGCTTTGCCGCCATAACCGTTTGGCCACCATAGCTTAGGGTTTTTGATATGCAGCTGTGCAAACTGCTTCCAGTCGTAATTTACGGTTTGGCTGCTGCCTGCATCTAACTTCAGCGTCGGCCCGCTAACGGTAATATTGCCGGGATTGATGGTAAACTTAACCGTGCCGCTAACTGCTGATGGCGATGTGTTGCTGAGGTGTACGTTAACGGTTAGATCGGCAGTGTTTTTATCAGGCATGCTGGTGTGGATCCAGGGATCTGCAACCGCAACCGGTCCCGTCGAGGTGACGCTAACGGTATCCGTAATGCCGCTGTTTAAACCGGGAACGGCGGGCATCCAATCCCAGCTGGCGCTGCTGATATAAGTGGGGGCTTCCCAGTTAGCCAAAGGGTGATTATGTTCCGGGTCGTTACGCGGAGGGGTAACCAGCACTAAAATAACGTTCGGTGCTTTTTTATTCAGTAAGAACGTAACATCGTATAATCCCCGTTCAACAATGCCTTTAATGGTGCCGATGTGGTTGCCATTCAGGTAAATCTCACCAATCTTATGAATGCCATTGAAGTTGAGCCAGATCCTTTTGCCGGGAGCAAAGCCTTTGGCAGAAAACTCCGTGCGATACCAAAACGGACGGTTATATTTTGCCTTATCAACCTTATAAATATTTTCAGCGTAATCCGGGTTCTTTTCTTTCCCGGCTTTTACGTATGCGTAAAAGACAGTCCCCGGCACTACGGCACTAACCCAATTGTTGGTATTTAATCCGGGTGCCGACAGTTGTTTTAAGCTATAGGTGTTTTCTTCCTGCGGATAAAGCTTCCACGTCAGCGCTATGGTTTGTGCGTAAGATCTGTTTTGAGATAGCAATAAACAGGTGACCAACAGGCAAAAAATCGGTTTCATAAAAGGCTCACAATGGTTTCGGGAGGCAAGGTAAATAAAATCTTGCTAAAACGATTTACTTGATTTGAAAATTATTTTGTAATCGCGATGATATATGCAAAGCAGCTACAAGTCATTTATTTTAAACATCTTCATATTCAACAGTATATAGCTAAATAGCACTATTTATTTTTAGCCATGTTTTGTCGTTTTTTATCAATTTATAATTATCTTTCAAATAATTTCTATTTAAAACGAAGCCTGAATTTTGGATACAACATTACAACACAACGAGCCGGTAAAGGCAAAGCGCAAAAAGAAACCGTTATATGGCAATGCGCCCTGGTATTTTGGATTTGGCCTGCTGATTATTTTGGCAGGATTTTATAATTCCTTCCTCCTAAAATTCGGTGCAACCGATAATAAACACCAGTTTCACGGCCTTGCTGCTTTATTGTGGATGTTGATGCTGATTGTGCAGCCTATCCTCACTACCAAAACTAAACTTAAATGGCACCGTATTTTGGGTAAAGTATCGTTTGTGCTGGTACCTTTTGTGGTATTAAGTGTATGTATGATGGAGCAAACCATGATCGCGTCAAAGGCAAGTTATCCGCCTAACTCGGTTTACCAGTTGAGTTTTGTCGATGCCTTTTCGGTTATCCAGTTCCTCTATTTTTACGTAATGGCTATCGTAACACGGCGTAAGATCCAGGAACATGCACGTTATATGGCCGCTACCGCATTTATATTTATTATTCCCGGGTTAGGCCGTTTGTTGTTTTTGATCCCGGTCATAAATACCTTTAACATTACCCTCAACGTAAGTTATGCACTTGTTGAGCTGGTACTTTTAGTCCTCATCTGGGACGACCACCGCAGCGGCAAGATCAGGAAACCCTACGTGATCGCCCTGGCGCTGTTCGCCATTCAGCATGTGCTGTTAAATTTTATTGTGGGTTTTGCGCCCTGGGAACGGCTGATGGACCATTATGCGGCAATCAGTATTTTTCATTAATTGATTAAAGATCTGTTTTTCGATGATCCGTTTTTAGACTTAGTCTGCACCACAAGGGCGACTTTTCAAGCAAAACGGGGAGGATGATAAGAAAAAACCTCAAGACATTTGCCTCAAGGCTTTTTGACTTTCAAGTTGGGATGGCGGGATAATCTTCACCCCCCTTTTAAAAGGCTTGGAGAAGCCGGAATGTGCATCTGATCGCAGCCTAAACCGGCAGGTATTTATTCAGCAGCTCCCCGTTGTTGAATAAAATAAACGCTGCAAACTATCCCAGCAACTCCTCCAGCTGGTTCAGGCCCATAGTGAAGCCGCCTTCAAAGCCCATTTCTACCATCATTTTTATGGTTGCTTCATCATCAAAGCTAACGTCTACCACCACCTTGGTTTTATCGCCTATGGCTACAAATTTGTTGTCCCAATGCCCTACGGATGCGGCTGGCGGTACAGTACCATGCTCATCAGAGAATCCCGTATCTGCCGCGAAACGGCTGCCGTTTTCAATAGCGGTAAACTTTGCATGGCTCCAGTGCTTCTGGCCTTCGGGACCCTCCATGGCATACAGCCAAACGCCACCCACAGTAAAATCCATTGTTTTGGTTTTGGCTACCCATGGTTTCGGCCCCCACCATTTTTCAAGCAGGTCAGGGTCTGTCCAGGCTTTCCATACTTTTTCAATCGGCGCGTTAAACTCGCGTACTACGTGAATCTTTTTAGCGGCAAGGTCTTTTTCGAACACAAAATTGTTTGTCATAATTGTTTTGTTTTTATAAGCGGTTTGTACTATTTAAGTAAAAGAAATTGGATCTATTTGTTTGGTTTATAAGTCGCTTAACAGGTTGTCTAACTGATCAAAGCGGTCCTCCCACATCTTGCGGAAGCGTTCGAGCCAAATGTCTATTTCCTTCATTTTTTCGGGATTAAAGTGATAATATATTTCTCTACCGGTTTTCTTCTGTATCAAAACTTCGCATTCGGTAAGGATTTGCATATGCTTTGATATCGTCTGCCTGGTGCTTTCGAAGTGCTCTGCTACGGCATTGGGCGTCATGGCCCCCAGTGCAAGTAAAGTTAAAATGGCCCTGCGGGTTGGATCGGCTATGGCCTGGAAAACGTCTCGTCTCATATAAACATGCAGTTGATTGACTGCAAATGTAAGCGCAGTCAATCAACTGCGCAAATTTATTTGAAAATATTTTTCGAAAACGTAAAACCCGGTTTACAGTTAACTCCTGCTGGAATTCATCAAAATTTAATATTGCCATAATAAGATGTGTTTATTTTCGAACAGTACACTTATGAGTATTTGATTGATATAAAGAATAGAAAGTGTATGAGCTAATTAGTCTATCCTTCATCTGATAAAAACAATATTTAACTACAATGGAAAATTCAAGTGCGCCTGCTATTGAAACAGCAAAATATTTTAATCGGGACCTGAGCTGGTTAAGCTTCAACCACCGCGTGCTGGAAGAAAGTATAGACCCGCAATTGCCCCTTGCTGAAAAAATAAAATTCATCGCTATCCACGCATCCAATTTGGATGAGTTTTATAGAGTAAGGGTTTCTCACTTAGAAACACTAAGCAAATTGGGCGAGTTTAATGATGAAGAGAACTGTTCTTATCACGACATCCTGGCTGCCGTCCGTAAAGAAGCAAGCCATCAAACCAGTCACTTGCGTTCTATTTTGGCAACTGTTGTGATTCCCGGGTTAGCAGCAAATAACATTATCCTTTACCAGAATCATCAGGAAGTATACGAGGAACATCTTGAATTTATATATGAGTACTTCAACACCCAGGTGGCGTCCTATTTGCAGCCAATTTGGCTCACAAATGAAACCACTCCGTTTCTTGAGGATAGGCAACTGTATTTTGTATGGCAGGTGTCAAATAAAAAAAATCCCGAAAGCCTGATATTATTAAACCTGCCAACCCAGCACCTTCCCCGGTTTATATCGCTGCCGAAGATAGAAGATAAACACTACGTAATTTATCTGGATGACATTATACGCATCGGGGGAGAAAAGTTCCTGGAAAACTATACGGTGAAAGGTTGCTTCTCTGTTAAGCTGAACAGGGATGCCGAGCTTAATCTTGACGAATACTCAGGAACTATTGCCGACCAAATGAAGATCAGGTTAGCGCAGCGTGCCTTCGGGGCACCATCCCGGTTTCAGTACGATGCAGCCATGCCAAAAGCGCTGGTATCACAATGCATAGATCTGTTTGAAATAGAAAGCGACGAGTTAACCCCTACCGGGAGGTACCAGCAAATGAGCGATTTTTTCTCCTTTCCAATTCCGGCGAATTCTTTACCGGGCCTGGCCAAATGGAAGCCGTTAAAACATCACGCACTCGCATCTTACAAACATTATTTTAAGGCATCGAACGAAAAGGATTTTTTATTGCATTTTCCTTATCAGTCATACGACCATGTATTGATATTCTTTAACCAGGCAGTACTTGATCCTTACGTAACCGAGATCATGGCTACTTTTTACCGGGTTGCATCCGATTCCCATATCGTGAATGCGTTGATCAGTGCCTCTAAAAACGGCAAAAAGGTGAGGGCGTTTGTAGAAGTAAAGGCCCGGTTTGACGAGGCTAACAACCTGCTATGGGCGGAGAAAATGGAAAAGGCGGGAATTGAAATTTCCTATAGCCTTCCTGATATAAAGGTTCATGCCAAAACCGCTTTGATCACCCGCATAAAAGATGGTAAAACTAAAACTTATGGCTTTTATGGTACCGGGAATTTTAACGAAAGAACAGCCGGGATCTATTCTGATATCGGCCTGCTCACCTCCAATCCGCTAATGAATGAAGAATTAAAGGATGTATTTCTTTATTTGTATACCGGTAAGCAGCCTGCACCATTTAATCATTTGCTTGTCTCTCAATTTAACATCATACAAAGGTTTAAAGAGTTGATAAACGACGAAATAACGATTGCCAAAAACGGAGGTGAGGGCAAAATTATTATCAAGCTAAATAACCTGGAAGATAGCGAGATGATTGATGCACTTTATGAGGCATCTAATGCGGGCGTAAAAATAGAGATGATCGTGCGCAGTATTTGTCGTTTAAGGCCGGGCGTACCGGGGCTTAGCGAAAACATTACGTTAACCCGCGTTATAGGGCGGTACCTGGAACATTCGAGGATCTTTATTTTTAACAACAACAATGCGCCGAAGGTTTTTCTTGGATCGTCGGACTGGATGGAGCGCAACCTGCGATCGAGGGTCGAAGTCGTATTCCCGGTATATGACGAAGCCTGCAAAGAGGAAATATTTAGCTTTATAAAGCTCCAGTTAGCACCTTATCGGAAATCAGGTTTGATTGACCAACACCTTAAATCAATACCAATAGCGCCCGGATCAGCATGTGGAGATGATACCCAGGAGGCTTTCTATCAATTGATGATGGAAAAACAAACGAATAACATTCTCCTATCCTGACGCGATGGCCCACAAAAAAGCCTCAAGACTTTCGTCTTAAGGCTTTTGACTTTTAAGTCGGGATGGCAAGAAGATTATCCAGCCGTTTAATTCTATGATATTCAGCATGTTATATCGAAAATAAACAAGGACGGGCACCGAATAGGGCGCATATAATGTGCTTTCATTAGGTGGATTTTGAAGCCTGTTTATCCGTATAATTTATAGTCAATGAACTTGTTATGTAAATATAATGAATATTTTTGAATGACGAAAGCTTGTTTTGGTCGAAGATTCGTAGGGGAATCGAACACTGTTCGTAACCCGCTGGTTATCAATGTTATTTTAAGCTATAATCTCGTAGCTCACTCTACTTGGTACTATTTGCACTTTCAAATGTGAAAAGATACCTTCGCAAAGAAGTATTTCAGGACATGATAATTGCAGTTGGCATTAAAACTTAATTGCTATTGCTTTGCCTGAATATTCAATGGTCCTTCCTTTTTCGGGCGTCGATTCTGCCGGAGATATGTAGATGCTAAATTTCCTTTTTTTGAGCATTCCCGGAAAATTACCCTTTCTGTCGGAGATGCTTAGGGTTTTGGTTTTATCGTTCCAATGGAATACTATCTCTGTATAGCTGCCTTTTTCATAATGGTAGTTGTCGTTTTCATCCTCGTATAACGTGAAACTGGCATCTTTTCCTGCATATATCCTAATATCCAAATCGTTCCATGGCTTTTCCGATGAATACTGAACTTTAGGCCCCCAGGGGATTATCGATCCTGCTTTGATGTATAAAGGAATGATCCCGATCGGGGTTTCCTTTTCTATTATTTGCCCGCCCGAAACTTTCTGACCGGTCCAGAAATCGTACCAGGAAGTACCCGAAGGCAGATAAACCGGCTTGCTTTTCGCGCCTTTATCAGTAACCGGTGCAACTAAGATGGATTTCCCGAACAGAAATTCGGTGTTCATGTTGAGTACCTTATTATCGTTTGCAAAATCAGCTGCAAGTGGTCGTAAGAAAGATCCTGATAAGTGGGTTACGTCCCATCCGGTAGAATAGATGTATGGCAACAGGCTGTATCTTAAGTTGATATATTTCTCTTGCACATCAAATGGCCATTCTCCACGGCCACCAAACTGATAAATTTCGCGTGGCACATCAGTTCCGTGAGAACGCATAGTTGGCGTAAAGGTTGAAAACTGCATCCATCTTACATACAACTCCTGGAAATCAGGGTTCCGGGCCCCCCCGCCTTTAACATATTCCCCTGCGAAAAATCCGCCTATATCAACATTCCAATAGGGCAAACCGGTGAGTGAGAAGTTGAGCGAGGCGGGGATCTGGTTCTTTAAATTTTGCCAGGTCGAGCCAAGATCACCACTCCATGTATCGGAACCGTAACGTTGCTGGCCTGCAAATGCTGATCTTGTTAACAGGATTACCCTTTTGCTTTCACTGGTTTTGCGTTGATGCTCATACACGCCTTTGGAATGGAGCAACGGAAATGCATTTAACCAATCGCGATAGGGGCCAAGATAGGTTGGTTGATTCCAATCTGATTCTTTAACATTAATGTGATCCGGTTCTGTGGAATCAAGCCACCATGCATCAGGTCCTATTGAAAAAATGCCTTTGTTCAGGTACGACCAATATATATCCCGTGCAGCCGGATTGGAAACATCATAAGGTTTGGCACCACTATTCGGAGGCCACGTGTCAAAATTAATAAGCATATGCTTATCCTGAAATTCGGCAAACTGTGGTGTTTTGGGTCCAAATCCGGGCCATGAAACAATAAAGAAATGCCCATGCATCTTGTGTATGCTGTCTGCCATTGCCTGTGGTCTCGGATATGAAACAGGGTTAAATGCCTGGGCATTCCAGACGCTATCAGCGCCCCAGTATTGCCAATCCTGCACAACGCCATCTATTGGTATGCCAAGCGTACGATATTTTCTCAATACGTCTACCAATTCAAACTGGGTTTTATACCGCTCACGCGATTGTATAAATCCGTATGCCCATAAAGGCTTCATCGGTGCCTGCCCGGTTAAGTTCCGCATTTGTTTAACAACACCATCGGTACTACCGCCATACATTAAGTAATAATCAATACAATCGCCCCGTTCCGAATCAAATGAGGTTTCGTTCCTGGTATCGTTATAAGTTGTGGGTGAGTAATTGTCCCAAAATAATCCGTATCCTTTTACAGATTGAATGAACGGAATGCAGACTTTGGTATTGTTTTGCTGTAAGAATATTTTCTCATCGCGCTGGCTGAGCTTGCCATTTTGCTGCTGACCCAAACCGTAAACTATCTCATTTGTATCCAGCAAAAATGCCTGGCGCACATCATATTTTTGTTTGCCATTATCATCAACGGGCGTAAATACTGCCCCGCTTGCCTTTTCTGAAAGAAGTGTGCGATTCTTTACTTTATCAAAAAAACGTATGTTGCCGGTAGTTAAATTAAGTTCCACCTCGAGCAGCCTGCTTGAAATAGTTAGTTTATTGGCGTTTGTTAAAACCTGGACAGGAACAACTTCTGGTTGTTTTACGACCGAAATACTGGACTTATCAAATGAATGTTGAACGGGCGATTTTGTTACCCGGACGATTACAGGTGAATAAAATTTAATAGTTACCGAAAGTCCGTTTATATTGGCCTTGATACCAGCCTGAATTTTCGTGTAACTTTGCGCAAGCGAGAACGTAGGTAGGGCAAGCACTAACAAGATTGCCCGCTTCAAACTCTTTTGTAATTTTGACATGATTTTCAATTGTTTATTTATTGATACCGGACCGAAGATAAGTCAATTCCGAGATTTGTGCAATCGATCGCATATAAAGTATTTTATAATCAATTACAGAAGCCAGGCAGGTTAAAGCCGCAGGTTTCAAGATCTTATTTCAGCCATGTTTGGTATCGTCGAGATGGCAGGATTAGCTGCACTGATCCTGGTAGGGGGGGTGACACAACAATTAAAGCCTTACGCTGCGCTTTTCGTCTTTTTTATTTCTCCGCTTTTTGTAAACAAAGTTTACAACCGCTGCAAAATAAAAAAGCCTCACTCGTTTTCAACGAGTAAGGCTTTAATTGTTCTGTCGGGATGGCGGGATTCGAACCCACGACCTCCAGCACCCCATGCTGGCGCGATACCGGGCTACGCTACATCCCGAAGGGGTACAAATATATATTATCCGGTAGAAATTTCTAAAAACTTGTGCAACTTCTTACTTAGTGTTAAACGCCGCTAACTCCTATTGTTTACGCTATGATGATAATTACTTCTTTATCTACGATACCGCCGTTCCAGGCGTTCCATTTTTATAGGTGGAACACCCGGAACGCTGTGAAACATGTTGATTGTCAGAATGTTTCATTTTTTGTGTAAACCTATTTCAGGACAAGGCAGATTATTTAACTCGAAATCCCGACGAAACAGGATAAATAATTTTTGGATAGGACAAGCATTTTGTGACGGTCATAATGGCTACCTGAACGCGGGGGCATTAGTAGTCCACCTCTTTTTGGCCAGTGCGGATACTAGCGCCAGGCTGGGATAAATAATTTTTTTAGAGGACAGGCATTTTTGCAACTGTCATGATGGATACCTAAACGTAGCGGCATTAGTAGCCCGCCTCTTTTTGGCCAGTGCGGATACTAGCGCCAGGCTGGGATTAAACCAATCATATTTTATCATTCCTCTATCAAAACTTTATTTCTATTTAAATAATAAAGTGCTTATATTTAAATACTTAACTTAAATCACTCACAATGAAACACACGAAAGTTCAAAAACCTCTGTTTCTGTTCCTATTCCTTTTACTCAATGTATTTGTATGTTACAGCCAAAGTACTGCGACTAATTCCAATACGACAAAAGAATTAACAGGAACCTTCCAATTAAATGACTCAGTTGCAAATAAAAATCTAGTCTTTAATTACCATATCATAATTGATGGAACAGGAAAAGTAAAAACTGAAATTACAAACGTCGAATCAACCGCCAATTTCGATCAAACCTTTACCCTGTTCAGCCAAAATGCAGAAGCATATTATGCTGCCTTTAATAATTCCTTCGCCACTCTAACTTCTCTAAAAAAAGTTAATATAAGAGAAGCCTCAATAAGTGTATTTGCTAAGGTCGAAGCAAGGATTGAAATTAAAGATGACCAACCTAACACAGCCCACATTAAGTTATTGAAAGCTAATTTGCCAGTTACTATAGAATATAAACTTGATGCAACCAATAAAGATGTCAATAGCACAAAAAGCATTATTGTTAGCGTCGAACAGGTCGACATAGAATTTGAAGACGGAACAATAAAAAATCTCTTTTTAACAGTTAAAGTTCCTGACCAAAAAACAAAAGACAAATTAGAAGATGGCCGTATTCAATTTAGAAATAACTTCCCTATTGGAATAAGTGGAAAATTTTCTCCAGAGAGATTGAGAGACAATGAAATGTATGCATTTGATGCTTGCAGGGTGGAAGAACTTTTAAAGGCAGATATTGCAAATTACTCAGCTTTAACTAAAGACCAAAATAATCCTCAACCGTGTATAATTTCGAACGCAAAATTTAATCTCGCTGAATTAATTGATTTTAGGCCAATTCTTGAATCCGAAAAAGAAGATTATAGTCCTGCAAATCAAGTAATCTCGTTGACTCCGACTTCTGACGACATAATTGTTAAAAAAGAAAAGCGCTCTAAAATACTAGAAGTTAGATCATATACAGATTTAATCGGAACAGACGGTAAAAGCCCGAATGGATTGATTCAAATAGAAGGAAGAAAAAAGATATTCCTTCTAGAAGATAAAACAAAATTCTTTAGTGAGTATGCATATTTCGGGGGGCTAACTTATGTGGAACCAGTTGTTAGATTTTCGAAAATTGACAATAATAATAAGAATCTCATCCCAGATACAATAGGGAGTGCAGCAAACTTGATTTCGAAAAAGAAAAAAGTGTTAAACCTAAATACAATTGATTTATATAAGTATCAACTTAACAGCTTTACATTGAATGTTAACATGCTGAATTTTAGTTTTCCCCAAATAAAATTAAATGTATTGATAGACGGAAAAGCAGGTGTTTATCGTACCTCAATAACAGATAGCCTTTCCATATCCGCTAACAAGCTGATTAAAACACCAGTTGCTTCTACGAATACCGTCAACGTGGCTTTGTATGGCGTTAATTTAATGTTTACATTTCTACCTGATTCGCGTTACCAATTCTCTTTTGGTTATAGTTGGCTAGGTAATAAAATGCTAAGTGATAATTATTTACAAAATAAAGGACAAGGAATTAGTTCCTACTGGATAGATGGTTATTTTAAAACATCTGAAAGTTCAAAACTTTTTATTAGAGGATCTTTTAATCAACAAAACAGTGATACCAGGCTCAATTTTGTACAAGCTCAGATAGGTGTCACTCTTGATATATTTAGAGCTAATTCTAAATTAGATCAATAATTGACATAATGTTATTATTAATGCCGCTGCAGCAAGGCTTCAATCTTGTGGCCGCCGTCAGATTGCCGGGTATTTAACTCGAAATCCCGACGAAACAGGATAAATAATTTGGGGATAGGACAAGCATTTTGTGACGGTCATAAGACTGCCTGAACGCGGGGGCACTAGTAGTCCACCTCTTTTTGGCCAGTTAGGATACTAGCGCCAGGTCGAGGAGCGTTTAGTTTACCGGAAGCTGGCTAATATCGACCGAAGTCTGGCGTGATATTATGTAGCACTTAGGAGTCACGAGCGTCAGGCAAGCTGGGCTTATACCAGGCGCTCATCTAGCAACAAATGAGGTAAAGGCAAGCGGTAGCTTATGATTCTTTCTTCTGATTGCTTTTTTGTCGCAAGAGGGGCAATCTTTTATAGCTTGCAACCATTAGCTTGATAAAGTTATCTTCGGATAACTCACCATCGTTCCTAAGTTGCAACGCACCTATAACACCTATAATCAATATGCTTCCTATTACAATGATTGGTAGGGAATACCAGGGAAGAAATTTAGCAATCACTGCTATTGTTATAATTACAACTATTAAAACGAAAAGGTAAAACGAGCCGGATAGCCATGGGTTATTTTTTTTAGAAATATCCTGCGTTCTATTATTAATGATGACCTGTTGTGCGAAGAATGATTGCTGATTTAAATTCCAACTATCAAATTCGTGTTTCCATTCAGAAGGATGGCCGTAGAAGTCACTATCAAATTTATCAGAGTATTTGCTATTTGAGAATCCATCCTTATCCTTAGTAAATTTACATTCTATTTTAAATGAAAGAGATTTTTGTGAATGTGGCCCAAGTATATATATAATATACCTGTTAACTTCCAAATCTTTCCAGACATTTCTTGGGACACCCTTGCCAAACACCGCGTTCGTGACTTCAATTGAATTTGGTATTGCAAATTCAGGAAGATATAATGCATAGTAAGTATTGGAGTTAATTTCAACGGGAATACTATTCCATTGAGTTTTGTAGAAATATAATTCGCCAGAGGAATTGAACTGCTCTTCCTTTAGTTTCCACTTTAATGAAGCTTTAAATTGTTTAGCAAATTG
This sequence comes from Mucilaginibacter phenanthrenivorans, assembly GCF_024721155.1. GTDB lineage: Bacteria > Bacteroidota > Bacteroidia > Sphingobacteriales > Sphingobacteriaceae > Mucilaginibacter > Mucilaginibacter phenanthrenivorans. The sequence continues at coordinate 108,179 of NZ_JAHVAP010000012.1, read as the reverse complement.
TGATTGAAAAAGTGAATTTTTAAAATAAAAGGGGCCTATCTTTTTCTCATCGTATTCATTCGGAAAAGCAATCCACATCGCGTTTCCTGTTCTATTATCAAACGCTATAGATTTCGAGGTGCCATCCCAGTCAATTTGTTCTACCAGGATTCTGTTGACGTTCATGTATTGCAATGTTCTTCAAGTTGTTTTTTTAAATATATAAATCAAAAATCATATTTTAAGAACTTGTTTAATAAGTAAATTATCGCCGAGGAAGCTTTGCAGTTAATCAATGCTTCAATCGTCTTTTTAAGTCTCGCGGCTGCCGAAAGGTCCCTGCCTTATGGCCCCCCGACAGATTGCCGTGTAATTAATCGCAATCCCAACGAAACAAATAATTTTTGGATAGGATAAGCACTTTGCAACTTTCATGACGGCTACTTAACTGCGGGGACACCAGTAGCCTGCTTCTTTTGGCCAGCGCAGATATTAGAACCAGCTCGGGAGTTAAATTTATTTATCATGCTAACGATTCGGATGCATTTTTTTATGATCACCTTAAGGATCCTGGTGGGATGGTTGTTTGTGTTGTCGTTGTAGCTGTCGTTATTAAAGATGAATGATAACGTGTACGGAATTTATTACAAATTCCTTGCAGTAAAACCCCATCTGTCGTTGATTGAATTTCACTGTATAAACTATTAATGTATTGCCTAAAGTCTTTAGATAAAACGTTAACATTGAGTGATTTAATAGTTGTTGCAGTAATAGTGATATTTTCCATCAACACTGTATTTGGGGATTTGTGAATCCCGTAAACCTGATTAGTGGTCTGATTACTAGGAAAAAAGCTATGCATCATGCCATGTCTATATATTGTCACTAAATCTTTTATTGTGGAAGTAGAATAAGCTTGCGGATAGTAGCGATTATATTTGATAGCAAATTTAATGTTATTCAAGCTAGCACCTGATCTGCCACCAGGTTTTAGCAAATATCCCAACATTTCTAATGTGCTTAAAATTAACATGGCTGTTGGGACAGCGCAGGCGGATCTGTTTGTTGATGCTTGAATGTTATCTAATTCATCTAAATCCCCTATGATGTGGGGATAGAAATTTTCATTAAATAGGCGTAGTACTGATTGTCGGTTTTGTTCGATTGGCATAGTTATTTAATATGTTAGATAATATATGATGTGACAGAATAAAGTTTTAAAACTCTTTGGGATGCGTCAACTTAATTTTAGTGTTCCATAATAGCTCCGCTTATTCAATATTGATAAAGCACAAAAAAAGGAAACTGCGTAATTTGCAAAACCTAGGCTCTTGGTATTTGAAATGTCTTTAATTCATAATAATTGGTCTGCATTTCCCCTGAGCATGTCGTTAGCGAAAAGCGAGCGATATTGGAGTCATATTTATCCATATTACTTTCGATAGGAAGGTCATTAATTAATTGTGATGCTGTCGCGAAAACGTATACGGGCTTCTTTAAAAGAAATAAGTTATAAAATTCATCCCTATTTAAGCCATTGGTGCCACGTTGCTTACTTAATAATCCATCATAGAGTTTATCAAAAAACGATGATTGTTTAGATGCAATTGCCTCCCTTAGTCTCCGGCCACTGATCAATATTTGGTTAGTTAATTCCCTTACTCTGGAAGTAAAGCTATGCTTAACGTGTATTAAATATAATTCATTTCCTGAAATAAACAGAATATCACAAAGCTCGATTCCATCCGCAATTATTGTATCTAAAACAATGTAATCAGTCAATCTGTCATAAAGCAAATTGTATTGGCCTTCATCACTAAACTGTTTTTTTACAGGATCGAATGTCCAGGGCTCAAATAATATTCCATTTGTTAGCTTAGTATTCTTTAAAATGCGCTCTGTTTGACCAATAGGGCTTTCTATAAACGATTCTTTTAATCTATACCATTTACTATCAACTAAAAAAACCGCGTCGCTACCAACAGAAAACTCTGCATTAAAATGGTACATAAACCCTGAGGTTGCGGTCTGCTTGTTTCCGATATAGCATTGAACACTTACACCATAAAGATAGAAGAATATCCCTTGTTGATTATTACCGTTTAGTTCATATGCCCTTTTAATTACCGTAGGGTAAATTTCATTTTTGTCTCTAACAGTGGCGAAATGTCCATCTTTCTTTCTAACAGTTTCACTTCGTTCTACTAAATCATAGTGTTCTGCTTCGTAAAACTCTTCAATCTTACTGGGGTTACAAAAGTCGAATTCGAAGATGTCACGTGGATCATTGCTTTCTTTAAGAACTATGGGAATGTTATTATATATTTTGTCCATCAACAGCCCCCTAAGATGTTCTAAATATTGCCCTTCCCGTACCTGAATATACGAGCTCAAGAAGTCTTTGGGCGGCATAGTCAATATATCACATAGTGCTATGATAACCCGATTGAGGTATTCGAAATCTACTTCCTTGTTGATTTTAAACCCTTTCCCGACTGCTATTTGGAGTTTTTCCAAGGGCTTCGAAAGCAGGAAATTGAAATGTGCAAAGCTAGTATCAGAGGCTAATTTTATGTGTAATTCTTTAGGTATTTTTCCAAACTGAAGGTAGTTCATCATTCGATAATCATCCCTAAATTGTTCGTTTAATCCTACTCTGTGCCCGGTCATGCCCCTCGACTTAGTGGAAATCGCTTCATCGCTTTCTAATGATATGATCCTATCATAAGTAATTAGTCCAAAAAGATGATCCATAAAGGTTGCGACAATCCAGAATGCGGATCCCCCGACAACAGCAAAAAGTTCAAATTCGGTGTCTATGAATAGCACCAAATTAACTTTAGTTTGTAAAAAGGTCGCGTTATCTTTGAGTTCGTCTGGAAGAAAATCCGACCAGTCCGATTCTTTGTCAGCGGTTTGATAGTAATAAAGAAAGTAATCTATGCTTTCTTTATTAAAGGTTGTTAGTTTAAGCTCTTGTTCATTAAGATTCCTATCTTTCTTTTTGTATGAATGACTAATTATAGTTCGAACGATTGAATCTGTATCAGAAAGGTCTTTAAGTACACTGTGTGACTTATCTATTCTGAAAATATTAGGTACTATTCTCATAAATATAGGTTAAAATAAGGTTAGGTTTAAATCGGAAGTGAATGTACCGTTTAATATTAAAATAAACTAAGGTCTGTGTAAATATCTAACAATTAGCATTATATATTCAAATAGCACTCATTTGACAATATTTGAAAAACAAGTCGACCAAACCAACGCAGGTTAAGGTCAAGTCGTTGTAGAAAGAATCACAATGACTGCTCGGAATGTTCACAACGGTATTAATTGCGAAGCCATTGTGCAGGCGACGGATGGCTAACCGTACAAGACGAACGCTTAGCTTTAGATCTATTAAAACAAAAAACGCCGGGCTCCAGCCCGGCGTCAAAAATCATATTGTCATTTTATACCTATATCGCTCCCGCATCCTTTTTCGTTTCCAATGCTGCTCTTACCGCCGCAGGAAGATTGGTCAACAAGCTATAGCCTGTGGCTGTTTCAATTGCCTGTACGGTGGTTATATATTGCGTCCAATCGGTGCTGATGGTATTTATGTTTGGGGTGTTTACCGCAATTACCCTTGTTGACGAGGTAATGCGGCTCAGGTCGTTATTGCCATTTGGTATTACAACAATTACCTTCCAGATATTTGAAGGCACCACTACGTTGCCGCTGTTTATGGTTGTTGCAGAACCGGCTGAGCCGGTACCGCCGGAGCCATAGCTGCCCATAATCACATAAATTTCGCTGCCTGCGCTTACCAGGCTGCGGCCATATTCTTCCAGGCTGGCCCAGGTTTGCTCATTGTTCTTTGGCGCCTGCGGGATCATGTTATCCATCAAGAAAGTAGCCTCGTTAGCTGCCGTGGTTGAGGTGCGGTCGCCGCTTGGGCAATTGTGGCCCCTGTCAAAACCCGAACCTGAATAGCTGGTTGCCTGTACCTCGTACCAGCCGGTAGGCAGGTTGGTATCGGCCCTGAAATCATTGGCCCGGCTTTCGGAACCTAAAGTAGTGCTGCCAACATACCAACTCACCCAGTTTGGCTCGCCCTTGTCGCGGTTATAGCTTTCGGTATAATAGGTTTGGTCGATCAGGTAGTTGTCAGCATTTGTGATGCTGCTGGTCGCGCCGCTTGGGTTGCCCAGCAACAGGTTTGTATTATCTGCTGTTGAGCCGCCGCCGGTTCCGCCACCGCCCGAGCTGCTGTCAAAGCTGTTTATCGTAAATTCGTCAATATTGATGCGGTTTGTGCCGCCGGTAGTTTTCCTTAATTGAAAACGCAGGGAGCCCGACTGGTTTACTGTAAAAGTGGCGGTTGCCAGGCTTGTGCTGCTTGCTGTTACAGAGGTGGTGCCCACCTCTGTATAGCTGCTGCCGCCATTGGATGAAACCCACAGCTGGAAGGCAGAAGAGCCATCCGAGCCGTAAACGGCATAGCTTAGGGTTACGGTTGATGCGCCGGTGCTAACATCGAAGTTCATTCCAAGTGTGCCTGTATTGCGAATGCGGACAGACTTAGTGCCTGTTTTAGCGTCGGAGGTGCTTGTGCCAATAAGGGCGTCGTTCAGATCCCATGATCCGCTGGTGAAAGTTACACTGGCATCGGCATAAGCTGTTTTGGAGCCTGATTCAAAGCCTTCGTCGAAGGTTTGCGTTATGGCTAAGCTTTTGTTCAGGTTTCCCGCTGAGATCCGGGCAGATACCTGGCTGTTAAAAGCCGGGGCAACAGCTGATTTCTGACAAGCGGACAAGAAAAATGCCGCTGTAGATAAGGTGAATAGTAAGTGTTTGATTTTCATAAATGTAATTTATAAGTTAAACAACAAGTTTAAATTAAATACCATTAACGAAAAGTTAAATTTATATTTCCTTTTGATATGTTTATGCTGATTGATGAAAGTGACCATAATGTGGATGCCTAAATACCAATGCCGGTGAAGAACAGTAAATGGACGGGAAAGGGGAATAGGATTAAAAGTCTGAAACCTAAGCTGCAAAAACTGTAGATAGCACCCAGGCTTGTTCCACGAGAAGGCAGAGGAAACTTATTTTTAAAATTAGCTATGGTGTCCGTCTAGTATTATTCTTACCTCAATGCTTATTTAATTACTTTTGTTGTTTCAAAAAATTGGAAAATCGTGAATACTTTTATATGGGCCTTACAAGTTGTTTTAGCAGCTTTTTTTATTATGCCGGGTGTTGGTAAAATTACTGGCAGCAGAGAAAGCCACATAGCTGATGGACATATCAAACCCGACGGCAATTTGCGCCCTATCCGCATACTTGGTGTGTTAGAGTTGCTTGGATGCGTGGGCATAATTGTTCCTTGGTTGACAGGCATTGCGTCAATACTTACGCCTATTACAGCAGTCTGTTATTGCATGATAATGGTAGCGGGCATCATTAACCATACGATCAAGAAAGAATATAAAATGTTGCCTATGCTGATCGCCGTTCTTATAGCGTCCTCATTAGTAGCATATTATAGATTTAGTTAATGGGCAAATAGGATTTTCAAACTGAAATACTATAGTAGTTTTCTAAAGAGATTTAGAATTAAAGTGTTTTTTAGAGGAAACCTTATCACAATAGGCGGAAAGAACCCCGCCATATGAAGTGACTAAGGAACAAAAAAGATAGGCTAAATAATATTCCCGGTTATGATAATTAGGCCTCTACACGAAACCTGCCGGTAAAACAATTGCTGTTTTTAGTGATCTCCGGGGGCTTTCAAAGGGATTGTTCAATTTGTCGATTTATAAGCTAAGGCAGCTTTATATCATAAAGTACAATTATCATGGCCTCAAATCAATAATGATTAAAAACGCGGAAAGGCCGGAAAGGGGAATAGAACTAAAAAGTATGAAACCTAAGCTGCCAGCATCCAGGCGTGTTCTAAGAGAACGCAGAGGAAACTTATTTATTTGCTTGCAACCACATCTGAGAGCCTACCCGATGCGGCAGACTACTTAATCTCCCGTAGTATAAAAACGATAGATGAGCCGTCTAAATTTGAATAAATCAATTTAACAAATCCGAATTGCTCACTAAAGTAAGAAGTAAGGTTACTACTTCCGGCTTCGGTTTTTGCGGTGCCTTCAATCTTGATTACCTGAACTGTGCCGAAAGGAAGGGTTAAGATCTCTTTGCCTCTCACAACGTATTTACATTTCAAATTTAGGTTGCCCTTCCAATTAAAAGCTTTAAACTCTGGCCATTGTTTACCTATATTCAGGTTCCAATAATACGTTTGACCTAAGTGATATGGAATTTTTGCATAAGGAAAAGGGGACAATTGAAGAATTTCAAGCGCATGAAACCGGAAAGGATGCAGCCAAACATTCACTTTGTTTTCAATTACACCAGTAAGTTCAGTTTCTAAGGGTTTAAGATTAGGGCTATAATGATATAAAAATATTTCAGTTTGGTTATAATCCGGTTTATCCATCATAATAGGACCAATCTTACCAAGGGTTTTTATACCAAGATACGACACGGTATTACTGTCTTTTCGCAATGCCGGCACATATTTCCATGATTTTGATCCATCGGGATCAGAAGTGATGGCGTATTTTAGCGTGTCTTTTCCTTTAACGATAATATAGTCATATATGTAAGTTTTGCCCTCTACATATATTGTATTGTCATAGTTATAAGGGCTAATTCCCTTGTTGTTATTTTGTTTAGGTTCTACGTACAGCGATTGCTTTTGCGCAAAAGCCGACACAACAGAAGTGATAAAAAAGACGAGCAGCGGTAAACGTAAGTTAGGAGCCATGGGATGCTTTACAGCTCCTAATTTAGTATAACAAAGTCAAACATGAAAACAGGTATTCAAAATTTGTTACCCGCGCTATATTTTAGAGGAAACCTTATCACAATAGGCAGGGAGAATCCCGCCATATGAAGTGACTAAGGAACAAAAAAGATTAATATTCCCGGTTATGATAATTAGGCCTCTGCGCCACCCCTGCACGAAACCTGCCGATAATCTACCAATGGTAACCCGGAGATTCTTTAAATCTATTTATAATACGGGGCAATCATGAAGTAAACAATTACGCCGGTCAGACTTACATAAAGCCAGATGGGCAGCGTCCAGCGGGTTATTTTTTTATGAAGGGCAACTTCCATGTTAAGGCCACGGCCTATTGTGATCAAAGCCAAAGGAACTATGACTACAGCAAGTATGATGTGTGTTATTAATAGAAAGTAATAAATATTCTTTAATATGCCCTCACCCCCATATTTTGTTGACGGTGTAGAATAATGATATAATAAATAAGTGACTAGAAACAGGCCGGTGGTCGTAAACGCTGAAAAGACAAAATTTCGATGTAATGGAATGTTTTTTTTCTTGATAGCAAAAAAACATAGCAACAAGAAGATGAATGTTAAGCTGTTCAAAATTGCATTGACCAGAGGCAGGTAAGAGAAGTTATAACCTTTTAATGCAGTGATATTCGGCACAGAAAAGGCAATGGCAATTAAGGAAATGATGGCAACTGTTAAAATCCATATTAGCGGTTTGTAGTTTCTTACTTTTTTGTATTGAATAGTTGCCATCAATGATTGTTGTTGTATGTGAAATTTCAAATATAAGGACTATTTCTAATTGGAATACTTCAAAAGCAAGGTGAATTAATAAGTTAATCTTCAGATTTGGCTTTTGAGACAGCTTCGTTTTTTAAAGAAAATTGCCATACAAAAAACAAGGCATCCTCACACTCGCTGTTTGGATGCCTTAACCTAAACCTTATCACAATTGGCGGGAAGATTTCCCGCGATATGAAGAGACCAAGATACGAAAAAAAGCTGGTATATGTAACGTTTTTGTTACAATAATTGAGCAATTTGTGTGAACTGTAGGGACGCAATATTTTGCGTCTCCGGCTATATAGATCGGATATAAAAAGATAGACCGCTAAATCACCCGGCACGAAAGGCTGGTAAAAGTGTCATTTTTAGACTTCTTCAACAGAAATCCTGCTGAAACTATCGCCACCCTGTAGAGAAACTCCACACATTAAAAAATGGAACCAAAATACAAATAGCACATAATCAATGCATTACTGGTTATGTTGCCTTCTGGCACAGTATTGCTTGTACTGTTAATACTAAAATTGAAAAACCCATGAAAAAATTAATCAGCATGATTGCTTTAGCAGCAATCTCTTTCGGAAGCGTATATGCATTGCCACATAATGTAAAATCAACAATGCAAACTGATACTACCAAGAAAAAGAAAACAAAACCAATGAAAAAGGATTCGACCAGCAAAAAGAAGGATTCAACTTTGGTGAAACAACAAAGATAATACCACTCACCCCCAAAAAAGGTCGCCACATTTTTAATGCAGGCGGCCTTTTTTATTTAACGAAAAATAAAGACAGATGGCTGACAATTACCGCAGGTTGTTTGCGTTAATATATCAGCCTTAAATTCACTAACTTTATTTAATGAAACCATTGCTTTTAATTCCCGCTTTTTTGCTGCTGATGCATACCTGTTCGGCGCAAAAGAAAATAGCTGCCCAGGACGCTGTAAACCATAGCGGACAATCCGTAATGGTCTGTGATAAGGTTTATAACACCCTGCCATTAGGAGGATCAAATACAACTTTATTATATCTCGGCGCTGAAAACGGGAAGTTTTTAACCGTTGTGGTAAAGGGTCCCGAAAACTCCAAATTTAAATGGCACCCCGAAAAAGATTTTAAGGGCCGTAATGTTTGTGTTACCGGAACGGTAGGCGACTATAAAGGCAAACCTGCCATATACGTTACCGACGTTAACCAGATAAAGCTGGACCTGGTTGATAATATTGTTAAACCGAAGAAGACGTTTTAACAAGTCGACTATAAAAAATTAATTATCCGCTTTAGCCCAGCGATTTATTATTTCGTTGCGTACTTGATTAAGAGAAGCCAAAGCACCCTTAATCATTATTCAATGGAAACATTTAAATTAAACTTTAAAGGAAAATTCACTACCGGAAGCGCTTTTTCGGGTAGCGGTTATTCAACCGACCAGGGGAACCTTATTTGCCGGTCACTCCTTCAAAGCAGGGAAGACTCGAATGGCGCCTGGGTAGATATTGGCACACATCATCGTTATCCTTTTTCAGATACAGTACACTTTTTTCAAAAAGGCTGGCGGCGGATTGTTATTGAGGCAGCCTCGGGTTCCGCAAATCTCCTTAAACTCATTCCAGGCCAGGAGCTCGCCGGTTTAAGCGCGGAACGCGAGCAGGAACGAATAATAAAGCTTTTAAGCGCCTTTAACAAAGCAAAACCTGGGAATAACCTTGATCCTGCATCGCAGCAAAAAACTACGTCACCGTCATTCGCTGTCAATAAAACGGTTAACACCAGGAAAACTTCTATTGCCAGGGTTCTGGAGGATTGTTTGCCCGCAGGGCAAACAATTGATTTTTTAAGCCTGGATGCGGATGGGTTTAATTTACGGGCATTAAAAGCAATTAACTGGAGTAAACATGCGCCATTGTTCGTTATTGTTAAAAGTGAGGCCGGTATGAAGCGGATGTCCGGCTCAGTTATTTATAACCTGTTAAAGAAAAAAAGGTATGAGCCGGTGTTCAAAACACCCAACATTTGTTTTTTTAAACTTACAGAGAATTAGTGTTCCTTCTTTTTAAAGGTATACTTTATACCTACCTGGAAAGAATGGTAAAATTGTTTATAGTTACCCAAGCCTGTATTAACGCTGTAAGGCGTTATGTTTTGCTGATACAAGCCCTCGATAGTAAAATGACCCGCCCTGAAGTTTATTCCACCAGTGATCCCAACAGTTACTTTATTGATGCTGTTATACCTTAACGCTGAATCAATAGATTGCGAATGGCTGAGCGTGTCAGTATACCGCGGAACGTTTCCTACTTTATTGGTATGCCGGCTTTGGCTTGCCGAAAAATTGATCTGCGGACCTGCAAGTATGCTTAAAGTGTTGGAAATCTTGTATTCGAGGTTAACCGGAACGGAGATAACATTGAGCCTTCTTGAATCAGTCACATTAAATACAACGGTGTCGGGCCTGCTATAGCTTGGATGAACAATATTCCCCAAAAGCGTGCGGTTTATATCAACCCGAATGCCACTGTTAAGCTGCCATTTTGAAGTTAGCGGATACCCAGCCCAGAAACCAAACAGCACATTAGTTCCGGCTCCGGAAGTATTCAGGGCAGCCTCGGCAGAAAACTCAAATGGGGAACTGCCGGACGGTCCCTTTGGCTTTTTGATCTTAGTGACTTTGGACGAGCCGGCTTTATTCACCGTTATTTTGGAGGATCCGCTTGCATCTAACGCTTTAAGCAGCCCGGCATTTACCAGGTAATTCGCGCCTGTTAAGGGTTGTATTGAATTACTTATGTTTAACAAGTGCCCAATAGCTGCGGTTCCTGGGGTTGAAGTAATTGGGTCAAATGCCTGTTGCCGGCTGAAACTTTGCTGCGGGGTTAATAAGCTATAACCAGCAGTCATATTTTTATTAATGTAAGGTGCTTTAACAGCTGCCTGAACCGGTTTACTCACATTCGTGCCATTTAAAATTAAAGTAGCTACATTTTTATTGTTTGCAGCAAAGCTTTTTTTAATGGCGATTGAATCGGTTTTTGTGTTAACGGAGTCGTGATAAGTAGCTTGTGTTTTAACTGCACTTTCAACAACAGGGTTTTGTTGGTGCTTTGGTGTTATTTTATTTTTAACCGGATGTTTTACAACGGCAAAGGTTACCAGGCCAATCATTGCTGCGGCCGGTAAAACAAACCCCAATACCGACACAATGGTGCCGCCTGTTGATTTTCCGCCCCGATTTTTATTTGGAGAGATATTTACAGGCAAATGCTCATCAAGCGAGGTCCTCATATCAGCCCACGAGGTATCCGCATCATCCCTTACAGGATATTGGTTAACCTTTTTAAGCCAGAGTTTATGATACCATGCTGAATTTTTCATTTTGTTATTTTGTTTTTTTCAGATGGATAACCATTGCTTTTAGCCCCGTGGCTCAGCAACTCTCTTAATTGTTTTTTGGCCTCCGCTAAGTGCCATCTTGATGTGCTTTCACCAATATTTAATTGTTCGCCTATTTCTTTGTGGCTGTAGCCGTCAATAACATATAAATTAAACACTGCCTGCGTTGCAGCTGGTAACATGCGGATACTATTAACCAGGTCCTCTGCGTAAAGCTTTTGCAGGGCCGCGGGTAATATAAATACATCTTCAGTTTCTTCTGTAGTCCACTTTTCAGTTGCGAACTTTAGCTCCCTTCTGTTTAAATCAATACAGGTTCGTACTATTATCGTTTTTATCCAGGTATGCAAATCGCCCTTTTTGTAATCAAAGCTCCCGATGTGTTGGAAAACCTTTAAAAAGCCTGCGTTTAATGCCTCCTTTGCAAGCTCGTCTGTTTTAAAATAGCGGTAGCATAACCGGATCATTTCTGCATAAAACAATTTGTACAAATCCTCCTGTGCCGCGCGGTCATTGGCTATACAGCCCTTTACAAGCTTTGTTGATTGCTTAACAAAAAGATCCATTCAGACAATTACGGAACAATATTAGATTACCCTGTTGGTAATATTACGCAGCAACACGGCGAAACGCTGGGAAATAATAAAATTATTTTTGTTACACTGTTTGCATAGGGTGTTCCTGTTCCTTCAGCACCAAATCATGCTCATGTTTTAGCTTTTCCCTGCGCAGGTAGCGCCAGTGGAGCAGGCCTATCAGCAAGGCTGCAATACCTTCAAACATCAGCGTATCAGCTGCACCCACATATTTGGAAATAACCCCCACCAAAAGTCCGCCCAGCGGCTGCATTCCGAAAAAAGCCAGGGCGTAAAAGCTGATCACCCGCCCGCGCATTTCTGGCGCTACAGTGGTTTGGATAAGCGTATTGCTCACTGTAATTTGCGACATCATACCGAAGCCTGCCACAACGGCAAAGGCCAATGCCAGTCCGTAAGTATGCTCATGCGAGAATAAAATCAGCCCCGTGCCGAATACCAGCGTATTAATGAACAGGATCTTTTTCAAATTGGCCCCGGCCTTTTGCGATGCCAGGAAAATGGCCCCCGAAAATGCTCCGAGCCCAATGAAACTGTCGATAACGCCAAACGTTGAGGCCGTGCCTTTAAACACATCCCTTGCGTAATAAGGGATCAGTGTGCTGAAAGGCAACACCATCAGGCTCACCAGCGCCAGCATGATCAATACGAAGGCAATTGAAGGTGTGCGCTTGATATAAGCCCAGCCCTCCTGCAGTTCGCCAAATACGTTTTTTGGATGATTCTTTTTGATGTATTTAGGCAGGCGCATCATCAATAATGAAGCAATAACTGCAACAAAGCTCAGGGCATTCAATAAAAAGCAAACACCATCGCCAAAACTTTCCAGCACGATGCCGGCCAATGCCGGGCCTATAATGCGCGACAGGTTAACCATTGATGAATTTAAAGCCAGCGCGTTGGGTAGATCGTCCTTATCGTCTACCATCTCGTAAACCAGCGATTGCCTGGCCGGTACGTCAAAAGCGTTGATTACACCGAGCACTACGCTCAGGCTGATGATCTCCCAAACTTCGTAATGTTTTAAAAATATCAGTATGGATAGCAGCCCGGCCTGGATCAGCGAGGCTATCTGTGTGGTAAGCAAAACGCGATACCGGTTATACCGGTCAGACACTACGCCACCTACCAGCGAAAATAAAAATGAAGGGAATAAGCTGGCAAAAAGTGTTATCCCCAGCATAAGGGTTGAATGTGTTAACGAGTAAATTACCCAGCTAACCGCTGTTTTCTGCATCCACGTACCGATAAGCGATACGGATTGCCCTGCAAAATATAAACTGTAATTGCGGCTTTTAAAAGCCCTGAATGTTCTGAATGTTGTTACTGTTTCTGTTGTCATTAAATTAAATTCCTTTTATTCACGTATCTGTTAACACCCTGCGTCATTGCGAGGAACGAAGCAACCTCTGCACAGGACAATCAACGAACCTTTATGCTGATCGGACCTTACAGCGGCCTGATTGGTTGCCACAAATATTTTCGTTCCCTGATCTGCACAGTTTAAAGTTTGCTTCGTTCCTCGCAATGACGATTAGGACACGATCTCATTTCAAATCCACAATCTTACCGAGAGGCACAATAACCTGTTTCAGCAACTCCCGCTCTTCAATGGTACAGGCCCTGTTAATAGCACCGGCCAGCCATTCGTCGCGCTCGTGCCTGAATTGCAGTAAGACGCGTTCGCCCTGTTCGGAAAGCGAAATGTTTACCTTCCGTTTATCAGTTTCAGATGCTGTGCGGGTGATAAAACCCAATTCAGACAAATGATTCAGCACCTGCGACATGGATTGATTGGTAATCATTTCGCTGGCGGCAAGCTCGCTGGGGAGCATGGCTTTGTTTTGATGCAGCAATGCCATTGTAGAACGCTCGGTAAGCGAAAGACCGGAACCGGATGGCGACTCCTTGCGCAGCTTTTTTATAACCCTGATCATTGCGTTACGCAACTCTGACGCAAATTGAATGTCCTTATCTTCTGTCATATATTAATAAGTTAAACTAATAAGTTTACCTTACAAATATACGATCAATATTTATCCCGGTAAACTTTACATTATCATTTTAAAGCAATTATTGATGTGGACATTAACTTAATGTAAACAACGGTAACATAAGGTTAATAAAACCATCATCCGGCAATAACATTCTGTTTACCCCGGTTAGCGTTTTTTACATCTGAAATTAAAACAGACAATTAAATTTTTCTCTCCTATGAAATTCAATTATTTACTTTTAAGAAAAAGGCCTTTAGCCATCCTTGCAGGGCTGCTGCTTACAAGCACTGCTTTTGTAGGTTGCCATAAAGATAAATCGATAGTTACCGGCGCTACTATCAACAGTGTAAACCACGTAGTGGTGATATATTTGGAAAACCACAGTTTTGATAACCTTTATGGTTCGTTCGAAGGTGCTAACGGTTTATCAAACGCCACGGCTGCAAATACAACGCAGGTTGATGCCCAGGGTGTGGCATATCAGTATCTACCTGTTCTGACTGGTGTTCCGGACATAAGCGCCACAGGTACAACCCCCGTAGTTGCGTTCCCAACTAATTTGGCGAATACTTATTTTAATATTGATCAATTGGTGCCAAATAGCGCAATTACGCAGGACGTTTTACACCGTTACTACCAGGAGCAAATGCAGATTGACGGCGGCAAAATGGACAAATTTGCCTTGTACAATGGCAACTCTGCTGCTTTATCGCAGGGTTACTATAAAACCGACCTTTTACCATTACTGCCAATGGCAAAAAAATTCGTCCTGTGCGATAACTTCTTCCACAGTGCATTCGGCGGGTCGTTTCTTAACCACCAATGGTTAATTGCTGCTGCCAGCCCAACATTCCCGGGTGCACCAGCCAGCATGATTGCTAAACTAAATGCTGATGGTACTCCTACCACCGGTGCTAACGGCGCGATAACCGGAGATGGAACAGTTACCCCAGACGGATTTGTTGTAAACACAAGCTATTCAGTTAATATGCCTCACCCCGCTACAGCAAAAACAGAACAACTTGTACCTAACCAAACTAACCCAACTATTGGCGACAGGTTGAGCGACAAAAATATTTCATGGGCATGGTATTCAGGCGGCTGGAACGATGCTTTAGCCGGGCATCCTGATCCTAGCTTCCAGTACCATCACCAGCCGTTTATATACTATGCAAAATATGCCGATGGAACTCAGGCAAAAAAAGACCACCTGAAGGACGAAGCCGATTTTATAGCTTCCGCTAAAGCGGGTACTTTACCTTCAGTATCATTTATAAAACCATTGGGTACCTATAACGAGCACCCGGGATATTCTGACGTAGCGCTTGGCGAAAACCACGCATTAGAATTGGTGAACGATGTGCTTAACGGTCCCAACGGAAAAGATGCTGTAATCATTATTACTTATGACGAGCACGGCGGTTTCTGGGATCACGTTAATCCACCGGTAATTGACAAAAAATGGGGACCTGGTCTGCGTGTTCCTACGCTTATCATTTCGCCCTTTGCAAAACAAGGCGTTGTTGACCATACGCAATATGAAACAGTTAGTATCCTTTCATTCATCGAGAAAAGATGGGGTTTAACTCCGCTTGCTGATCGCGATAAAAATGCTAACCCGTTTTCAAACGCATTTAATTTTTTAATAGCAAAATAAACTCTTTTCTTAAACCTGTTTCGCATTCAAAATGTATTATCGAAGCAAAAGGGGACGGCAGCAGCTGTTCCCTTTTGGTATTTTAAGTAATGAAGAAATTTAGCATAATAGCAGCCATTTTAATCGCCATTTCGGGCTATTTATTTTATTCATGCAAGAGGCTGAAACCTAATCCGGAAAAGGCAATTGCGCAAACACTCCTAGCCCAGGTTGACAGCTTTGCTCAGGCAAGAAATAACTTGCTTGCCGCTGTTAACAGCAATAGCGTTGATGAAAAAAAGGCGCAAAGACTGTTCCTGGATACAAGGCTGGCCTATAAAAAAATGGAATGGGCCATCGAGTTTTTCGATCCTCAAAATTCAAGGTTTGTGAACGGGCCCCCGGTACAGGAAATTGAAATGACCGGGCAGATCTTTGAACCGGCCGGGCTGCAAGTTATCGAGTCGCTGCTATTCCCTAAATACGACCCGAAAAGGAAACCAGAGCTGATCAACCAGCTCAATCTTTTACAAACCGGCATTGACCGGTATAAACGGCGGTTTCAATTTGTTGATATCCTTAATTGGCAGGTGTTTGACGCCACAAAACAGGAGATCTTCCGGGTGCTGGCGCTTGGCATCAGTGGCTTTGATAATCCGCTTACATTAAAAAGCATGCACGAATCGGCAACGGCTTTGCGGAATGTGCAGCAAGCCATAATATTATATGGCGACGATGATGATGCAGGAAAAATGAACAACCAATTCAGCGCGGCATGTTCATACCTTGAGCAGCATCCCGATTTTAATTCATTCGACCGTGCAAAATTTATAACCCAATACGGCAACCCCTTGACCGTTAGCATCACTGAACTTGAGAAAAAATTAAAGATCCAAACGATAACCTACAATTACTTATTGAACCAGGGTGCAAAAACACTGTTTGATAAGGATGCCTTTAACGTGAATGCTTATGCCCCCGGGCTGGTATCATATACCAGCGAAAAGAAAATTGCCCTGGGCCGCGTATTATTTGCTGACCCTATCCTATCAGGCGGCAGGGACAGGAGTTGCCAAACATGCCATCAACCCGACAAAGCCTTTACCGACGGACTTGTTAAAAACACCGTGATAGGAACTAATTTGCCGCTTAAAAGAAATACGCCCACACTAATAAATGCGGCATTACAGCCAAGTCAGTTTTACGACCTGCGGGCAGGGAGCCTTGAAGACCAGGCAAATACCGTTGTTGGAAATAAGGATGAGATGCACGGATCAATGAAAATGGCGACAGAAAGGCTTTGGCAGAATAAAGATTATCGCCGCTTATTTGCCGATGCATATCCCGTAAAAAACCGCGCCGGGATAGATACAATGGAAGTAATGAATGCCATAGGCTCGTATGTGCGCAGTCTTGTATCATTGAATACACGCTTCGATCAATATATGCGGGGTAATAAAACGGTCATGAACCAGGAAGAAATTAACGGGTTTAATTTATTTATGGGGAAGGCAAAATGCGGAACCTGCCATTATATGCCGCTGTTTAACGGCGTTTTCCCACCGCAGTACTCATTAAACGAAAGCGAAGTTATAGGGGTGCCGAAGACCATCGCCAAAACGGAAATTGATACCGATATGGGGCGATACAACATACTAAAGGTTGAAGCCTTTAAACATGCATTCAAGATCAGTACCGTACGCGGTGCAGCCCGCACCGCGCCATACATGCACAACGGCGTTTTCACGACCCTTGAGCAGGTAATGGATTTTTACAACAAAGGCGGTGGCGCAGGATTAGGCTATAAGGTAGAGAACCAGACACTATCTCCGGAGAAATTGAATTTAACGGAAAAGGAAAGCGGCGAGGTTATTGCGTTTATAAAGGCGTTGAACTAAGATTTTTTGGATTGATAGGATTATAAGAGGGACCGGGACTTACAGATTTTAAGGATTTTTCTGATTTTAGAATAATAGGGACTACTCTTTAATAGAGAAAGGCATCATATTCCCCCTCCAATCCTTTAATCGTAGTTCAAAAAAAAGCATCCTAAAATTCTACTAATCCAAAAAATCTTAGTTCCATATGATATTTGTAGTATTTTCGTTTAATACGCTATATTGTGTGGGAATATGAATGCTACCGATAATTATGAGCTCTTAATTGATAAGATCAACATCTTTATCCGGAAGTACTATTTCAATAATTTTTTACGGGGACTGATATTTTTGGGCGCGGGGCTATTCTCGGCCTATGTGGTGATCACCCTGAGCGAATATTTCGGCAATTTTAATATCCTGTTTCGCACGCTGCTTTTCTATTTATTTATTGTGCTGAATGTCGGCCTGATAGCCTGGCTGATCGTGCCATCGTTACTTGCCTGGCTAAAGGTGGGCAAATCATTAACACATGACGAGGCGGCAGAGATCATCGGCAAACATTTTAACGATGTGCATGACAAGCTGCTGAACACCCTGCAGCTTAAAAAACTGGCCGGCGAGGATGAGAAGCATCGCGCGTTGATTGAGGCCAGCATCAACCAAAAAATAGAAACATTAAAACCGGTGAGCTTTCCATCGGCTATAAACCTTAAGGAAAACCGAAAATATTTAAAGTGGATCCTGTTCCCTGCCGCGGTGATCTGCATTATTGCGCTGGCGGCGCCATCTATCCTCACAGAAAGCACAAAAAGACTCATTCGTCATAATGAATATTTTGTACCGGTTGCTCCGTTTAATTTTGTGGTGCAGAATAAAAGTTTGTCGGTTGTGCAGGGTGAGGACCTAAAACTCGATCTTAAGCTGGAAGGAGATAAATTGCCCAATGATGTTTATGTAGAAACCGCCAACACTACCTTTAAGCTTGATAAGGAAAACATTAGCAAGTTTCATTACCTGTTCACCAATTTGCAGCAGAATACAGCTTTTAAATTAACAGCCAATGGCTTTACATCGGCACCGTATGAAATAAGAGTAAACCTGCGCCCGGCATTGCTGCATTTTGATGTAGCACTCACCTATCCGGCGTACTTGCATAAAAAAAATGAAACGCTTAAAAACGCAGGCGATCTGACTATTCCCGCAGGTACGGTTGTTAACTGGCAGCTGCATACCCAAAATGCTTCAGCCGTGCGATTTGACATGAATGGCAACGGTGCCAATGTTGTTTCAACAACACCAGATGTTTTTGAACATAAGGAACGCATCATTAAAAACAGTGTCTACAAAATAACACCCATTAATATTCAGGTGAATCATAGTGACTCGGCAAGCTACCGCGTTAATGTAATTGCCGACGAGATGCCGGCTATTACTGTTGAGGAAAAACAAGATTCGGTAAGTCTTAAAACGCTCTATTTTAACGGGCGCATCCAGGATGACCATGGGTTTTCGTCATTAACGTTTCATTACGCGGTTGGCGCTCCTGGTGATAAGGCCAATATAAAACAATATTCAAAACCTGTTAAGGCCGACCTGGCGCAGGTGCAATCCGACTTCTTTTATTTCTGGAACCTGAAGGAGATGGGTATAAAACCAGGTGACCAGGTTACTTACTATTTTGAAGTTGCAGATAACGATGGTGTTAACGGACCAAAGAAGGTGCGCTCGCCGGAACGTACCCTCAATATCCCCGATGCTAAGGAACTTAACGATCAACTGAATTCCGGCACGCAGGCCATCAAACAAAAAATGGAATCGGCCATTAAAATTGCCGGGCAGATAGAAAAGGATTCGCAGAAACTTAACCAGTTGCTGCTGAATAAAAATACGCTTTCATTCGATGAGAAAAAACAGATCCAGGATTTGTTGCAAAAACGCAAGGATTTGAATGATTTGGTAAAAGAAGTACAGGCAGATAATAAAAAGAATTTATACAACCGCCAGGAAAACCAGCAGCAGGACAAGGATCTTACCGAAAAGCAAAAGCAAATGGAGCAGTTGATGAACAATATGCTCGACCCTAAAACCGAAGAAATGCTGCAGCGGTTGCAGGAGATGCTGGAGCAGGAACAAAAGGAAGGAGCACGTGATGAGCTGCAAAAAATGCAGGGGGATAACAAATCGCTGAAAAAGGAGCTTGACCGCATGTTAGAGCTTTATAAAAAGTTGGAGTTCGAACAAAAGTTGAATCAAAACGTTGACCAGCTTAACAAACTGGCCGATCAGCAGCAAAAACTCTCTGACCAGGGGCAGCAACCTAACCCGGATCAACAGGGATTGCAGAAGGAGCAGCAGAAGTTGAATAACGACTTCCAGGATATCAAAAAGTCGCTGGATGATTTGAAGAAGACAAACGAACAGGCCGAGCACAAACAACCGTTTGAGGACCCGCAGAAAGAAGAGCAGAGCATTGAGCAAAAAATGGAGCAAAGCGCGGAGGACTTAAAAAAGAACGACAGCAAGAAGGCATCTAAATCGCAAAAGCAGGCGGCCGACGAAATGAAGCAGATGGCTGATAAGATGCAGCAAAAGGAATCGGAGGGCGAAGAGAGTGAAAATGCAATTGATGAACAACAATTACGCGAATTGTTAAAAAATCTCGTTAATAGTTCATTCGACCAGGAGAGAGTGATGCAGGCGCTGAAGAATATGAACCCAACAGACCCCAGTTATATTAAGCTGGCGCAGGACCAGAAGAACATAAAGGATAACCTGAAAACTGCCGAGGATAGCTTATATGCCTTAAGCAGGCGGGTGCCGCAGATCCAGAGCACGGTGAACACAGAGGTTACCAGCATAAACAGCCATATTGATGGCGCTCTTGAAAACCTGGGCGACAGGCGCACGGCCGAGGCAACCCGCAACCAGCAATATGCAATGACGTCGATGAACAACCTGGCGCTGTTATTGGCCGAAGCTTTGGACAATTTGCAAAACATGCAGAAAAAAGGGAAGAGCGGAAAAGGCAAGGGGAAAAAGCAATCAATTGGGCAGCTGGCTAAAATGCAGCAGCAGCTTAATCAGAATATGCAGAAGGCGCGTGAGCAGATGCAGCAGCAGGGTAACCAGGGAAAAAGTTCCTCGGGTAACAATGGAAATATAAGCGAACAATTAGCTAAATTAGCGCGTCAGCAACAGCAGATCCGGGAGGCGTTACAGCAGCTAAACCAACAAGAAAACAAGGACGGGACGGGCGGTTTGGGAAATTTAGATAAAATTTCGAAGGAAATGGAACAAACGGAGCGCGATCTCGTAAACAGGAGAATAACCGATGAAGCTATCAAGCGACAACAGCAAATTCAGAGCCGGTTATTAGAGGCCGAGAAGGCTGAGCAAGAACGGGAACAGGACCAGCAGCGCGAAAGCAAAGCAGGAAAGGATGTGCCGCCGGGATACATAAAAGCATTGCAGGAATACCAGCAAGCCAAAGAAAAACAAACAGAACAGGTACGGACCGTTCCGCCTGAACTAAATTATTATTATAAATCAAAAATTAAATATTACTTTGATCTACTCAACGCAAAATGACATGGACCAATCAAATGTTCAAGCAGGTGAACTTTACACCTTACAGCTTCCTTCAAAACAAGAAAGCATAACTTTGCTGGAAAATTTGATAGAAGAAATTGCCGATAAACACAATATCAGCGAAGACACCTTTGCTAATATGATGACTTGCCTTAGTGAGGCTGCGAATAATGCTATAGTTCACGGCAACAAGCTTGACGAAAACAAAAAGGTTATTGTGAACGCCGACATAGAAGGCCGCCGCATTATCTGGACTGTTACCGATGAAGGCGACGGTTTCGACTATAACAACCTGGCCGACCCAACAGCACCGGAGAACCTGGAGAACCTTACCGGGCGCGGTGTGTTTATAATTAAACACCTTGCTGACCAGTGCATATTTAACACCAAAGGAAATGAAGTTGAACTTCACTTTAAGATCTAATGCCTGCCATCAGCTTTTTTGAAGAAGACATCACCTATAAGTTAAAAAACAAGACTGCTGTAAGGCAGTGGGTTACAGAAACCATACAAGCCGAAGGATATAAGCTTAAGGAGCTTACCTATATCTTTTGCTCGGATAATTACCTTTTACAGATAAACCAGCAGTATCTTAACCATGATACTTATACTGATATAGTCACGTTCGACAACTCGGACATCCCAAATACCATTGTTGGCGATATTTTTATTTCTATTGACCGGATTCGCGAAAACGCGCTCAAATACAATCATTCAGAAACAGAGGAATTACACCGGGTAATTATCCATGGTGCCCTGCACCTGGTAGGCTACACAGACAAAAAGCCGGCCGACAAGAAAAAAATGACATTAAAAGAAGATTTTTATTTGAATAGGAGAAGCTTTATTAGCTAATTTTACTTTTGTTCCCAATAACAAGAGGCAACGCATCTTTAAAAGTCAACGTATATCCTGTTACACTAAAACCAATATATTAATACCATGAAAATACTTGCATTAATTTGCGCTTTAACATTTGTTACTGTGGCGCCAAAATCGGTTTATGAATTTAAGCTGAAATCAATTGAAGGAAAAGCTTTTTCACTGGCCCAATACAAAGGAAAAAAAGTTTTGATCGTCAACACTGCCTCGAAATGCGGATTTACCCCGCAGTACGCTGAACTGCAGAAACTTGCAGAGCAATACAAAGACAAGGTTGTTGTTGTTGGCTTTCCGGCAAATAACTTTGGTCAGCAGGATCCGGGCAGCAACAGCGAGATCAAAACTTTTTGCGAAAAACGTTTTGGCGTAACCTTCCCGCTTAGCGAAAAGGTGAGCGTAAAGGGCGATGACATCGATCCTTTGTTCAAATATCTTACAGAGGCCCCAAACCCTGACTTTACAGGGGAGATCAAATGGAACTTCGAAAAATTCCTGATTGACGAAAATGGTAATTTGATTCACCGCTTCCGTTCTGCAACAACTCCTTTATCGCCGGAGATCACAAAATATTTGTAAGCAACAACGGGAAAAACACTCGTAAAGGCTTTCGGGAACACCGGGAGCCTTTTTTATTTGCTTAACCTACGCCGATCGCCCTAATTAAGGCCAATTCTCCAAAACCGCAATATGAAATTTCTAAAATTTGGCCGTGTTATTCCCGAAAGTTGTTAAAAGCAAATTAAAATTGAGTAATAATTAAAAATTTCACAAAAGTTAATATTGCTATTTTATTTTCTTTTTTGTATCGTTTTGAATGATTATCTTAGTACTTCACAAATAATCTTATCAATTATGGAAAAATTAATAATATTACGAATATTTTTTTGCTTTCCCCTAATAGGATTTATCCTTCCGGACCTCGGTTCATTGCTCTCGACGAAATCTGTAGGCATACCAATGATCCATCTTTTGATGGAAGCTGTACTTATCGTTATTGTCGCCATTTGCACCTGGTTCATAAATGCACCAAAGCGCAAAGACAACACACCGGCAGGTGGCCAGCCGGCTGTATAACTAATTGAAGGGTAAATGCAGGCAGGCATTTTGGTCGGCGGTGTTGCAGTTGTGCCATATTGTAATTATTCCTTTGGGCTGTTTGAGAGGCGTAGCATACCTATACGTCAGTAGGCGGTACATTAGCCTTATCAATCGCCACACTCTCCGTCATCACTATCCTGTTCACCGGTAGGCTCTCCGGGTGATTATCCTTAACGTATTTTATCAGCCCTTCGCGGATATAGCAGCGTAAATCAAACGCCTTTGATGAGTTGCTCGCACTCACTAAAACCCGGATCTCCATAGTTTTTTCTTTTGCATCGGTAACCTGGATAACTTTTACTCGCTTATCCCATAGGTTAGTGGCGGCCAGCAGGCGGTCAAATTCTACTCGCAAGGCATCAACCGGGGTATTATAATCAAGGTACAGGAAAACTGTACCCAGGATCTCGGATGTGGTTCGTGTCCAGTTCTGGAATGGTTTTTCAATAAAATAGTTAATGGGCAATATCAGCCGGCGCTGGTCCCAAATGTTCAGCACCACATAAGTTAAGGTGATGTCCTCAACCCGGCCCCATTCACCCTCAACCACCAATACATCGTCAATCCGGATGGGCTGCGTAAATGCAATCTGGAACCCGGCAAGCAGGTTACCTAATGATTTTTGAGCTGCAAAACCGATAATGATGCCGCCGATACCCACACCGGTAAGCAAACCCGCGCCAATTTTACGTACATTATCAAAACTGAGCAGGATGACGGCGATGGTTATAAACACAATCACAGTTGCCAGTAACCGCTTAATGAACTGCATTTGTGTACGGATCTTACGCTCCCTGAGGTTATCGTCCTTGTTAAGATCGTAAGTATGGTAAACATAATCCTCAAAAATGTTAATGGTATTAATTAGCACAACGGCAAACGAGATGATCAGCAAAATCTGGATAGTTCGGGATAATATCAGGTCGTATTGCGGGCTAAGCACCATCATTGGCTCCATAATGTTCAACACAAGGACTGGCACAAAATGGTTCATGGGGCCGCTGAAATGGGTAATAATGCTGCGAAACAGGGAATAGTCGGTATACTTTTTATTATAATTAAGGAGGGCTTTAACGGTAAACTTCACAATCAGGCCGATTATAACGGCCGATGCCACAATAATTATATTCCAAACAAGCGGCTGGATCCGCCCAGACCAGGCTTCTATAATATCCTTCATAATAAGTAACCTACCCTCATAACATTACGCAGTTAATTTTGTTGGCTATTAGTTTTACTTAAGACCTGCCCGGGGATTAACAAAAAGCGCTATCTTAGCAACATCTACGTTACATGAAAAAACTTTTTACGTTATCTATATTTCTGCTTTGCTTACAAGGTGCGTTTGCTCAAATGAACTTCCTGCCGAAGTTTATCAGGAAAATGTACTTCAGGCCTGATAGCAGCCGTGAGCCGGGGTTTGTTTTATTGCCTGCATTAAGCTCGGCGCCCGAAACCGGCGTTGAATTTGGCGGCGCAGCACTCTATTCATTTTATACCGACCCCACAGATCGCGGCACCCGGGTATCCAGCTTATTCGGCTATTCAACTTTAACTACAAAAGGTCAAACCAAGCTTAGCCTTAATGCCAATTACTGGACACCGCAAAACAAGTTTCATTTTACTGTAAATACCAGTTACTACAATTTTCCATTTAATTTTTATGGGGTGGGCAATAATACCCGTAAGGCAGACGCCGACCTTGTAGACGAACGCCGGTACAAATACAGTTTTAATGGCGAAAAACTGATTGGCGATAATATTTACATCGGCTTTGTAAGCGGGTTTTTTAAATATTTTTATAAATACGACAAGAATCCGCATGGGATCTTAAATACTGATCCCGACGTGCAGGATAAAAGAGGCGGATCAAATGTTTACGTCGGACCCAGTTTTACCTTCGATAACCGGAACAACAACACCTATACCACCCGCGGCATGATAATAAATGCTTACTACAATGTGATTCACGGCGTTTTTGCTAATAATAGCTATGCAGGAGGCTTTTTTAATATTGAATACTCCCAGTTTTTTCAGTTGGCTCCCAAATTTGTTTTAGGGGTTGATATCCAGGAACAGAGCCTTACCGGTGCACGCTCACCATTTTATTTGTTGCCGCAGATGGGCAGCGATGAGTTGATGCGCGGCTACTATGGCGGCCGCTACCGCGACCGTAATTACATTGCCGGACAAACGGAACTACGCTACCGCATTGCCAACAGGTTTGGTTTAGCAGGATTTGTTGGCACCGGTGAAGTCTTTCATTCTACATTTACAACGGCTCAGCTAAAGCCCAACTATGGTGGAGGCTTCCGTTACTTTTTTGATGTTGAAAAAGGCCTTGCGGTGCGCCTTGATTATGGCGTTGGTCAGCAGCCGGCCGGCGAGAAAAGAGAAAGCGGATTTTATATCGCGCTCGGGCAGAGCTTCTAATGTGCGGATGACCTTTACCGTGTGATCACCTGTTAAGGTGTATGAGATACAACTGCGCGCAGGCCATGGCATCAGACAATGCATCGTGATGGTTAAGTGAAATTCTGTGTTCTGAACAGCAGGCCTTTAGTCCCTTTCCAAATATTTTATAAGTGCATTGCTGTGTGAACCTGGGCTGCTGAATATTGTAGTAAGTGAGGGTTTGCGAAAGGCAATTAAAATCGAAGGCGCCATTATGCGCTACTACGGTTTCGTTTTCAATGTAAGGCCGTAACAGCGGCCAAACACTTGCAAATTTTGGCGAATTATACGTGTGCCGTTCGCTAATGCCGTGGATCATGGTATTTCCAGGCATATAAATATTCCCCGGGGGGCAAACAAGCAGGTTTAGTTTGTTAACAAGCCGTCCTTCTTCTACCCTTACCAGGCCCACCTGGCAAATGCTCCAGCGTTTTCCTTGCGCGGTCTCAAAATCGATAGCGGTGAATGTATTGCTCATGTCGGCAATCAAATCTTAACTAAAAAATCTTCCTTAGCCTGCCCTGGCTTAAAGAATACCAGGCCAATCCAAAACAAATCAATGGTTACTGTTACCTGCGGATGTGTCTTTATCTGCGCCCAGGCTTCCTTCATGCCTGGGCTCCAATAAATGTCATCGAAAATGAGCATAGTGTCTTCATGTACTTTGGGCAGGCACCACTCGAAATAATTAAGGGTTGCATTCTTTTGGTGGTTGCCGTCAACAAAAACAAAATCAAGCTCATCCAGGCTATTGATGACGCCTGGTAGTGTATCGTCAAAATTACCTACTACAGGTTCAACATTATTTATTTCGCCTTTTTTTAAGGTTTGTTTAGCCACACCAGCAGTTTCGGGGCAGCCCTCCAGGGTGTAAACTTTAGCTCCAGGTGCTGCCTTTTGCAGGTATAGGGTGGTAATGCCAAGGCAGGTGCCCAGCTCAATAATGTTACGGGGCTTTAAATCGGCCACTAAACGGTAAAGCAATTGGGCCAGCTTTGGCGGCTTGAGGGCATTATGTGCAATGTCGCTGATCTTCTTTTGGCGGTTATTATTTACGTGCGATCCGGCGCCTAAATCAGTCACGGTTATAATATTATTGTCAATAAACAGCGTTTGTCGGATGTTCTCGACCCCGGCGTATACTTTTTTGTCATCAAAATCGTAAATTACCTTATCAATCAGCCGGTAAACAAATGGCGAGTGCACACCGTGCCTGTTTTTCGCTTTAAGCCGATGCAACAGGTAATCCTTCGCGAACCTTAAATTAAACATGGCTGTAAAAATATACAAACGTTTAGTATTTTAGCGTGATAGCATGATAAATCCAACAGAAGTAAATTCATTGATACGTTTATTGGACGATCCGGATGGGGAGATTTTTGAGCACGTTCACCAGAAATTACTCTCTTATGGATCTGAAGCCATTGAATATTTGGAACAAGCCTGGGAACAGGCATTTGATTCGGTGCAGCAGGAGCGGATAGCCAACCTGGTGCACGAGATCCAGTTTGATATTGTAAAAAAGGACCTGCAGCTATGGCACCAAAGCGGCGCGTTTGACCTGCTGCAAGGTGTCCTGATCATCAATCGTTACCAATACCCCGACCTCGATGAACAAAAGGTAATTAACCAGATAGAGGGCATTAAGCGCGACATCTGGATCCAGATGATGAACGAGGCAAGCCCGGCTGAACAGGTGAAGCTAATCAACCACGTATTTTATAATATTTACGGTTTTAGTGGCAATACCGCCAATCACCAGGACCCGCAAAACAGCTACCTAAGCCAGGTGCTGGAGACAAAAAAGGGCAACCAGATCTCGCTGGCGATAATTTATTCTATCATCGCCCAAAAACTGGATATTCCGATTTATGGTGTAAACCTGCCGCAGCATTTTATTTTGGCTTATTTGGATGACAGCCTGCAGAGCGAATTTGAGGGCGGCATTCTATTTTATATCAACGCATTCAATAAGGGCTTTATATTTGGCCGAAGGGACGTAGATATGTTTTTAAAGCAGTTGAACCTGAAGTTCGATAAACAGTTTTATGAACCTTGTTCTAACACCGACATTATTAAACGGGTATTGCGCAATTTGATCAGTGCGTATGAGCATTTAGGATCATCAGAAAAGGTGGATGAGTTGAATGAATTACTGGCGATAGTTGAGACCCCCTAGCCCCCTAAAGGGGGAACAGAAAATAAGGCATCGGCACTTTGCAATTCAAAAACTCCCCCTTCAGGGGGCCGGGGGGCAAAAACCATTCTCCTCCATCCAATTCTTCGCCCAATCAATCCACTTGTTTTTTGATTTTGAATTGTTCAAACCAAAGCCATGGCCGCCTTCCTCAAACAAATGCATTTCGGCCTTCACTTTCGCGGCCAATAACGATTCGTAAAACATGAGGCTATTTTGAACCGGAACAACGGTATCGTCCCCGGCATGTACCAGGAACGTTGGCGGTGTATTGGCCGTAACCTGTTTTTCGTTGCTGTATAAATCAACCAGGTCTGCAGCAGGTTTTTTTCCTATCAGGTTTTCACGCGAACCTACATGCGCCTGCGGGCCAAATGAAATCACCGGGTAAAGCAGTAGCATAAAATCAGGCCTAACACTGATGTTATCTTTATTTTCAATCACAACCTGATCAAAATGTGTTCCCTCGGTTGATGCAAGGTGGCCACCTGCCGAAAAGCCGATGATGCCGATCTTATCCGTTTTTAATCCCCATTTAGCCGCATTTTTACGCACCATTAAGACAGCTTGTTGAGCATCCTGCAATGGTCCTATGGTTTTATCAACCATAATACTATCACTGGGCAAGCGGTACTTTACCACAAATGCCGTTACCCCAAAACTGCTAAACGCATTGGCAATACTTGAGCCTTCGTTATCCATCGACAGGCCTGAATATCCGCCACCGGGAAATATAATTATTGATGTGCCGTTGGCCGTTCCCTTTGCGGGAAAATATGGCGTAATAGTAGGTATGCTTACAAAGCTGGCCCATCCTTTGTCGTCTTTTTCAACATAACTCTTTGGGGTCGGTTTTGCATTTTGAACCCCGTTTGGGTAAAGTAAAATTGGAGATTGAGCCTGGCTATAGCCGAAAATAGTCATGATAAGCAAGGTCATTAAAGCGCTAACTGTTCTCATAAATAAAAATTTATACAATTATAAACTTTTATTTAATGCTTCGATTATGATTGGGCGCTTTAAAACGAAAACGACCGAAGCTCTGAGTCCGGCCGTTCAATTAGTTTTTAGTAAAGTTTTGTTAGTTTCTCCGGTTAAACAAAAACGAAGCGTAATACAGCAAGGTAGCCAACGCGCTTAATGCAGCAACTACATAGGTCATAGCGGCCCACCACAGGGCGTCCTTAGCTTGCTCGTGTTCCTCGCGGGTTTGCATTACACTATAGTTGTTATTCAGCCAGGCCAATGCCCGGTTACTGGCATCAAACTCAACCGGCAACGTCACAAAGCTAAACGTAGTAACTACGGCCAGCGCAATAACACCGATGGCTAACACATAGGGGCTGTGGATAAAGAATAGCAGCATCACACCGATAAACAAGGTCCACTGGGTAAGGGTTGACGCAATATTAATTATGGGCACCATCGCGGTGCGCAGGCTGAGCCAGCTATAGGCCCTGGCATGTTGAACGGCATGCCCGCATTCATGGGCGGCAACCGCAGCGGATGCCACGCTCCGGCTATAAAATACATCGGGGCTTAAGTTTACCGTTTTTGTTTCGGGATTATAATGGTCGGTCAATTGCCCTTCAACAGAAATTACCTGAACATCATAAATACCGTTGTCACGCAGCATTCGTTCGGCAACTTCCTGGCCCGAAAGGCCAGATAACAGGCTAATTTCTGAATATTCCTTAAACTTACTTTTAAAGCGCCATTGCACAATAAAACTTACTACGGCTATAATTATCATTAAAAACCAGGCTGAACTGTAGCCGATGTAAAATCCTGCAATCATTGATATGTGATTCATATTTTTAAGTCTTAAGTATTGGGTCCAAAGTCAAAGCCGCATATTTTCTATATTTTTGACTTAAGGCTATCGACTCCGTACTTTAGACCTTAAACAAAAAGCATTCCGCAAAAAACAGAACACCTTGGCAACAAATACCTTTTCATACTGGGAGCGAACCGCATTTATTGACAATGCCGATGTGATCATCATCGGCAGCGGGTTGGTGGGTTTAAGCGCAGCCCTGCATTTAAAAACAAATGCCCCGGCTTTAAACATATTGGTGCTCGAGCGCGGCTTTCTGCCAACCGGTGCAAGCACAAAAAATGCCGGATTTGCGTGTTTCGGCACAGTTTCCGAGCAAATTGCCTACCTGGAAAAGTCATCAGAAGCAGAAGTGCTGCGGATGGTTGACTACAAATGGCGCGGGTTGCAGCGGCTGCGGCAAAACCTTGGTGATAAAAACATCGACTTTCAGCAGCATGGTGGCTATGAGCTGTTTATGAATAACGAGCAGGAGGCCGCCCAAAAAGCTGAAGGACAATTAACGTATTTTAACACATTATTGCAGCAAGCCATCGGGAAAACTGACATTTATTCAGTCGCGGATGCTAAAATTGCAGACTTTGGCCTTAAAAACGTCAGCCATGCAATCTATAACCCCTATGAGGGTCAGATCCATACCGGAAAAATGATGCGGACCTTATTGAACAAAGTTTACAATTTGGGAGTAATGGTTTTAAATGGATGCGAGATAGAAAAAATTGAAAGCGGGGGCGAACATGTTTATCTTTCAACGTCGCAGGGGAATTTTAAAACAGGCAAAGTAATTCTTGCCACTAACGCATTTGCAAATCAACTGTTTCCTGAGCTGAAAGTTATCCCGGGGCGCGGGCAGGTGTTAGTTACTAAACCTGTTGATGGGTTAAAACTAAAAGGGACATATCACTTTAACGAAGGTTATTATTATTTCAGGAATATAGATAACCGTGTGCTTTTCGGCGGCGGCCGCAACCTTGATTACGCGGCTGAGGAAACCTGGGATTTCGGACATACCGATACCGTAAAAAACAAGCTGGAACTCTATCTGAAGGAGATGATACTACCGGGACAGGATTTTGAAATTGACTACTGGTGGAGCGGCATTATGGGTTTTGGCGAAGAATTGAGCCCGATTGTAAAGCAGGTTGAACCAAGCATTTTTTGCGCAGTGCGCTGTAACGGAATGGGCGTTGCCATGGGAAGTTTGGTTGGCGAGGAAGTTGCAGAGCTAGTGATTAAAGATATTTGATATTCGTCAGCTTAATAAACAACCCGTCATGCTGAACTTGTTTCAGCACCCCACGCGCTAAGTGTGTGTTTGCAAAGAAGTTTGATAAGCAACCGGAACAATATGAGATGCCGAAATAAATTCGGCATGATCTGCTAATAAATGAGCCAGTCCGCTTAAATCGACAAAAGCTCTACAATTTTCAAAAAGTCCGGGTTAATCTCGCCGATATGTTTGGTGGCGTGTTCAAACTTGGTAAAGGCAATGTCATTATGGATCAAGCCCACCATTTCATTGCTATGGCCTGCCTTTAAAGCCTCAACTGCCGCCACACCTAAACGGCTTGCCAGCACCCGATCCATACATGATGGTCTTCCACCGCGTTGTATGTGACCCAAAACAGAAACACGGGTATCGTAGTTAGGAAATCTTTCTTTTATTTGGCGGCCAACTTCAAAGGCATCACCTGCCTCGCCGTTTTCGGCAAGCATAATTATTTTTGATGTTTTATCTTTTCGGCCATTAGCCAGTTTATCAAATACCGCATTGATGTCGGTTTTGCTTTCGGGGATCAAAATCGTTTCGGCTCCCGCAGCTATGCCTGTACGCAAAGCTATTAAGCCCGAGTCGCGGCCCATCACCTCAACAATAAATAGCCTGTCGTGCGATTCAGCCGTGTCCCTGATCTTATCAACGGCATCAATTACTGTATTAATGGCAGTATCGTAGCCAATGGTAAAATCGGTACCGCAAAGATCATTATCAATGGTTCCCGGCAGGCCCATAACCGGGATATCAAATTCCTCGCTAAACACACGCGCACCCCTGAAGGTGCCGTCGCCACCAATGGCAACCAGGGCATCAACGTTATGGCTCTTTAAGTTATCGTAAGCTATTTTGCGGCCCTCCGGCGTTCTGAATTGCTCGCTGCGGGCCGTTTTTAATATGGTGCCGCCACGTTGAATAATGTTCGAAACCGATTTGCGGTTCATCGGGAAAAGGTCGCCCTTTATCATTCCATCATAGCCACGGCGAATGCCCGTAACCTCCATGTCGTAGTAAATAGCCGACCGTACTACTGCCCTGATGGCAGCATTCATTCCAGGCGAATCACCACCTGATGTAAAAACCCCTATGTTCTTAATCTGCGTCATTGTATGAATTGGCGCTATTTCGCGTTGTAAAAATGTGTCCGAATACCTTCTTTAACGAAGTAAAACGGCAAAGCGCGTGCACCCCTCTAAAAGTTCCGCGAATTTACACTATTTTTTGATGCAGGGCGAGGGTTTTTGTAAAAGGATGCAGGATAATGTATGGTAAGGGCGTATCGCATACGCCCTCGCCGGGTAGATTAGGGCGTATGCGATACGCCCCTACAGAATTTCTATTTTTTATTTTTATACGCAGCTATACCACTGTCGAGATATTTGATGTAATCCTGTACATTAAAGTTAGCACCTTGCGGCGGTACAAGGGCATTGCCATTCTCGTCTATCATCACGTAATAAGGCTGGGCGTTTGAGTTATATTTGGTGATCTCGAGGTTAAGCCACTTGCCGCCCAGCGTAGTTACAGTTTTTCCGTTATAGGCTGATTTTGTATATTCTGCTGGTGGCAAATCTGTTTTATCATCAATAACCAGTTGCAGCACCACAAAATCATTTTGCAGGCGTTTTAATACCTCCGGATTTGGCAATACCTTCGCCTCCATGCCACGGCAGTTTACACAGTTCCAGCCGGTAAAGTCAATCCAAATTGGTTTATGTAATTCCTTAGATACCTGGATGGCCTGATCATAATCATACCATTCATCAAGGCCCTTAACCTTTGGCATCCGTTTAAATAGTTCCTCGTATTTTTTTGTTTTGATGGATGATTGATTAACAGCAGCAGGCGCAGATCCCCCAACACCCGCAGAAAGGTCGAAATCCTGTGTGCTTAGCGGCGGCAACAATGGACTGATAGCTTTTAATGGCGCTCCCCACAGGCCTGGGATCATATACACCACAAATGCGAGTATAATAAGCGTAATAAAAGTTCGCGGCACCGACAGGTACGACACATCGCTATCATGCGAAAACTTGATCTTACCGATGAGATAAAGCACCATTAAAATGCCGATACCTATCCATAATGACAGGAAGATCTCCCTGTCGAACCAGTTCCAGTGGTAGGCCAGGTCGACATTTGATAAGAATTTCAGTGCAAATGCTATTTCTATAAAACCTAAGATAACTTTCACGCTATTAAGCCATCCCCCTGATTTAGGAATACTTTTTAATGCTGAAGGGAACATGGCAAACAAAGTAAAGGGCAACGCTATTGCAAGCGAGAAGCCTAACATTACAACAGCAGGCGCAAGCCTTTCGCCTTTTGAAACTGCATTTACCAACACCAAACCAATGGCAGGGCCCGTACAAGAGAATGAAACCACTACAAGTGTGGCAGCCATGAAAAATATACCGGCAAGTCCGCCTTTGTCGGAATTGGCATCAAGCTTATTGGCGAATGAACTTGGCAAAGTGATCTCGAACGCACCCAGGAACGATATACCAAACACGACCAATAACAGGAAGAAGCCAATATTAAAGATTCCGTTAGTTGCCAGTCCGTTCAGTGCCGTTGGCCCAAATGCAATGGTGATGATGAGCCCAAAAACGACATATATGAAAATGATAGACAGGCCATATAAAACTGATTGCCCTATCGCATTTGCCCTGGTGCCACCTTTTTTGGTGAAAAAGCTTACGGTTAGTGGCAGCATTGGATAAACGCAAGGCAATAAAAATGCCGCGAAGCCACCAAGAAACCCAGCTATAAAGATCTGCCACAGGGATTTAGGAGCATCATCGCTTTTTGAAGCTGATTTGGCTGCCGCCTGCACTTTGGCAGCTTCCTTCATTTGCTTTTTAGCTTCGGCTGCTGCGCTATCGGCAGCGGTTGTTATTTCCGTAAACTGAACGTCTGCTGCAGATACCGCAGTATCTGCTTTTTTTCCTTGTGCCTTAACCGGGTTTATGCCGGTAAAAAACATTGCGGCTACAACAGCAATAAGAATTAAGCACCGGGTTGCCGGGAAACGTTTAACAGGTCCGTTCATGTTCGTATTATTTACCTATTGGTATATTAAAATCTATTTGTTCGCTTGGGTTGCATTTATGATCATTACAGGCCATATACTCCAGTTTACCCTTAACTGAAGTTACGTTAGCTGCTGTAAGCTTTATTTTTTGCTGAAATATTACCGACTTTTCAAAATAGCTGATATCCATTTTTAGTATCGGCTCATATTTCTTTACCGGGTTGGGCTCAATAGTTTTACCCACCAATGTATAAGCTTTTGATGGGAAAAATGTAAAAGCAGTTTTTAAAGGGCTGTCTCCGCCTGCAGTAAGTGAGTAGATGTGCCAGCCGTCCTGGATGGAGGCCTTCAAATAAACCATCGACTCGTTACCATTTATTTTTTTTGACGCATACGACCATTTAACCGGGTTCTCTACTTGCGCAAAGCCTCCGGCACAAACAGTCAGCACAATAACCAGCGTCAAAAGATGCTTCATTGCCTGGGCGGATTATTTGCCTAATGGAATGGAGAAATCAATATCTTCCGGAGGAAGGCATTTCTGATCGTTACAGGTCATAAATTCCAGCTGGCCCTTTACCGCAGTCGCATTGGCTGATTTCAATTTGATCTTTTGCTGAAAGATTACCGATTTTTCGAAATAAGTAACATCCATTTTAAAGTTGGGCTCATATTTGGTTACCGGGGTTGGTTGTACCGGCTTGCCAATTAAACTGTAGTCCTTTGACGGCGCAAAGGTGAATGAGGTTTTTATTGGTCCGCCATCTTTTACGTCAAGGCCGTAGATGTGCCACTTGTCGTCAATGGTGGCCTTTAAAAAGACAACCGCTTCGGTAGCGCTTATTTTTTTTGCCGCGTACGACCATTTCACGTGCGATTCGATCT
This sequence comes from Mucilaginibacter phenanthrenivorans, assembly GCF_024721155.1. GTDB lineage: Bacteria > Bacteroidota > Bacteroidia > Sphingobacteriales > Sphingobacteriaceae > Mucilaginibacter > Mucilaginibacter phenanthrenivorans. Next base: position 73,802 of record NZ_JAHVAP010000012.1, on the reverse strand, counting down.
GGGCCTTAGCGCCAACGCTTAAAACCAATGCAATTACTGCTAAAAAAACTTTCTTCATTCCTTATATTATTTAATACAAATTACGTGGTCCAAAATCTCTGCTAATTTAACAGGGATTACTGATTTCTTTTTGAAGCCGGAAAATCATTTAATTTAGAAACTCAATTTCCTTCAGGCTAAACTCAATTTCTTCTTTATTATTATTTTCAACAACTAATATTCCGTTATCCTTAACGTCTCTGATGATTCCTTTAAAGATCCCATCCTTTGACCGGTAAACCTTCTCTTCGTTTAACCGGTATAGTCGGTTTAAATATTCATTCCTTACAAACGAAATTTTCCCGGCTTTTAAATCCAGGTAATATTTTTCAATATGACGGCAAATCTCGGACAATAATATTTTTAAATCATAATCCCGGTGTAAGATTTGCTTGACAGACACGGCATTTGGCAGATTTTTCGGGAATTGCTCCTGGTTAATATTAAGCCCGATGCCAACAATGGCATTCTTAATTTGTCCGCCCTGTATCATATTTTCAATTAACATGCCCCCAAGTTTTTGGTCCGAGTAGTAAATGTCATTGGGCCATTTTATCCGTAACTGATGCCCTAACAGGGGCTGTAAGACGTCAAAAACCCCCAGACTTACAGCGCGGGTAAGGTCAAATTGATCTGTAATGGCTAAAAACGCCGGTTTTAATAACAGGCTGAACGTTAAATTCTTACCCGGCTCGGCGTGCCAGCCGTTTTGCTGCTGCCCGCGGCCCGCATATTGACTTTCTGCCATAATGACCGTTCCTTCAATCACTGGCTTGGAATTTGACGCTAATTCTTTAAGGAAATTGTTTGTTGAGTCAACTTCTTTAATTGTTACAAAATTTTGTCCAACAAATAATCCCGAAAATATGTTATTTTGCAAAGTATAATAATTATAGATACTAAATCGTTCAAAACTAATTCTTTTTGATGGTAAAAAACAAAGCGCTAAGTGAATCTGCTTATATTTCTGAATTAGCCATTCACGGCATCCAGGAAAAAAAGGGAAATGATATTATCAGGTTAGACCTTCGTAATATATTTAGTTCGGTGACCGATTATTTCGTGATCTGCCATGCCGATTCATCCACACAGGTAAAAGCCATAGCAAATAGCATTGAAGATGAGATTTACAAAGCCACTCAACAGGATCCTTACCGCAAGGAGGGCCTGGAGCACGGCGAATGGATACTGCTGGATTATATTGATGTAGTTATACACGTTTTCAGGACCGATAAACGTGAGTTTTATGGTATGGAGGATCTTTGGGGCGACGCGGAAATTAAAATGTATAAAAGCGCATAAGCGTCCGCAACAAATGCGCTCACCAGGGCGTCATCATCATACCATGAATATTTTAAAATAAAGATTGTAAGTTTGACTTGTAAAAATGAAAGATAATAAATTGGAAAATCCAAAACCGATCCGGAAAATACCGAATAAAAAAATAACTCCCAAACCGCCAAAACCGAACATTATGTGGTTTTATGCCATTATTGTTGTGGTATTGCTGGTTGTAGCTACCCTTTTAAATACGACTACTACAAACCCCATAACTTTTCAAAAGTTTAGCGAAATGCTTAAACAGCATGACGTTGACAAGGTGGTGGCCTACCGAAGCGGCGACTTGTTTATGGCCGAGGTTTATATTAAAAAGGAAAGTTTGACCAAGGCTGAATATGCAGATGCTAAAAAGGATAATAGTGCGCTAAAGATGGGCAACGGCGACGGGCCTCAGTACATCTTCTCTGATGCCACCTATGAAGGCATTAAGCAGTCTATAGCTAATGCTGAAAAAGATTTTGGCTTTACTGAAGATCAAAAAATCTCTGTTAGTATTGAGCCGGGGCACGAAAGCCTGTTATCAAACTGGTTTGTGCAGTGTATAATAATGGCCGTGTTGCTTGTTGCGGTATGGTTATTCATCATGCGCCGCATGAGCGGTGGTGCAGGTGGTGGCCCGGGTGGCCAGATCTTCAATATCGGTAAATCAAAGGCTACTTTGTTTGACAAAGAGGCCCAGGTATCGGTAACATTTAATGATGTGGCCGGCCTGGAAGAAGCCAAACAGGAAGTAATGGAAATTGTCGATTTCCTTAAAAACCCCAAAAAATATACTAACCTGGGTGGTAAGATCCCTAAGGGCGCGCTTTTAATAGGTTCGCCGGGTACCGGTAAAACATTGCTTGCCAAGGCTGTTGCCGGCGAAGCACAGGTGCCGTTCTTCTCACTGTCTGGTTCTGACTTTGTAGAGATGTTTGTAGGTGTGGGTGCATCACGTGTACGTGATTTGTTCCGCCAGGCAAAAGACAAAGCTCCATGTATCATATTTATTGACGAAATTGATGCCATTGGCCGTGCCCGTGGTAAAAACAATATTGTTGGCGGTAATGATGAACGCGAAAACACGCTGAACCAGTTATTGGTTGAGATGGATGGTTTCGGTACCGATTCTGGTATCATCATCCTTGCTGCTACTAACCGTCCTGACGTTCTTGACTCTGCGCTGTTGCGCCCGGGTCGTTTTGACCGTCAGGTATCTATCGACAAACCCGATCTGATCGGTCGCGAGCAGATCTTTAAGGTTCACTTAAAACCGGTTAAGCTGGCTGAAGGTGTTGATGCGAAGAAATTATCTGCGCAGACTCCGGGTTTTGCCGGTGCCGAAATAGCCAACGTTTGTAACGAAGCTGCACTAATAGCTGCCCGTAAAAATAAAGAGGCTGTTGACATGCAGGATTTCCAGGATGCGATTGACCGTGTGATTGGTGGTTTGGAGAAAAAGAACAAGATCATTTCTCCTGAAGAAAAACGCATTGTTGCTTACCACGAAGCAGGGCACGCTATAGCGGGCTGGTTCCTGGAGCATGCTGATCCGCTGGTTAAGGTATCTATTGTTCCGCGTGGCGTTGCTGCGTTGGGCTATGCCCAATACCTGCCTAAGGAACAGTTTTTATATACTACCGAGCAATTGATCGACGGCATGTGTATGACTATGGGCGGCCGTGTTGCTGAGGATATCACTTTTGGTAAAATCTCAACAGGTGCACAAAACGACCTTGAGCGCATCACCAAGCTAGCCTATGCAATGGTTACCATTTATGGTATGAATGCTAAGGTTGGTAATGTATCATTTAACGACACCCAGGGCGAATACCAGTTCAACAAGCCATATTCTGAAAAAACTTCTGAGTTAATTGACCAGGAAGTTCGTAACCAGATCAGCGATGTTTATGAAATGACCCGCAATTTGCTTTTGGATAAGAGAGATGGTTTGATAAAATTAGCGGACAAGCTGCTGGAAAAAGAAATCCTTTTCCAATCGGATCTGGAAGAAATATTAGGCAAGCGTCCGTTTGATAACCGTACTACTTACGATGAGTTTGTAAACGGCCCGGAAGCCGATCAAACACCTGCCGCATCAGCATTAATACCGGAAGGCATTGCCGACCATTCAGGGACGTTTGAAAGAAACCCTGAAGAAAAGGAAGCTACCGGAAAGGAATAATTTCCAAGTCGAAAGTCTTAAGTCATGAGTTGAAGGTAAAAATTCACTGATGACTTAAGACTTTTTTGTTTGACTTGGGACTTTCGACTCAAGACTAAGTACTCCAACTATGAGGGACATCACTACACCAAAGGAAAAACTGCTGAAAAAGATCCGTAAAGCGCTTTTGGAGAAAAGGGACAACCCCTATCCAAACCTTGAGGACCTGCCGCATTACCCGCCCTCTGAAGAATTAAATGAAGTTCTTTTTGCTGAGCAATTTACTGCCGTTTCTGGTCAGTTTGTTTTTTGTGAGGATGAGGTAGATTTTATTGAAAACCTGCTGGAATTGGCCGAAGAGCGCAAATGGCGTAAAATTTACTGCTGGGAGCCTGCCTTACAGGAAGTTTTAACCCGCTTTGAATACCCATTTTACGAAACAGACAAGGATTTTGACGAAGCAGAGGTTGGCTTTACCCTTTGCGAAGCGTTAATTGCGCGTAACGGCAGTATTTTACTGTCAAACGGTAACATGGCAGGACGCAGGCTGAGTATTTACCCCCCGGTGCATATTGTATTGGCTTATACCTCGCAAATGGTGCTCGATATCAAGGATGGGCTTAAGCTTATCAAAAACAAGTACGGCAGTAACCTGCCATCTATGATAACCAATGTAACAGGCCCAAGCCGTACCGCCGATATTGAAAAAACATTGGTTTTGGGAGCTCACGGACCAAAGGAGTTGTTCGTTTTCCTTTTGGACGGGTAGGCATTTCTTCTGCCGAGATATTTAACCCAAAATTCAGCTGTGCAGATTCAAATGGATTTGCCTCAAACCCCATAACGCAAAAAAAGCATCGTATAGTAACGATGCTTTTTCCTTATATAAATTGGGAATACTTGCCCAACGGTAAAAATGTCTTAAGAATTAAAGACTTCCAACGCCTTCTCAATCCTTGCGATGGTTTCTGCTTTTCCCAGCAGCACCGCAATATCAAACACGTGCGGACCAAACTTACCACCAACCAGCATAATGCGGAACGGCAGCATCAATTCACCAGCTTTGATGCCTTTTTCTTCGGCAAGGGACTTAAAAGCAGTTTCCAGTTCTGCAGGCTCAAATGTTGCGGTTGTATTTACCAGGTTGATGAATGCATTAAAGAAATCTGTTTTAGCATCGGTCCATTTTGGTTTAACGGAATTTACATCGTATTCCTTAGGCTGTTCAAAAAAGTAGGATGACTGCTGGTAAAAATCAGGTAGCAACACACAACGGTCCTTTACCTTATCGATAACCTGTAACAGGTAGGCATCATCTGCAATAACAATTCCCTTATCCTCCAAAACCCTTTTTACTTCAGACTTTAGACTTCCGACTTCGGACTTCTTAATCCACTCTGCATTAAACCACTTTGCCTTTTCAAAATCAAACTTCGCTCCTGCCTTGCTAACGCGGTCGAGGGAGAACTTTTCAATTAACTCATCGAGGGAAAATATCTCCTGGTCGGTACCGTCGTTCCAGCCAAGTGTTGCCAAAAGGTTTAAAAAAGCTTCGGGCAAAAAGCCCAACTCACGGAAACCCGGGGTTAGCTCGCCTGTTTTGGCATCAAACCAGTTCATGGCATACACCGGAAAGCCCAGGCGCGCGCCATCGCGCTTGCTCAGCTTACCATGGCCATCAGGCTTTAATATCAGTGGTAAATGCGCCCATTTCGGCATTTCAGCCTTCCAGCCTAAATAATCCCACAGCAGTAAATGCACGGGTGCAGATGGCAGCCATTCCTCTCCGCGGAACGCATGGGTAATCTTCATCAGGTAATCATCAACAACAACTGCCAAATGGTAGGTTGGCATTCCATCAGCCTTTAATAAAACCTTATCATCAACCAGGTTGGTTTCAAAGCTTACATGCCCGCGGATCAGGTCGTCAAAACTCACCCTTTCGTCTGCCGGCATTTTTATGCGGATCACGTGCGGGGTGTGCGCATCAAGTAGTTTTTCAACTTCATGTTCACTCAATGAAAGTGAGTTACGCAAACCATCGCGATAAACCTGGCCATATTGAAAGTTTGGGATTTCTTTGCGGTTTTGATCCAGTTCTTCCGGGGTGTCAAAAGCATAATAAGCATGGCCTTCGCGCACCAGTCTTTCGGCATATTCGCGGTATAAAGCTTTACGTTCGCTTTGGCGATAGGGCGCATAAGGACCACCAACTACCGGGCTTTCATCCGGAGTGATGCCGCACCATTTTAAACAATCTAAAATGTATTCTTCAGCACCTTCCACATAACGGCTCTGGTCGGTATCCTCGATTCGCAAAACAAAATCGCCGCCATTTTTTTTGGCGAAAAGATAATTAAACAACACGGTACGTACACCACCCAGGTGCAAACCACCTGTAGGACTCGGTGCAAACCTTACTCTAACTTTTTTATCAGACATAGCCCGGCAAAGATAAGGTTATAGTCCGAAAGACGGAACGCCGGAAAGTACGAAAGATGTAAGGTGTTTTTGGGGTGACATGGAGAATACTGTGTTAAGCGTTTAAACATACCTCCATTTACTGCGATAAAATTGATAACTGCGGCAAAAACAGACCGGGTACGGAAGATAATTATTCACTTATAATGGGCATCTTTACCAATATATAAAACAAGGCTTGCTCATATATGCTAGTTGAATTTGTTACCCGTCCCCAGCTTAATTTTATGACAGTGTTTGCCGAGGCGCTGAACGTCCCGGTGATCAATAATGAGTTGCAGATTCCGCCGTCGCTGGGCGAGGGATTTGTTCGCCGGGTTGATCTTAAGGACGACTTCCGCCTGCTTATTCACCGATACAAACTGAAGGAAGAGCTTATTTTAAAACGGATTGGCTCTAAGGATCCGGCGAGTTTTATCAGTGTTATTTTCTATAGTAATGACGAGCCCGTTACCCTCATTACAGCCGACCGCAAACAAGAGCAATTTACCCGGTATAACGACCTGGCCATCCAGATTGCATCTAATAACCTCGATTCGATCATCACATTTCCGGCAAATACAGAGATCTACTTTACGGTAGTTGGCATTAGCGCTGTTCGCCTGGAAAGCCTGCTTGAATTGGATCGGCCTGATCCGACCATTGAGGCTATCACTAACCCCAAAGAATCGTTCCTGTTTTATGAGGGAATGAGCTCAGAAGCGCAAATGGCGCTTAAGCAATTGTCGGAACCGCAGGCAGGAAACCTGCTCACCAACTTTTATTATCGCGTAAAGGTGGAATCATTGTTGTACTATGTGTTTAATAAACTGCATAGCAGGCAAGCTGCCGGACATAGCACGATAAATAAGGCAGATGTTGAAAAACTAACCCTTATCCGTGCTGCAGTGCTCAATGACCTGGGCCAGCCACCCAGCCTGCCGGAACTGGCGAAGCTGGGCGGCATGAGCGAAACCAAGATGAAGGAACTATTCCGGCAGGTGTTTGGCGACAGTATATATAATTATTACCAAACCGCAAGGATGGAAGAGGCGGCCTACCTGCTCAAATACAAAAACTATTCTGTTAGCGAAGTGGGGTATCAGCTTGGCTTCAGCAATTTAAGCCACTTTGCCCGTTTATTTGAGCGGCACCATCAGCAAAAGCCAAAAAAATACGCATCCGGCGGATAAGACTATTTTTCAGGCGTAGCGCGCTATTTTAAGTTTCGCCATCTGCAGACCTTTGACATATCATTTAAAACAAAAAATAAAAGATATGAAAAAGTTACTGATGCCTTATATAAGCGAAGGTTTGAAATTGAAAAACCATTTGGTAATGGCCCCCATGACCCGCAGCCGCGCTATCGACAACCTGCCCAATGAATTAATGGCAGAATATTACGGTCAGCGCAGTGGAGCCGGGCTAATAATTACCGAGGGAACGGCCCCTGCACCTGAAGCCCTGGGATACGCCCGCATTCCCGGCATTTTTTCGAATGCACAGGTAGAGGGCTGGAAGGCTGTTACCTCGGCAGTGCATAAAAACAATACCAAAATATTCTTGCAGCTGATGCATACCGGCCGTGTTGGCCACCAGGATAACTTGCCAGCGGGCGTAGCGTTGGTGGGCGTGTCAGACATACCTGCCGCGGGACAGATCCACACCGATACCGCGGGCATGCAAAACCACTCAACTCCAAAAGCATTGGATACTCAAGGTGTGCTTAATGTAATTGACGGATATGTTAGCGCCGCCAAAAATGCAATAGCAGCCGGTTTCGACGGCGTAGAACTGCATGCCGCCAATGGCTACCTGATAGAGCAATTCCTTAACCCCAATGTAAACAACCGTACGGATACTTACGGTGGCAGCATCGAAAACAGAACGCGGTTTGCTTTGGAGGTGGCGCAACGGGTGGCCGACGCTATAGGTAAGGATCGTGTGGGGATGAGGATCTCTCCAAATTCCACATTGGGCGATCTGCAGGCGTACGATGCAGAAACCGTGGAGGAAACATATATCCATTTAAGCAGGGAGCTTAACCGCATCGGGATTGCCTATATACACATTAGCATCAATCCGCAGGTTCCACAGCAAACATTGGCTGCGGTCCGTACGGAATTTGAGGGTACGCTGATCTATTGCAATACGTTCACCGCCGAAAAAGCCGAGGCAGAATTGAATGGTGGTGATGCCGACCTGATTGCCTTTGGCCGGCCCTTCCTGGCAAATCCTGACCTGGAACAACGTATTGCCAATGGCACCGAACTAAACGCACCGGATTTTACAACATTGTATACACCCGGCGCCAAAGGATACACCGATTATCCGATATTATTTAATTCCTAATCCGCTCACACTGCTGTTAACTAACAGTACGGAGCGAAGTTATTTGGCTTTAACCTTTAAAATTTAACAAAATGGCACTTTCAGAAGAAGTATTGCAAACTATTGCCTATGCCCGTGAGCATGGCTACGATAAACTTAACCGGTTTCGCCCCGAACAAACCAGGGAAATGATGAAGCTGGCTCCTCAAAATGAAAACCCGACTGTGGTTGGGCAGGTAATTAATATGGTGATTGAACAAGATGAGATCCCTGTCAGAATTTATATCCCTGAGGGCGATGGTCCGTTTCCTGTGATTTCGTACTTTCACGGCGGCGGGTTTGTGCTCATGAGCCTTGATACGCACGACGAAATTTGCAGGCAGATCTGTGTGAATACGGGTGCCATCGTAATGTCAGTAGATTACAAACTGGCGCCTGAACATCCTTATCCGGCAGGACCGGAAAGCTGTGTGGCAGCAACGCTTTGGATGATTGAAAACGCAACGCGGTTTAACGGTATTCCTGAACGCATGGCTGTTGCAGGCGATAGCGCAGGCGGATACATGGCCCTATATGTGGCGCAAAAGCTCACCGCCGCAGGGGTTCAGCTTAAGGCACAGTTTGCTGCCTACCCGGTGACCGACCACTACACCGCTGATCATGCCTCGTGGGACGAGAACAGAAAGGATTACGTGCTAACCGCACAGCTGATGCAATGGTTTTGGGATGTCTTTTTGATTGACCCGGCTAAGTTTGAAGAAGCCTCGATATTAAGAGCAGCAAATTTTTCAAACCTGCCGTCGGCGCTCCTCATTACCGCCAATTATGATCCGCTTCGCGATGAGGGGGAGGCCTATGCAAATAAATTAAGATCGGCTGGCGTAGAAACTGTATACAGGAATTTTGAAAACACGCACGGATTTTTGGGGATGGGCACAATGGGGCAGGAAGCAATGCAAATGGCCTGCGAATTCTTAAAAACCAAATTAAACGGTTGATCAGTACATGTTAAGGCGGAAGACGGGTAATCATCCCGATATGTGATATTATTGGTTTAGTCAATTCGGAGCGTTTTTAATACCCCGATCTTGCTAAAATTTTTTTGTCGTGGCCTAATCAATAGTGGCGAATTGTTTGACTATAAAAGACTTAGTTAAAAAAATAGCTAAACAAATAGTTTAATTAAAACGTTCTAAACTTAGTATATTCCCAATAGTTGTTTGGTGTTTGGAATGCCATTAATTATTATCTAAATTGACCTTATAATTTTGTCGGTGATATTCTGGAGGAAGTAATGGCCTGTTGAAACAGGCGTGAGACAAACCCTGGATTAATAATATTATTAAATTTCCACTAAATCATAACTCATGAAAAAGATTTTATTGATAGAGGATAATAATGATATCCGGGAAAATACGTGTGAACTACTTGAATTGGAGGGCTATAAAGTAATACTGGCAGTAAATGGCAGAAGCGGGCTTATTTTAGCCCAGGAGCATGTGCCTGATATTATACTTTGTGACGTGATGATGCCAGAGGCAGATGGCTATGAAGTATTTAGCGGCTTGAAAACGAACCCGGTAACCGCTGCTATACCATTTGTATTTCTTACTTCAAGTGTTGAAAGGAAAGAGGTGGAGGCAGGTCTTGGAATGGGTGCCAGCGGCTATATTCGCAAGCCCTTTGATTCGGAAGAATTATTTGCGGTAATTGCGCGTTGCTTTAAGGAAGCCATTTTGTAGCTATGTTCAATGTTATTCTTATTCTTTGATCAGATAATAAGCAAATTGTTTTTCCAAAATCAAGGTGGCACAAGTTGCTTATATCGTATGGACACCAGGTACTCAGTGGTGCAGGGTATTACTTATGTTTTAACTCGCTCAATTCTTTTCAAGTACCTGCTTCTTTTCCTCGTACTCTTCCTTCGTGATTTCACCCGCAGCGAAACGCTTCCGTAAGATATCAAAAGGTGAGTCCTTCTTTTTTCGCTGACCGGGAATATCATAGGGTGTTGCGAATATCCAGAAAAGCAGCGTTATCCATAAGAACCACCATATAAGGTCCATTCCCCCAAAGCTATTTGTGTAAAACATAGTCGTGATTTTTAATTCAAAGTTCGGCTGTGATTTTTCATTTATAGGTGATGGTCAGCAGTCAATATAGTGACTTTCATCATAAAATATAGATTCGGCAACGCCTACCTTAGTAAGCAGGTTTTACATATCAGCACGATCTTAAAGAGTCCCCGATTATGGCCCACAGGCGTTATAGTTATATTTTATTATTTCTTCTTAGCTTCTGCTTTTTACAGAATGTATGGGCTCAGCATGGCAAACAAAAAACTGCTGTTGATACGTTGTCGCGAGGCTGGAACCAAACCATTCCGGGCAGTTTCAGCAGTCAGTCAGGAGCCGTTTTCGATAGTATACAAATCAATAGATTTTTAACACGTTTTCCGGATTTTAAGAACTATGCCGGTGAGATCAATACTTTTTACAAAGGGAGAAATTATGCTTATGCATGGTTTGATGGCGGGCGCCTGATTGAACAGGCTGGCAATTTATCAAACAGGGTATTAAATCTCCAAAACGAGGGGATATATAAAAGTGCGCCATATCAAAAAGAGCTTGATTCTTTAATGTACATTACAAGTTCCCGGAAAAACGAGCCGGACATCCAGGTGGAATTGATGCTTACCGCGCAATACTTTGCCTTTTCAAATATGGCCTGGCAGGGTATGAACAGCGAAGTGAGCCAGTCAGCCAAATGGTACGTACCAAGAAAAAAAATGGACTATGAGCAATATTTGGATAGTCTTTTAAAAGAACCGGCAAAGCGCCTGGCGTCAGCAGATCCGGTATACCGGCAGTACGAAATGCTTAGGGCCTATCTCCGCAAATACCGCTCCCTGGACGCGCAGGATAATTGGACAGCAATAGTTATACCTTTGACCGGTATTAAAATTGGGGACACTTCTGCTGTAATCCCAATTGTTAAAGCCCGCTTATACAAATTGGATGATCTTCATGGTGACACGCTGGACCATAGTTATAATATTGAACTCGTAACCGCAGTTAAACAATTTCAATCCAGGCATGGCCTGGTGGTAGATGGCCTGTTAAATAAAGAAACCGTAGCAGCCCTGAACGTTCCTTTAAAAAGCCGGATAAAACAGATCCTGGTAAACATGGAGCGAAGTCGGTGGCTTCCTGTAAGCTTGAATACAGACTACCTTGCGGTAAATATTCCGGAATTTAAATTACACGTTTACCATGCGGACAGTTTAATGTGGAGCTGCAATGTTGTTGTAGGACAAACCGTCAATCCTACTACCGTATTTTACGGTACACTTAGATATGTTGTATTCAGCCCTTACTGGGCCGTACCGCCGAGCATAGTACGCAAAGAAATTATTCCCGCTTTGAAAAGGAAGCGGGGCTTTTTGTCTGCTAATCACATGGAGATCACCGGTTACGAGGATGGGTTGCCGGTGATCAGGCAGTTGCCCGGTCCTGAAAATTCATTAGGGTTAGTTAAGTTCCTTTTTCCGAACAGCTACAATATTTACCTGCATGATACGCCTTCCAAATCGTTGTTCGGGGAGTCGTCCAGGGCATTCAGCCATGGTTGTATCCGGGTGCAGGAACCCGTAAAACTGGCCAATTTTCTCCTAAAGGGTCAAAGAGGCTGGAATGCGGAAAAAGTGGATATAGCCATGCACGCAGGCAAGGAACAATATGTTACTTTACAACATAAGGTTCCCGTTTTTATCGCCTACTTCACAGCATTTATAGATCGCAATAACCAGCTGAATTTCAGGGATGATATTTATCATCTGGATGAACAGTTAACTGATATGATCCTGTCGGGGACAGGCTCTTATTAACAGGTTTTGTTGCCGTGAAATGTTATAACAAAAGGGCTAATTGACTTTATCCGAAATGTGATAGTATTTTAATTGTTTAGTTATGAAAAAAATAAGCGCAATTTTTGATGGATTGAAATTCTCCCACGCTACGATGGCATATGCCATTAAAATGGCCGAGAGTAGTAAGGCTTTGCTTTCCGGGGTTTTCCTGGATGACTTCCTGTACCATAGCAACAATGTTTTCGATAGTTCTAAGGACCGGGATATATTCGGCGAACACATCAAAAAATTACAGAATGAGGACAAAGCTATCAGGCAGCAATCTATTGCCATTTTCAATGCCGCGTGTATCAAGGCCGGGATCAATTACGTCATCCATCATGATAAGAGCTTTGCCATTGATGAATTGCTTAAGGAAAGCATTTATAGCGACATGTTGCTGATTGGCGCAGACGAGACCATGAGCCCGGTTAAAGAAGAACCGCCTACTTCATTTATCCGGAGTGTATTGGCAGCGACGCAGTGCCCCGTTATGGTGGTCCCCACGGAATGTAAAGCGATTGAAAAGGTTATACTATTGTACGATGGTAAGCCATCGTCGGTATTCGCCATTAAAATGTTCAATTATATGTTCCCCTGGATGCGTGATCTTCAAACGGTTGTGCTGTCTGTCACAGGGGCAAAAACCACGTTAATATTTCCTGATGACCCCTTAATTAAGGAGTTTGTAAAGTGCCATTACCCCAATGCTGATTATGTGTTATTACCAGGCGAGCCTGAGGATAAAATACCAGCCTATTTAGGAAAAGCCGGGCAAAGTAGCCTGATAGTTATGGGGGCATATCGAAGAAGCCAGGTTTCCAGGTTATTTAAAACGAGTATGGCCGACATTATTATGAATGAATTGTCTATGCCTTTGTTTATTGCTCACAATAAATAACCCAGATGGACCGGCGACTGCGAGGATGCTTGGTTAGGCTTTAGTCTTATAAATGGATCATGGAGCCGTTTCCTTACGGTTAAGAGATGAATTCATGGCTTAACTTCATTAAGCAATTGAGCAGGTTCAAATTTAATACCCTTTGCAGCCATTTCATCTGCCAATTTTTTAGAGATCGGCCTGCAGGCGCAATTTTTTTGGTGTTCCAGGTGCCACTCAACCTTTTGGTCGAAGGTTGGGTTCTGAGGCATCGGGTGCTCCAGGTGCCAGCTTACATTTATGTTCATAGTTGTACCGGTATATTTTCCGTCCATCATATAATTAAAATACCGGTACCTGGGCCATCGGATATGGATAAACCAGCAAGGGCACAGTTGTATTAGCCGCTATTTTTTTAGTTACACTTGATTTGAAAAAGAAATCAAATAAGCTGTTTTTCCTGTGAACCATCACCAGCATGTCGGGTTTTTCATTTTCCAAAACCCAAATGATACCCTTTTTTACGTTTTGATTTGGAAAATTACGGTAGCTAACTCTTTTATACTTAACGTTAAGTACCATTTCCTGCATAAATGAGTTTTCGGCTTTATTGTGTTTAACATCTTCCGGTAGGTCCGGGTTCACATTCCCGATGATAATATCGGCAGTGAAATCTTGGGCCAGACCTGCGACTGCGTTTATATACTTAATATCATTCAGATTCAGGTCGCTGGCGAAAACGATTTTCTCTATGTCATTGACAGAGGCATTTTCAGGGACTAACAATAAGGGAAGCGTAGTATCATCAATCAATTCGCGGCAGTTATTACCCAATACAAAAGATGTTAGTGCATCAGAGCCATGTGTCCCTGCAACCAACAGCACAATGCCTTTACTCCCCTGCAATGTTGGCAATGTATTCACCACAGCTCCTTCTTCACACCGGCAAGTTATTGCAGGTAAAAATTCGCCCGGTAACGGTCTTTCTTTAAGGCCATGTTTTAATTTGTCGCAGAATTTTTGTAATTCTTTCTCCGCATCGGCTTTGATCTCTTCAAACTCATAAAGAGGCCAGGCCACCTGGGCAGCAGCCATGGGCACATCTGCCGGTACGAGGAACGCGTTAAACAATAAAACATTTGCTTTGATCTTTTTTGCCAGGTGCAGCGCATATTTTGCAGCGTGTTCTGAACGTTCAGAAAAATCGATGAGTACGGCTATTGTTTTCATGATGAGTCAACTTTAATATGTTACCATAAAGTTGAGCAAAAGAAGCAGGGTAAAAAATGAGATAGGTCACCAAAAAACTTGCGCTTAGTCAGTATCTACAAGCAGTACCGCCGCCCCCGCTATTTCACCGTTTCGGAATTTATTAATGGCTTCATTGGCTTGCGATAACTTAAAAAACGCCGTTTGGGTATTAATCGAAATGTTTTTTATGATGTCAAAAAATGCCAGTCCATCTTGTCTTGTCAAATTTGCCACAGATTTAACCGATCTTTCGCCCCATAATAAATCATAGGAAAAGGCGGGTATTTCACTCATGTGGATCCCGCCGCAAATTACTGCACCGCCCTTGTCAACATCTGTTAATGCCTTTGGGATAAGCTCTCCGGCAGAAGCAAAAATAATGGCCGCATCCAGTTTTTCAGCGGGGACTTCTGAGCTTCCACCCGCCCAGTGAGCCCCCATTTTCATGGCAACCTGTTGCGTTTTGGTATCACCATCCCTGGTAAAGGCGAATATTTTTTTACCCTGAGCTATTGCAATCTGTATGATAATATGCGCGGCAACGCCAAAACCATACAGGCCAATATTGTTTGCGGCAGCATCTATCATATGATAAGAGCGAAAACCAATCAGTCCGGCACAAAGCAAGGGCGCAGATCCAGCTTTGCTATGAGCTGAGTCCATCAAAAAACAATACCGGGCATCGGCCACTGTATACTCTGCGTAACCGCCATCAATGGTATAACCGGTGAATAAGGCGTTATCGCATAAATTTTCTTTTCCCTGTTTACAAAACTTACAATGGCCACAAGTATACCCAAGCCATGGCACACCTACTATGTCATTTAGCCTTATGCTTTTAACCTCGCTGCCAAGTTTTACAACTTTGCCAATTATCTCATGCCCGGGGATCAATGGTAGCTTCGGATGGTCAAGTTCCCCGTCCACAATATGCAGGTCAGTACGGCAAACGCCGCAAGCAATTACTTTAATCAGCACCTGGCTTTTTGTTGGTTCAGGGACAGGAACCTGCTTATAAACCAAAGGGTGCCCAACTTTTTCAAAAACCATTGCCCACATCGAATCCGGAGGTGTCATTTTATTAGATTAAATAAATCAGTATAAAAGGGTAACGGTCACCTTAAAGTTATGTTTCAAAAAGTGCCACAGTACGCTGGCGGAAATACCATCAGCGGAATTGTAATATGCCGTGCCATTTTTTGGGTATGACTGCCTTTTAAAAGTTTAGCCAGGAAATGATGCGGCCGGTGAACCATGGCCAGCATATCAATTTGACCATGTTCGGTCAGCCAGTCCAGCCCATGCTCTACGTCTATGCTTTTTACGTGCCGGTAGTATATTTTATCGTAGTTGGCTTTGCTGGTTACCTCGCATAAAAAATCGTCGACTTCGTGCTGAACAACATCTTTTTCATACTTTTCATCTGTACAGTGGGTAATCAATATTTCGGCGTTAAATAACCGGGCCATACTTGCCAATGCATGAATCACTTCGATGTCTTCTTTGCTTAAATCTGTTGCAAATGCAATTTTTTGCACGGGCTTAAATGTTGCTGTAGCGGGAATCAGCAAAACCGGGAAACAGGCGATGTCAATTAAATCCCTGCTGTTACTCCCCAGGAAAAAACGACTTACTCCACCAGCTCCTGACATGCCCATCACTACAAGCGGCATTTTTTGTTCATCAACCCTGTTCCTGATAACGTCCTTCACCGTTCCGATCTCGCTGTTGTAGGTCACAAAAGGGTGATAGGATTGAGGATTGCTCACGTCACGTTCTTCCAGTTCCAGCATTTCGGATAAATAACTTAAATCAATTGTTACCTCATTTTTTATCGAAGTATAATCTTCAAGCGGCCAGGCAACCTGCGCGGCTCCCGGAGCTTCTACTGGCACCAGTACCGCGTTGCATAATTGGATACCTGTCTTCATCCTTTTAGCTATCTGCATGGCATAACGCGCTGCATTATCTGCTGCGGCAGAGAAATCGGTAGGTACTAAAATTGTTTTCATTTTATATCTTATTTAAAATATTAACGCATTACCAGGTTTTGGGTCACATTATACAAGGCCATCTCTAAACTTTTATCCAGGTGATAAACATCCTTATACATGATCAGCTCCCCTTCCTTCATCACACAGGTTAGATAGGTTACCTTTATAGGCACTTGTTTGTTTAACATAAATGTTTTTCGTTTATAGTTAGTTACAGCTTTGTGGAGTGCTTGTATGTCGTCTTCCCTGCCATCGTTTTTTAATAGCAAAGCGGCTAACTTTTCGGCATTATCCACCCAAATACACCCGCTGCTGAGGGCCCTTTCGTCCCGGGTAAAAAATTCCTTTTTTGGCATATCCTGCAAGCTGATTTCAAATGTGTTTTGGAAATGAAAAACCAGGTTTCCCAGGCCTCTGTCACATCCGGAAGCATGACGCGCGTAATAGTCATCAGGATTTTCCGCTATTTTTTCCAGGCTCGCCTGGTCAACCAGGATAAATTCCCCTTTTTTATTATAAATAGCGAGGTGATTGTCTCTGAGATAATTCAGGTCCTTAATGGTATTGGGTAATATGGTATTCAGGAATACTTTTTGCAATATCACCACATCGGGGGCAGTTGTAAAATAGCTGATGGCACTATTAAGGGTTGGCGTAGGATTAGCTGCCTTGCCAACGGCCACCCTGAATTGATAAACAGTATCGGGTTGAAAAAACTGTAAGGTGTAAGCGGGAATATTTATCTGTATAAAACTGCCGTCTTCGATATTTGCCCATCTTAATCGTTCCATGTTTATTGCCATAAGCCTGATGTTCCCTTCCGGAACGTCATAACAATCGCCTGTATATAGCCCGGTAAGCAGCCTCATTTGGTGTTGCAGATCCCGGTATTCTTTTGATGTTGGCTGCAGGCTTTCGATTGCCGCTAAAAAATCATAGTCCTTTTTTTGCTGCAAAGCCAAAGATAAACCGGCTTCGGCGCGAAAGCTGTTCTTATTATCTGCATCAATCCATGCCGCTGAAAATTCGGGGTTTAGTTTCCCGTAATGGAGATTGTTAATTAATGTAATAATAGCGTCGGTAAGTGTAATTTCAAAACGCGCTTGTTCACTGATGCTTACCTTTCCGGGGGTGTCTAAAATATTATGTAGTTTATCATATAGTAGTTCTTTTGGGTGATAATCATCATGCGAAAGCCCATACTGTAATACACAATCCAGCAGCAGCATTGCCTGCCAGGTTTGTCCTTCGCCGTTTTGTGGCCTGATCCAGGCTGGCTGAAAGTTTATTTGACCATAAAATCGCATTACGCTTTTAGGGTAATATAAACCCGGAGTCTCCCCTGCGACTAGCTGACGTTGAATTTCTTTAATAAGGATGGTATCAGGCTTTGCAATTAAAGGTGAAGCGCAAACCTTAACGGTAAAAAACAGAACTATTAAAACACCTGTAAATTGAACAATTCGGATAAATTTAGCAGGCCTTTTCATAACTCAATCATTTAAACTTGATGACGTAAAGTTGGCAAGAAGCAGACCACGGAAAAATGATCGCGGTCAGTACTAAAGATGACCTATCGCAAATTTCTGCTATTTAGCAATTGGGATACTTAGATTATGCCCAATGTCAATACTCCCGATGACCGCTATCATTTTCGGTTTAAATTTTATTTCTCAACTTTGGAAATACCTTTAACATTAATCCATTGGTATAAAACAATATACAGGTGTTTGTAGGGTTCAAGTTGGCAGCCCATATCCATATTATTGGATAATTGCTGATTTGAATTAAATTCTCACTTCAATAAGTTAAACTCACCCGTTACCGAAAAACAAAATGCCAGCAAATAATTATAACGTAAACGGACTAACTGATGAGCAGGTTAGTTCAGCAAGGCTCAAATACGGCTCAAATACGCTCGATTATAAAACAGAAAATGGATTTGTTGACGCTGTAAAGGGGTTAGTAAAAGAGCCCATGGTCATCCTATTGCTGGTTGCATCGTGTGTTTACTTTGTAAGCGGTAAAACTGGCGATGGCTTATTTTTGGCCGCCGCTATAATATTCGTATCGGGGTTATCCTTATTCCAGGACTCCCGGAGCCGGAATGCCTTAAACAAACTCAAGGATTTTTCACAGCCCAAATGCCAGGTGATCAGGAATGGGAAGGTAGAGGAAATAAAAAGTGATGACCTGGTAGTTGGCGACAGCCTGATGGTGTCGGAAGGCGCTTCCATTACCGCAGACGGGGTGATTTTCCAGTCGAACGATTTTTCTGTAAATGAAAGTATCCTCACAGGCGAATCCTTTGCTGTATATAAAGACCACGATGCAGCTGATAATTTAATCTTTCATGGCACTACGGTAGCAAGCGGCCTGGCTATAGCTACAGTTACAGCCATAGGGAATCAAACCCGGCTGGGTAAGATCGGCAAAAGCCTGGAATCAATAGTCGAAGAAAAGACGCCGCTTGAACAGCAGATCAACAATTTTGTCAAGAAGATGGTGGTTGTCGGCACCATTGTTTTCCTCATTGTTTGGGCCATCAATTATTTTCACTCTGCTAATATTTTGGATAGCCTGATCAAAGCGCTTACCCTGGCCATGAGTATCCTGCCAGAGGAGATCCCGGTAGCCTTTACCACATTTATGGCCCTGGGTGCCTGGCGGCTAATGAAAATGGGGATAGTGGTAAAACAAATGAAGACGGTTGAAACATTGGGCAGCGCATCGGTAATATGTACAGATAAAACCGGCACAATTACTGAAAATAAGATGAGCCTTGTGAAGGTTTATACACTGAAACAAAATGAAATTTCAGATGCCGAAGGGCCGCTTAGCGATGCTGAAAAGGAAATGATGAGGTTGGCCATGTGGGCCAGTGAGCCAATTCCTTACGATCCGATGGAAACAGCTTTACACCAGGCTTATTCAAAAATATGTCTTACAGATGAAAGGCCGGATTATAAAATGATCCATGAGTATCCGTTGGGCGGTAAGCCTCCAATGATGACCCATTTATTTGAGGATAAAACAAGTAATAGAATTATTGCAGCCAAAGGAGCCCCGGAAGCCATAATGGCAGTTTCGGCTTTAAGCAGCGGTGAAAGGGACCAAATAGAACAAAAAATAAAAGCACTAGCCGCCGAGGGACATCGGGTGTTAGCTGTAGGTGAAGCGCATTTTACAGGAAATAAATTTCCGCATAATCAGCAGGAATTTAAATTTACCTTTAAGGGCCTGGTGGCCTTTTACGACCCGCCCAAGAAGAATATAAAATCGGTATTAAATGATTTTTATACGGCTGGCATTTCCGTTAAGATCATCACAGGCGATAATGCTGAAACTACCGCCGCTATCGCCAGGCAGATAGGGCTGCATGGATTTGAACAATGCATCAGCGGAGATGAGCTGATGTTGCTAAACCAGGCCGAATTACAAAAGAAAACCGAAAAGGTAAATATTTTCACCAGGATGTTCCCTGATGCAAAATTAAAGATCATTGATGCTTTAAAAGCCCGGCACGAGATTGTGGCAATGACCGGCGATGGGGTTAACGATGGCCCGGCACTAAAAGCGGCGCACATTGGTATAGCGATGGGCAAAAAAGGCACTGAAATTGCGAGGCAGGCTGCATCACTGATCCTTTTGGAGGATGACCTTTCGAAAATGGTGGATGCCATCGCGATGGGCCGGCGGATATATACTAACCTGAAAAAGGCAATTCAGTATATCATCTCCATTCACATCCCTATTATTTTAACTGTATTTATTCCGTTAGCTTTAGGGTGGGCCTATCCCAACCTATTTTCGCCGGTTCACATCATTTTCTTTGAATTGATAATGGGGCCAACCTGCTCAATAATTTATGAAAATGAGCCGATGGAAAAAAACACCATGTGTCAAAAGCCACGGCCATTCAGCGCGACATTCTTTAATTGGAAGGAATTGACAACAAGTATATTGCAGGGTTTAATGATAACAGCAGGAACCCTACTAACCTACCGTTACGCGGTGAACCAGGGCTTTAATGAAGCGCTTACCCGCACCATGGTATTCACCTGCTTAATAACTGCCAATATACTGCTTACGCTGGTAAACCGCTCATTCTACTACTCGTTATTCACTACTATAAAATATAAAAACAACCTGGTGGTTATGATCATTTGCGTTACTACACTTATTGTTGTTGCATTGCTTTATATAAAGCCACTGTCAGCCTTCTTTGGCTTCGTGCCTTTGAGAATGCAGCAATTGAGCTTTAGCATTGGGGTTGGTCTTTGTTCGGTTGCCTGGTATGAACTGGTTAAATGGAGAACACGGTATAAACGACCGATAGCATAATCCGCAGGGCAGTTAATTTAACGGGTATAATGCGGCGGACCAATATAAATCAACAACAAAAAACGGAACCAGTTTCCGGTTCCGTTAAGTATATCCATTTTCCATAGCTTGCAGGGAGGGAGGTTATCAAGTCTCTCTGAATTGAAATTATTTTAATTCATCGGATCTTATAGAATTAAAGTCAGGCAAATCAATAATAGATGTTAGCAATTGCGATTTACAGTTATGCCCTCAATACCTTTTTGAATCATTAAATATTGATGATATCCAATGATGCCGGGATAATAAGCACAGGAAGTTCCTGACTTTTCAATGCCTCGCTGCTATGGGTACTTTTAAACAGGCGGTTCCAGAAACTGCGGTGATCATGAGAAAGTACCAGCAGGTCGGAGCCATTTTCCCTGCACAGGCGTTGCAGCCGTTCTATCACATTCTTACCGTAAATGTTTTCATAACTAATGTTTGGGTAATGAAATTTGGCCACATGCCGCTCGAAGCTTTTTCTTCGTTCAATCGCTTCGCTGTCATCCTGCCCGAACACCACTACGTGGACAATTTCGAGATGGAAATTAAACTTTCGGCCAAGGCGGGTAAGGTAGTGCACAGCCGCTATATCCCCATCGCTAAAATCACTGGCGAAGGTAACTTTGGTTAGCTCTTCCAGTCCGCGTTCGGCTGGAACAACCAAAACGGGGCGATCCGCCTTATTAATCACAAGCGCGGTGTCGCTGCCTAAAATTAAATGATCAAGCGAACTACCCGCAGGCGATCCCATAATGATAAGCTCTATATCTCCCTTTTTTAAGCGGGCAGATGCACAATGGTCTACACTGCCATCTTCCTGCTGCCAGTCAATTGACGGGTGGTGTACACCATCGGGAAGATCGTCTACTTCGGCCTGCAGGTGTTCCGTAAGCAGCTCCAGTTTATCTTTACATCGTTCGCCATAAAGCAAGGTGTCAATGCCCCATGAACTATTTGGGTATTCTACAAGCGCAGTTTGTGTCACCCAGGAATGAAGGAGCAGTATATTGGTGTTAAGTTTAGCGGAAAGGGGTATTGCGGAAAGGGCTGCGTGACTGGCTAAATCACCCAAATTGGTGAGCACAAGAATTTTTTTCATGGTCGTAACATTAAAGGTTTAATAACTAATCAAAATAAAACCAATTAGCCGGGAGAAAATATGACCGTCATCATGATATTCCATGATCGCCATCAGGCAGCCAGGATCCCCTTTCGGTCATGATAATAATTGAACTTTACCGCCTTAGGGCCTTTAAACTAATGATCCGCTTGTAAAACCACTGCTTAGCCAGTTCAGCTGTTATCATGTAAGTTATAACTATCAGCAGCATCCATCCGAAATAGGCACCCGGCACCCTTGAAAAGCCAAACCATGTGCACACGGGCGTAGCAGGCAAAGTCAATACCAACAATAAAACCATTACAGTTGCGATAGAAAGATATTTGCCGGGCAAGCTTTTGAAAAAGGGCAGCCTGGTTCTTACAACCAGTACAATTAATGTGGCAGAGATAACCGACTCCATAAACCAGCCGGTTTGAAAAATCTTTTCATTGGCATGAAATACAAATAATAAAACGCCAAAAGTAAGATAGTCAAATACGGAGCTTAATAAGCCGAAGATGATCATGAAACGTTTTATAAAATGCAGGTCCCAATGTTGAGGCGACTGAATATTTATGGCATCCACTTTGTCTGTTGCTATAGCCATTTCCGGGAAGTCGGTCAAAAGATTGGTTAGTAATATTTGCTTAGGCAGCAAAGGTAAAAATGGAAGAAAAAGAGATGCCCCGGCCATGCTGAACATATTGCCGAAATTGGCGCTTGTGGCCATAAAAATGTATTTCATGGTATTGGCAAACGTTTTGCGGCCTTCAATTATTCCGTCGATCAGAACATCCAGATCGCGGCTCAAGAGCACGATATCAGCCGCTTCCTTGGCTACGTCCACTGCAGTATCTACAGATATGCCAACATCTGCTGTATGCAATGCGGGCGCATCATTGATCCCGTCGCCCATAAAGCCGACGACATGCCCAGCTTTTTTCAAAATGATAATGATGCGTTCCTTTTGATTCGGCTCCACCTCCGCAAAAATGTCGGTCAGCGGCGCCTGGTGCATCAAAGCGGCGTTGCTCATTTTTTGTATTGCTGAACCGGTTAAAATAACAGGTTTGGCGATACCGATCTGAAGCGCCAGGCTTTTCGCTACCAGTGAATTGTCGCCCGTGATGATCTTGAGTTTGACACCAAGGTTATTCAGTTTGACCAGCGTAGCAGCCACTCCGGCCTTTGGCGGGTCAAACAAGGTAATGAAGCCAAGGAAAACCATGTCCTTTTCATCTTCCCTGGTAAAATCTTTAGCAGAGCTGGCGGACTTATAAGCCACACCTAAAGTTCGGAAGCCGGCCTCGCTTAATGCTTCGTATTGTTTCAGCAGGCCGGCTTTGTGAGCGGTTATATCACTTAGCTTTCCATCACGGCCTTCAACCTGGCTGCAAATTTTTAGGATGACGGTCAGCGCGCCTTTGGTAATGGCAAAGTTCTCTTTCGCGTTTTTTACTTGTATGGTTAGTCTTTTTCGGATAAAATCATAGGGGATCTCAGTCTGAACCGTATAGGCGGGCTTTGCTCCTTTATACCCTAGGCAGATTGCCGCATCGATCGGGTTGTGGAAGCCCTGCTGCAGCAAAGCATTCAGCCAGGCGTATTGCAATACTTTGTCGCTGTGCTGCCCGCTGCTATCGAGCGTATCCTTCAGGTTGACCTCACCCGCGGTGATCGTGCCGGTTTTGTCTGAACATAGGATATCCATGCTGCCAAAGTTTTGGATAGAAGATAAACGTTTGACGATCACTTGCTGTTTAGCCATCCGTCGGGCCCCGGTGGCAAGGTTGACGCTGATAATGGCAGGCAGCAATTGGGGCGTTAATCCCACAGCCAGCGCCAGGGAAAACAAAAAAGAATCCAGCACGGGTTTGTGAAGGAACACATTGATCGCGAATATGACGAGCACCAGCACCAGTGTGATCTCCATCAGCATGTAGCCGAATTTGCGGATACCCCTTTCAAAATCGGTTTCCGGCGCTTTGGTCTGCAGGCCAGCCGAGATTTTCCCAAACTGGGATTCAAGGCCAGTTTTTACCACCAATACGCTGGCTTTCCCACTTATTACGTGGCTGCCCATAAAGAGCGCATTGGTCCTTTTGGCCAAAGGTGTGTCAGCCGGCAAAACACCTGCATCTTTTTCTACAGGGTAGGTTTCGCCCGTAAAAGCGGCCTCATCAACGAAAAGTTCATGCGATTCCAGGATCAGGCTATCGGCTGGGATGACATCGCCTGCCGACAGGAGCACAATATCGCCCGGCACTACAGCATCCAGCGGTAATTCCTGCGCTTTCCCGTCGCGGAGTATGGAACAATGCAACGATACCATTTTTAACAATTCGGCTACTGCGTTTGCTGCGCCTCTTTCCTGCCAGAAACCCAGCATGCTGCTGATCAGTACGATTGTTAAAATAATGGCTGTATCGGCCACGTCACCCAAACCAGCCGACAACAGGGCTGCTGCGATCAGCAGGATGGTTACCGGGCTTTTAAATTGTGACAGGAATAGAAGAATAGCCGAATTATTCGCGTTCGTCCTTATCTTATTCGGCCCGTATTCTTTTATTCTTTTTGCGGCGTCCTTGTTGCTAAGGCCATCCTCACTTGCTGACAAATGCAGAAGAGCCTGCTCTTTGCTGAATTGCCAAAAACTGGTATCGATAGCGCCTTCGCTTTTTGACATGAAACAAAATTTGTTAAGATGGGAAAATGAGTAAAGGGACAGTAATATGCGGTGGCAAGCCGCCTGCTACATATGGCCCCACAAGGCCCATGCAACGAAAATGATGTTGAGCCATAACCAGGAAATCATTATGCATTCCATTGATCAACACATCAACCGCAGTGTTTAAATTCCCTTCCGGTATATTATTAAAAAAGAGCTGATCATAACTTACCTTATTGCGGATTTCATCATCGGGGACTTCATCGTCAAAATCTTTATCCATACCCACCAGCTCCTCTTTAGAAAGGTGGGCAATGGACAGGTCCGCATGCCATAATTTTGCCAGCCCGGCCAGGTATCGTACAATTTGCAAACGGCAATATGGCAGGTCGGCAAGGTATACAAGGCGTTCTATGTTTTTTAACGACCATGTTTCCGGGACAAGGAGCAGGGGGCATCTTACCCGGGTAAGTAGGGTGTTAAAATTTATATAGGACTCTGATGATAACGGCTCTGCCGCTCCTTTCACTATCATCCAGATATCCCGTTGATTGATCATTTGTGCCAGTTGATGGACATCCATGGCGGAAGTATCCATCTCATCGATTGCTGGCTCAAAATCATTCGGCCTGTCGTTCAAAGCGTCTAAATATTCGCCCAGGTTGGTCATCAACAGGTCGTCTTGCCCGCTGGCGGTATTTCCTGCAATCGCTTTTTCAGCAAAAGGATTATTTAGCTTAAAGGTATTCGCCAACACGATATTCGCATGCGTTTCCTGGGCAATAAAAAACGCAAGTTTCGCAGCGTTGACTACCCCGGCAGAGTTGTCGTTAATAACAAGTATCGTTTTCATCGACTAAGGATTAAATTCATAGTAAAGCCTGGAAATTGCTCAACAGTTGTTAGCTTGGCCTGTCCTCATCCTTTAGTTTACTCTCCCATTTCCAGTTCAGTATTTCGGGCATATCCTTACCATTGGCTTTGATATATTGTTTGTGTTCGGTTAGTTTATCCGTCAGCTGTTGTTTAAGATAAACTCCCTTGCTGCCGGTTTGCGGCAGGCGATCGATCACATCCATAACCAGGTGGAACCGGTCCATTTCATTCAGCACGGTCATATCAAAAGAAGTTGTAATTGTTCCTTCTTCCTTATAGCCACGTACATGCATGTTCGTGTTATTTGCACGATTATAGGTTAAGCGGTGTACCAGCCATGGGTATCCGTGAAACGCGAAGATCACAGGTTTATCGGTTGTAAACAAAGCATCGAAATCCTTGTCGCACAAGCCATGGGTATGTTCCGTGTTTTTTTCGAGTTTAAACAGATCCACAACATTAACCACCCTGATCTTGAGTTCGGGTAAATGCTCCCGCAATATGGTCACTGCGGCAAGTGTTTCAAGCGTGGGTACGTCTCCACTACAGGCCATAACCACATCCGGCTCGCAATCCTGGTCATTGCTGGCCCAGTCCCAAATCCCAATGCCGCGGGTACAGTGCGCTATCGCTTCATCCATACTCAACCATTGCGGTGCAGGGTGCTTTCCGGCGACAATTACATTTACATAATGGTAGCTGCGCAGGCAATGATCAGTTACCGATAACAGGCAATTGGCATCCGGTGGAAGGTAAACCCTTACAATCCCGGCCTTTTTGTTCACTACATGGTCAATAAATCCGGGGTCCTGGTGGGTAAACCCGTTGTGATCCTGCCGCCAGACGGTAGAAGTCAGTAAAATATTTAAAGAGGCGATATTTCGCCGCCAGGGAAGTTCCTTGCTCGCCTTTAACCATTTGGCATGTTGGTTAAACATGGAATCGATAATATGGATAAAGGCTTCGTAACAGTTAAACAAGCCGTGCCTGCCGGTCAGCAGGTAACCCTCCAGCCAACCTTCACACTGATGTTCGCTCAGCATCTCCATAACGCTACCATCAGTAGAAAGAAATTCGTCATGCGGATCGACAGGGGCGTTCCATTGCCGGTTAGTCGCTTCAAATACAAGGTCCAGCCGGTTTGATACTGTTTCATCAGGCCCGAAGATTCTGAAATTTCGCTTTTCGCGGTTTTCCTTGATCACGTCGCGCAGAAAACGACCGCATGTATAAGTGTCGCCTTCACCCCCCGCACCGCGAAAGGGAACAGTGACTGCATAATTTCGAAAATCGGGCATTCGCAGATCGTGTAATAACTGGCCGCCGTTGGTATGAGGATTTGCACCCATTCGTCTTTCTCCCCTGGGAGCCAGTTCTGCCAATTCCGCTTTGAATTTCCCCTTTTCATCAAAAAGCTCTTCGGGTTTGTAGCTTTTCATCCAGTTTTCCAGCATTTGCAAATGTTCCGGCGGTGTAGTTGCAGAAACAGCCAGCGGTATCTGGTGCGACCTGAAATTTCCCTCAATCTTGTAACCGTCAACTTCTTTAGGCCCAGTCCAGCCTTTAGGGGACCTGAGGACGATCATCGGCCAGTGTGGGCGAGTCCCGCTAAGGTGCTCAGCATCGTACTTTACCTGTTTGATCCGGTCAATCGCATAATCCAGTGCAACAGCCATGTCCCGGTGCATTTGTTCGGGTTCATCACCCTCTACGAAAATAGGGTTCCAGCCATAACCTCGAAATAGCTGCTCCAACTCCTGGTGACTGATCCGTGCCAAAACGGTGGGATTTGAAATCTTATAGCCATTTAGGTGCAGGATCGGCAATACCGTTCCATCGGTAAGCGGGTTCAAAAATTTATTGGAATGCCATGCGGTAGCTAAAGGCCCGGTTTCGGCTTCACCGTCGCCAACTACACAGGCTACAATTAAATCAGGATTATCCAGCACTGCGCCAAACGAATGGCTCAATGAATAACCCAGTTCGCCTCCTTCATGAATAGAGCCGGGTGTTTGTGGTGAAGCATGGCTGGAAATGCCGCCCGGATGTGAGAACTGGGTGAACAGTTTCCTTAGCCCATCCTCATCCTGTGTAATATCAGGATAAACTTCCGTATAAGTACCTTCCAGGTAAGTGCTGCCGACAACTGCCGGCCCTCCATGCCCCGGGCCGGAAACATAGATCATATTCAGATCAAATTTATTAATGATCCTGTTTAGATGCGTGTAGATAAAGTTCTGTCCCGGTGTTGTTCCCCAGTGGCCAAGCAGCATGTTTTTGACATGCTCCAATTTCAAGGGTTCCTTTAGTAAGGGGTTATACCGCAGGTAAAGCTGCCCTACCGACAGGTAGTTTGCCGCGCGCCAATAAGCGTCCATTTTTTCAAGCAATTCGGGCGATATGACTTCAGTTTCAGTTGCAATCAATGCTGTTTCCATAATTATAATGGTTAGTGTTTATTAGCGTTCAGTAACTCCGGACCTCGTTGATTTTAATGATTTGAACAAAAATAGGCTTGCCGGCAGGGCAAGAAAATGATGAGATCAGTAATAAAAAATGATAAAGATCATTAACGCAGATAATCGAAAAAATAATGAATAGCGAACATACTGTTTAGCCGTAAACCCTATCATCCTTGACACAATTTTACAACATGACCATCATCATATTTTTGAATGTTCCCTGTCATTTAAGAGGCAAGGATTTAATGGTAAAATTGTTTCATTATGAGTCAGATAAATATCAAATACATTAAGAACCTGAACAACGATTGTTTAAGAGGTATCGAATTTTATAAGCAGGAACTGGGTTTTCTGCAGGAACGGCTGGAAGAAATTTCTACGGATAATACTGCCAGGGAAGTCCGGGAAAAGATCGAACATTTTCAAAATCAGTTCCTGATCCATGGGAATTACCTGGATGGGTTAAAACATGAGATTCATGTCAATGATAAAAGTATCGAGGATGAGCTTCTCAAAACGGGTGCATTTGTTTCCGAAAACATAGTCGCCGAACACAAGCGGATACATGAGCAGTACATGGACGAGGAAAAAATATTTAATGAGCTGCGGCATGAATTTAACCGCTTTGCGGCTGTTTGGATGTGAGGGATAGGTCTTTTCAACCGTAAGTTACCTTAGGATTTAACAAAGTTCAAGATTATCCCGTCATAAATACTGATCTAAACTTATGATGGGATAATCTTGGCCTAACGCGCCTCTTCCTACAGCCTGAGCTAGGGTAAACATCGATTAACAAATAATTCGATATTGATGGCAAACACGAGCAAATTAACTAACTGGCTAAATAGAGCGCTTGCGATGATTATTATTATCGGAATAGTGATTGTAATGCTTTTAGCGGCCCTTAAAGTATATGGGCAGGAGATAACAACGCTCAACATACAACAGGCATATCAGTTGGCGCAGAATAATTATCCGCTAATCAAGCAAGTTAACCTGATTTCAAAGACAGCAGAATATTCAATTTCAAATGCCGCAAAAGGCTATTTGCCTGTACTATCTGTAAACGGTCAGGCTACTTACCAGTCTACTGTAACAAGTTTCCCTTTTAGTCTCCCAATTCCCGGCTTTTCGTTGCCAAAGTACAGCAGGGACCAGTATAAGATTTACGGTGAAATAGACCAGGTGATCTATGATGGCGGAGTTATAAAAAATCAAAAACAAACTGCCGAAACAAACGCGATCATTCAGCAGCAAAACCTGCAGGTTGAATTATATGCCTTATATGATCGCGTTGATCAGTTATTCTTTGGATCAGTATTAATCGATGAACAGTTAAAACAAAATAGTCTTTTAAAACAAGATATTCAAAATGGGATAGATAAGGCAAAGGCCCTGGTAGCAAATGGGACTGCATATAGAAGCAGCGTCGATGAGTTGTCAGCACAGCTTTTGCAGGCTGAACAATCGCGGATTGAGCTACATGCTACAAAGAAGGCCTATCTGAATATGCTAAGCTTGTTTATTAATACTCCTCTTAATGAAAATTCAGTTCTTGAAAAACCGCCTGTTCCTCTTATTTCAGATAATATTAACAGGCCCGAATTATTGTTTTATGAAGAGCAGAAGAAAATGGACGACCTGCAGGAGCGGCTTTTGAAAGTACAGCTTCGGCCCAAACTTGGGTTTTTTGCACAAGAGGGGTACGGTCGCCCCGGCATAAATCAGCTCAGCAATGATTTTGCCTGGTATTATATTGGCGGATTAAAATTAAGCTGGAACCTGGGCAGTTTATATACCTTAAAAAACCAAAAGAAGTTACTAAACATAAACAGGGCGACGCTGGATATACAGAAGGAAACATTTCTGTTTAACATAAGGATTTCGCAAAAGCAACAGCTGGCAGGCATCGAAAAATATACCGAACTGTTTAAGACAGATGATGCGATAATCGCGCTGCGCGAATCTGTAAAAAAGGCAGCAAGCGCTCAATTGGAAAATGGCGTACTCAGCGCCCATGATTACATTACCGAAGTTAATGCCGAAAACGAGGCCCGGCAAAGCCTCATACTTCACAAAATACAGCTTTTACAGGAACAGTACAGCTATCAGAATACTACCGGAAACCTTCAAAAACAAATGAACCAGTAATGAAAACACGGATATACATATATGCCACGCTCCTGGCAATTGGAATTACCGCCTGCAATTTTAATGATCATTTACCGGATGCATCCGGAACATTTGAGGTTGATGAAGTGATCGTTTCTTCAGAAGTACCGGGAAAAATCATATCCCTAAACCTTAACGAGGGCTCTGTTCTTAAAAAAGATAGCGTGGTGGGAGTTATTGACTCTGTTCCGCTTGCATTGCAGAAGGCACAGGTTGAGGCTACTATTAATTCATTACATCAAAAAACAATGGATGTTGGCCCCCAGGTGCAGATGCTCAAAGACCAGGTAGCCATATTGAAGACGCAATTGGCCAACGCATTACATGAAAAGGGCCGCACTGAAAGGCTGATTAAAGCGGATGCCGCTACTACTAAGCAACTGGATGACTGGAACATGCAGATTGACGTACTCCAAAAACAAATTGCTGTTAATGAGCAACAGATAAAAGTGCAGAAAACCACAACCGGCACGCAA
This sequence comes from Mucilaginibacter phenanthrenivorans, assembly GCF_024721155.1. GTDB lineage: Bacteria > Bacteroidota > Bacteroidia > Sphingobacteriales > Sphingobacteriaceae > Mucilaginibacter > Mucilaginibacter phenanthrenivorans. The sequence continues at coordinate 43,332 of NZ_JAHVAP010000012.1, read as the reverse complement.
AACAGTACAGTTTTGAGCGAGTATAAGCCACTGCGTAAATCGGTAGCTCAAATTGATGATCAGTTAAAGCGAACCAATATTACCAATCCGGTCAACGGAACAGTGCTTACCAAATACGCCATGGCGGGTGAGGTTACGGCTGCAGGAAAGGCATTGTATAAAATAGGAGATTTATCCGTAATCACCCTGCGGGCCTATATAACCGGGACACAAATTGCACAGGTTAAGCTAAATCAACGGGTTAAGGTATTGGTTGACAGTACTTCATCAACATATAGAAATTACCCGGGGATTATTACATGGATCTCGGACAAGGCAGAATTTACACCCAAAACTATCCAGACTAAGGATGAACGGGCAAACCTGGTGTATGCTATAAAAATTCATGTAAAGAACGATGGCAACCTGAAGATCGGGATGTACGGGGAAGTTAAATTTAAATGAATGATGAAGCCTATAACCGTCGAGAATATCGTAAAAACCTATCCTGCGAAAAACGGAGTGGTAACGGCTTTGAAAGGGATTTCATTTGCGGTAGATAAAGGAGAAATATTTGGCCTGATCGGGCCGGATGGCGCAGGTAAAACTTCGTTGTTCCGAATCCTGACCACGTTGTTGCTGGCTGACAGCGGCAGCGCTTCTATAGACGGTTTTGATGTGATAAGTGATTATAAACAGATCCGCAAACGCGTTGGTTATATGCCCGGGAAATTCTCCTTATACCAGGATTTGTCCGTGCAGGAAAACCTGGAATTCTTTGCGACAATTTTTAACACGACCATTAAAGAAAATTATGACCTGGTAAAAGAGATATACCAGCAAATTGAACCGTTTAAAACACGCAAAGCCGGGCAGCTGTCCGGTGGGATGAAACAGAAACTGGCGCTTTGCTGTGCACTCATACATAAGCCGTCAGTTTTGTTCCTGGATGAACCTACAACCGGAGTTGACGCCGTATCGCGCAAGGAATTTTGGGAGATGCTGTACCGCTTGAAGGTTCAAGGCATCACTATGCTGGTATCAACCCCATATATGGATGAAGCGAGCCTGTGCGACAGGGTTGCATTGATACAAAAGGGAGAATTATTATCGGTCAATACACCAAAAGGTATTACCGGCGAATTTAAAAAGCCACTGTGGTCTGTAAAAGCAAATGATATGTTCAGGCTGATGAATGATATCAAAAAAGACGCGTCAGTAGAAAGCTGCTACCCATTTGGCCAGGTACATCATGTGGTTTTCAAAACACAGGAAAACAGTAAGGAAGAACTGGAACGTATAGCATATACAGGGAATTACAGCGAGGTAGAGATAAATTTGATTGAGCCCAATATTGAGGATTGTTTTATGGCATTAATGCAGGCATAATGATGGAAACAGAAAAAGTTATAAGCGCCAAAGAATTAACCAAACGGTTTGGGGCGTTTACGGCTGTAGATAAAATCACCTTCGACGTACAAAAGGGGGAAATATTTGGCTTTATAGGCGCCAATGGCGCCGGTAAAACAACGGCCATGCGGATGTTATGCGGCTTGTCGTTACCAACTTCAGGGCTCGCTACGGTTGCCGGATTTGATGTATACAAACAAAACGAGCAGATCAAAAAACATATCGGCTACATGAGCCAAAAGTTTTCCCTTTATGAAGATCTGACTATTCGCGAAAACATCCGGTTTTATGCGGGGATATATGGCCTGGATGAGGAACAAATAAAGGAAAAAACGGCTAAACTGCTAAGGCAACTGCGTATGGAAGGCCAGGATAAAACATTGGTTAGAGCTTTGCCCCTGGGATGGAAGCAAAAGCTCGCTTTTTCTATTGCCATTGTTCATGACCCTGCCATCGTTTTTTTAGATGAACCAACAGGTGGCGTCGACCCCATCACCAGGCGGGAGTTTTGGAGCCTGATCTATGAGGCATCTGCAAGGGGCATTACCATTTTTGTAACAACCCATTATATGGATGAAGCGGAATACTGCAACCGTGTTTCTATTATGGTTGACGGTCGGATTGACGCACTGGACACGCCGGCTAACCTGATGAAACAATATGCAGCAACTTCAATGGACGGTGTGTTTTTGCAGTTGGCCAGGAAAGCAGTACGGACAGGGGATTAAACTATAGAAAATGAAACAGTTTTTGATTTTTGTTAAAAAAGAATGGCTCCATATCTGGCGGGACCGGCGAACACTGTTCATCCTGCTGTTTATGCCAATTATACAGATCATATTGTATGGCTTTGCACTTACAAATGAGGTAAAGAATTCGAAAATTGCCATTTTTGATCAATCTAAAGACGAAGCCACTGTTAATATTTCAGATAAAATTGCCGCAAGCCGGTATTTCAACCTGGTAAAAAATGTTTACTCCTACAAGGATATTGAAGCCACTTTCCGCAAGGGCGAGATCAGGATGGCCATTGTGTTCCCCCGTGGGTTCAGGTATGATCTTTTGCATAGTAATCATGCTCAAATACAGCTAATTGCCGATGCTTCTGATCCCAATACAGCCAATACCCTTACCAATTATGCCACATCTATTATCAATGACTACCAGCAAACCTTAAATCCGGGCGAAGGCCTGCCCTATACTATCAAAACACAAGTCCGCATGTTGTATAATCCTGAATTAAAGGGCGCCTATAATTTCGTTCCGGGTGTAATGGCGCTGGTATTGATGCTGGTTTGTGCGATGATGACATCCATTGCCATCGTCAAGGAAAAGGAAATGGGAACCATGGAAGTCATCCTGGTATCGCCATTAAAACCTTTCCGTATTATTATTGCCAAAACCATTCCCTATCTGTTGGTATCCATGCTTAATATAGCAAGCATACTTTTATTGAGTGTTTATGCGCTTGATGTGCCAATAGCCGGTAATTTAGGTTTATTAATAGCCGAAAGTATTTTATTTACCATTACTTCCCTTTCTGTAGGCATACTCATTTCCAATACGGCAAAAACGCAGCAAACAGCCATGTTCACTTCAATGATGAGCCTGTTTTTACCAACATTATTATTTAGCGGCTTTATGTTTCCTATAGAAAATATGCCTGTTCCGCTACAGATCATATCCAATATAGTACCGGCGAAATGGTATTTCATCATCGTTAAGGAAGTGATGATAAAAGGATTAGGGTTTGCTGCTGTATGGAAGGAAACAATGATCTTAATCGCTATGACAGCTGCACTGCTTGGTGTAAGTATTTATAAATTTAAAATCAGGCTGGCATGAGGATGTTGAAATTTTTGTTGTGGAAGGAGTTGATCCAGATCTATCGTGATCCCTCAATTATCATGATATTATTTATCATGCCAATGATCCAGTTACTCATATTACCGCTCGCAGCTGATTATGAGATTAAAAACATCAATCTTGGTGTTGTGGATCATGACCATACGGAATACTCGCGCAAACTGGTTAATAAAGTTGTATCGTCCGGTTACTTCAGGCTAAAGGATTATAGCCCGACTTTTCAGCAAGGATTAAAAGCAATTGAATCGGATAAAACGGACCTTATCCTGGAAATACCACCCCATTTTGAAAGGGATCTTGTTAAAGAAAACCAGGCTTCGCTTTTTGTGGCTGTGGATGCTGTGAACGGTGTTAAAGCCGGGTTGGGCGGTGCTTACATCCAGCGCATCATACAGGGAGATAATCAAGACATCCGAACACAATGGATGCCTGAGCAACGCTTAAATCCGCAACCGGTTATTGAGGTTACTACAGCCGACTGGTATAACCCCAACATGAACTACCGGGTATTTATGGTGCCGGGAATATTAGTCATGCTGGTAACAATGATCGGATCCTCCTTTGCTTCAAATAATATTGTTCGCGAAAAGGAAATGGGAACAATTGAACAGATTAATGTGAGCCCGATAAAAAAAATGCAATTTATTTTGGGCAAGTTGATTCCCTTCTGGATGCTTGCACTAGTAGTCTTGACAGTAGGCCTGCTTATTGCCCGGTTTGTTTATGGTATTGTGCCGCTCGGCCACTATATAACCATTTATATTTTTGCAACAATTTACCTGCTGGCCATATTGGGCTTAGGGTTGCTATTATCTACCTATGCGCAAACCCAGCAGCAATCAATGCTGGTATCCTTTTTTGTTACAATGATATTCAACCTGCTAAGCGGCCTGTATACCCCCATTGAAAGCATGCCTGCATGGGCGCAGATGATCACCAGGTTTAATCCTGTGTCGTATTTTATTGAAGTGATGCGTATGGTTATGCTAAAAGGCAGCGGGCTGGCAGATATAAAATATCAAATATTGGCTTTGGTTGGTTTTGCCGTTTTTTTTAACAGTTGGGCCATATTGAACTATAGAAAAAGATCGGGATAACAACGGCGTGGTTGTCCCGTGAAAGGAAACTACTGAGACACAGCGTTTTTCTTTTTCTGTGCCTTTTCCAGGTTTTTGAAATAACCCCGGAATAAAAAATTGTGCTTCAGCGCTTCCATATTCTGATTGAAGCCATCGGTTCCCTTTTGAATATTGTCCATGCTGCCTTTAAGGTTATTAGCCATCACCGAGTCTCTCAATAATGTGTTTAGCGGCCCCTTACCATGTATTAATTCCTGGTTTAAATTACCTACAAGGCTATTTAACTGAAGCGTTAGCTTGTTGGCGTTGCCACTGGCTAACTTGATTTTTAGAACCGCATCCTGCAGATTTCCGGCAAAGGCGGTGTCTGAAAGTAAGACTCCAGCGCCGCCCTTTCCTTTTTTTATTTGTGTAACCATATTATTCAATCCATAGGTTATTTCATTAGCATTTGCAGTGGCCTTGTTTATGTTTTTTAATGAAGATTTTAAGCTTACTCCAATAGACTTATCGTTGAGCAGATCCAGCAGAGCGCTGCTATTAATACGCAAAACGGTACCCTTTATAGCGTCCGAGATGATCGCAATATTGTTGTTTGTTTTAGACAGGGTTTGCAGCATTTCATCCGTATTCACCATTTTTTGCGCGGCAAGCAAATCGCCTTCTTCTACTTTAGGACTGATGGTTTTTGAAGGCAGGATATTTACAATTTTATTTCCCATTAAGCCCTCCGTGCCAATAGCAGCCACTGCATTCTTATGAATGTACGACCTTACTTTGTTATCGATCAGCAAGGTAACTTCAATTGTAGTGTCATTGATCAGCTCTATGCTTTTTACGGTACCGGCCTGTATTCCTGCAAACAGTACGTTATTTCCCTCCATTAATCCATTTAAGTTTGAAAAGCGGGCTTTAATCCTGAAGTCGCTTCCAAACAGGTTGTGATTTTTACCGATCATATAGAATGAAAGTATAAGTACAAACAGTCCTGCAAGTACAAATACGCCAAGTTTAATATTATTTCCTCCCTGGTTTGCCATGTTATTATTCAAAAAATTGTTTTATATTTTTGTCGGTTGAGTTTTCAAAATCTTCATATTTACCTTCGCTGTAGCATTTCCCGTCGAGCAGTAGTGCTACCCGGTCAGCAGTGTTTTTTACGCAGTGCATATCGTGGGTAATAATAATAGATGAGGTATGGTATTTCTTCTGAAGCTTGATGATCAGGTTATCTATTTCCCGGGCAGTTACGGGATCAAGACCGGTTGTTGGCTCATCATATAAAATCACATCCGGCTTTAAAATCATTGTCCTGGCCAGCGCTACACGCTTTAGCATCCCGCCTGACAGTTCCTCTGGCATCATATTAACGGTATGTGCTAAACCCACATTTTCCAACGCCTCGATTACCAAGGCATCAACTTGCTTTTGTGAATAACCAATCCAATGGCGGCGCAGCGGAAACTCCAGGTTCTCGCGCACTGTCATGGAATCATATAGGGCATTGCCCTGAAAAAGGAACCCTATTTTTGTTCGTATCTTGTCCAGGTCGTCGTGATTCAATTCGGAGACATTTTCTCCAAAGACCATTATATTACCACTATCGGGTTTTAACAGCCCGATGATACATTTTATCAATACAGATTTTCCGGAACCTGACTTACCTAAAACAACTACGTTTTCTTCTTTATTTACAACGAGGTTAAAATCCCGCAATACCAAATTACTTCCAAATTGTTTATATACATGTTCCACAACAATCACCGGACTGTCTTTTGAATTATCAGGAACGTCTTTTGAAACTGTGTTGGTTGCCGTTGCCATCTGAGATTAATTTAGTCCAAGTAAATCGGTAAGCTGTACCGCCAGGAGATCAATAATAAATATCAATACGGAGGCTAATACCACCGCGGAATTGGCAGAGTTACCTACGCCACGGGTGCCCTTACTGGAATTGTAGCCTTTATAGCAGCCAATCATGCCTACTGCAAAGCCAAAGAAAAAAGTTTTGATGAACGCTGGTGAAAAGTCGCCGAAACTGAGGCTGTGAAATACCTGGGTGAAAAATAAGTGGAAACTTGTTACCGACCTGATATTTACGCCTATATAAGCACCAAATAAGGATATGGCATCACCCATCATCGTCAGCACGGGCAACATTAAAGTGGTTGCCAAAACCCTTGTTGCAACTAAATACTTAAAAGGGTTAGTGCCGCTCACTTCCATGGCGTCTATTTGCTCCGTTACCTTCATCGAGCCCAGTTCTGCCCCAATGCTGCTCGCTATTTTTCCAGCAAAAATCAAAGCTGTAATTACAGGTCCGATTTCTCTGACGATAGCGATGCCCACCATAACAGGCAATTGTGATTCAACGCCGTAATCAACCAGGGATGGCCGAAGTTGCATTGTTAATACCAATCCCATTATAAAGCCGGTAAGGGCTACCAACGGCAAGGATTTATAACCAATAATATAGCACTGGCTAAGCAACTCCTTAATTTCAAACCTGGGCTTCATGCCGGTTGAAAAAAAACGCCCGGTAAACCTTGCGACACTACCGGTTTCATCAAAAAATTCCCTTATACTTCCTGTTAAAGCCATATTGTTTATTTCTAACTGCGGTTCATGTTGTCGTTTAACAACTTTATCCAGCCCTGATATTTCCGGCGTATTTTGTATAAAAATATCCTGTTCCGTGGTTTTATTGAATGACAGGACGCATCGAAAGAAATGATTTTCATCACAATATTGCGCTCATATAGTGTCATCGTTGCCAGGTTAATTATGCGCGCTATCAGTTAACAGGATGTTAACGGTCATTTTTAACACTGCAGACTTTCAGCACTTTTATTTATAATTTTTAATAAGATGCGATGAAAACTGACCAGCAAATCAAAGACGAAGTAATGGAACAAATCAGGTGGGAACCGCTCCTCCATGCCGCCTCAATTACAGTTTCCGTGCAAAACGGCGAGGTTACTTTAACCGGCAACGCGGATAATTATGCGGAGAAATTTACCGCACAGCGAGCTGCGTTTCGGGTAAAGGATATAAAATCGATTACAAACAATATTCTTGTAGCGTTGCCTGGTAAATATAAACCTTCAGATGAGGCGATTTTGAAAAACATATTGGAGACCTTGGCATGGCATAGCTCAATACCCGAAAACAGCATACAGGTTACTGTAGATAAAGGTTGTGTTTCACTGAACGGGGAATTACCGTTTAAGTACATGGCCGAAACTGCATTTAATGCAATTTTGCACCTTCCGGGAATAATATTGATACAGAACAACATTCTTATTGGGTCTGGCCGCCGGAAACATACTTAAAATAACATATTCTTTATCGAGGTGGATGATTCACGTTCTTTTGGTTATTCTTATTTCATTATGCTACGGAGTTTGTAGGGCTGAAATTGAACGTATTCCTTTTTTATATAACTTGTTTACCATACCGGTAATGTTATCGTAAACGAGCTGCCGATACCCTCTTTACTCCTAACCTCAATTTTGCCACCAAGCGATTCAACCTGGGTTTTGGTCATATGCAAACCCAAGCCGCGTCCTTCCTTATCAAAATTGAACTTTTTATACAGGCCAAAAAGCTGTGGGCCAACTTTGTTTAAATCCATCCCGATGCCATTGTCGTTAACAGAAAGTCGTAACCTTCGGTTGCTCCTTTCCCCTTTGATAATGATTACCGGTTGAATCTGTTCATTGCTGTATTTAATTGCATTACTCACGAGGTTGTAGATAATACTTTGGATGTAGCTTTTTATTGATTTAAAATGTGCCGCCTTGCTATTGATATCGACGATGATTTTGGTGCCGGATTCTGTGATCTGTTTTTCCAGATTGTTTTCAACAGATTCAATAATATCAATAAGGTTAACCGCCTCTACTTTTTGGTGTATAGGATTTCGGGCTGACAATATTTGTGAAAGATCGCGGATAACATCATCGACAGATAGTACAGATTTTGACAAGTACTCAATTAACATTTTAACTTCCGGTGCACAACCATTTCCTTCTTCGGATAATAATCTTGTCAACGATATCATATTGGCTATCGGTGCCCGAAGATTATGAGAAACGATATAATTGAACTGCATCAATTCATTATACTTATGGGTTAACTCACTAATCAGGTTCTCGCGCTCCTGCTCCAGGTTTTTACGCTCGGTGATCAAACTTCTAATGGATAGATATTGAATAATAGCACCATCATTATTGAAGATTGGAGAAATGGTAGTGTCGACCCAATAGTAGGTGCCATCTTTCGTTTTGTTTTTAATTTCTCCGTGCCATATGTTGCCCGACGTAATAACCTTCCACAATCCGGCAAAAAACTCCTTTTTATGATATTTGCTGTTAATAAGCTGGTGGGTTTTTCCGATAAGTTCTTCTCTGGTAAATTTTGATATCTCGCAAAAAAAATCGTTCGCAAATATAATACGTCCCTTTGAGTCGGTAATTGAAACGATGGCAGCTGTATTTACCGCCTTTTGATAAGCTGTTAACGAATTAACGGCCAGGCTTCCGGTCCGCTCGGCATCAATGTCCAGGACGCAACTCTCAATATATTTAAGCTCCGATTTTTTATTATATAGGCCTCTGGCAATCTCCTTCACCCACTTTATTTTACCGTCAGCCCGCCTTATTCTATATTCCTCGGTTAATTCGAAGTCTACGCCTGCTTTTATTTGACGTTTTTGCTGAATGTATTCGCGATCTTTCTCGTAAACTAAATCGGTGTAATTTATCCGTTGATTATAAAGGTAGCTTTCCGGCGGATAACCGGTAATATCAAAACAGCCTTGACTGATATATATCACAGTTGCTTTATCACCGGGCTTGTAACGATAATATATCCCAGGGAAATGGTTAATTAAATTTATTGATATGGATTCTTTTAAACCCGCTTTTGTATTATTCATATAAATTGAAACAAACGGTTATAAACTGATTGATAGGCCAACCTTTAGCAATTAATACTATTGTGGTCAATCGAAAAGTTCCTGATAAATCTGCTTTATTTTGCGAAGTTTAAAAGCTAAATAGATCCGAAAAGCGCCTGCAGCCATAATGGCAAAGCCACTATAGAGGAAAATATTTTCGATTCCGATAGACGGGCAAGCCAGAATCAGGGCCGCCATAGCAATAATGATAAAGGCGGTAAACAATAAGCGCCTCCAGTCACCCAAGCCGTATGCCCGAATATGAAAGGCATCTCCAACAGCCGTGAGCCCCCTGAAAATGGCCCATAGGGAAATAATCAAGGGCAAAAATGCGATGGTAATTAACGTATTGTTAAAAAGGTAAACACCAATAATGATATCAAATATTCCGGCGATTAGCCGCCATACCCAGCCACGCAGGTTATGGTGGTTTATAAGAGCAAAGCCAATTTCAAAAATACCGGTTCCAACAAGGCCTATTGCAAACACCCAGCTTAAGGACAGATAAGACTGAAATGGCGATTTGATGACCCACGCACCTACGCCCAGCAGCAGGATTCCTGCCACTAATATTAACCACCAGTGATTAATATTATTACGCATTGTTTTAAAGGCCATTGTTTCCATTTACTTATGTTGATTTTTTGTTTTGCTATACAAGACTTTCTTTGTTATTAAATTTTCAATGGTAAGTGGAATGCCTTTCAGAAAGGACATTTTTATCTGTTATGAGTGCCTGGTTTATATTTTCAATTCCCCTAAGCAGTGCATCGGGATTAAATGCGATGCTATCGATACCTGTTTCTACCAACAAGCGGGTAAATGCAGCAGAGTCACTCGGTGCCTGGCCGCATAATCCTACCTTCTTATGAAGTTTATTGGCTTTTTTGATCATGGAGACAATCAGTTGTTTGCTGGCCGCATTTTGTTCATCAAACAAATCGGCGATCAGGGCCGAATCGCGGTCAATTCCCAATGTTAATTGGGTAAGATCATTTGAGCCAATAGAGAAACCATCGAATATTTCAGCAAATTCCTCAGCCAGCAATACGTTGCTGGGGATCTCCGCCATAACAAAAATCTGGAGGCCATTTTCACCTCTTTTAAGTCCATAGGTTTCCATAAGGGCAACAACTTTTTTTCCTTCGTCCACTGTACGGCAAAATGGGATCATCAGTTTAACATTGGTCAGGCCCATCTCATCCCTTACCACCTTCATGGCTTCGCACTCCAGCCTGAACCCTTCCTGGTAGCGTTTATTGTAATATCTTGATGCCCCCCTGAACCCGATCATAGGGTTTGCTTCCTCTGGTTCGAAATATTTGCCTCCGATCAATCCGGCGTATTCATTCGTTTTGAAATCGCTCATCCTGACGATAACCTCCTTAGGATAAAAGGCCGCAGCAATAGTGGCCACCCCCTGCGATAGCCTGTCAATAAAATATTGTTCCTTATGCGGATAACTGTGGGTCAGGTTTTGAATTTTTACCCTGTCAATTTCATCTTTAACCTGGTCAAATTTTACCAGCGCCATTGGATGGATCTGTACGTAGTTGTTTATGATAAATTCCAGCCGCATTAACCCCACGCCATCGTTTGGAAAAAAGGACAACGGAAATGCTTTTTCCGGTTCGCCAATAATCAACTGTGCTTTAACATTTTCCGGAAGATGCACATGGCTTACGGTGGTGACCGTTTCCTTCCAGTTTAATTTCCCGCGGTAAACGTACCCAATTTTACCTTCGGCACAGTTCAGTGTGATTTGGTCGCCATCCCTGATAGCTGTTGTTGCATCTTCAGTACCTACAATTGCAACAACGCCCAGTTCACGCGCAATAATAGCGGCGTGGCTGGTTCGTCCCCCCTTATTGGTAACGATGCCCGCTACCTTTTTTAGGATCGGATCCCAATCCGGGCTGGTTGTGTCTGTGACTAAAATATCGCCTTCCTTTAGCTTGCCAGCTTCTTCCGGCGAGGATAAAACTTTAGCAAAGCCAGCAGTGATCATACTGCCAATGGCTTCACCATGGGTCATTTCTTCGCCTTTTTCAATGATCTGGCAAGATTTTACCTGTATTGTTTTTTTTCGGCTATGTACCGTTTCTGGGCGGGCTTGTATAATATATAGCTGGTGATTGATGCCGTCTTTGGCCCATTCAAAATCCATCGCCTTCTGGTAATGATCCTCAATGATCAGCGCCCAATTAGCTATCTGCTCAATTTCCCTGTCCTGTAAAACAAACTTTTCACGCAGCTCCCAGGGGGTGTCTTTGTTAATAGTTACATTTGTTTCATCGTTTTTTTTGGCATAAACCATCATTTTGCATTTGCTGCCCAGGTTTTTTTGAATGATGGATTTTAATTTTCTCTTTAGGGAAGGTTTAAAAACAAGAAACTCATCGGGCGTAACCGTACCTTGAACCATATTTTCTCCCAAACCCCAAACACCTGCTATGTGCACTACATCTTTAAATCCGGATTCAGGCTCAAGTGTAAACCCTACGCCCGAGCAGCCAATGTCTGAACGCACCATTTGCTGTACACCCACCGAGAGAAAAACTTTGCTGTGATCAAATCCTTTATCCTCCCTGTATTTAATGGCCCTGTCTGTATACAGAGATGCAAAACAGCGTCTCACTGCCAAAAGCAAGGCGTTATGCCCACTGATATTTAAGTAAGATTCGTGCTGCCCCGCAAAACTGGCATCGGGCAGGTCTTCAGCAGTTGCACTGCTGCGTACCGCCACTTCCTGGTCTGCATTATCAAAAAGATAATCATAGGCATCTATTATGGCCATCCGTAAATCATTCGGCATCACGCCGCCCATGATCAGTTCCCGGGCTTTGGCTCCTGTTTTATTCAAATTCAGAAAATCCTTTCGGTCCAGGCCACTCATCAGCGTTTCCAATTTTTCCTCCAACCTGTTAAAGCTGATAAAATACCGGAAGGCTGCAGCGGTAATGGAAAACCCGTTGGGTACCTGTATTCCCTTTGTAGTTAAATGCGTAAACATTTCACCCAGGGAAGCATTTTTACCACCCACTTCAAGAATATCACTGATACCTGTTTCGCTGAATTTTTTTATAAATCTTTCCATCTCATTGTTGTTTATGGTGTAAATAAAAGATCAGGACGCCAATAAAACAGTACCCGCGGTTAGGTTCCTGCAGGTACTGTTTTGATTTTCTCTAGGCTACTTTTATTTCCTTTTTTGCTGTCGAGCTTTTTCCGGATTTTTTAAGTTCGATCTCCAGCAGTCCATTTTGATAGTTGGCGCTGATATTATCTTCCTCTACATTTTCAGGCAGGTGAAATGTGCGTGTGAAGGACGAAGAAGAAAATTCCCTCCTGGTATAATTTTCTTTTTCTTCATTTTGCTCATTGCTGGTTTCGGCGCTTATAGTCAGCAAGCCGTCTTCCGTGGTGATCTTAAAATCATCTTTTTTAAAACCCGGAACTGATACATCCAGTTTGTAATGATTTTTAGTCTCGCGAATATTTACCGCAGGCAATAATTCACCGTTAAAGGGTTTATCAAAAAACCTGTCTGTGCTCCAGAAATCCTCCATCATTGACCTTAATGATGGAGAGCGATGTGATTTTACTAAGTGTGACATAATGATTTAATTTTTTTTCTAACACAAATCTCTGTTCCGCGCTTGAGTTATACTATGATGCCAATCAATTGAAATAGTGATGTATATCAAAACTAAGACCTATTGCCGCTTTAACTTTATATCAAACTATATAATCCTCATAATGATGAAGATCGATCAATTTGCAGAAAACGATAACCGGGCTGTTTATTTGTTATCGTTGGGGGCCGCGGAAACCGTAACCGGCTCTAAGCACCTGTTAAAGACACCGGAATTAAACTTGTTAATTGATTGCGGATTGTTCCAGGGAATTAAGTCCATGCGCGAAAAGAACTGGGAGCCATTACCTGTTGATCCGTCTTCAATTGGTGCAATGATCCTGACCCACGCCCACCTCGATCATTGCGGGTATATTCCCTTGCTGGTTAAAAACGGGTACCGGGGTAAAATATACATGAGCAAGCCGACACGCGACCTAACCGAACTGATCTTAAGGGATAGCGCAAAATTACAGGAAGAAGATGCTCATAAAGCCAATAAACATGGTTATACGCGGCACAGTCCCGCGAAACCATTGTATACAACCGCCGATGTAGAGGCTGCATTGCGGTATTTTGAGCCGGTGGATGCGGGAAAACCATACCGGCTTAGTGATCATATTCAATTTCAGTTATATCCCGGCGGCCATATTCCGGGCGCCTGTTCAGTTGCAATTGATTGTTATCATAAAACAATTGTTTTTTCCGGGGATATTGGTCGTTACCATTCTGAACTTTTCCCGCTTCCGGTTCATGCTGCCAAAGCAGACTTTGTAATCATGGAATCAACATATGGCGACCGGCTGCATGGAGCAGGAAATACCGGCGCTGAACTGGCTTTTATTATAAAAGACACCATTTTTAACAAGGGAAGTATGCTTATCCCCTGTTTTGCGGTTGGGAGGGCGCAGGAAGTGATGCATCTTTTGTACAAGCTTAAATTTCAAAAGGATATTCCTGTCGAAATCCCCGTTTTCCTGGATAGCCCAATGGCAGCATCGGCAAGTAAAACTTTAGTGAAATACCCGGAGTGGATAACCATAGCTCCGAAGGAAGTCAGCCGGATGTTCAGCGGCCTGACGATTAACCAGGATTACGAGGGAACGGAGAAAATAATTAAGCGGAAGGGAAGTAAAATCGTGCTGGCAGCCAGTGGTATGCTCACCGGCGGACGGGTACTGGAATATCTTAAACATTATATTACCGACCCTAAAAACACGATTTTAATCATTGGCTACCAGGCTGAAGGAACACGGGGGAGGGCATTGTTGAATCAAACACATGAAATAAAAATTCATGGGCAGTATTATGCAGTAAAAGCCCGGGTAAAAGAAATAGGCGGGTTATCTGCTCATGCCGACCAGGCAGAATTGCTAACTTGGTTAAGAGATTTTGAGGTTGTTCCCCCGCATATTTATCTTGTTCATGGTGAGCCATGCGCGCAGGAAGCATTACGTGTGAAAATCAAGGATGAATTACATATCAACCCTATAATACTTAAACAGGATCAAAAAGAATTTCTTTTTGATATCGAAACTAATATGGTTTGAACATAGCTGTTACGCGGTTAGCGAGTTACTGAAATTAAACACACTTAGATCCTTAATAGGGAATATTAGCGTGAAAGTTGTTCCGGATTGCACATCGCTTTCAAAACTTACGGAGCCATTCATAAGTTCGGTATAACGCTTAACAATATTCAGTCCTAACCCGGTTCCCTGGATGTCCTGCGTGTTCTGTGCCCGAAAGAAAGCTTCAAATAAATGGCACTGGTCTTCCTGCGGGATGCCTATGCCATTATCTTTAATGGAAATTATGCAGGCGGACGCTGTGATCTCCGATTTTACCTCAATAAATCCATCGTTATTTGAATATTTTATGGAATTAGAGACAAGGTTGAGCAGGGTATTCTGCAGGAGGTCGCTGTCAAGCATTACAGTTGTAGTATCGCCAGAGTGCATATAGATAATTTTCTGACCGGCTTTTAACTGCATTCTCATGGCATCTACAATCTCCCCGCAAAGCGCACTTAAATCAAATTCCCGATATACTACGTTAACTTTTCCCTGCTCGATTTTTTCGACGGATAAGAAATCATTTAAAATAGCGGTCAGGCTTCCCACAGCCATTTTAATTTTACCCAGGTGGCTAAATATTTTCTGTTTATCCAGGCGGTCATAATAATGCTCAATTAATGAGGCAGAAAGCTGAATGCTGCTCAACGGCGTTCTGAATTCATGGGAGGCCATGGAAACAAAGCGGGTTTTTAGCTGGTTAACTTCCTTTTCCTTCAAAAGAGAGGTATTAACCTCGTCTTTTGCCTGTTCCAGCGTTTTTACAATATTTTTCAGAAAATGGGTTCTTTCCTCAACAACGGTTTCTAATTCATCAGCATGTTGCCGTAATTTTTCTTCGGTCTTCTTTTCCTGCGTCAGGTCATGTATCACACTTGTATACAGGTTCCTGCCGTTATATTTAACCTCGCTGACAGCCAGCCTTGCGGGAAAAACTATTCCATTTTTTTTTAGTCCGATTATCTCCCGGCCGATACCGATGATATGGGACTCCCGGGTGGACGCATGACGTTTGAGATATTTATCGTGCTGGTCCCTGTCCGGGGAAGGCATAAGCATATTTATATTATGGCCATATAATTCGTTAACAGGATATCCGAACAAGTTGCAGGCTGAAGGATTGGCCATCAGAATAATGCCGTCCTGATCAATAACGAGGATACCATCTATTACATTTTCAATAATGGCTTTTAATAAGTCGGCACTGTACATAGCTGAAAATGATTGCGGTTGAGTTAAGAGAGGAAGATTTATTTGTGTTCAAAAAGCCATTTAAATGGTTTGATCTTATTTTCAGGCTTAAGGCCATATTGCTTTATACTTTTTTCAATAATTAATTTAACCGCCTCATCAATATTATCGGTGACGAGAAACAAGTGTGCGTCGTCATTACTTATTGTGGCGCTTTTGCTCATCTGTTCAATATGTTCGAGCAGGTCTTTGTGATATTCTTTTCCAAAAATGATAATTGGGAAATTTTTGATCTTATGGGTTTGTATTAAAGTAAGCGCTTCAAAGTATTCATCTAAAGTTCCGTATCCTCCGGGCATAACCACGAAAGCGAAGGAGTATTTAACCAGGAGTACTTTGCGCAGGAAGAACTGTTTCATATAGACCCATTTGTCTAGGTAAGGATTGGGCTGTTGCTCTATTGGCAGCTGAATGTTACAGCCAACTGATCTTCCACCCACATCTTTTGCACCCCGGTTGGCTGCTTCCATCAAGCCCGGTCCGCCACCGGTTAAAATGGTAAAACCCAGTTGGGCAAATGCAGCGGCAGCTTTACGTGTGAGCGCATAATAAGGGTGATCTTCTTTGAACCTGGCCGATCCGAAGATCGTAATGCAAGGACCAATAAAATGCAGCGCCCGAAAGCCGTGGATCAACTGCGTCATTGTTTGAAATGTAAACTTTAACTCCTTCCACCTGGATTGAGGGCCATCTAAAAAAACAATTTCCGATCTGTTCATTTTATTCTTTCTAAATCGTAAAAGCATGTGGTTGAAGGATCTCCAGGAATATGCATTTCCATAAACCAAAATGAGCTTTACAAAAATTGCTTTTGCTTTATTCTAAATCAATGATGGAGGTCACATTTGAATTTTATGCAAGATGGTATTTGTCAATATTTTAAGTGATGGAGATCACTCTTAGCGGCGGTCAGTGAATTTTATGATCTATGACAGTCTGTGTGGACCTTGGCGCTGGCTTTTTGTAAACCTCATATTCTCCTGCAATCGATTTAAGCCGGTAACGCCGGTACCGGGGTGGTAACGAATCATTTTTCGAACGAATATAGAACTGGGGCAATTCCGGCGTTGTTCTGGCTAAGGTTCCTGTCCTTTTTTGGTAAAGGTAACGCCAGTAAAAGCATTCGTCTGAAAAATCGATGCTTTTGCCTGGAGGTATCAATTCCAGGGCCCGGCGAATGCGTGTAAAATTCGCATTAATGTCATTTTGATAAAGGCGGTAATTTACATTGTCCTGATCAGACCTAATAAAGTAATAAGCAAGCAGGCCGAAAGCAATGATCAAAATCGGGATGCGTAACCGGGTTTTTCTGATGACAGCTTCTGCCAACAAACATAGTGTATAACAACTAATAGCCAGGCTGATGCTCAGTTGTGCCGCCATAATTCTATCCGGCGGAAATATGCGGATTATGCCCGTTACCAGCAACCACGCTACCCATATAGAAATGAAAAACTTGCCCAACAATAATGCACATTTGTTAGTGTAAAAACAGAATAAAGTTAGCGGCATGAAAAAAAGTAACCCGGCACCTAAATGGTTTTCAGAATTGAAATTACCTGAAAAACCCTCCAGGTAGCTTTTAAATGTAATTAGCAAGTTATTGCTAAACGTCTGCAGCGATTGTGTTTGCACGCTGACATATTTATTCGCTATCAATGCGGGCAGGCCCGAAAAACAAAGAGCAGGGAGGTAAAGCAGAAACACTACTAATGCAATCACCAATTGTGCCTTCCAAAAGTTTGCCGCAGCATTCTCTTTTTGATTTGCACTAACAATGATAAGTATAGTACAGGCAACATGGAAATATAAAAAGACCGGAATACACCAATAGCCCGCCGCGCAGGCAATAACGTAAAGTTTCAGCCACCTGCCATTACCAAATAAGCGATATTGACTAAGTGCGAAAAAGGCAAGCCACGCAGCTAGTGAACAAAACTCATACCCTCTTGCCTGGAATGAAAAGCCCCACGTAGGGAACTGGAGCATTAGTACCAGGGTAATCATCACCGCTACGAAATTGTTTTTCAGTAAGCTTACCAGCCAGTTGTACATTATTAAAATAATGCACAGGTAACAAACAAGGGAAATTAATCGCCCGGTAAAAACTTTGTCCGTTGCAAAATGAAAAACCAGCCCATTTATAAAATTAAAAAGGATATGGTTATTCGGGAGCATATAGTAAGAGACAGTATAAAAGGGCGGAAGTCCTGCGCAATTAATGGCAGAAAAAGCCTCATCAAAAGCAGGCCTTACCAGACTATTTCCCCACAGCCAGGCTAACGTTCCACAAATCGGTAAAAAACAAATAGGGACCCAGGCCCTGAAATTAAGCCGGATGCTGATTTTTTCCTTATGCTGATTCCTGGCCAAAAGAAAACATAAGGTAGAGGAAGCCAGGAGCCCTCCAATACAAAACAAATTTCCGTACGCTTTGGTCCTTTGGGTAAAAAACGCTTTTCCCCAGAAATCCTGCCGGTAAAACCCCGGGCTGCCGGCTATGTACCAATGGGAGAGCTGGTTGTAGCCAGTAAACAAAAAAAGCAAACAAAATATTATGGCCAGGGCTAAGAAGGTAAACCCAAACGCCGCATGCCAGTTAGTTTTAATTTTGTAAAGAGTCCTGCCAATCTTCATAGGCGACAATCAATAACGTTTTCCTCTATTACGGGCTGATACCTTGTTTTTAATAACAGGATCCCTGTATTCAGGTTAAATTCCGCGGTGGGGTATTTTGAGATAAAGTTCCTGAATCTGGTTTGATCATAAAATGATGACTGTTACAGAATTTTGTGACGTAAGAGCACTATCTGGTAGGCGACGGTGTATCGTTATAAAGCTAATATCAGGAAAGCGGCTTCTTCGGAAACTAATTTAACTACAAAATCTTTAAAAAAATGACCATGGTCACATTTTTGCGTGAAAAAAATTATTTTTAATATGATACTGATTGTTGTTATTTGTGATGATTATCAATTAACGATAAAACCAGTTTATGGAGAATGCGGCCCTTTTAAAAGCTATAATTGATAATGCCATAGATGGCATCATTACGATTGATGACCATGGCATCGTTGAATCCATCAATCCTTCGGCATGCAAACTTTTTTTATGTACCCCTGAAGCGGTCATCGGAAAAAATATATCCACTTTAATGCCGCCACCGGATAGGCAACAACATGATGAATATATTCATCGCTACCAGCGTACGGGAGTACCCCATATTATAGGCATAGGGCGGGAGGTGACCGGCCTGAGGACAGATGGTACTACATTTCCCTTCCGGTTAGGTGTGAGCGAAGTCCCTTTTGCCAGCCGGAAAGTTTATGCGGGTTTTATCCATGACCTGTCGAGGGAAAAAGAGGCAGAGCAACAGCTACAGGAGTACGCTGCTCATTTGGAAGAGCTGGTTGAAAACCGCACCCATTCGCTTAAAGAAACAGTGCAAGCGCTACGGCTCGCAAAAGAAGAGGTTAGTTTTTCCCTGGAGAAGGAAAAGGAACTGGGGATGTTAAAAAGCAGGTTTGTTTCGATGGCATCTCATGAATTCCGTACACCTTTAAGCGCCATTCAGCTGTCGGCCTCGTTAATTGAGAAGTATGCGTTACCTTATGAGAATGCCAATATTCACAAGCATGTGGCCAAGATCAAGAACTCGGTTGGCAACCTGACAGCGATCTTAAATGATTTTCTTTCGCTCGAAAAACTGGAAGCCGGGAAGGTAGAACCAACCTGCGTACCGTTCGACCTGGTAAAGCTATCAGAAGAAATTACAGAAGAGCTGCAGATGGTAGCCAAACAAAACCAAAGTATCCTTTATCAGCATACCGGAACCGGCAGTATTGTTAACTTAGACCAGAACCTGCTGAAGAACTGTGTGATCAACCTCATCACCAATGCCATCAAATATTCCGGTGAAGACACTTTTATTGAATTTTTAACAGAGTTAGATAGCGAGCATTGTATTATTACCGTTAAGGATAATGGGATAGGCATTCCGGATGCTGATCAGAAGCACATGTTTGAAGCATTCTTCCGGGCGCATAATACCGGCAATATTCCAGGTACTGGCTTAGGATTAAATATCGTAGCCCGTTATGCCAGTTTGATGAACGGCCGGATTAAATTTGAAAGCAATATAAACCAGGGAACTATCTTTACAATCACATTTCCAATATCATGAGTAAAAAAGTATTGATCATCGAAGATAACAATGACATCCGCGAAAACGTGGTGGAAATTCTTGAACTGGCCGGATACCAGGTGTTCGGGGCCAATAATGGTAAAACAGGTGTCGATCTCGCCTTAAAAAATCTGCCTGACATTATTTTATGCGATATCATGATGCCCGAGCTTGATGGTTACGGCGTTTTGTATATGCTGAATAAAAATCCGGAAACGACTGCCACGCCTTTTGTGTTTTTAACAGCAAAGGCCGAGCGGGTAGATCTAAGAAAGGGAATGGAAATGGGGGCCGATGATTACCTGACCAAACCTTTTGACGATATGGAGCTGCTCAACGCCGTTGAAAGCAGGCTAAAGAAAAAAGAACTGCAGCAAAATTTCTACAGTAAGTCATTAGATCGCTTAAATAACCTGATTGGCAAGAATGACGGCCTTGCTGAATTAAAAAAAATCATCCAGGAACGCAAAGCGCGCCAATTTAAAAAGAACCAGGTTATTTATTACGATGGTGATAAGGGAACCGGGCTTTACCTCGTTATCAGCGGGAAGGTTAAAACAATCAGGCTCGCTGAAGACGGCCGGGAACTGATGACCGGTATTTATGCCAATGATGAATACCTTGGTATTAACGCCCTATTGGCTAATGAGCCCTATTCCGACACAGCAACTGCGCTGGAAGATAGTATCTTATGCCTTATACCCCGGGACCAACTAGAACAGCTACTCCATCTTTATCCCGAGGTTGCCAGGGAATTTATTAAACTGTTGGCAAATGATATCAGGGAAAAAGAAGAACAGTTGATGCAGCTGGCTTACCATTCCGTAAGAAAAAGAATGGCAGAGGCCATGCTGCGTTTGTCGCGCCAGCAAACTAATGAAAATGAAAGTTTCAAGATAACCCGTGAAGACCTGGCTGCTATGGCAGGCATGGCCACCGAAACCGTTAGCCGGACGTTATCTGATTTCAGAGACGAAGGCCTGATTGACAAAAAAGGCAGTGCCATTACTATACTTGATTTGGCACGCCTGTCTAAAATGAAAAACTGACTCAGATCATTTTTCTTACTGATACCGCTCATAACCTGCATTATCTATTAGCTGTATTTTTACCGGATAAATATATAGGTAATGAAAGCAGTAGCGTACGATATAGAACCATTCGAAAAGGAATTCCTGGCGCGGGCCAATCAAAAAAAACATGATATTACGCTTATAGCGAATCCTTTAAGCGATGCTACCATCAATTTCGCAGCGGGAAAAGACGCCGTTATTGTTTTTACTAATGATGGTATTTCTGCTTCGGTTATGGAAAAACTGGCCGGTCTGGGTATAAAATACATCGTCACACGCTGCGCTGAAAAGAACATTATTGACCGGGAAGCAACAGTAATCGATGGGATTAAAATCTCAACTATTTCATCTGATCTGTTACAAGAAAAAAGCAACCATGCTTTGCAGGAAATTGCCGATCAAACAATCAGAAACCTTGACTTATGGCAGCAAAATATGAGTACTTCAAAACCAGCATCTCCGCGAACAATCAGCCTCTTGTAATTATGCTACCCTGACCATTTAAGCGTCAAATATTACGTGGCATCCCCAGTCACACCAATTATTCCACCATGCGCTATTCAATTTAATATCCCCGCCGCTTTTATTTTAATACTTGTTGATTTGGCCCGCTCAACCGGAAAAGAATCATCCGGCGGTAAGTGTTTTTAAGTGGGGTTTCAGAAAATATATATCAACTAATGACGCAATAAGTGACCTTCGTCATTTGCCAGGCTTGTTTGCAGACTTAGCTTTGCGACCAAATTCTTGAAATGGAAGTACCGGAGATTGTTGATGTTGCCCTTATTGAACGAGGTTTAAAGCATTCTGTAATATTTAAAAAGTTTGACGCACTCAGGCCAGGATCATCAATTATTATCCGCATTGATGATGATCCCAAACCTTTATATGAGTATTTATTGGCGAAGTGCGGACAAACATTTAGATGGGAACCAGTTAAAAAGGAGCCATTGGTTTGGCAGATAAAAATTGTAAAAGGATTGCAAAAACACGATGAAGAGACCATTGGTGAGATAGTCGCCCGGGATTACGGCAAGGCAGCGATTTTTAAAAACTTAGGGATTGATTTTAGTTGCGGTGGCAAACGAACAATCGAAGAGGTATGTAAACAACATGGATTGGCTGCAAGCGAATTGTCCCTTATGTTAGCCGCCGAAACGCAGCCCTTGTTGACGCCTGACATGGATTTTCAAAGTTGGGATATTGGGTTTATGTGCAAATACATGGTTAAACTGCACCACTTGTATTTAAAGAGCAATACGCCGTTTATTCAGGAACTCTCAAAAAAAATAAGTAAAACCTATGGTGAAAAATACCCGGAGATTATAGAAGTAGTTGCGATTTTTGAGAAGATTAGTAAACTATTGATGCGAAGTATGGATAAGGAAGAGCAAAATATTTTCCCCTATATCATAACATTAAACGAAGCGTATAAGAGTGGCAGTGTTATTAAAGAGGCTGCATTTGGCCCTCTTTCTTTTTCGGTTTACCTCCTGGAAGCGGAGCATGAAAACCTTACCGAAGATTTCAGGATGCTTCGTACCCTGACAAGAAATTACCAGCTGCCACCGTATGTTCCGCATAGTTACGGGATACTCTATAAAATGTTGCAGGAGTACGAAGATGACATTTACCTGCACTTGCACCTGGAAAATAATATCCTCTTCCCCAAAGCTATTGAAATAGAAAATGAAATGCGGGAGAAAAAACGTATCCAATAAAGGCTTGTCGGGCTTATTGAATCATTTTTCGTATCTGTTTAGTAATCTGTTTTGCGCTATTTGATGAATTTGCTGCGCGGAATTGTCGGTCAATACCCACTCAGAGCTTCCAATCAGATAAACATGTGTGTCAACTGTTCCCAGAAATCGTCCGCCTCAACGCTAATCTGGTCAAATAATTCATCTATCTGACCCGAAAACTCCATTAGTTCTTTACTCATGGTAACTTATTTAATAATCTATACCAAATTTATTGGGATACAACATAATAACAAATGAGGAAGCTCACTGATATAATTGTTCTGTGTCATTTCTGCCGGACAGGCTGTTCCTAACTTTGATTAACCTTTAAAAAGCCATAAAATGGAAACAGTAACTAAAACATCACCGATAAAAACGGTGAACCCATTTAATAATGAACTTGTCAAATCTTTTGAAGTAATGAGTGATGAGCAGATCGAATTAAAGATCGCTCTGGCCGATGACACTTTTCAAACATGGAGAAAAACACCTAAAGCGGGGCGCGCACAGCTTTTGCGCCGGGTGGCTCACCTTATGCGCATCCGGATAAACCAATTGGAAGAACTGGCTACGCTGGAAATGGGAAAGCTGGTAAAAGAGAGTCGCGCAGAAGTGGAGCTTTGTGCCGCAATTTTTGACTATTATGCAAATAACGGTGAAAAGTTTTTGGCCGATCAGCCCCTGGAAACGCCCCAGGGTTCTGCCTTTCTGAGCTATGAGCCCATTGGTGTTTTGCTTAGCATACAACCCTGGAACTTTCCGTTCTACCAGATCACCCGTTCGGCGGCGCCTCATTTGATGGCAGGTAATACCATGCTGCTGAAACATGCCTCAAATGTGCCGCAATGTGCGCAGGTCATGGAGGATATTTTCCTGGAAGCGGGTTTCCCTCTGGGTGTTTACCAGAACTTATTTATTCCGGGCAACAAAATAGATGCCCTGGTAGCCGATAAAAGAATTAAGGCCGTAACGCTTACCGGAAGTGAGCCTGCGGGTTCTTCCATTGCAGCAGCAGCCGGAAAATACATTAAAAAATCTACATTGGAACTTGGCGGCAGTGACGCCTTTGTAGTGCTGGATGACGCTGACGCGGAACAAGCAGCAGAGGCGGCCGTGCGCGGCCGCATCTGGAATGCAGGGCAAGTTTGTGTATCGCCTAAAAGAGTGATTGTGGAGGAGGGCATTGCTG
Source organism: Mucilaginibacter phenanthrenivorans (assembly GCF_024721155.1). Classification (GTDB taxonomy): domain Bacteria; phylum Bacteroidota; class Bacteroidia; order Sphingobacteriales; family Sphingobacteriaceae; genus Mucilaginibacter; species Mucilaginibacter phenanthrenivorans. Next base: position 19,392 of record NZ_JAHVAP010000012.1, on the reverse strand, counting down.
ATGTATTCCTGGAAAAAGTAAAGACTAAATTCGCCTCGTTAAAGGTAGGCGACCCTATGGATGAGCAAACCGACCTGGCGCCTTTAAGCAGTGAAAAAGCGGTTGAAGACGTGATCAAACAGGTGCAAAAAGCAGTTGAACAAGGTGCGACCGTGATAGCGGGCGGGCACCGTATCGATCGGCCGGGCGCCTTTATGGAGCCGACCATTCTTTGCGACATCCAGCCCGGAACCGCCGCCTTCCAGGAAGAGATATTCGGCCCGGTATTCATGTTTTACAGAGTAAAAGACGAGCAGGCAGCCATTGACCTGGCAAATGCCACAGACTACGGTTTGGGAGGCAGCGTATTCAGCTCCAATAATGACAGGGCCATTAATGTGGCCAGGCAGATTGATACAGGCATGGTATACATCAATCATGTAACCGGTATTGCGCCTGAACTGCCCTTTGGTGGCACCAAACATTCGGGATATGGGCGGGAGCAATCGCCTGCTGCCATATACGAATTCGTTAATGCTAAACTGATCCGTGTAACCACGGCGGATAATGCCTATTAATTAAACTGAGGTTAGTTTATAATACGAAGACCCGCAACAAACAGCGGGTCTTCTTGTTTTAAGAGGGCCGCTTAATTATCAGATGCGTAAACCGCGACTGGAATCCCCACGGTAGAAAGAATTAATGATGTAAATCATTTGATACTATGATGTACGTCAGCGCTATTATTTGTTAATGGATGACCTTTACGGCGTACTGGCAAACTGATTGGATCATAGCGTTATATCTGTGCATTCATGAGGCTATTTTCTATTGCCGGGATAAATAATGAATACAATAACTGTGTACTATTAAATAAAACTTATGATACCTAAAAAAATGAAGGCAGCAGTGATTCACGCGTTTGGAGAGCCATTGCATATTGAAGAAATGCCGGTAAGGGAACCCGGTGAAAATGAGATCCTGGTTAAGGTAATTGTCTGTGGCGTTTGCCATACCGATTTACATGCTTGCCAGGGAGACTGGCCTGCAAAGCCGAAAATGCCTTTAATTCCGGGACATGAGGCCATTGGTTATGTTGTTGCTTTGGGTCGCAGCGTACAAAAAATTAAGGAAGGTGATATCGTAGGAGTGCCCTGGCTATATAGTGCTTGCGGCTGTTGCGATTACTGTTATACCGGATGGGAGACGCTTTGCGAGGCGCAGCAGAATGGCGGCTATAGTGTTGACGGCGGCTTTGCGGAATACGTGGTTGCAGACTCCAGGTATGTTGCACATTTTCCTCCAAATATAAATTTCACGGAAATGGCGCCGATTATTTGCGCCGGCGTCACCGTTTACAAAGGCTTAAAAGAAACTGCAGCCAGACCCGGAGAGTGGGTCGCTATTTCCGGTATTGGTGGTTTGGGACACCTGGCCGTTCAGTACGCGAAGGCAATGGGGCTGCATGTTGCAGCAATCGACATTGCCGGTGATAAACTGAAGCTGGCAAAAGATCTGGGTGCAGACCTTACCGTGAATGCCAAAGAAAAAGATCCGGGCGCGTACCTTAAAAAGGAAACAGGTGGTATGCATGGTGTACTGGTAACTGCGCCATCGCCGATTGCCTTTAACCAGGGATTAAGCGCGCTAAGGCGTAAAGGGGTACTTTCGCTGAACGGGTTGCCTGCCGGAACTTTTGATCTCTCTATTTTTAACACGGTCATTAACGGCACAACCATTAAAGGCTCCATCGTCGGAACACGAAAGGACATGGAAGAAGCCATTTCCTTTGCATTGGAGGGGAAAGTTAAGGCCACTGTTAATCCTGTTAAACTGGAAGACATCAATACGGTGTTTGATGATATGAAAAAAGGAGATATAAGTGGCAGGATGGTGCTTGAAATAGCCAAACCATAACTAAGGGCTATTCAAAAGTTAACTTATGATAGCAATAGGTATATAAAAGTCTGCTATAGCATCCGGAGGGACCGTGCCCGGACTAAATTTGCCTAAACGGATATACTTTAATTACAGATTTAAAGTGGCCCAACCTTTCGGACTGATCCATCAAACCTGAGTAGTTATGCGATTTTTTGAGCAAAAAAAACGCTTAAACCAAATGATTTAAGCGTTTTACGAAGCCTTGCGGCTCTTTTAGCGGAATGGACGGGACCCGAACCATTTCGTTAATGCATTAAATACCAGGTATTTATAATATCTAAAAACTATTAGTCACCGAGATAGTCACCGGATAACTTGAGGTAGTTTGCGTTGTTTTAAAGAACTTTTACAGATCAAATATACAAAAAAAGGAACCGAACTTTCAGTCATTATTTCAATTTTTCCTGATTCTTTTTACGTGATCAAGTAGTCGTACTGCTTATGTAATTCTATATGTACATAATTACATATCCTTTAAAACACATGCGACTTAAATAGTGGATAACTCAAATCTGTCACATAATTTCTAAATCTGTCGCAATTCTTCGTTGTGCGACAGATTTTTAATTTTTTGTCGCATATGTAATTGCATAAATCTATAATTATGTAATTACAAAAGGTAATCAGCCTTTCTTATTGAATGGTGAAATAGGGATGTTTTATAGTCTTGCTATTGTTGTCCTTATCTTTTAAAGTAATATCGCCAAATTCATAACCATCTTCCATAAATTCTTCCAAATGTCCAATAGTTATGGTTTTTACCGTCCCGTTGAAGATGTAAAATGTAGGCGTATTAACTATAAATAATCCATCTATTTTGTATGCTGACAAATCCAGGTCAGGTAGTTTACATAGCCTTTGGAAATGCTCCTGGATCAAACTAAGATTATCTGCTACGTATCTTAATTTCCTTTTCATTTGCTTCTCATATTTTTTGAAATGTGAGAAATCGTTGGAAAATCCGGTCATTTCATATCGCGCACGATGATATTTGCAGTCTGTAACTAATATTTTCTTGACAGCAGAATCGACAATGATGAAGTCAATCTCACCTGGGTTAGCGATGATATCAATCGTTACACCTTTGCTATTTATTAACTTTTCTATGTGATAGTCGTAACATACTTTCCTTTTATCTAAAATCTTAATAACCTCCTTTTCAAGTATCTTATCATGTTCATCGTGTTTAGACGATAGGTAATTTAAAAAACAGTCATTTAGCTTCCATTCTTCAGGTGCAAGTTGCCATTGAAAACCATTTGTTGCCATTACCAATATGCTTTCCTGCCATTTTTCGTCACCCACCCAAGCCCTCTCTTCACCATCCTTTTTTAAAATCAAAATAGGCCTGAACATATATCGGTGAAAAGATCCCGACAGGTAAACTGAGTTTTTAATGGTTAACTTATTATGTCTGGAAATAGTTAAACCTGCATAGAAGTTCCTGGCAGATTGTTCATCAACCCCATTATGTATAAGATTCTGAATAAGGGCTTCCGGCTGAATTGTTTGATACAGCGGGTAATCAGGCGCATGATGTCTTTTCATCTGAAATATTTGCCCTCCTGCAAAATCATAGTTAATTCCCATACAAATTTCCAACTGAGCCCTAAGCTCTTTAATAACTTGACTGTCTACAAGGCCCTCTTTAAATCCCTCCTGAAAAAACTTTTCCATAATACGGTAAACCTGATCGTAATGATAGTTGCGCTGCACTTTCACTTCAGAAGGTGCTACAACAATTTCAATGGGGTTTTCCATCATACGCTGTTCCGCGAGATGCTCAGAGTATGCGAATAGTCGCTCTCCCAAATACAATAAATCTTCGACTATCAATACAAATGATGTAACGACTTGGCGGGTTAAAGGTTCTTTATTAGTTATATAATCAATGTCACAGGTTTGTTCAAGAGCAAGTTTCAAAATGCGACGATTTAACGATAACGTATTTTCATTGATTTTTTCTTTATCAAAATTTTTTTCGGCCGTCCTATAATATAAATGGATCGATGATTCATGATTTTCAAAAAGATAATAGAGAAATCTTGTGTCCTGATTTGCGACTATGATTTGAATAAACTTATCAGCAGTCCAATCGTAACAGAAATTAAGAATTTCAGCAGTCAGGTGTTGTTCATTAAATGTTCCAGTACCGTATTTATCCGTCACTAAACCATAAAGTTGACCTGAAAAAATCTCCCGTGATCTTTGGCCATAAGTAATAAATAACCGTTTGTCGGATGTGATTTGAAGCATCTAACAATATCTGCTTTTAAAAATGAAATTCAATTTGAGAAATCTCTTTTATGCAAAAAAAAACCGCCTCCGACTCGGATAACATCGGAGTCTTTTGCGATACCTTACTGCCACCTTTGCTATGTAATTCTCAAAATACAGAATTACAGAAATATGTATTTACAGCGATTTAGATTTATGTAATATGGCAAAGATCATCACAGTAGCGCACCAAAAGGGTGGCGTAGGAAAAAGCACGATGGCCCTTAATCTGGCATTGTGCTTTCAGGATCAATTAAGGGTGGCCCTAGTTGATTCAGATTTACAGGGAAGTATTTATCATGTAAAAGACGATTTTCCGGGATTAGCGATTTTATCCGCTGAGCAGATCAGCGACATTCCTAATTTAGACTATGACCTGATAATAGTGGACACCCCTCCTTACTTGTCAAACAAATTAACCGAGTTATTTCAATTTTCGGATTTTGTATTGGTTCCTACGAAGGCCGGCTTTTTTGATGTCATGGCAGTCCGGTCAACGCTCACCCTGATCAAATTTTCGCAGGCAAAAAATCCACAGTTAAAAGCAGGCATTGTATTGAACATGATCAAACCACGATCTGCTATTACCAAAGATATAAAGGAGCTGCTGCAGAGCCTTGGAACCCCGCTTTTAAAAACGATGGTTCATGACCGGGTAAGCATCACGCGCTCCTCAATGACATCCGGTATCCTCCAATCAGCGGATGTTAAAGCAAAAGAAGAAATCACTTCCCTTGCGGAAGAGATCGTTGACTATATCAGTGCATAAATACATAAAGACAGTTTTATGCAATTTCAAGTTTCTGCATTTATGTAAATACAGATTTATGTAATTGTGTATTTACGGTTTATTGCAAATATGTAATTACATCATAGTCGCTTAGTCATGGAAGAATATAAAAACAAGTTGGGTAACCTGGCCACCAAATTAAAGTCGGATACGCCTAAAACGCCTATTCAGGAAGTGCACCCAGTAAAACTGAGAGAGGTGGAAAAGGAAGAAGAGGCCCAGCTAAATACATGGATACCGAAAGGCTTGCTAAAGCGGATGAAGTCCTATGGCATCGATCAAGATCTATCTTTAAAGGACATCAACATACTCGCCCTTAAATTCTTTCTCGATGCAAAAGCACCGCAGGTTGGAACTTGAAAACCATTGCGATATGCGCATTTGGACAGGATCTTAATTAGTTAATAATGGAGGATTTGATAAGGGCTGATGACCTTTCCGAGGACTTAAACTGCTGTCTTTTTGCAGTTAGCAAGATGTACGTTTGTACCACAAACGAATCTTGCCCTCTACTCCGAAGTCGTTTCGGGACCATCGTCAAACCCTCCGAAGTCGGTTTGTTTAAACTTTTTAATATGGAAGAAGGTAATGAAAATCGTTCAAAGTGGATCAAGGTTCGCCTGAAACCAAGTGAAGAAGAACAGCTAAATAAAAGCTTTAAAAAATCCACTTTTCAAAATTTGAGCGAGTTCGGCAGAGCGATGATCCTGGGTAAGCCGGTAACTGTTATTCACCGGGACAAATCAATGGATGAAATGTTGGAGGAACTGGCTTTGCTAAGACGTGAATTAAACGCTATCGGCAACAATTTAAACCAGGCTGTCCGGAATATTAATAGTGCGCATGGTTTCCCAGATACACGTTTATGGATGAATTTATTAACGATAATTAACGGAAAACTGGAACCATCAATCAGCGAAATTAAAGAACGTATGAATAAATATTCTGACCTATGGTCGCAAAAATTAAAAGTGGAAAGAGCCTGATCGGCGCTTTGAACTATAATGAAAATAAGGTCAAAGCCGGAAAAGCAAAATTGATTGCCGTGAGCGGCTATGTTAAAAGTCACGAGAAGCTATCATTTTATGATAAACTTTTCCGGCTTACAGACCTAGCCGGAAGGAATTTCCGGACTAAAACAAATACGGTCCATCTTTCACTAAACTTTGATATAAGCGAGCAAATTGATGATGATAAGTTGACAGCCATAGCCGATGTATATATGAAAAAGATCGGATTTGAATGCCAGCCATATTTGATCTATAAACATTTCGATGCCGGTCATCCGCACATACATATTGTTACGACAAACATTGAAGCCGATGCAAACCGCATCAGTCTGCATAATATCGGCCGCTTAGTTTCAGAACCTGCAAGAAAGGAAATAGAGTTAGAATTTGGGTTGATCCAGGCCGAGTCCAAAAAAAATCTTAATAAGCAAATCGACCCAGCTCAAGTAAAACCATTAGTATATGGTTCAACTGATACCAAAAGAACGATGACAAATATTGTGAACGAAGTAATTCATCAATACAAATTCACGAGCCTGCCTGAGTTCAACGCGGTATTGAAACTATACAATATAGAGGCTGACCGCGGAGCCAAAGAATCTGTCATGTACGACAAGGCGGGGTTGCGTTATTGGGCTTTAGATAACCAAGCAAAAAGGGTGGGTGTGCCTATTAAAGCAAGTGCAATTTATAGCAAACCAACGCTTAGATTATTGGAAGAGCGGTTCCTGTTAGGAGAATATTTGAGAAAGCCCTTTAAAGATAAGGTCAAGTCCAGAATTGACAATGCCATTTCGAAGGCATCCACTAAAGATCAATTCATTGATGAATTGAAAAAGCGCGGTATTAAAGGTATGTTCCGCGAAAATGCAGAAGGCAGGATTTATGGTGTGACTTATGTTGACCTTGAAAACAAGGTCGTTTTTAACGGCAGTGAGCTTGGTAAGAATTACAGTGCCGCTTCTACTATTAACACGGTACAAAATAACGCCGAAACAAACAGCCAATATTATGGAAGCATTGGCGATCAAGGAAAAGATCTTCAAATTGAAAATACACTTGAATCAAATAGCAAATTCTCACGATCAATTTTGGACGAGCTGCTTAGCCCAACGGATCTATCTGGCAGCGAAAACCTATTCGAACGCCGGAAAAAGAAAAAACGTAGGAAGATAAATCTTTAATTAAAAGTTATGCAAACAGGTGAAAATGAACAAGCGCTCAGAAAGATCATGGACTTTACCAGATATTTAGGTATACTGATATTGATCCTTCATTTTTATTTCAGCTGTTATGGTGCAATTGAACAAATGCACTTGACATACCCGATTGTCAATCGAATATTAGTCAACATTTATAAGCTTCCTGTTTTTAGAAATTCAATGCTGACAAAATCGCTTGCTATCGTCTTTTTGATTGCCTCGCTGATTGGTAGTAGAGGGAAGAAAGATCAAAGTGTTCGTTTAGCCAATGCAATAACCTATATAATACTCGGCTTATTGTTTTATTATTTAAGCGGCATTCTATTCAGTCTACGTTTGTCGATTTTGGCAATTGGGGCCATTTATATCAGCGTGACAAGCCTCGGGTTCCTTCTTTTCATTTCTGGGGTCAGCCTATTGTTCAGGATCATTAATGTCAATTTAACGGGAGACATTTTTAATAAGGAAAACGAAACGTTTCCACAGGAGGAGCGCCTGCTGGAAAATGAATATTCGGTAAACCTGCCTGCTGAATATAATCTCAAAAATAAGAAAAGGCGGAGCTGGATAAACCTAATCAACCCGTTCAGATCACTGCTGGTTTGCGGGGGACCAGGAGCGGGCAAATCGTATTTTGTAATTCGGCATGTAATTACACAGCATATTAAAAAGGGTTTTAGCATGCTGATCTATGATTTTAAATTCCCTGATCTCTCAATCATTGCCTATAATGCCTTACTAAAGCATGCAGGAAATTATAAGAAAAAGCCCAGTATTTGGTTTATCGATTTTGATAAGATCAAACACCGCTGCAATCCATTGGAGCCGGGAAGCATGACAGACATCACAGATGCCATGGAATCATCCCGTACTTTTATGCTCGGGTTGAATCGCGAATGGATCAAAAAGCAAGGTGACTTCTTCGTAGAATCTCCGATCAATTTTGTCACTGCACTTATTTGGTTTTTGAAAAAGTATCAGGATGGTAAATATTGTACGCTACCTCACGCGATTGAATTAGCTCAGGTAGATTATAAATACCTGTTTGCGTTGCTGAAAATGGAACCTGAAATTGAAGTGTTGATCAATCCATTTATATCTGCCTGGCAAAACGAGGCGTATGATCAGTTGGAGGGGCAGGTAGCCAGCGCAAAGATCAGCATGGCCCGCCTGGTTTCGCCGGCACTATATTACGTGTTGTCGGGAAATGATTTCAACCTGGATCTAAATAACCCGGAAGATCCAAAAATCATTTGCATGGGTAATAACCCAATGAAACAGCAAGTTTACGGTGCGGTATTATCTCTCTATATTTCAAGAACGATAAAGCTGGTAAATCAAAAAAACAAGCTGAAGTGCAACTTGGTTTTTGATGAGTTTCCTACCATATACTTTAACAATATGGATAGCCTTATCGCTACGGCACGTTCTAATAAGGTTGCTACCACGCTCGCCGTACAAGATTATAGCCAGCTCAAAAAGGACTATGGTCGCGAACAGGCGGAGGTGATCATGAATATAGTCGGCAATATTATATCAGGCCAGGTTACAGGTGATACCGCAAAACAATTGAGTGAACGGTTTGGAAAGATTATGCAGGAGCGTCAAAGTGTAACCATTAATAGTCAGGATACTTCAATTAGTAAATCAACACAACTGGATTTTGCCATACCTGCTTCAAAGATAGCTACGTTATCGTCGGGAGAATTTGTCGGGCTCGTTGCTGATAACCCTGATAACAAAATAGACTTGAAGGTTTTTCATAGTTCGATCATTAATGATCATGACGCCATTAAGACTGAGGAGAATGGATATATGAGCATACCGGAGATTAGAAAAACGGATAGTGATATGCTCATGGCCAATTACTTGAGTATAAAAAATGATATCCAAAACATCGTGATTCAGGAACTTACTTCAAAAGAGCCGCGAGCCTAGTTTATACAACTTCAGGGAGTAAAGGGTTGCGATAATTTTAATGGCCGCTTAGTTGAAATAACTGCATTTATGAATTTTTTCTCCTTACGCTATGCGTAAGTGCTGATTAATCAATAGTTAATACCCATAAATTTCTACTACCCTTTTGTCCCTGTTTCGGTCATAATATATGGCGTTATTTTACTTCATATAATTCATTTAAAGTTTATGCTGTGTAAGTCATAAACATAAGCGAATACCTACATATGAAAAGGGAAGTAAATCAGGACAGCGATGTATCAGTTTATACTACGTCACCAGCAAGTCTTAAAACTGAGGAGTTTTTTGATTATGAGTTAATAATTGTTAACCAAGGCATAACCTATTGTTTTACTAAACCTTATATCGTAGTTGGCAAGCATACACTCAAAGAAGGCTGGCTGATTCATGTCTCAATCGTCCGCCAGCAATTTATGCTTGCTGCCCCTCAAATTATCAGTGAATTATTGAATGCTCAGGTATCGTTTCTCATGCCGTCTGGTTCGTTACTGCATAACGAAATTCTTGACGGCCGAAGGGGATTAGATCTTGTAGGTAAGGTGATATCGGTAATATCTATGGATGTAAACCAGGTAAAACATCTTACCAAAACTTTAATCGGGTTGACGAATGATTTAAAGGGTCCGGAAGTTCTTGATGCGGCCGGCATTTCTGCTTGTGTTTATCTTTCTTATGGAACATTAATCCCCGGGGAATCAAAATTAAGAATCAGGAGAGGTATACCGGTCAGTGGTACAAATATTCTTATTGATCATTTAAAGGCGCGAAAAATTGACTGGCCTTTCAATGACCTGTTGCCTCTAAAAAAAGAAAAGACCACCCGACTCATAGCACGCCGTTATCTGCCCCTGCAGCAAATTAAAAATGACCCCAAAGGATCAGTTTGGAAATGCATTAAACTAAACCTGATTTATAATAGTGAATTGTGTTTGTTGAAACAAGGCAATCCACACCAATGCTTTGACGATTCAGGGCGGGACATCCGGGATAGGCTGAATTGGCAGTTCGAGGCGCAGAAAAAACTAATTCGAGCGGTGCCCTTGCCTCAAATAAAGGAGATTTTTGAGTATGACCATAGAACTTATTTATCAATGGAGTTTCTTGAAGGAACTTCATTGAGCGATATCGTAACCTCGATCTTCTCAGGCAAAAACTGGATTAATCAGGAAGCTCGCCAACAATTCGAATTATTGTCCCTGACGACGAAGGTCATAGACATCATTGCGAATCTCCATCGACAGGAGTTTTTGCATCGGGATTTGAATCCGGATAATTTTATTGTTTTACCTAATGGAAAAGTGTATCTCACAGATCTGGAATTGTGCTACTCAATAGCACTTCAACTTCCCAGTCCACCATTTTTACTTGGAACACCCGGATATATTTCTCCTCAGCAACAGAATTCTTTGCCCCCGCAATACAGTGATGACATATACAGCCTGGGAGGGATTTTAATCAAAATATTTACAGGCTTGCCACCTTTAAAGTTCAGTACGCAAAACACCTGGTATTTGGCAGAACAACTTAAACATTTCTTCCCCAATAAAGCGATTTGTCGTTTGATCGAAGCATGCCTGCACCCGGATCCTACAGAAAGGCCTACATTATATTTCATTAATAAAACGATTGAATCGTTTCAATCAGATGTAAGTTCAGCAGGAAGTTCACCTCTGCCCTCAATTGACCAATACATAAGTACGCAAACCATAAAGGAAGCCGTCAAAGCTTTGGCCACACCGCTTTTCATTGACGATAAATTACACTGGCTATCAGAAAGTTTTGGTTTAGCTGAAGGCCGGTGGGGTATGATGTATGCCCTTGCTAAATATGCAAGGACTGACCTGTTTGACAGTGAAGATGAAAGTATGGTGCGACATCACCTGCGCGAAATGCTGCAGTTAGAAAATTTAAAAAAGAACGAGGTTCAGGGCAATTTCTTTCCCGGTAAGATTGACTTAATAGTGTCCACTGCAGCACTTTCAGTGGCAAAATTATTGCCTGGAAATTATACTACTGAATCGGCGCTTGATTTATTAGATGTGTCACCAATTTACCTGGGGTTAAAGAATGGCTTATCTGGTCAGGGGCTGACTATTTTAAATTACCTGCATGACATAAACTCACGCGAGGCCTATGGTCGGTTGAACGATATCATTCAAACAATATTAGCTCGGCAAGAGGCCGACGGGTCCTGGCTACTGGATGACGAGGATACGAGGAACTCTCGGGTAAAGGTGCCGGGCTTATTTCACGGCATTGCAGGTATTGCTCTTTTTTTGTTTTCCTGTGCGGCTAAACTGGATCATCATAAAGCAGGCGAAGCTGCCCGGAAAGCGCTGTCATACCTGGCAGGAGCCAGAACGCTGCAAAATGGACATCATATATGGACGGTAAACCCAAACGTTTCGAACGCTAATCCCTGGGTGGAATGTGGGTTTACGGGAATTGCCTATGTTTTCATTCAGGCTTACCGATATTTTCAGGACCCTTTGTACAAAGAAATCGCGAGTGAAGCGCTGCTGGCACACCCGACATTTATTTCAAGCTATTTTGCAAGTTTTTCCAACGGCTTAGCCGGTCTTGGCGAGGTATATATCGAAGCTGGCCTGGTATTTAACGAAACGGAATGGCGGGAACGGGCAAACCAAATCGCATTGTTTTTCCATCATACAGGCAACAGGTCTAAAAACGGTTTTCACTATTGGCATCCTGACGATTACCTCGAACAAAAGGTTGGCCTTTGCGACGGACATGCGGGCATATTGCACTTTTTAATACGCCAGTCAGATCCGGACAAATTTAGTTTCCCGCTATTACAAGTTTAATAAATTGAGTCATGAAAAAAGAAGTATTAATTGAGGTAATCACAGCACTAATGATCTTATTATTCCTATATGCCAGCTTCAGCAAGCTGGTTAATATAGCCGCGTTTGTGCATTCGATGCAGAATCAACCTTTCCCAAAATGGTTTGCGACATTAATTGTTTGGACGCTCCCTGCGACAGAAATCGCCGTTTCGGCAATGCTTGTTTTTGAAAAGACGAGGTTGTTGGGGTATTATTTGTTCATCGGACTCATGAGCGCATTCTCGCTTTACATCGGCGCTATTCTACTTCATTTCTTTCCTTATGTGCCATGTACCTGCGGCGGTGTTATCCAATTACTCGGCTGGTGGCAGCACCTCGTATTCAATTTAGTATTTGTGTTCCTGGCAGCATTCGGGCTTTACCGCTTAAAAAACGGCGCAATCAGTCATAAAATCGAAGTTGCAAGGTCTCTCAAATTAACAACTGGTGAACATAAAAATAGTTGAACACTTACCATATGCATCTAAAGTATGCTTGACAAGATATTTCACGCGCGAAATCAGGTTTGAACCGGCACCTGGGTAACAACCGGCAGATTAAATTTAAAACCATAATTTTATGAAAAAGTTAAAAATCGGCCTGATGGCCATGGTCTCAGTTACTGGTATCGGCAGTGCTTTTGCATTTAATGCACCCAAACACAATGCTGGAACAACGTATTACGCCATTCAAACTACTGGCGCCCATGCCAAATGGACGGCGGTACATCCGTCCGGACCAGGCGTGGCTTGTAATACGCCAACGCAAAAGTTAAATTGTACCATCACCTCAACCAGCAGTGGTGTCACCAGTTTGCCGGATGATACCTATCCTGCGCAATTCACTAAAACAAATCCTGCGCCGGATGCATACAATTGATAACAAAAGAAGTGGTTGCCCGCAGGCAACCACTTCTTCTTACCTGATAGCAGATTCGATTAAATCGGTCAGGTCGCCCCCGTTATCGCCTCTCGGGTCCTTTGGATTACGCATCATTTTGCCATCTTTATCAATGATGATTAAGGTTGGGTAGCCTGAAGCCGTTACATCAAAGTTGCGTATAGTCGCATCCTGATCACCGCGGCCTGTTGTGTAGAGATCAAGTCCTCCCTTCGTGGTATAGAGTCCGGATCGTATTCCTCTCAACCAGCGTTCTTTTTCTTTATCGACATTAATGCTGATAAAAATGACCGGCTTGCCTTCAAACTTATTTTCTATAGTTTTAAGGTAAGGCTCAATATCCCGACAATTGCCGCAGCCATTAAACCAAAAGTCCAGCAGGATCACTTTTCCCTTGTAGTCGGATAGGCGATGCATCCTTCCATTTGTATCGGGCAGCTCAAAATTGAAAGCCTGTTTTCCGACTTGGTGGTTGGCAATCAGTTTTTGTAATGCTGCATGAAGATCAGCCGCTTTCACATAGCTTAGCGCATCTTCGGCGAGTCCGGTAAAATCAGTTGTAGACTTCGTGTTTTGATAAAGCAGCTGGACAACCAGGCGCTCTCTAAGTAAGCCTTTATAAGTGGCTTTGATATCATTGTATGCTTTTAGTAAATTGATTGGTTTACTGGCGCTATAACAGGAGTCATAAGTGTACTGTGCATTAATTCCAAATGCCAGATTGAAACTATATGCTGATTCGTTAAACGCATATAAACTTTTACGATCAATTACGTTCTCAGGAAGATCTGGATGGCAATTTTGAAGGCTATCTATAACTTGTCTGATTATCTCGCTGGAACTGTAGTGCAGAACATAAAACCTGGCGAGATAATCGCCCAAGATATCAGCTTCAAACATCCTTGCCATGGCGGGACTAACCAAAGTTTTGTTGTTCCTTAAATATTTTATTTTTTCCAAATAAGCCGTATCCGCTTTAAAGGCATAGCTACAAAAACCATTTGAACTTGCGTGACTGATTGGGACATCATATTTGAAGTATAGGGCATCAATGTGATCGGCGACTTTAAATTTAAAAGATCCTTTCCCGGAGAAATTCAGTTTGCCGTTCGATTCGGTCAATACAATGTTATCACCGGCCTCTAAATAATAATTATAATTCATCCTACGATATACATCGAGACTCAGTGGGAGATCAATCCGGTTGAGTTTTACATGAAACCGCATAGGGAAATTGCCCACCGGTATTTTGAATCGGGCCACATGATTAACCAGTTTTTGTGCGTAGATCCGCTGAATTCCGGGAATTATCGGTGTTCCGTATTTATCACTTACAAGGTTTACGGCTTCATCACTGTTTAAGCTGTATAATTTACAGGTAATCGTGGCATATTGTTGTTGAGCTGACGCTTGCAGCATAAGTAAGCAGCAGGCAACAGTGTAAAGTGTCTTTTTCATATTATCTTTCATTTTGAGGCATATTGGTTAAGGCGATTTCATTGTCAGGAATGGGCCAGGCATATCGGTTGTCATTGGGTGGCAGCGTGTACGTCACCCCGTTAATAATCCTTTTAAGGGTGGTGGCGAACCTTGGGTCTTTGTTCAGCCTTCTTAAATCCGTCCATCTCAGCCCGCGGTAAAGCAGTTCTTTTCGCCGCTCGTTTAAAATCTGAATCAAGGCATCGTCTGAAGAACTTGCTGTAAATGGAATAAATGTCCCTTTCGCCCAGCGGGCCACCATAAGGGAGTTCAGCGTATTCATCGCATCATCCGGATTACCAAGCCTCGCCTGGCATTCTGCCTTATTCAGGTATAGTTCATCCGTAGCGATCCCGCTATAGTTGAAGTACTTATAATCATAATTGCCGCGAAAATAGGGTGAGCCGTTTTTGATACGGTAGAAGACCGATTTACGGAGATCATTAGGCGCGTAAGAGTGATACAAAGGCGTGTCGGTAATTGACAGATAACTGATGGTAGTAACGGAATGGCTTTGCAGTACGCAATGAAAAATATCTTCCGGTAGGTACGTGGAACTGATATTATACGCGCCGGGCCTGAGGACGTTAAAATCCATCAGGGTTGAATACTGGTTCAGGGCAAGGTTCGCACAATCGAGGGCCTTTTGATAATTACCTAAAGCGAGGTATACCCGTGATAGAAAACCGTTGGCAGCAGCCTGTGAGGGTTGTGTTTTAAACGGCGTTGTAACCGGCAGTAAATTAACGGATGCCTGCAGGTCGGAAATCGCCTGATTATAGCCTTCCTGGATACTGGACCTGACGGATTTCTGGTTGAGGTCTGATGTCAGTCGCAACGGGATGCCGAGGTCTGACCCGGCGGTCTTACTATCATATGGTAAAGAAAAGGTTTGTAAAAGGGTATAAAACGCTTTACCGCGGAAGAATAACGCATCTCCTTTTAATTCGTCAGCCTGAGTTTGCTGGTCCTTGGAAACGGAAATAAGAGGCAGGTTGTCTAACACGGTATTTGCATAATATACCTGCGAATAAGTCAGGCTCCAATCTGATACGTTTTGCCCGGCGTCATAAACATTTTTTGCCCAGATATAGCCATTCCTGTCAATTGTTGTCGATAATCCGGTCCAAACCGCGTCTGTAACAAAGAAATCATCTGTTCCTATTTCCCCCAAGCCGGGATCTGTTGTATTAAAAACCTGTTCGTTGTGTATGAGGTTAACCAGATCGGTCAACGTGTTTGGTATAAAGAGTTGCTGATCAGGTTTCGCGGCAAGGAAGCGATCTTCTTTCTTGCAGGCCGTTAGGGTTAAAAGCCAACCCGCGAAAACCAAAATATATTTGATAGAAATATTACTTGAGTTTTTCATTTTAAGGGGTTATTTTAAATCCAATGGAAAATGTAGTTGGTAAAGGATACTGCGATAGATATGATCCGACCAGGAGGTCCGGATCCAAACCATCATGGTTCGCCCGCCATATAATGCCTATGTTGTTGATATAGCTGTATAGCTGCAAATGAGAAAAAGGCAAGTGCTTTACGCTGGCTTTATCCCAACCGTAGCTCAGGGTAAGGTCCTGAAACCTGATGTGATCACCCCTGTCAATAAGCGCAGATGAATAGTAGTAGAAGTCATCACGGGAGTTATCGAACGGAGGAGGTTGGTAGGATGGAACATTGGTATTTACCTCATCTCCTGGTTTCTGCCAGCGTTTAAAATAATCTTTGTTCCCATCGTAGGGCAAGGCAGACGAGGTATAGGATTGTCTTCTAAAATAATAATCCAGTTTGTAGGTAAAATTCAGTGATAAGGATAATTGCCCATAACTGAAGGTATTACGAAACGAACCAAAATATAACGGGCGCGCAGAACCGTTATACACCATATTGCTGAGGGTCGTTCCATTGATAATGGCATTATAATCAGTGGTTAATTTCCCAGTAGCATCATAGCCCTGCGGATTTCCGGTGTCGTGCGTTAATCCTCCCCAGCGATAGCTGTAGATCCCAAATAAACTTTTTCCTTGCAGCGGGGTAACGCTGCTGGCATTGCCCGTAACGACATAGTCATTACCACTCATCTCAGTGCCATATCCGGTTACTTTATCGGTAGCATGGCTGAACAGGAATGACGCGTTCCAGCCGAATGAGCCTTTTTTTAGGTTTGCATTGATCTGGATATCAAAGCCGTGGCCTTCAATATCTGCATTATTCCCAAAGAAGGAAGTTAGACCTGTAGAAGGTGCGAGCGGGCTGTATCCGAAAAGATCATTCCCTTTTTTCAGGTAATATTCCAGGGCTCCGCTGATGATATTGTTTTTTAAGGAGAAGTCCAGTCCGAGATTGATCATCCTGATCTTTTCAAATCGTAATTCAGGGTTACCCGGATTGATGATCAGGTCAAATGGTATGGGTGAATAAGGATTCAGGTTGTAAAACTCCCGGATAGTTGTTTGAGCTGTGGCATTTGTATTCACATTGCCATTCAGCCCGTAGGTGCTTCTGATTTTTAAATATGGCAGGGCCTCAACCTTATAAAAAGGCTCTTTGCTCAGGTTCCAGGAAAAGCCGCCGGAATAAAGCGGTACGGCCTTCTGGTTGGTGTTTACGCCGAAAAGATTCGATTTATCAATACGTCCACTCGCCGATAGTGTATATCTGCCGAGATAGGTATAGGCAGCATTGGCATAGTAAGATATATAGCGGTTCGTTGTCTGTGAAAGCGATAAGATCGTGGGTATCTTTCCGCCACCGCCATCAGTAAAATTGTAATTTGTGGTATAGTCAATCGATTGGTTACTGGCCGCTGTTGTGGCCTCGTAGCCATATATGGTATTACCATTCCCGGATAACACCGTACTGCGGATTTCAGCACCTAAAATGGCAGTCAACTCGTTACCGGGGTTAAATGTTTGGTGGTAATTGATTTGCCCCCGCACGGTGTTGGTACGCAGCAAACTATTTCCCTGCTCCAATATGCCGTCGGCAGGGATTGGGTATGTCAGGTTACCGCCGCTGCCGATTTGTGTAAATTGGTTGATGAGGCTGCGTGCGTAATACGTATTCAGGCTGTAATCATTTTCGGCGTGGCTGCTTTCCCTTAAATACTGGTAGTTGATTGAGGCGCTTAAGTATTTCAGGAAGTCATATTTTGCCCCGAATTGCAATCTTGCACTGTTCGTCTTTACGGTATTGTCTGCATCGTTTAATTCATCTACAGGTTTATAACTCCAATCCAGCAGTTTTCCTGATCCAACTGAATCGAGAAATGATTGAGGATATTTGTGAATGATGGCTAAAGGATTGCCGCTGGCGTCAGCCAGCTTTGCGTACGGGTAAATGGTGTTGTGGCTACCGAAGGTCAGCTGACCGATAGTGTTGTCATTTGTGGATGAGGATTGGACATAGTTAATGTTTGAAGAAAGTGTAAGACCGGGCAAAACATAATAATTATAAGTCGTGCTGATCGTCTTCCTGTCATTTTGATTTTTAATTAAATTGCTTAAGCCCTTATCATACCCAACGCTGATATAATAATCATCGTTAGCTCCGCCGCCCTTTAGACTTAAAGCATATTGCTGACTGACCGATTTGCGATAGAAATATTTGCTGAGATCGCTTCGGACATCATTCTGAGCAAGCGACGCTATTTGAGCTTCTCCGGCAGCCTTGTTCAATGTACCGGCACGCTCGTCCGCCAGAAGTTGAACGACTGGTGAGACCGGCGCTATCCTGCTCAAGTCGCCATCATAATATCCTGCATTAAAAAGGTTTCGTTCAATGGAGATGAACGTACTGGATGGCAAATAATTCGGATTGTATTTAAGATCGGGATTGGTGCTTAGGGTGATATTGGCGTTGAACTCTGCTTTCAGGGATTGGTTCCGTGAACCTTTTTTTGTTGTGATAACTATTACACCGTTTCCCGAACGAACGCCCCATATAGATGCAGCTGCCGCATCTTTCAGGACAGTAATGTTTTCTACGTTGTTTGGATTGATAGTGCTGAGATCACCATCATATGGAAAGCCGTCCAATACTACCAACGGTTGACTATTCGCAAACAAAGTGCTGTTACCCCTTATGCTTATATCTGCCAGCCCCTGTGAACTATTCGCCGTATTACGGTTAAATAGCAAACCAGGGACTACTCCCTCAAGCCGACTCAGCAGATCGGGGCTCACACGGCGATTCAGTAATTCATTATCTACTGTTGCAAAACTACCGGTAGCTCTGTCCTTTGGTATGGTTTGATAGCCTGTGGAAATTACGCTGATCTCTTTTAGTTTAGCAGTACTTGAGCTCAAAGTGACCTGCAGGAAGGATTCGTCCTTTTCTGCAATAAATGTAAATGAGGCATATCCTATAAACGTAACCTCCACTTCATCACCTTTTATTGCCGCTATCTCGAAGTGGCCATCTGCATCGGTAAAAGAAGTTTTAGCAGAATTTTTGATTTTGATAGTAGCCCCTGGCAAAGGTGTGCCTGCTGTGTCCATTACCCTGCCTTTTATTTTGATTGGCAGGCCGGCATCATTTTTGTTTTTTGCGGCGGAAGCCGGGGCCTTTTTGGTGACGACCACCATTTTCTCCTGGATGACGAAGGATAGTGGCTGATCTGAAAATATGATATCGAGCGCAGCTTTTAAATCTTCTTCCTGTACATGGATGGTTACTGATTTTGCTTGTTTGAGGTTCTCCGTAGATACCAGAAAATCATAACCGGTTTGTTCACTGATCTTTTCAAAGACTTTGTTCAAGGGGGAATTCTTTTCAGACAAGGTGATCTTTTGAGAAAAAGCGTTTGCACTAACCTGGAGAATCGCCGTGACTAAAATGAGGGTCGTTAGCTTCATAATCAACAGGATATTAGAGGCACAGCCGGGAAGCTGCACCAATTTTTTTGGGTAAAAATTGTACATTTGTTTTGAGCATGGTTATGCGTCGTGCCATTCATTTTCCAAGATGCGGGGGCACTTCGCGGTTCGTTA
>NZ_JAHVAP010000011.1 GCF_024721155.1 Mucilaginibacter phenanthrenivorans | reverse complement strand
TTTGCCTGCGTTAATCAAAATCGAGCATACGAAAATAATTATCATAAATTACTTGCATAGATCATAGAAATCGAAGTTTATTAAACTTCGTAAGTTTTGGGGATTGGTTTTTGGAGCGTTTAAAGTTTATTTCCTCTCAAAAACGCACCAATATCCATTTGCTTTTTGCCCTCAAGCTGAACGTCTGTTAAATAAACGTAACCGTCATTTGCAGCAAATTTTAAGTGGGTTTTATTGTCGGTAAAAAAGGCGCCTGGCTGAATGCTGGGTTCAACAATTTCGAATGTTGCAGCATACACCTTTAGGATCTTATCACCCAAAGTAGTGTAGGCAGTAGGCGAGGGGCTCAGCCCACGGATCTTATTATAAATTCCTTCGGCTGATTGCGTCCAGTCTATCAAACAATCTTCCTTAAAAATTTTTGGTGCATGTTTCAATTCAACACCCTCCAATAAGGCCGATTGGGGGTGCTCATTATAACGACCGCTTTCAACACCTTTTACCGTTTTTACCAGCAGGCCTGCGCCCTTTTGCATCAGGCGGTCGTGGAGCTCGCCTGCAGTCTCCTTACCTGTTAATGTAACTTTCTCGGTAAATAAAATATCACCGGTATCAATTTCGTGCTTCAGGAAAAATGTGGTAACGCCGCTTTCTCTTTCGCCATTTATCAGCACCCAGTTTATCGGTGCCGCGCCGCGATATTGTGGCAATAATGAGGCATGTAAGTTGATTGTCCCCTTAGGTGGCATGTTCCATACCGCTTCCGGAAGCATCCGGAATGCAACCACCACCTGCAAGTCTGCTTTTAAGGCTTTTAGTTCTTCTAAAAATTCAGGAGCTTTTAGCTTTTCGGGCTGCAATACTTTTAATCCGTTTTCAACGGCATATTGTTTAACGGCTGATTCGCTTAGCTTTTTGCCGCGCCCTGCAGGTTTATCAGGTGCGGTAACTATGGCAATAATATCGCTCCCGGCCTTTATCAATGCATCTAACGATGCTACTGCAAATTGGGGCGTGCCCATAAAAATAATCTTCATATACAGGTAAAAACGCTAACTCCTAAAGTTACTAAAAAATAAGTGTTGTGGCAAGGCTAAAACAGCTAGCATTGAACGCATTTTAACTAAATCCGGGATCGAACATCCGAAATCGGTTATGGATACAGCAAATACTTTGCCCTCATGGCCTTATAATTACTTAATCCAGGCTCCCAACTGGCCCTTATTTCTGCTTCGGTTTTGCCTGCCTCAATTTGTTTGCGTAATGTCACAGTTCCGGCAAGTTTGGTGAAGTAGGCATTGAAAAAGTGCTCCTTATCCGGGAAAGCTTTATAAAGCTCAATTAACAGCGCTAAATTAAGTTTAGCACTTGTATAAATAGTATTTGTATCGTAATTTTTAAGATCGATGCCGTAACACGTTTTATTTTTTTGCGGTGGATCCTCGCTCATTCCCTTAATACTTACCGGTGTAAATGAAAAGCTGTATTTTCCCTCAAGGGCCGGATGCCCCACCTCTAAAAATGGCGACATGGTGCCACGGCCAAGGCTAAAAGTTGTGCCCTCAAACAAACAAACCGAGGGGTATAATAAAATCGACTTGTCCGTATTCAGGTTTGGCGATGGGCTCACCGGCAATGTGTAAGGCATACTGTGCTTATAGTTTGCCACTTTTATAATTTTTAGCTTACATTTTTCATGGTCCTTTAGCCAGCCTTCACCGTTCAGCATCTGTGCATATTCAGCAGTGGTAAGTCCGTGAACAATAGGGATCGGGTTCATGGCCACAAACGCGCGAATGTTTGGCTCCAGGATTGGCCCGTCAACATAAAAGCCATTGGGATTCGGCCTGTCCAATATCATTAGTTCAATGTTGTTTTCGGCGCAGGCCTCCATTACATATTGTAGTGTTGAGAGGTAAGTGTAAAACCTAACACCCACATCCTGGATGTCATAGATCATTACATCGATGCCCTGTAAATCTTCCGGGGTTGGCTTGAAATGTTTATTGCCATAAATGGAGATCACCGGGATGCCTGTTTTAGCATCCACACTGTTATTTACATCCGCCCCGTTGCTGGCGTCGCCCCTAAAGCCATGCTCAGGCCCGTAGATTTTTTTTACGGTGATGCCCAGTTTAACCAGGCTGTCCAAACTGAGTGTTTTGTTTTTGCCGATAACCGAGGTTTGGTTGATAACCATCCCTACGTTTTTACCTTTTAAATAATCTATGTATTGGCTGGTTTGATCGGCTGCGGTAATAATTCCTGGTTTGTCACCAGGCAGTTTAGTAATGGGTTTGCTATTGTATTTTTTGACGGATCCGGCGCATGATAACGAACAGGCAATGATCAAAAAATGTATTGAAAGCTTTATTCTCATCATAAATAAACGGTGTTTCGGGATTTAAGTTTGCCGGTTTTTAGCGGTAAAACCGCATATTTGCGAAGGTACAAAAATCCAGCAGCATTGAGTTTCGCCTATTTTATAGCTAATCGTATTACATTTAAGTCAAAGCGCACCTTTTCAAAATTAATTGTGCGGATTGCCATTGTTGGTATTGCACTTGGTTTGGCTGTAATGATCCTTTCGCTGGCAGTTGTAAGGGGCTTTAAGAACGAGATCAGGCAAAAGATCCGCGGGTTCTCCGGCGATATGCAGGTAGTAAAGTACGACCTTAATAACTCTTACGAAAACTCACCATTTACAGCAGATGGAAACTTTGTAAAAAGGGCGCACCAAAACAGTAATGTTACCACCATTGTTCCCTTTGCTACCAAACCGGGAATAATAAAGGCCCATAACGAAATTGAAGGCGTAATACTCAAAGGCGTTGATAAAACCTATAGCTGGGCCTTTTTCAAAAACAATATTGTTACCGGTACCACGATTAATTTTAGTGATTCTGTTAAGTCGAAAACACAGTTGTTGATCTCCCAGGTTACTGCCGACAGGCTCAGGCTGAAAGTGGGGGATAAGATCCAGATGTATTTTGTACAGGAGCACTTGCGTCGCCGCCCGTTTGTTATTACCGGGATTTTCGACACGGGTATCGAGGAGATAGATAAACATTACGTAGTAGGGGATCTGGCGTTGATCAACCGCCTTAACAGCTGGAAGCCCGACGAAATAGGCGGGTATGAGATCCAGGTTGCTGATTTTGACCAGCTAAACCAAACCGCCAATAGCATTGACGATATACTGCCCACAAAATTGAAGGCCTATACCGTAACCGAAAATTTTTCAACCATATTCGGCTGGCTCGACCTGCTTGACGGTAATACGCAGGTAGTTTTGGTACTGATGATCCTGGTTGCTGTTATCAATATGATCTCGGCCCTGTTGATCATGATTGTGGAACGTACAGCCATGATCGGGATATTAAAGGCTATGGGCGCAAATAACTGGGCCATACAAAAGGTGTTTTTATACAATGCATTTTACCTCATTGGCCTCGGTATGCTGTTCGGAAATATATTTGGCATCGGCTTTGGCTTTTTTCAATCGCAAACACATCTTTTCAAGCTCGACCAGGCATCGTACTACATGAGCTTCGTCCCTATCCAATTTGACTGGCTCGACCTGATTCTTTTAAACGTTGGTACCTTGGTGGTTTGCTTGCTGGTAATGGTTGGTCCATCCATGCTGGTAAGCCGTATTGAACCGGTAAAGGCGATACAGTTTAAGTAGTTGATCAGAAGTAGTTAATTAGAGACCGGAGATTAGTTGAATATCGGGTCACTTTTAGTTAGTTATTCGAAATTTAACATCCATTATCTGACATTCAATTCATTGGCCTAACAATTTTCATTTATGTTTTGGTTGCGATAAGAAGTTAAATTTCAGGTTTAATCCGCCAGAACCGAAGCGCAGGTTTTGCGATCCCATGCCATCAAGCGGATATTTTAAAAATGGTTCGATGATAAGCCTGTTCCCGCCAAACGGATAGCCGATGCCAAAGGCCACGTTCAGTGTTTTGGCGAAATAAAAACTATTGAATTTGGTACCGGTTGACTCGTCCTTGGTTTGTTGCAAGGTGCTTGATGCCAGCGATGGGTAATTATATTTGTAAGTATAAGTCTCGTCGATAAAAGTGCCTGAGCTTAAGCCCAAGGAAAAATAGGCATCAGTTTTTTGCGGGTTAAATTCATATTTTAGGTTAACCGGTACGTCAAGCCCAATAAGGCTGGCATTATAATTTTTAACAGTAGGGGTCGACAACGCCATAAATTCTTTAGCCGGAGCCGCAAGTGCAGCCGGTACAAATCGGGCATTTGATGAACTGTAAACCTCCGATGGCACTGCCGAGTAGCTCAATGAGTTTTGCCCAACGGAAATACCAGTTACCAGCTTTAAATTATTGGTAAGCGGGATATCTGAAGTTACACCCGCACCCACGTTCATTTGGTTTGAGCTGCCTTTTGAATAGTTAAAATAGGTGGCGGCATACACACCAAAACGCACTTTTTTTGACTGAGCCTCTTCAATATCTTTTTTGTTAGCAATGCCTTTATCATCTTTAAACATAGCGATGATATCTTTTGCCGGTTTTTTATCCTGAATTACCAATGATTTTGGTTTATCCTGTGGAGGAGGTACAGCACTTGCTGGGGTTTTATTCGTTGTTGTTAGCACACTGGTATTAGCAGCCATCTGCGGCGCTTTGTTTATTGTTGACTTTGTGCTGTCCCGGTTGTTTTTAGCTATTAAGGTACGCCTTGCAGTAGTATCAACTACAGGCAATACTGCAGCAGGTTTACCCGGGATTGGGGTAAACGGATTAGCTGGAATAATGGTGGGCTGCAAAATCGTCGCCTGCTGGTTTTGTGCCGACTGACTCCTGGTTGTCTTTTTCTTCGCAGCAATAACATTATTAACCGGGGTATCTGCGATAACTTTTTTAGGGACCAACTTTTCCTGTTTAGGATGATTTATGACTTTAACAATATGGTTTTTCGGTTTATCCGGCGCGTTCCCCATCCATAAAAATAGTCCTAAAAACACAAGCACAACCGCTGCTGCACCCCACCACATCCAAATAAACGCACCGCGCCTGTCCCGCTTCTCCGGGAACTTCTCCCTGAGCAGCAGCCAGCCCTCATCGGCAGAGGTGTCTTCGAAATTGTCGAACACCTCCTTAATGCGGTTTTTTAATTGGTCATCCAACTCGTCCATGGTTATGTGCTTCTGATCGTAATAAATTCCTTAATTTCTCCTTAGCCCTGCTCAGGTAAACCCTGGATGAGCTTTCGGGCATAGTCAGCATTTTTGATATTTCGTCATGACTATAGCCGTCTATTTCGTATAAATTGAAAATGGTAAGTTGAACGGGCGGTAATTGCTGCATCAGCTTCAAAATGTCTTGCGCATTTAAATTTTCAATTGCATTAGTGCTGTTGCCGAGCGGCATGGCGTTATCAATTTCAACATGCAGCTGAAACTTAATTTCCTTTCGCCGGCGGTCAATAGCAGTGTTAACTATAATTGTTCGAAGCCACGCTTTAAAGGGCCGGTCGCTGTTATAGTTTTTTATGCTATTAAATACTTTTATAAAAGCGTCATTAACAACTTCTAGCGCATCATCGCGGTTTATGCTGTAGCGCAGGGCAATACCCATGGCATAGCCATAGAACTGCTTATACAGCAATTCCTGGTATTTAAGGCTGCCTGTTTTGCAATTGCTGATTATTTCTTCTTCAGCAATGCCGCGCGGTTGATGCATTAAATATGTTTAGTTCAGCTCAAATTATTGCTTTATATCATCCCGTACGAAACAGCACGCGGAATCGCTACAATAATTGAAAATTAATTTACAGATACATAATTATTAACGGCTTGTTAATGTGACAGGTATGCAGGTGTTTTTGTTTTGGCCTCACCCTGCCCTCTCCAACGGAGAGGGTTAAAGAACGAAGTTAAAGTCCTCTCCTTTGGAGGGGATTATTCATAAATCAATTACTTTTCTAAGGCATTCATGATCGCTTCGCAGTTTAGGGGAGGTGCTTATATTCTCTTCGCCTCATCCCAAAAAACATCCATCTCCGCCAGGCTCATGTCTTTTAATTGTTTGCCATGTTCAATAGCCTTGCCTTCTAAATATTGAAACCGCTTGATAAACTTACGATTCGTTTTTTCAAGCGCATCTTCAGGGTTAATGTTGATGAAGCGGGCATAGTTGATCAATGAAAACAACAGGTCGCCAAATTCTCCTTCGGCTTTTTCATGATCTATGGTGCTTTCATCCTCCGCATTGAATTCGTTTTTAAACTCCTGTAGCTCCTCCTCAACCTTGGCCCAAACCTGTTTTTTCTCCTCCCAGTCGAAGCCAACGCCGCGGGCTTTTTCCTGGATGCGGGATGCTTTTACCAGGGCAGGCAATGATGCAGGTACGCCACCTAATACAGATTTATTGCCTTCCTTAAGTTTTATTTGTTCCCAGTTGCGCTTTACGTCATTTTCGTCCTGTACCTCCACATCGCTATAAATATGCGGGTGGCGGTTAACCAGCTTATCGCAAATGCCGTTCAATACATCCGTAATATTAAAGTCGTTGGTTTCGGAAGCTATGCGGGCATAAAATACCAGGTGCAACATAATATCGCCCAACTCCTTTTTTATTTCGGACATATCAGCGCCTAAAATTGCGTCAGATAGCTCATACGTTTCCTCAATGGTTAAATGACGCAGACTTTCCAGCGTCTGCTTTTTATCCCATGGACAATTAAGTCGAAGGTCGTCCATAATGGTAAGCAGCCGGGTAAAGGCAGTTTCGGGAGTTGATGCAGTTGATGGCGGCGTTAGTGGCATATGTTTTAATTACACGAATTAAGGCAAAAATAGGGTTTAAGTCTGAAAGTCTGAATGTCGGACGCTCCGAAGTGAGCAGTTTAAGGGATTTATCTTTTTGTTGCAGGCTTGTTAGAGGCATATTTAATTGACTATGAAATAATTAAAAAATCGCCTAACTTTAGTTAACCAATAAAATCGATAATGCCCGACTATGCCCAGATCCTTTATGATATTGAAGTTCATTCTGTGGAAGGAATAAAAAGATATTTCGCTGATGGGGGCAGTCCGAACGAGATAATGGATGATGGCGCACCGCTATTCACCACTATGGTTGAGATGTATACCCGTACACCACGATTTAAGGATTGTGTAATGGCGTTTATTGATGCCGGGCTTGAGTTTGAAGACAAGGCTTTGCTGGCTGTTTTTGTTGATGATGCCGGGACATTAGAAAGGCTTATAGCCGATGATCAGGGAATAAGATCCAAAACCTATTCGCAATATAACAATACCTACACGCCGTTAACCGGTGGTACGCTACTGCATTTTTGTGCAGAATATAATAGCGTTGACTGCGCCAGGGTACTGGTAAAGCACGGCGCGGATGTAAATGCCAAAGCTGCTTTTGACAGTTATGGTTTCGGTGGACACACACCTATTTTTCACACGGTTAATCAAAACGGCAACAATTCGGTCGACATGCTACGCTTCCTGCTTGAGAACGCCGCTGACCTGCTGATAACTGTAAAAGGATTGATCTGGGGCAAAGGATACGAGTGGGAGACCTTTTTTCCGGCTGTAAACCCAATCAGTTATGCAATGATGGGGTCATTGCCGCAGGTGCATCGTAAGGAGCAAACAGTTATGGAAGTAGTTTCATTATTGATTGGGCATGCCTATGGCATTGATTATACACCCGGGAATGTTCCGAACAAATACCTGCAATAAGAACTTACTTAAATAGTACGGCCTAAAACTTTTACCTCACAATTACCTTTCCTTTTATAAATTGCGGACTTATAAAAGACATACATGCACAACGGTGGTTTTATAAAAGTTTTCCTGGTAATGGCAGTCATCAGCCTCCTGCTGGACTGGTATGTATTCAACGGGATCAAAACCATAACGAACGGCTGGCAATCAGGGCTGGCGCGCAACCTGGTTAACTGGGGCTACCTGGGAATATCAGTAGGGATAACCGTAGTTTTCATTGCCGGCTTCGGTGCCTTCAGCACTGCGCGAGGAATGACGCCCTTTCATGAGTGGATGCTGAGCTTGTTCCTCACCTTTTTAATAACCAAGATTTTTTTTGTGCTGGTATTGTTTTTGGGGGATATAACCCGGTTCTTTTACGGGATAATAAGCCATCTTTTTGGCTCAAAAACCAATGTTGCTGAATCATATTTTCCAGCCCGTCGCAAGTTTGTGAGCGAGCTAGCTGTGTTAGTGGCGGCAGTTCCGTTCAGCGGTTTTATGTACGCCATGTTCAAGGGTAAGTATGATTATAAGGTACATCGTACGACGCTTTATTTCGATGACCTGCCCGAGGCCTTTGACGGGTTCACCATTACACAACTTTCAGACATCCATTCCGGCAGCTTTGACGATACCAAAGCTATGCAGCGCGGAATTGACCTGGCCAAGGCGCAAAAAAGCGACCTGTTTGTTTTTACCGGAGATCTGGTAAACAATGCCGCCTGGGAAATAGAACCTTATATTTCGAATTTCAGCCAACTGAGGGCGCCGTTCGGTCAGTTCAGTATATTGGGTAACCATGATTATGGCGATTACATAGAATGGGCAAGCGAAGCCGAAAAAGCGGCGAACCTCGATAAATTAAAGGAACATCACAAAACGCTCGGCTATCGTTTGATGCTGGATGAAAATATCGACCTTGAAAAGAATGGCCAAAAGATCTCACTAATAGGTGTGCAAAATTGGGGCAGGGGATTTATTCAATTAGGTGATCTTGACAAAGCTTTAAAAGGAGTTGATAAGGATGCCTTTAAGATTCTGCTCTCGCACGACCCAACACATTGGGAAGAAAAGGTTCGATTTAATCCAACAACCGTTCATTTAACGCTGGCTGGCCATACTCATGGCGCACAGTTTGGTGTAGAAGTAGCAGGGTTCCGGTGGAGCCCGGTACAATACCGCTACCTGGACTGGGCCGGTTTAGTTAACGAAAAGAACCGCTACCTGTACGTTAACCGGGGCTTCGGCTTCCTCGCGTTTTCAGGCAGATTAGGCATCTGGCCGGAGATCACGGTGATAACTTTGAAGAAGAAGAGGTCAGAGGCTTAACCCGATTGTCATTGCGAACGAGGTACGAGTGAAGCAACCTCGTAGCAATACAGGGCGAACAGAATGGTGTAGGACTAGCCTCGCGTAAATGCATAGCGACGAGGTTGCCGCGCTATCGCTCGCAATGACAATGTTTTTTATTTGTTATTTATAGTGAACACTTGCGATGGGAAACTCCTATCATCAAAAACCTCTTTCATCTCTTCCACTTTATTTTCACTATTAAAAATCATCACTTGCCGGGTGTCATTTTTATAGAGCGGCCAGTTCGGTAATGCTGAAACATTTGGGTTGCCGGTTTTAATAAATGCGACCCATGCGTTGTGCATCTCCAGGTCTAATTTATCTTGTCCTGGTTTCTTGTCTTTTACTTTTGGGTTACTCCAAACATAATGTAATTCCACCCCGTGCCGTGCGCCATATTTCTCATCATTATCATAATCAAAGCGGTACATCCAAACAGGGATGCCGTTTTGCGACAGCACCTTTGCAAAGCGGTAACTGTGCATTTGGTACATATATTGGGTGACTACTTTTACAGCAGCGTCGTAGGGAGCGCTGGTTTTTAATTCGTTTTGATAAGTTTTATTAACCAGCGGTGCGCCATCCCGGAACAAAGGCTTTAAGATGGTATTTTCCGGATCCTTGCTCCATCCATCTTCGCTCACAAATGCAGCAGCCTCGTATTTGTTGGTGCCGATAAGCGCTTTTATCCGTGGAATTTCCTTACCGGCGGCGTATTTGTAGCCATCCTCCTTGATAACTATCCCGTCATAAACCGGCCCGAAGAATGAATTTCCGCCGATACCGGCACACACTATTGCCTGTGCCTTCATGATAGAATCAGCAGGCAGCATAAGCAGCTTACTTGCATCATTTGTCCCTAAACCTAGTTGATGTAAAATCATTAATCGCTCGTTTTTGGCGGTAACCTCATCCCTGATGCATTGTACTGAACCGCTCTCTGCAATATATTGCTGAAATAACCCTTTGGACTGTGGCGAAACCAGCACCGCGCTGATCAGCTTTGCCCCGGCGGATTCACCCATTATAGTTACCCGGCTTGGGTCACCGCCAAATGATGCGATATTTTGCTTGATCCATTTAAGCGCCATTACGCAATCAAGCAATCCACAGTTGCCCGATCCGGCGTAGCGTTTGTCCACATCATCCATGTATAAAAAGCCGAATGCGCCAAGGCGGTAATTAATAGTGATGGTAACAATGTTGTCATTATCGGCAAAAGCGTGTCCATCCATTCCCTTGCCCGAGCCTGCCGTCATGCTGCCGCCGTGTACCCAAACTACTACGGCGCGTTTTTTATCGTCGGCTTTTGGCGTATAAATATTCATGCTCAGGCAATCCTCAGTTCCCTGCACTTGTTTTCCACCCGGCTGCACAGCTATTGAGCCGAATTTTTGCGCCGAAAGGGTGTCGTTCCATGCCGCATGTTCAACAGGTGCGATAAACCGAAGCGAACCTACAGGCGGAGCAGCGTAGGGCACCCCTTTAAAAACTGCAATCCCGTTTTCTGTTATACCTTTTATAAATCCCTTATCAGTTTTAACAACCGGATCTGCGTTTTGAGCCGATACCTTAATTGAAAAAACTATAAATGCAGATAACAGCGCGATGCTGATTTTTGACCAGGTAAATTTCATGGCGATGATTTAGAAAGCTAAAATTAAGTATTGCAGATGATAAAGTGTGTAACAATGCCATTTACACACAAGCAAAATCTAAACCGCCATTCCAATGACTTAA
Source organism: Mucilaginibacter phenanthrenivorans (assembly GCF_024721155.1). GTDB lineage: Bacteria > Bacteroidota > Bacteroidia > Sphingobacteriales > Sphingobacteriaceae > Mucilaginibacter > Mucilaginibacter phenanthrenivorans. The sequence continues at coordinate 166,331 of NZ_JAHVAP010000011.1, read as the reverse complement.
TAACCAATGACCCAATGACCAAGCTTGGCACGGTTTACGCTTATCTTATCAATATAAAACAAAAACCAGATGGCAAATCAAAACACACAGCGGATAGGAAACACTCAAAAAGAAAAACCGGTAACCCGAATGGATACATTGCAAGACACCTGGCGGGTAATGAAGCCATTTGTTCACTTTTCTGTAAAAGCGTTGAAGTTGCTGGCTCATTCCTTAATATTTATAGTGAAGCATATTCCAAAGCCGGAGGAACATAAGAATGATAAGGTGATCAAAATAAAGTAGTATAAAAAGTTGTTTAAACACATAATTGCTACTTTTGTCGAATTAAATTCATTTTTTTTAAGTATATTATGAATTAAATTCAAAATAGCTGTAATATTACAGTATGATTAACGAAACGGAAATTGTACTGGATAAAACAGACCTGCACATTCTTCGCTTAATGCAGGAAAATGCCCGCATCAGCAACGCCGACCTGGCGCGTGAACTGGGCATGGCGCCTTCGGGTGTACTGGAGCGCGTTAAAAAGCTCGAACAAAAAAGCGTGATCCGCCAATATACGGCCCGCATTAATCCCGATGCCCTACAACAGAAAATGCTTGCCTTTATCTTCATGAAGGCCAATGATGGGCCCGGATGCAACGATTCGGCAAAACAACTCGCCAAAATTCCAGAGGTTCAAGAAGTACACCACGTAGCCGGCGACGATTGCTACCTGGTTAAGGTTCGCACTTATGATTCAGCCTCGCTGATGCATCTGATGCGTAACGACTTCAGCAAAATCCCCAACCTGTTAAGCACCCGCACCACCATAGTGCTGGAAACGGTTAAGGAGGAACAACAATTGGTTATACCCGAAAAATAATAAGCTCATGCCTTCACAACAAAAAAAATCAGCCTCACCCATATTAGTGGTTATAGCCTTCGCAACGGTTTACATCGTTTGGGGTTCAACCTATTTTTTTATTCGTTTGGCGGAACAAGGCGGGATGCCTCCGTTTTTATTGGGCGCTATACGTTTCATTATCGCTGGGATGATATTAATGACCTGGTGTATAATTAAGGGCGAGAAGGTTTTCGTGAAGCGTGACATTTTAAATGCGGCGGTAACCGGCTTGTTGTTATTGCTGGTGGGTAACGGCATTGTAATATGGGCCGAGCAAACGCTGCCAAGCGCCATGGTGGCTATCATGGTATCGTCGGCCCCGATCTGGTTTGTATTGCTTGATAAGCCTAACTGGAGCATCAACCTAAAGCAAAAGTCAACAATAGTGGGCCTGATCATAGGTTTTATTGGTGTGATAGTATTGTTTAGCGAGCAACTGGAGAATATATTTTCGGGTGGCGGCGCTTCAAAGCTGCCATGGATGCTGTTGTTGCTGTTGGGGTCAATCTCATGGTCGGCGGGTTCGTTATTTTCCAAGCACCGGCCGACAACCGGCTCTGCCTCGGTAAGCACAGCATGGCAGATGCTGATTGCCGGTATTGCCTACATCCCGGTTAGCTTTATGCATAACGAGTATAGCGGCTTAGATCTGCATAAGATACAAACCACCAGCTGGCTTGCCATAGGATACCTGGTATTGTTTGGTTCAATTGCCGCTTATAATGCTTATGTGTGGTTATTGCAGGTAAGGCCGGCAACCCAGGTTAGCACCTACGCTTATGTTAACCCGGTTATAGCGGTGATATTGGGCGTGGTGTTTGCCGCAGAACATATTTCGTTTACGCAGCTGGCCGGATTGTTTGTAATATTAGGAAGTGTGTTGTTGATTAATTTAGCGAAGTATAGAAAAGAGAAAATGGTGTTAGCCGTTGAATAATTTGCCATGTCCGGTAGGGGCGTATCGCATACGCCCTAACCATGCTGGCATGTCGCTTTTATAGGGCGTATGCGATACGCCCCTACGTTTATTAATCAACCTAAATGTCCTTCGGTAGTGATCTCGCCGGCGTTTCCCATTTACCAAATTCAAAGTAGTCTTCAATGCTAACACTGATCTTACTGCCGATGTCGTATTTGCCTTTGTTATAATTATTTGCTCTTAAAATAACGCCATCGCGCTCAATTATTAATTCCTCAAAGAAACCTTTAAAAAGAATTTGTTTAACTGTCCACTTGTTACCAAGGCCTTTGACTATTTTAACATGTTCAGCATAAACAACTACGGTGCCGCGCTTGCTCTTAAGGCCGCAGGCTTTTGCCTCATCAGATGTGAGCTGGCTGATGCTGGCTAATATTTGGGCGGTGTATAACAGCTTGGGAGTGTTATATAAATCCTCAGGGCTGCCATTCTCAACAATTTCGCCCTCTTTCAAAACTATCAATTCGTCGGCCATAGACAGGATCTCCGCCGGATCATGTGATACCAGTACGATAGTTACTCCCCATTCTTTTACAATGTACCTGATGTCGTGCTGTAATCCTTCACGGTAAGTGGCATCAACCTGGTTAAATGGCTCATCAAGCAAAATAACCTCAGGCTTGCTGATAAGGGCCTTTGCTATGGTTACCCGCTGTTTTTCGCCGCCACTTAGCTTGCCAAATGGCTGGTCTCTTAGCTGGAAAATATCCAGCATATTCAATGAGTCGGTTATTTTTTTTTCTTCGTCCTCCTGGCCAATCTCGCCAATTCTCAAGCCCGACCGCACACTCTCCCAAACAGTGGCTTCCAAATCCATATCCTGGTTGTTTTGGGTAACCAGGCGCATGGCTTCGTGCGCGGGTTGCAGCTTTTCCTCGCGCTTTAAAATGCGTTCCTCCTTAAAAAAAACCTCGCCGCTGTCAGGCTGCAACAAACCAAATAATAAATTAAGCAGGGTAGTTTTGCCGCTGCCGCTTTCGCCCACAATGGCGGTAACTTTTCCCTTCGGAATAAATATGGTTACATTATTAACTCCTGAAGATTTATCGCCAAAATAATTTTTGGTTACCGATATGGTTTCCAGGATCATGTCATCTTGCATACTGAACTGTGGTTTTCTCTTTCAATAATAAAAAATAGCTATAAAGGCAACAAAAGGGCTCTTTTTTTAGCAGGTAAATATCCCCAAACCTAAACTATAAAAGTTTATCAAAAAAATGAAATATGGTTTTTATTGGAGTCAAGAGCCAGGAGGAATTCACGGGTTGGATTTCATAACACTCTTGCAATTGATTTCGAGATGATCGTATTGTATTTTTGTTGTTTTTTCTTGAATCTTGATTCCTGGCTCTTGATTTCTAAACTCTTCCTTCTTGTCTCTCCTTTTTATATATCTTTAGCAAAATAAACTAAAACAAATACCCCTTATGAATCTTCACAAAACATGGCATGAAAAACATCAGGCCTCATTAGAATTCGGACAACGCCTTGCCGACTCAGTAGCAAATGGTATGGGTTCGTGGCGTTTCATCATCATTCAAACACTGATAGTCGTAGTTTGGATGACGTTGAATGTTATCGGATTAAAATACCAATGGGACGTGTATCCATTTATTTTACTAAACCTGCTTTTCTCAACCCAGGCAGCCTATGCTGCCCCCATTATTATGATGGCCCAAAATCGCCAAAGCCAGCGCGACCGTGCACAGGCCGATGCTGATTACGAAACAAACTGTGAAGCAAAAAAAGAAATAGAAGAATTGCTTACAAAGCTCAACTCCATAGAAATAGATAAGCTGGATAAGATCTTAGCGATATTGGAGAAAATGGATAAGAAAGGGTAAAGCAATTGTCTGGGATGGCCAATCATTTCAACAATAAGGTTGTCTGGATAACAGGCGCTTCTTCCGGAATTGGTGAAGCGCTGGCTTATGCCTTGTCCGCCGCAGGTGCAAAGCTGATATTATCCAGCAGACGACTGCCTGAATTGGAACGTGTTAAGCAAGGCTGCAGTGTTCCCGGGCAAGTTCAATTGCTTCCATTGGACCTTTCTGATACCGACTCATTGCAAGACAAAACGATTGAAGCAATTAAATGCTTTGGCGGCATAGATATTATGGTGCATAATGGCGGCGTAACCCAAAGATCTCTTGTCATCGATACCGAAATAGAAGTGCATCGCAGGTTAATGGAATTGGATTACTTTAGTTATGTAGTGCTCACCAAAGCGTTGCTGCCTCATTTTATAGAAAAACGAGCGGGGCACTTTGTGGTTACCAGTAGTGTTATGGGCAAGATAGGAACGCCTATGCGGTCGGCCTATGCCGCTGCGAAGCATGCCCTCCATGGCTTTTTTGACTGCCTGCGGGCTGAAGTAACAGCCGACAATATTAAGGTAACTATACTTACACCGGGTTATATCCGTACCAATATTTCACTATACGCGGTTACCAATAAGCCTTACGGTTTGGGTAAGCCCTCTGAAAATATAGAAAACGGCCTCCCGGCAGATCGTGCTGCTAAACAGATCATGAAGGCCATTAAAGGAGGTAAATTCGAGGCATATGTCGGCAAGTTCAGCAGTGAGCGGATCGGGCTCTGGCTAAATCGGCTTTTGCCCAGCGTGCTTACCAGGATTGCGCCACGGCTTGTGCCTAAATAATCGTCATTTTACTTTATGCCCTGGTTCAACCTTTCATCGCCCATAATCCCTTTTTGTTATCTTTGCCCCACATGACTAACGAAGAACAGGCTATTACCGACGAAGTTGAAGTATTGAAATACAAAACAACGAAGCAGAAGATCTGGAACGTTGCTAAGCTGGTTTTGAAGATTGGTGTTACCACGGTATTGCTGGTTTGGGTGTTTAGCAAGGTTGACATCAACTCGGTAAAGTACAGGCTTTTGCACCCCAAATATTGGTTAATGTACGGAGCCGCAATCTTATGCTTCTTTTTTTCTATGATCGTTTCAGCCTGGCGTTTGCTGAGCTTTTTTAAATCGATAGGACTAAACCTAAACCCAAAATACAACTTAAGGCTGTATTTCCTGGGGATGTTCTATAATATCCTGCTGCCGGGTGGCATTGGGGGCGACGGGTACAAAATGTACCTCATCAACAAAACTTACAAAATACCGGTTAAAAGAGTGTTCTGGGCAGTTATGTTCGACAGGCTGAGCGGTTTGTGGGCAATTGCGCTTATAGCAACCGTATTTGTATTTTTAATCCCGCAGATAAGCAGCTATTCATGGCTTGCATTCGCTGCGTTCCTGGTGATCTCACTGGTCTATTATTTTGTGGTACACAGATTTTTCAGGGACTACACCAAATATTTTTTTCAGGCACATGGAAAGGCATTGATCCTGCAATCGTTGCAGTTATTAACAATAGCCTGCGTAATATTAAGTCAGCCCGACTTTTACCAGGCAGGGTTTCATGGTGAATTTTCGCCTTACCTGTTGTCGTTTCTAATATCAGGCTTTGCAATTCTTATTCCTACAGCCGGCGGGGCGGGTGCCAGGGAAGCGTTTTTTACGGTAATGGCAAAAGTTTTCCCTATGAAGCCAGATCTCGCAGTACTGCTGGCAACGTCTTTTTATTTAATATCGTTGATAGTAGCATTTTTGGGGCTCTATTACGTTATCCGCCCATCAAGATTACATGACGGATTTACCTGAAGAGAAATTGAATAGTTGATTTGGTTATATTGGGTCTACCAATAAAATATATAACCACTTACTTAATCAACCAATTGCTCAAAAACACTAATTTTGCCTATCCAACAAAACCAAAGTTAATGGCCAGTTTTAATGATTTTAATAATCCGCAGGTGGCTGCATTGCCTGCACATTTAAAACAATTTATAGTTAATCAGCATTACGCGCACTACACGCCAATTGACCATGCGGTGTGGCGTTACGTGATGCGCCAGAATTACAGCTACCTTAAGGATGTAGCCTACTATCCATATATTCCGGGACTTGAAAAGGCCGGGCTCTCTATCGAGAAGATCCCGAGCCTGCAGGAAATGAACGATGCCCTTGGCAAAATTGGCTGGGGCGCGGTAACGGTTGATGGTTTTATTCCACCGGCAGCGTTTATGGAGTACCAGGCGTACCGCGTTTTGGTTATTGCTGCGGATATCCGCCAGCTAAAGCATATTGAATATACGCCTGCACCAGATATTATTCATGAGTCGGCCGGGCATGCGCCAATTATAGCAGACAAGGATTACCATGAATACCTGAGCTACTTTGGGTCGATAGGGGCAAAGGCAATGTTTTCTGCCCAGGATTTTGAATTGTATGAAGCAATAAGGGCGCTGTCTATATTAAAAGAGATGCCCGATGCTGATGAAAACGAAATAAAACAGGCAGAAGAACTGCTTGCCCATCGGCAGGAAAATATGGGTGAGCCATCGGAAATGGCGCTACTAAGTCGTCTGCATTGGTGGACGGTAGAGTACGGGCTAATCGGCACATTGGAAAATCCTAAAATTTATGGCGCTGGTTTATTATCTTCAATAGGCGAAAGTGCAAGTTGTATGGATTGCGATATCAAAAAGATACCATATACAATTAATGCGGTAAATTACACTTATGATATTACGAAAACGCAGCCTCAACTATTTGTTACGCCTACCTTTCAAAACCTGATTGATGTGCTGGAAACTTTTGCCAACACCATGTCATTCAGGCGTGGCGGAGTTTATGGACTGCAAAAAGCTATCGACAGTAAAAATACCTGTACTGCAGTTTACAGCTCGGGCTTACAGGTTTCAGGCACTTTTGCTGATTTTAAGGAAATAAATGGTGAACCTGTTTTTATTAAAACCATCGGCCCGTCTGCCCTTGCAATTGATAACCGTGAGCTAAAGGGGCATGGTAAGGATTACCATAAAGATGGGTTTAGCTCACCTGTTGGGAAGCTAAAGGGGCATGCCATGCCACTGGAAAATTTGAGTATTGAAGAGTTGAACTATTTTGGTATTGAGCAGGGTAAAGCTGCTGTTTTAACGTTTGAAGACGGTATCACCGTTAATGGTGAAGTAAAGGAAATTATCTCATCAAACGGTAAAACGCAACTGATCACTTTTACTAATTGTACTGTTAAAGGTGTGTCTGGTGAGGTGTTATTTGATCCCGCGTGGGGCGTTTATGATATGGCCGTTGGTGAAAAAATCGTTTCTGTTTTTTGCGGCGCAGCCGACAAGGAGCAGTTTTTGGAGATCGCCTATAAATCAAGCACAACTACCCACCATGTTGACTATGATCAGAGTACAATTGAGCTTCAAAAGCTTTATCAACAAGTTAGAAATCGCAGACAAAAAGGTGGAGATTATGGTTTTTTAGGCAATGTTTGGCAAATGCTTCAAAGATATCATCATGACGACTGGCTATGTGCCCTTGAAATATTGGAGATATTGGATCATGAAGAAGCGGAACCACAAGTTGCTGCCGAAATACGGAGCTTTCTTGAAAAAAAGGCAAATGCAGAGCCCGAATACAAGAAGCTAATAAACGATGGTTTTTATTTAATTAAACATCCGGTTGAGCAAAAATTGGTGGTGTAGCAATTTGTTTGTAAAATTGCCAACATCAATCATTCTACTATGAACATTATTGTAACAGGCGCCAGCAGCGGGGTAGGTTTTGAAGCAGTGCTTGAGCTTATACTATCGGGCAAGCACAAGGTAATTGCATTAGCCCGTTCGCAGGATAAACTGGAGCGGCTATTAGAAATTGCCCACGGTTTAAATCCCGAAGCCGAAATATTTGCTTTGGCCTTTGATATCGTTCACGATGATTATGCCGGGCTTCAGCAGTTCATTGCCGCTAACTTCGACAACCGGATTGATGTATTAATAAATAACGCCGGTGTTTTAATTAACAAACCATTTACTGAATTGCTGGAAATGGATTTTGTTGAGATGCTACAGGGCAATTTTATTGGGCACGTTCGCATTATACAAAGCTTGCTTAATTTGATGCCAAAGGGAGCGCATATCCTAAATGTTGGCAGCATGGGTGGTTACCAGGGTAGCGTTAAGTTTCCGGGCTTGTCAGCCTATTCGGCAAGCAAGGCCGCATTGCATACTTTAACAGAATGCCTGGCGCTTGAATTGGCTGAGCAGGAGATAAAAGTAAACTGCCTTGCATTGGGATCTGCACAAACTGAAATGCTGGAAAAGGCCTTCCCTGGTTACGAATCCCCGGTGATGGCTTTTGAAATGGGGAAATACATTGCCGATTTTTCGGTAACCGGGCACAAATTCTTTAATGGAAAAGTGCTGCCTGTTGCAGTAAGCACTCCGTAACTTCAAATATATTATTGGTATTATCGATAAAATATCTTTAATTTTAGATATTATATATCTGATACCTAATCCTTTAATAAATGGATTCGATTTTTGCCTTTCTGTTCGATCAATCAACCGACTTTTTTTGCATTTCAAATACCGATGGGACAATAGTTAAAACAAACGCTGCACTTAGAGCAGTTTTGGGTTATACTGAGGAGGAATTGGTGGGACAAAAAGCAAATTATTTTTTTCATCCTGCGGATATCAAAAGACTTGATGAGCTGTTAATGAATTTGCCCGATAAAAATAACATTTTTGGGTATGAAAGTCGCATAAAGGCAAAAAATGGCCGCTATTATAATATCAAATGGTCGGTTACCTTAAACCCTGGAGACAGCCTTGTATATGCTATAGGGGTTAATCTAACAGAAGTTTTTGAAAGCTCAGGCCCCAACGACACCACCAATAAGATTCAACACATTATTCAAAGCTTTAACGAGGGCTTTTTTATAATGAATGGTAAGTGGCAAATAACTTCATTTAACCCGGCCTTCCAGGCCATCACGGGGTTGAAAAATGAACAGCTTGTCAATATCAATTTTAGGGAGCTTATTACCTTTGGAATTACCGATGAGATCTTCGCGAAGTTTAAAGCGGCTATCAAGGGAAATATATCCAGCCAGATCCAATACTTCAACAATTACTTAAAACGATGGTTGAGGGTTAATATTTACCCGTACCAGGGCGAGGTAGCTGTGTTTGTTCGGGATATTACCCGTATAAAAACACAACAATTGATTCTTGCACTTGAAAAAAATGTGCTTGAGTTAAATGCATCTTCGCACCAAACTTTACCACAAACAGTTAAAGCATTGCTTTTAGGGATAGAAGATATTTATCCTGATATGATTTGTTCTGTTTTGGAAGTTGATGATGCGGGTGAAAAATTATACCATATAGCGGCACCAAGGCTGCCTGCAGCATATTGTGAAGCTATTGACGGAACTGCTATTGGACCAAGAGCCGGGTCATGCGGTACTGCAGCATACCACCGCAGCCAGATCATCGTCAATGACATTGCGACGAACCCGCTATGGGATGATTATAGACACCTTGTTTTACCCTACGGGATCAACGCTTGCTGGTCAACCCCCATCATAAGTTCCAACAGCTCGCAGGTGTTGGCCACATTTGCAGTTTATTATACCGAAAACAGGGAGCCTAAATCGACGGAATTACAATTGATAGAGCGCACAGCGAACATCCTGCGTGTTCTGATTGAAAATAAACGAAACCAGGATCATGTGAAGGATCAGAACAGACGCCTGCAAGAGATCGCTGCGATAAGTTCTCACGAGATCAGGCGTCCGGTAGCTACGATATTGGGCCTTGTTAATTTATTCGATAAAGTTGATCTGGATAACCCGCTGAATAAGGAAATTATTAACCATATCGATATCACCGCCAAGGAGCTTGATGCTGTGATCCATACCATTGTTGAAAAGACTATTTATTTGAAGGGGGAAGAGCAGGCGTAGCCGGCTTTTGCTATCCTTTTTTGGGGTGGATATGAAGCCGGTTGTCATAAAGATTTCCAGATAATATAAAGTGAAAGGATGAGATGGCAGAACGACTAGCTTTTTCATTTTAAAATAGTCAATACACTTCCCCATCTGGAAAGATAGCCCTTAATCTTATAGCTTGAAATCAAGGTTAATCAGTCAAAATAATAAGAGAACAGAATGCGAAATATTAAAGTAGTTTAATATTTCAATATTTCAGTAAGACTACCTTTGCACAGAAGGATGATTTTAATTGATTAATATGGGTCTTATAAAAATTAATGGTATTCAGCTTTATGTTGAAGTTAAAGGGGCTGGATTTCCTATTATATTAATACATGGGGTGGGCGGAGATCATGAGGCTCATTTAAGAAATGCAATTGAACCGCTGTCAAAAAACTTCAAAACTATTGCATTAGATTGTCGTGGTCACGGACAGTCAGATAAACCAGTACAATTCACTCTGCAGGATCATGTAAATGATGTTTTAGGAATCATGGATCATTTTAGCATTGAAAAAGCGCATTTGCTGGGGGGCTCGATGGGCAGTTATATTTCTCAATTGGTCGCGATTACTGCTCCGGATCGCATCGGTAAATTAATATTAACTGTTACAAAGTCCAATGGGCTCACATCATCTATACAACATTTATTTAAAGAGCATGAAACAGAAATCAAAGGCCTGGATATGCATTCAACAATATTGAAGCTTTTGAAATATATGGTATATGATCCTGAACTGATGAAAAATCATTTGGAGATATTTGAGACAACTTTAAGCCCTGACCAATTTAATGCTGCCAATAAAGCCATTGGTGCTTTTGATTTTAGAAATGATCTCTCAAAAATAAAAGCGACAACGTTGGTCATTAGCGGAAAATATGACGGATTAAACCCGCCGGCGGAGGGAATGGAAGTGGCTTCGTTAATTAAAAATGCAACATTTGTTGAGATGGAGTATTCCGGGCATGCGCCTATGTTTGAGGAACCGAAAACTTATATCAATACAATTGAGCGCTTTTTGTTGAAAGCTTAAAATTCTTGAAATAATATAAAATTTTGCTAAGGCTCAAATAGTTTAATAATAGCTTACGGTAGGTTAATACCTATTTTTTGATAAAGAACATAACAATCCCTAAAGTTGTAACTACCTGGCCCACCCAAAAAATAAACATCCATTTGATAGTTTCGGCCTTATACTCGCCCATTTCTTTACGGACATTGGCAATGTCATCCTTCGTAGCTAATTTTTTGATTGTTGCTTCCACTGATCGTTCAGTTTTGTTATCAATGTATTTAAACATCGCCTCGGCGGTATCGCTCCCCAATTTATCGCTTAATAATTTATAGAGCCGGGCGGTTTCTTTTGCTTCTAAGTACATAACAAATATAACGATTAGTTGAGGGAGTTGGATTAGGTTGATTAAGTTTTTAAGGTAACTCAATAAAAAGCAGGAACGGCGCCGGCTTCACGCCGCCCCTGTTTTCATAGTTTTGGATCTTGAATTAAGCCGGTTGTTATAATGTTTAGGTTATTTTAGTTTTATAAAATCGTTTACAATCACTTCTGTCATGTAACGTTTGTTGCCGTCCTTGTCAGTCCAGTTGCGATTGGTAAGCTTGCCCTCAATAGCAACTTCGTCTCCTTTTTTAAGGTAGTCGCCAATAAATTTTGCCTGGCTGCCCCAGGCAACCAAATTGTGCCATTGGGTTTCTGTGATGCGCTCGCCTTTGTCGTTCTTGTAAGTTTCGTTAGTAGCGATTGAAAATTTAGCTAACTGTTTGTTGTTGTCAAAGCTCTTTACTTCGGGATCCATACCCAGGTTTCCTACCAGGCGTACGCTGTTTCTTAATGAATTCATCATCGTTTAAATTTTAATTGTTGTTAATTGACGATACAAAGGTGTGGTGTGGCTAAACTTTACCCGGTTATTAACCGCTTATAGTCGACAATTTCCGTTTGTAAGCGTTTGCAAACGGATAATGTTTTATTTATCTTTAGCCGATGGATGCCGAAAGACTATGCCTTGACTGCGGAACGGCCCTACATGGCCGGGCTGATAAAAAATTCTGTAATGACCTTTGCCGCAATAATTATAACAACCAACTTAACAGCAGTAGCTATAATTTAGTACGGAATATCAACAATATACTTCGCAAAAACCGACGAATACTGGAGGAGCTAAATCCAGGCGGCAAAACAAAAACCACAGGTAAAAAACTTTCGGCGAAAGGGTTCGACTTTGAATACCATACCCGCAGTTATCAAACGCAAAATGGCAAAACCTATCATTTTTGTTATGAATATGGTTACCTTCCGTTAGATAATGATGAGTTTTTGCTGGTAAAGCGGGTAGAGAATTGATCACTGATTTAGGCTGATGTTTTTGATGAAGCTGATTGATTTGAAATGCAGCATTAAGAAATCTCTAAATCATCATCTTTAGTAAATCTCTTAAATCCGCTTAATCCCCGGTTCTTAATCCCGGTTTCGTCATATTCCGTCCAGAATCCGAAATCGAATATCCGAATTCCGAAATTCAATTATCTTTGCACCGAAATGATTATCCAGCAATTTTACGACAAGGGCTTAGCACATGGCTCATATGCCCTTATCCGGACAGGAAAAATGATTGTTATCGATCCCGCCCGCGATCCGCAACCCTATTATGATTTTGCCGCTCAACACGATGCCGATATTGTTGGTGTGATAGAAACACATCCGCATGCCGATTTTGTGAGCTCACACCTGGAGATCCACCAAACTACCGGGGCAGTTATTTATGCCAGCAAATTAACCGGCGCCGAATACCCGCACGAAACTTTTGATGACGGCGACGTTATCCAGTTAAACGATATCAAACTTAAGTCAATAAACACGCCCGGCCATTCGCCCGATTCGATCTGTATTTTGGTTGAGGATGAGGATGGTAAGGAAACGGCGCTGTTTACAGGCGATACCTTATTTGTTGGCGATGTTGGCCGGCCGGATCTGCGAGAAAGCGTTGGAAACATTACAGCAAAGAAGGAAGAGCTGGCGAAGCAGATGTACCATTCAACCCGCGATAAGCTGATGAAGCTGCCGCACAGCGTAGTAGTTTATCCTGCGCACGGCCCAGGCTCGTTATGCGGTAAAAATATGAGTCCTGATCTGCAAAGTACTATTGGTCGCGAATTGCGCGAAAATTATGCATTACAGCTGATGGATGAATTACAGTTTGTTAAAACCCTAACTACCGACCAGCCCTTTGTTCCCAAATATTTCGGGCAGGATGTAGAGATCAATAAAAAAGGTGCCCCCGGATTTAACGATAGCATTGATGCTGTTTTGAGGATTGATAGCGACGCTGTATTGGACAATGACGTGTTGATTATTGATACCCGCCCAAAACAAGACTTCAGAAATGGTTATTTAAAGGGCGCGTTCAATTTGCAGGATGGTGATAAATTTGAAACCTGGCTTGGTTCAATAGTAGGCCCGGATGAACAGTTTTACCTGATTGCGGCTGACGACGTTGAGTTGGATAAGATGATTAAAAAGGCTGCTAAAATTGGCTACGAGCAAAATATTAAAGGTGCGTTGTTAGCGCCGTCATTGGCAACAGAAAAACTGCCGGAACTTGATTTAACTACTTTTATAAATCACACAGAAAACTATACCATAGTTGATGTACGCAACCGTAACGAAACGGAAGAACGCTTGATATTCAAAAGCGCTGTGACTATTCCGCTTCCTGAGCTACGTGAAAGAGTTGGTGAAATCCCAACCGACAAGCCAATTGTTGTGCACTGTGCAGCTGGTTATCGTTCGGCTGCTGCTGTTAGTATTATTAAAGCTGCGATGAGCAATGCGACGGTTTACGATTTGGGCGAGGTAGTGGTAGAGATGGCGGCCCAGATCTAATGGATGTTTTCGCGCATTTCGAAATCTCTGCTTTGAACCATCAACTATGAATCATGAACTAAAAATAATTCAAACCGCTGATGGATCAAACACCATTTACAATCCGGAGGTTGGTGAAAATTACCATTCCAGGCATGGTGCCTTGCAAGAAAGTACGCACGTTTTCTTAAATTCAGGCTTAAAGTACTTCCTTGAAAAAAGCGGGGCAGAATTAACTACCGTTTCTATTTTGGAAGTTGGTTTTGGAACAGGTCTGAACTTTTTGTTAAGTGCTGATTTTTGTACCAAAAAAAAAATCAATCTGGATTATACAGGCATCGAAGCATATCCTTTAACCGGGGAAATGACCAGTCAAACGGGCTACGACCAATATGTTTCTGCAGCGTTATGGCAGCAATTTATTGCCGATTATCCCAATGCGTTAACCGCGGAAATTTCTTTAACTGCTTACTGCCAACTGCAAATTGCCAACTGCAAACTCCTCAATTTCCAATCTGACCAACAGTACGACATCATCTATTTTGATGCTTTCGCGGTCGCCTACCAACCCGAAATGTGGGATGAAATAGCTATGGCACATACCATTCAATTTTTAAAACCTGGCGGCGTGTTCGTCACCTATGCCATAACCGGCAATTTAAAGCGCGCTTTAAAGGCGTTAGGTTGCATGGTTGAGAAGGCGCCAGGTGCGCCGGGAAAAAGGGAGATGTTGAGAGCGGTGAAAGCCTGATCGCTGATTGGGCTGATTGAGGTGATGAAGCTGAATTTTATCATCCAATTCCCTTGTGGTTGTGTCCTCACAACCACTTCCAAAATGCTGCCTGCCGGGAAGATCCTGCCGGAGATATCACCAGTATCCTAAAATCTTTACGTCCTGAAAATCTTAGTTCAAACCACTGGCATCAACCGGCTGTGAGGACACAGCCGGCGGGGAAACACGTTCTTGCATCTTGAAATCATTATATCCGGAGAATCTTAGTTTACAGCCGGTGGGGATGGATTTAAATTTCTTTCTTACTTCGCTACCCAAACATTATTCGCCTTATTTGAATCAGGATCATAACTGCCGCCTAACACAATTTTAGTTACAGTGCCTTTTGCGGTAAAAGTGGCGCTATAAGTTTGCTCGCCATTTGCCCACGCTTTTATGCTCTGGTGAATTTGCTGTGTGGTACCATCGGCATAATAAATAGTAAGATCGACCGGGGTTGGTTTGCTGCCCACGCGGTTAATCACAACCGAATAGTTTTTCCCTGAATTACTTACTTTTCCGATACCCAGATCGGGGATGCCGCCATCAATAAACCAGCTTTTCCAGAACCAGTTAAGGTTTACGCCCGCGCCGGTATTTATAGAATTAAAAAAGTCGAACGGCATGGGGTGTTTGCCGTGCCATTGTGAAATATAATTATGCAGGGCTTTTGTAAACAATTCATCACCCAACATATCCCTAACATACAAATATCCCATTGCTGGTTTTGGATAAGAGTCGGTAAAAAAACTCGCGCCCGACAGCTGTGTGGTAAGTGACATGATCGGCTGATCATCTTCGCGCCCCGCGCTTTCAGCATAAGCCTCCACGCCAAAAGTATCGGTTATTTTAGGATCGATCCTTGGGCTGATCACCCACTCGCCTATGGTTGCCCAACCCTCGTCCATCCAGCCATATTTGGTTTCGTTGATGCCCATATAAAAGGGGAACATGGTATGGAAGATCTCATGGTCGGTGAGCTCAATGCCGTCTTCGCTGGTTGGCGTTGGGTTGTCGTTCACCATCATTGGGTATTCCATTTGGTCCAGCCCGTCAAAAACGGTTTCGTGCGGATAGGGGTAAGGCCATTTGGGGAACTGGTAACTCATGGCTTCTACAGTTTTGCGCGCATAGTTGATCACCTCGAAATAGTCCTTGTGGTTGGGATTAAAAACAGCGTCAACCCTGGTACGCCTGCCGGTTTTTGGATCAACAACCAGGCTGCTGGCCTTCCATATATAATGGTTACTGATGGCAAATGCCATATCAGTTACGCTATCGGCTTCAAATTTCCAGGTATTGGTAAGCTTTTTTGCCGTGATTGGTTCGTTGATTTCTGTTTCGGTAATTACGTCGGTTACCTTGTCACTTAAACCCGCATCATGAATGCGCTGAACTATCTTTGGCGCATACACATCTTCAGCGTTTTTTAAGTTGCCGGTGCTCCAAACCTTATAGTTGCCGGGTACTGTAACCGAAAGGTTAAAATGGCAAAAATCATTATAAAATTCTTCGCCGCCACGGTAATGGTTCTGGTTCCAGCCGTCAATATCATCATAAACAGCAATACGCGGAAAAAAGTAAGCGATAAAGAACGCGCCCGAATCAACCTGCCCGGTGCGGATATGCGATGTCTTATTCAGGATGTATGAATAGGCAATATCAAGATGTACTTTTTGCTTTGGCAAAATTGGAGTTGTTTTCAAGGTCATGTTCGTGCCGTCAATCCTCCACCGGGCGGCGTCCTGATCTGTTTTATCGATGGCTAATTTTTTTATCTGAACGCCGTCGGTAGCGTCGCTATCAGAGATGGCCATGTTACGGATAGCGCCCTTTTTATAAATGTTAGGGTAAAGCTTAAGATCCACCTCGTATAAGGTATCGGGGCTGTTGTTGGTATAATCGACAGCTACAGTGCCATCCAGTACCCGGCTGATTGGGTTGAAATTTACTGCGATTGTGTAATCTGCGCTGTTTTGCCAGTAGTTTTTACCAGGTGCTCCTGTTGTAGTGCGGGTGCCTTTGCCATAGGTAGCTTGTAAATTTACGGGAATGGGCAATGCAGTTTGCGCGTAACTATTAAAAGTTCCCAATAATACTATTGGAAATAGCAGTTTGTAAAATGAGGCCATCAGTTAATACGTTTTATATTCAGTAATTTATCAAATCAAAAATAGTACAAAACTCCGGCATTCTGCTGTAGTGCCTCTAAATCTCACCGGGCAATTCATTCGCACATCCGCACATCAAAAAATCCGCACATCCGCTTACCATCCCCCTTTAAAACCCTCAGTCAAAGCAGCCTGGTAATTTTCCAGGTCGAACGAGTAAAGATACGGCGCTTTATGTGCACCACCCTTACGCGGCTTTTCCGAGCGGTTTAAAATTCCGAAACCGAGCATTCTGCGTTGAAAATTCCTCCGGTCTAGCTTTTTATCCAAAATGGTTTCATAAAGCTTTTGCAGCTCGGGCATCGTAAATTCCTTGGGCATCAGGTTATAGCCTATTGGCTGATAATTGAGCTGTAGGCGTAAGGTATCCAATGCTGTTTTCAATATCAGGGCATGATCCAGCTTTAGTTCCGGCAGGTCATTCAGATCACGCCAGGCACAGGTAGCTGAAAATTGATCGGGAGCAGGGGTTACATCGCAAAAATCAACCAGTGCATAATAGCCGATGGTTAAAAAACGGTTAGTAAACCAATTCTCTTTAGCCGGGAGCATATCCTTATACATCTCGAAATGTTCTTTTGAGCGTTCAGGGTCGCCAAATACCTGGAACTGCTGCAAAAATATTTTGTCGAGGCCGGTACGTTCTTTCAATATGCGGTCGGCAGCTTTTTCAATGGGCTCGGCCTTGAGCATAAAACCGCCCGGCAGATACCATTCACCCTCGTTTTTAACCTTCAGGAGCAACACCTTTAACAAACCTTCGTGAAAACCAAATACCACACAATCGATAGAAATGTGGGGCAGAAAGTTCTCCCTGGCTTTGTCGCAATAATCTTTAAGTTCCTTTTTGGTTAACATTTTCGCTATTCTACAAAAATACTTTGATTATTTAAATTATAATATTACTCTTGTGTCAATTATACACTATCAATTTTTAGTGGCAGACCAATTATTACTACTTTAACACAGGGCTTAAACGGACGATTGCTAATTTCAACATATTAGTTCGCACTTTGCTATTTTATAAAACCATATATCTCTCATAAAATGAATAAATTTTCCCCGGTAAAATCTGTCATTGCGGCAATTGCATTGCTTACCGCCATTATGCCTGCCTACAAGGCATCGGCACAAACAAAACCCGGCGATGCCAAAATGGACGCTTTTGTATCAAACCTGATGGGTAAGATGACGCTCGACGAAAAGATAGGTCAGCTTAACCTGGTGGTAATGGGCAATGCAGTAACGGGCACGGTAATTAGTAAGGGCGTTGAGGAGAAGATGAAGCGCGGCGAAATAGGTGGCATATTTGGTTTATATGGAACAGCCAACGTTTCGAAAATGCAGGACCTGGCTGTTAAAAACTCCCGCCTGCATATCCCATTGATATTCGGGTTGGATGTAATTCACGGGCACCGCACCATATTTCCTATTCCATTGGGTGTATCAGCGACATGG
This sequence comes from Mucilaginibacter phenanthrenivorans, assembly GCF_024721155.1. Taxonomy (GTDB): domain Bacteria; phylum Bacteroidota; class Bacteroidia; order Sphingobacteriales; family Sphingobacteriaceae; genus Mucilaginibacter; species Mucilaginibacter phenanthrenivorans. The sequence goes on along the minus strand of NZ_JAHVAP010000011.1, from coordinate 148,315 downwards.
GATATGGGCTTGATCGAACAGTCGGCACATATTGCAGCTAAGGAAGCTACGGCCGAGGGTTTAAACTGGGTGTTTTCGCCAATGGTTGATATTGCCCGCGACCCACGTTGGGGACGAATCTCTGAGGGCTCGGGCGAAGATCCGTGGTATGGCTCGCAGATTGCCAAAGCAATGGTGCACGGTTACCAGGGCACCAGCATGACCAATGTTGATGCTGTTATGGCTTGTGTAAAGCACTTTGCCTTATACGGCGGTGCAGAAGCAGGCCGGGAATACAATACTGTAGACATGAGCCTGATAAAAATGTACCAGGATTACCTGCCACCTTACAAGGCAGCGCTTGATGCCGGCGCAGGTAGCTTCATGAGCTCGTTTAATACCATTAACGGTATGCCTGCAACAGTTAACAAATGGCTGCTTACCGATCTTTTGCGCAAGCAATGGGGCTTTAAAGGTTTCGTGGTGTCTGACTATACCTCGTTAAACGAAGTTATCAATCACGGGCTTGGCAATCTGCAAACCGTATCTGCCCTGGCGTTAAAGGCCGGGCTGGACATGGATATGGTAGGTGAAGGTTTTTTGACCACGCTTAAAAAATCATTAAAGGAAGGCAAGGTTACCCAACAGGAAATTGACCAGGCTTGCCGCCGGGTACTGGAGGCAAAATATAAATTGGGTTTGTTTAAAAATCCAGGCAAATCATTAAATGCAGACAGGGAAAAGAACGATGTATTTAACGATGACAACCGCAAATTTGCCCGTACAATTGCCGAGCACTCGTTTGTATTGTTGAAAAACCAGGATCAAACCCTGCCGCTTAAAAAATCCGGCACTATTGCGCTGGTAGGTCCGCTTGCAAATAACCATTCCGAAATGTTGGGAACATGGGTAATAGCCGGCGACCCTGATAAATCAGTAAGTGTTGCCGAAGGGATAAAAAATGTAGTTGGCGACAACGTGAAGGTGTTGTATGCAAAAGGATCGAACATTACGGACGATTCGCTTTTGAGCATCCGTGCATTTGCCTTAACCGCGCCGGAAGCGAAGGATAAACGTTCCCCACAGGAAATGATTGACGAAGCTGTTGATGTTGCGAAGAAGGCCGATGTTGTTGTGGCAGTGGTGGGCGAATCGGCAAACATGTCGGGCGAGTCATCAAGCCGTGCAGATATTGACATTCCTGAATCTCAAAAAGACCTGTTAAAGGCGCTTGCAAAAACAGGCAAGCCATTGGTGATTGTTTTATTTAATGGCCGCCCGCTTACCTTAACCTGGGAGGATAAACATGCCGCCGCGATCCTGGATGCCTGGGCGCCGGGCACAGAAGCCGGTAACGCTATTGCTGATGTACTTTTTGGTAATTACAACCCTGCAGGCAGGATTACTGCTACATTTCCGCGCAGTGTTGGGCAAATTCCGATCTATTACAACCATAAAAATACAGGCAGGCCGTTCGATGGGCGAGGCGGTGCAAAATTTAAATCTGATTATCTTGATATTTCAAACGACCCGCTTTATCCGTTTGGTTATGGCTTGAGCTATACCACCTTTAGCTACAGCGGCGTTCAGCTTGATAAAACAAACCCGGTTGGCAACACAACGCTTAAAGCTACTGTAACGGTAACCAATACCGGTAAATATGCCGGTGAGGAGGTTGTGCAATTGTATATAAGCGATCCGGTGGCAAGCATCAGTCGCTCGGTTAAGGAGCTGAAGGGCTTTCAGAAAATAAGTTTGCAGCCCGGCGAAAGCAAGGTTGTAAACTTCAACATCACAACAGCAGATCTTAAATTCTATAATGAAAAATTAGTTTACGATTGGGAGCCGGGCCAGTTTGTAGTACAGATAGGAGCAAACTCAAGTAATACGCAATCAGCATCGGTTAACTGGGTTAAATAACAAATTGCTTATTTTCGATATAATATTAGTCATGAAAATATCCCTGTAAATATTAAAAAAATAAATATTTACAGGGATAAAATGGCCAGGTGGGGGCTTTACTCACATTACCAGCGGCAAATATCTTTTTAAATTGCTACACTCGGTTTTGACTTTATCAATTTTATCGGTCGTTTTTTAACGATTTGTTAACACACGGGATTTTAAATATTATTATTATTCAACACCGCCCGGTTAAATAATTAATTTATAATTCTGCATAAATACTTGTGTAAACAATACACACTTTCTACATTAGTATCAAACCAGCTCACAACCGAAATCAAATTATAAATCAACTAAATCTCAAATTTGTCTTTAAAATTACCGCTAAGGGAAGAGCTAAGTGCATTTAGCAATTGTTCTTCCCTGGCGGGTAAAGACTCCCCCGAGCTGGGTGAAACATTTTCAGGTGTATTGCAGCTGTCGGCAGATAATGCTGTATTCACACCCGGACACTAATTAATAATGTCAAAAAAGAACTGGGAATTTATTCCTTTCCGTTTTTTTGATACATTAGTAAGCCATAATTATTACGCTAAATTTTTGATGAAGCTTAAACGCTATTGCCTGTATTTTTTATCGCCGCTATTGCTGTGGTCGTGTAGGCATGCTACCTTGTTCGAGCAGGTTTCATCGGGGCATTCGGGCATACACTTCAGCAATACCATTGTCGAAAATGACAGCATCAATCCTCTCGATAAACTAAATATCTATAACGGCGGCGGCGTTGGTATTGGCGATTTTAATAACGACGGCTTGCAGGATATCTATTTTGTTGGTAACGCCGTTCCCAACAAACTGTACCTGAATAAAGGTGACATGAAGTTTGACGATGTAACTACCGAGGCGGGTGTGCCGGGCTCAGGTGGATGGGGCAGAGGGGTGGCCGTTGTGGATATTAATAACGATGGCTTAATGGATATTTATGTTTGCTACACATTGTTAAGCGATTCGCTAAAGCGGCAGAACGTGCTCTATGTAAACCAGGGGATAGATAAAAACGGTGTGCCTCATTTTAAGGAGATGGCAAAGGAATATGGCCTTGATATAAGGGTACACTCTACCATGGCCTCGTTTTTTGATTGCGATAATGACGGCGACCTTGATATGTACCTCACGGTAAACCAGGTGCAGCCCGATGACAATACCAGTAGCTTTAGACCAATGGCAAAGGATGGCTCAAAAAAGAGCACCGGCAGACTTTACCGCAACGATTGGGATCCCGTTTTAAAGCATGGCGTTTATCACGACGTTTCGAAACAAGCCGGTGTTAATATTGAAGGCTATGGCCACGCAGCTAGTATTGTTGATATTAACCGCGATGGCTGGAAGGATATTTATGTTACCAATGATTTTTTGGGAAGTAATATTCTCTACATTAATAACCACGACGGTACTTTTACCGACCGGTCGAAGGAGTACTTTAAACACACGGCCAACAGCGCCATGGGGCAGGATATCGAAGACATCAATAATGATGGCCTTGCCGACGTATTTGAGCTGGACATGAGCCCGGAGGATAATTACCGGCGTAAAATGTTCATGAGTGCCAATAATTACCAGATCTATCAAAATTTCGACTATTTCGGCTATCAGTATCAATATAACCGCAATACTTTGCAGGTCAACCAGGGGCCCGGGGTAAGGCAGGATGATTCGGTTAGTCACCCGGTGTTTAGCGAAACTGCCTTTTTGGGCGGGATAGCGCAAACAGACTGGAGCTGGTGCCCCATGATCACCGATTTTGATAACGATGGTAACCGCGATATTGTAATAACCAATGGCTATCCGCGCGACGTTACCGATCATGATTTTACCACTTTCAGGGCCGAGGCCTATATGGTTGCCGGCAAAAAGCAGATCCTCGACCAGATCCCCGTTGTTAAAATTCCAAACTATGCTTTTAAAAATGGCGGTAGTTTGGAGTTTGCCGATGTTACAAAAGGCTGGGGCCTTGAAGCTCCATCGTTTTCAAATGGCGCAGCCTATGCTGACCTGGACAACGACGGCGACATGGAGCTGGTGATTAATAATATTGATGACGAGGCCTTTATTTATAAAAATACCCTCCGCGAAAAGAATAAAACAAACAGCCATTACCTGCAAATACAATTTATAGGGGGTGCACAAAATAAAAACGGAATAGGCGCCTGGGCCGATATTTACTATGCCCGCGGCAAACACCAGGTTTATGAAAACACGCCGTTTAGAGGCTATCTATCTACTATACAAAATATAGCTCATTTTGGATTAGGTAAGGATGTTGAACTTGATTCGGTGGTAATCAGGTGGCCAAATGATAAAAAGCAAACTATTCAAAATGTTAAAGCCGACCAGGTATTAAAGGTGAATATTGCCGATGCTCATGAAAATTATTCATTCAATCAGCCTGCAATAAACACGAAGTCGTTATTTAAGGAAGTGACCCGCGATTTGGGGGTAACTTACAAGCATAAGGAATATGACTTTGCCGACTTCAACGTGCAAAAGTTAATCCCGCATAAATTATCGCAGTATACACCCGCTATTGCGGTGGGCGATGTAGACGGCAACGGTTACGACGATATGATAATCGGTGGCACAAGCGCTTTCCCTGCCCAGTTATTATTGCAACAAGCCAACGGTAAATTTATTCAGCGTAACCTGTTTTCTGCCGCAGATGATCCCTCCGTACTCCGGGTTAAGGATGAAGGCCTGCTGCTTTTTGATGCTGACGGGGATGGTAAGCTCGATCTTTACATTGCAAGTGGCGGTTATGAATTAGGATCAAATTCAGCTGCCTACCAGGACAGGCTTTATATTAATGATGGCAAGGGCAACTTTAAATTACAGGAGGATGCGCTACCCAGGAATTACACCAGTAAGTTATGCGTAAAGGCCATCGATTATAATAAAGATGGTAAACTTGACCTGTTTGTATCGGGCAGGGTAGATCCATGGAGCTATCCCAAGCCTGTTTCGAGTATGATACTGCGTAACGACAGCAAGGACGGCCACATTAAGTTTACGGATGTTACAGCATCTGTTGCGAAGGATCTCAATAACATCGGCCTTGTTGCTGACGCTGTTTTCTCGGATTTTGACAACGATGGCTGGCCCGATCTGATCCTGGCAGGCGAATGGATGCCCATAACGTTTTTGAAGAATGACCATGGCGTATTTAAAAATGTTACTGCAAATACGGGGATAGGTGGTAAGTTCGGCTGGTGGAACAGCGTTGCCGCCGGAGATTTTAACCACGATGGCAAAATTGATTACATAGTAGGCAATACCGGTTTAAATACCTTTTACCAGGCATCTGACAAATACCCGGTGTACATTACCGCTAAAGATTTTGACAACGATGGCAATTATGATGCCTTCCCCTCTGTTTTCCTAAAAGACCAGGATGGCGTGTTGAAAGAGTTTCCCGCACAAACCCGTGATGATATTATAAAGCAGATGTTTGAAATGCGCTCGCGGTTTCAAAATTATAAATCATTTGCAACTGCCACCATGAATGATGTAATTACGCCCGAGATGCGCAAGGGGGCTTTACGCTTAAAAGCCAACATGCTGCAGTCATGTTACCTGCAAAATAATGGCAACGGTAAGTTTATCATGAAGCCTTTGCCAATAGAAGCCCAGGTGTCACAGTTGAATGGCATGGTGGTGGACGATTTTGATGGCGATGGAAACCTGGATGTAGCTATCAGTGGTAATGACTATGGCACCGAAGTATCCACCGGCAGGTACGATGCCTTTAACGGCTTGCTGCTGAAGGGCGATGGTAACGGAAATTTTAAACCATTAACTATAATGCAAAGCGGGATTTACATCCCCGGCGATGGCAAGGCTTTGGTTAAATTAATGGGTGCAAAGGGCAATTATTTGCTGGCAGCTACACAAAACAGGGATGTGATGAAGATCTTTGAATTGAAAAAAACGGTCCGCAACATTCCGCTAAAACCGTTGGACGTTTTCGCCACCATAAAGTATAAAAATGGAAGAACCGGTAAACTGGAGTTTTATAATGGGACTTCGTTTTTGTCGCAATCAGGCAGGTTTTTTAATATAGATCAATCAATGCAATCAGTTACCATAACAGATAGTTATGGACACATAAGAAGTGTTCCGCTTAATTAAATACTATAATATGAGATACTTTAAGGTTTTAGCCGCTTTAGCCGGATTTTTATTCATCGCAGGTTGCGCCCACAAACCAAAGGCAACCATGCTTAGCGATGCAGATGTGCTGCATAATAACGTAGATGCCCTTACTCAGGTAATAATTTACGATGTGTTTACCCCGCCAGTCGCCAGCCGCATATATGGATACACTACATTGGCCCAATACGAAGCTATGCGGTATGCCGATCCAAAATATAGTTCCATAGTGACGAAGCTAAGGGGTTTTGGAAAACCGCCTGTGCCGCAAAAGGGTAAAAAATACAATTTTGCGCTGGCAGCAACCAAAGCTTTGTTTACGGTGGCTCACAAGGTTACCTTTTCAATAGATTCTCTTAAAAAGTACGAAGACGGTGTTTACGCAATGTACAAGGATAACCTTGATGATTCCACCTACGCAAGATCCGTTGAGTTTGGCGAGAAAATAGGCAAGCTTATTTTAAAGCGGGCCGCTGTTGATAATTATCCGCAAACAAGAGGCAAGCCGAGATATTTGGGTGATGAGGGTCACGCCAGGTGGCGCCCTACTCCGCCGGACTATATGGATGGTGTAGAGTTTTTGTGGGGAACCATCAAGCCATTCGCCATGGATACCTCTGCACAGTTTTCGCCGCCACCACCACCGCCCTACAGCGAGGATAAAAACAGCGTATTTGTTAAAATGTACACCGACGTATATACTACCAATAAAAACCTGACACCAGAACAAATTGAAATAGCCAAGTTTTGGGATGATAACCCCTTTGTGATCCAGCACAAGGGACACCTGATGTTTGCCGATAAAAAGATCACTCCCGGCGGCCATTGGATAGGGATTACCGCTATAGCCTGTAAAAAAACACATTCCAACGCCGTAAAAACGGCACAAGCCTATGCACTTACCTCAATAGCTTTATATGATGCCTTTATTTGTTGCTGGGAAGTGAAATATAAGTACAGCTACGCCCGCCCGGTAACAAATATCAATGAAAAGCTTGACCATAACTGGCTGCCGTTGTTGCAAACTCCGCCGTTCCCTGAATATACTGCCGGACACTCCACCATCAGCGCCGCCGCCGCGGTGATGCTTACACACGAATTTGGTGATAATTTTGAATATCAGGACACCAGTGATCTGCGCTATATCGGGATGCAGCGTCATTTTAAGTCGTTTAAACTGGCTGCAGAGGAAACATCCAGGAGTAGATACTATGGAGGGATCCACTACCTTAACAGCTCGTTAATGGGGGCGCAGCAAGGGAAGCAATTGGGTGAATTTATTTGGGGGAAATTAAAGCTTGACCAATAGCCGTGTTCAAAATAGTATGATAAAAAGGTAAATTAGTACAGTTTTCACTTCGCTTTAGTTAGTTAGATTTACGGCTGCGGATTTTGCCTGTTTAACCGTTTCCTAACGGCATTTAACTTTGTTGTTAATATTTTAATGGAACGTGTTATCGGGGAGTAAATTAAAGTATTTTGATGAAAAAACTAATCGTCCTGGCTGTTTTGGGCCTTGTTTCTAACACGTTATTATTTGCCCAAAGTGCGGGTGTAAAGCAGGTAAAGCTAACAAATTTCGACCTGCAGTCGTCGGCTGTTATAAAGGCTGATGGCACGGAACTGTCGACTACAGAATACCAATCGCCTGTTTATTGGATGCCGGTTAAGGTGCCCTCAACCGTGCTTACCGGTTTGGTTGCCAATAAAATTTATCCCGACCCATACCAGGGTTTAAACAATATGTTGATTCCCGATGCTTCGGATCAGTTTAATAAGGAGTATAACCTGGAGCAATTCAGCCATTTACCGAATGACCCTAATCCATGGAAAAAGCCATACTGGTACCGTACTACATTTAAGGTACCTGCCGGCGATAAAGGCAAAACATTCCAGCTGATATTTAAGGGGATCAACTATCGTGCAGCCGTTTGGGTAAACGGCAAACAAATAGCGGACTCTACCCAAATGGCAGGCATGTTTGCGGAATATAGCCTGGATGTGACGAAAGCTATTAACGTCGGTGGCGAAAATGCGCTTGCTGTAAAGATCTACCCTTTGGATTATGCCGGCTACCCGGCAAAGGAACAGCTTAAGGCATTAGGTCCGTTTTATGAAAATGGCGGACCTACAGGCGATATCGGTAAAAATGTAACTATGTTGTGCTCGGTAGGCTGGGACTGGATTCCACCGGTACGTGACCGTAATATGGGGATCTGGCAACCGGTTTTCCTTCGGACTACTGGCGCGGTAACCATCGCTCACCCAAAATTGGTAACTGAGCTGCCAAATCTTCCTGATACGAGCGTAGCTAAGCTTTCATTAAATCTTTCATTGGCAAACCACAGCGATGCTGTAAAAAGCGGTAAGCTAACCATCAGTATAAAACCGGAAAACTTTGCAGGCTTACCGGTGATGTTTTCGCAGGATGTAAATGTTGCCGCAAGCAGTACGGCTGATGTTGAAATGAATGCCGATAAAATAAGTCAACTGATCATCCATCAGCCGCATTTGTGGTGGCCAAATGGTTATGGCAGGGCAAATCTGTACCGTATCCGCCTGCAATACAGTGACGCCGCCGGTATTACCGATGATACCACGTTTGTGTTCGGCATCCGCACAGTAAGCTCAAAGGCAACCATGGTGGATAAGTTTTTGCGCCGCGAATTTTATGTGAATGGTAAACGCGTTCACCTGAATGGCGGAGCTTGGGTGCCCGATATGATGGTGAACCGCGATTCTGCCCGGTACGATTACGAAATGCACCTCTGCCGTAATGCTAACGTGAATTTGGTACGTATTTGGGGTGGGGGAGTTACCCCGCCGGATGCATTCTGGAACGCCGCCGACAAATACGGCGAAATGGTATGGTCGGACTTTTGGATCACCGGCGATACCCAGGGCGAATTTAAAGGATCGGCCGATTGGCCGCTTGAAGGAAACATATTTGCAAAGAATGTAGTTAGCACGATATTACGCATCCGGAATCATCCAAGTTTATTGGTATGGACCGGGGGCAACGAGGGGCATGCCCGTAAGGAATTGTATGATGCCATGCGCGATGCGATCATCAATCTGGATGGTACAAGGCCTTATATTCCAAGTTCATCCGGCTTCGCAAAACTGCCTGAGGGCTGGAAGGGCTCATGGCCGGATGATAAGCCGTCTGGCGTTTACAGCGGTGGTCCTTACAATTGGGAGGACCCCAAAGTATATTACAAGAAGGCAGATGCCGGCGGCGATTGGGTGTTTAAGGATGAAACCGGTCTGCCATCGCAACCGCCGTATACTACGCTGGCGAAAACTATTCCCAACCTTGTTTGGGACACCAAATTGCCTTTTCCGCTCAACGATAGCTGGGGTTACCATGATGCAGCAACCGGAGCCGCGCAATATGATAAATACATCAGCGAGATGGTAAAGCGCTACGGGCAACCGGCAACAATGGTAAACTTCTCCGACAAAATGCAGCTCATGAATGCTGTTGGCTACCAGGGGATCTTTGAAGCAGCCGGTCACAAACTCACCGAAACAGGCGGTGTAATGCTTTGGAAATTAAACGCAGCCCTGCCAAGTGTAGTTTGGCAAATTTACGACTGGTACCTGGAACCAAACGCTGGTTACTACGCTATGCAGAACGCCGTTGAACCACTCCATATCCAGTTTAACCAGGATGACTCCACCGCTGCTGTGATCAATAGGACGCACCATGCAACCGGAACTTTAAGCGCTAAGGCCGAGATATATAACATCGACAGCAAAAGAATCTTCTCATCAACTATAAGTCATATCGGTATGGCCGATGAGGGTACCCAAAGTGTTATCAAGCTAAAAAATGCCTTGGCTGATGCCAAAGGTGTAAGCTTTGTGGTGTTGAATTTAACAAACGCTTTGGGTAAAACAATTTCGCACAACGTGTACTGGATGGCCCCTGATAATAATTTAACCGACCTGAACAACCTGGCCAAAACCCATGTTGATGTAAAAGTGTTAAAAGCCGAGAACGTAGCTGCAGAAAATAAATGGACAATGCAGTTTAGCAACAACACTGATAAAATGGCCTTTTTTATACGCCCCCAATTAATGCAAAACGGTGAAGAGGTAATGCCCAGTTACTGGACTGCAAATTATTTTACACTTGCGCCGCACGAAAGCATAATTATAGCAGTAAGCGCGCCGGTAACCAAATTAGGCTGGATACATCCGGATGTTTTGGTGGAGGGATGGAATTTGGAGAAGCAACAGGTGTGGTTGAATGTTGGAAAAAAATAGCCGGGGTAATTGCCTTTTTAAACTTACGAAGTTTTCAAAACTTCGTAAGTTTACCTGTGTTAAAACAAAATCCGGGTGTACAGCCCTTCTTTAAATGCAATCTTCCCACATCCTCATCATCGGCGCAGGTGCAACAGGCCTCATCGCAGCCCATATTTTAAGTAAAGCCGGCAAAAAAGTCACCGTACTTGAAGCCCGTAACCGTTGCGGTGGCCGCATCCATACCTTAAACTATGAGCTGTTCTTCAAAAATGCCGAACTAGGCGCAGAGTTTGTTCATGGCGACCTCCCGGTTACCCTAAACTTACTGAGAGAAGCAGGGATTTCATATCATTCGGCATCCGGAGAAATGTGGCATTACAAAGATGGCAAATTCGGCCAGGAGGGTGAGTTTAAAGACTGGGATAAAGTAGTTAGCAAGCTAGGCGAATTAAAAGCTGACATCAGCATAAAGGATTTTTTGGATAAAGAATTTCCCGGCGATGAGCACAAGGAATTAAGAGCAGCTGTGATAAGATTTGTTTCCGGATATGATACGGCAGATCCAGCCCGAGCAAGTTCATTTGCATTGCGCGAGGAATGGCAAAATGAAGATGAAGGCGCACAACATCGTGTTGAAGGTGGCTATGGCGTAATGGTCAAATACCTGGAAGATGAATGCAAACATGCGGGCGCTGAAATCTATCTAAATTCAATCGTAAGGGAAATTCAATGGCAGCCGGGCAAGGTAAAAGTTGTTATTGATGATGGAACCAAATTTGAAGCCAGTCAAGTATTAATAGCCCTGCCCTTAGGCGTTTTGCAAGCTGATAAAAGTGAAACAGGAGCCATAACATTCGCACCTGAAATCGAAGAACAAAATAATGCGGTCCGTTCAATGGGTTTCGGTTCGATCATCAAAGTCCTGCTGGAATTTGATGAACCGTTTTGGGAAGATAAAGAGACAGAAAAATTAGCTGGGACAAGTTTGAAAAATATGGGCTTCATACTCTCAGAGGAAGCCATCCCAACCTGGTGGACACAGACACCACAGCACACTCCTGTTTTAACCGGATGGCTTGGTGGGTTGCCGGCTTTTGAAAAGCGGGATGCATCTCCGGAGGAAATACTGCAACTTTCGTTACAATCTATAAGCAATATTTTTAAACGCAGCGTAGATAAATTAAAGGCAAAACTGGTTGCCTATGATGTTGCCAATTGGACGGCTGATCCGTTTACCCGCGGCTCCTATGCTTATGATACCATTGAAGCCGCTACCTCAAGAAAATTATTGAATGAACCAATTGATAATACCATATTCTTCTCCGGAGAATATTTATATGAGGGCCCGGCAATGGGTACGGTTGAAGCGGCCTTGACGAGCGGGATAGGGGTGGCTGAAAAGATGCTGAACTAATTTAAACTCAATTTGTCATTAACCCAATTTGTCATTGCGAGGAACGAAGCAACCGCGAACGTTACAGAGCGGATTGAATAGTTTTGAACTGAACAGCGGTTGTGCATGGCGTGCGGTTGCTTCGTTCCTCGCAATGACAAGTTTTAGAAGACCTTTCAGCTTTTAGCTCCTCCTTATCGCACTTCCCAATAATTCCCCGATATTATGATCAGATCCAGCATCTTAATACTGTTATCATAATAATCATAATCCTTCAGCTTAAATGCTACCAGGTAATCCCAAACCTTATTTAACCAGGCTTGATTCTTAGCATCAACCATAGCCGAAACAGCAAAAGGCGCAACAAAGCTCAATGCTTCAAAATTGCGGTGCTTCATATCAACACCACCCAGGGAATAGCCTGCACCAAGATTATAGGTATCGTTGTTGGTTGTGCTCCTGATCCAGCGGTTTATTTTGTCAACTAAACGTTTGGAGCGTTTATCGCCAGTGAGCAGGTAATCGCTTGCCAAACGCCATGGATCACGGCAGGCGTTGTAATTATAATAACCATCATAACGCGATTCTAAATAATTTGGCGGTGCAGGTTTTGGTTGTTTGTTGATCTTGACTATAAAGTCGGGAATCAGGCCTGCCTCCGGGCTATATTTATCCTGCACGCTCTTAAATAGTTTGTACTCTGCATCAATCACCTTATCCCAGCGAACATCGCCGGTTGCCAGTTTAAAAGCCTTAAAATGCGATGGCATAAAATCAGACGACCGTGTATCAAAGTAATCCTTGCTTTCCGACTCAATGCCATCACTCAACAAAACCGACCAGGTTTGATGATTGATTTCGTATTGCATAATGGCGTTGATCATCGACTTAGCCTCGCTGAGGTAGTTTATTTTGCCTTTGCTGCCCCATTGTTTATTGGCTAATAATAAGGAATAAGCGATGTCCATATCGCCATCGCTGGCGGATGTATTGTCCGTGCTTTTATCGTTGGCGTATTGCGCCCAGGCCATTAAATGTTTGCTTCTGCCGGATGGGTGGGCTTTGTAATAACGATATAAGTTGTCATAAACATCCTTAGCGGAAGTGTCATATCCCGCCATCAACACCACGATGATCATCCCGTAACCTTGCCCCTCGGATACACATTGCTTTTTATCCTTATTCTCAAACCAAACAAAATCCTCATTCTTGCCCGGCTCATGTTTGATAAAACGCTTCTTCCATTGGGTGTAAAAGGTTGTAACTGTATTGTCTAATTGTATTTGCGAGACGTGATTGGGTTTGATAACGCCTTTGAAATATTTTACGTGTTGAGGAAATGGTTTTTGGGGAGATTGAGCGGAAAGTAGGCAAGGAAGAAGCAGCAATAAAACTGTTAGTCTTTTCATATTTAAATACTTTATCTCCTATCGTCACTGCTATGACGCCACTGTTAATCGCCTCACGTATTCCCAATCTCCAGTCTCTAACCTCTAATCACTAATATTGATAATTTCTTATGTCCTGCGCTGCATTAAACGCAACAGCTTCCTGGCCATATAATACCGCTGGTGGTACAGGTGTTTGGATGCCTATTTTTTTGGTAATTACATGCTCGCCGATGATCTGCTTCTTTTCTGTTTCTATAATACTCATATCCTCTCCCGCGAAATACATCTTAAGGCATTCCAAAAAGTTTTGAATGGCAGGGGTTTGCTTGCAGGTAGCAGCATACCAGGCGCGTTTGGCAACACTGTGGTGCAATGGCTTTGCAACAATGTTCCGGCCGGCAAGATACGGTTCAACAATCCAGTCGGCCATAACCGTGATGCCTAAACCGGCGTTTACCATCTCGATGGTGGCATCGGTATAGTGGATGCGGTGTAGCGTTTTGGGTTTTACCTGCTGTGCCTGGATCAACGATTCAATTACCGGCGTGTCCTGGTACGACGGATCATACAAAGGCAGGATCAATTCCTGGTCCTGGAAATCTGCAATTTCAATAATATCTTTTTTGGCAAGCGGGTGGTCCTTACAAATTACTGCTGTTAACCTGTCCTCAAAAATAGGTTCGTAACGAATTTTGGTATTTACCATTTGTGTACGGATGATCCCGATATCCAGGTCGCCATTCATCAGGTATTCCAATGGGCGGCGGGTGGCATCGGCCAGGATCTGGATATTGATATCCGGCCATTGGTTTTTATAGTATTTAATGATACCCGGTAGCCAATGGTAGGCGGTATAGCACTGCATGCTGATGCTTAATTTGCCGGTTTTGCCGTTTTTATAGTTCCTGATATCTTCTTCAAGCGCCTTAATTTCCGCCAAAATCTTCTCCGAACTCCGCAAAAAACGGTACCCTTGTTCAGTCAAATGTAATCTTTTGCCCTGACGACTAAAGATTTCGACCTCAAGTTCGCGTTCCAGTTCCTTTAACTGGTGGCTCAATGCCGACTGTGTTAAATGCAGTGTATTAGCTGCTTTGGTCAATGTTCCCTCTTTTGAGATGGTATCTATGAGCCTGAAGTGATGGATAGCTATATTCATTATTACTTTTTTTAATGATTAACACAAAATTAATTCATTTTTTTCATAGATGAGTGAATTATATTTTTGCGGTGTCAAAATTACACTTATGTTAAACATCTCTTCAAAACATTTCCTCCTGGGTTTTTTGAGTGTTTTAATTGTTTGGAAGGCGCAAGGCCAGAAACTACTTACCATAAAAGATGCCGAACAAATGGCGCTTGCAAATTATGGTACTATTAAAGCAAAAGCAAACCAGTTAAATGCTTCAAAAGCATACTTAACGGAAACCAAAACAGAACAGTTGCCGGACGTTAACCTTTCGGCACAACAAGATTACGGAACAGTAAACGGCCAAAACGGACCGCTTTACGGCTACCACGGATTCAACGTAGCATCATCAGGCCCGACAACAGGTACGCAAAATTGGAATGCTGCATTTGGTGCGCTTTATTTAGCCAACGTTAGCTGGGATTTCTTCTCATTTGGCAAGGCTACAGAAAAGGTTAAGGTTCAAAAAACGGCAGTAAGCCGTGATGAGACAGACTTGGCGCAGGAACAATTTCAGCATGAGGTTCGTGTAGCAAGTACTTATCTGAATTTATTGGCCGCGCAGCAGTTGGAAAAGGCATCAGAAGATAACCTGCAACGTGCCGTCGACCTGCAAAAGGTAGTAGTTGCCCGTGTAAAGAACGGGTTAAATGCCGGGGTTGATTCATCGCAGGCAAATGCAGAAGTATCCAATGCACGCATAGCTGTCACTAACAGCAGGCAAACCGTGCAGGATCAAAGTAACCAGCTCGCAATTTATTTGGGCATCCCGTCGCAGGATTTCCAGCTCGACAGCGCGTTTATAACCAAGCCGCCTGCGAATGTGGATCCACAGTCTCACGTCAATATCGAAAATCACCCGATCCTGCAATTCTATCAAAACCGTGTCAATGTAAGCAACGAGCTTGCTAAATATTACGCCACATTTGCCTATCCCACTTTTAGTTTCTTCGGTACTTACCAGGGCAGGGGATCGGGCTTTAAATCTGATTACGGCACTAACGCCACCGATTACACAGGCAGCTACGGCAGTGGTGTCGACCCTACCCGGTATAACTACCTTGTCGGAATCGGCGTGATCTGGAATCTCACCACACCGTTTAGGGTACATTACCAGGTAAAATCGCAGAAATATACTTCGGCGCAATATAAAGACGAGTATGACCTGGTGAGCCAGCAACTGATGAATCAGCAATTATTGGCTGAAACGCGCATCAGCAACGCTTTAAAGAACTTTAACGAAGTGCCGGAAGAAGTTAAAGCTGCAACTGATGCCTATCATCAAAAATATGCGCTTTACAAAAATGGACTCGCCAACATAGTCGACTTTACCCAAGCACTGTACGTGGTTAACCGGGCCGAAGTTGATAAGGACATTGCTCAGAACAATGTGTGGCAGGCCATATTGTTTAAAGCTGCCGCCACTGGCGATTTCGGAATTTTTATAAATAACTTTTAATACACGAAATAGATAATGGGAATGATTAAAGGTGCGCTGCAGAAACCAATCACGATATTGGTTATAGTAGCTGGATTATTTTTCTTTGGTATAAATGCAGTAAAAAGTATTAAGATAGATATTTTCCCGGATTTGAATTTGCCGGTGATCTATGTGTCTCACCCATATGGTGGTTTTACTCCAAACCAAATGGAGGCTTATTTTGGTAAGCAATACGTTAACTTACTTTTGTTTGTATCCGGTGTTAAAAGTATCGAAACAAAAAACATCCAGGGCTTAACATTAATAAAAGTAACATTTTACGAGGGTACGAACATGGCCCAAGCCGCGGCGGAGGTCACGAGTTATACCAACCGTGCCCAGGCTGGTTTCCCGCAAGGATCGCAGCCCCCGTTTATCTTAAGATTTGACGCGTCGACCTTACCGGTAGGCCAGTTGGTACTGAGTAGTCCGACTCGTTCAAATAATGAATTGCTTGATTTTGCGCTGGTTTATGTACGCTCGTCCTTTACATCGGTACCGGGCCTTGTTGCTCCGGCTCCCTTTGGTGGTAACCAGCGTACGGTTGTTATTAAGGTTGATCCGGAACTATTACGATCACACAACTTAACGCCAGACCAGATTGTACAGGCCTTGCGCGATAACAACCAGAATACACCGGCCGGTAACGTTCGTATTGGAAATCTTAACTACTTGACCCCTGCAAACACCACTATCAAGCAAATTCCGGATTTTGGCAATATCCCTCTATTTAAAAATGGTGTACAAACTGTGTTTTTACACGATGTGGCAACCGTTGAAGACGGTGCGGATATCACCAATGGCTATGCGCTGATAAACGGTAAGCGCTCGGTTTATCTGCCCATAACAAAGGCTGCATCGGCTTCTACATGGGATGTGGTACAGAATCTTAAAAAGGCATTACCAAGATTCCAGGCACTGGTGCCGCCGGATGTTAAGCTTTCGTTTGTATTTGACCAATCGGTATATGTAATAAATGCCGTAAAGAGTCTGGCCGAAGAAGGTGCCATTGGTGCTGTACTTACCGGTTTAATGGTATTGCTGTTTTTAGGCGATAGACGTGGTGCGCTGATTGTAATATTAACTATCCCTACCTGTGTTATCTCAGCAGTTGGTTTCCTTTACCTGTTTCATCAAACTATCAATATCATGACGCTGAGCGGACTTTCGCTGGCTATCGGGATTTTGGTCGATGAGTCCACGGTAACCATTGAAAATATTCACCAGCACTTTGATATGGGCAAGCCTAAGGCGTTGGCTATATGGGATGCCTGTAAGGAGATTGCCTTTCCTAAATTGCTCATCCTGTTTTGTATCCTGGCGGTGTTTGCACCGGCCTTTACTATGACGGGCATTCCCGGAGCATTGTTCCTGCCATTGTCATTGGCTATTGGCTTTTCAATGATCATTTCTTACTTGCTGGCCCAAACCTTTGTGCCGATAATGGCAAACTGGATAATGGTAAACAAGCATGAAGATCACAGCCACAAGGATGGTTTTGCATTGGAAGACGAGGGTGAGCCATGGCAGCAAAAAGAACTTGCCATTAAAAATGCTACTAAACAAAACGGCCACAAACTTACCGGGTTCGACAAGTTCAGGATACGCTACCTGGCTTTAATAGACAGGATGATCCCGGCCCGCAAGTTGATCGTAATCGTATACGTGATCGGTGCCTTCGGCCTGGCGTTCCTGTTATTTAACGTGATAGGGCGTGACGTGTTACCAAAGGTTAACTCAGGTTCTTTCCAGGTGAGGCTGCGCGGTGCAGATGGTACGCGGCTTGAACGTACCGAAGAAAGCACCATTAAAGCCCTAAAAGTATTACAGAATTTAGTAGGTAAGAATAACATCGAGATCACCTCAACGGTGGTGGGTACACACCCTTCGTCGTTCTCTACAAACCCGATTTATATGTTTATGGCTGGTCCGCAGGAATCAGTTATGCAGGTGAGTTTGGTAGAAAGCTATAAGGAAAACCTTGATGATTTGAAGGAACGTTTCAGGAAAGCTATGAAAAAGGCACTGCCTGATATGCAGATTTCGTTTGAACCGATTGAGCTTACCGATAAGATTTTAAGCCAGGGTTCACCTACACCTATCGAGGTGGCGTTGATCGGTAAAAACAAACTACAAAATGTTGAGTATGCTAACAAAATTGTGGCAAAACTTAATAAGATTGACTACCTGCGGGATGTACAGATTGCACAATCATACAAATATCCTACTATCGATATTAACATCAATAGAGTACGTGCGGCAGAGTTGGGCGTAAGCATCAATGATATCTCACGTACGTTAACGGCCTCCACATCATCATCCCGTTTTACCGAAAAAAACAACTGGATCGACGAAAAACCTAACCTGAGCTATTTGGTACAGGTACAGATTCCCGAGTATCAAATGTCAAGCATTGATGATATTCGCCAGATCCCGGTATTGGCAAATCAGCCGCGCCCGGTATTGGGTGATGTTGCTGACATCAAAAAGGGATTTACGTACGGCGAGAATGATGATATTGGCGCTGTGCCAACATTATCAGTAACGGCTAACATCAACAAAAAGGATTTGGGTACCGCAACCGACGATGTTAACAAAGCAATAGCGTCTTTAGGTAAATTGCCACGTGGTTTAACAGTAGAACTGCATGGTATGGGCCTTACATTAACTGATACACTCGATAGCCTGCAGACAGGTTTGATAGTAGCTATTTTGGTGATCTTTTTAATGCTGGCAGCTAACTTCCAGTCGTTTAAAGTTTCATTGGTCGTATTGTCAACTGTGCCGGCTGTGTTGTTCGGTTCGTTGATGTTGGTTAAATTAACCGGTGCTACGCTCAACCTGCAATCATACATGGGGATGATCATGTCAGTGGGCGTGTCCATCTCCAACGCGGTGCTGTTAGTTACCAATGCCGAAGAATTGAGAAAGCATAACGGCAATGCACTGCAATCGGCTCGTGAGGCGGTTGCGCTGCGATTGCGTCCTATCCTGATGACCAGTTTGGCCATGATTGTAGGTATGATCCCAATGGCATCGGGCCTTGGCGAGGGCGGTGATCAAACCTCTCCGCTAGGCCGAGCGGTTATCGGTGGTTTGTTTGCTTCAACCTTTGCAGCCTTGCTAATATTACCACTTGTATTTGCCTGGGTACAAGGCAATGCATCAACTGAATCTGTTTCGTTAGACCCTGAAGATAAAGAAAGTAAATTTTATGTCCCTTTGCATCACCATGAATAATAAAAAGAATACACTGAGAGCCTTAACCGGCCTATTTATAAGCGCTGCGTTATTGAGCTCATGCGGGCCCGATAAAAAGCAGCAGGAAGAGCAGGCGCAAACCGTAGCTCAGGTTGACGCTGTTGAAACACCGACCGTTGTGCCTGTACCTGTTGAAAAGGGGAAAATCAGTTCAACCATTGCCGTTCCCGGCGAGTTGCTGCCGTATCAGCAGGTTGACCTTTATGCAAAGGTGAACAGCTACGTTAAAAAGCTATTGGTTGATATCGGCTCGCAGGTACACGCGGGCCAGTTATTGGCTACGCTGGAAGCACCCGAGATCAATTCGCAGTTGGCAGGTGCACAGTCACGTATTCAACAGCAACAGGCTATTTATTTCGCCAGTAAGGCAACTTACGACCGTTTGCTAAGCACCAGCAAAACTCCAGGTACTGTTTCACAAAACGACCTGGAACAAGCTGAAGCCAAAAAGAATTCAGACTTTGCAAATGTGGAAGCTGCAAAATCGGCTTACAAGGAAGTTGGTGCAAGCGTAGCTTATTTGGAGATCAGGGCACCGTTTGATGGCGTTATAACTGCCCGTAATGTAAATTTGGGCGCTTATGTTGGTCCGGGCGGCAAGGGAACTGATCCGCTATTTGTTTTACAAGACCAGACAAGGTTACGTTTGGTGGTATCAGTCCCTGAAAATTATACAGGTGGCTTAACCAACAAAAACGAAGTGAACTTTACCGTCCAGGCATTGGGAACTCAGAAATTTACTGCTAAGATTCAACGCCTTGCAGGTGCTCTTGACGAGAAATTACGTTCAGAGCGTTTGGAAATGGACGTTTATAACAAGGATAAAAAATTATTACCGCACATGTATGCCGATGTGAATGTTCCGCTTCCATCTCGCGACAGTACCATCATCCTGCCAAAAACTGCTGTAGTAACTTCCACTGAAAAGGTTTTTGTTATAAAGATAGTGGATCATAAAGCTCAATGGGTTGACGTAAAAAAAGGTATTGAAGCCAACGGTAAAATTGAAGTTTCCGGCGATCTGAAACCCGGCGACCAGGTGGTTAAACAAGCATCGGATGAGATCAGGGATGGATCGAATGTGAAGTATTAACCATTAAATAAATAATTTGTCATTGCGAGCGACAGCGCGGCAACCTCGTAGCTATACAGGGCGAAGATGCAAGGCGACGAGGTTGCTTCACTTGTTCCTCGTTCGCAATGACAAAGTTTTTAAGAGATATTGACCTGAAATTAGCAGTTCATTAACTTACCCCAGCACCTCTTCCAACACCTCATGTGAACGGATATTTCCAAAGCCTTCAATATGTAAAGCATAATACTCCAATAGCTTGCTGATTAAATACCTGCGTTCATCATTGTTTAGCTTAACATTAATGATATTCTCAAAATTGCTTTGCAACAAAGTAGTGAAGTTTTGTGTATGCGGAGGAGAAAGGTATAAAATACTGTCGGGCTTGTACCTGTGGAAAGTGCCATTCTTCAGGTCAAAATAGTCTGCCTCGCCAGCAAGATACCTGTCCGGGTAAAAACCCAGGTAGCGGCTCAACCGGATTAAAAACAGCAGGTGAAAGTTTGCGATCCCTTCTGTTTGATGATCCAGCCATTCTATCGCACTAAAAACAAAATCGAATAAATTTTCATCAGGGCTTTGCTGTTTAACCGCTTTGTATAAAACCTCATTCAGGAACATTGCCAGGCTGCTTTTAATTACATCATAAGGGATGGTTTGTAAAAGGGGGGAGTTCTTAAGCTCTTTTATCCGCTGCACATTGCCTGCCTCCTTGTGATAAACCACCATATCCAACAAATGCAGCGGCTGCAGCATATTGCGGGCTATTTTGGCTTTTGGTTTTTTTGCCCCGTTGACCATGTATGATTGCAGCCCGAATTTCTCGGTAAAAACCTGTACCACTACGCTGCTTTCTCCATAGTCGGTGGTTTTGAATACTATGCCGCGGGTTTTATGCAGCATGATTTATCAATAATAATATCTTGGGTAAAAAAATAATGATGCCAGTTATGAGCGCAAATGCGGCAGCTATCACTACGGCACCTGCAGCCATATCCTTAATCCGGCCCGCTTTCTCATTATAACCGGGAGACACCAGGTCAACCAGTGTTTCTATCATCGTATTAAAGATCTCGGTAACCAGCACTATGGTGATACAAAGCATCAGCCATTGCCATTCGCCGGTGTTGATGTGCAGAAACCAGCCCAGCAATAAAGCTATTGCAGTTGCAAACAAATGAATTCTGAAATTGAGCTGACTTGTGGTAGCGTAAGCCACCCCCTTAAATGCGTAACCAAAACTGTGGATTAATTTTTTCATGTATAAATGTTGATATTCAAATCGTTAAATTACTGGATTTATAGATCGCGTAATCATCAAATTTTCACATCTTTAAATTCGAACAACAAATTTGCACATAATCTCGTAGTTTTGCCCACCCGAAAAATTTACTTCAATATATGACGTGGAACAAGCTTGCTGATTTTATTTTAAAAAAAAGGTTACCCGTGCTGCTGCTTATTATCCTAGGCAGCGTTTTTATGGGTTACCAGGCAAGCAAGGTAAAAATAACCTTTAACGGCGGCAAGGTGCTGCCGGTAACCGATTCGGCCTACATCAGGTATATGCAGTTCAAAGGTCTGTTTGGGCAGGATGCCAATACCATGGTGATCGGCTTTAAATCGCCCAAAATATTTGATAAGGATGTTTTTAACGATTGGTATAAAATTGCCTGCCATGTAAAAGGCATTAAGGGCATTAACGGCGTTGTATCTGTTGCCAACGTTTACAATATCACCAAGGATACGCTTCAACATAAATATGTATTAAAACCGCTGACACCTGGCTTACTAGCCACTGATAAAGCTGCTGATAGCATCAAACAAAAATTCAACTCCCTGCCATTTTATAAGGGGCTTGTTTTAAGCGAGGACGGCCAATCAACCCTGATGGCGATCAGCTTTGACGGTAAGATAATAAATACGCCTAAGCGCGTGCCTATTCTGAATGCCATATTAAAGGATGGTAAGGAATTTGAGCAAAAACATAACATCCGGATGCACTATTCTGGTTTGCCGCTGATCAGAACTGTAGCCGGCGACCTGATCAAGAACGAGTTTGTGCTTTTCCTTGGCCTGTCATTGTTAATTACACTGACCATTCTTACCCTGATATTCCGCTCATTTTATGCTGTGTTCTTCCCGGCAGTAGTGGTATTGCTTGGCGTTACCTTCAGCATGGGCATCCTGGTGCTGATGCATTATGAAATCACCATCCTCACAGGCATCATGCCATCGCTGGTAGTAATTATTGGGGTGCCGAATAGTGTGTTCATACTCAATAAATACTATTACGAGTATGGTATTACAGGCAATAAAATGCAGGCCCTGCATACTACGATAGCAAAGGCTGGCATCACCACTTTTATCGCCAATGTTACTACAGCAATTGGTTTCGCAGTACTGTGCCTTACCAATAGCGAACTGTTGGTACAATTCGGGCTGGTAGCATCAACCAGCATTATGGTGACTTTTGCACTAAGCCTTATTTTAGTGCCAATTATCTTCAGTTATCTGCCGAACCCTAAAGCACGCCAGGATAAGATAAAGGACCGCAAGTTTATCCGCGCCATCTTAACAATTATGGATCACCTGGTTCATAACCACCGCAAGGCAATTTATACCGTGACCATAATACTTGTAATTATATGCACGTATGGTGTTACCAGGATAAACGTTAACAGCTATGTTGTTGATGATCTGCCCAAATCAAATAATACACTTACCGATCTGCGCTTTTTTGAGGCCAACTTTAAAGGCGTGTTGCCGTTGGAGGTAAGCATCGACACTAAACGCAAGAATGGAGTAATGAATAATGCTGTCATCCGTAAGGTTGAAAGGCTTGAAAAACTGATCTCGTCCAAGCCGGAGTTTAGCAGGTCGTTATCGTTAACGCAAGGATTGAAGTTCTTAACCCAATCATTTTACGGCGGCAACCCGGAGTATTACCGCCTGCCAAGCGGTATGGAGCAGGGTTTTATTTTAGGATATGCGGGTAACTCGGGCAAGAGCACCGATATGCTGAAAAGCTATCTCGACAGTACCCGCCGCTTTACAAGGGTGACTTTTGAAATGGTGGATATCGGCTCAGCCAAAATGAACAAGGTGCTTGTTGATCTGCAGCCAGGCATCGATTCGATATTCAACCCTACGAAATACCACGTTGAGCTAACCGGATCGAGCATAATATTTATAAAAGGGGCTAACTATATGGTGAAAAACCTGTACGAGAGCCTCGCCTGGGCAATAGTTTTGATAGCTATCATCATGTGGATTCTGTTCCGGGGGGTGAAAATGATCGCTGTATCATTACTGCCAAACCTTATCCCGCTGGTTATTACCGCAGGTATAATGGGTTTCTTTGGCATCCCGCTTAAACCATCCAGCATCCTGATTTTTAGCATAGCCATGGGGATATCTTCCGACCAAACCATTTACTTTATAACCCGCTACAGGCAGGAATTGAAAAGTACTAAAAAAAGTATCTCGGCTATTGTATCAGATACCATCCGCGAAACGGGTGTTAGTATGATCTATATTGCTACCATATTGTTTTTTGGGTTCGGTGTATTTGCTGCATCAACATTTGGCGGTACACAAGCGCTGGGCATTTTGCTTTCTGTTACGTTATTGGTGTCGATGATCAGCAACCTTACTTTGCTACCTGCGTTTTTGCTGAGTATAGAGAAGAGGGAGTTGAAGAAGAAGGTTGAGTAAGTTGATTTAGAGAGTGGTTGATTAAGTTTGAAATAATTTAAAACTTATTAAGACCTTAAAACTTTTTATTGATACAATTTAACTCAATCAACCTAATCTAACCCAATCCAACTTAACCAACTAATATGGACTTAAAACTCACCAATAAAGTAGCCATTGTATTAGCCGCCAGTAAAGGCCTGGGCAAGGCAATAGCAACCTCATTATCTGCTGAGGGGGCGAAGGTTATTATCGGCTCGCGTGATGAGGCTGAACTTGCGAAAACAGCTTATGACATTCAGCGGATCACCGGTAACGAAGTGATCGCTATTCCTGTTGATGTGTCAAACGGTGACGAGATCAAACACTTTATTGAACAGGCTGCCGAAAAGTTTGGACGGATAGATATTTTGTTAAACAACGCAGGAGGGCCGCCATTTAACAAATTCGAGAATTTTGATGATGATGCATGGCAAAAAGCTTTTGAGCTTAACCTGCTGAGCGTTGCCCGTACCAGCAGACTGGTATTGCCACATATGCAAAAGACTGGCAGCGGCCGCATCATTAATATCATTAGCGGATCAGTAAAGGCGGTGCTGGGTAACTCAGTATTGTCAACCAGTATGCGGATGGGCGTTGTTGGCATGGCCAAGCTGATGGCCGATGAATTTGGACCGTATAATATCACCGTAAATAATGTTGCCCCCGGCATGATCTTAACTGACAGGTTGAAGCATACCTTGCCGCAAGATGCAGACCCCGAACAGGCATTAAAGGAAAAAGCAAAGAACATCCCGTTAGGCCGCATAGGTAAGCCTGAGGAGTTGGCTGCTTTGGTTACATTCCTTGCATCGGAGCAAGCCGCGTATATCAGCGGCACAACCATACAGGTTGATGGCGGCGCCAACAGGAGCATATTCTAAATGATTTATATTAATTTATTGTAATAAGAAAGTTACTTTTCTTTCCACAATGCAAACAGTTTGATTTATTGGGAGTTATAGCATAACATTTATGTTATACTATGATGAATTTATACTTCCTGTTTTCGACATTGGCCATTATTTTGTCGACCGTATTGACTGGTAGGAAAAGTAAAAAAATCCTGTTTTTTTGTTTCCTGCTGATCACGTCAACGCACGTTTTTGCGCAGGTTACGCCAATTGACACCATAAAGCCCGGAAAAGGCGATCCCAATCAACAACTAAAACAAATTAAAGCTGCTAAAGTACAGCAGTTATCAGATTCAACAGGAGGCAGCCAACCCAAAAAAAATCCGCTGATAGATACAACGCTGCGCAATAAGTATGGCGATCTTTTAAATGATGATATCAGGTATAATAAGAAATATCCTATATGGAAGCCAGCAGTTGAGGTATTAGGCATCAACGTATTTACAAACGGATTAGACAGGCTTCTCGGCGAAGACTTTTCGCACGTGGGCCCATCAACCTGGAACTACAATTTTAATAAAGGGTGGGAGTGGGATTCAGACAGGTTTGGCATCAACTTCATCGGGCACCCTTACACTGGTTCTATGTATTTTAATGCAGCGCGGTCGCAGGGGTATAGCTACCTGCAATCTGTGCCTTTTGCCGTTGGGGGGAGTTTGATATGGGAGTATTTTGGTGAAACTACCCGGCCCTCGTACAACGACGTGATCAACACGCCTGTAAACGGCGCTTTTTTAGGAGAGATCTTCTATCGCCTAAGTTCGAATATTTTAGACGACAGGGCACGGGGCGCTAACCGCTTCTTTCGTGAATTAACTGCCGGACTTGTCGACCCGGTAAGAGGACTTAATCGCTTGCTGCAGGGAAAATCGTTCAGGCATACCACCACCGAGGTTTATCAAAAGGAACCGCTGAATATAACCCTGTTTGCCGGTATTCATAAAATCAATAATTACAAATCTGCCTTCGGGTCTGGTCCAACAGAAATGTTGTTAAACGTGCAATTAGACTATGGTAATCCTTTTGAAGATATCTACCGTAAACCTTTTGATTTTTTCAGGCTGCGTACCGAGTTTAGTTTTGGCTCGGGTAGAAAGCTGCTTGATAATTTAACCGGATATGGCTATTTGATTGGCGATAACACCAAAATTGGCAAGCTGTCGCTGTTATACGGCGCATTTCAGTATGATGATTACTGGGATAACAGAACATTCGAACTGGGAGCAATAGGACTTGGTGGTGGAATCTTTACCAAGTACCCGATCACCAAAAATATAAATATTTATACCAACGCGCATTTTGCGCTTGTCCCTTTAGCGGGCAACAGTACCCGTTTCGGCCCCGATACTTCGCAGGTGAGGGATTATACGTATAACGACGGGTTAGAAGCTAAGGTCGAAAGCACTGTGAACTTTGGCAAGTATGCAAGTGCATCGTTTGTTTACTATTACTTTTTGCTGCACACTTATGTTGGGGCAGCAGGGAATAATCATGTAAGCATTTTAAAGCCGAGAGTAACCGTTCGGGTTTTTGATAATATTAGTCTTGGTTTTGAGCATTTTATATACTACGATGACAGGTACCTAAAAACAGCTGCACCTATTCACTCTGTTCGTACAGAGCAAAAGATCTTTGTATCGTGGTTTCTTGAGGATCCACAGCGAAAGGATCGGTATAATTAAATTTATGAGCCTTTATAATAACCTGGGGTTCAGCTCTGAATTTATTTCAGAACCGATAGGTACGCCCATCAGCCATTTTTCGTGATCGTTTTTTTGCCAGCTATTTTTGTATGGGGTTACACGGGCGCCGTCAGCAACATAAATTATGGTCATTACCTCGCGCATTTTGTCAGAATTATTGCTGTTGGCATGGTGCATGGTAAAACCACGGTGCCAGGTGGCATCCCCGGCCTTCATGGTATTGGCCCTGCTTATCGGGAATTCATGCGCTGCAACATAATCAGCATAAGCACTTTCTGATTCGTCCGAGATCTCGAAATTAAATATAGAACCTTTTGTATACGATCCCGATGCGAAGGTTAGCATCCCCATATCAACATCAATGTCAACCAAAGGCATCCACATGGTTATGGTGTTATAAGTATCAATTGGCCAGTAATACTGGTCCTGGTGCCATGGGGTGGGGCCGCCACCTGGTTCTTTAAAAAGGGCCTGGTCGTGGTACAGGCGTACGTTTGCAACACCCATAAGGTCAGCGGCAATTTTTGCCATGCGTTTAGCCAATACAAATCTGCGGGCATCTTCGTCGCTTTGCCACAGGTTCATTATCTGTAAAAAAGCCTTGCCGTAAGTATCCCTGTCTTCCAGCTTACGCTTTTCGGTATTGTATTTATCGGCTGCGTTTACAATTATGGGTCGGTAAACAGCAATTTCCTCTTCGCTAAGTACACCTTCCACAAGGGTATGCCCCTTTTCCTGGAACTCATCAATATTATCCTGAGGTGTTCTTATAAGGTCGTCCAGCAATGGCAATACTTGGGTCTCCATGTTATTTATTGGTTTATACTCAAAGTAAATTATACTTTTCGCCAAAAAAAATGACTTAAATGGTGTAATTGTGGTTTATTTTATCCCTATATTTAACATATAAATAAAATTTATTAAAATATACCATGATAAAGGCCTCGTATGAGATTCTTCAGCCGGTAAACGGTCTGTCGTTTTTGCTGCGAAAGTTCGATAGTTTTGCCTTTGACGCACCCTATCACTTCCATGCGGAGTATGAATTAACCTATATTGTAGCGGGCTCGGGCAAGCGTTACGTGGGCAGCCACATGCAAAACTTTACCAGCGGCGACCTGGTGCTGATAGGGCCCAACGTTCCGCACTGCTGGAAGCTGGACGACACACAGGAAATGCGACCGGCAGGTGCAATTGTGATCCAGTTTGATGGCGCCTTTTTAGGTGCTGATTTCTTTAATAAAATAGAACTTCAACATATTAAACGCCTTTTTCAAAAAAGCGGAAGCGGGATCAGCTTTCATGGCGATACGCAGCGGGCAGTTAATCAAAGCTTGCTGGCCCTTAGCGCAGAGGATAATAGCTTTCGGTTGTTGATTGGCCTGCTTGAAGCGCTGCAGCGCCTGGCACAATCAGCCGAATATGCATTGCTTGACCAAAACCAGCTAATTGCAGAACGTTCGCTGGCCGAACAGGAACGCATAAACCCGGTATTTGCCTACCTGGTTGAAAACTTCAGGCACCAGGTTTCGCTTGACACCGCCGCCGGTATTGCCAACATGACCACCAATGCTTTTTGCAAATACTTTAAAAAGATCACCCGTAAAACCTTTATGGAAACAATAATTGAGTATCGCCTCAATTACGCCATTCAGCAGCTGGTGCAAACGGATAAACCCATCTCCGAAATTGCCTTTGAGAGCGGTTTTGGCGATGTGTCGCACTTTTACAAAATGTTTAAGGTTAAAATGCAGCTGAGTCCGCTTAACTACCGCAAAAAATTTATGCGCAGCTTTGGAGGGATGGAAGAGGTGATTGTAGCTTGAGGGAGAGGACAAAGCGATACAGGCGTGTTAACTACATTCCCCAGATTGCTACCCCATAAGCCGGCAAACTCACAAATACTGAACTTCCGCTAACAACGGGCTTGCTATCGCCATATAAAACTTTTAATTTATTGCCTAAACCACGGATGATATTTGCGGATACCGCTTTGTTCGAAAGGTTTACCACAACTATAAATTGCCTGCTGCCATCATAGTGCATAAAGCTGAACACGTGATCGTTATCATTGGGTAATGTCTTATAGGTACCCTTTGATATTATTGGATTTGCCTTGCGGATAGCGATCATCCGGCGGTAAAAGTTCCACAAAGAGTTTGGTTCATCCTGCTCTTCTTCAAGCGAGATGCCGTCGTTTGGCTTATCATTATTAAACGCATCCTTATGTGGCCCGGTTTGTTTGTACCAGTATGCCATGCCTTTGCCCTCATCAGTTTTATACCATTCAAACGCTTCCCTGTCGGGGATCTCGTTGGCATCGGTGGCCCCAAATTTGGCGCTGGAGCCGGTCATCCCAAGTTCCTGTCCGTAATAAATGGATGGCACGCCACCTATCAGCAGGTTTAAAGCGGCTGCTACCTTTAGCTTGCCTGGGTTGCCTTTTGCGTCGTAGCTAAAGCGGGGGGTGTCGTGATTCTCAATAAATACCACCTGTTGTTTACCTGCCGGGGTTGCAGAAAAAGTAGAGTCGGCATTTTGGGTGAGCATTTTTTTATTTAGTGCACGGATAGAATAAGCCAGCCTGAATGCAAACACCCGGTCGACACCGCCATGCTGCAGGTAATCCAACCCTAATGATAGCCATTGCGCCTGCTCGGCAACAATGCTTATCTTCGGATTAACCTGGCGCAACCTGCTTAACAAAGGGTTCCAAAAGGTGTCGAAAAGGTGGGGGAGGATGTGCTTACCATCAAGGTCATCCATCATATGGTCAAGCCTGAAGCCGTCCACACCGTCATCAAATTTACCATCACCGTTAGGGTCCATCCAGTATTTAAAAAGCTGGTAATTGTATTCCAGCACCTTTGGGCTGTTTAAGTTAACGGTAGTTATTTTGCGGTACACATCGTCATAGCCTTTTAATCCCTCCAGGTTATAAACTATTGTTGTGGGCTTTGTATGCGCCTTATCGTCATAAATAATATAGTCGGCATAGGGCGAATTAAAGTTATTTAGACCGTCTTTCCACCAGGTATGGTCCTCGGTAACATATTGCGTTTCCATGTCCATATAAAACTTCATCCCCCGGCGATGAAGCTCTTTAACAAGCGCCAGGTAATCATTAAGCGTGCCATATTTGGGGTCGATCTTCTTAAAATCACTTGAAAAATAGTTATGATAAAAAACGGATTCGTACAGTGGCGTAAGCAATACCGCTGTAACGCCAAGTTTTTGCAGGTAATCCAGCTTTTGGCGAATGCCGTTCAGGTCGCCGTGCATATCGCCATTGCTGTCATAAAAGCTACGTTGAAAGATGTGATAGATGATCTCCTCCTGGTTTGCAGCTTTTTTTTGGGCAACCACGCCGGTGCTAACAATAGCGCACTCCAGCACAAAAAGTAATAGTACCTTAACTTTCATTATTTAAATAATTGGCTGGATGAAAGTATACATCCCCACAGCAAAAAACAATGCGGTATTTGTTATAAAAATGGTAAATTTTATCAATCGTATCGCCCGTATAATATTTAATAAGGTTGAATGTTTACCAATCGGGTAATATCTTCCTACAAATCGCCAATATTTGCATGTTTTAGCCCGAAAAAAATCGGTTGTTTTGCAGCATCTTTTGATTGATCAACTCCGGGCAGTGTTGCTAAATTGTTTTTCCTGCCTGTTGTAGCGATCTTTTGTGATTGTGCGTTACTGCTGTAAAAAGATATATACTACTACTTAAACAAGTTCAATACATTCAATGGTCAAATTCAGAATCAGGCCGGGATCAGTTTTGCCCGTGCCCAGGTTTAAAACTTTAGAGGTATCCAATCCTTCGTTCGAAAATCATAATCTTCGCTTTATTACGGTAAAAACACCTCATCTGAAGGGCCGGGGTGATATTTGTGTTTACGTGCCTGCCAATGTTGGCCCAACTGATACATTGCCCATAGTAATACTTTTACACGGCGTTTATGGCAGCGCCTGGAGCTGGGCATTTAGTTCGGGAGTCCATTTAAAAGCTAATGAGCTGATTGAAAAAGGCGAACTTCCGCCTATGATAATTGCAATGCCGTCTGACGGGATGTGGGGGGATGGTTCGGCGTATTTACCGCTCAACTCCTATAATTTTGAAAAATGGATAGCCGAGGATGTGCCTGATGCCTTAGCCCTGAGCATTAGGGGCGCAAATGAAAGTTCGCCGTTGTTTATTTCGGGGATGTCAATGGGCGGATTTGGCGCACTGCGTATTGGGGCTAAGTATGGTGATAAATTCAGGGCGATTTCAGCGCATTCAGCCATTACCAGCCTGCCGCAGATCAAATTCTTTGTAGAAGAATCATTAAAACATTATGCCCAGGATACTGTGGCCGATGAGGATGTATTTGAAACATTCGTGAAATACCGTAAGCAGTTGCCACCAGTACGGTTTGACTGTGGCACAGGCGACCTGTTGATCAACTACAATCGCAGCCTCCATGAAAAAATGGATAAGGAGGGAATACCGCACATATACGGGGAAAATCCGGGCGGACATGAGTGGTCATATTGGTCGGTTCACATCGTCGAATCGTTAAAGTTTTTTACTGAATTTATATAAATATTAGGGGGAAAACGATGCTTTTTAACGCGAACATTCAGCGCTGGAAAATAAATTATCATAAAATTGCAAGTTTTTTTAATTCGATAAAACAGAATGGTACTTTATTACGTTAGTACTGCATATAGATGCATTCTCGCATTTATAATTGTGATAAGGTTTAGGTTGAAAGTCCCCAAGCAGCGAGTGCAAGGGGACTTTCGTATTTAGAGAAGTTTGGGAGTAATGCGTAAATAAACCCCGCAGACTTGCCAGGCAAAGTGCTGCGGGGTAGCAACCGCTACGTTACAACTCTTTATCCTCGAACATCTTTGCGTCGCGGGTGTTTTTTTGTACGGCAATGGCCGAAAACATGCTTAGGCAGAATGCCATGGCGTAAAAGCCTTTCTCGCTTAGCGCGAGACTTGCATTCCAAAGGCCAATCGTCAACAGGATCATTGCCGCAATAGTGGCAAACCAACTCAGGCCGTAGTAAAGGTCCGTAACGGCGAGCCCTTCAGCCCTGTCCCTAACGCTTTTTTGTACGGAGATTACGGCGAATAAGCCAAATAATAAAATGGTGAAATAATATCCCTTTTCGTTCAACCCCATACTTGCGTTCCATAAGCCGACGCAATATCCCACCATTCCTGTTAATAAGGCAAACCATGAGGCGCCTATAAATGCGGCAGTCGGTTTAAAAGGGTTTCTAACCTTTTCGCCATGTTTTAAGATGGATGAATTTTCTTCTGTTCTGTGTTGTAGCGGTTCCATATTATTTTGTTTTGTGATTAATATGAAAGCAAATGTCGGATGCGGAATAGACCTGCGAAAATCAGATTATGGAAATTACTGACGATATAATTTGTAATTATTGTACCTTTATGTACACTAATATATCTATATGGACTCGCTTTCGGAGTTAGTTAACCTGCTCAATAGTACAGACAAAAAGCTTTTCAGGCTGTTTTTACAGCAGAAAAACAAAAGGTTTGATGTGAAGAATTTAGCTTTGCTGGATTTGATAGAAACTGACGATATAAATGGTTTAAACAAGCTTTACGAGTCGAAGAAAAATAATGATGCATACCATGCTTTACGCAAAAGATTGCAGGATAATTTGCTGCTGTTCTTATCGCAGAAGACTTTTGAAAATAATAATTCTGACACCTATGATGCACTGCGCCTCGTTGTAGTGGGACGTTTTTTGTTGGAGAATGATGTGATCAAGATAGCGTTTAAATGTTTGGATAAGGCTGAACGGCTGGCTGAACATTTGGAGCAGTTTAATTTGTTGAACGAGATCTTGCTGTTAAAGGTACAATACACCCACCTGCCGGGAGCAGAAGGCCTCGATGCTTTGACCGTACGCTTCCTACGGAACCAGTCTGATATGCAACGCGAGGCCAAGCTCAATATGGCTTATGCCTTTTTGAGGCAGGAACTGCAGGAGATACATTTGAAAGGGAAGATCGTTAATTTGACGGCCTTGATACTGAAGACAATCCGGAAGTATAAAATTTCCTCACAAGACCTGATGACCTACAAGTCCATTTACCAAATTCTCTTCATCGCGAATGAATACGCGGCAATACAGCAGAATTATGGGCTGATAGAACGCTATGTCGATCGGACGAATAAATTTATGCAAGCCCAGGTGCATAAAAAACAATCTTATCTTTTTTACCATATATCCATCTTATATTTTTTGGCGAACTTTCATCTGAGGCGACAGAATTTCGCAGGGAGTGCATCCTATCTTAAGGACATGATGGATTTAATGGTAACGGATAGTCGCTATTATGCGCTGTTTTATTTACCTCACCAGTTACTGTCTGCGCTCAACCTGTTCTTTACAGGCTTTGCTAATGATGCGATCGCGCTATTAGAGGAATCGCTCTCCAACACAAAGTATAGGTCTAAGCCGGAGGACGTCGAGGATTTACGAATATGCCTGGCAATGTTTTTAGCCTTGTGCAATGAGCGGGGAAGTTTAAAACAGCTGACTTTACTGACGCGCACCGATGCCTGGTATGAAAAAAAAATGGGCATGTTATGGACCATTCGAAAGAACTTGATGGAAATTTTGGTCCACGCACAGTTCTCTAACATCGAGCTTGCCATGTCCCGACTAAACAGCTTCCGACGCAGGTATAAGAAGTATCTGCTGAAAACTTCCGAAGAACGCGTGCTGTTGTTTTTGAGGATGGTTGAAAAATACCTGTTGAAACCCGATGTGGTTTTTGAAACGGCGTATAGAAAAGCGGTTTTAAACCTGGCAGGCAGGGACGAGAATAACGATATCTTCACTTTGAGTTTTATTGCCTGGCTGATAGCACGCTGGGAGAAAAAAACCGCTTATAAAGTCGTGCTAACACTCATACATGATGACAGCTATGCGCTGCAATAACTCACAATAGTTTTGGGGACAATATGCTTGCAATTCTTCGAACGCTGCCTGTAACTGAAGAGCACCGTGTTGCAGTGACTTTTCGTCTAAAACAGCTATCTTTCGCACTTTACTGACTTTTCCGACTTTCGGACCCCATCAAATGATCGAACTAAAAAAAGAATTATACAACCAGTGCCTTAACTACGTGCAAAAAAGCATGGAGGCGGCGCAGCTGGCCATTAACGAGGCCCAAAAGGCATCTACTGATGATACCAAGAGCAGCGCCGGTGATAAATACGAAACCGGCCGCGAAATGATGCAGCAGGAAACCGACCGGAATATGAAGCAATTAAATGAAGCCAATAAATTAAAAGTTGCGCTAAACAAAATAAGTCCCAATACTGTTGCTGATAATGTTGATACCGGGAGTGTGGTTATAACCAACAGCGGTAACTTTTATGTTGCTGTTAGCGCAGGAATTTTAACTGTTAAGGATGAGAAGTATTTTGCAATATCGCCGGGTTCGCCAATTGGAATTAAGCTTATGGGACAGAAAGCCGGTGCTGAAGTTAAGTTGAACGACAAATTATATCACATAAAAGCTGTAATTTAATGTATTTTTAAAAATAAGTTTCGTGTATTTGTAAATAGTTGCATTAAGTATAAAATATCTATTACTATATTTGATGTCAATAATAAGGTGGTGAGCAAAAGTAGACTTGCCCGTAATAAATTAAATTTTGATGAACATATTCGTAGGAAGTCTTCCTTTCTCATTAGAGGAAGCCGATTTAAGAGAGCTTTTCGAAGCCTATGGTGAAGTTAGCACCGTAAAATTAATTAGTGACAGAGAAACCGGCAGAAGCAAGGGTTTCGGCTTTGTAGAAATGTCAGATGATGAGGCCGCTCAAAAAGCGATCACAGGCTTAAACGGCGCTGATGTTAAAGGCAGATCAATTGCGGTTAGCCAGGCAGAAGAAAAGAAACGTGACGACCGCAGAAGCGGCGGCGGCGGTGGTTATGGCGGCAACCGCGGTGGCGGTGGTGGCTATGGCGGCGGCGGAAGCCGTGGTGGAAGTGGCGGCGGTGGCGGCTACTCTCGCGACAACAACCGTGGCGGTGGCGGCGGTGGCAGCCGTTGGTAATATAAAATATTGTAAAAGGCCTTACCTGCATGGTAAGGCCTTTTGCACTTGATCTATTATCTACCCTTGTAAAAACGCAAACCCAGGTTTGCAGCGCTTTTAGTCCGATAGGCCTTTCAGTGGCTTGCCCATGATTTTTGCGTACTTATCTATCGCCAGTAATTCTACCGGGATGTTTTTTCCTTTAATATTATCGGGTACATTTATCAACCTGTATGCCAAATTGGTAATTAGCCGGTAACTCTCGCTTTGTGCATCGCGTATCCCGCACTACAAATCCACTACTTGAATTTCCTGTTTACCTGATACTTCGGTAATGTTTTTTAAAAAGATCTCCATCTTTTGCAATTATAACATAAACGATACATAAATATTTGAATCATACCGCTTATATTTAAATCACTATTTTAAAGCTGATTAAAACCTGAGCAATGTTCCAAATAAAACGTCTTCATTCAATTGATGTGCTGCGCGCCATTAATATGTTCTTCATGATTTTTGTGAACGATCTTAGCGGCGTTAGCCATGTGCCCAAATGGATCGATCACGTAAAGGCCAATGAAGACGGAATGCACTTTGCTGATACCGTATTTCCATTATTTCTTTTTATAGCAGGCTTGTCAATCCCGCTGGCTATCGGCAGGCGCATTGATAAGGGAAATTCCTTTAAGTCAATTGCGGTTTATATATTGTTGCGGTCGTTCGCATTAATAGTAATGGGCTTTTTCCATGTAAACATGGAAGATTACAGCAAGGAGGCACTGCTGCCTCTGCCGGTTTGGGAATTGCTGCTGACAATCAGCTTCTTTTTAATATGGCTTGATTACCCCGAAACTATGGCTAAAACAAAACGCTACGTGTTGATGGGCATCGGCATTGTAACCCTGATCGTTCTCGGGATTTTATACAAAGGCAACGCCGAAGAGGGTGGAACGCGCTGGCTGGATCCGGCATGGTGGGGCATTCTCGGCCTAATAGGTTGGGCATACCTGGTATGTGCGGGAATATACCTGTTGGTAAAGGGCAATTTTACAGGTCTTGTTATTGCACTGGTTTTGCTGGTAGCCATAAATCTTATCGTTCATGGCAGGGTATTCCATCTGCGGATCCCGATAATTAAGGATGGGTCATGTGCGTCCTTAATGATGTTTGGGGTGGTAGTATCATTGCTGTATGCGAAAATAATAGCTAAGGGAAGTTATAAATGGCTGTGGCAGGTATTTACTGTGGCCGGCATTGCTTTAATTGGCCTTGGTTTTTTTGTACGCCCATATACCCAGGGGATCTCCAAAATTCATTCGACGCCTGCATGGATCTTTATATGTGCAGGTATCGGCATTTTATTATTTGAACTGCTGATATGGCTGGTTGATGTGAAAGGAAAGGAAAGCTGGTTTAAAATTATTAAACCGGCAGGCACCAGCACATTGACCTGTTATTTGATACCGTATTTAATGGTTGGCTTCTTTTCGCTAATCAACTTTAATTACCCGGATTTCTTTAACACAGGCGCTGGCGGTATTTTCCGGTCGATCGCTATTGCGTTTATAACCATTTTTATTACGGGCTTCCTTGAGAGGCGGCGGCTCAGGCTTAAGATATAACACATCCGTTATACATCAGGATTTACGATACAATACGTGATTTAAAATTTAAGGGTTTACAAAGCGCCTCCTGATAAGGGGCTTTTTGTGGTAGCGACGTAGACTGCCGCAGAGAGCTTCTACGTACAGAAAAAAAAGGCTATAAAACAAAAAAAGAGGAAGCGGGCGCTCTCTCTTTTTTGTAGTAACTGACCTCATTATTTATCATAAAGAACTAGTTGGTTAGAACGAAAATAATAATTACACAAATATATATTCTATGGGAATACAAGACTAATTTTTTAACACATTTTAACACGTTTTTTTCAAAAAAAGTTCAATAAATACCAACATAGGCTTATTTGTTAACATTTTAGACATTTTCGGGGCGATTTTAGGGTTTTTTGACCCCTTATTGTACCAGAATAAAGGGCGAATAACCAATTTTAATCCAAAGTAATCCAAACATAGATTATATTAGAACAAAAATAAGCGCAAACAGCGCCATAATTATTAAAACCACCGGCTTTGAAGTTTAGACCTTTACTTGCAATTTGTTTATTATTTTGCCTGAATCTTTTAGCTCAAAAGAAAAACAGCCAGTTTAAATATCATATTCACAGGTTAACTTCTGCTGTTAAAATAGACGGGATTATGGATGAACCTGCATGGCAGGATGTAGAGGTTGCCGGCAACTTTAGGATGGTGCTGCCGATGGATACGAGTTTTGCGAAAGTTAAAACAGAAGTGAGGATGGCTTATGACGATAAGAACGTTTATATCCTTGCCATATGTTATAAAGCCTTTCCCGGCCAGAGTATGGTAGAATCGCTAAAACGGGATTTTTCTTTTCTAAAGAATGACAACTTCATTTTCTTTATGGACACCTATAATGACCAAACGAATGGCTATTCATTTGGTTCGAATGCTGTAGGAGCGGAGTGGGATGGCACCATGTACGAGGGAGGCAAGGTTGATCTTAGCTGGACTAACAAATGGGTTTCGGCGGTAAAGGACTATCCTGATAAATATATTTTTGAGGCATCTATTCCCTTTAAATCCATCAGGTATAAAAAGGGGATTTCGGAATGGGGTATAAATTTCAGCAGGAATGATCTGCGTACCACCGAAAAATCAAGCTGGACGCCTGTGCCACGGCAATTCCCTACGGCATCATTAGCTTATACAGGTACGTTGGTTTGGGATACGCCACCGCCCGATCCCGGGCCGAATATTGCTATCGTACCATACTTGCTAACAGGGGTGACCAAAGATTACGCGAATCATAAAAATGCCGTCTTCCACGTTGAAGCAGGAGGCGACGCCAAGATAGCCATCTCGTCAGCCCTGAACCTCGATCTTACCGTGCATCCGGATTTTTCGCAGGTAGATGCCGATAAGCAGGTAACTAATTTAAGTCGTTATGAGTTGTTCTATCCGGAAACCCGGCAGTTCTTCCTGGAGAACGGCGACCAGTTCAATAACTTCGGTTATGCATCCATCAGGCCATTTTTTTCACGGCGGATAGGTTTAACATCCACGATTATTGGCGGGGCAAGATTAAGCGGGAAGCTTGATCAAAACTGGCGTATTAGCATAATGGACATGCAAACCAACAGTAACCAGGAAACAGGTGTCCCTGCTCAAAACTTCACCATGATTGCCTTACAGCGAAAAATCTTCGCCCGTTCCAATATTGGTTTCCTGTTTGTGAATAAACAATCCTTTAATTACCCGCCATCAGCGTCGGCAACTCCGGCAGATACCAAATACAACAGCAACTTTGGATTGGAGTATAACATCGCCTCGTCCGACAATTTATTAACGGGTAAGGTGCTGGCGCTAAAGTCATTCAGTCCTGATAAAAAGGGGCACGACTTTACACAAGCTGGCAACCTGCAATTCGCCAATAAGTACTGGGCCGTTGGGGGGCAGTATGAGGTGGTGGGTGCAAACTATAACGCTGGCGTTGGCTATGTGCCGCGGCAAGGGTATATCAAGCTTAATCCATACATCGGGTACCTGTTTTTTCCTACCCATGGCGCTATCCTGAGCCATGGTCCGCAGCTTAACCTTACTGATTATTATGATGGCTCGTTTAACCCAACAGACAACCGGGCCTTCCTTTCGTACCTGATAACGTTCAGGAACAAAAGCACTTTAACCGGCCTTGTGGAGCGCGATTATGTAAAGCTGCTGCAGCCTTACGATCCTACTAATTACACCGGGAGCCTGTTACCCGTAGGATTACAGAGTACCTGGCACAATGTCGAAATATCATACTTCTCAATCCCTCAAAGATTGTTTACCTATGATTTTACGCTTGATTATGGCGGTTATTACGACAATGGCAAAAAAATAAGTGTGGCAAATGATGTTGGTTATCGTTTTCAGCCCTATGTAAATATCCAGGTAAATACCACCTATAACAACCTGCAGTTGCCGCAGCCATGGGGAAATAAAGCGTTCTGGCTGGTTGGCCCCCGGGTTGATGTTACAATGACCAATAAGTTTTTCCTGACCGGCTTTTTCCAATATAACCAGCAAGGCAAAAACATTAACATAAATACCCGCCTGCAATGGCGCTACCGCCCCGCATCCGATTTCTTTATTGTTTACACCGATAACTACCTGCCGCGCCCGCTCTTCGTCAAAAACAGGGGATTAGTGTTCAAGTTTACCTATTGGCTGAATAACTGAAGTTAGTTGATTAGAGACTAGTTAATTAGAGACCAGAGATTAGTTGACCGGAACTTAATAAAGAAAAACACTTCCCCCCGGGCTGTGTCCTCACAGCACGCCGCTGAAAGGTAAACGACTAATAAAGTTCTAATATAGCGCGCCAGCTTCCGAAGCTAACTAATCTCTGATTAACTGATCTCTAATCTCTAACCCCACCCAACCACATCAGCGCATCCAAAACCATCTTTGCTTCCATAGGGCTGCTGAAGGTATAAGAGAGGGTTTTGTCGGTATTGTCGTATTTGTGCTCATAGTCCATATCGTTATGGCCCATGTTGAAGTATACCATTTTGTATTTGGTATTGGTCCACACAACGGGATAATAGCCACTGTGCCAGATCTCACTTTGCTTTGGTCCGGTGCCAAGCGGGTAACTGGCAGAATCTATTGAGGCCAGGATCCTGATATCCGGATTTTTGCGCAGGTCATATTCCCAGCGGTACCATTCGTTTGGCGAGGTTTTGAATGTTTTGGGCAGATGCTTTGTTGCCGGGAATTTTGTGTCGACATCCAAAATAGCAGGCGATGGCCGCCAGATGTTGCTTACATACTGACCTGAGCCAAGGAATTCCTTATGATACCAGTCCCAATCCTGGTTATACTTTGAAGGCGTAAGCGCAAAGGCCGAGAAATGGAAGCCCATCCAGGCGCCGCCATTTTTCATGTAATTTTCAAATGCCTTTCGTTGAGCCGGGTCATCGGGCCTGGTATCTAAAAACAGGACCACCTGGTAATGCGATAAAAACTCCGGGTTCAGGTTGCTCCAGTTTTTGGTGGAATCATAAGCGAAATTATACTTAGTGGCCATCTTCGGGAACCAGGCATTAGCTTCGTGCACAAAGCTGATGTGTGCCTTATCTTCCTGGGCCGTGTAAAAGGCTATTACTTTGAATTTAGGCTTGGTGCTTTGGGCACACAGGCTGGTAACGCAAAGTAATATTGAACATATAGAAACGAATGAAGCGGTTATCCTGCGGTTCATAAGTAATGGTTTTTTATTTGGTTTATATTGATCAGCTTAAAATTAGAAACAAAATTTGTTAATAAAACGCCTGGTAGCTACTCATCGCTTGAATATGCTGGGATGTAGAGCGTTTGTAGTGATCCCGCAAGCCTGATTGCGCGTGAAAAAGAGTGTAGTTTTAAAGACAGACAAAAAATGCCCCAATAAAAATTCTGAAAATCTCTTTTCCGTCCGTTAAGTTATTGTTGCATAAATATGTAATTAAGCTTGTGTATTAGGGGGGTAAAAAGCTGTATTGTTAAGTTTTAATTATCAATGAGTTAACAATTATTTTATTCTTATTTTATTCAGTATTTCTCCAATATTGACATGATGCTTTGTGAAAAATCACATGTTATATGAGCATTAAAAATTACTTATTTATACTCTTTATCTTCCTTTCGTCCGTTGCCGCGGCTCAAACCGCGACCCTGAAGGGACAGATCATAGATGGGCAAACCAAGGAACCATTAAGCGGCGCGTTTGTCCATTTTGATGGTAAGAATGGTGGCTCCGTAACAGATGCCTTTGGCCACTATTCAATATCCGGCATCGCCCCCGGAACATACAAGCTTAAGGTAAAGTATGTGGGATTTACTGAATACGAGGGAAAAATAACCTTTACCGCAGGCCAGTCTGCAATGCTAAACGTTAGCCTGCTCGAAAAAACTGAATCGCTTAAAGCCGTAAAGGTTTATGGAGCAGCCAATGCCGAATCGGAGGCATCGTCCCGTAAATCGGAAAAGAATGCGGATAATATCACCAACGTGTTATCTGCACAGGCAATGCAGCGTTCACCGGACATCAATGCTGCGAATGCTTTGGCGCGGGTTTCTGCAATAACCATTCAACGTAATAGCGGCTCGGATGAAGCGTACGCTATTATAAGAGGGCTTGAGCCGCGTTATAACAATACATTGGTTAACGGGGTTAAGGTTACCAGTCCAGATCCTGTATCAAGGTTTATCTCGCTTAGCATTGTTCCGTCCGACTTATTAGAACGGGTAGAAGTAAGCAAAACCCTTACTCCCGAAATGGAAGGTGATGCGATTGGCGGAACGGTAAACCTTGTTTTTAAGGATGCACCGGAATATGAATATTTTAAAGCCAATGGCTCAATAGGTTATAGTGCTATATTTTTTAACCGCAAGTTTGATGATTTTCAACAGGGAGCAGTGCAAAGTAAGAGCCCAACCCAACGGTTCGGCCCCAACTATGTTGCTACCCCAGGCTATTTTTCACGATCGAACCTGGACTTTACTAAAAAAAATGCACCGCCCACCTCGCTTTTAGGTTTTACTTATGGCCGCAGGTTTTTAAACAATAAATTGGGTTTTATTATTGCTGATAGTTACCAAAACCAGTTTTATGGTACAAACTCCCAGTTCAATGTAGCGGAGCCGGATATTCATGTAAGCAATTTTCAACCGGTCATATCAGATGTTGCTAACCGCGCCTATTCTACACAGCAGTTAAATAACGGGTTATCCGGTCACTTGGATTATAAGATCGACGAAAATAACAAGATCAGTCTTGATAACGTGTTTCTTTATACCCGGTTGGCGCAAACCCGCCTAAGCATCGACACTTCTATTTT
Source organism: Mucilaginibacter phenanthrenivorans (assembly GCF_024721155.1). Classification (GTDB taxonomy): domain Bacteria; phylum Bacteroidota; class Bacteroidia; order Sphingobacteriales; family Sphingobacteriaceae; genus Mucilaginibacter; species Mucilaginibacter phenanthrenivorans. The sequence goes on along the minus strand of NZ_JAHVAP010000011.1, from coordinate 106,798 downwards.
AGGTGGTAACGGGGGCAGAAAAGGCCCGGGCACGGGAACTGTTTATAATGATGACCGATCATTTATCCAAAACCAGTATTTAGAGAACCTGAAGCTAAACGGCAAACATGTTATTATTGACAAACATTTACTTTTTGATTGGTCGGGTGTTTATTCAAACGCTATGCAGCAAGCTCCGGACAGGGCCGATCTTTCTATCAACCACTTGATCAATCCTGACTTTACCAGGACGGTGGATTACTACGATAATATCACCAGGATCTGGGAAAAAAGCGGCAACAAAGACTTGAGCGCCATGGCAAACCTGGGATACAAAACCGGCCTGGGCGACAATAGTTCACTGGAGATTAAAGCAGGTGGCCTGTACAGGCACAGTACCCGTTATAACCATCAGAACGAATACATATTAAAAGCCGCGCCAACGGCCAACGGTGGGAAAAGCGCCTTCACCGATATTTATTCAAGTGATTTTATAGTATATAACCAAACCGGTACCGACCAAAGCGACGCCACCAACTACACTGCGTATGAAAATATAACAGCGGGTTATGGTGAATTTAAACTCACCGTAGACAAACTGGACGTTGTAGGCGGTGTGCGTGTTGAAGGCACGGAACAAGGCTATCATACCAACCCGGTGGTGTTAAGTATTTATAGCGATGCCAAAAAAACTTATACCGATCTGTTACCAAGCTTGCAGCTGAAATATAAGCTGACAGAAAAATCAAACTTGAGAGCATCTTATTTTAAGTCGATAGCGCGTCCTGCCTTATTTGAGTTGGTGCCTACGCCAACCTTCGGGCAAAGTACGGATGTTACCGGTAATCCAAATGTGCAACATACCGAAGCCAATAACTACGATTTACGTTACGAGTTATATCCTGAAAAGGAAGAACAAATATTTGTAGGTGCCTTTTATAAAGACATCAAAAACCCGATCGAGTTTGCCTTAAATGATTCGAACAACGGGCAATTGAATACCTCGCCCCAGAATTTTGGCACAGCAAAGGTAGCAGGTGCCGAAATTGTTTACAGCAAATATTTCGGAAACCTGGGCGTATCTGGTAACTATACTTACACTTATTCGAATATTAAATCGCCAAAGGATGTACCTGAAGCGGGTTCGGTAGATGGTAAACCGGTAATTAAATACCAAAGCCGGCCATTGCAGGGACAAACCGGGGATGTGTTTAACCTGTCACTCTTGTACAAAAATGATAAACAAAAGGCCTTTGTACAGTTAGCCTATACTTATACCAGCAAAACGTTATCGCTTGTTTATCCAAACTATGGTTATGACTACTACACGCAGCCGCAATCGTTCTTAGCGCTTTCGGCCGAAAAGCAGGTAACCAAACATTTTGTGCTTACCACCAAGGTTAATAATATTTTAAATACGCCAACAACTGTTAAGATCAATAACCTTATACAGTCGAAGGATCTTTATAACGTCAGCTTCAATTTGGGTTTCCGTTATTCACTATAATAAATTTAAAAAGATGAAAGCAAAATATATTTATATACTATTAGCGGGTTCGTTGTTAGCGCTGACACTCAATTCCTGTAAGAAGGGTGAACTTACCACGTTCGATAAAATAAAGATCCCCACAGCAAATCCGCTTGCTGCCGGCAATATCAGCGGGTTTGTAAAGGGTACCTTGTTAAGCGGTAAAACCTATACCGTGACTGCAGACCTTACCGTAAAGAAGGGTGATACCTTGTCATCGCAGCCTGGCGCAATTGTAATGGTTAAAAACAACGCACAGATAACTGTACAAGGCGTGCTGCAGCTAATAGGTACAAAGGATCAGCCGGTTTATTTTAATTCAGACAGCAACAAACCGGGTACCTGGGGCGGTTTTCAATGTGATACGGCCCAGGCAATTACCATAAAGTGGACGCATGTAGATAACACAGGCGGTCCTGACAAATCAGGTAGCGCAAGGGGAACACTGAAGGTAAAAAAGGCAATTAATGTTGATATTGAGGACTCATGGTTTACCAACGGCCAGGACGACTTGATGGCGCTGGGTAATGGCGCCAAAGTGACAATTTTAAGAAATACCATCAGTTCATCAGGTAGTACCGATGGCGAAGGGATCAACCTTAAAACAGGTGTAACGGGTACCGTTGCCTATAACGTAGTGTTTAGCCAGGCAGGATCAGGTATAAAGCTGGAGACAAGCTCAAGTATCCCATTTCCGCAAACTGAAGTTTATGTTTATAACAATACCCTTGTTTCTAATGGATGGAGAAGAGGTTCTGCCGAGCCCGGCCGCGGTGTTTCGGTAGGTGTGAACGCAATTGGGCACATCTATAATAACATTTTCGTTAATGATTATCATGGGATAGAGTTATTTGACGATGGCGACCTGGTGCATACCACCTATGGAAATAACCTTTTTTATGCTACCGTTGATACCTATGCAGATTTGGTGGATCCTAATTTGAAAATTGATATCAGGAGTAACTTTTACCCCGCATCAGGGTTAGGTAAACCACAGCCTACCGATCTTATTTCGACAAAAATAGGTAACTATGATCCGCTTTTTGTCCAGTTCGACGGTACCGTTGCTGCACCCAATGGCTTTCCAAATACTAATAACTTCAGGTTGCAAAGCGGATCGCCGGCTTTTGGTACCGGAAATGCCAAATATAACCAGGATATCGGCGCTTACACTACCGACGGAAAAGGTAATCAACATTGAGCATCAGCAAATAAATAACATTTAATTGTTACCTGAATATGCTTCATTATTAACAAGCAGTTTAATGATGAAGCATATATTTGGCAAATAATTATTGCCCATGTATAAAAGCACAAAACTTCCCTTCTTTTTTATCGCATTAAACATTATGGCATTAGCTGCCTGCCATACTGCCAAAAACAATAAGGCTGATACGGATAACGAACAGCTAAACATGCATAGCGCTTATGACGACAGCACCCTGAATAATAAAATTTTGCCGGTATTAATGCCATATAACAGGGTAATAGACCCGGTTGGTAAAGTAATAACATTTGGTGATCCTGCTGATGAAAACCATAGCATGGATGTTAAACTGATTCCCGGGACAACATCAATAGCTGTAGAAGACAGGTTTGGTATTGCTATAATAGATACGGTAAAACAAAAGGTAGCCGCACGATGGGCTTATAACAGCGATGCTAAGTACAGCGGGTTAATGAGCACCTACTCAGGGCTGAAAGTTTTAAAATCAGATCAAAAGACTTATATTTTTTGGAGCGCGGCAATAGCAAAAGGGCGTCAGTCTCATTCATACGTGTTCCAGGCGGCGCTGAATGGCGAAAAATTGAACATCATAAACGCTTTTGAATTTAAACCGGAAAGCCCGGCCCCGCTGGCCCTGCCAAACGAAGTTGCAATAAATAATGAACACGGCATCGATTATTTATATGTTGTTTTAAATGGTAATAACCAGCTGGTTAAGATTAACCTTAGCGATGGTAAAACAGTTTGGACAAAGCAAACAGGTGTTGCGCCATATGGGATAACCATAGTTAAAGACAAAATTTTTGTAACCAATTGGGCCGGCAAGCAACCCAAAGACACTTTAACCCGCGAAACCGCTGGTGTGCCTTATGGCAGCACATATATTGATCCAAAAACCGGCGCTACCGCATCAGGAACGGTGTCTGTTTATGGTTTGGATGGTTGGGTGATTAAAGAAATACCGGTGGGACTGCATCCCAACGCCATTATAAACAGTGCGGACGAACAATTTGTATATGTAGCCAATGGCAATAGCGATATGGTTTCGGTTATTTCAACCGGCAGCCTGCAAAACGTTGATGCCATTTCTGTTAAACTGATGCCGGGCAAAAAAAGCTTTATTGGCGATACACCAAATGCGCTGGCAATTAATAATACAGGAACAACATTGTATGTTGCCAACGGTCTTGATAATGCGGTAGCTGTTGTAAAATTAGGATCAAAAGCAGCGGCAAAAGGTTTTGGGAAAAGCGAGGTGCAAGGATTTATCCCAACCGAAGCCTATCCTGGTGGTTTAGCGTTGGACGGCAATACCCTTTTTGTTACCAATTTGGAAGGCGAAGGATCGCGGGTTAGCAGTAAAGAGCTTAAAAAGGGTGATGAGTCTTTTAAAGGCGATGTTGACGCCTATAACTCACACCATCAAAAGGCAACAGTTTCTATTATTCAAATACCGGATGGTAAAGGATTACAGGAATATACCGACCGGGTAAAAAAACTAAATCTAACCTTCAGGCAGGAGATTGCACAATTACTGCCGCGTAAAAACATTGCGCCAAAACCAATGCCCGAACGGATAGGGGAGCCGTCGGTATTTAATCACGTACTTTATATTATAAAGGAAAACCGCACTTACGATCAGGTTTTAGGTGATATGCCCGAAGGCAACGGCATGAAATCGCTTTGTATTTATGGCGACAGTATTACGCCAAACCAACATAGCTTAGCCCGCAACTTTTTGTTGCTTGATAACTATTATGCCTCAGGTAAATGTTCGGCCGAAGGGCACCAATGGACCGATGCCGCCATGGTTACTGATTATGTTGAAAAGAGTGTGAGGGCATGGTTCCGCAGTTACCCGCACGTACAGGAAGACGCGCTGGTTTATGACAGCAATGGCTTTATATGGAACAATGCTGCCGATCATGGCAAGACGGTGAGGATTTATGGAGAAGCCTGTATACCACACTTTGATGATAAATTAACATGGACGGATATTTACAATAATTACAAAGCAGGCAAGCCGTTTAGTTTTACCAACACCAGCACCATATCAAGGGTGCGCCCAATGCTTTCGCAAAACTTTCCGGGATCCGACGAGCACCGCATTACGGAGCAAGTGCGGGCAAGTGCGTTTATTAATGAGCTGAAGGAATATGAAGATAAGCCAGGGGATCAGTTGCCGCAATTAATGGTGATGGCCTTATCCGCCGATCATACAGTGGGCACCCGGCCTGGTTTTCCAAGCCCAAATGCGATGGTAGCTGATAATGACCTTGCGCTTGGCCGTATTGTTGAAGCCGTCAGCAAAAGCCGTTTCTGGAAAAACACAGTGATCTTTGTTACCGAGGACGACTCGCAGGCTGGTTGGGACCATGTTTCGGCTTATCGCACTACAGGCTTTATAATAAGTCCGTACAGTGTATTAAAAAGAAATGTAAGTACTAATTATAACCAAACCTGCGTTGTTCGGTCAATTGAACAAATATTGGGGATCCCGCCTATGAACATTATGGATGCTACAGCATTGCCGATGTTTAGTTGTTTCACCAATAAACCATCCGCCCAAACCTACAGCGCCTTAAATAATCGGGTTCCGATTAATGACGTTAACCCCAAATTATCATCACTAAAGGGGGCAGCCTTACATTATGCCAAGCTTTCATTAAGGCCCGAATATGACCATATAGATGGCGGCAATGATGATGTAATGAACCGGATCCTCTGGTTTGCCGCAAAAGGGAAAAAGAAGTATCCGGCTAATTTGGCTGGTAAGGATACTGATGACTAAACTAATTATAAAACCACTTTAAATAACACACTACTAAATTTATAAACACATGAAAAAGACTTTTTTTGCATTGACGGGTATTATTGCCTTGTTAAGCTTAACTGCTGTTAAGCTATTGGCCCAGGGCAACCAATATGTAATAGATAAAACTATTCCGCTGCCCGGCGAGGGCGGCTACGATTATGCCTTTATCGACCAGGTAAATCATGTGCTTTACGCATCGCATGGTACCGCAGTTAACGTGGTTGATCTGCAAACCGAAAAGGTTATTGGCACCATCAGCGGCATGAAGGGCGTTCACGGCATTGCGGTTGTTAATGATCTTAACCGCGGTTTTATCAGCGACGGTAAGGGAAACGCCGCTGTGGCCTTTGACATTAAAACTTTAAAGGTGATTAAAACAATACCAATAACGGGAACAGATGCTGACGGCATTATCTATGATCCGTTTTCTAAAAAGATCTTTGTTTTTGAAGGAGATGGCCATGCAGTTGTAATTGTTGATCCGAGGGAATTGAAACAAGTAAATAAAATAGAATTAGGAGGAGCCCCGGAATTTGCGGTTGCGGACGGGAACGGCTTAGTTTATAACAACCTGGAAGATAAGAGCAGCCTGAATGTGATTGATTCTAAGGCTATGAAAGTGATTAAAAATTACCCGCTTACACCTTGCGGGGGGCCAACAGGCTTGGCACTCGACAAAAAGAACAATCGCTTATTTACGGTTTGCCGTGAAAATAAGGGTATGAGTGTGGTTGATATCAACACCGGCAAGGTTGTACAAACCTTACCAATTGGAGCTGGGGTTGATGCTGTAATTTACGATGCGGCAAATAAAATAGTTATAGCTTCGAACGGTGACGGTACTGCCAGTATATTTAAACAAGATACCCCTGACACTTATAGTCTGCTGCAAACTTTAACTACCCAATATCGCGCAAAAACTATGGCGATGGATCAATCAACCCATAAGCTGTATTTCCCGGTTGCCGACTTTCAAAAGGGAACCAAAACTCAAATTGCCGGAACTTTTAAATTATTGGTTTACAAGCCGGAGTAATTCATAACTAAAATAATATTAAACGGAGTGTTTTTGCTGGGGATACTGAATTGCAAAGGCGAAGTGTTGTACGAAAACGAGCTCACAAAATAACTGGCGGGTGGTTAAACGCCGAACCTGCTAACATCTGATAAAAAGCCATCTCAATAGGATGGCTTTTTGTGTATACGCTTTAGATTATTCGAACAGTACCATTTAATATTTTTGACAATGCTTTGGTTAACTATTTTTTAATGAATTATTAAGCAAAGTGGGTTTATTTGTGCTACCAATAGATGGTATCGCTACATTCGAACAACCATCTGCATAAACTAAATGAAAAGAAAAAACTTCCAATTATCAGGCTTTCTGTTGCTTTTAATAGTAGCATCTTCGGGCTACGCGCAGCAGTCTGTCAAGCCAAAACTTCAATCCAATACCCCCCTTGACGCATATAATGTAACCTGGGATACTCCCGGCCCTAGCTCAGCACAATCCATGCCTTTGGGAAATGGCGATATCGGCCTTAATGTTTGGGTTGAGAAAAATGGCGACCTGGTTTTCTACATAAGTAAAACCGATGCCTGGGGCGGTGAACCTGAATCGCAGAAAGACCCTTGGATGAAACAAGGCGGCATCCTGATGAAGCTGGGTGCGGTGCGGATTTCGGTAGATAAAAATCCGTTGATTACAAGCACTGTCTTTAAACAAGAACTCAAACTCAGCAATGGCGAAATAAAAGTACAGGAGGGGGAGGGACTCGATGCAGTTAGTTTTCGTGTTTGGGTCGACGCTAATCATCCCGTCATTCGTGTGGAAACCAAAAGCGCAAATGCAAAAAAAATAAGCGTAAAACTTGAAAATTGGCGGGCAGGTTTAGAGGATACAATATTGGCCAATCAAAAAGCACAGATAGCCTGGTATCATCATAATGCTTCTACCGCAGATCCCCACTTGGCAAACCTCACTTTCGGTGCAATTATAAAGGGCGGTGGATTGGTGAATAAGGATAAATCAACATTGCAATCAGTTAAGGGCGTTACCTCACAGCTGATTTCTATTTATCCCTTAACCAAAGTTTCAGCAAACGGGAAGGAGTGGCTCTCAAAATTGGAACCACGGGTTAATAAAATTGAAAAAATCAAACTGGAACAAACCCGCCTTGCGCATCAGCAATGGTGGCGACAATTCTGGCGACGCAGCCGCGTATTTGTATCTGGCGATGAACAGGCAAAACGAGTTACCCAAGGCTACCTGTTACAACGCTTTGTTACAGCGTGTGCAGGGCGGGGTGCATATCCAATTAAATTCAACGGGTCCATTTTTGTAATCGATAATCCTGCAAAAAATGAAAATGCCGATTTCAGAGCCTGGGGCGGGCAGTACTGGTTCCAGAACACCCGCGCCATGTATTGGCCGCGACTTATGGCCGGCGATTTTGATATGATGTTGCCGATGTTTAACATGTACGCTAAAATCCTGCCTGCAAATGAGGCGCAGGTTCAGCAGTTTTATCACCATGGCGGCGCTTATTTTGCCGAGACCGCACCGTTTTGGGGTGGGCTTAATTACATGGGACCGGAGGTTAAACAAAACTATACTAACCACTACTTTACCCCAATACTGGAGTTAAGTATGATGATGCTCGACTATTATGAGTACACCGGCAATGCTTCATTTGCCAAGAAAACCCTGGTACCGGTAGCCACAGCCGGGTTACAGTTTTTCGATCAGCATTTTAAACGTGACGATACAGGGAAGCTTTTGCTTGATCCTGATAACGCTATCGAAATGTTTTGGAAGGTGCATAACCCCGCACCTGATATCGCCGGTTTACATGCTGTGCTTAGCCGGATGCTAAAATTGCCCGCAAGCCTGGTTGATGAAAAAACAAGATCCGGCTGGCAAAAGTTTTATAACGAGTTGCCGCCTTTGCCGATGGCGGATAATAATGGTAAAACGGTACTTTTACCGTATACCGGTCCGCAAACTGCGAAATCATTCAATAGCGAAAACCCGGAATTGTACGCGATCTATCCATTCCGCCTGTACGGTTTGGGCAAACCAAACCTGGAGGTGGCCATCAATACTTTTAATGCCAGGAAACAGCGTTCGAAGGGTTGCTGGGTACAAGATCCCATCCAGGCGGCTATGATAGGTGATGCTAATACAACAAAAGAATACGTTAGCTATACACTCACCCGTAAAGACCCTAATTTAAAATTCCCTGCATTTTGGGACAAGGGAAATGATTATGCGCCCGATGAAGACAATGGCGGCAACGGCGAAAATGGCCTGCAGCAAATGCTGATGCAGGTTGATGGCAAAAAAATAATGCTTTTACCGGCCTGGCCCGCGGGTTGGGATGCTGATTTTAAACTTAATGCCCCTTATAACACAACTGTAGAAGGTAAGGTTGAAAAGGGAAAGCTTCTCAACCTGAAAGTGACACCCGCCAGCCGCATGGCTGATGTTGTAAATCTGACTAAAAATAATCAAGCCAAATGAAGCTCATTTTAAGTGTAATTCTAAGTTTATGTATTGCCATACCTGTAAATGCTGTAACCAGGATAACCTGTATTGGAGCAAGTATAACCTACGGCGCTACACTTAATGATCCGGCAACGCAATCATACCCGGCGCAGCTGCAAAAGTTGTTGGGTAAAAATTATGTGGTTAGTAATTTTGGTGTGAGCAGCGCCACCATGTTGCGCAAGGGTGATCTGAGCTATTGGAATACACAAGCCTATCAGCAGGCATTACAAAGCCGCCCTGATGTTGTGTTTATTGATCTTGGAGGTAACGACAGCAAGTTGATAAACCGGGTTCATTTAAATGAATATGAGCGGGACTATCATGATATGATCCGGTCTTTTGCACAATTACCATCGCACCCGCGGATAGTATTACTGTTGCCTATCCCGGCATTTTTAACTGATACCAGCCAGATCAATGATAAAGTAATTGTTAATGATATTATCCCCCGCGTAAGGCAGGTAGCCTATGACGAGCACCTGGAGGTTATTGATATGCATTCCATGTTTGTTAATCACCAGGCATGGATGCCGGATAACATTCATCCTGATCTGCAGGGAACTACGATGACCGCTAAAAGATTACATGATGTTATTGTTCAGCCCAGAGATACTGCATTTGATATTTTCAGTAAGATAAAACAACCTTTTAAAACGAGTTCCTTTTATGGCTACCCATGCGCTGAATTTGCATTTGATGGCAGGGATTGTAAGGTGGTAAAACCTAAGTGGAGCGTAAAGGGACATCCATGGGTATGGCGGGCGCGTTTTTGGGGGCATGAGCCGCAAGCGGATATCGCCCTCCTGGAGCGCGGCTTTCACATTGTTTATTGTGATGTTGCCGAATTGCTGGGTAACGATGAAGCCATAGGCCATTGGAACAGCTTTTATAAGATGCTTAACAATGCCGGTTTAGGTAAAAAAGCTGTGCTAGAAGGAATGAGCAGGGGAGGGATCTATATTTATAACTGGGCAGCAGTTAACCCGGATAAGGTAGCCTGTATTTATGCAGATAACGCCCTGATGGATTTAAAATATTGGCCCGATTCGGTAGTTTTAAAACAGGATTTTCATTTGAAAAACCTCGGCGACTTTGCTGCATTAAAAGCGAGCCCTATAGATAAAGTACCCCAAATTGTTAAGGGCGGCTACCCTATGCTGCACCTGATGGCTGAGCAGGATGAGGCAGTTGATCCCGAAAAGAATACGCTTTTGTTCGAGCAAAAGGTAAAAGCGCTTAACGGATCCATATTGGTTATCCATAAGCCCGGCTTTAAACACCATCCGCATAGCTTTCCAAATCCGGCGCCAATAGTTGAGTTTATTTTGAAGGCCACCTGTGTCGATTATTTGGAATAGCCCCGGTTTCACATCCCGAAATTATTACTTGCCCAATGTTATGACGTTCAGAATGCTGCACAGTTTTTGATGGTGCAATCATGGTGGTTTAAAAGAGACCCACTCAATCGGGTTAAATTAATATTACTATTTGCTAAATTAATACAGTTTCCATTTATTCTGCATTAATGGCATACAACGTCTTATCTCACATATTATCTTTGAATGTAACCTGTTTTATTGTAATTTAGCCATCATATCGCCTAAAAACGATTGTTGTTTTTTACCTAATTATAAACTATACAGTTCGGGGTACTTAAGTTTTAATGCTTAGTGTGTACTTATCAACATGAGATTCTTTTTATCCAGGATAGCCGCGGTTATTTTATTAAATATCCAGTTCATATTGCCTGCCAATGCGCAATCATACGGGCTTGGATTTTATAGCCACGAAGTTGTACAGGATAAACGCACCACCCTTGATCTTAGTCTCAACAATGTTGCCCAAAAGGATAACCTTGAGCTGTCATTCGATTTATCATTCATTCCTAATCACGAAATCTATTTCGGCTATATCTTCAGGCTTATTGGCGATGATAAACAAAATATCGACCTGGTATATGACAACCAGGCTAATACTAAGCACTTCAAGATAATTATAGGAGAGAGCCTTTCAAAAGTATCGTTCAACATTGATGATAAACGTTTGTTCAATGACTGGAACAAACTGCGGTTACTCATTGACTATAAAAAAGATAAGATCACCGTGATTTCAGGTCGGGAATCGTTTTCTGAATCGGGGGTTCACCTGCAACAAAGCAAGAATTATAAATTGCTTTTCGGCGCAAACTCGTATCGTCAGTATCAAACAACCGATCTTCCTCCTTTGAAAATAAGGGATGTAAATATATTGCAAAATGGTAGTTTGTTGGCTAACTGGCCCTTAAACGAATGGGATGGTAACGTTGCCAACGAAACTGTAAGTCAAAATAACGGAACGGTAACCAACCCGTTATGGATAAAATCGCGCCATCGCAACTGGCAATTGGAACGGGAGTTTACCGTGCCCGGCGATGTGAGTGTGGCGTTTGATGCAGCAAACGAAGTGGTTTACATTGTCTCCCAAGATTCGTTGGTAACCTTTTTAGTGAATAAAAAACCGCAGTTAAAAAGCGTGGCCTATAATTCAGGCAGGCAAACCTTAGTGCCCGGCGACCAGGCATTGTTCAACAGTAATAAGCTCTACTATATTTACATAGATCAAAAGGCTATTGCTACTTATGATATTACCGGCGGCAGATGGGACAAGGCTTTTAAAAATCCCTCTACTGACAACGGCCACCTGAACAAGTTTTTCAGCAAGGCCGATAGTTCCATTTATACCATAGGTGGTTATGGACAATTGGTATATAAAGATAGTGTTAAACGTTATGACGTTGCCACCGGTACCTGGCAAAAGGTAAAGGTTAAGGGCGATACCTTTACCCCGCGTTACCTCGCAGGCTTAGGCACAACCGCAACAGGAGATACCGCTTACATCATTGGTGGTTACGGCAGCGCATCCGGTCAGCAAATAGTGAATCCGCGAAATATTTACGATATGATGCGGTTTACAGTTAAGGATAAATCGTTTAAAAAACTGTTTACCATAAATACGACCAGTGAGGATTTTGTATTTGCTAATTCTATAGTGATCAATCAAAAGCAAAAATCATACTATGGCCTTATTTTTCCGCAGCATAAATTTAATTCGAGCCTGCAGCTTATAGAGGGTTCGCTGAATAAGTCTGATTATCATTTGGTAGGAGATACCATCCCCTATAAATTTCATGACATTCATTCGTTTGCCGATATGTGTTACTTCCCACATAGCAAGAAATTCCTGGCGGTTACGCTGTTCAGGGAAAATGAGCAAACCAGGATAAAGATCTACTCGTTGTTAAGTCCGCCTGAACCGTTGACAAGCAAGATATTTGAGAACGCGCCCGCCAATATCCTTGTATGGATAATGATTATTTGCATTGTCGCATTATTAATTGCATTGTATTTCCTTCTTTATCGTCGCCATAAAAAGGCAAAAACAGCCGGGCAATTTATTAAGCTGGGTGAAGAATTGCAAACTACGACTCACTACGATGTTACGCAGGCAGGGGATCAGGAGGGCGATCATACCAAACATAACAATAAGAACACCATATTTTTATTTGGTGATCTGCAATTATTCACGCCAGAGGGAAATGAAATCACCAAATATTTTACACCGTTATTGAGGGAGCTTTTCCTGGTAATTGTATTGTACTCGATAAAGCTGGACAGGGGAGTAAGCTCCGAGAAGCTGAACGAGATCCTTTGGTTTGATAAGTCGGAGAAGAGTGCCCGCAACAACCGTTCGGTAAATATTGCTAAGTTAAAATCGCTGCTTGATAAAATGGGTGGTTGTCATTTATCAAAGGATACCGGCTATTGGAAGATTGAGATCGATTACAACAGCATCTTTGTCGATTACCATACCTACCTCAATATCGTATCGAACAAAAATAAACTGAATAAGCAAAAAATTATCCAGCTTACCCATATCACACAAAGGGGTAACTTTTTATCGAATATCGAGTACGAATGGCTGGACGCCTTTAAGTCTGAGGTATCGAACGAGATCATCGATTCCTATATTCAATTTGCAAACAGTGTTGAAATAGCTGAAGACCCGGAATTTTTGATCAAACTGGCCAATGATATTTTCTACTTCGACCCGGTTAACGAAGAGGCGATGATCATAAAATGCAAAGCGCTATCGCATATAGGCAAACACTCGCTGGCAAAAAACACATTTGAAAGCTTTAACAAGGAGTATAAAGTGATTTACGGCGAGGCGTTTAACCGCGATTTCAATTCAATTCTTGAATAAATCTGTTACAAACGTTATTTTTCTTCCCTGTTAATCAAATATTAATAGTTCATTAAGGTTTGTGGGCAAATTTGAGGCTATAAACCAATTATAAAACTTAACAGATGGTTATGAACATTACCCGGTTAATAAGGCCGGTTATTTTATCGGCTTTTTGCGGTATTACTGCAATAAATGCCTGTTATGCCCAGGCCGACACAAGCAACCTGCAATATATTGATCCGCGCATCGGTAACGTTGGGCAATTGCTGGAGCCCACCCGGCCAACCATGCACCTGCCTAACCAAATGGTCAGGATGTATCCAAAACGGGCTGATTATATTGACGACCAGATCTCCAGCTTTCCGCTCAATATGGTATCGCACAGGCTGGGGGAAGTTTTCGCCATAAAACCGGACGATAAGCCCGTTGCTCCTGATTCATGGAAAAAGAAGATGCCGTATGATAACGATCTGGAGATTACCCGGCCATGGTATTACTCAACCTATTTAATTGATAAGGATATTACCGTTGAGTTTGCTCCCGGCAAAAAGGTGGGCGACTATAAATTCTCATTCCCCGCTAAAACGGCTACCAAAAGCATACTTTTTAGTGTTTATAACGATGGTGACGCCAAATGGAACTTTACCGGTGGTAATGCGCTTACCGGTATGGAAACCTACCATGATGATATTAAAATTTACGTTTACGGGCAGTTTAATGCAAAGGGAACTGCCGGTGTAATTAAGGATGGCGCATTATCTACCCAAACATCGGTTGAAGGTAAAGGCGTGCACTCATTTATCACATTTTCTGCAGATGCGCCGGATAATATCGAGTTTAAATACGCTATCTCGTATGTAAGCCCAGAGCAAGCCAAACAAAACTTTAAGGACGAGTTTACAGGTGTTGATTTTACCGCTTTAACTCAGGCCGGAAAAGCTGCCTGGGAGAAAGTTGTAAACCAGATAAAGATTGAAGGCGGTACCGAGGCACAACGCCGCTCATTTTATACCGCTTTGTACCGCAGTAACGAGCGAATGGTAAACATTAATGAAGACGGGCATTATTATAGCGGTTACGATAAAAAGATCCATGACAGCACAAGGCCGTTTTATGTTGATGATTGGGTTTGGGATACTTATTTAGCCCTGCACCCGCTGAGATCAATATTAAACCCCGCTATGGAATCGGACATGCTGAATTCTTATGTGAATATGTATGAGCAAAGTGGCTGGATGCCAACGTTCCCGGTTTTATTTGGCGATAATCCTTGTATGAACGGCTTTCACTCCACCGTTATGTTTTTGGATGATTACCGCAAGGGCATCCGGGGCTTTGATGTAGATAAGGCCTATAAAGGGATCCTGAAAAATGCTACGCAGGCCACCATGCTGCCATGGGAGAATGGCCCGAAGTGCGAACTGGATGATTTTTACTATAAAAATGGCTTTTTCCCAGCCCTGCAAAAAGGCGAAAAGGAAACGGTGAGCCTGGTGCATTCGTTCGAGAAAAGACAAGCTGTAGCTGTAACACTTGGCGGCAGCTATGACGATTGGGCTGTTGGTCAATTGGCGGAAGAATTGAAGAAGTCAGCCGATGCGGCAACATTTGCCAAACGAGGGGCCAATTACAAAAACCTTTGGAACCCGGATAGAAAAATGTTCATTCCCAAGGATAAGGACGGCAACTGGATCAACATCGACCCCAAATTTGACGGAGGCATGGGCGGTCGCGATTATTACGATGAAAACAACGGCTGGACCTACCTATGGCAGGTGCAGGAGGATATCCCGGGGCTGATCAATTTAATGGGTGGTAACGACGGCTTACAGGCAAAACTTGATCAAACATTCCGCGAGAGTCTTGACCGCAGCAAATATGAATTCTGGGCCAAATTTCCTGATGCTACCGGTTTGGTTGGTCAATACTCCATGGGTAACGAGCCAAGCTTCCATATCCCTTACCTTTATAACTACGCAGGTGCACCGTGGAAAACCCAAAAACGTATCCGCTTTTTGTTAGATGTTTGGTACAAGGATACCATCTTTGGCATTCCGGGTGATGAAGATGGCGGAGGTATGTCGGCCTTTGTGGTGTTCTCTTCCATGGGTTTTTACCCGATTACGCCAGGCAAGCCTGTTTATACGATCGGCAGCCCGGTATTTAGCAAGGTTACCATCAACCTGCCAAATGGTAAACAGTTTAAGCTGATAGCCAACAATTGTTCGGTAGTTAACAAATACATCCAGAGCGCAAAATTTAACGGGCAGGTTTTAAATAAACCATGGTTTACACATGAGCAATTGGTGTCCGGAGGTTTGCTCGAACTGGAAATGGGCCCAAAACCTAATAAAAGCTGGGGAATCTGATCTAACCAAAAAACAAAGCACACATAAATTTATCCTGATGAAAAAACAAGTTTTTAGCATCTTGCTGCTACTGCTATGCGCTGTTGCATACGGTCAGCGTAAGCACAGCAAAACGTCTGCGTTTAAAAGTTATAAGGGATTGGTAATGGCGGGTTACCAGGGCTGGTTCAATGCGCCGGATGATGGCGCAGGCAGAGGATGGAATCATTACCTGTCGCACGGCAGGTTTGAACCGGGCAGCACCAACGTCGATATCTGGCCTGATGTGAGCGAATATAAAAAGACCTATAAATCGCCATTTAAACTGGCAGACGGCAGTGACGCCTTGCTATACAGTTCATACGACGCTTCATCAACTGACCTTCACTTTAAATGGATGCAGCAATACGGCATCGATGGCGTATTTGTACAGCGCTTTATTGGCGATGTGCAGCGCGGGCACGGTCGTCTTCACAACGACGCGGTTTTGGGTAATGCGCTAAAATCGGCACAAAAGTACCACAGGGCCATTTCATTGATGTATGACCTTTCCGGTATGGGTGCAGGTGGTGATTCGCTGGTTATTAAGGACTGGAAGCATTTGATTGACAGTATGAAGTTAACAAATCGTGGTAACAAACAAACCTGGCTGTATCACCGTGGCAAACCATTAGTTGCGGTATGGGGAGTTGGGTTTAACGACCACCGTAAATACGGCCTCGCCGAAGCGGAAAGAATAATCGATTTTTTAAAGAACGACCCGGTTTATGGCGGCTGTGCTGTATTGCTTGGCGTACCAACCTACTGGCGCGATTTCGGGAGTGACACTGAAAAGGACCCGCACCTGCTTGATCTTTTAAAGAAGGTAGATATAATTCACCCATGGTTTGTAGGGCGGTTTGATGAAACAAGATACCCTGCGTTCCAGGAAAGGATAGGCGACGATATAGCTTGGTGTAAAGATTATAAAGTTGATTATGTGCCAACAGTTTTCCCCGGCTTCAGCTGGCATAACATGAATCCGCGTGCCCCGCAAAACCAAATCCCGCGTAACCGCGGCCATTTCTATTGGAAACAAATTGCAGGCGCTATAAAGGCAGGTGCAGATATGTTGTACGTAGCAATGTTTGATGAGGTTGATGAGGGTACAGCTATTCTTAAGGCTTCAAAAAATCCGCCGGTAGGTTTAAGTCATTTTGTTACTTATGAGGATGATATTCCCAACGACTATTATTTGTATCTAACCGGATGTGCGGGTAAAATGCTGAGGAAACAGGTTCCCTTTACGGAAACTGTACCTGCTCCAATTAATCATACCAAATAAAGAAGTGTTCAAAGGCTTTAATTGGGGGAGTATACGAGCACCAGCGCGAAACAGCTGTGGATAAACGCGTATTTATACTGACACGATCTGCCTTTGCCGGGCAACAACGGAATGCGACAACTGTTTGGTCGGGCGATATTGTTTCTGATAAAATAAAAGGCGGGCAGTTTATTAAAAAGGAAAGCCCTGTTGATATTATGCCCTTATACGTAAAGGCAGGCGCTATAATTCCGATGGGGCCTTTTCAGCAATATACCGGTGAAAAAGATCTGAAAAACATTGAATTGAGAGTATACCCGGGCGCTGATGGAACATTTACGCTTCACGAGGACGAAAATGATAATTATAACTACGAAAAAGGTGTTTATTCGACCACCAAATTTACCTGGAATGATAAAGCGAGAACACTCACCATCGATTCCCGTAAGGGAAAGTATCCCGATATGTTAACCAGCCGGACGTTTAACGTAGTACTGGTTAATTCAAATCATGGTGTTGGCGGGGAGATAGCAAAAGCTGACAAAATAATCAGTTATAACGGATTGAAAAAGGCAGTGCAATTTTAATAGATCTAACTCAATTGTGCAGTAATTTCTCAGCATTAACCATTAAAAAAGCAATTAAAAGCTCCTTTTTATATAGATTTTAAGAGATTAATGTTTTATTAATCTCTTATTAGTTATCCCGTATAGTTTAGCCCTATAAACAATTATAGCCTGGTGCCGGGTCGGCTGGCACCGCATTAAATTAACTTATCATATTAAATTGTATGCAGAAAAAGAACGCCTCAATTTTGGCTCTCTTAACAATATCGTTTTGTTCATTTAACAACCCGAAACCACCTGTAAAACTTCCTTATAAGGATGCTAAACTGCCCATAGAAAAACGTGTCGCCGACCTTTTAAGCAGGATGACTGTTGAGGAAAAGATCAGGCAGCTGGATATGTATTGGGGCCACGAAGTCGCCAATATGCGCGGACACGAGGCGGAGTCAATGTCTGACAGCGCAAAAATTAACATCGGCAAGCACGGCATCGGCTCGGTGCATGATCTTTATCCATTGACTGCGGCAATCACCAACCAGATCCAGCGATACGCCCTCGAAAAAACGCGTCTTGGTATCCCGGTATTATTTATTGAAGAGGGCCTGCATGGTTATGAGGGGCTGGGCAGCACTACATTTCCTACACCGATGGCATTAGCCGGCGCGTGGGACACTACTATTGTGCACAAGGCTGGTAGGATAGCTGCAACCGAAGTGCGCGCACACGGCGTTAATATGATCTTAGGCCCGGTGCTTTGCTTACCCCGCGACCCACGCTGGGGACGCGTAGAGGAAACGTATGGCGAGGACCCTTACCTGGCCGCCGCCAATGGCGTAGCAATGGTAAAGGGTATGCAAGGCAACAAACTAAGTGACCCTGATGCGGTATTGGCCGAACCCAAGCACTTCGCTGTTCATGGTATTCCCGAAGCAGGCAGCAATATGGCCCCTGTAAATATGGGTGTAAGGGAAGCGCGTTCATCATTTTTATATGTGTTTGAAAAGGCTGTTAAAGAGGGCGGAGCAATGGGGATGATGGCCGCCTACAGCGAAATTGACGGTATTCCATGTGTAGACAATCATTGGTTGCTTACGGATGTGCTGCGTAAGGAGTGGGGTTTTAAGGGTTTCGTTTTGTCTGATTTAGGCGCAATAAAGATGTCCCTGAATAGTCATCGCGTAGCATCAGACCCCGTTGACGCTCTTGCACAAACTATTAATGCAGGGCTGGATATGCAGTTCTATGATTTTCCGCATCCGCAGTTTTTAACGGCTATGACCACGGCTCTAAAAAGTAAACAACTATCATTAGCCAGTCTTAATAGGGCAGTGTCAGACGTGTTGAGGGTTAAGTTTATGCTGGGCTTGTTTGATCACCCGTATATAGAGGAAGGCCTTCTAAAAAAGGTAAACCGTACCGATGCAAGTCGCGCAGTTGCGTTACAGGCCGCCCAGGAGGGGATCAGTTTGTTGAAAAACGAAAATTCAGTTCTACCGTTGGGGCCGAATGTACACAAAGTTGCCGTAATCGGTCCGTTAGCGCAAAGCACGTATTTGGGTGGATATGCTAATAAACAGGGCAGGGGAGTTGCTATAGTTGATGCCCTTAAACAAAGGGCAGGCGATAAGCTGGATGTTAAATTTGAAACAGGCTATTCATCAGATACATCCTCATCCGCACAATCGGAGAATCTTCAAAAAGCTGTCAATACAGTTAATGGTTCAGACGTTGCCATAGTTGTTTTAGGCGAGGATATCAATGAAGTGGGCGAAGGAAAAGATCGTTCCAGTCTCGACCTTAATGCGCAGCAAATACGTCTCATCCAGGCGGTGTACAAAACGGGTAAACCTACGGTAGTGGTACTGTTTAATGGCAGACCCCTGTGCATAAACTGGGTAGCCAAAAAAATCCCTGCTATTGTGGAGTCGTGGTTTTTGGGCGATATGGGCGGCCTGGCTGTTGCCGATGTATTGCTGGGAAACGTTAACCCGTCCGGCAAGCTGCCGATGACTTTTCCGAGGTCAGTTGGGCAGTTACCATACTATTATAACCATAAACCCACCTCAAGACACGTATACGTGGATCAGGATACATCTGCACTCTTCCCGTTCGGGCATGGCTTAAGCTATACCACGTTTCAGTATTCGGGTTTAAATATCAGTCCGGCAAATATCCCTGTTAACGGCTCCGTTAATGTGAGCGTAAGCATAAAGAACACCGGCAAGGTCGAGGGTACCGAAGTAGTTCAGCTTTACCTGCGCGATGTTATCTCCAGCGTTACAACCCCGGTAAAATCGTTAAAGGGATTTAAACGCATCAGCCTTAAACCAGGTGAAAGCGGGATAGTAAACTTTAAGCTTGATAATAAGGAATTAATGCTTTGGAACCGCCAAATGAAGGAGGTTGTTGAACCCGGTGAGTTTAAAGTTATGGTGGGTAGCTCGTCCGAAGATATAAGGGCGAGAGGGAGTTTTTACGTGAAATAATTTTGATGTGCGGATGCGTGAATATGCGGATGTGCGTATTGAAGACGTTGAAAATATCCAGGTGTAAATAAGTTGATCTGGTTTTTAGTTAATGTTATCGATTGCAGATAACTTTGTATGTCCGGGATGAGATCCGGACATACTTTTTTGTTGTTATTTACAAAATTGTCATTGCGAGCGTAGCGCGGCAACCTCGTCGCGAGCAGGGCGGATATGCAAGGCTACCAGGTTGCTTCGTCGTTCCTCTCCGCAATGACAAGTTTATATAAATGTATGATGGGATCTCACCCTGAGCCTGTCGAACGGCGAGCTGCGCAGAGGCCTATTCGCGTGCCAAGCATGGAGCAGAGGCCTTTGCCCGCATACTTCGAGTACCTCAGTATGACATCCCGCCCTTGTCATTTCACCCTTGCAATCCAGCGGATTTTATAACTCTCAATAACAATATTTGAGTAGGGGTTAAACAAAGAAGCGGATTGATCTCCCGATCAACCCGCTTCTTAAATGTATAAGGGTTTGATTTGTTGTTTATAGCGTTGGTTTTGTCGGCCTTGTAGCTGTAAGCGGGATTATACCCTTAAACATTTTAGCACCATCGCCGGTCAATCTCAAATAATAATCGGACGAGCAAGCTGTGCCATCTTCATCAAGTGACATGAAATTTGGGCCAGGTACTCCGTCTGTTATAATTCTTGGTCCTGATGGTACAAATGCCTGGCTTTCGGCTGTTTTAACTATTTGATTACCCTCGTTAAATTCATCATACATAGAGATATAAAGGCCTTGGGCGCCTGCCTTGGTCATGTTGTAAAATTGCCGCCACATAAAATCGCCATGTGCCCTTTGGCGGGCACTCAGGTCGCCTGGTAATATACAGGGTTGATAGTCAATGCCATAACTGCGGCAATATGATTCATCGGCCTTATTTGTATTTGTATAATAGCCATCAGACTCATTGGCATTGCCAATTCTCCCCACCATCCATGGCGAAAGCATGTCAAAAGTTTTATATGTGGTTAAGAAATCGGGTCTTGAATCACTATTCTGATCGCGCCAATGTGTTGGCACACCACCGATAACATAACATCCTTTGCTTTGAAACCATTTGATCACAGCGGTACAAGTTTCGGAAGTGAAATTGTGGTTATCATCGCTAAAACCAAAGCCCCAGATACATACTACCGGTTTACCATTTTGTTTGGCATACTGCGCAGATGAAGTAAGCGCCGACATTTTGCTTGTCCAGTCAGCTTCCATTTCGGTAGCCATGTTTGCCCAGCCGCTTACATCGTACATAATGTAAAATTTAACACTATTTTTTTCGGCGGCTATTTTTACTTTAGCAGCCATAGCGTCTCGTATAGGGCCTTCCAGGCCGCTGGGATTAAAGCGTTGCAGGGCAGCGCCGTCAATGCCATAATCCTTCATCCATTTAAACTGAATATCAACGGTTTGATCGCTAAATGACGAAAATACAGTTGCCGGCTGCCCGTTATTTAAATTGGGATATTTTGTTGGGAAAGTGCTGGTATACTCGCGGACATCGGGCCACGCGCTAATTCCGGTATTAGTTGGCGACGGCTGCTGCTCCCAGGTTTGGGTCCAATGCCAATACAGGTTAATCGGCGATCCGTCACCTATTGCTGC
Source organism: Mucilaginibacter phenanthrenivorans (assembly GCF_024721155.1). GTDB lineage: Bacteria > Bacteroidota > Bacteroidia > Sphingobacteriales > Sphingobacteriaceae > Mucilaginibacter > Mucilaginibacter phenanthrenivorans. Next base: position 85,124 of record NZ_JAHVAP010000011.1, on the reverse strand, counting down.
AAACCAGCCCTGGTAACCAACTATCACCTTGCCAACCACATCACCAACCGGCGACTGCTTGCGAACCACCACGGTATCTGTCTTGGTCGGCGCAGGGTTAGGATTACTTTTCTTTGAACAACTGCTCATCACTCCGGGGAGCAGCGCTATTAGTAACAACGCATTCATCTTTCTTATTCTCATGGTCTTTGGTATTGCAATGCTAATGTTTAATCTGTTTATTTATATGTTTTTATGGTGATTTTTATTTCTTTTGGCCGATAAGATCTGTCTGGATAATTTTCCTGATGGTGCCGTCAGCATTATAATAAAGCTTGTTTACGCAGATGGAGCGCAGCCAATCGTTATGTGAAAGCGAACTGTTATGATAAAATGCATACCATTGGCCCTTAAATTCAACTATTGAGCCATGGTCGGTTGCGCTGTCAGTCGGATCGATATATACGCCCTGGTAAGTCCAGGGGCCCAGGGGGCTTTTGCTGGTAGCGTACTTCATGCGATTGCCCTTGCCCGCTTCGTTAAAATTGTCGGCGTACGACAGGTAGTAAATGCCATTCCGTTTGTGTACCCAGGTAGCTTCATGAAAATCATTGAGGCCCTGCATGGTTTGCATCGCTCCGTCAATTTCCATCATATTATCCTTTAGCTTGCCGCCTTTGCAGATGTTGCCACCGCCGTAATAGAAGTAAGCCTGCCCGTCGTCATCAACAAATACGCAGGGATCAATTAATGATTCCAGACCCGGGATGTATCCCTGTGATTTAAAGCCGCTTGCAGGGCTCTTGCTGGTTGCCACGCCTATCTTCCAGGTATTGTTCCAATCGGTTCCGCTTGGGTGAGGGAAATAGAAATAGTAGGTGCCGTTTTTATAAGCACAATCGGGCGCCCACATAAAACCGCCTTCAATTCTTCCCCATGATACGTCGCTGGCTTGCAAAATCTGGCCTTCATCCCGCCAGGTTACCATATCATCAGTCGAGTAAACATGGTATTTGTCCATCAGGTCGCAGCCGCGGGGTGGGTCTACGTCGTGTGATGGGTATACATACAAGCGTCCATCGGCCCAAACATGCGCCGATGGATCTGCTGTATAGATCTGCGAAACAAAGGGGTTTTTAAACCCGTCGCCGTTGGCGTTCTCAATAACCGGGGTAGGGGTATTGGTACTGCCACTCTTTTTTGAGCACCCGGTAACAGCAATTAAGGCAGTAATGAGCGTGATATTAATAATTAGTTTGTTCATAAGCAGATAGGGGTAATTGGCCTAGTTATTTTTTATAAATCCGCTTGGAACAACCTTTTTAATGGTTCCGTCGGCATTGTAGTATAACTTATCAAAACAAATGGATCTTAACCAATCCTGGTTTGATAGTGCGCTGTTGTGGTAAAATGCATACCACTGCCCTTTGAATTTTACGATGGAGCCGTGGTTGGTATAGCTGTCTGTAGGATCCATGTAGATACCTTTATAGGTCCATGGGCCCAGCGGGCTTGTGCTGGTTGCATAGCGCATTTGATTGTGCTTGCCGTTAACGTCATGGTTGTCTGAATACGACAGGTAGTAAACGCCATTTCGCTTGTGTACCCAGCTGGCTTCGTGAAAGTCTTCCAGGCCTTCCATTTTCTTCATTTCGCCATCAATCTCAACCATATTATCCTTTAGCTTGCCGCCTTTGCAGGTGCCGCCGCCGCCATAATAAAAGTAAGCCTGGCCGTCATCGTCAACAAAAACACAAGGATCTATTAGTGATTCCAGCCCTTTGATATATCCCTGCGATTTAAAGCCGCTTGCCGGGCTCTTGCTCGTAGCAACGCCAATTTTCCAGGTGCTGTTCCATGCAGTTCCGCTTGGGTGGGGGAAGTAGAAATAATAGGTGCCGTTTTTGTAGGCACAATCAGGCGCCCACATAAAACCGCCTTCGGGGCGGCCCCATTCAACCTGGCTGGCACGCAATATTTCGCCTTCGTCTTTCCAGTGTACCATGTCGTCGGTTGAGTAAACGTGGTATTGGTCCATCAGGTCGCAGCCGCGTGGCGGGGCAACATCATGGGATGGATAAACATAAAGCCGCCCATCCTTCCAAACGTGCGCCGACGGGTCGGCAGTGTATATATCCCTTACAAAGGGATTGCCAACGGGTGCATCTTCAACCGGTTTATCCTGAGCGAAGCTTGCCGTTACAGATAGTATACCTAAGCATGCTCCCGCTGCACGCAGATATACCAGCATTCTTTTACCGGTTAATATTTTTAACAAATCATATATGTTCATTATTCAGTTTTTAGTGTAAAATGGCAGAGAGACTTGCTCTCCGCCATTTTGATTGTTTAAATTAATAGGGTTAAGGGAAAAAATTATTTCACAGCAACTTCCAAATCATCAATGCCATAGGTTTGAGTTGCCGTTGTCTTGGTGACGTTGTAGAAGATCCTCATAAAATTCATCTTTCTTAAATTAATTTGATCATTATCGGTGTATCCGTATGCATCGGTCATTTTCAGCTTTAAGTGGTTCCAGCCATTGTGAACTGTTGGGAGAATGCCATCCAGGCCCCAGCCCAGGTGGAAATCATCCGGATTGTTGGCACTGCTAATTTGTATCTGGCCGCCTGCTGATATCAGCGTAACATCCTGAATAAACCACCAGAATTCTAAATAGCCGACATCTTTTGTTGCCTTTGTATCAACAAAAGCAGGGGTAGCAGTGGCTGGGATGGAATATTGAAACTGCATAAAGTCTCCCCCCGCATTAACTGTCCCCTGGATATAGCCGGTACCTTGTTTTGGGGCAGTTGCTACTAACGACCCTCCGTTTACAACGTTCCAGTTATCTAATTTATCGCAGCTACTAATCATAACAGGAGCCGCCACATCAACCCTCATATCATCAATGCCATAGGTTTGAGCTGAAGTTACGTTAGCTTTGGTGTTGTAGAAGATCCTCATATAATTTATAGCCTTTAAATTAACGAGATTTGCATCTGTCAACCCGTATGCATCTATAAATCTCAGCTGCATGTGGTTCCAGCCAGCGTGCACTGTGTCGAGAATTGAAGACAACCCCCAACCAAGACGGAAATTATCCGGATTGTTGTCACTGCTCATTTGTATCTGGCCACCCGGGTCTATCTGGGAAACATCCTGAATATACCACCAGAATTTTAATTCGCCGGTTCCTAAGGCCTGTTTTGTGTCAACAGGGGTAGTGAGCGCGAGCTGAAACTGCATAAAATTTCCCCCCACTGCAATGGTTCCCTGAACATAGCCCTTTCCTTCCTTAGCGGCGGTTGTAATTTCTGTTCCTCCATTTACTATGTTCCAGCCATCTAACTGATCAGCATTACTGAGCACGGCCGAAGTATCAATTATCGGTTTAGTTGTATCCGGAGGCGGTGGTTTCAGCATGGAGGTATCTCTGGACTTATATTGCACTTTTTTACAGCTAAAAACTGTTATTGCTATTATGAAGATGGAACAAGCCATCATTATTTTAATGAATTTCATTTCCTTTTATTTAAGATTAATTACTTAGGAACATCTATCTCTATTATGTCCGAAAAATTGGAGCTGTTGTAACTATCGCTTAAACGTACCCCAACGCGTACAAAAAATGTACGGCCCGGTATAAGATTAGGCACCGTTAAGGTCCTCGATTTTTCGGATGCGCTCATATCAATAAAGTCTTTATTAATGGTTACCGCGTTTACATCAGAGAAATCCCTTATAGAAGCGCCTGCACCTACCAGTTTGGTTGTATTAACATAAGGCTGCGTATCCTTAATAGTAGGTAAACCTGCTACTATCGGTGCATCAATATCATACGTCAGGTTTAGCGTTGTGCCGGTTAAAGTGGCGGTAAAGTTTTTGATCACGATATAAGGCGTTACGGTAAAATCATGCTTGGTACCCTGAGCGATGTTTACAGTTATCGTATCATAAATCGGCCAAAAAGCGCCTCCTGTAGGTATAACCCTGTAGCCTCCTTTAAACAGCTTGGTATCCTCAAAAGTCCCGTCGAATTTACTTGGGATGGTTTGTGGAGAAGTCCAGCCAATTTGTTGAAGCTTTATCTGGGTACTGCCTGATGACGTAGGTAAATTGCCACCTGCAGTTGAAATTATATTCCCCTGGAAAGAGGCATTTGGTCCATCATAATTATCTGTTTTTGTACAGGCAGAAATTGCCAGTATAGCCATGCCCGCCAAAATTATGCTAATCAGTTTTTTCATATCTTTAATTTTTATTTTTTTAAATTCTTAATAACCAGGATTATTAGGCAGCAAGTTGGGGTTTTTTGAAATTTCTCCACCCGGAATTGGTTCGTAATAACTTTGTTTCGAGAAAGTATATTCACGGTTAAACAGTTCGGGTTCGGCAAGGAAAATGTATTTATTCTCATCAAATACATAATATGGCATCAATCCTTTAAAATGCGCTTTGTCCAATACCTGATCTGCGGTGCGCCATCTCTTTATATCCCAGTAATACTGGTTTTCAAAGGCAAGTTCCATGCGTCTTTCATTTCTAACTTTAGTTAGGTCGATAGAACCGTAAAGTGTAGCTCCGGCCCTGTCCCTTATCAGGTTGATATCGGCCAGTGCATCGCCGGTATTGCCTAATTCAACAGCAGCTTCGGCACGGTTCAACAATACTTCCGCATAACGAAGGTCTATCCAGGGCTGTACGCTCGAGTTCAGACCAACTGTAGCCTGTACTCTGTTGTAATCAACATACTTGCGTACATAAAAGCCTGTACGCGTTAATTCATCACCGCCGGTCCAGGGGCCTGTAAAGCCAATAACCTGCTTACCCTGGTACAAGGTTTTTGTATCACCTGAAAGTATGTATGAACGCGAATTAGGTTGTTTTGCTACTTCAGCAGCGGCAGTTCCGCTAAATGACGGATAGATACCTCTTTGCATATCAAAAGTAAGCCCTCTTAAAGTTGCGCCGGGGAAATAAATGGTAGCCAGTAACCTTGGCTCCAGCCCCTGCTGTATGTCTGCACGGTTATCAAATCGCTTAGGTGTACCATCGGAGTTGGTTACCTGTAAATTACCCCAAAGCTGTACCAAATCTAAAGTTGGGTATGAACGCGAAAGTGCATCAGCTGTAAAGTAGCGCGGCGACATGGTAGCATCCCAGCTGTGGGCTGTGTTGTTAGCTTTAGAATACTGTTTTATAAATATATTCTCAGGGCTGCCGGGTTTCAGGAACAGGTCAACATAATTCTGTACCTTATCTCCCGGAGTTGCATTATAAAGCGAGTACACACCATCGAGTAATTTTGCAGCGTCATAAGCTGCCTGGAAGTATCCTGTGGCTGCTGAGGCGGGGATGCCTGCAAAACCTGATGAACGTGCTTCTCCGTCAACAAAATTTGCTGAACCATATTTGGCAACACACGCAGCATATAACATTGCCCGCGATTTTAACGCCGCTGCAACATACTTGTTAGCCCTGCCAGCATCGCTGGTTGCCGGCATCATTTTGTAACCCAGGTCAAGCTCAGCGCCGATAAAATCCCATACCGCCTGTTCCTTATCGCGATGTACCTGCAATGTTGCCAATGGTGCGCCGGGATCCTGCGGAACAGTTATAATGGGTACGCCCCCATAACGCTTGGCCATTCCAAAATAATAGTATGCCCTTAAAAAGTGGGCCTCGCCCAAAAGAGCATCTACACCTGTTTGGGTTAGCTGTGTAGTATGCTTAGGTAGCTCGGCTATCATTATGTTAACATTCCTGATATCGCCGTATGGCCAGAAGCCAAAGCCTCCGCCAATATTAAAACCACTCCAGGGGCCAACCTCTTCACCTATAGCGCCGGCTTCGTTAAAAAACTCCGTCCAATCATTGCCTCCGTGTAAAAAGCCATAACCACCACCTGAACCAGAACCGTCAGCGCTGCTGGGTAAGTATTTAAAATCCTCAATGGGTAAATCCTGGTACAGCGTTGCTAAAAACGATTGGATGCCCGCCTGGCTGTTAAATATAACATCAGACGTGAAGATATTCTTTGGCGGAACATTCAACTTTTGGCAGGAGGTTATAGAAACTCCTGCTGTGAGCGATATTGCTATAATTAATTTATGTATACTTTTCATATGTCAATAATTTAAAAGGAAACGTTAGCTCCCAGGTTAAAGGTCCTGTTTTCAGGGTATGTGTAGCCTGCGAAGGCAGTACTAAAATTGCTATTATCTGAATTGGTCCCCTGGTGTTCAGGGTCGTAGTTCTTCAGCCCGGTGAATGTTAACAGGTTGTAGCTGCTTACATATACCCTGAATTTTTTAACGCCTATATGTTTTAAAACTGAAGGGGATAAAGAATAACCTAATTCAAGTGTTTTTACACGCAGGTAACTGGCATTCTGGATAGCTTTTGTGCCTTGCGCGTCTGGCGAGCCCATTGCAGGGTAAAATCCCGGTACCCATTGGGTGTTGGGGTCAAAAACATTGGCGGCAGGATCTACGGTATGCCAGCTGTCAAGGAAACGGGTTAACGCGCTTCTGCCATACATCAACGGCGATGCAAATTGTTCGCCGTATTGTACGTAAACACCGGCTGCGCCTTGTAAAAGCATGTTCATGTCAAACCTTTTATAACTTAAGGCAATGGTGAAGCCATAGTTATACAACGGAATATCGGTAGTTGCAATAGGGTGGCTATCCTTTGAATCTATTACCCCATCACCGTTCCAGTCCTTATAGTAATAATCACCGGGGATCACATTGTTATTGCCTCCGCCTGTGTTTACACCATAGTTATATATTTGCTTGTAGCTGGTAAATTGCCCGGCGTATTCAGGACCCCACCAAATGTTCGAATACCTGTTATTTTGATTGTTTACCCAGTTTTCGTATTCGTTGCCTGCACGGCCGCTAAGAACCTTCAAGTTTTTCAATCGGGTTGTGCCTATGTTACCGGTAAGGTTTACGCCCAGTTGGCCAAATGTGTTCCTGTAAGATAAGCTGAAGTCCAGGCCTTGCACCCTGTCGCTGTTATAGTTGATCTGTGGCGTAGGAGCACCCACAGTGCCTGGTAGAACTGTGGATGGCGTGGCTACCAACCCTGTCCTGTCGTTTCTGAAAACCTCAACAGTTCCGTCTAATTTTCCATTAAACAGGCCGAAATCAAGGGCTATATTTTTTATGGTACTTACCGGCCATGTTAAACCCGGGTTGCCAAGTTTTGGTGCTGAGCCGTTCACAGGAGCAGTCCCGAAAATATAAGAGTTTACCGGGTAGGTATAGCCGGTAACATAATTAAATGCATTACCAGCCTCGTCCCCAAGCTGACCATAAGAAGCCCTGATCTTTAGGTTGGAGAGGATACCTGGAGAGATCAGGTTGCTGAAAAATTTTTCTTTGGTTAAAACCCAGCCTATTGATGCACCCGGGAAAAAGCCAAATTGATCGGGACCCGGCTGATACAGATTAGTGCCATCACGGCGAAAGCTGAATTCAGCAAGATACTTTCCTTTATAATCGTAGTTCAATCGTCCAATAATACTCCTGTGCGCAACATCCCCTAAGCCATTAGGATCCTGACCACCAAACATATTTGCATTTTGCAGGCCTCCAAATAAATAGTCTATAGGTATATTAGTGTCGCGGTAAGCATTGAAATTATCAGAGGTTTCATGGCTTTGCTCATAGGTAACCATGGCAGTTACGTTATGATCCTGGAAAAAAGTATGTGCGTAATTTAATGTTACCTGGCTATTAGTGTTAAAATGCGTGGCATATTGACGCGTTATACCCGAAGGTGAATTTACCGGACTTGGGATATACGTATCGTCGGCTGCGCTGTAAGTGTATAAATTATAGGTGCTTTTTACCTGATTATAGTCATAAACCCCGTAATCAATATTAAACAAAGCCCTGGCAGTTAGTCCGGGTACCCCGGGTATGTCATATGTTAGGTTTAACTGGCTTGTAAAGCTTTTATTCTTGGCCACCTTAAACCCTACCTTACTGTCATCAGTGATGATAGCAGGGTTCATGTTATCGGGCATTACATTAGGGTATAATGGATTGTTATTAGCATAGATCTGGTTTATAGGGATCTGGTTCCAGGTGTACTTATAGACTGTCCACTCGTCGGTATAAGGCTGGTTTTTCTGATCCATCCAGCCCGATGTTAATACCTGAGCTTTTAACCCTTTGACTATGTTAACTGTAACGTTCGAGCGGAAATTATACTTATTGTAGTTTAAATCGCCGGTTTTAAAAACGCCGTCCTGTTTCTGGTAACCAAAGTTGAAGAAATAGCTGATTTTTTCATTTCCGCCATCAATATTTAAATTATGGCTGATTTGATCGGCTGTTTTCCTGAAAACAAGACCTATCCAATCGGCAGATTTGTTAGTTCCTTTGAGCCATGGCAGCATGTCTGCATAAGAATATACCGGGGTTATGTTGCTAACAAAATTATTTTGGAAATCGCGTTTAGCCTTCTCATTAGTCAGCAGCATATAATCTACAGCGCCTACGCCCTGGGGCATTCCCAAAAATGTTTGCACCGCATCGTTAACTGAATAATTGATATTAACTTGTCCGTTTTTTGATCCTTTTTTAGTTGTTACCAAAATGGCGCCGCCGGCAGCCCTTATACCGTATATGGCTGCTGCGCCATCTTTCAACACAGAGATACTTTCAATTTCATTTGGATCCATCCTGCCTAATGTTGACTGGTCTCCGCCAATTATGCCATCAATTACAATTGCCGGCGCGGTTTGAAAACCTCTTACATTCAAGTCATTGGCATAAGATCCCGGTTCGGCAGTTGTTTGAACAATACGGATACCCGGTATTTTACCGGTTAGCATGTTTACAACGCTTTCGTTTTTCGTTGTAACGATCTCTTTATTTTGCAGCGTTGCTATAGAGCCGGTTACAGTTGCCCTTTTTTGCACACCATAACCCACAACTACTACCTCCTCAAGGCCTTTACTTGAAGGCTTTAAGGCAATTGTGCCCCCTTTTATGTCTTTAACGGCAATTTCACGGGTTTCAAAACTCAGGTACGATATCTGCAAAATAGCGTTGGGACCGGGTACTATAAGCTGAAATTTTCCGCTTATGTCTGTAATGACACCGGTGGTTGTGCCTTTAATTTTTACACTTACCCCCGGAAGTGTTGACCCATCGGTTAAGTCTATTACTTTTCCGCTGATCGGAGTTTGTTGGGCTAACAAACTAAGCGGGAAAAGAAAGAAAAGTACAAGTAAGTATTTTATTTTTTTCATATTGTCTTTCTGTTAATTTTTGAGTTTAATTGGTTTGGTTTACCATGTTAGGATAATAAATAGCGCGTGCAGCAGCATACTTACGGCGGGTTAGGATCGTAATTGTTCATGACCATGTTTTGAATGATTTAAAAAATAGCCTGGTGATTAATAAGGGTCAACAGGAGTTATAATTGGTTTATAATAATGACACAAAAGAAGAGTCGTTCATTAATAAAAAATAAATAATAGATTAATTTTAGCTGTAAAAACGCCAAAAAAGGCCACTTTTCAATTATTTCTGCAATCGATTGCAGATTTCTTCAAAAACAGCAAAAATTGTTGCCCGAAAAGAGGGCAAGGGGAAGACCTCTTTTTAAAACTGATTTTAATGGCGTCTTTTAAAAAGTGGTGCGCAGTTTATTAAATAGCAGTGGCTATGTACGGATCGAAATCGGACTAATAACATGGTTGCTTGTAGTAAGGGTTTTTGTTTGGGCTAAAATATAAAAATGAAGGGTATGTTGGGTAGTGGTCAAAAAGACGCATATGAGGTTTCCGGATAAGTTATTTGAGTGGCCAGGCCTGGTTCGTGCCATCGGCGTGTATTATTGGCAGAAAAGTAGTATAACCTGCCGATATTTTTCCGTCAATATAACTATCTTACCGGCGGAGACTAACAAATGAATAGCTGGTTAAAAAATTATAGCGGGATGATCTGGCTGATAACCGGGATCATAATAGGCAGTATTGCTGGCATTGTATTTGGCAAACGAGCCGAAGTGCTTAAGCCAATAGGCGATATTTTTCTCAACCTGCTGTTTGTAGCCGTAATTCCGCTGGTTTTTTTCGCTATATCCTCGGCAATAGCCAACCTTCATGGCGAGCAGAAGCTCAGCAGGATCATGACCATTTTATCGCTTGTGTTTTTATCAACCGTAATTATTGCGGCTTTGGTTACAATTGTTGCATTCTGGTTATTCCCGGTGCATCAGCAAATTGTATTATCAAGCGAAGTAATTGATCAGCAGGTAAATAAAAGTCTTTCGGGAGATCAAATAACCCAGCTGTTTACCACCGGAGAGTTCTACCAACTGCTTTCGCGCAAGAACATGCTGGCCATGATCATATTTGCCATCCTTACCGGTTTTGGCGCTTTGCGGGCTGGGGAAAAAGGGGTAGCATTCAGCAGCTTCCTGAATTCAGGGAATGAAGTGTTTAAAAATGTATTTGTACTGATCATGAAGCTTGGGCCGGTTGGCCTGGGGGCCTATTTTGCCTACCAGGTTGCCGTATTTGGTCCATCGTTATTCGGCACGTATGCCCATACCATGGGGATCGGTTACGGGGTGAGCATTTTTTACTATGCTGTATTTTTTAGCATTTACGCGTTTATAGCCGGAGGAATTAAAGGTGTAAGGAAATATTGGAGAAATAATATTGTACCGTCATTCACGGCGGTGGGGACTTGCAGCAGTATTGCAACCATACCTGCAAACCTTGAGGCTGCAAAGGCAATGGGCATTTCTGCAACAATCGCAGGCATTGCCATTCCGCTCGGCGGCACCCTGCATAAGGATGGTTCGAGCATTTCATCTATCCTGAAAATGGCCGTGGTGTTTTCTATGTTCGGCAAAAGCTTTAATAGTCCCGAAGTTATCTTGCTTGCTCTCGGCATGACGGTGCTGGTAAGCGTAGTGGAGGGGGGCATCCCCAACGGAGGTTACGTAGGTGAGCTGCTGTTTATCTCTGCCTACGGCTTCCCGCCCGAGGCGCTGCCTCCTGCGATAATTATTGGTACACTAATAGATCCTGTGGCAACGCTGCTAAATGCAACGGGTGATACCGTTGCTGCTATGTTAATTAATAGGTTTGCTGATAGGGAGGGGTGGAATAATGGACGTGAGGCTTTAGGTTGATTTATCCATTTTTCGAGCGTGCATATGCCAAATAGCTTCTGCCCGCCGTTGACTCTCGGACCAGTTGAGTTATTATTGTAAAACAATTTTTCTAACAGCTACACCATCAGCTACATATAGTACATTCCTTTTCGGATCCATACATATCCCTAAGGGATGATTAAATTGTGCTAATTTCCCAACACCATTTTCGCTGCCCTGCGTACTTCCTGCAAATGTGTAAACTCGTGCATAATCAGTTGTAACTTTTCGTATCAGGTAGTTATTAGAATCGGCAATATAAATATTACCACGATTATCGGGCACCATCCCTGTAGGAAAGTTAAATCGCCCTGATGCGCCAATGCCATCAGAATATCCTGCTTGTCCACCGGCAAACAATGTGCAATAACCGTCAGTGGCGGCAATTTGAGCAATCATATTGTTCCCGTTATCCGCTACATACACTACGCCCTGGGCATCAACGCAAACAGCTTGCGGATGATTAAACTGAGTAGTTCCCGGACTTGTATACAAAAGACCCTGGATTGAACCCGAATAGGTGTTGACTAAGCCGGCTGGAGTGATTTTTCGAATCTTGTTATTGCCCTGGTCTGCCACAAATAAGTTATTGCTATTATCGATGGCTATTCCTACCGGATTATTAAACGAAGCTGCGTTACCCGTTCCGTTTACGGATCCGGCTACGCCTGCCGCACCGGCAAAGGTACTAACAACACCGTCTGGAGTTATTTTACGGATAATATTATTACCACCATCAGCAACATATAAATTATTATCAGCGTCAATACAAATACCTTCGGGATGATTAAACTGAGCAATTGTTCCTTTCCCATCGGCACTTCCCTGCGTGCTTCCGGCAAAAACGGAAGATATGCCACTTGGGGTAATTTTAAATACCAGGTTGTTGCCCTTGTCTGTAACATATACATTGCCCAATGTATCCGCGCAAATTCCGGTTGCTTCTTTATATGTTGCTGATAAAGTTGTTACCGCTCCTACATAGTTATATGAAAACTTAGGTCCCGAAACTTTTAAACCCTTTACAGATAATGTAACGATGCCGTCACCTGCACCAATTGGAACAATAACATCTATATAGTATTGTGATATGTTGACTACTTTTGCCGCTACTCCATTTATTGTTACAACATTATCAGTAAGTGTCGTAGAAAATTTTGAGCAATAAATGCTTAAAACTTCGCCACCTGCAGCTTCTTTTGGTAAAATGTAATTAATTTCGGGAGTATCACTATATACATATACTGGCCCAAGAGTTTCCATGTTTTTTACCGAAACTGCCACCACTCCTGAGCTGCCTGTTGCAGGAACCGTAACTGTTAGTTGAGTTTTAGTTGCAGTTAACACTGTAGCAGGTTCGCCATTAAATGTTACTACATCTTCAGACACCGTTGTTGAAAATCCCTGGCCGGTTATTGTAACAACAGAACCGGCTTTCCCGATTGCAGGTTTTATAGAGGCTACGTAAGGAGCATGAGGCACGTCCTCCGTTGGGGGAGCGGGTGTTTTACTTTTACTGCAAGCTATAAGGGTTAACAGTAAGGAGTAGCAAAGAAATTTTACGAAGTTGCGCACGCAATAGGTTTAAACGCTAAATGTAACTTTAAAATTCAACATCTATGATAAAATTACCCCGTAATGTTAGCTTACCGTTGTAGATAAATTAAAAGCAACAATTATACTGATCTCAGCCTATCCACAAACTCAGTCGCAATAGTCACAATATAATGTTCGTCATGCTTGCCGGGGTTGTAGGGTGCAGTTATAATAACGTCCCATGCGGTTTCTGGAGATAGGGGCAAAGTGGCAGCAAACGCTAAGGTGAATCGGTACTCTGTATCTTCCCAGGTTAAACGCAGCGCATTTTTATTACTTAGCCAGGTGATGGATCGGCTGGAAGGCGATTCATCACCTGGTTGCTGATAAACGATTTTATAACCTTGTTGTTTTAACTTTTGATTCAATGCAACTTCAATTTGTTCAAATGCATGCGTTATCGCATTGTTGGGGGAGCTGTTATTCGTATTCATAGTTCTAAGTTAGGACAATAATTTTACATACTCCGCCAGGTCGAGCGTGCACATCCAATTGCATAAAATATTGAGCGCGTATGTTCATATTTATGCAATCTTCTGTTAAAATTTGTTAAAGCCCCTTTAATTTCATTTCAACTACAGATTTGCCAACTACTATTGTGTAACTGGAAATTTACAATGAATTGTTAATGGCAGAATGCCGTTTGTCGATACATCTCTTTCGCTCATCCATACAAATGAGTTTATATAACAGGGGCTGGATATATTTGATAAGCTAAAATAGGAGGTGATAATGGACAGAAAAGAATTTCTTTCGGCAATAGGAGTTAGTGCTGCAGCGTTTACCATCATGAACTGTATGGCTTGCTCAAAGGGATCTGACGCGAGTTCTTCCGGTAATTCCGTTACCGGGCCTACAGGTGTTGATTTTACTTTGGATCTAACAGCTTCGGCTAATGCAGCCTTACTAACCAACGGTGGTTATTTATCGCAAAATGGTGTTATAGTGGGGCGTACAACAGCCGGTGCTTACATTGCTGTGCAACAGTCTTGTACACATGAAAGCTATCCGCTGGTTTACCAGGCATCTGCCAGCCAGTTTTATTGTAATAATCATGGTTCTGCCTTTACAGAAGCAGGGGTTGTAAAAAATTCGCCTGCCAACCATAACCTTACAGTTTACAAAACAACATTAACAAACAGTTCGTTAAGGATTTACTCTTAAATTTAAAAATACCCCATAATATGAAATTATTAATTGCATTTTTTTTAATAGGATTAATTTCACCGGTTACCTGGCTTGGTAACTTTAGCGAGGCCACAACTGAGGCGGCCAAAACACATAAGCTCATCCTGGTAAATTTTTCAGGGTCCGACTGGTGTGGTCCATGTATAAGGGAACGTAAGGAAATCCTGGAAACAGCAACTTTTGAAAGCTTTGCATCTGATCACCTGGTACTGGTTCGGGCTGACTTCCCGCGCCAAAAGAAAAACCTGCTGAGCAAAGAACAAACTAAGCTGAATGAGCAGCTTGCCGATAAATATAATCCCGACGGCAAGTTTCCCTATACCCTGCTGATTGATGAAAATGGAAAGGTGCTGAAGGATTGGGATGGTTTTCCGAATGAATCGCCTGAGAAATTTGTGCAGGAGATAACCGAATTTACACATGCCGGAAACTGAAGCGGTGCAGGGGGGGACTACCGTTCATAAGCGCGTACTGCGCTTAATGGGAAACCGCTTTGAAATAAGTGTGGTAACCGACGACGAGAATTTTGCCCACAAATGTATTGATAGCGCCGTTGCCGAAATTAGCCGCATTGAAAAGCTGCTGACAACATTTAGCGACGATAGCCAGACCAATGAAATTAACCGACAGGCTGGTATTGAGCCGGTAAAGGTTGACAGAGAGGTTTTTGACCTGGTAGCACGGTCGATAAAAATATCAGGGCTTACGCAGGGAGCATTTGACATCAGCTATGGGTCGATAGACAAAAGCCTCTGGAACTTCGATCTGAATATGAAAGCGCTACCTGATCCTGAAGTTGCCCGTAATTCAGTAAAGCTGATAAACTATAATAATGTAATTCTTGACGAAGACGCCTGTACCATATTTTTAAAGGAACAGGGGATGAGAATTGGCTTCGGCGGCATTGGGAAGGGTTATGCGGCGGATAAGGCCCGGCACGTTTTGCAGGGCATGGGTGTTAAAAGCGGGATAGTTAATGCGGCAGGCGACCTGGTAACCTGGGGTACACAACCCAATGGCAAACCGTGGACCATCGCAATTGCCGACCCGGATCACAGGGTTAGCCCCTTTAGCACACTTAATATTAGCAATATGGCTATTGCTACATCGGGAAATTATGAAAAATACGTTATAATAAACGGGCGGAAATATTCGCACACCATCGACCCTAAAACCGGCCTACCAGTTACAGGGATAAAAAGCGTAAGTATAGTAAGCCCAAGCGCTGAACTGGCCGATGCAATGGCAACCCCTGTTATGGTAATGGGGGTAAAGGTGGGGCTCGATCTGATCAACCAGCTAAAACAAATAGCTTGTATTATAATAGATGATAATAACCAGGTACACTGTTCAAATAACATAAATATTAAAAACTGATACAATGAGGAAAATACCCCTGTTAATCATTTCAATTACAAGCATCGGCCTTGTTTGCAGCATGGCGTCATGCAGTTCGGTGAAATCTTATCAGAAAAACCGGCTGAATGACTCAGAAATGGAACTTTCCGCACGCAAGTCCCAAAAGTTCGAACAAAGCTTTCAACTCTACCGCGAAGGCGGATCGGGAGCCAATGGTGGTAAAAGTGGCGGTGGCTGCGGGTGTAATTAATAATCAGATCAACTGTAAATGAGAAAAATATATTTAGGGGTATTAGCCCTGTACCTGGGCATTCTTTCTTCACACGCCCAAACTACACAACCCGTTAAGGATACAACCAATTACGAAACACGCAAGCTAAAACTTGATGAAGTAAATTTTGTATCGGGTTATTATCACCAAAACGGTAACAACTCGGCGGTAACCGGTGGTATAGGCACGGAGAACTTAACCGATTTTGCCAATACGCTTGATATACAAATGTCGAAGGTAGGCCGGAACGGCCGTAAAAACACCTTTACGTTTGAGCTGGGGATCGATCATTATACTTCTGCATCATCAGATAAGATTGACCCGTACAGCATTTCATCCGCATCAAGGCAGGATACCCGGGTATACCCATCGTTAAACTGGACAAGTTCGAACGAAAAAACGGGTAATGCATTTGGTTTTACCGGCTCTTATTCGCACGAGTTTGACTACCAGTCACGTGGGTTAGGGTTTAATCTTACCCGCGTTTCAAAGGATAAAAACACACAATTTGACTTTAAGCTGCAGGCGTTTTTAGACACATGGAAGGTTATCTTGCCGGTTGAGTTACGACCGCCGGGCTACGGATCCGGGTCGGGCCATGATGATAACCGGCCGGTAGATTATAAACCGCGAAACTCATTTAGCGCCTCATTTTCTCTATCGCAGGTGTTAAGCACACGATTGCAGGCTTTGTTTATAGTTGAGCCATCATATCAGAAGGGCTTGCTGGCAACAAAGTACCAAAGAGATTATTTTACCGACGGATCTGAACGGGTTGAGAACTTGCCCGACGGTAGGTATAAGCTACCCATAGGTGTGCGTTTCAATTATTTCCTTGACGATCATTTTGTGATCCGTACTTTTTACCGGTACTATATGGATAACTGGGGTATAAGGGCACATACCGCCGAAATTGAAGTGCCAATTAAATTTAGCTCCTTTGTATCTGTAAGTCCTTTTTACCGCTATAATACACAGGTGGGTACGCGTTACTTTGCCCCATACGGTCAGCACGATCCCACTGCCGTTTATTATACCAGTGACTACGACCTTTCGAGCATGCACAGTAATTTTGTTGGCGCAAATTTACGCCTGTCGCCGCCTAACGGCGTGTTTGGCTGGCAGCATTTGAATACGCTGGAGTTGCGTTACGGCCATTATATGCGCTCAACAGGGCTAAACTCTGATATAGTGACGCTGGCTTTAAAATTTAAGTAGATTGACCGAATATAAAAAGACAATAATCGAGTGCTATCTAAGCAGATATAAATATCTTTATGCATTGGTAATTGGGGAAACAAATTAAACCACACTTATTTTTATGCACAAGGAACAGCATGTTAACGGTTCGGAAACTATCAGGGATATAGTTATCGGCATGTCCGACGGTTTAACTGTGCCGTTTGCCCTGGCAGCGGGGTTAAGCGGAGCGGTAAGTTCATCAACGCTGGTAGTAACCGCTGGGATTGCCGAAATTGTTGCTGGCTCAATAGCTATGGGCTTGGGAGGCTTCCTGGCCGGCCGCACCGAACTGGATCACTACAACTCTGAACTGAGACGCGAATACGAAGAGGTAAAGCGCGTACCCGAACAGGAAAAGATGGAAGTAAAGGAAGTTTTTGCTGATTTTGGCTTATCCCCCGCACTGCAGGATCAAATTGCCGATGAAATGGCCCGGGATGAAGATAAATGGGTTGACTTTATGATGCGGTATGAGCTGGGCCTTGAAAAGCCACAGCCAAACAGGGCAACAAAAAGTGCCATAACTATCGGAGTCTCCTACATTGTCGGCGGTATTATTCCCTTGTCTCCCTATTTTATGATCGATAATTCACAGCTAGCGCTTTACTACTCATGCGGAGTAACGCTCATTTGCCTGTTTGTTTTCGGTTACTTTAAAAGCAAGTTTACCGGGCAGCCAGAAATTAGCGGTGCATTAAAGGTAGTAGTAATAGGCGCCCTTGCAGCCGGAGCAGCCTTCGTTATGGCGAAGCTAATAAGCGGTAAATAATAGCATTCAAGCTTTAAACCTTCGCTAGAGTTAAAATCTCCGCCCGACAATTATTTTAAAAATAGCTTTATCCGTTCCCCGGGTAAAGCCATAACCAGCGCCGCCGTTAAATTCCCAATCGACGTTATAATTCAGATCGGTGGCTACAAATAACTGCTGCTGTTGTTGCTGAAAGGGATCATAATGAAAAAATGGACCCGTGCTGCCATAATATTCCAGGCCCAATGCCACAACTTTGCTCACATCGTAGCTGCCTTTAACATTCGGTGAAAATATAAATCCCCGGTCCTTATCAGGACCGGCAAAGCTTTTGTCGAGCGTTGGGTTTACGGAGACATAAAGCTTGTTCCATTTTTTATCCACTATCGGCCTTATTTCCAGCGTACAGGTATTAGCGGAGAATGCGCTCTTTTGGAATCCAAACTCGGTAGAAATACTTACACCAACGGGCCATTTCCATTCAACGGGCGCGGCGACCCTGGGCCTGATGTGTGAGCCTACATAAGCTGTCCGGCCGGCGTCGCCTATCGAATTGAAGATGTAAAAACCGGTTTCGAACCATGGCGTCCAGCCATGAGTGATCTCTATAGTTTCATGAACTACATGATTGTCTGGTAATTCACCATTTTCGCCCTCTTTAAATCCGTCGGCAGTATAGTTGCTGTGCAACTCAACCATGGTACGGCCCTTTTCAACCGTTTCTGACCCATAAACCTGAATCTCGTAATTATCCTGGGCTTTTGCGGCGCTTGCATATAAGAAAAGTACCAGGCAAATGGAAGTGATGGCAAAGTTTTTAAGCGTGTTCATTTCCCCCATTTATCATATCCGAAACTATACCTTTTGAATTTTTTCGTTCCGCGAGGAACACCCCGGCTAAATGCACTACAATAAATCCAAGCACCAGATACATACAAAAACTATGAACCTCCTTTACGCTATGCCTTATAGATTTGTACGCTGCAAGTGCATCTTCAAAAGCCAGGAACAACCCGGTTAAAACCATAATTACCAGCAATACATAAAATATGGAATAAATAACTTTCACCGTAAGTTCGTGCCGGGCAACTTCCCGTTCCTTTTTCACGACGTTGAACTTCTTGTAGGCGCTTTTTAATCCTCGTATAAATTTTTGATCAACAAGCTGAAAAAATTCAAGTATCAGCCTGAATACCAGCAAGCCGGCTAAACAATAACCAAAATAAACATGCACATCCCAAACGCTGTCGCTAAGGGCATGCGCCGCAGAGCGCGCCTGGTCGTCAGTTACTGATGCGCCCGATTTTTGAAGTTCGGTTTTTAATAAGGCCGAAGTTGTATGGTCATCTGTTATGGTCGAATTGATCAGCACAGTTATTAACGACCCGCTTATAATGATCATGTTTAACCAATGCCACAATCTTAAGGCAGGGGAGTAGCTTTTAACTTTATGCGGATTGGTCACATCCATCCTGACAGGTTCAATTTTTGTCATATTTAATTTTTTAACTTGTTGCGTTGCCTAAATAAATGCCCAGTAAAAACACAATTCCTCCACCCACAATCACCTGTAAGATAGTCTTTATTAAAGGCGTCTTCATAAAACGGTATCTTATAAAGGCAATCAGTAATAGTTCACATATTACTACTATATAAGCGAGGTGCAAGGCACTGTGCAGGTTTTGAATTAGAAAAGGAAGCGTGTGCAGCATGCCGCCAAGCGCAGTAGCAAAGGCGGTAATTGAACCGCGAATAATGGGGCTTCCGCGCCCTGTCACCGTGCCATCGTCAGAAAGCGCCTCGGCTAAGCCCATACTGATACCCGCGCCAAGAGAGGCAGCCAGGCCCACATAGAAAGCCTTTATGGGCTGTCCTGTTAAGCCTGCAGTAGCAAATATTGGAGCCAGTGTTGAAACAGAACCGTCCATAAGCCCAAGCAGGCCTGGCTGAACTTTCTGGATAACGAACGTGGCAGTTTTACTGTTGGCCATTGATTAACGATAATGCTTTAAAAGTAATTAGATAATTTGGAGCAAATCTGAAGTTATCTGAAGTTATGAAAATAACTACAGATTTGCTTCAATATTCTTGACTACCTTTGATAAAAAGACCGATTGAAACTCCTAATCGTAGAAGATGAAGATACGCTTCGTGATAATATAGCCAGCTATTTTACCGAGGAGGGAAACGTATGCGAAAGCTGCGGCACGCTCGATACCGCAATTGAAAAGCTATCTGGCTATAATTACGACTGTATTTTGCTGGATATTGGTTTACCAGACGGCGATGGTTTTACCGTTTTGGATTACCTGAGAGAGAATAATAAGAATGAAGCTGTGCTGATTATATCTGCCAGAAACTCGCTGGATGATAAAATTAACGGCTTAAATGTTGGCGCCGACGATTACATTACAAAACCCTTTCATCTCGCTGAGCTTAAGGCAAGAGTAGCTGCAACTTATCGGCGCAAAACGTTCAACACAAACAATAAGCTTATATTTAACGAAATAATAATAAACCTGCCCGGAAGAACGGTAAATATTAACGATACCCGGATAGTACTTACCAGGAAGGAGTTTGATATGCTGTTGTATTTTATAGCCAATAAAGGCAAGGTTATTTCAAAAAACGCTATAGCTGAGCACATGTGGGGCGATGAGATGGATATGCACGATAACTTTGATTTTATTTATACCCACATCAAGAATCTTCGCAAGAAATTGATTGATGCAGGCTGCGCTGATTACCTGAAATCGGTTTATGGAATAGGCTATAAATTTTCAGCAGAATGAAGCTTTCCTCACATTATAATAAAGCAAGCATTATCGTTTCGGTATTGGTGTTGTTTGCTGCGGCAATAATATATTATTTTGCCATTCATAAAATTGCACGTAATCAGCTTGATAGCGAGCTTTCTGAAGAGATTGGCGAACGGATAGATTACGTTAACCGCTATGGGAAGATCCCTAAAAAAGATTTTGATGAGAGTTTGACTGAATATTCAAAAATCCCCACTGCTGATTTCCCCACCCGCTTTTTTGACACGGTTTATTATAACACGCGCGAAAAAACCAATGAAAATGGCCGGGCCATCGCTGCGCTTATAAAACTAAACGGAGAAAACTATAAAGTAATCATTACCGAATCGTACGCAAGCATTGATGACCTGACCCAGGTAATAACCCTTATTACATTGGTGCTCACCATCATTTTACTGTTCGTGCTGTTTATTACCAATAAATACGTATTGAAAGGTCTGTGGCGGCCATTTTACCACACATTGCACGAATTGAAAACCTTTAATATTTCGGTTCCGGGAAATATCAAAACCCAAACCAATAAGGTAGACGAATTCAATGAGCTGAACGCTGCAGTGCAATTAATGTCGGCAAGGGTTAAAAAAGATTATGAGCATTTAAAGCATTTTACCGAAAACGCTTCGCACGAAATGATGACGCCTCTTGCAGTGATAACAGCTAAACTGGATACGCTGATCCAGGATGAATCGTTAAAGCCGGAGCATTATGATCAGATCAATGATATTTATTCAGCAACAGGTAAACTGTCCCGCTTAAACCAGTCGATGTTGTTATTGGTGAAAATTGAAAATAATTTAATAAACGATGGTGAGTCGATCAACCTGCATTCGGCGATCGCACAAAAGCTGCGCCAGTTCCAGGAGTTGTTATTGGCCAGGAATATTACGGTTGCTGAAGATTTGCAGGATAAGAACATTTTTGCCAGCAGGTCGCTTATCGACGTGCTTTTGAATAACCTGTTCAGTAATGCCATAAGGCACAATATACAAAACGGCAAAATCACCATTACCTTAACTAACGATAAACTTATTTTTCAAAATTCCGGCGCCGCAAAACCCCTTGACGAATCTTTGTTATTTGAACGGTTTCAAAAGGGGCAAAAATCAGACGGTACGGGTTTGGGATTAACAATTGTAAAAAATATTTGCGCGCTGTATAATTGGCAAGTTTCCTATACCCATACAGGGTTATTACACAACTTTGAAATTGCGTTTTAATTGCCCCGACTTTCCTATCGCTATTGTCTCCAATTCTGTATTTATGTTGCTACTCACCAATACAAAGACTTCGTTTCTTCCGATCTAACTAATTTTGTGTCCAAAAATCAAATTGACCACGCGGGAGGCCTGTTTACCATCATGACAGTAAAGGATGGTTATTCAGAATGGAAAAAATACTTTCGTTATAACCAATTATAATAGCCATTAAACCATGGACGTAGTAGTCGTACACTTTTTGGTTTTTGCTGTGTTTTAAGATACAACAATGTTCATAGGCATTTTACGTAATTAGGTATTCGCAAGTATTTCTATGAAATAACGGCGGTTTGATAAAAAGGAATAAGATAGTCAGGTCAATACAACCAACATAATATGGTATAATAATTTTACCCCTTACAAGCATGATATCTTCTAATGTATTTTCCGATCAGGAATTGATAACCCTTTTACAGGAAGGCGATCACGCGGCATTTACTGAAATTTACACAAGGTACTGGGAGAAAATGGTGTTAATAGCCTGGAATCATACCAGGGATAAGTGTGCGGCCGAAGATATAGTTCACGAAGTTTTTATTTCACTTTGGAAGGAAAAAAACAATCTCCAGATCCTGAATGTTGGTGGTTTCCTTGCTACTAAAATCAAATTCGCCGTATTTAAAAACTACCGTAAGGAACAGCGGAGAACTAAACTGGCCGAAATGAATTTTGATTTCAACGATGTGAGCCTGGATGAGGAAAAATTGGATGCGCTTTTTTTACAGGAATACATCAATGGAATAGTTGAGGATCTGCCCGAAAAATGCAGGCTGGTATTCAAATACAGCCGCCAATTGGGTATGAAGAATGCTGATATTGCATCTCAAATGAACATCTCCGAAAAAGGTGTTGAAGCTAACCTAACCCGCGCTCTGAAGATCATCAGGAATAATCTTGAAACCACGGGTATTTTGCTGGTCATTTCGAATGAGCTTTTAAAGTTTTATAAGCTGTAGTGCTGTTGGCAGCATTATCATAATCTTCTCCTTGAATTAAATCCCAAATCTGTTTTTATCAAATTAAACCCTGCTGAACTTTTCCTGAAGTTAATTTCTTGTTATCTATAAACACTTGCTGCCCTGTTGGATTCTGGTAAGATCAGAAACTACCTTATCATAGCGCTAATAAATAAATGTGAACCAGCATATAGGGTAAAGGATATTTCGTGGTAACATGTAGTTATAAACCAATTATTAGCTACATCGTGGATAAGCCAAGAATTAACTATTTACTGCAAAAATATATAGATGGTTCCGTTAGTGACAGCGAAAAGCAGGAACTATTGGATTTGTATAAAAGCACAAACCTGGATGACGCGGTGTATTCCGACGACAGGGAAAGTGTAAGCGAACGCATATTGTTACGCCTTAATAAGGAAATTGAACAGGAAAAAAGAAAAAACACTTTTTTTAAACCCTGGATAATAGGCTCTGCGGCAGCTGTTATTCTTGTGGTTTTTGGTATTTATATAATTAACCGCCAGGTTGTTGATCCTAAGATAATTGCTAAGCAGCCAGCTGAAAAGGAAGTAATAGTTCCGGGAACTAACGTGGCGGTATTAACACTTGGCAACGGTAAAAAAATAGCGCTTACCGGCACCACCACCGGAAAACTGGCTGTTCAGGGAGGTACTATTATAACAAGGAATGCAGCCGGGCAAATCTCCTACAAGGTTATTGCTGATTCGAAGGATAACGAAATTACATTTAATACCATTACTACGCCGATGGGAGGGCAGTTTAGGGTAACGCTGCCCGATGGCAGTAATGTGTGGCTCAACGCGGCATCGTCATTGAAATACCCAAGCAGGTTTGAAGGCAGCGAAAGGCATGTTGAATTACATGGGGAAGCGTACTTCGAGATCTTTAAAAATAAAAATTCGCCATTTACAGTTACAGCAGAAAATACAAATATTAAAGTGCTGGGTACACATTTTAACGTAATGGCTTATAAAGATGAGCCCGCTGTTGCAACTACCTTATTAGAGGGTTCTGTTTCTTTATCCTCAAAAAGCACTCACGTAATGCTAGCGCCCGGTCAACAAGCCGTTGCGTATTTCAATTCGGAAAATATTATACTTCATGAGGTTAACGTTGAGGACGCAGTGGCCTGGAAAAACGGTTACTTCTCTTTCAGAAAGCAAAACATCAGGGCGGCTATGAACAAGATAGCAAGATGGTATAATGTAGATGTGGAATATAGCGGGAACGTAAATGATAAGTTTTTGGGTGGTACTGTATCCCGTTCTGAAAATATAACTGAACTATTGAATTATGTGGAATTAACAGGAATCGCAAAGTTTAAAATTGAAGGAAGGAGGATAAAAGTAATATGTAAATAAAATTACCTAATGACATCTGATAAAACCAGGAACGTTGCACCGCCCCTGGTTTAACAGCAATGAGAGCTGTATCAGGTGAATTGAAAGATCGCTTTAAACAATCAATTACCAATAAACCTAACATTCAAATGTATAAAAATTTTACAAAATTTTTTTGTAGGGCCCTTTCCTGCATTAAACCTAATATAATCTTAAAAATGAAACTAACGTTTGTTTTTTGTATGTGTGCATTATTGCAGGCTACAGCAGCTACTTACGGACAGAATATAACGTTGAAGGTTAAGAACGTTTCATTTGAGCAGTTGCTTGAAGACTTAAGCCACCAGAGTGGCTACCATTTTCTTTACGATGAACAATTGATAAACCAGGCTAACCCGGTAACTATCGACGTGAAAAATAAGCCATTGGCCAAAGTGCTGATTGAATGTTTTGCCAGTCAGCCGTTTACCTATGTGGTGAAGAATGATAATGTAATTATTACAGGCAAAAATAAAGTAACCTCCGGCACTATACAAGCTCCATTTGTCATCACCGTTACTGGACAGGTTAATGATGAAAAAGGTCTGCCGTTGCCCGGTGTGAGCATTAGGGTAAAAGGCACAACCCTGGGAACAGTAACCGGAACGGATGGGAAATATACCATTTCGGGTGTAAACACCGATGCAGTGCTGGTTTTTAGCTTTATCGGTTATGCCAGCAAGGAAATACCGGTTGCCGGGCAAACCTCAATAAATGTGGCACTAACTCCCCAGGCCGGAACGCTTAACGATGTGGTGGTAGTGGGCTACGGCACGCAAAAGAAAGCAACACTTACCGGTTCGGTATCCGCGGTTAAAGGAGAAGAGCTAACGGCGGCTCCTGTTGCCAGTACCATAAATACCCTTGCTGGAAGACTGCCCGGGTTGGTGTCACTGCAATCAAGCGGGCAACCGGGGGCAGACCAGGCTGCAATTAGCATCCGTGGTTTTGGCCAGGCACTGTGGATTGTGGATGGTGTTGAATCAAACTTTAATAACATCGATCCAAACCAGATCGAATCTTTAAGTATCCTTAAAGACGGTGCAGCTTCGATATATGGCGCCCGCGCCGGTAACGGTGTTATATTGGTAACAACCAAACATGGTAAAGAAGGAAAACCCGATATTACGTTTAATTCATCGTATACCTTGCAAGGTAATACGCTAATGGCAAAACCGGTTAATTCGGCCCAGTATGCCGACATAACCAACCTGTTTTATACCAACCAGGGGAAACCCGCGCCATATACGCCGGAGCAAATCCAGAAATTTTCTGCAGGCGGTGATCCTGCTTACCCAAATACAGATTGGCAAAAAGTTGCAACACGCAACTGGGCTCCGCAAACACAGCAAAATTTATCAGTACGCGGTGGAACTGATCAAATCAAATATTTCGGGTTTTTCGGCTATGTGAACCAGGACCCCATGTGGAAGAAAAATGGTGGCGATTATAACAGGTATAATCTCCAATCCAATTTAGATGCCAAGGTAAATAATAATTTGTCTATCCAATTGCTGCTTTCGGCGGTGAGCGAGTCAAACTCTCAACCAGTACGAGGCCAGGGCGCGGGTATCAATACATTATGGCAGGATTTATGGAACTCTTTACCTATCTATCCCGCCACACTGCCTGATCCAACGAAATACTCTTATGCCAACGGACAGGGAGTGGGCAGTATCGCACTCGTATCAAACGAAGACATTGCCGGTTACGACAAGGTTAATACCCAGAATATGAAGGGGACTTTTATTGCCGTTTACAAAATACCTGCTATTGACGGATTAAGTGCCAAGGCATTTGTAAATTATGACAAGACTTACGTCACTGACAAAAACTTCTCAAAACCTTATAGTTTTTATACTTACGACTATTCAACTCAAGCCTACACCCTGGCCGGGTCGCTTGGATCACAGGCAAAACTAACCTACCAGGAAACGCAGTCGCGCAACGTAACCGGGCAGTTTTCATTGAATTACGATCATGTATTTCACAACGACCATCATATTTCGGCACTTGCCCTTTATGAAGTTATCGATTACAATACCAACTATTTGCTTGCCGGACGGGATAATTTTTTAACACCGGCTATTGAAGAACTATATGCAGGCTCTGTGACAACAGCTATAGCTAACAGTTCGGCGTCTGAAATGGGACGTGCGAGTTATGTCGGCAGGTTCAACTATTCATATAAGGATAAATATCTCCTGGAAACAACACTCAGGGCAGATGCTTCTGCAAAATTCGAGTCGGACAAGCGCTGGGGATACTTTCCAAGTGTTTCACTAGGTTGGCGAATGGACCAGGAAAATTTCATCAAGAACATAAAAAGTATTGACGAGTTGAAGCTTAGGGCAAGTTACGGTAGTTCGGGGATCGACAACGTAGGGGACTTTCAATACCTTACCGGCTACCAATTCGCCGGGCAATGGCTTATAGGCAATAATACGCAAGCCGGTATTCAGTCAACAGGTCTGGCTAATCCTAACCTTACCTGGGAGCGAATAAATATTTATAACCTTGGCGCTGATTTTTCGTTCCTTAACAGGAAGCTGTTTGGTACTGCGGAGGTATTTTACCGCAC
This sequence comes from Mucilaginibacter phenanthrenivorans, assembly GCF_024721155.1. Taxonomy (GTDB): domain Bacteria; phylum Bacteroidota; class Bacteroidia; order Sphingobacteriales; family Sphingobacteriaceae; genus Mucilaginibacter; species Mucilaginibacter phenanthrenivorans. The sequence goes on along the minus strand of NZ_JAHVAP010000011.1, from coordinate 58,533 downwards.
CCTTTCGGGAATTCCTGCTACAAGGGTATTATCTCTTCCAAATACCTTCGGAGCTGTGCTGCCTTCTGAAAACCTGAACAGCCAGAATAACCGCGGGTTTGAATTTAGTTTGGGAACCGCAGGAAGCGTAGGCGAATTAAGCTACCAGGTAAGTGCCAATGTATCATGGACACGCGCAAAATGGAATCACTACGAGCAACAGGATTTTACCGATCCTGATCAAAAGAGGCTTTATCAACTGTCCGGACAATGGACCGATCGTACTTTTGGCTACGTGGCTAGCGGCTTATTTACCAGTCAACAACAAATTGATAACCTGAAATTTACTTATCCGGGTGGCAATGCTGCATTAAGGCCGGGTGATATTGAATTTGTTGATGAGAATGGTGATGGAAAGTTAGATTACAAAGATCAAAAGCAAATAGGTACAGGCACCGTGCCGGAATGGATAACCGGTGCTACGATTAACCTTAAGTTCAAAAACTTCGACCTGCAATCGCTTTTACAGGGAGCATTTAACTATTACACCACCGTTACTTTATACCATGGCGGGTTAAATTATTCCAATGCATTTTATAAAAATATGTGGACTGAGCAGAATAATTCGGCCGATGCAAGCCCGCGTATTTCGGGAGCCAGCACCAATAGTTTGTTTAATAATTTGTACTTTAAAAAGGCAAGCTATATGCGCTTAAAGAGCCTAGCCATAGGTTACAACCTGCCAAAGAACATGCTTGGGAAAGCGAATATCCGCAACGCCAGGATTTACCTTGCAGGCACTAATTTATTGACCATTAATCCGCTTCGGAAATATGAAGTTGATCCTGAAGCTCCGGATGGCCAGGCTGGGTACTATTATCCGCAACAAAGAACCATTTCATTAGGATTAAATATTACATTATAAATCAAAATATTATGAAAAAAATTATTTCACTGATCGTTCTGATCAGCTTTGCTGCATGTTATTCCTGCAATAAGGAAGTTTTAAATAAAAAGCCGCTTAATATTATTTCAGATGCCGACGTTTTTAAAGATCCGGCATTGATAAACGCCTACCTTACCCAGGTTTATTACGATATGCCTATTTTAGGAAATGATTGTAGTGGAAGTGGTTCATTTGATGGCGACGGAAGCTGGCATGCCTTTGATATCAACGATGTGTCTGACGAAAGTTTTCCGCAGTTTAGAGACTGGAACCCAAGTAATGCGTTTACCTATAAATATGGCAATTTAAATATTAACGGGGGTTTACTTGATTGGTGGGGATATAACACTGTGCGGGAGATCAACCAATTTCTTGAAAAATTGCCCGCTTCTCCGCTTCCTGCAGATCAGGTAAAAGCGAAGATTGCCGAGGCCCGGTTTCTAAGGGCATTCTGTTACTTCTCCATGGTTAAACGGTACGGCGGTGTTCCGTTGATCAGCTCTGTTCAGGGAATTAATGAGCCTCAGTCGGCACTTTTTCCGGCAAGAGACACGGAGCAGAAGGTTTATGACTTTATCATTTCCGAAATTGACGCGTGTGCAAATGATCTACCAGAGGTGGTTACCGGCGACAATTTAGGAAGGCCATCGAAATATGCCGCTATTGCCTTAAAAAGTCGCGCCGCATTATATGCAGGCAGTATAGCCCAATTTGGTACAGTTCAATTAAATGGCGTTGTAGGGATCCCCGCATCAGCGGCCAAAACCTATTACCAGGAATCTTACGATGCTTCACAGGTAATTATAAAAAGTGGCAAATACGCACTTTATAATCTTGACGCTAATAAGGCGACTAATTTTAGAAACATCTTTTTGGTGAAAAATAACAGCGAAGTGATTTTCGCTAAACGCCACGACAATGTTAATGAGGCTACCGGCGGAAATGGCTGGGGTGTCGATTTTTTCAACTGTCCAAGGCCGCAAGCATGGGGTCGTGGTTTGTATGATCAAGCTTATCTTGAACTAGCTGAATCGTTCGAGCATATTGATGGAACTCCGGGAACTTTAGATCGTACCGCTGTTCAAAGTAAAATAATGTCGACAGACGAGTTATGGGCTAACAAAGATCCTCGTTTTTTTGCTACGTTTTATACGCAGAACACCAGCTGGAAGGGTACTAAACTTGATTTTCATGCTGGCATCAAGCTTCCCGATGGATCAATCATAACCAGCGGAGCCTATAATGGCACTGCTGCCACAGGTGACCAGGATTACCAGGGAACAGGTTTAGGTGTTTTGAAATATTTGGATGAAAGCCATGATAACATGGCTGGGGCGAACAGTGGTTGGGCAACATCAGCCCAGGATTGGTTAATCTTCAGGTATGCAGAAATCCTTTTAAACAATGCGGAAGCTGCATTTGAATTGGGAAATACGGCTGATGCGCTGAACTCTATTAATCAAATCAGGAGTCGTGCAGGTATAGCCGCCTTAGGTAGTGTAACAAGAGATCAGATCCACCACGAACGCAAGGTTGAGCTTGCCTTTGAAGGCCAGCGTTATTGGGATGTGCGGAGATGGCGTACTGCTGTTCACGATTTGTCAGTTCGCTGGTCGGGTATCCGTTATATTCTTGACGGCGCATCAGGCAAATATCAGATCCAGATCATTAATAATGTGGATGGCGCATCAAACATCCCGCAATTCAGGGCTGAAAATTATTATCTGCCATTAACGGTTGGAAGAACATCCAACAATAAAAATTTGGTTGAAAATCCCGGGTACTAAAAATAACAGCATAGGCTATCGGTTTTGAATGCATTTTCGGCCGGTAGTTTTACTAACTAAATTCAGCGGCAATGCTGATTTAGACAAAGAGAACGAGTAAATAAAGGTTAATATTTATTACTGGTTAGTTGGCAAAAGCCCTGGGCCGCCGTTAGTAACGGCGCCCAGGCTTTTATTTTACTTTGCCGTATTGACCGATATAGAATTGCTATTTAATAACGCAACATACATCTGCCCCAATGCGATACTTTAAAATCTTGATTTTTTTGATCCTGCAACCCTGTACTCACAAAAAGAACCTGATCTTTTTGGGTATTAGCATGCTTCTTTTGTTTGCCGGGAACTCTATAGCTCAAAACAAGCAAACAACCCCCCAAAAATATGACGTGGCTGCATTTCTTTATCCTGCCTACGCCAGCGGCGATCCGAGATTACGGCCATTTTGGCCCGAAGGGAACGGCGAATGGGAGACAGTTACCACCATGCAGCAACGCAACCCCGGCCATTATTGGAACCGCAAACCGGTTTGGGGCCCGATTAATGAGGCTGATCCCGCAATAATGAACATGGAGATTGACCAAGCCACCAAACATGGTGTAAATGTTTTTATTTTCGATTGGTACTGGTACGATGGCCGCCCTTTTATGGAGACTACCCTTGATAGCGGTTTCCTGAAAGCTGAGAACGTTAACAAAATGAAATTTTACCTGATGTGGGCCAATCACGATGTACAGAACGCCTGGGATACCCGTTTAAATAAATACCATGAGAACAATGTGATTTGGACAGGTAAAGTAAGCAGGGACGAGTTTGAGAAGATCTGCAAACGTAATATTGAAAAATATTTTAAGCTGCCCCAATACTATAAGATAGATGGTAAACCTGTGTTTATGATCTATGATGTGCCGCAATTAATAGCCGGGCTTGGGGGAGTAGAACAAACAGCTGCCGCGCTGCAATGGTTTAAGGATGAAACCAAACGCGCCGGCTTTCCGGGTTTGGAGTTGCAGTTAACCATGTGGGCTATCAATACTAATTACAGTGGCTTTGATGGGGGCAAAACCAAAAATGTTGAGAACGCCTTTGTGGAAAAGCTGGGCTTTACAAGTGCTACGCATTACCAGTTTGTTCATTTTACCAATCCTAATGACGACTATCTGAACATCCTGGATCGCGTAAAAAAGGAATGGGCACGTATTGATACCACGTTCGAGTTTAAGTACTACCCACACGTTAGTATTGGTTGGGATAACAGCCCGCGCATGGGTCAAAGCCCGGTTATGCGTAACAACACGCCGGAAAACTTTGCTAAAGGCCTCCGGATGGCTAAAGATTATATAGATGCGCACCCTAAACAAGCACCGCTCATCACCATAAACAGCTGGAATGAATGGACCGAAACCAGTTACCTGCAGCCCGACAACGTTAACGGCTATGGATATCTGGACGCGGTAAAGAAGGTTTTTTTGGATAACAAATAAGCAAGGAAATAAGATTTGACATAACTAATGAATAAATAATATGATAAAAATAAACAGACGCCTTTCTTTACGGTTTTTATACGCAGCTTTTTTTTACGCCATGAGCGTAACTGCCTTACATGCCCAATCAACAAAGCAGCATTATGATGTTGCGGCTTACGTATGGCCGGCCTATCAGCCTGAGCCACGATTTAAAGATATTGGCGTTTTTAAGGATGGTAAAGGCGAATGGGAGAGCATATACAACGCCAAGCCAAAATTCGCGGGGGATAAACAGCCTGAAGTTCCGCTATGGGGCTATGTTAACGAGGCCGACCCTAAAGTGATGGAAAAAAAGATTGACGCTGCCGTATCACACGGTGTAAACGTATTTATTTACGACTGGTACTGGTATGATGGAAAGCCATTTTTAGAAAATGGGATAGACAAGGGGTTTTTAGGTGCAAAAAACAAGAATAAAATGAAATTTTATTTAATGTGGGCCAACCATGACCACAGCGCTTACCTGGATAACACCACTGATGATAAGAGTAAGATCTATTGGTATGGCGGTATTGACAGGCCTACATTCAATATTATGATAGCACACATCATAAAAGATTATTTCAGCCAGGCAAACTATTACAAGATAAAAGGCGAGCCGGTGATCAGCATTTATGAACTGGCTACATTTATCAAAGGCATGGGTGGTATTAAGCAGGCTAAAGAGGCGCTGGATTATTTTACTCAAAAGACAAAAGAAGCGGGTTTCCCTGGTTTGCACCTGCAGGGCGTTTTATGGGGGGCGATACCAAAAGGAATTTCGGCAGTGCCGGGTGATACGACAGTTACGCAAAATAACACCGTGTTAGAACTGGGCTTTAAAAGTCTAACCAACTATCAGTGGTGCCATTATGTGCCGCTTGACAGGTATGATAGATGGGGCGCTAAAGCAATAGAAGGATGGGCTAAATTTACCAAAGAGTTTACCGTGCCGTTTTTTCCGCATGTATCAATAAGCTGGAATAATAACCCGCGCTTTCCAAAGACTTTACAAGGGATGGTTACTGATGCTAACCCTGGAGATTTTAAGCGCTTCTTATTACAGGCGAAGGAATATGTAGACAGTCATCCGGATCAACCCAAATTGATCACTATAAATGCCTGGAATGAATGGGCGGAAGGGAGCTACCTGGAGCCGGATAAACAACATGGCTATGGTTATCTTGATGCTGTAAAGGAAGTGTTTGGGAAAAAGTAAGGTTAATAAAAGCGCGAAGCACCGTTTTAGCGGTGACTTCGCGCTTTTCTAAATATCTTGATGCTGTCCATTTACGGAACCGTTCCGCGAGAAATGCCTGACTGGGGAAACCAAGTGACAGATTGTGCAGAAACAACGTGTTGGTAAGTTTAAAAGTGCCCACAGCACAGCGCCTGACAATAAAAGTAAACTGTTAACAATCCATTTAAATACCTACCTTAACAGAACCAATTTAAACATAACTACATCATGAATAAGGCAAAGTATCTCGGATTGTTCCTATCGGTAATAACCATACAATCGTTTGCGCAGGATGCTGCAAAGCTTACCCCGCAATGGCGGCCATTGTACCATTTCACGTCGCCAACCAACTGGACGAACGATCCGAATGGACTGATATTTTTAAACGGGGAATTTAACCTGTATTATCAGCATAATCCGTTCGAAAACAAATGGGGCCACATGAGCTGGGGCCACGCCACCAGCAAGGACCTGGTAACCTGGAAGAATTTCCCGGTAGCCATTCCCGAGGTAATGACCAAGGACACCACTACCTGGATCTACTCAGGTTCGGCAGTGTTGGATAAGGATAATACCAGTGAGTTTGGCATAAATGGCAAAGCGCCTATTGTGGCCATTTTTACTGCCGATCAGCCAAAGCAGAAAAAGGAATCGCAGTTTATTGCGTACAGCAACGACGGTGGATTAACTTATAAACAGTATGCACATAACCCGGTGATCGACCTGAATATGCATGATTTCCGCGATCCGAATGTGTTTTGGTACGAACCTACTAAACAATGGATCATGACGGTATCGATGGTTGACGATCATATGGTCAGGATTTATGGCTCCAAAAACTTGAGGGAATGGACGAAACTGAGTGATTTCGGCCCGGCTGGCTTTACAAAAAATGGTTGGGAGTGTCCATCATTGTTACCTTTAACAGTCGACAACGATCCCTCGAAGATAAAATGGGTGCTGTTTGTATCCTGCGGTGGTGGCCATGGTCCGTTGATGCAATACTATGTGGGCGATTTTGACGGTACGACCTTTAAAAATGATAACCCGGCCGATAAGTTCCTTACTGTTGATTACGGCGATGCATTTTATGCGGCAATAGCCTGGCGCGATGCCCCGCAAAACAAAAAGATCCTTTTAGGCTGGATTCAAAATGGCAAGCCGGAAACTTTTCCATGGAAGGGGCAGATGTCTATCCCGCACGATCTGTCGTTTAAAACTACTGATGAGGGCTTAAGACTGATCCAGCAGCCATCCTCAATCGTTAGCAGCACGCTGGCTAAATATGCGAAGGGCGGTGCGTTCGTAAAAAGTAACATCAGTCTCGACGGTAATATGCCTTTGTCTTCAAAAGGGACGTTCGACGGTAATTCAACCTGGATAAATGCTGAGATTCAGCTGAACAATTCGAAAAAGGTTGGGTTCAACCTGGTTGAAAAGTCCGGTACCTCAAAAAAGGTAATAGTTGGGTATGACGCTGTAAAACAGGAAATCTATGTGGATTGCTCAGGATCAGAGAGCTCAAATAAACCGGCCGGAAACCTGTTGCTAACTGCACCAATGAAGGCCGTTAACGGGATTGTGAAGCTGCAGGTATTATTGGATAAATCATCACTTGAAGTATTTGGTAACGATGGCGAAAAAGTGATTACCACGATGATCTACCCGGATGCCGATGCCACCGACCTTTCAGCATTTTCAGACGGAAAAGCGGTAATTAAAAGCTTAAAAGTTTGGGATTTAAACCGTAAATAATTATGGTTTGATTCCCTCTTTGGTACAATAGGGTAGCTGATAAAATTAATAAAAGTGGAAAAGCCTGGTAGAAATACCGGGCTTTCCTATTTTAAATCGTGCAGATCTCGGGCACTGTCCTTTCAATGGCAGTCTTTACCCCGGCCCGCAGCCAAAGGCGTACTAAAGAGCCGTGAGGAACAGCGGTTTTTAAAGCATGATCAACCCATACACAATGATCATAACTGCAATCGCAACATAAATTACCGATATGCCATAAAATGTGGCCCACCGCAGCCAGTTTACAAATTCCTTAAACATTTGTACAACAGGGTCGTCTCCTTCCTTAATGATCAGGTAACTGTCTTTTTTGATTTTCTCCGCGTTGATCCTGTTTTCTTCCGCGTACTGCAAGCGGACGGCATCAAATTGCGCATTACAATTCGGGCACCTGTCGTCTATTTTACCTGTCCGGATGCTCCATTTTTCGCAAACAGGACACTTAATTTCACTGCTCATGACTTATGTATTTATGTTAAAATCGATCTTAATTGGTATTATAATAGCGCCCTAATGTTATAAAGATTTCAATCACTCTCGTTTTATTCGGACTAAGGGTTGTCCGCTGATAATGAGTATATTAAAATTACGCAAAAAAAAATCGAAACGACAAAAGATTCCCCGAATTATTTTTGATTCTTATCCATGGCCCGAGGATTTGGGTAGCGAATGCCAACGGGACAGTTAGCTATTTTCTTATTTCATAACAAAGTTCCACCATGCCGCTTTTGTAGGCTGTTACATTTTTTAGGTGTAAGGCTTGTTCCTGTCCTAGTTGGTCAAAAAACGGCATCCCATCACCTAAAAGAATTGGCAGGATCGACTGCCTTATTTCGTCTGCTAAGCCTAAACTAATAAAATCCCTTGCAAGCTCAGCGCCGCCCACAAGCCAAACATTCTCGTAAATGGGTTTTAGTCGTTCATTCACAAGTTCGGTCAAATCGCCGGAATAGGTTTCGATGTTCTGCCGGTCAATTGGCAATTTTCTGTGCGTTAATACAATAGTGGGCTTGTCGCCATAGGCCCAGCCATAATTCTTTGAAAGCTCCAGGGCGTGTTCATATGTACGGGAACCCATTATATAGCAGTCAATTGTTTTAAGGAATTCCGCCGTATCCTGTTCAGTAACATTAATTCCCTTTTCGTAGGTGTCTGATGTTTCAAACCACGAAACGCTGTTGTCCTTTTTGGCGATATAGCCATCAAGACTTGAAACCATATGGATCGTCAGCTTAAACATTTTGTAGCAATATTAGTTAAAGGATCGCCTGAATTCTAATGGTGAAAGGTTAGTTTTTGTTTTGAATAGCTTACTGAACGATTGCGAATGCTCAAACCCCAACGCGTATGCAACCTCACTCACCGACAGGCTGGTGGCAGATAGTTTTTCCTTAGCCTGCTCAATCAATTTATTGTGGATGTGTTGCTGTGCATTTTGCCCGGTATAAGAACGCAGCATATCGCTTAGATAGCTTGGCGATACATTCAGCTTTTCTGAAAGGTATTGAACGGTTGGGATTCCCTCGCTCAGCGACTTTTCGTTATTGAAATAATCGTCTAAAACATCTTCCAGCTTTTGTAACAGGTCATTGCTCACTGCCTTGCGGGTAATAAATTGGCGCTTGTAAAAGCGATTGGCGTAGTTCAATAAAAGTTCAATTTGCGAAATGATCACGTCCTGGCTAAAATCATCTATCCTGCTGTTCAGCTCATCTTCAATTATTTTAAAAATCGATATGATGGTTGCCTTTTCCTTGTCCGAAAGGTGCAGCGTTTCATTCACTGAATAGGAGAAAAAGCCATACTGTTTGATCTTTTTCCCCAGAGGATAATTCCGTAAAAAGTCCGGGTGTATCAGTAAGGTGTATTGGGAACATATTTCTCCATCATTGTTTCCATGGCTGCCAATAACCTGGTTAGGTGCGGCAAATAACAAGCCGCCCTCATCAAAATCATAATAATCCTGGCCATATTTTAACTTACCGCCCAGGCTGGGCTTGTAGGATATTTTATAAAAATGCAGTACATGAGAATAGGGTAACTTGCCTAAGATCACCCGGTTGGTTGCGCCGTCTATCAGGCTGATTAACGGATGCGCAGGCGCAGGTAAACCAAAGGCCCGGTGCATGTCTGATAACGAGTCCATACCAACATGAACTATCTCTTCCTTTTTCATTGTTTAAATTTAAGTCAATTATAACCGGCAATGAAAAGCATTGCCGGTTATAATTATTTATTTACCAAAGGATTACTTTGAAGTGCCCTGCGCTGCTGCAGATACAGCATCCCATTCTTCCCAACTGGCCAGTCTTTCGGCGTATGCGGTGCGCACCCATGGCAAGTTATTACTGCCCAAATTGATCCGCAGGGGCGGGTTTTCTGCATCAACTATTTTAAAGATCGCTTCAGGCGTTGCATTTGGATCGCCTCTTTTCATTCCTCTTAAGCCCCCGAAGAACTCTTCTTTAAAGTCCTGGTAAATATCAAGGCCTGCTGCAAATTTTAAGGACTCCGGGCTCCCGAACTCGGTGGCATAAGCGCCAGGCTCAATGATGGTTACCTTAATTCCGAAGGATTTAACTTCCAGGGCTAAACTTTCGTGAATGGCCTCGAATGCCCATTTTGAGGAACAATAATAACCGATCACCGGCAAAACTACATGCCCAAGGTTGCTGGATGTACCCAGGATATGGCCGTAACCTTGCTTGCGCAATATTGGCAAGGCCGCCTGGATCACCGCAAGTGGCCCAAAAACATTTGTTTCATACATCGCCCTTACGTCATCGGCGCTTGATTCCTCAATGGTGCCGACTAACGAATAACCCGCATTGTTCAGCACGATATCCAGCCTGCCGAAGTGGGCATGTGCCTGTTCAACTGCCGATTTTACCTGGTCCGGGTTGGTCACGTCAAGCTCCAAAGTCAGCACATTTGCGCCGTATTTTTCATTCAGATCAGCAATACTTTCCAGCTTACGTGCGGTAGCTGCTACTTTATCGCCCCGCTTAAGCGCAGCTTCGGCCCAAACCCGTCCAAAACCCCGGGAACTCCCCGTAATGAACCAAACCTTATCGGATGTAACAGTAGCCTTGGCAGCGCCTGTACTTGAATTTTCATTTTGATGTACCATGATTTTATTTTTAAATTGATAACGCAACAAAGGTCAACAGATGCCGCCCCGGACTTGTAGCCTGAATGAGGATTTTTGTAGGCGAAATGAGGAGGGGGGATTTAAGGGAGCCCGGGAGTCAGTCGCGGTTTTTGAAAATGTTTTATAGTTAGAATAGGATTTACTCACAAATCTGTATAGCTATTTCTGGACGGGTCAAGTGGGTTTACATGGTTTACATAATTTATGGTTTACATTAATATAAAATATTGATAATCAAATAAGTATATGATATAAATTCGAAAATTACTGTGTTTGTGTAAACCATTTTAAATATTGCTAATATTTTTAGTATTTGTGAATTTAATTGTTTATTTTTATAAATAATTAAATAAAGAGAACTATGCAAAATGGAAACACATGAACAGGCTTTAACAATTAGTGAGAAAAAAATTACCTCACTGCTTAGGTTGGAGAAAATCACCTTAAGCGACCTCGATAAATTTGATACAAGTGAACGTCAATATTTAGGAGCGACTTTAACTAAAATGCTGGAAAGCTTTAAAGGTGAGGAAAGAGATGATTTTCTAACAAAAATAGAAGACGTAATTCCGGTAACCAATAAACAGGTGATTTGGGAATATAACCACCTGAAGATCACTGAGGCTATCTCGAAATTGATTGAAAAGTATGGCTGCATGCCCACTCAAAATCACATTGTTGAAGAAACCGGTTTAAGCCGGCAAACCATCAATAAACATTTAAAAGAATATCAAACGCATGATGGCTATGCCAGGCAAATGGAACAGTTTAAAATCATGACGCCTAAGTTAATGGCGAAAGTGTATAAGTCTGCCGTTAATGGCGACGTGAGGGCCGCCAGGCTTTATTTGGAAACATTTGGCGCCACCAATAAGCGGCAAGGTAAAACCGTTGTTAACAGCCAGAACAACTATATCCAAATTAACAATACCATATTAAGCCAGGAAAACTTAAAGCGCCTGAGCGCGGAGCAGCTAAAACAGATAGAAAGCGTGGTTACCATGGTTTTACCAGAAGGCGAAAAGGCCGGGTAATTATGCCTCGCCGTAAACCGCTTGTCCAGGCGATCCGCGACCCCCAAACAATAAAATCACACGAAATTCCAGAACAATGGCAAACAGCAACATCACATTAACTAAAACAGAAAAAGATGATTTAAACGCATTTTTTCAATTTCAGCTTGACAAGGAAGCAAATTATTTGGCAGCTTTTACAGCTAAAGATCCAAACGATAAAACTGCTTACATTGAAAAGTACACAAAGTTTTTAACCGACCCGACCATAAACATGCAGACAATAAAAGCTAATGATGAAATTGCGGGTAGTGTAGCAAAATTTATGATTGGAGATGAAGCGGGGATTACTTATTGGATTGACAAAAAACTTTGGGGACAGGGAATTGCCACAACTGCTCTTAAACACTTTTTAAAATTTGAACAAACCAGGCCGATTTATGGACGCGTTGCATTTGACAACTATGGTTCACAAACGGTTTTAGAGAAATGCGGTTTTGTAAAGATCGGGAAGGATAAGGGATTTGCTAATGCCCGGCAAACAGAGATTGAGGAATATATTTATAAGCTTTCGGATTTACAATCCGCATAGGGAATTTGAAGCAAGTGGGTTTAGCTAAAGAGACGAAATTGCCTGCGGCGAGCACAAGAGGTTATGAATAAAAAGAATACCCGGTTTATTCACCCTGGTGTATCCAAATGTATTTCTTTCCATTCCAGTAGATCACAGCCACCGGACTTGGCTCTGCCTCCTCTTTCATCAGTAAGTTTATACCTGGTCTCTTTAACTTTACCGTTCTACTTCCGGTAATATTATCATCTTTGTCGATGGTTGTCTCGTAAACAACTTTCTCCCGGCAAAGCTTCCACTTCTTTAGCCAATTGAAAAAATCATCAGACCCACTACCGAAATCAGTTCCTGCTCCAAAGACGAACCATTGATCAGTGCAACCGTGAATGAGTAGGATACCGCCTTTATGGGTTTTCTTTTCTGTTACCAGTGCAGCTATATCATTTACACCATCTCCGTTGAAATCACCTTGCAGAAAGGTTGGTTTAAGGTTAGACTTAATTTCATACCGATCATTTAGATGATGTCTTTTAAATGATGTTAGAAACCATTGAGGCAAAGTGCTTGCCTGTGCGTGCGTTGGGATGGACGTAATTACCAGCACTATTATGACAAGGTATTTCAAATTCGTAAATTAATCCATGCAAATATACCACTCCGATCGAATTTATTTCACCGCCTGTCCAAGCGTGCCTTGGACACACAAAAATTTTAGCGTCACGCTTAAATTAACAAATGAAAACCATCAATTTTGGCAGAATGGGAATTACCCGGTATTACTTGATTCGCCGGCAATTATTGATCAGAAGATCGATTACGTTCATGAAAATTCGGTAAGGTCGGGAAATTAAAGATTAGTAGGGTAAATCAAATTCTTTTAAAAATAAGTTTCCCCTGCTGCATTCAGTTAAAGGAAAAAAGAATACCTTACGTTAATTTTAATAAATGGATACCTCTTATTACCTGCAAATTTTCCAAAGCGCAGCCGAACAATTGGACAAACAACTTTTTGCCCGAAGAGAGTTGAAGATTGCAGTAGTTGTTTACCATGAATCTGTTGTTTTAAAGGTATATAAACAATCATGGGCAAGCCCTGTTCAAGATCCATTAACCGCTGAAACAAGGATTTTCTTTTCTGTTTGGATAAACTATTCAGAGACGCAGAAACAAAAGTTATTTTACAATATACATGCTTTTAAATTAAGAAAGCTGAGTGGTTATGAGATAGAAAGTAGAAAATTTGCAGCTATTTTTAGATCGGGGTTTAAGAAATATGAGCATGAATGGCAAAATGTGAGTTTGAATTTTGGCCCACTAACACTGATGCAGGGATGGGTGCAGTCTGAAACGGAACAAGTTCAAGATGAAATCATTAAATTATCCTATAATTTTCTTGAAATAGTACATCTTATAGATAGCACTATTGCAACCTTTAAAATTTAATAGCCCCGCCCAATCAAGCGTCCTCCGCGAACTATTGAGTGTCCACGCTAAAGACAAAAGCCCTCACAAATTAATCTGAAAGCCAGAGGGGACGGATGACTTAAAATTATTCCGCTTTGCATCAGCCATCTACAGGTTTTCTGCATAAACGATGGGTCTTTGTAAAGGCTCCATGGTAACAAAAGCCTTACATTTAGCTCTAAATCCATATTAGCCCATCGATATATCACATGAATTTTAAAACTACTCTTTTTGTTCTCTGTTCCTTATTCTTCACCTTTTCCGCATCAGCACAGGAAGTTTCCGCGCCAGATAGTATCGACCTGTTTTTGCAAAGTAAAATGCAGCGTTTGCATATTCCTGCCTTGCAGGTGGCGATAGTACGCGGTGGGAAAATCGTCAAAAACAAAACGTATGGTGTTGCCAACCTTGAAAATAACATACAAGCCACCGATCAAACCATTTTTTCGGTCAATTCGATAACCAAAGCCTTTACAGGCGTTGCGGTAATGCAGCTGGCGGAAGAGGGAAAACTGGAAATCACCGCGCCATTGTCCCGGTACCTGGATAGCTTGCCCGAAAAATGGCAAGGCATTACACTTCAACAGGTGTTAACCCACATTTCGGGGCTTCCTGACATGCTTGACGCGGAAGAACAGGTGTTGGGCCATAACGACGAAGGCGAAGCGATGCAAAAAGTAAAAGCGCTGCCTATGGAATTTAAAACAGGCGAAAAATTTCAATATAACCAAACCGGGTATGTGCTGCTCGGCCAGATCATTACCAAACTAAGTGGCATGCACTTCACAAAATTCATTGAAGAAAGGCAATTCAAAGTAGCCGGTATGCACCTGACCCGCTTTGGCGACTCGTATGATGTTATCTCGAACTATGCAGGCGCTTATACCATGACCAGGCAGGTGGGCAACGGCTTCGTAAGGAACAATGTACCGGGTATAGGCTATATGCAGTTCCCGGTATTTTTCAGAACTGCTGCCGGGATCCAATCTACAGCCACGGATATGGCTAACTGGATCATCGCTTTAAAAACCGGGCGACTTTTGAAACAGCAAAAAAGTATAGACCTTATGTGGACGCCGGCGATATTAAACAATGGTACGATTGGAGGTTTTAATAAACTTACAAACGGCTATGCCCTTGGATGGCCAACGGTAACCCGGAAGGAACATCCGGCAGTCGGCCCGGTGGGTGGCGGCCGTTCGGCGTTATTCGTCTATTTAAAGGATGACCTGTCAATTGTGGTGCTAACCAATTTAATGGGAGGAAATCCGGATCGTTTTATTGACGAAATAGCCGGCTATTATATACCAGATATGCATGAAGTCAATGGCTTTGGGTTATCCGAAAATGTTAAAAAGCTAAGAACCGGGCTTTTAAAGCAAGGTTTTGCCAACGCAGATAAGGTTGCTGTGGGATTGAAACGGGCCGATCCGTCATTCGTCTTAAATGAGCAGGATCTGAATGCCTGGGGCTACCAGTTACTCAGCCAGAAGAAGGCTGCTGAAGCTCTTTCTATTTTTAAATTGAATACAACGCTATTTCCTAAAAGTGCAAACGCCTACGATAGCTTAGGTGAAATTCAGGAACTGACCGGCGACAAAAAAGAGGCATTGTTAAGTTACCGGCAATCGCTGGCTTTAAACCCTGAAAATAAAAACGCGGCAAAGCGCATTGCCGAACTCTCCGGTAAATGACCCGGCTCCGGTGCCTTAAGGTATGCCGTGAATTACGAGCCTGTGTATAAAGGCAAGTAAGTTTACCACAGTCCTCGCACTGTCTAGCATCTTTCGTTTGACCGGGAACGCTTTTGAGTTCACATTCAACAAAAAAGTCCTCAGAAATTAATCTGAGGGCTTTCTTTTGTGGTCTTTACTATACCTATATCGAACCCTTTGTTAATAGATCCAACATAACAGCGAACACTTATAAGCTTCCCAATAATCGTTAGCCTTTAGTGCTAAGTAACTTACCACTGCAGCTGTTCCGCCAAATAGCGTAATGTCCGTATTGATTTACAGTAATTCTACGATTGTATTTCGCAGCCAGGAGGTTGATCTTTGTGACAGTAAATCATTCATCTAACCATTATGAAAAAATTAATCACCCTGCTGACTTTAATTGCTGCGATTTTTGTTAAGGCATCAGCGCAGGATTGCAGCAAGTTTGTGAACGGTGCAAACGGCAGAAAGCTTACCTACATTAACCAGGACGCCAAGGGCAATCAGCAAATGACAGCCGTTTATACAACCACAAAAAAGGATGCATCCACTATTTCTGTGCACGCTGAAATAATTGACAAAAATGGTAAAACCATGGGTACCGGCGATTCAGAAATGATCTGCGATGGCAACGCCATCAAAATAGATATGAAATCTTTTGTTCCTGCAGCGTCGATGAAACAGAACATGGATATGAAAATCAGCGGCGAGGCAAAATATATCACTTTTCCAATGGCAATGCAGCCGGGCCAGTCCCTTGACGACGGAACGGTTACTATCCACATGGATGGCGGCGGCCCAACAGCGGAAATGCAAATGGATTTGGTGAACCGGAAGGTTGAACAAGCCGAAACAATAACTACAAATGCTGGTAGCTTTGATTGCTTTAAGATCACCTATAGTGCCACAACAAAAATAAAAATGGCAGGCATCGGTATCCCCTTCCATATGAAAATTACAGAGTGGTATTCACCTAAATTAGGCCGTGATGTAAAATCTGAAACCTACAATAAAGGCGGCAAGCTGATGGGGACGATGATATTAGATTCGATTAAATAACGTGGTAGATAACGACTATAGCTAGAACATTCAATAAAAAAAGCCGTCAGGAATTAACCTGATGGCTTTTTAAATGGTGATCCCCGCTGTGAAAATTACCTATTTCTTAATATAAAAAAGGTATTCAGCCGTGTAGGGTTGTTCCAATAACTGCCCTTTCTGTTGCCTGTTGGCTGTGGCCGGGGCTTTACCGCCCTTTGTATTGAGCCTTTGGATAAAAGCAACAGGAGTAAGCTTACCTGTTCCGCCCGGGGTTATTCCCTTTAGCAATAGCCACGGGATAGCAAGACTATCGGGCGAGTTGGTCTGCTGCAATTTGGCGCCGCTGATTGTTGAGCCATCTGTACTTTCCCACGTAGGTTTTTTTGTCGGGTTTAAATAATGTTTTCCAATTAACCGGCTGTTATCAGCGGCAGCATATAAGTTGGCACGGGGTTCTACAAAGGTCCATACATAACGGGATGTATCCAGTGGATCCTGTGTGCAAATGTAAACTTGTACACCTTTAGCATAGGCGTGCATGATAAGGCTGCAATTTTCAGGAACTTTTATAGCCACCGGAATTTCCTGCGTTTGTGCAAAGCACGTTAGGCCACCGACAACCAGCAATAGAGACAAAATAGTACGGGTCATGTTTTTGTAGTTAGTTACACGAAATTATAAAAAAGCAGCCGTTATTGCCGCACGGTAATTTCCCCGGAAAATTAAATATATCTGTAGGCTTCATTTTGCCGTGTTATTAAATTCGAACCAGCGCCCACTACCCAATCATAAATCGAAATGCCCTTTACAGCATAATTGTAATTTTAACAGCTATTATTCTAATAATCAATACATCATTTTTTATTGCTTTAACCTATTTGTATGACAGTAATAAGACCATCAGGAAGCCTACTGGTTTGAAGAAGAATGGAAATAGATTTAACTTTGAACCATTAAAAATCCAACGAAATGTTGGGCGAACCATGTATTTATCTGATGTTAAAAAAGCTGTTTATAAAACCCCGGTTATACCTAAGTGAAATTACCGGTTTGCTCTTATTAGTCCTCGCAATTTATTTTATCAGAAGCCAGGGGAACGAACTTAAAAATGTAAGCTATTATATACGCCAGGGTAATCCAATCTGGCTTATGCTTGGAATTGGATTTTCAATAATTTATATTGTTTTACAAGCACTAATGTACCAGGCCAGTTTTCGGGCGCTTCAGCTGAGATTAAGCCTTTGGAAATCAACTGTTCTCTTTTTGAAGAGGAATCTTATCAGTATTTTCCTGCCCGGTGGCAGCATTACATCTTTAGCATTTTTCACAAAAGATATCCAAAAAGAAACCAGCGAAGAAAACCGTACCCGGATCCATTTTGCCAGCACCCTATACGGATTTACCGGTATTGTATCCATATTGATTATTTCAGTTCCGGTGTTGGGCTATTTAACACTAAGTGGAGATAGCTGGAAAAATTCCAACCAGGCGGTTGGCATCGTGATTTTTTTTCTCATCCTGATAATTTACGTTCTGGGTTCTTTTTTTAGAAAAGGATGGGTTTATCGGCTGATCAACAGGTTTATTCCTAAAGTAAATACTGAATTTAAAGATCACCCGGATTTTAAGATTTGGTTTAGCCTGGTAAATGTTTACTCCATTTTAATAGATCTGGTTGGTGTTGCCCACCTTTACCTTGCCATGCTCGTTATGGGCGCGGATGCGAGCTGGAAAATAGCATTGATCGGTTATGTTATCGCTACCCTGATCCTGGTTATATCTCCATTTTTAAGGGGGATCGGAGCCATCGAGTTTTCGCTTACGGTCATTTTAAAACATTACGGGTATACCACCTCCGAGGCTTTGGCTATAACGCTTATTTATCGCTTATTTGAATTTTGGCTTCCGGTTGTTGCCGGTATCGTAAGTTTCATGCTTAAAAAAGGTAATATGGTACTTCGTGTAATTCCTGCATTTTTGGCGCTGGGATTGGGGTTTATCAATATTATTTCCGTACTAACCCCTGCACTGGCGTACCGTGTCAGGTTATTGAAGTCATTTTTGCCTGCCGGTACAATATCTGCTTCTAATTATCTCGTATTTATCACAGGGCTGCTGCTTATTATCACTTCAGCTTTTCTTTTTAAAGGATTGAAGAATGCCTGGAAATTTGCGATTTTATTATGTGTTATATCGTTAGTCGGCAATTTGACCAAAGCAATCGACTATGAAGAAGGGATACTGGCGCTTATTGTGTTACTGGTACTGTTTTTCACAAAGAAACAATATTATGTAAAGCATAACTTGCGCTTACAGGTGATAGGAATAGAAACCGCTATATGGATATTCTGCGGAATTATTGTTTACGGTGTTACAGGATTTTATTTTTTAGACAAGCGGCATTTTGGTATTGACTTTCATCTTATAGAATCTATAAAACACACATTTTTCAACTTCATCCTGCTTGATGTTAAAGACCTTACACCCCGTACAGCATTTGCAGCTGTTTTTTTAAACACTATCCGCATGAGTGGTACATTATCGGTTGGGCTGATCTTTTACGCACTGTTGAAACCATATTTTGTGACCATTGAACATAATGACGATGACTTTACACGGGCTAACGAGCTTATAAATAGGCTGGGGTCGTCACCTGTAGATTATTTCAAGACTTATGAAGATAAATTGCTCTATTTTGCTACCCGGCGGGAGGGATTAGTATCGTATAGGACAGCCGGGAGGTTCGCTGTGGTTTTAGAACAGCCCGTTTGCAAAGACACGCAGGATGAACTGGTATTGCTTGAAGAGTTTGAGGAGTTTTGTATAGAGTCTGGTTTACGCTCAGCCTATTACCGTGTTGACGAGGGAAGCCTGCAGCTTTTTCATACGCTTGGAAAAAAATCTCTTATTATTGGGCAGGAAGCAATTGTTGACCTTGACAAATTTACTTTGGAAGGGAAAAGTAAAAAATCAATGCGAAATGGTTTGAATAGCCTTCAAAAGAATGGATTCAAGACCAGAATTTACCACGCACCAATTAAGGATGGCTTACTCCAAAAACTAGAGTACGTTTCAAATGATTGGTTAAAAAGCACGAACCGTGAGGAGATAGTTTTTACCCAGGGAATGTTTGATCGAAAGAAGTTAAAAAACCAGTCCATTATTACTGTGGAGAATGACGATGAGCAGGTTTTTGGTTTTTTGAATATGATTCCGGATTTTGCGCCTGACGAAGCAACATATGATCTGATTAGGAAAACCAGTGAAGCGCCGGGTGGTGTTAATGACGCGCTCATCATCGCGTTAATAGATTATTGCAGGCTAAATAAGTATAAGTACCTTAATCTCGGATTGGCACCGCTTTCAGGTATTGACCAGGCAAGAGATTTTCCTGAAAAAACGTTAAAATTCGCCTATGAAAAACTTCAGCAGTTTCGGCATTATCGGGGGCTCAGGGATTTCAAAGAAAAGTTTTTACCTCAATGGCAAAATAAATATTTAATTTATGAGACCCATTACGATCTAATTAGCCTCCCTAACGTGCTCAATAAAGTAATGAAACCCTGATTGCCAATGAATAGTTTTAAATTGATAGCGCTTTTATTAATAGCCTGGACAATAGCTCCCGTGAACACTTATGCAGCCGGGAAGTACACAGGTGGCACCAACTTTTATTCAGGAATGCCTGTTATTATTACTAAAGCTAAGACAGATAGGCAGGATAAATTTGTGCTCTTTATTTCGGGAGATGGTGGCTGGAATGATTTTAGCAAGAAAGTTGTTGATAGTTATACGGCCGAGGGGTTCAATGTTATCGCACTGAACAGTTTTAAATATTTCTGGAAAAAGAAAACGCCCCAGGAAACTGCTAATGATATCGCCGGGCTACTGAACGCCTACGTAAATGAGTGGCATAAGCAAAAGGTTATCATCTGCGGATTTTCATTTGGAGCCGATGTTACCCCCTTCATTTATATGCATCTTCCCAATGAACTGAAAAATAAAATAACCTTAGTCCAGCTAATATCCCCCTCTTCTTCTACCGATTTTGAAATCCATATGACGGATATGTTCAGCTCAGGTAATAAGGCAAGAACGATGGATGTTGCATCGTCGGCCCGATTAATTGATATTCCCGTAATTTGTTATTATGGCGAAGAAGAGACAGAAAAGCCTTTGAGTGTAGTTAAAAAAGCTAATTTCAGGATGGTGATTTTGCCCGGAGATCATCATTATGCAAAAAGTTATACAGAAATAGCAAAAAATGCCCTATAATTATACATGCTTTCAGCCGTCAGCTATAATACTTATAAAAACAACTGGAAGGCGATTGGTATCTGTTTATGCTTCGTGGTGTTTTTCAGCAGTTGCGGGCTTCTGCTAAAAAGAAGAACGGTTGCAAATAACGGCACAGAGACAGAGGAATTTGGAATCCCTTTAATTGTTTATCAGCCTCCAAAACCTACCTCGAAAATGGTTGTCCTGCTTTCCGGCGATGGTGGATGGCTGGGTTTTAATGACACACTGGCTGTTGAATTTGCAAAAAGAGGCTACCACGTGATAGGAGTTAACGCCAGAACTTATTTCTGGCACCAAAAGGATCCGGATCAAACAGCAAACGAGTTTAGCAAACTTATTAGTAAATACACTAAAGTTTGGCAGGTAAAACGAATTGTTTTAAGTGGTTATTCTTTCGGTGCCGATGTGGTCCCATTTATCTATAACCGGCTTTCCGATGATATAAAACCTAAAGTCAGTAAGCTGCAAATGCTGTCTCCTTTTTTATCTACAGATTTTAAAGTTCGCATTTCCGATCTTTTCAGTACCGGAGACGATAACAGGACCTACAAAGTTAATGAGGAAGTGCAAAAAATAAATATTCCGGTATACTGTTTTTACGGAGAAGCGGAAAATCCTAAACCATTGGCTAAAATCGTTATGAAGAACTTTTTTGTCAGAATAGTACCCGGAGATCACCATTACCAAAATAGCTACAGGCAAATCGTCTTTTCAATGCGCAACCCCAAAAGGCCTATATACTCAGTTTGGTAGTAATTATCGCAAATTTACCTTTACACCTATTTCATTTGACAAGCCACGCGGATTTACGTCCATGTTATTAAAAGACATGTGCATGCCGGTGAATCCTGCAGTGGTATAAATGGTTACCTTGCCACTCAGTTTTACCGATACGCCGGCACCGCCAAAAGTATACAAGCCGTGGTCTGTTATATTCCTGGTGCTTTCTATATGTGTCGGATCTTCCTGCTCATATTTTATAAAGGTAGAATAGCCAACATCGGCAACTGCAAATGGGCAGACGATCCAGTTGGGAAATGGCACATAACGAAAATCTGCTAAAATGGGCAACACTTTCACGTGCCTGAGATTGTAGCCATTATCCATATGTAATTCACTGTAATCATAGGCAATACCTAATCCCATGGAAAAGTTGGCCGTTGCATCATAATCCACAAACGCATATCCGCCGTCAAAACGACTATGGTGGCATGTTCTGAAATACTGATACCCGGCAATAATCGAGAGTTTTTTATACCATGGCGAATCTGTTTTTACACTGTCAGAAAATGTGGATTTTATCGTAGATGCAGAACAATTACCGTAAGTGAAAAAAAACGTAAGAAAGAGGCCTATCGTAAAGTGCAGTTGTAAGTGCTTAATCATATTTAATTGTTTTTATTTATTCTATTTTATGTTTTGATGGGATGGTTTGCTTCAATCAGAACACTTCATTTAACGCTACAAATAACCCTCTTGCGCCATAGTTCCCTAATCCGTAATCTATACAAATATTTGAGCGGGTATATTTATTAAACAGCAGCCGAAGTCCCGCTCCTTCTCCCGAGTTCCATCTTTGAAATAGATGAATTTTTTGCTGATTGCCTCCGGTTTGCATATTGACAAATGTTACACCACTTAACAACTTGTTTTCGGTAATCGGATAGCGGTATTCCAGTTCATTAAAATAAAATGAAGTTCCTTTGAATCTTCCAATGGTATAGGGCCGGCCGGCTCTTTCATCCGCGTCCGAACCGGTGCCCGGCAATTCAAGATAAGGTAATGATCCGTTTAATAAATAATTCCCCCACGACCAAAAAGCTAAAACATGTTCAGGATTGGTTGTTGATAGCGACCAGTATTTTCTGAATTCAGTTTTTAATTGGGTGGCGCTGTGTTCACTACCCAATATTTCTGAATTTAGGCGAAGAACAACATCCGCGTAAATACCTTTATATGGCCGGTTAGGATGGTCGCGTGAGTTATATTGTAAATTAAATAATATTCCATTTGCCCAATATCCGCCTAAGGGGTAACCATTTTTTAAGCTGTATATGGTGTTGTAGCTTCGTCGTCTTGTCTTTCCCTTATGTGGTTTGTCTATATTCTCATAGCCGTCGGTAATGAACCCCATACCCATATAAAAATTATCAAAAAGCTTGCGATAAATCTTCTCATAGAACTTCAAATAGGTGTATTTAATAGGCATTACCCCCGGGCTAAAAGTCAGAGGTAAACCATTCAGCACAAAATTGTCATCCCCCTGATGTGGCCGGCCGGTACCCAATCCATAATCCAGCGCTACCGTTCTTCCAATCTGGTACCCTCCCTGTAAATTCCATGTATTATTGTTGCTGAAATCATTATGTTTAAACTCTGCGGAGGCTAGCCCGCTTGTGGAAACGAAAATATTCGTGTTAAAAATAGAAAAAGTAGTGTTCGCCGGATCTCCGTAGTTCTTTCCTCCTGACATAATTATACCAAATTCCAAACCATAGCTTGGTGTATAGCCAACTGAAGGTAATAAGGTCAGATTAGAATGGGATTTAGTCGTATCGTCGTAGCTTTTTGTTTTTAAAACAGACCTGATAATATCTTGCAAATCCTTTGTTTTATACAGGGTATCAGTTGGTTGTTTTGCTACACTCGCGAAAACTGACTGGTTAAGTACAAACAATAACAGTAGAATTCTCCGGAAAAGCATATTATGATAACAGGGGTTAAGGCGCCAAAGATAATCACACTAACAATTGCTTCATTGAAAAATATGTTAGCCATGGTTTGATTTAAGGTGGAGTTAATTTACTTTATGTTTGCAATTTTCGGCATAAATAACTGTTAATCTTACTGTTACATATTTTTTAAAATTTCAAAGGAAACGTTTTTCGTTTGGTCGATATCTTCTTTACGGAGCTAAAGTTTACCTGTAGATGACTTCGCGAAATTGTTACCTATAATCTTTTCTTTAGTTTATAGCATTCCAAACGTGCGGTGCTCCCTTAATGCAAATTAAAATTGAATAGGACGTTAACCAGGAATAAAATATCTTTCTGAATAGCTAAACCACCCGACCAAAGCAACAATTTCTTTACAACATGCTACGTGCCGCACAATTTGTTATATTTGGATATATCTGCTTTTAAATGCCTAAAACTAAATTGCTAATCATATAAGGGCTATAAATGAGTTATTCCTGCCTGTACATGAAATTCATTTGACCGTAACTATTTAATCATTAGTTTTGAATTAAGTGCTGCAACCGCGCCGCACCGATAACGAGCCAATTTTAATAATTTATGGGGAAAGCTTTACTATTAATGCTTTTTACGGTATGTACACTTTCGGTATTTTCTCAGCATCCGTATAACCAAAAAGTTATAAAATACACTTTTAAAAACGGCTTGTCATACGGGTTTGTGAACGGCCTGGCGCAGGACGACAACGGGTTTATGTGGTTTGCCACTGCCGATGGCTTAAACAGGTTTGACGGAATAAATTTCAAGGTTTTTAAGCACGATGCAGCTAACCCTTATAGCCTGCCCAGCAATTACATCGATGCTTTGTTTAAAGATCCACAGGGCGATATCTGGATCTCGTCAAGGCGTGGTATTTATCAGTTCGATACCAATACCGAACGGTTTCTGAAGTTTGAACCTTCAAAAAAGGTATCCCTTTATGATATCAGTTGGATAGCTTCGGGTGGCAATAACGTGCTGTGGTTTTCGAGCTATAGCGCAGGGGTGTTTTCTTACAATAAGTTAAATCATAGTCTAAAAAATTTTAATGCCGAAAATCAGCCCGGCTTTACAAAAAACACCGTCAATCGTGTTTTCCAGGATTCAAAGGGACTTTTATGGGTTGCATCAGATGACGGATTGAAGGTTTTTTCTGTTGAAGATGGCGCGATCAAAAAGAACAAAACACCAGAAATACGACTCAGGGGAGTGCCTGATGGAAGGGTAAATAGCCTGATGGAAGACCATTACCATAATATTTGGATAGGTACCAGCGCGGGGCTGGCTGTTTATGTAAGAGCTGAAAACAGGGTGGAGGTGTTTGAAGGCCCTAAATTTAACCTGGCCAGCAATTACTTTTATTCGCTGCTGGAGGACAACAACCATAACTTGCTTATCGGTTTGCAGGATGGGGGCATCTACAAAATGAATTTAGATAAGGCCGTTAACGCAGGATTTAAGGATGTAAGCATCGTCCCGGTAATAACAGACGACAACGTTCACATCACCGAGCGTACCATACAATCAATGTGTATGGATAAGGATAAAAATATTTGGGCGGCCACATTTGGCGATGGTATATTTTTGATCTGTAACGTCCCGGAAAAATTTAAAAGATTCCAGGAGAAATTAAGCGGGACCCATAGTACAGGATATTTGAGGTATTACGGCATGTGCGCGGATAATGATGGAAATTTATGGATGGGTACTGATGGCGAGGGTGTTTTTAAGAAAAAAATTAACGGAGAAGTTATAAAGCATTTTCAGGTAGACGGAAAAGCGGGTTCATTAACATCCAACAATATTTTATGTGCATTAATGGATCATAACAAACAGTTATGGTTTGGGTCTTATGCGCATGGCCTGTATAGTTATGACGGTAAAAAGGATCAGTTTACCAATTATTCCTACAAAAAAAATTCACCCGAGGGGCTTAGCTCCAATGACGTGAGAGTGCTTTTTGAAGATTCACAAAATAATTTGTGGGTTGGTACCAACGGAGGCGGTATAAGTGTTTTGGCGGCGGGAAAGAAGGTTTTTTCAAATTATTCTGTATCCCGCAAAAATATATCGTCAAACAACATCAGGGCAATTTGTGAAGATAAAAGCGGTAATATCTTTATCGGAACTTATGGCGCAGGGTTACTATACAGGGTTAAGGGCAGCCAACGCTTTACCAGCTACTTTAAAAATAACCAAACAGATAGTCTTTTACCAAGTAAGGTTATCTATTCCATTAAATGTGTTGATAATAAATTGCTGGTTGGCACCGAAGGCGACGGTTTAATTTCGATTGATTTAACGACAAAAAGAATAAAAAAATATACCGACAAAAACGGACTGGCCAACAATACTATTAATGCCATACAGCCCGATGGCGAAGGAAATATTTGGCTTAGCACTAATAACGGTTTGTCTAAAATTGAAAGTTCAGGTATCGTAATGAATTATGATATTTCAAACGGCTTACAAACCGGCCATTTTAGCCCCAATTCATGCCTGTACAGCGCCAGGGATAAGGTTGTGTGTTTCGGAGGAACAGAAGGTTATAATATCTTTTTTCCGGGCGAGGTAAAGAAAAGTACGTTTGAGCCCAAGGTAATTATCACTGGCCTTCAGTTGTTTAATAAAGATGTTGAGGTTGGGCAGAAAGATCAGATTTTGACACAGGTGCCTAATAAATCAAAAAAGGTTGTTTTGAAGCCCGAACAGTCTGTATTTTCCATTCAATATGTAGCCCTGAACTATCCTTATGCCGAAAAGACAGAGTTTGCTTACCAACTGCTGGGATTGGATAAATCATGGAACTATGTGCAAACTCAAAAATCAGCTACCTACCGCTACCTTGCGCCCGGTGATTATACTTTTAGAGTTAAAGCATCAAACCAGGATGGCGTTTGGTTTAATGATTATGCTTCTCTTAAGATAATCATTTTACCACCATGGTATAAAACATGGTATGCTTACGCATGTTATTTTTTACTTGCAATAATTTTGGTTTATTATTATTTACGTTACAAAACCAACCAGGCGAGATTTAAATATGAAATTAAAATTGCCCAAATAACGGCTGAGAAGGAGAAGGAGTTGAATGAAAAAAAACTCTCGTTTTTTACAAATATTTCGCACGAGTTTCGCACGCCGCTCACATTGATTATCAGCCCGATAAAAGAACTGTTATCCAGTAAAACGCAAAGCCCTGATGACTTGATCAACGCACACACTGTAGACAGGAATGCGCGGCGCCTTTTAAGTTTAGTTGATCAGCTATTGTTGTTCAGGAAGGCCGACAGCGGGGCGGATAAATTAAAAATTGTAAAACTGGATATCGTTGGCGTTTGCAGGGATGTGCTTTTATGTTTTAAGCACCAGGCAAAAATCAAGCACCTTCAACTTCTGTTCGCCTGTGAATGCGATGTGATTGATATATACGCTGATCGTGAAAAAATTGAAATTGTATTATTTAATCTTCTTTCAAATGCAATAAAATTTACCCCGGATGGAGGGCAAATTAATTGCCAGATTATTGAAAATACTGATGATGTTATCATACAGGTTAAAGATTCAGGATGTGGCATAACACGTGGTACAGGCGAGCATGTCTTTGAAAAGTTTTCACAGGTTCAAAGTTCCAATCAATCCTACGGGGGCTTTGGTATCGGGCTTTATCTTGTCAAAACATTTGTAAATCAGCACCATGGAACTATCTGTTATGAAAGCGAAGAAAATATCGGTACAGTGTTTAATGTTAAACTTTTAAAAGGCACTGCGCATTTTGATGGCAGTTTGATTTTTGACGATGTAGTTGAAACCTCGGTTCTTTTAGAAGAATTGATGGACTTTGATGAAACAGATGTGACTATTGGTGGAACGTTAACCAACGTTAGTCCGGGTAATTATGAAACGCTTTTAAGTAATAAAAAAACATTGTTGATTGTCGAAGATAATATTGAAGTAAGACAATACATCATACAAATATTTAAAAATGAATTTAACGTTTTTGAGGCTGAAAATGGAAATGAAGGTTTTGACATGACAATGAAACTGAGGCCTGATATGGTGATAAGTGATGTAATGATGAGCGGTTTAGGAGGGATAGAGTTATGCAGCCTGATTAAAGAATCGCCAACGCTAAGCCATATACAAGTTATACTATTAACCGCTAATACCCTGCCTGAAATAAAACTTAAGGGGATAGAAGGCGGAGCCGATGATTATATAACCAAACCTTTTGAAAAGGATGTGCTTATTGCCAGGGTTCACGGGCTAATAAAAAGCCGTGAAAACATTCAAAAATACTTTTATAATGAAATAACTCTTAAATCGAACGATTTAAAAGTGCCGGTAGAATATAAGGACTTTTTAGAAAAATGTATTGCCATAGTTGAAAACCATCTGGAAGATGAGCATTTTACCATAAAAATATTAGCTGATGAAATAGGTATGAGCCATTCTAATCTTTATAAAAAAATCAGATCAATTTCAGATGGTTCAGCAAACGAATTTATCCGGTATATACGTCTGCGTAAATCTGCAGAGATTATGCTGAACACGGATTGCACTGTTTCGGAGGCCGCCTACAGGGTAGGAATAAACGACCCCAAATATTTTAGAGAACAATTCAACAAGCTATTCGGGGAAAACCCATCTGAGTATATAAGGAAATTTAGAAAACACCTTAACCACGAAATTTTACGTAATAAAGTAAAAATAAAGCGGTAGAGTTTATTTCTGTTCGTTATTTAACTAATAAATACATTTTTACGAAATACCCCCTCTATAAATACGAATTTACCCCCCTTAAATGTGGCTTTTAGTCGCCAGATTAGCAGTACCAATAATACCTGTAGTTTTAACATTAATTAAAAACGCATAGCATTCTTGTATTACCAGAAAACAACGAGCTTAAGTTTTTTTGTTTTTTTAAGTGTTATATGTACAATTAAAACAGATCGAAGCCAATTTATTATTAACTAAAAACCAATTTTATGAAGAGAAAAAACTACCCGGAATAATTTGATTATTCAGCAAAGTCAGTGCTGTGAAGTTAGAACCTATTTATTGTTTATTAACTAATAAAATCAACTATGCAAAATAATTTACTCAAACACGTACTCAATTTATCTAAAATCTCAAAGATAGCGTTGAGCCATATTTTAATACTTCTCTTGTTGACCAATCTATCTTATGCCAATGGAGCGGATATGATTGGTTCAAAAAAACCTATAAAAACTTCTCCGAAGGTTGAAAAAAAGCCGGTCTCCCCAATAAATGTCAAAGGAAAGGTAATTGACAGGGTAACGGGCGAAACCTTAATCGGCGTATCGGTAAAGGTTAAAAATACAAACATTGGCACAGTAACTGATGTAGATGGAAACTTTACATTTACCGCCTTGCCGGATAATGCTGTTTTATTAGTGTCTTATATAGGCTATGATTCAATAGAAGTTCCTGTAGAAGGCAGATCATCGATGACGATAAGCTTGCAGGCACTGGCTAAAGGCCTTAATGAGGTGGTTGTTGTAGGTTACGGTACACAAAAGAAAACTTCCTTAACAGCAGCTGTATCAACTATAAACACCAGCGAAATAGCAAAAAA
This sequence comes from Mucilaginibacter phenanthrenivorans, assembly GCF_024721155.1. Lineage (GTDB taxonomy): Bacteria > Bacteroidota > Bacteroidia > Sphingobacteriales > Sphingobacteriaceae > Mucilaginibacter > Mucilaginibacter phenanthrenivorans. The sequence goes on along the minus strand of NZ_JAHVAP010000011.1, from coordinate 29,694 downwards.
GCCGGTCGTAAACTTAACGAATAGTTTGGTTGGCCGTGCTTCGGGCATAATTGTTACTCAGCCTAGCGGTGAGCCGGGCTATGATGGCTCAAACATCCAGATTCGTGGAATTGGTTCAATTGGTGGTAGCCAGCCATTGTTGATTGTTGACGGAGTTCCGCGCGATTTTAGCCGTCTTGACCCAAATACAGTAGAGAATATTTCAATATTAAAGGATGCGGCCGCTGTAGCGCCTTATGGCGTTGCCGGGGCAAATGGTGTAATTTTGGTTACCACTAAAAAAGGCAGATTAGGTAAGCCAAGCTTTACTTACAATTCCTACTACGGCATACAGAATCCAACCAAAGTGCCAACATTTGTAGGTTCATATGACTATGCGCTTTTGCGTAATGAAGCCAACGCAAACGACGGCCAGCCAGCTGCTTATAGTGCCGACGATATTCAGAAATTTAAAGATCATTCTGATCCCGACGGTCACTCAGACGGGCATCCGTTACAGCAGATCATCATGAAAAACAGGCCGATTACTTACAATAACGTTACCCTGTCGGGCGGTGCCGAAAATGTAAAATACTTTGCCTCGTTAGGCTATACGCACCAGGCCGGTATGTGGAGTACAACTTATACAGATAAGTATAACGGTTCATTAAATTTAACAGCAAATGCTACAAAAACAACTACTGTTAACTTATCGGTTATCAGTTATGTTGAAGATAACCACTTCCCTTCGCAGAGTGCCGGAACTATTATCGGCCAGGCACAACGGCAAGCGCCAACAACCCCAATTTATTACAGCAACGGGTTGTGGTCTGGTTATATTGGCCAGTCGTTAATAGGTGAAATTTATCACAGTGGTTACCAGTTTAACGAGAAGCCAACTACAAATTCACAATTCAGCATTGATCAAAAACTGCCAATTAAAGGCTTAAGTATTAAGGGGGTTGTAAGTTACGATGCCTCTACAGAAGTTGACAGGATTTGGCAAACCCCAATACCTTTTTATAACGTGAATACCGCAACTACTCCTTACACGTATGTAGCAGGTATACAGGGAAGCCAAAAATCGCAGTTTACCGAAAACTACTTTCAAACACACTCATTTACTTACCAGGGCTTTTTAACTTATCAGGCCACTTTTGGGAAAAGTGATATCAGTGCTTTAGCCGTTGTTGAATCACGGAATGTAAAATACGAGCAGTTTGGAGGGTACAGGCAAAACTATAACCTGAATATTGACGAATTAAACTATGGTGGTCCTGCTGCGGCTGATGAAACTAACCAGGGTTATTCAAATGGGCAAAAACAACTTGGATATGTTTACAGGTTAGGTTATGCTTACGATAAGAAATACTTGTTTGAGGCAACGGGCCGCTATGATGGCAGTTATTTATTTGCCCCGGGCCACAGGTTCGGTTTCTTCCCAGCCTTTTCTGCCGGATGGCGTCTATCTGAAGAAAGCTTTATGAAGAATATTACCTGGATAGATAACTTGAAACTGAGAGCATCATGGGGGCAATCAGGAGCATATCCTGTTGTGGGTAATGTGATTCAAACTTACCAATATTTAAGCCCTTATAATGCTTATGGTAACTCGGCTGTTTTAGCCGGCCAGGCAACACAAGGGCTTTATGAAGCCTTACAAGGAAATCCGAACATCACATGGGAAAAAGCAAATAAAACCGACGTAGGTTTTGAAGCCTCTTTGTGGAAAGGTGCCTTAAGTATTGAAGCAGATTACTTTTACGAAAAACGGTCAAACATGCTGGTAAGTATTGGTAACTCGCTTCCAGGTGAATACGGGATAGGCACAGGGCTTGTAAACGGTGGTATTATGAGTAATCATGGTGTTGATTTAACCATAACAAGCTCAAAAAGGTTTTCTGATGACCTTAGATTAGATATAACCGGAACATTCACATTTGCAAGGAATAAATTATTGCAGGTTTACGAAACCAGCGCAACTTATAACAACCCAAATAGGCGCCAAACAGGCAGGCCAATAAACACGCCATTTGGCTACCAGGCTTTGGGTTATTTTACTGCAGCAGATTTCAATGCAGACGGAACACTTAAGGCAGGCATCCCGGTTCCAACCTTTAACGCAACCGTTCATCCTGGTGATATCCGTTATGCCGACTTAAGTGGCCCTAATGGAAAACCTGATGGCAAAATTGACGCTAATGACCAAACCGTAATCGGTCACCCTAACACACCCGAGATCATTTACGGTTTAGAGCCACGCTTAACCTGGAAGAATTTTGATCTGGACGTTTTATTCCAGGGCTCTGGAAATAGCAGCATTAACATCAATAATTACTTTGCATTTCCGTTTAATGCTTCAGGCTCAGCTTCACAGCTGGTATTTGATAATCATTGGACACCTGCAACCCCTAATGCCTTATACCCAAGGATAACAGGTACACCAACATCAAACAATACCCAAACGTCTACCTGGTTTGAAAGAAATGATTCATACATCCGCCTAAAAAGCTTTGAGGTAGGTTACACATTTTCAAACAAGCTGTTGCACAATGCTATCCAGTCATTACGGGTTTACGTAGCCGGCCAAAACGTGATAAATTATATACCACACATGAAGGAAATAATTGACCCTGAAAATAGCGGTAGCAATACCAACTATTACCAGCAGCGTGTATTCTCATTAGGTGTAAATGCTACATTTTAATTAAAAATATGAAAGCGATGAAACAGAGATATTTAAAATACAAACAAGCTTTTTTACTGGGTATGCTGGTAATAAGCATCAGCGCATGTAAACACGACAGCTTTTTAGATGTGCCCCCAAAAGGCTTTTTAACAGATGCGGCAACTTTTAGCACATCAAGCAATGCTGACCTTTTTGTAAATGATATTTACAACCAGCTGCCTGATATCAATAACGAGTACCAGCTAAGTGAACAATATGCAGATAATAGCTTTTGCGGAGCTGCATGGGAGAATGGCCAGAGTACGGTACGTTCAGGATCTATCAATCCAAGCAATGTGCCATTCGGGCCGGCAAATATGTGGAGCTGGGAGGGTAACTATACTGCCATCAGAAAATGTAATGTGTTTTTACAACAAGCTGAAAAAAATAAAGCAAACTTCCCTGCGGCGTGGTATACTGAACGCGTGGCTGAGGTTACTTATTTACGTGCCTTTTTCTACATGCAATTATTTGAAAGCTACGGCGGTGTGCCAATTATTAAAATACCGCTTGATAACACCACCCAGGGCGACGCAATTTTTTACGCGCGTAACTCAATTGACGAAACGCTGGCATTTATTGAGGCTGATTGTGATGCAGCTGCTGCAGCGTTGCCATTAACCCCGCAGGATAACGGCCGTGCAACCAAAGGTGCGGCCTTGACCCTAAAAGGCTGGGTGGAGCTTTTTGCAGCAAGCCCGCTGGTTAATACAAATAATGATGTTTCCAAATGGGCAAAAGCAGCAGCAACCAATAAACAGGTAATGGATTTAAACACCTACAGCTTGTTTTCTATTGATACAGGTGCTTATGCCGAACAGTTTTTAACCAAGAATAACTGGAATAGCGAAACCATTTTCGCAAAAGCCTATGCACTTCCCGCTAAAGGGAGCCACAGGGAAGGGTACTTAGGCCCGGTTTACGTAAACGGAGTACAGGAATCATGGGGTAACCTTGCACCTACACAGGGCTTGGTTGATGATTACGCCATGGACAATGGGTTGCCGATTACCGACCCTGCATCTGGTTATGATGATACCCATCCTTACACGCACCGTGAGTCGCGCTTTTATCAATCCATTATATTTGATGGGTCTGAATGGCAGGGAGATATTTTTAAGAGCCGCACAGGTGGCAGCAACCAGATTGACCTTGGTTCAACAAGCGATATAACCAATACAGGTTATAACGCCCGCAAAACGCTGGATGAAGCCATACTTGGGCAAGCCAGTATCGCCTCACCTCCGCCAAGTTCGGCCAATTATATCTTCTATCGTTATGCTGAAGTATTGCTTAGTTATGCCGAAGCACAAAATGAAGCTGTTGGCCCTGATGCATCTGTATATACTGCAGTTAACGCGGTAAGGGCACGCTCAAATTGTCCGGCTGTTAAGCCTGGCTTGTCGCAAGGCTTAATGCGCGATTATATCCACAGGGAACGCCGGATTGAGCTTGCTTTTGAAGATAAGCGCTGGTTTGACATCCGCAGGTGGAAAATAACCTCTGGCCCAACCGGCGTATTAAATACACCGGAGTATGGTATGCAGGTAACTATTGAGGCCGGGACCGGTAAGCTTATTTATAACAGGGTGAAAATTTTCACCAATGCGTACAAAGATTACCAGAACTGGATGCCAATACCACAATCTGACAGGGATAAAAATCCAAAACTTGAACAAAACCCGGGATATTAATCCGGGATAATATAAACACCTTTAACAATCCCGGAACTGATTTCCGGGATTGTTATTTTTAAACAGGTGTTCATGTTTTTTATAGTTAAATAACCAACCATTAATTATATAGATAATTGCTCTAAAAAAGCCCTACTGCCAGTATCTAATGAAGAATAAAATACTAACCGTCACAATCGCTCTAATCTGTTTGTTAACTGCTAAAGCTAATGTGGCTTTTTCACAATCTAACGATCATATATTCCCGGCTGCAACTGCGGCAAAATCAAGCATCGATTTTGATTCAAAGGGGTTTATAATAAATGGTAAACGAACATTTTTGGTATCAGCAGGATTGGAGTATGCCCGCATTCCGCACCAGCTTTGGTACGATCGTTTGCTGCGGTTAAAAAGAGCAGGGTTTAATTGTATCGAGATCTATCTTTTCTGGAATTTTCATGAGCCTAAAGAAGGCGTTTTTGATTTTTCGGGAGATCATGACCTGGATGCCTTTCTGAAATTGGTGAAGAAACTGGATATGTACGCAATTGCACGTGTTGGGCCGTATTACTGCGCAGAATGGGACTTTGGCGGTTACCCGATTTGGCTGAGATTTAAAGATGACCTGGTTGCCCGCAGCCCTAATGCTGCGTTTGAAAAATACACGGATCGCTTTTTTGATAAGCTGATCCCGATAGTTGCAAACAACCAAATTAATCATGGCGGTTCTGTAGTAATGGTTCAGTTAGAGAATGAACATCCGCTTGGCTGGGGAACAGCTATGCCAAACGAATATTTTAAACATTTACAAAGCAAAGCCTTATCACTGGGTTTACAGGTGCCCTACTTTTTTAGCGGTTTGCACCATGGCAGCGACCCCGCCGGAAATAAGCTGTCTCTGGATGATCCCAACAGACCCAACCCATGGTTCAGCACTGAATTTTGGTCGGTATGGTATAATTATTATGGCTCTTCGCAGGAAGATGCCGATACGTATGGCCGCCGTACCTGGAAAATTATCGCCCATGGCGGTAATGGTTACAATTATTACATGGCGCATGGCGGCACCAATTTTGGCTATACAAACAATAACGAAGATGCAGCATCATATGATTATGGCGCAGCAGTAGGACAAACAGGCGACTTACGCCCGATTTATTATCAATTTAAAAAGAACGCATTTTTTGCCCGCTCTTTTCAGCAAATTCTGGAAAACAGCCAGGATGCGGGTGCTGTTTATAACAGCGTTGTTGCAGATAGCGCATTAAGAGTAAATGGCCGTCATAGCAATAACGGTGATATTGTTTTTGTGGATAATCCCGGTAAAAACAGTGTTTCGGTTCAACTTAAAATAGAAGACAACTTAAAGCAGAAAATAGAATTAGCGCCAGGCGAGATCTTCCACCTGGTACATAACTACAATATAGCAACAGGTGTAAAGCTTGATTGGTCTGTTGTAAGGATTCTTGGCACCGGTAAGCAAGGCAACACCACTACACTAGTTGTCTACGGCGAACCGAAATCGGCAGGATATTTAAAATTCTCAACCGTTGCACCTGTTAAGCTTTTAGAGGGTAAAAGCGCTTTTACAGCTAACGGCAGCAATACGGCATTAAGTGTTATCTTTGATGAAAATGCCCCCGTTACTTATACATTTAAATCAAAAACACAAACCATAAGGGTATTAGCTGTAAGCAGCAAGCTTGCCGATCGTACCTGGTTTACAGATGTAAAAGGAAAAAACTACGTAATTACCGGGCCTGAATATTTAGCGCAGGCATCATTCGTAAATAAACAGATCCAGCTGCAAACAGAACATTTTTGGGAACAAAAGGACCAATACCCTTCTATTGCTTTTGGTGAAGGACTGGGTAAAACAATATTAAAAAGCGTTTATGCCAAAATAAAGCACGAAGAAAGTGTTCCGTTTAGCGCTCAATGGCAGGTTAAAAATGCTTCGGCTGCCGCTGGCTTAAATTTTAATGATCAATCATGGCTTAAAAGTAAAAATGCACTGCAGATGGGCGCAGATAATGATCTTACTGCCGATGCATGGTACCGTACTTCTTTTACAGTTATTGACCCCGGATTATATGTGCTGAAGGTAAAAAAAGGCGGCGACAGGGCAACCGTATTTGTTGATGGTGAGCAGGTAGCTTCCGGCTATATTCATAATAACGACCTGAAATTTAATTTAAAGGGAGGGCAGCACCAGTTGGCTGTATTTACCGCACATGACGGCCGCGATAAACTTTTTAATTACCTGGGTTCGCTTCAGGACGTTGGAGCAAAGGGATTAATGGATGAAGTTTACCTGCAGAAAAGCAAGGATGGTGATTATATTACAAACTGGAAAATGTTAACCATAAAAGGCATGACTAAAATGCCCGGGAGGATTAAAATACCAGAGGACCTAACCAGTGCAACAACATATAAAATTGGAGTTGATGCATTTGATAAGCACAGTGGGTTTGCCTGGTTCCAGGCCAAAATTCCTTATGATGCGGACCATGTTCCATCGGCGTTGGATTTTGGTGGGATTGATGATAATGCCATAATATTTGTAAATGGCAAACGCGTTTTGAGGCAGAACGGATACGATATTTCATTTTCATTGACGCTTGACGGCTTACTTAAAAAGGACAGCGTTAATTTAGTTACCCTTTTAATTGAGAACACCGATGGCGAAGGCGGCATCAGCAAACCGGTTGAAATTGTGTATAACGATAAAAGCCGCATAGCCTTAACCAATTGGAGCATGAAGGGCGGCCCCGGTGATTATACAACTTCGCAAGGCTGGAGGACTTTAACCGCTGCGGATAAGTTTGATCGCCCTCAATTTTTTAAAAGCACCTTCATCCTCGCAAATATCAACACCAATAGCAAAAGCATGTATCGTGTAACTTTTGAAGGTCTGGGGCATGGCTCAGTATGGATAAACGGCTATAATATAGGCCGCTATCCTGAAAAGATCCCCGTTAAAAGCATGTACATGCCCGAAAGCTGGCTCAAAAAAGGGCTTAATAGTATTGTTGTTTATGATGAAGATGGTAAAACCCCGGAGAAAATAAAGATTGAGGCCGAGATAAAAGCCAGCCGAGATATTATCACAGAAAAGTTTTAGATTTATGTTCCTAATTCAACGTAGTTAATGGGTAAATCTACCAGAAATACCGCTGCCAGTTTATTGGCATCGGTTAATAACAAATTCAACTTTTTAGCGCTTTGTTTGGGTGTGAGCATCGCCTTTTGCGGGTGCAAGTCATCCGGCTCAAAAGGCGAGTCTGCAGACACCTTGTTTAAGTTACTGCCAGCCGAGCAGACCCATATTGATTTTGCCAATACATTAACAGAGGGGTTGAATACCAACGTGCTGATGTATGAATATTTTTATAACGGGGGCGGTGTGGCAATTGGCGACCTGAATGGCGATGGGCTGCAGGACATTTACTTTACCGGTAACATGACCGATAATAAATTGTACCTGAACCAGGGCCACATGAAGTTTAAAGATATTACTGAACCAGCTGGGGTAGCCGGCCGCCCAGGCCCCTGGAAAACAGGAGTAACTATGGCCGATGTTAATGGAGATGGAAAGCTTGATATTTATGTATGTTACTCGGGGAAGCTAAAAGGCGAAAAGCGCATTAATCAACTGTTTATTAACCAGGGGAATGACAGTAATGGTGTTCCGCAATTTAAGGATATGGCCGTTGAGTTTGGGTTAGGATTTCCATCGTTTAGTACACAGGCTTACTTTTTTGATTATGACAGGGACGGCGATCTCGACCTGCTGCTGGTAAACCACAACTGGCAACGTATTAGTAGCCTTGATGACATTTCTGTTAAGGATATGATGAGCAAAACTGATGCCGAATCGGGCGTAAGGTTGTTGCGGAATGACAATGGGCATTTTACGGATATCACTGCGCAGGCAGGTATCGTCAATACCTCTTTATCTTACGGTTTAGCTGCCGGAATTGCCGATATAAACGGGGATGGCTGGCCGGATATTTACGTATCCAATGATTATAACGTGCCCGACAGGTTGTATATTAACAATGGTAAAGGTGGGTTTACAGATCAGCTTCAAAAACAGGTTGGGCATACCTCTTTTTACTCAATGGGCAATGATATTGCCGATATAAATAATGACAGCAGGCCCGATATTTATACGCTGGACATGCTCCCCGAAGATAACAAACGCCAGAAACTGCTATTCGGAGCAGATAATTACGATTCGTTCGACCTGAACCTACGGGTAGGTTTTTATTACCAGTACATGCGCAACATGCTTCATGTAAATAATGGCAATAATTCGTTCAGCGAGATTGGCCAATTGGCTGGCGTTTCCAATACCGACTGGAGCTGGTCGCCGCTATTTGCCGATTATGATAATGATGGCTGGAAGGATCTTTTTGTAAGCAACGGTTACACCCGCGATTATACCAATATGGATTTTTTAAAGTATATGGGTGATAACCTGCGCGACAGAAGAGTAATGCGGCAGGATTTATTAAACATTGTGGATAAAATGCCCTCATCAGAGGTAAAAAGCTATTTCTTTAAGAACAATGGTAACTCAACCTTTACAAATACCAGTGAACAATGGGGAGTTGCCAAATCATCAAACAGTAATGGTGCGGCCTATGCCGACCTGGATAACGACGGCGATTTGGACCTGGTGGTAAACAATATAAACCAGGCGGCTTTTGTTTATGAAAACCAGGCGGTAAAACAAAACAATAACCATTATTTATCCATTAATTTAAAGGGCGACGATGCCAATACACAGGGGATAGGGGCAAAGGTTATTATTTACAAAGGCAATAAAACCCAATACCTGGAGCAAATGCCGACCCGTGGTTTTCAGTCAAGCGTATCTCCTGTACTGCACTTTGGGCTTGGGAAGGATAAGGAACTTGATTCTTTAAGAATTACCTGGCAGCGGGGTAAATCGCAATTAATTCAAAAAGTAAAAGCTGATCAATTGCTTACCTTAAATGAAAAAGACGCAACAGCTGCCAACATCAGCCAAAAACAAATAAAACCCATATTTAAAGAGGTTCAGTCGCCTATAGCGTCAAAGGAAGCGGAAAATACAACCAACGATTTTAAACGGCAGCCATTGATGGTTAACCCCATTTCTTTTTCCGGAGCCATTACTGCAAAAGGCGATGTAAACGGCGATGGACTGGAAGATGTGTACGTTGGTGCACATGACGGGATTGCTGGAATGCTTTACATTCAGCAACAAGGGCTGAAATTTACAGCTAAAGCAACACCAGCTTTTTTAGCCGACAAAAACAGTACAGATGCCGCAGCAATATTTTTTGATGCCAATGGCGATGGCAAGCTTGATCTTTACGTGGCTTCCGGGGGATATGCCGACTATAAACCTGGTGATGCATTGCTGCAGGACCGGCTTTACCTGAATGATGGCAAAGGCAACTTTACCGAAGCAAAAGGTGCGCTGCCAAAAATGCTCAGCAGTAAAAGCTGTGTGAAAATGGCAGATATTAATGGTGACGGATTCCCTGATCTTTTTGTTGGCGGCAGGGTGATCCCGGGCAGATACCCTGAAGCACCGCAAAGTTATATTTTGATCAACGATGGTAAGGGCCATTTTACGGATGAAACAGCAAAATATAACCCGGCAATAAAAAACATAGGCATGGTAACCGATGCCGCCTGGGTTGATATGAATGGCGATAAAAAGCCCGACCTGGTTGTGGTTGGCGAATGGATGCCGATCACCGTTTTTGAAAACGCTAACGGAAAATTGACCGATGCCACGACAAAGTATTTTGATAAAAAGTACGCAGGCTGGTGGAACTGTATCAGCGTAAGCGATATTAATCATGACGGACACCCTGATTTAATTGCAGGTAACCTGGGCTTAAATACACAGTGCCGGGCAAGCGATACCGAACCTGCCGAAATGCTGTATAAGGATTTTGATGATAACGGATCGGTAGACCCGCTCCTGAGCTTTTACATCCAGCATAAAAGCTACCCCTATGTGACCCGGGATGAATTGCTTGACCAGATGAGCATAATGCGACCCCGTTTCCCTGATTATAAAAGCTACGCCGACGCCACGCTTGATAAGATCTTCACACCTGAAGAAATGAAGGATGCAAAGAAGTTAACCGCTAATTACCTGGCAACGGCCTGCTTTATCAGTAATGCACAAGGCAAATTACACCCAATTACATTGCCCTTGCAGGCTCAATACGCCCCGGTATATACCATAACCACACTTGATTATGACCATGATGGCAACGAAGATTTACTGCTTTGTGGTAACATCAACCATGCCCGCATTCGCTTTGGGAAATATGACGCCAATTACGGCGTGCTGCTTAAAGGCGATGGGAAAGGTAATTACAGGTACATCAATCAGCAACAGTCAGGGTTTAATATATGGGGAGATGTGCGAAATGTGCTGCAATTAAATAATGTTTTGCTTTTTAGTTTGGATAAAGGGAAGATGAAAGCATACAAACAAGAATAAAAGCGATGAAAAGAAATTATTTTATAATAATACTGCTGTTCAGCTTAGTTATAGTATTCGGCAGTTGCCGTAAGAAAACAGAACCGAAATTAACCAATGCCGATGTAGGCAAGGTGATCAGCAACATGACTGACGTAATGATCCATGATGTGACCAACCCGCCACTGGCCGCTCGTTTTTTTGCTTACACTTGTTTAGCCGGATACGAGGTTTTAGCTAGAAACGACAAGCAGGTAAAAGGCATGCGTGGCATATTGAATCAATACCCGGTTATAGCTGCCCCCAAAACTTCGGGCTATAATTACCAGTTAAGCACGGTATTGGCCATGTACGAAACCGCCGGGAAGCTGCAGCCATCAGGTAGCCTGGTGAATAAATACGAGGATGCTTTTTTAGATTCGTGCCGGAGGATAGGTTTCAGCGATGAGGTGATTGACAGCTCTAAAAGTTATGCCAAATTTATCAGCAAAAAGATCCTGGCTTATGCCAAAGCTGATGGCTACCGAAAGATCAGCAACTACCCGCGCTACAAACTTAAACACACACCGGGAAGCTGGGATTTAACCCCGCCCGCTTACATGGTGCCCGTTGAGCCTTATTTTAATACCGTACGCACCCTGACGCTGGATTCAGCTTCACAATTTGTTCCTGATCCGCCGATCCCGTTCTCTACCGATAAAAATTCTACCTTTTATAAGTTCCTGCAATTAAGCTATACCAAAAGCGGTAACGGCTTAACGCAGGAAGAAAAGAACATTGCCAACTTTTGGGATTGCAATCCGTTTGCGGTTCAAAATGACGGGCACATGCTGATCGGTTTAAAAAAAATCTCGCCGGGGGCACACTGGATGGGGATAACCGCCATTGCATGTAACCAGGCTAAAGCCAGCTTTTCCAAAACAGTTGAGGTAAATACCGTAGTTGCTATAGGCCTTATGGATTGTTTTATTTGCTGTTGGGAAGATAAATACCGAACAAACCGAATCAGACCGGAAACTGCTATCCGGATGTATATTGACCCGCATTGGAAACCATTATTACAAACTCCGCCCTTCCCTGAATATATCAGCGGGCATTCAGTGGTTTCAACAACATCAGCGGTAATACTTACCCATTATTTTGGCGATAATTTTAAATATACCGATAATGTTGAGATCCATTTCGGAATCCCGCCGAGACATTTCAATTCATTCAACCAGGCTGCAAAAGAAGCTGCTATTTCAAGGTTTTGGGGTGGCATCCACTTTATGGATGCAATTGATAATGGTATTGCACAGGGTATAAAGGTTGGCAACTGGGTAGTAAATAAAGTGAGCGGACCCGGAAAATAATGGATGAAAAACAAAAGAATAATAATAAAACACGGCTCCCAAAATCAGCAATAATTGTAATTGCAGTTTTGATAGTTGCCGCTGTAATTATTTACCTGGTATGGAATTCAGGTGTAACTAACCAAACAGATAACACTGCCGCTACAACGGACTATGCCCCCGCAACGGTTGCTGATGTAACAGCAGGACAAATGCTTTCAAAAAGCTATTGCCAGTCGTGCCACATGTACCCTTCACCTGATCTGCTTAACAGGGGCAAATGGAAAACCCTGTTGCCTCAAATGGGTTTAAGGCTGGGTATAAAAGAACACAGGGGCGAGGATTATACAACTACCATAAAGGATTATACGCCTCCATCAAAACCAGCATTGACCGATAAGCAGTGGCAGAACATTTTAGATTTTTACATGAATACCGCCCCTTTGAAATTGCCAGCCCAGAACAGGCAGGTGCAAATTACAAGGGAGCTGCCGTTTTTTGCCTTTAAAACTCCCGGCGATTCATTTTTAGGTAAGCAGGTTTTAGGGTCGTACGTTAAAATTGATAACTCGGTTAAGCCTGCCCGGATCTTCGTAGCCGATGGACAGTCGCATAAGCTTTTCCTCCTAACTAATAAACTAAAGGTTCTTGATTCCATTAACACAACTGGTCCGGTAGTTGACCTGCTTTTTGATAAAGACAAGATCTGGGTTTGTACCATAGGCAGGGAGCTGGGCGCAAATATTGATAAGTTGGGAACTATAACGGAGTTAAAGATAAGTCCGGCCGGGAAAATGGCCTTAAATACCAAACCAATATTTGATAAGCTGGCGAGGCCCGTACAGGTTCTGGCTGCTGATTTGAATGGAGATAAAAAAACAGACTACCTGATTTGCGAATTTGGTAGTTTAACCGGCGAGTTAAGCTGGATGGAGAACAAAGGGGATGGAACTTTTACCAGGCATATCATCAGCAGTTTACCCGGCGCAATAAAGGCTTATTTCGACTATTCAACCAATAAAACTACCCCAGATATTTGGGTGCTGTTTGCGCAGGGAGAAGAAGGCATTTACCATTACACAAATAATGGTAGCGGCCAGTTTCAGGAAAAACGTATTTTAGAGTTCCCGCCAATTTATGGTTCCTCATTTTTTGAATTGGTTGATGTTAACCATGACGGTTATAAGGATATTGTATACACTTGCGGCGATAATGGCAACGCAACGCTGGTTTTAAAACCATACCACGGCGTATATGTTTTTTTGAATGATAAACACGGCAACTACATCCAAAAATATTTTTATCCCATAAACGGCTGCTACAAAGCCATCGCCCGTGACTTTGACGGCGATGGTAATATTGATATTGCAACCATTAGCCTTTTTACCGATGCCAGGCAAACGGACGAGGGATTTGTGTATTTAAAGAACCTGGGCGGTTTGAATTTTAAGCCCTATGCCTTGCCGCAGGACACCCGGTTTGAACGGGCCGTTACTATGGATGCAGGGAATTTGAACGGCGACGGAAAGCCTGACCTGGTAATTGGAAATGCCTATTTTGATTTTGGCCCATTTGGTTATAATATTAAGGAATCACTTTTTTTTATCTTAAAAAACAAGCAATAATCCTTTGATCGTGATTGCTAAAATTATTCACTATGAAAACTATAGTATCATTTATATGCCCTTTGATCGTCATGCTAAATGTGAATTTTTCCCGGGTTTTTTCGTCCGGGAACCCGATTGCGGACTTAGCAAAAAAGCATCGAACTCCGGTTAAAGTTTCATCAATAAAACAGGCCGACGATTATAAGTTGGTTTGGGCCGATGAGTTCAATACAGATGGCCCGGTAAATAGTGAATACTGGGGTTATGAAAAGGGTTTTGTGCGAAATGAAGAGAATCAATGGTATCAGCCTGAAAACGCTTTTTGTAAAAATGGCTATTTAATAATCGAAGCTAAAAAGACCCACTTGCCTAATCCAATTTATGATAGTAGCAGCCGGAACTGGGCAAGGAAAAGGCAATTTATCGATTATACATCCTCAGCTATAGAAACAGCAGGTAAAAAGAGCTGGAAATATGGCCGTTTTGTTATGCGCGGCAGGATAAATACTGAAATGGGGTTATGGCCCGCGTTTTGGACGCTCGGCGAAAAAGGGAACTGGCCTTCAAACGGGGAAATAGATGTTATGGAATTTTACAGGCACAACCTGCTTGCAAACATTGCCGTAGGGACTGCTACACCAAATCATGCTTTATGGTATAGCACCAAAAGGTTGGTTACAGATTTTAAGGATAAAAACTGGGCTAAAAAGTTTCATGTATGGCGCATGGATTGGGATGAGGATTCAATAGCGTTATTTGTTGATGATATTTTACTGAATAAGGTAGAAATGAAACAATTATATAACCGCGATAATTCCGGCATCAATCCTTTTAAGCAGCCACATTTTATTCTGTTGAATCTGGCCATAGGCGGCCTAAACGGGGGAGATCCTTCAGCTACGGCATTCCCAAGCAGGTTTGAGGTGGATTATGTGAGGGTATATCAAAAAGCGGCCAGCTTATGATTTTCTAAATATGATTTCGGTGTTTGTTAACTTGCGTTTGTGGGAATATTTTGCGGATTTCTGGAAGTCCTATTTTAGTTTATGCGGCAAAGGTCGCATAGCTAAACAGATTCCAAAAGTGGTTTTTAAGCTGGGACTTAAAATATTTTAACGTATAATTTGGAATGAAGTGAAAGAATATGAAAAATCGGGTAATCCAAGTTAGATTTTCGGGTGAGGCGCAGAGTGGCTTTCAATGTATTACCAAAGCGATGGATGGTGGAATGAATTTTTTCATGGATTGACACCAACAGGTGTAATTATAAATCAATCTGTACAAAAAGTGGTGAATATTTCGGTGATAAAAAATGAAACCGGTATAACATATTGAATATTAAAAGGGGGTAAAAGCTAAACAAATCCCTGCCTCTTCACCAGTTATATTAGAGCGCCGGCACTCTAAGTCTTTTACGATTAAGCGAAGATGCTGACCTGGCTGGGATAACGGGGGCTGAAAGTGTTGATCCACCATTGTCTGGGCGCATTTTACCTACAGTATCAAAATTACCGATCATCAAAATGATGAACCAATGGGGAGAACATAACCGCATACCCCTGGAAACGGTGATTAAGGCAAGAAGCGAAAACCGGGGCGTTTAACAAATCCGGGTCAGGTCCCTGCACTGAAAATAAATTGCATATTTCAGAATTATAGAAATGGAATAGAGGTCTTTAAGACTTTATACATTCCTGATTTCAAATAGTATAATTCTTTTCGCTCATAATTATAAGATAAAAATAAATTGCATATTTGTATTATCAATGATCTTGCTTGAAGGCGAACCTGCTATTTTTCAAGACACTAACCAATTAAAATGACAGCATGAGAGAAATTTTACTAACTGGTGTTTCTTTACGCTTTAAAGTTTGTATAGCAGATTTCGTTTGCGGATTTTGTTTGGCAGCGGGTGTGATCCGTCAATCTACCCCTTCTCTAAACTGAATAATATAGATGTCGAGGATCAGCAGCTATACCGATCAGGAACTTACTGATTTGATCAGGCTTAACGATCATTCAGCTTTTACCGAAATCTATGAAAGGTATTGGAAGAAAATGCTTTTGATAGCATGGAACCATAGTAATGATAAAACTGCATCGCAAGATCTTGTACACGAAGTTTTCATGTCGCTTTGGGAGCGACGCCATACACTGGAGGTTTTAAATCTGCCGGCATTCCTCGCAACCTCGGTTAAATTCAGTATTTATAAATATTGCCAGCGTGAAGGAAGGAGAGCACAGCTTGCCAAACAGAATTATGAATTTAACGAATCCATTAACGATGAGGAAAAGCTCGATGCACTTTTTTTAAGTGAGTATATCAATGGTATTGTTGAAGAAATGCCTGAACGATGCCGACTTGTATTTCGTTGTAGCCGTGATTTGGGTATGAAGAATGCCGAAATAGCCAGCAAGATTAATATTACCCCAAAAGCGGTTGAGGCCAATCTCACCAGGGCTTTAAAAATTATCCGCGGAGAACTTAAAAATTACCTGTGGACAATATTAATGACCATTCATGTCCTGTTTTCTTTTTTTAAATAGGATCCTTTTCCCCCCTTTTATTTTTTCATAAATATTTTCAGGTCCATGTAGGGTATCGGCTTTGTTACGGTACACACCTATATTAACCAAATAACCAATTGGACCAGGAACATATTTACACTTTAATAAAAAAGTACAGGGATAATTCTGCTTCGGAAGCTGAGAAGGCCGAATTGCTGAACTGGTATCGCCAAAAAGCTTACCAGGATGCTGATTTTCCCGGCGACGAAGAAGCTGTTGGCGAGTTTATGCGGTTACGGCTTCAAAAGCAAATAAAACCAACCCGCAAAATTATGCCTGTCATCCGGTGGGTGGCTGCGGCATCGGTACTATTGATTGCCGGTGTCTCCTGGCTGCTGATTTTCCATAGTCAGCGAGCCTCAGTAAACAACAGTGCTTCTATTCAAAAAGATGATATCGCGCCCGGCGGTAACAAGGCCATATTAACATTGGCTAATGGATCAAAAATATCATTGACTGATGCAGGCAACGGAAAAATCGCCAAACAAAATGGCATCCAGATAACTAAGGCCGCGAACGGACAATTGGTTTACACTATAAATAAAGTGGCTGACCCTGCTGTTGAAGGACCAGCTGTCCCTGCCTTTAATATCATTGAAACGCCTAAGGGTGGCCAATACCAGGTTGTCCTTCCCGATGGTTCAAAAGTGTGGCTCAATGCACTTTCGTCACTTAAATTCCCTGTAAACTTCAGCTTGTTAAAGGAGCGCCGTGTGGAACTGACCGGAGAGGCCTATTTTGAAGTTGTCCATGATCAATCGGTACCCTTCAGGGTTGTAACTGAAAGAGAAGTAGTGGAAGATATAGGGACACACTTTGATGTAAACGCGTATAACGACGAAGGAAGCACGAAAACTACCTTATTGCAGGGCCTTGTCCGGGTAACTGCCGGTGGTAAATCCGCCCAGTTGACTCCGGGTCAGCAGGCCAGGCTGGCAAAAGGCATCGAAGTGACAGAGGTTAATACCGAAGAAGTAATAGCTTGGAAGAAGGGCTATTTTAATTTCGATGACGAAAAGCTCGGCAATATAATGAAGAGTGTTTCACGATGGTATGACGTTAATGTTGATTTCCAGGATGAAGGCATAAAGAATGAAACGTTTGGTGCGGTAACCACCCGTTTCGCTAATATTTCAACATTACTTAGAATGATGGAGCAAACCGGCGACGTGAAATTCAGTATCGACGGCAATACCATTAAGATCAGTAGAAAAAAATAACCATACCCTAATTTTAAACCAATAATTAAACCAAAAAATCATGAGAGAAAAAGAAAGTCCATCCTAAAAATGCGAAACAAGGAGGTTTAATAAAGCAGAACAGGAACACTTGCGATGTTCCTGCTCAAAAGGCTTTATTTAAATCTTAATGCAATTGTCATAACATTTCTTACTTAAAACAGCCTTAACAAATGTATAAAATTTTTACTACAAACATTTGTATGCCTTCGGGCTACGCCAAGAAATTCCTGCTCACCATGAAGATTACCACGATAATGCTATTTCTTGCTTTTATGCAGGCAAGCGCATCGGTCTTTTCTCAAAAAGTCACTTTAAAGGAAAATAATATTTCCCTAAAGCAGGTGTTCAATGAATTCAATAAACAAACCGGGTACAATGTATTTTGGTCGCCCAAAAGCATAAAAAACAAGCATAAGCTGAATGTAAACTTCGATCAAACACCCATCGAGGAAGCATTAAATATTTGTTTAAAAGATCAGCAGCTTACCTATACTATTGATGGTAAGTCAATAATTATTAAAGATGAGTTGGCAGCGGCACCGGTAGTCACTGACCCATTTTTTGAGGTGATAACCATTACGGGTACTGTTAGAAACCAAAAAGGTGAAATACTTACGGGAGCTAATATTTCCGTTACCGGCAATTCAAAGGTGGGAACGATTACCGATAATAACGGTAAATTTATTTTAGATGTGAAAACTGGCGCCGTCATCAGGATCTCGATGGTTGGCTTTGTAACACAAACATTTACCGTAAGCCCGGACAATAAGCTTTTTAACGTAGTGCTTGCCGATGATGTGCAACAGGCGGAGGAAGTTGTGGTTACCGCTTATGGTAAAAAGGAGCGAAAGGAGGCCATTGTTGGTTCTGTAACAACCATAAAGCCTGAGGAATTGAAAATTCCGGCCAGTAACTTGACAACCGCCCTGGCGGGGCAGGCCGCGGGTATTATCGCCTTCCAGGGTACCGGTCAACCGGGGCAGGACAATGCACAATTCTTTATAAGAGGAGTAACCACGTTCGGTTACAAGGTCGATCCGCTGATCCTGATAGATAATATTGAATTGTCAACAAACGATCTGGCCCGGTTACAAGTCGACGATATTGCCAGCTTCTCCATCTTAAAGGACGCAAGCGCGACTGCATTATATGGTGCCCGCGGTGCAAATGGTGTTATTCTGGTTAGCACCAAGGAGGGCAAGGTTGGAAAACCGCAAATCAACTTCAGGCTGGAGAATTCGATCTCTCAAAATACGCAGTCGCTGCAGATTGCCGATCCCATAACGTACATGAACCTGTATAATGAGGCTTCGCTTACGCGCGACCCGACGCAGCCAATTCCCTTTAACCAGGATAAGATCAACAATACCATTAACACCATAAACAAAGGGCCTGGGTATAACCAATATGTTTACCCTGCAGTTGACTGGTTGAAGCTGTTGCTAAAGGATCGCACATCTACTCAGCGGGCGAACATGAGTGTAAGCGGCGGTACGCCATTCGCACGCTATTATGTTGGCGGTTCGTATAACTTGGACCATGGTAACCTGGTTGATGATCCGAACAGCAACAATAGCGACAATGTTAAATTTAAAAACTACCAGCTGCGCTCAAACATCAACCTGAACCTCAGCAAAACTACAGAAGTAATCCTCAGGTTCTCCGGCAACTTTAGTGAATATTCCGGCCCTTTGACTGCTGATGGTTCATTCAGTTCGGACGTGTACAAAATAGCCTTGCATACCAGCCCGGTTTTGTTCCCCGCGTTTTTTCCTGCGGATTCAGCCAATAGGGGTGTCCAGCATATCTTGTTCGGCGCGCCTGCTGCTAATAACAGCAGCGGCCTGTCATACCAGGACTCAAACAACCCATATGCCCTGTTAACCCGGGGCCATAAAACGTCGTCGGAATCAAGGATGCTGACACAGTTAGAGTTGAATCAGAAATTGGATTTTCTTACCAATGGGCTTGCCTTTCACGGCATTTTCAGTACAAACCGCTATTCGTATTTCGATGCCAATTTAGCTTATAAGCCTTTTTACTACAACATAGGCAGCTACAACAAAGTCAACAATACCTATTCACTAACCTGGCTAAACCAAACGCCTGGAGACGCTATTGAGTATTTGCAATATTTTCCGGGTACGCCAACCATCAGCAACCAGATCTACCTGCAGGGCAATTTAGATTACAGCAAGCGGATAAACAATCATAATATTTCGGCGACTATGATTTTTACGCAGCAACAAACAGTGTATTCAAATGCGGTTAACCCGGCAACTAATCAGCCTGACCTGCAATATGCGCTTCCGCACCGTAACCTTGGTTTGGCAGGAAGGGCAGCGTATGATTTCAAGGCCAAATACTTCTTCGAATTTAACTTCGGATACAATGGGTCTGAACGCTTCTCTTCTAATAACCGTTATGGCTTCTTTCCCACTGTTGGTGCAGGATGGCTGGTATCTGAAGAGAAGTTCTTTCAGCCGCTTACCAACTTTTTCCAACGGGTAAAATTAAGGGCCAGCTATGGCCTGGTAGGTAATGATGCAATAAGTGACAGACGCTTCTTTTATGCGTCAAACGTAAATCTCGACGGCGGCGCCTATGCAAGCTTCGGAACAAATGGTGGCTATGCCAGCAACGGTGTAAGTATCCAAAACTATCCGGATCCAAACGTAACATGGGAGACCTCAAAACAGGCGAACCTGGCTTTGGAAATTACCATGCTGAAAACGCTGAATATCACCGCTGAGTTTTACAATTATAACCGGTATAATATCCTTCAGCAACGATCTTACATCCCAACCACATCGGGTCTCGAAGCACCTATCTACGCAAATTTAGGTAAGGCCAATTCAAAGGGTATTGATCTTTCAATGGATTATAAGCAGATCGTTAATAAGGACCTGATGATCTCGGGCCGTGCAAACTTTACGCTGGCGGTAGATAAATACACCTATTATGAAGAGCCTAACTATGCCGAGCCGTGGAGACATTTTGTGGGGCAGCCCATTCGCGAAGGCTACGGTTATATTGCCGAGCGTTTGTTTGTTGACGATGCCGAAGCGCAAAGCTCACCTACGCAGATCTTTTCGACCACAGGCAAAGCGCCAAAAGGTGGGGATATTAAATACCGCGACTTAAACGGGGACGGCATTATTGACAACCGTGACCAAACCTTTTTGGGCTATCCGCAGGTGCCGGAAATAGTTTATGGCTATGGCGTATCGGCACAATACAAAAACTTCGATCTGTCGGCATTTTTCCAGGGACAGGCCAGGGTATCGTTCTTTATCGACCCTAATAAGGTTAGCCCGTTCGTACAAAGCACTGAGGCATATGTTTATGGGAATACACAGTTGTTACAGCAATTTGCAGATAGCCATTGGTCAGAAGAGAACCAGAACCTGTACGCAACATACCCTCGCCTGGGCGTAAACCGGGCAGATATCGAAAACAATCTGCAGGCGAGCACCTGGTGGCTGCGCAGCGGCGCCTTCATGCGACTTAAATCGGTTGAGTTTGGATATTCATTGCCTAAGGCGGTATCAAAAACATTAGGCATCAGAAACCTGCGCCTGTATGTCAACGGGTTGAATTTAATTACCTGGAGTTCCTTTAAGCTTTGGGATCCCGAACTGGGAGGCAACGGGTTTGCCTATCCTATTCAAAAAGTATACAATATTGGTTTAAACGCTAATTTATAAAAAGATGACGAGGATGAAATTACAATATAAACACTTCTGCTTAATTATCGTGCTGATAGTAAGCGGGATCTCCTGCAAAAAATACCTTGATGTTGTTCCGCCTGACGTTGGCACACTCGATTATGCGTTCAGAAGCCGCAATGAAGCTCAAACTTACCTGTTTACCTGCTATTCTGATTTGCAGCAGCTCAATGATTTGAACAGGAGCCCGGGTTTTACAACCTCTTCAGAGCTGATCTTCCCGCTGAATCTGACCAGCAATCCGTTCGATGTTACGGGATTCAGCTTAATAACAGGTACACAAAGCAGCGGTAACCCCGGTTTAAATTATTGGGATGGCTCGGGCAATGGAATTGCCATGTTTCAGGCCATAAGGCGGTGTAACACCATGCTGGAAAATATTGATAAGCCACTTGATCTTACTGCTCCGGAAAAGAAAAGATGGATAGCAGAGACTAAATTTTTGAAGGCCTATTATAACTATTATTTGTTGAGGCTATACGGCCCGATACCAATCATTGACGTGAACCTGCCGGTGGAGGCATCAACGTCAGCCGTTAAGGTAAAACGTGCACCCGTTGACGATGTGGTAAAATACATAACAGGCTTACTGGATGCAGCGATCCCTGACCTTCCGGTTACCATTGACAACCCTGCTAAGGAGTTAGGAAGGATAACCCAACCTGCTGCAATGGCCATCAAGGCCGAAGTTTTAATGACGGCGGCCAGCCCATTGTTCAATGGTAATCCTGACTATGCAAATTTTAAGGATAAGAGTGGTGTCGCTTTGTTTCCAACTAAATTTGATGCCACAAAATGGCAGGCAGCCGCTACTGCATGTAAAGCGGCCATAGATGCCTGCGAGGCTGCAAATTTGAAGGTAAATACAGATTTTACCCCTGCGGGCAATGTGAGCAACCTCCCGGATTCGTTAAGGCTGGTGCTTACATTTCAGAATGCACTTACTCAAAAATGGGATTCAAACCTCGAACTGATCTGGGCGCTGAACAACATCTGGCACGGCCAGGAATATTGCATTCCGCGCATGACGGACAAGGCTAACCAGAATGACGGGCAGAACCCAGGGTATTATGCTGTCCCGATTTCTACTACTGAATTATTTTATACCCACAACGGCGTTCCGATAGACGAAGACAACACGTGGGATTATGCCAACCGCAACCAACTGCGTATAGGTGATGCCGCAAATTACTGGTATATAAAACAAGGCTATACAACGGTTAAAGCAAATTTTGACAGAGAGCCACGGTTTTATGGAAGCCTTGGTTTTGATGGCGGCATCTGGTTCGGCAACGGGCGCGATAATGCAAAAGACCCGTCAAATCCATTGCATGATGTAGAGGCACGGGGCGTTTTCTCTATCTCGGGCCCAAAATCAATCCAAAAAACAAACATAACCGGTTATTGGCCCAAGAAGCTGGCAAATTACCAAACCGTTTATGACGATGGTTTTTCGTGGGTGGATTTTTCAATGCCTGTGATGCGGATGGCTGGCTTATACCTGCTTTATGCTGAAGCTTTGAATGAAGTGAGCGGCCCCGGAGCAGAGGCCTACCAATATATTGACAAGGTTAGGGCACGCGCCGGGCTCGGTGGTGTGCTGAGCTCCTGGGCAACCTATTCAAAAAATCCGTCGAAGCCAACTACACAGGACGGCTTGCGGGCTATAATTCACCAGGAACGAAGGATAGAGTTGTGTTTTGAAGGACAAAGTGGGTGGGACCTGCATCGCTGGAAGGAGCTGCAATCCGTGTTGAGTGTTCCTTTAAAAGGCTGGAGCATTTACGAGGAACAGGCTGTGAATTATTACAGGCCGGTTAATATCGAGATCCCGGTTTTCCAGACCAGGGATTACCTGTGGCCTATATCGACCAACTCACTGGTAGTTAATGATAACCTGGTGCAGAATCCGTTTTGGTAGGCGATATAACCTGAGTGAGATTATTTAAACATTTAAATTAAGAAATTATGAAATACTGTGTTAACAGGCATATCCAGTCTTTGATTTGTGTATTGCTTATTTCAATAGCCTTTTTAGCATCTTGCCAAAAAGACGATAAATACAGACAGCCGGAATCTACAGATAAAACAAAACCGGGCATTGTGACGGATGTTAAGGTGAAGAATTTTAATGGAGGCGCTATCCTTACCTATACATTGCCAACCACCGAAAATCTTCTGTATGTGGTGGCTGATTATAAAATAAACGATAAAGTTTCGCGCGAAACCAAATCGAGCTATTTTTTAGACACCATAAGGGTAGAAGGCTTTTCAAAAAGCCAGGATTATACAATAACGCTTCATGCAGTAACAAGGGCCAATGTTGCATCAGATCCTGTTACCATTACCGTTCACCCCGATACGCCATACTATCAGCTGATCAGAAAATCATTGCTGCTTGCTCCGGACTTTGGCGGAATAAATATCATGGCCTTAAACCCGGGCAAAAGGGCGGTAGCGGTTAATATGGTGGCGATCGATCCAGCTAACGGCAAATTCGAGATCCAGGATCAGCATTATTCAAGTACCGATACCATTGACTATTCCGTAAGAGGCTACACGGCAAACCCCACAAAATTTGGTGTTTATGTTTCGGATCAGTTTGGAAACGTTTCGGATACTTCGATCATAACGTTAACCCCGCTTTTTGAAGAAATGCTCCCTAAAAGCAAGTTCTTTACCTATCAAACCAATAGTGATGCTGCCATAGGTTATGGATGGGAACTCCCCAATTTATGGAACGGTTTAACGGACGAAAGCGGTGGCTCCATTGGCTGGCACACCACTGCGCCGCCTAATAAATTGCTGCAATGCACCTTTGGTATAGGCGCAACTTACAAATTAAGTCATTTTGTAATGTGGGGGAGGCCGAGTGCATCATATGGGTATGGAAACCCGCGCGACTTTACCATTTGGGGCTCCACGAAGGATAATCCGGCAGATGCCGTGACCCCTGGCGGAACAGCGGTCGGTACGGTAGTTGGCGATTGGGTGGTTTTGGGTAATTATCATTTTCCCAATCCTCCGTCCGGATTACTTCCCGGTCAAACCAATGCAGCCGATGCCGCCTTTATTGATGCAGGGGTGAGCTTTGATGTGCCGTTTATAAGCCCTGCTGTAAAATACATCCGTTTAGATGTGAAGGACACCTGGGGCGGTGTTTATTATACCCACTTAATGGAGTTATCGTTTTACGGAAGTCCGCAATAAATCTTTAAAATAAGACCTTAAAAAATGAAAGCTATTTTTAAAAATATACTGTGGTTGCTGCTGTTAACAGTCACCATATTAAGCTGCTCGAAGAAGGACGTAAATTACAAGTCGCTAATTAAAGGCGGCGAAATTTATTATCCGGGGGTTATCAGTAATCAAAATTACCGGGGCGGAGATTTGCGCGCCATGTTGGTTTGGAACCCGAGCCCCGATCCTAACATCACGAAGTATAAGATATACTGGAACAATAAGCAGGATTCAATTATTGTTGATGCGGCCACTCACGTAGCTAAGGATACAGTTAAGGTTATAATTCCAAACTTGACAGAGGGTACTTATTTCTTTAACGTGTATTCTATTGATAATCAAGGTCACATATCTATTCCCTTGAATATAAACAGTGTCAGGGTATTTGGGGCGAAATATCAAAGCGGCATTTTTAACAGGGGCTATAATGCTGATACGCCGTACATCACTAACCTGGCCACCGGGGCGGTGCAGTTAAAGTTTAATAAAGTTGATACCGGTACCATCAATACAAAAACTGTTATTAAATATTTTGATAATACAACCGGTGTGCAAAATACATTAATACTTCGGCCTGACAGCACTACCATCACGCTGAATAACTTTAAGTTTGGTACCGATGTAACTTATCAATCCAGCTATTTGCCTATGCGTGGCGCCATTGATACTTTTACCGTGGCCGCTCCGAGTACTTATCCACACATAAAAAGGATCGGTGACCTGACCGCATTTTACATCAAAAACCCCGGCAATCCGTTTTACCGCAGCGACAGTAACCCCGGCAAATGGGGGCTGCTTAAAGACTGGCAGTACAATGCTAATGTGCTGAACCAGGATGGCGGGATTCATGGCGGGTTCTCGACTGATAACGGCGGCTGCGTCCATTTCGAGGCTCGTGATTACAGCGGAGACGGTGTAAACAATGGGAAGGTTTACCAAACATTTACCTTGCCGGCCGGCACTTATGCTATTGATGTTACCACAGCCGGTTATGGCGGCAATATTAATGCCAATGAGGTGGTTTCCGTAGGGAATACCGTTCCGGATATAGACCAGATAAATTCAGGCAATACGATTGCCTGGTTCCATGGCGATCAAAACAGCATTGGCGGCACACATACGCTCAACTTTACCCTTATACAAACTACAACGGTTACCTATGGCTGGGTAGTAAGTACAACAAGTTACACTTATTTACAATTTACTCGTGTAGCCTTAAGAAGCTTGTAATACCCTCCCGATCAAATACCCTCCCGCTGCGCTATAAATACGGTGCAGCGGGGCGGTTTTGTTTATTATCCACATGTACATTCCCTTATTTATTTCTGCAAATGCTTATTCGATACTCATTAAATTTAAAAACCCTGGTTATTGCCGCTATTTCAGTAGCCTTTTACACCGAATGTTTTTCTCAACCTGGAATAGTCTCTCTTAATAGCTCGTCAAATCAACAATGGAAGGTAAGGCCACAGGCAGAAGCTGGAGACGGTTCCAAAATTAATACTGCCGGCTACGATACGAAGGATTGGGTACAGGCCATAGTGCCAGGCACCGTATTTTCATCATACGTAGCAGCAGGCCTGGAGAAGGATCCCAATTTTGGCGATAACATTTATAAGGTCGATAAGGCTAAATATGACCGCAATTTCTGGTACCGCACGGAATTTAATGTCCCGGCAGATTTCTCAAAAGGGAAGATCTGGTTAAACTTCAGGGGGGTAAACCGTAAGGCTGATATTTACCTGAATGGAATAATGCTCGGGACGCTTGATGGCTTTATGCAGCGAGGGCAGTTTGATGTCAGCGCCATTGCGGGCCGCAAAGATAAAAATGTGCTGGTAGCTTTGGTTTATCTGCCTAAGCAACCTTTGGCGAACGTTGGCAGCCCTAACTATGTGTCAAGCGCTGGTTGGGACTGGATGCCTTATGTGCCCGGCCTTAATTCGGGTATTACCGACAATGTTTACCTGAGCAACACTGGTGACGTTACGATAAAAGATCCATGGATACAGTCGAAGCTGCCGAATAATGCCCGCGCCGACCTTTCGGTTTCAATGCAGGTTAACAATAGTGCTACAAGCCCACAAACAGCAATTGTTAAGGGATTAATCACTCCTGGAAATATTGAATTTTCGAAAAAGATCTATATTGATGCAAACGGATCGACGATAGTTAAGCTGGATAAGGGGGATTTTGAGCAACTGGTGATCAATAACCCCAAACTTTGGTGGCCAAATGGCTATGGCGAGCCTAGCCTGTACAATTGCAGGCTTAGCCTGGCAGTTGGCAATGAGGTCTCGGATGTGCATGATATTAAGTTCGGGATTAAAAGATACAGCTATGACACTATCGGGCACGTGTTACATTTGGCCATAAACGGGGTTAAGGTATTTATAAAAGGTGGTGACTGGGGGATGTCGGAATATCTGCTGCGCTGCCGCGGGGCTGAATATGATACCCGTGTGAGGTTGCATAAGGAGATGAACTTTAATATGATCCGCAACTGGATAGGCTCAACCACCGATGAGGAATTTTATGATGCCTGCGACAAATACGGCATTATGGTTTGGGATGATTTCTGGCTGAATGCCAACGAGAACCTGCCGGCCGATATCAATATTTTTAATGCAAACGCGATCGAAAAAATAAAAAGATTCCGTAATCATGCATCAATAGCGGTTTGGTGCGCTGAAAATGAGGGCTGGCCAATGGCACCGCTAAATAATTGGTTAAAGGAGGACCTGGCGACTTTTGATGGCGGCGACAGGTATTACCAGCCTAACTCGCACGCCGAAAATCTGACCGGCAGCGGCCCCTGGGATGCTAAGGATCCACGGTATTACTTTACGGCTTATCCGACAGGCTCGGGCGGCAACAAAGGCTGGGGTTTGCGTACAGAACTGGGGACGGCCGTATTTGTGAATTTTGAGAGCTTTAAAAAATTTATGCCTAAGGAGAACTGGTGGCCGCGAAATGAGATGTGGGACCAGCATTTTTTTGGTCCGCGGGCGTTTAATGCCGGTCCTGATAGTTATGAGGCAAGCATTACCAATGGATACGGTGCACCAAAGGAAATTGTGGATTTTTGCCGTAAGGCCCAGTTTGTGAGCCTTGAAGCCAACAAGGCTATGTTTGAGGGCTGGCAGGATGCAATGGGCGATGATGCTTCCGGCCTGATGACCTGGATGAGCCAGTCGGCCTATCCATCAATGGTTTGGCAAACCTATGATTATTACTTCGACCTTACGGGCGCATACTTTGGCGTCAAAAAAGCCTGCGAACCCTTACATATTCAATGGAACCCGGTAACTAACGCTGTGAAGGTTATAAACACTACCCGCGCCGATGCAGAAGGGCTGACTGCCAGTGCTGACGTCTATAACCTTGATGGACAGCTGGTGAAGCAATACCGTGCATCAAATATTGTTGACGCCCCCGCGAACAGTGCAGGTGAAGCCTTCAAAATTAATTTCAATCCCTATAAAGCTGATCTCGCCCTAAACAAAAAAGTATATGCCTCTTCGTCTACTAACGGCGATGCCGGGGCAGCTACAGATGGCAACAAAACCACCCGCTGGGCCAGTAGATATAATGATGGTGAATGGATCTATGTTGATTTGGGAAAGGATGAGGTAGTGAATGGGGTAGGGCTTAGCTGGGAAGATGCCTATGCCAAGTCATTCAAGATCCAGGTATCATCGGATGCTAAGAACTGGCACGACGTATACAGCACAACCGATGGGAGGCAAGGCGAACAAAAGATCATGTTCCCCGAAGTTACAGCACGCTATGTCAGGATGCAGGGCGTTGAGCGCGCAACCTATTGGGGATACTCGTTATATAGCTTTGAAGTTTACCAGGGCGATGTACCCAGTGAAGGCTTATCAGCGGTTCACTTCATCAAACTAAAGCTAACGGACAAGGCGGGGAAACTGGTATCCGATAATTTTTACTGGCGTGGCAATAAACGCAAGGATTATACGGCATTGAATACACTGCCTACAGTCGATTTGAAGGTCAGTTATAAAACAGTTAAGGAAAATGGCAGGTGTTTTATTGCTGCCGAAATAACAAACCCTGCATCATCTAAGGCCGTCGCGTTCGGCATCCGGGTGCAGGCTGTACGGGCGTCAAACGGGGAGCAGATCCTGCCGTCAATTACGAATGATAATTATTTCACACTGCTAAAGGGCGAAACCAAAACAGTAAAGATAGATTTTGATGAACGCGTGTTGGGTAATGACCTTGTTAAGGTGATAGCAGATCCCTATAATAACAACATTCAGCAGTAATAATCTATTGTCCAATAAAAATATCGGTTATGCTTACTGCCTGGCGGTATTTGCTATGCCTCCCTTTGTAGACTTTTTATTATCCCAATTAAAACATTCTTAGAAATGAAGAAGTTAGATATCCTAAATTTAATAATCGATACAAGAAAAAAGCCCTCATAAATTGATATGAAGACTTCTACTAAACCTTTGAACAATTATCACACTATTTATAACACAGTGTGATTTTTAAGTGGCCTTACTGTACATATATCGAACCATTTCCTTTCGGATTTGCGTTTAATTGCGGATTTGGACAGATATACTTTTTGGTTCAATTGTTAACTTATATTATATAAACTGTTCGATTTATACGTCGGAGCATTAGTTTGGCGGATAACAATAACCTTTGGCTGTAGTTTTTTATGTTTATTTACTTTGCTGCAATGTGTACCTCAATATGGCCGTTTGGGGTATTACTTGTTTTGATAAAAACTAAGTCTAAAGTAGGCGTCAAAAGCCAGGTACCATCGTTCTCATTTCCAAAAGTGGTCGGCACTTCGAGTATTCTCTGCTGATAATTGGAAACCCGTGAGGCTATATGTACTTCAACATGGCCGCTCGGGGTATTGTTTGTTTTGATAAATACCAAGTCTAAAGTAGGCGTCAAAAGCCAGGTACCGTCGTTCTCATTTCCAAAAGTGGTTGACAGTTCGAGTATTCTCTGCTGATAATTGGAAGCCCTTGATGCTATATGTACTTCAACATGGCCGTTCGGGGTATTGCTTGTTTTGATAAAAGCCAAGTCTAAAGTTGGCGTAAAAAGCCAGGT
>NZ_JAHVAP010000010.1 GCF_024721155.1 Mucilaginibacter phenanthrenivorans | reverse complement strand
TATTAACAAAGAAAAAGAAGCAAAAAGAAAGCTTCAACAATAATAATAACATATTAATTCTTGTTGAAGCTAATCTAAAGGTAAGTCTGCGCCCCCCCACCGGCTGTGTCCCCACAGCCGGAGATGCTTGTGGTTTGAACTAAGATTTATAGGAAAAAGAGATTTTAGGACTCTTATTGAGAGATTACTCTCATCAAAAAATCCTGCTGGTTGCTGTGAGGACACAGCAACGGGAAAGGAATAAAAAAAGAAATCAAAAAAAATCCCCCAAATCTGCTTAATCCCGGTTACTTTTACCTTTCATAATCATTATTAATTCCATGAGGCCTCTATCCCGCATTATCCTTTTGCTTAGCATTGCTTTATTTTTTGCTATCCCATCATCCGCCCAAAAGAAAAAAGATTTCACCAAATATGTCAACCCTTTTATCGGCACAGGCGGACACGGGCATACTTATCCCGGCGCAGTAGTGCCATTTGGGATGGTACAGCTTAGTCCGGATACCCGGATTCCCGGGTGGGATGCCTGTTCGGGCTATTTTGATGCCGACACCACCGTTTATGGTTTTTCGCATACGCATTTGAGCGGTACCGGTATTGCCGATTATTGCGACGTGCTGTTTATGCCGACCACTGGCGAACCGAAATTTAAAAACACCGATTACATGTCGGGTTTTAAAAAAAAGAACGAGATAGCAACGCCGGGATATTATCGTACGCTACTGGATAAATACAATATCAATGTAGAGCTTACCGCCAGCACCCGCGTCGGCGTTCACCGCTATAGTTTCCCATCAACAAAAGAGGCCAATATTATTATTGATTTGCAACACCGCGACCAGGTGTTGGATTCATGGGTTGAAGTGGTTAATGATCATGAGATTCGCGGTTTCCGCCGTTCAAGCTCATGGGCAAGCGACCAGTCGCTTTACTTCTACGCTAAATTCTCTAAGCCATTCAAAACCTACGGAATAGCCAGCGACGACAAACTACAACCCGGCCAAAGCAAATTACAAGGCAAGAATATCAAAATGTACATCCGCTTTGATAACCCAGGCGAGGTGATCGCCAAGGTGGGAATTTCGTCTGTCAGCGCAGAAGGTGCGTTAAGGAACCTGGATGCGGAAGTTCCTGATTTCAACTTCAAAAAGGTGCAGGCTGATGCAAAAGCTTTATGGGTAGATCAGTTGGCGAAAATAGAAGTTGAAGGCGGTGCACCCACTGCATCGGCACAGCAGGTTCCGCAAAACACACAAGATCCTAATTATAATGGGCAAGCCTCATACAAGCGACCGGCCGGGCAAAAGAAACAGCCGACAATTGATTATGTAAAACAAAAACATACCATTTTTTATACCGCCCTTTACCACGCCATGCTCGCCCCTAATGTTTATAGCGACGTTGATGGCCAGTACCGCGGCATGGATCAAAAAGTGCACAAAGCTGATGGTTTTAATTATTATACCGTATTTTCTTTGTGGGATACCTACCGCGCTGAAGACCCGCTGTTAAACCTCATCGATCGCAAACGCACGCTTGATTTTATAAAATCTTTTTTGGCGATGTACGAGCAGGGCGGTTTATTACCAATTTGGCCTTTAGCATCTAATGAAACTTATTGCATGGTGGGCAACCACTCCATCCCGGTTATTGTTGACGCTTACGCAAAGGGTATCCGGGATTTTAATGTGGATGAAGCATTTACAGCCATGAAAGCCGCCGTTAACCGCAACCAGTTTGGATTGGACTCATACCGTAAAAATGGTGTGGTGTTGTCTGATGATGAGCATGAGTCTGTTTCAAAAACACTGGAATATGCCTTTGATGATTGGTGTATCGCCCAAATGGCAAAAATGCTGAACAAACCAGCGGATTATGCTGAATTCATTAAACGCGCCCAATACTGGAAAAACAACTTTAACGATCAGAATGGCTTTATGCAGGCGCGCAGCAATGGCGGCTGGTTCACGCCTTTTGAACCAACGGAAATCAACAGCAACTATACCGAAGGCAATTCCTGGCAATATTCATTCCTTGCGCCGCAGGATGTGGAAGGATTAGCAGACCGTATGGGCGGCAGAGCTGCGTTTGAAAAGAAATTGGACGAATTGTTCACAACGGATTCAAAATTGAGCGGACACGATCAGCCTGATGTAAGCGGCTTGATCGGCCAGTATGCACATGGCAACGAACCGAGCCACCATATGGCTTACCTCTATAATTTTACCGATGCGCCCGAAAAAACACAACTATACATCAGTCGCATTTTACGCGAGGAATACAGCGATAAACCAGATGGTTTGTCGGGTAACGAAGATTGCGGGCAGATGTCGGCCTGGTATGTGATCAGCTCGCTGGGGATCTATAATATTGCTCCTGGTCAACAGCAATTTCAAATTGGCATTCCGCAGTTTGACA
Source organism: Mucilaginibacter phenanthrenivorans (assembly GCF_024721155.1). GTDB lineage: Bacteria > Bacteroidota > Bacteroidia > Sphingobacteriales > Sphingobacteriaceae > Mucilaginibacter > Mucilaginibacter phenanthrenivorans. Next base: position 321,359 of record NZ_JAHVAP010000010.1, on the reverse strand, counting down.
AGGCGGTTATTAATTTAGAGAATGGCAAAAAATTCACCATCACCAACCCCGGCGCAGGCGTAACCCGTGCAAATATTTACCTGCAGGGCATGACTTTGAACAAAAAGGTTTACAACAAACTGTACCTTAACTACGATGATATCGCCAATGGTGGCGATTTCGAGGTACTTACCGGCAAGTTGCCAAACAGCATTTTTGTACAGGGGCTGGAAAAACCAACATCTAAGATCACTGATAGCCTGATCATATCCGATCCGTATATCATCGCACCATCAAAAACATTCAAGCAGCCATTCAAAATTGAAATAAAGGCGGCGGATAAAAACGCGAAGATCTTTTATACCACGGATGGCTCTGCTCCTACAGCAAGCTCAACCCTATATACAGGTTCATTGGATGTTTCGACAAACGTCACAATAAAAGCAATAGCTATTGATGGCGGCAAAGCCAGCTTTGTGGTTACCGGAACTTTTAACAAGATCAGAGATGACATCAAACTAACCCTCGTTAACAAGTACCTGCCCAATTACGCTGACCAGGGTGATAATACGCTAATCAACGGGATCCGCGGCAAAGCAAACTGGCGCACCGGCAACTGGCAGGGCTTCCAGGGAAATGATGTGGTCGCAATAATAGACATGCAACAGGTTAAGTCCGTTAAACAGGTTACATTTGGGGCATTGCAAGACAGCGGCTCATGGATCGTTTTCCCGAAGGAAGTGGAATATTATACTTCTAATGATGGTGTGAAGTATACATTAGCTGCAACTGTAAAAACCAAAATTGATGTTAAAGACACCAAACCACAAACTCAGGACTTTGTCGGGCAATTGAATACCAGTGCCCGCTTCATCAAGGTAATAGCCAAACAATATGGCCCGCTACCCGACTGGCACGAAGCCAAAGGCAGCCCGTCGTATATTTTTGCGGATGAGATTGTGGTGGAGTAGTGTTTAGTTGATTAGAGACTGGAGATTAGTTAAAAAACGTTCTATATAATTTCATTTTTTTTAATGACGGCACAAGAACTTATAAATCTGTATCGAAATAGTCCAGATGAAAAAACAATAAAAAGTGTATTGCCATATTTTCGATTTGAACCTGTTATGCAGGGCAAAAGCGTCACCGACTCAAATCTTGAATTCAGGATTGAAATTGTAAATGGACTTTTGAATGATTTTTCTCTGCTCGATATTGAACTTATTAGAAGTTTATTTACGGAGGACGTTATCTGTGATCGTGCTACCTTTACCAATGCCGATTTATACCAGCAATGCTTTTACTTATTTAGTCTTGGACAATTAGAGGATACATTCATTTTATACGATGCCAAGTATAATGCAACCAATATGGACACCGGTATGATGTTAGACCGGGAAGCTATAACCGTAGGGCATGAAATTGAAAAAGTTATCGACTACGTTGAATCCCGGTTTGAATCCGAACCAACATTGGCAGGTAAATATCCCGATATGCTGGCAGATCTTAAGGATTTACAACTTAATCCGGATTATGAGAACATCGGTACTTACACTCAATTTATAAAAGGATATTTTTTCAGACGCGAAAAAATTAGCCCTCCTGAAAATATATTGCTTATGGAAAACACTCCAGAACCAAAACACGAAGTTCTAAAACCATGGTGGAAGTTTTGGTAAAGAGATTTAAACCTTACGAAATTTTAAAAACTTCGTAAGGTTCTGGGCTAAATAACTATCAGCTTCATCAAAAAAATCAGCTAACATCTGTGATCATTTTTTCCTTGGCCCTTTAGCCAACACCCATCCGGCTACTTTCCTGCCAATATCCTGCGCCGAACTATTCTCAAAATTATAATGTATCCCGCCATAAACGCGGCTGTATCCATTTTCAAACTCAACCTGGCTTAACGATTCAACCACGCGGACAGGTTCACCGTCGGTTGTGGTATGCAGTTCCAAATGGTTTTTATCACCATAAAATTTCTTTAAGATCTCATAACCAGCGGTAACTGTTGCGCTGTGTCCGCTGGGGAAACTTGGATGTGCAGGTGTAGTAATCAACGGAGTCCATTTGGTATATGCTTTTACCGACCCGTCTTCTTCTGCATTTAAAGCTGTTACAGGGCGCCATGCAAGGTATTTATACTTTCCGCCCCATACCTCGATACGCGCATCGGCTTCAGCAATATCAACCAAAGCAAAAATCAATGCATTATCCTCTAATGAAGTACCGTGGGCGACAGCAAGTAATCTGGCACCCTCGTTGACTGTCAGCTCAGCATCCTGCTTGTAAAACTGGGCGATATGGGTTTGATCTTCTGTGCGTTTGGTGCTTTTAATTTCACCAAGCTCATTTACCTCAGTTAATGCCTTTTTATAATCATCGCTGCCGATGGCTGGCGGAGGCGCTGGTAAAAATTGTTTACTATCCTTTAATAAAAACGGCTTTACATTACCCCATTCCACATCTATGCCCGGCGCAAATTTACCCGGCGTTGGGCGGTATGCTCCCACTCCCGGTTTTTCTATCCCAGCATAAGTAGTTAGTGGACTTGAGCCATCATTCGCCCTTAACGCAAGAATATCCGCAGCGGAAGCTGCGCCAATTGCCTGTCCCTTATCGACCGGCCCGTCTGTGATACCCTGGAGGCTATTGGCCAATGCCGAATCAAGCGATGGTTTCTGTGCCGGGAAAAGGCCTGTCAGCACATCATGAGCCGCCTGCACTGCAGCGGCAGTAGCCGATGCCGAACCGGAAACTGATTTATTGTAGTGATATGGTGTCCCGATATGTTTAATTGAATTTACCGCATCGTAAACCGCAATAGCTTCAATAGCTTCTGTGCGACTGCCGAGGTTGCTGTTTTGCTTCGCGATTTTGGTGGCTTTAACTGTGATGAGGTTCCATTGAACTATGGGATCAATAGGTTTTTGCTGGGCAAAGGTGCTATCTATGGATAAGATCCCGGTACCGATTAATGTTGTGATTAATAAAGCTTTATTCATGATAAGTTAAATATACCAGCAAATATATAAAACTATATAATATCTATAGAAATAGTAGAATAATTAATATTTACTTAACATTATCTTTTTGAACTATGATTTTTAGGATTTGAGGATGAACATAATTCTTATGAGATCAACCTAAACCTGGCATATACTATTTGACCATCCATCCTGATAATCCTTTTATCCTTTAATTATGGTTCAAACATTTAATCATATCAATAACTTCCTTGCCTCGTCCAGCTTTTCCTTTTCCTCTTTTGGCAATACCGGGAATTTCAGATCCAGTTCTTTCAACGTCTTCAAAACAACGGTGGATATTGCAATCCGCGTGAACCACTTTTTATCAGCCGGAATAACATACCATGGAGCTTTCGAAGTAGCAGTTTCCTTTATAGCCTTCTCATAGGCATCCATGTATTCATCCCAATATTGCCGCTCCACTATATCGCCGGCACTGAATTTCCAGTTTCTTTTGGGGTCGTCAATACGTTTTAAAAACCGCTCCTTTTGCTCATCCTTCGACAAGTGCAGGAAAAACTTTATGATCACCGTTCCATTATCCGTGATATGTTTTTCAAAATTTCGGATACTTTCATAACGACGTTCCCAAAATGCCTTGTTAACTTTTTTCACATCATCAATAGCCGGAAGGTTTTCCTTTAGCAATAATTCCGGATGAACTTTGGTAACCAGCACATTTTCATAATGCGAACGGTTGTGGATCCCTATCCTACCGCATTCCGGTAAAGCCTTATAATGCCGCCACAAATAATCATGCTCATAGTCCTCCAGGCCTGGTTGCTTAAAACTGTATACTTCGCAGCCTTGTGGATTCAAGCCCGACATGGTATGCGCAATAGCACCGTCCTTTCCCGCTGCATCCATGGCCTGGAAGATGATCAACAATGATTTGCGATTGGCGGCATAAAGTTTTATTTGATGTTCTGCTGTTTCACTTATCAATCCTTTCAATACGGCCCTGGCATCTTCTTTTCTAAAGCCGTCGGAATAACGAGGATCAAAATCCTTCAGTGAAAATTTTTCACCGTCAACTATTTTAAATTTCTTAATTATGTCCATCTTTTTATATAATTGGCAAATGCAAGTTAACTTAAAATTTACCTGCAAAACTTACGTTGTTATTATTTGTTAAAACGGCTATGATATAGTGCCATAATTTTACATCTTTACCACATGTTCAGGGAAATAAAAAACCGATTCCTAAGATATTTCTTAATATTCATCTACTTTATTATCATTTTCTTTTGCTCCATCGAATTAAATTTTCTTTGGCTCTTCGGCTACTCGCCTGATATGCACGACATTAAAAACCCCACATTGTCGCTTGCATCCGAGGTTTATTATGCCGATGGCACGTTGATAGGCCGTTATTATAAAGAAAACCGCTCTCCGGTGGAGTTCAAGCAAATCTCCCCCAATATTATAAACGCCCTTATAGCTACCGAAGATGTAAGATTCTATCACCATAACGGCGTGGATTTTTATTCTTTTTTCACCAGCATGCTTTCAACAGCATCCGGCGACAGGCGCGGTGGCAGCACCATTACCCAGCAATTGGCAAAAAACCTGTTTGAAACGCGTAAAAAGAAATCGCAGGGTATAATAAAACACATCCCTGTGATCAGAACGATAGTGTATAAGTGTAAGGAATGGCTTACCGCCTTCAAGATCGAGCACGTTTACAGCAAGCAAGAGATCTTAACCTTATATTTAAATACCGTTCCTTTTGGTAATAACACTTTCGGCATAAAAACAGCTTCGCTCAAGATCTTCAATAAAACGCCGGACGCGCTGAAGCCTGCGGAGGCTGCCACATTAGTTGGCATGTTGAAGGCAACGTCAACTTATAACCCTATTAATAATCCGAAACATTCATTGGAGCGCCGTAATGTTGTTTTAGGGCAGATGTTTAAAAATGGGTACCTAAAGAAACCTGATTACGACACCAGCATTATAAAACCTATCCAACTTGATTTAAGCTACGTTGAAAATGAGGGTCAGGGTGATTCGTATATTCGCCAGGCGGTGGCCCGCTGGTTGAAAAAATGGTTGAAGGATAACGACTACGATCTTTACGAAGACGGTTTGAAAATATACACAACCATTGATCCGCGCCTGCAACAATACGCGGAGGAAGCCGTTACCGAAAAAATGAAGATGCTGCAAAAGCGCTTTAATAACCTTTGGGGTAACAAAAACCCATGGCAGGATTTAAATGGTGTTGAAATCAAGGACTTCGTGTTAAAGGCAGAGGAACGCCTCCCTATTTATGACAAACTGGAAAAGAAATATAACAACGACGAAAAGCTTGTTAACCAGTATTTCGAGAAGCGTAAGCACATGAAGATCTTTACATGGAACGGTGAGCGGGATACCACATTCTCTACTATCGATTCAATAAAATATTACGCCAAGCTTTTAAATACAGGTATGATGACCATGGAGCCAAGCACCGGAAAAATAAAGGTTTGGGTTGGTGGCATCAATTACCACTATTTTAATTACGACCACGTAAACCAGGCGCGCAGGCAGGCAGGCTCCACATTTAAACCCTTTGCTTATTTAACTGCGTTGGATAATGGATTTACACCTTGCGATAAATTTACCGATAAACCGGTATCTATAAAATACACCGATGAAGGCCGCGACCAGGTTTGGGAGCCCAATAATGCCGACTTCAATTTCTCATACCGCGAAATGTCATTACGCTGGGCAATGGGAAAATCGGTAAACTCTATTACCGCGCAGCTTACTGAGAAGGTAGGCTGGGATAAAATTGTTCAATATGCCCATAAAGTGGGTATCGAAAGCCCTTTAAGAGCTATCCCATCTGTTTCATTGGGATCAAACGATGTGTCGGTTTACGAAATGGTGCGGGCATACAGCACCTTCCTTAATCGCGGAAAAAAAGTTGATCCGATACTGGTAACAAAAATTGCCGACCAGGACGGAAACACATTAGAAGAGTTTACCAAAAAAGAAGTGCAGGTAATCAGCGAGGAAACAGCATGGCTGATGCTATACATGTTCCGCGGCGGTATGGAAGAACCGGGTGGCACTTCTCAAGCTCTATGGGAATATCCGGGCTTGTGGAAAAAGAGCAGCAACCAGATTGGCGGCAAAACAGGTACGTCGTCAAAATATGTCGACGGCTGGTATATGGGCATCACAAAAGATTTAGTAACAGGTGTTTGGGTTGGAGACGATGACCGCAGCGTACACTTTACCAGTTCCGAAACCGGCGAAGGCTCGCACACGGCATTGCCGATTTTTGCCCGTTTTATGGAAAAAGTTTATGCCGATCCTAAATCGGGCTATACCCCGGGGCCGTTCCCGAAACCATGGAGCAAGATCACCAAGAAATATGATTGTCCATCGCCGATACCAGTTGTTGATTCTGCTTCAACGGATAGCTTATTCAGGCCGCTGGATACCACTAAGGTAGCGCCGCCACCGGCAGCAGTACCGGATGATACGAAGCCAAAGGCAACGGATCGTTAATTTTGGCAGTAGTTATAATTGTTGAAGACGTTGTAGGAGTTGTAAATGTTAAAAAGCTATTTATTATGATGAATCTTAACATTTACAACTTTTACAACCCTTACAACCAAACACAACTTTTTATCTACTTTAGCTTATTCTATTTATCGCCATATGAATAAACGTCTCCCCGTTTTAACCAGAGCCCAAAGATTCCTCTTTATATTGGCCGCAATGGCCATTTCCCTCCTGCTTTCACAGCGGGCAAGTGCACAGTATTTCGGGCAAAATAAGGTCCGTTATAAGAACCTGAAGTTCCAGGTTTATAAAACACCGCATTTCGAGATCTACTATTATTTGAAAAATGATAGCATGATCAAACGGTTTGCGCAGGAAAGCGAGCTTTGGTACACCCTGCATCAACAAATTTTCAGGGATACATTCAGGAACGTTAACCCGATTATTCTATATGCCGATCACCCCGATTTCCAGCAAACTACTGCTATCGACGGTGAAATTGACGTGGGGACAGGAGGTATTACCGAGGGTTTAAAAAACCGTGTGGTAATGCCGGTTATGGAAAGCAACCAGATGACCCGCCACGTTATCGGCCACGAATTGGTGCATGCCTTTCAATACCATTCCCTGCGGGGCGGTGATTCAACTACGTTCGAAAATATAGGCAATATTCCTTTGTGGATGGTGGAAGGTATGGCCGAGTACCTGTCGCTAGGGAAAAAGGATGCGTATACGGCCATGTGGATGCGCGATGCCTATTTAAATCATAATATCCCGTCAGTACGAGATCTTACTGAAACGAATAAATACTTCCCATACCGTTACGGCGAGGCATTTTACTCTTTCATTGGCTCTACTTATGGAGATACGGTTATAGTGCCATTCTTTAAAAACGTTGCCCGCTTTGGATTGGGCTACGGCATCAGGCGCACCTTTGGATACGATGACAAAACCCTATCCAGCTTATGGAAAAGTTCGGTTGAAGCCACGTATAAGCCATATTTAAAGGATACTGTGGAAGTACCAGTCGGTACAAGAATAATAGACGAGCACAATTCCGGCAAAATGAACCTTGCTCCCGCCGTTAGCCCGGACGGCAAATACCTGGCGTTCTTATCAGAAAAGAATTTATTTGCTGTCGATCTCTTCCTGGCGGATGCAAAAACCGGGCGGGTGCTCCGACGACTCACCAGCAAGGTATCAAACACGCATATCGACGAATTTAACTTTATCGAATCTGCCGGTGCATGGTCGCCGGATAGCAAGAAGTTTGCCTATAGCGTGTTCAATAAAGGTATAAACCGGATGGTGGTTGAAGACGTGGCATCTGGCACTATCATTAATGACGTTGCTATGGGAAAGGCTGAACAATTCAGCAACCTGTCTTGGTCACCGGATGGGAAAAGCATTGTTTGCCAGGGGCTGGCCGAAGGACAGGGAGACCTTTACCTTTACAACTTCGATACTAAACAGGTAAAGCAGTTAACCAACGACAAATACACTGATTTTCAGCCAACCTTTTCAAGGGATGGCAAAAAGATCCTCTTCTCAAGCGATAGAACGACTTACGATAAATCTTTATCCTACCAGATAACCTTTAACCTCGCTGAGCTTGACCTTGCAACAGGAAAAGTTACCGACATTAAAATTTTTGACGGTGATAATAACTTAAATCCGCAATATTCATCGGACGGCACACAAATATATTTCCTGTCCAACCACCTGGGTTTTCGCAACTTGTACCGTTACACCCCGGCAACCGGGAAGATTGAACAAATGACGAATTTATTTACCGGTGTGTGCGGCATTACTGAATATTCCCCAGCCCTAAGCATTTCTAACAATAGCGATATTGTTTACTCATACTATGCAAAGCAGAAGTATTCATTGTATAATGCGAAGGCTACAGATTTTAAGGCGCAGGTTGTTACGGATATGCCCGGAGATTTTGGTGCAGGCATCCTGCCCCCGGCCCGTTCTGTAGGTGTTGATTTAATAAATTCTAACTTAAATAACTACCTGGCTTACCCTAAATTGCCGATTGATTCCATCAAAACCATTCCCTATAAATCTAAGTTTAAAATGGACTACCTGGTGAGCAGCGGTGTAGGTGCCTCGGTAAGCCAATATGGCGCTGGATTATCCAGCGGCGTCCAGGGTGTTTTTAGCGATATTTTGGGCAGAAACCAAATTTATGCAGCGGTTGCCGTAAATGGGGCCGTTTATGATTTTGGCGGCCAGTTTACTTATATTAAACAAACCGGCAGGTGGAACTTCGGCGGCAGCATTTCGCACATCCCATTCCAAACAGCTAATTACAGCGAGGTAAACTCAACATATAATACTGGGAAGACAACGATCCCATCTATAGAGGACAGGTTCGACCTGATCCGCATTTTCCAGGACCAGGCTTCCTTATTCACCTCATATCCAATCACGAAGAAAACAAGGGTTGAATTTGGAACCGGCATAGCTCATTATTATTACCGGGTTGACAGGTACACCACCATTTATGATACGCTGGGCAACTTCATTGACAATAATAAAACACACATTTCAAATTCCGACTATAACAAAGACCCTTCGAATAATGGAATCAATCTTACCCCGTTCAGCATCTTTAACGTAAATACGGCGCTTGTTGGTGATAATTCATTTTTTGGGGTGGCGTCTCCATTAAGCGGTTATCGCTATCGCCTGCAGGCGGAGTACGACATGGGTACTTACCGCTTCTTCGCCCCTACTATTGACCTGCGCGAGTACCTGCGCGTTGCCCCGGTAACCTTTGCAGCCCGTTTGTACGGATACGGTCGCTTTGGTAATACAGGTAATCTTTACCAGCTGTATGTGGGTTATCCTTACCTGATCAGGGGATATGAACCACAAACTTTTTACAATGTGAACACCAAAAAGGCAAGCAATGGATTTACCATCGATCAGCTATCCGGTAATCGCATTGCTGTCGCTAACTTCGAGATCCGGTTACCTTTTACCGGTCCTGAAAAACTTTCGCAATTTAAATCGAAGATCTTATTTACCGAACTTAATGCATTCTTTGATGCAGGCCTTGCCTGGAACTCAGGAAACCAGATTAAATTCCAATCAGCCCCGGATGTAACCGGTTATGTAGGAAGAGTAGATACCCAAGGCAAGCCGGTATTGGATAAAAATGGTCTTCAACTGCAAGATCCTGTTTATAACACAAACCAGCGTGTACCGGCATTAAGCGCGGGTGTTTCATTAAGAATAAACATATTCGGCTATTTTGTATTGGAGCCATACCTTGCCGTACCATTTAACCGCACCGACGTTACCAAGCCTGTATTTGGTCTAGGCTTTACGCCGGGATGGTAGTTGGGGAGAGTCTTAAGTCCGAAGTCGAAAGTCAATAGTAAAAGGGTATTATTTGATACTTTTCCTGCTAACGACTTTCGACTCAAAGACTCAGGACTTAGTTTTCATGACCCTTCTCTGATCCTTTCCTATTGTCTCTTGCCACTAAAATCCTATCTTTGCGGCCATGAGGAAATGGTTCATCGTAATATTAATAATTGTCGGCGGTCAGCGTTTATTTGCGCAAAATGCAACGCCGAATGCCCCCGTTATTGATTCTGTAAAGGCCAAGTGGGGTAAGGTAAAGAATGTAAACGGCACTAAAATGATATCGTCAAACAATATCATTGAAAACATAGAATTGTCGAACGAATACAGTGTATTGGTAACCGCCATTGAGGACGCGGGTTTAACCGAAACGTTTAAAAGTAAAGGCCCTATCACGTTTTTTGCGCCTACCAACCAGGCATTCGAAAAATTGCCGGCGGGTGAACTGGATACTTTATTAAAGCCTAGCCATAAGCTCGAACTGAATTACCTTATTACAAGCCATGCAATAGTAGGAAGCTTAAGTGTGCGGGATATTCAAAGAAAAATAAACTCAAACAAAGGCGAGGCTACGTTCCGTACTATTGCCGGCACTACGTTAACCGCCAAAATTGATGCCAACCGTAATATTGTTTTGATTGATGATAATGGAGGTAAAAGCATTATCAGTAAATTTGATATTCAGCAAAGCAACGGCATGCTGCATATAGTTAATGCTGTTTTGGTTCCTAAAAGCAGGAACATATAAACAGACCTCCTGTTGACAAACCTGCTGAGCTGATATTTCGTAATTTATTTTGTAAGGATATAGAATTTAATCCGACTAAATTAAAAACATAATAAAATGAAACAATCAATTTTAGCAGTTATTGTGCTGACTATGCTAACATCATTCGGATGCCAGCTAAGCAGCGGCCAGGTAAAAAAATATGATCCTAAGCGCAAGATGAGCAAAACCCCTATTGAGTGGAAAAAGATCTTGTCAGCAAACGCATACCACATAATGGTTGAGAGCGGGACTGAGCCGCCTTATCAAAATGCCTATCATGATAACCATGAGAAAGGTGTATATGTAAGCGCCGCCACCGGCGAGGTTTTATTTTCTTCGGAGGATAAATTCGACAGCGGTACAGGATGGCCAAGCTTTGTTAAGCCTGTTGATCCTAAAAAAATTGAAATAGTTACTGACAATAGCGACGGCATGACACGCGACGAAGTTATTGAAAGAAGTACCGGCCTGCATCTCGGCCATGTTTTTGACGATGGCCCTGCTAACAGGGGCGGCAAAAGATACTGCATGAACTCCGGCGCCTTAAAATTCATTAAAAAGTAACAGCGCGCCTGTTTGAGCTGATAGAAGGACGAAGCTGCGGCCTTACCCTCACACCGCTCTCATAATTTAAACCGATGGTCAGATCTACCCAATCAGGGTTAACAGGTCTGATCATTTTTTCTTTCTGGGGCCTTGTAAAAGTGCTCACAGTTTTAAAGCGCTCCATGGCCTGCTCCTCGGTATTTATCTCCTCGAAATACACCAAACGGTTAAGCTGTTTTGAATTATCAAAAAACAAAGTAGGCATCTGGCGATAAAATTCAAGAGTTTTCAACAGGTCTGAACACAGGCCTACGTGTAAGTTATTGCGGTTTCTGTCAGTAATGATATAGATGAAGCGTTTCATATTGATAAATAAAATTTGCTGGTTAAAAAACAATTACTAATTTTATGAGCATAAAAATACTAATAATTTTAGCAATTCCAAATTTTATCTCAAATATTTATTTATCTGTTGAATTACTTAAGCAGCGTTGAAGAATGTAGAGGTAGTCGGATTAAAAAACATTTTCTTAGTAACAACATTATTACCTATTTACAAACTGATAATTCGAATTTATTTTTTTTATTTTGTAGTAATAAAAGTCCTAAACACTTATTGAAAAAAACCATAATGTCTTTCTGAAATTCACGAGTGTTGATAAGCCTTTTAAGAAAAGTTGCATGTCTTTGGTAAAACATGCTGGGTAAAGCCGCCCCATTTATAATGATGGCACCTAAAAAAATCTCATGAATAATTTAAGAACAAATCTCTTAGCAAGCAATCAATTACTAACGAGAGAAGAAATGAAAAATGTTAAAGGAGGCAAGGTTGTACCTTATAATTGTTTCTGCGAAGATGATCTTGTAGGATGTGGATACTGGCTACCTGAAGATTCAGATGGATACGTTGATAATAAAGATATTTTATGGGCTATGAATGACTGTTGCGGTAGCAACCAAAAGGCCATTTGCGACGGACCAGCGGCGTGAAAACAACACCATAAACTACACATGAATCGGACTACGTTATAGTTTGATTCATGTGTAGTTTAACATTTTGAAATCAATACAATTTTCAATTCCTGTTATCTACTTCCCATTGGCTTAATTCAACGAGTAACAAATGCTAATAAAATTTGTTATTGAAGATAAATTATACTAATTTTATGAGCATTATTATTACTAATAACGTTAGCACTCTGAATTCATGTCAAATATTCCTTCAAATATTAAATTTCTTCGTAAAAAGAAAGGCCTCACACAACAGCAATTTGCTGATGAATTAGGCATAAAACGTTCATTGGTAGGCGCTTACGAAGAGGAAAGGGCTGATCCGAAATACGATCTACTAAAAAAAATAGCATCATTCTTCGACATCTCTATTGATGACTTTATCAATGAAGAAATTGACGAAAAGTGGGCCCCAAAGCCAAAAGGAAATCCGGCCAACCTGCGTGTTTTAAGCATTTCTGTTGATAAGGAAGACAACGAGAATATAGAATTGGTGCCAATGAAGGCAAGTGCAGGCTATTTAAATGGCTATGCCGATCCCGAATATGTGGCCAAATTGCCCAAGTTTTATTTACCCATGTTTAAACAAGGCACCTATCGCGCATTTGAAATTAAAGGCGACTCGATGCTGCCTTTACAATCAGGCACTATTATAATAGGTGAATACGTTGAAAACTGGGGCGACGTAAAACAGGCTGAAACTTATGTTGTAGTCTCTAAAAACGAGGGGGTTGTTTACAAGCGCATCGGAAATAAATTTAAGGACAATAAAAAATTAAAGCTGGTATCTGACAACCCTGTATACGATCCTTACGAAATAGGCGGCGAAGATATCCTGGAGCTATGGAAAGCAAAAGCCTATATCTCCACCCATCTGCCAATCCCAACTCCTGAACCAACCCTCGAAAGCCTAACCGGAATGATGGCCCAGATGCAGCGGTCAATATCGAATCTTCAAGGTAATAATTAGTTAATGGGGTTGGATTGGTTGATTAAGTAAGTGGTTGAAATAAAAACAATTGCTTTTAACCTAATCAACCCAATCCAACTTATTCAACTCAATCAACCACCTCACCACCACGCAACAATTAAGTTACATGTTAACAATTAAACCTTATTGAGGTTATCTTTATCTATAGATTAAAAAAACTAAAAAAAGATGAGAAAAATTTTGTTAATGTGCTGCTTCCTAATTGGAATTACAGCAGTATGTCGCGCACAAGGTGGCGGCAGAAGAACCCCTGAAGAAAGAGCTAAGCAAATGCAAACACAGCTTAAACTAACTGACGACCAAACTACTAAAGTTACAGCGATATTTCAGTCACAATCAAAAACAATGGACAGTTTGCGTACAGCGGGCGCCGATAGGTCAACGTTTCGCCCGTTAATGCAGGCATCTAACGAGAAAATCAAAGCCATTTTAACTCCTGATCAGGCAGCAGCATGGCAGAAAATGATGGATGAGCAACGCGCACAAAGGCAACAAGGCGGCGGTGGTAATTAATCGCCAACTAAAGTTTTTTAAGAAGGCGCTTCGTTAACCGAAGCGCTTTTTTAATTTAGCACAAAATTTGGGGCTTGACATCATCAGAACTATTCATCGTAAAAAAGCTGCAGGAACGGCAACTTGCCGGTAACTACAGAGCGCTACAGCCTGACAATGCTTTAATTGATTTTTGTTCGAACGATTATCTGGGGTTTGCCCGTTCCATCGAACTAAAAAATAAAATTGATGCGGAAATAAGTCGAGCCGGCTTAACTACAAATGGATCAACAGGTTCTAGGTTATTAGCCGGTAATTCAAACTATACAGAAGAAATCGAGCAATATATCACTGATCTTCATAACGCAGAAGCGGGCTTGATCTTTAACTCAGGTTACGATGCCAACCTTGGTTTATTTTCATCCTTACCACAACGCGGCGACACTATAATTTTAGATGAGCTTATCCACGCCTCAATAATAGACGGTGCCCGTTTAAGCTTTGCTAACCGCTATAGCTTTAAACACAATGATCTTAATAATCTTGAAGAAAAGTTAAAACGGGCTAAAGGTAATTGTTATGTGGCCATTGAAAGCGTGTATTCGATGGACGGTGATACGCCTGCCCTTGCAGAAATTGTGGCACTTACAGAAAAATATAATGCCAATTTAATTATTGACGAGGCCCATGCCGTAGGATTATATGGATTTGGCTTAGTGAGTGAACACCTACAGCGCAAAGTTTTTGCACGTGTAGTAACATTCGGAAAAGCTTTGGGTTGCCATGGGGCCATTGTTTTGGGAAGTAAGCTTTTACGTGAATACCTAATAAACTTTGCCCGGTCGTTTATTTATACTACAGCCGCTTCGCCCGGTCAAATAGCAGCAATCAAGATAGCATATGTGCATTTAAAAGCATCCGATGAAGAAATAGAAAAATTAAAAACCAACATCCGACTTTTTAAACACTCCGTAAATAATGTATCCGGTTGTAAACTTATTGAAAGTGACAGCGCAATACACTGTTTGATTTTAAAAAGTAATGAAAGAGCAAGGGAGGCTGCAAGCCTGTTACAGCAAACAGGACTTGACATTCGGCCAATACTTAGCCCTACCGTGCCTCAGGGAAGCGAGCGGATTAGAATTTGCCTTCATTCCTTCAACACACCGGAACAAATAACTTTATTGACCGCTACTATTAATACATTTACCAATGCCGAATAGAACGATATTTATAACAGGAATAGGAACCGAGATTGGCAAAACGATCGTATCAGCGGCCCTGGTTGAAAAATTAAGGGCCGACTACTGGAAACCAGTACAATCTGGCGATTTGGATAACAGCGATACGATGAAGGTGAGAAACCTGATTACCAACGATATTTCTGTTTTTTACCCGGAAACGTATAGGCTAACCCAGCCCTTCTCTCCACACAAATCAGCTGCTATCGATGGTATCAGCATTGATAAAAACAAATTCGTAATTCCTGAAACCGACAATACTTTAATTATAGAGGGTGCAGGTGGGTTGATGGTGCCGCTTAACGATAAATTCCTCATGATAGACCTGATCAGGCAGCTAAATGCTGAAGTGATATTGGTAACCAAAAACTATTTGGGGAGCATTAATCACACACTTTTATCTATCGATGCATTAAAGCACCGTCATATCCCGATTAAAGGGATCATATTTAACGGCGTAAAGGATATTTACTCAAAGGAATATATTCTCAAATATACCGGTATCGAATTATTAGGGCATATCCCGGAATATAACCTGATCGACAAAAAAGCTATTATCGATGCGGGAGGATATGTAGAAATTTAGTTGTAAGTGTTGTAAAAGTTGTAGTTGTTGAAAGCGGAACAAATCTTCCAATAAATTACAACTTTTACAACACTTACAACCTTTACAACAACTAACTTTACTAAATGAAGAACATCACCGTAATAGGCTCCGGCACAATGGGTAACGGAATTGCACATACATTTGCGCAGCATGGCTTTACAGTTATTTTGGTTGATATCAACCAGGATGCTTTAACCAGGGCAATCCAAACCATCACCAGTAACCTTGATCGTCAGCTTAAAAAGGGCACAATTGACGAACAGCTTAAGTCGGATACGCTAAACAACATAACAACTTCTACAGATCTTAAAACCACTGTCGCAAAAGCAGACCTGGTTATAGAAGCCGCAACAGAAAACCGCGAAATAAAGCTAAACCTGTTTAAACAGCTAAGCGACTTTTGCAAGGATGGAGCGATATTGGCTTCAAACACATCATCCATATCGATTACTCAAATTGCATCGGTAACAAAAACTCCGGGAAATGTTATAGGCATGCACTTCATGAATCCTGTTCCCGTAATGAAGCTCGTGGAGGTGATCCGCGGTTACGCTACGACTGACGCGGTTACAGCTACTATTATGGAGTTATCCAAAAAGCTCGATAAGGCGCCGGTTGAAGTAAACGATTATCCGGGATTTGTGGCCAACCGCATCCTGATGCCGATGATAAACGAGGCTATTTATACCTTGTACGAAGGTGTTGCCGGAGTTGAGGAAATTGATACCGTTATGAAATTAGGCATGGCCCACCCGATGGGTCCGCTGCAACTGGCAGATTTTATTGGACTGGATGTTTGCCTGGCTATATTAAAGGTGCTATATGACGGTTTTGGCAACCAGAAATATGCACCTTGCCCCTTGTTGGTAAACATGGTGACAGCAGGGCACACAGGTGTAAAATCAGGCAGCGGCTTTTACAAGTACACACCGGGAAGCAAGGACCTGTTGGTAGCAGAAAAATTCCTTTAGAATCTCCAAAATTTACGAAGTTTTAAAAACTTCGTAAATTTGAACTATTCCCTATTTTTCTTCCGGACTCTACTGACTTTCGGACTAACCAATCTCTAATCTCCAGCCTCTAATTAACTAGCTTAAACCTTTTCTCAAAATAATTGTCTATGTATTCATCTATTATTTAATATTTAATATCTATGAAAACGATATCAAAATTGGGAATAATGACTGCATTAGCGGGATCGTTATTCCTGTCAGCATGTGAAGGAACTTATTATGTGGCCGATCAGCCGGTTGAACCTGTTTATGAACGACCTGTTGCACCCTATGCCGGCGCAGTTTGGATTGATGGTGATTGGGGCTACAGCGGCGGACGTTATGTTTATCGCAGAGGCTACTGGGCGAGGCCGAGAGTCGGCCGGGCTTATGTACGCGGCGGATGGACACACACCAATCGCGGGTATGCCTGGCATAGAGGACATTGGAGATAAAAGCCAAGCCCCCAGCCCCTAAGGGGAGCAAAAAAAATTAAAAAGCAAAAGGCTTCGCGGATAGAACTGCAAAGCCTTTTGCTTTTATTCCCCCTTTAGGGGGATAGGGGGCCTACATCCGCTCCGGCACGTCTATCCCCAATAATTTCATTCCTTTATTAATCACCTTTCCTGATGCTGCCGATAATTGCAATCTGAATTCTTTTACATTTTCATCGTCCGCCTGTAGTATCGAGCATTCGTGGTAGAATTTGTTGTAGATTTTAGCCACCTCGTATACATAATTCGCAATTACTGCCGGGCTGTAGCCATCTGCAGCAGCCTTTATGATTTCCGGGAACTGGGTTAGTGAAACGATCAGATCCCGCTCTTCAGGTGCCAATTGGCTAACCGTAACGTCAGCATTGGTAATTTTAGCCCTGCTTAATACGGACCGAATTCGCGCATGGGTATATTGAATAAACGGTCCGGTATGCCCCTGGAAATCAACCGACTCTTCAGGATTAAATAGTAACCGCTTCTTGGGATCAACCTTTAACAGGAAATATTTTAAAGCGCCCATACCGATGGTATGATAAAGCTGTTGCTTTTCGTCCTCGCCAAAGCCATCTACCTTACCCATCGCTTCTGTTTGCTCTTTGGCAGTCTGCTCCATTTTTTCGATCAGGTCGTCCGCATCTACAACCGTTCCCTCACGCGATTTCATCTTACCGGTAGGCAGGTCAACCATCCCATAGGATAAATGGAAAAGGCCATCAGCTCCATCCTTACCTAATTTTTTAAGAATGGTAAACAATACCTTAAAATGGTAATCCTGCTCGTTACCTACTACATAGATTGATTTATCCATGTGGAAATCATTGTATTTCAACTGCGCGGTACCCATATCCTGGGTCATGTAAACCGAGGTACCATCCGAGCGTAAAACTAATTTTTCATCAAGTCCTTCCGAAGTTAAGTCGATCCAAACTGAGCCGTCATCTTTCCTAAAGAAAACACCCTTCGCTAATCCCTCATCAACAATATCCTTACCTAATAAATAGGTGTCAGACTCGTAATAGAATTTATCAAAGGTTACGCCGAGTTTCCTGTAAGTTTCAGCAAATCCGCCGTAAACCCAATTGTTCATGGTTTTCCAAAGGCTGATGACTTCTTCGTTCCCTGCCTCCCATTGCTGGAGCATTTCCTGGGCTTCCTTTATTAAAGGCGCATTCTTTTTTGCCTCCTCTTCGGTTTGTCCTTCGTCCTTTAATTCCTTTATCTGCGCTTTATATTCCTGATCGAAGATCACATAATACTTCCCAACCAAATGGTCACCCTTCAACCGTGTCGATTCTGGCGTTTCGCCATTCCCGAATTTTTGCCACGCGAGCATCGACTTACAGATATGAATCCCACGGTCATTAACCAAATTTGCCTTTATAACTTCGTAACCAGCAGCACCCAGGATCTCAGAAATAGAGAAGCCCAATAGGTTATTCCTAACGTGACCTAAATGCAATGGTTTATTGGTATTAGGCGATGAGTATTCTACCATCACCTTTTGGCCATTTGCAGGTACAACGGCGAATGTATCGGGTAATATTTCGTTATAGAGTTGATTTATCCAATACTCATCAGCTATGGATAAATTCAGAAAACCCTTTACTACGTTAAAACCTGAAACCTCACTTAATTCGTTTTTAAGAAATTCCCCAACCTCTGTCCCGGTTTGTTCAGGTGACTTTTTTGAGAATTTGGTGAATGGAAAGGTAACCACAGTAACCTGTCCTTCAAACTCCTTGCGGGTTTCCTGCAGGTTTATATCGGCAGCGGCAATATCAATATCGTATAGGTGTTTAACAGCTTTAACAGTAGCGTCGAGAATAAAATTCATGGTGCAAAAATACGAATTTTAGTCCGAAAGTTGTCTGAATCAGAATTTACAGAATTAGAGAATTCTCTGAATTATGTTTGGAAAACCGCCGAAACAGACTGACTTTGCATTCTGCAAATTTCGAAATCCTGTAAATTCCAATTCAGACAAAGAGTCACTCGCCCGACGGCCCAACTAACCTCTAATCTCTGACCTCTAATCACTATATTTGCGCTTCTACAACCCATTTATGACACTTAGCAACAGCGAATTTAAATTAGATGTAACATCCGAAATTGGAAACCTGCGCGCATTATTGATCCACAGCCCTGATAACGGCCTGGGCAAGGTGGTGCCATCAAAAGCACAAGACTGGCTTTTTGAAGACATCGTACACCTGGATACCATGCGCAAAAACGAATACGACTATTACGTTAAGTTGTTGATGTATTTTCTTGATCCTGGAAAGATAAAAGGCAAGCTGGCGCAAATAGACGCCGAGCAAAGTAACCGCTCATTTTATAAGCCTGATGACAAGGCATTCCATGCTTCAAACAAGGTTATAGAAATCCAAAGTTTGCTGGAAGATATTTTGCATGACGATGATACCCGTAAAAAAATGGTTGCATCTGTTTGTGCCATTGAGAATTGCACTTATCGCCTGCAATTAAAATTAATAGCAACCGAACCTGTGGAGCTTGCGAAGGTGATCATTTCTGGTTCGTTTAATAAAAACGAAATGATCTTCGCTCCTATCCCTAATTTGATTTTCTCCAGGGATATCGGGATCGCCATTAATAATTATATGCTGCTCAACAAACCGGCAAAGAAGGCAAGGGCGCGCGAAACGTTGATAATGCGGTATATATTTTTTAACCATCCGCTGTTTGCTGCTTATCAAGACAACATACTGGAGATCCCTGAAACAGTTCAACATTTTTTACGCCCCGGCGAGGATACCGATCAAAAGACCACGCTTGAAGGCGGCGATGTGATGATGGTTAGCCCAAAGCATTTGATAATTGGTTGCAGTGAGCGCACTTCGGTAAGCGGCGCCAACGAAGCCATAAAGCTGCTGTTTGAAAACGATGTGGTAAAAAAGGTGACCATTGTAAAAATTCCGCATAAGCGTGATTACATGCATATCGACACGGTTTTTACGCAGGTAAAACGTAATATGTGGGTGCTGTTGCGCTCGTTATCTGCAACAGAAACCGCCATTCAAAACAATGAACCAATAGCCTGGTTTGCTGATAAAAAAAATAAGGATAAGCCTGAGATTGTTCAATTTAGGAAAGATAAAAGGACAAAGACCTTTGATACTTTGGAAGACCTGCTAACCGATATCAGCGAGAACGATCTTAAAAGTGCAGAAAAAACCGAGTTTATTTATTCAGGCGGCGATACTTTTCCTTACGATGCACGTGAGCAATGGACCGACTCCTGCAACTTACTTGCTGTAAAGGAGGGGGTAGTTTTAGGCTACGACCGCAACGACAAAACCGTTGAGGCATTCAAGGAAAAAGGCTTTACCATAATAAAAGTTGCCGACCTGTTAAAACAATTTGAGAGCGGCGAACTTAATCCAGAAACGATGATTGACACACTCATCCTGATGCCGTCCGCCGAGCTTTCACGCGCCCGTGGTGGTTTTCATTGCATGAGTATGCCGTTACAAAGGGATGAAATTTTATAGTTCATGGTTGATGGTTCACAGTTCATGGTAGCTTCAGCTATTCACTACTAGGAACCATTCCGCATGAACTTCGGCTATGAACCATGAACTATCAACTATGAACCAGCAACAATCCACATCCCACATATTAATGATCCGCCCGGTAAACTTTGGATTTAACGAAGAAACGGCGGCAAGTAATGCCTTCCAAAACCGTAATACAGCCAAGGATGGCGTAAATGAAAAGGCACAAGAGGAGTTCGACCGTATGGTAAACACCTTGTGCAGCAACGGCGTTGATGTAACTGTTGTTGACGACACGCACGAGCCGTATACCCCGGATTCTATCTTTCCAAATAACTGGGTGTCATTCCATGCCGACGGCGGCATATTTTTATACCCTATGCAGGCTGAGAACCGACGTTTGGAACGCAGGGAAGATATCATTGCCAAGTTGGAAGATAGTTTTGCGGTAAAGCACATTATCGACCTAAGTCGGTTTGAGGTGGAAGATAAATTTTTAGAAGGCACCGGCAGCATGGTACTGGATAGGGTGAATAAAATAGCTTACGCATGCCTTTCGCCCCGCACCAACCGCGAGGTATTGGACTTGTTCTGTGAACAGGCTGGCTATACAGCTATCTGCTTTGATGCGGTTGATGAAAAAGGCAAAGCCATTTATCATACAAACGTGCTGATGTGTGTCGGCAGCAGCTTTGCAGTGATCTGTTTGGATAGCATCCCCAATCCGCACGAAAAAATTGTGGTTAAGGAATCTCTTTTGTCAACCCAAAAAGAAATTATCGACATTTCATTTGAGCAGATGAACAAGTTTGCCGGCAATATGCTTGAAGTAAAGAATGCAGGTGGCGAAAATTTGATAGTGATGAGTGAAAATGCTTTTAATGCCCTTTCGCCAGGACAAAAGACAGACCTGGAAAAGTACGGCAAGCTCATTTATTCTAATATCAACACCATTGAAACAAATGGCGGCGGAAGTGCAAGATGCATGATGGCGGAAGTACATCTACCTTTGGGTTCATGGTTCATAGCCGAAAAAGCCAGGGCGCCCGTCTCTTAACAGCGCAGCTACTATTAACTATGAACCCTCAAAAAATTACATAACAATACACCAATTGTTGTGTTTAAAAATTACATTTGCCAAAATTTTAATAAATGCAGAGTTACGAAGAGTTTCTTGACCTGAGTG
The DNA here is from genome assembly GCF_024721155.1 of Mucilaginibacter phenanthrenivorans. Taxonomy (GTDB): domain Bacteria; phylum Bacteroidota; class Bacteroidia; order Sphingobacteriales; family Sphingobacteriaceae; genus Mucilaginibacter; species Mucilaginibacter phenanthrenivorans. The sequence goes on along the minus strand of NZ_JAHVAP010000010.1, from coordinate 299,622 downwards.
TAGGTTTTCCGCAGGATGGTTTTGAGATAATTGAGGATGAACTTTATTTTCACGACCTCAATTTAATGGAGATGATAGAAACGTATGGCACTCCCCTACGATTCACTTATCTGCCTATAATTTCGAAAAAGATCCAGCAGGCAAAACTGCTGTTTCAGCAGGCCATCGTAAAGAATAATTATCGCGGCACCTATAAATATTGCTATTGTACCAAAAGCTCACACTTTAAACATATTGTTGAGGAAGCGCTTAAAAACGAGATCCACCTGGAAACTTCGTCGGCCTTTGATATGCCAATGATTGATGCTTTGGAGAAAAAAGGTGCTGTTAGCAAGGATGTTACCGTGATCTGCAATGGGTTCAAAACATTCCAGTATAAAACGTACATCGTCGACATGCTGCATGATGGCTTTAAAAACATCATCCCGGTATTGGACAACAAGGAGGAATTTAACCTGTATGATGACGAGATCGAGATGGATACCCCATGTAATCTTGGCATCAGAATAGCAGCGGAAGAGCAGCCGGACTCGCAATTCTATACGTCACGCCTTGGCGTGCGCATGGAGGATATTATCGATTTTTACTATAATAAGATCGAAGGCAATCCAAACTTCAGGGTTAAATTACTACATTTCTTTATCAACTCCGGTATTTCTGACACGCCATACTACTGGAACGAGCTGGAAAAATATGTTACCCTTTATTGCAAATTCAAAAAAATCAATCCGCATTTAGATACGCTTGATATTGGTGGCGGGATGCCTTTTAAAGATTCCCTGGTTTTTGATTTTGATTATGAATACATGATCAACGAGATTGTGAGCCGGATAAAGGAAATTTGTGCCGATAACGACACTGAAGAACCGGATATCATCACCGAATTTGGTAAATACACCGTTGCTGAAGCTTCGGGTATTCTTTATAAAGTATTGGGCCGTAAACAGCAAAATGACCGTGAGCGCTGGCTGATGCTGGATGGCTCGTTCATCACCAATCTGCCCGATGTTTGGGCACTTAACCAAAAGTACATCCTATTACCGGTAAACAACTGGGACAGCGAGTATGAGCGTGTAAACCTCGGCGGGATTACCTGTGACGGGCAGGACTATTACAACCAGGAAGCGCACATGAACAGCGTGTTTATGCCAAAAACCCGTAAGGTACAATACCTGGGCTTTTTCAACACCGGCGCTTACCAGGAAGTATTGAGCGGCTACGGTGGCATCCACCACTGCCTGCTGCCATCGCCAAAACACGTGATCATTCGCCGCAACCGTGATGAGACCTTTAACTTTGAAGTTTTCGGCGAGGAGCAGAACAGCAAGCAGGTATTGAAGATTCTGGGTTATACAACGTAGAGATTAGAGGTTAGAGACCAGAGATCAGGAAAAATTGTAGAGACGTAATACTGTGCGTCTCTTTAGAAAATACAAAGGCGCATAATAGCGCCTTTTTTGTTAAAATTGCGTGATGAAACACATCCCCATACACAAGATGCAGGAAACGGCCAATATCGGCTTGCTGCTGCACTATACTGATGAATTGCGGATGAAAAAGGAAACCGACGCACTAGGAGTGCATCGTGATGACCATTACATATTTTTCATAATAGAAAGCGGCTCGGTAGTAATGGCTGTTGATTTTGCCGAAGTAGAAATCCCCGAGCGCAACATTTATTACGTGCTGCCCGGGCAGGTACATTGCCTCGCCGATTCACGCAATGCCAACGGATGGTTTATGGCTATAGATACCTCATTGATACCAAATGAATTCCGGGAGATTTTTGAAGATCATTTAATATTGCAGCAGTCGTATCTTCTTTCAACAGAAAAATATGAACAATGCCATAAGCTGATCAGGTTACTAAGCGATGCCTATAAAAGTGACCCAAATGAGCCGTTTTATTTACAAACCGTTTATTCGTTGTTGAATTGCTTTTTGGGGATAGCGGCGGCCGGTTACAGTAATTACCTGCAAAACGTAAAGGCATCATCGCGTCCAAAACAAATAGTTCAGGATTTTAAGCGTTTATTATCCGAAAACTTCCTGGTTGAAAAAAGTCCGTCAGTGTATGCCGGGATGTTAAATATTTCAGGCTCCTATCTTAACGAAGCTTTAAGCAAAGTAACCGGTTTATCGGTATCGTACTGGATAAACCACCAGGTAATACTAGAAGCCAAACGGCTTTTATACTATACGCAGCTTACCGTTAAAGAAATTGCTCACCAGCTTGGATACGAAGATCATACCTATTTTTCAAGGATCTTTAAAAACGCCGAAGGTAAAACACCATTGGCCTTTCGCGACAGTTACCGCAAATAGTCCAACACCTACCCCGATCTATCTATTTCACGACTCGTCGTTTTCCGCTTCCTTTGTATTATTAAATCATCACTCCAATGAATACATTAATACTAAATAGCCTAAAGAAAAAAGCATCATTAGTTATAGAGAATAGGGTTTTAAAAACAGCCCTGGTGCTGGAAGTACGCAAATGGCCATCATCAAACATAATCGAAATCGATCTGCATATGCCTTTTACCAGCATGCATAACTGGAACGAGGTAAATTATATAAAATGCAAAGTAGCTGACTTCACCTACCGCGATTATACCCCATCTGGCTGGGATGCAGAAACGCAAACCTGCACGTTGTTTGTGGACGCTGGGCATAACGGACCGGGTAGCATATGGGCCAGTCAACTAACAAAAGGAGACGAGCTTGGCTATCTTCAAGTTAAATCTACCAGGCAAACGCCGGTAAACACATCGGCAGTTATTTGTTTGGGCGATGAAAGCAGTATTGGCCACATATTGGCTATGCAGCAGCTGGCAATGCCCGCAGCCCGATTTTCCGGCGCCGTGCTAATGGGAGATGAGCACAGCAGAAGCTTATTTAATGAATATTTCCGCACGCCGCTACAGCCCGTTTTACGAAACGACGTGTATGGGCATCATTCGTTAACCGAATGGCTTTTAAAGCAATCCTACAACCTTGAACATACGATATTTTATCTTACAGGGAATAACACAATGGTTAGCCAGCTACGGAAAACGCTAAAGCAACAGGGATATGGGCAGCATCAAATTAAAGCAGAAGGATTTTGGTCGTGAAATAAATTCACCAGGCCTATGAAGTTTTTAAAACCCCGTAGGTTTCCTTTTCATTCCGGGTTGAAGCAACGGCTTTGTTTGTAGACGTCCCGGCAGGATAAACAGAAGCTCCTCGATCTGGAATCTGCTCATCCAATTTCGCTGAAATACTTTTTATAGCATGATCCATACTTTCGGCTGAGCCGAAAAGATGATCCTCAAACTGGTAATACTCCCTCTCTCGGTTATCACTATTTTTAATAATATCAATAATGCCCAAAATATTTGAGAGGTGCTTTCTAACCTCGTGTGAATTTATAAAGGCAAGCTCTTCCTTCTGCGCCGTAAATAATAGCTTTTGATAATGCCGCTTTTGCCTTGCACTGCGGTAAAACAGCGTCACTATAGCTACGATCAGGAGAGCTACAACCACAGCAAACATCAACCACAAACGCTCCCGTTTATATCTTTCGTCCTTTTGAAGATATGAACCCGCCAATTCATCAATTTGAATTTGTGACGAAATACTGCCTACCTGTGTAAGCCTGTTGATAACATCCTCCGATTGTTCGAGCGCCATTTTAAAATTATAGTCAGCAAGCTGGGGATTATGGTTACCCTCGGCAATTTGCCCTAAAACCTTATATAAGTGATATTTAATTTCTGGGTGATTCACCTCCAGTGGTTCATCCAACAGTTCATTAATTATTCTAACTGCCGAATCAGGGTGCCCCCCATTAAAATAGGCGTCGGCCAGGTTCTGCTGATCCTGGTCGTTATATTTATAAAGGCTATCCGTCTGCATAGCCTTTATTAGCCTTACCGCCCTTTCAAAGTCGTATTGTAGCAGGTATAAATAATATTCTGTTCTTTTCTGATAGGTATAAAGCTTGTAGATATTACCTTTTATTGCTTTAAGTTTATCGCAATATTTTTTAAGCGAATCGGGCTTGTTCATCCTGAAAAAGTTCTCGGCCTTATTATAGTAAATGATCTTGTTGATATGCACGTCATTCGGACCATATTTTTGCGTTAAGGCTTCCGCCTCATCCAGGTAAAAAAGAGATTGATTGTAAAAATTATTTTTATAATAAACGTCGGACAAGTTCACGTTTATTTGCTGTTGTAAGAGGGGATCGTTCAGCGTTAACGCTTCTTTTTTTGCGAGCCCATAGCTTGTGACGGCTTCGATGGCATTACCCTCGTCGGTTTGAATAAATGCCAGGTGGCTTAAAAACGTGAATACCAGGTAATGATCGCCATTAACACCGGCATATTTAATGGCTTTTAACATTGCAGCCTCGGCGTCGTCCATATGCATTAACCGGCGCTGGTACATGGCCTCTGTAAAATATTCAAATGCCTTGTAGTTTTCTATTCCCCCTAATATTGTGTTCAACCTGGACTTTGCTGAACTCAGGCTGTCCACCGGGTGGGTTTGAAGGTATTGTTTGACGTAGCTTACAAGCTTTTTCTCTCTTACCTGCTGATCCTTAATCTTCAGAATATTCGGCATGCTGTTGCTGTCAATGGTCAACACGTCGGCATTGCCTTTAAAAGCAATACAAGCGGACAGCAGCAACACAAGCAGGAGATTTTTCAGCATCAGGTAAATTATGTAAAGACTTTATCCCGTGTCATATTGCATCTGCAATATTATATTAGGCCGGTTATTACTTTATACCAATTAAATGAAAAAAAAGTTGCCTAAAAGCAATATTTTATACTATTAATCAACAGCGAGAGTCCGGAGGACGGAGAGTCGGGGAAGTGCATAGAGAAAAGAAAGATCACAACGCTGTTTCGTCTTCCTATTTTCGGGCTCATCTAAGCATCAAATTTTTCCAATAGCTTCAACAGGGTTTCGAAATCTTTTGGATAAGGTGCGTGAATGGTTATGTCCTTGCCATCAACCAGTTTAAAACTCACCTCGTACGCATGAAGTGCGAAACGCTTCATAATAGGCTGTTCCTCCTGGTCCTTACCGAGATGATATTTGCGTTTTATTTTAGATAAAAAAACAGGCTGGCCCTTATACATTTCGTCGCCGGCTATTGATGCCCGCTGCGTGGCCAGGTGAATTCGGATCTGGTGCATACGGCCGGTAACCGGACGGCACTCCACCAATGTATAATGCTTAAAATATTTCAACGACTGAAACCAGGTCTCAGCCCTTTTACCCTCCTGCCGGCTGATAGTGACATTGCCCTTGCCTACATTTAAGATAGGCAGATCTATCAACAGGTTTTCGAAAATATGGGTACCATCAATAATGGCGTGATAAACCTTTTTAACCTGCCGTTTCTCAAACTGCATGGATACAGTACGGTACGCCTCCGGATTTTTAGCTATGATTAAGGCTCCTGACGTTTCCTTATCAAGGCGGTGACAGATCTGTGCATCTTCAGAATAGCCCTTTGCCAGGCGGAGCATATTGATCTCGCCGCCCTCGCGCTCATCCAACGAACTGATGAACGGCGGCTTGTTAACCACAATTATATCATCATCCTCAAACAATATCAGGTCGGCAAATTTCGGAAACTTCATAGCCGGCAAAAATACGGTTATTAATAAGCTTATAAAACAGGTTACTGTAATTATATGCTACTGCCTACGAATAATGCCCTTAATAACATACAAATCGCTGACTTTTTACTGTAGTTAAGTTTAAAAATAGCTTGGAATAATATTTGTTTATCGAAAATGCATACATCTAAATATAAAAAACAAAATGAGCGCAAACACAACCAAACCTGAAGAAAAGGGATTTTTCGAGAAGGTAAAAGAAACAATTGAAGAATTTTGGGATGGAACCAAAGAAAAAGCCGAAGATATAAAAGACGCAGCCGAAGATAAATTTGAAGACGTTAAAAAAGCGGTAACCGCCAAAAAAGCCACAGCTGCTAAAAAGGTAACTACCGCAAAGCGTGTTGTTGCAAATAAAGCCGCTGACGCCACCACCCAGGCTAAGGCAGCTGTTAAAACAGTAAAGGCAAAAGCCGATGCAAAAGTTACCGCAGCTAATGCCAAGGCTAAGGATGAAACTGCTAAGGCAAAAAAAGCAGTGGCTGAAGTAAAAGCCAAGGCGGACACAAAGGTTAAAGCTGTAACTACCAAAGCAAAAGCCGATGTAGCTAACGCTAAAAAGACGGTAGCAGCCAAAGCCACAAAGGCAAAAAATACTGCTACAAAAAGAAAAGCAACAGCAGCTCATTAAGCTGGCAGGATCTTACAAAGCAAACGAGCCGTTCAGTTTTGAACGGCTCGTTTGCTTTGTAAGATGGTTTGGTTAAACTACCTTGCTTCAAATTTATAGCCTACACCTTTTACAGTAGCCACACAATCATCACCAAGTTTTTCGCGCAGTTTGCGGATGTGTACATCAATCGTGCGGTTGGTAACCACTACTGAATCTTCCCAAATATTTTTCAGGATTACTTCGCGGGTGTAAACTTTGCCGGGCTTTGAGGCCAGCAAATAAAGCAACTCAAACTCTTTTTTAGCTAAAACCACTTTGTTTCCTCTTTGAAAAACAAGATAAGCTTCGCGGTCAATAACCAAATCACCAATTTCAAGTTTGTTATCAGTAACATCTTCGGCAGGGGCATTGCGACGAAGGATGGCATTTATACGACTTACAAGCGCCCGCGGCTTTATAGGCTTAGCTATATAATCATCGGCGCCAACGTTAAAGCCGGCAATTTCAGAATATTCTTCGCTGCGGGCCGTTAAGAACACCATAAAGGTATTTTTAAACTCAGGCATGGTGCGCATAATGCGGCACGCTTCAATACCATCCATCTTGGGCATCATTATATCCAGCACAATAAGGTCTGGTAATGAACGCTTCGCTTCGGCAACAGCTTCCTGTCCGTTGCGTGCCAGGAATACCTGGTAGCCCTCTTTTTTCAGGTTATATTCAATAAGCTCTAAAATATCAGGCTCATCGTCAACTATCAAAATTTTCTGTTTGTTAGAACTACTCATGCAGGTTAATTTTTGCGTAAAAGTAGGCGCGCAAATGTATCTTATGGTTAAAGATACATTAACAAATTGTTAAATGTTACTTTATTTTAACGATTTGTTGAGATTTGGTAAATGTCTTATTTAAAAATTCTTCAAGATCGGCGCCTGTTATGTTCTTTGCGACTATAATTCCCTGCGGATCGATGATGAAGTTTGATGGGATGGCCTCAACATGAAATAGCCTTTCGGTAGGGCCCTCAAAATTCTTTAGGTCCGAGCCGTGGCTCCAAGTTAGCTTATCAGCAGCAATTGCCTGCTCCCATTTGGCTTTATCCTGATCAAGCGATATCCCTAAAATATTCAAACCAAGTGGTTTGTAAATAGCATACTGTTTAACCACGTTGGGGTTTTCTGCCCTGCATGGCGCACACCATGATGCCCAAAAGTCAAGCATTACGTATTTGCCTTTATAATCAGATAGTTTTATTGGCTTGCCATCAATACCAGCTACTGTAAAATCAGGTGCTTTATGACCAACCGAAACGGGTTTTAGGTTCACCATCATTTTGATGAATTTCTGCACGCCCGGGTTATCCTTAAAGTTATCCTTAATATCATCCGCGTAAGTAATCATTTGTGCTTCATATTTTGAAGGATCAAGCGATGTTGCTGCATAGAAACCAGCCAGGGAGGTTTTGTTTGCATTTACAAACTTCAGAATCTCGTTACTGTAATCCACACTGTTTTTTTGAAACATCGGCAGGTAAATCTTTATCAGCGAATCAGATTCTTTGCCAATAGCCTGCGCCTTATCCTGGTATTCCTGGGTTATCTTGGCATTCTTCTCGCCATAAAAATTACTGATCTTGTTAAACTCCTTAATTTTCCCAGACTCGTCCGATCCCGAAACTTCGTAAGCATGTGTATTATCATTCAAGCTAGTGCTAAAATCAATGGCATCGCCATTTTTAGCGATCATATCAAATATGCTGCCTCCCACCCTTAGTTTGTAAAGATTAGCGTACGGTGCCTTGTGCTTGAACTGAAACTTGCCATTCTCGCTCAGATTTACGGAGTCAATAACAGCAACCGTAGAGCTGTCAGCCTCCATCAGGTAGATGGTTTTTAAGCTGCCTGGATTATTAATTACGCCCGAAATAGTAAAGGCATCCTTGTCTTTGCAGGAGTATACAGCTAATGACAAAATGGTAACGATACTTAGGATTAAATGCTTTTTCATTCTTTTATAGATTTGAGATGTGAGACGTGAGATTTGAGATAAAAACCATTTCGGTCTCATATCTCACGTCTCACATCTCATATCTATTTACTTTCCAGTTCCTTTATTAAAAGTTGATTCGTTTTCTGCGGATCGATCTTACCCTTCGAGCTTTTCATGATCTCACCCATAAACAGGCCCAAAACGCCCTTTTTACCCTTTTGGTATTCTATTACCTTGTCTGGATACTTCGCGATCGCATCCTGAATAAAGCGACTCACGTCATTATTATCACTGGTAATCAACAGGTTGAGTTCAGCTGCCAGTCCTGCGGCGGTTTTATCGCTGTTCTTAACAAGCTCCGGGAATAGTTTTTGTGACGCCACCGTGTTATTTACCTTACCGGAATCAACGAGTTTTATCAGTCCTGCCAGCGTTTCAGGTTTAAGTTTAAAGTCTGTTATAGATGTGTTGCTATCATTTAAATATGATTTTACAGATCCCATCAGCCAATTTGCTGCGGCTTTTGAATTTTCAGTATTAGCAATTAACGCTTCAAAGTATAAGGCGACATCCTTATCTGCGGTAATAACCCCGGCATCATACTCTGATAATCCTAATTGATCGGTATATTTATCATAAAGAGCGTTCGGCAATACCGGCATGGCGCTTTGAATAGTATTTACGTATTCCTTTGTTAATGCCAAAGGTGTAAGGTCAGGCTCAGGGAAATAACGATAGTCGTTGGCCATTTCCTTTGAACGCAATACAGAGGTTTCACCTGTATCAGCATTAAAATTCAATGTATTTTGATCGATGTGACCACCTGCTTCAATAACGTTAATCTGCCTTTCAAACTCATGCTCAATAGCTCGCTGCACATTCCGGATTGAGTTCAAGTTCTTTACCTCGCACCGATTGCCATAAGCAGTTGCGCCTTTTAATCGAACAGAAATATTGGCATCGCAACGCAGGCTGCCTTCCTCCATGTTGCCATCGCAAACATCAAGGTAACGGACAAGCTTGCGGATCTCTGTTAAAAATTGTCCTGCTTCTTCAGCGCTGCGCATATCGGGCTCAGTAACAATTTCAATAAGCGGCACCCCTGCCCTGTTCAGGTCGATAAGCGAATCGGCGTGGTGCTGATCGTGCATGCTTTTGCCGGCATCTTCTTCCAGGTGGATATGATGGATGGCTATGTTTTTTGTTGAACCATCTGTTAATCGCACCAAAACAGAGCCGCCTAAGCATATCGGCATATGATCCTGGGTTATCTGGTAACCTTTGGGTAAATCGGCATAAAAATAATTTTTGCGTGCAAAGGTGTTGCGGAGATTGATGGTGCAGTTGCAGGCAAGACCCATCTTTACCGCATATTCAACGGCTTTCTTATTAAGCCTTGGCAATGTGCCGGGGTGCCCTAGAGATATAGCGCTGATATGCTCGTTCGGTCCGCCGCCAAAGGCAGCTGAATCTGACGAGAATATTTTGCTTAAAGTTGATAACTGTGCATGAACCTCTAAGCCGACAACCAATTCATATTTGTCACTAATCCCGGCGGTAATACTTGTCATATAAATAAAATGCGGCGATGGTTTTTATCACTTATTAGGGTTCAAATATAAAGTTAATAGTGATGAATGCGAATATAGATGCGAAAAAATACCATCGCGGCACGGCTTTTGGCTTATGCAGTGCAAATAAATACTTAAACATGAAAAAAATCATTTTAAACTTACTTGCAGCAGCTTTCATAATTGCAATAAGCAGTGCCGAAACAAAAGCGCAGGTTAGCGTTGGCTTAAGCGTTGGGGTTAACACCTGGACGCCGCCTGCCGATTATTCAGACGCAAATTATTATTACCTACCGGATGTAGAAGGTTATTATTATGTCCCTACACATCAATATGTTTATATGGATGGCGGCAGATGGGTTTTCAGAGCCTCATTGCCTCCGCGTTACGCCTCATACGATATCCGTACAGGTTACAAAGTGGCCGTTTACAGGCCGCACCCTTACCGGTATTTTTCTCACGACCGTGTAAGTTATGGCAGGTACACGGGTCATGGAGGCGGTGGAATCATGCGTGATCGTTACCGTGCAAGATATGCACCTCATCACGACAATGGAAACCATTATGGTGAAAGACAACATGGATTTGACCACAATAGAGGACAGTTTCACGGCGGCGGCGATCACGGACATGGTGGCGGACGCCCGCAAGGTGGTGGTGATCATGGTCATGGCGGTGGAGATCGCGGTCACGGCGGTGGTGGTGATCATGGTGGCGGTGGCCACGGCGGCGAGCACGGACATCATTAATTATCGAGAGTTCAAAGTAATCAGTCACTCGCGCCGGGAAAGCGTTCCATTTTTACACATGGAACACCCGGAACACTATGAAACATACTCATTATAAGGTTATTACATTTTACACCAACAATAAGCAAGTGTAAATATTTGACAATGAGCGTTTTTAAGATTTATATTTAAAAACATATCGATGTAATCTATTTATAATCAACATGTTTCAGTTTTATAGATAATTAAAACTCGCGTTAGTCAGTAATTTAGTATAACAAGAAAACCGCCTTATGGGCGGTTTTCTTGTTTATATATAACTCCAGGTTATGCTAAAAAACTCTTCGCCTTTTCCAATGCCTTTTCCAATCCGCTGATATCGCTCCCTCCTGCAGTCGCAAAAAATGGCTGACCACCGCCGCCGCCTTTTATTTCTTTGGCCAGCTCTCTTACTATAGTTCCGGCGTTCAGGCCTTTTTCTTTAACAAGATTTTCTGCGATCATCACAGTTAATGATGGTTTGCCGTCTATATCAGCAGCTAATACCAGGAACAGGTCTGATACGATATCCTTCAACTGGTAAGCTAAGTTTTTAATGGCATCAGCGTTCGGTAGTTGAACTTTTTGGGCGATGAAATTAACGCCGCCTATCTGTTCGGCTTTTTGAGCCAGCTCATTTTTCAAACCTGCTGATTTCTCCAATACCGATTTCTCGATCTCTTTTTTCAGCTTCGAGTTTTCATCCAATAAGCTTTCTACGCTTTTTGAGATATCCTTCGGATTTTTCAAAAGTTCCTTTAACTGCTGAACCAGCTTATTTTGTCCAATGATGTAATCTTCAGCGCCCACACCGGTAATGGCCTCAATACGACGGACCCCGGCAGCAACCGCGCTTTCACTTACAATTTTGAAAAAACCGATCTGCCCGGTAGCCTTAACGTGTGTACCGCCACAAAGCTCCTTGCTGAATTCGTCGTCGAATGTGATCACCCGCACATACTCACCGTATTTTTCACCGAATAACGCAGTTACACCCATGTTGATCGCCTCGGCATAAACAACGCTCCGCTCCTCTTTAAGCGGGATATTTTCACGTACTTTTTGATTTACTATCGCTTCTATCTGCGCCAGCTCATCATCGGTTACTTTAGCAAAGTGCGAAAAGTCGAAACGTAAATAATCGGGATTCACTAATGAACCCTTTTGATTTACATGCGAGCCCAATACCTGCTTCATTGCCGCATGCAATAAATGCGTAGCACTGTGGTTACTATTGGTGCGATTGCGCAAAGCAGGATCAACAATGGCTGTTAAAGCATCGTCCAGATCCTCCGGCAATTTATCCGTAAAATGAACGATCAGGCCGTTCTCCTTCTTGGTATCGGTTACGTAAATGATCTCGCCATCCGGGAAGACCAATTCACCCTTATCACCCACCTGTCCGCCGCTTTCAGCATAGAACGGTGTTTTATCCAGTACGATCTGGTATTGCTCCGTTCCTTTGGCTTTTACCTTGCGGTATTTTACAATATGGGCAACACTTTCAGTTTCGTCGTAGCCGGTGAATTCAACAGAGTCGTCTTCTTTTAGGACTACCCAATCGCCGGTATCGATAGTACCAGCGGCGCGTGAACGGGTCTTTTGTTCCTGCAAAGCTTTTTCGAAGCCATTTATATCAACCGTCCAACCCTGCTCCGTTGCTAATAACTCGATTAGATCTATAGGGAACCCATACGTATCATATAATTCAAAAGCGACACTACCTCTAATAGTTTTTAAAAAACCATTAAGCCTCTCAAAGAATAAATCATCAGTGTCAGAATTTCGGCTAAACTCATTAATTCTTTCTAATTCAGTATCACTATAGGCTTGTTTTGAATCCGAAGAAAAAGTGCTTTTTAAAAATTGTATTGTGGAGGATGTGACACTTGCCCGATCCCATTCAATGCCGGAGTGGTATGTATCTATTTTGAGTTTAAACTTCTCCATTAGCTCACGCTCATAGTTAAAAAGTCTGATTCCCTTTTCCAATGTCCTCAAAAAGCTGATCTCCTCCTCCAAAATCACCTTCTGCACAAAATCCTTCTGGTCGTACAAATTATCAAACACACCTTTAAACTGCTCTGCCAGTAACGGCACCAACTGGTTTAAAAACGGCTCCTTAAAACCTAAATATTGATAGCTGTATCTAACCGCTCTGCGTAAAATACGACGGATCACATAGCCGGCTTTATTATTTGATGGCAGCTGTCCGTCGGCAATTGCAAAACTAATGGCACGGATATGGTCTGCCAGTACACGCATTGCAACCGCCTCGTTCCAGCCTTCTTCGCCCGGTTTGGCAGCGCTATTATATTGTTTGCCGCTTTTTTCAGCAATAAAACTGATCATCGGTTGAAAAACATCCGAATCATAATTCGATGTCTTTCCCTGCAGCACCCTAACTAATCGTTCAAAGCCCATCCCCGTATCCACATGCTTAGCAGGCAATGTTTGTAACGAGCCGCCCTTCAGCCTGTTGAACTGCATGAATACGTTATTCCAGATCTCAATCACCTGGTCGTGATCGGCATTTACAAGGGTTGCACCATTAACTAAAGCGCGTTCGCTATCCGGGCGGTTATCATAGTGAACTTCAGAACAAGGTCCGCATGGGCCGGTCTCACCCATTTCCCAAAAATTATCCTTCTTGTTTCCTGGGAGGATGTTTGCTTCATCAACATAAGCTTTCCAGAAATCGTAAGTCTCGGTATCTTTTTCCAGGCCTTCTTTTTCGTCACCCTCAAAGTAGGTAACGTACAGGCGGTTCTTGTCTATTCCATAAACATCAGTCAGCAGTTCCCAGCTCCAGGCAATGGCTTCCTTTTTAAAGTAGTCGCCAAAACTCCAGTTACCCAGCATCTCGAACATGGTATGGTGATAGGTATCTATACCTACTTCTTCCAAATCGTTGTGCTTGCCGGATACCCGCAAACACCGCTGCGTATCGGCCACACGCGGAAACTTAGGAGCTTCCTCGCCCAAAAAAAGCGATTTAAACTGGTTCATCCCCGCGTTGGTGAACATCAGCGTAGGGTCGTTTTTAATAACAATAGGCGCCGAAGGAACGATGGTGTGCCCCTTTGATGCAAAAAAATCAAGAAAAGCCTGACGAATTTGAGTAGCTGTCATGAGTGCAAAGGTAATTATTAGTCCGAAATTGTCTGAACCATGATTAAAGGATTTAAAGATTTCATGATGGCGCGGGATAAAATAGGCACCATATTGTAAATTGAGCGGATAAAGATTAAATTTGTTTATGGAAACCTTGAAAATTGATATTCAAAGCGATCAGGAAAAAAAAGTATTAATTGCTTTTTTAGACAGTTTGAGTTATCACTATAGAAGTGAGAGTGACGATTATATTTTAACTGATGATCAGGTAAAAGAAATGGTTCGACGTAAAGCTGATTTTCTTGCTGGCAAAACAACATCTCGTCCATGGAATGAAATAAAAACGAGATACGAAGGTGTTTGAAGTTGAATTACTAACTGAAGCTGAAAAAGAATTAGCCAATGCTTATGATTGGTACGAAGAACAATTAACGTCATTAGGTAATAGGTTTTATAAAGAGATCAAGTATTATCTAACTTTAATAGAAAACAATCCGTACCTATTTCAGATAAGGTATTCGGAAGAACTGCGGGCTGCGTCATTAAACAAATTTCCTTTTCTTATCATTTACTGGATTGACGAAATAAATCGCGTAGTTTACGTTACATCTATTTTTCATACCAGTCGCAGTCCAAAATATTTCTGATTTAATTCCGAAATCGAACATCCGAATTCCGAAATTCCAATTAAACAATTACATTTGCATATGCCATATAAAGAACGGGAAATCAGCAAGATGTACTACACCATGGGTGAGGTAGCCATCCTTTTCGACGTAAACCAATCGCTTATAAGATTTTACGAAAAGGAGTTTGACGTTTTGCAGCCTAAAAAAAATAAAAAAGGCAACCGTTACTTTACCCCCGAGGACATCGAAAATCTGAAGATCATCTTTAGTCTCATCCGAGATAAAGGCTATACCCTCAACGGGGCAAAAGAATATCTAAAAAATAATATGGCCGATACCAAGGACAGCCATCGCGTGATCAGCTCATTGGAAAGCCTGAAAAAATTCCTGATTGAGGTACGTGACCAATTGTAATTATTGATTGAACTGCTATCTTTATTCCAAATATGATAGCCAGCCACAAGGGTGAGATCCCCTTCCTTATCTACTTACTTCCCTTTATCGCCGGTATTGGCTTTGCTATTAATTTACATCCGGCAATTAGCTTTAATTGGTTTATTGCCGCGTTTGTTATTTTCACTCTTTTCTTTATCGTTTTTAATATAACCTACAGCAAATTAAAGCTATATAAATCCCGATGGCTTGGCGGACTATTGATTGCAGCAATTCTATTTACTTCCGGCTATATCCGTGTTATCCAAAATAAAGAGACAAACAACAAGGATCATTTTTCAAGGGCAAAGGCACAGCAACTGGTTGTGAAAATCAATAATGAACCTATCCTTAAAAACGGCTGGTTACGGTTTACAGCGGATGTTGAGGCAACGGTGAGTAACAACAAAACAACTTCATCCAGCGGCACCTTGCTTGTTACGCTTAAGGATACTGCAAGTCATTTGTATTATGGCGACGAATTAATTATTCCGACAAAATATACCATTGTAAACCAACCATTTAACCCGGCTGAGTTTAATTATAAACGATACCTGGCTAATCAGAATATTTACTACCAGGAGTTTTTGTTTCCCAAGCAATATAACGTAGTATCAAGCGGAAATGGCAACCCGGTTATCAGCTATTCCCTGCATTTAAGGCAATACTTCATCGCGAAGCTAAAACGCAATATGCGTGATACCAACGCTATTGCAGTAGCCTCAACCCTGGTACTTGGCTATAAGGCCGATTTAAGCAATGATATTTTACAGGCTTATTCCAAAACCGGGACAGTGCATGTGCTGTCTGTTTCTGGTGCACACGTAGCTGTATTTTATATATTCTTATCCTTTGCGCTTGGCTTTTTAAACAGGTTTAAATATGGCCGGCTGATCAAAGCCATCATTATAATAGCTGTTATCTGGTATTATTCGCTCCTTACAGGTTTTTCGCCGGCGGTTTGCCGGGCGGCTGTGATGATCAGCATGGTGGTGATCGGAAAAACTTATAATCGCTATATCAACACATTAAATATCCTTGCGTTATCAGCCTTTGGGCTGTTACTGTACAATCCGCTTTATATTGTTGACGTTGGCTTTCAGCTCTCCTACCTTGCAGTTTTCGGGTTGATCGTATTTCAGCCTATGGTGTACCAGTGGCTCGATCTTCAAAACAAATGGGCTGATAAGTTGTGGAAAGCCTGTTCGATTTCTATAGCCGCGCAGGTTATCACCTTCCCGTTGAGTGCTTTTTACTTTCACCAGTTCCCGGTCTACTTTTTGGTAAGCAATCTGTTCATCATTATCCCTACAGAAATCATCATGCTTTCGGGCATCGTTTACCTGCTGCTGCCGCAAATACCGTTTGTATCAAAAACAATTGCCTGGGTGTTTGAACAAACCATCCTGGTGATGAACAGGTTTCTAACATGGATTGAGCACCTCCCATTTGCATCCATAGCTAAAATATGGGTAACTACCACGGAGTATCTGTTGCTGTATACGATAATTATTTGCCTGTTTTATTTTTTGTACAACAGAGCAACGATATTTTTAAAAGTTGGTGTTGCTGCAATACTAATCTTAAGTATCAGCATTAGCCTGAAGCGGATTGACATGGAGCACTTAAGCAATATTGCCTGCCTGAATGTTAATAAGCACAAAGCAATTATTTTTAAGGATGGAGGTAAAGCCGTTATACTTACTGATCTAAAGGATACCGACAAGACTTACAGATATTCCATACAACCCTATTTGGATAGTTGCCAGGTTAGCCATAGCCGCTTACTTGCCGTTAATCAGAATATTAAAACGCCGTGGATAATGAAGCAGGGCGGATTGATCCAGTTTTTAAACCTTCGCATGTTTATCTTAAACAGCCAGCCTGAGGTGGAAAATCTTGCTGAGAAAATAAAAACTAATTATATTTACATAACAGGCAATCCACATACGACATTAGCCGTCATTAATAATACTTTTGATTATCAAACATTTATAGCTGACGGTAGTAACTGCGACGCCTACATTGACCGTTTGAAAAGTGCGGCAGGAAACAAAAACACAAATTATAAGATCCTGAAACGTAACATTTCGTTTAGCACTGTATCTAATTAAAACAATAAAAGAAAAACAAAATTTGCATCAGAGTTAATAAACATCTAAATTGTATTAAAAATCAATCCTATAAAATGAATATCAAATTTTTTAACGTTGCACTGGGCATAGCCCTTACCGCAGCCACCCTAAGTGCGAGCGCACAAAAAACATACACGCAGGGGGTTATCTCGCTAACCACCGATATGCGCGGCCAGCCGGTTGAAGCAAAAGGCTATTTTACTGCTGATTCGCTTGCATTGGCGTTCACACAAGGCCCTGCATCAATCAAAATATTAAAAAACACCAAAAACACATATGTGGCTATTTTGGTCGACGTTCCTGTAGCTTCAATTAAGAAAGCCGCTATTGCAAGCCCCGCTGAAATTGAAGAAATGCAGTCGCAGGACCCAAAATTCACTTTTGCGCCAACAACTGAAACCAAACAGATCTCTGGGTTCAATTGCAAAAAAGTTATAGCTACCGATGCCAAAGGAGCTAAATTCGATGTTTGGATCACTAACGACGTAACCCTCCCTGCAGGTGCAATAGCTTCATATTATGCAAACGTAGGTGGTACACCAATTCAATATACTTCATTTAGCCAGGGTCAGTCGGCCAACGTAACTGTTACAGGAATTGCAGAAGGCAAGGCACCTGCCAACACATTTACCATTACATCCGACTTTGAAAAGATCACCCTTGATGATTTGAAAGCTTTAGGTGGCGGTTGATCAACTGTTAACGCCAACAAAATAATAAGAAAGCTTGCCAATCGGCAGGCTTTTCTTGTGAAAAAACAAATTTATAATTTAAAACTTCTCATCTATCCCCAATCCGAACAAAGCAAAATCATACTTAACGGGATCAATTAGGTCAAACTCCCTTAACCTTTGGGTTAGCTCAATCGCAGTTTGCCAATCGGTTTGTTTACGGGTGATGAGGTTAAGCTTGCGGGCTACACGGTCGACATGCAAATCACACGGAACTATTAATTCCGACGGCTTGATATGATTCCAGATCCCAAAATCAACACCGCAATTATCCTTGCGCACCATCCAGCGCAAAAACATATTCAACCGCTTACAGGTTGATTTTTGCGATGGTGACGAAATGTGTTTTTTGGTACGATTCGGAAAATCAGGTAATGAAAAGAAATAGCTTCTGAAATAATTCAAATATTTCTCGATAGCCTCTTCATCATTTAACTTTTGCTCCCCCTTCAGGGGGCTGGGGGGCTTGGGCAAAAACGCCGATTCCAGCGATTCATTATTTTCATAATGATACCGAAAGAAGGATATAAAGTACAAAGTATCTATATCGTTAAACGTGCGGTGCTTAAAGTGGAGCAGCTTTTTAAGGTCGACTTCCTGATGATTGATAATGAAATCATAAGGAGCGCCATCCATCAGGGTAATGAGTTCCTTACACTTGTTGATTATAGTTACCCTTTGCCCCCAGGCAAGCACAGCCGCCCATAACCCCATGATCTCGATATCCTGCCGCCTGGTAAACATGTGCGGTATGGAAACAGGATCATTCTTTATAAAATCGGGTTGATTGTATTGAAGTACTTTCGAGTCGAGAAAAGCTTGAAGCTCCCCAGCCCCCTGAAGGGAAAGTTTTTGAAGATCAAATTCTAACATAGCGAATTATTCATCCCCCCTTTAGGGGGCTTAGGGGGCACACTTATATCCAGGGCTGATGTTCCCTGGAAGCTGTTTCCCATTTATCGAGCTTATCATTTACAAAATAGAGCCAGTAGCTTTCGAGTTTTTTATCGCCATTCCATTCACTGTATTGCACTACTTGTACCATTGTGTTGGTTTCGGGGTAGTTTTTTGTGGCGACAATATTATCCGGCTTCTTTTTCAATTGTGCCTGTACTTCCTCCTTACTCATCCCTAATTTTATGGAAGTCAGGTTTACGCTTTTAGACCTGTCTACAGCAAGATTATATGCCGAGCAAGACGTAAACGTAATAATTGCTAATAATACAAATACTGATAATTTGATGTTCTTGATCATGTGTTTTGTGTTTTGGTTGTATTTACATAGATGCCGCTTAAGCGAATAGGTTTAATACAACAAAACATTTTCACCATAACGTTACACAGAGCCCAAAGCCTGCTTCAAATCGTCCAGCAAATCCTCAACATCCTCAACCCCTACGCTTAACCGCAGCAGGTTATCAACCACGCCAACTTTCTCACGCTCTTCCTTCGGGATAGACCCATGCGTCATGCTTACCGGGTGATTGATCAACGATTCTACACCACCCAGTGATTCAGCCAGCGCAAATACTTTAAAGGAAGATGCTACGCGATAGGTTTCCTGCAAATCAGCGCCTTTTAATACTATTGAGATCATCCCGCCGAAATCGCGCATTTGTTTTTTGGCAACTTCGTGATTTGGGTGATCGGTAAAGCCCGGCCAGTAGATCTTCTCCACCTTGGGATGTGTTTTTAAAAACTCAGCTATAATTCTACCATTTTCGCAATGCGCCTTCATGCGCAGGTGCAGGGTTTTAATACCGCGCAGCACTAAAAAACTATCCATAGGGCCCGGTGTTGCACCGCAGGCGTTATAGATAAACCAAAGCCTTTTATATAGTTCCTCATCGTTCAGCATTAACGCGCCCATAACCACATCACTATGGCCACCAATATATTTGGTTACCGAATGCATTACAATATCAGCACCCAGATCTATCGGGTTTTGCAGGTAAGGCGATGCAAAGGTATTATCAACAGTAAGCAGGATATTTTTCTCCTTGCTGATCTTGGCAATCGCAGCGATGTCAACAATTTGCATGGTAGGATTAGTCGGCGTCTCTATCCAGATCAGCTTTGTATTTTCATTGGCATACTCCCTGATGATCTCCGGGTTGGAAAGGTTCAGGAAATGGAACTTAATACCGTAGTTGGAAAAGATCTTGGTGAACATGCGGTATGAACCGCCGTAAAGATCATTGCCGGTGATAACCTCATCGCCAGGCTTAAGCAGTTTCATTACCGCGTCCGTAGCGCCCATCCCACTTGAAAAAGCAAGACCGAATTGCGCGTTTTCCAATGCAGCCAGGCAGTTTTCCAATGCCTTGCGGGTTGGGTTGGTCCCACGTGAGTACTCAAAACCCTTATTGTCCCCCGGCGATTTCTGCCAGTAGGTTGATGTCTGGTATATCGGTGTCATCACTGCACCGGTTGATGGATCAGGCTCTTGTCCTGCGTGAATGGCCTTAGTCGCGAATTTCATGTGTGATTCATAGTTAATGGTTCATAGATCATGGTAGGAAAGATGCAGTGATTTATCAACTTTCAATATTGATCATGCCTGCAAATTCTCTCAAACTTTGTCATTGCGAGGAACGAAGCAACCTCGTCGCTATGCACCAGCGCTATGCATAGTTCGTGATATATAAGGACGAGGTTGCCGCGCTCGTTCCTCGCTCGCAATGACAAAGTTTAAATTAATACGCCCTTGCAAATACTACCCTCTGCGTTGATGGCTTGCCTGTCAAAATACATTTCCCTTCTTCCTGCTTGTTATCCAAAGGAATGCATCGGATAGTAGCCTTTGTCTCATCCTTTATCCTTTGCTCGGTTTCCGGTGTACCATCCCAATGTGCGAGTAAAAACCCAGGCTGCTCGTCAAGCATGCGTTTAAATTCATCATAGGTGTCAACTTCGGTTGTATTCTCTGCACGGAAGCTGAATGCCTTTTGATAGATATTCTTTTGGATTTCTTCCAGCAGGGCTTCGATATGGGTACCTAATCCTTCCTGGTTAACTGTTTCCTTTGTTTTGGTATCGCGGCGGGCAAGCTCAACGGTTCCGTTTTGCATATCGCGGCTACCGATTGCCACACGCAATGGAACACCCTTTAATTCATATTCAGCAAACTTTGCTCCCGGGCGATGCGTATCGCGGTTGTCAAATTTCACAGAAATACCTTTGGCCTTTAATTCTTTAGTCAGTTCTTTTACAAAGACCGAAATATTATCGAGTTCCTCCTGGTGCTTATAAATCGGCACAACAACAACCTGGATAGGCGCCAATTTTGGTGGTAATACCAAACCCGCATCATCTGAATGGGCCATGATCAGCGCACCAATCAAACGGGTTGATACCCCCCAGGATGTGGCCCAAACATAATCAAGTTTATTTTCCTTATTGGTAAACTTCACGTCAAACGCCTTAGCGAAATTCTGGCCTAAAAAGTGTGATGTTCCTGCTTGCAAAGCCTTTCCGTCCTGCATTAAAGCCTCAATGCAATAGGTATCCAGGGCACCTGCAAAGCGTTCATTGGCAGTTTTCTTTCCGCGGTATACCGGTAGTGCCAACCAGTTTTCAACAAAATCAGCGTAAACGTTAAGCATCTGTTCAGTTTCGGCAATTGCCTCGTCAGCAGTTGCATGGGCGGTGTGTCCCTCCTGCCATAAAAACTCCGTAGTACGTAAAAACAAACGGGTACGCATTTCCCAGCGAACCACATTGGCCCATTGGTTAACCAATATCGGCAAATCGCGGTACGACTGGATCCAGCCCCTATAGGTATTCCATATAATAGTTTCAGATGTCGGGCGGAGAATCAGTTCTTCTTCCAGCTTTGCGTCCTCATCAACAACAATATTACCGTTGCCATCATTTTTCAACCTGTAATGGGTAACAACAGCGCATTCCTTGGCAAAACCCTCAACGTGACTTGCTTCCTTTGAAAAAAACGACTTTGGTATCATCATGGGGAAATAAGCATTAACGTGACCGGTTTCCTTAAACATACCGTCAAGCACTGCCTGCATTTTTTCCCAAATCGAATAACCGTAAGGTTTAATGATCATGCAACCTTTAACCGGCGAATATTCGGCCATGTCGGCTTTAATCACCAGGTCGTTATACCATTGCGAATAATCTTCTTCCTTACTTACAACCCCTTTGCTCATATAATTTTTGTAATAGTTTTGAATTTATAAAGAGGTCAAATTTAAACTAAGATTTATAAGATTTATAGGATTAATGGATTTTAATGCAAAAAGCCTTGTTAAATAACAAGGCTGTATTTCTCATAGTCAATAGAACCAACTAATCTCTAATCTCCGGTCTCTAATCAACTAACGTTAGTCTTCATCAACAAATGACCGAAGCATCCAGGTGTTCTTTTCTTTGAACTGCATAAAACGGTTGATCATATCGTTGGTACCGTCGTCACCAGCTTCAGCGGTTATCTCCAGGATCTCACGTTCTAATTTAATTAGAGTGGCTATATCGTCAATAATAGCCTTAACCATTGTGGTATCCTTTAACCCAATGGTATCAATTTCCTTTATTTTCGACTTTTTGATATAGTCGTCGAAAGTACTGTATGGTGGTTTGCCTAAAGTCAGTACCCTTTCAGCAAGTTCGTCGATATTGGTAAGTGCCTCGGTGTAAAGCTCCTCGAATTTTACATGCAGGGTAAAAAAGCTTTTGCCCTTTACATTCCAGTGGCAGCCACGCACCTTTTGGTAATAAATATGGTAATTGGCCAGCAGCTCATTTAAATGATCCACTACCGGTTTTTCCTTCGATTCCTTAAGACTTATTTTGTCTGCTTTCATTGTATTTGTGTTTTTGATAAGTGTGTACAAAAATACGCACCCCTGCTTATTTATCTTCATATTTGCAGCTAATATGACACTATCGCCACATATAAACGAAAATTTTGCAGGCACAATTTGGCGCATGGAAATCGATAATATCACAGACACGCTTTTTGTTGAAATAAGAAATAATGAAGAGAAAAATGTTTGTTTTGGGTCGATAGACCTGGTAAGCGGCAAAGTATATTTCAAGGATTATACTACCCCCGAACGGTGGCTCACCGGGATAGAAGCGGCTTATGATGGGGTTTTGCTTATTCACTATTACCAGTCGGAATCCGGGCCAACGCATAAAGGCTTGCTGGCTATCGATGCATTTACCGGCGCAACCCTATGGAACAACTTCAACTATGCTTTTGATCATTTAACAGCAAACGGGCCAATTGTTTATGACACCCGTTCGCAACCGCGCAAATTGTTTTTGGCTGATATTAAAACCGGAGCAACAACCCGAATCTATGAGCCATATGTTTATAAGGATGCCGAAAATAATATCAGCGTGCCTGAACAACTAAGTGCCGAGAATTTGCCCGCCGATCTGATTACCGTACACCCTTACGGAAATTGGGTGCATTATCTTGATTACAATAATTTTAGAATTGTATCTTTGCACGCGTTAAAAGCGGGCTTGCTGGTGCAAATGCTATATCTGTTTGATGGAACTGATAAAGTTTATGAAGATTTATTAAACTCAGATATACAAAAAATTCAGCCGGAGGCGTTTATATTGCATAAAAACCATTTAATTTACATAAAAAACAAGACCGAACTAAAAGTTTTGTCCCTATAAATTATTGACTCAAAGTTAATTATGAAATTTAAGATTCTTTTGTTAACCCTCTCGTTGTTTACGTTTTCCGCATCATTATTTGCAAATCCATTAATTGATTCGATAGGTGTAAAAAACAACGACGGCAAAAAAATGATACTGTTTAAGGTTAAAGCCGGCGATACTTATTATTCCATCGGCCATCGGTACAACATCAAGGCCGAAGTTTTAATGAAGTTTAACGGAAGTAAAAAGCAAACCCTTTCCATAGGTAAAATAGTAGAAGTTCCTACTGATCAGCCCTTCAAAAAAGGAAAATCAAAATCGAAGGAAAAGGAAGCGATAGCTGACAAACCAGCTAAGGAAACCAAGAAGGAGAAAAAAGCCAGGCTGGCGCGTGAGGAAAAAGAAGCCCTCGCAGAGAAAAAGCATCATAAAAAAGAAGCTACCGAAGAACCTGCCCCCCGTGAGGAGCAACAGGCTGCAACAACCCAGCCACCAGTGCAACCGCCGGTTGCACAGCAACCAGTTGTTCAACAGCCCACACCTACTCCGCCACAGGACACTACGCCACCAACCCAATATAAAGTATCAGCAGGTGAAACGTTATATTCAATAGCGAAGAGGTTTAACACCAATGTAGATAACATTACCAAGCTGAACAATTTAACGTCGACAAACCTTTCTCCGGGTCAGATTTTGTTGGTTAGGCCTGCGACATCAACGCCGCAACAACCAGCCCCGCAACAGGCAGTAATTAACCAGGTGCAACAAGTTGTGGCAAAACGTGATTCAAACTTAGGTACGGCAATTTCAAAAGATAGCAGTGCATTAGCTGAACGCCATTTGAACGCAAATAAATTTGGCATCTACGAAAAGAATGAAAAAGGTGTAGCTACCTGGATAGATGACCCAAGTCTCGATCCGAATAAAAAACTGGTATTACACCGCACGGCTCCTATCGGTACCGTTATAAAAATTACTAACCCAATGACAAATCGTACAACCTTTGCAAAGGTGGTTGGCCGTTTTACAGATAGCGAATCAACTAAGGATTGCATCATCGTGATGACAAAAAATGTTGCCGATTCGTTAGGCGCTTTAGACAAACGCTTCCATGTAAACATCAGCTACGGTAGTCCGAATGAATAAACCATATATAATGGGTATTGCCGGGGGAAGCGGCTCCGGCAAAACTTTTTTTTTGAAGTGTTTTCTCGAGCATTTTTCTGCGGATGAGGTATGCCTTGTATCGCAGGATGACTACTATTTTTCTGTGGCTGATAACATGACCAAGGAGGAAATTGCGCTTTATAACTTCGATCTTCCTTCTACTATTGATCATGACCATTTTGAGGCAGACATTGACAGCCTGCTAAACGGCAAAACGATTCTAAAAAAGGAATACACCTTTAATAATGCCGATGCCATCCCCAAAATGCTGGAGATAAAATCTGCGCCCATCATAATTGTTGAAGGCTTATTCATCCTCCATTTTAAAAAGATCTCCGAAACACTTGACCTGAAGATCTTCATTGAGGCTGATGATGATATAGCCCTGCAACGCCGCCTTAAACGAGACTTACTGGAACGCGGTTATTCGCACGAGGATGTGATGTACAGATGGGCAAACCATGTGCAGCCTGCCTACAAAGAGTTCCTGCTGCCTTATAAGGACGAATGCGATAAGGTAATCGTAAATAACAGTCACAAGGCTGAAGATATTATTTGCGTAACGGAGGAAATTTCGAAGGATTTAAGGGAGCGCTTGTTGTAGCGGTTCATGGATCATAGTTGATGGTTCATAGTCGAAAATGACAGCTACCATGAACTATCAGCTATGAACTAAATAACCATCTCCGGCACTTCGCCCTCAATAATCAACTTTCCGGCAGTAGCTTTTTTAATTTCTTCAACGCTTACACCGGGAGCACGCTCTAAAAGTTTAAATCCTCCTTCAGGTAATACATCAAGCACGGCCAGTTCTGTCACGATTTTCTTAACGCAGTTTACGCCGGTTAAAGGCAACGTACAATTTGGTAGCAGCTTTGATTCGCCTGCTTTGTTCACATGCTGCATGGCAACAATTATATTCTCTGCCGATGCCACCAGATCCATGGCGCCGCCCATTCCCTTAACCATTTTACCAGGAATTTTCCAATTGGCAATGTCGCCGTTTTCTGAAACTTCCATGGCGCCCAGTATCGTTAGGTTCACCTTTTTTGCCCTGATCATCCCAAAGCTCATCGCCGAATCAAACACCGCAGAGCCGGGCAACATGGTAATGGTTTGTTTGCCTGCGTTAATAATATCTGCATCCTCTTCGCCCTCGAACGGAAAAGGGCCCATGCCCAGCAATCCGTTTTCAGATTGTAAAACCACATCTATATTCTCCGGGATGTAATTAGCAACCAGCGTCGGGATCCCGATGCCAAGATTTACGTAATATCCGTCCTTTATTTCCTTAGCAATTCGTTTTGCTATTCCTTCTTTGTCTAACATAACTTCTTCTTTATGTCATTGCGAGCAGGAACGACGAAGCAACCTCGTAGCTATGCATATTCGCTATGCAGAGCTACGAGATTGCCGCGCTATCGCTCACAATGACAAGGTGTCTATTTTTTACGCACTGTACGTTGTTCAATGCGCTTTTCGTAGTTTTTCCCCTGAAAAATCCGGTGTACGTAAATCCCGGGTGTATGAACATGATCCGGGTCAATTTCCCCGGGTTCTACCAGTTCCTCTACTTCCGCGATGGTAATTTTACCGGCCATGGCCATAACTGCATTAAAATTACGGGCAGTGGCACGGTAAACTAAATTCCCCATGGTATCGCCCTTCCAGGCTTTTACTATGGCAAAGTCCGCTTCAAAGGCCATCTCCATTAAATAATCCTTACCGTTGAAGTTTCTTACTTCCTTACCAATAGCGACTTCTGTTCCTATTCCCGCAGGGGTGAAAATTGCCGGCATTCCGTATCCCGCCGCCATGCAGCGGGTGGCAAGCGTACCCTGTGGAATTAGTTCAACTTCAAGTTCGCCGCTTAATAACTGGCGCTCAAATTCTGCGTTTTCCCCCACGTATGATGAGATCATTTTTTTTACCTGGCGTTGCTTTAACATTAGGCCGATGCCAAAATCATCAACACCTGCATTATTGGAGATGCAGGTTAAATCCTTTACTCCCTTTTTCACTAAAGCCGCTATGCAATTTTCTGGCAGCCCGCTCATGCCGAACCCACCCATCATCAAGATCATGCCGTCCTCAATATCCCGGATAGCCTCGTCAGCGCCGCTAACTGTTTTATTCATGTTGTATAATTGGTTGGGGCAAAATTAGTTCTTTTTTGCCCATAGATGATGGACAATTGTATATCGATAAATAAAATTCAAAACAATTACAACGCTGAGGCGTAATTATTTATACATCAACAAGCAAACTTATGGAATTCGACAAAAACAAACACCTGGATAACTGGGACGATAACTCAGGTAAACCCACTGCTAAACCAAACGCCTGGCGTGTTGAAGACGATGAGAACCTGGACGAAAAAAACCTGGAAAGAAATCTTTATGGCAAAAGTGAAAACAACATGAAGCCGGTAAAGGAAGGGCAGCCAATGGGAGGTCAGAGTTTTGGAAAAAACAGCAATACTCCTGCCGGAGATGATAAAAATAATCCTTCACAAAACGCAGGCTATTCCAATGCATATTTCGCCCGTACCGAGCCATTAGAAGAACACACAGAAAGCAATAACTTTAAACCAAAAGAACAGGATGGCGAACCAAACTATGCAAAGGCACAGCCCTATGCAAATTTGAGCGACGCCGAGCCGAAACCTGATCCTGTTGAACGCGGCAATGGTGAAAATGACAAGCCTCACAAAGGAGCTGATGGTTACCAGGAAGGAACCGCCGATAATGAAAACGAGCCGAATATTCCCGGACCAAATGAATTATCCGATCAACAAAAAGTTGGCGAGGATGTTGAAGGCGGAAATGATCATGTAGAATCGTAAATAGTCGGGAAGTCAATAAAAACTGAAATGAACTACATTTAATCTTTCTGTCTTTACTGACTTTCGGACTTTCCCCATCACCAGGAAATTGTCTTATCTATAAACGCGATCAGATCGTTAGCCATAAGCTGCTGTTCTTTAACACTGGGATGTCCGTTTGTGTTTTTGTAAGGGATAAAATGAGTATATATCTTTTTATCATTTAACCCGGCAACAGCCTTTTCAATATACCCGGGCCACGGCGAACCGGCTTTGGTTGCGTCCATACTACCAAGAATACATAGGATTTGGGCCTTGGGATATTTAGCCCTTACACTTTTTACAAAGCTTTGGTAGGCGTTAATAATAAACTCCGGTGTTGGTGGGGTTGTGCCAAACTTTGCCTTAAATTGCTCGTTGTCCGGCATTTTTACCAGCCAGGAATCGTTTTGAAACAGGTTGATAATTACCAGGTCGGGCGTATACTTTGAAAAATCCCATTTGCTGTTCGGATCAGTTGCGTCCAACCGGTCGTACATTTCCGACATTACCAAAGGAAACCAACTAATAGTTATGCCAATCCCGCTTTTTGAAGTGCTATAAAATTCGGCATTATAGTGCCTCGCCGTTAATGCCGCATAGCTCAGATAACCATTCTCGAACGGACTAGTGCCCCTATCCTGCCCTGTAGTATCTTCATCGGCATATCCACAGGTGATAGAATCTCCAAAATATTCGATTTTATGTTTACCAACTGTAGGCGCCGACAAAAATTTCCCGCCTTTATCCAGCTTAAACTGGTAAAACCAGGTTTTGCCCATAGCCCATTCGGTACGCTTAAATATTTCAAGTGTGTGTTTGCCTGCGGACAACCCAGATGCAAGCACATACTCTTTTTTTGCAGCTTCCGGGTGAAAAACACTTAGGATCTTGCCGTCAACTATGATATTATAGTTATTGTCGCTTCGTTCGTCCTTTAGCGTTGCACTTACGCTTGTACCTGTAAAGTTTATTCTTATAGAATTTGCAGACCAGGAAAGCTGAGCAGCGGTATCCAAAATGGCAATCCGGCCGGAATACCGAATATGTGGATCATTGAACTTTACAATTTTTTGTCCAACACAGTTGAGGCTAACTAAGATAGCAACTAAACAAATCCAAAATTTGGTCTTCATATCTATAAAATCCTTAAAATCCCTTAACGGCGACGCCCTCTTGAACGCCTTGATAAAACAAACAACAACTGAAAAATCCCGGTCTTATTTCAAATATACATAAGTGATCCCATCCCCGCCGCGATCTAAATGCTCGTCCTCCATCCTGTCAACCTGCTCATATTTTTTTAAATATTGACGAATCATCTTGCGAAGGATGCCATCCCCCTTACCGTGGATGATCTTTAAATTACCAAAACCCATCATCACCGCACGGTCAAACAATCTTTCAATATTACCCAGGGCGTCCTCGGTACGCATTCCGCGCACATCAATTTCGGGGCTGAAGCTCGATATATCGCTGGTTTGTGTGCTGAAGCTCTTCCTTATCTCTTTCGGAACCGCTGACCTTGAAACCTTCATCACGCGCTTCCGCTTCGCCACGGTACGCAGATCACCAATGGCAATTACTACATTATCCTTTATCAGCTCAATAACCTGCCCTGTGGTCTCGCTGTCTGTGAGCTTTACCCAATCACCGGGCTTTAATTCTTCGTCTTCTATTGATGAAGATTTCGGAGTAGCTGGCTTAACCGTATTCTTTTGCAACTCCGCGTTTAAGTTCTCACGAAGTGTTTTTGTTTTCTCCTTATCAGCATTGCTGCTTTTAATTTCAGAGATGGTATTTTCGACCAGCTTGTTGGCGTTCAGAATAATGTTCTTCGCCTGGTCCTTCGCATCCCTTATCAGCGCCTTCTTATTTTCCTCTAAATAGCTTTTAAGTGTTTCATTTTCGGCAAGCAGAGCATTTACCTGTCGCTGTTGTTTATCCAGCTTTAGTTTGGTATCGAAGATCTCCTTCTTCTCGCGCTCCAGGTCGACTAGTAAAGTATCTACCTTTTTTTGTCCCGCGCTCACCTTATTTTTTGCCAGGTTGAGCACATTTTGCGGCAAACCAATTTTTTGCGCTATTTCAAAAGCATAAGAACTTCCCGGCTTTCCGACTTCAAGCATATAAAGCGGCTTCATTTCCACGTTATTGAATAGCATAGATGCATTTTCAATCCCCTCAGTATGGCTGGCAAAGATCTTAAGGTTCGAATAATGGGTGGTTACCATGCCCTTTACCTTTTTATGATTTAACGATTCCAACACCGCCTCGGCAATAGGCCCGCCAAATTGCGGATCGGTTCCGGTACCAAATTCATCTATCAGGATCAGGGTTTTACCGTTGGCCTGCTCCACAAAATTTTTCATTTTTGACAGATGAGCGCTGTAGGTACTTAAATCGCTTTCAATAGATTGGTCATCCCCAATATCAACAAACAGCTGTTTAAACACGCCTGCAACACTTCCCTCAGCCGCAGAGATCAACAAACCAGCTTGTACCATCATCTGTAATAAACCCACAGTTTTCATGCAAACAGATTTACCACCAGCGTTTGGCCCCGATACTACAATAATCCGTGTTCCCTCATCAATTTGCACATTTAATGGCACCACCGTCTTACCTTCCTTCTTGAAGTTTAACAGCAATAATGGATGACGGGCATTTGTCAGTTTAAGCCGGGCGTCATTAACCACTTCGGGCATGTTGCCCTCAATGTCTATCGCAAAAAGCGCTTTGGCTCTAACAAAATCAAGCTTGGTCAACAAACCATGATAGGAAAGTAAAAGTGGAACGTAAGGCCTCAGTTCATCAGTTAAGCCTGTTAATATTTTTACGATCTCGCGCCTGCGTTCAAACTCAAGGTCGCGGATCTTATTATTCAGGGTAAAAACCTCTTCCGGCTCCATGTAAACGGTTTGACCGGACGCTGATTCATCGTGAATGAACCCTTTCAGCTTGCGTTTGTTTTCTGCAAGCAATGGAATGCACAACCGCCCATCGCGAACAGTTAGTGATCCGTCTGCCGTCCACCCATTGCCAGTTGCACTTTTGAATATAACGTCGATCTTTTTACGGGCCTCCTGTTCAGCTTTTGCGATACCTGAAGTTATTTCCTGTAAGTCCCTTGAGGCATTGGGTCTGATCTTTCCTTTTTGGTCGATAACAAGGTCGATCTTCTTAAGGATAGCTTTTTCTATGGGCAGGTGTTCAAACAAAGCTTCCAGGTTGGGGTACTGTCCTTCCCTTTCGTTAAAATAACCGATCACAGCGAATACCGTAGTCAAAGACGCCTGTACCTGGTAAAATTCTTCCTCGCTTAAAAACGCGCCCTCAATTTTCGCCTTGTTGGCAAGCGACTTAATGTCGAAAAAATGATGAATGGGTAACGGAGCGTCATTCTCCATTATATTTTTAAACTCGCTGGTTTGGTAAAGAAATTTACGGATCTGGTCGTAATTATTCATTACCTGGATCTTGTCCACCATTTGCCTGCCCATCTCGCTAAGGCAGTGCGTTTTTATCAGTTCCTTTACCTCGGTAAAACCGAGTTTGTCAACACTATTACTGGGGTAAAGCATTCTTTTTCGTTTGTTTCCTCCTTATGGAATCGGCTACATGCTGCAGGCTATTCAGCGAATCAGCCTTCTTCTTCAGGTTTATTAATATCTGATCGTACATCTTTTGCAATTCAACCGGCTGGGTTGAATAATATTTAAGGCTCTTCCTGAATTCTGCGGAATCGGTATGAAATCTTTTAAATACTGCCTCGTATCTCACAGTGCCGTATTTAATCAGGCTATCCTGCATCTGGTTGTTACCATAGCTTCGTCCGTCAACAAGGTGAACCTCTGTTAACAGGCTGACCATTTGGTCGTGATTTATAACTCCATTAGGCCCTTTAGTTCCCTTACATGAAAATAAA
This sequence comes from Mucilaginibacter phenanthrenivorans, assembly GCF_024721155.1. Classification (GTDB taxonomy): domain Bacteria; phylum Bacteroidota; class Bacteroidia; order Sphingobacteriales; family Sphingobacteriaceae; genus Mucilaginibacter; species Mucilaginibacter phenanthrenivorans. Next base: position 268,362 of record NZ_JAHVAP010000010.1, on the reverse strand, counting down.
AAAAGCGTTGCTGAAAAAAACAAGGTGATATATTTACGCATTCTGTAATTTAGCGGCGAATAATTAAGCAAATTTACGGATTAATGAGCATAGCAGAGAACATCAAAAGCTTAAAAAAAGAAACTGAACTTATAAATGTTATCTTAATAGCAGTATCAAAAACCAAACCGGTTAATGAAGTGCTGGAGGCCTACCAAACAGGACAACGCTTATTTGGCGAAAATATGGTGCAGGAACTTGTAGAAAAGTACGAACAGTTACCAAAGGACATCGAATGGCACCTGATCGGGCACCTGCAAAGCAATAAAGTTAAATATATCGCACCGTTCATCAGCATGATCCAGTCTGTTGATAGCCTGAAACTTTTACAGGAAATAAATAAGCATGCCGAAAAGAATAACAGAGTTATCGACTGCCTGCTGCAGGTTTATATTGCCGATGAGGAAACGAAATTTGGACTGGGTTTTGACGAGGTAATTGAATTACTGAGATCGGAAGAGTTTACTTCCTTAAAACACATCAGGATAAGGGGCTTGATGGGTATCGCCACCAATACCGACAGCGAAAAACAAATTAAAGAGGAATATTACGAGCTAAAAACATTCTTCGACGGTATAAAACAAAGCTTTTTTAGAAAGGACGATAAATTCGATACGCTATCAATGGGCATGTCGTCCGACTATAAATTAGCCATAGAGCAGGGCAGCAATATGGTACGGCTGGGCAGTACTATTTTTGGCCAACGAGTGATAAAACACTGGAAAAACAATTAGGATTTCGGAAGTCGGATTTTCGATTTCGGAATTTTTGAATAACAATTTGCCTGGTTGAAGTTACAGGATCATGATAATCCTTAAATCCTCTTAATCATGGTTCAAAAAATAACTAATGACACAATGACTAACATACGAATAGCAAAAAAAGAAGATTGTCCCCGTTTAATGGAATTGGTACACGAACTGGCTCTTTTTGAAAAGGCGCCTGAAGAGGTTACCGTTACCTTGCAGGAATTTGAAGATGCTGGTTTCGGTGAAAAACCTGTATGGAAGGCATTTGTGGCCGAAAACAACGGTCACATTGTTGGGTTCGCCGTTTATTATATCCGATACTCAACATGGAAGGGATCGAGGTTGTATTTGGAGGACCTGATAGTAACTGAAGAAATGCGCGGAAAAGGAATAGGAAAATTGTTATTCGACAAGTTAATAATTGAAGCCAATGAACTTGGATTTAGCGGAATGGTATGGCAGGTGCTTGATTGGAACGAACCCGCTATCAACTTTTATAAGAACAAATATGGAGCCGCTGTTGAAGCCGGTTGGCTTAATGCATCGTTATCAAAGGAACAGCTTTTAAATATCAATTTATGAAATTACAGCCGGGAGTATTTTGTTTAGTTGCTATCGCGATAAGCGGGTGTATGTGGGGTAAACCAGGTACAACCAAAAGCGCTATTAATACGGATACACTGGCTTTTAAATATACGGTATTTAAGCAACGCGCTGCCGATTGCGGTGAAAAAGCCGACACCGCCTGTACTGTTGTGAAATTTAAATATCCGGACTTTACCGGGCAAAAAAAATTGAATGACACGATAGTACAAAAGCTTGTCAACCTGTTTCAATTGAGTGAGAAGCCCGACACGAGTTTAAAGGAATTATCGAAAAACTTTATGGCGAATTATTTAAGCGCCATAAAGGAAAACAGCGCCGAGATGTTTTACTCGCTCGATTGCTACACAAAAATAATACGGCAGGATTCCAGTTTAACAACACTGGAAATCGGTGGTTATTCATATATGGGTGGTGCTCACCCATCGTCGTTTACCGGCTTTATTAACTGGAATACCAAGGCCGATAAAATTATAACACTGGATGATTTAATTGCTCCTGTCAACAAAGCAAAACTTGCTAGCATAGCGGAACACATATTTCGTGCAAGCGAAAAGTTAGCAGACACCGCCTCACTTGCCAACAACTATTTTTTCAAGGACAATAAGTTCGCGTTAAATGATAATTTTTCGATAACCCCGACCGGATTAAGGTTCCTTTATAATCAGTATGAAATAAAACCTTATGCGGCCGGCACTACAGAACTAATTATACCTTACGCAAAAATCAAATCGCTATTGCTACCCAATACGATTCTTACTCAATATATAAAATAATGCTTGTTTTTAAATTCGGAGGGGCATCTGTAAAGGATGCCGAAGGCATAATAAACCTCGCCAGCGTGGTTGAAAAATATAACGCGAACCAATTGCTAATTGTGGTTTCGGCAATGGGCAAAACTACCAACGCGCTCGAAAAGCTTACCAAAGCATATGTTGACCGGGATGAAGAAGTACACACCATTTTCGATGACATAAAAAAATATCATTACGATATAATTGAAGAACTCTTCGACAAGAACGACCAGGTGTTTGACGATGTTGCCAATACATTTGTAGAGATAGATTGGGTAATTGAGGAAGAACCGCACGATGATTATGATTTTATTTATGATCAGATCGTGTCAATCGGCGAGCTTGTTTCCACGCGGATAGTTAATGCCTACTTAAATAAAGCAGGTTTAAAAAGTCAGTGGCTGGATGTACGCGGATACATCCACACAGATAACACCTATCGGGAAGGCGTTGTACAATGGGATAAGACCAGGACAGCCATCAGCACCGAAATTCCGGCCTTGTTAAACAAGGGCATTGTTGTAACGCAGGGCTTTTTAGGTGGAACGTCTGAAAACTTCACCACAACGTTAGGTCGTGAGGGATCTGATTATACCGCGTCTATATTTGCGTCATGCCTGGGTGCCGAATCTGTTACCACATGGAAGGATGTGCCCGGCGTGTTGAACGCCGACCCCAAATTTTTTACAGATACCATAAAATTTGATGAGCTTTCGTATTCCGAAGCCATCGAGATGACTTATTACGGCGCTACAGTTATCCACCCAAAAACAATAAAACCGCTTCAAAACGCCAAAATACCACTGCTGGTAAAACCGTTCACAAAACCTGACGAACCCGGCACTGTAATAAAGGAAAACGGCAAAAATGTATTTCTAAAACCGGTGATCATCATCAAACAAAACCAGGTTTTGCTTTCCCTTTCTGCTAAGGATTATTCTTTTATTTCTGAGAATCACCTGAGCGGTATTTTTGGCATGTTTGCCGCCAGCCATGCCAAAGTAAACATGATGCAAACATCGGCGCTGAGTTTTACTGTATGTATCGATTTCTCTGAAGACCGTTTTAGAAGGCTTTTGAAACAACTGAACGAAGAGTTCAATGTTAAATATAACGAGGGTTTAACACTGATAACGGTAAGGCATTACTCAACCGAATCGTTAAACGAGTTAAAGGCCGGTAAAATCATATTAATGGAGCAACTGAGCCGGAATACCATACAAATGGTTGTTAAGTAACATTCCTGTTCAAAAACTGTAAAAAAATGTTAAACCCGCTATTGCAGCGTTATATTTAATCATCAATGGGCTATATTAGCCCTTGCATCCGGCTTAATCTAAATTCATGAGATTTATAAAGACAATTTTAACGTTATCAATATTTTCAATTTTATTTTATTCAAACGCATCTGCACAGGATGGAACTGTTTTGAATAAAATAATGACAAAAACGGCCAAGATTTACCAGGACATGCCGATAGAGCGGGTTTATTTGCATTTTGATAAGCCTTACTATGCCCTTGGTGATACGATTTGGTTTAAAGCATATTTAACATTAGATCAGCACCAACCATCGCAGATCAGTAAGATAATATACGTTGATTTACTAACTGCTAAGGATTCATTGGTCGAGTCGCTGAAGATCCCCGTGAAAAATAGTGTTGCATGGGCCGATATTCCAATCTCTCAATACACGTATAAAAAAGGGAATTACAGGATTGTGGCCTATACCAATTGGATGAACAATTTCGGGCCTGAATATTTTTTCAATAAGAATATAACAATTGGCGACGCCATAAACAATTCGGTATCTACCCTGGTCTCATTAAAAAGATCGGTTTTTCCTAAATACACAAAAATTTCTGCAGGGATTTCCTATAAAGACGACGAAGGAAAACCTTATAGCGAGAAGAAAGTAACCTGGACAATTGAAAAGGATTACGACGAAATAGCAAAGGGAAAAGGCGTAACAGACAAAAATGGCTATATCGATATCGGTTTTGCGAACGTCAAAAACATTGGACTGGATTCAACTGCCTTGATTACAGTTATTGACCGGGGCGACAGGAAGCAGGGAACCAGTAAATTTTCGCTAAAATCGGTCTCGAAGCCAAATGACATGCAGTTTTTCCCTGAAGGCGGACAGCTTATCGGCGGGATCCCCACGAAGGTGGCCTTCAAGGCTTTAAAGCCGGACGGATTAGGTATTGATGTTAAGGGTACCATAACTGACAATACTAATAAAGTGGTAGCCGAGTTTTCATCTGCCCACCTGGGGATGGGTTATTTTTTACTGACACCTGAAGATGGCAAAACATACACTGCGCACGTATCGTTTGCGGATGGCACCGAGGCGACACCCGATCTTCCTAAAATATTAGCAGATGCAACAACCATCAACATAGATAACACCGATCCGGAATCGTTAAAGATAAAGTTATTGTCGGACGCTGCGTTTGTAAAAGAGAATGCCGGAAAAACCTTTTTCATACTTGCAAAATCAAGCGGGGTAATATGTTTTGCGGCGCAAACAAAATTACAAAACCAGGTTTACACGGCAACAGTCCCAAAAAGCAAATTCCCTACCGGGATTGTGCAGGTAACGCTTTTTTCTGATGATGGCGAACCATTAAGTGAGCGAATTGCCTTTATTATGCATAACGACCAGCTGAATCTTTCCGTTGCCAGCGATCACCCATCCTATACAACCAGGCAAAAGGTCAAATTGAGTATAGCAGCAAAAAACGGCGACAAAACTGCTGAAGGAAACTTCTCAGTTGCTGTGATCGATGATTCGAAGGTTCCGGTTGATGAAAACTCTGAAACCACCATATTATCATACCTTTTACTAACAGCGGATATTGGCGGTTATGTCGAAAAACCTAATTACTACTTTAATCACCCTGATGAAAAAAAGCTTGCTGACCTCGACATTTTGCTACAAACACAGGGTTACAGGCGTTTTTCGTACGATGGCATAATGACAGAAAAATACCCGTCGATAAGCTTTCTGCCTGAGCAAGGTATCACGCTTACCGGAACTTTAAGGGCGTTTAACGGAATGGCCATAGGCAACGGCAACGTTAGCTTGAAAATAAAGGACAAAAATTATTCTGCAAATGCAGTTACAGATGCCGACGGGCGCTTCAGATTTCCAAATCTTGTATTTTCCGACTCAACCCAGGTTTTCTTAAGCGCCAGGAACAATACGCGCGCAAGCGATTTGGTGTTAACCGCTGATGGAGATCCATACCAGAAAATAAACTCAAACCCTACCACGCCCGACGCTGTCATGAATATCGATAGTACCCTTAGTTCTTATTTAAAAAACAGCAAAGTTCAATTTAACAACTCGCACGTGCTAAAGGAAGTGGTGATAAAGGATACCAGGATCGTAAAAACGGTTAGTCACAAGGATTATAGCAGTTTATCCAGCTTAAGCAGTGAGCCTGATCATTTAATTAAGGCAGAAATGTTACAGGGTTGTGGTAACGTACTAAATTGTATAAAGGTTTTTGCGACAGGCATGATCTATGAGAATAATAACTTTTATGTAATGCGGGATTATAACTCGGGGAATAAAACGCCGGTACAGGTTTTTGTTAAGGGCATGCCGGTGGACAACAATTACCTGGAGAATATAAGCGCTGCCGAGATTGAATCGGTAGAAATATTTTTAAAGGATGAATTAGGTTTGGTGAATAGTGCATACAACAGCAACGGCGCAATTGTTGTTAATATGAAAAAAGCCCCTGAGGGCCAAAAAATAACTTTGGCACAACTTAGAGATCTGATTCCACCTAAAAATGAATTAACGATAAGCCCGAAGGGATATGTGATCAAAAGATCGTTTTACCTGCCACGATATTCGGGCCCCAGAGCCAGCCAGCCAAACCAAATTGATACCCGAAGTACCATTTATTGGAACTCCAATATTGTTACCGATGCAACAGGCACTGCCTCCTTTGAATTTTTCAACTCAGATGGCACCGGAACATACAGGGCAATAGTTGAAGGGATAGATAAGGATGGCAATATCGGCAGGCAATTGTTTAGGTATACTGTGAAGTAGTAGTTGATTTGGTGAGTGGTTTATTGGGGTGATTTAGTTTTCATTCCCGGTTAACCTAATCAACTCAATCAACATAATCTAACTAAATCAACCCAAAAATGAGTAAACTAACCCCGTTCCATGTAGCTGTTCCTGTTTATGACCTGGAGGAATCGAGGCGATTTTACCGGGAGGTTTTGGGCTGTAGCGAAGGCCGGACCTCGGATCACTGGGCCGACTTTAATCTTTACGGACACCAGTTTGTGATTCATTTAAAACCCCGGCCATCCGAAAAAGCCGATCACCATTTTAATCCTGTTGACGGGCACGAAGTACCTGTTCCGCACTATGGTGTGGTTTTAGAGTGGGATGAATGGCATAAGCTTGAAGAAAGACTCAGGACCCATCATATAGAATTTGTTATAGAGCCTTACATCCGCTTTAAGGGCTTACCTGGTGAACAGGCTACTATGTTTTTCCTGGATCCATCCGGAAACGCACTCGAATTTAAATCATTTAAAGATTTTGGTCAGCTATTTGCCGTATAGGCAACCAGTTACTGTTTATTAAAGTATTGCTAGTAACAATACTTTATGAGTAAATTTGGTTATGGATGTAAAAGAAGTTGAGCGCCTGATAAAGATCAGTAAGGAACATCCCCTGATGCCGGAAACATATATCCCCTGGCAAACGGAACCCACACCTGAAGATATCTTTTTACCGGAAGCCTTAACGTCCTTAGAAGGCCTTGAAATTTACCACACCCTCACTCCTGCTCAAAAATTAGATCTCGGTCGGCATGAATTGGTACAGGTAATAGCTTCATACGCCTGGGGCGAATGCCTGTTTTGTCTTTTTATGACGAGGCATATCCTGACCCTGCCGTTGCAGGATGTGGAACACCGTTTTTTATTACGGGAATTGATAGAAGAATTCAGGCACCAGGAAATGTTCGGGCAAGCTATTGCAAAAATTGGCGGTGAACCTATCCGGCAATCAGGGATGCATAAATTTTTCGGCGAATTCAGCAATAAGTATTTACCTGCCGATTACCTGTTTATGGGCAGTGTATCTGTTGAACTGGTGACGGATGTTTATGGCAACCATGCCCGGCGCGCGCCAAACATATACCCTGTGCTAAAAAAGATGTTCGACTTACATAATATTGAGGAAGGCCGGCATATACTTTTTACAAAAAGCCTTTTAAAGGAATACGCCGCAAAGGCGGGTTACATTAAACGAACATTATATAGCTATGTAATATTGTTCAATATCCTTTTTGTACGTACAATGTATGTTAAGAGGGAGATCTATGAACGGATCGGGCTTGAAAACCCCAACGAGGTTTATAAACTCGCGTCCCGAAACTTTAAAAAGAAATTTAGCGAAACTTGCTTAAAGGACATTACAAGCTTTGTAAATAGCTGGAAGGGTTTTAATAACTCAACCCGTTGGGCGTGGCGATGGATCCTGGGCGCTAAAGTGTAATGGCAGGTTCAGATTTTTCGACATTCGCCTTAAGATCAACAAGCCTTTTTTTGACCTCCTTTTGCAACTTTATTTTTATGACTGTACTTATCAGGCTAAAAGGAAAACGAAATTCATACGCGTATAAAAAAATTACTTCGGTTTGATGCTCACCAGTTTCCTTAAAGGTCCATGATCCTAAAAACGACTTGAACATATAAGGACCGTCAATCATTTTTATAGCCGTAACCTTTGGCCGGTTAAAGCTGACATATTCAGTAACCATCCCTATACCATTTTTCGCGACGCACAGCGTCTTAACACCCGCTCCGGCCTCCTTCGCTCCATATAGCAGATCTGCCTTTCGTAGAAACGTATCCCATGTTAAGCGAATATTATAATCCTGGGTAAAGTCGAAAACAACTTCAGGCTTGCGGTCAATGATAATTGATTCGGTGAATTTCGTTGTTTTCATTTTGGGATATTTTATGTTGTCCATTCAAATTTCCACATCTGAAAAGCTATTTAAAAAGGGAGCTTACATAATAATATAAGCGTACGCTTGAATAGATGAAGTTACTTTTTCTTTTTTAACTCATCTAACCTAGCCACATCGTGCCAATCTTTTTCCCTATGAGTTAAAACTTTCATGCTTCTTAAAAAATCATAGTTAACAACATTCAAGATCAAGTCATTCCCTATATCATGTTTAATCATTTCTTTTTCAGCTTCATCAAAATCAATATTCGGATGAACAAACGTCAGGCAGTCTATTGAGTTAGGCATTTCACCTATGGAACATTTAAAAAAAGTAGTAAAATCCTGCTCTTTATATTCCGATATTTCTTCGTCGGTATAACCCAAATCAAGCAGTACCAGGTAAAATTGGTCTCTATTTTTGTTAGTTGGAGCAAGCCAAATATCCATATCATGGGTATTACGACTAACACCATGAAAATTAACCGCTATACCGCCGATAAGCATATATCTAACATGCCAACGCTGCATAGCGGTTAAAAAAGCGATAAAAAACTCGTCTGCAATATCAAACTGCATCGTGTGAATGATATATTTTAAAAATCCTTCCCTTCGGGTATTTATCTTTATGGAAATTAGTCATATTTCGAAGCTTAAAATAATACCGTAATCTTTCGCTATAAGATAATCCAGCGAAAAACCTCCTTTGCTCATCTTCATCTTCTTCCCACGTAGTATTTATTTTAATTCGCTTCATTGTTCTATTAACTATATCACTTCGTTAATGCTCATTTCCCTGATCTCTTTTATTTCACCAGGTCTTCCATTCTTAAACGCCTTTCTTGGTGTTAAGCCAAGCAGCTCAAACATCGCCATATCTGTATCAAATGACGGATTGGGTGTAGTCAGCAACTTTTCCCCGGCAAAAATAGAGTTAGCACCAGCCATAAAGCAAAAAGCTTGTTCAACCAAACTCATTTCGGTGCGGCCGGCTGAAAGGCGCACTACTGTTTTAGGCATAATGATCCTTGTTGTAGCAATCATTCTTACCATATCCCAAACCGATACGCGCGGCTGATCGGCCAGTGGCGTTCCCTTCACCGGTACTAGTGCATTAATAGGAACCGACTCGGGATGCTTAGGCAAATTTGACAATGTTTTAAGCATCGAGATCCTATCCGCTACAGTTTCACCAAGTCCTATTATGCCGCCACTGCAAACAGTGATCTTGGCTTTACGCACATGTTCAAGCGTTTTTAAACGATCGTCATAAGTGCGGGTGGTTATAATGCGCTTGTAATCATCTTCAGAGGTATCCAAATTGTGATTATAAGCATACAGACCTGCATCTGCTAAACGTTGAGCCTGCGATTCGGTAAGCATACCCAGGGTACAGCAAACTTCCATGTCGAGCTCATTTACTGCCTTGACCATATCTATTACCTTATCAAAATCCTTGTTATCCCGGACTTCACGCCATGCCGCTCCCATACATAACCTTGATGCGCCGCCGTCTTTAGCTTTTTGAGCAACAGCAACAACTTCATCTTTAGGCATTATGGCGTGTACATCAACACCGGTATTGTACCGGGCGGCCTGCGGGCAATATGCACAGTCTTCCGGGCATCCTCCCGTTTTAATTGAGATCAATGAGCTGATCTGTACTTCTGAATAATCCTTATTTTCACGGTGCACGGTAGCTGCCTCGTAAACAAGATCAAGTAATGGTCTGTGGTATATTTCAGCAATCTCTTCTTTGGTCCAGTTATATCTTACTTCGGTCATTATGTTCGCTGTTTTTAGATGTATTCGTAAATCTATTTATTATAAAATTCTTAATTATTTAAAAGTGATGCAATAATAGTTTTGTGGCAAACCACAGCGGCAGTAAAAATCCTGCACAATCTGTAAATGTAGTAATAATGATAGATGATGCCACCGCCGGATCTATCCCTACCCTTTTTAACACCAGTGGAATTGATGCACCGGTTAAGCCCGCAACCACTAGGTTCCCTGTCATCGCCAAAAATAGCACCAGCCCAAGCATCGGGTTGGCGTCATAAAATAATGCGATAAAAAAAACGATAAGGCCGTTGGCAGCTCCATTTATAAGGCCGACTAAAAACTCCTTTAAAACGGTATTATAAGCCTGTTTATCGCTCAAATCGCTAAGGGAGATACGCCTTACAGTAACCGCAAGCGCCTGGGTGGCCGAATTGCCGCCCATGCCTGCTATAATGGTCATATAAGCCGCTATGGAAGGCAGCTGCTTAACGGTATCGTCAAAATGACGGATAACGGATGCAGCCAGGTATGCCGTAGCAAGGTTAATCACCAGCCATGGCAAACGGCTTTTAACAGCGTCCTTCCAGTTACCGCTAAGTTCCTCATCTTCAGACACACCGGAGATCTTTAATAAGTCTTCGGTGTTTTCCTGCTCCATAACGTCGATGATGTCGTCGACCGTTACGCGGCCCAGCAACTTCATATTATCATCAACAACCGGGATAGTGGTCAAATTATATTGTGAGATCAGGCCGGCAACGTCTTCCTGATCAAGTTCCGCCTTTACATATACGAAATCCGTATTCACTAAATCGCGGACATGAGCTTCCGGGCGGGCTTTTAGAATCGACTTTACAGATAAAATTCCTTGCAGGATATCGTTATCATCAACCACGTAAATGGTATAGAACTCCTCCATCTCCTCCGACTGGCGAATGATCTCATCCAGCGCATCCTTTTTATCAAGGTTGATATTTACCTTAATAATTTCAGAGTTCATGATCCCGCCCGCAGTATCTTCATCATACTTTAACAGGGCGCGGATACTGTCAGCATCTTCCTGGTCCAGGTCTTCCAGTATTTCCTGCTGTTCGTCTTCATCCAGCTGTGAAATAATGTCTGTAGCATCGTCATAATCCAGCTCTTCGATGATCTCCGAGCGTTTTTCAGGATGAAGGCCGATAAGCAGCTCACCGGCATCCTGCTCCTCGTGCATTTCAGCAATTACCTCTGAAGCGACGTCTGTTGGCAGGATATTAATGATCCTTTCCTTGGCTTCCTGGGGCAGCCGCTCAAACATCATAGCAATCTCTGAAGCGTGATATTCTTTTAGAACACGCTCTAATTCAGCATCATCCGCCTCAAGCGCGGCTTCAATGCGAAGCAGGTCAGATTTATCTATTTCAAATGATTGCATATGCGACTAAAATACATATTTATGCCGCAAAACCGGGAATAAAAATGGCTTGATTTTATATTGCTGTTTACAACTAAAGGCTATGCTTGTATTTGGCGATCACTCCGGTAAGCTTACTGAATTTCAATAAGGTTTGATTAACCTGCATTTTACGGATCGACAGTTGAATACTGCAATTATTGTCAAAACTTTGAGTAAGAATTTCCAACGCGTCTTCTTTGATGATCCGCATTACATCATTCATTTGCAGGTAATCAAATTCAATAAGATAGACATCATTTACCGTTCTTGAGATAACGGATGCCTGTTTCAACGCTTCTTCGGTCGCCAATTTATATGCGTTGATCAAACCGGGAACGCCAAGTAACGTTCCGCCAAAATAACGAACCACTACAACAGCTATATTTGTTAAATCGTGCGATAGCAATGTGTTTAAAATAGGCCGGCCGGCTGTACCTGATGGTTCCCCATCATCATTAATTCGGAATATGGAACGATCGGGCGTTAGCCGCATGGCCCAGCAGTGGTGGTTTGCCTTAGGATGTTCGGAACGTAACTGTGTTAAATTAGTTTTTAGTTCAGTTTCGTTGTTTATAGGATAGGCAAAAGCAAGGAATTTGCTGCCGCGATCACGAAAGATCCCTTCAGCAGCCTTCTCAATAGTACGGTAGGTATCGTCAAAAAGCATTAATGTGCAAAAAGATTGGTAAAGAATTGCGGGTAATAAATAACAGCAATGGCAAGTATGGCTAACACCAACCCTATTTTATTGAACAGGCTGAGTTTTTCCTTAAAGATGAACACACCTATTAACGTACCGAAAACAATTACACCGATATTCATGGATGCAAAAACGATAGACGGATTTTTTGAAAGGGATTGGTGTGCCTTGAGATAGAACAGGATATTGCCAAAATTAGCGATCCCCAACACCCAGCCAATAAATATATGCGGCCACGAAAACCGCATGGTTTTGGTAAAAACCTGGTATAGCAATCCAATTAAGGCAAATATAAAGGCAAGCGAATACACTATAAATAAAGAGGTGCCTATAGATATCTGTGAAACGCGTTTCAATAAAATATCTATAATCCCCATCCCTAAAAAAACAATCAGCAGGTAAACCCATGAGCTTGCACCCGTCTTTCTATCTTTTGCCTGCTTATTCCAGGGGATTAGACAAACTACCGCGATAAGGCCAATTGCAAGGCCTACAAGTTTAGCCGCGGTAGATGTTTCATTAAATATCAAAAATGCGGCGGCAAACGGGATAAAAAGCGATAAACGTTGTGCAGCGTCGGTTCGTACTATTCCTGTAACCTTAACAGATGTGGCGATAATTACAAACAATAACGGTAACAGCAAGCCAAGCAAGCCGAGCAGCGCAAACGGCGCATTATTTAAGTGCCGCAGGTCCGGCTTTAAAAATAACCAGGTTAAAACTATAGCTATTGAATAGTTCCACGTTATCGCCTGGTAAACGTCGATATGATAGCGCTTAGCCAGCTTTAACATTATGGACACCAAAACGCTACAGCAAATACTTAAAAAAACGTAGAACATGGGTTATCTTATAGTTGATTAGGTTGATTAGGTGAGTGGTTGATTAAGTTGTCGCTTGTTTTTGAGGCGATTAATTAACTAATCAACCTAATCTAACTTAATCAACCATTCACTAACACCAACAATTTATCATTTCCGGGTGAATACTCACCTATTATCACACCGCTTAAAAATGGCGCTTTTATTCCTTTTTTTAATTCCTTTTCGCCGGTGAAGATCCGGGCTTCGTCCCACAGATCAGCCTCGATAAAACTATTTAGCGTATGGGCGCCGCCCTCAATAATTACCGATTGAATATCCTGCAGATATAGTTGAAATAAAACATACTGGGGTACGTACCTTTCAAAATCTTCGAGGCCAATATACTTGTTTTTACCATCAACATCTGTTTTTACTTCATTAAATATAAACGTTTCAACTGATTGGTCGAATATATTTAAGTTTGAATTTAGTTCCAGTTTCCTGTCAATTACAACGCGTTTTGGCGATTTACCATTTCCGTATCGCACATTAAGCTGCGGGTTATCAATAGCCGCCGTATTCTTTCCTATCAATATGGCATCTTCTTCGCTGCGCCATTTGTGTACCAGTTTACGCGATTCTGTTCCTGTTATCCAAAGTTGACTATTGTCATCCGGCGCAAAAAAACCGTCCGCCGTTTGCGCCCATTTCAGGATAATGTACGGCCTGTGCTTTTGTACCCTGGTAAAAAAGCGGCGGTTAAGCCATTGACATTCTTCCTCCAATATACCTACAATAACTTCTACACCCGCAGCCTTTAACTTTTCAATTCCCTTCCCATCCACTTGTGCAAAGGGGTCACGGCAGCCAACTATTACCTTCGGGATTTGATGTTTAATGATCAGATCCGCACAAGGAGGCGTTTTTCCGTAATGCGCGCAGGGCTCTAATGAAACGTATATGGCAGATTGTTTTAGTAGTTCATCTGAATTTTCAAACTTATCGATAACCTGGTTTATCGCGTTCACCTCGGCGTGTGCCTGGCCGTATTTATGGTGATAGCCCTCGCCTATTACTTTATCCTCAAACACAACAACAGCGCCAACCATCGGATTAGGACTAACCGCATCAATACCCAATTCGGCAAGCTCAATGCAGCGCTGCATATATTTTTCGTGTTGCACCATGCTGCAAAAGTAGCTTTTATGTTACTTTGTTGCATGAAAACTATAAAGGATGTTTTTGACAGCTTTCGCAAGGGACTTGAAGCTATCTACGATACCAATGAAACCGAAGCTTTAATACTTTTGGTGATCAACGAAGTATCTAATATATCTAAAGCAAAGATCAAGGCATTTCCTGAACTTGAATTAACAAATGAGCAGACTGAACAATTAAAAAGCATCCTTGGAGAGTTAAAAACCGGTAAACCTGTTCAATATATTTTAGGTAAAACTGAGTTTTACGGTTTGCCTTTTAACGTAAATTCATCCGTATTAATTCCCCGGCCGGAAACGGAAGAGTTGGTGGAATGGGTTTTGGAGTCAGTTGGCAGTGGAGAGTTGGCAGCTGGCAGTATCCTGGATATCGGGACAGGTAGTGGGTGCATTGCTATTTCTTTAAAAAAAAACCTGCATGCCTTTAAGGTATCCGCAATGGATATTTCCATTGATGCGCTCCAAACTGCCGCGGGAAACGCAAAACTTAATGAAGTTGATATTTTGTTTGTTGACGATGATATCCTGAATTTAAAATCTGAATATCCGAAATTCGAAATCATTATAAGCAATCCTCCCTACGTTACCATGCAGGATAAAACCCAAATGCATACCAACGTAACCGATTTTGAACCACATACCGCGCTGTTTGTACCGGAAAGAGATCCCCTAATATTCTATAGAGCCATCGCTGACTTTGCGCTCAACAACCTTAATTCAAATGGGCTCTTATTTTTTGAGATTAATGAAAACTACGGCAAGGAAACAGTTGAATTATTAGCTAATAAGGGCTTCAATAATATTGAACTACGGAAGGATATGAGCGGCAGGGATAGGATGATACGATGTTTTTTAAATATGTCAGCATACTGCTATTAACTCCTGCTACTGCCACTAGTTATGACCTCGGATGAAACTGAATAATCGTCCCCTTTAAATATTCCCTGTCCAGGTGCGTATAGATCTCGGTGGTAGTGATACTTTCATGACCCAGCATTTCCTGCACGGCTCTCAAATCTGCGCCCCCCTCCACCAAATGTGTAGCAAATGAGTGCCTGAAGGTATGAGGACTGATGGTTTTATTTATTCCGGCAAGTTGGGCTAATTGCTTAATTACCATAAATATATACACCCTGCTAAGCCGGCTTCCGCGTCGGTTTAGAAAAACCAAATCTTCTTCGCCTTTTTTTATCGGGATATGTACGCGGATATTTTCAATCCAGATCTTTAAAGCATTGATAGCCTCTCCCCCTATCGGCACGAGCCTTTCCTTACTGCCCTTCCCGGTCACCTTAATGAATTCGATGTCTAGATAAAGATTGGATAATTTAAGTTCTGTGAGTTCTGATACCCGCAGTCCGCTGCCATACAGCACCTCAAGTATCGCTTTATTACGCCCGCCCTCCGGCTTGGAAAGATCGATGGCAGCTATCAGCTTATTTATTTCCTCGTAACTTAAAGTATCGGGGAGTTTGCGTTGAATCTTAGGCGATTCCAGCAATTCAGATGGATCGCTCTTTATCAAATCCTCCATCAGCAGGTATTTATAAAAGGATTTAATGCCTGATAAGATCCTGGCCTGCGACGAGGGGATCATGCCAAGGTCGGCGGCCCAAACAATAAATTCTCGCAGGTTACTTAAAGTGATCTTTTCCGGGTTTATTTTAAATCCCTCCCTGTCAGCAAATTGATAAAGCTTTTCAATATCCCTGCTATAGGCCTCGATAGAATTTGCCGACAACGATTTCTCTAACTTTAAATAACTTTGAAAACCTTTTATTGCCGAACGCCAATCCAATTGATTTTATTTAATGTTTTTAACTAAGTTTGAAGTGATGAAGATACAAATTATAAACGGCCCCAACTTAAATCTGCTGGGGGTTCGCGAGAAATCAATCTACGGCAATACCGATTTTGTAACCTATCTTGATGAACTGCGCAAACGCTACCCAACGGTAGAAATTGATTACTACCAAAGCAACGTAGAAGGCGAAATTATAAATAAAATACACGAGGTGGGATTTAGTTACGATGGTATTGTGATAAACGCCGGCGCTTACACCCATACCTCCATAGCCATTGCCGATGCTATTGCCGCTGTAAAAACGCCTGTAATAGAAGTTCACATTTCAAACGTTTATAAACGTGAGGAATTCCGGCATCATTCAATGCTGGCCGCCAGCTGTAAAGGCGTTATTGCGGGTTTTGGAATGGATTCTTATCGCCTTGGTATCGAAAACCTGGCAAATATTTAAACAATTGTATAAACTTCAGATGCGAAAAATAATTAAACTAACCCCGCTAATTATACTGTTATTAACAGTTTTTTCAAGCCTGAATGCTCTTGCACAGGATAAAAAAAAGAAGCCAGAGGTTGCGAAAAGAGAATCTGTAAGGCACAAAATGCACTCACGAGACTCGTTATTGCGTTTACTTAACAAATCCGACACTTCAATAAGCAGCCTTTTACAAAGAATTGCCCAATATACCACTACGTTTAACCAGATCAACAATAACCTGGCTGAGGGAGTTGACACGGCAGAAATAAGCCAGGGGTTTCCGCCCGTTTTAAGAAGGATCAATAAAATTGATAGCCTTATTAACACCCATAAGTCAAGCACGTTACGTTATCTATTTGTATTAAGAGATAACCTTGATCATTTACAGGACGATATGGAAGGCTGGCAATCTGACCTGGAAGATGCTAGTACAAAGCTAATTCAAAACCAAAAAGAACTTATCAAATTTGCTAAGGACACCTCGCTTAAAATTATTCCTGCAGATAGTTTGATCAGGGAAACTTTTTTTGCACATCGAAAAGTCGTCAGGCAATTATTTCAGAAAACAGATTCTGTTAACCGTGCCAGTTTGCTAAAAGTTAATCTTCTACAGGATAAAATAGCTGTGGCATATACCAAAGTATTGGATGAAACCGACCAGATAGATTCAAAAATAAAAAAGTTTGCCATAAGGGCAATAAACGGAGAATCTGATTTTATATGGAACACGGGACTTCAAAACGATGATTTTAAACCAGCATTAAATAGCACTATCAGGCTTAACAAAATACTCTTTAATTACTTTATAAAAAGTGAAACCTATACACATTACATCAGCATAGTTTTCTTGATACTCGTTTTTGTATGGATAATTTACGTTAGAAGGAAAACGCGTCGTCATCATGAAAACGCGGAGACAGTACTTGATGAGGCTAATTACATAAATAAACATTTCATTACAGGATCGTTACTTGTTGCCGTAGCCATTATTCCTTATTTCTATGGTCATCCACCGGTTATTTTCCTTGAGACATTATTCCTTTTGTCCATTGTATTAACGCTATTCCTTGTAAAAAAGAATTATGAGCGGTGCTGCTTTACTTTTCTTCACCGTTTGTTCTGGATTACCATTATTTATGGGATGAGCAACCTTTTCATACAAATTTCAAATGTCGACAGGTATGTTGTCTTACTACTGAGCATTGCTTCTCTCATTACAGCATACTCGTTTTATAAAGAGATAAAGAAATCGCCCGATGATCATATTCCCAACGCCAAACTGGGTGTAAAAATATTTATAGCTCTGCAATTTTTATCACTGTTGTTGAACATAACAGGCAGGTTTAGCCTTTCCAAAATAATAGGTGTTACGGCCGCCTTCAATTTGTGGTTTCTTGTTATCCTCTTCTTTGTTGTCCAGATAATCAGCCAGGGTTTATTTTTACAATTCCAGGGTAAAAAGGAAGGAAACAGCATTTTAAATTACATCGATTATACAATCGTTCAAAAGAAACTTCGGCAGGTGCTAATTGTAATGGCAAGCTTACTATGGCTGTTTTTCCTATTGCAAAATTTAAATATTGACGATTGGGCTGCAGATAATATAGGGGATTTATTAAGTCAGTCACAAAGCATAGGCGGCGCATCGTTCACCTTTGGTGGATTTATTATTTTCATTTTTGTGATCTGGCTCTCGTCCATAGTATCAAAGGTTATCAGCTATTTTTATGATGTTTCTGCGCTCCGGGTTAATGACCTTTCGGTTGCCAAAAAGAAGAACAGGACTTCCACCTTATTGATCAGGATGGCAGTTTTTTCGCTCGGTTTCCTGTTAGCAGTTGCCGCATCGGGCTTCCCATTGGAAAAACTAACCATAATTATCAGTGCTTTCGGCGTGGGTATTGGCTTTGGTTTACAGAATATTGTGAACAACCTGGTATCGGGTTTAATACTGGCGTTTGAAAAACCTATTCAAATAGGTGATGTTATCGAAGTTGATGGTGTTTCAGGAACCATGAAGGAAATCGGCATTCGGTCGAGCAAGGTAGCCACGGGCGACGGGGCGGAGGTTATCATACCCAACGGCGACCTGATATCGCACCACGTAATAAACTGGACGCTGAGTAACAGTAACCGCCAGGTCGGCCTGGTAGTCAATACGGCTTACGGTGTCGACATCAACAAAGTTAAAACCTTGTTGAAGGATTTACTGGTTAAACGAGACGACATAATGACAACTCCGGGGCCATCTGTCTTCTTGAATAATGTAAGTGAAAGTGCTGTAGAATTCAAGCTATTTTTCTGGGCAGCTGATATAAGTACTGTTTCAGAACTAAGGAGCCGTGTTTGGGCTGATATTTTTGATGCATTTAGAAATCAAGATATCGCGATACCTTCATCAAAAAAAGATTTATACCTGCATTTTCCGGATGGCGCCCCTGCTGCAATATTAGATGCAAAAACGGATCAGGAGAAAAACAAATTGGACAAAAAGGAAGAGACTAACAAAAGCGATCAGGATCAAGATCAGTAAAATGCCTTTTCTTCTTCACGAAGAAAGCCCATACGAGGCTGCCTTTGTACATGCCTTTGGAGTTTGACGTATGCGATTTACTGTTGATAGCGGGGCGTTTTGATTTATTTCTTTTAAAAAGACTTAGTACAAAGTTCTGGTGCGCCCTACTTACGGCCCAGGCATCCTTACGCTTGCCCTCGCTTAAAAAACGGAACAAGGCCAGCAAGTCCATCCAGATGCGGACAAAAATGACAAACACGGCCCTGCCAAATGAAAGGTTATTTGCCAGCAGCAGGAGATTGTTCCTGAAGTTTAAATAAGTTTTAAAGGGATTTTCAACATTAAGTGTACCGCCGCCAAGGTGAAATACCTCAGACTCGGCGCAGTACATAATCTTGTAGCCCATGTTTTTTAAGCGCCAGCACAGATCTATTTCCTCCATGTGCGCAAAAAAGCGGTCGTCAAAACCACCAGCTTCCAGCCAGCATTTTTTTTTCACGAACATTGCAGCGCCTGTTGCCCAAAATACTTCTTTTGATTGCTGGTATTGCCCCTTATCCGCTTCAATCTCATAAAACATCCGGCCCTGGCAAAATGGATAGCCGTAGCTATCGATAAAACCTCCTGCAGCGCCGGCGTGCTCTAAATATTCCCGCTGATTATAAGCCCTTATCTTTGGAGCCGCTGCCGCGATAAGCGGGTCGCCTTCCATTAAATTAATGACCGGTGCTATCCAGGCCGGGGACACTTCCACATCTGAATTAAGCAAAATGAAGTAATCAGCGTCTACTTTTTCTAAGACCCGGTTATAGCCACCT
This sequence comes from Mucilaginibacter phenanthrenivorans, assembly GCF_024721155.1. Classification (GTDB taxonomy): domain Bacteria; phylum Bacteroidota; class Bacteroidia; order Sphingobacteriales; family Sphingobacteriaceae; genus Mucilaginibacter; species Mucilaginibacter phenanthrenivorans. Next base: position 248,628 of record NZ_JAHVAP010000010.1, on the reverse strand, counting down.
GTAAAACCGTAATTAGTATCGTTTTGGATAATCGTGATGGATGGATATTCCGCTTTGATAAACGCTACAGACGCATCGGTCGATGCATTGTCGCCGACTACAATTTCAAGGTTTGGATATACCGAGGATAGTACCGATGGAAGAAACTGCCGAAGATGTTTAACGCCGTTCCAATTTAAAATAACTACGGCAACTTTGGGTGTATTACTCATTTTTGTGTATCCTCCGGCTTAATTTTCCATCTCCGGTGCGACCATAGCCAGTATTCGGGTTTTTCTCTTATTAATGATTCCAGGTACTTTACGTGAATTTCTGTGATCTCGTAAGGTTTTGTTTTTTCCGGCTCTTCAACCAAAGGAACAAAGGTATAAGTATAATGGCCTCTTTTTACTAAATCTATCCTATAAAATACTACAACACAATTTACCACCTTCGTAAGTTTTTCTATCCCTAAAAAAACCGCAGTTTGTTGGTTTAAAAAAGTAGTAAAATATTTAGCGTCCTGCAAGGTTGGAGTTTGATCGGAAGCTAATACTGTAAAAGTAAGTTCATTTTTAAATTCAATCATTTTACGGAGCGTTTGCCGCATCGAGATCATCGTGGCTCCAAACCGCGACCGTGTACGGTTAAAGAAATCAGTAAACACTTCGTTGGATTGCGGTTTATAAACGATCACGCGCTTTTTTTCTGTCAAAAAGCCAAAGCTTAAACAGGCCATTTCCCAGTTGCAGTAATGCCCGGCAGCAGCCATAATACTTTTGCCTTGTTTAAAATAATGATCCACTAATTCCGGGTTGGTCGGGATCATTCTTTTACGCACCTGCTTTTCACTCATGCTTACCGATTTGATGGTTTCCATCATCAAGTCGGCCATGTATTTATAATATTTTCGTTCGATTGCACTACGCTCAGCCTCAGATTTCTCAGGGAAGGAATTGCGCAGGTTTTCCTGCACAACTTTACGCCGATAACCGGTTATGTAGTATAGAATTACAAATACAATATCAGACACCAGGTACAAAAACCAAAAGGGAAGTAACGAAAGCAGGTATAAAAAGAATGTACCTAATCTTGAAAGCCCTTTTTTTATCATTATTTTCGTCCGATTTTTGCTACAAACATAAAATTTATGATTGAAAAAGGCGCTGTGTTACCTATGTTTTATCTGCCACCTGTTGAGTATTTTGTACAACTAAATACTTATAAGCCTGATATACTGATAGAAGCCGAGGAACACTTCCCTAAGCAAACCTACCGTAACCGCGCTAATGTGTACACCCCCGATGGTGTACTTGGGCTCACGGTGCCTGTGACAAAAGGTGCAAAAAATCACACTAAGGTGCGCGACGTTAAAATCAGCTATGATTTTGAATGGCAACGACTCCACTGGCTCAGCCTGCAGGCCTGTTACCGCCGCTCTGCTTATTTTGAATATTACGAGGATGAACTGGTTCGATTTTATGAAAATAAGTTCGATTTTCTTTTCGATTATAATGAGCAGTTACTACAATTCATTTTAAAGTCGATCAAAATCAAGCTGAACTTAAATTATACGGAAACTTACGAGCCCTCCTACCCATATTTAGCTGACTTCAGAAGTTCCATCAATCCGAAACTAGAAACAGAAATCGACCAAAAGCCATATTTCCAGGTGTTTGAAGATCGAAAAGGTTTTATAAAGAATTTAAGTATTGTTGATCTCCTGTTTAACCAGGGGCCGCATTCTGTTAATTATTTATAATTCTTAGAAGATATCAAGTCGATTTAATCAAATATTCCCCTAAATATTTCAGGAGGTAATACATTTTATTTGTAATAATACCAGAGACATAAAAATACCCCAACTGTTTTTTTGTTATAAACACCTATTAATCAATAACATAAATCAACATATTTAATTATTGTTAACTTTTTTCACATAATATTTGTGAATTGAAATATTACGCATATCTTTACCCCACTAAATAGGTAGATATTATAGCATTTAAAAAGCGAATGAAAACTCCAAACTCTTACTTGCACCTGCTTAATGCCGCAAGCTGTTGTACTCAACCCTCAAAATATTATATGTGTTGCTGTTGATATTGCTAAAAACAGACACATAAACAGCCTTAATTAATCAAAACTTTTCAAGTCCAAACTTAACAAATGAAATTACCTTACGTAATTAGAACGGTACTCGTATTGAGTATACTTTTCAGCGCTTTTACATTAAAAGCCCAACAAAATGAAGATCTTCTTAATCTGCTAATCAAAAAGAATGTATTAAGCCAGCAAGAGGCTGACTCCATCCGCGCCGACCAGGCACTTAAGGAACAAGCTAAAAGGGACAAAGGAAATCAGCACAATATTACTATAGGAACCCGCGCACTTCAAATAAGTGGATTGGTACAATCGCGTTACCAGGGTTTCGCACAAAATGGTGTTAATAATGCGTTCGACCTGCATCGTGCACGTTTGGATGTTAAAGGTGACATTAACGATAACTGGACTTATGAGGTGTATACTGAATTTGCCGGTACAACCAAACTGCTTGACGCCTACACCACTTATAAAATTACTGATTACTTAAAATTCACAGCCGGGCAATTCAAAGTTCCCTTCTCGCAGGAAAGCCTGATCTCAGATAGTCAGCTAGACTTTATTGACCGTGCACAAGTTGTTGATGCGCTTTCGGGCCGTGCTAAAGACGTAATAGGCAATCAAAATGGCCGGGATATAGGAATCCAGATCAATGGCAGCTTTGCAAAGGTTGATGACCGCTATTTATTCGATTATACATTTGGCGTATTTAACGGAGCTGGTTTTGATGTAACTACTGATAATAACTCACACAAAGATCTGGCCGGAAGGTTAAGCATCCACCCAATTAAAGACCTTGTTGTCTCTGCCGACATCTATAACGGCCAGGGGAACTACGGTACGCCTGCAAAAAATCAAAAAAGGAACCGTACAGGCTTTGATGCCAAATATGTGTATGACCAACTCTCCTTAATCGCTGAATACGATAAAGGCACCGATGGTATAATCAAAAGAGAAGGCTGGTATGGCCAGGTGGCTTACTACGTAATACCGAAAAAATTGCAGCTGGCTACAAGGTATGATACCTACGACCCTAACGAGGTAATAACAACAGATCGTTCAACCTGGTACGTAGAAGGTGTAAATTACTTCTTTAACCAATGGGCCAAGCTAAGTGTGGATTATAGTATCCGCCACGAAGAAACCACACAAATAAAAAACAACTTGTTCTCAGCTCAATTACAGCTAACATTCTAAATAAAATAGCATGAAGAATATATTTTTCAAAAAACAGACATTAATAATAGGCAGCCTGGCCTTGGGAATTACAGTGGTAGCCTCTTCGTTTGTAAAGAGAGCAGTTCCTACCCCGCCGGTGGACGATCTTGAAGGCACCATCAGTATTTCAGGCGCATTTGCCCTGTACCCTATCACCGTAAAATGGGCAGATGAATTTAAAAAGCTGCATCCAAATGTAAAATTTAATATCTCCGCAGGCGGTGCAGGTAAGGGAATTACCGATGCCTTATCAGGACTGGTTGACATCGGTTTAGCTTCCCGCGATATTGATCCTGCCGAAGTTAAAAAGGGCGCTTACACCATTTACGTAACCAAAGACGCCGTGGTACCTACCTTTAATACAGGCAACCCAAATGCCGCTGCCTTACTGGCCAAAGGCGTAAAACGCGATCAGTTCCTGAACGTTTTTGTGACTGGTAATATTAAAAACTGGAACCAACTGGCTGGAAAGGTTTCTGTACCGATCCATGTATATAATCGTTCCGATGCCGCAGGTGCTGGTGAGACCTGGGCAAAATATTTTGGCAAAAAGCAGGAAGACCTTTTAGGTGTAGGTGTTTATGGAGACCCTGGCTTGGCGCAAGCCGTAAAGAAAGATGTAACGGGAATTGGCTATAATAACCTTGCATACTTATACGATTTAAAAACCCGCAAGCAGGTTGCCGGTGTCCACGCCCTGCCTATTGACGTAAACGGAAACGGTAAAATCGATGCGGATGAGAATTTTTATGAAACAATTGATCAATTAACAGACGCCATTGCCGCAGGTAAATACCCTTCGCCACCAGCCCGTAACCTTGGATTTTTGTTCAAAGGAAAGCCAAAGAAAAAAGAATTGATAGAATTCGTAAAGTTTGTGCTTACAACAGGCCAAAAAGATGTTGACGAAAATGGTTACATAGCGCTTTCAAAGGCCAAGATCCAGGAGGAGCTTAAGAAGGTTAATTAGGTTTGGAAAAGTTGTAGTAGTTGTAAAAGTTAAAAACCTCTGCTTTTACAACTACTACAACAACTACAACACTTACAACCTTTACAACAACAACATGAACTTCAGACTACTAAAAGATAAAATTCTATCAAAACTGATGCTGGTGTTTACACTGGCATCAGTTTCGTTATTACTGGTGATAGGTATCGGGCTATACTATAAATCTGCTCCTATAATACACCAGCTCTCGTGGGGCACATTGATCACCTCGACCGTATGGAAACCGTTAAAAGGCCTGTTTGGCTTTTTCCCGTTTATAATGGGCACGTTATGGGTAACCGGCATCGCCATAATAATAGCATTGCCCTTATGCCTGCTAACCGCTTTATACATAGTTGAATATGCGCCAGTAAGAATAAAAAGGATCTTAACGCCTTTTGTCAATTTACTTTCGGGTATCCCGCCCGTTATATTCGGTGTATGGGGTGTATTGTTTATCATTCCCCTTATTCAAATTTACATTGCGCCGCATTTTGTAGAATTTTCTACCGGGTACAGTGTTTTAGCAGGCGGAATTGTATTAGCCGTAATGATCTTCCCGCTGATAGTCAGCATCATCAGCGAGGTATTACGAACCATTCCACAAGAATTAAAGGATGCATCACTCGCATTAGGCGCTACCAAATGGGAAACTATAAAAAAAGTTATCCTGCGTAAGGCCTTACCAGGGATAGTTGCAGCAACGGTTTTGGCTATTTCACGGGCATTTGGTGAGACTATCGCCGTGTTAATGGTTTGCGGAAACAACGCCGCTGTACCACATTCGGTTTTCGATCCGGGGTATCCCCTGCCTGCACTTATTGCTAATAATTACGGCGAGATGCTTTCCATCCCATCTTACGACTCCGCACTGATGTTTGCAGCACTGCTGCTTTTTATTATCATACTACTATTTAACATTATATCAAGGGTGATATTAACCCGCTTAGAAAGGAGACTTGCGGGATGAGAACCAGGAAATTAGAAGAATTATTTTTCAGGACCTTGATGGTCCTCGCCACTATACTTGTTGCGGGAAGCTTTTTCCTGATCGTGGGCACGGTATTTATTAAGGGCATTCACTACATGAACCTTGATATGATCACCAAAACTCCCGGCGGTGGATTTTACATTGGTAAGGAGGGAGGTGTTTTAAACGCCATCATCGGATCGTTTTACGTTGCGGGCGGTGCAACCATACTGGGGCTTATTATTAGTATCCCGGTTGCGATCTTTATTAACCTGTATATGGATGGTAAAAGATTTTTATCAAACACCATCCGTATGGCATTTGATGTATTGTTTGGAATTCCGTCAATCGTTTACGGAGCTTTTGGATTCCTTATTATGGTATACTTTGGCATCCGGGCTTCCTTATTGGGCGGCATTATTGCAGTAACGCTACTTGTGATCCCTATTTTGGTGCGAACGCTTGATGAGGTGATTCGTACTGTTCCGTTTGAGCTCCGTGACGCCGCGCTTTCCCTAGGCGCTACGCGCTGGGAAACAGCCAAAGTAGTATTAAGGCAAATAAGACCGGGGATCTTTACTGCTATATTACTTTCGTTCGGCAGGGCTATTGGCGACGTTGCCTCGGTACTATTTACCGCTGGCTTTAGCGATAATGTGCCAACGTCATTACATGAGCCGGCAGCTACCCTCCCACTCGCTATATTTTTCCAGTTAGGCAGCCCGGTTGAAGAAGTGCAGGGACGTGGCTATGCCTCTGCTTTGATATTAACCATTATTGTTTTAATTATCACGGTGTTAGCCGACTTACTGATAAAAAAATACTCCAAACACAAAATTTAAATGACTAAAACTCCACATATCAGCGTACAGCATTTGAACGTGCATATCGGCGCACAGCACATTTTAAAGGATATCAATATTAACATTCCCGATAAAAAGGTAACATCCATCATCGGCCCATCCGGTTGCGGGAAAACTACCCTGTTAAAATCATTTAACCGGCTTTGGGATAATACTGCCGATGTAAAGATCACCGGGAAGGTATTGGTTGACGGCGAAGATATTTACGACCCAAATGCCGAGGTAACTCACATCCGTAAAAAAATGGGGCTGCTTTCGCAACGGCCTTACCCCCTGCCAATGTCTATTTACGATAACGTCGCCTATGGCCCGCGGATTCATGGCATTCGTAAAAAACAGGACCTTGACCAACTGGTGGAGGAACAGCTAAAGGCCACAGGCTTATGGAACGAGGTGAAGGATCGTTTAAACGCGTCTGCGACTCGCCTTTCAATTGGCCAGCAGCAACGCTTGTGCCTTGCCCGGGGGCTTGCGGTTGGGCCTGAAATTATTTTGGGTGATGAATCAACATCAGCGCTTGATCCTGTTTCTACTGCCATTATCGAGGATCTTTTTATCAGCCTGAAAGAAAAGTATTCTATTGTTTTGGTTACCCATATTCTTCGCCAGGCTCGCCGGGTATCAGATTATATCATATTTGTTTACATGGGTAAGATCATTGAATTCGGGCCTACCGAAGAAGTTTTGCTGAACCCAAAGGAGGAATTAACAAAGGAATATGTAAAGGGATATATCAGTTAAATATTAAAAAATGATAATTTAAAATCAAAAAATAATCGATTTCACTTCAAAAAAGACCATTTAAATAAAAAACAAATAGAAATTAATAACTAACCCTGCAGATACTATAGATATTCTATTAAAATCACATAAAAACAATAACATTTTTAATACTTTCACCGTATATTGCACCATTTACAAGCTAAATGGCCTACAATTACCAAAGAATCGTTATAAAAATCGGATCGAACGTACTTACTCAAAAGGACGGTCTTCCCGATTTAAACCGCATTAATCACATCGTTGAACAAATCGCCAAAATAAAGCGGCAGGGCGTCGAAGTGGTATTGGTTTCATCCGGAGCGGTGGCATCCGGGCGAAGCTTAATTTCCATTTCAGAAAAATTTGATTCAATTGCTACACGACAGCTATTTGCTTCTATCGGGCAAGTAAAGCTGATCAATACCTACGCACAACAGTTTGAAAAATATAACATCCTTTGTTCACAAGTATTGGTAACCAAGGAAGATTTTAGGGACAGGCTGCATTACCTGAACATGAAAAACTGTTTAAAGATCCTGCTGCAGCACCATGTTATACCTGTTGTCAATGAAAACGATGTGGTATCAGTTACCGAACTAATGTTTACTGATAATGATGAGTTGGCGGGACTGATCGCATCCATGCTGAACGCCCAGGCATTAATCGTACTAACTAATGTCGACGGCATTTATGATGGCAATCCCGAACAGGAAGGCGCAAAAGTAATTGAAGAGGTGAGCGGCTCAAAGGTCGATTTTTCGTCATTTGTAAGTTCCGGTAAATCACAATTTGGCCGTGGAGGTATGATCACAAAATCAACAATGGCGCAAAAAATAGCCCAACTAGGAATCGCTGTACATATTGCAAACGGTACCCGGGACAATATTTTGAACGATGTATTGGATGACAAAATTGCTCACACTTACTTCGTGCCAAACAGGTCAGCCTCCGGCAAAAAGAAATGGATTGCTCATGCCGGCAATTTTGCAAAGGGAGTGGTCCAGGTAAACGCCGGAGCCAGAGCCGCACTCACATCTGCTAAGGCGTCAAGCTTGCTGCCTGTTGGGGTTATAAATATCATAACCGGATTTAAAAAAGGCGAGATCATTAAGTTGGTTGATGAAAACAATAAGCCCATAGGCCTTGGCATCGCCGAATACGGCTCTGAAAAGGCCGAAGAAATGATGGGGCAAAAAAATCAAAAAGCGCTGATACATTATGATTATCTTTACTTAGAATGTTAAATAGCTATATCCCATATTTCGAAAAGGCCCGGTCTGCAGGCAGAAAGGCTATAAGCCAGGTGCTCATTAATCAGGTTCTAAATGCGCTTGCGGCATCCGCTATCGCCCAAACTGATTATTTGCTGGCGGAAAATAAAAAGGATCTCGATCTGATGGATCGGCATGATCCTAAATACGACCGTCTAAAACTTACAGCAGAACGAATAGCCGACATAGCAAAGGAAATTGAAAATATTGTTTTACTGGAAAGCCCGTTAGGGGAAATATTTTCAGAAAAAACTATGCCAAATGGTTTGCAAATCAGCAAAATGAGGGTTCCGCTTGGAGTAGTGGGCGTTGTTTATGAGGCAAGACCGAATGTAACATTTGATGTATTTTCGTTATGCTTTAAAACTGGCAATGTGTGTGTTTTAAAGGGTGGCAGTGATGCTTATCATTCAAACAAGGCTATTATTTCCATTATCCACCAGGTTTTATCAGATCATGAAATTGACGAGAACAATGCTATCCTGCTCCCGCCGGAACGCGAAGCCGCAGATGCATTGCTGAGTGCCATTGGTTATGTGGACGTTTTAATACCAAGGGGAAGCCAGCAGTTGATTAATCATGTACGAAATAACAGCAAAGTACCTGTAATTGAAACAGGCGCAGGTATAGTTCATACCTACTTCGATGAGTTTGGCGACCTGGAAAAAGGCGCAAACATAATATTTAATGCAAAAACCAGGCGTGTAAGTGTATGCAATGCGTTAGATTGCCTGATAGTTCATTATACCAGGCTACGTGACTTACCCGCGCTTGTTAAATACCTCGGCGAAAAAAAGGTGGCGCTTTACGCTGATAAAACTGCTTTTACCATCCTCAAAGGTCATTATCCTGAAGGAAGCCTTAACCACGCCAAACCAGAACATTTTGGTACTGAATTTTTAGCTATGAGAATGGCTGTAAAGATTGTTGAATGCTTTGAGGATGCCCTTGATCATATCGCGCAATACGGTTCAAAACATAGCGAGGCTATAATTTCAGAAGATGCCACTCGTACAGAGGTCTTTTTAAACAATGTAGATGCGGCCGCAGTGTATGTAAATGCGTCAACGGCGTTTACTGACGGCGCTCAATTTGGGTTGGGAGCGGAGATCGGGATAAGTACGCAAAAACTCCATGCGCGCGGCCCGATGGGTTTGGAAGAATTAACCAGTTATAAATGGATAGTTAAGGGAGATGGACATATAAGATCCTGAGGATCAACAACATATTAAAAACAAAAAGGTGTCCGCCTGGAGCGGACACCTTAATTTAGTTTCACTTTGCCTGATTACTTTACAAGGTAATTCACCACCGCAACAAAACAAATGATCATCAAAATTACACCTTGTAATTTTTGCTCTAAAGTTAACTTGGTATACATTAATTTATTAATTAGGGTATTCAAATTTATAATGTAATACGTGTGTTACAAAGCATTTTTTTATTTTTGCGATTTTTTTAACAAAAAATACACATTAATTTTATAAAAGGTCAGCCAAACAGTTATTAAATGAAATATTTGCAAAAAACTGACTTATATGTAAAATTTACACCATGTAAAATAACACTAAAAAGCACCCCTGAAGTCCTCTAAATGCAGTTTTTCTGCTTTTTTTGATGGAATTTTTCAATGTGCTTTTTTTTTAATAAAATCGACTGTTTGTGTAGTTTATTCTACAACCAATGGACGCTTTTTTTGTAGGCAGGTTGGCAGGAGGAAAAATAAAAAAAGCTAAAAGGGCCTTATTGTGTCCGATATTATATACACCCTTAGTCAAAATTTAACTAATAACTTATTTTCGTTGTGTTTATTATATTATTAAATAATAATTACAATAATCAACCGTATTTTAAACCGTGAACCTATTTAAAAGAGTCATTAATATCACCTGGAAAACATTGCTGGGCTTTGTTATCTTCACTTTATTATATATCTCCTCGGCTTATATTTTATCAAGGATTAGTGTGGCTAAGGAAACATCCACATTTAAGGAGATCGCCATTTATATCCATACGAACGGCGTACATACCGACATTGTGGTACCTGTTAAAAACGAACTTTGCGACTGGAGCAGGGAGATAAAATTTGAAAACACGATTTGTAAGGATACGATTGCCCGTTACGTTGCTTTTGGCTGGGGCGATAAGGGATTCTATTTGAATACGCCAACATGGGCTCAACTTAAATTCAGTGTGGCATTTAAAGCCGCCTTTGCCTTGAGCACTTCGGCCATCCATGCTACTTTTTACAAAGACTTAAAGGAAAACGCTGATTGTATAAAGATTATGATAAGCAGAGAACAGTACAGGCGCTTAATAAAATACATTCAAACAAGTTTTAAGCCTGATTCCGCAAACAACATCATCAACATAAAAACCAACGCGAATTATAACAGGTACGATGCTTTCTACGAAGCCAAGGGTAAGTACAACCTTTTTTACACCTGCAACACATGGGCAAATAATGCGCTAAAAGCCTGCGGGCAAAGAGCTTGTTTATGGACACCATTTGATTCAGGCATTTTCTATCAATACAGGAAATAACAGCGTCAAGAACCAACATAAAACATAACGCTGGGATTCTTAACGCGATAGTCTTCCTTATCACTTTACAGTCAAATTACTTAACTAAGGTTTAGTATTCGTACTTTTGCAAAATTATGAGTAAGCACGGCAGGATATTAGTGGCAATGAGTGGCGGAGTTGATAGTTCGGTAGCGGCAGTTATGCTGCATGAGCAGGGCTATGAAGTTATCGGCCTTACCATGAAGACTTGGGACTATGCCTCATCGGGCGGAAGCTCAAAGGAAACAGGCTGCTGCAGCCTGGATAGCATTAACGATGCCCGTGCATTAGCTGTTGGCTACGGGTTTCCGCATTACATATTGGATATCAGGAGCGAATTCGGTGATTTTGTAATCGACAACTTCGTTGATGAATACCTCGCGGGCCGTACCCCTAACCCATGTGTTTTATGCAACACGCATATTAAATGGGAAGCATTGTTAAAACGCGCCGATAAGCTGGATTGCGAGTTCATTGCAACCGGCCATTACGCCAACATCCGGTTACAGGATAATGGCAGGTATGTGATATCAAAAGGAAAAGACGAAAATAAGGATCAGTCATATGTGCTATGGGGTGTGTCTCAAAAAAACCTTGCCCGCACAAAATTTCCGTTAGGAAGCTTCTCGAAACCGGAGATCAGGCAAATGGCTTTAGACATGGGGCAGGTTGAGCTTGCCGGTAAAAGCGAAAGCTACGAAATTTGCTTTGTGCCCGATAACGACTACAGATCGTTCCTAAGACATAAAGTAGAAGACCTTGAAACACGCGTAGCTGGTGGTAACTTTGTTTTAACAGACGGCACCGTAGTAGGCAAACACCAGGGTTATCCCTTCTATACTATAGGTCAGCGCAAGGGTTTAGGTATTGCCTTAGGGCATCCGATGTTTGTAACCAGCATTCAGCCGGATACAAATACTGTGGTTTTAGGAACCATAGATGAGCTTGAACGCAAGCAGGCCTGGGTTAAAAACCTTAACCTGGTTAAATATGAAACAATTAACGAGCCTTTAGAAGCCGTTACCAAAATAAGATATAAGGATGCGGGCACACAAAGTACCATTGTACAAATGGGCCAGCACATGAAGGTGGACTTTCATCATTCGGTATCTGGCATCGCCCCGGGTCAGTCTGCTGTTTTTTATGAAGGCAATGATCTGCTTGGCGGCGGATTCTTGATGTGATTTGGTTGTAGATGTTGTAGGCGTTGTAGTGGTTAAGAATCCATAACAATTACATCCTATTACTTTAACATTTATAACCTTTATAACTCTTCCAACTCTTCCAACCCTTACAACATTTTCCAGAAACAAATTTGCGTTTCGCTTTCTTTATGTTTTATTTGCAAAAAAAACTGCTTAAATGGCTAAAAACTTACTCATAGTTGAATCTCCGGCGAAAGCCAAAACCATCGAGGGATACCTTGGCAAAGACTTTACTGTTAAGTCGAGTTACGGGCATATCCGCGATTTGGTTAAGTCAGACGATGCCATTGATGTTCTGAATAACTTCAAACAAAACTATGAAGTTCCGACAGATAAAAAGCAGGTAGTCAGTGAATTAAAGAAATTGGCTAAAGAGGCAGACATTGTTTGGCTTGCATCGGACGAGGACCGGGAGGGTGAAGCCATTTCCTGGCACTTATTTGAGACATTGGGCCTTAAAGATGCCACTACCAAGCGAATTGTATTCCACGAGATAACAAAACCTGCTATATTAAAGGCAATTGAAACGCCGAGAAAAATAGATTATAATTTAGTTAACGCACAGCAGGCGCGTCGTGTACTGGATAGATTAGTAGGTTTTGAGCTTTCTCCCGTTTTATGGAAGAAGGTCAAACCATCATTGTCTGCCGGCCGTGTGCAATCAGTTGCCGTTAGGTTGATTGTTGACCGTGAACGCGAGATCAATAAATTTAAATCGGAAGCTGCATTTAAAATAGTTGCCATTTTTGGCAAAGGCAGGGATGCTTTTAAGGCTGAACTGTCTGAACGATATGCCAAGCAGGAAGACGCGGAAAAGTTTTTGCAGGATTGTTTAGGTGCCGATTTTGACGTTAAATCGTTAGAAACCCGCCCGGCAAAACGTTCGCCTGCCGCACCTTTTACTACATCGACATTGCAACAGGAAGCCAGCCGCAAATTGGGTTATTCGGTTTCACGCACAATGCAGGTTGCCCAAAAGCTGTATGAGGCGGGACATATTACTTATATGCGTACCGATTCGGTTAACTTATCGGATACTGCATTAAATGCAGCTGCAAATGAGATCGTATCTGCTTACGGCGATAAATACCATCAGCAAAGGATCTATAAAACCAAGAGCGCCAGCGCGCAGGAAGCTCACGAAGCCATCAGGCCTACTTATTTTGATAAGCACAGCATCCAGGGCGATTCAAGCGAAGTACGTCTTTACGACCTGATCTGGAAGCGTGCGATTGCTTCACAAATGAGCGAGGCACAGTTTGAAAAAACTACCGCAAAGATCAGCATCTCGACCCGCAAGGAAGACCTGGTTGCCAATGGTGAAGTAATGAAATTCGACGGCTTCCTGAAGGTATACCTGGAATCGAGCGATGACGAAGAAGATAACCTGAGTGATGGTGAAAATGCGATGCTGCCGCCTTTAACAAAAGGGCAGCGTTTGGCTTTGCAGGAAATGTCGGCTACTGAACGTTTTTCGCGTCCGCCTGCAAGATATACCGAAGCAAGTTTGGTAAAGAAGCTGGAAGAGCTTGGCATTGGACGGCCGTCAACCTACGCCCCTACTATCTCCACCGTTCAAAATCGCGGTTACGTAGTGAAGGAAGAGCGCGAAGGTAAACAAAGAGCGTTTAGGGTATTAACGCTTAAGGGTGATAAAATCACCAAAGAAGAAAAAATAGAAAATACAGGCGCTGAACGTGGCAAACTTTTCCCTACTGATATCGGCGCTGTTGTAAACGACTTTTTGGTACAGCATTTTAATGATATAGTCGATTTCAACTTTACGGCCAGCGTTGAAAAACAATTCGACGAGATAGCACAGGGCTTAAAGGAATGGACGGATATGCTTCACTCCTTTTATACACCATTCCACAAGGAAGTTGAAAGTACTACACAAACAGCTACCAAAGCAACCGGCGAACGTGACTTAGGTGTACATCCGGAAAGCGGTAAAAAAATGTCAGTACGGATTGGTCGTTATGGCCCGTTTGTGCAAGTGGGTGAAAATGCTACCGATGAAGAGCCGGAGAAACCGCTGTATGCCAGTTTGCGTACCGGTCAAAGCATTGAAACCATAACACTTGAAGAAGCCTTAGAACTATTCAAACTGCCGAAAAAAGTAGGCTTCTTTGAGGATAAGGACATGACCGTTGCGATCGGAAAATTCGGCCCGTATATAAGGCATAACGGCGCATTTGTATCATTACCGAAAGGAATTGACCCGCTTGACGTTACCGAAGAGCAGGCAATCGAGTTAATCATCGACAAGCGCAAAAGAGATGCTGAAAAGCTGATCAAAACTTTTGACGAGGATCCAACCATGAAGGTTCTAAATGGCAGATGGGGCCCATATATTGAATTTGATAAATTAAACGTTAAGATCCCTAAGGATAAAGATCCGCTAACGTTAACCTACGAGGAATGCAAGGCATTAGCCGATGCAACTCCGAAGGACGCTAAAAAAGGACGCTTTGGTAAAACCGCAGCTGCAGCTAAGCCTGCCGCTAAAAAGGCCCCCGCTAAGAAGAAGGCCGTAGCGAAGAAGAAATAGATGAGTTGATTAGGTTGATTGAGTGAATGGTTGATTAAGTTATCCTTTTCAAACTCCATCAACTCAATCAACTTAATCCAACCCAATCAACTTAATCAACCATAAAATGATAAAAGACCTGCCCAACAACGTAGTAAAGGATATTGCTATAGCGGTAGCGCTGGAGAAGGAGAGCGTTGAAAGCAAAATATGGTATGTCTACCTGATTAATTTGAAGAACATCCCTATTGAAAGTGTACTCATCACCTCGAAGGGTTATGGCGAGAAGGACGGTGTGCAGGTAAAAACATCCACCCTGCGCCATATGATCCCTCTTTTAGAGCCAAATTCATATAAGCTCATCGAACCCATCGACGAGCAAACATTCGGCTTAAACAATGAATATTGGTTAAGCTTTTATATTGGTAAGGAGATCTACGACAAAAAATTTATTTTCCTCCCGGAAAGTATTGTTGAAATGAACTTTGTTAAACTACCTGTGGTTAATAAGGTTGGGGTGATGATCCTGTAGTTCTTTTAAACTAAGATTTATAGGATTTTCATAATTATAACAGCCCTCAAGGATCAGTCAAATCAACAAAATTACATTTAATCAGCGGTTAAAAATCTTTTTTCATCAACCCTTTTTATTGTCATTTATTTCATAATTTACATGACAATAAACAAACCTATCCATGGACACTTTCTACAGCCTTTTCCGGAGCCGGAAGGGATTAATCAGCATCGGTATCTTTCTCGTACTGGTATTTTTAACCGTTTTTATCATTGCACAAAGACGAAAAAAACCAGGAATCGATCCGGAATTTAGCAAATATATTGAGTCTTACACCACCGGGATAATTTCCAAAGGAAGCGACATCAGGATAAGACTGGCCGGCGAGGTGCAGGTAAGTCACGAGCAAAATGCGGCCTTAGCCGATAATATCTTCAGCTTTTCACCATCGATAAAAGGCAAGGCTTACTGGATTGATGCCCGTACCATCGAGTTCAGGCCGGACGGTAAGCTCGACCCGGATAAAAGCTATTCGGCAGACTTTAAATTAGGTAAGATAATTACCGTTGATGGCAAGTTCGATGACTTTAAATTCAACTTCCAAACTATAAAACCGGACTACACAGTAAGTTTTATCGGTTTGCAAACCGCCACAAATACATCTTTGGATAAGATGAAACTTAGCGGCGTACTGCAAACCGCCGATAACGAAGACCCGGCTGAGATAGAAAAAATAATCACTGCAAATTTTGTAAACCCGGTTCACATCAGCTGGCAGCACAACAGCGTTACCAAAACCCATAAGTTTGTAGTGACAGATCTAAACCGGGGAAATGGTATAGTAAATCATCTTAACATTCATTGGGATGGCAGCGGCCTTAATATCAACAAAACAGGCGACCAGGCCTTTGAAATCCCGGCTATTGGTGATTTTAAGGTGCTTGATATTAAGGCAATTCAGGATAACGACCAATATGTATTAGTTCAATTTTCCGATGCGATAAAGGTTGGACAGGAACTGAATGGCTTGATCGGCATGAGCAACGTAACCGATGCAGCTTATACCATTGAAGGCAGCACCGTAAAGCTTTATGCACCGGAACATTTGCAGGGTAATTACAGTGTATTTGTTAACGAGGGGGTTGAAAATATCTCCAATAAAAAAATCACCAAAACTTATACTGCGAATGTATTCTTTGAGAACAGGCTGCCAACGGTAACCATTCCCGGCAAAGGTGTTATCCTGCCTGACTCAGGCAAACTAATGATGCCTTTTGAGGCCACTAACCTGAATGCGGTCGATGTGAGTATCATAAAGATCTATGAAAACAACGTGCCTCAATATTTCCAGAATAACGGTTTTGATGGCGGCGAAGAATTGCGCCATGTGGGTAAGCCTGTGGTGCAGAAAACAATCCGGCTTGACCAGGATAAAAGTCTTAATTTAAATAAGAAGAACCGCTTCATGCTGGATATCGACCAGCTTTTACGGACTGAGCCGGGTGCCATCTATCGCGTAATTATCGGCTTCAGGCAGGAATATTCAATTTACAACTGTAAGGCGGGATCCCCTGTACTAAAAAACGAGGGTGACGAAGAAGGCTACGGTGATGAAGGTGGTGGCAGCAGTTTTGGAAACAACACGGGGACAATCAGTGATGAAGACGATGATTTCTGGTCAAGATATGACAACTACTATCCCGATGGCTTTAACTGGCAACAACGTAACGACCCTTGCACCGGTTCATACTTTACCAAGGAACGCTGGGCAGTGAGGAATATCATTGCTTCAAACATTGGCCTTATAGCCAAACGCGGCAGCGATAACGGAATGCTGGTAGCGGTTACCAACATATTGACGGCTAAACCAATGAGCGGCGTTGAACTGGAACTGCTTGACTACCAAAAACAGGTGATCTTTAAAACTACATCAGACGGCGATGGGCTGGCAAAATTCGACATGAAGCGCAAACCGTACCTGCTGGTTGCCAAAAATGGCAAGGAACGCGGTTATTTGAAGTTGGATGACGGCAGCTCGTTGCCCCTCTCCCGCTTTAATGTTGGCGGAGAGCAAATCCAGAGCGGATTGAAAGGTTTTATTTATGGTGAGCGCGGCGTATGGCGGCCGGGTGACTCGATATTTATGTCGTTCATATTGGAAGATAAGCTTAAAACTTTGCCGCCTGATCTCCCGGTTCAGTTTGAGTTATCGGATGTAAACGGAAAACTATATAAGCGCATCACGCAAACCAAATCGGTAGATGGATTTTACAGTTTCCACACGGCTACCGAAACTTCATCACCTACGGGTAACTGGTCGGCAAAGGTGAAGGTTGGCGGAGCTGTGTTTGAAAAGAATGTGAAGATAGAGACCATCATGCCTAATCGATTAAAGATCAATCTATCGTTCAACGGCGCGAAGGAATTGACAAAGGGTGGTGATGTAACCGGCAACCTAACAGCGCAATGGCTCTTCGGCGGAACGGCTCAGAATTTAAAGGCTAAGGTCGACGCATTTTTATCGCCTAAATCAACATCGTTTAAAGGGTATGAGGATTATGTTTTTGACGATCCTACCCTGGCCTTTACCACGCAAACCCAAACCATATTTGATGGCAGGCTTGATGAAAACGGAAAGGCTTCGGTAAATACCAACATCAATATTGAAAAACAAGCGCCGGGACAACTGACTGCCAACTTCCTGGTAAAAGTATTTGAGCCGGGCGGCAATTTCAGCATCCAATCGTCGAGCATGCCATATAATGTTTACCCGGGATATGTGGGCATTAAAACTGAAAAAGGCAGCGACCTTTCGGGCATGCTGGTTACCGATAAGGATCATGATATCGATATTGCCGACGTAGATGTGAACGGCAAGCCATTCGAGGGCAGCCGAAATGTGGAATTAGAACTCTACAAGATACAATGGCGCTGGTGGTGGGACGAAACCGGCAACGAAATGAGCAATTTTACGCAGGACAAGTACAACAAACTCATTAAAACAGCAAGTGTAAGGCTGGTAAACGGTCGCGGTAAATGGAATTTACACATTAACCAGGCCGATTGGGGGCGTTATCTTATCAGGGTTAAGGATGAACAAACCGGGCACTCAACGGGTAAGATAATTTATGTTGATTGGTCTAACTGGTCGGAACGACTGCAGCAAACCAACCCTACGGAAGCGGCGATGTTATCCTTCACATCTGATAAGACCAACTACAAAGTTGGGGAAGATGCTACACTTACCATCCCAACCATGAGCGATGGCCGTGCGCTGATCAGCTTTGAAAATGGTAGCAAGGTTTTAAAAACAACGTGGATCGACACTAAAAAAGGACAAACCCGCTATACATTTAAGGTTGATGAAACCATGGCGCCGAATGTGTTTGTGAACGTTACGCTGTTGCAGCGGCATTCGCAAACGGTGAATGACTTGCCCATCAGGATGTACGGTGCAATCCCATTAAACGTTGATAACCCGGCAACCATTTTAAAACCGGTGATCAGCATGCCGGATAAGATCAGGCCGGAAACGCAATCATCCATAACCGTATCCGAGGCTTCGGGTAAGGAAATGACTTACACCGTTGCCATTGTTGATGAAGGGCTGCTGGATATCACCAATTATAAAAACCCTGATCCGCACGAGACATTTTATGCCCGTGAAGCGCTTGGCGTAAAAACGTGGGACCTGTTTGACTATGTGATCGGGGCTTATGGAGGCGGGCTTGAACGCATTTTAAGTATAGGTGGTGACGGCACGGCGGGCACCAACCATAACGTATCCGTAAACCGTTTTAAACCGGTTGTGAAATTCTTAGGGCCATACCATTTGGATGCAGGCGATAAGCAAACCCATACGTTTACGCTGCCACAATATATTGGCTCAGTAAAGGCGATGGTAATTGCAGGGCATGATGGTAGTTACGGACACGCCGAAAAATCAGTGGCTATTAAAAAGCCGCTGATGATATTGGCGACTTTGCCGCGTGTATTAGGTCCATCAGAAAAGATCCAGCTGCCGGTTACTGTATTTGCGATGGAGAACAACATCAAGACGGTAAATGTATCGGTGCAGTCGAATGCATTCAGTAATCTTGGCGGTAATAACCAGAAGACCATCACCTTCGCTAAAACCGGCGATCAATTGGTAACATTTGACTTGAGCGTTAAGGATTTTGTGGGAGTTGGTAAAGTACGCATCATAGCAAAAAGCGGCGGTGAGGTTGCGGCTTATGATGTCGAGCTGAACGTACGCAACCCAAATCCGCCGGTTACGAAGATCCAGGAAAAAGAGCTTGCGCCGGGTGAAAGCTGGAGCGCTGCCTATTCTGCCATCGGGATCAACGGAACCAATAAGGCAACTTTGGACGTTGCTTCCATCCCACCGATGAACCTTACCAAGCGGTTAAATTATTTGATAGAATACCCGTATGGCTGCGTTGAGCAAACTACTTCGTCGGCATTCCCCCAATTGTATTTGGGTCAGTTACTTGACCTTACACCAAGGCAGCAGGCAGAAACCGAGCGAAATATAAAAGCAACCATAAACAGGCTGAACGGCTTCCAGGTTAGCGGCGGCGGCTTAAGCTATTGGCCGGGTGTTGGTGAAGCCGACGAATGGGGAACAAATTATGCCGGCCACTTTATGCTGGCAGCACAGGCAAAAGGCTACAGCCTGCCGCTTGGCTTTATTGACCAATGGAAAAAATACCAAAAGCAAAAGGCCGTAGCATGGACACCTGACCCACGAGCATATTATTGGAGCGATTTGGTGCAGGCATATCGTTTATACCTGTTAGCGCTGGCACGCTCACCTGAGCTTGGCGCGATGAATAGGTTACGGGAATACAAATACCTGAGCCCCGAAGCAAAATGGAGGCTAGCGGCTGCATATAAGCTTTCAGGTCAGCCGGAAATTGGCTTGCAGATGATTGCCGGCTTGCCATTAACGGTTAAACCGTATAACTCCATGTATGGCACGTTCGGTTCCGATCTTCGTGACCAGGCGATGATCCTGGAAACACTCACATTGCTTGGCAAACAACAGCAAGCGTCGGGTTTATTGCGTACGGTTGCCACAAGACTATCACAGGATGATTGGTACAGCACGCAAACCACGGCTTATTCATTGATAGCGATTGCGCAATACTGCGGTGAGCATAAATCGAGCAGTAAATTAACGTTCAGTTACACGGCAGGTAAATCGAAGGCGGCGGTTAGCTCATCGTCCTATTTGTGGCAATTGCCGGTTGATGCACGGGGTGGAAATGTAACCTTAAGAAATACAGGTACTAACAAATTATATATCAGGCTGATCCAGCAAGGTCAGCCATCATCGGGCGATGATGTGCAAACCCGCATCGATCCGGATGTTTTACAAATGCGGATAGCTTACACAACCCTGGGCGGTAAACCTGTTGACCCGGTAAGCCTGAAACAGGGAACCGATTTTGTAGCGCAGGTAACCATCAAAAATCCCGGCAAACGCGGCCGTTATGATAATATGGCACTTACGCAGATCTTCCCGTCAGGTTGGGAGATCCTGAACACGCGGATGATGAATGGTGCGGAAGCTTTTGCATCGTCGGAATCAGATTACAGGGACATCAGGGACGACAGGGTAAATACCTACTTCAGTTTACTTGAGGGCAAGGAAGTAACTTATTATGTAATGTTGAACGCGGCTTATGCAGGCAAGTACTATTTACCGGCTACTTATTGTGAAGCAATGTATAATAATGCGATAACGGCATTGATTAAGGGGCAATGGGTTGAAGTAGTTAAGTAAGTTAGATTAGGTTGATTGAGTTGGATTGAGTTGATTAGGTTATAAAAATTAAAAGATAGTAGTTAGGAAATGGCTTCATTTACAGAGTTGGAAACATGGAAACAGGCAAGAAAAATTAGAAACATGGTATCTGCTTTGGTGAAGACATTTCCATCAGAAGAAAAATACAGACTTAATGATCAAATAATAAGATGTTCAAGGTCAATAGGAAATAATATTGCAGAAGGACATGGGCGCTTCCATTACCAGGATAATATTCATTTTTGTATTATCGCTCGAGGTTCGTTATCGGAAACATTAGACCACATGATAGTGGCCCTTGATGAAAAACTAATACCGGAAGATTTTTTGCAATCGTTCCAAATTGAATACGATCAATGCCTCAAATTATTGAACGGCTATATTCAATTCATTAAAAGAAAGAAGAACAACGAACTGGACTAACAAAAAAACAACTCAATCTAACTTAATCCAACTCAATCAACCTAATCAACTACATTTTAAACAGCCCATACTTCAAAATACAATATATCGCCCTCACCCCATCTTTCCATCCAATCTTCTTTCCATCCTCATAAGTACGGCCATAATATGAAATGCCTACTTCGTAAATCCTAATTTTTGGTACCCGTGCAATCTTCTGCGTAACCTCCGGCTCAAAGCCAAAGCGTTGTTCGGTGAGTTTGATGGATTGGATGAGTTTGGTATCAAAAAGCTTGTAACAGGTTTCCATGTCCGTTAGGTTAAGGTTACTGAACATGTTTGACGCAAACGTTAACCAGCGGTTGCCGATGGTATGCCAGAAAAATAAAATGCGGTGCGGGTTACTGCCCATAAAGCGTGAGCCGTAAACCACATCGGCAAAGCCGGAACATACGGGTTTTAAAAGGTCGTTATATTCGGCGGGATCGTATTCTAAATCGGCATCCTGGATGATCAGGTATTCGCCGGTTGCTTTCGCAATGCCGGTATGTAATGCAGCCCCCTTTCCTTTGTTAAACTCGTGTTTATAATAGCTGATGGGCAGTTCTGGATTATTTTGCTGATAGGTGTGGATAGCCTCTTCGGTATGATCGGTAGAAAAGTCGTTTACAATGATCACTTCCTTTTGGATATCCTCAATCAGGTCAACAGCCTTAATTTTATCTAAAATTAAATGTATCGTGTTACCTTCGTTGTAAGCGGGGATAATAATTGATAACTTTCCTATCTTCATTCCAATAAATGCGACTGGGTTTAAATCGACTAAAAACTTTCCTTAAAAAACCAAAAGTAATAATAATACTGGCGTTTTTATCAGCCCTGTTCCTGCTATTCTGGTTTTGCCTGCCCAAACCGTTATTCAACAGCCCCACTTCCTATGTAATTGACGATGCAGATGGTCAATTACTTGGCGCTTCAATAGCGAAAGATGGACAATGGCGCTTCCCTCCCAACGCTGAAGTACCTGAGAAGTTCAAGCAGTGCATCATAGCTTTTGAGGACAAACGTTTTATGAGCCACCCAGGCTTCGATGTTTTGGCGTTAAGCCGGGCAATCAGGCAAAACTTTCGCTCAAAAAAGGTTACCAGCGGCGGCAGCACCTTGACCATGCAGGTTATCCGCCTTGCAACCAAACATAAACGAACCGTCTGGAATAAACTAACAGAGATCTTTATGGCGATGCGCCTGGAGGTTGGCTATAGTAAAAATGAGATCTTATCATTATATACAAGCAATGCCCCGTTCGGAACAAATGTTATCGGGCTCGATGCTGCCTCCTGGCGATATTTTGGGCGCAGTCCTGATAAATTGTCCTGGGGTGAAATGGCCGCAATGGCGGTATTGCCCAATTCTCCGTCACTGGTGCATCCCGGTAGAAACCGTGCTATCCTATTAAAAAAAAGAAATTTACTGCTTGACAAATTGCACAAACAAGGCATTATAGATTCTACAACAGCGGCACTCGCCAAATTTGAGCCGGTGCCCGACAGGCCGATGCCCCTACCAACCCTTGCCCCTCACCTGCTTGAAAGATTTAAAGCGGATCATCAAAACAATGTCCACGGCGATACCAGGTTGAAAACGAGCATCAAATCCACCTTACAACAACAGGTAAATGAGATCCTGGAACGACACCACCAGGTTTTAAAATCAAACGACATTAACAACATTGCAGCAGTTGTGCTTGATGTGGAAACCGGCTCCACGTTGGCTTATGCTGGTAATATAGCCCACCCGGAAGACCCGGAAATGGAAAGCGATGTGGATGTGGTAAATGCTCCGCGCAGCCCGGGGAGTACACTTAAGCCGATCCTGTACGCCAATATGCTGCATGACGGCTTGCTGTTGCCGAATAGTTTAATGCCGGATATCCCTACGCAAATTGCCGGTTATCACCCGGAAAATTTTGACTTAGGTTATGACGGTGCAGTACCTGCTTCAAGGGCTTTATCCCGCTCATTAAACGTGCCCGCAGTAAAAATGCTGCAACAATTTAAGTATGAGCGCTTTTATGATGCGCTGCAAAAAATGGGGATTACCACGTTAAAAAAACCGGCAGATCACTACGGCTTATCACTTATTTTAGGCGGAGGTGAAAACACGCTTTGGGAACTAAGCGGCGCTTATACCGACCTGGCGCGGGTGCTCAATCACTACAATAAATACAACGGCAAATATGACCCGGCAGATTATCACAACCCGGTGTACAACATCTCAACAGAAAAAAAAAAACCGGAACTGGAGAAATCAGGTTTATTGGATGCCGGCTCAATTTATTACACATTGCAAGCCATGGAAGAGGTAATGCGCCCCGGCGAGGAAATGTTATGGCAGCAGTTCAGCTCTAGCCAGCGGGTGGCCTGGAAAACCGGAACAAGCTTTGGCTTTCGTGACGGCTGGGCAATTGGCATAACTCCCAAATATGTCGTTGGTGTATGGGTTGGCAATACCGATGGCGAAGGCAGGCCAAATCTTACCGGCATCAACACAGCCGCTCCTGCACTGTTCGAGATCTTCCGCCTGCTGCCTGTTACCCGCGATTGGTTCGAAATGCCGGTTGGCGAAATGGTGAAAATAAAAGTCTGCCACCAAAGTGGTTACCGCGCCGGAGATTATTGCGACGAAACCGACGACATGTGGGTGCCCAAAGGCGGATTGAAAGCCCCGGTTTGCCCCTATCACCAATTGGTTCATTTAAGTGCCAATGGTAAATGGCAGGTAACCGGCAACTGCACCCCACCGGATCAGATCATCAACAAAAACTGGTTCGTGCTACCGCCGTCAATGGAATATTATTATAAAACTAAAAACTATCAATACCGGATTTTACCGCCGTTCCGGCCGGATTGCGTACAGGCTGAAAATGCTGTTCCCATGGAAGTCATCTACCCGAAGGACGGCGCTAAAATATATGTGCCGCTGGAAGCAGATGGCAGCCGTGGACGCGTGATCTTTAATGCAGCACACAGGCAGGCGGGTGTAAAGATCTTTTGGCACCTGGATGATAAGTACATAGGCGAAACAAAAGACTTTCACCAGATGGCTTTAAACCCGCCGCCAGGTAAACACGTGCTTACATTGGTTGATGGGAACGGAAACACCGTACATATAGGGTTTGAAGTACTGGAGAAGTAGTTAACTATCTATCACGATTTGTTTATCGCAAATTTGTGTTAACCCCTATATTTTATAATTATTTGATTATCAATAATTTAATTCAAAATAAATCGAAATTGTGTTAACCCTGTTAACCCCCCTTGTAAAAACTGCAAACCACCAACTAAAAACTGCCAACTGATTATTATCTTGCTCAAAAATTAAGATAAGCAAATGCTTGAACAATACGACCTTCATAACCTGATGGTAATTGATATTGAAACTGTTCCTCAATATAAAACCTTCGACGAGGTGCCGGAGCATTTTCAAAAGCTGTGGGATTTAAAAACCGTTCACCAGCGTAAGGAAGAAACTGCTGAGGACTTTTACGAGCGCGCGGGCATCTGGGCCGAATTCGGAAAAATTATCTGTATTTCGATGGGAATCTTTACCAATGGCAGGAATACAGGTCTGAGGGTTAAGTCGTTTGCCTCACATGATGAAAAGGAATTGCTGGAACAATTTGCTGCATTATTGGTTAGTCAGCCTGCCAGCCTGATCCTTTGCGCACATAACGGTAAAGAATTTGATTTTCCTTATATCTGTCGCAGGATGCTGGTTAACGGCGTAAAAATCCCTTCGCAACTGGAACTGGCAGGCAAGAAACCCTGGGAGATCAATCACCTGGATACCATGGAATTATGGAAGTTTGGCGATTACAAAAGTTACACCTCGCTGAGTTTGCTCACCGCTATCTTTAATATCCCCACACCAAAAGATGATATCGATGGCAGCATGGTGGGCAAAGTTTACTGGGTAGATAATGAACTTGAAAGGATTTGCATCTATTGCCAAAAGGATGTGGTTGCAACGGCCCAATTACTAAGGCGGTACCGGGGCGAAGAACTGATTGCCGATGAGCGAATTACCATAATTGGCGCCTAAAATATCACCCTAAAGTCAATAATCGTAGAATCTCTCGTGCAAACCGGGGCTTGATACTTAGTACTCAAGACTTAAAACTTTATCCCGTATCTTTGTACAAATAATACATATGTCTAAAAAGAAAAACAGTTCATCTATCGTCAGGGTACTCACACAAATGGTACTTGACATATTTGAACAAAACGGCAATACGCCGTTGAATTACAAACAAGTTTCTGCCAAATTAAACGTTCGCGACCCGGATGACCGGGATATAATTTTTGATATACTTAGAGAAGAAACAAAAAAGAGCACGCTGAAGGAAGTGGTTCCCGGCAAATTTCAATTGCTTGAACTTAAGACCTTTATTGAAGGCAAAGTTGATCTGACCAATGACGGTTCGGCATTTATAGTAACGGATGATACGGATGAGAGCGATATTTTTGTCGCTCCCCGCAAATTACGCAATGCCCTGAATGGCGACCGCGTTAAGGTTTACGTTTATGCCAAAAGCAAGGGTAAGCACAAAGAGGGTGAGGTTATTGAGATCATCAGTCGTGCGAAAATGGAGTTCACAGGGATTGTAAAACTCTCTGAACGCTTTGCATTCTTTATCCCTGACGACCGCAAAATGATGCACGATATTTTTATCCCGATGAGTGAGCTCAACGGCGCTAAAAACGGGATAAAGGCAGTCGCTGAAATTACAGACTGGCCCGCTGACGCAAAAAACCCCATTGGCCGCATCAAGCATATTTTAGGTACCCAGGGCGAGAACGATACGGAAATGAATGCCATCCTCGCCGAGTATGGTTTCCCGCTTTCGTTCCCTAAGGAAGTTGAACATGAGTCTGAAGAAATCTCTGATGTGATAACCAATGAGGAAATTGCAAGACGGCGCGACTTTAGGAATATTACAACTTTCACCATCGACCCATTTGATGCTAAGGATTTTGACGATGCCTTATCATACAAGGTATTGGACAATGGCAACTATGAGGTAGGTGTCCACATTGCTGACGTATCGCACTATATCCAACCTGATTCTGCGCTTGATAAAGAAGCTCTTGACCGAGCAACTTCGGTCTACCTTGTCGACAGGGTGATCCCGATGCTGCCTGAACGTTTATCAAACGGATTATGCTCTTTACGGCCTAAGGAAGATAAGTTGTGCTTTTCCGCAGTTTTTGAGCTGGACGAAAATGCCTACATCATCAACGAGTGGTTCGGTAAAACGGTGATCCATTCCGACAGGCGCTTTGCTTACGAGGAAGTTCAGGAAGTAATTGAAAACAAGGCCGGTGATTTTGTTGATGAGATCTTGAAACTAAACGCATTAGCCTATAAGCTGCGTGAGCGCAAGTTCAAAAATGGCGCCATCAGCTTTGAAACCACCGAGGTAAAATTCAAGCTGGACGAAACAGGCAAACCTACTGGTGTTTATGTAAAGGAACGAAAGGATGCCCATAAGCTGATAGAAGATTTCATGCTGCTGGCAAACCGTAAGGTGGCCGAACATGTGAGCAAAATGGGAAAGGGTAAGCACAAATACACGTTTGTTTACCGGGTTCACGATACGCCGAAGCCCGATGCACTGGCAAACTTTGCACAATTTGCTGCGAGATTTGGCTATAAGATCAATACTAAATCAGATAAGGAAACTGCTAAATCCCTTAATTATTTAATGGAGGATGTAGAAGGAAAAAAGGAGCAAAATGTGCTTACCCAACTGGCCATCCGCTCCATGGCAAAAGCAATTTATACTACAAAAAGTTCAAGCCATTACGGATTGGCTTTCGACCACTACACCCACTTCACCTCTCCTATCCGCCGGTACCCGGATGTGATGGTGCATAGGCTGCTGTTCCATTATCTGAATGGCGGGCAGTCGGCCAACGAAGAGCATTACGAAAAACTTTGCCAGCACAGCTCACAAATGGAAAAAAAGGCTGCCGATGCCGAACGCGCCTCGGTTAAATACAAACAAGCTGAATACCTGCGCGACCAGGTTGGCAATATCTTTAGCGGTGTTATCTCGGGCGTTACCGAATGGGGCATGTACGTTGAGATCATCGAAAATAAATGCGAGGGCATGATTCGTCTGCGTGATATTTCGGATGACTTTTATACTTTAGACGAAAAAAACTATGCCATCATTGGTCAGCGTAAAAAGAAGGTTTACCAGCTGGGCGATGAGGTTAAAATAAGAGTGAAGAACGTAGATCTTACAAAAAAGCAGATCGATTTTTCACTGGTACAGGATTAGTCAGAGGTTGATTAAGTTAGAATAAGTTGATTGGGTTGGATTAAGTTGATTTTTTCTAACTACTCACTTAATCAAATCAATCAAAAAAATCAGTGAAATCATCCTTAAATCGGTGAAATCCAAAATAAATGAAGAAACTCGAAGATTTGCAGGCAATTATAAGTGATGCTATTGATAAGCTGAACTTCCCGGAATATCCTGCTGCGTTATATGAACCCATAAGCTATATTCTGTCACTTGGCGGCAAACGCATGCGCCCTGCCCTGCTTTTAATGGCCTGCGACCTGTTTGGCGGTGATGTAGACGCAGCTATCCCACCCGCGTTAGCGATCGAGGTGTTCCATAACTTCACGCTAATGCATGACGATATTATGGACAACGCACCCTTACGCCGCGGCCATACCACAGTACACGAACGCTGGAACAAAAATGCGGCGATCCTATCAGGGGATGTGATGCTGGTAGAGGGTTATAAGCTGATGATGCAGGTTGAGGACCGTTTGTTACGGCCTATCCTCGACATCTTTAATACTACGGCCACAGGTGTTTGCGAGGGCCAGCATCTGGATATGGAATTTGAAGAGGTAACGGATGTTAAAATTGACGAATACCTGGAAATGATCCGCCTTAAAACTGCCGTAGTATTGGGCGGTGCTTTAAAAATAGGCGCTTTGATTGGCGGAGCAGATTTGAGAGATGCCAACTTATTAAGCAGTTTTGGTGAACACTTAGGGCTTGCGTTTCAATTGCAGGATGATATCCTGGATGTTTACGGCGATCCGGAAAAATTTGGCAAACAGGTTGGCGGTGATATCATTTCGAACAAAAAGACCTATCTTTTAATAAAGGCTAAGGAACTTGCTAATAACCAACAAACAATCGAATTAAACCATTGGATAGACTTGAAAGAATTTGATACTGCCAATAAAGTTGAAGCAGTTACTGCCATTTATAACTCACTCGACATAAGAAAATACGCAGAAGAAGCTATGCAAACCTATGCCGACAAAGCCTTCGACGCGCTTGATGCCATTAATTTACCGGAAGAACACAAACAGTACCTGCGCGATTTTGCAGACGGGTTGCTGGTAAGGGAGAATTAATTATATTTAGTGCATGAAAAGACTGTTGATCATTTCTGCTGCTATCCTACTATTCTCATTTATTAATAAAGCTTATTCCCAGGCTTTAACCCCACCTGAGTTTCCGGGAGGTAAACAAGCTTTTAGTGCCTTTTTGAATAAGAATTTGAAATGGCCAAAAAACACGTCTGACGACACACAGGGCGTGGTAATTATTAGTTTCTTTGTGGAGAAGGATGGCAGACTTACCGAGATCAAGGTTGCCAAAAGCATGAGCCCACCTTTTGATGAAGAAGCATTACGGGTGATAAACCTTTCGCCAAAATGGATCCCAGCCATGAAAAACAATAAGTTTATTAAATCAAAATATACTGTTCCTATCAGGTTTTTCATTAAGGCATAAGATTATGAAAAAAGTTTTATTTACTATTTTACTAGCATTGACGTTTTTGGGCCTGAAGGCACAGACTAGCAGTCCGCCAGATATTGAGGGCCTGGAGGATAAGTCTAAGACGGACTCCACTAAGTTGAACGCTTTTTCTAAAGCTAATCCTACTTTTATTTCAGTTGAAAAAGCTGCTGAGTTTCCCGGTGGACCAGATAATTTTTACAGATACATTGAAAAGAATATGCGGTACCCTAAAGATTCCTGGACGAAGAAGATTGAGGGGAAAGTAATTGTTTCATTTGTCGTGGGCACAGACGGTCACTTAACTGATGTTAAAATATTACACGGTGTTGCACCAGATTTGGATGCAGAGGCAATTCGACTCATAAATCATTCCCCATCCTGGGTTCCCGCTATTCAAAATGGAAGGCCCGTAAAAGTTTTATTTAAAATACCTGTCACTTTTAAAATTTAGTAAAAACAATCAGATGCGTAAATTACTTATCCTATTTATTTTATTATTGACAGGTAGAAGCTTTGCCCAGGAACTCACCTCCGGCGGTAAGCTAAAGCCCGAACAAGCCATAATGGATGTAAGGCACTACACCATTGCGCTGAACGTTGATTTTAAGCAACGCAGTATCGATGGTTACACCACAATCGATGTGATTATGGCGCAGCCTACGCATGTTTTATTGTTTGACCTGCTTGATTCACTAAACATCAACCAGGTTTTGGTAAACAACAAAAAACAAGCATTTGAGTATAAAAATAACCTGATAAGAATAAATCTTGCGGATGAACTGCCGGCCGGAAAGGCAAGCGTAAAGGTCATTTACGGTGGCAAGCCTCATGTTGCCCGCAGACCGCCATGGGATGATGGATTTATATGGAAAACAGATTCAACAGGTCACCCGTGGATGGCGATAACTGCTGAGGGCACAGGCGGCAAGCTTTATTTTCCATGTAAGGATCACCCATCCGATGAACCAAACGAGGGCGTCGATATGATCATTACTGTGCCTAAAGAATTGGTAGTTGCCGGGCCTGGTCTTCTTCAAAAAGTGACCAAACATGGCGAAACAGCTACCTTTCACTGGAAAACCATACACCATCAACAACTATAGCATCCTGTTTAACGTAGGCGATTTTGCAGTGGTAAGCAGAACGTACACCACTATCGATGGCAACAAGGTACCGCTGCAGTTTTACGTATTAAAGGAACACGAAGCCAAGGCACAGCACCACCTGGACATTTTTGAAAAAACAATTCACGAGCAGGAGAAATATTTCGGCGAATACCCGTGGGCCAAGGAAAAAATAGCCATTTGCGAAACACCACACTTAGGTATGGAGCATCAAACCATGAATGCCTACGGCAACAAGTTCCACTACACCAAAGTCGGCGGAGAGGATTATGATGGGCTGATGCACCACGAGTTCGGCCACGAATGGTGGGGCAACAAAGTTACTGCAAAGGATTGGGCCGATTACTGGATCCACGAAGGAATCTGCACTTATGGAGATGCCCTGTATGTTAGAGAGTTTGAAGGTAAAGAAGCTTACATAAAATTCTTCAAGCAATCAGCGGTTACTTTTGGCAACAAGATCCCTATTGTGATGGGCAAGGACATTGACGAGGAAGCAGCATATAACGGTGATATTTATGGCAAGGGCGCATTCTTTATGCATACCATTTGCTATATAATGGGTGATAGCCTTTTCTTCCCTGCGCTTAAAAAATTCGTAACCTCGCCAAAATATACTTACAGCAACCTGGTAACAACCGATGACGTCCAAAACTTCTTCAGCCAGGAATCGGGAATGGATATGAAACCTCTGTTTGATCTATTCCTACGCTCAATTAATAAGCTGGAAATTCATATTAAAGCCCAGCCTAGGGGTAAGTACCTGATCCAACTGGATAATATGTCTATCCCGCTACCTATTGATGTAACTACCGATGCCGGTACAAAACGAATGATGGTTGACAGTAAGGGAATTAAGGTTGATAGTAAAATTATGCCTGTGGTAGATGCGGACAGTTATTATTTGAAGAAGGTGATAATGGAATAAAGGTCTTGTATTAAACATTGTCATTGCGAGCGATAGCGTGGCAACCTCGTCGTAGGGCATGGCGAATATGCATTGCGACGAGGTTGCTTCGTCGTTCCTCCTCGCAATGACAGGATTTCTATATTCACGCAAAAAGCCCGAATTTAAATAAATCCGGGCTTTTCAATATGATGAGCTTAAGCTGAATTACTCAGCTGCTTTTTCTTCTGAATCAGCTGCTTTCTTTTTAGGAGCTGCTGCTTTCTTTGGTTTTGCTTCTGCAACCGGAGCAGCTTCTTCTGTTGGTGTTTCTTCAACCGCTGGTGCTTCTTCTGCTACAGGAGCTTTAGCTGCGACAACTTTCTTTTCAGCCTTTACTGCTGGTGCAGGTGCTGCTACTTCTGCAACCGGTGCTGCTTCCAAAGGTAAAACAGAAACGTATGAACGGTTGTCTGCTTTCTTTTTGAAGGTTACGATACCTTCAGCCAAAGCAAATAAGGTATGATCTCTGCCGATACCTACGTTAAGGCCCGGATTGTGTTTGGTACCACGCTGACGAACGATGATGTTACCTGCAATTGCCGGCTGACCACCAAATATCTTGATACCTAAACGTTTGCTATGTGACTCGCGGCCGTTTCTGGAACTACCGGCCCCTTTTTTGTGTGCCATTTCTTAATATCTTTATGACCGATAGAAACCGGTCCGATTAAACTTTAATTATAATGTGATACCAGTGATCTCTATCTTGGTAAATTGCTGACGGTGACCGTTCTTTTTCTTGTAACCTTTTCTTCTTTTCTTTTTGAAGATAATTACTTTATCACCTTTTAAATGAGACACTATCTTAGCAGATACTTTAGCGCTTTTTAAATCAGAACCTAATTTAAATTTACCTTCGTTTTCAGCTAACAATACGTTGTCAAATTCAATACTAGCGCCTTCATCACCCTGTAACCTGTGTACAAAGATCTGCTGGTCTTTTGCAACTTTAAATTGCTGTCCGGCTATACTTACTATTGCGTACATTGTTTGTTAATTATTGTTTTAAAATTCGAGGTGCAAATATAGGAATACAATTCGCAATAAACAACACCTCTATTTATTTTTCTTTCTATCTTCTGCTTCCGACAAAACCGATGTAATCTCCTTGATCAGCCCCTCATTGGCATCCTTTAATTTCGGGTCGCCATTAAATGATTCATCGAACACTACCTTTTTGCTTTTACGCTGATAGTTAAACTCGATATAATAGCGAACAGGCTTCAAACCTTTGTATTTAGTACTGTCGCCCCGCTCGTCTGATGGAAAATCCCAGAACCCTAGGTCGGCAGCTTTGCGATGCAGGTATAAAAGCTCGCTGTTTTTAAGCAAAATATTGGTTTTTATTAATGAGTCCTTCTTGTTTAAATACTGATAATTACCGGTTTTGGAGTCGTACTTGTTTACCAGGCTGTCGCTGGTACCATACTGAATTACAAACGATTTAAATTCCGTGAATTTATAAGGTGCGTTCTTCAGCATCCTGCTATAATAATACACACAGTACAACAGGAACGGAACCACTATGGTTAATGTAAAAAATATTTTTTTTGCTTTATCGGACATTGGTGTTAATTAGTGAATTGGTGATTGAGTGAATTAGTGATTTTAATGCAGTTAGTGAATTGGTGAGTGGGTGAATTAGTGATTTTAAAATCAATTATATATTTAATCATTATTTAGATGATACGGTCTTTCTGGAGGCCGAGACAATTTTGAGAATTTGGCTTGCTTCGTCGGATAAATAATCAAGTTCAGACGGTTTTACAACTTCTGCCTCCACCAAAATCTCCATCCAAAAAACAGATTCATCAGCTTCCTCAACTACGATTGAAAGCTTCGAATGAAATTCAGCTTTTGACCTTGCACGACAAGCAGCGCGGTAATTAGCTCCAACTGAAGACGATGATCTTAATAGCTGCCTTCCAATAATTTTAGCCTCTTCTGTCTTTGGCAAAGTTCTATAAAACTTGATATTATCAACAACAAACTTTTTTGTGCGATTTCGCATCATCTCGGCAAAATCGACTTTTTGATTATCTTCAGTCATAAATATAAAAATCAATAATTATTAGCAATCACTAATTCGCCAAATCACTAATTCACTAATTGTTCCTCGCTTAATTCGTTTTCCCATTTACTTACTACGGCTGTTGCCATTGCGTTGCCAAGCACGTTGGTTGCGGAGCGGCCCATATCTAACAAGGGATCAATTCCGATGATGAGCGCCAGCCCGGCTTCGGGGATATTAAACATGGGTAGGGTTCCGGCTATAACCACCAACGAAGCTCGCGGAACGCCTGCCACACCCTTGCTGGTAAGCATTAATATCAGCAACATAGTTACTTGCTGCCCTACAGATAGGTGCATATTGTAAGCCTGCGCTAAAAACAAGGAGGCAAAAGTCATATACATCATGGAGCCATCGAGGTTAAAGGAATACCCAAGAGGCAGTACAAAACTTACTATTTTATTATTACAGCCGAAACGCTCCAGCTCAAGCAACACCTTTGGATAAGCGGCTTCGCTGGTTGATGTGCTGAATGCGATCAACATAGCATCCTTTATTTTGCCGACAAGGCTGAAAACTCTTTTACGCAGTACTACAAAGCCGGCAAAGATTATCACCATCCAAAGTACCGTGAGGGAAAAATAAAACTCACCGATAAAAATAGCGTAGGTTGATAAAATTCCAAGGCCTTGCTTAGCTATAATAGCAGTTATAGCGCCAAAGACAGCAAGCGGTGCAAGCATCATCACATACCCGGTTATTTTTAATATAATGTGGGCAATGGCGTCCATTGCCTTGATAACAATTTCGCCCTTTTCGCCGATGGCTGCGGTCGCGATACCAAAAAATATAGAGAACACCACGATCTGCAGGATCTCGTTGTTCGTCATCGCCTCGAAAAAGCTTCTCGGGAACACGTGATCAACAAAATCTTTCAATGAAATTCCCGTTTTCTTTATCCCTGTAGATAAGTGGCTATCAGGCAATGGCAAATGCATTTCTGTTCCCGGCTGAAAAAGGTTAACCAGCAACATACCTAATAAAAGCGAAACCAGGGTTGCCGACAAAAACCACAACAGCGTCTTGCCCCCTATTCGCCCGACAGCTTTAATATCGCCCACCTTTGCCACGCCAACCACCAGCGTTGAAAACACGAGCGGCCCCACGATCATCTTGATAAGGTTAAGGAAGATCTTGCTTAGAATATTAAAGCCTTCCAGCTTATCCTCCCTTTGGTCGTCAGCAACCTTACGGAGGCTAACCTGGGTTGCCCGCTGAATTTTAAAATTCTTGTAAGCGATAGCAGTGCTGTCCAACCCTGCTAAGCGAGTGTCTATTTTTTTGATAGCCACATCTGCCGAACTCATCCGGGTGTTAATGGCATTTATTACGTACACATTGTACAGGTAACCCGCTATCACGCCCAAAATAAGGGCGACAAAAATATAGAGCGTAAGTTTGCTTTTTTGCATAGAACTCTTTGAGCCTGCAAAAGTAGTTATTTGAGTTGATTAGAGACCAGAGATTAGGGGTTAGTTGCGTAAAAAGTAAGCAGCGAATAAAAGCCTGTTAACATAAAGCGCCAGGAACTAATCTCTGATCTCCAGTCTCTGATCCCTAACTCAAATTTTTTCCACAACAACTGCTGTTCCGTAAGCCAGCACTTCTGTTACGCCCTGCATAACCTCGTTGGCATCGTAACGCATATTTATAACGGCATTTGCGCCGTGCTGCTGGGCATGCTGCATCATTAATTGGTATGCTTCTTCCCGGGCCGTTTCGCAAAGCTCGGTGTATACGCTGTTCTGGCCGCCCATAATTGTTTGCAACCCACCCAATATATTACCGCCGATACCACGTGAGCGAACGGTGATTCCCCTTATTATCCCCAAATGCTGGGTGATCTTATATCCTTCTAAACCTGTGCTTGTTGTAACTAACATAATTTTTAAGTTTTGTTATTTGATGAGTTTTTAAGTGATTTGTTTCTAAAGATTGCCTTTTTTTATTTCAGCTATAGCATAATGTGCCGCGCGGGCAGTAAGTGCCATAAAGGTAAGTGACGGATTTTGAGTTCCTGCGGATGTCATACAGGCGCCATCAGTTACAAAAACATTGGGACAGGCATGCAGTTGATTCCATTTATTAAGCAGCGACGTTTTAGGATCATGCCCCATTCGTACGCCACCTACTTCATGAATATCAAGCCCCGGCGCTTGTTTACTATCGTTATGGCTAATGTTCTTACAACCTGCCTTATTCAGCATCTCTGCCCCTTGCTCTAAAAAATCCCTCATTAATTTCTCATCGTTATCGTCATAGTCAACCGATACTGTAAGCAATGGGATTCCCCATTCGTCTTTTTGATCCTTGCTTAAATAAACATGGTTAGTTTCTTTCGGGATAGTTTCTCCCTGCATCATCATATAAATGCCCCAGTCGCCCGCTTCCGAAATAGCGTCCTTAAAGGCTCCGCCCAATTGCGGACCATCGGCAGAATGCCCCCAGCCTCCGCGGGTAGCCGTGTAAAAGGTCATATATCCCCGCAGAAATTCCGTTTCCTGCTTATGTACATTCCTGAAATTTGGCATCATAACAGCGGTTGGGCGACGTCCATAGTAGTACGAATCTTCATAACCATCCATCCTTGCAGTCAATGAACCCCGGTAATTCTGAAATGCGATGTACTTGCCAAGCAAACCATTGTCATTCCCCAATCCATTTGGGAAACGTGAAGAGGTTGAGTTTAACAAGATCAGGTTTGTGTTTAATGCCGCTGCATTAACAAAAATTATTTTAGCAAAATATTCTGTTGCCTGTTTAGTGTGTGCATCAATCACCCTAACACCGGTTGCCTTCTTTTTCTTATCGTCGTAAATAATAGAATGTACTACAGAGTCAGGCAATATGGTAAGATTGCCTGTTTTTGCCGCGGTTGGCAAGGTAGAAGAATTCGAGCTGAAGTATCCCCCAAACGGGCATCCCCTTTGGCATAAATTGCGCGCCTGGCATTGTCCTCTGCCCTGCTCCAAATGGACCTCATTTGGCTGGGTTAAATGCGCACAACGGCCTATGATAACGTGCCGGTCTTTGTAATGTGCCATTATCCGTTCCTGCATTACCTTTTCAACAACGTTCATTTCCCACGGCGGCAAAAACTCACCATCAGGCAGGGTTTCTAAATTATCGCGGTTGCCGCTAATCCCGGCGAAACCTTCTACATAGCTATACCAGGGAGCTATGTCTTCGTAACCTATTGGCCAATCAACAGCGAAGCCATCGCGGGCAGGGCCCTCAAAATCGAATTTACTCCATCTTTGCGTTTGCCTGGCCCATAAAAGCGACTTCCCGCCAACCTGGTATCCACGAATCCAATCGAACGGCTTTTGCTGTATATAGGGATGTTCCTTATCCTTCACAAAAAAGTGTTCTGTACCTTCATCAAATGCATAACAGCGGTTAACCACCGGATTGTCTTCCTTTGTTTCCCTGGGAATATATCCATGGTGTTTAAAGTCCCATGGATTTTTGGTGGCTGTATGATAATCCTTTAAGTGCACTACATTCCTGCCACGCTCCAAAACCAACGTTTTTAAGCCCGCCTGGCAAAGTTCCTTTGCCGCCCATCCCCCACTAATTCCCGACCCAATGACAATAGCATCGTAGGTATGATTACTTGTAGCCGTATAATTAAATTCGGGTGAAGACATAATTGGGGCGTTCTTAACGGGTGATATTGGAAACTCTAATATAGAAATTTATGCCCGGGCTAAGTAAACATTCTATCTCCCTTTTTCATATTTTTGTTAGATCGATTACATTAGAATGCTGCGCGTAAGTGAACTGTATATTTATCCCATAAAATCGCTCTCAGGTATTGCACTCCAGAAAGCGCAGATAACAGACAAGGGCTTCGCTTACGACAGGCGGTGGATGCTGGTTGATATGAATAACTGCTTTTTAACACAACGGGAACACGCACAAATGGCATTATTAAGTCAATCAATTGAAAAAGACGTACTGCGTATTACCCACAAGACAAATAAGAGTTCCATCACCGTTCCATTAAACCCGCTGCCAACAACAGACCGGCAAACGGTTACCATCTGGGACGATACCTGTATAGCAGAGTTTGTAAGCGAGGAGGCAGACGGTTGGTTTTCGGAGATGCTTGGGTTAAAATGCAGACTGGTTTATATGCCCGACGATTGCCGGCGAATAGTAGATCAGCGTTACGCACCCGAGAACTCAGTTACATCCTTTGCCGATGCCTACCCGTTTTTACTCATCGGCCGATCGTCATTAGATGAATTGAATAGCCGCCTTGCTGAATCGTTGCCGATGAACAGGTTCAGGCCGAACATCGTGTTTACAGGCGGTCAGCCGTTTGGTGAAGATCAATATGACCACTTTACTATTTCCGGGATCGACTTTCACGGCGTTAAACTTTGCGCCCGTTGTGTGCTAACCACTATTGACCAGGAAACTGCAATGAAGGGAAAGGAGCCGTTAAAGACCCTTGCCTCTTATCGCTTTAAAAACAATAAGATCCTGTTCGGGCAAAACCTGGTTCATAGCGGAACAGGTGAAATTACCGTAGGCGATGAACTAATGGTTCTACAGGAACACGTTGAAGACAGGTTTATTGTTTAAATAAAATCTACCCTTTTCATATACATTAAATAAACATTATCTTTACAGCGGGACAATAGTGCTAAAAGCCAATTTGAAGCAACACAAATTCTTTTATTTATCTTTGTAAGCGCTATTTTTAAATATGCTATCGAAAAAAACCAAGTACGCAATTAAAGCCCTGGTAGTGCTGGGGAAAAATGCAGACAAACCGCCAATGCAAATTTCAAAAATTGCTGAGGAGGAAAAAATCCCTAAGAAATTCCTGGAACAGATCCTTTTAGATCTGCGTAATGCAGGCTTCCTTTACAGTAAAAAAGGTGCTGGTGGCGGCTACAGCCTCAATAAGGACCCAAAAGATATTTACCTGGTGCAGATAATGCGTATAACTGATGGCCCTATCGCCATGGTTCCATGCGCCAGCCTTAACTTTTATCACAAATGCGACGAGTGCCACCAGGAAACCACCTGCGGCATCCGTGATGTGTTTATTGAAGTTAGGGACGCCACGGTAAAAATACTATCAGAAACCAGCATTGCTGATGTGATCAGCAGGGAAAGCACCTTGATATTGAATGGATAAGGGTAGTTGATTAGGTTGTTTAAGTTAGATTACATTCTGCTCACTAGTAACTCAATCAACCACTCACTTAATCGCCCCAATCAACTTAAATCCTCTCCTTTTCATCCTTGGCTGCGTTATCGCGGCTTTTCTGGCTTTTTGATGCGGTGCCAAATGAACGGCTATAGGATAGCTTAATAATAGGGCAAAAATGCGATTCAGGCTGGTAATTTACATAAACATCACTGTTAAAAGCGTCAGTGATCAACGGTCCAAGGTGACCGCGATAAACATTGGCGCGAAAAATATCGGATATGCTTAGTTGAAAACTGCCGTTGTTGTTTTCAAGTTCCTTTTTAAAGCCCAGGTTGAAAATGGCATTTCCATTTGAGCGGTTGTTACCGCCATAGGATACTGAGTTATAATAGCCGGACAACTCAATGGCGTAATTGCCGGGAAGTTTAAAACTTTCGCTAAAATTAAGGGAATAGCTGAAATAACTTTTCACCAGCAACTCAGGAAAGTAGCTGATCTTGTATTTGTGCCATCCGCCTATAAAATTATAATTCATTTCCCACCAGTCTGCAATCTTCACCGGGATAGTCGCCTGTGCAGTTAGGTTATTTTGCCAGTCGGCATTTTCAGGCATCAAATAAACCAGTCCCCTGGTGGGGCCGGGCACGCCTTGCACCCCCTCAATAGGATCAGCGTCCCGGCTGTACAATATCGAAAACAAATAATCCTGCCAGTTATAAGCCAGCTTTAAGTTATGAGTGATCGTCGGTTTCAGGGCAGGGTTGCCCGTAAAAACAGAAACAGGGTCATTATAGGCTACATAAGAAGCCAGATCTGCGAAAGTCGGACGGCTGATCCGTTCCGTATAGGACAATTGTAATTGTTCTTTCTCATTCAGTTTCCGGCTGAGAAAAACATCCGGAAACAATCTCCCCAGCTTACGGTCGACAAAGTATTGCGCATTGAGTGAATGATCAGTCGTGTTGCGTGAATATTCGTACCTGGCTCCACCGGAAAGGCTGGTCAGGCTGTCGGGTTTCCAGTTCAGCACTGCATAACCTGCGCCGATCAGCTCACGGGTAGCCAGGTCGTTTGAAGTACCCGCTCCGATAGGCACCCACTGGCCGTTGACCAGGTTTTCAATGCCGGCTACACTCTGGCTCCGGGTATAGGTGCCTTTCAACCCGGCTTCCAGTTGCACCTGTTTGTTAAAAGAATTGCTGTAATCCAATTGAGCGACAAATACATTAATATCGGCATTTGCCAGGTTTCGTTGCCGCGGGGCGAACAAGCTATCACTGAAATTGCTCTGCACCTGTGTTGGACTGTTGCTGTGGTGGCCAAAGTAATCCAAATTGACATTAAACTTTTGATCCTTGTTGATGGTTTGCTCCAGGTAAAGGCTGGGGTGCAGGTAGTGCGTATGGCTGTTACCGGACAGCTGCGAATCGAACACAAGATTGGAGTCGGGCAGTGCATAATTGCCAAAGTTATGGCGAGTATTTTGATCCGAACTGCTGCTGTAATAAACGCTCCCGCCTGTGGTAGTTGCAGCATTTCCATGATAATCAAAGCCGCCGCCAAATCCCTGATAAGCTGATATTGTATTTCCTTGTCCATTGTAATGAAAGTTAGTTAGTCCTCCGATGATAGGAACGTCTTCCGTACCCTCTGCCAGCAGCAACGAGTAGTAATGGTCACGAGCATAATCATATGACGCATGCAGGCTGAATTTACCGCTATTATAGTTCAAATTAATATCGGCAGATGCTTTATCGGCTTTACCATAACCGGCCGAGGCAGTTACAGAACCGTTGGTACCATGCCGTTTGTTTTTTTTAGTAACGATATTGATCAGCCCGGCATTGCCGTCCGCATCATATTTGGCGGGCGGTGTGGCGAGCAGTTCGATCTTGTCGATATCATCAGCGGTCATGCCATTCAGCAGGGCAGCCACCTGGTCGGCTGAGAGGCGCAGGAGTTTACCATCCATCATCACCATAACTCCGCTTTTGCCGTTCAGGCTAATGGCGCTGGTTTGCGGGTCAACAATTACGCCGGGTGAACGGGAGAGCACCTGTAAAACCGAACTGCCTTTGGTCATGATACTGTTTTGCACGTTAACCGCCAATCCGCCAGGCTCCTGCTGCACTAATGGCTTGCTGGAACGGATCACCACTTCGCTCAATTGTTGGCCAGCAGCTTTTAGCCGGATCGTTCCGGCATCATAAGCCGGATCGCGGATGGTCAGCGGTGAAAAATAGTCCATATAGCCTACGCAACTGATTTTAAGGGTATAAGTGCCGGATGGTGCAGCGCTAAGCCTAAAAACCCCTTTTTCGTCCGAGGCCGCTGAACGCACCAGCGTACTGTCTGCACTTTTCAGCAATACCGCAGTGGCAAAAGGTACCGGGCTGCCATTGGTATCCGTAAGCGTACCGCTGACCTGGCTTTGGGCAACGGTGCTTAATAACAATCCGCAAAGGATGAGCAATAA
Source organism: Mucilaginibacter phenanthrenivorans (assembly GCF_024721155.1). Lineage (GTDB taxonomy): Bacteria > Bacteroidota > Bacteroidia > Sphingobacteriales > Sphingobacteriaceae > Mucilaginibacter > Mucilaginibacter phenanthrenivorans. The sequence goes on along the minus strand of NZ_JAHVAP010000010.1, from coordinate 207,816 downwards.
CGTTTTCATGCTCCAAAGGAAGTTTTCATCTGTGGCACGCAAAAATCCGGTTGACGAAATGCGGCCGCTAATTGACGAGGCGCATGAAATGGCACGAATTAATGTTGCAGGTGATTGAAATAGGGCAATGTACAGGTTATCCTTTGCCCGGTGTATTTCATCAATTAAAAACGGCCATTGGCATATCGGCCTGTATTTATTAACTGAATAGCCGTAACTTTATTAATTATGCCATCCATGACGAATTCTCAAAACTGGTTTATCAAATACAAGCTTTACCACATCCCTTTCTGGATGTTGTATAATTATATTTTTTGGTCGCTGGCAATCGACAGCCCTTACCGGGCAGCCCAGGAAATGTTTTTTTCTGTTTATTTTATCAAGTCTTTCTTTTACATGATCTTTCCGGCGTTTGCTGTATATTTCAACCTATATTTCCTTATCCCCCGTTACCTGCAAAATGGACGCTATGGTTGGTATTTCTTTTTCCTGGCACTCACCATTGTCCTTTCATCGTCGCTGATAGTACCTGGGTATTACCTGAGCGCCTGGCTGGACGGCATCCATGTGGAAAAGAAGTTTGGCATCACGAATGACTGGAACGACTTCTATCACCAGGCCAAGTCAGAACCTTTGAAATCCACCATAGCCGCTATTACGCTGGCCATGAGCATTAAGCTTACCAAAAACTGGATTGAAGGACAAAGGCGGCAACAATTGCTGGAAAAGGAAAAGCTCGAAACCGAGTTGAAATTCCTCAAATATCAGTTTAACCCGCATTTTTTGTTCAACAGCATCAATTCCATATTTTTCCTGATCCATAAAAACCCGGATATGGCTTCCGATTCGCTGGCCAAATTTTCCGACCTTTTGCGGCACCAGCTTTATGAAAGCAATGACAACCAAATTCCGCTTGATAAAGAGCTCTCCTATCTTGAAAACTTTATAGAACTGGAAAAACTCCGGCAAAATAAGGATGTAGAGGTTGATTTTGCGATTGATCTACCGCAGGTCATGTCATTGGGAATAGCGCCCTTTATATTGATGACGTTTGTGGAAAATGCATTTAAACATATTTCCCGACACTTTGATAAGGCCAATTGGATAAGTATTAAGCTTGAAATAGTTGATTTCCAGCTTAACCTGTTTGTGGCTAATAGCACCGACCCAATTGAAACCAGGCAGGTAGTAACCTACGGAGGTATAGGCCTGCAGAACGTAAAAAGACGGCTCGACCTTGTTTACCCTGGACAATATAAACTCGACATAAAAAACGAACCGGGCATTTTTGAAGTAAAACTTCAGCTAACTTTAACCGAATTTGAAACGCAGCCAGCAATGGAACTGTCTTAACCGTATGAAAATTAATTGCGTAATAATTGACGATGAACCGTTAGCACGTGAGGGCCTGGCCAGCTACGTGCGCGAAGTTGATTTTTTACACTTAACCGCTACCTGCGAAAACCCCATCGATTTGGTAAAACTGATTGATGAAAATAAAGTCGATTTAATTTTCCTGGATATTCAAATGCCAAAGATGAACGGGATAGACTTTTTAAAGATCGTTAAAAACCCGCCGATGGTGGTTATCACTACAGCTTATCCCAGCTATGCGCTGGAGGGTTTCCAGTTAAATGTGCTCGACTATTTACTAAAACCCATCACATTCGACCGCTTCTTTAAATCGGCAAACAAGGCGAAGGACTATCAACGACTGCTCAATATATCCGCCTCAGCCGGTCTTCAACAACCTGAGCCCGTTGCCGATTACTTCTTCATAAAGTGCGGCAATAAGTACGAAAAGATCTATTTTGAAGAGATTTTATATGTAGAGGGGATGCAGAATTATGTAACCATTTTTACAATCAAAGGTAAGTATGTGACCTTACTTAACCTCAAAAATTTAGAGGAAAATCTCGACAGCAAATCCTTTATCCGGGTACATAAATCATATATTGTCTCCACTGGCAAAATTGACGGCATCGAGGGCAATGAGATCTGTATGCAATCGCACCATATTCCCATCAGCAGAAATTATCGCGAACAGGTTATCCAGCAGGTGGTAACCAATAAGCTTTGGGATAAGATAAAGTTCTCCTAAACAGAAAAGCCATCCTGTGGGGATGGCCTTCTGTATTTATCGCGAGTAGATTGTGTTAAAAATGGAACGCAAGTTTCGTAAAGATCCTTGTTCCGTTGAAGCCCATCTGAACAGCATCAAATGGCCCGCCAGATTCGCTATCGCCCCATGATGACTGGTGAGCGCCTTCAGTAACAGCTAAATCCGGATGCACATTAAATATATTGTCTACACCGGCAGTCCAGGATATTTCTTTAGTTATTTTATACGATACATATAAATCGGTGGTAGCCTTTCCGTGGAAAACAAAATTTTCAGGAACAACTCCCTTACCGTTGTCTAATTCCACATAAGGATCCCAACCATTGCCGGAGGCGGAGGTATTGGCGCCGCCCGGTCCGTCAGGATTTGCGCCAGGTACACTGTTATACCCAAAACCCTGGGTAGTTAATTTGCCAAAATAGGTAATGTGTGTGCCTACAGCAAATTTATCGTATCCGTATTCAAGACCTAAAGAAAACTTTGAATGAGGGGCGGAAGCCGTTAAAAAAGCAGCTTCTCGCGTACTAAAGTATGCTTGTTGGTGTGCGTAGGTATCATTCAATGCGGCAGGGATATTAATTTTGTTTATAGTTATTCCCTGTATGTTTCCGGCAAGTAACCCTGTGAACCTATTTTTCCCCCATGACTTGTGATAATCCAATACCATATCAATCCCCCTATTGGTCGTATTCACAGCATTGGTAAAGAAGTTGGCACTCTTTACGTTATTGTCTATTAAATAATTTTTTATTGCAGTTACGGTGGTATCGAAACTACCGGTAATTACTATTCTGTTTTTGATCTTAATAATATAACCATCAACAGTAAAGTTAAAACCAGGGGCCGGCTTCCATGTAAAGCCTAGGCTTTCATTAATGGAAGTTTCCTGGGTAAGTTTAGGGATTCCTACCTGGCGGGCAGCTTCCGAATAATTTGGGACCAATTTAGCATAAACCAATTGACCGGCAATGATGTTAGTATTGGTATTACTGAAATTCATTTGTTGTAACGAAGGCGCCCTAAAACCAGTACTAAAAGAACCTCTCAAATTAAAATTGTCAGTTACTTTATAACGGGTTGCTAATTTAACTGTACTTACACCGCCAAAATCAGAGTAATGTTCAAAACGGGCAGCACCATCAACCAGCCATGCTTTGGTTACGTCTAAAGAACCTTCTACATAGGCAGCCTCATTGGTTCTATGAGATGTGCTTGCATCAGTTGGTTGATAACCAGGATACCCTTCAGAACCCGATGCTTTGGCATCGCCATTAGCTAAGGCAACACTACCGTCGTCATTATAAATTGTCGGTCCGGTATAGAGCGCCCCGCCGTTTCTGTAAGAATCAGGTTCGCCCGCATATAATTTATAACGTTCATACCTGAATTCTGCACCAAAAGACAGTGTTAATCCTTGGGCTACATGTGCGAAACGCTTGGTTACATCTAAATTAGCAGTGTTTTGCAAAAAGTTGAACCCACCGTCATCAAACCTGGTTTTGGTAGATTGTTCAGGTAAAGGCAAGGAAGCATTAAAGGTATCATTACCCCAATAATGAAAATCATTATATCCTATATTGTTACTCAAATCCCAATCCCAGCCATCGCCGATAGTACCTTTTAAACCCAACGCATTAGACATGTCTTTTATGTAAACATCTTCCTGTGGATTGTAATATACATTAGCAGTATCTAAACTGCCTGCTGTAGGGTCAAACACGCGCATAATGCCAGGTACAAATATTAAATTACCATTTGCATCGGTAGGGAATTTTATGTGATTGCTGGTACTGCTCCACCTGCGTGTCCAGGCATATACATTTGAATGTTTATAGTTATAGCCCCCAAAAGAATAAAAAGTAGTTTTGGTGCCTGCAAGGGGAATTTCCATATTGTACATTCCTCCGCCGGATGTAACAGAGCCATCACCAAAAGCTCTTCTCCAGGCATCAACGCTCAAAGCATTGGGATTTGTATCCCAGTTTGTTTGCGGTACGGCCCTGAAAGTTTTACCCTGATCCATAAAGTTGCCACCAAAATTGATAAAACCACCGTTCTTACCAATCGACACGCCATAGTCCAGACCTAAAGTAAAGGTTTTGCCGTCTATTTGTGAGCCTGTGTAATATTGGCTTGGGTCAACGTTGTTCAATGTATTGTATTTATGGTCATAATAACCACTACCACCAATGTTAACAGTCAGGTGGTTAACATCTTTTTTCAAAACGAGGTTAATAACCCCTGCAATGGCATCTGATCCATATTGTGCCGAAGCGCCGTCGCGTAAAATTTCCACATGATCAATGGCAGCTTCAGGTATGGCATTTAAATCGGTACCGCTATTACCCCGGCCACGGGTACCTACCTGGTTCACAAAAGCAGATAAGTGACGTCGTTTACCATTAACCAACACCAGCGTTTGGTCGAAACCCAGACCACGCAAGCTTGCAAAGTCAATAGCATCTGATCCGTCTCCACCGCTTTGTTTATTATAATTAAATGATGGCACAGACTGGTTCAACTGGCTCATCAAGTCGGGTTTTGCAGTAGTTGAGCTAACTGAATTTACACTGATCACATCTACAGGTACCGGTGAATCCATTTTGGTACGGCCACCACCGCGGCTACCAACAACAATTACTTCTTTCAACGATTCTGACGAAACAGCCATTGTTATATCCACTACTTTGTTTTCGCCGACTGCAAGTTGTATGCTCACCGTTTTCATTTCGTATCCAATGGCCGTAAAGGACACCTTGTATGTGCCTGCCTTAAGATCAAGGCTGTATTTACCATCAATGTCGGTTGTGGTTCCTATGCCAGATGGAAAGACCCGCACAGTACTTTCTTGTAAAGGTTTACCCGCTGCTGTTACAGTTCCGGTAATCTTCTGGGCAAAAATTGGGGAGCAAAACATAAAAAGCGCTCCAAAAAGCAATAGGGGTAATTTTAAATTCATAGTTTTTAATTTAGTGTGAAGTTTTCATTAGATTGTTGTTAAATTGATCGTAAATTATGAATATTATTTAAATATTTTAGTATTAAGTCAAAAAAATATGACTTTTTATTAGTTAATTTTAATAAAATGAACCAATTTGAATAATTTTAACAATAAAATACACGAATAACTAAAATTATTTATCCATTTATAGAATATTATTTCAGTATAAATCGAAATAAATCCACTAAATAAATAATTACAGAAAAAAATTAGAATTAATGCGATGAGTTTTATTTAAATAATAGCTTAATTAACCTTTTTTTCATCAAGTTAAAAATTGTTAGTGTAAAAACTACACAAATACCACTACCCAATCATCGACACCGGACATGTATTCCATGAAACAATTTTTCCTAAAAAAAACATCCTAATCCTATTGACTTTCTTTTGTAATCAAAACGTAAAAACTGTCTTTTTTCAAATAAATACGACAACTTCCGTATACTATATATATCTTTGTCATTATAAAAGATGAAAACAACCATTTATAATTATTATAAGGCTATGATGTATTGCCATATGTGCGGCAACTGATTGAGGCTTTATCGATATTTATATTAAGATACAAAGCCTCTTTAGCGCCCGCCGGAGAGGTTTTTTTATACAACAAAATTAACGACGTACTATGCAAAGCTTTCGCACCGAACTGGAGAACCCGGTAGTTGAAAAAGATATCATCGATCTTGAAAAAAAGATCAGGGCCTTCCGTGAAGGTAAGATTCATGATGAAAAGTTCAGGAGCCTGCGTTTGGCTCGCGGCATCTATGGCCAGCGCCAGCCGGGGGTTCAGATGATCAGGATTAAACTGCCCTTTGGAAAGGTAACCTTTAAACAGTTACTAAAAATTGCCGATATATCTGACAAATACGCCAGCAGCAACTTACACCTTACAACGAGGCAAGATATCCAGATCCATTATGTAAGCCTTGACCGTACGCCTCAGTTATGGGCAGAGCTGGAGCAGGACGACATTACCTTACGCGAAGCTTGCGGCAATACAGTTAGAAACGTAACTGCCTCTCCTACTGCCGGAATCGATCCATTGGAACCGTTCGACGTTTCGCCTTATGCTCATGCGGTATTTGAATACTTTTTGCGCAACCCTATTTGCCAGGAAATGGGGCGTAAATTTAAAATTTCCTTTTCTTCAAGCGAAGCTGATACGGCATTCTCTTACATTCATGATATTGGTGCAATTCCTAAAATAAACGCAGCAGGTGAGCGTGGTTTTAAGGTAATGCTTGGCGGCGGCCTTGGTGCACAACCATTACTGGCAAATATTGTGGAGGATTTTTTACCCGAGGATGAACTTATCCCTTATATCGAAGCCATCATCCGCGTATTTGACCGCCATGGCGAACGCAACAACCGGAACAAGGCTCGTTTAAAATACCTGATCCAGAAAATAGGCCTCGCCGAAGTCCTATCACTAGCAGAAGCCGAAAGAACTGCGTTAAAGGTGAAAACTTATAAAGTGAACAGGGATGCAGTTCCCCAACCCGCACTTCCTGCAGAAACTACATTTGCCGATGTCGCTATCGCCAACCCGTTCCGTTATGAACAATGGCTGGCAACCAATGTATTTGAACAACAGCAAAAAGGCTTTTACGGCGTATATATTAAAGTACCTGTTGGTGATATTCCTTCGGAAACTGCCCGTAAGTTGGTAGCTGTTCTTCAACCATTGGTTGCAGATGAGATCCGGGTAACCCAAAACCAGGGACTACTGTTAAAATTTGTTCGGAAGGAGGCATTGCCTTCATTATATAACGGTCTTGCTGAACTTGAGCTTGCCGCGCCGGGCTTTGACAGCCTTGCAGATGTAACCACGTGCCCGGGCACTGATACCTGTAACCTGGGCATCTCGAACAGCATGACACTTTCGCGCGTATTGGAAGACGTGATCTATAATGAATACGAGGAACTGATCTATAATCGTGAAATAAAAATAAAGATCAGCGGCTGCATGAACTCCTGCGGCCAGCATGGTTTAGCACACATTGGTTTTCATGGAAGTTCGTTAAAGGCAGGTACCAAAGTATTACCGTCTGTGCAGGTGCTCCTGGGCGGCGGAACAGTTGGCGACGGTGTTGGCCGCGCTGCTGAAAAAGTGATTAAAGTACCTGCTAAACGCGCAACAAATGTGTTGAGAGCAGTCCTTAACGACTATAAACTAAATGCTGTTACGGATGAAACATTCCATGCTTACTACGACAGGAAGACCAAGGACTATTTTTACCAATTATTAAAACCCCTTGCCGACCTAACCACCTTAACAGATGATGAGTTTGTAGATTGGGGCCACCAGGAAACTTTTGCAACAGCAATTGGTGTTGGTGAATGTGCGGGTGTTATTATTGATTTGGTTGCAACCCTGCTTTATGAATCGGAAGAGAAATTTGGCTGGGCAAATGAAGCCTTTGCTGATGGCAGGTGGGCGGACGCAATTTACCATGCCTACAACACGTTTGTAAGCTCAGCTAAGGCGTTATTGCTTGATAAAAACATAAACACCAGCACGCAAACAGGTGTAATAAAAGAATTTGATAACAACTACATAAGTACTGGCGAAATTAAGATAGATGGCACATTTAGCGATTTGGTTTTACAGATCAACAAAAACGAGCCATCAGAAGCATTTGCTGTTGCCTACCTGCAACAAGCCGGCGATTTTTTGAATACAGTGAAAGCTAAAAGAGAGGAATTGGTACAATCATGATCACGACTTCAACAGAAAAAAATATAAAAGAACCACGTATCACACTTGTTGGCGCAGGGCCTGGCGATGCCGACCTGATAACGCTTAAAGGTGTTAAGGCATTGCAAAGCGCTAATGTTGTATTGTATGATGCATTAATAAACGAAGAACTACTCGGGTTTGCCCCTGCTCATGCTGTAAAGGTATACGTTGGCAAACGCTCCGGCGATCCATCATTTTCGCAGGAAGCGATCAATAAGCTAATGGTTGATTACGCTTTGAACTATGGCCACGTGGTACGGTTGAAGGGCGGTGACCCTTTTGTATTCGGCCGGGGCTTTGAAGAGTTGGATTTTGCTGCCTCATACAGCATCCCGGCACAGGTTGTACCGGGAATTTCCAGCTCGATAGGTGTTCCGGGAATGCAAAATATCCCCATTACGCACCGTGGTTTAAGCGAAAGTTTTTGGGTGGTGACAGGTACAACAGCCAATCACCAGGTATCAAAAGATGTTTATGAAGCCGCCCGCACTAACGCAACGGTGGTTGTTTTGATGGGTCTGCATAAGTTGGCTGAAATCACTGAGATCTTTAAAAAGGAAGGCAAGAACAAATTGCCGGTTGCCGTAATTCAAAGCGGGACAACAAAAGATGAAAAAATTGCCATAGGCATAGTAGATACGATAGTTGAAGTTGTGGAAGAAAAGAAGATCACCTCGCCTGCATTAATTGTATTTGGCGAAGTAGTATCTTTACATCCTGCCTATCAACCTATAAAAGAATTTTATGACATTATTGCCGAAGGATAGCAGGTTAGCAATTCAGGATAAAAAAGCGGAAGGCAACCCCTTGTTCCCCGTTTTTTTAAAGCTGAATGATTTGCATACGGTACTTATTGGTGCAGGTAATGTTGGTTTGGAGAAACTGACAGCCATTTTACACAATAGCCCGGATGCGAAGGTAACCGTTATTGCTCTGGAAATTTTACCGGAAGTTCACTTACTGGCCTCCGAATATGAGGGGCTGAATATCATACAAAAAGCTTTTGCGGATAGTGATTTGAATAGTGCAGACATAGTTGTTGCCGCAACTAATGATGCCGAACTGAATAAATTTGTCCGGCAGTCGGCGCACGACAGGAAACTATTGATCAACGTCGCGGATAAACCCGAGCTTTGCGATTTTTACCTGGGTTCGATTGTCCAGAAGGGCGATCTCAAAATAGCGATATCCACTAACGGGAAATCACCAACCATTGCAAAACGCCTTAAAGAGGTTTTAAACGAGAGTTTACCCGCAGAACTGGATACTACTTTGCAGCAAATGAGTGAACTGCGTAATTCTTTAGGCGGCGATTTCGCCTATAAGGTACGCAAGCTAAACGAAGTAACTTCCGTATTGGTTGAACCAAAATCAGCAGAGAAAAAAAACATCATCTGGTTAATATGGGGTTCCATTATATTATCAATTATTATTGCGGTTACCGCGCTATGGTTCAACGAGCCGGGTTTTAGGGCCTTCGCACAAACTATCGGAACAGAGTTTTATTACTTCTTAGCGGCCGGATTTTTATTCGCGTTGATCGATGGTGCTATCGGCATGTCATACGGCGTAACAACTACATCATTCTCCTTACAAATGGGCATCCCTCCTGCTGCCGCGAGCATGGGCGTTCATTTATCCGAGATCATGAGCAATGGCATAGCCGGCTGGATGCATTACCGCATGGGTAATATCAACTGGAAGCTCTTTAAAATGCTGCTGGTACCGGGAATTATCGGTGCTGTAACTGGTGCTTACCTGTTATCGTCATTGGAACATTATAGCCAATATACAAAGCCATTCGTTTCCGTTTATACTTTAATATTAGGGATCGTAATCCTGTCAAAAGCATTTAAAACGGGCGTGAAAAAATCGGAAGACAAAATAAAAAAGATACCCTTGCTCGGCTTAGGCGGCGGCTTTATCGACGCTGTTGGCGGTGGTGGCTGGGGTTCCATCGTATTGTCTACATTAATTGCAGGCGGTCGTCACCCGCGCTTTTCGTTGGGAACTGTTAAGCTGTCACGGTTTTTCATCGCCCTGATGAGCTCCATCACATTTATTGCAATGCTCAACAGTAAGCATTGGGAAGCGGTGGCGGGTTTGGTGATCGGCAGTGCAATTGCGTCACCCATAGCAGCGAAGATTTCCAATAAGATCTCAGCAAAGGCGATAATGGTTGCTGTTGGTGTTATAGTGATATTAATAAGTATAAAAAGTATTGTGGCCTTTATAACGAAGATCCATTTTTAAGATGAGTGAGTTAGCAGAACATATAAAAAAGGAAACGGCGGGATTAAACCCGGTGGAAGCCTTAACGCTTTTATCGGATATTTTTCATGGCGAGATCGTGTTTTCAAGCAGCTTTGGCTGGGAGGACCAGGTGATAACGCACATGATATTTACCAATAACCTGCCAATTAAGGTTTTCACCTTAGAGACCGGCAGGCTGTTCCCCGAAACTTATTACGTTTGGAACCGCACCATGGAAATTTACGGGACGCCTGTTCATGCTTATTACCCGCAAACCGAATTGGTGGAGCAAATGGTAAGCGCAAAAGGCCCGAGCAGCTTTTATGAATCGGTAGAGAACCGGAAGGAATGCTGTGGCATCCGTAAAATCGAGCCATTGAAACGTGCATTAGCGGGTAATAAATGCTGGATAACCGGCATCAGAGCAGAACAATCAGCTAACCGCCAGGATATGAGCAATGTGGAGTGGGACGAAGGAAATAACTTAGTTAAATTCCACCCGATCTACAGCTGGACTTTAGACGAAGTAAAAGAGTATATAAAAAAATATAATATACCTTATAATACCCTGCACGACAAGGGTTTTCCAAGCATAGGTTGCGCTCCCTGCACAAGAGCGGTACAACCCGGCGAAGATTTCAGGGCAGGCAGATGGTGGTGGGAAGACCAAAGCAAAAAAGAGTGCGGATTACACGGGGTTAATGAAGTGATTGAAAAATGAGCAAACATAATTTAGATTATTTAGACGAGTTAGAGGCAGAAGCGATTTACATTCTGCGGGAGGTGGCCGGCCAGTTTGAGAAGCCTGCGCTATTATTTTCAGGTGGAAAAGATTCGATCACGCTGGTGCGCCTGGCTGAAAAAGCCTTCCGTCCGGGTAAGTTTCCGTTTCCCCTGGTACATATCGATACCGGGCATAACTTTATTGAGACTATCGAATACCGGGATAAAATGATCAAACGGATTGGCGAAAAGCTAATCGTCGGCCATGTTCAGGATTCGATCGACGAAGGTAAGGTAGTTGAACAAAAAGGCAAAAACGCCAGTCGGAACGCTTTACAAACAGTTACATTGCTTGATACCATAGCTAAACATGGCTTCGATGCATGTATAGGTGGCGCCCGCAGGGATGAAGAAAAAGCGAGGGCTAAGGAACGCATCTTTTCTGTTAGGGATGAGTTTGGGCAATGGGACCCAAAACGTCAACGCCCGGAACTTTGGAATATTTTTAATGGCAAGATCCATAAAGGCGAAAACGTCAGAGTGTTCCCGATAAGCAACTGGACCGAGCTTGATGTTTGGAATTACATCCGCAGGGAAAAAATTGAATTGCCATCTATTTATTTCGCGCATGAACGCGAAGTAATTACCCGCAACGGCCAGCTCATGGCTGCGTCGCCATTCTTAAATATGGACGAAGAAGACATTATTGAAAAGCGCAACGTTCGTTTCCGTACCGTAGGTGACATGACATGTACTGCGGCAGTTGAATCATACGCTTTTGAAATAGATGACATTATTAGTGAAATAAGTGAATCAAAAATAAGTGAACGTGGCGCCCGAATGGATGATAAAGTGAGTGAGGCAGCGATGGAAGATAGAAAGAAGGGCGGATACTTCTAAAAACGCTTGTCATTGCGAGCGAAGCGTGGCAACCTCATCGTCAGGCATAACGAAGAGGTTGCTTCGTCGTTCCTCCTCGCAATGACAATGTGAGTTAAAATCCGAAATTGAAAATCTGAATTCCGAAATACAAACAATGGATATATTAAAATTTATAACAGCAGGCAGTGTGGATGATGGTAAAAGCACCCTCATAGGGCGTTTACTGTACGACAGTGAATCTATTCTTGCTGACCAACTGGAAGCTTTGCACAGTTCAAACCGTAAAAACGATGACGGCAGCGTTGACCTTGCAATTTTAACTGACGGCCTTAAGGCTGAACGTGAGCAAGGTATTACCATTGATGTTGCTTACAAATACTTTCAAACCGAAAAGCGCAAGTTCATTATTGCTGACACCCCGGGACACATTCAGTACACCCGTAATATGGTTACTGGTGCGTCGAATGCTAACCTGGCTATTATTTTGATAGATGCCCGCAAAGGGGTGATCGAGCAAACTATCCGTCACTCCTACCTGGTTTCCTTATTGGGCATACAACAAGTGGTGGTTTGTATCAATAAAATGGATATGGTTGAATTCAGTGAGGCGATCTACGAAACCATCGTGAATGATTATAAAGCACTTGCTTATAAAGTGGGCCTTACAAATGTAAAATATATCCCCGTAAGCGCCTTAAAAGGTGATAACATTGTTCATGCTTCATCGAACATGAAATGGTATGAAGGCAAAAGCCTATTGCCATTTTTAGAAACTATCGAGCTTGAAGTTGATGATAGTACTGCACATGCCCGTTTCCCGGTGCAATGGGTGGTAAGGCCGCAAACAGAAGAGTTGCATGATTACCGCGGCTATGCCGGCCGTGTTTCCAGCGGATCATTTAAGGTAAATGATAAAGTAACTGTGCTCCCATCGGGTTTCCATTCAACTATTGAAAAAATTGAATTGCTTGATCAAGAACCGGAAGAAGCTGTAGCCGGCATGTCGGTAACTATCCATTTAAAGGATGAGATTGATATCAGCCGCGGTGATGTTTTGGTAAACACTGAATACCAGCCTGAAGTTTCGCAACTAATTGAAGCCGATTTGTGCTGGATGGACACCCGTGCTTTGGACCCTACACTTACCTATTTTATACAACATAACAGCAAAGTAACACGCTGCAAGATCAGGGAGATCCTCTACAAAGTGAACATCAACACACTTGAAAAGGAATTTAATGAAGACTTTAAGCTCAATGACATCGGCCGCATCATCATAAAAACTGCAGATCCATTGGCGTTTGATCTATACCAAAACAACAAAGCCAACGGTGGCGCTATAATTATTGACAGCAGAACCAATGTTACCGTTGGAGCATTGATGCTCCGTGCAGTCGTTGAAGATTAGTTAATTAGAGATTAGAGACCAGAGATTAGTTAAATCTATCGCTGGTCTCCGACTTTAAGTCAACTAATCTCTAATTAACCAGTCTCTAATCAACTATTTAGCGAATTCCGCTTTCAGCTCTGCCTTTTCGGCTTTCCTGAATTTCATAACCTTGGGCACAGATACGCTGGCTATATAGGGATTATCCTGGTTAAGCCTGTAGTATCCCTGGTGATATTTCTCAGCAGCATAAAACACTTTGTAAGGGACAACCTGTGTCACAATAGGTTCCGGGTAGTGCTTACTATCATTTATCTTTTTGATCGTGGCTTCCAGCACGCTCTTTTCTTCAGGGGTACGATAAAAAGCTATTGAACGATAGTCTGTTCCCACGTCAGGCCCCTGGCGGTTAAGCTCAGTTGGGTCATGTGCGAAAAAGAACGCATTTGCCAAAGTTGCATAGCTGATTACTTTAGGATCATAATACACCTGCACACATTCAGCGTGGCCTGTAGTACGTGAACTTACATCTTCATAACTTGGGTTTTTAGCAGTACCACCAGCATACCCGGAGATAACTTTGTTTACCCCCCTTAATTCAGACATGGCCTCACTCATGCTCCAGAAGCAGCCGCCGCCAAAAGTGGCTACGGCCTCGCCCGCGCCGGGCTTTGGCAAAGCAGCAAAATCATTTTTTGGATCAGGCTGGCCGTTTACGCATCCTGCAAATAACAGAATTGCAGTAACATATAAAATAATTCGTTTCATACTATTTTTTGAGTTTATAAGTAAATATACGTTGATGATGTTTTGTTGGATGGTCATTGGGGCGTAAAGTTGTTTTTCGTAGTTGATTGAGTTGTATTCAGTTGATTTGGTTGGATGAGTTAATGTATTTCATTTATCACTTAGTCGCAACGAAATGTAAAACCTTACAATCTACTTTAACTTAATAAACTAAATCCAACCTAATACAACTCAATCAACGCCTTAATGCCCTCTTTACCTTAAACAAGATCTCCGTTAATCCATTAATCTTGATCTCGTAAACCGTTGCCAGCATCATTCCTAATTTGCCCGGCGGGAAGCCTTTGCTATGCATCCACTCAAGGTACGACACCGGAATATCACTTATCAGGGTGTCTTTATACTTACCAAATGGCATCCTGGTTTGTACTATTTCAATTAGGATCTTCGAATCGGGTGTTATATTTTCCACTCCGGTAAAGATAGGCAATACTTATTTACAGTCCCGGTTTCGCTATTAAATCAAAAAACAGATATTAACCAAAATATGACACACAATTTAAGCCAAATGAAGTTATACCAATTACATTTATAAACTAATTTATGAAACAACAATTTGCAGCAGTACTTACAGGGTCTGACTATCCTGTTGACGGAACAGTTACCCAGGTAGATTTTGACGGATATTCAAATGCCTATGAATTTGAATCGATAGATAATAGTCTTCATCTTATCATCGCAAAGGACGACGAAGGCAATTGGGTACGTATTGCGGGTACCGAACCTTATTTAAATAGCTGGATTGACGAGCTGGCCCAACAGGTGGTATAATTACAATCAAATATTGATATGGAAAAACGGGAAATAGGAAATTCAGGATTAAAAGTTTATCCCTTAGCCTTTGGCGGCAATGTTTTTGGATGGACAATAGACGAGAGGGAATCCTTTAAAATATTGGATGCCTTTGTTGACGCAGGCCTGGATTTTATTGATACCGCCGACGTGTACGCCAAATGGGTGCCTGGTAATAAAGGCGGCGAATCTGAAACCATTATCGGTAATTGGTTAAAAAAATCAGGCAAACGTGATAAAGTTATTATCGCCACCAAAGTTGGGAAACCGATGGGTGACGGCAAGAAGGGACTTTCGCGCAAATACATCACCCAGGCAGTTGAATCTTCACTAAAGCGACTGCAAACGGATTATATCGATCTTTATCAATCGCATGATGATGACAAAGACACTCCATTGCTGGAGACTCTTGAAACATTTACAGACCTTATAAAACAGGGAAAGGTAAGAGCCATCGGCGCATCAAACTACGATGGCATTAGACTAAAGGAAGCTTTACAGGTAAGTAAAGACAACGGACTTGCCTCGTATGAATGCCTCCAGCCTGAATACAATTTATACAGCCGTGAATACTATGAAAAGGAACTTGAATCTGTTTGCCGCGAGAGGAACGTTGGCGTAATTAGCTATTATTCATTAGCAAGCGGCTTTTTAACAGGAAAATATCGCTCAGAAAACGACTTATCGCAAAGCAGTCGTGGTACGGGCGTGAAAAACTTTCTTACCCCGCGGGGCTACAAAATTTTAGCCGGACTTGACAAGATAGCCGCTGAGTTTAATTCAACACCTGCAGGCGTGGCACTGGCCTGGATAATGGCCCGGCCCGGAATTACCGCTCCAATTGCGAGTGCAACAAACCTTAAACAATTGGATGACCTTGTTAAGTCAACACAGCTTAAGCTTACTAGCGGCGCTATTGATTTATTGAATATTGCGAGCAGCTACTCGAACTAAGATTTTTAAGAAAAAAAGGATTTTAAGAACTGCTTCGCCAGGTTTGTTTTAGAATCTTGAAAACTCCGTTTCCTGAAAATCTTAGTTTAAAAAGAAAGAGCCACCTTGCGGTGGCTCCTCTCATTATATAATTAATTGACAAACATTCTCTTTTAAAACCTGCCCTGCCTGTGGTTTACAAAAATAGGGCGGTTATTTTGTTGGTTGTTTTGGGTAAAGTGTTCATCACCTCCGTGGTTGTCGTGATTACGGTAGCCACTGTTTTGAGTTGATGGACGTTCGTTTTGCCCTCTGTCATTTCCCCGGCTTTGGTTAGGCTGACTGAACCTGTTATCCTGCCCCCTATTATCGAAGCGATTATAGTCTCCTCTTTGAGCTTGCAGACGGTTAAACCTGTTGTCCCTGTTGTCAAAACGGTTATCATTTCCCCTGTATGCATCACGGTTAAACCTGTTGTCCCTGTTGTCAATTTGTCAAAACGGTTATCATTTCCCCTGTATGCATCACGGTTAAACCTGTTGTCCCTGTTGTCAAAACGGTTATCATTTCCCCTGTACGCATCGCGGTTAAAATGCTCATCTCTGCCATAATGGTTATTCCTATTAAAGTTTCTCCATTCAGCTATTTCATGGCCGTTATACCTTGACCTGTAGAAATCGTTACGCATATACGGACGGTTTGCATGTACCTCGAACCTGCGGGCGCTTCTCCAGTCATAGTTACGGTAAGCGCCGGGTAAGTAAGTACAGGTGATCCAGTTATCGCCATTGTAATAATAGTAGCTTTGAGCGTTAACGTTATAATAAGCGTCTACATCAGGCAGGTAATAATAGTCGTCATCGTTGCTATCATCATAAACTTGGTCGTTTTCATCATATACTGGTGCTTGTTCAACCACCTCAGTAGCCGGTACGTAAGTTACAGGACGGAGCCCTAAATGTAAACCCACACTCACCCTTATTTGTGCATTAGCGCTGTTATAAAACAAACCGCTTAATGCTATTGCTGATAATATTGTTAGCTTTTTCATAATCATAAATTTTATACAGTTAGGACAGGAAAGCGTGACAATGGTTTAATTACACTTCTTCATAATTTTATACAAATAGACATATAAAGATTAAAATTTCACAAAATTCACAATAATCGGAATTTAATTTCAAACACTTCAAATAATATATTCCCGAACCATATATTATATTGCCCTCTTATTTAAAGAAAATAAAATATAAAAAGTGATTATAATAATAACCGCGTATTGGGAGACGATTACAGATTTTAAGATAATTACACCGATTGAATCAATCGGTGTAATCTTTTCTAATCAGGGCAATCATTCAACTAGCGTATACTGATAAGCCTTGCTCCTTTGTATTTTAGCCTTAACGCGCTCAATACTATCTTCAATTTTTTCGCGCTGGCTTTTATAGGTTACAGCATCAAATGCTTCATTGTAAGCATTCAAAGCCTTTTCCCATTGTTTGTTTTTTTCGGCAGACAACCCAAGCAAGTTATAAATATCAGCTGCCTGCACACCAGGAACGGTTAATGCCTTTGACGCGATATAATTTACCTGTGGTTCCATGTTCAAAAAAACAACCAGGTTTAAGTAATGAAAATAGTTAGCCGGGAATGCAGGATCAAGCTCCATGCAGGTTTTAAAGTGATAGCCCGCCGTTTGATGATCCTCCAGGTCGTAATAGTATATTTTGCCAAGCTGATAATGGGCCTTTGCATAAAACGGGTCGTTGCTGATAATTTCATTCAGCAATTGCAGCGCTTTGGGCGTTTTCCCGTAGTCCAGCTTATCGGTGGCTTGTAAGTACTTTTCTTCTAATGTATAATAGGTGTTCATAAAAAATTCTAATCAATCAGACTCACAGGTTAGTTAAACCTGAATCCGGTAAAAAATAATAAATGTTGTTGTTTTTCGCAGTTAAGATAACCTGAACTCTAAGAGAGTACACCTGGTGCACACCTCTCCTGTTGCATCCCAAAGGGCCGCATACAGTTGTTTTTGCAGAAGTAATTAAGGCGTTGCATCGTTTTATTTTTTTGCAAAGATAACCAGATTTTACAAAAACTGCAAACTTAACCAAATACCGCCCGTGCAATCATTAACTAATCGGTGTAACCAATTCCCCAACTTTTTTATATTTTTGCGGATGATACGGATGATGCTAAACTATATCTCCGGCACCATTCCTAATACATGGATATATCAGTAGTAGTACCTCTTTACGACGAAGTAGAATCATTGCCCGAATTGACCTCATGGATCAGCCGTGTAATGGATGAGAACCGATTTACCTATGAAGTGATCCTGGTTGATGACGGCAGTACCGACGGTTCATGGGAAATGATCAGGAAGCTGAATGAGGGTAATCCTTTTATAAAGGGCATCAAATTCAGGCGCAATTATGGCAAATCGGCTGCGCTGAATATGGGTTTTGAAGCTACGCAGGGCGATGTAGTAATCACCATGGATGCCGACCTGCAGGACAGCCCCGATGAGATCCCCGAGCTTTACCGCCGCATTGCCGAAGAAAAGTACGACCTGGTATCCGGATGGAAGGCAAAACGTCATGATCCGCTAAGCAAAACCATCCCTACAAAAATATACAATGCGGCCACGCGCCGCATGTCGGGCATCCATAACCTGCATGATTTTAATTGCGGCCTTAAAGCCTATCGCAAGGCGGTTGTAAAAAACATAGAGGTTTATGGTGAAATGCACCGCTATATCCCTGTTATTGCCAAATGGGCAGGGTTCATAAAAATTGGTGAACAGATAGTTGAACATCGCCCGCGTAAATATGGCAAAACCAAATTTGGCATCAGCCGGTTTATCAATGGCTTGCTTGATTTAATGTCGATATTTTTTGTTGGCAAATTTGGCAAGCGCCCGATGCATTTTTTCGGCACTATGGGCACATTAAGCTTCTTAGCGGGAACCATTATTACTATTTGGATGATAGTTGATAAGTTGCGCGCCATAGCAAAAGGCGAGCATTACCGCGATATAACCGGACAGCCCCTCTTCTACATAGCCCTGGTAGCAGTAATATTAGGCTCTCAATTATTTTTAACAGGCTTTGTAGCCGAACTGGTATCACGAAGCGCCCCCGAGCGCAATAAATACCAGGTTGAGGAAGTTATCTAGGAGTTGAATAAGTTTACTAAGTTAAATTAGGTTGATTAAGTTACACGGACGATGCGTATGGGTTTAAGAATAAAAAGCAGGAATAAAACACAATCAACTTATTCAACCCAATCAACCACTCACTAACATCCATGTTTTTTTCCATCATTATACCACTATACAATCGCCCGCAGGAAATAAAGGAACTCCTGGAAACCTTAGTACTGCAAACTTATAAGCAGTTTGAGGTTTTGGTGATTGAGGATGGCTCAAAAGATGATGCCGCTGATATCGTTAAAAGCTTTGCCGATAAACTGGATATTAAATATTTTGTAAAACCAAACGAAGGCCAGGGCTTTACCCGCAATTATGGCTTTGAGCGCGCCAAAGGTGATTACTTTGTGATTTTTGATTCAGACTGCCTGATCCCCGAAAATTATTTGCAAATAGTGAATGATTCGCTGGCTGATAATTGGCTGGATGCTTATGGCGGTCCTGATGCCGCTCATCCATCGTTTACGCCGGTTCAAAAGGCTATCAGTTATTCTATGACTTCGCCATTTACAACCGGCGGTATCCGCGGCAATAAAAAAGGCATTGGTCAATTTCATCCCCGAAGCTTTAACATGGGTATTTCAAGAGCGGTTTGGGAAAAAGCGGGCGGCTTTATTATCACTCGTTCCGGCGAGGACATTGAATACAGCATCCGGATTCATTCTATGGGATTTAAGATAGGATTGATACCCGAAGCCAAAGTTTACCACAAGCGCCGCACAAGCTTTTTACAATTTTACAAGCAGCTTCATTTTTTTGGCAGAGCCCGTATAAACGTTTACAAGTTCTTCCCGGGGGAGCTTAAGCTGGTGCATTTTTTTCCAGCAGCGTTTACCTTATGTTTGATATTTACCGTTATTGCCAATATATTTAACTGGCGAATAGCAATAGTATGCAATGGTATTTTGGCGGTTATTATTTTGTTGATATTTTTTCACTCATTGGTGAAAAATAAATCGGTAAAAATTGCACTTTTGAGCCTAATAGCATCCTTTATCCAGTTAATTGCTTATGGCTTAGGCTTTATGCAGGATTTCTGGAAGCGGGTAATATTAAAACTATCATAATTACATATGTTTCATCCTTTTTCAGTAACAGAAACGCTCAACATAGCGTGGCATATTTTCAAGAAAAATTTCGCCACTATTGTTGTGTATTCCTTGTTGGCTATCGTTTTAATAGGAGCCATAGTTTTTGTTATCGATTTTATACTTGCAGATGCAATTTTAGCATCAATTGGCGTATTTGTGTTATTAATAGGCATCAGTTTTATATTCCTGGGTTTTATAAAGTTGGTTTTTCAGCTTTTAGACAGAGAATATTATGATTTCGAATTCCGCGATATTGTTCCAAAAATCAAAATGCTGCTCAGTTATCTTACGCTATTGGTAATCGTAAGTACGCTTGCTGTATTTATGACCAATTTGATTAAAAATATGAATGAAAGTTTCATTCAGAACGTGCTTGGCATACTTGTGGGCGTTTTCTTTGAATTTTTCTTCCTGTTTTACTTTCCTATTTGTACCTGTTTTATCGTTGATGATGGCAGCGGTCCGTTTGAATCGATTGCCCAAAGCTTTCAACTTATAAAAGGTAACTTCTTAAAATATTTCCTTTTGTTCATCCTGATAGAGGCATTGGTTTTTGTAGGATCGATAACTATTATTGGGATGGTAGTTGTGGTGCCGTTTGTAAACATCTTATTAGTTGTGGCCTATCGTAAATTAATTTACAGTCACTTGGATGTGGATGATGACATTACCGAAACGGTTTAACTTATGGGACTAAAGGCAGCATTAAGCAAACCTTTTGCCGCTATCGTAAATATCGGGTTAAACAAGCTCCGCAAAAATGCGGTTGCGCTTCAGCAAAAAACATTTGAGCAACTTATCAACAAGGCAAAGAATACTGCCTTTGGCAAGGATCATCACTTTGACCAGATCAGCAGCTATGATCAGTTTAAAAAGAATGTTCCCGTTCGCGATTACGAGGATTTAAGACCGTATATTGACCGCGTTACCAAGGGCGAGAAAAATGTTTTATGGCCCGGCAAGCCTGCCTATCTTTCAAAAACATCCGGCACAACCTCAGGTGTTAAATATATTCCCATCTCAAAGGAAAGCATGCCCGAGCATATCAAAGCCGCGCGCAACGCTTTACTAAGCTATATTCATGAAACAGGCAACGCCGACTTTGTTGACGGCAAGCTGATCTTCCTGCAGGGCAGCCCTGTTTTAAGTGTGAAGGCGGGAATTTCAACCGGCAGGCTGTCTGGCATCGTGGCTCACCATGTGCCCGGTTACCTTCAAAAAAACAGGATGCCGAGTTATGAAGTAAATTGCATTGACGACTGGGAGCAAAAGGTAGACGCCATTGTTGAGGAAACCAAAAATGAGGATATGCGCCTCATCTCCGGCATTCCCCCGTGGTGCCAGATGTATTTCGACAGGTTGTCGGCAGTATCAGGCGGCAAAAAGATAAAGGAGATCTTTCCGAACTTTAAGCTGTTTGTGTACGGCGGTGTTAATTACGAGCCTTACCGTTCCCGCATGGAGGAAAGTATTGGCTTCACAATTGATACCATTGAAACTTACCCGGCATCCGAAGGCTTTATTGCGTTCCAGGACTCACAAAGGGAGAAGGGCTTATTACTGATGGTCGATTCAGGGATTTTTTATGAGTTCATTCCTACAGAAGAGTTCTTTAACGACAACCCTACCCGGATCAGCCTTAAGGATGTTGAACTAAATAAGAATTACGCTTTAATATTAAATACAAGCGCCGGTTTGTGGGGATATAGTCTTGGTGATACCATCAAATTTGTATCGAAAGACCCCTATAAAATTATAGTTACCGGGCGCATTAAGCATTACATTTCCGCGTTTGGCGAGCATGTTATCGGCGAGGAAGTTGAACAGGCATTAATGGGTGTTGCCAAACAACAGGGTGTTGATATTATTGAGTTTACCGTTGCACCGCAGGTAAACCCATCACAAGGGCAACTCCCTTATCATGAATGGTTTATCGAGTTTGGATCTGCGCCGATTGACCTTAAAGCTTTTGCACTTGAAGTTGACAAAGCCCTGCAGCAAAAAAATATTTACTATTTCGACCTGATTGAGGGTAACATTTTGCAGCCTTTGATAATCCAAAGCTTAAAAAAGGATACCTTTATAAATTATATGCGCTCGCAAGGAAAACTTGGAGGACAAAATAAAGTGCCGAGACTCTCGAATGATAGAAAGATAGCAGACGAATTGAAGGTGTATATAGTTTGATTATTGAATTGGTAGATTGCTATATTGTTTATTGTAAATTCATTTAAAATAGATATATGGAAAAGAGATATTTACAATTAAGCGATTTAAACTCTTATAAAACAGCATTTTATTTCAGCAATAAAGTTTGGGATATTGTTATAAAGTGGGACTATTTTGCCAAAGATACTGTAGGTAAGCAATTTGTGACAGCTGCTGACTCTATTTCTGCAAATATCGCAGAGGGTTTTGGAAGGTATCATAAGAAGGATAAAGTTAAATTCTATTATTATAGTTTAGGATCTACAAAGGAATGTACAGATTGGCTTAGCAAGGCTAAAACAAGGAATTTGATTCCGGAAGAATTATTTTCTGAACTTAATGAGATAATTGAAAGGCTGCCCAGAGAAATACACCAACTAATCAAATTTACTAACGAAAAACTAACGGTGTAACTTAAGTTCGATGGCAATTAAACAATATAACACAGCATTATCTTGAGCAACAATAAAACAATAAAACAATTCAACAATAAAAGGTCCATAGCTATTTTAGGATCAACAGGCAGTATTGGAACACAATCGCTTGAGGTCATTTCAAACAACCCCGAACTTTTCAGGGCTTATTTGCTTACCGCATACAACAATGCGGACCTGCTTATCGGCCAGGCTTTGCAATTCGACCCTAACTACGTAATCATCTGCGACGAAGGCAAATATCAATATGTTAAAGAAGCGCTTGCTACTACCGATGTAAAAGTACTTGCAGGAATTGAAGCAATAATAGAAGCCGTAACACATTCAGAAATTGATGTCGTATTAACTGCGATGGTTGGCTTCGCCGGTTTAGAGCCTACTATTGCAGCTATAAAAGCCGGAAAGGATATCGCGTTAGCGAATAAAGAAACTCTGGTTGTTGCGGGCGAGTTGATTACCGACCTCGCGAAAAAGCATAACGTTAAGATCCTGCCGGTTGATTCAGAACACTCTGCCATATTTCAGTGCCTAGCGGGTGAAGAAAACAATCCCATTGAAAAGATAATTTTAACAGCGTCTGGCGGCCCGTTTAGGAACAGATCACTTGCTTATTTAGAAAATGTAACAAGGGAAGACGCACTTAAACACCCAAACTGGGTAATGGGCGCCAAAATAACTATTGACTCCGCGTCGTTAATGAATAAGGGGCTTGAAGTTATTGAAGCGAAATGGCTCTTTGATTTAGCGGCTGACCAGATTGATGTGATCGTTCACCCGCAGTCAATCGTCCATTCAATGGTGCAGTTCAGGGACGGCTCGATAAAAGCGCAAATGGGTTTGCCTGATATGAAGCTTCCTATTCAATACGCGCTCACTTATCCCAAACGGGTAAAGAATGATTTTAAACGTTTTGATTTTACCAGCTATCCTAATCTAACGTTCGAAAAACCAGACCTGGTAACGTTCCGTAATTTGGCACTAGCGTTCGAGGCTTTAAAACAAGGTGGTAACATGCCTTGTATTATTAATGCAGCAAATGAGATTGCGGTAGCCGGTTTTTTAAGCAAAAGTATTGGCTTTTTAGCCATGAGCTCGGTAATTGAACAATGTATGCAACACATTGCCTTTTTGAAGAGTCCTGATTTGGAAGACTATTTGAATACTGATAAAGAAACACGCATCTTTGCGCAAAATTTAATACATCAAATGCCATTAAAGGCATTACAATTTTAATATAAATATATAAATGAGTATAGTGATCATGGTGGGCCAGTTAATCCTGGGCCTCTCTATTTTGGTAATCCTGCATGAACTTGGACATTTTTTAGCAGCCCGCGCTTTCGGAATTAAGGTAGACAAGTTCTACCTGTTTTTTGATGCATGGAACTTTAGCCTGTTTAAATTTAACTATAAAGGTGTTGAATACGGAATTGGCTGGCTGCCATTGGGTGGTTATGTAAAAATTGCCGGTATGATTGACGAATCAATGGATACCGACCAACTTGCCGGTCCGCCGCAGCCCTGGGAGTTCCGCTCAAAACCAGCATGGCAGCGCCTGATAGTAATGCTTGGGGGGATAATTGTAAATATCTTTTTAGGGATCCTGATATTCTGGGTATTGACCATTAAATATGGCGAAACCTATACACCTAATTCCGACGTAAAATACGGCATTGTACCCGGCTCTCTGGGTAAGAAAATGGGACTGCAAGTTGGCGATAAAATAATCGCCATAAATGGCAAAAAGGTCGTTCGTTTTGAGGAGTTGACCAGCACCGAAGTAATATTAGGCAATACCGATCTTACCGTGCAGCGCGGAGATCAAACTTTGCATGTAAGGGTTCCCGGAAACTTGATTAATGACCTGTCTGACATGGGGATGGAGCAGTTTATCAGCAGATCACCAAGGTTTAAGTTTTCGGTTGATTCTGTCGCTGCAAATTCCGGTGCAAAGCAAGCGGGATTATTAAAAGGCGATAGCATCCTTGCTATTAACACTGCAAAAATTGGCTTTTTCGATGAAATGCAGGCACAACTGCAACAGTACAAGAATAAGCAGGTTCAAATAACGATAAAACGTAATGGTAATGTTTTGCAAAAGGAAGCGCACATAGACGACAAAGGCGTGCTGGGCTTTTTCCCAAAAGCTGATCTGCCGGAAACAAAAAGATTAACCTACGGATTTTTCGGCTCGCTTCCTATTGGTGCTACCAAGGCGTGGGGAACCTTTACCGACAATGCAAAGGGACTTGGAAAGGTTTTCAAGGGCGAAGTTAAGTTCAATAAGGCTGTAAGCGGCCCTGTAGCCATAGCAACCATGTTCGGTTCTCATATCGACTGGATCCGTTTCTGGAGCCTGGTTGGCTTTTTGTCCATGGTATTGGCATTGACTAATCTATTGCCTATCCCGGCATTAGATGGCGGTCATGCCTTATTCCTGGTAGTTGAAATGATAAAGGGCAAACCACTTAGCGATAAGTTTTTAGAACGCGCCCAGATAGTAGGATTCGTGCTATTGATAACATTAATGGTATTTGTGTTCGGTAATGATATCGTGAGGCAGGTGATGAAGAAATAACTTTCCTCGATAAAAATCTATAACAAAACAGGCCGTCCTTAATAATAGGGACGGCCTGTTTTGTTATAAGTTGGTAGTAATTATTGAACCGGGTCTGAAAAGTTAGTATTGGCTTGTTCGATATCTAAAATAGAACGTTCTTTTTTGAAGATTGCTGCTCCAATTAATGAAATGATAGCGCCCAGGATTGGTGTACCAATAATGACGCCAACCGTAGCTATAATAACTCCGTACTTCCGGGTGATTCCCATTGCTGATTCTATCTGTTCAGATGATAGATTACCTGCTGCCTCCAATTTTTGTTGAGAAGCCGTCATTGCTTGTTCCCAAACATCCGGGCTTAGTATGGTAAAATAAATGTAAGTGAAAATGGCAATCATTATTCCTGAAAAAACAGAGAATAACAAGCCTTCAACAAAGGCCTGGCCAAAAGTCACAAACCCTCCTAGTTGCTCCCTGTACTCTTTTTGACTTAGGATAAGGAAAGTGATAAAAAAGATGTAGTTAACATATTTTACCGGAGAATTTACATCAAGTTTCAAAAACTGATATAAATAGGTAAGAACAATTGATGTCACAAAGCTAATTAGTGCCCATTTAAAGGCCGTTTTGCTTGGCGTAGGTGCGATAGTTTCCATTAATGATTGGTTTTAAGTTTTATTTAAAAGTAAATAAATTTATTCAACTTAAAGGAATAAACATAAAAAAGCAACCTGGATGCTACCCAGTTGCTTTCAAATTCTTTAAAAACGCTAAGATTGATTTTCAGCCTTATGAGGGCTGGGCGTATGGCGGATCTTTTTTAAAAAGCGATCCAAATATGAGTGCCAAAAGAAATATAAACAGGATAGAAATTACTACTCCCTGTATTGTACTGCCAATCGTTATATGCTGCTGTTGGGCAAAATCCTTTTTCATATCGGCAATATTTGATTCCACAGCTTTGGGATTCTCGCCTCTTTGCTTCAGAATTGTAGCTTTGGCATTAATGGCGGCCATTTGGGTTTTTTGAATACCTCCCGGCTCGATAAACTTATCAAAAACAATATCCTTTGCTACAAACTGGATCAGATAAGCCACTATAAACATTGTAAATATTCCTGTTGTAGCTTGTTTAAATGTCCAATAACCACCTATATTTTTGCGGGAATTAAAGCAGAAAAACACGACACAAAAAATCGGAATAAACACCGAAAAAAATATCGGTGCGGCTACAAAAAGCGCTGGCGACTGGTTAGCCGCTGTAATAAAATAATAAGATATTATACTAAGCGCTGTAACAATAACACCCAACAACAACCCGTTTTTAACCCCGTTTATCTTTATCCTTTGATCAATATCATTCATTATTAAGATTGTTTTATGCTATTACCTGAAGCTTACCAGGATCTCCAGCACAGCCATATCAAATTCCTTGTCAATTGCATTAGCTGCAATGCTTTCCTTTACTTCCGGAGCGGGATCAGTGTTTTGAAAAAAGCACATGATCGGGTAAAACAATTCCTTTAATTCTGAATCTTCGGGCAGGTTCGCTCCTACTATATGAATTTCGCCAACAGGGCTCTCCATTAATATTTGGTGTGCTATAACCGGCTCATAAATACGGTATTCATCCTGAAATTCGTCTTCATCAACCAATAAAAATTCTTTTAGATAATCTTCAAGTCCGGGTTCAATATCCTCATCCTCGCACTCGTTTAGATAAAGCAGCAGGTTCAGAAGCTCAGTACCACGATCAAGCGTTTCCTCTTCAATAGCCTCCCATTCAGGCGTATCGAGGTAATCCTCTTCCAGTTTCTTAACGTCAGCGCTAAAGAAATTGATCATCAGCAGGTCGAAGAACACTTCGCGTAAAGCTTCTAATTGCGGATAGTCATCAAACACCTCATCCAACATGTCAACTTTACTCATAAAATCTTCTTCCGAATCAAATACTTCGCCTATTACATCAATAAACGGCGTAGCATCGAAGCTACTATATTTCGAAAAAGCCTTTAAAGAGGCTCCAATGGCTGTTTCTACTTTTTGGTCGATCATGTTTTTATTGTTTATATAGGTGATTGTTATTTAACGTCAACACCACTTTTCCTTTTAAGTTCTCCCCGATAAAGGGTGAATTGTATGATTTTGATTTGTTATTCCGCTTAGTGTATTCCCATTCCTCGCCCAGATCGAGCAAAACGATATTAGCATCCTGTCCCTCAGCAATTGTAGCTGTATCAACGCCTAAGATCTCGCGCGGATTGATGGCCAGTTTTTGAACGATCAGCTCCAGATCAAGCCCGGCCTTTAAAGCAAGCGCAAAAGCTGTTTGCAAACCAATGATACCGAATTCTGCCACTTCAAACTCCACATCCTTAAATTCAACTTCGTGTGGGGTATGTTGTGAAACTATGGCGTCGATGGTGCCGTCTTTAAGCCCCTTCAGTAAAGCATTAACATCGTCGCGGGTACGTAGCGGTGGTTTTACTTTATAAAGGCTGTCAAAGCCCATAAGCGCCTCGTCGGTTAATACCAAATGATGCGCAGCAACATCGCAGGTAACTTCCAGCCCTTTGCGTTTTGCCTCTCTTATCAGCTCAACCGAGCGCGTGGTCGATATCGTTGTAAAGTGGATTCTTGATCCGGTATATTCAGCTAAATAAAGATCCCGGGCAATCATCAGCTCTTCTGCCAATGGTGGGATGCCCTTCATACCTAACAAAGTACTTATCTCACCTTCGTTAACCTTAGCCTTACCTGCTATCGCGGTATCTTCGGGATACGAAAGTATCAGTGCGTCAAAACCCTGTGCATATAACAGTGCCCGTTCCATAAGCCCGGCATCCTGCACGGGGCGGTTACCATCAGTAAACGCTTTGGCCCCGCTTAAAAACATATCGTACATTTCTGCCAGGTCCTTACCCTCACGTTTGTGTGAGATAGCACCTAAAGGATAAACATCAACCAAATTTCTTTTAGCGCGGTTCATCAGGTACTCAATCTCGGCCTTTGAATGTACCGGGGGAATTGTATTTGGCATCAATGCTATCCCGGTAAAGCCACCGGCAGCCGCAGCAGCAGTTCCTGTGTGCAGGTCTTCCTTTGTTTCAAGGCCCAGTTCACCGATATTGCAATTTAAATCAAAAAAGCCCGGAGATACATACTTACCTTCTGCTTCAATCAATTCTGCATCAGCTTCCAGATCAGGGCCTATTTTGCTTATTACGCCCTTCTCAATTAAAATGTCAGCAACCTGGTTGTTAAAGGGAGAGTTAGGATCAATAATTGTCGCGGATTTTATAAGCAAATTCATTTACTATGCTTTAAAAGGTGGGTTTTTATCCATTTAAACCGGTTGCTTTATACTGCGCTGATTTGTTTAATAGAACCTGATCAGCAGTATTTCGGCCCCCAGAAAAATCAATGCCAAAATTATACAAAGTTTCCATAATTGTAAGCCGAAATTTGCATCAGTTACATTTCCTTTTAACGAGCCTTTTCCACCCTCCATTATTTCGCTTGCGCCCGGCACCAGCTTAGCTAGTTCTGTATTGTTCAAATAACTCAGGTCCGACTCACTTCGGTTATCGTTAAAAGCCAGCACTGCAACAGTGCTATCCGCTTTTTTCAGGTCGTAGGTACCTGTTTCGTGTAATTGATCGGCCACATATATCAGCGTACTCCCCTCCTGTTGTCTGGTATCAGGGATGATGCTTTGCGTACCTTTTACCAGCTTTAACAATTGCTTCTCATTGGTTTTAACAGGCAGCGTTTCAATCCCCTTGTCGCGACCAAGGGTATAGAACAACGGCTGATCATGCCCGCTCAGCAGGGCTATCCGGAACATCACCGGCACAAATAATGCGTGCCTTGGCAAATTGCTAAAATCATCAGCGAGAGGCGCGGCAGAAACATATACCTTACCCCTGCCACTTGCATAACCCGTCCAGAAAGCTTTACCACCCGGCAATGTCATCAGATTTTCAGCACGGTTGCCTGTTGACGAACTAAGCTGGTAGTATTTTTTCACAACCGGCAGATCCGGATTTTGAGGAAATCCCTCGAAGATATTTTTAAAAATTTGATTTTGCAGGTTAAGCGTTGACACTTTAGTATCCCCGGTTGAAAGCTTTTCAGGATAAGCAGCATTCATTGGCTGCAATAACGACCGGTAGCTATTTAAATCAGCATCCGCAGATGGAAATACAGCCAGTGTTCCGCCTTTGCTTACATACGCTTTTAACTGTTGCGACAAACCTGTTGAAATGGCATTTATATCACTTAAAATAATTAGCGGATAGGTATTTAAAGCAGCGTAATCAACGTTTCCGTCCGTTACCCTATTAGCTGCGAAGAACGGATCGGATGCGAATACAGCTTTTAAATAGCTGTTTGCTATACCGCCATCAACCAATAAGATGGGCATTTGCTGTTTTACGTTGAATGAAAAGTAAAACTGGTTATCAAATGTAACCGGGTTATCCTGTAGCGTTATTTCAGCGCGTTGCCAGCCTGCTTTAAGTCCTGAAAATGTCAATGTATCATACTGTTGTGCGCGGGCTTTAACGGTATAACTACCTAAAGCCTTTTGTTCCCCGTTTATTGAAAGTTTAAGCGGGATCTTTTCCGCAGGCTTATCTGCATAGTTATGAAGCCGCACCACCAGTTTTTCACTTTCGCCCGGGCGATGGATGGCGCTTAGCAGGGCCACGGAGTCGACAGCTACATTCGGCAGGATATTGGCCTTGAGCTGTACCAGGCTGATCTTTAACTCGGTATCGGCCTTAACCGACAGTGTGCCCTGCATGTTTTTTTGAAAATCGGATATTACGTACACCGATCTGCCGCCTCCCCGGTGCATATCCAGCAAGCCTTGCTGCCTGCTAATGATCTGTTGCAGGCTCCGGCTTTGAGGGCTTATCTTTACCGCATCAACTGCGTCGTTAAATTCGTCGCGGCTTAGCAAACGCTGGTGCTTGCCCTCAAAATCCTGGGTAAGCAATTGAAAACTATCGTTAATATTATACGCTGATGCAATTTCTTTTGCGCGGCGCTTGGCTTCGTCAAGCAGCGTACCCTCGCGGTTAAGGGTTTGCATTGAGTACGAGTTATCTACAAATATACTTACTGCCTGTAGCTTACCGGCGTTAGCGGCGTTTTTGCCGGGCAGGTATGGCCGTGCAAAGGCGAAAACTAAAAACGCCAAAGCAAGCAATCTTGACGCCAGGATAAGTCGCTCCTTTAAGTTCCTGCGGTGTGATTGCTGCTCCTGTACATCCTTTAAAAACTGCACATTGCTGAAATACACCTTTTGGTACCTGCGAAAATTAAATAAGTGAATAATAACAGGGATGGCCAGCGTTAACAGTGCAAATAGAAAAGCAGGATATAAAAAATGCATATATTAATTTGCCGGTGTGCAGATATGCAAATGTGCGAATTTATTTCCTTTCAAAAAGTTGATCAACCCGGTTTACAGATAAAATTGCAAACAAAAATACACTTCCGCCCCTTTGTTAATAAAGATTTATTAAGATGGTTGATTGGCATATCGGATGTTCGGGATTTCATTACAGGGATTGGAAGGGGCCATTTTACCCGGCTAACCTACCCCAGCGTAAATGGTTTGACTATTACTGCGAACACTTTAGTACACTTGAGCTAAATGTCACCTTCTACCGTTTCCCTCAATTATCGTTTTTACAAACCTGGTATCAAAAGGCTCCGGCTGAATTTCGCTTTGCCGTTAAAGCCCCGCGGGCCATTACCCACTATAAAAAATTTAACGATACTGCTGATCTTATCACCAGTTTTTACGATACCCTTAATGCTGGCCTGCAGGAAAAGTTGGGCCCGGTTTTGTTCCAGCTACCACCCAGTTACGACTACACAGAGGAGAGGATTGACAAAATAATAAACAGCCTGAATCCCTCATTCAAAAACGTGCTCGAACTGCGGCATGTAAGCTGGTGGCGAAATGATGTTTATAAAAAACTGGCCGATCACAACATTACCTTTTGTGGTATGAGCCATCCCAAATTACCCGATGAAGTAGTTATAAATACTGACATAGTTTACTATCGCTTCCACGGAGTACATGATCTATACAGGTCACGTTATTCCATCGAGTTTTTGAGAAAAATCACGGATGAAATTAAACAACACCAACATATTACGGAGGCATGGTGTTATTTTAATAATGATTACGATGCTATCGGTGTTTTTAACACGAGGGAAATGATTGAGCTGGTAAACGGAACTTAGTCCGAATTCTCTTTAAGTAATCGCCTCAGAGAACAGCTCTAATCTCTAATCCCCCCCGTTCATCCCCAAAATACTTCGCTCCTGTACTTTATCTTTTAAGTTGATGATAGTTTTCGTTGCTTTGGCTAACATATTAGTTAAGGCAGCAATTGAAAAACAAGATCACCATATCTCTTTACTGGAAATGCCAGCTTATTGGCTGGTCTGTTGCCGCATTGTATTGGGAATATCGCGGTTTAACCGGCGGTCATTTCAACTGGTTGTTGGGCGTATTACAATTTATTACCGATGTATTCATTTACATCCTGCTTACGCATTTGTATCGCGCCTTTGCTATAAAATACGGTTTTCAAAATTTAAACTTAGGGCAGCTGCTTAAACGGATCGTCCCTTGTGCAATCGCTTTAGGCGTTCTTTATACGCTTGCTACCACTGTTAAATTATATCTATTCCAGTTGTGGTTTACGCCCCATTTATCACAAACTTATGGCCAATTTTTCAAGGATCACGGAGAGGCGATCTTTATTGGGGGCACAAGGTTAATGTCGATATGGTTGCTGGCCTACCACATGTACCACTACGCGCAAAGGGAAATAAGAACGAGCCGTGAAAATGCCAGGTTAGCCATCATTTCGCGCGATGCACAGCTGAATAACCTGTCTGCCCAGCTAAACCCGCATTTCCTATTCAATTCCTTAAATAACATTAAGGCGTTGGTTATCGAAAATCCTAAGTCGGCGCGGAGGGCTATTGATTTGTTATCAGACCTGTTACGTACCAGCCTTTACACCGGTGATGATATGCTGATAAGCTTGGAGGACGAAATCTCTTTAGTCAGAGATTACCTTGAGCTGGAAAAATTAAGGTTTGAAGAGCGGCTGCAATACGAGATTCATTTTGATGAGCATCTTGCTGGTATTAAAGTTCCGAGGCTATCTATTCAAACACTTGTTGAAAACGCCATAAAACACGGTATTGCAAACCTAAAGGAGGGTGGATTGATAACCATTAGCGTGGAAGGAACCTTTAATGGAGTAAAGATTCTTGTTCAAAATCCCGGGAAATTAATCAGTGATGATTCACAAAAAGGTGTTGGCCTTAAAAACCTGGAAGAAAGACTGGAATTACAATACAAGGGCCGCGCAGGTTTTGTAATAAGCGATAATTTGAACGACGTTGTTTTAGCCACCATAATAATTCCATCGGCATGAAAAAAACAACTTTAATAATTGTTGATGATGAGCGCAACGCCCGGGAGGAAATCAAGAAACTACTCGAAAACTATCCCGAACTGGAAATTGTTGGCGAAGCAAAAAATGCCGATGAGGCAAAGCACCTCATCGAGTCAAAACAACCTGACCTGCTGTTTCTTGATATCCAGATGCCGGAGAAATCAGGGTTTGAGCTGCTGGAATCGCTTGATAAGGTACCGCAAGTAATATTTACTACCGCGTACGACCAGTATGCTGTGAAGGCATTTGAGGTAAGCGCAATAGATTACCTGATGAAACCCATCCGCGAAGAACGCTTTGCAAAGGCAATGGAGCAACTAAAGTTAAAGACAAGCACTCCCAATAATGACAGGATTTTTGTTAAGGACAGGCAGCAATACCACTTTATTAGCTGGAGCAAGGTTCATTTAATTGAATCGATGGATAATTATGCGCGGCTTTATTTTGACAATAAGAATGTATTCCTGAAAAGCTCCCTGAACCTGTTAGAACAAAAGCTTGATGAGGCTGTATTTTTCAGAATAAACCGTGCGCAGATCATCAACATAAAATACATCGAAAAAATGACGCCGGCGCCGGACGGCCGACTAAAGCTGCTGCTGAAAACGGGAGATACGCTCGATGCATCGGACAGGCAATCAGTCAAGCTGAAGAAGCTTATGAAAATATAAATCACGTAAACATTTAGTAAAAAATCATGAACAGAAAACTCTGTATGGCATTACTATGCCTTATTATGACAAGCTTTTGCCGGGCCCAATCGCTATCCTTGAAACAGCTAAGTGCACCAGATAGCGTTGGGCTAACTCGCCAAATGCCCTCATTAGCCAATGATATCATCCTGGAATACAAACTAGTTGGTGATAAAAAAGCCTATTTGAACAACCTCTTCAGACTACAGATTGTGGCGGGAAAATATGCAGACGCAATTGCAACTATCAGCTCAATACGCAGCGCATCAAGAGCAGACGGAACTCAATATCCCAATTTGCTTTATAAACAATTTGAGCTTTTTGCACAAGCCCAAATTGATCAACTCGTCACCGGCAACTCTTTCAATAATACCTTTGATAACTTATTTGATACGCTCTTAAAACAACTGGACGATAAAAGTGCGCAGTATATTTATTTTTCGTTTACAACCAGGAACGGCGTTAATGAGTTGAAAAGCGATTTCCAAAAGTCGCTTGTTTCAACAGTAAAAAAAGACAATTTAAATATAGATGAAGCAATAGCGCTTTGTAACAGTTATCTTCTTTTACAAGTCTTGGAAAACATCGACCCTGTAGCCCGGGCTTTGTTTAAAGCGGATGATAACAGGCGGTATATTATTAATGACAGTGTGTTTATAAAAACGAATGATGGTGCTACACTTTCGGGGGTTATGGTGCGGAGGAAGGGAATCCACACGCCACAGCCAACTGCCTTAATGTTCTTTATTTACTCAAACCTCGAACGCAGCCTTTATGAGGCTAAATATGCCGCGGCACACGGTTATGTTGGAATAGTTGCCGATACGAGGGGAAAACGCCTGAGTCCCGACCCTATTGAACCTTATGAACATGAAAGCCGGGATGTAAACACGGTGATCGACTGGATCAGCAAACAGCACTGGAGCAATGGGAAGGTTGGTATGTACGGCGGCAGCTATTCGGGTTATGCCCAATGGGCGGCAACAAAACACATGAACAAGGCGCTTAAAACCATTGTGCCCTATGTGGCCGCCATTCCCGGCCAGGGTTTACCAATGGAGAACAATGTTTTTTTGAATGTAAATTATCAATGGGCATTTTACGTTACCAATAACAAATATGTAGATGACGCGATTAACAACGACAATGAACGCTGGGAAAATCTGCGGAATAAATGGTATACAAGCGGTGTCGCATTCCGAAAAATTGACAGTTTGGATGGCACGCCAAACCCCCGGATGCAAAAATGGCTCAGGCATCCATCATACGATAAATACTGGCAGGATATGGTGCCTTACAAAACAGACTTTGCCAAAATAAACATCCCGGTATTAACCTTCGAGGGCTATTACGACGACGGGCAGATTTCCGGAATGAAGTACCTACTGGATCACTATAAGTATAATCCGAAAGCCAATCATTACCTCATCATAGGCCCCTATGACCATTTTGGAACGCAGCAGGGAGGTTACCCGGTACTCCGGGACTACAGGGTTGATCCGGTTGCGCTGATTCACACCAGGGACCTTGCATTCCAATGGTTTGATTACATTCTTAAAGGCGGTAAGAAGCCGGCGATACTAAAGGACAGGATCAACTATGAAGTGATGGGTGCAAATGTTTGGGAACATGTTCCATCCATCGAAAAAATGAATAACAAAACTTTAAAACTCTATTTAACCAATATCAAAGCCGACAGTAATTATGTATTAAGTGATAAGCAGCCAATAAAAAGAGGCTCGGTTTACCAGGAAGTTAACCTTGCCGACAGGACAACATTTAATAACGATTACTACCCCGATCCCATCATCAAAAAACAACTTGACCGTAGCAACGGCCTTTTTTACATCAGCAAGCCATTTGATAAACCTGTTGAAGTGAATGGCATATTCACCGGAGAATTAAAGGCCATCATCAACAAAAAGGACATGGATATTGGCGTTGTGCTGTACGAGGTGACGCCAAACGGCGAGTATTTTGAACTCTCGTATTATCTCGGCCGGGCGAGTTATGCAAAGGATATGAGCAAAAGGATCTTGCTTCATCCTGGTGTTATGGAAATTATCTCGTTTTCAAGAACCCGAATGGTGAGCCGGCAATTAAGTAAGGGCAGCCGCCTGCTGGTTGTTTTAAATATCGATAAAAACCCTTTCGCACAGGTTAATTACGGTACAGGTAAGGATGTGAGCGATGAAACTATTAAGGATGCAACGGAGCCGCTAAAAATCTGGTGGGGAAACGGAAGTTTTATTAGGGTGCCGGTTATGGAATAAAATAGTTCAAACTATGTCATTGGGGTCTGCTATGCAGCGGAAGCAATGACATAGTTTTTTATTCCTCCCTATGATGTCGTCTTTTCTTCTTTTTATGGTGTTCTTCGGTATTTTTTTTAGACTTTTTAGTGGTTGACGTTTTATTATCAGAAGTTGACGCTTTTACCGGTTCCTTTTGAACACCTTTTACATTGGTTGAGTCTTTAGTTAACTGCTTTATGGAAAGCTCTAGACCGTGCAGATCGTATTCAAACTGGCGTTTTGCGCCTGTTGGTTTGGCCACTTTGGTATTGCCATCGTAAATTGGAAATTCACGGATTAGCTTACCATCCTTTATGTAAAAGTTGTCATCTCCTCTATAACCAGCACGCTGCGATTTATTTAATCTTGGGAATTCAAGCTTATGAGCGCCGCTGTTGTTAAATTCAAAGGCGTACATATTCGTATAGTTAATGGTATCCTTCCCCTTAGCCTGGATTATTATTTCGGGGTTGCCATCAAGATCCATGTCCGAGTTATATGCGTCAACAATATCGCCGACAAGGTCGCCGGTTGTGGTTGTAAATTTGGCAGCAACTGAGTCGGAATGCAGGATTTCGAATGCCCCGGTTTTGGTTGCTCCCCGTCCCCAGCTTAACACATCATAATCCTGTCCCGGCGAAACCTCAACCAGCTTATGGAACCTGAATGGCACCATTACAACCGGCTTTTTAGGGGTAACAACTTTAGCTTCGGGCTTTTTGTCATTCCCGCAGCTTACCATTAACAGGCTGCCAACAAAGGCTGAAAGATATAACTGGTATTTGTTGAACATAATTACTAATTAAACAATGTGTCGGGAGTTACCTCTGCCTTAGGTTTATCCGGGGTTGTGATAAACATTTTTAAATTCCCATTGCTGGTGGCATCAAAATATTTTATAGTGATCCTATGGTATCCTTTTAACAATGCAACCGCACCTCCCTGGTCATACATGTTATGCCTGCCGTCGTTATCAATAACCTGCTGATCATCAATTGATAATGATGATCCGTTTGAAGATGCAGTTGAAAACCCATAAACTCCGTCACTATCAATACGTATTAAGCCGGAATATATTACACCGTAACCCTTCATATTTTTCTTGAAGGCAGTTGTGCTGAATGTAACCGCCACGCCGCTGTCGATAGCTGCAGCTGTACCAAGCTGGGTTACACTATTAAATTCACCTGTATATAATTTGTACTTTAAGCCCTTGTTCACGTTCGATCCGGCAACTGCAGGCTGGGGAACTTTATTGTACACAACAGCCCTTGTTACCTGGCTGCGTTTACCTGACGGCGTTATCACTATAGTTTTTAGCTCACGGTATTGATCGGCAGGTACGTTGTAAGTCATTGGTATGGTGTACTCCATATCGGTTTCACGCGGCGTGTAGCCGTCAATTGTATAATAAACCTTAGCACCTTCAACAGGACTTTTCAGTTTAACGGTTAGTTGGTTACCAAACATAATAGTGTCCTGGGTGCCGATTGCTTCAGGCACCCGGAAGTTGAAACCGCTTTTTTCAAGCACAGCCAGGTGACCGGGCAGGCGGGTATTTGCAAAATCGGTATAGTTTTTCCTGGCCAACGGCGTCCATGAAAGTTCCGAAAGGGCAAGGATTCGTGGCAGAATCATGTATTCAACCTTCTTTTCGGTAGGGATATATTCCGTCCACAAGTTGGCCTGTACCCCCGTAATAAATTTCTGCTGATCCGGGGTTAGCTCATCAGGTGTTGGATTGTACCTATAGATTCTGCTTAACGGATCATATCCCCCAATACTAACAGGCTCCAGGTTTGATTTCCCCTGCTGCTGATCGATATAAAGGCCACCGCTGCCGGGCGTCATTATTACGTTATGGCTTTGTTGTGCAGCCGCAATTCCACCCTCTTCACCGCGCCAGCTCATTACAGTAGCATTTGGAGAAAGGCCGCCTTCAAGAATTTCATCCCAGCCTATCATGCTCCGGCCTTTTGAGTTGATAAACTTCTCTATGCGCTGGATGAAATAGCTTTGTAATTTATCTTCCTTGCTGGACGACTTATCATCAGTTAAACCTAGTTGTTTAATCAGATCCTGGCAAAATTTCGATTTCTTCCAGGCATTCTTTGGTACTTCGTCGCCACCCACATGGATATATTTGCCAGGGAAAAGATCCATTACCTCGGTTAACACATCCTGCAGAAAGTTAAATGTTTTGTCGGACGGTTCATAGATATTATAGAACACACCCCATGTTTCGGCAGCTTTATAAGTACTGGCTAAGGATGGATCGCAACTAAACTCAGGATATGCAGCCATTACTGCTTCCGAGTGACCTGGCATCTCAATTTCTGGAACAATGTTGATATACCTGTCTGAGGCATATTTTACCACGTCGCGAATCTGATCTTGTGTATAATACCCTCCATAAGGTGTATTGTCGAATTGCTGTGGGGTACGGTCGTGGTAATTACCGATAACCGTTTGCGCACGTTGGCTGCTCACCTGGGTTAGTTTAGGATATTTTTTAATTTCGATACGCCAGCCCTGGTCGTCGGTTAAATGCCAGTGAAAGTTATTCAGTTTATAAGCTGCCATCAGGTCGATATACTTCTTTACAAACTCTACCGAAAAAAAGTGGCGGCTTACATCCAGCATTAAACCGCGATAAGCAAAACGGGGATAATCTTCAATTTGTACGCAAGGCAATTTTGCCACTGCATTTCTGTCGGCAGGAATTAATTGGATCAGCGACTGAATTCCATAAAAAAGCCCCGCGCCCTTTCCGGTTATAATAATCTGTTTCGGCGTAATGGTTAAACGGTAGCCACCCTCAGGCAAATTATTGGCACCAAAAGAAGTAAGTATGACGGCATTGGTAACCCCCGCACCGATATTTACTTTAAGCTTAACCTTAAGCATGGCTCTATTTTGCAGGTAATCCTGCAAAAACACAACTGCCTTATTCGTAATGCTATCTGCATAAATCGCGGTCTCCTGGCTCAACACAAATTGACCGGTTGATTTTTTTATGGACACAGGTGCGGGTATTATTCCTGCATTAGGATTGGTATCCTGTGCATTTACAAACCCGGTAAAAAAAACCATGCAAAAGCACAGCGATATAAAAATCCTTTTACGCATACAATAAAATTAGTGGTTTAGTAACGAGGTGGTGAAGATAGCAGATTTTGGAAAAAAACTTCCTTTTACGGGTGTAAAAAATCTGTATCTAAACAAAAAGTCACCCGTTTAAGCGGGTGGCTTTGATTTATTTCTTTTCCTCAGCTGCGACAGCCGCTACAACAGGCTTAGCCTTTTTATGATCGTGGGGCCGGGTATTACCGTATGACCCCATTGCTAATTTTCCCTTGCCTGTTTTTTTATCGCCTTTTCCCATGATATCATTGATTAAGTTAGTTAATGTCGACCGCTGATTTAAACTGATTGTTTTGATTTCGCTGATCTCTCGCAAGGTATAACTTAATAATCGATAAAGTTGTTTTAATAGAGATTATAAAAAACCTTCTCTTTCAACCAATCTGGGTCCCTAATTACTAAAGCCAACTAATCTCTAATCTCCGGTCTCTAATTACTAAACTCAAGCCGTAACCACATGCTCCTTTGCAGCAAGGTACCGTTCCGCATCGATAGCAGCCATACAACCGCTGCCTGCAGCTGTAACAGCCTGGCGATAGATATGATCCTGCGCATCGCCGCAGCAGAACACACCTTCAACATTTGTTGTGGTTGATCCGGGAGTTGTTTTTATATAACCGGTTTCATCCATGTGGATCCAGTCTCTGAATATCTCAGTATTTGGATGATGACCAATGGCCACAAAAAACCCCTGCACCTTTAAGGTTGTTTCTTCGTTTGTTACGTTATTCACAACGGTTACACCTGTAACGCTTTGGCCATCGCCAACTATTTCCTTGGTTTCTGTATTGTAAAGGATCTCGATGTTTGGAGTATTCAATACGCGGTGCATCATGGCCTTCGACGCCCTGAATTCGTTACGACGAACGATCATAGTTACCTTACGGCATAATTTAGCCAGGTAGGTTGCTTCTTCAGCAGCAGTATCACCTGCACCTACAATAGCTACATCCTCGCCTTTAAAAAAGAACCCGTCGCAAGTAGCACATGCGGAAACTCCGAAGCCGCTATATTTTTGTTCCGATTCGAGGCCCAGCCATTTGGCAGAAGCACCGGTTGAAATAATAACAGTATCGGCAGTAATGGTTTTGTGTTCGTCAACAACAACTTTGTGCGGCAAGCTTGAAAAATCAACCGAGCTCACATAACCAAAACGAATGTCGGTTCCTAAGCGCTCTGCCTGCTTACGGAAGTTTTCCATCATTTCGGGGCCCATGATACCTTCAGGGTAGCCTGGGTAATTCTCAACGTCAGTAGTTTGTGTTAACTGACCGCCTGCAAGCAGTCCTGTATACATAACCGGTTTTAAGTCGGCACGTGAAGCATAAATAGCTGCGGTGTAACCTGCAGGTCCGGAGCCTATAATCAGGCATTTTACATGTTCTATATCCTGGGACATTTGTATTTTTAAATTGAAGATCAAAGGTACAAAAAAAGAGGATTTTATTGGTCAGGGCTATGCCATTCTTTAACTATCCGTTATACTTTATCAAACTATTTAAAATCAGGATCACTTGGCCAGGAAATCGCTTCTGCGACTAACCCATTCTGGTATTCCATCGACATACCATTTCCGACTTCTTTTGCCAACATAAAACCAAATCCATCATCTAAAGAGTATTTATTTTCAGATTTCGAAAATATAAATTTATACCTCATCTCTTTGGGGTTGCCATCGTGAATTTCGGGTATGAATCTCGGCATGCTCACCAACTTGGTCAATAAAATGCTATTAATATTGCTAGACAATGAAGATTTAATCAATTTGGGGTTTTTTATTTCTCCCTTATCTGTGACGGTGATCTCGGTTTCTACAGACCAATTTTTTATGGTATCCGGAATATGGAATTTTTGTCTTATATATTTACTAAGGTCTCCAGGAAAATAAGCAAGCTTAATGTGAATGGTCTCTTTTAACAGTTTATCATCTTTATAAAACCGCGTTACTAAAGGTGTTTTTAGCGTGTCGTAACCGTAAAAATTCCATTCGCCTTCTTTTTTATCGTCTGCATAGTTGCCTTCTTCAAGCACATAATCATTAAAATACTTGTGGTATCTGGTGTAGATGCCATTTAATTTATTGTTTTTATATATGTAGGAGCAGCGTTTAGTGTTGCGTTTTTCAAATTCAACCCACATTCCAGTTTTATTTCCATTAGAAAAATACCCCACCTCACTGATATAATTACTTGTATCAGCACGAACTATTCCTGATAAATTAAAAGGGATACTATTTTTAGTATAGTAGACAAACCTGCCATTAGGTATCGTCATAAGTTCATCTTTATATATTCCTTGGTAAATAATAGTATCTCTCATGTTATATTTACGAACACGATAAGTCGAATCATCAATTTTTTCAATTAGATTATAAGCAACAGCATGTTTAGGATCAGCTGTCAACTTACCACCAGAGGTAACGTAAACTTTGCCAGCCTGGCAAAAACCTGATAAAGCAAATAAAATACTTAGCGCAAGAGTTATAAAGAATTTCATTGTGATAATTTCAGTAGCCAATATAGCTATTTTCCCACATTCGCCTTAAACACCCTGATCACATTTCCGCCAAGAATCTTACTTACATCCTTTTCGGAATATCCAAGCTTTAGTAATTCTTCGGTGACTTTTGGATAATCAGTAACGCTGTTCATGCCCAGCGGATATGATTCTGCGCCATCAAAATCGGAGCCGATGCCAACATGGTCAACACCTATCAGTTTGGCTATGTAATCTATATGATGGATCAACAGGCTAAGTGGTGGGCGGATCTTGTCCGACTCTGATTTATATATTTCATTCAACCTGATATTGGCTAAATCGCCATCATGATAAACTTTGGTAAGTGAATCAAGCTCAGCCCGGTGCTGGCGGATAAACGCAGCCGACTTAGCCGAATAGGTGCTATCTACAAATCCGCTGTAAAAATTAACACATACAACGCCGCCGTTTTTCGCAAGCGCCTTCAGCTGATCATCCTTCATATTACGACGGTTGGGATCAATGGCCCATGCGCAGCTGTGCGACGCGATAACAGGTTTGGTGCTGGTAGCAATTACATCGTAAAACGTTTGCTCGCCAACGTGGGAAACATCAACCATAACACCCAGGTCGTTCAGGTGCTTTACTATTTGTTTGCCATAATCGGTTAAGCCAAGATGTTTCAACGAATCCTTTTTAGTGACCTCATCCCTCGCTGATGTTGCCCATGACGTGCTGTTGTTCCAGGTAAGGGTAAGGTAATTCATACCGCGTTTGGCCAGGCTGTCAATATAATCCATCCTATCCTCAATCATGTGGCCGCCTTCAACGCCTATCATCGCTGCCATTTTTTGTTGCTTAACCGCCCTCTTTAATTCCTTTGAGTTATGAACCAGTGTTATTTTTCCTGGGTTCCGGGCAATTAAGGCATATAACGAATCAATTTCCCGATTTGCAAAAGCAAATGCCGTACCGTTACCGTATTCCTCACCACACCAAATGGAAAAGATCTGGCCGTCCAGTCCGCCTTGCTTTGCGCGCACCAAATCGAAGTTACCGGTGGTTTGCAGCTTGCCTACATCCTGTTTAGTGATCAGTATATTGGAAAGAATATCGTTATGGGTATCAATTAAAATTGCCTTTTGATGGATCTGCATCGGGGTTTGGGCAGATGCGGCGATTATGAGCAGCAAAAGCAATGATAAAGGCAACAGTTTTTTCATATTCCTAAAGTAGCAATTATTATAAAGAAATGCTGTTGAAGTTTACAGATCGCTTCTATCAAAAAACTTGCTTTACCTCAAAGACGGATATTGATTTATAAAAAAGTAAATACTTACACCCACAATTAATGCAACACCAACTATCATTACAATTGGCCAAATGAAGCGGCTTTGGTTATCATCTATTATAAAATGCTCAATATCGTTAGTATCGTAAACTATGTTAACCGTGTCACCGATATTGTAGGGTGATGGATTGCTTCCGATGGAATACTTTTTAGTTACCCACTCCTTTTCAAGTGTGACATACCTGATGATCGGGTAATGAAGCCCGTTTCTGCCAGAACTGTCGTTATCGAAACTAATGCTGGTCATGTCCGAGGTATTTTCCATATCAAAGACCACACCCTCAACTCTTTTACCGGTGACCAGTATCTTTTTGTATTCGTTCCATTTACCAAAACCGAACACTGCTAAAAAAGCACCACCTGCAACAATTATAAGTTCATCATAGTTTACGTTCACGAGATCGGGATTTAGGGATTTTAAAGATTTATGAATATAATTATTAGCCGTCTGCAAGGGTCATCTGCACATCAAAAATTCGCACATCAGGTCTGTATTATCCCAACATTAAAAGCCTTTTCAATTGGCGCATGATTTGCAGCCTCAATTCCCATGGAAATTACTGTACGGGTTTCAAGGGGATCGATAATTCCGTCAACCCAAAGCCTTGCCGAGGCATAATAGGGCGTGGTTTGTGAATTGTACCGATCTGTAGTTTCCTTTAGCAATGCATCTTCCTTTTCCTGGTCAACTTCCTCGCCTTTAGCCTTTAAACCGGCTGCCTGCATCTGTACAAGTACCTTTGCTGCCTGTGAGCCACCCATCACAGCTATTTTAGCTGTAGGCCAGGCATAGATTAACCTTGGATCATAAGCCTTGCCACACATCGCATAATTACCTGCACCGTATGAATTTCCAATCACAATAGTAAACTTGGGCACTACAGAATTTGCTACAGCATTCACCATTTTAGCGCCGTCCTTTATTATCCCGCCATGTTCAGACCTGCTGCCTACCATAAATCCGGTAACATCCTGCAGGAACACCAACGGGATCTTTTTTTGGTTACAATTCATAATAAAACGGGTGGCCTTATCTGCCGAATCGGAATAAATAACGCCGCCAAACTGCATCTCGCCCTTTTTTGATTTGACCACTTTACGCTGATTGGCTACAATACCAACTGCCCAGCCATCAATCCGGCCAAGACCGCAGATAATTGATTGCCCATAACCAGCCTTATATTCTTCCAACTCAGAGTTATCAAGCAGGCGTTTTAAAATATCGTTCATATCATAAGCAGCATCCCGGTTTGTAGGCAAGATCCCGTAAATATCCCGGGGATCAAATTTAGGGGCTGCTCCCTTTATCCTATCAAAACCAGCTTTTGGGAAATCACCAATCATGCTCATTATATTGCGGATAGAATCGAGGCATGCTTTGTCGTTGGGGTGTTTATAATCGGTCACGCCCGAAATTTCACATTGCGTAGTAGCCCCGCCAAGTGTTTCATTATCCACATCCTCACCTATCGCCGATTTTACAAGGTATGATCCTGCCAGGAAAACCGAGCCCGTGCCTTCCACAATCATTGCCTCGTCGCTCATGATGGGTAAATAAGCGCCCCCTGCCACGCATGAACCCATAATAGCAGCAATCTGGATAATACCCATACTGCTCATCATGGCATTATTGCGGAAGATGCGCCCAAAATGTTCCTTATCAGGGAAGATCTCATCCTGCAAAGGCAGAAAAACGCCGGCAGAATCCACCAAATAAATAATCGGCAAGCGGTTTTCCATCGCTATTTCCTGCGCACGCAGGTTTTTCTTGGCTGTAATTGGGAACCACGCTCCGGCTTTTACAGTGGCGTCATTTGCAACCACCACGCATTGCCGTCCGGATACATAACCAATGCCGCAAACCACACCACCCGAGGGGCAGCCGCCATGCTCAGCATACATGCCATCGGCCACAAAGGCACCCACTTCCAGCCAGGGTTTATTTTTATCCAGCAGGTAAGCAATACGTTCGCGGGCTAGCATTTTACCCTTTTCCTTTTGTTTGGCTGCAGCCTTCTCGCCGCCGCCCTGGTAAACTTTTTTTAGCCGGGTATTCAACTCGTAAACAAGCTGCTTGTTTATATCTTCGTTCTTATTAAAGTCAATATCCATAGTGGTTTTATAGCGATGTAATTTT
Organism: Mucilaginibacter phenanthrenivorans; assembly: GCF_024721155.1. Lineage (GTDB taxonomy): Bacteria > Bacteroidota > Bacteroidia > Sphingobacteriales > Sphingobacteriaceae > Mucilaginibacter > Mucilaginibacter phenanthrenivorans. The sequence goes on along the minus strand of NZ_JAHVAP010000010.1, from coordinate 163,074 downwards.
AGGTAAAATTGATCATTTAAATTAAGCCATTATTTATTTTACCATTACACACTTTTGTTCTGTTAATTATAAGTACCAATACTTATCAAATTACGTAAAAATACGCTTACCCTTTCGCGATTAACTTGTTAATTTTATCCGTAGAAATTAAACCTAAAACAATGATACAGCAAACCAAACATTATGGCTGGAGCCCCGATCTTCCCGACCATAGAGACATGCAATTTTCCGTTGTACGCCAGGCAGCATTAGCCACGGCTGTTCCAAAATCTGTTGATCTGCGCCCGCAATGCCCACCTGTTTATGACCAGGGTCAGTTAGGATCGTGCACGGCAAACGCAATTGCAGGCGCTTTCCAGTTTGAATTGCTTAAACAAAAACTACCATCATTTAACCCCTCGCGATTGTTCATTTATTACAATGAGCGTGTATTGGAAGGACATGTTAAAGTTGACAGCGGCGCACAGATACGTGACGGTGTTAAATCTGTAGCTACACAAGGCGTTTGCGATGAAGTACTTTGGCCCTATATCATTACCAAATTTGCGGCAAAACCCAAAAAAGCCTTATATACTAAAGCATTAAAAAATAAAGCCATACAATATACCCGCCTTAACAATACCGCTATAAATGAATTGAAGACATGCCTGGCATCTGGCAGCCCATTCGTTTTTGGTTTTACGGTTTATCAAAGCTTCGAGGGCGATGTGGTGGCAAAAACCGGCGTATTAGCTATGCCCGGGAAAAACGAAAGTGTAGTAGGCGGACATGCAGTAATGGCAGTAGGTTATGATGATGCAAAAAAAGCTTTTATCGTTCGTAATAGCTGGGGAAGTAACTGGGGGTTACAGGGATATTTTTACATGCCCTACGCCTATATTACTGATACTAACTTAGCAGATGACTTTTGGACGATTAGCAGTGTAGACTAAAAGGTTCATAGTTGATGGTTCATGGATCATAGCCAAAAGACCAGAACTAATCTCCAATCAACCAGTCTCTAATCTCCACTACAGTTATAGCCGGAGGACAAGACCTAATCTCTAGTCTCCAATAAACTAGTCTCTAATACCCGGCCTCCTTTTAACAGGCGAAATCGATTTAACTATGGTTTCGCCTGTTATTTGTTTTTTTACAGGCTTTTGTCTGGCCACCGAGTTTTCATAAGCTAACTGAAGTAACTGCTTCATATATTCTTCAGGAAAATCGTCCTTGTCCCTTACCCTTAAATAACGGTATTGGCTGCCATTGCCGATTAAAACTTTTTGCGGATCGGGAAAATCCACACCCCGGTTGAAGCCGAAGTTCACATGATCGCTGCAAACAGCTATGCTGCAAAACACATCTCCCGCTTTATCCGTAGGCGACCAGCCGAAAGCCACTGCATTATAGTTGTCGTAAATAAGTTCATTGGTTTCGGGGTACAGGTCCCAAACAAACGCTCTTAGCCATAGAGCAGCAGCCTTTACGCTATCCGGGTAAGGCAGCATAAATTTCATTAAATCGTTAATATTTCCCTTGCCCATTATTATTGTCAAATGTATCGGACTAAACACATCTTATTTATAAAGTTAAACGTACAAGTTATTGAATTATAAAATATTGTCACAATAACCCCAGGTGGCTGTCGCGCTTTTTTTGAAGTATAAAATTACTATTTAATGGATAAAACTAATTTTAAATAAATATGGTGAAAAAATGAAGATTACACGCGTTAAAATTTGACGGAAGGTGCCTCCTGTGAGATAGCATTTGCCCTGGCAGAGTTATTTCTAAGGTTGCTTTTTCGGCATATTGTCTCATTCAGAAATGGGTGTTGGGCTGCTTTTATTTGGAAGATTGCTGATGGCTTTTGCCGGGCAATTTTTGTTGAAGTTGCAGTAATGACGTGTAAATGTTAATTAAGCTAAAAAAAAGGTTCAGGATTTCTCCTGTCTTCCAAATGTCTCTTGTGAGTAATTATTTAACACAGAGATCATAAAGAATGTGCGGATTGAAACTGGGTTCTCTTGCTTAATTATTTCAGCGGATAAAATTTAAAAAACTAATAAATAAATCTAAATTTATGATTCTATTACTATTGACGTACCTGTTCAAAAAATTTGGACACAAACTAAAGCTTGGCGCTCTTTTGCAAAAACCTCGTTATGCCATAGCGCTGCAGCCAATTGGGGTTCAAAATGTATCTGTCATACAGAAATTAAATTCGGGAAACGTTTAGCGATTAAGGCTGATAATTTCTTTGATCGATGAGCATTGACACCGACAGTAGCGGATGCTTTGCAAAAAATTAGCCTGCAATGATGGCGCTTGCAAGGTGAGTTTTAATAATGTGGAGCGATCTGTTTGCGGGCCGGGTGATGTACTCTTTGTACTGGCCGGCGTGGAGCATCGCTTTTAGAAATTTACAAATGACTTTGCCACCTGAGTTATCTTTTGCGGCCCAATGGCGGGGAAGACGCTAAGTAATAAGCCGGGAATCTACATCGTCCTGGTATTTTTCTACCAGTACCTTTACAGTAACAAGTAGTTGCCCGGTATGCCTCATGGTATGTTCGGCGGCGTGTACGTACAACCCAATAATCGTTGATGGCAATTTTGCCCGGCCCACTCCCCTGCTGTCCGTCAGCGTTAATTCGTCAGCATTTGCAAGCTGAATAAGGCAATCATCAACCTGCTTGTTAAATAATTCAATAAAGGTGTTCGTATTATATTCTCCTTTCGGTGGGTGCCCTTCCAGAGCCAGCTCGGTTAATTGTTGTCTGTTTAGTTGTTCGCCTTTTGCATAGGTAAACAGCCTGTTTAATACGCCTGCAAGGTGCTGCAGGTGAAAACCCGGGGATGCCATGCCAGACAATTTCTCCCACAGCAATGCTTCAGGAAAGCCATCCATTAAAGCATTGATCTCTTCGCGGGCCTGTAACAGGGCGTGAGCTACTGGTTGCAGCAAACCAGGTATATTATCAAGCGGCCCACGTAACCAAACTTCCGGTTTATTCATAGCAATTATTTTAATTTGTCCATCATTGCCTTCGCCTCGTCATGACTGAGCGTTTGCGGCAGGTTGTAGATCTCCCGTACTCTATCGTGGGTATTATCAGTCCAAAGCCAACTCGTCCAAACCATAAACCAAGCCCATTGAGGTTGTACCTTTAATATCTCGGCTTTGGGCAGCTCGCCAGTTTCCGTCAACGCTATTGGTTTTCCATTGGCCAGGGCAAGTAAGTCGTTATAATCTTTTTGCTCGTAATCAAAGTGGTAAACATCAGCGCCTAAAATATCAACGTAGTTAGCACCAGGGTAATAGTCCCTGTAATCATAAGCCTCATCGTAAGGGATGTCGCGCAGGCCATTTGCGCCCCAAATCCACAGCAAGTTGTTCAAATGGAAGTAATTGGTATACCTGTCATACATCATCTTCCATAATTTAGCAATGCCATTCTCACCCTTCCTGTTTCCCCACCAAAACCAAACGCCATTCATTTCGTGGTAAGGGCGCCATAAAACAGTTACGCCTGCGTCCCTAAGTTGTTTCAAATAACCTGCTATTACATCAATTTGTGCGAGCCATTTTTTATTAAGATCGGTGCCTGGTGTGGTCAATTCATTCCACTGTGCATCAGTCATTTTGCCCTTTACATTTTTTTCAAAGTCATACGGAGGGTCGTCCGTTGGCTTTCCTTCATGCCACATGAGTGTTACCAAATATCCCTCTTTCGATTTCCTTATCGCTTCCTCTACTATCTGCGGCCCAAGGTCCTTATCGCCCCAATTCATAAAATCGCTTCCCCATACTGCGGGGTATTTGCCGCTAATATTTTTCGCACTGTCTGAAAATACATTCCTGTCGCTGTTATAATTTTGTTGTCCGGATAAAATATACCTGCCTTTTATACTATACAAAAAGTTTAGTGTTTTTTTAACTCCGGCAGTTGCATTCTCATTTACAGGACGTTGATTTTGTGCATTGACGTAAATACTTATGAACAATATTAAAATCAGAACGAAATATTTTTTAGTTGGCATGCTTTTTTATCAGATTATCAATAGATGTTCAAAATTAACAAAAATCTATTATCAAGTAGTTCCGCCAAAATTGCTAATAATGCCTTACCTTTGAGGCCATTAACACTATGATTAAATTTGCCCCGGTAAGAAGAATTGCCAGCCCATTGCTAATTCTTGCTGCCATACTTATCACATTTCAAAGCTGTAAAAAAAAGCGCGACGAGACTGCTACCTTTTTTTTCAAGAAGACACACAATAAAGTTTACCAGGACTATAGTCCGCACGCTTTTGCAGTAGTTTTCAAAAAAGTGTTCTCGCAGGAACGATCAAAGCTTAAACACGCCGATTTTATAGCCGATTACTATCGAAAAAATCATTACAAGCCTGAAATAGTAATGGATCATTTGTTTAACAATGATTTGCTAACTGTATCCGACTATTGCTTTAAAGCCGATGAGCACGGCCTTGACCCATCTATATTTGATGGAGAGCGGCTGAGGGAGCTGGTTTACAACTTTAACAACAAGAGCAAAACAAAAAGCATCGATGAGATCTATCATGATATAGCCGAGATAGAGATCAGCGCCGCTAACTCGTTGATTAACTATTCAAACGCTTTGGAATATGGTGTAGTTAACCCAAAGCTTATTTATCAACGCTATTTTTTAACAACCAAAAGGCCGGATAGCCTGGGCATGCTGCATGTTTTCCATATTAATAACATGCAGAGTTATTTAGACAGCATCCAACCTAAGGACCCGCAATATAAGGCACTGCAAAAAGCCCTAAGCGAAAAATATGAGGCTCCGGGCAGATCGGGCGAGGAGAGCAAACGCATATTGCTGGTTAACCTTGAACGGTTAAGATGGAAGAATAAACCTGCCGAAGACAAATATGTTATTGTAAACATCCCTGATTTTTTCCTTAACGTAATAGATAGCGGCAAATCGGTGTTGAAAATGAAGGTGTGTGTTGGCCAGGGTCGCAATATGGATAATGCTAATAATCTTGCTGCATACAATGATACGTGCAAGGTTGATAATCCTAACGAGCACGAGACGCCCTTATTAAATAGCGTAATTAATTATGTGGAGGTTAACCCAGTTTGGAATATCCCGCAAAGCATTGCCAGCAAGGAAATCTTGAAAGAAGCTGCGGACGACCGTTTTTATTTAGCCAATAAAGGCATTAATGTTTATAAAAACGGCAAACTGGTTGGCAACCCGGAAGAAATAGATTGGACTAAGGTTACCAAGGATAATTCCCCATTTGAGTTTAAACAACAACCGGGCGAGGATAATTCATTGGGCAAAATAAAATTCCTTTTTAAAAACAGAAGTAACGTTTATTTACATGATACACCTGCCAAGTCGGCGTTTTTGAGAAAAATGCGCGCGGTTAGTCATGGATGCGTGCGCCTGGGGGATCCTAAGGCGCTTGCGTTAAATTTATTTGGGCCCGGTGAACGTTATGACGAAATAGTAAAAGACATGGATGACAATAATCCCGACCCGTCGGATATGAATCTGCCAAAGAAAGTTCCTGTTTATATTACCTACGTAACCTGTTGGGCCGACGAAACAGGCGCATTACAGTTCAGAAATGATGTGTACGGACAAGATATTGTGTTGTATGAGCACCTGCAAAAATTCTTGCATCCGGCTACCAGGGTTAATACCTACGGAACAAATTGATAGAGACACAGATTTCACAAACCGATGTTGGTTAATTCGAGTGAATTAGTGCCGTATAATTTACAGGCTTGCCATTACGGCATGATTTGAATCAGGAAAAATGTAGTTTGCTGCCATATCCTCATCCAAAAATATCGAGCTATAACGGTCATCGTTACCATTAATAAACATTACTGTTTTATCTTTTATAGTGTTGATAACCTGCTCGGCAACGTCAAGCGGTACTGCAGGGCAACCATAACTACGCCCAAGCCTGCCTAACATTCCTATTGCATTCTCACCAACATAATCGGCGCCATGAACCACTATCGCCCGCTCACGTGCATTTGAGTTAAAACCGGCATCCATACCATCCAAGCGCAACGACCGGCCATTTTTACCATAGTAAACGTCATCAGTGATATAAAAGCCAAGACTGCTTTGGTGAGAGTCAATCCTGTTTGAGAATGCTGTAGCCATATCGTCACCACTTCCATGGCCATGAGCCACCCAGGTATTTAAAACCAATGCATCATCGATCATATCGATGATCCACATACGCTTTTCTTGGCTTGATTTTGTTAGATCAATAACCGTTAATATTGAGCTAGTTTGCGGCAGCTTATTTGAAGCTTTTAGATTCATGAAGCCGGTAACTGCCTTGTAAAAAACATTAAATTCCAAACCCGATGCCTGCAGATGGCCTGCTTCATAAATGTTTGAAACGTATTTTTCGAGTAATTGCCTGGCGGATAAGCCATTCCTGAAATCGAAGTTATTTTTGATTGGATTAGCGCTTTTCCAGCTAATAGTAGTAATTGCGAGGATCAATAAAATTCCTGTAAAACCGCCAACACGTTTCTTCATTCTTTACCAGTTAAAATCAATAATCAATTAGTGGCCGTTTTTACGTTAAAAAACAGAATTAGGTTCTGATTTTTCGCCACTTTTTACAATTTTTTCATTAAAGATCTTTTTATTTAATAATTAATAAAAACACCTTTAATAAACAATAATATAGCTAAATATTAAGTTTTCATTTAATATTTTAATACAAATGCTATTTATTGTAAACTGAAAAAAAGTTTAATTATTATTTAACCCAGTTAATTTTTTCTTCAATTTCGGTATTTCTTTTCCCTTCCGGATATTCATCGGCATAACCAAAATACAGCACCCCCATTATTGCATCCTCCTCTCCAAAGCCCAAAAACTCTTTAAAGAACGGCCTGAGCGACATGCCACCGGTACTCCAGAACGAAGCAATATTTAAAGCAGTTGCACCTAAAAGCATATTTTGTATGGCACATGACGCCGCAGCAATTTCCTCAAACTGAGGAATTTTAGGCAGATCGCCGCGCTTCATCACTGCTACTACTACATGCGATGCCTTATCTCCCTGGTGTTGTAAGTTATCATAAACAGTTGGGTTAAAGTTATCCCCCATACTGTTTTGTTTATAAAGCTCGGCATGTTGCGCGCAAAACTCCGGGGGATTTTCATAAACTATAAATCTCCATGGTTCGGTAAAGCCATGCGTTGGCGCCCAGTTAGCCAATTCAAGCAACGCTGCGATATGTCCATTGGGAACTTTGTTACCATTCATTGCTTGAGCCTTAACAGTTCGGCGGTTTTTTATAATGCTTGCTATTGTTGCAAAAGAGTTATCCATAGATGTAAAATAAAGCGTCCCGGTTATTTTAACCAGGACGCAAAAGTAAGCTTTTTATAAAAAGGGCAAATTATAAATCTGCTCCTTATCAATAAATAGAAGGAAACCTGTGTGGATCCGTTTCATTCATGATGCTGTAAACTGCTTCAATAATATCGTCGAGCGATGGCTTACTAAAATATCCGCCATCAGATCCGTATGGTGGCCTGTGATGTTTGGCAGTTAGTGTTCTTGGTTGTACATCAAGCGAATAATAGCCCCTCTGTTCCTCAATTACCCGTTGCAAAATGTAAGCGGATGCTGCACCCGGTAAGTCTTCATCAACTATTAACAACTTGCTGGTTTTCTTTAACGAGTTGCCACATACATTTTCGGTATCAAACGGATACAGGGTTTGCGGATCGATAACTTCTATGCTGATGCCCAACTTCTCCAACTCCACCGCGGCTTCCATAACAATGCGGAGCGTAGAGCCATAAGAAATCACCGTAATGTCAGTTCCCGGATTTAATATTTCGGCTTTGCCTAAAGGCACAGTAAATTCACCAACGTTAGCTGGCAAGCGTTCCTTTAAACGGTAACCGTTCAAGCATTCAATAACCAAAGCCGGCTCATCACCACGCAGCAACACATTATACATACCGGCAGCCTGGGTCATGTCGCGCGGAACGCAAATATGCAGGCCACGCATGGAGTTTAATATGAGCCCGAGAGGCGAGCCTGAATGCCAGATTCCCTCCAGCCTGTGGCCGCGTGTTCGAACTATCAACGGCGCCTTTTGTCCGCCGCTTGTACGGTAGCTCAAGCTGGCCAAATCATCACTCAAAACATTTATAGAATATAACAGGTAATCAAGGTATTGAATTTCGGCAATCGGCTTTAAACCCCTCATTGCCAAACCCATGCCTTGCCCTATGATCGTTGCCTCGCGGATACCTGTATCTGTGATGCGCAAATCGCCATATTTGGTTTGGAGCCCGGCAAATCCCTGGTTTACATCGCCAATTGCGCCTACATCCTCGCCAAAGGCAACAATACTTTTATCGCGCTCAAAGTTGGCATCAAAACATGCGTTTAACACCTCTCGACCATCAATAAACTTTGAATCCTCATAATACCTTGCGCTAACATTCGCCACATTTAAAGGTGAATACTGTGTTTCGCTAAATAATTTAGAGTTATACCGCTTGATATTTTTTATATTTTCGCTGGCAAGCCATGTTATCAGTTCCTGCTTTTGCGCTGTATTGTGTTTTACTGTAATCCGTAACGCCTTGCGGATAGCCGCAACAACATCCTTACGCCCAGGGTCAATACAATTCCGCAACTCAGCAATTACCTCATATAGTTGGTCATGCTCAGGCAGATTCTGCGCAAGCCGCTCGATAAGATGCGACGCCTCATTTATTTCAATTACGATTTCGTTACTCAACTCAGCCCACACTTGCTTTTGCACATCCCGTACATATTTTTTGGCGGTAACCTCAAGTGCGTCCATCTCAGCTTCTGTGGCAACCGCGGAGGCTATCATCCATTTACGCATCTGCAGCAGGCAGTCATGTTCCTCTTCCCAGGCAAGCCGTTCCTTTGACTTATAACGTTCGTGCGAACCCGATGTTGAGTGGCCCTGCGGCTGTGTCATCTCTATTACGTGGATCAAAACCGGCACATGCTCGGCACGGCAAAGCGCTATTGCGCGCTCATAAGTTTCGCACAGCGCCACATAATCCCATCCCTTAACTTTATAGATCTCGTAGCCGTTGCTGCCTTTTTCGCGCTGAAAACCTTTTAAAATTTCGGAAATATCTTCTTTGGTTGTTTGCAGCTTAGCCGGGACGGATATCGCGTAAGCATCGTCCCAAACAGAAATAGCCATTGGCACCTGCAATACTCCTGCAGCATTAAATGTTTCAAAAAATAGGCCCTCGGAAGTTGAACCATTGCCGATGGTTCCAAAGGCAACCTCGTTTCCTCTTACCGAAAATTTATCTAAATATTCAAGCTGCTTATTTTGACGATACAGTTTTGAGGCGTAAGCCAATCCCAGCAAACGCGGCATATGACCGCCCGTTGTTGAAATATCAGCCGAACAATTCATGGTTTCAGCCTGGTTTGTCCAGCTTCCGTCCTCGTTTACAAAACGTGTAGCGTAATGGCAATTCATTTGTCTGCCGCCTGATGCCGGGTCCTTTTCGATGTCAGGATAAGCATATAACTGTGCGAAGAATTCGTTCAGGTTACTCATACCCGTAGCGAACATAAAAGTTTGATCGCGGTAGTAGCCCGCACGCCAGTCGCCTTTCTTAAAGGCTTTTGCCATAGCCAGTTGTGCAACTTCCTTACCATCGCCAAAAATTCCAAACTTAGCCTTACCCGTGAGCACCTCCCTGCGACCAATCAAACTCGCCTGCCTGCTTTCGTAGGCAATGCGGTAATCCTGGATCACAATCTTCTTAAAATCTTCAAAACTGAGCTCAGCGGTATTTAATTGACCGGTAACGTTAATTGCAGTTTCGGGCATATAATATTTTGTTTAGACAGCAAAACTATAAAATTCTATTCTGTAATTGGCATTATTGCATATAAAACATGGAGTTTAACGAATAGTTTTATAATTACATTAAACCTTTTATATTTGTAAAAATCAAAGATACATTATGAAAAAGATTTTATTAATATGCGCAGTAATTTTAGGTTTTGCTTTTACTGCATCTGCACAAGATAGTGAAAAACCTGTATTTAAATTCAACGAGGAAAAACACGATTTTGGCAAGATCCCGCAAGGCACACCTGTTACCACGGTATTTGAATTTACTAACGTTGGTAAGGAGCCACTTATTTTAACGGATGTTAGGCCAACCTGCGGTTGCACCATTGCTGATTTTACTAAAACTCCTGTTAAAGCAGGCGAAAAAGGAACTATTAAAATCACCTACAACGCAGCTGTGGCAGCACCTTTTAATAAACCGATCGTGGTAACTTCGAACGCTTCCATCCCGCAAAAAACAATAAATATTGTTGGCGAGGTAGTTGCAAAACCAGCGAGCACGAATTAAGAGACTTCCCCGTTTAAAAAGACATTTAAAGACGCGATTACCTCGCGTCTTTTTTATTTCCCGTAAGTCCCAAACTTCTTCTTTCGGACTTTCAGACTTTCGGACTTTACGACTAATTCACTACTTTTGCTCCATGCCAAAAATATCAAGTAAAGGGCAGCAAATGCCTGCCTCTCCCATCCGTAAATTAACCCCTTTTGCCGATAAGGCTAAGCTGGATGGTAAGAAGGTTTATCATTTAAATATAGGTCAACCGGACATAGAAACGCCTGAAGGGATGCTGAACGCGATAAAAAACATCAGCTTTAAGGTTTGGGCCTATACGCCGTCAGAGGGTACGTTATCTTACCGCAAAAAGCTAACTGAATACTATAATAAACTGAATTATAACATTACCCCGGAGAATATAATTGTCACCACCGGCGGTTCGGAAGCTATAACGATCTCGATGATGGCCTGCCTTGATCCGGGCGACGAGGTAATAATTCCGGAGCCTTTTTACGCCAATTACAATGGCTTTGCCTGCCAGAGTGACATTGTGGTGAAACCTATATTATCATACATCGAAAACGGTTTTGCCCTGCCTCCTATCAGCGAGTTTGAAAAGCTAATAACCGACAAAACAAAGGCGATAATTATCTGCAATCCTAATAACCCGACCGGGTATTTATATTCAAAGGAAGAACTGCAAGCGTTAAAGGAACTGGCTTTAAAATACGATCTGTATTTATTCAGCGATGAGGCTTACCGTGAGTTTTGTTACGATGGCCAGACATTTACCTCCTTAATGCACCTGGATGGATTGGATGAAAATGTAATTGTGATGGATACCGTAAGCAAGCGCTACAGCGCATGCGGAGCACGCTTAGGCTGCCTGATCACCAAAAACAAGGAAGTAATTGCGGCCGGGTTAAAATTTGCACAGGCAAGGTTAAGCCCCGGCATGGTTGAGCAAATTGCTGGCGAGGCGGCAGTTGACACACCAGACGAATATTTTGAAACGGTAAATAAGGAGTATACCACACGCAGGAATACCATTGTAAACGCCCTTAATAAAATGGAAGGTGTTTATTGCCCTAATCCAGGCGGGGCTTTTTACGTTGTGGCGCAACTTCCAATTGACAATGCTGATAAATTTTGCCAATGGATGTTGGAATCGTTCAGCTATGAAAATCAAACCGTTATGATGGCCCCTGCAACCGGCTTTTACAGCACACCTGGCGCCGGGCTAAACGAAGTTAGAATGGCATACGTTTTGAATAATAATGATATTGAAAAGGCAATGAAGTGCCTGGATGAAGCCTTGAAGGTATACCCTGGCCGAGAAGTAGCATTAGCAGCTGGAAGTAGCAGTCTCTAGAATAGAGGTGGTAGCAGTTTTGAAATAATAGCAGTAGTATTATGAAGCGGCAGTATTTGAATTGATATCTCGAAAACTGCTACTGCCGCTACCATCTGCTACTAATTTTCTGTATATTTGCAGTTGACTTAAGACTATTTACTCAATACTTAAGGCTTCAAAAAATGGGGTCGACCGGAATTGACAGGATGGAGATAAGTAAGTAAGCATGCAGCGCGTTGGGTGAATTAGCGCTCTAATCAGAACACTCAAAATCACAAATGGCGAAAATAACTACGCCTTAGCTGCTTAATTTAGAATTTAGCTAGCTTTTGTCCCGCCGGTTCTCTGTTTCGTTGGATCGGCAACCGGGGCATCGAAAAACGGAAATAGCCTGCTTAATGGTGTGCATAGCAGGCGAAACAAAGCACCTAAGGAAGACGGTACAGGCATGCAACTGGCCTTCCCCTTCCCTACAATTAAACAGAAGCTAAGCATGTAGAAAGCTTACCTTATACCATGTTTGGACGAGGGTTCGAATCCCTCCGGCTCCACTGAATTTAGTATCAAAACAGAGTAAATGCCTGCAAATCACACGATTGCAGGCATTTCTTTTATAGTCAAATGTTACTATTTACCCATCTTTTCGCATTTGCAAGGTGAGTAATTCGGTGAGTTGACTTTCTGAAAACCTTACTCACCAAAACGACTTATCATTTTGATTATCAACCTGTTCAATAAATGAACATCTTGTGTACAGCCGATTGCAAGCTTAATTTTGTTTCACTTTTAATGCTAAAACATTATGAAAACTAATTTCAGTTTGCTTTTCTATTTAAAAAAGCCAAAAAATTACGAAAATGGCCGCGTTCCAATCTATTTACGCATAACCGTAAACGGACAGCGAGCCGAAACTACATCCGGGCGAGAGTGTGAGCCATCGCTATGGAACAGCATTGCAGGGCGGTTTAAAGGCACTAAAGAAGAAATTAAATCTTTAAATGCTTATTTGGATAACCTGCAATCACAGGTATATGAAGCCCATCGCCAATTAAACGACACACAAAGTGTTGTAACCGCAGAAACTTTAAAAAACAAGTTTTTAGGCAAAGAGGAAAAAGGCAAGATGCTTATTGAGGTATTTAAAGACCACAATAAGAAAGTAGCCACTTTAGTTGGAAGTGAATATGCAGCGGGAACATACATCCGCTACAAGACTTCTTTAAAGCACACAGAGGACTATTTAAGATGGCAATACAAAGTATCAGACATTGATATTCAAAAAATTGACCATGATTTTATAACCAACTATGAGTTTTATCTCCGCTCTGAACGCAAATGCGCTAATAACTCTGCCTTTAAATACATCAAGAATTTCAAAAAGGTAGTTGGTATTTGTTTGGCAAGCGGATGGCTAACGAAAGATCCCTTTATAAACTATAAGATAAGGATTAAACAAGTTGACCGTACTTTCCTCAATCAGGAAGAAATACAGGCTATGGCAAATAAGGTTTTTTCAACTGAACGTCTTAACCAGGTGAGGGATATTTTTTTATTTTGCTGTTTTACTGGATTAGCCTATGCCGATGTTAACAAGCTTAAAAGTTCGGAAATTGTAAAAGGGCTTGACGGTGAAATGTGGATTTACACCAAACGTAAAAAAACAGACACGCCAAGTCGAATACCTCTATTACCATCTGCATTGAATTTATTGGATAGATATACAGAAAATCCTGTTTGCTGTAATACTGGGAAAGTGTTACCGGTAGCATCAAATCAAAAAATGAATGCCTACTTAAAAGAGATAGCTGGCCTTTGCGGGATTGATAAACCGCTTACTTTCCACATCGCCCGACACACATTCGCCACTACCGTAACCTTATCTAACGGTGTGCCTATAGAAAGTGTAAGTAAAATGCTCGGTCATACTAATATCAAGACTACACAGCACTACGCTAAAATCCTTGATTTGAAAGTAAGCCAAGACATGGCCATGCTTAAAAATAAATATGCAAGTATTTAAGCACCCTAATAAATTAACTCAATTAGCTACTTAAATTATACGATAATGGAAACACCGATTATACCTGATGAAATAGTAATGAATCAGATATACTATATCAGAGGCCAAAAAGTAATGATAGACCGTGATCTCGCGGTTTTGTACAATGTTGAAACGAGAATATTGAAACAGGCCGTCCGCAGGAACATTACAAGATTTCCTGATGATTTCATGTTTGAGATGACTAAGGAGGAGTTTCAAAATTGGAGATCACAAATTGTGATCTCCAATTCCGACCTGATGGGTTTAAGATTTATGCCCTTTTGCTTTACAGAACAGGGTGTAGCAATGTTATCGAGCGTCTTAAATAGTGAACGGGCCATCAATGTAAACATTCAGATTATCCGAATCTTTACACGTATTCGCCATATGTTCATGGATAATACGGAATTAAGGCTTGAAATAGAAAAAATCAAATCTAAGCTGGACAATCAGGATAAAAATATGGAAGTAGTATTTCGCTACCTTGATGAATTGATTGAGGATAAGGAAGACCCGAAGCCACGTAAAAGGATTGGTTTCAAATCCGAAGATTGGTAACAATGTTAAATTATTGACGGTAAGTTGTTAATGGCAAAATATTTGTGAGATATTTTGCCATTTTTATTTTCACTATGAAACCAAAGAAAACCAACTTTTTTAAATTCCGTGGCCGATTTGATTTGTCACCACATCGCTATGAAATTGGCAGGCCGTTCATACAAAACAAAGAGGCAGAGGATAATTTCTTATTATTAAGACTTTATGAGATTGAAGAATCTGAATTTTCAGATTATTACCATTTTCACCTCGAAGATTTTTTAAAGAGGTTTCCTGACCAGGAAGAGGCTTTTTTTTACAGTGTTGAAGATATTATATCAACAAGAATCCGATACTTTCAAAGGCAAGATCCGTTCGCATCAAACCATGCCGCCAATAATGAACGCATCCGTCAATTAAGGGGTTTCCAAGAGTTTTTAACCACAATTGACCAATGGCATAAAAGCAAACCAATGGAAACAATTATTGGTGAAAAAGATGAACAAATAACACAGTTAAAGGCCAAAATTGAAGAACTGGAAAATCAGCTTAATGACCTTAACGCTTTTGAGGCCAGTGAAAAAATAAAAATCAACAAGGGTAATCTATCGGCATTTATGGATTTGATGCAACAATTACAACGACTGCTTTTGCCAAACGGCAATAAACTATTGAGTACGCAAGCGTATAGCCCGTGGTATAAAATGATTGCTAAAAACTTTCTTCATGGCGATAAGCCGATTGCTTTGGCAACAGCACAGCATTATTTTTCTTCGCCGGAATCATCGAAATATATTTTTATACCTGAAAAGGAAAAGATTTTTAAAATTAAGCCGTCAACGGATTAGGCTAAGTAATAATCAGTTCCTTTCCCGTGCCCAAACGCCACTAATGGGCATACATTTCCATGTATTGCAGTCCACCTTTGAGTTAAAATCAGCCAGTAAGCAACATTTACCATGATTGCAGCCGGCTGATATAATTAACAATATTTAGGAGGACAAAACATGAATTTGGAGATCATCACGAAAGAAGATTTAAGGGAGTTTAAAAATGAAATGCTTAATGCCATTAAGCAAATCCTACAACCCGGACAAGGACAATCAAAGAAGTTCTTAAAAAGCAATGAAGTTCGGAGGTTATTAAATGTATCGCAAGGCACTTTACAAAACCTACGTATCAACGGCACCCTGCCTTGTACCCAGATAGGCAGTATTTACTATTACAAGCTTGAGGACATTAACAGGCTATTAGAAAACGGAAACCACAAAGACCAAAATGTGATTTCTTTAAACGGCATAAATAAGGAGGGATTATGATTTTACAGCAAGTAAAAAACCTCAACGTGCTATTGAAAAGAATATCTAACGACAAACAGCTATTGGCAACCCATGTAAGCCTGTTTACAGCGTTATACATATGTTGGCAGCGGAGTGATTTATCCATACCGTTTTCTGTAAACAGAAAGGAATTGATGGCATTTTCTAAAATCGCTTCGGTTGCAACTTATCATAAGTGCATCAAGCAACTAGATGAATTAGGGTACATTCATTACGAACCATCCTACCATCCGAAAACGGGCAGCCTAATTTATTGGCGGTCAGTAGATACCGGAATTTAATACAATCTAAAAGTATAAATCTAACCAAAACGCCTTTGGCGTTTTAGCGCACCTTTTTTATCGTATTACAGGAAGCAAGTTTGTGTTTTTGTTCCACAAAAACTCCCCTGATGCCTCCGGCACAGGGCAAACTTGCCTTTTGCGCCCGTTGGTTGCAAAAGGTTTTAGGGGTAAAAAAAGTGCTATACGGGTATTGCAAATCAATTAAGATTATGGAAATTCTATCAAAAGAAAATATAAAACCTAAGACCGAGCGGCCTAAACATAAAGGTGGTGCGCCGAGAAAGAGGGTGAAACGGGAGCAGGATATACGGGTAAGATTAACAGCTACCGAGCGGTTTCACATAGAAAGCAAATCTAAGTCCGCAGGCATGAGAATTAGCGATTGGTTTAGGACAGCCGCTAAAGTGGCAAGGGTTGTTCCCCGGCTAAACCCGGAAGACCGCAGCATATTACACATGCTTGCAGGCATGGCTAACAATCTTAATCAGCTAACCAAGTTGGCGCATGTTGGGGGCATACTTAGTTTGGCGAAAAAATGCAACGAGTTATTAAATGAGATAGACGAGGCAATCAAATACTTTAATAAAGATGATAGGCAAAATACCGAAACCGGGAAAAAGCTTTAAGGGCTGCATAGAATACAACTTGCTGAAAAAGGATGCAACAATACTTATGGCGGACGGCATACGTATCGACAGCATTGCGCATACCATAAACGACTTCAATATGCAAAGAAAGATGAACCCCGGTTTAGGTCAGGCAGTAGGCCACATGATTTTAAGCTGGAGCATAAATGATGATCCCAAATTAAACGATGATGTTATGGTTAGCATAGCAAAAGAGTATCTGCAAAAAATGAAAATTAAAGATACGCAGTTGTTAGTAGTACGCCATCAAGATAAGGAACATCCGCATTTACATATCATTTACAACAGGGTAGACAACAATGGTAAAACCATATCCGATAATTTTCAGCACCTCAAAAATGTCAAAATAGCTAAAGAGCTTACTTTAAAACATGGCTTTTATATAGCGAGCGATAAAAAGATGGTGAACCGACAGCAACTAAAAGGCACGGATAAAACCAAATACGATTTATTCGATGCAATTACGGCTATCACCAAGCAGGTTAAAAGCATTGATGAGTTAAAGCGACAATTGTTAAACAAGGGCATTGAAATGCAATTTAAGTACAAAAGTGGAACAAAGGAAGTGCAGGGTGTCAGTTTTTCTAAAGGGGATGCCAAATTTAAAGGCTCTGAAATTGACCGAAGTTTAAGTTATGGCAGGATTTGTAAAACCATTGACCAAAACATACAGCATGAAAGAACCGAACAAGCAAGGCATCTACATTTTGTTAGCGAATTGAAGAATGTGGTATTATCCCATACGCTCACTGACCAACAAAATTTTGGCACTGGTGGCAAGTCTTTATTTGAAGTACTGTTGGAGCCTGATTATGTTGAGCCCATGCCTTACGTTAATGACACTGACGAACGAAAAAAGAAACGGCGTAAAAGCCCGAATGAAAGTTATAAAATTAGCAGGTAATAATTAATAACATTTAATAGAATGGAAAATTCAGAAAAGAGCATCCACGAAGAAATAGTTGATCAGTTGATTATTAAGGTCAATGAATTGGAAAATCAACAGATCAAGCAAGCTGATTACTCCCCGTACTTTGAAAGTTTAAAACAAACTTTAGAAGGATTTTTGAAACAATATAACAATGATATTCAGGGCTTAAAAAACAGTACAAGTAATTTAAACACGATTAACTCGAATGATCAGACGAAAAACATCCTGATAGAAACAAAAGGCATTTTGAAGGCTATTAAGCTTGCTTTACCAATAACCCTTAACTACTCTTTTGATTTAAAAACTAAGAGATGGATTATTGCGGGAATGATATTGCTGATAATAACGGCTATCAGTACTGGATTAAGCGGTTATCTATGGAGTGCAAATAACCGCCTTGAAATTAATGATATTAAATACCGGGCTATCCGTCAAACCGCCCCTGAATATACCCATTGGGCAGATACTACTTATTTGAGAGATCCTGATGCCATGATAAATAATACAGTCAAATTGGAAGACGAGGCTTTGGAAAAAACCGCAATGGAAAATATAGTCTTTCGCAAGAATAAGGAGGCCAAAGCAGCTATAAAGAGGTTGCAAAATTTAAAAAAGAAGAAGTAAATTATCTAAAGTGTTTTAAACAGAATGGATAGCAATATAAGTAAGTAATTCGGTAATTATTTTCCAGACCTGAAAACTTGCGCGGCAACCCCTGCAATTTCTATATCTTCTACTTGCGCAAGAGCGATATTTAGAACCTTTTTATTACCTATGGTTCTCGCTAACTCTTGCAACATTATCTTAAGATTCTTGACTTCTTTAAGGTTGTTTCTAATATCATCAATTCTGAACATGATAAAACCTTTGTCCCCTGGTGATGAAAAAAATATAACTAAGTGGAAGTGATCATTAAAAAGAAATGTGAAGACACGGTCGCTATCATCATCCGAATGTTTTATACCGGCATCAGTAATATAATCTAAGATTTCATGGTCATTTTGCGAGACATAGATATTGTATTTCATTTTAATATATTAGCTTTCTACCCGCGTTTGCCTGTCAACTCAATAATCACAATTTCATTTAATTTGCTCTATTACAGGCGATTTAACAACATAATTTCCGAAATCAAATTCTTGACCAAAATTAATGCCGCCCGTCCACATCATGTCTTGCGTTACAAGTCTGATGTCATCGGATGGTATGCGCTTTGCTTCATTGCAAGAAGTTATTTTATAAAACACAGTATCTGATTGTGTGTATTTTTCCGCCGTTTCTCTGTCTGTTACAGCGAAAATGTCCAAATGACTACTTGATGTCATATCATTATTAGGAATGGCTGTATCGTTTTCAAAATGCATTACATATCCAAGACCATACCCGTTATCTATTGGTGACAAACTTTTAAGTTTAAAACGTGTGTCAGATAAACCATTGGTGTCAATAAATGATTCAAATTGGCTTATGTAAGATAAAACAGCGTCCTGCATCTTTATATCGTTTTTCGCCATATCGGGATTTTGTTTTATGAAATTTTTCATAAACAATTGAGCCTTTGAATAATTGTTATAGCCCTTGTTTTCATTGGATACACTATCGCAGGAAACCTCGAACAAGCATATTAATAATAAAACCGCAAGTAAATTTAATTTCATTATGTGTTTTTCAATGAGATGAGGGTTGAGTGATACTATTAGGTTACTTGAAAAGTAGATTTTTATCGATTATTTGCTATTTCTAAGTATTTCCACTTTTTCACGTTCACTTTGTAATAGTTCTTGATAAAGTCTTTTGTTTTCTTCAAATAACTCCACCAACTTGTCTATCGGATTAAATGTGGGGTAGTAATTGAAAAAAGCAGCTTGATCATGGTTGTTTACGGTATTACCGATAATGTTAAACACAGCTTCTTCGTTAAATTTTCTAATACCCTCTACAGGTACGCCCAGCGCCTTTGCTATTTTCTCTAAAGCATCGTCTTCAACTTCTGCACTTTGTTCAATCTTAGACACAGCTTGTTGACTGATACCAAGTTCAGCCGCTAAAGCTTCCTGTTTCATTCCGCGCAACTCACGAATTCTACTGATTTTTCGTCCGATGTGTAAAGTAGGTTCTGACATAATGCAAATGTATATGATTATGGTAAATGTACGAAACAACCATTGAATTGTAAAACACAACCGACTATGGTTCGGTACACATCCAACGACTTATTCTTTTGTGTTCCGGTTAATGTAGGCCGGAATAAATAGAAAGCTTATGTATTACGGTGTTTATGCTCCATGGGAACACTATCCCAAAAATCTCCGTCATTATGAGATACAGAATCCATTATCTGTAGTTGAAGAATTTTTCAGTTGCGCATGGCCTAAAAGTCATCGAAGAGACTTAAAGGAATGGCGAGATTACGTTATTAACGAGAAATTCTTTACGGGTAAAAAGCATGGTCCATGCTCCGTGCTTTTTATCCATGAAATAAATATGAAGCTCTTAGAAGCCCTTTATTTGCTATGGTTAGATTATGAGGAAAATAAATATCGCCTTTCGATTCCGTCAGAAACGCAATTGGAAGAAGAAAAAGAAAAATGGATATATTTCCCTAACAATCTTTCTGTCAAAGAACTTTTAAACCCCTATAAGGTAGTAAAGAAAATATTTAAAAAGATCAGTCCAGAACAATTTAGGGACTACTTAAACGATTGGCTCCATTGGGCATTATCTAATTCAGCTATTGATGAAACTGTTGTGCCTGGGGAAGTAATAATGGTTTATGAGAACATGCTTAAACTATATTCGGCTGCATGGTTAATTCACCAACGGCAATTGAAGAACGGGTTAACGAAGTTGACGAAAAAAACGGCGAACGAAGTTTGCGCTATAGAACGCCCGCCGATTGAAATAAGGCCAATTAATCCTACCCTGACAGCCGCAGAAAAATTGGCACTGGATGAAGTGCTTGATACAATAAAAAATAAAATACCATCCATTCAATCAGTTACCTTGTTAGGTACACATGAACATCCTTTCACCTATTACCTGCTTATTTTACTGGATGAAAAGGAAAAGATAGCCGAGCACGAGGTTGGCAATAAGATTGAGGATATTTGCCGCCACCATATATCGGTGATCGCTATTGTGCACAAGGCAAACGTAGCGAGGCAAGGCATAGAAAGTGGCAAGCGGTTTTGGAACAACGTTATGAGTAAGGGAATGGGTATTTACCAAGTACCTGAACTTCAGTTTCCAGAATTCAAATTGGTTGCCGAGGATGATTTTACAAAAAGGTCTGCTATCGATTGGGAGAGATGGGGGCTACAGGGCAAATCGTTCCTGAAAGGTGCTAAATACTATATCGAAAACAAAGACTTCACCCTTGCAGTATTCCTATTGCACCAAGCTGCTGAAAGCACATTAATCGCAATTATTAAAGCGATATTAGGTTATCGCATGTCTGCCCATAACTTATCACGAATGATAAGGCTGACCTTGTTATTTACAGACGAACTAAAGAATGTGTTTGAATTAAACACGACAGAGGGTTCGCAAATGTTTAATCTCTTGCAAACTGCATATTCCGAAGCAAGGTATCGGGAAAGTTTTATTGCTGATGAAGAATCGGTTAAAATGTTAATGCCAAAGGTTGAATTGCTGTTACATACGACAGAAGAGGTCTTTGAGAAATTCACTAAGGCTAATAAATGTTAATCTATTTCTTCAGCATACGTAACCTTACTCAATGAAGTATCAATTTGGAATCGTGATTTATGTAAACCTAACGCACCAAAGCCATTTTTGGCTCTATATGTGTGTTCGATAGAGTAGCTTTGCAGCTTTCCTTTGTAGGTCTTGTCTTGTAGATTTATAATATTTTCCAAGCTATCTTCTTTTCTTTTATAATATGTTTTTAATCGAATATTAGAGTGAAAACGGTGTTTAGATTCATTAAGAATGTTATCCATGCTTTCAGGGTCATATTTTGAAGCGCTATCTACATACGAGGCTGCTAATAAATCCATTTTTTTGCCAACTGGATCCCCCAACGCATAGCTTTGATGATATGGCACTAATGTATCGAAGCGTACACTTTCATAACTATGAGGGTCATTTAACGTGCCATTGAGGTATGATTTTACTAAAGTTTCTGCTATCTGCTGCTTAGATTGACGATTGGTACAGGCAAACAAAATAATAGGTATAATGAACAATATTTTTTTCATTGGGATTATTAAGGTGAGACATTTTAAAGTCGATTGAAAATAGGATAAGTTTTTGGTATATAGCTATATGTTTATAAAATTCATCTTAAAAAGATGGTGGTAAGTTACTTGCATGTACAAAGTTTCCAGCGGCAGCGACCGTACAATTAGAGGATGATAACCATTTGTCAAATTCAAACTACACTGATTAAATTATCCCTCATTCACCGCTACAGCGAAGATAGCCCACACCGGGATAAAACGTCAAGCGAAGATAGCCCACACCGGGATAAAACGTCAAGCATATATGTGAAAGCTTTGTTATCAAATAAAACTTGAAGATTATGCAAACGAAACAATTATTTATTGGCATAGATGTCCATAAGACGAGCTGGTCGGTGAATATACGAACAGACTTATTTGATCACAAGACGTTCAGCATGCCATCAGAGCCGGAGATTTTAATAAATTATGTTAATCAAAATTTCCAGGATTATTCCGTCGAATGTTGTTATGAAGCATCATGCTGTGGATTTATACCATACCGGCGATTAAGCCTTGCTGGTTGGAGCGTCAAGGTCCTTAATCCGTCTGATATACCTCAGACAGCAAAGAATAAAGATCAAAAGACCGATAATGTAGATTGCCGGCATCTCGCCAAGCAACTGAGATCAGGCCATCTCACTGGGATATACGTGCCTGACGAACAACATGAGCAACTCCGAAGTCTGTTTAGACAGAAGAATAATTTAACCAAAACAGTTCGTAAACTGAAAAGTCAAATAAAAGGCGAATTACTCTATTATGGTATTAAAATTCCTCAGGAGTGTGATACTGTTAAATGGACAAAGAGGTTTATAACCTGGCTTAACGATTTGGAATGGAAGTATTCGTCAGGACATTCTAGTTTACACAGTAAGCTACGGTATTTAGATTTTGCCCGGCGGGAATGGCTTACGCTTAATGCGGAACTAAGAGAGTACGTTCGGAGCAATTACAATAATGATTTTTGTTTATTGATGAGTATCCCTGGTATTGGCCCGACAATAGCTATCGGTATACTTGCCGAATTAGGCGATATCAGAAGGTTTAATAAATTTGACCATTTGGCCAGTTACGTTGGATTAATACCGAGCATTTACAGTAGTGGTGATACAATGCAGGTAAGAGGATTGACTTACAGACGTAAAAATTTATTAAGAAGTTATATGATAGAAAGCGCATGGGTGTCTGTACGGAGAGATCCAACTATGCAAGAATATTATAGAAGTCATTCGGGTAAACAAGCCAACAAGATTATTATCAAAGTAGCACATAAACTTTTGCGAAGGATATGGCATGTAGTCAGAACTGGTGAAGAATATAAAACCGGGTTAACGAATAACGCATCGGTGGCGACAAGTTAGCAAAATGTATACGTGTTAGTATATGGAAAACTCTTCGAGTTTACACACATACTAACACGACAATAACAACAATAAGAATAACGATGAAAATAAAAGATTTTCCCGTTTGTACTCAAAAAAAAAAAGGTGACTGCAATATATACCCGGCGGCTTTATTTAAAGCAATTTATTGGTAGTCTGCAAAAGTCAAGTAGGCAGCGCCTTTTATTTATACCCATGATTAATGTCTGCGGCTTTTAGTGATGACCGCAAATAGGAGGTTGAGAAACAAGGGTAATCTTTAATAAGAAGGTAGTAGATTAACTGCCAGTGCATTGTATTGGCATGTTTTTCCTGACTGAAAGAAAAAAATGAATAATATAAATCAAATATTAGTATTTTAACGTTTAAATAGCACTAAGCTTTCCATAGGAGGGTATATAAACGGGCAGTTGTGTTTGTTTTTTTGCTTGCCCGCCCTTGACATTTTACCCGGTTACGCGCTTTTGGTTGCTTAACGGTTAAATAAGGGGTTGGTGTTCATTTGGTTTAAATTAAGCTCCTTTTTTAAAATAATGTTCTAATAACAATGTTATCAACGCTGTTAAGATTGCAGCTATAATAAAAAGTATGAATTTTTTATAATTGGTTTTCGCATATCTAAACCATTCATACCAAAATGGTGCTTTTTCGAGTACCATCATTATAGGTTTGTTATTTTCCAATTTAAATTTCTCGTCTTTTTTTACATCATCAAACTGGCTTAAAGGGATATAAATGTAATCGTATTCGTTCTTGTTAACCCATATTCTTTTAACATAAATTTTTTTTTGAAGATCTTTTGTCTTTTTCATTTTAAGCGGATATAATATTGAACTTTGGGGTTAGTTTTGTTAATATTATTAAATTTACTTCGATAAATACAACCTATCATAATTAACCGATGAAAAACCTATTTGCAATTTTAATAATAATAACAGTTTGTCAAAGCTGCACTCACCACAATGGCAATATCAAAAATGTCAATCTTAATAAATACACTTTAACGATCTATCAGGATAAGTTCGACCCATCAACTAATAAATTTAAACCAAATAATGTAATTGACAGCATGAGTGCTGATAATGACACAGTGGCCTATTTGACTGTTTTGAAAAGATTCTACAATCAAAAAATAACAGAAAGAGCGAATTACAACTACGGTCAGCCAAAATCATTTTTAATACTTGACAAAAACGGGATAGACTTAAAAGTTAAATTATCAGAAAGAATAGTAACCGGTTTGAAAAATCAAGTAGAAAACACTCCCAATGTAAAAAAAATGCTTGACGATTATAATAGAGATAGTTTATACACTGATACCACAAAAGTTAGATAATAAAAAGATGATACGATTTAAAATAAACCTTATAAATAAGATTACACTATCGTTCGCCTCAATGCTATTTATTGGGTGTAGTAATAATGCACACCCCAATACCGAAGCTGTAAAGTCGTTAGACACTAATTCAGATTCAGGTTACATCATAACAAGAACTGATAAACTAATAACGGGAAAAGCGACAATTGCCTATACTCATACAAATAGAAAAGAGTCTCAATTTGCTTTGGATATTAATTCAAGAGCTGAACAACAAAAGGATTTTTTAATAAAAACTTCCGATAAAAAAGTCATTATATCTGATATCGATAATAAAATAATTCGCGAATACCAGATAGACAAACAATGGGTTAACAAGAGCGGGCCGGAAACGGTATATGATTTAAGGGACGGTAATAATATAGATTGTTCGCTGACTCATTATATTGATATAGAAAAGCACCATCATTTTTCGTTTAGATTTGAAAATGTATTAGAAACCTACAGTGACGAGTAGTGGATTTTGTATGTTATATTTATTATCATTCAGTAAAACGTGCGAAAACTTGCCGTCTTAGCTCATCTATATTTATATCTTTTTTTATTTCATTAAGTTGGGTAATATACCGCATATCTGTTGTACTAATAAAATTATTCGCTTGCTTAATTAGCAAGAGATCAATAAGAACTCTATCTTGATTTTGGTATAGTGGTTTTATTTTCTTAGTTCTGATTAACACTTTATCGCCGTTAAGTGGCAATATAAAATCATCTTTATACACATCAAAATCTTGTGGATTTCGTAAAATTAACGGATTGTCACATATTAGAGACGGCTTTCCGCCGGGGTCGAAACGCAAGATTGTCAATGGAGAGCTACTACCGATTAAGTTCTGAAAAAGAATAAACGGCAACCAATATTTGATTATCTTGTAAGAACTTTCGTTTTCTACAATATCTTTTTCAAATTGGGAATTTAATAAAATTTGTTTGGTATTCGTATCACTTATATTTAGTCCGAGTCCGCTTAACCCTTTTCTTTCCAATAAATCTTTTACAAACTTATCATTGCTTGGATTTCTCCAAAACAAATGAGCCACAAAGAACTGTAACATTGGCATATCTGCTTCCGTCAATCCGTGGCGCTCTTCGGTTGAATATCTAATTTTGTTAAATAGCTGGGCAACATCATTGTCTAAATCACCGTAAAAATCTGTCTCTAAGAAATCCGTTGGTTCATCTTTTATAATTAGGGTGTTCCCATTTTTCTCAAAAAAATGAGTTTCAGGAGAAAAAAGCTTTCCATTTGCCTTATATCGGTTCTCTTTAGTTAGATAAATATGAAATTTATTTTCATCGTTAGTGAAGTTCTTAAGGTAAAATTGTGGAATATAATGGTGTTTTTTAGAAATTTGCTGCATAAAGTTTGTTCTGTTTTATATATCGAACTACACGTTTAAAGCTTTTATTTTCAACAATAGACTACAAAATAAAAATTTCATATATGGAATTTGCTGTCGTCCATCCGCTAATCTTTAAAACATAACCTTCTGTATTCATTTTTATAATATTCAAAATCCTTCAAACCAATATTTGTTCCTTCGATTAATTCTACACTTTCTTCCATAAGGTAAATATTGTCCTCTTCAAATTTCTTCTTTTGTACTTTTCGTACCCAATAAAAAGGAGTAATCACAGAATCGTAATCCTTCAGTATGTCAATTACCTTTATCGCGAAATTTTGATAACATCCATGATACTGATATAACCAATCAATATTTAACTCTTTAAACGGATAACCCAATTGATCGTTGTTGTAGAAGTAGAGGGTTCTCGCAATCCAATTTGTACTCGTTTTTTTATATTTCCGAATTTCCCTTTGCAAATCCTCTCTTTCAATTAATCTAACTAATTGCTCATCATCAAAATACAGCTCGCCTTTTTTGCCGCCGCATAAGAGGTTAGTTAATATTCCATTTCCGCATATTTTTCTTCCAAACCACGCAATTAGTCCGTGTTCTAACAATAAAGCATCATCCTCATTCAGTCCTTCAATAAGTTTAAAATCGCATGAAAGGTTTTGATGTTCCAATTCGTAAAAAACTTTATGTTTTAATGAGAACATTTTTTCTGGCACGGAATATATTTTAGAATAATACTCTTTTTGTTTTACAAATTCTTTTTCGTGATTTGTATATCTCTTTCCAGTTCCTTTTCCAACATAAAAAGGAAGTCCGTTTCTTGGATCAAAGAGTATATAAACATAGTAACTTTCACTCATTACATTAATATTAAGCTATTTTTATAGGCGTTAAACAGTAACTATCAGTTTGGTATATAGAATATGGCT
The DNA here is from genome assembly GCF_024721155.1 of Mucilaginibacter phenanthrenivorans. GTDB lineage: Bacteria > Bacteroidota > Bacteroidia > Sphingobacteriales > Sphingobacteriaceae > Mucilaginibacter > Mucilaginibacter phenanthrenivorans. The sequence continues at coordinate 136,249 of NZ_JAHVAP010000010.1, read as the reverse complement.
ACCATATCAAAGTTAATTTATTAATTAATATATCGAGGTTGAGCCTATACAATGCATTAATAAAATACCATTCAATGATTGGATAGCAATTCAAAATTTCGTATCTTTATATCATAAGATTTGCAATTAATCTGTACTCAAAAAAGTGGTGAGTGTTTCGGTGAGTAAGAAATTAAGCCATTATAAAATATTGAATATCAGCGCGGTACACGGGCAATACAAATCCCTCCGGCTCCACCACGCGGGATTCCGCCAAAATTACCATCAGGCTGCTCTAAAAAGAGCAGCCTTTTTTGCTTCATAATCAACAAGTTATGCTCGAACAACGAATGTATCCAGGGTGTTCTAAATACCCCTTCAATGAACGTGAGACTATGTTTGAACACCCGCTTTAAAAAAACATGCTGCTGGCTGATTTCGGCTTTTTTGAATATAGCTGAAATGCACAATAAGTGTTTCATCTGCTCAAATTGAGCCGTCATTAACTCGCTATTCCCGGCCTTCAAATGATTGATCTCTTCCTTTAATACCATTTTCTCGCTGTTAAATTTCTTAAAATATTTTTTATACGTATCCGACTCGATCTCATCATTCATCAACCTCTCCTCCAGTTTATCGATCTTTTTTTCAATTTCCGCGAGATTTTTCTCCTTTGCTTGCTGCTGTTGCAGCCTTACCGAGCCGGATTCATTTATCGAAGCCTTCATTTTCGAAATAAGATAAGCCAGTTGTTCCCCGGTAAAATCCAGGTGGGCAATTAGCTGCTCAAATTTTTCATGCATCACTTTACCGGGAATATTCACATTATTGTGCCGGACACAACGATAGTATAAATAATACCGGCTCTTTCCCTTCGACCATCCCGCGGTCATCAGGGAACCGCAGCATGGACTTACGATCACCCCGCGCAAAATAAATTCTTCCTTGGGTTGAGATTTCGCAACACGCTTTATGCCCAGCTTTTCCTGGACAAGCCAGTACTGGTCCTCATTGATGATTGCCTGGTGAACGCCTTTAACAACACGCTCCGGTTCAGCCTTATCGGCGGCGACCTTAACCAGGCCCGCATAAGTTGGATTGGAAAGGGTGCGGGCGATCGCGCTGCTCCCGTTGACATTGTATCCCAGCTGCCGGGCGTCCGCATGGATGATAAACTTCGGGACCCCATTCAGGTAATCCCTGAATATCTTCTGAATGATAAACGCCTTGGATTCATCGATCAGCAGCATGCTCCTGCCACTGCCATCACGTGAATTGATGTAACCAAATGGCGCGACATGAACAAACCGGCCGGACTGCTGGGCCTGGCGAATGCCATTTTTCACACGCTTACGTATCCGAAACAGTTCAGCATTGGCCATCAAATATTTAAATGCCCTGCTGATAAACACGTTGGGATCTGAGGTATCGAGATCCAGCGGTTCTGCGCATTCCAGCACCTTCATGCCGTATTTTTTTTCAAGCTGCTCAATTTTGGTCAGGGCCTCGGGCAGGTTACGGCTAAACCGGTCATGGTCCCAAATGATGAGGTACTGTACCTTCCCCTTATGTGCCTTGATAAAGGCTTCCAGCGCCAAATAATCCGGACGGTCAAATGAATAGCTGCATTCACCATCATCCTTATAAATAGCAACCAGGTCAACCTTGTTCCTGGTACAATATTCCCTTATCCTGTCCTCCTGGAACTCCAATGAATAATTGGATTGATCCCGCTTACTTATCCTTATGTATCCTATTGCATTCATTTTCGGTAGTCTTTATAATGATCTGAACTGCTATTTCCGCTATTAAATTTAATAATTCCTGCTCACTCTCCGAAAGTTTTGGAGCAATAATTTGTGGTGTTACTGCACTTGAAGCAGTATTTCCTGTTTGTTTTGTTGCCATAGGCAACAAGGTGCGCCGTGAGCAGGTTTGGTATTGACAATCCTGTTAACAAGCACTTATCTTAAGTCGCTAAAAGTTGCAGAGACACTTGGCGCGCGGAAAAAACGCAGTGCACCCGGGAGGGCAGGCACCGTTAATGCGGAAGGAAAACATTAAAACTATTTGCAGGGATTTTGCTTTTTTTCCAGTCTTCAGAGACCCTACAATTACACGACCCGGGTTACCCTGATGGCCGGTCTGCACCACCGTATATTTTATAATGAGGCAGCTCAAAGGTTGTGAAGGGGGATTGCTCCCCCTTTGTGTTAATTAAGCAGCAGCTTGCCATGCTTGGCGAAATCGGCGCAAAGGTTAAAGGCGGTTTGGCTTTTCTGCAAACCTGTACCGTACATGATGGATTTGAATTTGGCTTCCTCATCCCTGAAATTACGTACGTTTTGGAAATAGCCCGTAACGGCATTGTACGCGCCGAAGAGTGTACCTCTGGTCGTTTCCACCTGTTGTGTCGGGCTGGTCATGGCATAATCAAAGACACCGCTGATGATGTTATTGAAATGGCCCGACAATAATTCATCCTTACCCAAACGCAGGCTTTCAAAAGTTTCCCTGTTGGGGCACATTGCCATCTGCAACAGCCGTTTGAGCTCGGGGTCGGAAATTTTAACCCTCGACCAGCGGTTATAAATTGCTTCCAGTTCCACCGTTAACTGGTTGGTGATTTGCAGCATTTTATAAGCTTCCTTCAATTTATCGGTTGCACTGGCGGTATGCCTGATCTTTATGCAGTTGATTTGCCCGCGCAAAGCAGCATGGAGGGTGTTTTGGCAAACGATGCGCACCGGGGTAAATGCAATATTGATACTCCCCGTGCCATCATGCGAAGTCGTGAGGAACAAATATTTTTCGATACAATCGTTCCGCCCCACCCGGATGTAATCGGGCAATTTTGCCGTGATGAATATCCGCTCGCCATTACCCAGTGCCCCCGCTGTTTCGTATAATATGCCGTCCCTTCCGCCTACAATACTGTCGAAAAACGTGAAGGCATCGACATTTTGCACCACTTCGTAATCCCTGCCAACTACACCTAAAACTTTGTTGTTATCGGTGCGTACGGTGGCGTAATAATCCGGGACAGCAATCCGCCCCTCCAACATCCCGTCAGGATCAGTTGCCCCGGCAGTGCTCCCATCACCGCAGGTAAATAAATTGCGTTTTTCAACGGTATAATCCAGTTGCGCATGGACCAGCGCCCCGGCGCTGGTCGGGTAATCGCTGATGACCTGCCCCAAGCCGTGCCAGGCTTTTTCCCTTACACTGAAAAAACTGTATTTTTCAGTGCGTTCGTTATAATTTATATGGTGCATCTTACTTCGTTTTAAGTTTATATTTCATCAATTCCAGTTTGCAGATTTTGACCCTGCCCGTATCGCTGATGGTACAGGTGGATTTTTCCTGCACCTCGTTTATGGCCTCATGGACGGTTTTATGCGTCGTTTTGATCGTGGCCTTCACCAAAAAATAAACCGTATCGTACATGGCCTTACCCGTTATAAGCGTTCATAAAATCCGCCAGTTCCAATTGGAACACGGCAGGGTTATCCTTTGCCAGTTCCCCGGCGTACCCCTCCCAAAATATTTGGTCGGTGAGTTCTATAAATAACTGTATCATTGTCTTAGCTTTTAAGATGTACTATCTTAGCAATACGCCCCCGGCAATTTCAACCCCGGGGGCGTAACCATTGAACAACTATGCAGGTATTTGGATACCTGATTCGATTTCGGCCAATTTATCCACGCAAAGCCGGTTCACCATCTGGGCGACTGTCCAGATGATAGTCGGGTTCTTGGTGGTGAAAGTTTGGCGCTTATCATCGGTGATGGTCAGGGCACAGCCCTGGTAGATATTACCGCCCGTTTCGTCCGCCTCCTCCTTCAAATCGAATTCAAAGCCCTCCAAATTATCAATGGTTTCCAATAACTTATCCCGCTGGATCTTTTTGCGGTGCAGCTCCTCCACCAGCTTCAACGTACCGTCCAAATTCAGCACCGGCTTTTTATCCCCCGGTTTTACCTGTTCCGGCTGTGGTACTGCTGCTTTAACCTGCGCTGATTGGGCTTGTTCCGCCTTTGGCGCCTCTTTAGCGGGTTCGGGCTGCTGTTCAACTTTCGCCGAATCCCTGTTCACCGGGTTCCCCGCCACAAACTGGGGGTTCTTATTTTCAACGGTAACCGGGTTTTCCTTTTTAACTGCTACCCCGTTCTTTACAACTTCCTTTACTTTCGTTTCCATAACTTTAATTTTAAAATGTTTTAAATTGTGTTTTACTCGTTCACGGATAAGGTTTTATTTTCCGTTTGACCCGCCGCCTTCGGTGGCTCCCTGCTTTTTTTCGTGTTCATGCTGCTTACTTTTTTTAATTCCCGTCGGCACATGCCTCCGGTGGCTTTTTGTAAGCACCCTCACCTGAAAAAGCCGGTCAGCCCGGCAAGACTTTGCGGAAAAAAATACGACCCGAGCGCAGCGAGGTGTGGAGATTTTTTTCCGGCAAACCCGCAGGGCCTGGTCTTGACGGGCTGATCCGGCGTTCAGAACTTTGCTTGCGAAAAAGCCAGTGGAGTATCCTGGACATGGTAAATAAGCGCTATAAAAACCTAAAAAAACAGCCAAAAGGAAGTATGGGTGATTGTCGCCAGCCCAGCTGTGAACGGCAGTGAACTGCCGGGCGAAGCGACGGAGCCCAGGCTTCCCAACCCGCAGTGAAGCGGCTGAGCGAAGCAAAGCGGCTGGAACTGCTGGCCTGGCTAAATACCCTTAGTTATTGATGGCGCTTAACCAAACCCTCTTATTGTGAAGGGCCGCGATCCGCAAACCCAGCTCCATTGCAGCAATAATGGTTGATGACTTCGCCCGGCCCATGCCCTTAAACACACACAACGCCTCCATCGTGATCACCGCAAGCCGGCTGAGGTCATGATCGATGCTGGCCAGTATCCGCGCCGCCAGTCCGACCGCCGTTTCATTGGGCGTCCCGCTGCCGATGAGCATCGCCAGCAATTCCGCATCTGTCATGGCTGTTCTCCCGCCAGCCATCATTTTTTCGCGGGGCCGGCTGTCCGGGTGCCAGGCCTTAATACCGTTAACCCGTTCAACAGCGGCATACTGGCCGATCTGCTGGCTCGCCGTACGGAACAGGGAGGAAAGCGCCTCCATCGCAAACTCGAAATTTTCCTGGAAGATCACGACGCCGCTGCGTTGGTAAGTATCATCGCCCTTATGGTCGCTCCTGCTGATACTGATATAAAAGGTGCCGTTATCGGCTTCCATGAAATCAAAAAAGTAAAACTTTTCCAGGTGGGAAAAGCTTTCGGTAACTAAAATTTTATCCCTCATATCGTTTCATTTTTGTCCACAAAAATGGATAGGGCATAAAAAACAATTGATTTAAAACAATTATATCCGGTCGGATCGTTTATAGTTTAGTAAATCAACCAGATAGAGATGCCGATATTTGACGCCGGGCATTGCCATTATTGCAACAGGGAGCTATTTGGCGGCCGTTCAGACAAAAGATTTTGCAGCGATATTTGCCGGAATGCATTCAACCGGGAAAGGCGAAAGGATGAAGCCCGGCTGTTTGGGGAAGATGTCAGGGAACAGATCCTGAAAACAATTAAAAAAAATTACGCCCTGCTATTGAAGTTTAATCCCATGGGTGAAAGCTTCCGGATAGTGGACCGACAGGCGATCTACCTGAAGGGATTCAATTTCAGGTACTTTACCAGCTGCAAAAAAGTCGATAATGACCTTATTTATTTTTGCTTTGATTATGGTTGGCGGGACCTGGAATATGGGTTGATCGAGTTATTCGTCGACGAGGACCAACTGATGAAGTAGCCTGCAAGAAAAGAAAGCCTGGTCAGACGACCAGGCTCCCAGGCAATGTTTACCAACAATTTTTTTAGTTGCAAATTATTTACCGGCGTTTTTCTTATCCGTCACTTCCTTACGGATATCCGTCGCCAGCACTTTCAATTGCTGCATCGCGTTCCTTAAGCGGGTGCCGGCGGCTTTATTGCCTTTTTCATAAAAAGCTTCGGCATCTTGTTCCGTATTGTCCAGCAGTGATTTGACCTCTTTGAATTTGTCCATGATAAATGATTTGAATTGATAATACTATTAATTAAAAATTTAAGCCCGCAAATATAAAGGATTTAGCGATTCACCGCCATTTCCTTTTCCTGTGCCTGGCCCTTGCCTTTATCCAGCTTCATTTGCTGTTCCAGCGCCGGTTCCTTCAGGAACTGTTCCCGCTTTTCGGATTTGCCGTCCTCCTGGTAAAAATTGACCTGGCTGTAACGCGGCGATGTTTCGAGGTGCAATTTCATTTCCTGCCCGTCCCTGACCACGGTAACCAGGGGGCGGTTGCCGTTCTCCAGCGTCTTTTGCAATTGCGCCGCCTTTTCCGGGCTGTTCATTTCCCTGATCTGGTATTTCTCCAGCACCCCCTTCAAATCAAAGCCATATTGCGGCACCGAAAACTGGGTCGTTGAAAAATTCTGGTATTTGTCCTTGGGCTGGTCCTTGTCCAGCTTGATCCAGGCCTGGTATTGCTCGCCGCCCAACTTGACCAGGTCATCACGAAAAACAGCACGCCCCTCGATCAGGTTGGCGGCCTGTTCCGCGGTAAAGCCCCTGCCCTTGTCTACGAAAATGGTTTGCGTTACCGCCGGTATGCGAAAGGTACGCTGGAAGTCCTTCGCGATATAATTGACCTTACCGTTCTCCATCCTGGCCAGCTCCACCTTATGCCCCGCATCCTTGCCGGCTGCCAGCTCGCTGTTGCCCTGCTGCTCCTTAAAATAACCGATCGCCGCACTTACGTTTTCAAACGAACGCACCAGGTTCTTCCCCGCTTCCTGCGGGTTCGGACTGATCACCATGTATTTCTGCCCCTCCTCCAGCGGCTTACCCGTGTTCAGCGCCACGGTATATTTATTTAAATAATAATACTCCGACTGGCTGGACTGTTTAAAATGCAGCGTCAGGTCGACATTCCGGTTGCCGCTGACCTTGTCATGCAGGTCAAAATCGGTCGCGCCGCCCTGCATCCGCTTTTCCATTTCGCCCGCGACTTTCGGACTAAAGCCCAATTGCTTTAGCTCCTCTTTTAGATTTTCCAGGTTGTTTAAATTCATACTGTTTAAATTTTGATGTATGGAATGATTAAAAATTAATGCTTCGTTCTTAATAATGCCCTGCAGGCTGTTTACCACCTGCTCGATGGTCGGTAAACCAGCGAACGCCTGCCAGATATCCGGGCGTTCTGCGGGTTCCAGGCCAAATTGTGCCAGCCGGTCGGTAAGCAAACAGGCCTTCATGCCCTTGACCTCGAACCGGTGCCCGGGGTGGAACCTCACCGACAGCTCCATCATAATAATGGTTTGATCCGGCGTCTTTGCACCGGTCTGGTGCACATAGCTCAGCCTGCCGCTGTCATACATGGCAGCGATCGCCCGCGCAATCCGGTTACCGTCATAGCCGCACTCCTCCAGCTCCTGCTCCAGTTCCGCTACCGACAGCATCAGCGCCTCCCGCTTTGGTTGTTCCGCAGCAAGACCGCTTCGCCGCCCTTCAGCTTCACCTTCACCCGCCGCACCTTTTTCCCGATCAGCGTTTTGGCCGCCGAGATCCCCGCCGCAGCCGCCTGCGTCCCCAGCGATTCATCCATGCCCGGGAACTCCATGTTGTCCAGCGCCCCTGCCGTCCCGTTGCCTGCCGCTTCCCCCAGTTCCGCCTCCGGCGCGTTAATGCCCGGCATCCCGTCCAGCGAAAACACCGTCAAACTAACCGGAATGATCGAACTCCCCAGGCGGATATTCCTGATCTCCAGCAACAAGCGCTGGTTGGCGATCACACACAAACCGGAAAGTACCTGGCCCTTTGGGTAGCTAATGCCACCCAGCGTCACCGTATCCTGCAGCCGCAGCCTGACCATCCCGCCCTGCAACACTTTTTGGTTACCATCGATCAGCGCGGGAATGGCCCGGAACGCCGAGTCCTTTACCGCCGCTTTGACAGCAGCCTCCCCCGCCTGCTTTTCCAACGCCGAAACCGGGTGCTGAATCTGCATGAGCTTATCCAGCATCCCATTCAGCTGCTGCAACTGCGGGTCAGGCGGACCCGCCTCCTGCTTTTCCTTTAACAGCTTTTCCAGCCGGTCCAGTTCAGCGGTGGAGGCGGCAATTGGGCTACCTGCCGCAGTCACCGGCGTAACCACAGGTGGCGCATTGATCTGCCTGTTGATCTCCGCCAGTTTTACCGCGATCTTCGCTTCGTTATCCGTTGCACTACCTGAACCGGTCACACCGGTGCTCCGTACTTTGGCCACCCCCATTCCCTCGTTGTGCCTGAACGTAGCCGTATCCCAACCTAAACTTGCAAAAACCTCCGCTGAACTTTTAGCATTCGCCGCCGTCGAATCCCTTTTCGCCTTTTCGTACAGGCTGTACTTATCGTCCTTTCCCTTAGCCAGTCTGGCCCCCGGCAGTTCGGTATTGATACCCCTGCCTGGACCTGCCGCGCTTAATTGCCCGTTGCCCTTACCCCCGCCCAGCGCGTAAAAGCCCAGCGCCAGGAACGGTAAAACCAGCAGCGGTAAAAAAAGCAGCATTTTTTGTTTTCTTTCTTCCGGTGTTGAATTCATAATTGATTGGATTAATACATAAATGATTAAAAATGGCTGATGGCCTTCATCAGCAACCAAAGCGACAAACCACCGAAGACCAGGCAGAACGCCACCAGCGCCATAAGCTTCGAACCCTGGTCCCAATAGGCTGTCTTCCGTTCCAGGTAAGTCGCCAGCTGCCGCTGTCGTTTTTCCAATGCCCCGGTCAGGCATGACCAGAACGCTGTGGGTTGCCGGGGTACCCTCACCCGTCGCCTCCCAAACCAGCTCATGGCGTCCCCCCTTTCACATCATCGTTTTGCAGGATCTCCCAATTGCGGATCAGGAACCCATGCGGGTTATTGTCTGTCTCCGATTTCAGGTCGCTGACCGTCCCTTGCGTCACCAGACGCCGCGTCACGGTACTGCTCGAGCGCACCAGCTTTTCCGTCGCAAAACAGGTAAATGCATAGGGATAGCTATCCATCCCCAGCCGGATACTGTCCACCGTCACCTGCTGGTCGATATTGCCAGACACCAGGTTATTGTAATAACCCGCCTCCCGCAGGTTATCATAGGCCCTCTTGGCACTCTCGTCCGCCAGGTAAAACGCCCTGGTCACCGTCGCCTGGATCGCCTTGTCATCCGGCACCAGCGTAAAAAAGTCCTCGTGGAACACCCTGATATGGTCGCGCAGCTCTACCGGTAAATTCACCTTCCGGTCCGCCGCCAGCGCCTCCAGCACCTTCCCGTTATACAGGATATGCACCCTGTTCTGCGCCGCGTCCACCAGCGCATAACTTTTATAAATGCAAAAGCACACGCAAAACACGTTAGCCGCGATCAGCAGGAAACTGAACAGCCTTACATGCTTAAAAGCCGTATCGATATTTTTGAAATGTTGAAACATAAGCCTAGCCCCCCAGCCCCCTAAAGGGGGCGTATTAAAAAATTGATAATAAAACCCTAAAAAACTTTGCCCTATTTGCTCCCCCTTTAGGGGGCTGGGGGGCTACCCTTTTAGCTTATCCTTTTGATGCGACGAACCCGCGCTGTCCCAGCCCGCTTTAAAATCGGCTGGCGCGTTCAGCACATTACTCCGGAACTGCTCGCCGCGCCCGCCCAAAGCGGCGGCGCCGCTCACCACCGTATTCGTCGCCGTACTTACCGTTGTTGCCGCCACACTTGTCACCCGGTTCAGCAAACCGTTCCCCCCATGCGCGTGGATCACGTAATTGGCCACACTCGGCACCGAGAAGTAGCCGACAATGCCGATACATAAAAAGATCAGGTAAGCCGTATCCGTCGGGCTGAAGAAGGTATCGCCCGAGCTATGGATCTGCGAAATATCCAGTTGGATCATCTGCTGCTGCACTTTACCGATGATACTGCCGAAGATATTGGCAATGGGCAGCCACAAAAAGATATTGATATAGCGCGCGATCCATTGCGTCAGCGTATGCTGCAGCCCGTCAAAGACCGCAAAACCGAATACCAAAGGGCCAAGGATCGCCAGCACGATCAGATAAAACGTCCGGATCGTATTGATACACAGGATCGCCGCTGCGTACAACACCTGCAGGATCTCGCTCATCCACTCCTTGATATTATTCTTAAAGTTATAAGCCTGCTTATCCATCCAGAACTTCATATCATTGCCCAAAGCCGAAAACGTCCCTTCGTTGTTATCATTCGGGTCATCCGGGTGCGTGTACTTGTACCACTTATCCCGGTCGCCGTTCCCGTCATCGCCCACATACATTTGGTAGGAACTGCTATTCTTAATGGCATCCTCCTTCTGCTTCAACAACAGCGCGATACTGTTATTCGAGTCCGTCACCATCCCCGCCGTCGCCGCAACGACCGGCTGCATGATCCCGTTCATCAAACTGATCACCGCCGGGAACAGCATGATACACATCCCCAGCGCGAAGGGCCTTAACAAAGGATAAAAATCCAGCGGCTCGGCATGCGCGATCTGCCGCCACACCCGCGACGCGATATACCACAAGGCTGCAAAACCCGCGATCCCCCGCGCCGCATCGATCAAACCCGAACACAAGGGGATCATCTGGTCATAGACGTTGTTCAGCACCGGCTGCATCCCCTGTAAGCTCGAAGTGAGGTCCTGGGCCGAAGCAAACGAAGGCATCAACCAAAACAACAACAAGCCCCCCAGCCCCCTAAAGGGGGAGCTTTTAAATACTTCATTGATCTTCAATATTTTCATACACTATTATTAAAAACATTAATTTTTTGTTCCCCCTTCAGGGGGCTAGGGGGCAAATCTTTTTAATTCATCCGCGTCATTTTGTTCCTTCAGCCGCTGCACCAGCAGCACTTGCACCGAGTTATCGAAATACCGCAAAAACACCAGCTTGTGCTGCGTATCGTCATACAACTGGTCGATCTGCTGCAAGCGCTCCGCATCACTCATGCGCAGCGTACCCGCGGTCAGTACATTCGCCAGGTTGGTCAGGTTGTCGACGCTGCCCTTCAGCAACTGGTTAAAGACGTTGTTCATATACAGCAGTTCCCCGGCACTGAAATGCCCCGAACCCGAATATGTCCGCATCATCGCCTTCCCTTCCGACACGATACGCGCCTGGTTCGCGATGATATCCGCGATCCGCCCATACTTTCTAACCTCCGGGCTCACCGCCTCCAAACTGTTCAGGAAAGCCGAATGCAGGTTAAAGTTCCCCTGCGACAAATCCTTCACTTCGCCATAGCCCTGCGTCAGGATTGTATAGCCCGTCTTCATATCCGACAGGATCGCCTTGAACTGCGTCAGTTTCTCAATGTCCAGGATCAGCTGCTGCATATCCGAACTCTGCGCCGAGGCCCGGCCCATACTGCCAAAAAACAAACCAGCCAGCCCCGCCAGGAAGACCAGGCCTCGCCTCATATTCCCCGGCCAACACCTAATCCCCAGTTCCATACAACCGCATTAATGTTCCCGGATCATGCACATTATTCCCCCGCTGCACCACCAGTGTACGCACCGCCGAACAAAACGAGCAGCTGAACAGATAGGCATCTTTGATCGAGGCAGAAAGCCGGTTGATCCGCACCATCCGGTCCGCATCCGTCATCGACAATCCGCCGGGCGACAGCACCGTGTGCAGGCCGGAAAGGTCCGCATTGCAAGCCGCCAGCACCCCGCTGCCTACCCTGTTTACATAAGCCTGCTCTCCCGCCGACAACCCCGCCAAACCCTTCAAGCCGTTAAACTGGCTTTCCACACTTTGCACCTCCGATTGCAGCGAAGCCACATCCGTAGCCGCCTTTACCTGCGGGCTAACCAACTGCAGCGCAGCATAATAATCCTTATGTAAACCGAGTTCCCCATCCTTAAAATTCGCCACCATCCCCCAGTCACTTTTCGCCAGCGCGTAACCCTGTTTCACTTCCCGGTCAAAAGCCTCCAAAGCCGCGATCTGCTGCCCCAGGTATTTTACCAATGTCTTCTTTTGAGAAAACCACTCCGCCAAGGTCTGCGCCTGCGCGGGCTGAAAGCTGAAAACACAAAGACCAAAGCAAAACAGGAACACACCCAAACCGACCATCCACCGCACAGCAGGCAAACCTTTCATCTTTAAGCTTTTACCTTTCCGCTTAAACACCTCACTCGATCCCATAATACCGTTTTAAAGTCAGCACCTCGTTCTCATCCGACGCCCGCTGGATGCTCAATAGCTGGTTCTGCGCGTTAAAAGCTTGCAGGTCATTGTAATTGCTGTCCATATGGTCAGCCGCCTTGTTCACCAGCTCCAGCCGTTTCGCATCCGGCATCTGCGTTTTACCCGCGTGCACCACCGCCAGTAACTGGTCGAGGTCACTCACGCTCGCTTGTAAGATGCCCGAATACACCCTTTCCATATAAGCCAGCTCCTCCGCCGAAAAATGCTTATCCTGCTTCAGCAGCCCCCAGGCCTGGTGATAGGCATTGACCAGCTGCACCTGTTTTTGCGTCAAATCCGTCAGCCGCGAATAATAAGCGATCGCCGTTTTGATATCCCATAACTCGCTGTAATAGCCGCTGAACAGGTCCTTTTGCTTCTGCGACCATTCAGATATTTCCGCCAGCTTCAGCTTCGACAACTGGTTCTCCAGTGTCTTTTGCGCATCCTGCAGCCAGATCGTCTGGTTCTGCAAACGCTGCACCTCCAGGTCGATGGCCCGGATCACCCTGCCCACCGTCTCGCCCAGCACCTGGCTGACCACGATCTGCGCATCCGCCCCCTGCGGGATCGCCACGAAGAGCGTCACCGCCGATATCGGCAGGATCACCATATACTTCTTTACCTTCTCCATAAAAAATGACACAAAGCCTCCTCCTTGCCGTTAAAACGACATTAAAAATTGATCCCTAAATTTGATTGATTAAAAAACGCTAAAGCTTTCTATACACCGCCTGGTTGATCAGCAGCACCCCGCGTGCCCGGTCAAACCGGAACACCCGGCCGCTCTGCGGTTCCGACAGCTCCAGCTTCGCCGGGTCAAAAACCGTCTCATAGTTTTTCACCCGCAGCCGCCTGGGCAATAGCTTACCATCCCGCAATGCCCGGTAGCCCGTGCGCCACACCAAATGGTAATGCAGCTCACCGCCAGCCGTAATGACCAGTGTATCGTTCGCTACACCGTACTCCCCCTTCGCCGCGTTCACATAGGTACCCGGTATAAAATCCTGCACCCGCTTCGATTGATTGTGGCAGGCCGCCAAAACCAGTGGCAGGCCCATAATGATTAACAAACTTTTCATAACAAAGAATTAATGTTTATTCCGCAGCTCTTCCGCCAGCACGGCAATACCCTTTTGGATACCGCCATACTTTTTCGCGTATTGCCGCACTTTCACCTGCTCGCTCTCCTCGGTGGTATAGGCCAAATATTCCTCCAGCGACACCTCCGTCCGGTACACCCGGGATAGCGGCCCCATAATAAAGGCCACCTCCTTGTACCTCCGTTTCGGGTCGTTCGCCTTGTTCATCGACAGGATCAGCGCCTTATCCTTATCGGTCAGACCCAGCAGCTCCTGGATCTGGTCAAACTTATTCTGGTATTTGCTTTGGTCCAGCAGGATCTTGCAATCGGAGTTATTGATGATCGCCTGCTTCACCACAGGCGAAGAAATGATATCCTCCACTTCCTGCGTAACCACCACCGCCTCGCCGAAGAACTTCCTCACCGTCTTGAACAAATACTTGATGTACTCCGCCATTCCCTCCTTAGCAATCGCCTTCCAGCACTCCTCGATGAGCAGCAACTTACGCACCCCCTTCAGCTTGCGCATCTTGGAAATAAACATTTCCATCAGCACCAGCGTTACAACCGGGAACAGGATCGGGTGGTCCTTGATATTGTCCAGTTCGATCACGATAAAAGGCTGGTGCAGCAGGTCCAAATTCTCCCGCGCATTCAGCAAATAATCAAACTCCCCGCCGCGGTAATAAGGGTTCAGCACATACAGGAAATTCTGCACGTCAAAGTCCTTTTCCTTCACCGACTTCCCCGACAGCACCTGCACATACTCTTCCCGCAGGTACTCGTAAAAGGTATTAAAGCACGGAAAGACATCCGGGTGTATCACCAGATGCGCAAAATAGCCAGTCAGTGCATTGGAAAGCGCCACATATTCCGACCTGCGGAACACCTCGTCATCCTTCTTCCACAAAGCCAGCAGCAGCGTCTTGATACTTTCCTTCTTTTCCGTATCCAGCACATCACCCTCACCCAGGTAAAAAGGATTGAACCTGATCGGGTCATCCTCCGAATACGTAAAGTAATACCCGCCCACCAGCTCGCAAAGCCCCTTATAACTGTGGCCCACATCCACCAGCACCACGTGCGCCCCCTGCTCAAAATAAGACCGGACCAAATGATTGGTAAAAAAGGACTTGCCCGAACCCGAAGGCCCGATGATGAACTTATTCCTGTTGGTCGTATAACCCAGCCGCATCGGCTCATCCGAGATATCCACCTGCACCGGCCGCCCCGTCAGCCGGTCACCCATCCTGATCCCAAAAGGTGAAACGCTGCTTCTATAATTCGCCTCCAGGTTAAAAAAACAAGCGGCCTGTTCCGCGAACGTGTCAAACGTTTCATTCATCGGGAAATCCGCTTCATTGCCAGGCATCCCCGCGAACCAAACCTGCGGCGCGCCCACTGTTTCCAAACGCGCCACCGCGTCCAGCTGCGCCATCGCCGAACCCACCAAATTCTTCAGCTCCCCGGCCTTCACCGCATCCTCGCGCCAGCACAACACATTGAAATGTGCCTTGACCGGCAGCCGCTGCGAACCAATCGCCTCGTTCAAAAAGTCGTTCACCGCGTCCCTGGCTATGGCATTCTCCCGCGAATAACCCGACAAGCTCTGCAAACGCAGCTTCTTCGCCTCCAGCTTTTTGATCGTTTCGGGCCCGTTGCCGGTAAACACATACTGGTTCAGGATATGGTTACAGGGCAGCAACTGCCCCAAAGGCGAGGCGAAACCGATACTAAACTTCGCCCGGTCCATCGAATACCGGTCATAATTGATCCGCGAACCGCACAAAGGCGGCAGATCGGCCACATCTGCGAGCGTATACAACTCGCAAACCTTGTTCCCCACCTGCAGTCCGTCGCGGATCCGTATATCCGCCAAACCCGGCCGCTCCCCTTCGGCCACCAACAAACAATACCGCTCGATCACCCCGGCAACAGCTTCCGTACCCGCCAGCAAATCATCACCCAGCCGCACCAATCCCACAAAACCACTATCCGACAGCACCCGCACAAACTGGCCCGCTGCATCCAGGAAATCTTTATACAAAGCCCCGTCCAGCACCTGCTGCGGTACGATCCCTTTCCGCAGCAAATTCGAAAATGCGGATGAACCTAATTTCCGATCCTTCGGCTTTTGCGTCAGGAAGATATAGCAGCTATGGTCCAAATATTCCCGCTCGTTAAAGAACCGCTCGCTGGAATGCGACAAAAAACTTCCACCGTTCTTTTCAAAATCCGCCAGATACTTACCTTCAGTGAACCAATCCTGCTTATGAAAGATACAGCTCTCCGGCAGCAGCCGGATCGCCTTCACCCAGGCCTGGTGGTATGCCTCGTAATCCCGGTCAGACAGCGTAAAGATCTCCGGCAGCTCCGCCCTAAAGCCAATCGTCACATCGCCGAAGGCCGACAGGATCGCGCCGTTCTCCACCCTCACCAGGGGCAATATATCCGCCAGTTCCGCTTCCCTATACCCCATCACGGCCTCCCTTCAAACCAACAAACACCTGACGCGAGCTGACCACCAAATGCCCCGGCAAAGCCCGTCCCGCCCAAAACTTCATCAGCCCATGCTCCCCAAACCGCGCACTCAGCTTAAACACACCAACAAACAAGCCTGTACCCGTACCCAGCACCAGCGGCAGGATCAACCAAAGCCCCAGCCCACAGATATACAATACCGCGAAAGCGATCAGCAGCGCCACCAACCCCACCGCCAAATAAGCGATATACTGCGCCTTCAGCCCCCTGAAGACAATGGGTTTCGACACCCCCTTATTGACCTGATATACCGAACTCATTAGCCCTCCCAACCCTCCCTAAAGGGAGGAATTAAAAAAATAAACCTCAAACTATACAACGGCAGCATACGATCACAAACCAAAGAACGATTTCAACACTGTCGCTACGATCACCAGGAACACGCAGGAGCCAAACCAGGCAGCCGCCACCTTATTCGTATCCGGTTCCCCCGCGTTCCACTTGTTGAACACCTTTACCGCGCCGATAATCCCCACCACCGCGCCAATCGCATACATCAAATTACAACCCGAATCAAAATAACTTTTGACCTGCGTCGTCGCCTGGGTAATACCCGCATTGCCATCCTGTGCCAGGCAATCATTGACCATAAACAGCGTCGCGCCAAACAAGAGCATCTTCAGTAAAGCAGACTGTTTCGCTGGATAAAGGATCTGGGGGAAAGAGAAAAGAAACCAGTATTTTTTTTGAATGAATTTCATAAGATTAAAGAATAACTAAACACACCACATAAAAGCTCACACCACACACAAACAGGGAACCGCATCAGCCCCAGAGCGCATCCAGTTCCGCGTCCGAGATCGGGAAGAGCACATGATCACGGATATACCCGTTCAGGTAACCCTGGTCAGCAGTTCCCCGGATCTGCGGATACTTCATGCTCACCAGCCCGAACAACGCCGTAAATTCCGCCTTGCCGCCCTGTTCCGTCTCGAGCACATGAAAAATATTCTTCAGTTCCTGGATCACATCCGGGATAAGGCCCCGCTGCCGCTGACGCCGTTCTTCGGCATCCTCGTCCGCTCCCAGCGGGTCAGCAAACCCGAACAGGTTCATCGATACCCTGGACATTCCCGCCGGCATCGCCGGCTTACCCATCAGCTCCGCCTCCTGGCCCTCCGGCTCCCCCGTGCTGATTTCCGCGGTGCCGACAGGCTTCCGGGCCGGAAGCAGCGGAGCGCTCCTTTTTACCATCCCCCTCCATACCTCCCGGACCTGTTTACGGTAAAACAAAGCCAGCGCCCCGTACCAGACCAGGCTCAAAACCGATGCAGCGACCAAAAACTGCTGCCATGTTAAATGCTGAAACATAAGATTTGAATTTCCCGCCGGCCCCATTGCCGCCGGATCACAGGACAAAGGTTGCCCAATGCCGGACAGAACCATGACAAGCACCAAACCCCTCCCCATCAAAATTTTAGCATACATCTCAAAGCCAACACGATGGAATTTGCGCGGTTGAGATTTCAACCGAAATTCTTTTAGACAGACGCGGCAGTTGGATGTGTGGACACCTTGTTTAAGCCAATCGGGAATTGGCTAATTGGCACCTGTCCCGCCCTATTCTGCGATCTATCAAGTCAAGTCGGATTTGAATTTACCGCCAGGTGCGGCACGCGAACCATATTTGATGGCAACCTGAAATCCGTGAACAATGCAATTTGCGCAAGAGGCAATTCATCTCCCCGTGCAAATTTATTTGGAAAGCTGCCCCGGAGGGTATTAAAATTCGACTAATCATATCAGAGAAGGGAAATGTTCAGATCAGACACCTTCTTGAAAATTAAGGGCCATTGGCGCCAATAATTCTGAGCCAGACCATAAAACCAAGTGCGCCCGGCGAGTCGCCGTTCGGAAAACAACAGATCAAAGCAACAACTACTTCACCGTAAATGCGAACAATCCGGAGTCTGATGTATTTCCGCTGGTATCCCTGGTGATAATCCGCCAATAGTAGGTAGTCCCTTTCGCAATTACAACGTCGTTCACAAAGCTGTCTTTAACAGCAGAATAAGCCAGGGCAACTTCCCCGATCGTCCCCAAATAGACATCATAATTTGCGATTGACGCAGGGGTGACAGAACTTCCTTTCCAGGAAAGATTGATTTTATTATTAGTCGATGAAACAACTTCACCAAATGCCGGATAAATAATGTCTGCAGGAAAGGGCGCATACGACACAGTTCCCGCGCCTGCATTATAGAACTTCCAGACCTCACTTTTTGAAGTGATCGCTGATTTAGCTGATTTGGAAACAACATACCAGGAGTAAGGAGTGTTCCTGGTCAAAATGACTTCAAAATGAGTTTGAGAGGTCGTTTTTGTAGTTTGATTATTTGTTAACAGGTCAGTGATAACAAGGTCGTAACTGTCTGTATTGGCCGAAGCATCCCAAATAAATGAAACTGTACTTTCTGTTGAAGAAATGATATTTCCGGTCGTGCAGACCTCGTCCTGCGCGGGAGTTGTTAATAACACTGGAGAAGGATCCGGTACCGGGTTGTTTTTTTTTCCTCCACAACCGGCCAGGAAAAGTAAAATGAAAACTATAAGTAATACATGTCTCATTTTTTCAATATCTTAAATATTTTTTCGGTGTTGCCCATGTTTAAATGCAATGCGTATACACCAGATGCTAACCCGGATACATTCAGCTTAAGTACGCCAGATTGATTGACATATTGTTTACTAAAAACACGACTGCCATTTAATGTATTGGTTATATCGACAGCAACATTGCTGATATTAGCATTCCCCAAATTTAGATATAACACATCTTCAAAAGGAACGGGATATGGACTTATCTCTCCGGAATTATTGATCAACTTTTTGATTGAGCCCTGGCATGCCCTGTCGGTACTAACTAGCAATTCATTATTTCCTTGCTTAAGCGGTAATGTAATTGTATTATTTGCAGTATTATAGCTAATGTTGTTTAATTGTATATTATACAAATCGCCGCCGCCAAGTTGTAAACTGATACTGTTATCGGCACTATTTACTGTCGAATAAAGTGAAAGTTCCTTGGGCTGTGTTATCATTACGGTAAAACACTGTTCAAAATCGGGTTGCCCGGTAATTGTGATACAGACCGAATAGCTGCCCGCCTGTAAATTTTTAAGGGATACCGAATCTGTGAATGAATGATGTGCATTAACTCCATTACCTGAAATATTCGCTACGTAATTAAAGACTTTGGCAGCGGCAATTTTTATGGACCCATTGCTGCTGCCATCACAAGTTGCGCCGGTTATTGTTAGCTTAAAATTGTCCGGCGGGAGCACGAACCGGGTATTAATATAAGTGGTATCTGATTCAGCAGTTTTCGTTCCCAGCGATATCTTAACGGTGTATGAGCCACCTGTAGCAACCAAGTAAGTTGGAGCTGTTGCTTTTGGCAAGTTAACCCCATTCCTTTCCCACTGGTAAGTATAGCCTGTTGCCGGGCTGGCCGACAGCAATACGGAGCCGCCGTCTAAAAAGGCAGTAGGCCCATTAGCTACAATTACAGGAACCGGCAAGCCATTTTCAATACCTGGCCCGAACCTGATCCGCTTCAGGGCGGCAGCACTTGTATTCGTTCCGTCTTTGATAACAAAACTCACCGTTCGTATACTGGTATCAGGAGATAATTTGTTTTTGTTTACGTATACGACCGAATCAAGGACGTTTTGCCATTTATCAGGAAAAACCTGGCCTGTTAATGTTAATACACCGGTACTTTTATTGTAACCCGTGGTGATATTAGGATTTCCTTTGTAAGCCAACGAATCTTCAGCAGGCATGAAGTTTTCTGAAAGAGATACCGTCGCTGAAATCAATGGCCCGGAATAGATTGTTTTAATTTTTGCAAAAGTATCAACGATAAATGACACACCTTTTTTCACTGGGTATATTCCGGTATCCGGCGTGGTTATAACCCTTAGTAAGTCACCATTTGTTAACACTTGTACGCCGTTCAAAGCTGCGAACAATTCCGGCTTGCCATCACCGTCAAGGTCGGCGATCCTCATTCCTGTCGTATGTGCAGCAAATGGGTAGGTTATGGGACTGTCGAAGCCTATTTTTCCACCCGACGAATTATTATGCAACACAGCTACATTTCCCGCATCGCCAATATTAACAGCAACATCCGGCTTGCCATCACCATCAATATCGCCAACAGCCAGGCCGGGCATTAAACTGGCTGTTCCGGTTACATCAAAAGATGCCAGCGGCGAAAACGAGAACACTCCTTTTTTTGAGGTGTTTTGCAGCGTGGTAATATCTTTCCGATAATCGAATAAATCAGAAGAAATTATATCCGGCATATTATCCCCATTCATATCGGCCAGCGTTATGCCCCTTTCTCCCGGACCAATAAAAAAATAAGACAATCCGGAAAACGAAATATTGCCAGGTGTGCACTGATTTAAAAATACACAAGCGTATGACAGGTAGGAACCGGTACCGTCTGTTGAAATAACCAGGTCTGGCTTTCCATCGCCATCAACATCCTTTACTGTAAAATAAAGAACATCCGAAGTAGAAATAGCTGTCGGTGACGAAAACATCACTTTGGCGGCAGAAGATTGATTTAATAAGAAATATACGGTTGCCCCGTTGTTATAAATCAGATCAAGTCTTCCGTCACCATCAACGTCTGCGGTAGTCAAATGTGACGCACCATATGGCAGGTTAAATCCCGTGCTAAAGCTAATCTGCAAAGATGTGGAAGTGTTTAAATATATCGTTATTCCTCTATTACCATATACAATACCGTCAGGTTTACCATCCCCATCAATATCATTAACCGCAACACCCTGCATTGCATTTTCTAATGGAATGTCAATACCAACGAAACCTCTTATCAAACCGACACTGGGAAAAACGCTAAAATTGTTGTAATTTGTCAATGCGACCATGTCGGGAAGACCATCATTGTTTACATCACAAATGACCGGAACAGTGGTTACCTGTGCAATTGTAGCATAAATTTTTGTACCATAACTACTTTGACTAAGTGTTTGAGGCGGACTAATGACAGGATCAAATGCCATTCCTGAAATTCCCATTAAACCATTTGACAGATTTGATACAGATAACGGTGAATATTGGTCGCCGGGAGGAACTTTGACTGTCAAGCTACCGGCAGATGCACTTGAAACCTTTCCGATTACCCCACCGAATGAAACGAGATTCTGTGAAACATTCTGGTTAAAGTTATTGCCGGTAATTTTTATTGTTGCACCAACCTTCGCCGCTGCGGGTGTTATATTACTTACAACAGGCGGCGGAAGAAAAATGGGAGAACTCTTAGGAAGAATGTTTAGGAGAACGTTAATCGAATGACCGGACGGATCGTTTGTCACTAGATCAGGGATGCCGTCCCCATCCAGGTCCGCAAAAATGGCGGAGCCGTTAAAACTTGAAATATGCACATCGACGTTCGCGTTAAAAAATAGTTGACTGGTACTGGAATTGTTACGTAATATAGTTACACCACTTCCTCCATAAAGTACAATGTCTGGTTTTCCGTCACCGTCGACATCTGTCGAGTAAGTGGCAGTTCCCGGACCGACATCATTAGTTATAGCGGGCGCAAATGAAATACTGCCGGGCTGAGAAGTATTGCGCAACGAATAAACCATGTTACCTCCTTCCCCGCTGGGTAAGTACGGAATGACGTTAATGATAACATCAGGTTTGCCATCCGCGTTTAGGTCGGCAGCACTTACGTTCGTTACATAGTATGAAACTCCAAAAACCTGTGCTGCAGCAAAACTACCAGCCCAAATGTCATCACCAAAAGAAATCTTGCTCCTGAATACTGATAAAGTACTATCCTGGTTTGCCACTAGTATGTCGGGGCTTCCGTCTCCGTCTAAGTCAGAAATGCAAAATGTTGAGGCAGCACCTGCAACCGTATTAATGGTAGCAGACGGAGTTATAGACAGGTTTCCCGGGCTTGAGTTATTTTGGAACAGTGTAAGGTAACCTCTATCAGAATTGCCAACAACCAGGTCCGGTTTACCATCGATATTAATATCCGAAACAATAAAGTCCGTTTGAAATCCGCTGTAATTAACTTTGTATGGAGCTGCAATTGATGCAGCAGAAATATTCCCGGAACTACAATGATTCAGGTAAATATTTATATCCCCGCCATTGGAGATCATTAAAAGAATATCGGATTTGCCGTCCCCATCCATATCTGCAATTGCTACGCCTTTGGGATTTAAATTTGTTTTGATATTGACTGGTGGTGCAAATATTATGTTTCCTGCTGTCGAAATATTCCTGTAAATCGATAACGAATCGCTTTCAAAATAGGTAGCCACAAGGTCCGGTTTGCCGTCGCCGTCAATGTCACCAATGGCAATAGAATTTGGTGTATTATTTCCTTTGATCGTTGTTTTCAGGATGAATTCACTGGAAATTAACCCATTTTCGGAAGAAAACTTAGAAATGAACGGCGTTGCTGAGTGGCCCGTAAGGCCGGTTGCAGTGTTATTTACGGAGATTGGCTGGTAGCCAACACCAGGGGGAACTATCACAGTAAGTTGCGTGGCTGAAGCTTTTGTAATACTGGCCTTTATGGTCCCAAAATAGACATTATCACTTTCCGGATTCGCGTTAAAACTGCTGCCGTTGATAACTACAGTTGTTCCTGCCGCTCCGGCAGCCGGTTTAAAGGAATTAATTACAGGTGGAAATTGAGGGTTATATTGAGATATTGTAACGCCGTCATTGGCGACAATAAGATCAGGTTTAGCATCCCCATCGATGTCACCGACACAAAAAGCATTAAGCGAACCAATATCCACAGTGGTTTGGGAATCATAGGCCAATATTTTAGCGCCGGGTATAGTGGCATTATGAATAATATTTATTCCACCACCGGTTCCAACCACTAAAACATCTGGCATCCCATCGCCATCCATATCTGCCATAGTAATTTCACTTTGATTTGAATTTGTTGGAATATCCACCTTAGCTGCCAGTGACGAAGAAGTAAAGGGTCCCGCCTGCGTCGTATTCAGGTAAAGCGATACCGTGTGGTAATAATCAGCTAAAGCAAGATCGGGTTTTCCGTCCCCATTCAGATCGCCTATGCACAGATATTGCGGAGAAGTACGTGCCTGAAAATCAACCTTTTCCTCGAAGGCAATATTTGCCAAACTGGAACTGTTGCGAAGCAAAGAAATAGAGGTGTTATTCCCGTTTACCAAGACAATGTCTGGTTTACCATCTCCGTCAAGGTCGCCTGCGGCTATTGACGTAGCTATTGAATTTGAAATAAGGTCAACCCTGGCTGAAAAGGAAGAGCCAGTGATATTACCGAACGTTGCCGTATTTCTAAATACGGACAGCGTTTCCTTGTTCGAACTGCTTGTAAGGGCAATGACGTCGGGCTTCCCATCGCCATCGATATCTGCAACCGCAAGCGAAACCGGCACACTATTTTCAAAGAACACGGGATCGTCAAATGAAATTTTCCCGGGAGTAGATATATTGTGCAAAACGGCAAAGCCAGCGCCCGTATAACCGATATAGCTGATGACTATATCTGATTTACCGTCTCCGTCAAGATCAGCCGTAGTAGCATAGGTGAGTGTAATGTTTTTAAAAGGAATGTCTATTTCAGGGGAGAAGGAATTTACATCCACGCTTCCTTTTTTCGAGATATTTTTATAGACAGAAAGAAAATTGCTGTTCGCACAAGCAGCTACCAGATCGGGTTTTCCATCTCCATCCAGGTCGACGAGGTTGGTAGCAACAACTAATACCCCGGATGGCAGCGTGATCGGTGGTGCGAACTCATTAGTGGCAATTTTATGCGGCCCGGCAAATGTGGTTACAAATGGCACTGCGGAGTAGCCCGTCAGATTATTTGTAAGATTTAAAACAGATATGGGTTCATAACTTGCTCCCGCGGGAACCGTTACTGTTAACTGGTTAATCGCCGCCTTGGTTACCGTACCTGCAACTGCTCCGAAAAAAACAATGTTACCGCTGGCTGATGCGCTAAAATTATTGCCTTGAATGGTAATACTTGTCCCTGCCGGCCCCTTAGTGGGACTAAATGAACTGACGACAGGTGCCTGCGCCAGCACGTTTAACGACCAGCACCATAAAAGGCCGAATAAAAGAAGGGGACACTTAAACATATGATAAGACCGGAGGTGGCATTTAAGAAAAAAACCGATTAATAAAGATAAAAAAAATAATCATTATTGCAATTAAATTGAAAAACGGAAGCAAGGACAATGTGCATCCATCAACTCACCGGGTTTTGATTTTATAATCCCCACCTCAATAGGCTTTATAATTACCGAGCTAAAGTTCGCGAAAGCCAGTTATGACAAAAAACCGCACCACTTGACTCGATTATTTACGCTTAATGACCTACTCGTACACAATTGCGCATGTAACAACATCACCATCAACCGGGCACCGATCAGTTGGTAATTGCCGCAAGGCTGCCGCATTACCGTAATCCGTAACAAATGCGCCGGTCGCTGCGACTTAGCTGGTTACCTGCACCACGCTGATCCCGTAATTGTTATACGCAGCCAATATCCGGTGATGTGCGGCAACCGGGTCAATGGTGGCAAAAAACTGCCCCGAGCCGAGGACGATATCCTCGATGGCAGCAAAGGTCTGCGCGTCAGCCACGGTGAGCGCCCCGCCATGCTTGGCGAAGAACACCCGGTTGTTTTGCGGGACCGGGTCCCAGAAAATATCGTTGATACCGCCCGAACTCGCATAAGTGCCGGTCTTTAGCAGGGTTGACCGGTCATAAGTGATGACCGTGTGCCCGCCGTAATTACCCAGCACCATGCGGTTATGCGCCGCAACAGGGTCCATGCTGACGCAGCCGGGGCTGTCCGGCCCGTCTGTGATCGTTGCAGTGATGGTCAGGGTAGCCGCCGCCAGCACATAGATTTTATTGCCATAATAACTGGGCGCCCAGACCGCATCGGAAACGGGGTCGTAGCAAATATTTCCAAAATTATCACTCCCGACCCTGACGGTCAGCGAAATTACCAGGGAAACACCGTCAACGATATAGCCATACCCATTAGACGTAAACACGAACACGCGGTTATTGCCCTGGTCAAAACAAATCCCGTTGACATCCCCCGAAAAACCCGTGATCGTTTGGGTAAGGGCCAGCGTGGCGGCGTCATACACATCCATTGCACCTCCCCTGCCAACCAGGAACCGGTTGCGGGCGGGATCCGGGTCGAACCGGATAGCCAGGGCGTTGACGTTTGTCGAAAAGGTTGTTGACAGGAAAGTTGAGCGGTCCGCCACGCGAAACACGTGCCCACCAACCTTAAAGACCACCCCGTTATTTCTTAATAAATGTGCCATAATGTCTTTTGCGCTGCTAAAATATAAATCCGTTATTTTGTGTGGATTTGCTGACCACCGCGTTTGTGCCGCCCGCGTTTGTCCCCGGGGACCTTTTTGTCTAAAATAAAACCCGCAGTCTATCCAGGGACCGGCACGACGCTGATCCCAAAATTCTGGTACGCTGCTAATATCCTTTTATTGGCGGCCACCGGGTCAATACTTGCGTAAAGGTCACCCGAGCCAAGGCTTAGGTTAGCGATCAGCCCGAATGTTCCGGCATCAAAGACGGCTAAACCACCGCCATTCAGTGCGGCATACATCCTGTTTTTTTGCGGATCCGGGTCCCAAAAAATATCGTTGATGGCGCCGGGCGCCGGATAAGTAAAGGTCCTCAAATAAGTCGACCGGTCATAGGTAATGATATTGTGGGCCCCGTAATTCCCCAATACGACCCGGTTATTCGCTGCAACCGGGTCCAGGGAGAGACAACCGGGACCTGACGGCCCGTCGGAGATCCTTACCTTTTCCGTCAGCGTATCCGCTGCCAGCACGTACAACTTATTTTTATAATAACTGGGGACCCATACGGTATTGGATACCGGATCGTAACAGCTATTGGAAAAGTTTTCACCGTCAAATGCTACCGATAAGGTAATACCCAGGGTGCTGCCGTCAATGATATACCCATGCGCGGAGGAAAATGCAAACACCCTGTTATTGCCCTCATCGCAGCAAATGCCGATAATTTGCCCCGAAAACCCGGTAATGCTTTGTATGACGGCCAGGGTTGTCGCATTATATACATCGACCGTACCCGGTCCACCCACGAAAAACCGGTTATGCGACGGATCAGGGTCGAACCGGATCGCCCCCGCGTTCAGCGTGGTGGAAAACGTCGCCGAACCGAAGCCCAGTTGAGCTGACTGGCTGAATATATGCCCCGAAGAACGGAGGAATCCCCCGTTGGTGGTTAGTAAATATCCCATATCAAACGATTGTTCCGCCGAAATAAATCCAGCTGTTTGTCTTTCTTTCATAATACCCGGTGTTGCCCCAGCTCCGTTGACCGGTGACCGCAGCCGGAAACGCCGTACTGAGGTCCGCACTGCTTTTCAAGCCGGATGTATCATCGGTATCCGCCAGGTACAGGTCCACAAGTGCCCCGTTCAGGGCAGAACGCCGCCACTGGTTGGTTCCGATACAGGTATATTCATAGTTCGGATCATAGCTTTTCTGGCCCGTCACCCCGTTAACCGCGGCAATCCCCGTAGAAAAATCCGCTGCGGTCAGCGGACCAGGCGGCACCGTAAGATCCGTAATATCGTAATCCACATGCGTTCCCCCAGGTTGCTGGGTCACCACCTTTTCCCCGCTGCTGACCGGCGGGATGGCGGACCCGGCAGCCGCATCGGCCCAGTGGACATTAAAATCCGCCCCGTCGGCCTTCGCCAAAACCTGTCCCGCGGCCCCGCCCGCCGGAACATCAGCCCCTGTTGCATCCGCAATTTGCGCCTGCAGGTTGTCCCGCAGCGCCTTGATCAATTCGCGCAGCTGGATCCCCTGTGTTTTATCCAGGCCCGGGTTATACGGACCTGCCGATTTGATGATACCATCGATATACTGGTCGGAAATAGGTGTGGTTTGAGCCATAAGTCAAGAATTTAATACTTTTTATCGTTTAGGAGCGCTTCAATATCCAGTCAAATGCAACATCACCCGTCAACGCGGTGTTAAAGGTGATCTCGAAGCCGTTCACCGTTTTGGCAGAAATATAATAGGCCGACGTCGAGGTCAGGTAGTTCGCAGGTGTAATGCTGACACTAAAGGCATTGTCCGCAAGCGCAGTTCCGAGCGTTACCGTAAAAACCGTCTGCGCAGCAGCACCGGCAAAAGCCGCCTCACCCTGGAGCGTATTGCCGGCACTTGCCAGGGAAAGGCCGGGCAGGTCCCGCTCATCCAGCGTTTTATAACTCAGCGCACCATCCCCGTTGACGCCGTTCCACAAATACCAGTTACCGGTATTGTTATCAAAGGAATACTCCCAGGTATGCGTGTCTGCCGCGTTTCTCAGGTATATATTTTGCCCGCCCCGGCCGATGGTCCAGCCCGAGGCATTATCCGCATAGTCGAATGAAATGCTCCCGCCGTCCGCGCCGTCGATATGGAACTGGCCATTGGTAAAGATGCCAAAACGGGATGCGCTAAAGCCGATGGCGCCCCCGGTATTGGGCCCAGAATTATAACTAAAGCCCGCGTTGGCACCATAAAGCGTCAGTTTGTTCGCCCCAAGGTCAACGTCACCGGTTGCCCCGGAGTAGGGTATAAAATCCCCGCCCGACAGCGAAACAATTTTTTGCATGATCGTACCGAAGTCGGAACCGGTCATGACCGGCCTGATCGGTGTTAAACAATTCGCCGCCAGCCAGGCAATCATCTCCGCTGGGGTTGTTACTGCAGTTAAGCCGCTTAAATCCATTGCTATTTCTCGTTTTAAATTAATTCCTAAATTGTTAATTCATTGTCTACCAAATTCAGCAGGCCGGACGAATTTTCGGCTTTTACCTTAAACCGGTAATAAATACGGTTGCCATTTTCATCAGTAGGCACCAGCGGGTTTGGCAAAACATAGGCCATCGCGTCAGTCTGCGAAACCGGCTTCACCTGGTAGAGCTGCTGCCAGTTTCCCCGGCTGTTTTGCGTATACAGGTAATACGTACCCTTATTGGCCGTGGGCATCCAGGTCAGCTTGTTTTCCGACTGCAGGTAGGTCAGCACCGGTGCCTGCGGGTTAACCGTATCGATCAGGTTAATGGTCACCACCTCGGAGCCATAACCGGTGATATCCTCCGGCAGGTTATCCTCATTAATGACCGAGCGCACAAAGGCCAGCCGGTAATAGAGCAGCTCCCCCGCCGGCAAAACCGCGTAGTCGCTAAAAGTATCGGTGATCACGATCCCGTACTGGTCGTCGCTTACAATATCAAAATCCACCCGGGACGGCATCGACTGCAGCGACAGCGTATCCTGCTGGTTAAGCGATCGGTAGATCCTGGCCCTGGTGATCGTATCCCCCGGCAGAAACGGCAAAAGGCTAAAACTCACGGCAATGGGCGAACTGCTCTCCACAGCCGGCGGCCCCAGGCTAAAGAAACGCACCGTCGGCGCATCCGGCGGCAGGGTATGCACGATCGTAACCGGGCCCGCAAAGGGACTGAGCTCACCCGTCACCAACTGGTTGGTCACCTCCGCACCGCCATAAAAATACAGGTACCTCGAAGAGCCGCTCAGCGTATAATCCGTAAACCGCACATAGGTCGTATTCGCCTCTGCCGTGCTGGTGTACTTCCTGATCATCGGGAACGGATCGAACCGCGGGTCAGCCGGCGTAAGCAGGCCGCCATCCGCATCCCTGATCACCGGCTCCCGCTTATCGGTTTGCCTGCCATTCTTCAGGTAAGCAAGCACCGGCACCTGCGCCGTCAGCGGCAACAGCGTCAGCATGAGCGCATCGTGGTATTTGGCGATCCGGGTAGCCAGGTCATCCTCCGGCGCCGTCAGCCCGGTCTTATCCGGCACCGGAAACCCATAGGGCGCCGGCGTGGCATCAAACACCCGGAAGTGCCC
Source organism: Mucilaginibacter phenanthrenivorans (assembly GCF_024721155.1). Lineage (GTDB taxonomy): Bacteria > Bacteroidota > Bacteroidia > Sphingobacteriales > Sphingobacteriaceae > Mucilaginibacter > Mucilaginibacter phenanthrenivorans. Next base: position 107,420 of record NZ_JAHVAP010000010.1, on the reverse strand, counting down.
CGGGTTGTCCGGGTCAAAAAACAGGTTGGCCAGTTCCCCATAGCGCTGGTCAAAGCCCTCATCCGCCGTCAGCGCATCCAGCGCGGCAAGGATTGCCGCAACCGTATCCGGATTATAGAGTGCATTTAAAATATCCTCGTTCGTCGTCCGGTAAAACGCCACCCCAAAAGGACTCCGTGCCGCCCCCGTGGCCGCATCCGGCCCGATCTTCAGGTCAAGTGTAAACGCCGCCTTATTGATCGCATCCGGGCGTACCCGGAGACCCGCAAACAAAGGCATATCCGGGCGCACCGGCTCCACTATCCGCCTGGCCAGCAGCAATACCGGCAGCGAAACATCCGAGACATAGCCGGTGCCGCCGGCACCGGTATCCGTTGCCTGCAGGCCCAGCAGCGTTTTTTTATCCGTTGCTGCAGGCCCCGGCTGGATATTGGCCCCGTTCAGGAAATAATCCGGCGGCGGCTCCGGGAACAGGTAAACCTTGAAACCCGGATGGAAATTCACCGCCTCCACAAAATCGGTCGCCGATGCCGAAAGCTGCACACTGTCCTCCTGGTAGCTGCCGTCATACACGATGAGCTGTACCGGGGCGGTGCCAGTGATCCGGATCACCTGCAACAGCTTTTTGGCTGCCGGGCTGCCATCCACCGGCAGCCGCACCAGGCCGTTATACCAGTCAGCGACCGGCGGATGGAGGGCGCCGGGCGCATGCGCGCCGGGGCTGGCAGGATCGAACGGCAGACCCGATTGCGGGTGCGGCGCCAGGTTAATGCCAGCATCGAAGCTGACCGCAAAATATCCAGGCATGACCGCGCCATCCGCCGCCGCATGCACCTCGCTGACCAGCGCATTCCCGGAAATCCCGCCCACCAGGTAGCGTGTTATATTTCCCTCGTCGTCCACGAACGTCTCCGTCACCGGCGCCGCAGGGTTTGTAAAGTTCACCAATTGAACATCCCCGGCAACCGGGGACCAGTTCGCCTCGTCCGATAAATTCTCGGTCACCGTAAACCTGCTGCCCGCAAGCGGCAGGATATAACTTTTCCGGGTACCATACATACCCGGGTCGCCTGCATCCTCGACAAGCTCCGCTGTGCTGAGCCGCGACACCGTAATGACGGGCCCGCCCGCACCTGCAGCAACCGCCTGCACCGGGAACTGGCCCTCCGGGGTAACCAGCAGGCTCCCCGTAAACCGGGAGAAGTCTTCGCCGGCGATCGCAGGATCGGCCAATGTCCCGTCCAGCGTGGTGTAACTGCCCGTATAAAGCGCCAACAATTCCTCATTGCCCGTAACGGGGATCACCGAGGTAATTAACCCGGTAACCTGCAGCGGCGGCAGCGCCCTGAACCAGGGCTTCACCCGGGTCGGCTTTAACACCGATGCGTAATCAAACCCTTCGGGATCCTTTACATAGGAAATATCGGCCAGGTCGAGCCAGTTAAAAGTCACCCGCGTGAAGCTGACGTCCTGACCCGGAAAGGCAGCCGCGCGACCGGCCAGCCAGGCCTGTTCCGTACCCGTGGTAAACAACAGCGTGTCCTCCTCCTGGATGTATTGCGCGGCAACGTCAGCCGGCGGCCTCAAACTATTAGGAATAGGGAAGACCGTCGCATCGGTCGCGGCCTCCTCACTGCGCACAGACGCCCTTGAAAACCAGTTAACACCATAAACGGCATAATAATGCACCCCCTCCTGCTGCTCAAAGTGCACGTACAGGCTATCCGCATCATCCGGGCACAGCACCGTTTCCGCCACACCGGCTGCCTGGAAGTCCGCATCGTAGGCATAATATATATACCCGGGCATTTTAATCCCCGGGATCTCCGGCTTGACATAGCTGCCCTGTCCGGCAGGACGGTACTCAATCCCATAAAGAATGGACCGGCTGTCCCTAAAAATATTAAAGTCAAGCGCAGTAGCGCCGGACGTAAAAAACGACGCCGGCAAGGTTTCAAAATTATAGGGCAGGCGGCCGATATTGACCAGCCGGGTATTCAAATTACTGATGTACCCCTGCGCATCGATCATGCCGCCTGCGGTATCCGCCCCCGCTACCGCATACGTCAGGGGCCGGATGGCCGGCTTTTCCGGCAGGCGGCTGTCCGCCGTTCCCGTCGGCATGCTGGCATATTCATGCACGGTCACCGCCGGCGAACCCGGCGCCAGGAGATTGGTATAGCTGATCTTATAGATATACTGCCCGGACCCCGGCAGGGCCGCCGCATCGATGCAGCCCAGCCCCAGCATCCGCGCAATATGGAAATCTGTGGCCATCAGGTTGAGCGCATCCAGGTAACTAAAGCTTAGCCCGGGATCATCCGGGCCTGCGCCATCATCCCGGATGATAGCCACCGCCCGCGGATCCGTTGCGCTCAATTCCAAATATTTTTGAACCGTCGCCTTAACAGACGGGTCATTTGCGCGCGAAACACCCCACTTATCCTGGTAATTGGCCACCCTCACCCGCGTACCGTCATTGTATTGCGGCCACAGGCCGTCAACCGGGTATGCCGCGGTCTCCAGCCGGTCAAAAACCTCCTGGTCTGCCAGCGACAAGGCAAACGCATTCCCGACCACCGTCCAGTCTGCCGCCAGCCGTGTACCGATAAAGTCATCATAGGTCTCGAAGGAAATGGATTGCAGCCAGCCCCCTGCGGATTGCTGCAGCCGCAACCGCGTCAAATTATCCCCCTGCAGCACCCCGGTCACCGGGCCTGAACCCGCCGTCACCGTCTGCCGGATATTGACGGTCTCCGTACCCGTGCCGCCCAGCTCCGCAGCGCTGAGCGCCTCGATCTTTAAAAAACCGTCGGTCCGCCCTTCCACCGGCCGGAAGTCATAGCCAAAGGCAAAGCAGGCCTTATCCGCCACCACCAGCTCGATCATCCCCCGGTAGGCCTGCAGGAAGGCAAGCGCCCCCGCCTGCGGGCTAACCGCAGCAGCAGCCTGGCTATAAAGCACAGCATCCGTAAAGGTCAGCGTAACCGCACTGCTGGACGACCGGCCCCCAAAAACGCTGTTGACCGTATACCGCCATTGCCTGGCCGCAAAATCAATCGCCGGCAGGGCCAGCCCGAAATCGAGGGTGGCAAGCGCCGGGTTGGCATAAGGCGTCCGCGAAAGGGTAATATAATCGTCCGGCCGGTTGTACCCGGCAGCCGGGGCGTTCAGGTACCCGCCCTGCGGCAGGTGGTTCAGCCCCAGGTCCCCGGCCAGGCTCCACCGCAGGTGCACCCCCGCAGCGATGCCATTTCCCCCGTCGGAACCCGCCGCCTGCAGGTATAAAAACGACGAATTCTTAAAATGGGCTACCTGCGGTACGCAGGGATTTAACCCGGCCGCCGAAAGGGCATTTTGCAGCAGCGCAAACGCGCTCAGCACAGCCGCCAGGTCCTGGTTCAGCCGCTGGCGCTCCGCATCGGTCAGCTCGGAAGAGCGGCTGCACAACAGGCCAAACATATTCAGGATGGTCTGGAAGTGGGAACTGTAGCCCGTATTCGTATCATCGACCAGCCCTGTGTTAAAATCAAGGCCGGTAAAGTCAAAATCCGTATAATCCCCGGGCGTATAGGAAATGATATCCTGGCCGTAGCCCGGCGCCGGGTCCACGACCACCCCCAGGTTGAAGTCGTTATTAAAGTTACCCAGATCAAAATCAAAATACAGGTAATTTTCGCCCAGGGTAAAACCCTCCAGCCTGCCCAGGATACCGGCAGTCGTATTGTACAGCTTCCGGAGCACGCCCCAGTCAAAGACATACAGCTGCCCGGTCAGCTCCGGGTGCGCGGCAAGATCCCCGCCCGCCTCAGCCGCCTGGATCGCAAACAGGCAATTCGCCATCGTACGGTAATCGGCACAAAAGGCATTATAATTCGTTCCTGAAGACATTTACACGCTATTTATAGATTCCTATCATTAAACCAAAATTCCCCGCTCCCTTAACTAAAACCAGGGCGCCATATCAATTCCCGGACCGTCATAGTCCTGGTAAATTGTCTCATAATCAATTCCGTTAAACACCTTATAGCGGAAGCTCAGCTGCATACTGCCCGATGCCAGGTCCATGGCCGCATTCGTGATGAACACCGCCGAATTATCCCCGGAATAAATATTGATGAACGCATCCGGCGTGAGCACCGTGCCGCCGGGCAGCGTCAGCGTCAGCTTCACCGTATCCCCAAGCGATGCCGCAGGCAATTTCGGCTCGTTAAACGGTTCCGGGTTATAAACAATGATCCCCAGCAGCCGCCGGGTATGCGCCGCCGGATCCGTATTGACCACCAGCACGATCACCGAGGTATCACCCGGTTCCGGCGCAGGCAGCTTCAGCCCGCCGTAAACCAGGCGGTCAAAAGGCACCGCATATTTCATCACCGCAGGCGGATCCGCATCCGGGTCAGCATTGACCAGCCCGGCAAGCACCTGCGCCAGGTAAGCACTGTCAAAGGCCACCGGCTGCACATAAACGGCATACCGTTCACTGCCGGGCGTCGCATCCAGGACAAAACTGCCCGCCTGCTCCCCGAAACCGGCATACCGCGAGGTAATAAAGCCAAACTTGTGCACCTCCACGCTGTCCGCCGCCCCGCCCTCCGGCTGGTATACCGCGTTAAAAAGCGCCGTATACAACTTATTGGGCAGCAGGTCCGGGAACTGGTAGGAACCCTGCCGGAGCCGCTTCACCAGCGCCTCCGTCAGCGGGTTGCAGCCCCCGTGGGACGCAGCGCGGTCGAACATATAGATGAGCTGCTGGTCCGGCGGCAGCGTTTTGTAATTGCTATCGTCAACCGGGATCTCCTGCACCGGGTCCCAGGCCAGCTGCTGCGTCACCGCATTCCCCGCAGGGTCCAGCAACTGCAGCTCCAGCCGGCTTTGTGACACCGGCAGCCCCTGGTAGGCCTCCCAGTCCGTGAACATCGCATTGATATAAGGCTGCGTGAAGTACAGCTTTACCTGCGGGTTATGGTAAAACACCGGCTTGCTCAGCTCATAACGCCCCTGCGCATCCGGGAACGAACGGTCATAATTGATATAATATTTCAGGTTGGACAGCTTGAATAGCGCCGCCTCATCCAGGTCCGCCAGGTCCTGGTAAGCCTTGCTGTGCTGGTGAAAGTGCCCCAGCGGCCCGGCCGTCTGAAACCCGAACACCTGGCTGACCAGCACCGGGGAACTGCCGCCGTCCACCCGGTCCTGGGTCTGCACCCGCACCGCGTAGGTGGTATTCGGCCGCCATACCGGCTGGATCGTCCTGTTCAGCGTATCGCTCAGCACCTGCACCTCATCGATAAAGCCCGTTTGGGTAACCGGGTTATCCGCCTGCCGCGCCTGGTCCGCCGCCGTGATATAGCTCACCTGGTCCAGGAAGGTGGACAACACACCCGCATCCCCCGCCGCAGCGCCCAGTTCAGCAGGGATCGCCGCGCTGCCCCTCAGTTCCCGGTCGATATAAACCGCAACGGTCCCCGCCTCCCGGCTGACCGACACCAACACCCGCTTGTATTGCCGGGCCACTACCGTATGATCCGAACAGTCCAGCGTGAACCGGCCACTCACCGTGATCCCGGAACTCGCCTGCCCGTCATAACAGGTCAGCAACACCGTAAACCCGGGCACACCTGCCGCATCCGGGTACCGGGTCAGCGGCACCGCCGGCGTCTGCCGGAGCAGGTGGAGCGCAAACCCCTTCCGGTCACCCGTCACTGCATCCGCCTCCACCTTATACAACAGCGTACTGATCCCCGCAGCAAAGGGATTAAAGATCGCCGTTACCTCCACGGCAAAACTGCCCCCCTCCACGTTGAGCAGCGGATCATAAGGAACGATCACCGCATCCGCATTCCCTGTAAATTCATACACACCGCGGACCTGCTCATACCCGGCACCGTTCCGCGCGTAAAAGCCCGTACCCAGGTCCGGGCTGCCCGACAGGATCCCGTTCAGCCCGCCGGCATCCGCCACAGGCGAATCCAGCACCCATTGCGCCACCAGCCCCGGCTGCCCGCTGTGTTCCAGCTGCAGCACCTCCGAGCCGGTCAGCCCGCGGTCATACAAAGCAGCGAACAGCAAAGCCCGGCCGGCCTCGATGTTGCCATCCAGGCCGGCCGGGATGAACGTTGCAGGCAATTGCAGGTGCCCGCCAAGCACCAGGTCCCCGGTATACCCGGGAACAGCCGCCCCGTCAAAACGGAGCACCACCCGGTCAATGGCAACCGCCGCATCATCATAGCTCAGCACCGCCGCCGGCTGGCCAGGCAATACCGGCTCGGAACCCACCACCACATCCGCAGCAATGGCATGACCATGCCCGTCCGGCGTATACTGCGTCCGGACAAAGCTCACCAGCACCTGATTAGTATTCTCACCAAATTCTAGTTTCAAATGCGTCACCGGCTCCGGCAGCGTGATCACCAGGCTGCCCGGCGTCCCGCTCACCAGCAGCGCCGGCGCAGCCAGCCCAGCGTCCTCGGCCACAACCGCGGTGATCCCGTTAAAGGTAAGCAGCAACGCACCCGCCGCCACCGGCACCCCCTCCGGGTAAGTCGTTCCCACCGGCACCGCCTTCCAGTTCACCAGCACCGTCCGCAGCACCGTCTCATAACAAAACAGGTCCTCCGGCATAAAATTCATACCGTCCAGGTCCAGCTGGTCACTGGTGGAACCGTTCGTATAGCTGAACATATTTTGAGACAACAAGCGGATCTTGTTGTACTTATCCTTCTCCGTAAACTGCCAGTAGCCCGGCTTCAGCTGCGAAAGATCAATGGCCCCCGGCCCCGTATTCCCGCTGACAATCGCCGTAACCGACTCGTAAATATTATAAGGCACCCAGGTACTGTCCGCCGCCCGCCAGGCAAAAACATCCAGGGCCACCAGCTCAAACTGGTGCCGCACCTGGTCGCTCACCCCCTTTGCAGGCGGGATCATTTCCACGTAACCAACCGGCAGCTGGCTGGAGGCCCCCCCAATCCCTGCATTACCGGGAATGACCGGCTTCAGCAGCGCAATGTCCACAAAGCTATCCAGCGGGATGGTCACATTTTCTGCATCCGCAACCGAAGTAAAGTCAAACTTCCAGGCCGCATCGCCCGGGTGCGGGATCACCGCCGCATCCTGGGACAAGACGTAATTCACCTGGAAGACCTCGTTCGACAGGATATTCGTGGCGGAAGCCGGGATATACCCCGTCCCCGGATCCGGCAGGCCGAGCACCGCCACCGGCGCCAGCAGCGGCGACCGGTCATTGTTAAAGTGCCAGCTGATCTCCAGCGAAAACTTGATATCCGGGATCGGCCAGGGCAGCGGCAGCTTCACCCGCATACTCCCCGTCATGTTGAACGGATGCGGCGCCTCCACCGCCAGGCCAAGGGATACCCACAAGCCAAGGCCAAACTTCCAGACCTTCAGCGAGGCATGACCGCTCAGCTGGATAAAGCCACCGATCTGCACCGGTTTAAAGCTGATAAAGCCGCCCACATCCAGGCTGGCTCCCAGGCTCAGATGCACCGGCCCGAAATGCTTGTCAAAGTCATACCCGATCCCCGCACCCGCCCGGATCCCCCGCGAGGAGATCATCAGGTAGGCATGCCCCCGGAAGATATCCAAAATACTCGCCTGCACCATCGCCGCAGCCGGCGTATCCTTACCGATATTCAGGTACCAGCCCGAGGCATTGTTAAAGAAGAACGCCATCTCCAGCTGCGCCTCCAGCGAAATGATATCCCCCTTCAGCCCCCCCGAGGACGGCAAATTAAAGTCCACCCCAAGGTTCCCCAGTACCGACTGGTTACTGATCACGATCAGCGCACTGAACGGCGGATCCACATCATCATGCAAACCGATCCGGTCCCGCAGCACCGCCGCCTGCCCCTGGATCAAAAACACATCCGGCAGCCCCAGCAATAAAAACAACTTACTCGAAAAGACAAAGCCCGAATCAAATTCTGTAGCTATAGCAACCCCCGCACCCAGCGAAAAGCCCGGCTCATTGGCAAACTTATCGATCTCCACCCCCTCCAGGCCCGTCAAACTGCTCTTCGCCTTATAATAATCCCACCAGGTCGCATCATCCGGCAAATGCGCCGCCGCCCTGGACGGCACATAATGCTGCCCGATCAGCCCCCGGAAGCCATAGATCCCCAGGCTCGTCCCCCCCAGCGGGATCGGCGTCGCCAGGTCCAGCCCCATATCCACGATAAACGAAGGCACATGCGGGTTCAGCCGCATCGCCGCACTCCCGGTGATATGCAGCTTCGGAACCGACACCGAAATCTTCCCCATATACTCCGTCGCCGAAGCCGAACCCGCCGGTTCCGGGTTCTTCATCGACAAAAACCCCTGCAAAATAAAAGCAGGCGTATCCGGCGGCGTCACATTTGCCGGTATCGTAATATCAATGGAAATCCCGTCAATGCTCAAATAACTGTCAAAAAGCTTATCCGGGTAATGATCATCATGCGTAAAGTAATACTTCAGCCCGTTTCCCCCAACCCCGAAGCCCGCCGTCCCCGCATTGATCATCCCGTCAAACCCGAAGTAATAATAATCCCGCTGAATCCCGTTGTGCACCCGCGTATGCGAACCGATCGAAATATTCGACACCTCCATCCGCACCGGCCCCACCTCCAGGCGAAAAGCCTTCGGCACCGTCAAACCGCCCCCCGCAAACTCAATATCCCCGTTATCCCAGATCAGCAGCTTATTGATAATGATCCCCTTCGGCAACACCTCCCCCAGCCCCGGCACATCCGCGATAAAATCCAGCAACCCCGCAACACTCACATAAAACCTGCCGCCCTTTTCACCCAGCTCCAGCTTGCTGATATGCACCGTAAACACCCCCGGGAACGTAAACTCCGGCAACTCACCCAAAAACGTACCCGTCAGCTTAAAATTCCCGTTATCCATGATGCTCCCGTCGATCTTCACCACCGACACCTGCCCGTCACCCTGGAAACCCGACGGCAAAGTTATTTTACCGCTGATCGTGGAACCCACAATCGCATTTTGCTTAAACGTCACCGAAAAGGTGTCCAACTCCACCGAAAAATTGCCGAACTTCCGAAATAAAACGCCACTTTGTTCCAGTTCAATAGTTCCAGAAATCCCCCCCGTCCCAATTAGTAAATTCTCTCCGTTAATTGCAAACGACGAGTGGTTCATATCGTCTGTCCCGAACCGCGGTATGCTGATATCAACTTCTTTTATATAAAGTCCACGGAAATCTGGAGGGTAATTACCAAATGTGTTAAATATACCGTCACTAGTTCCAGTGAAAAGTCTCGCTTGCGTAAACCCAATAATGATTCCAGTATTACCAATTTGCGCTTTAGGATAGGCAGTTGGAAATGTCAAACCCAGATCGTCGTTGAAAAAAAAGCCCGATTTTGAATCAAATCCAAATTGACCAATTTCGAATATGAGTGTTGTCAATATATCGGCATCGCTTTCGACAGTTCCATCTTGCTTTACAGGAACCAATACTGAACGCGGTATTTGAATTCCCACTGATAATTCAAGATTTGCTTTTATTCTTGGTATTAACAAATTCTTGATATTGTTCACAACATCAAAGCCTAAAAATCTTGAGAAAAGATCTTCCAAATTTTGAAGACTATTTTCAGTATTATCAGGATTAAGAACATAATCATTTATTAGAATATCATTTAAAGTAACTTCCGAACTTTCCTGTATTGATGTCAGAACATCATTTAATGCGATGTTTATGTCTGGGTTTAAAGGTAAAGCAATGTCTAAATTTGGATATTTAGCATTTGCAGAAACAGCAAATTGACTAAGAGGATCTTGGCCGGATATAAAGGTACTTACCGCACTGAATAGTAAGTCCTTTTGTGAGACTTGTATAATATCTAAGATTGTATTAAAAAAAGTCTCAGGGGTAAAATCTAAATAATTAATTTTAAAATTTGTCAAATATTTTAAAATACCCCAGTTCCAGGTGAGTGTTAACGGAACCACGCTAAAGTCAACGCCTGGATTATTTATATCAGGATTTAATATCAAATTGATTCCGGTTCCAGGTATCTCAAATTTTAAAAAGTCCGCAAAACATATAATTTCGAGTTTATAAGAGCCTGATGAGAGGTTTGCTGAGGCTTTTGTATATAAATTGCGGAAATAAATATCATCAAAAAGTGACGCAAAACCCGAAGTCATTGAACTTAGATTCTCCGGTAACTGATCCAAAGAAACAACTGACGATAGTGCTGGATAATATTTATCAGGCATGTTATTATAATTTAGGATAACTTAAATTCCACTCTTATTATGAAGTTGCCACTACGAAAATTTAACAAAAACTAATTAAGCGTTGAAATGATAAAACTAATTTTGACTTTCTCATTTATTAAATACATTTAAAATATTTATGTGTGCTCGTAAAAAAGCAAAGTATACATCAACATCGTTTGTGTAGACCGGTATGATTGCAGAAGGTGGAAGTCCAACTTTTTTGTAGATAGTTTCGCCGTTTTTTAGCGCTTTAGCAAGTTTTGTAGTAGAGAAGGCCGGATCGTTATAAAAATTAAAATCACAATATAGCATCGCAATAGGAATTTGTATCCTCGCGTCCTTTCCATAATTCGGAGGAAGTGTCAAATCTGAACCGCCATCATCAAATAATTCAGGGAAGGCAGGAATAAAAATACCCGTAACGTCCATATCTTTTAAGATTGCACGCCAACCTGTATCATTAAAAAGCTTACTAACAACCTCCCTTCCTTCAGGCTCTGCAGTCGAATAAGCCCCTAACGCAACCTGTCCTTGCTCAATTTCGATAAAATTCCTATCAAAAATATAGGCATCAACTCCTTTTTGTGGCACTTCGGCGTAAACACCATACAATAGTTCATAAAACTTGGTTATTGCATAATTTGCAATCGCGAGATTTAGAGCTTGTAAAAGATTATAAGCTGGTGTTGGTGTAAACCAATCCGCAAGAAAAGTAACACCTTTATAATACGCATCTGTTAGATCATTTACTAAATAGAAAGCGCCATTAACCCACCTAGATTCATGATTCTTTCCCTTTATCCAAAAATGTATCGTTTTATAATAGGAGTTAATTTGCGCAAACGGTTTGAGGTAGTTTTCTAATGATGGTTGAGCGGAAGTAATCAAATGAGCGGCCCTGTGCCAACGATGATTTGACAACTCGCGATCTCTTCTAAGCCAATAAAGATCTTGTCCTTCCCATTCGGCCAAAGGAATTGCATTATCGCCCAAATACAGTTGATAATATTCGTACGATTTAAATTCGCGTCCGGCCCGAAAAGGCTCCGCTGGTATTGAAACAGTCTTTGTAAAATTTGCTGTAGCTTCCTGTGTACTAAACAACGCCATATGCTATTACAGTTAAATTTGTTGTTGCCTCCTGAACAGAAAGGCTATTATCAGTAACCTGAAATCCCTTTATTATAATATCCATAGAGGTGTAGTTAACTTGATTATCATCTTCTAATACCAGTTTGTTAGTGATGCCAAGGAATACCCAATAGTCCATCAGGAAGTTTGAATTCGCTATCGAAACGATATTATTCCATTGTTCAATTGTAAAATTGAGACTCAATATTTTTCTAATATCAGGAACGCTAAACTGCCCCTCGATATCAGCACCAGATGTTTGAAATTCCAATACATGCAGTTCGTCTTCACCCTTAAACAATACATTTGTGACTAAATTTGATGATAGATCATCCTCCGATAAATTAAACAATAGATTATCACTAGTTTCATTTCCAAACTTCCAGTCACCGACTAATTCGAGTGTTTGCCTTTCTTTGTTTCTATCATTTTGATTTATGATATTTGGATTCGCAAACAGAGTAACATTCCCGCCAGTGAAACTGATCCCCAAATTAAAAGCGGCGTCAAAAAAATGCGTTTCACTTACATCAAGATAAATATTTTCATCAAAAACCTTGGTCGTCAGAGTTGAATTGGCAAAATCATAATTGATTTGTAAAGGGAATAAACAATCCAAATAATCCATCCTTCGGATATTTGCATCAGTGGCTGGCAGCAAATTTTCATTTGTTGTTTTTCTGACTAGTTTTAGTCGGGTAAGCTTATTTAGTAAATTATCATCAGCCCATGGCAATCCGACTTCCAATTCCTGTGTGTAGCTATCTGTAATCAGGCCATCCACAAATTTTTCCTTTTGCGAAAAACCTGTAGGGAAATTATCACTAGGTTTAGATGCAATATCAAGGTAAATTAACGGTGATGGGTTTTCGTCATTACTACATGGCATTTTAATTGACAAACTCTGAAAATTTCTTAGCGATTCGTTAAAGTTATTTTTGTCAATAACCAGGATAGGCCAACCGTTTGAATAGTAGTTTATGTTGTAAAAACCCAGTTCTTCATTCTTTTTTATTTGAATGTTCGTAGTATTATCTACTGAACTTGGGCCGTAGTTTTTTAAATAATTAATAGAGTTATTAAACTCATTGCGAATATCTAAATAACATAAGCCTTTATTCGCAAATTTCAGAAGCAGATTTTGATTGATATCATCTCCTTGCCATTTGTTCACAACTCCGTCGACAAAAACGCTAATTTCCTTATTGTAAAATTCTGAAAATAATGAGCAAGGATCTATAAACCCCAGTATCGCTTCCTTTTTGTGCCAATGTTCAAAAAAGTCTTTTTGTGTTGGTGTAGATGACAAAGTTTGCACTTGTATAAAAGTAGATGCATTTCTAAGCACCGCCAGCTTTGGTTTGTGCAATAAACTATTTGTTATAATTTCAAAGCCTATAGCATCCTTATCGAATTTGCCAATTTTATTTCCTGGCTGAACACTCCAAAATTGTACGTCCAAAGATGAAGATTCAAAAATATCATCTAAATCAATTGTATCAATTAAAGAATCAATAGAATCATTTAACCCTAATAACTCCTTTGTGGGGTTTGTTGTGTAATTTCTCTTGTCAAAAAAAGCCCAGATCGAATTTATTAAGTCGTTTGAATCCCTCTGCGCGATGTCAGTATCATTAGAGGCCACCAGGCTGCTTTTTTTAATACCTTTATATAAATAATACTTAATCCCTGGAAATACAAATGGCAAATTATCGATTGGCTTAAGAAGTATATTGAGCAAACTTTGATTATCAGTTTGTTCTTGAACAATTATCTGCCCTCTACAGATAGCAACAGCATCAAGATCATTTTGGCCAGTGTGCCTGCTCGTCACTAAAAACTGCTCATATTCGACGCCCGCAATGGATGTATTTTCCGTTGGGCCAAATTGAAAATCTGATTGAGAATCCAGTGCTCCAATGTCTGCAAAAAAATAAAATGCCATATTATCTCTATCCTTGTATAACTGTATATTTAATTCATTAAATAGATTAAGTCATCACTTAAGATGGTGGACAGGATTTGAATAATACGCATACTGCTTTTGACAATAATTAGGGATTACTTTATTCGTATCCTTGCTCCAGCACCACACCCGTTAAGCCATCGTACCCGCCGGCACATCAAACTTACTGGTCAGCCCGTAAACATCAGCCGACACCGGCCCGAACACCTGGTCCCCGCCCTGCGTAATCGCCGCAGGATCGGTAAAAAAAAAAACGAATTGGGCGCAAATGACGAATTATCCGGCATACTACAATTGCTTATATTTTAAATTTTGAACTTCACCAGTTTATCTCTATTTCACTCAATTAATCACGATCACCCCCGATTGCGTCGACCTCGTATACTTCAGCGAACCCACCTTATAGGAGTTCGCCGGCGTATGAAGCCCGTCATTCGTAACCTTCGTGTTCACCACAACCAAATTCGACGACACCAGCGTCCCGCCCGAATTTGTAAAATCAGTACCATTCAGCTCCATCGTTCCCCCCTTATAAGTCACCAGCTCCACCGTAATATCTCCGCTCAGTGCATACTGGAACCACACCGCGTAAAGCCCCACCTCAATCACATCCGGCGCTGACGTAAAATCGTGCACAAACTTCCTGATCCCGATCAAAATAGCCTCTGTGCCATTGTCGGTTTTGTTATCCGTCCCCCAATACAGGTAGGCCGTATCAAAGGAGGTACTAGTCTCCGGCACCACCAGGTTCTGGCTGTACCCGACATACATACCGTCAACGGACGTCCCCGTATTTTCAAAGCCCGTCAGCGTATCCAGGTCACGGCCATCAGCCGGCCCCCAGCGATAGCTCACCACCATAAAGTCAAAATCACCAGTCACGATCGGGTTATGGCGAACGTTATACGAAATCACCTTGGTCGCCACATTGTAGTTCAACCTGACAATCATCGTCAGGCCGGCCTCGTCATAATCCCCGTCCGCCCCATCCACCAGGTCACTCGTAAAATTCACCACCGGGCTGAAGTCATATCCCCCCACCGTTCCCGGCACCAGGCTACCCGGCGTACCATCCATCGACAGCACCGCATCCGACGTCTTCAGCAGGAACGACCCCGAGACCGGACCGGCAGCCGCCGCCCTCCCCTTGAGGTAGAACACGAAGTCAGCCGTATCCGGGTACGCCGCCAGCAATTTGGCGATATTGAACTCGAACCGCCAATTCGAGCCCCCCGGCGCCATCGCATCAGAAGCCAGTACCAGCGCATCCGTTACCGCAGCGCCGCCGGGCACCACATTATTCCCCGTATAGGCTGCCACATGGTTACCCGTTACCTCCGCATTATCGACCAGGCCGATCACGTCCAGCGAGGCGTTACCCGACAGTTCAACCACCAGGATCCCCGCATCATAAGCCGTATCCGAAATACCGATCTGCCGTGTCACCGGGTCAGCCCCGCCTTTTTGCGCAACAAGGGTCGTATAACGCCATTGCTGATGGAAAACATTCGCCGAAGGGCGGAACACCGTCCCCGTAAAAGTTCCCCCCTCGCTTGAAAATATATACTGCGCGCTCAGGTCCTGCTCGGACCCGTCCGGGTAATCCGCGACCAGCCGGTAATCCGCACTCACATTCTGCGCCACCGGATCGATCCCCATGATCGACAGCGTCACCTCCGGCGTCACACAAGTCTGGAAAGCCAGGCTCTTCAAACCGCTCCAGCCCTCTGCGGTCAGCACCCGCGCCGCCACCGTATGGCTGCCGCAAGCAATCAGCGCATCCAGCCCCGGCTGGTTCTGCGCAATGATCACAGTACCATCCAAATACCATTCATAAGCCAGTACCGTCTCCTGGTCCGCCTCCGAATCGAAAGCCAGTAAAAAGACCGCATGCTGATCCGGAAGGGTCACATTACCCGTCAATGAAAAGGAGATCGCCGTCAAACAGTTCGTATTTGCCATGAATTTTAACCTCATCCGGGCCCCCAGCGCAGCCCTGTAAATTTATTTTTGTTGAAAACACACACAGCCCGCATTGGAGCCCGGCCCGCACCCCGCAAGCATCAACCAAGGGATGACCGGCGGGCACTTCAGCCGCACCGGCAGGTGCTGTAAAAAATTGAGTTCCAGAACAAGCTTGCCCTTGGCAAGGAGCACAGCGACACCGAAAAAATGCGGCTGTACGATAAAACAAGATGGATTTTCCCGGTCTATACCGGTCTTAGGGATTCACCCAAAGCTAACCATTGCGCATTAACCCGGTATTATGTTTTGGTAAAGCATGCGTGAACTACAAGTTCCCGCCACAGCCGCAACAGACCAGGCCACCGGTGACCGTAACCGCCGCTATAGCATTTGCTGAATAAAAAATAGGAAACAGGACTCGCTGGTTGTTTTTCATAGCCATCGTGTTAAGGTTAATTAAGTAAATGCAATATAGAAAATTATTTTCTTCCCGTGCAAACTTTCCGTGCCATTTTTTACCCCATCCGATCAATACACTTGCAATCAGCAGGTTATATTTACACCGGCTCAATAACCGCATTTTTTCCGGAAAAGCACGCCCCTCAGCCTCCCCGCCTATACCCACCCCATCAGCAGCCCGCAAACACCGGCCGCTACAGATACGGGTTCCCTTTTAAAAAATCCATCTTATCCCCATCCCGGGAACCACCGCCCCTGCCCTTCACCTGCAGCGCATCCCCGTCATCGATCCGCTGGTTCACCGCATCCCGCATCTGGTCCAGGAACTTCGTTTTACTGATCGTCTTGCGCCGCTTGATCTCTGTAAAGCGCCGGAAGTAGCGGCTCAGGTTCACCTGGAACACCTGCTCAAAGACATCCATCAGGTCCGAAAGGTCCACTTCCCCAGCATTCACCTGCCGCGTCTCATAGATCCCGTACACCACCTCGATCAGGTTACAGGTATCCCCCGTCCAGCGCGTCGCCACCCCCTTGCGGCTGAGCAACCCCCCGGGCCTGCCCTCAACCGCAGGCGCTGCCATCGCCTCCAGCAAATAGGCCTGCACCATCTCATAGGCCATAAACTTTGAAAACAGGTAATCCTGGGCCGTTCCAAAAGCCGGATCGACCTCCGGTATTTCCGGCGCCAGCACCCTGCCCGCCTCCGCACCCCGGATGAAATACAAGTGATCCAGCTCCGTCCCGCCCAGCTTATAATACTGGAAATAAAACTCGTTTTGCCGGAAAAAGCGCCCCGTAAACTTCAACTGCTCCGCGTAATAAGCCAGGCGCTCCGCCTCCGCCGGCAAGCCCGATTCAATGCCGAAGCACTCCAGGTAATAGATCAGCCAACAATAGAACGACGGCTTCACCTCCTTAAAAAACCAAACCTCCTCCGCAGCATCACGGAAGCCATGCGCCACCATTTCCTCCCGTAACACCTGCAAATACCGCTTCACCACCGACAGCCGGGCCGACAAGCCGCGCACCGTCGCCACCGGCTCCTCCGGTTCCAGCAGCTCCAGCCGGAACCGCCCGTACAATTCATCCGCAAACCTTTTTTCCATGCTATTTAAATTAAATTTTAATACAAACCGGACCTTAAACCGGCTCAAAAATCACCACAGGGGCAAAACTAACTTGTAGTCAGCATGAGACAAATACCAAAAACGGGTATTAATGCTACCTAAATAGTGGTATTTTAACGAAATAACCGGGGCAGCGCTTTAAAAACGGGTCTTTTGCAGGGTATGAAGAAGTCCGGATCGGTTTTTCACTGCTGTCTTCCGAAACATATTGTAAATGTGTTTTTTTACGGTTTCCTGGGAAATAAACAGCTTGTCTGCAATCTCCTTATTTGACAGCCCTTTATATAACAGCTCGGCAATTTGAATTTCAGTCTTCGTCAGCCCGTAATGCAGACAGTTTTCCCGGAAGGTTTCAGCGCGTGCACCATCTGTCGTTACGTGCTGAAGCAACTGGTATTCCAAGCGTGCATGTCGAATAGATTTCCTTATAAATAGGATAGTAATAACAATGATACCCGTATTTGTAAATAACACCTCAACGAGCTGGTTCTCTTCAATCAACCCAAAAAAAGTAAGCGAGATCCATGGCACCACCGCAAAATACAACGCGATTTCTTCCAGGTACCCGTTTTTATCCCGGTCTGCTTCGTGTTTTTTCCGAATGGCGCGAAATATGACGTAAAGCAATGTCACCGCATAAATAAGCGGAACGATCATGCCAAACCTGATATCGATATTCAGGTTTCCATTTATGGCATAGGCAATTACAAAAAAAACAAAGTAAGGCAGCATTAAAAATAAAGGAACGCCAAACAGGGCATGCCATCTTATTGCTTTCAAATCAAAGGCCTTATAAAAATAAAGCGGGAAGAACGACGCCATCAAAAACCCACTGCCATAGGCCAGCATTTCCTGAACGGCGACCGGTATATCAATTTTAGGATCCGGAAAAAGCCCGCCGGTGATGTTATAAAACTGAAACAGCAACAGTAACAACAGGTACCATAAACGACTTTTATCCTGCGGCCGGAACAAGTAATAGAACGTCTGGAAAATAAACATACAGAATTCCAGCACGATAAAAATAAAAGTGACGATATGGATTTGTGTGCCAAATACCAGCATTATCAGATTAGATTTGAGTATAAGGTTCGTGTTTTAAAAAGAATAAAGTGTATCCCAGTTCAAGCTGGTTGTATACCTCAAAGCCAAAGCGCCGGTACCAGGGTAGATTTTGCAAAGTTGAGGTTTCAAGGTAAACCGGCAATGCCTTCCTATCGGATGCGGTTATTATTTCCTTTAATAATAAACTACCGGTACCGGCATGTTGATAGTCAGTATCAACCCCGATAAACCACAGATAAGTCATAGCTACTTTAGGCTGAAGCTTTTTTACATTTCCCTCTCTTTTAAGCGCCTGCCTTATCCTACTTAAGCCGATCGCCCGATAAATTAATTTAACATCCAGCCAAACGGACCGCAGCGACGTACGCTTCCTTTGTGGGAATAAGATTAAGGCACAGGCCTTTTTATTTTCCGATAACCAAACCTCGCCGAAAAGGTAACAAACGTCAAAGGAATATTCCATCAGTGACCGGATACGTTCTACTCGCCGCCCGTCCTGGCGGACGATATAATTCACACTTTGATTGCCTTCAAATGAACGGGCAAGTAAATCCACAACCAATGGACGGTCGTTTTTTTCTGCTTTAATCATAACTACATTTGTTAATGAAAAATTCCTGAACTGAAGTAAAAGTGGAACCCTTTCCTAAAATAAAAAATGAGGCTACTATATCCCTTAACTCGTTGCGCTTCAGTTTTGATAACGACAGTTGGTTGGGTCAGATATGCGTTAAAATAACGCCTGGTGATGGTTTTCATAGCGTATAATTAATATTTTATTACACGCCGATACGCAGGCCGTCCGATGCTGCACGGTATAGGCTCTGGTTGGGCCGGGCACAGCACGACAGGCCTGCGTATTAGCGGTCTGTTGTACTTCCGTGCCATAAAATTTACCAGATTTACCCGTGCGGAAGGCGATGTTTATATTTCAATTTACATCCAGGTATCTTCACCGGGACATATATTATTCAAAAGTTAATTAAACATAAGTTAAAGTCATATATTTTACATGATGCGATATTATATTAAATATAAAACAACATGGCGGCAAAATAGAAACTTTTTTCATCAAATGCAACGGGTCTTTTAACGGTAAATGATTGAATAAATCACCCGTTGGCACATTGGCCGGGTGAAAATACGCGTATGACGGATAAGGCAGGTAAGCATAAATTTAAAACAGCGGCATTACAGCCTGGTTTAACAGTCAATAATTTGTGTGCAGGTATAAAATTCCACACGTTTCATTTTTTTCAGAAAAGCAGTCCCCAAAATTGCTTTAAAAAGTCATCAGCTCGCCCACAGGCATCTCCAATGCCACTGCCAAAACCCTTACGGTGCAGATCGTCGGATTGGTTTTACCATGCTCTATCCTGGCTACCTGGGACAAAGTAATTTGTGCACGATGCCCTAACTGCTCCTGGGACCAGTTTCGCTTAAGGCGCAATTCGCGCACCCTGGCGCCGAAAGCATTCATAAACGGGTAATCTTTCACAGCAATCACATGCCGAAAATCCGTCTAATACATCTTTTTTATTGACGCATACATGCCTAATTCGTATATTTAACAAACAGGCAAAAGAGGCAGTTATGGAAGAACAACCGATCATCAACCAACCCATCGGAACCTTGGGGTTCAGTCCCGAATTCGTTGAATCAAGCGAAAAAATGGGGTTTAAGACAATCGCTGATGTTTTAGCAGCAGGCCGTGCAGACCTGTTAAAAAAGGAAGGTTTTAGTTATCGTTGGCTGGGAGAACTGGTCACATTTCTCAGCAGGCATAAATTAGTACACTTATTGCAGCCAATGCCGGGAAATAGTCATGGTTAATGCGATTAATCATTTTTGCAAGCAAATGCTTTACCTCGGCGGCGGTAACCTGGCTGATGCTGTAATAGGCTTTACTCATCCCGCCGATGGAAAGTGACTCCGCCCGTTTGGTGCTGAATGCCATACAAACGAATTTGAAAATTTCGGTTAGCGGCGTTGCGCCCGTAAGGTTTTCCTTAACAAACAACCTAACCAGGCAAGCCAGGTGCGCAACCGGTAAACTGAGACCCATTTTTTCCAGGACAGGATAACAAACCGGTATTTGTTCGGGATTTGAAAATTTAAATGCTTTTTCTTCTTCGTCCAGCCAATTGGCGAGCATTTGCGTCAGCGGTGGCAGGAAGCGATCATAAACTTCTTTATTCCCCACGTGACATCGGTGCAATAATCCCGCCTTTTTTTTAATTGCCGCAATTTTTGTTTCGACAGGCATATGCGTCATGGAGCGCATGGTTTCTTCATGGAGCCAACTAAGTATTTCCACGTGGTTGAATTCCAGGTCAATGAGCCCGTCGACAAAGGAGCTGACTGTCTCCAGCCGCCCCTTCATCCCAACGATAAACTTTTCAAAATACAGCAGCTCCCCGAAAGTGCATGCCAACAGGGGGCTGCTCATTTCCTTCAGGTAGGTAGCAACAACAGAATGTAGCGGACCAGGTAAAGCGCTCAACGTCAAAGACTGCATGATACTTGCTATATCGGCCGCTAATGTCTTAACCTGCTTACGAATGTAAATTAGCGGTGCGGGAATGGTTTTGTCCGGGTAGCCCCTGAAAAAATGCAACAGATGCCCAGTCAAATCATTTAACTCTTTTTGAAGTATCTCGTTTGATGTTTCCTGCGGCGAACAATCGCAAGCTTCAAAAGTGTAAACCGGCATAGCGTTCACTTTGCCCAAAAGGTCGGATAATAGCTGTAGGTGATAGGTAAAATACCGTTCCAGCGATGGGCGGCCGGCGCCGGAAAAAACAGCCAAAGCCCAGGCTTCCCGGGCTTTGGCGCATAAACTTTTAAAATCGTTGATTTGCTGACTTACCACTTCGGGTGGTTGCATAATTTCGCCCATACCCGCCCTTGCAAACGTGTCCAAAATTTCTTCTCCGGCCGATAACTCGTTAATAAGCAAAATCGTTGAATTTAATTACAGGAGTTACCTTGGTGCATAGTGGGTAGTTGTTAACAATGTCGTACATGTGTTTGTAGGATCACCTTGCGAGGTCACTGTGGTGGTGGTTTCCGTTGGCAAATAATTAAATCCCTTTAAACAGTAAAGCGAATTGACAGAAGTTTTAGAAAGCTTTAAATTTTTCATGTTATATAATTTTTACTATATTATCGTATTAAATTTTTGAAAGAGAATTTCTTACCTAAACAGCACGATCAGATACACTAAATTTCTTATTTATGAATTTTATAAAAGATTTTGGACGTCGTATGAATTTGAGAGTAATTGTTAATCATTCCATTTTTTGGATTTTATATATGGTTTATGAATTGTTTTCACTCTATTATATGACAAAGAGACTGCCATCACTGCCCATATATTTGTTTTACTATGGCTGTAATGTTGGATTGTTTTATTGCCAGGTTTGGATACTTACACTAACACTAAGTATACCAAGACCGAACTTCGTTAAGCTGATCGTTTTTTTACTCTCAGAAATCGTTTTGTTTTTAATTATTAAAATGATAGCGGATTTAAAGTTTACTAACTTTTCTGCTATTCGGGGTTTAAAACTTGAGGGTATAAAGGCAATGGCCATGCTGGATTTACTAAGAATTATATATTTTGCCGCATTTGGAACTTTATATTGGGCAATTAATAATATAAACAATTATCAGAAAAAAGCAGATGCTGCTGAAATAAAAAGCCTAAAGAATGCCAGGGAAACAGCCGACCTTGAAATTAAATTAGCCAGGTCGCAAAATGCCTACCTGCAGCAACAGATCAATCCCCATCTGCTTTTTAATTCCCTCAACTTTATTCACAGCAGCGTTTACAAGCTTTCACGTGAAGCAGCGGAAAATATCATATTGCTTTCTGACATCATGCGCTATTCATTGGAGGAAACCGATGCCGATGGTAAAATCAACCTGGAAAAAGAAGCCGAACAAATTGAAAATTTGATCTATCCGCTCGACATTTCCTATCTTACAGAAGGAGGCCTTGCTGAACATAAGATCATTCCGCTGGTATTGATGACCCTAACAGAAAACCTTTTCAAACATGGCGATTTGAGCAAAAAGCAGGCAATTATCAAATTAACCGTTAAAGACCATGGCGAACTTAAATTTTATACCTTTAATCACAAAAGGCCGCAGCCGCCTGTAGAAAGGATAAAAAGTATCGGCATTGAAAATATAAAGATCCGGCTCAACTACGCTTATGGACCGGATTACAAACTGGCCGTCAATCAAACGGACGAAATTTATGAAAGTGAACTAACGCTGCAGTTATGAACCTAACTACCTATATCGTAGATGATGAATCCCATGCAATTGATATCATTGCCGATTATATTAACCGCACGCCGGGCTTGTCCTTCTCAGGTTCTTCCACAGATCCCGTTGCCGCCCTTGATATTTTGACCAGCGATCATCCGCCCGGGCTTACCTTCCTTGACATTGATATGCCCGGTGTGTCCGGGCTGGAGCTGGCAAACATGGTTGCCGGCAAGACCGCCGTAGTGTTCATCACCTCCTACCGAGAATTCGGGCCTGAAGCGTTCCAGGTAAACGCCATCGATTACCTGCTAAAGCCAATTTCCTACGCTGCGTTTCTGAAATGTATTCATAAGGTACAGGAGAGATTATCGACCGCCGCGCCTTCCGGTAAAGAAACAGGTTTCATTTTTGTCAAAGGAGACTTGAAGGGCAAATATATCCGGATCATCGTTAGCGACATCTTATATATCCAGTCGTCGCTACACTATGTCGATATCTTTTTGCCGGGCGAAAAGATCACTACCTACCTCACCTTGTCTGAGCTGGAAGAAAAGCTTTCAGTAACTGATTTCTGCCGGGTTCACCGTTCCTTTATCGTCAACCTGAAACGAATTAAAGCGATAGAACAGTCACAAATTAGACTGGAAAACAAAGAACTGATACCTATTGGCCGCGGGTACCGCGAAGAATTTTTTAGAAGGATTAACCCAACCTTCCTGGTCAGCCAAAAAGACAATGAAGATTAACTTTATTTCCTCCTAGCTGCTGTTGCCATCGAATATTTGTACAGGCAATAACAGATCAGCGCCTCGTGCTCCCGCTGCTTATCCGGAAACATGCGGTTAACCTGCATATGGATCAAATCTGCCAGTAAAACAAGCCTTCGTTCGGCAGTCCAGTGTTTTGACCGGTCCGAAATTATTGATAGCCGATCCCTTAGTTTCTTCAGGCTTCCTTCGGGCCCGGACAAAAGATGCGTTGTTAAAGGACTGTCCAACGCTGTTTCCAATGTTTTACCGAGCTTACGATACTTACTGTCGAGGCTCACCTTTAATGGCTTTTCCCCATTGAATTCCTTCAAAAAACTTTCAGACCGCCACCTAAAAAACAGCGGCACCTCCCCGGTGGCCTTCAAAAAATCCTGCGCAATCGTGTATACTATCGTAAACGTCGACAAATCATTGCCGGCTGCCGGCGAAGTATTGTTTCTCAGGAAAGTAACTGCCAATTCACTTCCTGCACAAAAATAATCCTCAACTGCTTCCATCAATTCATAGCTGTAACGTTCGATCTCCCGCTGATAGGTTTCACTTTTAGTTTCCCTGACGAGGTGCTTATATTGTTTTCGCCCAAGATGCTTATTTAATGCAGCAAGTAATAATCCTGCATCAGTATGCTTGCTCTTTATCCTTAAACGGATATGCGGTTCAGGATCTTGGTAGCGGATAAAAAACCATAAAGCGATATTTTCAGCATTAGCTTTCAGAAAGGGCGCAATTACTTTGGAAAGCAACTTATCAGCCGACACAGGGGTACAATAAATCTTCAAATACAGCCATTCACTGCCGGGCGGAAAATCACGCTGCAGTTTGCTGGCGGATTTGACCGGGGTTGCAACAACCCCATAGGGGTAAACCGCGTGCATATTTTTAAGAAGCGCGATGAATTGCCCGGATAGCGCTTTGCCTTGTGCCGTAATTTTTCGGTCTGCCGGAATATATTCCCGGAGCGTAACCGTTTTATTTTCCTTCAGGCAATCCAGGAAAAACAATGACTCTTCATCATTGACCAGGTTAAAAGTAAGCTGCTGGTCGCTGAGACCCATGGTAATTAATGAGGGAATCCCCCTGTGTTGCCGCCACTGGTGCAACCTGCCTATAGACAAGGGTTTCAGCAACAATTCACTGAGCTCCTTTTCGGTAACACGCCACCGGGCCTGGCTGATCACCACATTTTTATAGGCTACCCTTGGATAAAAGTCCAAACCAGGGAAAAGTTTTTCCAGGTCAAATGTCAGGTTAGCCTGCAACCCTTCAAACTGGAGGTCACAAAGTATTTGAAAAATCGCGAGATCATTGTGGTGAAAGTTATAAGCCGTCGGCAGTCGTGGAATAATGCGCTTTCCAAGCGTGCCGGACTCCAGCCAAAGCTCATCTTCCCGTATCGAGAGCACCAGGTCGTTCAAAGGAATTTCCTGCTGTGGGGAATCACCGGGAAAGGTATTGATGGTGATCACATGATCATACAGCGGCGTCCTGCGGTTTACATTATCCACGTGCGTATCCGATAACTGGTGAACTTCCGCAAAAACAACACCGGGGTTTAGCACATTTTCCGCGTTCACAACTTGCTTGCATAGCGCTTCAACCTCCGGGCTGAATGACGAAAAACGCCCGATCAGGGAAAGCGCAGTGGCTCCCCCCAAATTGTCAAGTATGATCTTGTCTCCGGATCGCGTGAACATCACAGGTATAGAAGAGGGAAACCGGGCACCGGCAGGTATGCCATCCAAATCTGTAAGATCATCATCATTAACTTCAACCGGCTCATAAAAAGACCGGTGAGGATTCCTGATCCAGGTCCGTAAAAACAGCCGGTGAACCGGTGTCCAGTCCAGCTGTTTTACTGAAGAAAGATGATAGGGAAAGGACAGATCTTCCAGTAATCCATTATTCAACGCGGAAGCATACAACCCGCCGTAGCTAATCCCCGTATCCGGATCTAGTGCCAGAAGCAGCGGAACCCGCTGCCCTTCGAATTTCACTTTAAAGGCATCTTTAAATTCTTTTAACGCAGGGGTAGGATAAGGTATGACGATCCGCCTTAAAAGGGACACAGCAGCGAGCAAATCTTTTTGTATTTTCTCATCTATCCCTCCGGCCGCCGCTTTTCTTTCCAGCGATGCATAAAAAACTGACTTCTTTGTTTGAATGTCCATTACCTGATCTAAGGCGGTTAACTCATTAAACACCATTGGTAAGCATAGACCGACATTTAATGAGAGTTCCGCCACCCGGCCCCAGTAGTTTTCAAGCGGATCCATTTCAACATCGCTTATTTTTTCACCCGGCGGGTTTCCCCAATAACCGGAAACGATCAGGCTGCCGTGGAATTCGGTCATAAACACCTGTTCACTGATCAAAAAGTCCAGGTATTCCCGAGCATCACCGGAAGAACAAC
Source organism: Mucilaginibacter phenanthrenivorans (assembly GCF_024721155.1). Taxonomy (GTDB): domain Bacteria; phylum Bacteroidota; class Bacteroidia; order Sphingobacteriales; family Sphingobacteriaceae; genus Mucilaginibacter; species Mucilaginibacter phenanthrenivorans. Next base: position 81,995 of record NZ_JAHVAP010000010.1, on the reverse strand, counting down.
CAGTCGCTTCAATTATTTTTTCGCTGATGCCACTTTTATTTACCGCAATATGTCTGCACAGGCCTGTAATATAAATATCCAGCTTTTCTGCCTTGATATCATTCACTTGGAATTTTACTTTACCCGTGGGCGACGTTACCGACTTGATAAAGCGGAAGGTATTCCCTACCCGGTTTAACGTTGGGTTCGTCCGGAGACGGTAATCCGCTGCCTTATTTTGCCGCATCAGCTCATATTGTTCCCTCCATTGCCTGGATGGCAACAGATGAAGTACCGCGTCCGTCGCTGCGCCTAATTTTATCCTATCCATTTCATCCCACTCCACCAGTGAAAAAGAAGAAAACGCGCCAAATGGCGTGGGCCGGAAAGACATCCGGTTATAATATTTATACAAGGAAAACTGTTCTTTCCGCCCCAGTCTGCTCCAGTCGAAATCCTTCTTCTCCAATACACAGTAAAACTCCGGGCTCGCCAGCCACAAGGCATTCCGGAATGCACCTTGTGCCAGGATTTCCGGCATTCTGTTCAGCGCATAATCCTCAAAACTATAAAAGGGCGCCCTCAAAAAAAGCGTATCAAAAAACTCAAACGATTTATCCTGATCCATAATTACCTGCTTCCTAAAGGGTATATACCCATTTCCTACTGTTTTGCCCTCACCGGGCTGCTTTACTTTGTTCCATCAAAACCAACGCCGATGAGCACATTCTTAAAATCATTACCCGTCTCCCTGCTGATCCTGCTGTTCGTATACGCCGCCGCCAGCAAGCTGCTGAACTTCGGCGATTTCCGCGGGCAGCTGAACAGCCAGGTATTTTCCACCGCCGATGCCGGCGTGCTGGTTTATGTTTTGCCGGCGGCAGAGCTGATCGTCGCCCTGCTCCTGCTGTTCCCCCGGACAATGGCAGCCGGGCTGCAGCTTTCGCTGGCCCTGCTGGTATTGTTCTCCGGGTATATTGCCCTGGCGCTGCTGCATTTCTGGCAGCACGTGCCCTGCCCCTGCGGCGGGATCCTGAGCCGGATGCCCTGGCCGGTGCACCTGGCCCTTAACCTCCTCTTCATTTGCCTGAATATCACCGCTATAATCATCCAACAAAAAGAAAGGAGGGCCGTGACACACCCGTAAAAGCCAGCACACCCGAAAACAGGCGTACCGGGCGCCTGCGAATGCTCCCCGGAAAAACCATTTTTTTAAATCACTTAAAGTTTTTCTGAATGTTTTTTGATCCAATAAAGCGTTCATCATCATGAAAAATCTAAAAATCAGTTTATCCGTTTTCGCATTAGCCTTAGGCCTTGGCTTCGCCTTCATGGGATCCAATCCCGCAAAAGCTGCCAATAACCGCCCGACCATCAGCTGGTTCACCTACAATGGCGGCAACGTCGATGCACCATCAAGCTATACCCAGGTTTCCTCACCATCCTGCCCTACCGGCACCGCAAATCTGTGTGCCATCCAGGCTACCGTGGGTACCGGCTCAAAACCGGTGATCACCGATGACCTGGCCAGCGAGATCAACGATGATTTGGCCAGCCATACGCCGTCGGCCAATGTTGACCTGCGGAACTAAGCCACCATCACCTGTTTATCTTTTATAAGGGGAGCCATCACTCCCCTTATTTTTTTACCGCGGGTTTTGCGCGATCCCGCTCTGGCTGATCACCTCCTCCGGGATCAGCAGCTGATAGCGCAGGTCGCCCGGCGGTAGCGTATAAACCGTCCCAGCCACATTACGCTGCAGCGTGGTCCTGAAGCGCTCATCCAAATTCAGCCGCTTCAGGTCCGCCCAGCGCAGCCCCCGGAAAAGCAGTTCCTTTCGCCGCTCCGTTAAGACCAATACCAGGGCCGCATCCGCGCTGCCCGCCGAAAGCGGCACAAAAGTCCCAACCCGGTACCGGGTTTTCAGCAGCGTATTGAGCAGGTCCATGGCCTTGCCGGTCTCCCCCAGCCGCGCCTGGCATTCCGCCGCATTGAGGTAAACCTCATCAGTGGCCGGCCCCGAAAACAGCGTAGCACTTTGCACCCCATCATAATTTCCCTTAAAGGCATAAGTGCCGTTACCGTTGCTTTTAAAAAAGATGGTCTTGCGCAGGTCGTTCGCCGCATAGGACAAGTAAAGCGCAGAATCCACCTTACAGGTCGCAGGGTACATGGTATTCGCACCGATCGCCATGGCATAAAACAGCACCTCCGCATTAAAGCGGCTGATCGGGTTCGCAGCAGTGGGTTTCAGGCCGTTGAAGTCCAGCAGCTTTGCCCCTGCGGCAAGACAGGAATCGGCGTACAGCCCGGCACTTTTATAGTCGCCCATCAGCAACAGCACACGGGAAAGTGCCGCATAAGCCGCCACGCGGTTCGGGCGGCTGGGTACAGTGCTGGTTAACGGCAACAGGGCCGCCGCCTGCCTCAGGTCGGAAACGACCTGGTTATAGGTCTGCGCATTGCTGGCACGAACCGATCGCGGGTTAAAATCCGCAGTCAGCCGCAGCGGGACACCCAAATCCCGATCCGCCGTAGCCGGGTTATAGGCAGGCGAAAAGATCCCCGCCACCTGTAAAAAGGCATAACCGCGAAAAAAGAACGCCGCCCCTTTTATTGCCGGGCCGCCAGCAGCAGCAGCGAGCCCGTTTTCGCCGAGACTTTCCAGCACCTGGTTGGCATAATACACCACCTTATAAGGCGAGAGCCACTGGCTTGTTATGATGATCCCATCCGGCTTCCAGGTATACAGGTTCCGGTCCTCGTTCAGGGACAGCGCACCGAAATCACTCGCGGTAAGGTAATAGTTATCCGCAGCACCCTCCCCGTAATTGGGATAGTTGCGGTTCATGACAGCTACGTTGTCCAGCAGCGCCTGCAGGTCCTGCAGGGTTGCGGGCACCACCTGTTTTTTGTCGGGCCGCGCCTCAAGGTATTTTTGGCAGGTCAGGCTGCCGGTCATGATCACCGCTGCGATGATCAGCGCGGTGCGTAAAAGGCTTCTATTTTTTTGTTTCATAGTTGTTCCGGTTTTAAGGTTAATAATCCGCCTTCAGGCCAAGTGACAGTGTTTTGGGTGCGGGAATGCCCGCGCCATAGTCAGGGTCAATCCCCCATTTATTGGCACGCCAGATGATGCCCAGGTTGCTGGCATAGGCATAGACCAGCAAAGCTTTAAAGGGCAGCCAGCGTTGTTTGAGCTGGCAGCCCAAGCGCAGGTCCTGCAGCCGGATGGTGCCCGCATTACCAATGAGCGCCTCCGAACCGGTATAGAACTGGTCGCGGTCATAATCCGCAGGATAGACCATCGAAGGCACGTTCGTCGTTTTTTCGTCACCCGGCTTTTGCCAGCGCCTGGCATAATCGCTGTTGCCCGCCCAGTTGTAGAACAGGCTGGTGTAATTGATACTGGTCTTGCGGAACTTATAACCCAGCTTATAGGTAATGTTGGCCGAAAGCGAAAACGCCCGCCAGGTAAAGGTGTTCCGGAGCGCACCATAATAGACCGGCACAGCGGAGCCGTCATATTGCAGGCTACCCTGCGTATTGTAATCCATGGTGGTGTAGTCCTTGCTCACCGCCCCGTTCAGGTAACCGCGCGGATCACCGGTCTGCGGGTCCAGCCCCGCCCAGCGGTAGCTGTACAGGCCGTACAGGTCGCGGCCCACCACCGGATTCAGTGTCAGCCCGTAGCCCACATAAGCGCTGGCATCGTATACATTGCCCTTGTAGGCCGTGACCGTGTTCCGGTTAAAGGAGAACAGGAAGGCCGTGTTCCAGCCGAGCGCGCCCTTCAGGTTCTGCGTGTTGAGCTGGAGGTCCATTCCCCTGCCCCTGAAGCCGGCATTGTTGATGTACAGGGTGCTAAAGCCGGTGGTATAATCCACCGGCGAAGGGCTGATCAAATCCTTCGAGTTTTTCAGGTACAGGTCGATGCTGCCGGTGATGCGCCCGCCTCTGGCACCGAAGTCGATGCCCAGGTTGGTCATCCCCACCCTTTCCCAGCGCAGGTCCGGGTTGGGCGGGTTGATCACATTGGCATAAGGCATGTGCGTATACGAATTGGTAGCGACATAGGCAATGGTGGTCAGCGCAGAACGGGTATTGTCCACGTTACCACTATAGCCATAGGTCAGGCGCAGCTTCAGGTACGGGAGGACCGCAAAATGGTACCAGGCTTCATTCGAAGCGCTCCAGGCCAGGCCCGCCGACCACAGCGGCACCCCCTTCCGGTTGCTGTTGACGCCAAACAGGTTGGATTCATCCTTGCGCGCGCTGGCCGACAGCGTATAGCGCCGGTCATACGTATAGGAAGCGTTGGCATAGAACGAGACATAGCGGTTGAGCAAATTCCCAAACTGGGCGTTATTGGGAATGGTGCCATCCGGGCCGATCCCCTCGTAATAAGGAAAGGTCGTCACCTCGTCTACGCTGGCATAGGTCAGCAGCCCCGGGTTGTAGCCGTAGGTGCGGCCGGAATTGTACAGGGTATTGTCCTGCCGGATCTCGCTGCCGGCAATGGCGGCGATCTCGTTTTTGCCCCAGGTATTGTTGTAATTGAGCTGTCCGCGCAGGTCGTGCGCCTCCAGGTGGTTTTCCGTCAGGTCGAGGATGCCGCCATCAGGAACCGGCGAAGCATACCCGCCCGACCCGTCCGGCTGGGCGTAACCGTTGATGAGGTTGCGCACATAATAGGATGCGGGATCGTAATACTGGCGGTTGGTGCCTGCGGTGTTTTCGTACTGGTATTTGACTTCGGCGTTGAAATGGGAACCGAAGGTATAGCGGATCCCGAAATTGGCGAGCAGGTCGTGGCTGGCCGTATGGTTATTGGCCAGCCGGGCTTCCTGCAGGGGACGGTATTGCCAGTCGTGCAGTTTGCCGCCGCCGGTGGTGTCGGTAAAACCGGTATTGAAGTCCTTAGCGATGGCCAGCGGGTTGCCGCCGGCATCCGCCAGCCGGGCATACGGGTAGATGGCGGATTTGCCTGCTGGGAAGAGCTCGCTATAGCCATAGGGCGAAAAACTGTTTTCTCCGGTGGTGTTTGTCCCGCTGTATTGCAGGCCTGCCTGTACCTCCAGGTGTTTGAGCGGCCGGAAGGTATTGTTGCTTTTAAGGGTTACGCGGTCGAAGCCATCGTTGATGCCGCTGGCCAGGTCCTTGTCATAACCTGCGGAGAAAAAGTAACTGGCAGCGTTGCTGCCGCCGGAAAGCGACAGGGCATGCTGCTGGCTGACGCCGGTGCGGTAAAAATACTTTTTATAGTCATTGCGCACGTCAACATCCCGGAGCGCATCGATCTGCTGGTTTGCAGCAAAGGAAGAAATCCCGCCGCTGCGGGCCTTGTCCAGCAGGTCAACCACGGGAGAAACCGGCGGCCGGGAAAAGGTATTGCCCAGGTCGCCATCATAAAATCCCTGTCCGAACAGCACTTTTTCCACGTCGATAAAGTCCGAACTGCGCATCTGCGGCAGGTAGAACAGGTCAGGCTTCGCGGTGAGCGTAAGATTACTGTTCAGGCTGACCTGCACCGGCTGGTTATACGTTCCTTTTTTGGTGGTGATCACGATCACGCCGTTACCGGCGCGCACCCCCCAGATGGAAGCCGCCGCGGCATCCTTCAGGATGGTCACACTGGCCACATCATTGGGATTGATATTGCTGATATCCCCCTGGTACGGAAAATTATCCACCACGATCAGCGGCGCATTACCGCCGTCATACGAGCTTACGCCCCGGATGGTCAGCGCATTCAGCGGGTTGCCATCCTGCCGCTTATCGAACAGCGTGGAAGTGGTGATGCCGTCGAGCCGGGACAGGACATCCGCGCCCACACCCCGGTTAAACAACTCCGCATTGATCCGGTCAAAGGCCCCCGTCGCCCTTTCCTGCGGGATCTCCTGGTAGCCGGTGGAGACGACGACCTCCTGCAAAACGTTCCCCTCAGGATCGAGCACGATGGTCACCGGAATCCCCGGCCTAACAGTAATATGCCGCCTGCGGTAACCGATATAGGATACCTCCAGCCGCGCGGAATCGGCAGACAATGCCATCAATGTAAATTTACCGTTCGTACCGGTCACGGCAGCAACACTGCCACAACGCACAGTAGCGCCCGTCAGCGGCAGGCTGTCACGGCTGAGCACCCTGCCGGTAATAATTGGCCTGACCTGCGCAACACCGGGTAAAAACCCCAGCAGCAGGCAGGCCAGCAGCACCGGGAAATAATAGTATCGTATAAATTTTTTCATGGTTGTCGGTTAAGATGATTTGAATAGTTAATAATTAATAGTTTGAACCAGCGCCGTATCCTCCAGCACAAACAGCCTCACCCTGCGCCTGAGCGTTTGCAGCACCAGCCCGTAAGGACGCAGCGCCGTATTGAGTGCCGCAGTATTGCTTAAGTCAGCGATAGCCAGGCGTATGGTTACCAGACCTTTATAGCCTGTTTCGTCAAGTACGGGCAGGCCGCCCGGCTGGTGTTCTAGTTCCCAGGTCAGTTCAGCAAGCGAACCGTTCGCCAGTACCCTGACCGGGTCATTGCTGTGCAGGGTGTTTTCGGGGATGCCGCCGCTGCTTTCGGGGAGCTTTGTCCCGGGGATCCGCTGTAAGACAAGACAGGTGGCCTCCTCTATGGCGATGCGGCCGTTAAGGTGAAAGTAGCGCCCCAGGTCGGCCAGCAGCGCCTGCCTGCCCTGTTCCCTGGTCAACGGCCCAGGCAGGCGGGACTCATAGCAAAAGGCATTTTGCCGGTTCCAGGCCTCCGTATAAGTGCCGCGCGGAACAAAAACCCGCGCGGAATCCCTGACAAGAACCCGCATGCGGGAAACCGGCAAATTGCCCGGCAGCTTCAGGGCAAACAGGTACAGCTGCAAAACAGAGGAGTTGATCACATACAGCCGCGTGGCAGCAGCCACACTATCCGGCTCAAAGCCGATCCTCGCCAACACCCCGGGCTTATAGGGCGACAGCACGCTGTAATAGCGGGCGTTGCTGTCTGCCAGCGACTGGTGGTAATCGTAATCGGCGATGTCATTTTTGACGGGGAGGCCGGGATCCTGGTGTTGCAGGAAGGCGCTGATGTTGCGTTCGTCGACATATTCGGGGCCGGTGATGGCGGCAACGACGCCCCTTTGATCGATCCATACTTCGTGGGAGATGTACCGGTGCGGGAAGAGTTCGGCCAGGAACACGTCATCGGTGACGACGGGCAGGCGCAGCGCTTTGCCGATGGGGCTGCGGCTGAGGAAGGCGCGGACGACGGCTGCCTTTTCATAGGAGACGCCGATGATGGCGACCTGGTTGCCGAACTGCTGCTGCAGGCTGTCGAGCCTGGGCAGGGCGCCCACGCAGCTGCCGCAGGAGGTGGCCCAGAAATCCAGGATCAGGAGTTTGCCCTGGTAGTCCGATAGCCGGATGGCGCTTGCGGCGGCATTGATGACGGAGCTGACCTGTGCGTCAGGGACTTTGTCGCCGATGCGGAGGTTTTTGAGGGGTGTGCTGTTGCTGAATATTGGGCACAGCAGTAGCAGGACGAGTGTTTTAAGCCTCATTTTAATGGGTATTATGCGTAAATAATTAAACCTGTTGCCGCTTAGCCTGCGGGGTCCGCTCCTGCCCTGCTCCTGCCGCAAATGACGCAGGTGCCGGTGGTTTGTTCCCGGAGCTGGTGGAGTGCGGTGGTCAGGGCGATGACATGGTCGAACAGGTTTGCGATGCGGACGGTCCCGGGATCGGGCCTTAGTTCCTCTTTCGGATTGTTTTTTGTGCAGCTGATAAATACTTCCATGAGCATGGCGTAAAGGGTTTCGGGGTCATATAAAGACAGGAAGATGCGGACGTTTTGTTCGGGTGTCCGTACTTCGAAGTCTTTGAGGTCGATAACAATGGCGCTCATGGTGCTTTTATTTTATTTTCTGGTTTTGGTTAATGTTTGGGCCTGTGGGGGCTGCGGTGGAAAACAATAAAGAGGGAAACGGCAACCAAACGAATTGACTTAACTATTAGCTGATCGGTGGGTTGCCGTGGCCCGGGTTTTTAGGTGGGCGATTTTATCAGGTTTTTAAGGAAGGATTTGAGGGAGAGAGAAAATGGTATGCAATTGAGCAGGCATGGAAATTCGGTTCCTGTGAAAGGAAGAGATTTTGGATTGGTGGTATGGGTTTGGTTTATGCTCATTATTTTGAATATAATGAGCCTCTTGCGGAAAGAGCACCATAGCGAGGGCTCTAATACCGCCTTGCTAGGCTTCTGACGGCCTTTGAAACGGGTTTACAATAGAGCCCACAACGCTATGGAGTGTACAAAAATACACAAATATTGTCATGGGCATTAACCTATTGTCCCGTTCATTTGCAACTGTCAGAATTTAGCAAGCGAGACTCTTTATTAATACCTTATTTTTTGTAATTCTTTAAATTCTTGTCAATTCATTATTATTATATACAAATATAATTTTTACTCGCATAAAAAGCAAATTATTTACACTTTATACAAGTAATTCCATTCTCGTTGCCTTTGATACCTAACATGAATACTTTAGTAGACATTAATTTAAGGTTTAAAATAGTAACGTGTCGGAAAATTCACTCGGGGAGTATATAACAAAAAACAACATTGCAGGTATTGATATATTTGCAAAGACAGGAATTCCTACATCTGATATAAGTGCTTATAAAAATGGCAGAACAAGACCTATTCCTGCTGAAAGAATCTATCTGCTATCGCTTATCGCAAAAGAATCTTTGAAAGATTTTCTTTTACTAATTTTTCCGAAAATCAAACTTCAGAACACTAAAAAACCAGATACCAAAACGTCCTCGTTGCTTACGACATCTTTTGGTAGACTGATAAATTCACTCGAAGATTATACGATAAATACAATTTCGCATAAAACTGGCATTACAGTAAAAAGACTTAAAGATTTATCCTCAAAAACCACTTCAATAATCGGGGGTCATGAATTATTGTTGATTGAATTAGCAACCAATGTTGAGCCCGGAACACATTTTACAGAGTTATTCGGCCATCTTGAATTGAATAGTCCGGAAGTACAGGAACGGCTAAGAGAAGAAGAAAAGGAAAGAAGTAGGCGGAAGAAAAAATAGTAATTTGGTATATTTTGGGGTTAACCTCTAATGAAAAAAAACTTTAGAAGATATTGTAGATCGAACCGGATTTAGCTATAGCCAGGTTTATAGAATTGTTAGGGGCAAAAATAACATGTCCGTGAGCGGACTAATTGCTGTTTGCATTGCCCTTGAAATCCAACCTATAAGCGTTTTTAATTATGAAGTTATAATCCCGAAACACTCTTCGACAAGAAAAAATTTTAATTCATAGCTGTTAATTAGGGTATCTACCAATAAAAGATAATTAGTAGTTATCCTGAATTGATGGAGGGAGTTGTAAAAAAAATGTATATTCGGTTAGAAAAACCTAGCCACCCGTGAATGAATATTACCGCATCTTATCCGAACTACCGAGCACAGACTATGACGAGGTAGTTATTTACTTACGTAAAGAGTTATCTGTTTACTTGACTGAGCATTACGAATCTCAGTTCGAGAATGCCGATGTGCGGCATTTTAATGATAATATAAACCGAAACTACATGCTCTACTTTGACTGTACTGACGATTACAGCAATGACATTTACAGCCGAGCGGCGCGCGTGGTTTTTGTCTTTGCTAAATCCGTATTGAATGCTTCAAAAAGAAACGCATATAGATTGCGGCAGTATGCTGGTTCTTTTAAAGGCATACCGCAGCTTGAAGGCTACGAGAAGGGACATTTCGTCGCGCATTGTAACGATGGGCAGTTAGATCAAAATATTTATCCCCAATTAAAAGAGCTCAATAGAGGTCTTTCGGCTCAGGGCAAATTATTTCGTTCTATGGAACGCTACTGTCAAAACAATCCAGGAGTATTTTATTTCATCAGGCCTATATATTCTGACTTAACTTGCATACCTGATAAAATCGACTTTGGAATATTTACGAAACAATGTGGACTCCTGTTAAATCGGTTCGACAATCGTACTATCGATATCGAATCTCCACAGTCAATGTTTAATTTTGATAATTCAATAAAGGATAACTGAATATTATGACTACTTCGAATACTTTTCTTTGGCAACCTCTCTTGGAATCTGCTGCTCAAACAATTGTTGGTGCAATAGGATCTTATGCCTTTTCAGGCGTAATTGCAAAAGTCTATGAAAGAAACACTTTCGAAGGAGCTTTGGATTTTTGGAAAAGAGGGATTCATAACGGAAGCATCATGGAAGGTGACACTGTTTATTTTGATGGATTGCTTTCACCTTACACCCAACTCTTCCCTGGCGACCCGTTTGAAAATGCAAGGAGATGGAATCCTTTATACGATTTTGAAGGTACCATTACAAAAGACGAATATCAAGCAATGGATTTTTATGCGAGCGCTGATGCGGCATTGAGGGTTGGAAGTCTTAACGGTGAAACAATTGTGGGCTTATATCACAGGTACGGTTACGTTGGGGATGGTCTTATCGGCGTAGCTCCCACGACGCTGATTAGAAAAAAATTACCAAATTTTTTCACGTCTGGATATCACGGATCGCGCGTGATGGTTTCAGGAAAAGTATCCAGATGTCCAAGCCAGCATTCTACAATAGCTAAAGGCATTGCGCTGAATGCGGGAATCAAAATGGATTTTAGCGGACAACAAAATCTTTGGTATTTACAAATCAATGGTATCAAATTAATAAATAAAGGCCATAAAGCTGTTACATGTCTTTTAGGTTCGCCCTGGGCCGTTACAGAGTCTAAGAAGCATCAATATCTGGTTCAATACGGTTATATTAGTGATGCGCACGAAAAGAAAGATTGTGTTGATCAAATTATTAGTTCAAAAGCCTGGGATAAGGCGCAGGTTTATTTTGATGACATTGATAATCCAAGTGACGCTTTAAGTTTTAAAAGGCAATTTATTATTTAATTAACCCCCTATTTATGTGTGTCGGAAATAATTTATAAGTCACGTTATATTTTTCCGTCCATTTCTGAAACTTAATCCAAAAGAATTTTGCTTTGGACTCTATGCAGCTGCTTAATTCTAAATAAAAAGCGTTTTGTTCTGGAAAAGTGTGAATAGCAAAGTGACTTTCTGCTAAAAGCCAAATCTTGGTGTAACCTTGAGGTGAAAATACATGATCCGTGGAATTTAGAATAGAGAATTCTGCTTGAATAAGCATAAGTTCTAGCTCTTTAACTATGTCGTCTGCACATAAATCGAAAATCCAACATGCCCTGTTAAAAATTACTGCTTCCATTCGTAATTCTTTTAAGATAAGGTGGTAGGTATAAGTAGAAAGATAAAAATCGAGGGTCAAAATACTCGCAAGTTTTTTTTGAATTCTTGATCCACTCTTGTTGATCTAAATTTATAGCGGTCCCCAACGACTGATTGATATTTTCGTTTAATCCCCAGATAGCCAACAAGTGCAATATTCCGGGATATTCGGGAACTGTTACCAGCGAAAATGCAGATTTTAGCCCGTTCTCATTTATCAGCGCTATTGTTTTGTTTGTAGTGTCTTTTTCAAAAATATGCCTGTAGATCAAATCAGCGCAAACCCCATCCTTTTTTAAATATTTACTTAGCAATTGAAATATTCCTTTATTATCAATTCCCGGATGGTTAGCCAAATCAACAGCATCATTAATTATCAAATCAAATTTTTGAGTTGTGTTATTCAGTTCAACAAAAGCATCATTGATTTTTAATTCAAATCTCGGATCACACAATACATCTTTTGCATGGGTGTAGTGTCTTACCATTAAATCGACCACGGCTTGATCGAAATCAACCATCGTGACTTTTTTGACCGTAGAATATTTTAGAATTTCTTTTGCTGCGAAAAAATCACCCCCACCTAATATGAGTACATCTGAGACTTCTTTTATAAAAGCGCAAGGTAAATGAACCACTGTTTCATGATACAAAGGGGCCCATGCCTCTATATGCTGTAACTCGCCGTCGAGCAATAATACCTTACCCAACGTTTCATGGTTGAAAAACTGAATGTGTTCATAATTGATTGAACTAACATCTTCTAATAGGCTAAGATTATTGAGATGCAGAGAAACATTTGAGCCCCGTTCATGAAAGTCCATAGATAATATTCAGTTATCCTGCATTCGACCCTACTCCAGCGCCATAGAATAGCCCATCCGCGGATGTTTTTCAGTAAGAATCTGTTTTTGCTTTTCTAAGTTGACCTGGGTGTAGATCTGCGTGGTCATAATGGAGCTATGACCAAGAAGTGCCTGGATGTATTTAATATCCACATCGTTTTCAAGTAGCAAAGTGGCAAATGTGTGCCGGAATACATGTGGTGTTACTTTCTTGCTGCTTTTAGTGGACACAGCAAGGCTTTTGGTTAGAAACCGGATCGATTGGTCCGACAGTTTCTTATCCAGCCTGTTGATCAACAAAAAGCTGTCGGCCGCCTCGATTTTGTTTTTAAATAGTTCACAGTATACTGACAGGGTTGCCAAAGTATCCTTATTACAGATCTGGATCATCCGTTGCTTCCCTCCTTTCCCATAAATGGTAACAGTACCAGCCTCCAGGTTAAGGGCGTTAAGCTTTAAATCTGCTATTTCAGAAACCCGGGCCCCGGTTGCAAACAGCAGTTCGATGACCGCTGCATTTCTTACAGCCTCAAGATACTGGTATTTAGATTTATCGGTCGTTTTGATCGCGGTATAAACATGATCAAGTATAGCAGAGGATTCTTCTGAAGTCATCGCTTTGGGAAGCATTAGCGGCTCTTTGATCTTTATTTTAATCTTGCGCATAGGATTGACCGGGATATGGTCTTCATATTCCAGGTAATTGAAAAGCGCTTTCAGCGTCGCGATTTTGCGTTTGATAGTTTTAGGTTTCCAGCAGGCCAGCACTTTAAGATAACCTTTGAGGTAAGTCTTATCGACTAACTTAATTTCGATAGGAAAGGCATTGGCTTCCATATAACTGCGAAATTGCTGCAGGTCTATGGTGTAAAATTTAATTGTTTTAGACGAAAGGTTTTTTTCATAAAGACAATGGTTGAAGAATTCCGCGATAGCTTGTTTAAGGGTTAACATAAAGTGAGTTCAAATTGTGAACCCGCTTTAACTTGTTTCCCTGTTTTTAAGTTACATTTTAGTAAAATTTGAAAATGCCCAGCCTAAGACAATTTAATAAGCTTCGTTAGTCCTTAAACCTTTTGCGCTAAAAACCTGCATTATTTTTTCCTGATGCCGATCACCCCGTTGTGCTGATCATAAAAGACATCAAAATCAAAAAAGAACATCGTACCGAAGACGTTCCGGGGGCCATAGGACGATTTATTACTTGATACCAGCAGGTCCAGGCCGGCGCGCTGTTGTTTTACAGTGATCGTCGTGTCAGCGACAACAGGGTCTCCTAAGGAAAACCTGACGACTGAATTGATATCAACCGGCTCTTTATTGCTCGTGCCGTCTTTGTAGTAAAAATTCAAGGGGTTTCCTGTGTCCAGGAGCGTATTCTTCGTGTAGGGCTGTCCGTCGATAGAAACGGTACCGGTTAAAAGGTTTTCAGGCCAGCTTTGCAAACCATTGGGCAGGATATCACTGTTGGCTTTCAATTTGAGAAAGGAAAATCCCCGCAAATCTTCCCGGCCGGGATTAAGGACCAGCGTACCCTCCGGCTCGCCATAGTGCGGAAAATGAACGATAAATTGCGCGTTCCCGGGCAACTGCGGCAAAGGATTAGCCACACCTCTACTGGTATCGCTATAACGCATGCCAACACCGATGATTCCGTTAAAGTGTTCCAGCAGCGGGTTATTAATCACTGCGTTATCGCCCGTGGAAAACTTACCGTTACCGCTATCGGCCCCGTCAATGAGCATAAAGTTAAGCGTCGCACCTTTATGAGAATTGCTCATAGAAACATACCCCCTGGCGACTTGCCCATACAGGCTTGTTCCGCCGGAATAGGAATTGCTCACCCGCACTCCGATTGTAGGAAATGTGCCGCCTTTAAGCGCGCCTTTTAACACGCGAAGTCCCCAGGAGCCGGTATCGAACAGCACTTCTACCGGTATGCCATTAATATAAACCGTTATGGCCGGCCTGACATCGGTCTGTGAAACGTAATAAATAAGCAGGGGGACGACTGTTTTAGCGTCGTGTGGGTGAGCAGGCAGAATGAAACGGTTGTCATGGCTGTTACAGGATTGCCCTGCAGTAATAAGTATTATCAACAATAAAATCGTACTGAGGGGTTTTCTGTTAAATTTAGCCATTGCGATAAGTTTTTGAAGGTTAACGAATTAACACTAATATCGGTAATTTTTGGGAAATCATTACATTAATCCGTTGGGCGATATGTTATCCGTTCAACAACCTTTTCAAAATCAACTCAAACGCCAATCTGTCCCCCAAAAAAACCAATACCGGGTCTTCGCCCTTATCTTTTTGAACAGCAATTCCATTTGACTGAACAGCAATACCCCTGATCCGGTCTAACGGGATAATAGAGTTTTTCGCGTTGCCCTCGAATACAAGCCGTTTATTCGTTAAGTATAACGTACCATAGTTCACCTGTTCCAGTTGCTGGTATCCCCTGCCTGCAGATCGGGTCTCCAGCCATTTAACCTGCTTAATTTGAAGATAGAAATTTTCGCTTTTCTGCAGGTTGCCGGAATGGCTAACAATTTTTAACGACAGGTGTTTCAGCTCCCAGTAATACTTTAAAGGCGCCAGTTGCTCACGGACCGTGTTGATTTTAAATTGTGCTGACTCAAAACTCAGCAGAATGGCCTCAGCCTCCAGGCCTTCCTCCGGCGTACACCGGTTCTTTTTCTTAATAGGTGCCAGAAAGGCGTCAAATACCTTTGTTTTTTCCTCGTCAATGACCTTCGCAGTCATTACCTCGTCCAGCCTGAGTTTTAATCCCAAAATTTGCAGATAATCCTATCACCAGCCGTCATTTGCTTCTTCACCAGGCGTGATCTGGTTTAATCCGGATATTATGCTGATTGCCTTTGCAAAAAGTAAATTATTTGCTGCGCAGATTTCGGTTTCTCTCTTCACATTATCCTTATTGCTCATCTTTATCTCTCCAAAACACTGGCAAATTTTAGCCAGTATAGGTGCGGCTATTCTATGCGTTTGCCTGGCATTTATTAAAATAGGACATATCAAATTTATTTTTCTATCTTGCTGGTAATTAGGAGCCTTATCCATTATCCCCATGAAGCCCGTCCCAAAGAACAAAACGCCGGCGCTGCTCGAAGGCGACCCTGATAGGAACATGATCATTTCGTTTCGCACGATCCGCCGGGCCATCGGCTGGCTGGGTATTGCACTCCCCGTCGTCTGTTATTTCGGCACCTTAGTCATCGAACGATGCACTACCTTGAAACCGTCTATCAGTGATTATTTCTATACCATCATGGGAAGCGTGCTTGTCGGCGTACTCTGCGCGGTTGCGCTTTTCATGTTTACCTATAAAGGCCCTGCCCGCCTTGACGGGATATTATGCAACCTGATGGCCGTGTTCGCACTCGGAGTCGCATTCTTCCCCTGCAATGTGAGTGATGGTAATTATGCGTGTAATATCATTTGCCGACCGCCGGACGATCTCCGGAATACCGTCCACTATAGTTCAGCAACAGGCTTGTTTCTTGTACAGGCCGTTATGTCCCTCTGGCTTTTCCGCCGGACAGATAAAGCCGACCCCGGTAAACAAAAGCGGTCGCGCAATAGCGTGTACCTGGTATGCGGCATCATCATGGTCGTTGCCATGGCAGGCATCCTGTCGCTTAAGGTTTTTCACCTGGAAAAAAAGCTGGCTCACTTCCGTCCTACCTACTGGCTTGAGCTCATAACGCTATGGGCATTTGGTATCTCATGGCTCGTGAAAGGCGAAATCGTATTACAGGATACCCCCCCGATCAAACATTCCAAATGATGCAAGAATCAAACAGCTTTTCTGAAAAATCGCCGAAAAGGTCAAAAAAGGCGGCACCATCGATCTCCCCTCCTGCCTGGGACGCCGGCCTGTCCGATGCGGTCAAGGGAGTGGTAAAACGATTAGGTGAAAAGAGCGCAGTAAGCGCCGTTCAGATGGCGGCGGAACTGCTCAAATACCGCACCGTTTATGCCAATAAAAAAGGCAGCCAGAAACTCCAGGTATTAAACACTTACGCGGTTGACCGGGAATTTAAGCGTTCAGAGCTGGATACCCCGCTGAATTGGCTTGACCGGCTCAGGGAGCTTTATCAACCAGACATCAAGGTTTTTCATGGCAAGCTGATGATGATTGGGTTAGCGATGTTGGACGAAACACTCAAAAGCTTACTGGTACGGGATAATTTTCTGGACGAGTTGATCCCGGAGGTTACAGGTGGGATAACGCGCCTTTTATCCAGGCAAGGACAAACCCTGTACAATAAGCTGATTGTTGATGAAGGCGCCAAAGACAACGATTACCTGGAAAGTTCAGACGATAATCCGATTGTCAGCCAGGACGGCGACTTTCTGGACCGGTATTATTTCGCCGAGTTCATCGTCAAAATCCTGGATGGAACAAAACTGACACACGGCGCTTTTGCTATTCATTTATATGCTCCGTGGGGCGCCGGAAAATCATCCTTTATGAATTTCATGAAGGACTCCTTTAACAAGATACCGGCTATAGCGGACCAGAAGCAATGGTACTGCATCGATTTTAACGCATGGCAAAACCAGGGCATGCCCTATCCCTGGTGGACATTCATGAACAACCTGCACCAGGACCTTAAAAAACAATTGCCCTGGACATTCCGGGTAAAAGAATGGTTCTGGCGGTTTAAGGCACGCCGGCTGCACCAGGCCATTTCCCTATTCGTCATTGCCTACCTGTTGTTTTTATACGGGCAAACCAAACACGCGGACAACGACAAATGGCTGGAAAACATCAGCAAGTTCCTCGGTGCCCTCGTCGCGATTTGGGGCGTATCGATCAGCCTTTCGCAAAGCTTATTTATCAAATCAAAAAAGGCCGTGCAGGATTACCTGGAGAGCAGGGACAACCCGATGGTCGAGTTTAAAAACAAATTCAAAAAACTGGTCGAAGCTGCTGCGCCGGGGAGGATCGTTATCTTCATCGACGATCTGGATCGCTGTAAAAGCAACTACGTCGTCGAATTACTTGAAAACATCCAGACCATTTTCAAAGAGGCGAACGTGGTATTCGTGATCGCGGCCGACAAAGTGCACGCCAGCTATGAAGTGGAGTACGATAAAATCAAGAACTTTATCCACGTCGAGGGCAAAGCCATCGGCCCGTTGTTCATCGAAAAAATGTTCCAGCTATCCGTTGCGCTGCCGGGTGTTCCCGAGGCCATCAAGGAAAAGTGCTGGAATGCCATGCTTGGTATCCGGGATACCCCGGCTGCAGATCCCGGCCAGGAAGAACAGCAGGCTCCCGCTTCAAAATCAACCGTGAAGGAAACCGCTTTTAACAAAGAGCACCAATCCAGGCTCAAGTCGCTTGAAACACTTGCCCAGCAGCAAACAGTCAAACAGACCGAGCACTTTTTAAAATCCTACGGAAAATTTCTGGACGTGAACCCGAGGAACATGAAGCGCCTGTTGAATAATTACCTGGTAAACAAAGCCGCGTCGCTCATATCGCACATTGACATACCAAGGCACCAGCTTGTTCTTTACACCATCTTAAGCATCCAATGGCCCGACCTGACAGAATACCTGCTGCAGGCACCGGAAATAATCACTACCCACGGGACAGACCTGCCTACCGCCATTGCATCACTGCTCTCGCAACCCGAGGTCAGCGCAGTTATCAAAGGCAAGGGATTCCAGGAAGGGCTTACTATAGCCACCCTGAAAAATTGCAGCATATTGTTTAGCTGCACAGGTTATTCGATAAACACCACGCTCTAAGACCCGGGAATATCTTAGCAGTCGTGGTAGCCAAATGGGCACGGAACACTATCAGGAAGCATAATTTGATCGTCGCCCGCATCCGAGCAGCAGGTGTGCGTACCTTGTCCAAAGGTTGCCAGGCCCAGGGTGGAAAGTTTCATACCGGAAAGCGTACTGCTGTTAGCGATATGATCCTTGATTTTACCCACAAGGTCATTAAGTTCATTTTGTTGTAATTCCTCGTTTTCCATATTTAATTATTTAGTGATAAAAATTCGTGTCGTTCCGAGGACTGGTTTGCCGTCAGCATCAGTTGAGGTAGCCGTAAAAGTAAGGTAACCCGTATAGGGTGTATTGATCGGCGCATATCGCAGTTTCACTTGTCCGTTAGCATCGGTGTTTCCCGTCGAAATGTTGTTAAGAAATGTTCCTACCATAGTGCCCAGGTTGTCAGTAGCCGTGAAAGTAACAGTAGTGCCGACCGATGGTACGCCGCCGCTGGCTGTGCCCAGGGTCGCAGTAACTAATGTTTCGCTCCTGTTGTCATTCTTGACAGAAAAAGAATCAACTGCAACCGTAACTTTGCTGGGAAATGCAGTTGTAAAGGTAACAGACGGTGTTTTTAATGCCGTGATATTTTGAATCTTTGCGGTAACGGTTGCTTTTCCCGCCTTTACGCTGGTTAACTTTGCGCTGCATTGAAAATTGGCGTCGGCGACAACGGCGATACTGTCTGAACCGCCTTTGAACGTCCCCATCGTAGTCTTAAAGACGATGGTCCTTTTGCCCGCATCCGCCTTTTTGTCCAGCACTTCCGCATTAACCACATAAGAACCTGACCCGTCCGCAGCGGTGGTGCTGTCACTCGAGCTGATAGCGATCAGCCCCATGGGCGTGATGTCATCATACTTTTTCGGGTTAAAACAGGCGCTGTAAAAAAGCGCAGCTGCCAGTAGTGCATATATTGATTTTTTCATCATTTAAATAGTTTACTGATTCCACCGAATAACGTCTGCAGGTCAAGGTCTAGCGACAACCCGATGAAGGGTGAAAACCCGAGCGGCTGGTTGGTTTCCAGAGGATTTTTATTAATGGTTTTAAACCACACGGTACCGGCAGTAACGCGGAACGAATTATTTATCCGGAAACCAAAGCCGGTAAGCAAGTTTTGATTGCCGAAAAGGTCGGCCCGCCTATTAGGAATAGCCAGCGATGTCAAAGTCAGCCCTGCCGAAAAAGACAGATAGTACCAGATATCCTTATAATGGACCAGCCGCATCGGGATATTTTTGTTGATCGATCTGAAATCGACCTCAAACCCCAGGTACGGTGCCAGGTCGGAGAAATGGAAAACCTTGTCTCCGGTAAAAACGCCGATGAAACCAAAATCAGGGACGATCCTGAGCTTGTAGGTCGACATAAAATCCAGCGTTTCTGTAGAAACCAGCGTGTTCCGCTCCTCCAGTATAGGAAACAGTTTATCGTATGCGGCAGTTATTTTGGCGGTAAGCTTATTGATATTGTCCACTGCATCACTTTCTGCCTGCAAATCAGCACGATAGCTCATAGCCTGCGTATAAATGGCGTTATAGCTGGCATTACCAGGTTCCAGTGCGATGATGTTACGGAGAAAGTCATTGAGCAGTTGAAGCTGTCCAAGGGTAAATTTCAGGTTCGCGGCCCTGGCAGTATAGTCCCCGTTTTTTGCAGGAGTTGCTAAAAGATCCTTACTCGACAACAAGCCCGAACGCATAGATTCCAGTTGGGCGGGCGTCGCGACATTTAAGAGACTGATGATATGCAGCAGGTCGTTCGCCTGCGTCAGATCCCTGATGCCCTTATTTGAGCACGGGCAAAGTACCGCCTGGCTCATGACCTGCTTAAGGTCGTCCTGCGGCCATACTTTATAGACATTAGTTGTTGCCAGTGAACTTACAGACTTATCCATATCCTGGTAAAGTCTGACCGTATTTTTTTTAACTGCTATCGTTTCATTGTTAGGCGCCGCAGGGTTGACAGTGGCACTAAGTTCCTTGCCGCCGTTTTTTTCCTCAAGATCCATTAACTTAAAAAATGACACCGGTTCCTTTGTAACACCATGGGTGCCGAGATCATCAAACTCTTCATAACAGAAGAAATAAACCTCGTACCTGCTATCCGTGTGGAATTTGACCGGGTTACCGTCAACATCATTTAACGGAACCTTTACCCCACCGACCATAACGCTGTCAGATAATGTTAAGCTTTCGGGATCACTTTTAGGTATTGCCTCGACATACCTTTGCGGATCGACAGCCATTGCGTTGCCGAGATTTAAAGCAGTGGCCGACCCGGTTGGCTTAAAGAAAATACGATACCTTCTGAAAAACGAGTATTGCGCAGTGGTCGCCAACTTGTGGGGTAGTTTTTTTGCATCCAGCAGGGCAGTCACTACTGCCGTCGGCGGGCTTATATCCTGGTTATAAACCAGCGTATCATGCGCGAGAAAATCGACGATTTTTTGCGGGGTCACGTTATAGTTCAACCCGTTTCCCTTGATGTCATTACCGACGATCATCTGGTGCAATTTTTGGTTGATTGCATTGTTTGCCGCCTGATCTGGCGGGAACGCAGCAGTCCTGAAAACTATCTCGCCGCTGGAATACAGCGCCTTCAAAGAATTCACATTGTCAGTAATCAGTATAATCTTGTAGTCCCGGTTAGGCGTTAACGGCGGCACATGCATCATGACATCCGTCGTCGTACCCCTGTTGTAACAGATGATCGTACTAAAGAGCCGGTTGATCTTATTGGCACGAAACAGCTCATACGTAAAAGCTTTCTTAAAAGCCCGTCTTTTTTTCGGGTCAGGTTGCACAGTTTTTAAATACGTATGGTAATCCCGGCGGGTAGGATCGAGGTTACCAAAACGATCGACGGGATTAACGGCAAAATAGCGCGGTTGAATATTGCCCTTCAGTGTGATCTTAAGCACAAAACATTCATCGAAGGGCATCGGCGTGGTCGGTGAATAAAAAACCGTGTCCAGCGCTGATCCCGGGCCTTCCGGACACGGAGCCTTATCCATTATCGTATACTGTGCACTTGCCTTTTGAAGGGCGCAGCCGCATATCGAAAAAATCAAAATAAATCGCAGGATGTACTTCATCGTTTAGGTATTACTTATTCATACTTTATCAAATCACCCTGAAACCGGTATATCCGAAATGCATCTTAAAAAACGGAAGAAGACAATGGTATATGATAATCCGGTTTAGGAATTATTTCAATAAAGCTAAAAAATAAAATCTGAAATAAAAAAGGCGTTTTTACGGTATTTTATCAAAAAGGATTAAGGCGCATTTTTAAACCGCTTAAAATTTGTTTTGAATATTGCGTTTGGCTTCCGCGCGGTGCAAATTAAGTTTATTACTTATTGCCCTTAATGGAGTTCAGCATATTGCGCTTTATTTCCGAAAATGCCTCCTGACGGTCTTCGCCCAGCAGGCTTATCATATGAAGGCTTTTTCGGGCAGGATGCCGCTTTTTACCAGGTTGTTATCACCAACAAGCGCGGACTCGTTACTTCCGATACAAACAAGGTTAGGAAGTAATAATGGATTCATAGGCAAGCATGCGCATCTAGGCTATCACAAGGCTCCCTTTTTAAGGGCATCAAGAAATTGCCGGACAAAGTTATTTAGTGCCTGATCAACCAATGCCATTGTTGGATAAATTGGCCCAATCGTAAAACGTTTGCTGTATCCATTATATCCATAGCCTATTTCGTCGTCAAATTTTTGTTCCCACCCTATCCTGTTAAGTTCCAGGGTCAGTGCGAGCCTTCCATTTAAAGATTGTTCAGAAGTATTCCAAAACATTAGTGCTGCGTTGCCATTTTCTTCAAACCAAATATCAAGTTTTAAAATATTTGAACTGACCTGATAATTATCTAATAAGTAATAGTTGCTTTTATACCTGATTTGTTTTACAAATGGCGTGAAATTATCACCTAAAACAGCAGCAAATTTATCAGCCCTGTATGAAGGAAGTCGATTTTTCATTTCTACTATGTTGTTGATATTTTCAAATGCGTTTTCATTTGAAAGAAGACGGTAGAAATCTTCCATTACCTGAATATCCATATTTTTATTTGCGAGATTTTTTAATAAACTAATGTATTGGTAAATAAAGGTGTAGCTGTCCTGTCTAATATGATCGTCCAGACAATTTTTAAGCCAACCCGTGACAAGATCGTCCGGCATTCCGGTAAACACGCCAATATTGCGGACTAAGTGGTCGATTTTGGAGGAAGTTTTGGGTGCAAGTTTAAACCCGTCCAGCGAGAGATAAATAATTAGCTCAACGTGATAGCCAATTTGTTCATGTGAATATTGATAATACCGGTCGATTTGTTCGACCATATCCGGAGCGTTATTGACTTTATTTTCTATTATGATTGCCTTTCGTGATACTTCATCCCTTATCCAAATATCTAACCTGCCTTGTTCCCGGATCACAGTGGTATTCTCAAAATCACCTTTCCTGATATTTATGCCGGACAGACCGTGTAGATAGTTAATAAACTGCCTCATAAACCGATCCTGTTCCTGATGAACTGCATTCTTATCAAGTAGCGTAGCAATTATATCTGAATGAAAGTTCTCCAGGTGGCTAGTGTACGAGGATATTGTAAATAGGTTAAAGGCAGCCTTTTGTCTGGCCTTTTGAACTATCGAATAGTTCTCAAGAATAGACCGCATACTTGAGTTATATAATATATCAAATTCCATGAGATAAGATTTGGTTAACTTGCTGCAATTAGAACCAACGGCATTCCGTAAATTTACAGATTTTATTTTGTCATTTGCATTTTTTGGGTATGACTCCTGGTGAGCTTCTAGATTTATTGATATCATAAACCATCGGCGCAAAGCCAAGCAGCACGGCTACGTTGCCTATTTTGCACTGGGAATTATTTTTTTATCATTTAAAAAAAACCTCAAATCTTTCGATTTAAGGTTTTCAAAAAGGAGCAGAAATTTATCTACTCCCTGACAATTACACGAAATTCAAACTAACAAGGATCAACCCGCCAATGAGCAGGCTCTTTCCTGTTTTGTAAGTGACGTTGTCTTGCGACATGGACAGGCTTATGCCCGTTGTCGCATGCGTAAGTTTTTGCTTTTTCCTGGGTGGAGAATTCTCCGCCGGTTTCTTTCTCGTTTACAATTACAACGTAATGAGATGTGGCGGCGTGTTCGCTTGACGCGTGAGGCCTGTGTTCTACGTAAGATGCTGCCATGATTTAAATGTATTTATAATTAATTGAACAAATGTAACGGCTAGCGGGTTCAGCTTTTTACGGCTTTCCGTAGTGGGAAATATAATTTGCTTACTATATTTCATTAACATTTCACAAAAAATACAAATCAAACAAGACCATTGCACAGAACTGATTTAACTTGGTTTGTCAACCTATATTCGGATTCAGTTTCAACATTAAAATGATATAAGATATTTTAGCTATTGAAGTGATTAAGTGGCTGAACAGTAAGGAATATCGATTATTTTAAGATACGAATCGCTTTATTTCCTATCGGTAACAATTCCTAGTCCCGGCACGTATTTCTTAAAGTTATTTGGCCATCTTGAATTTAACGGCCAGGAAAAGAGAAATAATAGTGAGATATCTATAGAACGCATAAAAAACCCTGACTGCCTTGGTATTTATATAATGTAGATAAAGCATTGCGCTTGGGTATTGCTGCCTTTTAGTTCTGTAGTATTTTGACCGATTCCTTTTAAGTGAAAAAGACATTTTAAACTTTGGCACCTAGATGTTCACGTTCATAATATTCAGGATCCAGATTTAACTTAATCATCATCTATAGCAAAGTTTACAAGGTTTATATCCGGCACTGATTGCATACGATTTGCTCACCTTAACAATGGTATGCCTGCAATGCGCTAATCCCTTACAAATGCGGGTGTGGTACGCGTAGGCCGCGGAACTTTGACAGATAAAAACAGAATCAGTTCTTGGCTTTAAATTGATCTCATTTGTATGCTCATGACATGACGCTACGCCAACCTGCAGCAAAATGGCGACGATCAGTTTAAAAAGCGTTTTCATGATTGATGATCCATATGCCTGACTAATCTGACATCGGCTAAAAACTGTCCCGCACCATCGAAATCATAACGAGTCGCCTTTAGCAGTTCTTTTTGCAACACAGGTGGCAGATAGACGCCCCATTTAGAATTCACCATGCCGTCTGAATTAGCAGCAATAGCCTCGGCCAGGTAGATATCGACCTGGGCTAAACTGGCCAGGGCAGTTATCAAAGTCTTTTCCGCAGTTTTAAAATCACAACTGAAGTGGAAGGTACTGTCTTCTTCCACCAAAGTGATAATGAACCCCGGTTTCATCTGCTGCAAGACAAAGGCCATCGCGCGGTTGACACCAGAACCCTGGAAAGTATAAACTATGCAGCTACCTTCTTTCTCAGTGACCGGCCGGTCAAACTTTAAATCCTCTATAGCATATTTGCCGAACATTTTGCGGTATTCTGCCAATACATCTGCCGCGCTTTTATCCAGTTCAGTCCAAACGGATCCGGTCATCAGCAATTCAAGCATGCGTTCCCTGACCCGCACATTGACATCCATACCGCCACCGGAAAATTTTGGCTTCTTACCATCCTTAGCCGGTATTACCGTGATTTTTTTCGTTTTCTCGTCAATATCGACGACTTTCCAGATCCGGGCCGCCAGGAAAATATTCTCATCAACAACGATGATCGATGTTAAGGGAATTTCGCCAATGGGTTTATCGGCATGTACCACTTTATAGTTCGGATCGGTCTTAAAAACCGCGTAGAAATCACGGGCATTGACCATTCGCTCCCCTTCTACCCCAATGATCAGTTCCCCGCCAATGAGTTCCAGTATATCCAATTGTAGCAGGTGTTTAATGATAGCAGTAACAGCCGCAGGTTTGATCTCGGCAAAAGCATAGTTGCACGACATCCTTTCCTGCAAGGTGTCGAATGTGCAGCCGCTAAGTTGTTTCACAGTCGACAAGATCTGGTGAAGCAATAGGTCATAAGCGGATCGATTATTTCCTACAGGCTCAACAAATTTTTCCCGGTAAAGTGAAAAGCAGGCCAGCGACTGGATGAGGCTCCATGGCCCCGTTGCGTAGAACAATAACATGCTGGTCATCCCGTCCTTTCTGCCGCTTCGGCCGACCCGCTGGATCAGCGAAGCGATGGAACTTGTGGCATCGACCTGGACGACTTTATCTACTGAGCCGATGTCAATACCAAGCTCTAAGGTCGAAGTGCAGGAGATCGCAAATGGATAGCGCTGGTTGCTCTTGGCAAATTGCTCGACGTACTCCCTTACCTCCCGGTCAACGGAAGAATGGTGTGAAAAATAGTTATGATGACCGCCGACACGTTCTGAAATTTTGTTCAGTTTAACGGCGATCTCTTCTGCCCTGCCCCTGCTGTTTGGAAAGATCAGCACTTTATTATCCTTGGTATTTGTATAAAGATCTTTGAGAAGGTCAAGTGGCAATTCGGCACCTTCGTCTGGAAAATACTTAAACTCGGCATCGATCTCTTTTCCAGTGGGGTCACGTAAAACCGTAGTATTAGCGGCATCACCGGTCATCTGTTTGACTGCGGCATGATCGCCTATTGTAGCTGATAAACCGACCACCTTGAATTTGCAATTCGCGGTCAGGCGCAGCCTGCTGAGCAATGACTGTAACTGAACGCCCCTATCTGTTCCGAGGAAAGAGTGGATCTCATCGATCACCACATAATCCAGTGAGCCGAACAAGTGCGAAATATTTTGTGGAGCATTGCAAAACATAGCTTCCAAAGATTCTGGCGTGATCAGCAATACTCCTTCCGGATCGCGGATCAGTTTTTCTTTCAGCGAACGTTTTGCCTCGCCGTGCCATTTAGTTACTGGTACATCGAGGTAAACACAAAGTTCCTCTATCCGGGCGAACTGGTCGTTGATCAGCGCTATCAGAGGTGAAATGTAGAGTACTTTGACTCCGGGCGTTTTAAAACTGACACGCGATAAAATAGGCAGAAACGCAGCTTCGGTTTTGCCGGAAGCCGTGCGCGATTCCAGGATATAATTACGGTCATCCGCTAAGATATGCCGGATCG
Source organism: Mucilaginibacter phenanthrenivorans (assembly GCF_024721155.1). GTDB lineage: Bacteria > Bacteroidota > Bacteroidia > Sphingobacteriales > Sphingobacteriaceae > Mucilaginibacter > Mucilaginibacter phenanthrenivorans. The sequence continues at coordinate 55,899 of NZ_JAHVAP010000010.1, read as the reverse complement.
CTGCGGCTTGTATGGAACGCAGGGATTCCCAGCCTTTGTTGCGGATATAGCGCCTGATCGGTTCTGCCAGCAAGTCGTACATGCTATAATTCCTCTATATCCTCCAATAATAGTTCCTTCGGCCTTTCGTCTTTGACCTGCAAGCTGGCAAACATTTTTTTCTTATCGGCCTCCGGGTATTGACGGATTAAGCTCAGGATACCTAAAAAATCACGGATCACTTCGCGGGGCAATAAAAACTCAGCGGCCCCCGGTTTATTATAGAGTTCTTCCATGAACAGGCGGATCTCTTCATCCGAGAGGGCCACTTGCACGGAGTAATTGACGTTAAAGATCTCCCGGAGCATCTGAAGGAGTACGAATACCTGGTTAAAATCCAATGGCCGGAGCTTGATCACCGGCTGGGCGAAATCACGATATTCCGAGCTTTCAAAGCGGTTGGTTTCCAGCCTGGAGCGAAGCGCACGATAACTGAAAAACCCGCGGCGTTCGTTTTCCAGTACTTCATTCGTCCCCGCAAAATTGATAAAAAGATTGCCGACTTTGCCTTGGAAACAATCATTGTAGATCATCAGAATCTTTTCATAATTTTTTTCACGCATCGCGGCGGTGCCAATTTTGTACAAATTGATCGCCTCATCCAGGTTGATCATAAAGCCGCTATAACCCATGCTCACAAAAAACTTGCAAAAGTTTTTTAGCATATCATAATAATTCAGGTCGTCGATGATCTCGCGAACACCCAGGTCTTGCCGGGCTTCTGTTTTGGTGGTATATTCCCCTTTGAGCCAGCGTAATGCGTTAAGCCGCAGCTGGTCATCCTGTCGAACGTAGCCTTCATAATACTTTAACACCACCAGCCCGAAGTCAAATCCGCCTACTTCGCTGATCTCCTGGACCGCTTTGGAGATATTGGCCTGTACCAAAGGCAAATGTTCCTGTTCCCGTATCAGGTGAAGCGGAATATCGTTTTCAGTGGCTGTTTTGGTTAGTACTTGTTCTATCCATTTTTCCAGCAATGTAGGCAAAGCGCCACCTTCCGGTTTGGTTTGTATGGAAATATTGTCCATGATCGCCTTATAAAGCGCCCGTCCCTTACCATCATTGGCATACAGTCGGTTATCCGGTGTGAAATCGGCACTGGCAACCACGAATTTGGCCTTTAACGCCACCGTGTTTAACACATGCATCATAAAGGACTTACCGGAGCCAAAATCACCGATCCAGAACTTGACCATGCTGTGTCCGTTCTTGACATCTTCCAGGGCCTGAACGAAAGCATCCACTTCGGCTTTACGGCCAACAACGATATGTTGCACCCCCACTTTGGGCACCACCCCACTGGAAAGCGAATTGATGATCGCGGTGGCTTCTTTTGGTTTTAAATTGGTAATCATTCAGGGTATATTTTTCTAAAATAATCAGGGTCAATGGTATATTCTTCTTCGCTTTCTTCGATGAGTACATCATCCAGAACATCAATGCAAGCATCGTTAATGCTTTCGATCAGTTGATTTTTAAAAGCGCCATGCTGCTGGACAAAGTTGTTAACGGCATCAGGCGGAAGCTTGAAATTATTGGATTCAAATAAAGTTAAAAGGGATATTTGCAAAACGTTAAGGAAGGACGCTTCTGCAACCGCATCGGTTTGTATTGTCATGGTAGCGCTAGGTGAATCTGTTTCATAGGCAGCTGGTTCCAGTTCATCTTCTTCTTCTTTCAAATATTTATTCAGGACAGTAACGGTGCCTGATAGCTCCTGTCCGGCGAGTTTAATGGCGCTGTCATCCAGGGTGATCCTTTTGCGTTTGGGTTCATAGAAAACAGCGACCTTTTTAAGGGATTGTTTAATGTCATTTAATACGATCAATTCGTCTACAATGGTGTGAAATTCAGCTTGTTGTTCCGCCGTTTTAAATAATTGCTTTTGGATGGTTTTATTAAATGGCTTGTTATCGATGCGCGCTGATTTTTGATCAAACTTGATGTAATACAAATACATCCCCAGCGCCTCAACTTTATCGACCTGCGCCATAAACTTTGCCGCTTCGTAATAGATATTTTCTACCGAAGGGTTTTTCTTGTTCAACTTAGCCAGGTGGTGGATTTCTTTAACTATCGTTTTTGTATCACGGTTAGTACCGTTGATAATCCGTTCAAACTGATGTTTCCACCTGGTGGAGTTTTTTTGATTTAATTCTATTTCTGTGTCTTCATCCGGTGGTGGTATATTTGGAATTAGTTCAAGTATGACTTCGTTAAGCGTGGGTTCGGTGTAACGCTTGAATAATTCTACAGCTTCCTGACTGCGGGTGTTGAATGCGGGAGAAATACTTCGCCCACTTTCCCAGGCTTCACGCATCGCGCTCTCCGCTTTCTTGTAAACGGTGTAGTAAAGGTCTGCCTCGGTAGATTCCTTTACCTGGCTATGGTCATAATACCCCCATTGGCTAGGTTGGTTCATTGAAAATCTATAGGCGGCATTTTTGATATCTTCCAGCCGCTGCTGCAGACCGACCGGCTCGTTTGCAAAACGCCGTACCATTTTTTTTATGGCGCCCAGATAAAGGTTGATCACGGCAATGGAACATCCTTCAATGCCATTGAAGGCATTGGTGTAATGCATGAACTTATTCAACCATATAACTTCCTGTGGACTTAAGTTTAATTTTGCTTTATATTTTGTACCGAGTTTATAATCATCCGGATTATATGCCTGGTACACTTGACTCGTGCTGCTGGTGAAATTGGTTGGGGTAGTAAAGCCAACGGATATCCCCAAGTTGAGCTTAACATCTCCGGGAACAACGTCGATCACGTTAGGTGTCTTGGAAACTTCGACAGGAACCTGTATGGGAGGAATGAGATTAGCTGCGGCCACCGAATCAACTATCTCATTGATCTTGACTGGGACAGGGTTAATTAAAGGCGCTCTCTTTTCCTCACGGTAAGCCTTGATCAATGACGCTAACAACGCCCTGATATGTTCATCGTCAAATTTGCCCGCCTTAATGAGCGCATATGTACCCAAATGCAGCGCGTCATAAATATATGGAAGCCTACGGCGCAATTGGCCATCAGGCCCATAATTTAACGTAGTGGAGGTATTGATAAAACTGTATAATAAGTCGCGTAAATCAATCTGTAGCATAGATTGATAAATCAGTGCAATCCGTAACCGGATTTCAGGATTAGTAGCAATGGTAAAATGGGTAGCCTTATTACGCAATAACTCCTCCCATTCCCAGCCAAAATGTTTAGCTGCAAGGTCGGCAGCGACAGCGTTCGGACTTGATGGTGCTGCGGCGGTTGGTGGTGTTTTTGAAGGAGTAAGGATATTGGGACTTTGTGTTTGAAAACTGGGGCTTTGTTTTGAGTTTTGTTGCAAGGGCTTAGGCTTTGTATAAACCGGCACTTTTTTAGCGGGTGTTTTCTTTCTAAATATCACCACCAACAGCACGAAAATGAAAAATAAAACTAGGGCCATATAATAAGAAAGTAAAGACTAATATAATAAAATTCGGTGATTTTAATTTATAGTAATGATTTGTGCCATTTCCAGGTATCGGCAGTAGGCGTTAGCAAGTCGGATCTGTGCGGGACTTTTACAATCAGGTTCAAAAAGTTTTGGACTGGCAACGATAATACAAGCTGTTTTAGCCCTGGAAACAGCAACGTTAAGACGATTAAGACTGTAAAGAAAGTCCATGCCACGCGGAGCGTTTTCAGGACTGGAAGTTGCCATTGAAAAAATGATGATTGGTGACTCCTGACCCTGGAATTTATCAACTGTGCCAGTTTCTACGGTCCCGTTTAGGATTGCGTTGATTTCTTGTACTTGTGAATTGTAAGGTGAGATGATCTTGATGTCCCCGGTATCAACGGTCTTAGTTTTTTCGTCGCGATCTGTCCAGTTGGTTTGTCCATTTGTAAGCAAACTCACGAGTTTTTTAACCGCTTCCGCTTCCTGTCTGGACGCGCTTTGGTTACCTTCATGCGGAACCGGCAGAAACCATAAACCTGCGCCATTAATAATCGGCCCCATCAACACCTGTTTCTCAAGTCCTCCCGCCGATATTAAGCGATTTTCGTAAAATAGCTCGGAGATGAAGCTGCAGACATTAGGGTGCATCCGCCAGGTTTGTTCAAGGAAGATGCCTCGATCTGCGGTAATCGTTTGGTGCTCTTGTAGGATATGTTCTAATGATGATACTTCACTGCCTTCAGGGTGGCTGCCTTGTTGGGGTTGCTTGAGTTGTTGCGGATCGCCGAGCAGAACAAGATTGTCTGAGCCTTGCGCCGCAGCTACGGTGTCAATCAGCGATAATTGTCCTGCTTCATCGACGAAAAGAATATCGACTAGCTCATAACTCGATTCATTGGCCCAAAGCCAAGCTGTGCCACCGGCAACTTGAACCCGATTTTGCGAAAGAGCGTTCCAAACCTCATCATTTTTCGTCGTTTCAATGATGCCGGCAGTAGGCTCACCCAGTGTTGTGACTTTATGCAGGCAGGTCAGGCTTACGCCTTCTTTTTGAGCCGCTTCAACAGTTTTTTCCAGCAAATTCCTGATCACTTTGTGGCTCATAGCGGTGATGCCAACCTTTTTGCCTGCTTTAACTGCCTCGATGATCATATTTGAAGCGGTATAACTCTTGCCGGCACCTGGAGGGCCTTGAATCGGCAATACACCGCCCTTCAGCATATGAATACCTCCCAGCGCAGCGGCGAATGGTTCCTTTCCCCAATCAATGCCAGCCCGGACTCTTGGGGCTTCCCTTAACAAAAGATCACGCGCGGCGCGGTATTCTGGGAATGTAGCTTCAATGCCATATAACAAAATCCATTGAGATAAGCGGATAATCGCTTTTTGTTTTTCGGAAGCATTCAGAATATCAATAGAGAAAACAGCGGAAGAGTGAATGTCTTTGATACTAGGTCCTTTCAATATCGAAACGATGCCTTGTTCTTTGTCTATGGCGAAAATCGTGCCCCACTTTTGTTGGTTTTGAAGTTTCAGTTCGGCGCCAGCTCTTAATTCACATTCTTGGAATGGGAAACGATATTGGTCTACAAAACTCTTTTTCTCCGGTCTGCGTGATCCAGGTATGAGTTGCAGGTATGCAATTGCAGCCTTTTCTTCCAAAAGCTCATCTTCCGGCATTTCAACCAGTCGATAGTATTCCCACCATTTGGATTTGTCTTCCCTTCGATAGTAATCCAGCATACCGCCTAATATCCAACGCGCTTGCTGGGCGGCGCTGCGCGCTTCCTTTTCAAGCGGCACACCGGCCATAAGCTGGTCGAAGATAGCTTTGACCATCAAATCATGGACTGTCAGTGCTTCGCTGGCTGTACCGCTGGCTGGCAGCGGTCTCGGGATCACTTGTCCTTCATCTATTAACTGTTTACGTAATTTTTCCAGCCAGTTGCGCAAATGAGCGGTGGCAAAGCAATCGTCCGCGTTATAGTATCCAATAACGGATTTAAGTTCATCAGGTAAGCTATCCTGCGCGGTTCGTTCTAATATGCGTTCTGCAGTTCTTAGGGCTTCTGCGGCATCCCGTAATTCAACCTTTCGGATAAAACCATAAAATATTTCCAACTCTTTGAGTGAGTAACGTTCGATACCAGCACGGAGACTTTGCTTGGTGATGGTATATAGATCGACGAATACGCCTGCCCGAAGGAGCTGGTCCATTTCAGTCTCACGGGTCAAATACTTACCCATTAGGCGTTTTAACGCGCCGGGCTCATAGGCGGTATAATGATAAACATGCATGTCCGGATGCTCTCGCCACCGCTGCATAACGGAATCGACAAATCGTTCGAAACTGACTTTTTCCTGTTCGGCATCGAAAGACCAGGAGGAGTGATAAATGTCATCGGTAACCCAGCCAAACAAATACTCCAAGCCGGCCAAGCCGACAAATGGATCACCTTCCAAATCAAAAAATATATCACCGACATCAGGTGCAGGTAGTTTACAAAACCCTGCATCAGCCGAAATCGCCAATGTTTCAAAATAGGGTGCTTTTGTTTGACGAGCGGTTAATTGAACGCGGGCTTGTTCCCGTAATTTCACATAAGTATCGATTGCGCCACGTGTGGGACGGTTTTGTAAGGGGAGCGATAATTGGGCCAGGGTTTCAAGGGTATCCACTCCCCAATGTTTGATTTCAGCTGTGTGTAACATGCTCACTCCTGCGACCAGGGACAAATGATCGTCTGCCCTGCGGCGGTTATTACATTCGCGCCACCAGGAACAGACATCGCAATGACTCACCGGGTCAGGGTAAAAAGCGCTTATTTCAGCATCAGCTACTGTTTCGGACATTCTTTCACAAACCAGCCGGAAATAGGCCATAAAATCATCACACCTGTAGTGTTGCGGGTCAGTAGAGGTCGCCGGGGTCGCGACATGCATCAATTCTGGCATGGTGCCTTGAATTTCAGCTATTAGTTGGGTGTAAAGTGCTAGTTGCAACATCGTGCCGGCTCTCGTTTCCCTCGCGAGTTTAGTATCCAGAACTTCGTAACTATAATCACCTAGTTGACTTGGCCGGGGTACCTTGATCAAAAAATCAGCCCTACCGCCCCATTTGCCTGATCGTAGCTCTGCCTGGTAGATTGCTGGTGCCCCATTTTTCATCGCTTGAATTGTCCTTGATAAAGCAGTACCTTCCGTCCCTTGCTGGGGATTGGTTATGGGGATGCCCTTAATGCGTAGCGCCTCGATATATGAATGTTCGAACTCTTGGCCCCGTTCCTGCAAGATTTGTAGAGAGGGGTCGCGGTACTGCTGCTGATCAATCAAACCTCTAGCAGCCTTTGCATTCAATACAGTCAGGTACTTACAGGCCAAATGATTCGAAACATCACTCGCCGAAAAAGTAATATCATCGTTTACTAGTTTCATGGTGCTTTATCGTTTGCCAAATACTGATCGATCTCACCACGTAACCGTTGTTTTTGTTGTACTAAAGCAGTGAATTCCGCATGGTCGCGATCGTAATTATTAAGCCCTGCTTGTCGCGCCTCAGGATCACTTCGCTCAGACGATAAAGAATCCAGTCGAAGCTGATCATAGACAGTCACAATACGGCTATTAGTTGCTGCTAAAGAACGTTGCATTTCATCAAGCCAATCGGTCTTCATTTTTTCAAGATGCAGGGCGCGACGTTCAGCGTCACGGGCACGTTGACTGGTTCGCTCATTTTGCTTATACTGCACAAAATTGAAGCAGACCGAACTGAGCAGCGCAAGGATGGCGATGATGATTGCCGGTTTCAGCCATTCATTTTCCTTTTTTTCTTTCGCGAGTGCCTCACTCACTGTTTGCTTCCGTTGTTTTGTCATCGATATTTGTTTTCCAGTTATGGATAGCTTCATTATTGAATCTGATGGCATCCCGCAAATCAGCGAGTTGATTATCTATTACTCTTATTTGGGTCGCCAGTTTTTCACGCTTGCCTTCCAAAAATTGCAAACTGTTTCTGATATCTTTGATCAGCTTCTCGTTGTCCGGAACCTGGCCGTACAGCCATATTCCGCCCCGGTGCCAAAGTTGGTTCCAGCGGTCGCTGTCTCTTAAGTTCTGCAAATAATCTTTAACGATTTCGGAGGTTGACTTGTCAAAGTCTCTGATGTACGCGACGGCATCGGGAAAATTTGTGAGTATAGAATCGACTTGGTGCCCGATCAATGTGGTTGATAAATATAAATCTTCCTTTTGATCACTCAATTTGTCAATCGTTCGGAGCTTTTGACTATTTTCATTTTTTTTCTTTGACACCAATTCGCTCAAGCTATCGATTTGACGCTGGAGCACCTGTTTCCGTGACGGACCGCAGCCACAGGACGAGAAGTAAATCATCGATGCAATAAAACAAATGGTATATACAGCTCGCATGACTAAGTTTTATAATGTAGTGAAATCCCCTATTTTCGGGACAATCTGGATCAGTATTCGTTGGTTCTTTTCTTCTACCGGATCACGTCCGACGCCACCAAGTCCCGAACCGGATATTTGTAACTCACAGACCGCCGGGTCGAATTTGATGTGATGCCTGATCCACAGTACTCGGATGGATTGTGCGCGGTCATAGCTCAACTGGAAATTTTTTATGTATTGATCTGTTGACGACATGCCTTCCACAATCACGATGTACCGGGTATCTTCCGTGCCCGTAAGCTTGTGTAGCTTTTCGATCAGGTTACTGATAGAAAGTCCTGCACCGACCAAGTAAGTGGTGTCTTCTGCACTGATGACCGATTTCTCGGATGCATAATGTATGTTCCGGGATAGCTGGTAGCGTTTATACACGGCATCATAGCGGAAATAATTTTTATCGAGGGCTTTTACCGCAGCTGTAATCTGTTTGATTTTGCTTAGTTGTCGTTCTGTTACACGCTGCTGGTTCTTCATTTTAATATAAGTCAGCACATAGAGTACTAACATGATAAAGAATAAGCTGGTCATTAAGTCTGTGAAACTTGGCCAAAAAAAACCGTCTTGACTTTTCTTTTTCATATGATCAGTTTTGTCTGCGGAATAGTCTTTTTACAGCGCCGCCAATTCCAGAATTTTTGTCTTCCACCCAATCGGCATGTACCTGTTCAATCAGGTTTATAGCGGAACCCATGTTGACATTTAGTTCCTGGAGCAGGCTGGTCGTCTGCGTTTGGAAAACTGCGTTTTCGTTAAATATGGCTACACCTTTGCTGATTTCAGTCAGTTCGGATAACTGCTTCAATTCTCCCAGCGTGTTCAAAGATTTTAAACTACTAAGCTCGTCAAGGCGTTGCAAGCTTGCCAACCGCTCTAGCTGATCAAGCTGTTTTAAAAACTCCAGGTTGGAGAGGCTTGTACGGCTGTCCGCAAGCGCGGCTTTTAAAGCCAGCAGTTCTTCCGTGGTATGCAGCTTGAGATTCTGGCCTGTTTGTTTAAAATGCTCCTGTAATTCGCGAAATAGATTAGCAATATAAACGGAGGCATCACCAACTGCGGTGACGACAAGGTCTTTGTGTTCTGATAACGTAGCAAAATGATCCCCTAAAAACCGCAATAATTGCTCGCTGGTATTCAGCCTGTCCTGTAAGTTGTTCGCGATATGCTCAAAGTTTGAGGAACGGTTCATTAAATCGGTTACACGTTCCGATAAATCTTTGGAGGTTGCTACAAAATCGTTCAAGTGGGCCATACCCGTATTAAATCTTTCAAATTCCTTGACCGACTTATCCACTTCCCTGAACATATCCAGGTTAAAGCGGGATAGTTTCACCATATCCAGGTTATTTATTTCCCGCAAGATATTTTCCTGCATGACGAGCGCTTCATAATTTTGCTTGAAGATGCCGGAAAGCCTTTGAAGGTTACTGGCAAATTCATCATTAAACCGCAAAAGGTTATGTTGTAAAGAGTTAAGCGAAGAACCAATGCTTTGGTTCATGGCAGGCAGTAAAGCAGTCTGCACAAATGAATAAAAGGTATTTTTACGTTTTTCAACTTTGTTCCTCGATCCTTTAAATACCCAGCCGGAACATATGATCGTCAATCCCAGCCCGAAAAAACTGGCGATCATTGCTATTTTCACGCCGCCGATCAGCATGGTGATCCCTTGGTTTAACAGCACATCTTTTCCCGTTGGATCTACGGCCAAATCCAGGCTGGGCATCTTAAATAGTCCGATGATGATTCCTATCATCGTCGACATCAAGCCCAAATACAAGGGTACGGAAATCGTTTGATTGATATCTTCTTCAGATGAATCTATATTGCGTTCCGCGATGTCCTTGATCAGGTGAAAATCGGCCGCTGCCATATTATTATGCAGCAAATAGCGATTGGTAGCTGCCAGTATGTTTTTCAGCGTAGCTGACGCGCCTTTACAGCCAATCAGATTTACCGTTGCCGGAACGTTATCGTCCAGAAGATTTCGCTCCTGTGGTTCCATATCATCTGCATAAAAGTCTTCCGACTCGGATTCGAGGATCAGGTTTTCCGTTACTTCTACCGGAATTAAGCGAAAAATCGCATTCGCCGCGATGATATGTTCATAGACAAAAATCTTCTTGATGTTCCAAAAAAACACGCCAAATTGAAAGATAAGAAAAAAGGCAAGGAGCAGATACTCTACAGATTCACTGTTCATAATAAATTTTAGCTTTTTTGGTCACGATCCACTTATCATCTAATAATTCGGCAATTCCTTCATTTCCCAGTGGCGTTCTTACTTTTTTTGCACTCATATGATAGGCATTTGCGGAGTCACACACCGGGTCGATATTCCTATCTGAGTACTGCAACGCAAGTTTTATTGAAGCCTCCCTTTCATCAATCTTAAAAATAGCCTTATTGGGCGCCGTCTTTTTGAACCAGTATATAGAAGCTCCTGGTCTATAGTTGGGTTGGGCCGAGCTAACGTTAAAGCTGCCCTCCGAGTTTGGTGTAGATAAATAAAACACCTCTTCGGCAGGTGGTGCTTCCTGATGAGGTTGTGGCTGGTTAACGGGAGCCGACGTAACAGACTGAGGTTCACTGCTAATGATAACAGACCCTTCTATTTGCTGCGAAATTGGGCTCGGTTTAAGCGCCCGTAATTGGACGTAAATATCCGCGATCTGGTTTTTAAGATGTTTGATAGCCGCGTTATTATCGAAATTGCCAAATGAAGACTCGTTCGGTTGTCCCAATGAAGTCACTTTCCAATCAACGTCTTTTATACGGTCCTTTAATTTCTGATAACTTTCATCTTGTAATCTTTGTAATTTTTGTATTAAATATATTCTGACGAACAAAATGACTACTAGTAGCAGACATAAATACGGCAAGAAATAAGCGGCCAATTGCATTACGTCATCTGAGCCATTCGATTTAACGTTACTTTGGGCCGGCGCAGCCAACGCACACAATAGCATTGCGCTGGTTGCAGTGATCTCCTTTTTCATTTCAGACTGCTTAAGTAATTAGTCATGTTATAAATCACACCGATAAGCGGCAGGAAAAACAGGCTTTCTTCCAGTATCTTGTCTTTGTCTTCATCCGCATCCAGGTTCATGTTGAACTGAATACCATCCGCGAGGTAATCCGCAAGAGAATCATCAGCATGCGTTTTGAAATAGTTGAACGACCGCGTAGATACACTGAATTTATCAAAGAAAAACCCATCATCATTCAAGTGAATAAAAATGTCGTTAAAACGTTCCACTTCTTCAACTACAGCTACCCTAATACCGTCATTAACCTGATCATAACGAAGCTTATCCACAGATGGGCCGTTTTCACTATAATTCAATACGCGTTTTACATCCTCTAATTCGAATTCTGAAGTTTGCCCCATACTCAACAAGCCACCTTTACTCGTCGCTTCCTTCGGGATTTTGGAATCCGTTATGATTTTGATCTTATCCTGTATAGGAGATCCATAAACGAATGAGAAGATTTTTGAAGCTAACTGCTCGATATATGACATTTCCGGCGAAAGGATGTTCAGGACTTTGGAGCCGGTGCCGCTCATGAAGACATAGGTCGGCATTTCGACCCCACAGGTTTTCGTCCAGGCTGCAACATGGTAAATGATAGCCGAATAAAAATACAGGAATACGATCTTAAGTTCATCATCATTGTTGAGCATCAAGTCATAGGAAAACAAGTTCTTATCCGCGATCTTCGGGTTACTTTCAAGTGAGAATAGAAATGCATTAATGTCAGCAGATTTGCCCCGCATGCATACCTGTTCCAACGCGGTCAGCACCTTCGAATACCTGCTGTTTGCACCCAGTTCCTTTTTAAAATGCGGAAGATGTTTGCCCAACATGCCCAGATCATCTTTCCGAAGTGACAGGAAGGCATCGCCGAATAAGGTATTGGCAGCGAATTTGAACGAGGTCAAAAACAGCGGCGCGTTATTTTTGAAAATCACGACATCGGAAGTCCCGCCACCAATATCGATCGATACCGCTGGTGTATGGTTGCCGCCCGGAATGATATTTGAAAATTTATAATAATAAAATGGCGCCAGTGATTCCGGCATCGAAAATACTTCTATTCCACCTGGGAAATAAGTTTCGACGGTTCTTTCCCATAGCTGCTTTAACGTTGCCACTCTGCTCGGTTGCATGCTCGTCGGATAAAACCAAGTGATTTTTGTTTCATTTAACCGGCCTTTGTTGATCAGAATTTTATTTCTGATAAGGAAAAGGAGTTCTTCAAAATAGGCTTTGATTTTATTAAAGTTTTCTGTGTTGTGTTTTGACCATTTGAGGTCGGTTTCAAAGTCACTATTGAAACGAAAATCATTTTTTTCGTAGATAAAAGGGATATTATAATCGGCCAGCGCAGCAGTTTCGTTACTGGCCAGATTGGGCGTTATAGCCAGCACTGTCCGATGCGGAAAACTAAATTCGGAATGCGGCCGCCCAATAGTGAAAGGAACAAACTCTTCATTGATCGACTCGCGGATTGCGATGGCTCCACTGCCGGAAAAGTCCTCACTCGTGGCATCAGGATCAAAAAGCGTCGCGATTTGTATTTCATCTGCACCAATGTTGAATGGCTTTGGAACAGGGTTTTTTGAAGTGCGGTATTCAATATGCGTGTTGGTTGTTCCAAAATCGATCGCGAAGTTATAGCTGGTATTGCCTTGGTGAAAAGGCTCCCAGTCAGGGATGATCAAACCACTCGCTGTATTTGATTTCAGGCTAACGAAATCAAATTCGTCATTGACGATGTAGTATTTCGTTCCTACATCATGTACTTGCTTATTACTGCGGATCTTTTCCCGGTTGTCAACTAAACGATAACCATTCGCTGTATCGGTATAAAACTCCAGGCGGTAATCGGAACCTGCATAATGATTTTGCGTATTTCGGTCTACCAATTGCACACGATATAATGCCGACAACTCGGAAATGCGCGTCCTGAGAAAAGGAAATAAGGTAAAGCCGATTTCGTGTTCCTGTATGACGCCGCGGTTCGCTTCTTCTAATTGCGCCGTCGTGGTTTGATTTTCCACATCGTAATAGGTACGTTCGATTGGAACGTATTCGCCATTATCCAGCGGTATGTGTAGTTTAACATTTACCGCACCAACTGTTTGTAAAATTTCGATTTTGGGTGTTTTCGGATCGCCCGATTTCAATTGATCTATGGTGAAGTAGTCGAAGAATTTCAGTTTTAAAGGAATAAGGTAGCCCTTGTTGGAGGCGCCAGCTTCGGCGTGATAATTCCCGTTAAAAAACCGTTTGCTAATCGGGTAAACAACCCTGATTAATACAGGCTCTAACAAATCACCCACAACTAAATGCGGATAAACGACACCTGAGCCAGGCAGAGGACGATCGTTAACAGGCAACTGATAAGCATTTGGCACTTTTAAATCATTACTCCAGGGTGCATCCAAATATTGATGCGCTGCACTTAAGTCGTTTCTAAGGATCAGCGTAGGGTTGGTCTCGTCCTGTTTTGCTGAAAGAATCCGCAGATCAGATGTTCTTGCCATTGCTTTAATGGCATCTGTCCGCGCCTGTTGCTCCGCATTAATTGCCTTTTGCTCGATCTCGGGATTCAACATCAGCAACGGCAAGTTTTTATCAACCGCATCGAATATCTTAAAACCGGCAATGCTGGTGTATTGCATTTCGGCGGTTGTCGGATTATTTTCGATCTCGTTGATCATCTGGAAGATGCGCTTTGCCGTGTCGTTATTTAAGAACTTTAGACATGCTTTACTTTTTGACACATAAACGGATAACCAAGACATCCTCTCTGTTAGTACAGGATACTTCCTGAAATAAAAATGGACAAACCGCTGGAATTTTTGTGAACGCATATACAACGGGCGGGGTTCGCTAAAAAACAGTTGCCCGCCTATTCGAATCTCCAGTTCCTTCAAACCATTTTCTCCGGGACAAAATAGGGTCAGTGGCGAGGTCGAACCAATGACAGTATATTTATACTTAATGATGTATAAATTGGCTGTCAGATCGAAATTGTATACCCTTGCGTCCTGTTGGATAAATAGCTGCAATGCATCGCCGAAATCATTTGTTTCCGGATTGGTGATCAGCGTGTTTACATCATTCACCAAATTCCAGGGGATGATCTTTAAATCATTGCTAATGGCCGAGTAGTTAAAAAACAACTCAAGGAAATCCAGCGTAAAAGACACCAAGCGCTCGTCTTCGGCGCTCGCAATCACTTCACCGTCTGCTTCCGACATCTGGAGCCTGCCCGTACGGTTGATGTGCTCAAAAGCTATGCGCACCAAATCAAACCGCGCAAACGGACTTGGTATGGCCGTAGGCAACTCGACCTGACCGCCACCCTCGGGATCTTTTATCTTTTCGATAATATTATCATCGTAAATGACAGAGTTGAACCAGTGTCTGCCGTCCTGTCCGGAAAAACCAAATATTTCACTCATAAATCAGGATTTTATCTTAAAATATTTTTGAAGTGTATCTTGCGTTGCCTGGTGAAAAATATGCACCAGTTTTTCTTTGTTGTTCGTGTAATCTCGCTTCTTTGAAGCCTCGTTCAGGCTGCCATTAAGGTGCTTGTAGTTGAACTTGTTAAAAGTGTACCACGGGGTTTTGGCCGGATGTTCTTTAACGAAAGTCCGCACATCGGCTTTTAGATCAAATGGATCGAAACCGCGACCGTTTTCAGCCATTTCATCAAGCCATATCGTATAAGCCTCGAGGAATTCTTTTAAATGGGTGTTATAAAATCCGTCCCTCAATAATTCCGGCTCAACCTTTGGCGTCATGATCGCCCACGTGGTTTTTTCCATGGCGTTGGTCAACTCCTCATCCAGGTATTTCTTAAAGAGCAGCAATTGCGCCAGGCTTTTTCTGATTTTACTTAATGTATCGTCTTCGAGATGCTGGAATTTAAGCTTGTCCGCTTTAAGTTTGACACCGAACTCTTTATAAACGGAACGTTGAACGACGCCATTTGAATTTTTCATTTGGGAATCGTTCATCGATAAGAAGTCGAAAATCCCCAATGCGGAAGCGAGTTCTGCAAAGTGCGCGTTATTTTTTTGCCCGCCATTCCCCGGGTCATTTTTATAAGCCTTGCCATTCAGCGAATCCGCGAAATAATACATCACATTGATGACGCTGTCGAGATTGTTTTGGTAATAAGAAAGCGCCGCTCTTGTTTTCGCGATGAAAACGGACTTTTGAATGGGTGATTTTGGATCTTTAGCAATGTTAAAATAGGGTAATACCGTCAATGCGCCGATTTTAGCATCTCTTAAAAATCCACCGCTGTCGACATCAGCCTGCATGGCATTGCGTATATTTTTGACAATGATGGGAGCTCCTGCCGCTCCGGTTCCACCAAAAATGGAACTGATGACCATAACGCGGTCGTCATTTGTAAAACTGGAGGCAAACTCCCGGAACTCACCAGAATCTTTGAACTGATTGAGCACCACACTACCAATATTGGGATTACCGATAAATCCAATATCCATCTCGATGTCGAGCAAATCGATTGGCTGGTTTCTCTTATCCACCGTACTGCCGGAGAATAACACTTGGGCCAGACTTTGACTGGCCTCATTCATTTGATTATAGCCGATGTAATCCTTGAACTGGCTCCCCGATACTTTCTTTAAGTCGAAAGTGAAGGTATCCGGAAGTGCCGAGGTACTAGGGTTGAGGCCCCGAAGGTTGTTAATTGCGGTGGCGAAGAACCCATTTCCTGTACCTACGGCTTTGGTAATTGCCATATAATTTTCAAGCAAAGTAGCTGTCCGCTGAAAATCAAGGTTCGTACTATGGGGGTCGATGATAATAGGAACAATCTGGTATTCTTCACCGGAATCCGGTTTAACACCAGCGGCCAACAGCATCGTAAAGGCCTTTAACACGCGTGACCCTGTACCTCCTACTGCGAAAATGTAGAGTTTCTTCATTGCTTAGTTGTTTTTAAAAAAAGTAGTAAAAACGTTGTTTGTACTCAGTCTGCGTAACCATGGTAGTCCGGTGATCACCATTGCTAAAAAAAGCCCGCACACCACATTAAAGAAACAAACACCGATCACGTCAAGCGTTGTAATGCTAAGGTCTTTACAATGATGCCCGGGCGCTGTAGATGAGCCGATGACACAATAGGCTGCTATAAAATTGATTAAGGCGATAATTAATGCGATTAGCCACCAGGTACCTGTAGGACGTTTGGGTGGTATGTCAATAATGAAGTATTGTAGCGCTAGCCCAACAAGCGTAATAGCGATAAAAGTTATTCCCAAATAGGTCGCATAAGGTGTTCCGTAATAACCGGAACAATGGATATCATATCCCTTCAAATGATTAAGCATATTGCTTGTGATTAGGCGGAAGGTTTTTCCGATGGAATAGAGCCAGTCAAACATGATTTATTTTTTTATACTAATTTCAACTTCAGTTAATTTGTCCTGATGATGGGATACGTAAAACGCGTCATAGAGTCCTTCAATGAGATATTGCAGCCCGAAAGTCCTGCCCATTTGCGAAGGTTCGTTTTTAATATTCCGGTCATCAAGGGAATTGCTCACCACTACCCACTTGGGAATCTTGCTTTGTGTAAAAACATGTAGTTCTTGCTGTTGCAAATTATTAGTCGATAAATGAAGGCAATGTGTGAATCCGGAAGACGCCGGGTCTGTACTATCTTTTAAACGACTTATCGTTAATTTGTAATTGCCGTCGTGACTGTAATTATTGGTGTCATCAAAAAAAGACAAGTCTTCAATATCCTTACTGTAATCTACCAGGAAGTCAAAGCCGAAGCTGTTATAAACGTCATTTGGCTTGGCAACGTTAATGTTACCCGAAGCGCCATCGGGTAATTCAAAATCACCTGTTTTATGGGAAAAAGTTATTTTATGACCATGTAAAAGTGGCGAGGTTTGCTTGTAAAAAACCAAAGTATTGTCAACCCCTCCTTTGATATTATTCAGGACACCATTCTTTCGAATGCTATTAATTTGTTCTTTTGAGCCAATTAGCCACATATAATAAGGACGGTCGGCCGATAAAACAATAGGCTTATCATTCTCATCAAAATATTTTCCGGAAAAGTTAGAGTGTAACTGAACGACTTCAATAGCAAGATCAAACTTTTCTATTTTCTGTCCGAATGCGATCTTGATACCTGTACTTTGCTGCTGCAGAGAAGCTATTGCATTCTGCCCTTTACCTGGCGAGAATACAAAGTCAGAAACCAGCAGATTCACATGACGATCATCTGTGCTGTCTAACACTTGTTGCAACAAATGCCGCATATCGGAAGATGAACGATTTCCACCATTCGTGCGAAAGGTCGCAGGATCCAGATTTTGGATGAACTGGAGCAAGGTATTGGCATCCGCTTTTTGTCTACTGAAAGTGATCTGATTATTAATATAATATAGGTTAATTCCTTGAGTAAGCGTATCTGCGGTGATGACATTGCCTAACAAAGAGTAAATCGCGTCTTTAAAACGTGTGTTCCCTTTAACGTATGCGTCCATACTCTCTGAGTCTTCAATATAGACGTTGAAAGATGGCTTTGCAACACTTCCCCTTGATCTGGCAGCACCTGCATAAATATCATCCTTATTAATTTTGACACCTGCGTCTTTGCAAATACTATAGATGAACGCAGCAGCTTTTGCAGTATCAAGTTTATTGTTCGTAAAAAATGTCGGGTCATCGGCACTTGTTTTATCGGAAACAACCCTCAAAAAATCTGCTATTTGCATCTTTCCCACTTTGCCATTATTGCCCAGCTCCATCGCTCTGTCCTGTATGTTTTCACAGGAAGAGAGTAAAAGGGTGATATTAATAAGGGTCACCCAAAAAAACAAATACTTAATTTTTCGAATCATTGTCGGTCAAATCAATTGAAATAAAATGGCACAGTTATCTTTTCCAACGTTAATTCCAACATTGGTAAAAAAGCTTCATCGAGCAGAATAATAGGTTATTTTATCAAAAGACTTTTTTTCATTTTCATAATTGTGTTAAGGCTGTTCATTTACTTCAGGTTTTCACACGTAATGTAATTAATAAACTTCTATAAATCAAAAAGATATGTAACATTTAGTTTTATATCAAAGAATATACCTAATACGCAATTACACCTGTGTTATTACGAAATATTTAACTTTAAAGAATATAATTTGAACACTATTTTTTCCCAGCCATTTATGGTACTTCACTTTTCTCCGCCTGCTCTAGTGTTGTTTTTACGATCGTATGTGAACAATTACTTAGTCCGCGGCAATGCGGGTCTAAATGGTATTTTGACGTTTTTGTAGTTCCAGACCAATGCTATCGTCGTCCTTATACAGGCAGCGACGGCTAAAACTAAAAAGAGACATAAAAGTACCTGTGTGTTTTTATTAGATTTATGTTGATTTTCAGTTCTAAATGTTCAAATGGGATTAATAATCGAAGGCACTTTTACCTCTTCATTCTTAAATCATCGCGCCCGTCAATCCGATGGCCCGAACTTGCAGCCCGCAAAGCACCTATGCAACTACCCAATTGTAGTTAATTAAGTGGGCAAGATTGTCTATTATCTTACCGTCATGGATCGTTCTCAAAAACTGCCCTGAAATTACTTCCACTTTAGCGCCTTCTTTCCAACTCGTGTTAGAATAGTCCCATATCCAGGTGACCCCTTCATTTGTAGGAATACTAAGTATTCTTACAGCTTCTGCTTTATTTGTTTTGGTTACGCGCGAAATACCCGTTGTATTAACCGCATGCATGCCATAATGGGTGATGACACCTTTGTCATCTTTCCAAACTCCTGAAATCTTGTATTTCGCCATGTCCTGAATATTTGTTTATCTACTCAAAACTACGCCGCCGCACGTGCCGATTTATACGGGAACCCGTAAAATAGATGAGTTGCTAAAAATTCATTTCATATAATACCGATATTCAAAAAGCGATCAATTGCTCGTTCTTGGTAAAGCCGAACGATTCCCTTATTACATTGAGCCCTTTCTCTACGCTACTCAGGTTCGCTGGGCGAGTATGTGCTCCTCTAAATATCAGGGTATTTTTTTGATGGTTCCAGCCGATCACTGGGAAAGCACAATAATATCATAGTCAGTGGCTCTATATACTGCTTATATTTTAGTTTGTTAATTAAATATTCACTACCTCATCACAAAGCGCAATAATACATGCCGCAATGCGCTTGTCGATCTCATCGGCGATGATACAACTGTCCGCGATTTTTGCCAAGTCGTTTACATCAAATAAAATAGATTTGTAGTCAGCAACCAGACTTGCCAGATTTAAAATTGTCTTTTTTCTTTTGTTGTTTTCTCGTTTGATTTTTAAAAATGGCTGCAATAAATAAACCCATTCTTCTGCCAGGCGCTCAAGATCAACTACTTCTTTTGATTTAAGCTGGATCAGTTCCAGCATAGTTGCATACATTTCTTGCTCTGTTTTCTTAAAGATTTTGCTTTTCATTTTTTTCTGTAGCATTTGTTCAGCGACCTCAAGTGCCCGGCGTTTCTTCGGCGGCAATAATTCTCGCTCTTTAGCCTTGAACAACGTCACATAGGTTTTTAAAGCAGGGTCATCCCAAGCTAACGGCCTGGTCTCCTTGCTGATATTAGCTCTCAAGTGTTCGCAAACATCAGGATAGTCAGTATGAATTTGATTTAAGTCATCTATAAAATACCAGCGTGGACTTTTGTTCTTGTCTCCTCTAAGTGCTATAAAACACCAGTTTCGTTCTCCGGATATGAAACTGACCCTCGTTTTTACTTCTGAGCTCACATCTGTAAATTGCTTATAAAGTGATTCCTTGATCAGTGCGTCCGGGCCCTCTTTCAAATTAACAATAAATTGAAAGCTATCGTGGATGCCGGTCCATGATTCGTCCTTATCCACGAATTCTTTATATTCCTTTATAATTTCTGCCGTACTCTCGAGTTTTTCGAACCGTTTTCCTTTTAAAATATCGGGTATTTCAAAATTTGAACCATATATCTGTTCAACTATGTCGCTGGTCTCGATTAATCGCTGATCCGTTTTTAATGAATATTCGTCAGAATCAACCGCCCAGTATATGTCGATCGATTCATGCATGGTATCCATTCTATCTGCTCTTCCGATACGCTGTTCAACTATTCGCAATACGCTTGGCGTATCCAACAAAAAAACGCAGGAAGCTTTTTGTAGATCAACACTTTCTGACATCTTATCCGAACACAAGGCGATGTATTTTTCTCCATCCTTGGAATCTAACTTAAAAGCCTCCAATACTTTTTTACTACCTTGATCACCTTCGCTTCCGGTTGCTACCAATATTTTTTGTTTTGGGTAATGGGTTTCAAAAAGCTTTCTCAAATAATATAGTGTAATTACCGTATTGTCGAAAGCTAATACATTCAAATGTTGTTTGGTGGTTTTGACCAGCTCCTGTACTTTACCCAATTCTCGTTTGCCGGACAATTTTTTGGCTAACTCCGAAATTTGACGATAAATATTGATCTCCAGCCGGCAAGTTTCAAAGTACAAATCTTCTTTATTGAGCCATTCTGGAAAATAATCTTCCTTGAATTTTGAGCTCCTAGAGGGCAACTTGTTAGCCAATATGATTTCGTTTATCCGGGTTAATTTATTGCCTGACACATTATTTTTACCCTGAAAACCAAAAAGGCTCATTGCTTTTTGCGACCCTTCTATATGTTCCACCAGTGCGACGTGGGAAGATCTTAAGGCTGACCGGATCATGTAGATCGACAAGGCTTTGCCGGCATGAATTCTTTTGGTAATATATCCCTGTAGGCTATCTTCCTTACTAATCTCGTATTTTGGAAGTTTAAAATTCAATAAATAAGTGATTCCCTTGATTTGCTTTGTCAGTTCGTTGATTTGGCTTACGATTGCCTTATCTGTATCAGTCTCCATTGTAAGATAAGTCTTTTCAAACTGCTGAGGAAACTTGCAAGTCTTACCTAATAGATTAGTATATTTTTCTTTCTCCTTTTCAACGTCTTTATTTAAACTTCTTTTGGTTCGCCGAACTGTGAATTTGCTAATGAAACGACTTAAGCTTTTTACATTTTCTGAGCGGTTGCCTAAGTAAGGCTTCGTAACCAAATCTTGGTAAACAATAAAATCTTTGTCACTTAGGTTATCGACATCCAGCAGATCTATAAGTCTCAAAAGATCTTCGACTTTTTTACTGATGGGCGTGGCAGTTATTAAAATTTTGTAGTCGGCACGGTTACTTTTGATCACGGCTGTGCGGTTTGACTCAGACGAGAGGTAATTGTGGGCTTCGTCAATTACAAGAATATTGGCAAGACTAAGATAATCGTCCAAAATCTTTCGGTTTTTTCCATTCGATTTACTTAAAAGCCCTTGTGAGGATTGCGTATGGTTGATCCTGTTGAACGATTTAAATTCATTTGCCCATTTTTCAAGTACCAACGGTGGGCAAATGATCAACGATTCGGTGCGGTAGTTTTTACCGATCTCGTAAAGCCAATGCTGCAAGGACAAAACAACGGATGTACAAAGTTTAGTTTTTCCTGCGCCGGTCGGGTCCGCAATCAACACGGCAGATTGGCTTTGCAAGATCGACACGGCCTGGGCTAATCCCTTCCATTGAGTTGGCCATAATTTGACTTGCTCAAGTTTTGTAATGATTTCCTTGTAATCGTTTAGCCAATTACCTTCGAGCATTTCCGCAATGGCCCGTGCCAAGGCCTCCTGCCAGCTAACTTCTTTGATCAGGGTTCTCAGCAGCTCGATAATTTTGTCATTGTAGGCAGAGGAATCTTCGTAATAGCTCTCTGCTATCTTTTTGATCGATTGATATTGCTCTTGTTCTACTTGTGATACGGCATTTCTTTTTATTCTAATATTCGCTTCTTCCTGTATATTAAGACCGTTGTAACTAAAATTAGAAGAGCCGAGAATAGCATAGTGATCACCTACATATATTTTTGCATGGAGTTTATCGCGAAAACGAAATTCGAGCAGACCACTGTTGATTTTTTCAATTAGGTGCATGACCGCACCGCCCTGCATAATTGACAAACCTTTTTTTAACCAATAATCTTTGATTTCTTTGTCCAGCCCTAAACGTTCATATCGTTTTCGTCCTTTGATATTGGGTTCAAAACCAATCAAGATCCTTACTTTTTTGTTTTTTTGAAAATCCTGATTTCCAAAAAGGTCTATTAAGTTAGACAGGGAGGTGAAACCGGTAATAATTATGAAGTTCTCACTTCCCTCAATTTCTTTGTAAACGAGGTCTTGAACCGACCTTTTTAATGATTTAAAATTCAATGGAAAAAGTTCCTGGTCCGGCCATTTGACTTGGTCAAAATCAATCGAAAACTGCTGACTATCAATAGCAGGAATAGACTTCATGGAAAAGTTAGGTTACAAGAAAAATGACTATTGATTAATGGCCTTAAATTCAGCAATTTAACAAATTAAACCTGTTCGTGCAAATTGGTTGCAAATAGCATATAACTTTATCGGCATAGTTAACAGCCCCCCCATGAATGACCAAACATTCCAAACCCAAATGCTTAACAAAATTCTGCTGAACAACTCCTGCAGATCATGTTAGTAAAGCTGTTGGAATTCGCGGGCTCATATTTTCAGTTATTTTCCGACCAGCTTACCAAGGGGCGAATCCTTTGGCCAGGCGCTTTACGAATATATTTTCGGCGAAAGCCGGGATGAAAAAAGTGATGCAGCAGTCCAGGTATTGACCGGCTCAACGAACTTTTCAAACGTCGGCCTGTATGTCAATGCAAATCTTGTTGTCGAAAATAATAATGCCGTGATTGCCTCAAAATATGAAGAGATATTCAAAGCTTCGCTAGCCTACTTATCAAATACAAAACCTAAGAAAATCGGCGATTTGACAAAAACCGACCGTTTCACATATACCTTTTCTTTTCAACAACCTGGGCTGCATAAAATGAATATCTCATTTGCACCCCATAATAAAGAAACGGCGCCAAAAATTCTTGATACCATAACGCTGCTGCCGATGTCGGCGCATATCGTTGACAAGTACATCCATCACGTAACGAATTGATCAATTCCACGTATTGTGATAAGGTTTAGATTAAATTTTAATGGTTAATAGCTGCTCCAATTGTTATTGATCCATTCCTTCACATGGGCCTGGCTTCTCAGGTTGCCTGGATGGAGCCGGATCATTTTTTCAATTTTTTGTCCGGACGCCGTGCCGTCAAGTCCCCTGGTTGACATGATCCTTTTGATGAGGTAAAGGACTTCGTAGCCTTCGCTGCGGTTGAACAGGTCGCGGTCGGGCTCACCTGTCAGTTTAGGATCGTCGGATCCGGTATGTTCCCAGCTGTAGGAGTAAAGGAGGTCTGCTTTTGTAAATGGCATTGGATCTAAGATTGATGTTTAGTTGATTTATTTGGTTGTTATTGCTCGAACCTGCAAAGGGTCTTGCCGTTTTTTTTGGCTTCGTCTTCTGTTGTTTTCACAATCCGGTAGGTGCAGTTGCTCAGTCCGCGGCAATTGGCCCTGTAATGGTATTTTCCCGTCTTTTTGTTTCCGCAGTAATAAACCATTTTCGGATTGATGAAATGACCTTCGAAAAGAAGGAATATGACGGTTAAAAGTATTTTCACTGCGGTGATGATTTATCCCCTGTGGATGATGGCGTCATTAAGCGCGTCTACGATGGTTTGGATATAATATTGGTCCTTCGAGACGATGCTGTTGGCCTCTCCGGAGTTTGTGCTGATCCGGACGGCGTATTCGTTTTTAATGGAGAAGAGGAGCGCGATGCCTATAATGGCGATGATGGCGCCTGCGATCCTGGAGCTGTCATAGCAAAGCATCAGGAGGCCGATGACGATCATGGCGACCGGGAGTTTCCTGCTTTTGACGATCTCGAAGATGTAAACGGAGGAGATGTTCCGCATGGCGTAGGTTTTGGAATTGGTGATGAACCGGGCCTGGGAGACGGTGACATTCCCGTCCTGGTAAAACATTTTTTTGGTTTGTACAGGTGCTTCCATATTGACTATTTTGTTATTTGTACAACAAAAATAGGTTTCCGGGCAGCCTGTTTTTTCCGGTTTCCCGTAAAGCCGGAATTTCGTAACTTTGCGGCTTCAAATGGCAGGATTCTTCTGCCTATTGTGATAAGGTTTAGGTTAAAGTCCCCAAGCAGCGAGTGTAAGGGGACTTTGTTTTTTTATGGAAAACCGGGCCTTTGGGGGTATGTCAGATAATGCCCATATCCTTGCAATAGGCGATGAGCTGTTCATTCTTGGAGAAGCCCAGGTTTGCCTTGATGTGGCCGAGGCGTTTCTCGACGCTGCTCAGCCCGGAGGGGTGCAGGTTTTTTTGTTGCAGGTGTACGGGGATATCCTTCTGGTGGATACCGCCGGAAAGCAGGGAAATGATGGTGATGTCAAGGGTGGTGAACTCGTGGGTGTTCATGGCTTTGACGGCCTGGCGGAGGTGGGATGGATAATGCTGCTTGTTTTTGAAAAGCGTTTCCATGGCCGTTTTGAGTTCCTGGGCATCGTAGCGGGCTTTTCGCACATAGCCGCTGATGTGGAGTTCTTTGAAGAGCCTGTCGATGACGGCAGCGCGGTGTTCCGCAGAAAAGACCAGGATCTTCAGGCCGGGCTGGAGCTGGCGGGCGGCGGCGATCAGGGCTTCTCCCCCATTGAGAATTTGTTTTTGCTGGTCTTCCTCGAAAAACAGGTCGGTGACGAGCAATTCAAAGGGCTGCTGGTTGCGCAGAGCGATCTTGATTTTGGTCAGCGCGTCGTCGCAGTAGTAGGCATAGTCGGTATGGGCCACGCCGAGGTCCTGCAGGGTCTTTCGTACGGAGATGCTGGCGCTTTCGTGGTCTTCGGCGATGAGTATGGTTTTAAACATTTTCTTCAGGCAATGGGAATAATGATCTGGACCCGGAGCCCTTTTGCCCCGTTGGCAGCAAAACTAAGGGTGCCGTTTAGCTTTTTTATCCGGTTTCCCGTACTGGTGAGGCCGTTCCCCGGCTGCAGGTCCTGGGGCATGCCGATGCCGTCATCGGTATAGGTAATTAAAAGGTGGTTGTTATCCTTTGAAAATTTGATGGCGGCGTTAGCTGCCCGGCTGTGCTTTTTCATATTGACCATGAGCTCCTGCAGGATGGGCTGGAGTTCCTGTTTAACCGGCCCGGGTACGTCAGACCACAGTGCCTGGTCATTGCCTGAAAATACCACCCTGGTTTCCGCTGTGGCAAAGGATTTGAGCAGGTCTGCGGTGCTGGCGGGAAAGTCCTGTTCCGGGGAGACAATTTCTTCATAGGAGATATCCCGTGATTTATCATAAAGCACTTCTATTTTGTCGAGGAGGGCTTCCTTACGGACTTCGGCCGCATTTTCCACTTCTGCCATGATGACGTAGAGCCCGTTGGCAACGACGTCATGGATTTTTTGGGAGAGCTTGAGCCGGTTTTCGCGGATGGTATTTTCGGCTTCCAGCTGCAGGCGGATTTTTCGTTTTCTATACCAGAATACGGTGATGGTGCTGCCGGTCGCCAGTACGAACAAGGCGCTGTACAAGAGTATGCTTTGTTTGATCAGCTGGTATTTCTTTTCGGTGTTTTCCTTTTGCAGTTTGAGGTTATCGATCTTGTTCTTTTCCGAATCGTAGCGGATGAGCGCGAACTGGTTTTTGGCTGCATTGCGAGCCGTTTGCAAACTGTCGTTCTGCTCCTGGAAGCGTATGGCGTATTCCCTGGCTTCGCGGGGCGGTGCAACTTTGACGAGGGTTTGCAGGGCTTCAAGCTGGTCGTCGGGGCTTTTCAGCAGAGTGGCCACGGCATACATCTTGCGTGCATAAAAAAGCGCGGAATCGGGGCGGGAATGCAGGTAATAATTTGCAAGGTTGATGTAACTGGAATTTTCACCCCACTGGTCCTGCTCCCCTTGCCGGATGTTTAAGGCCCGGTGTAATTCGGGTGCCGGGTTGTAAGCGGGACCCTGTAGCCATTTGGTGGTGGCCTGGTTGGTCAGGATCCGGGTATAGGCAGAGCCCTTTTTTTCGGATTTAGCGAGCAGTTTGTGGTAAAGCTGCAGGGCGCGGGTATAATCCTTCCGTTTTTGGAAGGCAAATGCCTGGTTGTTGACAATAACGGGGATAAAGCTGCTGTCGGTGGTAAACCGAAGTGCATTGCCGTAATAGCTGATCGCTGCATCGTAATTTTTAAGGTCGACGCTGTTCATCCCCAGTTCGTTGTAGTCGTTGGCGAGGCAGGAATGGTCCTTCGGATTCGCTTCGTTCAGGAATTTTAAGGAAAGGGTCAGGCTTTCCTGCGCGCCGTAATGGTCGCCCGCGTCGGACTGGATGGACGCCATCACATTATAGGCCATGGCCACCTGCAGGCTGTCTTTGGATTCGGAAGTTACCCGGTTAAAATAGTAAAAGGCGGAGTCGATGTGCCCATATAAAAAAAGGTAGGCCTTGCGGTAAAGGGTCCAGTCGGGTTTGAGCGGCTCCCTGCGTTTTTTTTGCGTGCAGGAGAACAGTACCGTAACCGTCAGGAAGAATAACAGGAGCTTTTTCAAGGCAGGTTTTTGCTTTAAAAGTATAAAAAGCAAAGGAGAACGGCAACAAGGTTTAATAAAACAAAAAAAGGCAAGCCGGAGCTTGCCTTAATGCGGGTTAATGAACCGGCGGAGGTGGCGGAGGTGGCGGAAGGTGCCCCTGGTCGCCGCCGCTGTCATCCAGCGTGGTTATGGTACTGTTGGTATTATGGTTACCGTGGTTGTGCGCAGGGCATGAGAATGCCAGGAAGAGCGCCAAAAAAAGCTCGTACATCTTACAAAAAAATTAAATGGTTAATAAATCCGGCAGGTGCCCGGGACCTGGTCCCGGGGTTACTGCCAACCGCGCAGGAGGCGCCTCCTGCATTTTTTTTGGGAAGTATGAGTGTTGATGGCGGAAGCTTTTACCTGCTTCCCTGGCCGGGTATCGGATGCCGCCATCGCTGCTCGTCAGAAACCGTTCGACTCGATTTCTGAAGCAAATGTATAGCGGTGAAAAGGGCTAAGCACCACGGAATTCCGGATATTCCGATCATTCCGCTTGTAAGCCGGCCGGATTCCGAAAATGGCGCAGGAATTCCGGAATTTAGCTTAGCTTTACCTAAAAACTTGTAAAATGTTTGCTGACTATCAGGCCGATGTCGTTCGGGACTACGAAGAAAAAAAGCGAAGAAACGCCTTGTCCCTCAACTTAATTCACCCAACCCGCGCCAATATCAGGAAGGAATGTCTCGCTGTATTCAATGACCGGTTTCAAAAGAAGGATGAAAATGTGTTTAGGGCCTTTTTTGGGGCGCAGCAGGAGCCGGCTGGTTATCTGAAGGCACTGACGAAGAGTGATCCGGAGGATTATAAAACGCTGGACAATTACCTGAAGAAAATCACCAGCAGTACAGACACAAAAAACATTGAGCTGCTCGCCTGGCTGATTGATTTTGAGCAGCGGCCCTACAGGTCCGATTCGTTTAAATCAAAAGCTGGAACAATTGTAGATTCCGAACAGGTAACCCAAGAAGACACTGAAAAAATAATTGGGAGGGAAAAGGTCACTGCGGCGGGGGATTCCCCACCTAAGTCCAAAAAAGAAAGGAAATTGATCATGATTATTTTGCTGGCCATAGCGATAGCTGGTTCAGGTTACCTGGGTATTTATTATATGCAGCACCGGCTGACGGGTCATGAAGGGTGTATGATCTGGGACGGCGACCATTACTGGCCGGTGGAGTGCCATGACAAATCACTGCGCGGTACGATTTTTCCTATCAACAAGCAGCAGGTCGAAAATTTCAAGCTGATCAAAAGGACGGATACGCTGACCCCCTATTCCATCGGGAAGGTTTATTACATCAAATACAACGGGCAGGTGGAGTTCTTTACCACCAACGGCCGGTTCCCGGCAGATACGAACCGGAGGCTGCTACCAATGTCGGCGCATATCCTTGATAAATACATCTATCATGTAACGAATTAAAGGCCAAAATCCATGGCAACACTTAATGTTTTTTACAGACGCCGCAGGTAAGACCTTGTTTCGCGCAACGCTTGCAATACTTACAGTTCTTGCAGGCTCTACAAGGTGTGGCGCCGGTGCAGGTTGCATAGGCTGCAATTTTTAACTTGATGTTATCGGTGCCGGACAAGGTAGCAGTGGCCATGCATAAAGCAATAATGGTTCTTTTCATTTCCCAGGTTTAAGATATATATAGTGATCTTAAAAACTTCAGCTATTAGGATTATTTGAATGGTGATCCATATTTAATGGTCAAAAGGATACTTAACAAAACGGCAACCGCTGCCCATATCTTTGCACCCAGGTCCTGGCAGTATTTGATATCATCCCGTTGGGCGCTGTTAAGGCGGTTTTTATCGTCCTTGCCGAATATAAACGTGTACTCATAAAGAAAAAAGCAAGGTGGCCCGATGATCCAGAGGCCGTAGATAATTAAATCCGAAATCCAATAGTGATCTGTAGATTTGGGTATTTTAAGCATATCTTTGGTTTGCACGGCTGCAGATTTATTTACTGTTAAATCTAATCCCTGGCATACCAAGACAATACAAACAAACAACAATCCAACCGCTATCCCGAGGAGTATTTTTTGTCTTTTTGATGACCGCCAGAGTTTATCAGGTTCCTGTGACAAGGTGAGCAATTCCTGGCAATCAAGGATCGCTTTTTTAACCTGTTTGTCGTCGGTGCTTTGCCTGATGGCTTCAAGCTTAAAAAGGGCTTGCTGAACAGGGGCCGTCATATTTTCCATTTTGTTTACTTATTAAATAGTTGTGTCCTTGCCAATGATACCAGGTAAACCGATAATGCCCACCCGATAAAAATAAATTTCAATAAGCTGATCCAGTGCGTGGATATGTATAGACCAGGCTCCCCCGCATGGCGAAAATCGTACAGTAAAAAAATATTTTCCAGGATATCCAGGCATGCCGCAAGCGCGCCGAATACCAGGTTTGCCCTCAACAGCTCGTTCCAGCATATACCCGGGTCACGCTGCATCTGGAGGTAAGAGAGCATCAGGATAAGTGAGGTGTAGAGAAAAATAAAAAAGAAATCGAGGTGAGTATTGGTCACTGCGATTTGCAGGAAAGCTTGTCCGCCATAAGATTGGGCTTGCCAGGATTGCAGTAATGCTGCGCCATGCGCTTTGGAAGCAAATTCGAGGCAATCAATTCTTTCATGAAATGGCGGTACGGTTTGCAGTAAGTAGCTCTGGTAGCCCTGGTAGGCTGCGGTGAGCAGGAAGAACACCCATAATATTTTTTTGATCATGGCTTTACGGAATTAGGGTTGACAACAAAGACCTGCCCGTGTATGGACGTTTTACCATTAATGCAATCGACAAAGGCCCGCCCGGTATTTCTGAAATGTTCCGGTAAAGGGTGCAATTCATCGGTCCACCCTTTTTCGCCGACGGATCCCCGGGAATCAATATGAAAAACGCGGTTACCGACTTTTGGCATCTGGCAAAACAAGTCCCCGGTCTTGATCATCATTTCGTTAAAAAGGTAGATCATTGCATAAACGATGTTTTGCTGGACTTTTGCGTCGAGTATCCCCCGGATTTGCAAAGGCGTTTTCAGCCAGCTGCCATGGCCCAAATTACGCAATAGCGGTCTGTACCAATAGCGTGGGTTCCAGCCTTCCCGCCAGGCATGCGACGGCAGGGCATAGTCATATCCCTGGGTGATAATTTTGATGTGCGGGAACTTGCCTTTTGCCGGATCGTTCGTTCCTCCGGTAAGAATGCCGTTGATGAGGAAGTAGTATTGCAGGTGAAAAAAGGTAAGCAATGCGAAAAAATCCTGCGACAGGTAAAGTACACCTTGGTTGAATTTTTCTTTGTTAAGGGGGACTATCGGGGACTTTGCCACCTTTTCCATCAGGGATTTTGCGAAGTCATTCTTTTGGTATGGAATTGCGGTCCCGCCTGGGTCAACCATCGCCGCTACCCTGCTGCTCCCAACCAGGTCATTCCCTCCCCCGCTGATAAGGAAAACATCAGGATGCAGGACGGATAGCTCTTCAACATATTTCCGGGCGTTGAGCATATTCAGCAGCCAGTCGCCGCCGGATGCGAGGCTATAGACCGCCATGTTCTCTTCCATAGCGATCCAGTCGATAACATCACTGAGCACGACGGGATAATTAAACCAGGAATCACCTTCAGCGAGGATTATTTTATTGTTGCTTTTGCGGAAGTCGTTTTTGATTTTTTTGGTAAACCGGCTGTTGCGCTGGTCATTTTTAACGCCGTCGATCCAGGCCATAGCTTTTTCCAGCGCGGCTATTTTTTCCACCTGTACTTCGTTGAGGTCATAAATTTTCTGGATAATGACAGCAAGGTCATCTTGGTTGATCCATCCGCGCATTTCTTCCAGTTCTGCCATGGAAATTTCGTTATGCAGCAGCTTCCTGATTAATGCAGCGCGATGTTGGGGATTTGGTTGTTCTTTGTCCATGAATAAAGTAATAAGGCCAGACTAATATAAAGCTATGTAATTGAATAACAAAATATTATGCAAGAATATTTTGTTGTGGGAACGGGATAACAGGCTATTTAATATTTTAAAGTCCGGGTATTCTGAAGCGAGGTATAAAAACGACTTGACGGTAAATGAAAAGGATGTTAAATTGCTGTTGACGCGCGTGGAGTTACTGTTGACTGGAATTGAGATTGTTTATGTGAAATTCCGAACCCTACCTCGACCTTTCAGTGCGCATCCGGAAAACAGAAGGGGTGGAAAGGGATCAGTTTTTCCAGCGTTATGCCATTGTTGTCTTTGACATGTGCGGCCATTACGAAGAGATTTACAAACGACTGGAGGACGATATGGCGGTGGTTAGAACCCAATTGCTCGCTGAATTCGGTTATTGTCCCCAAACCCGGTAACACTTAGCAAAGGATGATGGTATCCGTCATCCCCGCTGCTCCCGATCAGAATGCGTCCTGAAGGTATGAGCTGCCATTTAGCAATCCCTAAACCAGCGCGCCTGTTTTTTTGTTGATAAGCAACATGGAAGAAAATAAACAGGGAACAAGTACAGCGAACGGGAACTGGCGGAATTCAGGTTATTGACCGAAGAAAAGATCCGTATGACGCGATGAAGAGCAGCATCACAATTGCAACAAGCTTTCTTCATAACAGGCCCGCTTTTTATTTCGTAATTTAGCCTTTCATGTAACCTTATTGGTCTGATTAAGGCTACACCATTAAAAGCATCCCATGGACTTGAAAACATTTACCCGCTTACCATTTTACATCAAACTCGCCTGCGTCCTGTTCAGTCTTTTGGCGCTCGGGTTCCTGGTCATATTGGGGAAGGAGATCCTTGCGCCGCTGGTCTTTTCCAGCCTTTTCGCCATCCTGCTGATGCCGCTCGCCACGTTTTTTGAACGATGGCTGCGGTTGCCGAGAGGTGCTGCCTCGATGGTTTCCGTCATCTTGTTTTTGTCGGTCATCGGGCTCATCATTTATGTGATCGGTTCGCAAATTGCCGCACTGGTAAAAGACTGGCCGGCCTTCCAGGCACAGATCAGCCACTCGCTCTGGAATTTTCGCGGCTGGGTTTATGAGCACTTCAATATTACCCGCAGTAAACAGCTAAAGGTAGTCAATTCTGCCGCCAGCAAAGTCACCTCGCCCGATGCCGCGCTCGTCAGCTCTACCCTGCTCTCGCTGTCGTCGATCCTGCTGTTTTTGGTTTTTACCTTTATCTACACCTTCTTCTTTTTACTGTACAGGCGGCTCATCCTGAAGTTTTTGGAGTCCGTATTTTTGGAGGAAAACAAAGCCCGCGTCCACGAGATCATCGAACACGTACAGGTTATCATCCGGCAATACATTACCGGGCTGCTGATCGAAATGACCATTGTCGCCACAGCGGTCAGTGTTACCCTGTCCATCATGGGCATCCAGTACGCCATCTTGCTCGGGCTGATCACCGGCATTTTCAACCTCATTCCCTATTTTGGTATTTTTTCGGCATTGGTGATCAGTGCTACGGTAACCCTCGGCACCATGCCGGACGGCAGCATGGTCATTTATGTCCTGGTCACTTTTGTGGTGGTACACCTGGTGGACAGCAATGTCCTGTTACCCATGGTCGTGGGATCCAAAGTCCGTATCAACGCCCTTGTCACCGTGATCGGCGTCGTTATCGGCGAAATGTTGTGGGGCATCTCCGGCATGTTCCTGTCCATCCCTGTCATCGCCGTACTAAAGATCATATTTGACCGCGTCGACAGCCTGAAACCATGGGGCATTATCCTCGGTGACGAAGAAAAAAAGCAGGAGCGGTTAGCTAAGAAATTGAAGGTCGCAAAATGAGCTGAATTAACGGACAGGCAACCGCTGCGATTTATATAAACTCAAACAAATGCTGATATTGTTCCTTATTTCCAAGATCGTATGCTTGAATCTAACAAACCCATATCCAAAAACCTCGTCGAAACGATCCTGGTCGTTTTGCTTTTCCTGGGTCTGCTGTATGCTTTATTCCAGGTGCTGGAAGTTTTTTCCGGCGTGCTGACTTTTGCATTGGTGTTTGCTGTTTCCTTTTCTTATCCCTATGGGAAGCTGGTGGGTTTGTTCTGTGGCAGGCGTAAGCTTGCCGGTGTAGTTTATTCAGTGTCGCTGATTGCTGTAATTGCGCTTCCCTTCATTTTCCTGGTTTCCGCTTTAAGCAGGCATGTCCGGGACCTGGCCGGCTGGATCGGTGCGGTCCAAAAACAAGGGCTGCCTCCCCTATCGGATAAATTGACTAACCTTCCCCTCGTCGGCGGTTCTATCGCGTCGTTTTGGGCAGAGCTGCAGCAAAGCCCGAAGGAAGTACTGCATATTCACGGGCATGAGCTGAACGTCATATTGCACCATTTGGTTACCGGTGGCTTGGGTATTATAGGCGTAGCGGCACAATTGATTTTAGGCATTATCATATCTGCGTATTTACTGGAAAGAGGCGATCAAGTGCTTTTCCCCGTTAGGGATACGCTCAACAATTTGCTGAGCCGGCAGGAAGGCGGTGATTTATTGCAGGCCATCACCCAGGCGGTAAGGGGTGTGTCCATCGGGGTGATGGGAACTGCCTTTATCGCCACATTTGTTTGCTGGACGGGCCTCTTGTTCGCCGGGATCCCATTTGCTGTCGGCCTTTCAGCGCTGATCTTCTTTTTGTGTGTGATCCAGGTGGGGCCGCTGATTATTTGGATACCGCTCGCCGGCTGGGAATATTTGCAGGGCCATAATAACGCAGTTATTATCCTGGCTATTTATACAGTTATCATTTTAGTCATCGACTTTGTCGTTAAACCCGTTATGATCGCCAGGAGTGGAAAACTTCCCTTTCTCGTTCTTTTCCTCGGCGTGATTGGCGGCCTGTCGGCCTGGGGCTTTACCGGGATGTTCAAGGGAGCGATCATCACCTCGGTCTTCTATACCATTTTCAATGCCTGGCTGGAAAGAAAAAAAGCTAACCGGCTTACTGAAGGCCCATAAGTTTTGGCAGTTCCCTCAGGGTTGCTCCCGGAAAAACGATCAGGGCTGTCCATGTGAATTGTAAAAATATAATCATACGTATTCCGGAAATGCCTGTTTGTGGTTTTCAGCTTAACGTGATCAAGGGCTCCGGAATGCGCAGAAGCCGGCCCCGATAACACCATCCCCTTATGTCGCTGACGGAAGCGTGTAGTAAAATGCCGCGCCTTCGCCTGGTTTGCTTTCCGCCCAGATGTTACCATTGAGCAACGCAACAAATTCCTTGCTAAGGGTGAGCGCCATACCTGCCCCCCTGTCGCTTGATTCCTTCTGTCTGAAGGTGAACAAGGCGTTTAATTGTTTTTCGGTCATTCCGCGTCCCTCGTTCCTTATACAGACCACGATTTCAGCGGCAGACGTTTTCATGGTGGCGGTTATGGTGCCGTTTTCGGGTGAATACTTGATGGCATTATGGATCAGGTTGCGGTTGATGAACTGGATGATCTCCCTGTCACTGTTGACGACCAGCAATGGGTCAACCAGGTTATTGAAAGTAATATGCTTTGCGGCCATCGCGGGGTGGAACAATTGTGCCGACTGCCCGATCATTTCAGATAAATCCAGCGGTTCGGGAACCAGCTTATAGCCGGTCAGCTGCTTTTTGACCCAATGCAAAATATTGTCAAAGGTTACCAGGATGTTCCGCGCGTCTTCCTCCACGTTATCGTATAAACTCATCCGCGCCGGCGTGTCCAGTTCGTCTTCCCGGAGCAGGCTGATCATCGAGATGATCTGGCCGAGCGGCGCCCTGAAATCGTGGGCCAGCATGCTCAGCAGCCGGCTGTTAAATTCATCATTGTCTTTCAGGACTTTATTCTGGCTGGTGATCCGCTCATTTAAAGCCTGCAATACCCCGGCATATTTTTTGGACCTGGAGTAGCCCAGTAGCAGGACGATGGTCGCAGCGAAACCGGTGATGCTACAGGCGATAAACCAGAATTGTTTTTTCCGGTTGACCTGTTCAAGCTGGTTTAATTTCGCCAGTTTTTCCTGGTCCTGTTTGTACCTGATATAGTCTCCTAAGAAAGCATTGCCGGCTTCGTTCTCTTTATCGAGCGCTGCGATAAGCAATTCGTTTGTCGCTGCCTGTTTTTGCAGGTTGCCCTGTTGCTTGTATACCTGCAGGATGGATTTCAGCACATCGATTTTCCAGTAGACGTAACCATTGACGCCCGCCATGCGGTATATTTTTAAAAAGCAGGCCAGCGCGCTGTCCGGCCTGCCAACGGCTTTATAATAAGTTCCCAAAAGGCCCAGTCCTTCCATTTCGTGGTAATCCCAATCATGCTTCCGCGCCATTAAAATGGACGCCATAATAAGCGGGCGAGCCGCTGCATTGTTTTTTTGAAGCATTAGCAGTTTTGCCCTTTCCTGCAAAATAAATAGGGTTGCCCGCTCATCTTTAAACCTGCGTGCGATCAGCCCTGCCCTACCAAGATAGATGGCTGTTGAATCGGGGCCAAGACCGGCAAGTTCTACATAATTAGCATACAACATACTTAAGGCGGAGTCCGCCCGGTAGCCGCTCGCCATATGCAGTGCACGGGCGGCGAATTCCCTGGTCCTGCCACTGTCGCTGGTGAAGCTGTAATTAATCGCAAGGTTCATCAGCATTTGGGCCATTTCGATGGTATCGGGCACCCTCGAATACACCTGGTAAGCCTCGCTGAAATAGTTGAGGGACTGGCTGTAAAGCCCTTTCAACAGCAAACCGGTCGCAATATTGGACAAAGCGTCCGCCCGCCCGCGGTCGTCATGCAGCCGTTCGGCCAGCTGGTTGGCTTTTACGCCGTAATAAAAGCTGCTGTCCGCGCTTTTCATATGGATAAGGAACCCGACCTTGTTCATTAACCGCAGGATAGCCAGGCTGTCCTTGGCAGCGGAGAGGTCGCGCTTTAATTTCGCCAGCTCCTGCTGCTGGGCGCAGGCAAACAGGGACATAAAAGAAAAAAATAAAATCAGCAGGCCAGGTTTTGATCGGTTAAAATTAAAATAATTGGCTAGCTGCTGACCTGTCATATCCTTTAAACGTCAGTTACCGATTAAGGTTTGACAGGTAAATATTAAGCACCCGGCGCAAAACGGCTTTTGTCTGCTTTTTATGCTGAGCCGGGCAGGCCTTCATGTTGCTGCATCAAAAGCCGCGGCCTTTTGCAACTGCAACAATTGTTTCGGCCCGATCAGGTCCTGGCGTTGCGTGTTTTCGGCAGTGGCCGGGGTTTACTTACCGTTTGCCGGGTGGACAACTCCCTTTTGCGTTATGCTGCCGGCTTTCCAGGCTTTTTTTTCTTTCCTTTGTTCCTGCGAAACAGCCACCACATTTTGCCGGTAAATGATGGTTTCTTTATCCTCAACGTATTCTTTAAATATTAATTTTAAAGAATGCTGTTCTGAGAAAATTTGTACTAATATTGAATTACTATTTTACTTGAACCAACCATGAAGCTCACATTTTATGTGCTATTAACCTTATTGCTGCTCAACCCTTTTGTAAATCTTATCGAATTTGATAACCGTTTTATTGATTTTCAACAATTCTTTGTATACGGAATTGTTTTATTGCTCGCAACGATAAAAATTCTTGCTCATTTATCGTCGAAAGAGCACCTAAACATAAGGTTCAATACGATAGATTGCCTGGTATTGCTCTTCGCATTGTGGTTTTGTATTCGATTTTATTTTACCGACATTTTTTCATTTAGCAGCGAGATATTCATCAAATTTTCGATGTATATACTCTTATATGCCGCTATAAAATCACGTATGGTGAATACCGGAAAAGCCTTTGAACTTTTGTATACTGTTTTTTCGATGTTTTCAATTTTAATATGTACCTATGGAATCTTGCAATTTTTCAATGTGATTCCTTCGAATAATTTATTTTTCAAAATGACTGGATTATTCAACAATCCGAGCAGTTTTACCAATCTTTTATGTTTAATCTTTCCAGTTGTTTTAACGGGATTTTGGCTCCCCTTGGAACGCCATGACAAGAAAATCAAAACAGCGTCATTGATTGGCATTTTCTTAATGATAATCACCGTTTTTTTTGCAAATGAACGAGCTGCTTTGCTGGGGTTTATGGCCGGGCTGCTACTTGTATTAAATAAGAAGTACGGCCTGTTTTACGCGCTGAAAAAAGCTTATAACAGCAGTAAACTAAAACCAGTTATCATTTGTTCGTGCCTGGCAAGTACTTTGGCGGGTGTGTATTTAATTTACTTGATACGCCCACGATCATTTGAGGGGCGGTTTTTTATTTACAGCAACACAGTGCAAATCATCAGGAACCATTTTATGTGGGGAATAGGACCCGGTAAATTTGAATCAGTTTACAACCTTTATCAATCGCAATATTTTAAAGTGCATAACATACAAGGGCATGAGTGGCAGATAGCAGATAACGTAGGTGTGGCATTTAATGATTTGTTACAGTTATTCTGCGAGACAGGTGTGATCGGATTTGTTTTCATGGTGATTGGCATTGGCATTATGGCCCGCAATTACAAAAATATGACCTGGGAGAACAGCAGTTTACCTGCGATTGGTTTGATTTGCTCTTTTTTATCGGTGATAGTCGTTTCTCTCTTTTCTTATCCTTTGCAAAATTTTGTTATCATGCTATATGTTGTAATTTTGGTTAGCCTGCTAAGCAAAAATACTAAAATATCGTTGCCCTTCCGGTCGATTACATTTAAGGCCAATAGGTTGGTCTGCGCATTTGCCGGTTTTGGATCAATTGGGCTGCTTACGGGAGTTTTGATTTATCTTGGGGAAAATCAAGTGAAATGGAAAAATATGGTATTTAAAAGCCAGGAGCCGGCGATTGCATTACAACAATACCGGGATTTGTATCCGGCGTTGCAGGACAATGGCTATTTTTTGTATAATTATGGTTCTGAAATGGCTGCTGATAAATATTATCTGGAAGGCAGGCATATGCTGGCGCAGGCAAAAAAATACATGATGGATCCTGATGTACTGATTTATTCGGGTGATTGTTTTTTAGGTTTGAATGACAACAAACAGGCCGAAAAAGAGTACCTTTCGGCTTATTACATGGTACCAAAAAAACTGCTGTCTCAATATGCACTCATGCAATATTATCATGCCGTAAAAAACGACGATAAAGCTAATGGCTGGGCTGAAAAAATAATTAAATCTGAGCTGATCGTTTACTCAGAAGACGAGTTGGAAATAAAAAATCAGGCCGCCAGGTTTTTAACCAGAAGTTGCAACTAAATTCATTTGATAATAATTGACCCGAACCTTTCAACATATGACAAATAAAATACACACAAAATTATTTTTAGTTGCTGTAATTGCCCTGATGTCCTTGGCATCATGCCACCTGAACAATAGTAAACAGGTCACAACTACCGACCCCTCTACATTGGGTGCTTTTAAATTTGATGACGACGAATATGATTTCGGCAAAATAAAAGACGGAGATACTGTATCGCATACTTTTAAATATACCAACATAGGCAAAGCACCGCTAATTATCTACGATATTTCAACAGGATGTGGCTGTACCGTGGCCAGGTGGACCAATACACCTGTTTTACCGGGCAAAACAGGTGTAATTGTTGTTCGGTTCAGCAAACACCACGATGCCGGCATACATACAAAATTGGCTGTAATTAAGGCAAACATAAAAGAGGTTTACTATGCGCTTAAAATAATGGCATTGGTCGAGAAATAATATAGTTCGTAAAAAATTTGCATTTTAAGGTTTTCTATTGAAAAGGTAACGAAATCAAGTATTTTTAAAAAATTAACGTTTGTAGATTTTCTTGATGTTATAGACCACGCCCAGAGAAATATATCTTTTTAAAACGACAGTTTGAGAATCTAAGATGTAATTTTGGCTTACGATTCGGTCAAAATTTATATTCTGGTTAAACAGGTCGAACACGGCAAGTTTCAATTCGCACCGGTTTTCTTTCATAAACCGATAAGTAACATCTGAATTAAAAAGACTTGTAGTCTTGTGTAATTCATCGGAGACATCCGGGTTCCGCAAAAAAGTATAATTACAACCCAGCGTAAGGCTTTTTGAAAAGGTTACCGTTAATTGTGTATTCAGCCTGTGCGTTAAAAAATCGACCCGGGAATAATTTAAATGGCTATACGAATTTGTGGTACCGGTGACCCGGTATTCAGGTATCAACTGGATAATATCCTTCCAATTAATATCTATGCGTTGTATGAAAGTAGTTGTATATTGTTGGTTTGACCCGGAATGACCGTTTACAATAATGGGGTTACTTTGATACCCAAGGTATACGGTAGCGTTTGCTTTGATTTCAATATCGTTTATTTTTTGGAAATTCTTTGATAGCGAGCTCCCCAGTACAGCCTTGACGGTTCCGTTTCTGTTTGTGGTACCAATTTTTTGAACACCGTTTGAGTCAACTTGAACTGTTGAAATAACATCATTTCTGATAAAATCTGCATTGACATAAATATTAAAAACAAGCTGTTTTGCAGCGTAATATTTAAAGTAGCTTGTGTATATATTTTGGTCATACGAAGGTTTAAGGTAAGGGTTTCCAGTAAACACATATAGCGGAACGATCAAATTCGGAACGGGTTGCAGGTCATTTATGTTCGGTTGGTTTACATTAACCGAATACTTAAAACCAAAGGTACCGCTATTAAATTTCAGGGAAGGAAGCAGGTCGAAATAATGCTGTTCATGCTGATATTTTGGCGAATTCGCCAATGATTGAATTTGCTCCCCAAGTGTTGCTTCAAATGAGGTTCTTTTTGTAATACTTATTTTTAGCCCCTCAGTCATTTTGTTGATCCAATCGTTACGGCTGAAGGCGGTGTTTCCAGCCGGGTCTAAAAGAATATCATAGAGTTGCGAACTCATCGGGGTGTTTACTGAAATAGCCCGGTGGTTAAAAGAATTTGTTGTACCAAGTATTACTGTGAAATGTTTGCCCATAGGACGCCTGTAGGCTATTGACAAATCAATGCCGGCAGCATATGTTTTTTGATTGCGGATTTCGGTGGAACTGTCGGTAACCGCTGATGGATAAGAAAAACTCCTGCTTTGAAATGCATCTTTGCCAGGACCAAATGACGTGTTCTGGCTGATGGTAAGTGCTTCCCCTTCCTTTTTGAATTTTTGGTTAAAAAATAAAATATGGCTGTAAGCAAGATGGCTGGTTGTGCCGGTTTGCGTGTTTTCGACTTGATTCAGCAGCGATTGATTTACATCGGTTAACTGATGTAAGGACGAATTGTTATTTGTGCTGTTCATGTTAAGTTGCGGCGTGTATTCAAACGAGCTCATTTTACCCGGCAGCCATTTTAATTTACCCGACAAAGTGTTGGAAGTTTCATCTTGAAATGTTTCATTATAGCTACGGGTATTTAATGTTGTATCACCCAAAAACTGTTGCCGAACATTGGTAATGTTATTAACATTGTGCAGGCGGGTAAAAAAATCCTGTATGTTTACGCTCAGATCAGGCCCATAGTCATTATTTATATTTATCCCGCCCGAGCTGATCGTTTGTATCCCCTGCCCCTCTCCGCCAAATGAGATTCCATTGATACCTGTAATCTGGTCGTTTTGGTTTACATGAAAAGAACTTACCCCGCTTCTTTCAAAACCACCCATATTTCGCAAGTCACCCAACGAAAACGACGATTGGTTCGCGTTGTTGCTGAAACCGATAAGACTGATTTGCAAAGTATCCCTAAAAATATTTAATATCCCGCCCAAATCGTACCGGTTATTAGTCCCGGCGGCTGCATGTAATTTCCCGAAAATGCTTTTTCTAATTCGTGTTTTCAACTTTAGGTCTATTTCCTTCTCTACATTATTATCATTCAGCAAATTGTTAGGATCGTTTTCGCGGTCATCGGTTATCCGTATTTTATCAATCAAATCAGCATTTAGGTTTTGGGAGGCAATCCGGGTATCTGTACCAAAAAAGCCTTTGCCGTTTATCAGGATTCTTCTCACCCTTTTTCCGTTTACATAAATAGAACCATCCTGGTAAACCTGTACACCCGGCAGTTTTTTTAATAATTCCTCTACTACGGCGTTGGGCCTGGTTTTAAATGCTTCCGCGGCGAACTCGATTGTGTCTTTATTAATCACTACAGGCACGCGATCGGCGGAAATGGTAACTTCTTTCAAATTGACAGTTGCTGGTTTCAAACGTATTTCAATCGATTTTATACCAGCACTTTTAGCAGATTGTAATATTTGTTTGAACGAAATATAGCCAACGGCCGAAACAATCAATGTATAAGTTTTATCCGGGGGTAATCTGTCCAAAGAAAAATCACCTTGATGGCCGCTTACCGTATAGGAGTATAGCGATGAATCACTTATGTTCACAAGAGCAATGGTTGAAAGTGATATAGGTAACCCGGAAAGTGAATCAGTAACCCGGCCTTTGACAGCGTGCCTGACTTGCCCGTTCACACTAAAATTATCAAGGAATATGATAGAAACAATCAGCAAAAATATTTCAAACACCCGTTTGGCGGCCATAGCGGAAATAGTTGATTTGAAATCGGTTTAAGAATTGGGTGACCAAAAAAAACAGCAGCAATGTGAGCGTTTTGGACCGGAGGAAGTCTGTTCGGATTTATCTAAAATTGAATTACCCCCCGGTAACAAAAAAAGCCTTACAAAAGGCTTTTTTTGTTATGTAATATGCCGTTCTGGTATTTGCTTAACAGCCGGTCAGGCAAATATAATCGGAGTTTTTACTACAGTTGTGCGCTGATACGCACTGATATTCTTTATAATCCTCAAAAATGGCTTTAAGGCGTTTCCCGCGAACTGAATTCATGACATTTTCGTTTGTGCTAAAGCCCCAGAATCCGTTTTTTGTATCAATTCCGAAAGTTGCCATTACCGT
The DNA here is from genome assembly GCF_024721155.1 of Mucilaginibacter phenanthrenivorans. GTDB lineage: Bacteria > Bacteroidota > Bacteroidia > Sphingobacteriales > Sphingobacteriaceae > Mucilaginibacter > Mucilaginibacter phenanthrenivorans. The sequence goes on along the minus strand of NZ_JAHVAP010000010.1, from coordinate 14,393 downwards.
TGCAAAATCAGCATCGTTCAGCAGGCTTTTGATCGTTCCGTATTTTAGACCAACAATACCAACTCCTGCCCTTACAACAAGCTGGCTTCTGAACTCGTCAACCACTTTTTTAGGCAGTGCATTAAGAGGGGACTCATTAAGGGCGAGTATGTTGTCAAATTGCGAAAGCGTTTTGATAACATTGGCATTTTTGTTATTCCGTAACGCAACTAATTCGTTACTGGTTTTTGCCGGTGTAAAATTGATGCGGTACTCGGTCGATTTGACCGACTTGTTAAATGAAAATAGAGCAATTGTTGCCGTTAAAAATAATCCGGCAGCGGCGGTGATAATGAGGTTTTTTTTCATGGTGTTTTTTAGGTTAATTTAATAATTATTTTAAGTGTTATTTTGTTTGATAGTTAATTACATCAATAAGCCCAATCAGGTATTGTGGTCATTGGTCAGGTCATAGAAGCCAGCAACAAAACCAATGGCTTTTTTGTCATAGCAACTGCAGTTTTAAAAATCCGATTTGCTGATACTCCGGGTAGTCCTGAAGAACCAAGTCCAAATGCTGATATGATACAACCGCCGTCAAAGACAAAAAAGGAAATGCTCCATGCCCGGCAATGCTTCAATTGATTGACTAGCAGCCAGTCATGCAAATATAATCTGTTGTTTCTTTACAATTGTGCGTTGCTGAAAGACATAATCCGATAAACATTGTGATAATTAGGTTCCGTTTCATTGTAATGCTGTTAAGGTTCGTTAAATTTAAAAAAATACGACTAGGTTAAAAGTTAATAATATTTTTTTAATTAAAATTAACTTTCACAATAATAACTATTCAAATCAAAAAATACAAACAATCCATAAATGTTCTTATTCGATAGTCCGGAAATAACATACTTTAGCGCCTATAAAAAGATATTTCTTTGTTCAGCGGGCTGAAAAGGACATCCTTGCGGGAAATCTGACGGACCGCGGATAAATTTTTTGTTTGGAAATGACCATAAGTGCCGGGTTCGGTATTTCAAAAGCAGGTGGACCGGCGGGTATGGAGATCGGTTGTGGTCGCAGCATCTCTACATAAAAAATGTTAATTATCGGCTGTTGATTCCTTAAGAGATTGTTTTTATTTTTTTCAATTCTTTCATATGGTAATTAGCCTGAGTTTTCTACCTTGGTTCGGCAGTCGTTTTAACGGCATGCGGGATCGGGATTTCACTTTCGACCGGATCAGCATCAACTAAAGCTAATCAACTGAAATATATGCGATTTGATTTAAAATATCTACTTGTTTTTACCATATTTTTATTTTCCCAATGTGCTCCATCACTTGAATCACAAAAGAAAATCCTGGGGCAGAATAATGCAATCTGGTGCGAAAGTATCTATTTACGGGGATACAGGCCCGGCACCCATGAATACCTGACGGATGACATAACAAAAGAGTTTGCCCGGACATTAAAAGCACATCACATCAAATATGCCTATTTATTTGCAGGGCCTTTCGGAAAGGACGGACATTTGCCAAGATACCCTTTTTCTGATACTGCACTCAGAACCGTTCAGTTGATAAAAAAAAACTACCCGCAACTGCTCATTCTGCCATGGATCGGAGGCGTCCAGAACAAAACGGTATTTTTAGGTGCCACAACCTGGGTTAACAATGCATTGAAGGATACAAAAAAACTGGTGGCATTTTTAAATGTGCCCGGCGTTCACGTGGATCTGGAATATATTCAGGCGGGCGACGCCTATCTTGATACGACCATTCAAAAAGAAAAACCGGGTGATATTCAAAACTACGGGAACAATGTAAATGACTTTCATAAAAAACTAAGGGCGCTGCTGCCTAATAGCTTTATTTCTTCTGTAGTGGTTGCAACCTCGCCGGATACAAAGCCATGGAAAAGAAAGACAACCATGAAGGAATTAAAACAATTGACAAAGTACATTGATCAACTGTCGTTTCTTTATTATGACACTTACATTAAAGATGAAGATATTTTCGAGCGCAACTGCGATTCTTTAGTAACCGACATTCAATCTTTAAAAAAAATAAATAATATTCAATACCTCATTGCGATCGGCACATTCATAAATGTCCCGGAACTGCACAAATACCGGGACCTAAAGATTGAGAACATATCCAACTCCCTCCAGGTAATTAAAGGCTCAATTTTGCGCGTCAATCCAATTGTAAAAACAGTTGATGGAATCGCTATTTTTTGTGATTGGGAGACTGATTCTTTAAAATGGGAACAAATTGATGAAAACTGGACAAGGATTTAAGCATATAGAAAATAGTGAAAAAAAAAGGTTTAATAATAATTTCAGTAATCATAGCAGCGTTAGTTTCCATTGGCGTTTACCTGTATGTTAAAAGAGAAAAGTGTAATTGCGGCGTGGCCAGGTATGAGAAGCCGATTCAGCCGTCTTTCGAAATCGAGCCAAGATTTTTAATATCGAATAGTAATGATATTTTTTATTCGGGACATGGCTCAGGTAATTATTCACTATATACCTATAATGATTCCGGACGGAGCTTATCCATATCGGGCAATTCAGATATATTTTTTCCGTTTTTAATTGAAAATAAATTATGTGGATTACTTGATCATAACGGCAATGAAGAATTTACGTCTACAAGTGAAAAACTAAATAAAATCCTTGACCACAAAAGCATAAAAACAGTATTCAGTTTTAAAAACGGCAACCTGATTTTCGTCAAGCTCAATAGTGATAAAAAATTGTATTTGGTATACCCGGACGTTAACGTAAAAAAGGTTGTTTTAGATAATATCGGGTTGCTTGAAAATATGCTTTATATAGAAGGACATAACAGCGTGTTAGTCAGTTATGATAATAAACTGTTACTCATCAATATTAAAAATCCGGAACGACAATCATTGATTCTTATTAATAAATCGGACAGTCAGGATGACAGTAAGCTCAACCCATTTATAATTGGCGATGATTTATATTTTGCAAGCAATAGCAATTCGGAATTTTATGAAATATATAAAATAAATTTACAAGATCCTGCCCACAAAAAAAGTTTGGTATATAAGACGCAGAACGACGTAAGACTGCCCAAATTCAAAAACAATAATTTATACTTTATTGAAATTGTTAACGGCGAATATTTGTTAAAACGTTACAATCTGAAAACTAAAACGTTAACCTCTATAACTGCTCATGGTGTGGTTTATTTTTATGAATTCTATAAAAACAGCAGCATCGTGTATTCGTTTTCTGATTATATGACGGGAAAATGCCTGATCCTGTATAACGAAACGAAAAGCAGTGAACAAAATCTTACAGGGCGGCCTTTACCATTATTCCTGACCATAAAGGCTGTAAAACCGCAACCAGATATGTCACCTGCATATGTTTTAAAAACATCGTTAAAACGACAGATGAGAGGTGTCATCCTCTTTTTTCACCCTGGGTTACATAGTGATTATTCGCCCAGATGGGAATCTGTTTTAGTGAATCTGGCCAACAGGGGATATATTTTAATTGCTCCCAATTATCCGATGTCCTGCGGGTTTGGTAAGACGTTTTATAATGAAAATATGGAAAATAGTTTAAAAGATATATTCAAATGGAAGACTTATATCCAATTGAAATATCCAACGCTTAAACTCTATTACCTTTCTTCCAGTTCAGGTAATATATTAATGGAAAAGGCGCTTTCAGAGAATGACAAAAATGTTTCTGCGTCCGCTTCTCTTTTCGGCGTACCGGCTTTTGATAACCCTGATCCAACAATTCCCAGTTTATATATCCTGGGTAAAAATGATCCGGTCGTTAACTTTCCTTCCAGGTTTGACAGCCTTAATGTTGCCAGAAAAAACAATGACAACATTTCTCTCCATTTTTATAGTGACGAGGGTCACTGGCTAAGAAAAGAAAAAAATGTAGAAAACTGTATCGCAGCAATTACCGGCAAGTTCTGTGAAAATAACTAGTTGAACAGCTTCAATTCTTTTAATGTTCGCTCTGGAACTGGCATCGGATATGAACATTCCGAAGCCATTAACCACCACTTTCCGGAATAGCGAACCGTTAGTTCTGCAACACTTTGACCATATCAATTCATTGATTAATAATTGCCATTTTTAAAAGTGACAACACAAATCGGTGCTCCAAATAGCACGGAATAGCCTGGTCACACCTTCCGGAATATCCGCTCAGGGGTACAGTTTAAAAATTACACCATTTTAACACATGGTAAATAAGATATCTATTTTTAGTTTTTTAGTAATTTTTTTAATATTTCTTTTCCATCGTCGTTTTTGGGATTAAGTTCAATTGATTTTCGATACATCTTGATGGCCTCTGCAAAATGACCAGTTTGTCGTAGAGCGTCGCCATAGCTATCGTAAACATTCCAGCTGGACGGAAAAAGACTTGTATTTAATTTAAATATTTCCAGGGCTTGTTGGTAATGATGGAGAGGCTTCAGCCCATAAACAGGCTCGCCACCAAGCAAATCATAACCTACCGCATTGAAATCATCTTCATTGATCGCGTAATTACTCGTATCTCTTTTTGCAAGCCTGAGTACTTTGGCAGCTATTTTAGTACCTGACTTGAGTAATGTAGCAGCATACAAGTTAGCCGTATTGATCTTGGGATAAGCAGTGTTTCGTCCATTTAGGATGTTCATGGCGTCAATAGCATAGATATGGGCGTTATCACTTCCGACGGCATATACAATTATAGTTTGATGTTTAGTGATATTACGCACCAATACAGAGCTTAAGCCAGCGAGCCCCCCTGTATGATTAACTACTTTTCCGAATGTAGAATCCCGGTCAACTTGCCAGCCCAAGACGCGTCCATGCGCGGTTGCGGGACTGACCGTCATTTTAACCGAAAAATTCCTAACTTTGCAGCTTCATATGGCAGGATTCTCCTGCCTATTGTGATAAGGTTTAGGTGAAAGACCCCAAGCAGCGAGCGCAAGGAGACTTTGTTTTTCAGGAAACGGACCTTTTCATTGGAAAACCCTCCCTGCATAGCAAAACCGGACACCTGAAACCAACTTAGTTCAGTCTACATGCCGAAAAAAACATTTCAAAATGTATGGCAGCCTGAGAACAGCGATCAACAGCAGTACATCATAATTTTAAAATCAGCGCGAATATTTTTCATTATTTAACCCGATTTATAAGACATACGTTGGGTTTGGCTGGTTATAAAATTGATTTTCTCTTCAATTTCCAAATAAAACCGTCAAGTACATAATGGGTTGATTGCGGCAGCGCGAGCAAAGGCACGACCAGTGCCAGCAGAAAATTTGTATTGATGGTGGGCAGGCCGGTAAACATGCGGAAAACAGTGCCGTGTTCACGCCAAACAAGGCCGTCCCACAAACCCTCTTCTATATAAGCAAAGCATATGAGCAATGCTGCGAAACAGAACACCCCGCCATAAGTACTAAAGGTGAGGCGCAGGAGCGTAGTCTTTTGCTCCTTTGTCGTTACATAACGTTTTTGCTCATTAAGCCAAATCAGTGCCATATACGGCAACCCGTGCGAGACCACGTTCAGGGTTGTAAAAGCCATGTCGCCGTTATAATAAATGATACCAAAATACCAGGACAAATAGGTGCCGGCAACGATTAAATTCCTGGGCAGGTTAAACCGATGGCTTTTTATAACCAACCAGGTTTCTTTAACCAGGTACGTTATTATGACGAGTATATAAATATATTTACCGGTCATTAACGCCGCCTTAGATTTTGCAAGTATAAAATCTCCCTGAACAAACCAGTTGAAATTATGGTGCGTGCCGGTAAAATGCCAATATAAAAGCGGATAAATAGTGCCGGTATAAATAGTAACCGCATCTATCATTCTCACAATATTGCCATGCGCTTCCTTCCTGCTGTAAATACGCATAAATCCATACTGCTGTCTGATGAAATGGAATACAGCTAAATAGGCCAGGGCCCGCCAAAACAAACCACCGCTCCATGTATACAACAGCGCACCCCCAAAATAACAAAAAACAGGAACGGCAATAAGTAAATGATGTTGTTTTTTGAGTTCATTGGGGTTAAAATAGGTACGGTATAAAGTGCTGTAGACATGCGCGACATCAATCATCACAATCAGCAGTACCCAATAAGCCACCGGCATCCGGTCGGAGTTTTTAAATTCTACCGGGAAAAGCATGACAATCAGCAATGCAACGAATGGAGGAGCCAAAACAAACAACGCTTCAACAACGCGATTTCCAATCCATGGGGATGATGGGGACAATTTATGCGCCATGGTTCTTATCAATTACTTTTTGAGCAGCGTTAAGTCCCTGGTGGAATGCTTCCTCGAATAAAGAGATTCCGCTTAGATCGGTATGCGCAAAGAATACCCGGTTGTTAACCGGTTGCTTCGCATTTTTACGTGTTTCGCCCCAAACATAATCTACCGCAGGGCTGATCATACCATGGCCCCAAACCCAAAGATCAATACGTTCAATATGGGGCGTAATCTCCGGATGCATTTGTTCCAGCTCGGGCACAATAATATCCAGCCACTGTTCGTAAGGCCTGGTGTAAGCCGCTAACCGCGATAGCCGGGGTTCATGATCACAAAGCGGTAAATAATAGGTAAGCACCTTTTTTTCTTCAATAACCTTAAGGTCTTGCTGGTTGGCATTAACATAACCTACAGACGGCTGTCCGTAAGCCACATTATCCCAGCACAAAACCATACCCTTTTCGGGGCTGGGCAATTTGTTAACCGAGATATTTGCAATCAACCAGGGCGAATAATTCATTTTTGTATAATCAACCCCCGGCCTGTGTAAACCTGCCAATGTTTTCTGGTTTACAAACTGGGGGGAGGCTACAATTACGTTATCGGCGGTAATTAAGGATGTAGTACCCTTTTTGAGATCCATCACCTTAACATTAACCTTATCGCCTTTGATATCCAGGCTATACATCATGTGCGAGGTCATCAAATGCCCGCTAACCATGTTCCTCAATTGCTTCATCAGCCAGCCGTTACCCTCGGGCCAGGTAATAGCCGAATTTGGATCGGCGTTAGCGGCTTTCCCCCTGCGTGATGAAAAATAATGTATCCCGGCCCAGGCAGAAACGTCTTTGGCGTGTCTGCCATAATCATCCTTGCAGCTATAGTCCAGGTACCAAAGCAGGTAGGGTGAATCGAAGCCCTCAGCCTTCAAAAAATCAGTGAAGGAAATTTTATCCAGCTTGCGGTAGGTGTCATCGGCCGAACTTTCATCAATTGGTATGTTAAAGGCATATTTGCCATCACTGCCCTTCGTATTTTGGTATTGCGCTGTTAATTTAAAAAAGCGTTCGATCTGTTGGCGGTCTTTATCCGGCACCCCGAAGTCAGGCACAAGTCCGTTTTGCCAATGCCCATTGATCAGCAATCGTTCCTCGGGGTCGAAACATAAATAGTATTCATTATAAAATGGCAGGCCGTGGTCGTCAAAATGAGTGATCACCTGCGTTTCATGAAGGAAATCAATCAGTTGCTGATCTTCATTATTAATAATCGTAATATAATGAGCGCCCAAAGGATAGGAGGATACAGAATTTGTGCCGAAATAAGCATTACCACCTGTGTGGTCCTCTAACTCGATCAGCTTAAAATCGTTTTCGCCGTTTTTCTTTAGCCACCGTGCAGCCGACAATCCCGATATACCGCCGCCGATGATCAGCGTTTTTACGGTTTGTATATTTACCGGTTCGGGAAATACAACTTTGTCACGGAGCATATGACCTGCTTTCGCGTTTGGCCCGCGTAAATCTCCGGTAATATGCGCATAGGATCCCTTCCCTCCTCCCAGCTTTCGGATACAGCCACTCAGGTAAATGCCCGCCGTGACCAGGCCCGCGCGAACAAGGAAGGACCGCCGGCTGAAGCCCCTGTTATTGAACGACTGACCACTCATCTTCGAAATATTTAACAAGTATCTGGTTGTTCAGCCGGTTGATTGATGCCGGTACACGGGCCATATCCTTCGGAAAGAAAAGCATTTGTTCCAGGCATGGCTTTGACATAAAGCGCAATCCTGCAAGGTAATGATCAGGCACTTTGTAAACGCTTCGCCGCATAGCCATAATATACCCCCATTCGCCGAAGGAAGGTACATAGTCATGGTAGGGAACGGTATGAAAGCCTACCGATTGCAGGGTTTTATCAACCGTCCAATAAGACTTAGGAGCTACAAAAGGTGAGGTGGACTGTACCACCATAATGCCGTCGGGAGCCAAAAGACGTTTAACAATACTATAAAAGGTATTGGTATACAATTTCCCCACAGAATAATTGGAGGGGTCCGGAAAATCAACAATGATCGCATCGTAAATTTTGTTCTGCGCTCTTGCCCAGGAAAAAGCATCCACATTAACCACGGTGATTTTAGGCGAAAGCAGGGAGCGCTGGTTGAGCCTGACCAACATATCATTTGTACGGAAAAGGTGCGTCATTTCTTTATCCAGGTCGACGAGGGTGACCGTCTGAATCTGCGGATATTTAAGAATTTCGCGTACAGCGAGGCCATCGCCACCGCCCATCACCAGTATATTTTTCGCATTCGGGAGCGCCTGGAGTACCGGATGAATCAATGCTTCATGATAGCGGTATTCATCTACCGAGCTAAACTGCAGGTTCCCGTTTAAAAAAAGGCGGAGATCCCTGCCCTTTTTGGTAATAATGATCCGCTGATAAGGCGTGCTTTTAGAAAAAATAATCGGATCGCTAAAACTGAGACTTTCTGATAAACTGGTTATTTTTTCAGAATAAAGAAAGCCGATAAATAAAGCCACCAGGCTAACAATCGCCGCGCTTTTTAAATATTTTACACCCTTTACTTCATTTTTAAACACTATACAGGCCACCAAAGCCACCAGCACATTGAGCATACCGAAAAGGTAGGCCGTTTTAATGAGTCCTAAAAATGGGATCAGCAGGAGCGGGAATACAAGCGATGCGATGAGCGCCCCTATATAATCGAAAGTGAATACTTTGGATACCAGCTCCTTAAATTCAAACCGATCTTTAAGGATGCGCATCAACAAAGGTATCTCGAGGCCGACAAGGATGCCTGTAAAGGAGATCAGACCGTAGAGAACAATGCGAAAGGAGCTTACACTTTCAAACACCAAAAACAGGATGGTAGAACTGGTACCGCCGACCAGGCCAACTAGTATTTCTACGCGAATGAACCAGGTAAGCAGGTTTTTTTCAAAATATTTAGATACCCATGAACCCAGACCCATGGAGAAAAGGTAAACACCGATGATGGTAGAAAATTGGGTAACGGAATCGCCAAGCAGGTAGCTGGCCAAAGTACCCGAAATGAGTTCATAGATAAGGCCGCAAGTCGCTATGATAAAAACGGAGACCAATAAAAGGATCGAGAATCTTTTGTGCATTACACTTATTTACTTATGGTAAAACCTAACGCCATAACCGGAATGCGGCACTACGCCTCTGTACCCTGCGTTTTTTTGAATATTACCATCCGGGAAAAATTTGGTGCCTGTGAAGGCCGAGTAGCTGAAAACAGTTAGCAGGGCGATAACGGCCAGGCCATACCATACAGAGGTTTTTAAGTCTGTTATTAAATTTCTAATCATCGCTGTTGCCTGTGTTTTTATTGTAAGGTGAAAAATCACTGTTCATCCATCGGTTTACTTCAAAGCGTCGTTGGAAATACCAAAAACCTAACGGCGCCAATGCCAGCACTAAGAGGGTGGTGAGCATATTTTGCCAGAGAATCACATTAGTGGTTACCGTAAGATCAATATTGCTTAACAACATCGTGCCTGAATAAGGGTATACGTTCAAATGGTAAGCGCCCGGCGGAACATCATCAATAGTAATGGTGCCATCGTTTGAACCCTCGCTCCAACTCTCGCCATCTTCATAACCATGGTAATATTCTATCTCCTGGCTTACGTCCCACGTTTGGTTGTCCTTTTCGCTAACCAGCTCATAGGTAGCTTCCAGCCAATTGTTATCTAACGGAGCGGCGACATGTATATCAACTGCGGCAGGTCCGTTGTTTATGGTAAACGATGATGTTTTTAGCGATTGGAATTCAAAGGTGCCGCCCGGCAGGCTACTGGTAGTTGCGGCGGTATCCCTTTTAGCCGTATCTGTTTTTGCAGCCGGCGGCATCAATAAGGCCACTGACTTGTTCAAAATAACAGTGGAAGGCCTTAATACAAAACAGAGTACTTGAATAAGCAGTACAATAACAGCAGCCGCTATACTAATACGCAGCGTTTGCTGAAATTTCAATTTAGTTGGGTTGGGTTGGTTGGCCCCGATATCTGCCTGTTCGGGAAATTTATCTGTGGTGATCTTAAAACCATCCGATATTTCCTGTGGTGTGATATACTCACCCAAATACCAGTCGACTATAGCCGGATTTTTTTTATTTTTTTCTCTCACCAGCATCCAGGGCGGGCTAACAAACTCACGCGCTCCTATTCGTTCGTCGTAAACATCCCAGTCAAATTCACCCTTAAGTGCAGTAATTACGGGCGTATAGCGGTTAAACTCCAGGTATTCTACGTTATTCAAGGTCGCCGCATCGCCATCCAGCGCAGCATCCTTCAGCCCAGGAAAATGCTGTACACCGGCTATAAAGCTCCAGTGCCCGTTATATTCTGCCAGGAAAGCATAACCCTTGGTGTAACTATATAACATATACTCACGCCATTCATAATTTGTACCACCTTCCTTCTTTTCAAGGTAGGCCAATACTTTATAATCAGTGCCTTTAATTTGGCCAACGGCACCGGGCTCAAGTATATGCTCATATCTGATAGCAACTAATGTTTGCTGAGTTTGGAGAGACTTCTGATCGATATATTTTAAATATGACCAGCATGAAGAACAAACGACATACGCGCATCCCTCCGGATCGAATAAAGTTACCGGCTTTGCACAATGCGGGCAGTGCAGCTCTTGGGGTTCGGGGAAGGTTCGCAGGTTAACGGTGGCCATGTTAGCGTTTTATTTCATTTTTTTGAATCTCAGCACCCTCGTAAAAAGACAAGAGGTTATCATAAATAGCCCTGGCTTTGCCATCATTTACCTGCTGATAGTTTGATAAAAACACATCAAAGGTTGCTAATTTGTGCTCGGGCCAGGTGTGTATGGAAATATGAGACTCTGTAAGACAAACCACGGCGGTAAATCCGCCGCCAGGAAAATCATGCCACACTTCGCCGACTTTTGTAAGTTCCTGCCGGGAAATTTCATCATTTAAAAAATCACGGAATTTTAGACTATAGCTTAATAACTCGTTATGTTCAGAAGTAAATTCGGAAATGATATGCAGGCCGGGTGTATAAGGCATCGGGGATAAATCAGTGGCTAAATATATTAAAAATATTACAGCTGCCAAAAATGCTCGTGTACGCTGATTTTTCAAAGCGTTGGATGGTCAATAAAGCGCTTTTAATTTTTAAGTGCTTATCCGGCTGGCGTTTCAGGAGCGTTAAATCGCCTCAGCTAAAAGGGAACGTCTAATGGTAAATCTTTAATGGAGTCATCATCCTGCAGCACGCGCCAGATCCCAATTTTTTTTTAATACTATTTAGCAAGACCTATTATTTCGCGATTAAACAATTTTGTATCTTTATAAAGATAAAAGCAACCGTTAACTGCTTTCTTCCCGGATACGCAACTCATGTATCGTTATCAACTCGCCATCGGCAAAGCGGATATCCTGCGCAAACGATTCATCGCCGGTACCTACAACAGCTACGCCCTAGCCAGGGAGCTGAAGATCTCCACAAAAACAACCTGGCTCTACCAGCGCGAATTTGAGCGCATCCGGGCGGATTTCCCGGACCGGCTCGAAGACTTTGGATTTTATCCCGGCGAACCCAGGAGACCACATTGGGCAACGGAGAAATATAACGAGCTCATGCAGCTGTTACCGGTTTTGATTGCCGGACAAACGACAGCCACCATACAGCCCGTAATTGTGTGGCACAGTTATGAGCAGCACAGCGCACATACCTACAAGTTTGCAACGTTTAAACCCTTACTTTTTAAGTGGCTGCGGGAAAACGTGACTTTTACACCCACCAAATTACTCGAACAAATAGCCCCCGGCGATTTGGCAACCCTAAAGCAATGGCGCAATTCCAACAACCACCGCCTCTGGCAAATCGCCAAATGCCTGCAACTCGCCCAACTGGGCGCCACCCGAAAAGAAATCATTGAGAAAACTGAAACCAGTTATAAGACCATCGACAACTGGCTGCGGGGATATGCTGCAAAAGGATTAAAAGGTTTTGATTCGGCACCCAATCCAAGAAATCACCTGCAAACTCAAATTCTCAAAGGGCGTAAAGAAAAATTGCTCAAACTGATTCACGAATCGCCTAAACTGCACGGCTTGAACCGGACAAGCTGGAGCATACGGGCACTGACAGGGGTGTACAATGAACTTTATTCGCCGCAAATCCATTACGAGCAGGTGCGCTTTTGCGTGCACCAAATGGGCTATAAGTACAAAAAATCCAGGGAGATGCTGACCAGCCCCGACCCGAAATTCCGGGAAAAGATACGGAAAATACAGGCCATACTCCGAAAGCTAAAGCCCAATGAAAAATTCTTTTCTATTGATGAATACGGGCCTGTTTCCATCAAAATAAAAGGCGGCAGAACGCTAAAACACAAAAGCGAAAGCCCCGATTTTGTCCCGGAAAAACAAAAGGCAAAAGGCATCGTCATTTGTACCGCAGCACTGGAGCTGTCAACCAATCAGGTCACGCACTTCTTCTCCGATAAGAAGAACACCTTCGAGATGATTAAATTACTTGAACTGCTGATCGGGGAATACCAAAGCGAAGAGACACTTTACCTGTGTTGGGATGCCGTGAGCTGGCACAACTCTAATATCCTGAAGAACTATATCGCCGATCACAACAGGGCCGGCCAGCCTGTAATAAAACTCGCCCCCCTGCCCGCTTCTACCCAATTTCTTAATGTCATTGAATCCGTTTTTGCGGGACTGGCAAAAGCGGTCATCCATAACAGTGACTATAGCAGCGTTGATGCATGTAAAGCAGCGATCGATCTGCATTTCCGGCAGCGAAATCTGGACTTTAAAGCCAACCCCAGGCGCGCAGGGAAAAAAATATGGGGCAAGGAAGTGGTCAAAGCAAAATTCCGGGAAACCCAGAATTGCCGGGTCAGGTCAGCCATGCGTGGTGCAAAAAACTGACCATCCCTGAGCCATAAATTCCAATCTTCAAACCGTGAACAAATACCTTTACTTATCTTTTGTTCTTATTTCCATACTGACCGCTTCCTGAAAAAATCGCTTCCTCGTTAAACACCGCGCGCCAGTCTGCGGTGCTGATCACTGTACTGCTGGCGATAAATTTATGGCCGGATTCCACAACTATCTTAGTATCCTCTTTAATACAGTCCTGGTGAAAGGCTTCCGGCATCCGGCCTAAATGGCAATTCTTAACAAAACAGAAATTTTCAACAATCCTTAATCGCGTTCAGTCAATAGTTAAGTTTGCCCTATATGTCAGACCTGGTCCAAATCGTTTCCAAATATATCACACTCCAGGAAGGGAGAAAAGCCTTAAAAGGGAACTGTCCGTTCCACCCAGACCAATCCGGTTCATTTATGGTTTCCCCGGAAAAAAAAATGTTCAAATGCTTCGGCTGCGGGAAAGAAGGCGGCCCGGCGGAATTTGAGTTATGGATCGCAAATACACCAAAATGAGGAAAGTTTCTAAGATCGCTGCGAAACCAAAGCAGTCGCTTATGAAATTTACCTGTTTCATAACCGGAAAGAAAGCTGGGGCGGGCGATCTTGATGGTTTTATTGCCTCATTTCGGACTTAACAAATATCTCCGCTTGGGTTCTGGCCATCATCCAATTATTAGCTGTCTTTTTAATTGCCTGCCTCTTATGTCTTTGAAAAACGATTCCTCAGGCTCAGGGACAAGTTTAAATATGGACGTGCAGGCCGAGCCCGTAAGTAGCCGGAGCCAGTTACCGCCGCTATAAATAAATGGCAGGCTTATTTCAACGTATAGGTCGTTCCTAAATATATAGATAAATATCCTGCCATTTAATATCTGTAATAAGCAGCGGAATTGAATCACCTATTGGGCCTGACCCGTAAACTGAAAAAATTCGCTCCTTCACTGTTTCATCGATAGCTGCAATAAAATAAATGACAGGCTTAAAACTGTGAATATATCCCTGATCTGCTGTTTCAAATAAGTCCCCTGTCATTTAATTAATCCGATAAGCGGCAGGAATTAAAACACCTCTTGGGACTTTACCTGAGGGCCTGGATAATTCGCCCTGCCGCTATTTTATTGATTTTTTATAATAAGCACCTGTCATTATTCAAAAAA
>NZ_JAHVAP010000009.1 GCF_024721155.1 Mucilaginibacter phenanthrenivorans | reverse complement strand
TCGTAGGTATCATAGAAATTCCCAAGGGAAATATTAAAGGACTTTTCAATGAATTTGACGATGCTTTTCAGGTTTTTTTTGCCGAAAGCTTCTGTAGCATGCCAGCAATAGATCAGCTCGATCAGGGCGCATTTGGTTTGCTTCCAGTCGAAATCCCGGAACTCTGCATCAATTTGTACGATGGCGTCCTTTTGATTAATCTTTTGAATGCTGTGTTCCAGGTGCTCCTGCATTAGCTCGCTGGCAAGAACCTGCGCAAGCTTATGATCATGCGTCGTACTGAATGTCGGATCAAAATCGATGACGCACTGATCAGGATCAAGGTGTACATCATAATTTCCCCGGACGAAGTAGTATTCATCGAGATAGGTTGCTTCCGTCCGCACATACTGGTAAAAGGAAAGATTGCTTTCAAAGAAGTGGTATAAAATTTTTATTTCATTGGTTAGAAAGTCAGCAACGACTTTTCCATCACCGATAGGTTTTCTGATTTCCAGGTTAAGCAGAGATTGATAGAAGATCAGCTGGGATTTAAATTTGGGCTTGATATGTTTAAAGAAGACGATCTCTTCAGCAGGGGTGCCAGGATCATTGAGCTTACAATAATCCTTAAGTTTACGAAGATACTTTAAACAAACGTGGATCGACTTTTCATAGCGCTTGATCAATTGATCTTCTTCGAGCGCAAGCGCGTTGATATCCTTATTTAAGTCTGCATAGAGACGGTCACTGAATTTAGTTATCATATGTTTGACTTTAAGTAAAAGGTGCTGCCACCGGTTACCGGCAACAGGTGTCACGAACAGCACCAGCACGTATCAATTTTTCATAATCAGCGTTTTAAGTTCTGGGGAAATAGGTTTTATCAATCAGGTTAAGCATTCTTTGCAGGTAATCCCGGACAACTGCTGCAGTTGCCTGATCTCCACCATAAAAGGCACGTCTAAAGCTTTTGAGGGATATATTCAGCTGTTTCTTGGTTTCGAAATGAAAGGAAAAAAAGCGCAGGATACCTGAAATATTATTGACATGAAAACAGCCCTCCAGGTAGCACAGCCTTATAAACAACCCAAATTGGGCAACTGAAAAGTTAAGCGGCATCCTGTCATGCCCATTCATTTTGCCCGTTATTTTAGCTGACAATTGCTGTATGCCGATGTATTGTAGTCCGAGCCAGGCGATCAATGAGTCATTAATAGCCGGTAATTCGTGATGAAAAGATTTACCATGCTCGACGAACCGCGATTGGAGAGTTTCAAGTTCTTTTTGAATTACAATATCCTTGTTCTTCTTTGATGCATTAGCAATAGTTGATGTCAGAAGCGATTGATACCAGCGTTCAAAATAATAAGAATTGAAATTTTGATGATAGAGCAGTTGCGCCAGTACATCGGTATTAAAATCCCCTCTCAGCGTTCGGGCTCGGATCAGGTTTAAAATTCCGCTGAGGTAAGAAACCTGTCGGTAGCTAATTCCGGACTGAAGGGCATTGTCAATTTTTTCAGAAATGGCCGTTTTAAGTCCTTCAATCAAACGCTGGTCGATTCCGGCTCTAACCAGTTTGGAAATAACCTCCTTTAAAAGGTTAAGAATGTTTTCGGACTCCCGCCGGCATAGTTCGGCTGATACGACATGATCAAAATCGTAATATTTATAAAAGCTTTTTTCAAGGAATTGCAGGAGGCCTTCCAGCTGGTTTATAGTTTCGTTGTAGAAATTGTTAAGCTGCTGACTATACCGGTTTTCGTTAAGCCCCGGTATCTCTGCATACACCACGTCGGAAAGCGAAATAATTCCCGCCTGGTGATATTGAACATATCTGAGTATGATCGTTTCCTTTACACTGCTGAATAATTCACGTACCCATTTGAGCCGAAGGCCTTCACAAATCCCGGCCAAATGTGCAGTTTTTGTACCTACCTCCTTGAGGCTGGCCTCGCTATCGGAAATTTCGTAATAGTTAACAATTTCACCAATAAGCTTTTCCAACTGAAATAATTCTGATTTAAGCAAAATGCCGATTTTTAAGTGATCATCCTGTTTTTTGACGGTTATGAATAGATTGAAAAAGAGATATTATTTAATATTGGCTAAATATTAAATTAACTTTACATTAATCTCTTTTGAGATGCATGCGTATTAACCGTTGTAACTATTATTGTAACCGTAGCTGTAGTCGGGTCGGTTTCAGTAGGTGTTGTATCCGGGAAGCCTGCTCCTAAAGTACCCCTGTTAAAGTCACAAATGGTATCCAACCTTTTGTGCAATTTCTTTGATTTAAAATTTTTCATGGCTTTGATGTTTAGGTCAAAGCTATTTTCGGATTAAGCGGCCGCTAACTTTATTACGCGGGGAGGCATTTGCTATATGCAGAGAGTGATAGGTGATTTTATTATGACACTTTAAATGACCAAAAACAAGACAATAATATTAAGGCATATTCTTATTTGGGGGTTATATATCATTTATGAAATACTCCTGATTCAAATTTCTGTGGGCTTAACTACCTCATTTTTTCATCTTGCTATTTATTACCTTTTAAATATTTCTTTATTCTATATTAACGCCCACCTTATACTTGATTTTGCTTTCTTTAAAACACGAAGGCCTTATTTTATCGCAGGTTTACTGATTACTTTAGAGATTTTTGTTTTCCTTATTTTAAAACTAAAGTTGGATTCCATTTTAAGCGGGACGGGGAGTATTAGTTTGGCGCTCACACTTTCCAATGAAAAATTGTGGTTAACCAATATTTTCAGAGAGATCTTTTTCATTGGATTCAGTATTGCCTATTGGTCCATGCTTTATATGGTCAAGTTCAAGGACAAAAATCATGTCATGGAAAAGGAGCAACTGCGGAGCATTGCCAAAACTTTGGAGCTGGAAAATAAATACATTTCTGCGGAAAACGCTTACCTGCAAAACCAGATCAGCCCCCATCTGCTTTTCAATTCATTAAACTTTATTTACAATTCAATTCACAAGGTATCGGAACGGGCAGGCAAAGGTGTGATGCTGCTATCAGAGATCATGCGGTATTCATTGGTAAGCAGCGAGGATAACCGAACGGTATTGCTTAGCCAGGAAATGGAACAGGCTCAGAAGCTGATCGATCTCAGCCACCTGCGATTTGAACAGCAGCTATTTATTAGTTTTCGTAAAAAGGGGAGGTTGAAAGATGTGAAAATCCTGCCCTTGATAATAATCACGCTCGTGGAAAATATGATCAAACATGGCGATCTCGGGGAGGCCGGCGAGCCGGGCCATATTTCGCTGACTTACGGGGACGGTGTGCTTGTCTTTAAAACCAGTAATAAAAAACGGTTAAGCTCACCCTACCCAAAAGGCGGCATCGGCCTCCGAAATATCGAGAAACGGCTTGGCAATTATTATCCTGACCGTTATAAGCTTGAAATTTCGGAGACAAATAACAATTTTGCCGTTTCTTTAACACTAAACCTATGAATTTTACCTGTTATGTAATAGATGACGAGGCCGATTCTGTAGCCTTAATGACTGAATACATTGAAAAAACGCCGGGATTAGATCTGATCGGATCGGCAACAAACCCGCTCCATTCACTGGAAATACTGACCAGCAAAAACGCACCTGATATCACCTTTATAGATGTTGATATGCGTCAGCTTTCAGGCATGGACCTGGCTGGCATGGTCAATCTCTATACCACCGTTGTATTTACCACCGCCTTCCCGGAATATGCCTTGCAGGCTTTCGATAAAGAAGCTTTCGACTTTCTGTTAAAACCGATCAATTACGACAGGTTTCTCAAATGTATTCAGAAAGCCAAACGAAAAATAAACAAACACCAGGGTACCGAACTGCTTTCAAAAGATGATTTCTTTAACATTAAAAGTGAGATCAAAGGCCGAATTATAAAGATCAGGTTCGATCAGGTCATTTATATTGAGGGCGCTGTGAATTATATTGAGATTTTTACAACTGAAGGCAAGCACATGACCTATTTAACGATGCGGGATATAGAACGGCACCTGCCAAAAAGCGTTTTTGTCCGTATCCACAGGTCATTCATCATCAATATTAATTTTGTAAGCATTACCGAAAGAGCGCAGGTGAAAATGAAAACCGGCGAATCGTTATTGTTGGGTGATCATTATAAGCAAAGGTTTTTGGACCTGATGGATGAGCATTTGGTCAAAACTGACCGCAATTCCTAATGCCGCTGCTTTTTCCGGCCTTCTTCTGAATTAAGGTGTTTAAATAAAAGGAAATATATGATCATTTCCTGTAAGCGCTGCTGATCGGTAAAAAGACGGTTGAGATGCATATGAAGGATACTGTGCAAATAAGTATGCAGTTCGTTATCTTGTCCCCGCAATGCCTGTTTCAGCGGTGCTGTATGTTTTACAAGGTTTCTCACGGCTGCAGCCAATCCGTGCATTTGAAGGAAATCAGCATTATGCAGCGCTTGATATATAGCAGGACCGAACTCCCGGTATTTGAGGTCAAGCTGCTGCTTCGCGTTTTTTCCTTCAAACTCAGTCATCATTTGCCGGTAACAATTTAGGAAAAACGCTTTTTGATCCCCCTCATCTGTCAATATTTCGCCGGTAATGATTTTTACCGTAGCCACAGCTGCAAGATAAGGTGGCAGGCCTTTCTTTTCACTGTTCCGCCGCAGGTATTCCTTTACGAATAAACTGCTTGCCCAGAAAAAATCCTCTGTCAGCTCAATTCCGGCAGCCTGGTATCTTTCAAGTTCCCTGTTATAGACGTCCAGCTGATATTCACGTACCACATGCTGTTCAATATGGCCTTCAAGTGATGCCCTGAAAGCCAGCAAAATTTCACTTATATCCTTGGGGTCAATTTTCAGGCGGAGCCTTATATGTGGCGCATGATCATGATATCGGATAAAGAACCATTTGTTAATACTGCCGTTGCTGTATTTTCTGTCGATGAGCGGCCATAATTTAAGGAGTAATTTTGAAGCACCTATTTTGGGTGAATAAATTTTCAGATAAAGCCATTCCGAGCCCGGCATAAATTTCCTGGACTTGGTTGCTGTTGAGCCAACAACCGGCCATTGACCATCCGGTAACGCTAACGGCAAATCGGGCAGGAGAAAAGCGCTGAACTGATTAACGAAAGCCCGTCCCTGCTCATCACGAACAAGGGCACTTCCTGCATGTTCAACGGTGAATTCAGTAAGCATCAATTCGGTCCGCTGCCTGGTCACTTCTTTGAATAACAGGATATCCTTCAGGCTGTCACTTTGAAATATAAGCTGCTGATCGCCATCCGTCAACGCAAAAAACTCAGGGATTTTCAATTTTTTTACCAAACCTGAAAATGCGCTTTGCAATTCCTCGCCGTTAAGCTCACGCAAGGCCAAAAGGGTTATTTCATCTATCAGCCAGGTCGCAGGGCTCAGGATGCAATTGTGGTATTCTACCCGGGGATAATAAGCGAGTCCGGGAAAGTAATTTTGAAGCTGAAAGTTAAAATTCGCCCTGCCGAATTGATAGGGAAGATCGGCGAGGAATCTGAATAGCGGCAACTTATTGATATGGTGATTATAGGCGGTACTTAACCTGGGGATTACGTATTTCTTTTGTTTTTCGGACCACAAAAAAACCTGATCGCCTGAAATCTCTACAAACATGTCTCCAAGCTCCAATTGTTGCCCCGCATCCAATGTAGAGGCGGCAGTTAAAGGTAATTCGTGCGACCAGATATGGCCCCTGCGATTCACATTATCGATATGTGGATCTGTCACGTGCAATATTTCAGCAAAGATCAGGTTAGGATTTAAATCTTCTTGTTCTTTGGCCATATACCTTACGGCTGCGGCAATGTCATCGCCGGATACGGTAAAGCGCCCAGCCAGGGCCAATGCATTATTCCCTCCTACAGCTTCCATAAGTACCTTTCCTTCAGCGATACGAAAAAGTACGGAAATGCCAAGCGGGGTATATATTTCATTGGATGAAGAAAGTTTGTTCAAACCTTCTGTGTCAAGGCGGATAATATTGTCCTTTTTGATTTCCATATTCAGCCAGCCTTCCATCAGGTAAACATGGACAGAAGACCAGAAATTTTTAGGGGCGGCAGGAGATACGCTATGCAATTTTACGGTTTCCAGAAGTTCATTTGGATGCGCTGAAGCTGCTTCCTGGTAGCCAATTCCGCGTTCGGGATCGAGCGCCTCCATTAAAGGTATCCGCTGGCCCTCAAAGTATTTTAAAAACCCAGACCTGAATTGATTCATGGCGGGAAGTTCATCAGGAAGGCACAGTTTATTCAGGGCATTAATTCCGTTCCTGATTGTATCTTGAAATGAGAGGTCAAGTTGAGCTCCTGCCATTTGACGCAGCAAAACTGCGCTGATCTCCTGATGATCATCATTGGTTAACTCTTTCTCAGCAAAATGCCTTAGATTTCTCCTGTAGTTAATGAGGTCCGGGACAGTGATGCTGGAATAGGGTAGGTTTATGGTTAATTTTTTCGCAGGTTGTGCAGGCGCATTAACCTGGTCACTAATCCCATTTATGATGCGGTTTAAATAATTCTCCCCCGTTATATTTATACGGGTTTCGGGGATTAGGACTTGACTATCAATAAGGAACAAAAGATAATCTTCACTGTCCTCCGGGCTGGTATTAGCAAGCCTGCCAATACGCTGAACTATCTGAGCTACAGTTCTCGGCTGCCGGCAGAATTGCAAAATATTTTTAAGCACCAATGAATAATCTGTTGACTGCAGCTGGTAAACCCTTTTACCGTCATCTCCAACTTCCGTACTTATAAACCGGTAATCTTTTAATACCCGGTATAAAGTTGGGTTGGCTTCAAATTTTGGCTTTGATCCGGTTTTAGATAACAAATTTCCGGATGCCCGGTTAACATATCCCTGATCAGGTTGTAGACTCGCAATTAAATTGTTTGTGCTTGTCAGTTCTATTCCGCCTTTGCCCCATGTGACCAGCGAAACGGAAGCAAAAAATCCGAACGGGGTTGGCCGGAAACAACAACGGTTGTAGTATTTCAAAACAGTCGCCAATTCCTTGGCGCTAAGGTTTGCCGGGCTAAAGCCGGTAGCTTTCAGGCGTCCATAAAATACCGGGCTTGCGAGATACAGGGCAGCCCGGAAAAACGGAGAATTTAATACCGTTTCAGGATCCTCGGAATATTCTATAGCAGGATAAGTCGGCAGGCGCAACAATAAATAATCGGCAAAGTGATATGACATCAATAAACTGCTACTAACTGTTTTTTATACTATCTGGCGATTCACTACTGATCCCCGGCGGAGTTGTCAAAGATCTGAAATGAACTCGAATTAAAGTACCATCGGCATTCACTCGCTCCAGTTCGCCGTTCAGTTCATCGGCCAGCCCGGTCATTAACAATAAACCAAATGAACCATTTTTAGCGGATTGGGTTTCAGGGAATCCTTTACCGTTATCGCGGACAACCAGGATTAATCCCGCACCTTCTTTTTTTAATGATATTTCAATTCTGTTGTCAACTCTTTTTTCGAAGGCGTGTTTTATCGCGTTGGTTACACTTTCATTGATAATTAAACCGACAGGAACTGCATCAGCTACGTCTAACCAGACAGCATCAACGTTAAGGTCAAACCATATATTTTGATCTTCAATGAAACTCTCTTTTAAATACTTGATCAGATCCTGAATGTATTCAGGCATGAATATGCTGCTATAATTGTTTGCCTTGTATAATTTTTGATGGATTAATGCTATAGATTCGACGCGGCCTTTACTTTTCAGGATCGCATCTAATGCTGCACCATCTTCCAAATAGGCAGATTGAGAATTCAAAAGGGCTGTGATTACCTGTAAATTATTTTTGACCCTGTGATGAACCTCTTTCAGCAGCCATTGGTTTTCTGAAAGCAGATGTTCCAAACGGTTGTTTTTTTCTGCTATGAGGGTATTGTTTTTTTGCCCTTGTATATATTGCCTGTAAATCATTCCGGCAATAACGATGACACAAAGAGCGCTGAGCATCAATACGTTTCTCGTAACATTGGCAGTTTTTAATTGCGCCTGCTCAAACTTTTGCTGCGCGGTCAAGGTGAGTATTTTTTGTTTCTGTAAGCTGTTTTCGTTTTCTTTACGTTCTGTTTGATACTGAATTTCCAGTTCCTTCAATTGCCTTGTTTGAGTTACATTGAATATCGTATCACTTATAGCCTTAAGTTCGAGCAAGTGATGCATTGCTGATTTATAATCTTTTGTTGCAGTGTCCAAAGCCAATCGCTTGGTCAGAAGCCTGGAATGTGTATAAGGCGTTAAACCGCTCTTTTTTAAGGTCGTTTCATAAGCATCAAGCATTTTCCTTGCTTGATCATAACGCCCTGAACCGATACAAAACATGATCATCTGGCTTAGGGCTTGAGCTATCGACCTGTTATCAGTTAGTATCCTTTTTTTGATTTGCTTCTTCAGAAGATTAAAGTAAGGAAGACCTTTGTCATATAGCTTAAGGTTATTGTAGACAAATAATCTGGAATAAATATGTGCCAGGGATTGATCATCGAATTTACCGACAGGATATTTGAACTCTAATGCATCCAGCAGTTTCAGGCCTTGCTCCGGTTTGCCCAGGTCATAATAACTCTTGGTAACGGCAACTGAAATTTCGTATATATCAGCAATATTGTTTCTTTTTTCTGCCAGGCGGAGCGCACTTAAGCCATAAGTGAGTGCTTGCTTCGGATCTGCCAGTTTTGTAAAAAGATCGGAAGCCTGTAGATCTAACTCACAAACTTCCGGGGAAGTATCCTTTATATCTGTTGCCCGCAAAGCATTAAGAATTGCCTCCAAAGATTTTTTATAATTATTCTGCAAGGCATAATATCTGCTATAGACGATATATAACTGTTGCCAATCACCCGAACGGGCTTGTTGATACAAATGTTTGGCAGAATCCAATTCCAGCAATCCGGCATTAATATTATTGGGCTCAAACGAATGCAGGTCTGCAATCAGCCTCAGGCAGTCCCCCAATTGTCTCATATTTCCTTCGAGTCGAAATTCGTTTGCTGCCAGTCTCAGCATTTTGGTTTTTGATTCCGGGTCAGACATTCTGTACATACTGTCCTGATAAGCCCGGCCTAACAGGTATTTATTCTTTCCGGATTTCAGTAAATTTGTCGCTTTCACCAATGCATCGTGGCTTATTTTATTTTGTCCGCTTTCATGATAATAATCAGAATATACAAGATTGAAAAATCCGGAAAATTCAGGCGATTTAAAGCGATTAAGTAATTCTCCTGCCTGGTTGAGGTAGTTTTTTGCACTGTCAAGATCCGTTTTCAACTCACCCGGCTTAAGTATTTGAAACCAGGCCAAATTGACCAACGTATTGAATTTGCCTGTATCCGTCGTTTGGATGTGGAGCTTTTTTATCAGGGAGTTTGCCTGTATTCTTGTTATCTCCTGTGACCGAGCCTTTAGGGTAGGAAGAATAAAAAGAGCAATGAAAAATAACAGGCATGCGTGGCATTTTGATTTTACGCTCATCCTCACTTTCATAATTGGTAAAACTTCAATTTGCGGATATTCCTTTACGGGGTTGACCGGGATTTAATTATTATTAACTAAAAGCCTGCCTGTAATTAACCCGTTGAAATTGAGTTCAATAAACTAAGGTTAGGCTTAGAACTTCACGTTATTTCGTTTATTTATTAAATGACGTAATGATATTTAAAGAGAAGGTATAAACGCAGATATCCTTGTAGGTCATCATTAAATGTCTGCCTCCCTAAATGAGCGGAATTTTAAAATTATTCAGATCTGCTTAACTTTATATTGGATGGTTAAGAAAGTAGCATGCTGCTCTTCAACTCTTTAATATTATTTAACTTCTGCTAAATATTTATGCACAAAGCTAATGGCCATTGAGCCTTCGCCTACAGCCGCCGCTACACGGTTCATCGCGCCGGACCTTACATCACCTGCGGCAAAAACGCCCGGGCAGCTGGTCTCTAAAAGGTATGGATCCCGTTCCTCTTTCCATATTTTGGCAAACCGGTCATATTTTTTTAGTTCCCGTCCGGTTTCAAGAAAGCCTTTATCATCTTTAATAATGTCCAGCTGGATCCAGTCAGTAAACGGCCTCGCGCCAATAAAAATGTACAATGCTGCCGCTGTACAGGCCTGTTTGGTGTCATTTTCAAGGTCTTGCAAAATCAAATATTCCAGCCGGTCCGAACCTTTGGCCTCCGTAATAATTGTTTTGCCTTTCACATAGATATTCGGGGTTTCTTTAACCTGATCAATCAGGTAGGCCGACATGGTGCTGGCAAGGTCTGCTTTGCGGATCAGTATGAAAACGGTTTTGGCAAATCTTGACAGATACATAGCGGCTTGTCCGGCAGAGTTACCACCGCCGACAATATATACATCCTTACCCATGCAGGCCGCTGCCTCGGTCACAGCAGCGCCGTAATAAATTCCTGCACCAGTAAAGCTGCTGATGCCGGGGACTTCCAGCTGCTTATAATCGACGCCTGTAGTAATGATAATGCTCCTGGTGTTTATGGAACTGCCGTTGTCCAGTATGATTTTTTTGTAGCCGTCATTTTGTTCCATCGCGTTCACTGCTCTTGGTGACAAAAACTCCGTGCCTAATCTTGTTACCTGCATCATTGATCGCCGGGTTAGTTCAGCCCCGCTGATTCCGGATGGAAATCCAAGGTAATTTTCAATTCGGCTGCTGGTACCTGCCTGACCACCTGGAGCGTGACGTTCAATGAGCAGCGTCTTTAATCCTTCAGACGCACCATAAACCCCTGCTGCCAATCCTGCCGGGCCCGCTCCGATGATGACGACATCATATACCTCATTTTTTAATTCCGGACTTAACCCGATTTTGCTGGCAATCTCTACGATACCTGGTCTGACTAAAAAAGAACCGTCATCGAAAAATATAACCGGCAGGTCTTTTAAGCTGAGCTTATTCAACTGTAAGTAGGTTTCACCATTCTCGGAAGCCTGTATATCGATCCATCTGTAGGGTATCAGGTTACCGGCAAGAAAATCTTTAATCTGATGGGAGAGCTGCGAGTACTGGTAACCGAAAACCTTAATGCCCTTAAAATCCGGATGGTATTCATTTAACCATGCATCTAATAAACCATCGATAACAGGATATAACTTTTCTTCAGGCGGCTCCCATGGCTTTACCAGGAAATAATCCAGTTGAACGACATTGATCGCTTTTATCGCTGCATCAGTATCTGAATAAGCTGTCAACAGCAGGCGCTTGGCGTCAGGATAGAATTTAATGGCTTGTTCTAAAAAGGTGATTCCATCCATTTCAGGCATTCGCTGGTCGGTGATATACATCGCAACGATTTCACCGGTGTTCTTAAGCTCCAGCAGGCTGGCCAATCCCTCCTTAACCGTTGTGGTGCTCAGAACGCGGTAATGGTCACGATATTTGTTTTTCAGATCGCGAACCAGTGCCCGCAATACATAGACATCGTCATCGATACAAAATATTATAGGCTGACTCATAAACTGCTTTCGTCATTTAATAATTTAACCATTCGAATAATTACCCGTTAATGGGAAAGCAAACAATAAACGCTGTACGCCCGGGAACAGAATTTACTTTAACTGAACCCCTGTGCTGCCTGACAATTTTGCTGACCACGTCAAGTCCGAGTCCGGTACCCTTTCCAATTTCCTTGGTTGTGAAGAATGGATCAAATATCTGTGAGCAGTCGCCTTCCGGTATGCCCGGACCATTGTCAATGACTGTAACTTCAACAAATTCGTTATCCTTCCTGGTTACAATTTCCAGCACCGGGTTTTGGGTGTACTCCAACGCATCCAATGCGTTATCGATCAGATTTGTCCAAACCTGATTAAGCTCACCTATCATGGCCTTAACGGGCGGAAGCGCATCATCGTAATGTTCGATCACCATTACATTTTCCTTATGGATTTTATGGTGAAGCATGGTGAGCGTATTTCGGATACCGATATGGATATCAGCATATTGTTTGTCATGCCCCTGATCCATATGGGTAAACGTCTTTACTGCGCCGACCAATTCTGCTATACGTTTTGAAGCTTCCTCAATATCGGTTACCATTTTTTCGGTGATCATATTGATATTTATCCAATTCAACACTTTCGAAAGATAGGCCGGCGGAATTTGCAGGCTTAACGCCTGCGCTTCATCTCTCCCAATGCCATAATCAACAAAGTTTTCAGCCACTTCAGGGGAATTATCGATTTGATGACTATCCATCCATACTGCCATATCATCCTCGCGGCGGCTACGTTCCAGCATGGATAAGGCAGGCTTTTCATTGCCTTCCAGCACTGCAGTTACTACCTTGCTCACCTCCTTAGCCTGTTCGGACGAAATTTTGATGTTTATAATATCTTCAAATGTTTTAGGTACCGATAACAGGTGTTTTTTTAGTGAAGCTGCGCTGCGTACGATTGCGGAGGATGGGTTATTCAGCTCGTGAGACATGCCGGCAGAAAGCTTTCCGATTGCCATCATTTTTTCGTTCTGCTGTTGTAAAGCCGTAAAATTTCGCACCCGGCTCGTCATTACATGAACCATTGCCTGGGTTAATTCGAAATGGTTCCCTATCATCTCCGGTATTTTTTCAATTGGTAGAAAAAGCACCTGGGTTTCTGCTAGAACAAGGCCATTTAGTGTGGCCACTTTACCCCTGGAAAAGGGCAGGTATCCGGTTATTGACTTTTCCTCTAAAATGCCAACTTCACGCAATTCGTTATTTTGTGGTAAGGAAATTCTGACCTTGCCTTTAACAATGATTTCGGTACCTTTCATCGGCTGGCCTGCCTGGAACATCAACGCTCCCTGCGGTAATACCCGGTTTTCACTTTGCCTGATCAGCCAGAGAAGCTGACCGGAAGGAACATCGTTTAATTCATCAATGCTTTGCAGCCAGTTTGTCGTTACCTCGATCATTTAGTTTGCATTCAACGAAAAAATGATTTACACTAAAAAAGGCCGCCGGATACCCGTTAAAAGCGCTAACCGGCGGCCTTTATATAAACAATCGCTTACGCAATTTAAATTGCGGCTTATTTTAGCCCGTTTAATTTAGCCCACGAGCGAATGGTTTCCGTAAGCTGCGACTTACATTCCAACGGCAGCCAGTGCCCGGTAGGCTGGTCGATCACAGTAAGTTTCGAGCAGGCATTTCGCATCGGATCACCCACCTTACTTAAATTAATATTTGAAATGGTGTCATATTCGCCGTTGACAAATAAAACAGGCTGGTCCAGCTTTCCGTTATTTACCGCCATTCCCGCATAAGCTATGTTTGCGTCATCGTTCAAATAATAGGCGTTGCAGGGGCGGAAACCTGTTTTTTTGAATGCTGCCACGAGCGCTTCGAAATCAGGTTTTGGCCATACTGTATAATCAGGTTCCATCACCGGTGCACGGTGTGCAGCACCGTATCGTCCCCCGTTAGCAGTTAAGCCGGCAGATGGTGACCATTTTCCAACCGAGGCAGGATTACCATGCCTGTAAATAGACGCGAGTGTTGCCTGCACGTCTGCCTCCATATCGCTTACTGACTGATCGAAATGAGTGACGTAAAAACGATAGTAGTCCCACTGGCCATCCGGGTACTTATCGGCGGGATAAAGTGTCCGGTCAAGCAGCGGAATGAAATTTGGCAGTGCAAAGCCGTTAGGGAAATAGGGCACAGAAATCAATACCGCCCCCCGACTGATCTTTGGATGGTGGGCCGCAACGGAACCGGCAATCGGGCTTCCCCAATCATGTCCTACCCAAATGGCAGCTTTACCGCCTAAATGGGCGTGCAGCTCAGCCATATCATCAACAATTTCCTTGGTAGCATAAGCTTCCGATGCCGTCGGCACTGAGGAATCTCCGTAGCCGCGCAGGTCTGGCGCAACACAGCGCCAGCCTTCGGCGGCAAATGCCTCCATTTGTGCCCGCCACATTAAAGCGATCTCCGGCCAGCCATGCAGGAAGATCATCAATGGGCCGTCGCTTGGCCCTGCCTCCCAATAATGCGTGGTCGTACGATTGGAAGTAAATGAATGAGAGGTTAATATCGGTCCTTTTCCCATTGTTCTTTTTGTTTGTTCATTGCTGGGAGCAGTGGCTGCCCCGAAGCTTAATTTACTGATTAACAGTCCTGCTCCGACAGCGGCCCCTGTTGTTATGAAATTTCGTCTTGTTGTCATAGTAATATCTTGTAAAAAATATTGATCCCTTGATTAATTGATAGCATTGAGGAACTTGACAATCTGTTCACTTACCTGGGCTGATGCTTCATGGTGTACCCAATGGCCCACATTTTCGATTTCAAGGTTCCCGATAAGACCGGGAACGTGAACCTTTAATCGTTCAAATGGTGGATAAAGAATAGCTAAACCATCTGATTTGCCGGTGATGTAAAAGGTAGGCTGTGTTATTTTTGCCCCCTTCCATTGTTCAGATAAATTAAAATAATGCTCCGCGGCCCGGTAATAGTTCAGTGCGCCATGAAAGCCCGTCCTTTGAAATTCCTTAATATTATAGGCAACGTAATCCGGTTCTGCCCAGGAAGGCAACGCTACCGGAGCTGGACGGTAAAACACACGGTTAGGATCCATGGGATGCCAGCTCGTTTCCTCGGGAGCAGAGCCTGAGGCCCAGTATAACATGCCCGGAATAGTAACAGCGGCATCCGACCAAACCTGGTCAGCTTCAGGCCGCATCTGGTCGAACATGTAAAAATGGTTCTGGTGTCCGGCGCTCCGCATTTTTTCAAATATGCTGATGTCGCCGCGTGGTACATAAGGCACACTCATGCACAGTACCGCGCTGAACCGGTCTGGATGTAATAACGCGGCGTTCCAGGAGTGGGTTGCACCCCAGTCGTGTCCGACAAGAACCGCCGTATCGATATTTAACGCGTCAAGCAGGCCGGTAAGATCCGCGGATGTTTGAATTGGTGTGTATAATTTGGCGTCTTCCGGGGCTGAACTACGACCATACCCCCGCATGTCAGGAGCTATGGCCCTGTAACCTGCATCTGCCACGACTTTCATTTGTCGTCGCCAGGTGTATGAAGTATCGGGAAATCCGTGTACAAAAAGTACGACTGGCCCTTCACCAAGTTCAGTTACGTGGAGGGTAATTCCGTTTGTTTCTACGTCATACTCCTTGACAGACGGGGCAGCGATAAAATTTGTGTTTGAATTCATGGGTAATTAATAATAAATAGTCCGTTATTTTTGGAAGGCATGAATATGCTTATGGATGAACGCTTTCACACCCATTGGTTCCTGGCCGGTAATATCCTTTACCGCCGTACCTGTTCCTGCAAAAAGGCCGTCCCGGCAATCCTGTGCTACCGCAGAAATATGCTGAATGAAATGTGCTGTATATTTCTTTGATTCCGCTGCTATCTTTTGAAAAGCGCCGATGCTGATAGGATCATAGGTTATTGTCCTTCCCAGCTCAGCGGTTAAAATCTCTGCTACTTCATATTGACTGTATTCTACAGGTCCAAACAGGGGATAAATTTCGCCCGCGTATTTTTCAGGCTGCAGCAAAAGTTCAGCAATGACGCGGCCCTGATCTTCCGCCGCAATAGGTGCGAAACGCCCATCTCCGAAAGGAAGGACAATCTTGTCCTGGGCTTTTATACTGGCACTGCCATAGAGAAGCCATTGTGCAAAAAAGGTAGGTCGTATATGGGTAACTATTATACCGGACATATCTAAAATACGCTCTGCAATCCAGTGATTTTGTGCGGCATGGCTCTTTGATTCCCGCCTTGCAGATATCTGGGACATATTGACGATGTTTTTTACCCTTTCTTCCCTGGCGGCCTGAATAAAATATGCTGTCGATTCTAAAATTCCCGGATCTTCAATAGGGTACATAAAATATACGCCGGTTATATCTTTCATGGCGGCACTGATGGAATGAAAATCCACCAGGTCGCCTACCACTATTTCCGCGCCTGCCGCATTTAATTTGTCGGAACGGTCGTCGATTTTTCGTACAAAGGCACGGACATTGTGCCCTTTTTCCAGAAGCTGGTGAACTACGGTAGATCCGGTGGCACCGGTAGCACCGGTGATCAAATATTTTTCTGCATTCATTTTTATATTTCGTTTTATTTTTTGCTGGTTGAAGATTTTATTGGAAAAGTGCTTTTTTTAGTTCGAGCCCGGCCTGGGTTAATGCAGCACGTGTTGCAGGAACAGTAGCTAAACCATTTAAAAGCCCGAAGTCATGGATCATCCCATTGTAACAGACAGACACTACCCTGACCCCGGCCTCGTCAAGTTTGCGGGCATAAGCCTCTCCTTCATCCCGCAATACATCGTTTTCGGCAACCTCAACGATTGCGGGAGGAAGTCCGGTGAGCTGGGCTTTGGTCGCCTGTAGGGGCGAAGCATAAATTTCCCTGCGTTTCGCCTTTTCAGGAAGATAGCTGTCCCAGAAATACATCATGGTGGTTCTGGATAAAAAACGGCCGGTAGCAAATCGGGCATAGGATGCCTGGCTAAAACTGGCGTCAGTTACCGGCCATAAAAGTACCTGGAGTTTTAACGCCGGGCCATGTTTATCCTTGGCCATCAACGCTACGACAGCCGCCATATTTCCACCGGCACTATTACCGGCGACAGCAAGGCGGTTACCATCTACCCCGATCTCTTTACCATGTACTGCAACCCATTTGGTCGCGGCATAGGCCTCATTGATCGGTAAGGGATAATGCGCTTCCGGTGAGGGCGTGTAATTAACAAATATTGCAGTTGCGCCGGAAGTGACGACCAAATCTCTTACCAGCCGCTCATGGGTCGGAAAATCACCGAGTACCCAGCCGCCGCCATGGAAAAACATAAATCCTGGTGTTATCGCTGTTGCTTTTTCAGGTTTTACTATGGTGATCCTGACCCTTAATCCATTTTCAGTAATTGATCGCTGGGTAACTTTAATGCCTGACAGATCCACTTTTTCTGAGGATTGGGCATCGGTAAGTGTTGCACGTGCAGCTTTTGGCGTCAGTTGCTCTACGGGTTTCCCGTTGCCACTGTTTATTATCTTCAGCAGTGCTTTCACATGGCTTTCGATGTGTGGATCTAAAGATGGATCGATAACCTGGGCGGAAGCAATTCCGCTGATCGTTAAGCCCAGGAAGAGGACAGTGGTTTTTTTAAGAATAGCTGACATTTTCATGGTAACTGGAATTTACTTCCCTGGTTTTTGATGCCAGGTCTGTTGAGATTATAATTCCAAAAACCCATCCATTATGTAAAGTGCTTGTAACCAATTCATTGCTTACTGGCAGCGCTTTATACTTAACGAAATATCGTTTTTTGCGACTTTTCGGTTACGAAATAAATATAAACGGCCTTCATTGCCGTATCGGGAAAACAGGACCTGAAGAAGATATAAGAATACTTTTGATGGCAAAGGTGCCCGGGTTAATCCTCAGCGCTTTCATTATCATTTAAAGTTGAAAATTTAACTGATTTATATTCTTCCAGCACCGGTATGAAATCACGGACAAACAGGCGGCAAAATAATCCCACCTTTTGTGCCGGTGAAAAGTCCCGGGTATATTCATAAAATACCTTTAAAAAACATTGTAAAACTATCAGGCGGTCCTTATCACTCATATTCTTCCAAACCTGATACCCGTATTTAACAGATCTGATGGCCTCTGGCTGATCACCTATCTGTTGGACAAGATCACTGAAAATACCCTTCGGGAAACGGCAGGTACCGATATTTTCCGCATGCAGGAGTGAAGACCTTTCGGGACCAATATTGCAAACAAGGTCCATAAGTCTCTGACTTATCCCCGACTGGCAAAAGGCGTTTGATTCGATATTTGATGTCATATATTTGATATTAACCGTATGTTCATGTCCAGGTTACCCGCCTTGCCCAAAAAAACCATCAAGATTTTTGCAGCCGAAGAACTGATATATCCTTATTTCAAAAAAGCCTTCCTTAACCAAAGGAAGGTTTGTCAGCGCTTTTTCCAGTTCTGCTTTATCAACGCAGTCGCTGATCAGGAAACATATCTGTCCTTCCTTGGCAGATAGGAAAATTTCGCAGTTGAATCCCGCCAGCAATCTCTGCCAGTCGCCTTTGTCATCCTTCAGGATATAAGGCAATACAGCATAGGTCGGAAAGCCATATTGTACAGATAATCTGATGAGTAATTTCGCGGCCTCCTGAAATTCCTGCATTTTTATATTTTTATCGATGATGTCACGCCCCAAATGAAAATCCGTAAAGCCCTGAATACAAAAGCCTTCTCTATCGTATAATTAAAAACCTGATGAAAACTGCAATAAAAATTGCCAGCCACATCCAAACTGTAAAGCAGCCCTCCCGGGAGATAAATGCAAATATTTTATTTTTCCGGATCATTGAAATGTTTTCCCGGCTGACCGGTTTCAAATATCCTGCCGGTAGTTAAATAACTGTATTTCAAGTATTTAAATAGTAATTCGTTATTGCCTGTAACGAATTTTCGTGTTTTTATAGTTTTAGGTGACGAAATAAAATACTGCTTGAGTGTCCGGCACCGTTTACAGAGCTTTATCAGCGCATAAAGTATGTTTCCTGGATGGATTTCACGCCGAAAATTCGGCTTTTATCCTTCATGAAATATTATGGTCAAAATTCTCGTTACTCCATCTCGCCAAATAACGAAATATAGTTATCTATCAAATCAAAATACTTCATAACAAACTGATGATAAGTTAATTAAATAGTGGCTTTAATTTTGGAAAAGGAGAATACCGAAAAATTTATGCCCGTGTGAAAGGTGATAAGTGGCTTCTCAGGAGATAAAATTTAGCAGTCCGGTATTTATCTAATCCGATTATAATGACTAAGCAACACTATTACTTTTTGATCCTCGTTCTGGGCGCAATGACAGCACTTGCTCCCTTTTCAATAGACATGTATTTGCCGGGATTCCCGGGTATCGCTAAAAGTTTTGGTATTGATATAGCCCATGTGTCTCTGAGTTTGTCCAGCTTTTTTATCGGGATCTCGCTTGGTCAGATACTTTATGGGCCTTTAATTGACAGGTTTGGCCGGAAGCCGCCGCTTTATGGCGGACTGGTCTTATACCTGCTGGCTTCCCTGGGCTGTTCGCTGTCTCCCTCTATCGGGATGTTGATCGTGTTGAGGTTTTTTCAGGCACTGGGTAGTTGTTCAGCAGGGGTTGTTTCACTTGCCATGGTTCGTGATTTGTTTCCGGTAAAAGATAATGCCAAAGTTATATCCCTTCTTTTACTCGTGCTCGGCGCATCTCCATTGGTCGCACCTTCAGCAGGCGGTTTAATTGCTGCATCATTAGGTTGGCGGGCAATATTTCTGGTCCTGTTGTTAATAGCGTCAATCCTGTTAATAGTGGTTATATTCTTTCTTCGGGAATCTCATAAACCCGATAAAACTGTTTCTCTAAAACCCCGGCCGATTATTCAGCGCTTCTGGCATGTATTAAGGGTGCCTCAATTTTATACCTATGCTATTGGCGGGGGGATAGCTTATTCCGGTCTGTTTACTTATGTCTCCGATTCCCCTTCCATATATCTTGTAGGTTATGGAATTTCTCACAAAACTTATGGATGGCTGTTTGCGGCTCTTTCCATTGGATTTTTCGGAGTTAGCCAATCCAACCGCTTATTTTCTAAATACTGGAAACCCGAAAAAATTGTTTTTGGTTGTGTTACCTGCATGTTGCTTGCAAGCCTTTTTTTCATATTTGGTCTGGAGCAGGGTTGGTTTGGCATTGTCGGTGTATCGATCATGATTTTTGTTCTGCTGAGTTGCCTTGGCACGGCAAATCCTGTTGCCGCAGCATTATCGATGGCTCCGTTTGAAGAGGAAGCAGGAACTGCTGCATCGCTTTTTGGATTGATCAGGTGGGGAGTTGCCGGGCTTTCATCAATAGTGGTGAGCATTTTTAAGAGCAGCACACCATTCCCCCTGGCCTGGATCATGGCTGGAACTGCCGCACTTTCTCTTATCGTACTTGCGCTTGGCGGACGCGCCTCCCGAAATTCACTTAAGCGGAACACGCCTTTGCGATTAGTCGATTGCGAAATCCCTGCCGGTTCGGAATGATCTGGTTAGGTTGACCTAATAAGATACCGATTAATTTTTAAACTGGATATCACAGCTGATCAGCAATCCTTTTAAACCGCATGTCGTTTCAATAATATGAATGTATTTGTAGCCTTTAGTAAGGCTGTCATAACACTGGCTAACGATATTCATCCTGAAATAGGGGAAGCATGAATGCTGGTCACGCAACAGATAAAGACGATTGGTCGCTGAATTAATAAAAAAATCCTCGGTGTAACCCTCTTCATGATAACGGATGATCAACCTGGTGAGCTGGCTGTTAACCGTTCTCAAACGGTTGGGCCTTCTATCGGTGTCAAATATAAATTGCAGGTTTTCCATACCAATATTATTTTTGTTTGCTGCCACATTGGTTCAAAATATATCCTTTTCTGGTTTACGGCTACGGAACGCCATGGAAAAGACCGTAACCAAACTGACCAACTGGAAGGCTTTTGTCATACAGAGAATATAAATTGCGGCCATAAGCTGGGTAATTAAATGGATATCTGGTTAAGCAGATATAACCAGTTACATGCCATTACTCAACGATCTGATAATCAATCAAGTAATTTTATAATAAACGAAAACTTTAATGATATTTCGGTAAAATGCGAAATGGGGTCGCCAATTAAAAGATTACCCTTCAATATTTTGACGATAAAAACGGAACCGGAATTCTTTTGATTAAATGGCCATGGGAAACAGCCGCATAGCCGGTCAGGCGATGCCTTTTTTTATTTTTAACCGGGCGATTTTTGATGCCAGTGTTGTCGCCGGTATTTTCAGTAGTTCCGCAGCCCCACCAACCCCTGAAATTTTGCCGTTTACCATCTTTAACACGGCGATGATATGTTCACGCTCTACCTCATCGAGTGTTTTTATATCCGTATTGGCCAGCGGAAGATCCTCTCCCTGCAGCGCAGTTGGATGTAAATAAACATGGTTTATGGTTTTGCCCTTTGCTAATAAAACACTCCTTTCCACCAGGTGTTCTAATTCCCTGACATTTCCAGGCCAGTTGTAGGCAACCATCTGCTTCATTACCCGGCTGGTAAAATGAACGTGGTTTACTGTTAGCTTCTTCGCGTGCTTTTCAGCAAAGTGATTTGCAAGAATAGGAATATCTTCTTTTCGGTCCCGCAACGGAGGCATAAGAATAGGGAAAACGTTCAGTCGGAAATAAAGGTCTCCCCGGAAATTTCCCTGCTGAACATCCTTCATCAGGTCACGGTTGGTCGCAGCAATGACACGGACATCAACTTTGATCGTGGCTTTACCGCCTACGCGTTCGATCTCCTTTTCCTGTAAGGCCCTCAATAATTTAACCTGAAGAGACATCGGTAATTCACCAATTTCATCCAAAAACAGGGTGCTGTTATTGGCCAATTCAAATTTACCTATCCTTCTTTCGGTAGCACCGGTAAAACTACCTCTTTCATGACCAAACAGCTCACTTTCAATCAGGTTAGCAGGTAGGGCCCCACAATTAACCTTGACCATCACATTGTTTTTACGCTGGGAGGAATTATGAATGGCTCTTGCAATTAATTCTTTTCCGGTTCCGGTTTCTCCAAGGATAAGTACAGAGCTATTTGTCTTGGATACCTGGGTAACCATATAAAACACATCACGCATTTTCGCGCTTGCACCAATGATCTCGCTATAGTTATGGGTGGATTGAATTTCTTCCTGGAGGTATGAATTTTGAACCTCCAGCTCGCCCTTAAATCGACTCAGCTCCTTTAATTGGTAGGTTAAGCGTTCATTAGTAAACGAGTTAATGATTGCTGCTGTGATCTGTGCAGCAATGTTCTGGAACAGGTGCAGGTACTCATCAAGTATCTGCTTGGATTCTTTAGAGAGAAAAAAGATCAGGCCCGAAATTACCCCCTCATCAACGAAAGGAGCAACAACGAACGATTTCATCTGACGATCTGTCCACTGTAAAACATAGGAGGGCTGAGCGGCCTCTTTGAAAAAATCTTCAACGTCACTTATGGTAATATGGTTCAGGCGGCGCAAGGCATCTATAAAAAAATCTGTTGCAGCGTCCACGCCGGGGATGCCTTTTTCCGGTAATAATTTTCGGTCAGACTGCTTAAACAGGATTGGAGGTCTGGAGGAGGGATAGGATGGTATAAAGTATACAAACCCTTCGTTGAAAAAGGGGACTGCATCATAAGCTTTTTTCATCACCTGTTGAAGCAATTCTGTATTGCTCACAGAAATTAACTCCCTGGTAATGGCCGCACAAACGTCCTGTTGCTTTTTCTTTTTGACCATGTCCTCCAGGAACCGTACGTTGGTCAGGCTCTTTGCAATTTGTGGAGCAATCATTTGCAAAATACCGCCTTCTCGCTTTTGGAATGTATTTGCCGCATCGGAAAAGAAAAATATAGCACCTTCAACCCGGTCATTATCCGCCAATTGGATACCAATGACTTGCTTAACATCTTTCGAACGGTGACGCGTAATAAATTCGGGCCTGGGGCTCATACCATGAAGGTCTTTCATTGTCCAGATCAATGCTTTCGATGACGAAAAAACATTGTTCAGAAGCCTGGTATCGGCTACCCGGCGGCGTGGATCAGGAGGCCCGTCATCCACCGTCTCAAATTGATTAAGGTCAAAGTAAATGGCATACGGATCCATTATATTTTCCCGCGTGTCATTCAGTACGATCATAAAGCCCGTAAAATGTATAAGCG
This sequence comes from Mucilaginibacter phenanthrenivorans, assembly GCF_024721155.1. GTDB lineage: Bacteria > Bacteroidota > Bacteroidia > Sphingobacteriales > Sphingobacteriaceae > Mucilaginibacter > Mucilaginibacter phenanthrenivorans. The sequence goes on along the minus strand of NZ_JAHVAP010000009.1, from coordinate 172,502 downwards.
CTTTAATCCCGGAATTTATAACAGAAAGCAAGCCTGATTTATCCCTTGCTGCAAATAGTCTATTGGTTAAATTTAAACAAATTTCACTTTCAAAAAGACGCTGCCGGATTTCATCATAATCAGGAAGTACAGTTCCATTTGGCGCGGTTATTTCCCCTCCAACTGGATGTCCTGTATAGGTATCGGCTTGCTTTTCCTTTTTAATTTTATTCACATAAATGATATTGATGATTTCCATTTAACGGAAACTCCATTTTGATAACAATTTAACCATTTGGATGCCTAAATGTATCTCTTTAATTAACAGTATATTATTGCAAAGTTATCTCAATTTTTTAACGATATAAAGTTAATGCATGATATGACGTAACGCGTAATCGTTAGCACATTAATTAAGAAGCTTTAAGAAATAAGATTCGCATGAAGGACTAACCGTACGTTAAGACTGACGATATCACCGAAAATACCGTCACCGGCATTGAAGCCATAATCAATTAAACTGAAGGAGGTGGTCAGCGAATACTGGGCATTTAATTCTTTTTTCAGGTTTTTAATGTCAGATGAAGTCACCAGCAGGTTGATGCAGTTAGTTATATTTCTAATCCTCAGGTTGCCGGAAAGCTCCTGAATTCCCCCTTCACTTAAGCGGCATCCATGACTAGCAGTAAATTCAATTGCCGGATATTCCTTTACGGATAAAAAAGCAGGTGACACCAAACTCCTGTCGCATGCTTTATTATGTGTCGAGACTGATTCAGCTCCTATCCAAACCTTTATTTCTGGGTTGTCAAAATGATTACCGGCGGTAATCTCACCTCCAAACTTCTTAAAGTAGCCCTTTATACGTCCGATTTCATAGTACTTGAAGCTGAATTCGATAAGAGACGAAGCAGCGGAAATTTCCCAGTTATATCTCATGAATTTTTTCGTTTAGGTATTGTATAACAGACCTGGTCAGTTATTTTGGCTCCAGATTCTTAAGTTTAGCCTGAACTTCCGGATTGGCATTTAGACCAAATGCCTTTTTATAACATGAAAGCGCTTTGACTTTATCTTTTTGCTTTTCGTAAAATTCACCGAGGTAATACCATGCTCCGTAACTTTTGGGATAATTCCTTGTATTCAGTTCAAATAGCCCGAGGGCCTTCTCCGGCATAAAATAATTGGCGGTCGTATTCGCCAGGACAAGGACCAGGTTCTCATTGGGCAATACCTCATATCCCATTTTTTCCGATACAGTTTTATAATGTGCCGTCAAATATTTGGCAGGATCTATATGGTTTGAGGGCATCAAAAAAGCAAAATCCAATTCCGGTGGTATTTCATAAAAATTGAAGATGAACCTGAAGCCATCGTACTCCGCAATCGGTGGCAAATTCATATGCGTGTTATCCCCATAATAGTTAAACTTAAACCGTAACCCGCGCTGCCTTTCGCCTTCAAGAAGTCTCTTTAAACGAAGAATGCCGCGGGGATGAAGCGTTCCTTTGGTGTGATCATTTTCTATGGTTGATAAGGAAAGACCGGGGCCCATGGAATGCGCCATAGCCAGGTATACTGTAGTATTACCTAATGTTTTGCCGGCCAGAACTTTTTGCGCTTTATTAAGAAATCCATGGTTATCATACCACATGCTGGGGTCGATAATAATATAGGCGTTAAAAAGCCGGGTGTGATTGACCAATATATTGGTTGCTGCCAGGCCGCCTAATGAATGACCGATCAGTACGCGGTACGGCGCGGTTGGATACAGAGAGTCGATATGCGGCATCAGTTCTTTTTGCAGGTACTGGACGAATTTTTCACCTCCTCCTGTGTTCTCTAACGGCGTAGCTGTATTATAAACCCAAAAGGAAGATGGATAGGGTGTAAAATCACGGTCCCGGTTGCTATTCATCACACCGATCACGATGGCTTCAGGCACCAAGGTGCTTCCGCTTCTGATACTGAGTTGTTTTTGCAGCGCAGCGACTGTCGCAAAATTTGCGTCGCCATCAAACACATAGATGACAGGATAATGTGCCTTGGCAATTTTAGGATTGTAGAAGCTTGTAGGAAGACTAACCCAAAACCGCTGTGTTTCATTTAGAATGGTTGAATGAAGGCTGTCAGCAATGCCGATGTTAATATTATTGTTGATCACCGTCTGGGCCTTGCAAAAGGTTGCGCTCAATAAAATGATGGTCAGTAATTTTCTCATATGTGCTTCCAAGGTATCTGCTTCAATAGGAACGGTATAATTTACCCTAATAGACTAATGTTGTGCCATGCAGGTAAAGGTCTGATGTTGAGTAGTTTTTGAAATATGCCTTTCAAAAACTTAACGATTTAACGTTAATTAACGCAGGCACCTCTTGATATGTCGTAGTAAGCGGCTGCCTGTTTATGGATTGGGCTTTCTATCGAAAATTGTAATTCACGAATTGCTTCGCTTATTAACGATTGTTCGTGAAGAAAAATCATGGAAAAATATATATGCAATTGATTGCTAAGCGGTTATAATATGGCCGGAAATTGGATAATTGGCCCAACCGAATTAGGTTTAAATCACTTAAATATTTAATCATGAAAATCATTACAAAAGACGGAACTGAAATTTTTTACAAGGACTGGGGTACAGGTCAACCATTAGTTTTTCATCACGGCTGGCCGCTGACCAGCGATGACTGGGATGCCCAAATGTTTTTTTTTCTGGAAAAAGGATTTAGGGTAATTGCCCACGACCGCAGGGGCCACGGCCGGTCAACCCAAACCGATAAGGGCACAGATATGGATACTTATGCAGCCGATGTTGCCGAACTCACAGAGTTACTTGATTTAAGAAATGCTATCCACATCGGGCACTCTACAGGAGGCGGAGAGGTTATTCGCTATGTTGCAAAATACGGCAAGGAACGTGTCGCTAAAGCAGTATTGATCAGTTCGGTTCCTCCGATCATGTTAAAAAGTGAGACTAATCCTGATGGAGTGCCATTGGATGTCTTCGATGAAATCCGCCTTTCAACGGCAACGCATCGCCAGCAATATTTCGAGGATTTTACATTGCCATTTTATGGTTACAACCGTGAGGGAGCTAAAATATCGCAGGGTATCAGGGATAATTGGTGGCGTCAGGGAATGATGGGCGGCATTAAACCGCTTTATGATTGCATCAGGGTATTTTCAGAAACGGATTTTACAGAAGATCTGAAAGCGGTGGACGTCCCTGTTTTGATTCTGCATGGCGAAGATGACCAGGTTGTACCTATCGCAAACTCAGCATTGAAAGCCATTAAATTGGTCAAAAATGGAAAATTGATCACATATCCGGGATTCCCTCATGGTATGCCAACTACGGAAGCACCAACGATAAATGCTGACTTACTGGAATTCTTTCAATCCTGATAAAGCAAGTTTGTAATAAAACAAAAGGGTGGCATTTGTCACCCTTTTGTTTTATCCGTTTAGATGTGGTCTGCGCCTTCAACGATAATCTTTTCAGCTAAGCTGTCACCTTTACTCCCCCCTTAAATAATAATATTTAGCTTAATCCGGTTAGGGTTAGATTCCGCCTGCTTTATTAGTTGCCACCCTGGCCTTAAATGAAAATCTATGTCAATTTGGTGATATATACGATATGCAATTACGACATCTAATAAAATAACGATATATCGTTATTTTATTTTTTGCATTCGTTTTAAATATCTTATAATCAACTAATTGCACTGAGGCATATTTATTGATTTTAATTGTATTGATGGGTTTTTTTGTAGAAATTTAGTAATTATTTTCGCAAAATATTAATTGAAGAGCAAAATAACCGTACCTGTAACGTAGTTCAGGAGTACGCTTTTTACTTATGCATGCGCTGAAGTATTAATTTTTGCCGTTCATTAATCATTTACCATGGGATCAAAAATACTAATTGTCGAAGACCAGTTCGTTGAAGCGAACGACCTGAAAATAATATTAGAACGGGCAGGTCACGAGGTAACCGGCATTGCCAAGTCCTATGACCACGCCTGCGTTATTTTGGGTCGGGTCAGACCCGATATCGTTCTGCTGGATATTTATTTAAAGGGAAAACTAACCGGCATCGATCTGGCTACCCTGCTTTCCAGCGAAAACATACCTTTTATTTACCTTTCTGCCAATTCAAATGAATCCGTACTTGAAGCGGCAAAAGTGACCAGGCCCTGGGGATTTTTAGTAAAGCCTTTCCGGGCCAAAGATGTGTTGGTGGCTTTGGACATTGCCGAGTACCGGCATAACAACCAGGTTGAAATTTTTCATAAACAGGAAAACCTGTTAACCAATATACTGGGTGGATTATTGTTAGATCAAAGCAATGTGCAAACCAAGCTCCTGAAAGTCGCTCAAGCCTTTAAACCTTACGTTCCATTTGATTTTTTGTTTATTGATGTAGACATGGACAGCGGTGATCTTGACTCATTGGTATGCCTTAAAAGGACAAGCTTTGATGAGTATGTGACCTCCAGCGGGTATCAGATCATAGAGGAAATGGGCCTGAACTATGATTTTTACCTGGATTGGAGGCGGCGAAATTCTACGCTCCAAAACATATTACTCCAGAACCTCGAACAAATGGTGGAATCCTGTAAAACTGATCCGTTCCTGACCATCATGAAGGATCAGTCCGGGGCTCAGGCAAGGATCATAGTTCCTTGTTCCACAGAAGCGGGAATCAGAATGAGCGTTCGGTTTTACAGCAAGGAGCCCCATATCTATACCGTTGAGCACCTCGACCTGCTCAATCCATTAAGAACATTGCTCTGCCTGGTCATCGATAATATCCGCAGGCAAAGTGTTAAAGGTGCCCTGGAATATGGTAAACCCAAAACCGGAGTAACCAGCAGGGTTCCGCAACCGGAGGGCATTGTTGGAAACAGTCCAAAATTACTGCGCGCGTTGGATCAGGCAACCCAGGTTGCCAACTTTGATATGACGGTGCTGGTTTTAGGCGAAACAGGGGTTGGAAAAGAAGGTTTGGTAAAAGCTATCCATCAAATGTCGAACCGGAACCGGAAGCCATTGATAAAGGTGAATTGCGCAGCAATTCCGGCCTTACTGATAGAATCGGAACTGTTCGGTCATGAAAAGGGATCGTTTACCGGTGCGTACGACCGCCGGATAGGCAAGTTCGAACAGGCACAGGGAGGTACCATATTTCTTGACGAAATCGGTGAAATCCCGTTGGATATACAAACCAAATTGCTCCGCGTCCTGCAAGAAAAAGAGCTGGAGCGTATCGGTGGGCGAACCACTATAAAAATTGATGTCCGTGTTATTGTAGCGACCAACAGGGATCTCCACCGGGATATTGCTGACGGCAGGTTCAGGATGGATTTATTTTACCGGATCAATGTTTTCCCTATTCTTATGCCTCCGTTGCGGGACCGAAAAGAAGATATTCCCTTACTTACCGATTATTTTTTACATCAGCATGCGGCAGATTCCGGAACGGAAGTAAAGCGCCTTGCGCCCAACATACTGCAGCAACTTACGAATTACTCCTGGCCGGGCAATATTCGTGAACTCTTACATGTAATAGAGCGGAATGTAGTACTTAGTCCTACTAATATTATTTCGCGCATCGAACTTCCCGATGATGTCTTACCGGCGGAGCCAAATGATGAATTAAGTAATGATACCTTTAGAACAATCGAGGAGGTAGACCGGGACCACATCATCCTGGCATTGCGAAAATGCAATGGCCGGGTTTCAGGTAAAGGGGGAGCCGCTGAAATATTAAATATCCCGGCTACAACGTTAAATTCGAAGATGAAGAAGCTTGGGATCTCCTGGAAATTTCTTTATTAACAAGGTCTTTCAGCTAAAAACCCTGCAACTGGTGAGCGTTTCTGAACGGTTAATATTGGTTTTTAATGGCAGCCAAAAATAACTTCAACGATTTCATTAATTTTATAGATTGTAATATGGCGGGTAATTATGATAGCTTATGGTTAGATATTGGTTCTTACTTACTTTTCTATTTGTTATAACAAATATCGCTTTTTCACAAGACGGTAGCCTTAACACGCCTAAAGTTTTATTAGCAAAGATTGCCAAAACCCCGCAGGACACTAACCGGGTAAAATTATTGATCCGCTTAGGAAGTTATTATGTTTTAAAACCCGGCTATTTCAAAACCGATAAAGATAGCGCACTGGCCTGCTTCGATGAGGCACATGATTTGAGTGTTGCAATTCATTCTAAAAAATGGGAGAATGAAACCTACCTGCAAAAAGGATATTGTTATCTTCAGTTGGATGACGAGGTTCGGGGCAGTGAATACTTCATGAAAGTCATTGACTTTTATCGCAAAGAAAATAGCAAACTGGATGAAGCCCGGGTATGGGAGAAATTTGGATATGGCGTAAGCAGGAAACCAGCCCTTTTGGAAAAAAAAATCTATTGCTATCAGCAAGCCCGAAGATTATTCAGGGAACTTCATAACGGGCTAAATGAAATAGAAGATTTTAAGAACATTGCTGATGCGCACATGGTAGAAGGCAGGTATGACCTGGCGGAACGTGAGCTCCTGCAGGTAATTTCGCAGTATAAGGTAGCTAATTATAAAAACCTGCACTATACTTATGACCTGCTCGCTTCATTGAACAGGATGAAAGGAGATCTGCATCAGGAACTTTTTTACAAGATGGAGGTGGTTAGCAGCATGGAATCGACCCGGGATTTCTCTCATGCAACTTATTTTTATTACAACCTCGCCACCACTTATTATGATCTGGGCTTATACGAAAAAAGCATCGCTTATTACTATAAGGCTTTGCCATTTAGTATTAAAGAAAAAAATTATAACAGATTTTATGAATTGCTCAGGGATATAGTACAGGCTTTGATTCTGCAAAACAAGCCCAAGCAGGCATTACAATTTTTAAAGGTAAAAACGATTGCTGTTCCACCGGCAAATTTAAAGCAGAAAGAATGGATGGATGCAGCCTTCGGCAGTTGTTATAAGGAATTGAAAATGTACACCAAGGCGGAAATATATTATTTGGATATGATCAGGCTGGCAGAAGTGGATTATAAAAACCAAGGCTTTGAAGATTACTATCACAATTATAGTATTGTGGGCAATTTTTTTGTGGCGACAGGACAATACAAAAAAGCGGATTATTACTTAAGTAAATTGCTGAATGCTTCGCCGTTGTTGATAAGACCGTCTGTCATGAGCCAAATACAACTACTGCAATTTAAGGTCGATTCCGCTTTAGGCAGGTGGGTGTCTGCAATCAAACACTTTGAATTGCATAAAAAATTGAATGATTCCCTATTCAATGCAACGAATAAAAAACTGATTGATGAAGTGCAACTGAGGTATGCATCGGAAAAAAAAGATGAGGATATTCAGCTACAAGCAAAAAACATTCAGCTTTTGACCAAGCAAAGCCAGTTGGAACAAAATCAGGTCGACAGGACAAGGGCAATAAAAAATGTTATTCTTGGCGCTTTTGTCATGTCCATGCTGTTGTTGGTTTTAATAATTAACAGGTACCGCCTAAAGCAGCGGAGTATAGTAATGCTGGAGGAGAAGCAGACTGAAATCACCCGAAAAAATGTTTCGTTGCAACAATTGGCAATGGACAACGAATGGCTTGTCAAAGAAGTCCATCACCGGGTAAAAAACAACTTGCACATTATTATCAGCCTTCTGCAATCGCAGTCTGCGTTTCTTAAAGACCAGGTAGCGCTAGATGCAGTATTGGACAGCCAGCACCGAATTCACGCAATATCGCTGATTCACCAAAAGTTATATAAAGCTGAACTCGGAACGACGATCTATATGCCTGAATATATAGGTGAACTCACGGAATATCTGAGACAAAGCTTCGGCGTCGGACAAAAGGTTGTATTCAGCCAACGCGTTGAACCTTTATATCTCGATATCGCAATTGCAGTTCCTTTAGGATTGATTTTAAACGAAGTAATCACCAATTCTATCAAATATGCTTTTTATCCAGGCCAGGACGGCAAGATTACGATTACCCTTACCTGCCCGGATAACCATATTGCCCGCCTGGTAATAGCAGATGATGGCCGCGGACTACCATCAGGATTCGTGATCGAGCAAAGCAATTCATTCGGCATGACACTGGTCCGCGGTTTAGTTGAAAACGATTTAGGAGGAAGTTACCAGATTGTTAATGACTTTGGGACAGCATTTTTGATTGATTTTGAAATTAATCCCCTCGCTTCATCCTGCTAATAATTCTCTGCCGTTCTCAAAAAGCACGGTTTAGCTACTTATGTATGGGCAAGTTACTACGGTAAATATGGCTTCGATAGTCTGACACATCCCAAATCTTTATTATTTGCACCTGCAGGTCAGGCAATCGGGCATCTAATCCCTCCATATGACATGGAAAAAATTATGGCGCTCGAAATATGGGTGGAATATTAACTGTTATCCGCTTTTTGTTTGCCGGACGTTCTGACGTCCGGCTATTTTCATTCCGTTAATTTAACCTTAAAAACCATATAAGGGCTTTTACGCTGGTCAATACCGTTATTAAATCCTGCCTGCTTCTGGATCTGCGAAGTGGAAATATACAGATAACCATCTGATGAAATGGTATAAGAATCAGGCCATATCAGTCGCTCATCCCTGATCCAGGTTTGAAGCTTCAGATCAGGTGTGATTTTTACGATGCTATAGGCCGTCGGATCTCCTAAATATAGGTTTCCGTTCGCATCGAATATCATTCCGTCCGTACTGGCGAAATCCCCCAGCTCCTCCACCCCGGCGGAAATTTGACCGGCATTTTTGGTGGTATCATTCAGTAATGCTGTTTTGATACGGGAAAGCCGTTTGTCACCGATGGTTTTATAATACAAATAAATGCCATCAGGGCTTAAGGCAATACCATCCGACTGAAAAGCTGTCGGGTGCCCCTGTTTCTTTAACTCCCGCCCGTCTATAACGAATTTGGCGGCAGGATCGGGGTGTACGCTCCGGTGGTTCTGTAGCACCTGCCATGACCTGCCGGTATTCAGGTCCAGCACAACGATGCCTCCTGTTCCCGAATTGGTCAGATAGGCCATTTGCGTTTTAGTGTCAACGCGGATATCATTAAGATAACTCTGGTTGTCGACAGTACCTGCAAAACGGTAGGTTCTCACGACCTGGTTGGTATTCAGATCGATTTTTACCACCTTGGCACTGTTGTTATAAACCTTGCCCAGCTTTGGTGCCGCGGGGTCTACGATATATAGAAAATCTTTATCATCGATATAATCAGCCATTGCACAAACCCACTTATCCCGTCCATCCTGGCCCGGGTGCCAATCGTTTGTCGCTTCGTCAGGGTAAGGCTTTGCCGTTCCGTCTTTCAGGACTTCAACAACACCATAACGGTAGGTATCTGACCACCTGGGGTAAGTTACAAACAGCCTCCCTTTGGCAGAAATGGCGACGCCGGTGATCTGATAGGTATTATCACTGTAAACCGGCACTAGTTTTTGCGCCTGCGCAGCAGTAGCTGTGAGTAAAATAAGGAAGATGATTCTAAAGCTTTTCATAAGATAAACATTTTTGTTTTTCAATAAAGTGATATGCTCATAATCGTGAATTAGAAGTTTGGGTTTAAAGCTTTAAGGCAGTACAAACCCATTGGCATGTTCAGGTTCCGCCGGCCAGTAAATTTTTGAAAGGATCATCCCGGCAATCAGAATGACTCCGGTTATGATCACGATCCCAAAGGCTTCCCTGAGCGCCAGTAATGATGCCTGAACCTGCAAGGCACCGGTCATAGCTTTAGTGGCAGCATTCAGTGCTTCATGACTGCCTAGCCCTGACCGGTTGGCCGCATTGAAAATGGGCCGATACCTTTCCTGCTGGAAGGTATTCGCAAGATCAACTTTGGATGCCAGCAGATCCAGGTTGGCTATTGACCGCCGGTAATAGAAATTGGAAAAAAATGAGGTAAATATCACCGGGCCAAGAAATTGACGGATGGTCAAATAATAAAATACGACCGAGAAAAAATCTAAAAAAGGCACCCCGTTAGAAATATAGATTCCGACAGCCATAAACGACAGCAGAATTGCGGCTCCCCTGAAAAACATAGGTAGATAAAAATCTTGTGAGGTAACCTGTTGTGTCGTTAAAAAATAAAATTCGATATAAGAGATCGTATAGCAGGCCGCAACTACAATTACGATAAACTTAAAATCCTGAAACCTGGAGTAGTAGAAATAGCCGAAGGCCGCCGCTACGATAAATCCGGGAATCATGTATAAGGTAACCCTCGTGCTTTCTATGGGATCGTTTTTTAAAACTATAGCAAACAGGATGGTTTGAAGATTTCCCGATCCGTAAAAGACGCCCAGAATAAAGATGATCAATAATCCAAAAATGACGTTATTATATTTGAAAACCGAGAGGTCTAAAAAAGGCTTTTTGATGATAAAGGTTCTTCCGAGAACCAGCAGGAGGGATAATAAACAAAAGACAGTGCCGATAGAAATACTCCTGGAATTATACCAGTCTTCAACCTGCCCGTAAGTCAGGACGTAATTCAGCAGCAGCATAAATATCATGGTAAAGACAAGGCCGAACCAGTCGAAATTAATTAAGGAAACATGTTGACCCGGAAAATTGGGGTGCACCAGAAAAATAACGATCAGTAAAGCCAGCAGGAACGGCACAATGAGAAACAGCTGACTGACCTGCCACCCGTATACATTCGCCATCCACACAAAAGCGATGGCGGTAACTTGCGTGGTAATCAGGCTGACCGGGTAATATACACCATATAAGCGATGTCGTTCACCATGAGGCATCAAAATCGGCATCAGGGTTGCAATCACCTCCAGCAGGCCTATGATTTTAAAGAACCCGTCAATAAAGGAAGCCATCACCAGGATCAGCGGCTGGTCGGTATACCCTAAAATAAAATTAACAATAATGAGACTGCTAAAAACGACCACCAAAATAACCTTGCTGCTGTAAAATTGCTTTAGAGACAGAACCAGTGGTATGCCGCAGACCAGACCTACCGTATAGGAATATGCGGCCATCGTTATATCTGCAGGAATAGCGCTAAGGCTGCCGGTCATATAAGGCGATCCGCTGCCAATGATTCCGCTTGACAGGGAAATTGGTATCAATAATAAAATCAATAAAAAAAGATGCATTTTTTCATGCACCCACTCATGGAATATCTTGTTCGGCTGCATACTGGATTATTTAACAAGTTCAACTTCTGCATTCATTCCGGCGCGCAGCATTTCCAGGTCCTTATTTTCAATACCGTTGACAAAATCTATCCGAACAGGGAAGCGTTGCTGCACTTTAACAAAGTTGCCGGTAGAATTGTCTACGGGTACTGCGGAATAACGGCTTCCGGTAGCCTCTGAGACCGAAGTGATTCTTCCGTAAAACGTCTTATTGTCTAATGCGTCAATATGAATTTTGACTTTCCTGCCGGGTGCAATAGCTGCTAACTGGGACTCTACATAATTGGCATTGATCCAGTGCTCATTACTTCTTACAATACTGACCATCGTTTGGCCTGGTTGAACAAACTGGCCTTCTTCAATAACTTTACGCCCCACTGTACCATCGTAAGGTGCTGTAATCACCGTATAGGAAAGGTTAAGCCGGGAATAGTCCAGTGCGGCTTCGGCACGCAGGATATCCGCTTTTGCCACATCTATCCTTTTACCGGTTTCCTGGCTTGCATAGCGCGCACCCTGCTGTGAATGCATGAGCGATTCGTATTTTGCTTTCAAGGCGTCTCTTTCCGTCTTCTGCTGGTCATACTGGAATTTGGTTACCACATCTTCTTTTAGCAGGTTAGCATAGCGCTGAAAATTCACCTCGGCATTATCGAGCCTGGCTTTGATTTCCTCAATATTGGCCGCCGAAACTGCGATGCTGTTATTGGAAACATCCTGGCTCACATTCACAACGGTCTTGCCTGCGGTCGCATTCAAAACCACTGCTTCCGCCTGTTTTACCTGGATACGATATTCCCTGTCATCTAAAACAACCAGCGTGTCACCCTTTTTTACATGCTGGTGCTCAGCAAATCTGATCGAGCTGATGTAGCCCTGAACCCGGGTGTTAATAGGATTTACATAAGATTCTACCTGCGCATCATTGGTGTAAACCGATTTGTCGAGGTGAAAATAGGTGACTACCGCCCATCCAAGTGCTGTAAACACAATGAGAAATGATATGATATTAAACAGCAGTATCCGGCGTTTCCGTTTATTTTGCGCAATTTCATCCGTTTTTGTTGGGATTGTCGTGGGTGTTTGTTCTGGTTCCATAATTGATGTCTGCCTGATCTTTTTGTTAAAAATTTCCGCTGGCTTTCTGTAAGCGGTACCATTGGTTGATAATATTGATCCTGGCGTTGTTTAATCGAAGTTCCGCTGCAAGTTTCGATGTGCTTGCATCCAGCATATCAGTGATCTGCGCCAGTTGATTGATGTATTTTTTCTGAACTACCCTAAAATTATCATCTGCGAGATCCAGGCTTTTTTGAAGGGTTTGAAAATCTTGTTTTGCCTCATTATAGCGGGTAAAGGCTGTGGTAACCGCAATTTCTGTCTGCTGTTTTTGCCATTCCGTTTTTGTTCGCTGCTGGGCCAGTTCGAGATTTGCCAACCTTATTTTATCCTTTGCATGATATATGGATGAAATATTGTATTGTACCTTTAGCCCGGCCTGGTAGGCATTGTAATAAATATCAAGCGGTTCAAGTGTCAGCAGGAAAGGTCGCTGCAGGGCATCACCGGCATAAAGTGAAATGGCAGGCATTCTTGCGGATTTTTCAAGCGCAACATTTTGCTCACTGATCTTTTCATTGATCCTGGTTACCTTCATTTCAGGCTGGCTGGTATAGGCAGACTGCAGGTACCCTTCCAGCGGGATTTCATGAAGAGGGCTATCCGTAAGCGTTGTATCCGGTAGGATTTTTGTAGAAGGAGAAAGACCTAAAACGACAGCCAGTTCATTATTGACAATGGTGATATTGTTTTGAAGATGGTCGAGGTCAAGCCCAAAATCCGCGATCTGTAGCCGGCTCCTGATTAAATCATTGCCGGTAACCAATCCTTCCTTATTTAGTTTTTCAAGGTCGCTTAACCTGCGCCTGGACAGCTGAATATTTTTCTTATAAATAACGGTACTATTGTACAGCTCGTAGAGTTCAAGATACCTCCCCAATAGTAATAGCTTAATTTCCTGTGCATCTTTATCATAATTTAAGCCTGCAAGTTCCACACTGAGTTTGGCCCTTGAAACGTTATGGCGTACATATCCACCCTTATAAATTACTTCGCTGGCTCCAACAAAATAGTTATTGGACAAATGCGGGGTAGGAACATTGGAATGAAATGAAAAGTCCGGATTGAGTATAGCGATCGTACTTAAATACCCGATATCGGCTGAAGTGCCGATCTCAGGGAGCCGGTCTGATTTGGCGACATCAACTTTACTATCACCGATGTCAATATTTTGGTGAGCAATACTGAGTTGTTTTGCGTTGGCCTCTGTCAATGCAAATAGCTGCTTGATTGTCAAAACCCGGGAAACCGTGTCCTGCGCTGCTGCATCTATCGTAACGAATGCACAAATTGTAAGTAAAAAAATTTTCATAAATGGTTACAAATGGCCTGCACGGCCAGGTTGGCATTGTCGCTAAAAAGCGTCACAGCATTTTTGCCGTGACGCGTATAATTTGCTGTATTTTAAAAAAGCATGACCTGGCACCTTTTTAGGAATGCTTTATGGTACCCAGGAATTTAACAAGCTGTTCGCTCACCTGTGCAGAGGCTTCATGTTGTACACAATGACCTACGCCATCCAATTCCAGAGATCCAACCATATTTGGGAGACCTGCTTTCATTTTTTCAACCGGTGGGTACAGCACGCCCAAACCATCAGCTTTCCCGGTTATGTAGAAGCAGGGTTGGTTAATTTTTGCGCCTTTAAACGCACCTGATTGGAAAAAATAGGGTTCGGCAGCACGGTAGTAATTCAACGCGCCATGGAAACCGGTGCGTTCAAATTCCTTAATGTTATTTGCAACATAATCCGGGTCGGCCCATGAAGGCAGCGGTCCGGGAGCAGGGCGGTGAAGACTGCGCGCAGGATTCATGGGATCCCATTTGGTATCTGCCGGTGCAGCACCTGATGCCCAATATAGAAAGCCCGGTATCATGACTTTAGCATTGGCCCATACCTGGTCCGTTTCCGGTTTCATCTGCTCGAACATATAGAAGTCATTCTGGTGGCCGGCTTTCCGCATTTTTTCAAAAACGCTTTCATCCCCCCGTGGAAAATAAGGTACGCTCAGGCACATTACCGCTGTAAAGCGATCCGGGCGCATCATGGCGGCATTCCATGCATGCGTGGCACCCCAATCATGTCCAACCAGGACAGCACTAGGGATTTTCAGCGCATCCAGCAAGCCAACGAGGTCACCAGCCGTATAAAATGGCGTATATAATAACGCGTCTGCGGGCGCTGAGCTTTTCCCATACCCGCGCATGTCAGGAGCGATAGCACGATACCCAGCTTTAGCTACGGCCTGCATTTGCTTCCGCCATGTATAAGAGGTATCCGGGAATCCATGGCAGAACAGGACAGCCGGTCCTTCCCCAAGTTCCGTAACATGCAGCGTGATGCCATTTGTGACAATGTCATACGCCTTGACGTCAATAACGTCAGTTTTTTTTCTGCTTCCCATAACAGCTGTGGCCAATCCTTCCGCCTTTACCAATGGGCTTATCAAAAGGCCTGCACTTAACAGGCCGCCGGCCGTAAGAAAACTCCGGCGTGAAAATCCGTTACCGGTATGCGCTCTTTTTTCTGTGATCGATGTTTTTTCTTCTTTGTAATTCATAATGCGATGTTTTTTTTGACTCCTTTGGTCTCTAAACCGGGCCATTACTCCCGTATTCATTAACCCTATAAAATTCAAACACTCATTATGAATTTATATGCCATCTGGTAATGGATTGACAAACAATAGGTTGCAGTTTTTTACGGTCAGGATTTTAACGAAATACAGTTAATTTTCGATATAGCATAGTTCTATTTCGTCAACCTCAGATGTTTCCGTCACAACTCAGATAAATAAGATTTTATTCCCGATTTTTTAAGAACTGAAAAAGGGAAATACTTATCGGCCTGGCTTACTTCATTTAGTCTTTAAAAGTCACCAATTAACGATATAACGTTTTGTTTATGAGTTCATGCTTGTTCCTGCTCATTGATTTTCAACGACTTCCATAATGGCACCCGTCTTGAAAAATGGAGCCAAAATGCTTGTACACTATGATAGCAAAACAAAAAACATGGTTTATAACCGGGATCTCCTCCGGCATGGGATTGGAAATCGCGCGGACCGTTTTAGAGCACGGTGATAATGTTATCGGAACTGTTCGCAAATATGCTGAAGCCGCGTATCAGGCCCTGGATAGTGCCATTAATTTACACGTTGTTGTGTTGGACGTTACTGATGAAGTTGCGATAAAGCACGGAGTAGAGGAAGCGATTACCCGTTTCGGAAAAATCGACGTGCTGCTGAACAATGCCGGTTACGGTTACCTGGGTGCGATCGAGGAAGCCACCGCTGCCGAAGTTCGCCGGAATTTTGAAACGAATGTATTTGGGGTGCTTAATGTTACCCGTGCGGTCCTTCCTTATATGCGCAAAGAACGGGCTGGCCACATCATCAATATTTCATCGATGTTTTCCTTTGGTCCAAAAGCCGGATGGGGCATTTACGCGGCAACCAAATATGCCGTTAACGGTATATCGGAGGGTCTGGCACTGGAATTAAAACCCTTTAATATAAAAGTTACTTCCGTAGAGCCCGGCCTATTCCTGACACATTTCCAGGGAAACAGCACCGCAGAAAAAGCAAAGGTGATCATCGATGACTATGAAAGAACCGAAGTAGGCAAAAAAAGAGCGGAGCTGTTCAGCGATAATATTAAACGCCTTGGGGATGTCAAAAAAATCGGCCATGTCATAGTACAGCTTGCAAATGCTGAAGATCCTCCGCTTCACCTTCCCATTGGAAGTGACAGTGTAAAAGCCTACCGCGATAATACCCTTAAATATTGGGAAGATGTAAATGAATGGGAAGAGATCAGCGTAACCACAGACGACCCTGA
This sequence comes from Mucilaginibacter phenanthrenivorans, assembly GCF_024721155.1. Classification (GTDB taxonomy): domain Bacteria; phylum Bacteroidota; class Bacteroidia; order Sphingobacteriales; family Sphingobacteriaceae; genus Mucilaginibacter; species Mucilaginibacter phenanthrenivorans. The sequence goes on along the minus strand of NZ_JAHVAP010000009.1, from coordinate 156,344 downwards.
TTATTTTATAGATTAAAAACCAAAGAAATGGATATTTCAAATTCCTTTAAAACTGCCATAACACAATTCGTAAATGTTAATGGCCACCAGTTAGCTTACCGGCTGATTGGGGATAATTCTGATATTCCGCTTTTATGCCTGCAGCATTTTACAGGGAACATGGACGGCTGGGATCCTGCTGTAATAGATGCACTGAGTTCAACGCGCAGGGTAATCCTGTTCGATAACACGGGTGTTGGTGAATCAGAAGGCGAAACACCCAATACCGTCGCGGCAATGGCGCGGGATACCATTGCTTTTTTAAATGCGCTGAAAATTGAAAAGGTTGACCTGCTGGGATTTTCATTGGGCGGATTTATATCCCAGCTTATCCTGGAGGAACATCCGCAACTCGTTAGAAAAGCCATATTAGCGGGCACCTGCCAGCAGGGAGGAAAAGGATGTTCCACCTTTCGGGATTTCTTAAAAGGTTCGGTTGGTATCGAAGGGGCGGACAGGTACCTGTATTATTTTTTCGAAAATTCAGAAAAGAGCCGCAAGCTGGGTTACGCTTTACTGAAGCGTTTTACAGAGCGTGATCCTAAATGGACGCCGGGATTCAGGCAGCAGACTTTAGTGGCCCAAACAGAAGCGATAGTTGGCTGGGGAGAGGTACCAGAGCCGGCAAATCCGCTACTTAAACGTATCAAACACCAGGTAATGATCGTGACCGGCAGCAACGACCATATGTTCGCGACCTCCAATTCTTACGAAATGTTTCAACAGCTGCCGGATGCCATCTTATCGATCTATCCCGACGCTTCACACGGCTCGCTATTTCAATACCCTTATCTATTTACAAATCAAGCCTTATTTTTTCTTGATAACGAAATCTGATCATTAGCAAAATTCTAAAACTATGAATAATAAAATCATTAAAAACCCGGCAAAAAATCCGGACGGCATCAACGGAAAAATGAAATTCGAACATGCTGCTTTAAGGACAACGGATTACGAGACCACCATTCAATGGTATATAGATAAATTAGGATTCAGGCTGGTTGATAAATGGGTGTCCGGTGATCTTTTGATGGCTTACGTGGCACCGGCCAACGACGATGATTTTTGGCTGGAAATCATACAGGGACCAATACCGGCTGCCTATCAGGATTATTCATTACCAATCGTCTCAGGTTTTCACCACTTCAGCATGACCGTCGAAAGCGTTGATGAGACCATTGAGGCTTTAAGGCAAAGGGGTATTAACATTACCAGGGAGCCATTTAATTTACCTGTTATTGGTAAGCGTATCGCCTTCATCGCTGATCTTCATGGGAATTCTATAGAATTTACAGAAAATATCTGACAGATTATTAACCTTCCATATAAACCTCAAAATCATGAAAAAGAAAACAATCAATTCCGGGTATCGCCCTAAAAGCAGGCTGACCTTAATGGTGTTCCTCTTATTTTCCTGCTGTGGATTTTTAGCTAACCACGCCAGCGCACAAGTAAAAAATATCGTTTTGGTACATGGTGCTTTCGCGGATGGCTCAGGCTATGAAGAAGTTTACCGCATTTTAAAAAGCCACGGATATAATGTTAGTGTAGTACCCAACCCGGATACCGGAATTCCCGATGATGTAGCAGCAACAAACAGGGTACTTGCCCGCCTGGATGGTCCATGTATTTTAGCCGGTCATTCCTATGGCGGCGCGATAATCAGCATTGCCGGCCTCTCTAAAAAGGTAGCAGGTCTGGTCTATATTGCAGCTTTCGTTCCCGATCCGGGACATTCGCTGTTTGACCTGTTAAATTCTGCCCCTCATGACCCCCTTACAGGAATTAACCCGCCTGACAAATTTGGATTTGACTGGTATGATAAAGCAAAATTTCATACCGGGTTTTGCGCCGACCTGCCGCAGGCAGAGGCTGATTTTATGTATGATTCCCAGGTACCAATTGCCAACTCGGCATTCTTGTATAAGTTTAAGGATGTGGCCTGGAAAACTAAACCCTGCTGGTATATTGTAGCTTCAGACGACCATTCGATTCCACCGGTGCTTGAAAGGAGTATGGGTAAAAAAACTGGTGGAAAAGTTTATGAGATCAAGGCCAGTCACGTTGTTTTTATCTCTCATGCCAAAGAGGTAGCAACCATCCTTGAAACAGCAGCTAAAAGCGCCAGGATAAATTAATTATATTAAGCATAACCAATTTTATAACAACCAATTAGCGAACAGATTAATTATAACTTTCGTCTGGTAAAAAACAAAAACCTGTATGGAAATTGAAGAAACTAAAAAAGCTATTCTTGGTAAATGGCACAGTATAAGTCCTGAGATCAGGCCAAGCAATCAAAAAAATGAAAACGGCAGCGCCAAACCCTTTTATCTTACCCGCGATTTTGAATATTTGGCGGGCGATAGGTTTACACTGACTATTTTAAATTTCGCCGATCCATATGGAAAAGTGCCCTTAGCCAGGATCGCCATTACCGGCCATATCACCTGGCAAGGCGATCACCCCATTGCCGAAGGTGCCCAAAAAGTCAATTTCACCGCAGATGAAGCATATGAAGTTACGCCGTTGATACAGGGCTTTGCAGACTTGCTCAATCAGGTCGCAGGTACTGCCTATGATAAATGGAAGGTTGGTGAGGTGCAAAGCATCTTTGGCAAATCCTTTTTACCATTCGGCTTAACCGAGGGCCAGCATTTCAAGGAGTATGATTTGATCTATTTTTTTAACGACATGCTTTTCTGGGGTGCACGAAACGTCGATGGACGAGGCTTCGACACGGAGGAAACCCGGCCAACAAATTTACAGATACCGATGACCAGGATAAATTAAATACCGGTTCGAAGCAATAAAAAGGCGGCATAGCTCAAACACATAGGTTTGCCGCCATTTTCAAGATGTTCGTGAAGCGTATCGTCCAATTTATTTATCCGGTACATTTGCAGCGTTTCGACCATACGCCTCAATCCCCGGCTTTCCCTCGTATCGCCCAGACTCATTTTCACTTCTGCAAGAATCCGGTATATCCCGAAAACCTAAACAATTAGGGTACCGGATCAGCACATCATGCCCATCTCGTGCCCGCCTTTCCAGCCCTCATTTTCGGCCGTGTCAAGCTTTGCTCCTTGTTCCTTCTACCCTGGTCTGATGATCACTTTAATATCCGGCCCGCGCTTCCCAACAGACCCGGCATAAGGCTAACCTGGCCCTGCGGGTGCCTCGTCCGGCAATAGTAGCCGGAAGGGCAGTTATCCTTTCGCCGGTAAAATCCCTGGCTTTAAACATTAGAAACCTGCTTTTCCATGCCTGATCCCGGACTGCTTCCAGGTCTTAATTCCTGTTTCATTTAGCCTTTGCTTGAGGCAAATTTACCCCTCTTCAGCGGTCAAGGCCATGTAAATGCCGCTTAAAAAAATCTCCACACCTCCGCTGCGCTCCGGGTAGTATTTTTTGCGGCAGCCTTGCCCCGCTCGCCCCCCGCGCAAGTTTTTTGCCTCTATCAAAGGCCAAATGAGGGTTCTGTCGAAATGGTCTTTGAAAACAGATTTTTTAACAATTAAAAATTAAGAACGCAATGGAACTAACAGGAAGATTAACCTCTGACGCTAAGGTTAGCGAGGTTAAAGGAGGAAAAAAAGTGGTGAATTTCAGTATCGCTATTAACGACAGCTACAAACCTAAAGATGGTGAACGGGTGGAACTGACCACCTATGTGGAATGTGCTTACTGGATTAATCCGAAAGTAGGGCAATTCCTTAAAAAAGGCTTATTGGTACAATTAGGTGGCCGCTTGGGTAGCCGTGCATGGGTCAACAAAGACGGGGATGCGATAAGCTATTTAACCTGCAATATCTCCAACCTCAAATTTTTGGGCGGCTCATCAAACAGCACCTCTGCAAAGCCGGAAAAAAGCAAAAGCAATGCACCGGATGACGACCTGCCTTTTTGAGGGCGGAAACATAATATATAACCGAGAGCAATTCAGTAATCACTTAAAAAATTAAAGTCATGTCACATAACATCAATGAAACAAACGGGAAACACAGCTTTTTCAGCGTAAAGGAAAAAGCATGGCACGGGTTAGGTCAGATCGTTGAACAGTACCCCACAAGCGCAGAAGCCATAAAATATGCGGGTTTAGATTATTTCGTGGAAAAACGCCCGCTGTTTACCTATGATACCGAGAACCATACAGGCGACCCCGACAATGATATTCTAATCCCTGAAATCGAAGTGCCCAATTATTTCGCTAATATCCGTACCGACACCGAACAGGTTTTGGGTGTAGTCGGCAAAGATTATGAGGTCGTGCAGAATGTAAACGCCTTTGAGTTCTTCGACGCCATTGTAGGTGGCGGGGATGGCATTTTGTACGAAACCGCCGGGGCATTGGGCAAAGGCGAACGTATTTTTATCACCGCCAAGTTGCCGGGCTATATCAAGGTAGGCAGACAGGATATGATTGAGCAATACCTGTTTTTAACCACCTCGCACGATGGCTTCGGCAGTATCACCGCAGCATTTACCCCCATCCGTATTGTCTGCAACAATACCCTGAACGCTGCCATGCGAAACCATAGCAATTCTATTAAAATAAGACATACCGCTTCAGCTAATGACCGCCTGAAACAGGCGCATACTTTAATGGGTATCAGCGGTACGATGGCAAACGAACTGGAAGATATTTTTAACCATTGGTCGCAGGTGCGTATCACCGATATGCAGGTTAAAAAATTGATACAGGTGGCTATGGCTCCAAATAAGGAAGTCATCACCAATCTGGAATTGCGCTTACTGGATAAGCTGTCAACTACTTATACCAATATCGTCGATAGTGTTTACGAATATGCTTTGGGAAATCCTACCCAGCAAATGGACACTACCGCAGGTACAGTATTTGGCGCTTACAATGCCATTACCGGGTATTTTCAAAATGTGCGTAAATACGGAAATGAGGAAGCCAAATTTAAATCGATCATGGACGGCACAGGCAAGCAACGGGGGCAGGTAGCTTTTGACCTCTGCCGTGACTTCGCCCGTCATGGCGTGGATGCGCTGAACCAAATCAAATAATCAACGGGGGAGCAATCCCCCTTATTTTCCAACTCCAAATTTAACATCATGCAACCTTTAAGAGCCATGAATAATGTACAGAAAGCAAGATTATTACACGCTTTACTGATGCACGAGATACCCGCCTTTTTAGTCTATACCCAACAGTTAAGCACCTATATGCGGGAGAACCCCGATGAAGTGCGCAGGGTTTGGGTTAACCAATTGTTCGGGGTGGATTTTTGGTTTCAGTTAGCCGACGAGGCAGACCGCAAAATCAAACGATACGGCAGGCAACTGGAAAAAAGCAGTGCGGTATTCAGTGACCAGTTATTTGACGGCTACAGCGCATTATACCTGAATCACTGCCTGACCACCTACACCGAACAGGGCAAGCATACCGATCCCAAATTTAAAACAGCAGTCGAATTATTTTTTAATCCTTAAAACACGCAGAAAATGGAAAAGCAATTGCTGAAAAAACGTTTTGATGAACTGCTGACGGAATATGACCTGTCCGGCCAAATCGAACGGTTATATCAAAAAGCGGTAGACAGCGGGGCAATCGATGTGGATAGGGAATCAGGGGATGATTACCGCCTCGCCAAGATTATTTGGTATGCTATTATCTTAAAATTAAGAGAAGAAAGCGTTCCCTATCATCCCGACAACCGCAAGGAGGCGCAAAATTTATCCCTGTTTTTATAATCAATAAAGTATACGACAATGGAACTATTAATCATTCATCTGAATAACACGAGCCCTGCATGCTTATAGCCTGATAGGCATAGGCTTGGCTATCCGCTACATTATCAGCAGGCGCAGGTTCAACCGCAGGGGTGTAGCAGGTCTACAGCAATTTTCATCCTATGAAAAATGGTGGATTACCACACGGATAGAAAACCTGTTTAACCTGTTAGCCTTGATGGCCATCCTTGCAGGTGCATTCCTTTTAATCTTTAAATAATCAAAATATGAAAACGAATTTCTTTGAAAATATAGCCGGTCTGAATGCCCCGGGCATTTGGAAAATAGGCATCCAAAATGACGAAAACGGGCGTTTTGTTGTGTCTGCGCTTTATGCGCCAACCGAAAATAACGACCCTGCCCTGAAAACCATAGCCCCCCTGATTTTCAAGGGAACTGCTACAGAAATGGATGAGGGTTTTTTTGAAGCTATTGAAAAGCCTGTACAGGAAACCGCAGGTTTATACAGCAATCTTGATGCTTACCGTAAATCTTTAGAGGGTGCTAAAAAGAAACTGGCGCAAAATAATAAAAGTCAGCCCGCCAAGGTGAAATCAGAGGGTGACGAAGACAATGAGGATGATTTGGAGGTTACAGAGCCAAAAGTTTCAGCCGAGGAAAAAAAGAGAATTTATACGGAAGCGATCAGAAAAGTCGTGTTGCTGAACGATGCCTGTAAATATGCGGAAGCGTTGGAAATTTTACCATCGGTGACCGATTACCCTGAAAAGGCGGAGGAACTGAACAAGCGAAAAACCGACCTGACCCGGAAAAAAGAACAAATGGACAAAGCCCTGCAACTATTTAATCAAGATTAGCCATGTTACAGACAACGCAATTAGAAAGGATTTTTATCCACAAGGAGAACGGACAGGAAGTCCGCTTAACCGATCCCGGTGAAACATTCGACCCTGATATGGTACTCAACTTTTATGCAGGTACATATCCGGTATTGACCAACGCACGGATTGTCGGCCCTGAAATCAGGAATGATGAAGTACAATACCGCTTTGAAAGTACAATGGGTACAAAGGGTTAAAACTATTCACAATGGAAAGGCCAATAAAAAAAAGAAAAGTAACCGTCATAGAACAGAGTAAACAATGGAAAATACATCAGCTATTCGGCCAGTTCACAGAGCGGTTAGACCGCTTGCCGGACGCAAGAGAGGTACAGCAAAACCCGTTAAGGAGCGCACCGCAGGAATGCACCGTAATGGTTTTTTAAACCATGCTTTTCAGCCCGTTTGGGGTATAGCCTTTAATGACTGGCAAAAGGCTGAACAGGAGTTTTTTATTTCCGTCGAAAACCTGTGCAAACTCTACGGATGGACAAAGCCGGATGTTTCCGGCCTGTCCTTTCCCGAAAATATCAGGGAAGCTTATAATAAGGTTACTGAACAGCAAACACGCAACTTCGATTTACAGGTTAAAATCGGACAGGATAAACAACATGCCTGTTGCATGACCACACTGAAATCATTTGATACAGGCAATCACTTATTTTATATCCCGGTGAGGCCGGTTTGGAAAATGCGGGACATACAGGCGGAACGTCCCCGGTATCAATTATTTATTGCACTTTTCGCCTACCTCTATCAGGTTGCGGGAGTGCCGTTCTTTAATGAACCGGGAACGGTTGACAGTAATTATGACACGATTAAAAACTGGCTGGAAGAGGTCGATGGTGACGAGGATGAAGAAGATGTCATTTACAGAAATCAGCAAGTCAACGAATTGAAAATATTGGAGCAGGCAGGAAATATACTACAGCCTGAAATTCAAAAGCAATTCCAATTAAAGGATTTGGAACGGCTTTGCCTTAAATACCAAAATAAGCAGGGCGCTGATAAATACCTGACGGAGTTGGTTACGGAGTTTATAAAATTGATTAAGGACTACCCTAAACGGGCATTAAGGGAAAGCATGTACTACGAGGATGAGCCGGAGGATAACAATACCATTTACTGGGAGCAGTATATTTCCTTTTACTGGAGCGGGGAAGACAGGCTTGCAAAAATGCTGTTCAGGATGATAAACGATGAATTTCAGGAAATGGGTTACCAGGAAGAACCCGTAACGATGCAATGGTTTGACCGCCCGCAGGAAAAGCCCTGCCATGTTTTCGATTTTGAACCGAGGATTTTATCACTGATAGACCGACTATCTGAAATTTTAAATGATTACGATTATGAAGAACTTAACGAATAACTTTTGTAATTCCTATCAGCCGGTTAAAGCCCTGCTGATTTGTCAGAAACAAACAACTGTTGAAGATGGCGGGGGAGAAAGCAATATTTACGTGGAAAGCTATGATATTGGCAAATTCGGAAAGCCGATAAATGCCCACCCGCTTACCTTTAAGGAAACCCTGCAATTGAGCGGGTTGTTTCAAGCCGCCGAGGAAATGAAAACGGGCTTCCTGCGAAGCAGGGGCATCATACCTAATCAGGTGCTGTATGTTAATCCCCAAAATGGCGGGTATGCAGTTTGGTTTACCCCACCGCAGGAAGTGCCTTTATATTTCGCATCCGCTTTGGGAATTAAATCAGGGAGGGGAAAAGTCCCGGCAATGGTTTGGAAAGCAGGCCGGGAAGAATTAGCAGTATTTGCCCTGAAAGGCGGTAAAAAACCAACAGGCAACACCAAATTGTTCCATGCGCCATTCTTTAATATTTACCGTACAGGCAGGGTTTGTATGGGAACGGTTAGGATCAATATCAGCGAGTCCGCCCGTTTGGAAGATTTCATGGCACAATGGGAAAATTACTATTGGAACAGCTATTTCAGCCACCTGATGGATGACTTTAACCCGGTAACCGAAAATATCGTCCAGTTATGGCAAACACAGGTTAAAACGGAAAATGCCTTTCCAACTCACCTGTTGAAATCCACCAATGACACATTACAAAGCTTAATAACATGAAAACGAAAAAATTAAATGCCGTCAGGCCGAGCGTGCATATCGTAGAAAAAACATTGCTCAACCCCTATAACCCGATACTGATTAATTTAATTGGCGCAGGGGGAACAGGAAGTCAGTTTCTTACCGCTTTAGGCAGAATGAACCACGCATTGATCGCAATGCATCATCCCGGTTTAATGGTGCGGGTATTTGATGATGATAAGGTTGAAGTTGCGAACCTCGGCAGGCAACTGTTCTCTACTGCTGAATTGGGTATGTACAAGGCGGTGGCACTGGTCAACCGGATTAACCTGTTTTTCGGAACGAATTGGAAAGCCATCACCGATAAGTACAATAAGGAAACGATTGCTGCCTCTCCCGAATTAAGGATGGCGGAGTTTACCATATCCTGTGTTGATACCGTATCTGCACGTTTCGAGATTGCGGAATTACTGCTCAATTTCGATGAGCGGATTAGCTATATGCGTAACCGTCCGCTCTACTGGATGGATTTCGGGAACAGCAGGGATACGGGACAGGTTATCCTGTCAACGCTGACAGACATCAAGCAACCCGAAAGCAAAAAGTTCAGGGTCGTGGAAACCCTGCCAGTGGTTACTTCGGAATTCAGGGAATTATTGGAAACCTCGGAAAGTACCGACAATACACCAAGCTGTTCTTTAGCCGAAGCCCTGACCAAACAGGATTTATTTATTAATTCTGCATTAGCCAATTTAGGCGCTTCCCTCTTATGGCAGGTATTCCGGGAGGGCATACTGTTCAACAGGGGCTTTTTCCTGAACTTAAAGGAGTTTAAAACACAGCCACTGAAAGTGGCCTGATTTCATATCAAAAGAACCAAGTGATGAAAATTACAGATTTGGATGGCAAAGAAATTATAGTAACTGATTTGCTGATAGCCATTTTGCAAGCGGATGATTATCGCCACTACCGGGTAAGTAAGCCCTCTGAATACGATTTGTATTTATGTAAATATTGGGAAGATATTTATCAAAAACTGTTATTATTGGAGACAGAAATAAAAAGCGGGAGTTAGGGCAATGATACGTTTTACAAAAGGCAATTTACTGGAATCGGGCGCTGAAGCATTGGTTAATACGGTCAATACTGTTGGGGTAATGGGGAAAGGAATCGCCCTGCAATTCAAACATGCATTCCCCTTTAATTATAAAAAATATAGAGAGGCTTGTAAAAAAGGCGAACTGGTCACAGGAAAATTGCTCGTAGTTAAAGATAGCAGCCTGCTGACAGGTGAAAAAACGATTATCAACTTTCCCACCAAGCGGGATTGGAGAAACCCGGCAAAAAATGAATATATCGCTTCGGGATTAATCGAACTGCTTTCTTACCTGAAACAAAGTAAGCTCAACAGTATAGCTTTACCCGCTTTAGGCTGCGGAAATGGCGGGCTGGACTGGCAAGTGATCAAACCTATGCTCACCGGGATTTTATCTGAACTGACCATAGAGATCATTGTTTACGAACCTGCTTGATCCCAACAGTTAACGGTAGGCAAAAATCTTCCGGCGGGCGGGCATTCGCCCGCCCCGTTTCGCCCCGTGTTTTCGCATGGTTCATGATCCTGGTGAAAACACGGGGCGCTCCATGAATTAAACGGCTGCATTTCTTTTGCCGGCGGCCTTCAAAATCAAATATTTAATTAAAGACTGTAGATGAGCCGTATATTTACGGCACCATGGCAAAATTGTTTATCGTAGGCTTTCCGAAAAGTATGCAGGAAATAGAACTGGTCGAACTGTTTAGTTTGCATGGCACGGTGAACACGGTGACCATCGTTACTGACCAGCTTACCCGCGAACCTAAAGGATATGCCTTTATCACGATGACAGATGATGCCGGAGCCGAAAGAGCGATCCGGGCTTTAGATGGCTTAAACATCGGCGACCGGACGATCAATGTCCGGTTTGCTGAGGAGAAGCCCGTTCCTCAGCAGGTTCCTGCAAAAAGTTTCAAAAAACCATTCCGGCAAAGCCAGGACACGCCCCAAAGGGATAACCGCACCGAAACACCGAAACCGAAACGACCGCGCAGGCCGCTATAAGGTACAGGTTTTCAAAGCCCACCGTGAAAAATCCCGCTAACGCTATATCCGATCCTTTGACGTACTTGAACAGGATGTGATTCAAATTGGGCAGCCAGTTGCAGTAGCCCGGTGGATGTTTTTATCCGGCCGGTAAAAAGGATAGATCCGGCAAATCCAACGGGTTTAATGCGGGATTTTATAAGATCATTTAGGCGGCTTATCTACTGCTCATAATTTTCGATCTGGTCAGTAGGCCGCATTTCTGCCCCTCCGGGGTTTTCACCGGCATCCCGCAATGCGCGTCGCTGCCTTAACAGGTCCCAGTACTGGTCCAGTTCGGATTTAACATGATGTAGTTCCTTAATATCTTTATCAGTCAGGTCAGTCTTACCATACAGGTGTTCCTCTTTTTCGGTGAGCTTTGTAATATGCGCGAGCACAGAATTGTCATTCTTGTTATTTTCCATGGCATGAACTTTTTTGCAAAATAATCATTTTCCCATTAGCTATATCCCGGATATAGTTTTGTTAAGTAATAACTGTGTAATGATTTTCCTTAGACGCCGCAGTTTAACGGACACCTGTTAGCTTTGGACAATGGCATCCGTAAATCTCCAGCCTTCCGTTTTTAGTTTCCTGGAACAGCTTAAGAAAAATAACGACCGCAATTGGTTTACTGAAAATAAATCAATTTATCACCAGGAAGCTGCTGTGGTCGCCGCATTTGCCGGTGAGCTGCTGAAGGAGATGAACAAACATGACGTCATTGAAACCGGGAGCGGCGCAAAAAGCCTTTACCGGATATATCGCGATGTGCGATTTTCCAAAGACAAAACACCTTACAGCACCTATTGGGGCGGCCGCTTTAAACGCGCCGGGAAGCAACGGCGTGGCGGGTATTATTATCACCTGGAACCTGGCGGTAAAACATCCCTCATCTGCGGCTTTTGGGCACCGGCGGCTCCCGACCTGAAACTGATCCGGGAAGATATCGCTTTTGATCCGGCCCCGCTTCGTAAGATCCTCACAGATCCGGTCTTTGTAAAGAATTTTGGCGGCTTACGAGGTGAACAATTAAAAACCAGCCCCAAAGGTTTTGACGGCACCCATGAGTCCATTGATCTTTTACGCTATAAGCAGTTTCTCGTCAGGCGGCAGTTTTCAGATCAGGAAGTATTAGGCGGCAGCTTTTTAGCGCTGGCTAACCAGGCCTTTAAAGACATGCGGCCTTTCCTGGACTATATGAGTGATGTCCTGTCATCGGATACCAATGGTTTGCCTATTTAAATGATAAAAGATATGAATGAAAAAATGATCATCGACCAGTGCGTGAAAACCTGGGAACAACGGGTTGCGCAGGCCTCCAAATTAATCGATTCGTTAAGTGAATGGGCAATGGATAAGGAAGTCGCGCCCGGCCGGAACAAGGTTGTATATGTAATAGGCCACTTACTGGTGGTCCATGATAAACTGGTGGAAGGGATGGAATTTGGTGAACGGTCCTATGCAGACCTGGATCCGCTTTTCCTTGATGCGCAGCAACCAGATGCGAAATACCCGGAAACGGCATGGATCAAAGAGAACTGGCATAAGCTGAATGAATTCCTGAATCAAAAATTCAACGAGATGCCGGTTGCCGACTGGCTTTCCAAACACGCCTACGTGAGCGCGGAAGATTTCGCGTTGCAGCCCGAAAGAAACAAGCTGAACCTGTTGCTGAGCCGGACGAACCATTTAAGCTCACACAACGGGCAACTGGTACTGGTAAAAAAAACGGATTAAAGCAACAAAAGTGATCTGCTTGCTCCAATGGCCGGCCTTTCAGGAACTTAGCTTTGCCAGTTTTTCGGCGACCGCCCGGAGCAGGTCAACATTGACGTTGGTTGCGCCGGCGGATTGCCCGGCGTCATTCATGGCCCGGTAGCCGCCTTCCTCATCCGGTTCAAAAATAAAGGTCGTTTCACCGATCAGCACGGCAATACGGTGGGTATAAGCCCACCGTTCAAAACGCGCTTTAAATTCATGTTCCGTTCCCTGGTAGACTACCGGTACAATAAACGGTTCACTCATAGTTTTAGAATTTGATCTTTGACGGGTCGGTCACGATGATCTCTGGTTTGCCTTTGTAATCGATCACGTCACCCTCAACTATGACGGTTTTATCGGCTAACTGGTTCCCCATATCCTTCGCTTTGCCCTTTAAGGCTATGGTCAATAGCTGATTGGGATAGGCTGCACCAAGATTCACGAGTATCATGCTGCCAATATCTTTGCTGCTGTACACCTTTCCCTGGACACTGACAGTTTTTCCAATCGCGGCTTTAATATCTTCCAACTTGACCACAATCACAGTTTGGGCGTTCGCCGCCGGATGGATCAAGGTCTGACTGATGTTAGTAACCTGTTCTTTATTGAGCAACCTGTTCAGTTCACCCGCTAAACGGATGCCTGCCTGGTTGATGCGTTTGCGGATTACCGGGATATACTTTTGATAATAAGCGTCATCGATGTCCTGCCCGGTTTTTACCTGCGCATAAAGTTCACTGCTGACCTGGTAGCTTTCCCAGATCCATTCCATCGGGCTGTCGGCTTGCCATTGCCGGATCTCCGCGGCAGTCGCCACATCATAGGTCCTGACCATTTCCGCTTCGGTTAACCCTTCATGGTCGATCAGCTTACTATCCCAAAGACTGTGCAGGTTTGTGCCTTTATTATCAAAACGCACCTGAATCGTATTACCGCCTTTGTCTTCCTTCCGGCTGATGTGCATCGGCTGGTGCGCGTCACCGACCAAATGGATCAGATATTTCAGGGCCTCGTTCTTTTGGTCGGGAGCCAGGCTCTTATCCTTCAGGCTGGCTTCAGTTTTAAGAATTGCCGTATAAACGTTATTGTCGCTTTCACTCACAAATTTCACGAACTGCTCGTGGGTCAATCCCAAGGGTAGGTTCAGAAAATGCCAGGGTGCAGTTGTACTGCTTTTATTTTCGTCAGCCCAGGTGGCTACTTCAGCCATGCTTTCGCCCTTCAGGTAGGCCGAAACCACGTAGGCCGTATTGCTCGTTAAATGCTTTTGTGCGATGGTCGCCACCGCACGGTGCCCCTTAAAGCCCCAGGAGATCAATGCGATTGAAGTGCCGATAAGGCAAAGGTTAAACAGTTTCTTCATGCTGCGAATATAATTGGGTTGTGTTTTAAAAATTAAATACTGTTGGTAAAATATCAGATCACCAAACGAAAGGTGAGGTTAACCCTTGCTTTCATCGGTTTAACGGACTTGGCGATGCGGTGCTCCCAATGTTCCTGCAATCCGCTTTTCATTAATAAGAAGGATCCGTGCTCCAGGCGCACGGAATACCTTTCCCCATGATCTGCTTTACGACGGATATCAAAGCTGCGCACTTGCCCGAAGCTGACCGAAGCGATGACCGGCTGGCTGCCCATAATGCTTTCCTTGTCGCTGTGCCAGGCAACTGAATCATTGCCGTTGCGGTAATAATTGAGTAATACGGTGTTAAAAGTTACGCCTGCAAGCGGTTCCACCCTTTCACGGATGGCCTGCAGCTCCGTTGTCCATGGCAGCGTGCCTGCAATTCTGCCGGTATCCCCGTACCAGCAGGTGAGGCGCGGGGTCAAATATTCCTTGTCCCATAGCTTTTGCGTGGTTTGCCTCCAGGGTGTTTCCCTGATGAATTTTTCCAGTAACCCGTTGCTCATCTCCTTGTCCAGGAAATTGGAATGATAATCCAATAAATGTATTGGCAAGCCCTTACTTTGCCCCGCCGGCGCAAACAATGCTAACTGCTCCATTTTTTTTCTCCTCTTTATGATCGCCATACCAGCGCGCGGACTCCTGGCTGAACAGCGCAGAATCGGCAGGCACTTCCTTTATATATAATTCGGTTTCCAGCAGGGTGGTGAAAAAGAAGTCGACTCCCTTTTTCAGTGTTGCGAGGTCGATCCCGTTCAGAGCCCGGAATACAAATATCTTATCCGGGATAAATCCGCCCTTGATCCGGTACAGCGTTGCCAGGCAATAGGCGCTATTTTCAGGTAAGCGGGTCTTTCCTTTTTCGTTCACCACCACCCGCAGGCCCGAATCCGTATCCTCGATCTCCATCCTGTTATGCGCTGTTAAAACCCGGTACGCCATTGTTCATTCCTTTTGTGTCTGCAAATTTATGCTAAAAATATTAGCAATTATAATGAATTTGATAATTTTGAGATCGTTAGGTTTTAAATTACCTTCGGGTAAATTTGATTCGCGATCAATGATTGGCCGCCGTCCAGTCGTTTCTGCAAAAGCAGACTTATAGATAATCGCAGGTTATATCGATAGCGATAAAAAAAATAAAGCATTCAAAATGTTAGATAAAACTGCGTTCAATGCAAAGGTCAAGACGTGGCTCAATGAACAAATCAGGAAAAGCGTTGTAAAAGAGGTGACAGAATGTTACGACCTGATGGACCAGGATAGTACTAAACGCCGGAATATTTTCCGGATCTGCAAAAAGCAGTTAAATGCAGTGCGGTCAAAAATAGTTTTGAGTTATGTAAGAGTACTTGAGCTGGCGGTGCTGGTTTATAAGTGATCAGTAGACTTGGTATAAAAAATTGATCCAGTCACTGGATATTAAAATCGTAATTAAAGGAAGGTGATTACGATCAGTCAAATCCTTTACTAAAAAATTCCGCGGGGGTAACACCCAGTGCATTGATGATTCTTAACAGGCTGCTAAACTTAACATTACCGCCCAGTTCACACCTGCGGAGCAAGATCCTCCCGATGTTATTTTGAAAAGCGAATTTTTCGTAATGTTGATGTCCGGCCTTTATCCGTAATGTCTTAACCCGGTTGCCGAGTTTCTTTAAAGTGTCCTGTTCAGGGTCGCTACCTGTTATAATATTAAGTTGGTTAGAAATCATGGCGCAAATTAATAAGCTGTTCTGAAACCTGGTACTCCTTTAAAGGTGTTTCTTTTACGATCATTATGACTAACTTTGCGATTCAAATGGCAGAACTCTTCTGCCTATTGTGATAAGGTTTAGGTTGAGAAGTCCCGGCAGCGAGTGTTCGGGACTTTTCTTTTTAAATACCCTTTCCAATTTATGCCACATTATTTCCGCAGGTTAATTTTCGCCAGGTAACAGATTGCGCCAACCAGTAAAAGGAAGGCAATAATCAGGACGAGGTAAGGAATAGTTTCTTTGTTCATATGTTTGGAATTTGAGGTTTTCAATTTTATGCTGATGCCCATACAGGCGGTTATAAAGCTGATTAGCGCTGTTATCATTTTAAGTGTCTCCATAGTTAGATAGTATGTTTTTGTGCTGAATAAGAATTTGGATGCGTGATTACTTTATCCAAAAAACCTGTTCAATTATCAATTGAAGCTGAGGGTTTAACCTGCTTTGAAAGACGGGTTTTGATTTTCCTATAGAGATTGTACTTGAAATGAGCAGAAAGTTTCACTAACAGCACGTTATTTTTAAAAAAAATTCAGATATATTCTTTTGAGAGCGTATAACCATTTCGCAATCACCAGAGAATAAGTTTTTGAAATTTATTTTCTTATATAGGAAGCAGCTGATGCAATAAAAAATGTTCGCCGCCCAGGGAACATTTCCTCAGCTATTGTTTACCCAATGGCAGGTGAAAAATTGGGATGTATTATGATACCCTTACCTTTGTGGATAATAAAAAATCCGCCAGCTGACCAAATATTATATTTTTACGTTCGGGAAAAAATAATCCGGTTAATAATATGCCTAAACTCACCTCTGAACAAAGAAGGCTGGCTTCAGTAGATTTAACATGTACATACCTCGATAATTACTATTCCGAATGGCGATATACCAAAGTATTGACTTTGCAAAAACTCATTAACAATCGCTACGAGTTTTACGCCGATCTTGCTCCCCAGGTAAAAAGTGACCGGGATGAAACTGGAGAGGCCACCATTGCGCAGGAAATTCAAAACGGTTTATATTTCGATACTATTGCTCAGTGTATTCAATATATTGAAGACCTGTTTGCGTTGATCAGGGCATCCAGGCAACCAGAGTTTTTCATCAGGAACATTATAACCTATAAAGCTGGCGAGGTAACAAACTTTATTAAATCTTTTAAAGCCGAAAGAAAGCATGTAGCTGCGGCTTTTCATTTCCCCGATGACTTGCCTTACGATCGGGAAAGCGATCAGATAAAATATACCGAAGGTGCCGAGAGGCTAACTGGTTATATTGCTGAACTGGTGCAATTTTATAAAGATTATGATTTTTTTTATAACCAATATAAACATGGACTTTCAGTAGCCATGCGTCCGCTGGGTAATATATTTACAGCTGAACAGGTTGCCAAGGATAAAGCCGGGGAGATGCCACCCTTCCTCGCTGCTTATGATAACATGAATTTAGCGGCGGGCTTTAAAAAAGGAACTGCAAAAACGACCCATGGAATCTTAATGTTGGGTTTTACGGAAAACGTTATGCCCTATATTTCTCAATTGGGAGAAGAGAATAATTATCTACGTTTGGCCAACCCGGCAGACTGGCCGCACTTTCATCTGGATATTTTAGTGCAAAAAGCGCTGATGACCAAATGTTGCCTGCAATTGTTTATTTTCAATTATGCAGGTAAAATCAAACCGGGCGGGACAACCTTCACATTTCGGCTTCCAACTGATTACAAGACTAAAGAGGTAACACAATGTAGTTATGTTAGCAAACCGGAAGAATTTAAAAAGAAGTGATGAGTATTAAACCTACACAGACTACCAACAGGCCTCCATTTTCTGTTCTTGATCCATCGAGATTTGAAGATATCTGCTTTATGCTACTTGAAGCAATGTATAACTGGCATGAATTAATCCATATTGGCAGAACTGGTAGCGATGGGGGCGTTGATATTAAAGGCACTAAATTGTTACCTGGTGGTAGAAAGGAAACATGGCTTGTCCAGTGTAAGCGTCATGCAAAGGTTAGCCAGGGCGACCTGAAATCAATGGTCGATAAAATCATTGTCAGTCAACCTATGCCTGATTACATCTTATTGATCGTATCCTGTGATTTGACTAAAGCTAAATATGAATATATCAATAACTACTACCAGGAACTTGGTGTTCCTGAGTTGATTATTTGGACGGCGACCTCTTTAGAGGCATTTTTATATGCTCACCCAAAAGTTAAGGCTGTCGCTTTTGGTGATGATTCAGGAAAGGAAAAGCAAACAAAGACTAATGCCCAGGAAATCATCAGGGGTCTGAAGATGAAAGATAAATTGCTTAAAGCAATCCTGAACCACAAAGCCTTAAACAATCCGGCCAATAGGGATAAAATATTCAATGATCCCAGTTTGAAATTTATCAGTGAGGATGTTTATATACGGTCTGTAGATGATCGCACCTATCCCAATATGCCGGAAAGGCAAAATGCTAAAATCAGTCCCTGGTTTCGTTCGTTCTTTCACGATACTTATCATAATGGCATAGAGCTTCACCTTTCCGCTGCCATAGGGGCCGATATCATTATGAACAAAGATGGGTATTGGGAACCTATACGCAGTTCTGATGATGAGCGGTTAAAAAGTCCTTTATACAGGGTAGTACCTGTCAAATGTATTGGCAGGATTCCTTATTCAGGTATCGCCGCCTTTATTACTGATGGAGATGAAATGACGTCCTGCCCGCATTTATTTTGTTTGTTTGATCACGATGGAATGCCTTATGAAGAGATCTACTATAAATTTCAGGGCAATAAAAATAATGGCTTTATAGAATGGGATGTGGACCGTTCCAAGCAAACAGTATTTCCAAAGATCAAATAATGAATGAGACAGATATAGATTTTAATACACTTTCCCTCTTTACAACGCCCGTTGGAAGGATAGTGCAACAATTCATTACCGACATGTATTTGAAAAAACATGAACGGACCAGTGAATACGCGCTATACCTGCAAGATCTTAACGACATTATGACCAGCATCAGCCAGAGTTTTGATGATATTACATTAACCATTAAGTTGATCCGTTTTGCTCATCCAAAAATTAAATCATTCAAGATGACGAAGGTTGATCGTGGCGATTATATCAAATACCATTTCGAGAATTACTTTTTTCGCCTGCCCAAATTAAAAGACCAGGTTTTGCAATTGCTGAACCAAGTTTTTCGAATGGGGTTGTCACAATCTCAGGGGCTGGAAAAGAAAGTACGCGCCCACCCGGTTGTACAAAGTAAAATGCTTTATTTGTTCCTGGATTATTTTGAGGAAGCTTTTGTTATGATCAAACCGCTTCGTGACACGATTGCCCACCGGGGCGATTTGGCTGATTCAGACATGACCATGCTGACAGCCTACCAGTTAGCACCCTACGATCAGGAAGTTTATGAAATGCGACTTAGAATTATGATTAGCAAAGCTGAAATCTTTGAAAAGAACCAGGGAATAATGAAACAGGCGGTCATTATACTATTGTTAGCTTTGGAAGAAGAATTTAAACCGATACTAAATTCACTTTCTAAAATACCCTGATCACAACAAAGTATAAATGGTTTACACAAATGAATCAAATTTGGCCTGCCAAATACAATATTGCAGAGAAGAACCTGTATAATCGGACAATGCCTGTTATTGGTGATTCAGGATTTTGGGTGCGTATAAATCAGTTTGCGATAATTGCCCTCAAGACCCTCGCTGGCTTTGAAGAGGGCAGCCTTCTTTACAAAGCCAGAGGCCTGGTTTTGCATTTCGATTTCTTTAAGTTTTTGGGCGCGGTTTCGTGCGAAAATAAAATTGACAATGTAATCTTCCGAGAGCAGTTGTAGCTCACGGGAGAATAAACTATCGGCTGAGACTTCTGCCCCAAGGCCTCCTAATACCCGAATCAGTTCAGCAAGGTCTTTGTCCATCTGATAAGCGACCTCTGCTATCGTCAGGCCAATAAATTGATGGGATAGCGCACACTCTTCTTTCATTGCCTTTCTTCCTATCGTTAATTCTTTAACAGTGGAGGTTTTGGCTTTGCTGCTGCTGGCAGTCACTGTGCTTTTTTGATTTTGTTTATACAGGCGTAATTTCAGAAAAGCTTCCTTGCAATAAAGCTGGATTTTCATTTTCCGGATTTCCATGACCACCTCCAGTTCCAACTGTTCCATTTGGGCATCCCAGGGCAGGGGTTCGAGGTCGGCAATCAGTTCATCAACTTTTGCTGTTGTATTGATCGGTAAATAAGGTCTTAGATTCATAGACAACAATGCTGGACTATGATTTAAAATTAATTAGTTTTTTCTGAAAGTACAAGTTCAAAAAATGAATGTTCCGATAAGTGAATCCAACTGCCATAAGGCCTGTGCCTGTTAACCGGGACTTTACTTTTCTACGGATTTCCTGCCTGCGATTCCTCTATAAAACAGGTTCTATGAATATTGGATCATTATTACTTTGACTCCGGTTCGAATAAACTATAAAACTTATTGGGTTGATAATTGGTGGCTTGTGGCGTAAAGTATATTTTGTCCTGTAAGGGTATTGTGAGTATTGCACTGGTTAGAGGATGGACTTCCGGTAGGGCGCTTTCAGGATGTTCAACCGTGAGAAAAACTTGAACACCGGCTTTACGTCCGCTATCTATTAGTTGTTGTAAAACGAAGGCGGCTGATTGATCATCCAAAACGTGCTTCCTTAAAATAACCGCAAGATCCTTTAAAGCAGCAACCGGCTCCAGTGCGATTTCAACATCCAGATAAGGGAATTTTTGTAAGTGCCGTTAAGACACGATTTGAAGCTGCTCAGTCTGCTGGTAAGCATGAAGTTGCTTCTCGTGATACTGATGATTATAATTATCATGCATTTGATAATTATAATTTTAGTACATTTGATTATTATAATTTAAACACTGCTAATAATCATAATTAGAGCACGGATTCTTTATGGGGAATTTATGCTCGCAATCAAATGGAGCAAAAATGGCAACACCAGCAGAAAAATTAGCGGATGCATTAGAAGTACTGCATGCCCTACAAAATAAAGGTATCGTAACGATACATACTAGCGACATCAGCACAGTTTACAGGCAGCGATTAATAAAGAACGGTTTCCTTAAGGAAGTGCTCAAAGGTTGGTATATCCCATCAAGCCCCGAAGAAATGCCGGGCGATAGCACGTCCTGGTATGCTAACTATTGGGAATTTTGTGGTCGGTACATTGGCGAAAAGTACGGTGATGGATATATTCTCTCCGCTGATTATTCTTTGCAACTTCATTCCGGTAACCAAACGGTACCGGCGCAGCTACTAATCCGCGCACCTGATGCTTCTAACTTTAAAACTGACCTGCCCTTCCATACCTCACTGTTCCATATGAGAGGAGAACTGCCGGCAGCTGAACTCAGAGAAAAGCGAAATGGTATCATGGTATATACCTTGCCTGCTTCACTATTATTTTGTAGTCAATCGATCTTTACCCAAAGCCCAACGGACGCGCGCGCCGCCCTGGCTTTGATAGGCGATTCATCCGAAGTTCTGACTATCCTGTTAAACGGGGGCCATACCACTATTGCCGGGAGATTAGCCGGTGCGTTCCGGAATATAGGCCGCGACAGGATCGCAAACGATCTATTGAAGGCCATGAAAGCCGCTGGCTATGATATCAGGGAGACCGATCCTTTTGAAACAAAGATTGATGTGGACCTGTCGTTCAAAGAGCGTTCACCTTATGCGAATAGAATCAGGTTGATTTGGAATACCATGCGCGATGCAGTGATAGCCGTGTTCCCCAAGGCCCCTGGTATACCAAAGGATAAGAAAGCCTATCTTAAAGCGGTCGAGGAAGTATATGTCACTGATGCCTATCACTCCTTATCCATCGAAAGATACCGGGTTACACCTGAACTGATCGAAAAGGTACGTAGTGGGCGGTGGAACAGCGAGGCCAATAAAGAGGACCATGGGCAAAAGGATGCGATGGCAGCACGCGGTTACTGGCAGGCATTTCAGGTTGTTAAAGAAAGTATCCGGAAGATTTTAGAAGGCGCAAATGCCGGAACTATTGCCGACGAAGAACATCAGGATTGGTACCGGGAATTGTTTGGGCCGAGCGTGACTGCTGGCATATTAAAGGCCGGTGACCTGGCAGGTTACCGGACTAACCAGGTTTATATTGGCGGCTCTAAGCATGTGCCGTTAAATGTAACGGCCCTGAGGGATGCAATGCCATTGCTGTTTGAACTTTTAGCCAATGAGCCGGAAGCATCCGTAAGAGCAGTATTGGGGCATTTCGTTTTTGTAAACATTCATCCTTATATGGATGGAAATGGCCGGATGGGCAGGTTTATGATGAACGTCATGCTGTCCTCTGGTGGATATCCCTGGACGGTCATTCCGGTTGAAAGGCGGGCTGAATATATGAGTTGTCTGGAAACAGCCAGCGTAACCGGTGATATTACGCCATTCGCAAAATTCATAGCAGAATTAGTACAACTTGGTATGAATGGTGAACCGGCGGCGACTTTGACTAATATTAAATAGTACTTAACTTGTAGATTCTGATAATATACGTTCAGGAGGCTTTAATTTTGCAAGCGTCACTTGCAAAATTAAAGCCTTTTGTTAAACACGTACCCGTCTTGCAACCCGTTTTGCGGCGACGGCATTTCGTTTACTTTTCGGTTCATCAAAATTCATCAGCATATCTGCCATTTCTTTTTTGGTTTCACTTTGAAATCCTGCCCAATAATTTTGAGTTGTGGCAAGAGTAGTATGACCTAATGCTTCCTGGGCAAATTCCATGCCTTGTCGTCTAGTTACCTGTGTGGTAAACGAGTGCCTGGCTTCCATTGTGCCGTTAATTTCCATTCCATTGGCATTGGCCAGTTTTTTCATATGCTGGTTAATAAACCGAACGAAGTTTTGATTTGCTTTATGACGTTCTTTAGCGTCCATGCCGGGGGTGAAAACTGGGAAAACATAATCGCTTGGCTTCCCTTTTTTATTTCCGTATTTTTCAAATACTTCTTTAACATATTCAGTAATCGGTACAATGATCGGTTTAGGGTCTTCTTTCGTTGTCCTAATAGTCTTATGTCTAAGGAATGAGAAGTAAGTCCCGTGAAGGTCTTTGAACTTTAGTTCAGAAATGTCCCTAATGTTCATTCCATTGCACTGATAACTAAAGAACCAGAAGGCTTTCGCTTTTTCCTGGAAAATATTGCCTTTTACATCTAAATTAAACAACTTTTTGAGGTCAGGAGCTTCAATCGCTTTCTTCGTGTTCTTCCCGGTTGGAATCTTATACTTTTTAAAAGGATAGATTTCCTGATCGATGATTTCGTCTTCGATGGCCTGATTAAAGATCTTGCGTAAGGCCCGTAGATAAATACCTACCGAGGTTCTGCTGTTATCCTGAGCAACCATCCAATTCTCGTAATTGTTTAGGAACTCCGGGGTGATCATATCGAACGTAATTACTTCAATGGGGTTTTTGCGTTTATAGTTGATAAACTCTTTTATAGAATTAATGCTGCAGGTATAGCTGGAGGACGTGCCTGTTTGATCGTTTTTATCGAGTATTTTTATATAGTCATTGTAATGGTCGATGACGTTATTCATTGAAAGTCTTGCCGTAAACAGTAACTTCTCGAATTTTTCAAAGGAGAATACTTTTAAACTCTCTGCCGCCTCGTTAGCTTTAGCTTCAACAGAGGCTAGTTCAATTTTTAAATTTTTATAGTATTCTCCTCTTGGTCTTATAGCCTTATAAGAGTTTTCGAAGTCGTCAATTGACATGCGCATTCCTGTAAAGAAATAGCGCTG
Organism: Mucilaginibacter phenanthrenivorans; assembly: GCF_024721155.1. GTDB lineage: Bacteria > Bacteroidota > Bacteroidia > Sphingobacteriales > Sphingobacteriaceae > Mucilaginibacter > Mucilaginibacter phenanthrenivorans. Next base: position 132,767 of record NZ_JAHVAP010000009.1, on the reverse strand, counting down.
GATACCATAATAAACCTGGATTCTAACCGGATAAACGTCATCAGTGGTAGCCTTTCTGGTGTCTTGATATAGTGAAATTTTTGCCTTTTTCGTTATCTTTTCCATATTTCAGTCTATTTTCGCATAGTATATTTAAAAATACGGTACAAAAATAAGCCTAATGACATCAAAAACCCAATATTTACTCTTTTTTTTTCGCATAGTTTTCGCATATTTTAGCCATAAATAACGATAAAAATCGATAAACAACGAAAAGTAAAAATTTGTTAAATATTTGAATATCAATAAGTAAAACAGAAAATGTAGATATCGAAAAGTGCTTGATTATGACTGTTAATCAGAGGGTCGCTGGTTCGAGCCCAGCCTCAGGAGCAAAAAGCCTCACAGAAATGTGAGGCTTTTTTTCTTAAAGTTTGTTAGATTTGTTTTCGTTAATCAGACTTGCCGGTGACAAGGACTCCTAACTTCTTGACATTCAATCAACACTGTTTTTTAGTTCTGTGCGTATATTTGTACGTTAAAGATTTTTAAATATCCTTTCTTCCGCAGGCATCAGCAAGTCGCTGTAACAATAAAGAGAATAATTCTGCTTTTCGCGCATTCTAAGGCACTGGATCTTTAGCATTCACTTAAAAATATATTTTCATAAATGAGGCAACTTAAAATTAGTGAGTCGATCACCAATCGTGAGACAGCGTCGTTGAATCAATATTTGTCAGACATTGCAAAGATTCCGATGGTTACTCCGCAGGAAGAAGTGATCTTAACACAAAAGATCAGGGAGGGCGACCAGGCTGCGCTGGAAAGATTGACGACTGCAAACTTGCGGTTTGTGGTATCTGTGGCAAAACAATACCAAAGTTCCGGTCTAACACTCGGCGACCTGATCAATGAAGGCAACCTTGGCCTGGTCAAAGCAGCTAAGCGATTTGACGAAACAAAAGGATTTAAATTTATATCGTATGCAGTGTGGTGGATCCGTCAGTCTATCCTATCGGCTATAGGCGAACAATCACGGATGGTGCGGTTACCGTTAAACCAGGTGGGCGATCTTTCTAAGATCTCTAAAGCCGCTTCTAAATTGGAGCAGGTTTATGAAAGGCAGCCGACTCCCGAAGAATTGGCGGAAGATCTGGAAACGACCGTAGAAAAGGTAAGCAATTCATTGGCGCATTCAGGCAGACATCTGTCCTATGATACCCCTTTTTCCAGTGAAGAAGATAACACATTGCTTGATGTATTACAAAGCGCTGAGCCTGGAACAGACAATGAAATGATGAACGAATCCCTCAGTATTGATGTATCCGATACCATGCGTGTACTTGGTGACAAGGAAAGGGAGGTTTTAGAACTGTTTTTCGGGTTGAAAAACCAGCACGCACATAGCCTGGAAGAGATCGGTGAAAAATATAACCTTACCCGCGAACGGGTGCGGCAAATAAAAGATAAGGCATTGGAAAGGCTGCGTCACAGCACCCGTTCAAGAACGCTGAAGACTTACCTGGGATAATTAAAGTGGAGAGAGCGTACTAAAACGGGAGAAAAGACAACATATTCAAAATTTAATCTGATGAAAGCTCATCAATCATGTCAAACGTTGGTACAAAATATAAACTGCCCGTTTTCGGTGTGCTGAAATCCAGGATCCTGTCATAATTTCCCTCGGGATTACCGATAAACATATTATCCAGCATTTTTTGCACGGTGCTGAATGTACTTGCATAGGCTATAAAATAAGTACCCATTTCGTTGGTAGACATATTGCCAAAGGGCATATTATCACGAACTATTTTAAGTTCGTCGCCAACGTTGGCCAATGCTATATGAGAATTTGAGGGTTTTACATCGTCTGCCATTTCTATATCATTCGATTTGGACCGGCCAATCACCTTTTCCTGTTGTTCGGTAGAAAGTCCCTTCCAGGCAGTTAGGTCATGAATGTATTTTTGTACAAAAAGATAACTTCCTCCTTTATAACCGGGATCATCGTCTCCTATCATACCGAAGAGTTCCCTATCCTGGCCCTGGGGGTTTTCGGTACCATCAACAAAACCTAAAATAGAACGGCTATCCCAATACCTGAAACCATGAACTTCTTCTGTACTGACAGCTACGGGGGCTAAAGTATCTGATATTGCGGATGCCATATCATAGCAAATACTGGTGTTATCAGCCCGGATATGAAAATGCAGGTCCCCTTTGGAAGACACCGCAGTGTGTTTCCCGCCAACCACAGGAACAAAATTCACCAATTCCTTAGGTAATGGAGTGGGAAGCTGAAGCCGAAGCCATGCATCATGTCCTATCCCCATCACACAGCTTGCCCTGGAAACAGGGAAACGTACATTGGCCGAATTATTAAGGTTGATAAGCAGCCGGCAAACCTGGTTGAAAGTGGTTCTAACCTCTAGGTTATCCTTAAAATTCCAGGCCATAAATATGGTATTGTCGTTGGTGTAGTCTGTTACATTCTGTGAGTTCGGGTTCATAAGCGGATGATGTATACCTGTGGTGTCAGGTACGAAAATAAACAAAATCGCGAACTGTATTAATACCGACGTTTAATTCTGTTCTAAAAAGTTGAGTCGTCTTTTTTACATTCTTATCTGAATGTTTCATTAAACAATTACTTTTCCCGGGTTGCCGTTCATGTTTCTTAATTTATGAACAAACAGTTCAGCCATTAGCTGGGCTCTATGCATTGCGTCTTCTGCCATTAGGCCCTCAAAATGATCATTTATTGTTGCAGAAAATAGTTCCAGCCAACGATCAAAATGCTCCTGCGAGATTTGCAATGGTGCATGTTTGGCAAAAGGATTTCCCTTAAAGCCTGGGACGCTAAATAAAGCAGCATTCCAGAATGCATACATTTTGTCGAGATGTGGTTGCCAATCACCGGTAATCACTGCGGAAAATACCGGGCCTATTAATTCATCGCTACGCACCTTAGTGTAAAACTCATCTACAAATAGCTTTATATCTGCTATATCTTCAATATCTTTCATTTAAGTTTTCTGTTTAATCGCTATGATGTTATCTGTTAGTTCGCAGCCGCGGACTTTTTAAACCGATTGAAAAGCTCAAATAACGATCACCAGCATAGATAGATAAAAAGGTTGGCGTATGAAGGTAATTGTTTAGCCTACTGATTCTGTTTAATGTTATTTAACGCTTCATTAATGTAAGCAAGGCCTTTTTCTGAAAAATTTAAAGTGAGTGCAAACTGATGCCCATGATTATCCATTTTCAATAATGATTTCCTAAGTATGTTTACCACTTTTTCTGGCGGATGTTTAGGATGAAAATCTTCATATTGAAATTCAAGAAACACTAAGCAGAGTGCGTTCTCCATAGTTTGTACATCTGCATCAACCTTTAGTTTCTGCTTTAATATTATTTGCCTTACGCGGGTAATTTGAGCATCATTATATCCGGCTTCTGCCATAATTGATGATGCTTTTTCAGCATGAAACAATGCAAGGTCCTTGCGCCATTTTAAATAGGCATCCCTGCCATCCGGGTAACTTTCACGCGGAATTTCCCATCTGCCAATGTGCTGACTGCGCGATGCTAATAAAAGCTCTTCACTTGCATCGGGCTTTAATTTTAGCACCCATTCATGCAATTTTAATGCTAAGAAATATTCCTGCGGATAGGCAGTACCATCCCAGGTAAATATATGCGGGTCTTTTTGGTTGTATGTATCAAATCCCTGGAACGCTTGCAGTAATTTACTCATAATCGATAATGAAGAAACAATAAAGTTAGGAATTAATAGTACTTATAGCTTGAGGCCACCATAATTTACCGCTGCTAATTCTTACTAATATGATGGACCTGCTTCTCCACGGCTATAAAGCAATCTGATCGCGATTCACAAACGGGACATTCATAGTCGCTGATGGCTTTAAAATCGGTGCCTACAGGTATTCCGTTAACAGGATCTCCGTAATTTTTATCGTAAATACTGAGGCAGTTTTTACATTGATAAAGCTCAATAATTTCTACGTCGTTTTCTATTTCTGTATCCTCCGTATTTCCCGGGTGCAGTAAGACACTATTATCAATTAATAGCTCATAATAAAAATTACATAATTCTATTAGTGACTGCCCTAAAGAGCCGGCGGGTAACTTTTGTTTATAAACAACAAAATCCTTTGAGTTGGGGTTAAAATCCCTGGTATGCAGGATGTCAAATAAGCCGGCCTTTACCTTCTTAATAATTATAGAAGCAAGCAACCCGGTTTTAGGCTGCATTTTTATAGCAAAGCAAAGACGATAGGTTCGCAAATCATATTCTTCGAATTCTCTTACCAACTGTTTTTTAAGCTCAAGGCTTTCCTTACATAAATTTTCGAGCTGCCAGTTTAACTCATTAGCGGCATGCCGCACATTTATCCTGTAATTGTTGAGGACAAACCCCCAGTCTTTACGGTCGGCTTCATTTATTCCCTTTATTAAAAATGATTTCCAGGGGGTTGTGTATAACTGGCCTACGCGGGTTTTAAGGCATATGGAACAAACATCTTTTAAAAAAGCTATCGGAAACAATTCATTACGCCGGTAAATGCCGAGCCAGTATTTGTCATTCAGATATTTATTAAAGCCCTCATAGTATGACAGCGAGAAATCCGGCAATTTTAAGGGCTCGGCTATTTGCTGGTTTATGAAGTTATTGCTGGTAATGACTTTTTCATAAAACAAATTGTAATTGATCTCTGGCTGATCATAAAACAATTGCTTATTACCCAATATAGCTTCCTGCGAAACTTTGCAGAAGGTTGGGATATCATCTGAATATACCAGGCAAGGCCAGCAATACAACTCATTTGTTTTTGGAAACCGGATATACAGGTACCAATAATTACTTACGTCGGAACTTATAAAGTTAAAGTTGCCGCTGAAAAACGGCACAAAGGTTTGGTGCTTGTCCACCAGGTTCACCTTCAACTCCGGCTGAAAATTAAACAAGTCGAATATATCCTTGTACACACCCTCTTTAAGCCAGCTTTCTGTATTAAAAATATTATCGGTTACATACGAGCTGATGATATTAGGGAACTGATCGCTGTTGATCTCGTAATCAATTGCCGCCTGCAGCATTCCCATTTCCAGGTCTTCGAGCCGGTCTTGTGGGATACAAAAGTATAACTGCTGCCTGTTGCCAACGCTTATGGCATTCGCACCGGCGTTTTCGGCTATCTGCAAAATTTCATAAAGGTCGCCGGCAGATATTACGCCTCCCGGTAAATTGATCTTTACACAAAAAGTTTCCATTTTTTCCATTTGTTAAACCGTTGTTTTCAAACTTTCCTCCAACAGGCGCTTTACTTCAGGCCGGCACGATCCGCAGCCTGTACCCGCACCGGTAGTGTCGCACAATTCCTTTAGTGTATGGCAACCGGCTTTTATTTTGTTACCTATGTTTTCGCTGCCGACGTTATTACAACTGCAAACCAGTTTACCCAAAACGGGTTCAACCTTGTTACCACTTCGTAATAGCTGCAATCGCTTTTCATTCAGTTCAGTTTTATTACCAATAAGCGCTTTAAATTCCTGGAACTCACTTTTGTCGCCAATAAGAATCGTACCCACCAGCTTGTCCTCGTGAATGATGCATTTCTTGTAATAGCGTTTTGCCTTATCGATAAAAACTATCTCTTCATAGGCCTTGTCGTCCGGGCATTCAGACAAGCCAATACTGCACAGGTCAAAACCGTGGATTTTTATGATATTCATGAATAAGCTGCCTTTGTAATAGCTTGCAATATCACCGTTCATATATTTGGCCACTACCTCCGCCTGTTGCTCCGCGGCTGCGGTAATTCCATAAAGTGTGCCCTCAAATTCAGCTATTTCGCCAATGGCATAAATCGCCGGGTCATTCGTTTGCATTCTTTCATTTACAATAACACCACGTTTTATGGTCAAGCCGCATTCCTTTGCAATTTCCAGGTTAGGTGTGGTGCCGATAGCCAATATCATAGCATCACAATTTATTTTACGGCCACTCTTTAAGCCTATCCCGGTTAATTTCGACCTGCCGTAATACAGCTGTACTTCGTCGTCGTAATATATGTCGCAGCCCTGATCGGCCATTTCTTCATGCAATAGCTGACTGCCCAACGCATCTAATTGTCTGTTTAAAAAACGTGATGTGCGATGAATAATGGTGATTTTCACGCCGATCTCGCGTAACGAGGCAGCCATCTCCAAACCCAGTAATCCGCCGCCAACTATTACCACGTGCCCGTTTTTTGGCACATGTTTTTTAAAGTTGTCAGCGTCGTTACGACTGCGCATACTGAATATACCGGGCAACGAGGGTGTGTTTTTAGGTATCGACGCCCTGCTGCCTGTAGCTATCACTAAAATGTCGTAGGCGGTTCTTATTCCACGCGAATCGGTAACCTGTTTGTTATCCCGGTCAATTTTTTCAATACTGATGCCTCTTAAAAGCCTGATATTATAGCTGGGTTCCTCGCTGTCTTTCATTTTTACAAGCTGCTCCCATTTCTGCTCGCCACTAATGTAGTCCGGTAACATTACCCTGTTGTAAAAAGGATGATTCTCCTTGCTGAAAATAGTTATCTCATCGTCGGGATTTAATTCCCTGTATGATTTTACAAAGCCAAAGGCACCCGCGCCCGCGCCAATTACCACAATACGCTGGAACGGCTTTACATACTTTTGCACGTTAACGGCGCAATATTTAAAGTCAGGCTCTTTTGAAATGGGGTCAACCAGGTCGCTGGTCAGGTTGTTGGCCCTGTTAAGGTCACTTCCCAATATTTTACCCCAATGCATGGGCAAAAACACGACACCTTTTTTTATTTGAGGCGATATTTTTGCCTGTACCCTCACCTCGCCCCGCCGGGATGTAATAACTGCAATATCCAATTCTTTTAAGCCTAATATTTGGGCGTCATCAGGGTGGATCTCTAAAAAAGCTTGTTTATAATGCTGGTTAAGCTTATTTACCTTGCCTGTTTTACTCATGGTATGCCACTGATCGCGGATACGGCCTGTGGTTAATATCAGCGGGAAATCATTATTTGGCATTTCGCTGGTCAGTGTATCAGGAACCGCGCTGATGAGGGCTTTTTTTGATGCCCGGTAAAAATTATGATCAGTGAATAACCGGGGTTTACCATCCGGCGGGCCCTTCTTTTTGTAGGGCCATTGTACAGTTTTCCGTTCCTTTAAAATTTCATAGCTCAACCCACTTATGTCGATATTGGTATTGCGGGTTAATTTAACATGCTCGGCATAAATGGCTGCGGGATTTTCAAAATCAAACCCTTTGTAACCCATTTTGCGGGCAAAGCAGCAAATTATCTCTGCATCAGCAATAGCTTCTCCGGATGGCTCCACAATTTTGTTCAGGTAACTTATCCGTCGTTCGGAGTTGGTCATTGTGCCTTCCTTTTCGGCCCAGGCAGCAGCGGGCAGTATCACATCGGCATAAGCCAAAGTTTCCGGCTTATTGCTGATCTCCTGCACCACAACAAATTTTGCCTTTTTCAAGGCTTCTTCAGCCAGCCGCACGTTTGGTAAACTGGTTAAAGGATTGGTGCACATTATCCAGATAGCTTTTAAACGCCCATCGTTTAATGCCTCAAACATTTCGGTGGCTGTTAAGCCGGGCTTGGGTTGAATTGGCTTACTGCCCCAAAACTTTTGTACTTCTTCCCGGTGCAAAGGGTTGCTTAGGTCGCGATGTGCCGGCAGCAGGTTGGCTAAGCCCCCAACTTCCCGTCCGCCCATAGCGTTTGGCTGACCTGTAAGCGACAGCGGCCCTGAACCCGGCTTGCCTATATGGCCGGTTATAAGGTTTAAGTTTATAAGGCTCAAATTTTTATTCACACCAATGGCGCTTTGGTTAAGCCCCATCGTCCACATGGTAATAAAGCCCTTTGCGTCGCCAATGTATTTTGCTGCAAGGCGGATATCGCTCTCGGTCAATCCGCATGTTTTTGCAGCATCAAACAAACTATTACTAAAAACTATCTCGCTATAAGCTTCAAACCCTTCGGCGTGGTCCTTTATAAAATTAAAGTCGATATCACCATTCTCTATCAACAGCCTGCCAATAGCATGATTTAGAGTGATATCCGTTCCCGGGTTTATCTGTAGGTGCAGATCGGCATTTGCGCATGAATCAGTAACCCGCGGATCGACTATTATGATTTTTACATCCGGGTTAGCCGCCTTATGGGCCTCCACTCTGCGCCATAATATAGGGTGGCACCACGCGGGGTTGCCACCCATTATAAGTAAACAATCGGCAAGTTCAATGTCATCGTAGCAAACAGGCACGCTATCCTCGCCAAGCGCAATTTTATAAGCGGCAACAGCGCTACTCATGCAAAGCCGGGAATTCGTATCGATATTATTGCTGCCGATAAATCCCTTCATCAGCTTATTAACTACGTAATACTCTTCAGTTAAACACTGGCCTGACGCATAAAAGGCAACGGAATCGGGCCCATACTTATTGATGAACGTTTTAAATACAGCTGCTGTCCTTTCCAGTGCATCATCCCAGCTAACACGCTGCATGGGCATGTTTTTGTTATACCTCATCTGCGGATAAAGCAGCCTGTCGCTTTTATCATTTACGGTATAATGCAGGTTAAGCCCCTTACTGCAGAGCATTCCCTTATTAACCGGATGATCTTTATCGCCGGTAAGTGTTATACTCCCATTTTTTTCCTTATTAACAACCACGCCACAGCCAACCCCGCAATAACAACAGGTACTGGTTAACTGATTTACAGGTTGCCTTTTCAACGCCATAGCTTAATTTTCTGCAAGTATTTATGCTGCTCCGCTTGCCAGTGGTGTAGCAATGCTCACATCGGAACTGCTTGTTTTTTGAAATCGTGTTATAAATATGATTAATGATACGGCTATCACAATAAACCCTATATAGGTGAATGCCTGTACATAGGTGATGGATGATGATTTAAACAGAAAGCCAAACATCATTCCGCCAAAATTGCCGCCTGCGCCTACAATGCCGCTAACCAGCCCCACATTTTTTGTGTTTACAAAAGGCACAATACCAAAGGTGGCGCCGTTTGACATTTTAAGAAAAAGCGCAAATGTTAACATGGTAATTATAGCCACCATAAGTGAACCTGCCTGCGCAAATAATACCAGTCCAAGGCCCTCCAAAAGCAACATGCCAGCAAGTAACAGCCCCTTTCCACGCATCCCAAACTTGCTGCCTACCTTATCAGATACGATACCGCCCAGTGCGCGGGCAAACAAATTCATGAAACCGAATATGCCGGCCCAAAAACCCGCTGTGCTTTGCGAAAGATGAAATGAATCAACAAAATGCAGGGACGCCACGTTATCGAAGGTTAACTCCATGCCAAAACACATGGCATAGCCTATGGTTAACGCCCATATTCTCCAATCGGCTAAAACCGACCAATCTGTTTTTGTTGATTTTCCGGCATTGTAACCTACTTCGTCATAATTGCCATTGGGGGTGTCCTTCGTGTATTTCCAATATAAAAAGGCGATAATCAGCATCATTACTCCCGGTACTATCATTGCATATCGCCAGGCTTCAGATTTTGTATAACCAAAGCCAACTATGGCTGCAAAAATTAAAGGCATTACCATATTGGTTACACCGCCGCCCAGATTGCCCCAGCCGCCTGTTATTGCATTTGCGGTTCCTTTTAATTTAGGCGCAAACATCATAGAGGTGTGGAATTGCGTAATAACAAATGATGCCCCTATTATGCCAATAGCCAGGCGAAACAATAAGAATGTTGTATAGCTGTGTGCCAGCCCTACCAAAAAAACAGGCAGCGAACCTATCAGCAAGAGCCTTATGGCTGTTTTACGCGGGCCCCAGGTATCACAAAGCTTGCCTATAAAAAGCCGGGCAATTATGGTTGCTGATACCGATGCGATGATGCAATTGCCAACCTGCCCCTTAGTTAAATGAAGTTCTGCCCGGATGGTGGGCATTAGCGGAGCCAGGCCGAACCAGCCAAAAAAGCAAACAAAAAACATTAGCCAGGTAATGTGAAAGGTCTTCATTTGAACTCCGTTCAATGAAAATATATTGAGTTTAGTAAGTTGATTTTCCATAAGTTTATTTATTAGCGTGTAATCGTCTATTCAAATAATTCTGTTTTTATCTGCCGAACTGAAAGAAAAAAGTTAGCCGGTAAACCAAAATGTGATTTTCGGGCACATATCCGGTAGTACCAGGTGCTCTTTCATCCTTGTAGTCAATAAACCATAGATTAGGCATAAAATGAATGTTTTTGGCAGGCGTAAAATCTAAACCGGCTGTAGCAAAGTGTTCTTTCGTATACGGGTTGTAGGCTGTTAAATTGGTGTTAGGTGTATATACGTTTGCAGCATTAAAATCGTCGTCAGGATTATAGCTGTCATAGCGGGCGAAGAAGCCTAATTTATCTTTATAAATAGCACCGTGTGAGTAAATTGAGATTGCAAATACCTGTGCATTTTCCGCCGTTTTAATGCCGGCTTGGGTAGCTGTAACCCCATTTTTCACATGTTGGGTGTAAGCTTCTAAACCGAAAGTAATTTTAGGGGTAGTCCAGGCTGCAAATCCTTTTATCATGTTGTGCTCCTGTTGACCTATAACTGGTGTTGTAGCAGTTGCAGGGATAGTTGGATTTGTAGTGATATAATCGGCATAGAGGTCAAATATTAAACGCTGACCCATAAATTTTGCATAAACATCACCATAAAACGCTTTGTAAAAACCTGTATTGGCATTAGCCGCCGATGATAGAGTGGCTGTAGAATTATTGCCGATCATTACATTGTAACCAAAATTCTTCGTGGTTGGGTCGAAGGCTCCCTGGAGGGAAGCGCCAACATCATAAGCGTTTGTGCGATGAAAATCTGATATCGTCCTTTCAATTGAACGGTAACCCCAAATCTTTTCTGTTAACATAGGGAAAGCTGGCGTGAGCATTTCTCCAATCACGAAATCAGTTCCGTTCCATACACCTTTCCATCGGAGGTCGAAGTTTTTTATGTAGAACGCCATTTTGTTATCAGCAAGATTGTCGCTATTGGATATGGAAGTAGTTCCGGATGGCGCTGTGTTTCCTGAAGGTTCAGAAGCCAAAAGAATTTCAGCGGTGAATTTTTTATTGATGTCGTAATCATAACCTAAATAAATACGACGAAACTGGTAAGCATTTCTGTTGGCAGGCACCCCTGAATAATTGGTTTCACCCCCTCTGCCCGCTGCATCTGCATGTTGCAGGAAATAAAAATCACCAAAAGCCAGCCCCCATACGCGCCTTATTGGCTTCCATGAGGTATCGGCTTCTACTGGTTTGGTGGTATTTGTTAAATTCGAAGGAGGATGGTCTGATTTTACACCAACATTGGCGTATGCTATTGGAGAATTTTCACTATTTACTTGAGCATTTGCTGTAAAGTATGATGAAAATAATAGAATAAGTCCAATAGTGCATTGGTTTGATACATTTTTGTACATTTGAGTAAGTTTTTTATTTGTTAAAGCAATGAAAACTGTTTAACCCTGTCTGGGAATGCGACCTCCCGGCAGGGCTTTTTTGTATTTTAATTTCTTGTTTTATCCATAAGCAATAATTTGTGGTCTCTATTTTAGTGTTTGTTGTGATAAATATAATTCATTTAATGTTTTTAATCAACTTTAAGGCTTAAAAACCGTCACTTTTATGATAGAAGCAATAATCAATATAAAAAATGTATTAAAAATGAGAAAATTGTAATGTTAAAATTGAATTTTTAATTTTTGGATCATTATAAATGGCTTAATTAATAAAATTATGATCCGATTAGTTGCAGATTATATTATTTATATCATTTTTTAATGAATAATTTAAATCAATCTGGCTAAATGGCTTATAATTGCATTGTTTATTGGTCGTAATATTGAAAAAGTTGAATAAAATGCCTTGCATATGAAAAAAAAGCTAATTACATGCGATATGAATAGCTGCTTTTTATGCAGAAACTGCCTTCCGGAATGGAAAGGGGCAATTGCTGCCAGCAAGAAGAATTTTTTCGTGAAAAAGAATGAGGTGATTTTTAAGGAGGGGGATCCTGTAGAGGGGATTTATTTTGTATTGAGCGGCACTATTAAGGTGCATAAAAAATGGGGGCATGACAAGGAGGTGATCTTAAGGTTTGCATCAAATGGCGCAATATTTGGTCACCGGGGGCTTGACACTAAAATATATCCCATATCGGCCACAGCACTTGAAGACGGTATTGTCTGTTATTTTGACCTTGATTTTTTTGAAGCCAGTTTAAAAGTCAACCACGAGTTTACTTATAAATTGATGATGTTTTTTGTAAAGGATCTGCAGGAATCGGAAACCAAGATGCGTAATCTTGCTCATATGCCGGTTAAAGGCCGCGTGGCGCAAGCTTTAATATACCTGGATAAACAGTTTGGGTTAAAAGAGGATGGCTTTATTAATATCAGGTTATCCCGGCAGGACCTGGCATCCTTTATTGGGGCTACTTATGAAACTGTATTTAGAGTGATAAATGAACTGCTGAGTGAAAAAATAGTAGCTGCCCATGATAAATACCTTAAAGTTATAGATAATGAGAAGCTACTATTGTTAACTACCAGCGAAGAAGTTTAGCGGCTTAAATAATTCCTATATACACCTTGCCATCCAAAACCTGCACAGGGTAAGTTTTTATTTGTAATTCGTCACCACTGAGGCATTCGCCGCTTAATAGCGAAAAGGTTTTTTTATGAAATGGACACGCTACTTTAGGCTCGCAACTATCACCCTCGCTGCCTATCATCCCACGGGATAAGACCATCTGTTGCTTATGCGGGCAAAGATTTTGCGTCGCAAACCATTCACCACGACGGGTAAAATTATATATAGCTATTTGTTCGTTACCATGTTTTACACATGCCCCGCCATTACTGGGAACGTCATCAGTATAGCAAGCCAGTACCCATTCAATATCAATTGTCGTTTCCATATTAATTTTTGAAGTTTTCTAATTAACTAATCTTTAAAGTCTATCGCTACCATTTGGCTTTTACCTGTTCCCGCATCGGTTCAAATTTTATCGCCGGGTTCTTTTCTTCTGGTGCGTTAACAAAATGAACGAAGCGTTTGCGTAGTTCATTATTTTCCACTACCTCCTTCCACTCACAATGGTAGGTGTTAACCAGGTGTTGCATCTCTTCTTCCAATTGTTCATTTATATCCAGGCTGTTGTTGATGATCACATTTTTAAGGTAAGCAATCCCGCCATCCATTTTATTTAGCCACGTTGCGGTCCGGGTTAGCGGATCGGCTGTTTTAATATAAAACATCAGGAATCTGTCAAGGTACTTTATGCAGGTTGCGCTATCAATATCTGTGGCTAAAAGTTGCGCATGTTGAGGTTTCGAGCCACCATTGCCGCATACGTATAAGTTCCATCCTTTTTCAGTAGCTATTATACCAAAATCCTTTGCTTGTGCCTCGGCGCATTCACGAACACAGCCGCTAACGCCCCCTTTTAATTTATGCGGCGATCTTACACCTTTATAACGTTCTTCAATTTCTATAGCAAACGAAACGCTGTCATGTAAGCCGTAGCGGCACCATGTGCTGCCCACGCAGCTTTTAACGGTGCGTAAGGATTTGCCGTAAGCGTGTCCGCTTTCAAAGCCGGCGTTAATTAACTCTTCCCAAATTGCGGGCAAATCATTTACGTGGGCGCCAAACATATCAATACGCTGCCCGCCGGTTATTTTGGTATAAAGCCCATATTTTTTTGCAACCTGCCCAATTACGATCAGTTTGTCAGGGGTGATCTCGCCGCCCGGAATGCGCGGTACCACAGAGTAGGTGCCCCCTTTTTGAATGTTGGCCAGGTACCGGTCATTGCTGTCCTGTATGGTGTCCTGTTTTACAATTACATCATTCCATAAGCTGGAAAGAATGCTTGCTACCGCAGGTTTACAAACTTCGCAGCCATCGCCCTTTCCGAAGTGATCCAATACCAGGTCGTAATTTTTTAGCTTATTGATCTTTACCATGTCAAACAGCTCCTGCCGCGAATAGTCAAAATGCTCACATATTACGTTCTTAACGTATTGGCCATTTGCCTTCATGGTGCCGGCTATCAAATCCTTAACCAGGGGAACGCAACCGCCGCAACCGGTTCCGGCTTTAGTGCATTTCTTTATATCGTCAATGCCGGATGCTCCTTCGTTTACCGCCGAGCAGATGGCAAGTTTACTTACCGCTTCACATGAGCATATTAATGCGTCATCAGGCAAGTTCATAACCCCGGCGCCTTCGCTGGCTTCACCGCCTCTTGAGCCCAATATTAAATCTTCGGGGTTAGGGGGGAGTAAAATCTTATTATTGACCGTTTGTAATAAAATATTGTACGCTTCCGCTTCGCCAACTAAAATACCGCCCAATAAGTACTTGCCATTGTTGCTGATATTGATGCGTTTGTAGATTCCCTTATGGGTATCCTCAAACACAATGGTACGACAGTCGGGCTCTGTAATAAAGGCGTCGCCAAAACTTGCCACATCTACACCAATCAGCTTTAGCTTGGTGCTCATGTCATAGCCATAAAAGGATTTATCACCTCCGGTTAAATGCGTTACTACAATATCAGCCATTTCATAACCTGGTGCAACCAATCCATATATCATGCTGTTGTAAAGTGCACATTCGCCTATTGCGAAGATGTGCTCATCGCTGGTTTGCATTTTTTCATTAACCACAATGCCCCCGCGGCTACTTGTTTGCAGGCCTGCCAGCTTAGCCAATTCATCGCGAGGGCGTATGCCTGCAGAGATCACCAGCATATCTACCGGTAATAGCGTATCATCATTAAATTTCAGGGCCTCTATTTTATCGCTGCCCGTAATTTCTGATGTGCTTTTGTTTAAATGGATGCTTAGTCCAAATTGCTTTAGTTTTGATTGCAGCATGGCGCTGCCGGCAGAGTCGATCTGCCTTGGCATTAAACGCGGCGCAAATTCAATAACATGGGTTTCCTTAATCCCCAGGTCAATTAATGCCTTTGCGGCCTCAAGTCCTAATAGTCCGCCGCCCATTACAGCGCCAACCTTTGCATTAACAGCATAGTCCCTGATCAGGTCAAGATCTTCAATAGTACGGTAAACAAACACGCCATTTTTTTCAATGCCCTCTATGTTGGGAACAAAAGGGGATGAGCCGGTCGCTAAAACAAGGTAATCGTAATTTATTGTAGCGCCTTTTAAAGAATGTACGGTTTTATCGATGCGGTTTATTTCCTGTATGGGATCATCAAGATGGAGGGAAATGCCATTGTCAGCATACCAGGATGAAGAGGAAAGTGACAGATCATCGGCAGACTTACCATTAAAGTATTCGCTAAGATGTACCCTGTCATAAGCAATTCGGGGTTCCTCGCCAAAAACAATGATATTGAACTGATTTGATCTTGATACAAGCTTTTCACAAAACTTGTATCCCACCATTCCATTTCCAACTACTACAATTGTTGGTTGAGACATATTCGTTTTTTTTAAATGTTAAAGCAATTAATCACGATAAATACATTCATGTTGCGACCAAAGCGTATTTACATAACAATAGTACTCAATTATATAATATATATCACCATTTTAGCAATGATTTATTTGTGTTTTTTAGTATTTTTATGATTTTAATAATATTTATAACAGTTTTAGTTAGTTTTTTACAATTTTTTTATGATGTAAATCATTTTTATAAGTTTAAATTTGATAAAGTTTATATAATAATTATGTTTTGGTAAAATAGATAAAATTTGAAGGTCATTTTTAACAAAATAACAATGTAAGTAATGAAAAATGGTGAAATATTTCCTGAATTGTTTGTTTTAGGCGCGGGTCCGGGCGATCCTGAGCTAATTACCATGAAGGGATATCGAATTTTAAAGGAAGCTGATGTTATATTGTACGATAATTTGGCGAATAAAGAACTTTTAGCCATCGCAAAAGATGATTGCGAAGTGATTTATGTTGGTAAACAGCCTTATGGCAGTTATACTCCACAGGAAACCATCCACGAGATGATAAAGCATTTTGCATTTACAAAGGGTAAAGTGGTAAGATTAAAAGGTGGTGACCCCTTTATTTTCGGCAGAGGGTTTGAGGAGATTATTTATGCAAGGGAGCATGGAATTAAAACTCACTTTATACCAGGTATTACCAGTATGCAGGCTTCTGGTTTTGAAGATATCCCGCTTACCCACCGTTCTGTAAGTGAAGGAATATGGATGATAACCGGCACAAAAAAGGATGGCACGCTTTCATCGGATCTGAAGCTTGCCATGCAAAGCAACGCAACAGTTGTTATTTATATGGGAATGAAACAACTGGCAGTAATTGCAGCAACATATATTGAACAAGGCAAAGGGGCAACACCTGCTGCAATAATTCAACATGCCTCATTGCCGCACCAAAAAATAGCTTCGGGCCTTGTAGAAGATCTGCCGGAAATGGCGGCAAATGGCGGTTTAACCTATCCTGCGCTGATACTTATTGGCGAAGTGGTGAATTTTCACTCAAAAAACACATAGATTTATGAAGATTCGAATTAAAGGCAATTCACTGCGTTACCGGCTTACTAAACCTGATATTGAATGTTTTTCAAAGGATGGGTATCTCGAAGAAGCTACTTCTTTTGGAAGCCAAAAATTGATATACGCGCTACAACGCTATCAGGACGACGAACTAATGGCTGATTTTAACGATCAGAAAATTGTGTTATACGTACCTGACTATATGGCTGATGAATGGACAACAACAGACCGCGTGGGTTTTGAAAACGACAATGGTCCTCTGTATCTATTAATTGAAAAGGACTTTAAATGCCTGGATAATGTGGCGGAAGACCAAAGTGATAATTATCCCAATCCATTGTCAAAAAAGTAAAATCCCGCATAATATTAATTTACTAACTGTTTGCGATCCAAGCCTCAGGACAAAACAAAAAGCCTTTAACTTTACGCTAAAGGCTTTTTGTTTAACCAGGTTGAGGAAGATCGGATCAAGTGGAATTACTGGAAATAGATTTCGGATACAACCTGTGTTTATTTCACGTAAATACCTACAACCTGGTTGGCAAAAGTTCCCGCGCAATTTGTACTCTGGTGACTACATCCCGGGTCCATTTCAACAAAATTTCCATTTTTCCAATAGCAGTTGTTACCGGATGACGATGAGGCACCCGTAATGTATATATCCGTGTTGTTATAAAGGAAAATAGAAGAAACGTTTTCGGCTACCGAATAAGTGGAGGGGCTGAGGAGCGTCCCGTTTTTCCAGACTGCCCCGGCACCATTATACTGGCCGCCAATGTATACATCTGTACCTTTTACCAGGATACAAAAAATCGAGTTAAAGATACTGTTTGCAGGCGTTGAGATGGCGACGGAAACACCGTTTTTCCAAAGACGTGGCGCTTCGTTAATGATACCTCCGGTATTAATGTCGCGAATCTCCTCTACACCGGCCACATAGACATCGGTCCCCGACACATACACAGCCGTTGCTTTGGCGCTGCCCGAATGGATCCCGTCTGTAAGATCTATCGGGGTTCCGTTTTTCCAGTAAGTGGCTTTTAAAATAGTAGAGTTGCCCAAATATTGTGCGCCAGCTACATAAACGTCCCCGCTACTCACCGCCATGGCATTTTTTGTATAAGTGCCGTTTCCTATCATGTCTACGCTAGTAGTTGTTAAAGGTGTCGCGGTGCCGTTTTTCCAAACATTGTAAACATTGTTGATATTCCCCAGGCAATAAACATCCGTGCCTGAAACGGCAATGGAAAAGGTATACCCTGTTTGAGAAGAGACATGTACGGCGGTATTGTTTTTCCAATAAGTGGGCGTTTGAGCTGTTGATGGCCCTGCGACATAAATATCCGTACCTGAGCCTACGATGGCATCAGTCTGGTTACAATCGTTAGTAGCGGTAAAGGTGGAGTTTTTCCAATAACCGAAGCCCGACCTTGTATCGGAGCCAATCACATAAATGTTGGGGCCGGTAGCAACAAAATAAGTAAAGGCCAGGCCGTTGGATGTTCCGCCGGCGGTAGTTACGGTTATGTTCCCATTTGTTCCACCGGCTGGTACGGTAGCTATTATTTGAGTGGTGGTTGCGCTGGTAACAGCGGCGGTGGTGCCATTAAATTTAACCACGTTATTGGCGGCGGTTGCATCAAAATTTGTACCTGTGATGGTGACGGCTGCACCTGCCGCTGCGGTAACAGGGTTGATGCCGGTAATAACAGGTGCCAGTAAATAGGTGAATACCGGCCCCGTTGCCGTGCCACCGGTAGTGGTTACAGTAACGGCCCCGGTGGTGCCTGCCGCCGGCGCCTTAACAACCAATGAAGTAGTTGTCGCCGATGTTACGGTTGTTGCCACACCGTGAAATTTAACTGCGTTATTGCCTGCAACGGCATCAAAGTTGGTGCCGGTAATAGTTACTGAGGCCCCTGCAACACCCGTTGTAGGGCTGATGGTGGTAACGGTGGGCGCCAGCAAATAGGTAAACGTCGGGCCTGTCGCTGTTCCACCGGTGGTGGTGACAGTTACGGACCCCGTACCGCCTCCTGCCGGTGCTGTAACAACAAGTGTTGTAGCAGTTGCCGAAGTTATGGTAGCAGCCGTGCCGTTAAATTTGACTGTATTATCCGCAGCTGAAGGCGCAAATGCTGACCCGGTGATGGTGACCGTTGTGCCCACAGTCCCCGATGTTGGCGAAATAGCGGTAATTGCCGGATGAACCGGGATAATCGGCTTTGGGCCGGAATTGCTTTTTTTGCAACCCTGCATGATGAACAGGGTGGCTAAAAGCATAAAAATTGGATGGATGGTAGATGTTTTCATAGGATATGGGTTAGTATTTTTACCGGTAGGTATTAATAATTATCCCTGTGAAATTGGGCATATTCCCAATGACCGGCAATCCTCTTTTTGAGTGAAATTAAGTTGTAACCTAATCGGCTCACTAAAGCAGTTTTTCCTTCAGCGCTTTGGCAATGGCTTCTTTGCCACAGTTTACATGAAGTTTGAGGTAGATTTTTTTGAGGTGAGAACGCACAGTATCAAAAGCCATATTCAATTCATCGGCTATTATTTTAATGCTGTTCCCTTTAATTAAAAGCTGCAGTACCTCGGTCTCGCGGGAAGTTAAATTATATTGATTATCGGGTTTATGCTGAAATGAGTTAAGCACTTTTCGCGCTATTATGGGTGACATAGGCGCGCCACCCTCCAATACTTCCCTGATGGCATCAAACAGCCGCGCCGGAGGCGTTTTTTTTAACAAATAGCCATTTGCTCCGGCACAAAGGCATTGAAACAGTCGTTCGTCGTCCTCGAAAACAGTGTACATGATCACAGCAGTTTCCGGCCGGGTTTGTTTTACCATAGCAACGCCGCTTATACCCGTTTTTCCGGGCATATCTATATCCATCAGCACAACATCAGGCGTAAGCTGTTCAACAATTTCGGCTGCCTGGTTGCAATTATCAAAATCGCCCTTCACCGTGTAATTTGGATCGCTGTTAAGCAGATAGGCTAACGATTCCCTCAAGCGGTCATTGTCTTCAAATAAAACTATACTTACCGGCATAAGTGCTAAATTACAGTTTACTATTTATTGGCCTATCACTCTTTTGAGTGATATTTAAAGGATGGGTATAATGATGGTAAGCATAGTACCCTTATCGGCAGCTGATAAAATCGAAATACTGCCCTTCCATTTTGACACCCGTATTTTCATGTTTTTTATGCCATTACGGGCCGATGGAATAGCGGGATCGAAGCCTTTGCCATTATCCTTTATAACCATCTGAAAATAATTTTGGTCGGTTTGCAGCTTTATATCTACACTGGTGGCCCCTGAATGTTTATATATGTTATTTACCGCCTCTTTAAATACCAGGTAAATATCCTTCCTTTTTTCCATGTACAGTTTTTTGTTTGCAATCCTTTCATCAAAATGGATATGATAGGCAATATTTGCTCCTTCAAACAATTCGGCGGTATATCTCCTCATTCGCGCCACAATCTGCTCGTAGCTATCATTAAGGGTATTTATGCTCCATACAATATCGTCTAACGACTGGTTGGACGTATTTACTTCTTCGGTTATTCTTCTTAAAAACTGCCTGGCTTGTTCCGGTTTCTCCAGGTTAGCGTTGCTTAGTTCGGTAAGTATATTGATGTTGCTGAGGGTTGAACCGATGTCGTCATGCAGATCGGTGGCAATGCTGTTCCGGATAGCCTGAACGCGCAGCAGCTGCCGGATGCGATTAAGATAAATGGAATAAATTACGCTGCCTGTAATTATGATAGCTAAAACAACAAACCACCAGCTTTTATAATATGGTGTTTGTACTGAAAAAAGTAAGATAGCTTCGTTAGTGCTCATCGTACCGTCAGATAACTGTGCTTTAACCCTGAAACTATAGTTACCCGACAGCAGGTTTGAAAAGGATATTTGCCTTGTTCTGCCGGCGGATATCCAATTTTTGCTCAGCTCATTCAGCCGGTAATAGTACCTGTTTTGCATGCCGTCGACCAGGTTAACGGCACTGAAGGCAATATTGATATTATTGTCGTTAGCCGGTAAACTGATGCTTTCGGCTGGATTTAAACTATTGCCTGAAGAAGTTACCGAAGTGATCAAAACACTGGGAGCCGGGCGGGGCCGCAACAACTCTGCAGGGGTAATGCTATAAAACAGGTGAGACGTGTTAAAATATATCTTATCGGCTGGAGCATCATACTTTACACATAACACAGGATCTTCTGATGACTGGTAATAACCATTAAATACAAAAAAATGACCGGAGCTTAACTCCATACAACTTAACCCATTTTTAGTGCCGATCCAAATACGCCCCTGGTTGTCGGCAGCCAGGCCATAAATGGTATTTGAAGATAATCCCTCCGGCATGTCAACCTTTTCAATTTTCTGGCTGTGTATATCAAATTTCAACAGGCCTGAGTTGGTGCCCAGCCAGATTTTACCTTTATGGTCTGCATATATTGCATTAATGATTCCGTTGTCAAAATTGGTATTATAAGCAGGAAGGAACAGCGTAAATCTATTATCCGTCCGGTTCCATTTTACCAACCCGCGTCCTTCAGTGCCTCCCATCCACAGATCACCGAATTCATCCTCATTAATGGTGACGGGGAATCTGATGGGTAAGTTGTTTTTTCGGTCTGTTTTTGAATAAAATTGCAGGCTATGGTCGGCCAAATTATAAGCGGCAAGTCCCTTCCCCTGGCCAAGGCCCATCCAAAGTAAGTTCTCCTTATCTGTAAATTGAGTTACTATAGGATAATCATTTATCCATTGCTGATTTTTCGGCCATTTAACCAATTGGGGCCGCACCATACTTTTTTCCCATTCGTACATCCCTTTTTGTGTGCCAATCCAAAACTTATTTCCATCTGCTGCCCTTACATTCCACGTGTTATTTTCATAGACATTTTTCCCCCATGAAATCTCCTTCCAGGGGGCATTAAGCTTATTCGTATAAAATACCCCGCCGCCGGTAGTGCTTAAAAAAATTTTTCCATTTGCAACAAAAGTGCCCGACAGGTCAATTCCGCGATGATCTTCTGCGTTATACGCAGGTAGTTCCGAAGTGGAGATAGCGTTGCCTATCAGTGTAAACTTATATAAACCATTATCGGTACCCACCCAAAGATTACTTTCCCTGTCATATAACATACAGGTTACGTGATGTTTGGGTAATAATATACCGCTTGTAAAATTCCCTTGCTTAATGTCGGATGCTTCGTAGTTCCAATACACCATCCCGCCATCGCTCAATGTACAAGTTGCCAGCCAATTGTTCACCAGGTTGATATGCGTATTAAAATAGATCTGCCCTTTTCCGGGCAAATGACCAAATGCTGCAGCGCTTATCTGGCCTGACATTGAATTCAGAAAGTAAACACTGTCTACCAGGTGCTTCACAAACCACGAATTTCCCTTTTTATCAAACGCTATATCCCTGATTTCTGAATTGTCGATCATTGACAGGTGACTCTCATTAAGTTGGTTTAATGGGAAAATGTGTTTGTTTGCCGGGGTATAAATATAATATTGAAGTTTTTTATTCTTCCGTAGCCTGAAGAGTACTTTTCCATCTGGCAAGGGGTTAATACTTTCGACATACAAAAACCATGTGAGGCTTAAATCCCGTTCATTCAAACCCCTGTTAGTTTGTAGCACATTAAGGTTTTGATCCAGCTTATAAAGAGTGGTTTGCGAGGCCGCCCAAACATCATTTTGCTTATCAATGGTTACGATGCTAAAATTATTTTCAAAAGGGAACATTTTTGCCGAACCCGGAATCAGCAAATTTTTAAAAGTATTCGCCCTGGTATTGAACAGGCACAGGCCGGTAGAAGTAGCTACCAATAACCGGTGTCCGGATAATTTTTGTATTGATTTGATATAATTACCCGGCAAGGAAGGGGTGGTTTTAGAGTGGTAAAAATTTTTGAACTCAACCCCGTCGTACCTGCTTAAGCCGTAGTTGGTACCTATCCATAAAAAGCCATCTTCATCCTGGCAAATGGCATTAATTGTAGCATCGGGTAAACCGTCTTTTACCGAAATATAGGCTGGCCTGATCTTATCCAGTTTTTGTGAACGTGCAGGGACGAACACACTATTGAGCAACAAAAGCAAAATCAGTTGTCGGTGCATGTTTCGAAATAACTAAAGATATGGCATTCAGTGCATTATTTATCCAGGATTATAAAAATATTTCATCTTACAACCCGCAGCCTAATTTTTGTTAGCCGGGCTACTACGCTTTTAGTTTGTTGTTCGCAAGGCAGTCAACATACCCTTCTCAGGGCAAGTTTATACCTAAATAAAAAAGCCTTTTAAACAAAGTAATAAAGCCTTTTAAACAAAACGGCCGGTTGTTTTTACATCGAATTTTGTTCTATCAAATAATTAGTAAATGGAAACAAATTCAAATAATGAAAAAACTGTATTGGTAACAGGCGGATCGGGCTTTATTGCTGTGCACTGTATATTGCAACTTTTAAATGCTGGCTACCGGGTAAGGACTACCGTTCGTACGCTGAACCGCGAAGCCGATGTTAGGGTGATGTTAAAGGAGGGTGGAACAGAAGCGGGCGACAGGTTGGCTTTTATCGCAGCCGATTTGGCTTCGGACGCCAACTGGAAGGAAGCCGTAAGTGGCTGCACCTACGTATTACATGTGGCTTCGCCAACCCCCTTAAAGGGCTACCGGCATGAGGATGAAATGATTATTCCGGCCCGAGAAGGCGTGCTCAGGGTATTACGTGCCGCACGTGATGCCGGTGTCAAACGCTTGGTGCTAACATCCGCGCTTGGAGCTATTGCCTTTGGGCACAAACCGCAGACAGCACCATTCAACGAAACCGATTGGACAGACTTGAACGGGGACGTGCCAGCCTATCAAAAATCGAAGACACTAGCCGAGCGGGCGGCCTGGGATTTCATCGCTCGTGAAGGTGGCAGACTCGAACTTTCCGTTGTTAACCCGGTGGCTGTCTTAGGCCCTGTGTTAGGGCCGGACTATTCGCACTCCATTCACGTCATTAAACGACTGATGAATGACAAGGCACCCGGTAGTCCGAAGATCAACTGCGGTTTTGTGGACGTTCGCGATGTGGCAGACCTGCATTTGCGGGCCATGACCGATCCGGCTGCTAAGGGAGAACGCTTCCTGGCTACCGCAGGCGAAAGCATCTGGCTGGTGGATATCGCCGAGGTGTTAAAACGCCGTATGGGGAAGGCAGCGGAGCATATTAAAGTTCGGGAATTGCCTAACTGGCTGCTGCGCATTGCCGCCTTGCGCGGCGACCCCGCGGTAAAAGCACTTGTCCCCATGCTCAGCAAGGTAATGAACTCCACCAGTGAAAAGGCAATAAAAAAACTGGGCTGGAAGCCACGGTCTAGCGAAGAAGCCATAGTGGCCACAGCAGAGAGCCTTGTTAGGTTAAACTTGCTAAATAAATAATTGCTTAATTTTACAAGGATGGAAATTTTGGGAGCCGCCAGCGTAGCAGAAGTGTTTATCTCCTGCAAAAAGGAAAAGCATTATAGCCGCGAACTGATCCTGCCGCAACCGGCCCTTGTACGTGTACTATCTGGCGAGGTAAGGATCGCTTCGGCTGATCGCGTGTTTAATTTTTTTGCGGGCGATACCATGTTGATCCCGCGTAACCAATTGGGCAGGATGAGCAAACTGCCATTAAATGGAGAACCCTGTACTGCAATATCGATTGTTTTTAGGCGGGAGATATTGCAGCAATATTACGCGGCTCGTCAAATAATCCCTTTGAAGCACTATATCCCGGAACTGAAACTGCTGCCGGATCACCCCCTGTTAGAAAGCCTGTTCAATTCACTGTTACCCTACTTTAAATTAGCTGATGCCTTATCTGCGGACATTGCAGCATTTAAAATAGAGGAAGCTATCCGCGTGCTGCGTGCCATTGATGAAGGCGTAGATCACCTGTTAGGACAGTTTGAAGAACCAGGTAAACTCGACCTGGTGGACTTTATGGAAAAGAATTACATGTTCAACCTGTCCCTTGAAAAATTTGGGTATTTAACCGGCAGAAGCCTCACTACCTATAAAAAGGATTTTGAAAAGGTCTTTAAAAGTAGCCCCGGCAAATGGCTTACACATAAACGGCTCGAACTTGCCCATTACGAGATCTTCGAAAAGAAGAGAAAGCCTGCGGATGTTTATTTGGATGTAGGCTTTGAAAATTTATCACATTTCTCGTTCGCGTTTAAAAGGCAATTTGGATATAATCCGTCAGCCGCAGTTAAATAACTAACTTTGAATATTAAAGGCAGATATGATTACCAGCTCTTCCCTCGATGACTTCTATGAAAGGAACGTAGCTTCATTTCCGAATGGAATTACGAAGGAAATTGGTCATTTTAATGTGTTCGAAACAGAAACGCTGTTTGATAAAAACACCGGAGCACGTATCATGCCCTACAGCAGAAGGGCGTATTACAAAATAAGCTGGATCCGCGGCAGAAGCCGGGCTGAATATGCGGATAAGGTAGTTGATATTCACGAAAATGCCCTGCTATTTGCGACGCCGAAGATTCCTTATCATTGGTTGCCCGACGACAGCGATCAAACCGGGATGTTCTGCATTTTTACCGCAGATTTTCTTACACCTGGTAAAGCTGGTGTTAATTTGGATGATCTTCCGATATTTCAACCCGGCCAGCTGCCGGTATTTCAGCTTGGCACGCAAGAAGTTAAGGAAATTGAATACATATTCAGGAAAATGCTTAAGGAGCTGGAAGCCGATTACCGTTTTAAGTACGACCTGTTGCGCAACCTTGTACTGGAGCTTATTCATTACGGGCAAAAGCTGCAGCCTATGCAGGCTTTAAGCGCAAACCAGAATGCGTCGGAACGGATCTCCTCTTTGTTTATTGAGTTGCTGGAGAGGCAGTTTCCCCTCGAGTCAATTGAGCAGCGGCTTAATCTTCGTACGGCTAAGGATTATGCTGACAGGCTGGCTGTGCATGTAAATCATCTCAATAAAGTATTAAAGGAAGTTACGGGCAGTACCACAACGCAGATTATTAGTAACAGGATAATACAGGAAGCTAAAATACTGCTTAAACAAACTACCTGGAATATCGCTGAAATTGCTTATGCCTTAGGCTTTGATGACCCTTCACATTTTTCACACTTTTTTAAAAGACAAACCGACTTTACGCCCGCAGCATTTCGGGCGTGAAAGTTCAGGAAATTCCTGTCTTTTGAATGTTTTTTTGAAAAAAAACTATTTCTACTTGTCACAACTATCTTATATTTCCCTGGCGCCCTTAACAGATTTCAGGCTTTCCAAACATAAACTCAAGTTCGTTTAATTCTTCAGGTAAGTAAATTTGATTATGACATTTCTCCGGATAAAGTTCTCTGATACAGTCAACTTTTTAAGTAATATGGGCCGGGATATCTGCCAAAAAATGAAAAAAAAATGACAATCTTTTCTTAATTCAAATTTAAATCAGAATTAACATTTATATTTATCGGAGCTATTTACCCCTAAAATAATTGAACTATGTTTTTCCGTGCATTCATTATGCAGCATGAAGATCTTGTACAGGTCGTTTTTTATGCACTCATTTTGGTTTCGCTTTGGCTTACCGAAAAGTTTATAGGCGTATTAACCCCCGGTCAAAAACTATCACGAACGCTATTAAACGGAAGGTTCATATTTACAGCACTACCCATCCAATTGGCGCTTACCATTTTTGTTATTATGATAGTAAAATGGGTAAACCTCCATCACTGGGGGCTGATCAATTTCGTGCCATTTCATCGTAATTTATGGATCAACTACATCGTTCTTTTTCTTTTGATGGATCTTGGTGAATACTTATATCACGTAACAATGCATAAGCTTGATCCATTATGGAGGTTTCACCTGGTTCATCACAGCGACCTGCATGTTGATGTTTCTACTACCCTCCGGGAGCATCCGGTAGAAACAGGCATAAGAACTTGTTTTTTAATGTTATGGGTTTTCCTTTTTGGCGCCGGGATAGCCGTGTTAATGATCCGTCAGGTTTTTCAATCGTTGTTTAATATTTTGGCGCACACCGAATTTAGGCTGCCGGAAAGATTTGCTACTGTACTTGGATGGGTTTTTATTACGCCTAATTTACACCATGTTCATCACCACCATGAATTGCCTTATACAGATCGTAATTATGGAGATGTTCTTTCCATTTGGGATCGTCTTTTTGGCACGTACCAGGAATTGGACGAAAGTCAAACCAAATTTGGAATTGATACGCACCTGGACCCCAATATTAATGGCCGGTTTACCAATATCCTGCTGATGCCTTTTAGGCCTTTAAATCGAAAACATTGACGGGTTTATTGGGTTAATGATAATAAAGTTTATGCGTAGTTATCAGCTCATTATTTTTTTTATGGCGATGAGTTGTTTTTGCAACGCTCAAAATGAAAAGTTTACTTCAAAGCTATATTTTCCGGGCCTGGTTGGGATTGATCTTCATCTGTATGACGGGCATTTAAATTACAGGCGGGGGATAGTGATAAATACTGGCGCAGAGTATCGCCCCGAAAATACACCGCTCTTTTTCCGGTTTAACTATGACGCGTTAAGCAGTAAATATAAAAACGGGAATCAGCCTGAGCTGCCCACCAACGTAAGAAACGGAACACTTCATTTAAACTATTTCCTGCTGGGCGCAGGTTATCGAAAAAGAACAAAACAAACAGGCTGGTATTTTCTGGCGCAAACAGGCCTTGAGCAACGCACCTACGATAGAGTTGCTAACGGGCCGGGAGGATACACCATAGACCAGGTAACTAAACAAGTATTAGGATTAAAGTTTACCGGCGGATTTGAGTACTATGTGGCAGAACATTTTGCACTGATTGCAGAACCAGCTTTTTACCCAGGAAGCTATTACTCCATACAAGGGTCTTCAAACAAGAATCTATCAATCAGCCTGGGTTTCACCACCACGCTGTTTTAATAGAATTCTTTATCCACCTTTAACGAAACGGTGCAACTTGAGCCAATTAGGGTTTTACTGTCAGGGTTCTCCGGATGTGCGTTCCACAAACATTCACGTACTGTTATCATTTGTTTTTCCGGATCAAGGCTGATGAGTTGAAACGAAAGCTTTGTTTCGTCCTTAGCGGAATATT
Source organism: Mucilaginibacter phenanthrenivorans (assembly GCF_024721155.1). Taxonomy (GTDB): domain Bacteria; phylum Bacteroidota; class Bacteroidia; order Sphingobacteriales; family Sphingobacteriaceae; genus Mucilaginibacter; species Mucilaginibacter phenanthrenivorans. Next base: position 104,982 of record NZ_JAHVAP010000009.1, on the reverse strand, counting down.
TCCCCTTCATTGGCGAATCAACCCTGAAGATATTAAGCTTAACATCGTTATCCGGGCCGGTGTAGGTATAAAATTCGTTCCAGTTGCTGTTGCCATGAAAGTAGGCTTTGATATTAGGATGTTTCTTCAGGAACTTCACAAAACCGCGTTGCTCAATATTTGTAGCATCCTCTTCTTTTGCAGCAACAGTACCTTCCTTGTATTCTTCGGTTAACAAATTTTGAAGCTTATTTACATGGTTAATAGTGTGAGGCGGAACGGGGTTAGTGAAGTGGCTGGCCTCGCACGTCGGCTGGTCATGGGTGAAAATGATTACCGGGGTTTTTTGCTTTACGGTATCAAGATCCTTGTCCATCCAAATGCGTTCGGCAGAATCAGGCCACAGTGTAATGAACATCATGTGGATGCCCTTAACGTTAACGGAATAATTTGTTTTATCCTTTGTGTAGTCAAAATTCTCGTTGGTTAGCGGCTGTTTGGGTTTCAGCATCAGGTTATAGATCTTAACCATGCTTGTAGGATCCGTAGCAGGCACCATTAGTTTGGTGTAACCTATGGCATTCGATATGTCGTGGTTACCCGGAGCAAGCAGTAATTTAGCAGGTTGACCATTATGCCCGGTTAGCTTTATGCCATTAATATAAACAGTTTCAAACTGTGCCCATGATGCCGCTGCGCTTTGAACGGGCGGCTCCATACGGTTACAGATGTCGCCCGTTTGTATCACATAATCAACAGGCCCAACTTCCTGCCCAGCGCCAATGCCACCATCCGCCGGTAGGTTTAGCGAGGGAATTGCGTTCATTTGGCTGATCATAGCTGCGTTTACCAAATTTGCGTTAACATTGGTATCGCCCCTAAACTTATCCTTCTTTAAGCCAAAGTGTGCATCTGAACTGAAAACCATATTTATTAGCTGTGGCTGTTTGACTTGTCCGTTTGTATGGAGCGATATTAGTCCGAAAACAGCTATCAGCAAGAATTTTCCTGCTGATAGCTGTTTATAAATTGAATTGCTGATTTGCATATACAAATGGTAAATATTAGTGCTGATTTCCGGTGCCGTTTACCTGGTAGCAGCCGAGATCTACACCAGGAGGCGTAATTTCTGTGGCTCCGAAAACCGGGTCGACAGGCACGGTTACCAACGCCTGGAAGCCTGTAAAGCCCTTGCCAATTAAAGGCGACTGCGGTGTTAGGTGAAAGTTGAAATTCGCCACGGCACTTATGCCATTCAACGCAATTCCGCCTGTTACAGGTAATGGGAAGTTGGCAAACATTGGTTTGTTTTTTTGCACCAGGGAGCTTCCATCAAACACACCACCCAACGTATAGTTTGCAGGCAGATAAGTAGGAGCAGGGAAGTCGGTAGATTTTGGAATAGTGATATACCCGATAGGATAAAATTGATTAGCCACTGATAACGAATCGGCATATTGATAATTATAGCCGTATTTTAGGTGTGCAGTATCAGCAACCGGGCTGCCAACAACCCTGTATCCAAATTTGCAGTTAACAGCAACGTTATTGTAATACATTCCGCGTGCGCCTTCCTCAAAGTTGATGTTGGCACCACGACCTGTTTGAATTTGCCTGTAACCACCGCTTATAAAGGTTGAATTGTACATTACTACATTGGTTTGCGGAGCGCCTGTAGGGATGCCTTTGTTCGACGCTTTTTGGCCGTTTGTAGCTGTGCCGACAAATAGGTTATAAGCCATTGTGCCGGTAGTGCCACCCTTAACGTTCACACAGTCGCCGCCACTTGGGCCGGCTTTTTCAAAGGTATTACGCATAACGTCGATCTTTCCGTTCGAAATACGCATAGCATCATCCGTGGACCCATATAACCACGAATCTTCCATAACGAAATAGCCGTTGAAATTTTGGAATAATATTGCAAATGAGCTTGTTGCACTTTGCTTTAACGCGGTACCTGCAACCGCTCCGTAAGCTGCGCCGCCGAATTCAATATGAGTCCATTTTATGATCAGGGCCTTGCAGGTTGGTGAACCTAAAATTCCCTTCCATAAACCCTTGTAAGCCGGATCGTTGGATGGTGAAGCCCCCGGCTGATCGGTTTTCACTATACCTTTTACACCAAAATAGTTGGGTTGCGCTTTTGAGCCTAGACTAACAAAAGTGCCTTCAACTATTATACCTGCCTGGTTTGTTGCGTAAACTGTAACGCCAGGCTGTACAATTAGCGTGTCAGTTGGTAAAATATAAACATCATCGCTTAAAATATAGGTTTTACCGCTTAGCATAGTGCCTTTAATGTTGCCGCTTAGCGGAGCTGCATCACTTATGGGGCTTGCCGGCGGTGGCGTGTAAGTGTAAATATTGTGGTGTTCGCCATCCCATTTTTTGCAGCCGAAAAAGGTGGTTGCAAGGGTTAATAAAATAACCGGTATATATATTTTTTTCATCTTGTTGATCTTAGTTTCGTGTAATTAAAATTTATACCTTAAACCACCCAGAAAGGAGATCTTATACAGATCTTTCTCTACAAGCGTTTCATTTTTTGTATCCTGGATGGCTAAAGATTGCGGAATATTATCGTGCGGGTATTTCAGGAATACCTTGTTAGCCGTATTGGTAAGGTTGTTTATCTTTCCATAAAATGAAAGCTTTTTAAGGATAGTTTTCTCGAACGAAAAATCCAGCTGACCATAACCCCTGTTCCAGTAATCGAGGTTGTAATATGGCGATACCTGTGCAATACGCTCGCCGGTATAAACAAATGCCAGCTGCATGTTCAGGCCTAACTTATTGTCCTTAAACAGAAGGGATACGTTACCAACATTATCAGCTTGTCCTTGCAGTGGTCTGGTTTGGTCAACAATAGTTTGGGTTCCGTCTTTACCATAAAATAATTTGCTGGTAGTTACCCTTGAGTGGGTGTAGGTGTAGTTAGCAGACACGCCGAATGAGCCAAAGAACTTAGTTACCAATGCTTCGAGGCCATAATTAGTTGCCTTGTTAACATTTTGCGGCTGGATAAACTGGGCGCTTGGCCCGCCGTTACGTACCACGAAGTATTCTATCGGGTCATAAATATCCTTATAAAAGCCGCCTAACAATACCTGGTCCGATCCTCCGGGGAAAAGCTCATACCTAAAGTCGTAATTGTTTGAACGTGTATGCTTAATAAATGGATTACCTTCCTGGTCAAAATATTCGCCCGGGATCAGGATCGGCACGATATCGCCAAAGCCGGGGCGGCTAATGGCTTTGTAGTATGATAACCGCAGGTTTTGAATATCGGTTAGTGCATATTTAAAGTTTACGCTTGGCAGTACATCAGTATAGCTGATGTTACCCGAGCGTTGGTTGTATGATACCGGCAAGCCAGTGTTATAATTATCAGTTGTGCTTTCAACCCGTACACCACCAATCACCTGTAATTTATCAAGCAAATTGAATTTCAATTGCAGGTATTCTGATGCTACATTTTCGTATGCAGTATAGTCATTTGCTGATAGGGTGGTAAAGTTGCCTATGCCGTCATCTGCGCTTGCAAAACCAAATAGCGCATTGTCTATATTGGTAAAAGGTTGTTTTATACCCAGTGGAAATGGCGAGAAGTTGTCGTAGTTGTTATCGTAATTAGTACGGGTTTTATGCCTGTATAAACCACCTGCCGAAAACTCTACATCCCTGTTTGCTATGTTAGTGTTATAGATCAGATCGAGGTACCCTGCAAGGTCCTTATCCGAGTTGTGCATCCACCTCCTGCTCATTGATTTTAGAACAGAATCCACACCGATAACCTGGCGTGAATTATTTAAAGTAACGTCGTGCTCAACGGTATAGCTGGCCATATCCGGCACTTCCTTTTTCGCTATCGAGTAAACGCCTGTCCAGTTTAAGTGCAAAGCATCAGTAAGCTGGTGCTCACCCTTTAAGGTTCCATTGTAAACGCTTTGGCGGGTAAGCATGCTGCGGTTTTCAATGTCAACTTCCTTTTGGGTTGATGTACTGTTGATGGCTAATACTGTGTCGGCTGTAAAACGGGTTTGATATTCGTTTTGGTGCAGGTAAAAATTGTATAACGAGATCTTGTTTCGCTTATCGAATACATAATCGATCTTGTTATTTATACCAAACTGCGTTGTTTGGGTAGAGTATTGCCTGCTAAGGGCATCCGAGAAAAACGGTGTATTACCAAGCGCCGGCTGAGCGTTGGGTACCAGGTAGTCGGAGTTTGAGCCGCGGTAAAAGTTTTGGTAGCTGGCTGACAGGATTATGCCCAATTTTTTATCCAAAAAGCGGTCCCCAATGGTTAACCCGAATTGTGAGTTTACCGGTGCTGATAAATTGTGATATTTTAAATTCGATGTGGTAAAGTCCTTATAGGTAGCAGCATAATCATTGCCGTAGATTTCTGCCGGCGATTTGCTATTGATACCCGAATGATTAAAGGCGCTGAATGGCCTGTCGGAAAATAGCAGTGAGTAACCGGCAGCTGCGTTTACGTTTAAAACAAATTGCTGCGGTGCGCTTTTCATCACCAGGTTCATGGTACCACCAATAGCATCACCTTCCATTGATGGAGTAAGTGACTTGATTACCTCTAACCTTTCAAGCAATTCTGATGGGAAAATATCCATCGGTACAAACCTGTATTTATCATCAGGACTTGGGATTTTAATGCCATTTACCAGGGTATTGTTGTAACGCTGGTCCATGCCGCGGATGATGGCATACCTGCCCTCGCCGGTGTTTGAACGCTGAATAGTAACACCGCTTATGCGTTGCAGGGCATTACCAACAGTAACATCAGGCAACAACTGGATGGCGTTTTGTGATAATATATTCATTACCGAGGTAGCCTCTTTTTCGAGTCCGCGTGCTGCGCGGTCGCTAACTTTGCTGCCCTGGCCGGTAACAGCAACCTCGTTAAGCTGCGTGTTCAAGTCCTGCAGGTAAATATTTTGAACTGCATTCGGGTTTGTATTGGTAATATTTACCAATACAGCTTTTGACTCCTGGTAACCAACAAAATTGGCCGTCAGTTTGTAGGTTCCGTTCTGAAGGTTTTGAAACGAGTACGAACCATCAAGTCTTCCGGAGGCAGATTGTTTATTACCATCGCGTTCAAGTTGAATGGTTGCGCCGGTAAGCGGTTCGCCGGTTTTTGAGTCGAAGATTTTGCCTTTGATGGTCTGCGCCACGGACGCGAGGCAAAAGCAGGTTAATAGTACAAACAGCGATAACAGCCGTTTAAATGGTAAGTTTAATTTCATGGATCGGGGAGTTTTCTATGCGATTTTTTATTTATTAGGGGTATCAACGCCGCAAAGAAAACAGCCCAAATCTGTAGTATTTCTGAATTTTTTGGGATTGTACAATTCCTTAACACAAAGGTTTTAATCGCCTAACATTTAGGCAATATTTACTTTAATTACCCCCGGTTTTATTGATTTTAATTTAACATTGAAACTGCCAAAGCAGTCAGTAAAAAAAAGTATAGAACCAACAAAGCCGCTCAATAAGCGGCTTTGTTTTGGTAAAGAATAAGTGTTTATGAATAAGTGTTAGATGGGCTTCACCGTTAAGGTTTTACTTGCAGTTCCGTGCATATCGCCGGTAATCAGTTCGCCTTTTAAATTGCTCTTCAACTTTTTCACAAACTTTCCGTTTACCGTTAATGAATAAATTGTATTCGGTTTTAATTGATGCAAAGTATAGTTAGCGTCTTCAGTAACACTTTGCAGCCATTCCATATTATTTGAGTCCCAATTTTTTATCCAGATGCTTAACAAATGGTTTGTTGTTGCCCGTAACGATACGTTTGCACTGTTTTCATTGAAGTACGATAACTGATTATTTGTCGAGTAAAATCCAAAGTTCTTAACTGCATTTATTTTAAATCTTTTGTCGCTTATCGAATAGCTGTTTTTATTCAAACTGATGTTCAATTTCATACCTCTATATTTATAATTCAACTCAGTTCCTTCAAGTTCCGGCGTAATATGCGGATCGAGGTAAAAACGGTTGTACAATGGGTTTATGCCATAAACCGCCTGGTACAAGCCAACAATGGCAAGGCTGTTACCCGATAGGATATCATCACCAAGACCGTCCTGTTTCTCCCTGCCGTAGCGTTGAAATGCAAGCCCGTCCTTACTGTATTGCTCCAATACATTCTTTACATATTTGACGGCAAGGGCCGGATCATATTCGGCATAAGCCTTAACCGCAATTGATCCCCATGATAAAAACAGGTCTCCATTCTCATATGACGGGAAAGGGTATTGCGATTGCTTTGCTTCGCCCGGCGCATAAGGGTACATACACAAAGGCCAGAAGAACAGGTTCTCTTTCTTCATTTGTGTTTCTATCCCGTCAAGGATTATTTTTTTGCGGGCGTTATCATCACAAATACCGTAAGCAATTGCCATAAAGTTTACGGGGGTAACCATGTTACGGCCATGGACCGATTTGTCCTTATCTATCCAATAATCATAGCAGCCCTTTTCTTCATCCCAAAAACCACCGTCTTTTATGCTCTTATTAAAATTGGTTTTTAGCTTGGCTGCGAAACCGGCATAGTATTTTGCCTTTACGGTGTTGCCCAACTGGCTTTCAATATCCGCCCATTTAACAAGGGCGTGGTAGAGCTTGGCATTTACAAATGCATTTTCAAACGACGCCCAAACAATATCTATCCAGTCGCTGCTGCGTTTTTCGCTTTCATTATTCGGCATCATCTCAACAAGGCCGTTGTGGTTACTGTCACGATTCAGGATCCAATCCAAAGCCTTTTCGCACGATAGCTGGTGTGTTTTAACCCATGCCTTATCGCCATTCATATCATACAGTTCAGCAATATTGGTAACCAGGTCGGGGTTCGAGTCCATCAGGATGCCCCATTGAGCCTCATAAAAACCTTCCTTATTGAACTTGCCAGGCATGGCATCCTCGTTGGTATAGGCCCAGCGCGGGTAAACGCGTCCATCGGGTTTTATGGCATGGTCGCGGTAATAATCAAGACAGGTTTGGTCGCCTCTTAAATAAGCCGGATCATTAATAGCTAAACCCATTTGGGCAATGTACTGTTCATGCAAACAGATGGGGCCATAAGGAGTATGCCAGCTATTGCCGCCGAAATGCAAAGAGTCTATCACCCCTATCCTTGCAATGGTGTTGAGTACAGCGCCAACCTTATCGCCATCAATGCCCTTAAATGTTCCGCGACCGTATTTGTCGTTAACATCAAAATAGCTGAGCGTTATTGTTTGCGTACTTGAGCCGGCCGCCATATTGAACGGAGCCCACACATCGGTAGCGCCTCTTATAAACCTGCGCCTGTTTGTACCGGTATCACCTTTTAAACCCATTTCTTTTGTGGATACGCTAACCGTGTAAGCAAGCTTATCGTCATTAGTTCGGCTGTACTTCATGGCCACATTTTTTCCGGGCGCACTTACTGTAACATTCAGCCCGTTATTCGTTTTGCTGTTCCAGAAATTTGATGAGCGGGTGTGTACGCCATAGGTACACAGCTTTTCGTTAAACAGGTAAAACCATGCTAATCCGCCATAACCCTGGTACGCACCTTCCCACGTATTAATGCTGTCGAAATTAAATACTGGTGCGGCAGACTCATCAACTTTCAATGGTCTGGCCGATGTTCTTTGTATGGTCCATTTGATTGTTTTATCGCTGATGGTGAAGATCCAGTTTTCTCTGATCATCCCGTAGTTAATGCCGCTGATCATGATGGTATTTCCCTGATTTACCAGGGTGGGAGTTCCGGTTAAATGAAGTGAAGAATAGATAGTCCCGCCAATGTTTACTGATGTATAGATTCCGTCAACGCTGCTGATCACCTTTTGCCCGTTAATAATAAGCGAAGTGATGCTTGCCTTGCCGCCATAGTCAAGCGTCATGGTGATTTTTGGATTTTTGATAACGATCTCTTTGGCTGCCGCAGGCAGTGCTAAAATTGAACAATAAATTAAAACGACGCGGATTGCTTTAGCAAACATAAATTTTGATTTTTATATAGTAACTGTATTATTGGGGATGATCCCCGATATGATAGCTCTTTTCCGATAATCACTGGGCGTTAAACCGGTTTTTTCCTTGAATAATTTGGAGAAATAGAAGTACGATTCGAACCTTAAATTATATGCTATAGTCTTAATGGAGATATTAGGATCATTCAAAAGATCCTTGGCGGCTTCTATTTTTAGCTGGATATAATACTGTCCCGGCGATAAACCAGTATGACTCTTAAAGATCTTCCTGAACCACGAATAGCCAACCTTTAGCTCCTCCGCTGCCTTTTCCGGCGAAAAATCTTCAGCGATGTTTGACCTGAACAGCAGCCGGGCCTTACTAACAATCACGTCCTTTTCCTCGCATTCAATTGAGTTTTGTTTAATAATAGCGTGAAAGTTCCCCATTAAATGCAGTGCAGCTCCCGAGATGAGGGGCTGATAGCCTGTGTTCTCGAGCTTGGTCTTTTCTATAATATTAGTAAAGAGGTTGAATACGGTCTCGTTAAACCCTACATACAAGCAAGGGTCTTCGGGACTGAAAAAGTTCCTCTGTACTAAATTATCCATAATGTTACCCTTTATCCCTATCCAAAATTCGTCCCAGCCGGTTTCATCGGCAGGTTTATAGCGATGCCTTTCGCCTGGAAAAAGCAGGATAATAGTACCAGCTGTTACCTCCTTCATTTTGCAGCTATCCGACTCGAAATACCCCTTCCCATTTGTTATATATATAATTTGATATTCGTCTAAAACGCGGCCGGTATTCCAGTTAAAATTATGGTGCGACGGGTGTGTTTTTGAAGGGTATGAGCCACACGCTTCAATATGGGTACAGCCCGTATTTAAAACATATAGTCCCCAACTTTCGTCATCCTGGCTAACAGGTAAATATTTATAATAGTTGACCATGTCTGTAATCAGTTAATCAATATCCGATAAATAATGGCTCAAAGGTATCGCCGGTTCATAACAGCTTAAAAATATCAACATTTTCGCGCAACTAAGCAGGTATATCAAAAAAGGCAAACTAATTGCCAAAAAATACAAACACAGGTTTTGTGCTTAAAGTTTGAAATAAACTATAAATCGGTCCCATGTGCCGCTTACCGGTTTTAGTGTAATTAGCTTCATTTTGTAGCTGTAATGAGGGTTTTTCCATGTCTTAGTCATTTGTTTAACAGTTATTTACACTAAGCCAAAAACTACAATTCAATTGTCAAATAGTCTATTTTTTGCCCTCCCTCTTCCAAATACTTTTGAAATGTCAATTAAAAACCAATAACCATAATCCCTTCGGGCTGTGGTTATTTACTATATAAAATAGCTGTTTACATATATGAAAATGCCTTGAAAAACGGGTGTGTAAATAGCTTGAACAGTGCAGCCAACTATCAATAAATAAATTTTAAACCAAGCTCAATTTTATGAAAAGAAAACTTTTACTCTTTAAAACATGGAAGTACGGAGGATTATTAATGTTATTCCTTTTGTTTGCCTTCCCATCGTTCTCACAAACCCAGCTAACCTATACAGGTACGGTGACTGACTCGGTTACCTCAGAAACACTGGTGGGTGTTTCGGTATCTGTTAAGGGTACTACCAACGGCGCTCAAACCGACATCAAGGGCCACTTCACGCTCACGGCAACTTCAGGCTCAACTCTTGTTTTTAAGTACATTGGTTATAAGCCTAACCAGGTAGTAACTGGGGCTAATGCGACTGTAAATATGCGCCTTTCAGCTGCATCGCAGGGGCTCAAGGAAGTTGTGGTACTTGCTTACGGTTCGCAGCGGAAAGCAGATATTACTGCGGCAGTTTCGCAGGTCGACCTTTCCAAATCGCAGGGGATTCCGGCATCAAACGTGGGGCGTTTATTGGCAGGACAGGCGCCGGGTGTTGTTGCAAAGCAAACTACTGGCCAGCCGGGGCAGGAGTTGCAGGTGGAAATCCGCGGCAACAGCTCGTTAGGCGCAACCAGCGATCCACTTTACGTAGTTGATGGTTTCCCGGTAGGTACCAGTGTAGGTACCGCTTTAAACTCTAACGATATTGAAAGCATTACCATTTTGAAGGACGCGGCATCTACATCAGTTTACGGTTCGCGCGGCGCAAATGGCGTTGTGCTGATCACGACTAAGAGTGGTAAGAAAGACGGATACAAATTAACGGTGAGTACTAACAATGGTTTTGCAAACGTGCCAGATTCGCGCCGGGTTAAGATGATGAACGGCGAGCAATTTGCCCAATTTGAAAATGATGTTTATTCTGATAAGATCAGGTACTTCAATAACCGGGAACCTGTTCCGGCTGATATTCCGGCTGATTTCAGGTACCCGGAACAAAATAAGGTTTCGACCGATTGGTATAAGGCTATCCTGCATCAAAATGCTCCGTTCAGCGACTACAATGTATCATTGATGAATGGTTCTGAAAAGTCAAGTTCATACATTTCAGTAGGGTATCTTGATCAGCAGGGGTCTTTAATTAATACAGGCTTCAATCGCGTTACGGCGCGTGCCAACCTTGATGGCAGACCGACTAACTATATGAACTTTGGCCTGCATTTATCAGGAGCATATACCTGGGCCAAAAACAGCGATGCCGTTGCCGGTGGCTTCGGTAATAACATTGTTGACCAGGCCCTGTTAATGGATCCAAGGGAACCAATTTACAATGCCGATGGTTCATACAACAACTACATTGGTGGGCATGATAATATCTTCGGATTCCCTAACCCGGTGCAGCGTCTTAACGAGGAATTGCATAAGCAATATACCAGTAATGTAACCGCCAACGCTTATTTTGAAATTAAGCCGATAAAGAATTTGTCATTCCGCACCAACGTTCACGGTGCGCTTGATGACGACAGGAACCACGACTTCACGCCATCCGACGTTGCCGGTTTCAATAGTGCGCCGCCCCGCCTGGCAAGCGCCAACGAGGCATTCTACAATTACATGAACTATGGCATGGATAACTTGTTGACCTATTCGCCAAAGTTTAAGGATCACAAGCTTGAAGTAACGGTTGGGCATATCTTTCAGAAAAATACGGTTAATACGGGCAACGCATCAGGCACTCAATTTCCTGATGACCTTGTGGAATACGTTTCGGCAGCAAACCAGCGCGACGGCAGCTCGGGCATGGCGGCCTTTACTATCGAAAGCTTTTTATCAAGAGTTAACTACTCCTATAAAGACAAGTACCTGTTTACTGCAGCATTCAACCGCGAGGCTAGTTCACGGTTCGGGAGCAACAATCGCTGGGGTAACTTCCCATCGGCATCCATTGGCTGGCGTTTATCACAAGAGAGCTTCTTTCCAAAATTTACCTGGCTTGATGATTTGAAGTTGAGGGCCAGTTATGGTGTTACCGGTAACAACAATATTGGTAATTATACATCGCAGGCAAATATCAACTCCAGTAACTACGTGTTAGGCAACGCCGTTGTGCCGGGTGCTACCGTGGGTTCATTTCCAAACGTAAATTTAGGCTGGGAAGAATCAAGGCAACTTGACATCGGTGCAGACCTTAGCGTATTGAACGGAAAGATCACCTTTACCGGTGAGTATTACCGCAAATTAACCACTAATATGCTGCTGAATGTTGAAGTTCCGGCAGTGGCGGGCTTTAGCAATATCATCACCAATATTGGCAAGCTGGAAAATAAGGGTATTGAGATGGGTGTTAATTATCGTGATAAATTCGGCGACTTTACGATTAATACAGGCGCCAATATATCCTTTAACAGGAATAAGATCTTGTCTATTGATGGCGACAGGAATTCATTGCTGACAGGTGCGTTTTACGATGGTTACAACATCAGCCAGGTAGGGCAGCCTATCGGGATGTTTTATGGCTACAAGGTATTAGGCATCTACCAAAACCAGGCGCAGATAAATGCTACTCCGCATAACGTTAATAACATTCCTGGTACTTACCAATACCTAGATGGTAACGGTGATGGCCAAATCTCTTACGATACCCAGGATATGGTAGTTATAGGTAATCCCAACCCTAAATTTACCTGGGGTTGGAACTGGAATGTAGGCTACAAACGCTTTGATTTAACCATGCTGCTGAATGGCTCGTATGGCGCTCAAATTTACCGTGCAGTTGAAATGAACCTGGCAAATATTGATGGTGTTTTCAATGTGCTTTCGGATGTTCAAAACCGGTGGAGATCTGCAGCGAATCCGGGAGCGGGCAAATGGCCGGGATCAAACACCTACTATTTTACAAGGGAAGCCAACTCACGTTATGTATATGACGGTACTTATACCTGGATAAAAAATATTACGCTGGGTTATAACATCCCAAGAATAAAGAACGTGTTTGATGCAAAAGTTTTCATCAGTGTTGATAATGCCTTTTTGATAACCAAGTACCCAGGCAATAACCCCGAAATTAATGCAGCGCGTGCCAACAACGGTAACGACGTAATTAGTCCGGGAAGAGACGGCGAATCGTACCCGGTACCAAGAACCATTTCAATAGGCACAAGGGTAAACTTTTAATCATTATTAAATTATTACACGATGAAGAATCTACATAAAATATCATATCTCATATTGTGCTTTCTTGCAGTAAGCTCCTGCAAAAAATCATTCCTTGATCTGTCCGATCCAACTAAAAAAACGGCAGACAAGTTTTATCAAAATGAAGCCCAGATCCAGCAGGCTGTTAACGGCGCTTACAGCTCGTTACAAGACCATGTAAACAGCCAATGGATCTTTGCGGAAATGTCATCAGACAATACTACCGTTCAGTTAAACCCTTCGGACAGGGGACAAACAGACAGGATAGAAGCATTTGAGTTTTGGAACGTGACAGCCACGAATGCCAACATTGCCGACATGTATGCGCAAAGCTATAATGCACTTTACAACATCAATTTTGCACTTTCAAAGATTGGCGGTGTTGCCGGCATTGCCGATGCGAAGAAAAACCAATATATAGGCGAGCTTGAGTTTATGCGGGCTTACTACTACTTTAACCTGGTGCGTTACTTTGGCCCGGTGGTTTTAATCACCAAGCCATTAGCTACATCGTCTGACGCATTTGCAACTACAAGGGCTACAGAAGATGCAGTATACACCCAGATAATTGCCGATCTTACAGACGCCGCCACCAAACTCCCTAAAAAGAGCGATTATGCCGCCGCGGATATTGGTCGTGCTTCAAAAGGGTCAGCGCTTGGGCTGTTGGGTAAGGTTTATTTAACTAAAAAGGACTTTCCAAATGCACAAAGCACTTTAACACAAGTATTGTCATTAGGCTATTCGCTTGTGGCTGATTATAACGAAGTATTTGATACCAATAACAAAAACAACAGCGAGTCGGTGTTTGAAGTTCAGTACCAGGGCGGTAATAACCTTGGTGAGTGGAGCGACTTCATCGATGTTTTTGCCCCAAGGGGATCGGAAGGCGCAGTTACCGGTTTCAGTACAAGCCGTCCGCAGGGTTGGAACATCCCTACCAGGAATATCATAAACGAGTTTGAACCAAATGATAAACGCAAAGCCGTGTCATTAAAAACAGGCTATACAAATTCTGCCGGTGTATTTGTGGCTATTCCCTTTGTTAATAAATACAATCACCCGCATACTATAGATGGACGTACTGATGACGATTGGCCGGTTTTAAGATATTCAGACGTGTTATTGATGCTTGCCGAGGCGATTAACGAGCAATCGGGCCCGGGCAATGCCTACCAATATATTAACCAGGTTAGGACGAGAGCGGGTCTTGCAGCTTTGAGCGGCCTTAACCAGGACTCGTTCCGAAGCGCTATAAGGCATGAACGCCGTGTTGAACTTGCTTTTGAAAACGACCGCTGGTTTGATTTGAAGCGCGCCCTTACAAACGAACAGATGACGGCCCTGCTTAATGCACACGGACAGGACGAAAAAGCCAATCCGACCGTGGATAGGGGTGGGGTTCCCTTTGCTCCGAGCGATTATAAATTTGACGGATACGAGGCGCTTTACCCGATCCCGGACAGGCAACTGTTTTTGGATCATAACTTAAAGCAAAATCCAGGATACTAATTTGGGTTAAATTGGTTAATGGTAAGAAAGGGTGCCGGTAAAGTGCCGGTGCCTTTCTGCCTTTTATATTTTTAATACCTTTGATAGAAAGGGAGATACAAAATGAAACAAGGTTTAAATTTTATCTTTTTTGTTTTTTGCCTTGGCATTTGCAAGGCCCAGCCTTTACAGCTAAAGGTCAACTGGACCGAAACGGCGATGACTTCAAAATCAACACCAACCTTGCAGGTTGTTGGCAACCCGATGCTGCGCCGCGGAGCGCCGATGCATGACAACTCTTTCAATGCCTTGAAAGATCTGAATGCTGATTTTGTGAGATACGTTCCATGGTTCCCTTACCCCAAATTAGCTGTGGCTGAATTGGAGGCACCGGGAAAGGAAACACATTGGGATTTCTCGCTGATCGACCCCATGACCATAGACTTCCTGGAGGCTACAAAAGGCCATTCGGTAATCATGAATTTCAGCACTATCCCGCAATGGATGTTCAAGACTGAGAAACCGGTTACCTATCCCGACGACCCGAACCAGGTGGGTTGGGGCTACGGCGGCGGTACCGAGCTGCGCGACTCTACCTTAAAAGAACTAACGGGTTATTATGTAAGGCTCATCAGTTGGTATACCAAAGGCGGCTTTACCGATGAGTTGGGAAAATACCATAAATCAGGCTATCACTATGAAATTCCTTACTGGGAGGTACTGAACGAGCCGGATTTGGAACATAAAATGTCGCCCCAAACTTATACCCGGATCTATGATGCCCTGGTGACCGCAATAAGAACAGTATTGCCCAAAGCCAAATTTGTTGGGCTTGCGCTGGCTTATGAAAAACCGGAATGGTTTGAATACTTTTTAAATCCAAAAAATCACAAATCGGGCATCCCTGTTGATATGATCTCCTACCATTGCTATGCCAGCGCCAATTCAAAACAGAAGTTTGACGACTATGAGTATGCGGTTTTTGATAAGGCAGAAAACTTCATCAACACAGTAACTTATGTTGAAAGTATCAGGAAGCGATTATCGCCCGATACTAAAACTGATATTGACGAATTGGGCACTTTTGTAAACGATGAAATGCGGAACCAGCCTATTCCGCCGGTTTATTTTAATCTCTCGGCCAGTACTTATGCCTACTTTTTTATTGAACTTACAAAGCTTGGGATAGACGTTATCGGCGAATCCCAATTGGTGGGTTTTCCCACACAGTTCCCCGATGTAACCATGGTTAACCACCTTAACAATAAGCCTAATCCGCGTTTTTGGGTTTTAAAGTTGATTAAGGATAACATCCACAAAGGAAGCAAGCTTGTAAACACAGGCCTGGAAAATAACAGCGGTGACGATATCCTCGCACAGGGTTTTGATGACAATGGACACAAACTTGTATTGCTGCTGAACAAGCGGAACAAAAGTACTACGATAAAATTATCGGCTGATTTTAAGGGTGCAAAAATAACTACGGTTGATTCTGTTTCCGGCGATAATTTTCCTGTTGAAGTAACAATAAGCGACGATACAATAGAGATGAAGCCTTTCGCTGTTACGTTAATAAAGATGAATTGAAATTCGATTACAAGGTATCAGACGGTAAAGGATGGTGCCGTGTAATTTGTTATTTAGTTTTAACGCCCGGCTACCGCAGTAGTCAATTTAACCAGTTAAAGCACAAATAACAACGATCCAATGTTAAGAAAAACGTTCCGCAATACCATCTTACTTTCGTTGCTCTCACTGTCCTGCCTGTCTACCAATGCGCAGAGCACCAACAAGGTGCCGAAAGAGCTGATGGGGCACCGCTTTCTTACGTTTAACTCGGTTATCCGCGTAAACCAGATCGAAGTATCACGCGATGTTAACAAAGGCGAAGATGAACGCGCACTCCATACACCGGAAAAATTAATAGCTTTTAGAAAGGCGGTAACTGACGGTTTTCCCGGAGCAAGGATCACCTGGTCGTTAAGCTGGCTGGCATTGAATGACACCACATACAATTACCGTGAGATCCGTCGGCTGGTTGTAAAATACCATTACCAATATGGCGATGAGGTAACCTTTATCCCCGGGGCATATTTTGCCAATGCCTACAATACTACCGAACAGGTAAACAAAGATTTGCATGATGCTTTGATATTGGTAAGCAAAATGGTTGGTCATGGGTACCGCCCGTTGAGCATTGTTGCAGGATTCCTATCAGCAAAAAATCAACAATATCTGGCTGAAAAGGAGGGCATTCATGTTTGCCAGGCCAACATCTGGAGCCAGTTCAGTATTGATAACCAGGATGGCGACGGATCAGTATCCTATCCTTACTATACATCCAAAGAACATTTTTGCAAACCCGCACAAAACAAGGCTGATTTTATTGACTGTGTTAACCTCGACGGCTGGACAGTTGATTTTTTAGCCGGCAGAAGAAGAGGCTTCCAGGATCATTTCAACAGCAGAATGGGCGTTGGCCCTATTGAAACCGTCGATCGTTATGGCGCTGATACCGGCTTGATGGAGATGATGCACTCCACCGCAATTCATTTCGACGAAGGATATAAATTAAACGGATTTGCATGGGTTACCAATTGCTGGGAGCTCTCTTTACCCATAGATGTAAAATCATTACACGACTGGCTGGCTGCAATAAAAAAACGCTGGCCCGATACAAAACTGATTACTCAAGGCGAGTTTGGCTTACTTTGGCGCGCACATTATAAAAGTAACAGTTTCAATTATCGTTTTGTAGAAAAAGGATCAGGCATAGGCGGATCGGATGCTGATAAACAGATCCGCTGGTTTATGAACAAGGATTTCCGTTTAGCTTTATTGAAGAACTGGAAAACCAACTCGCCTGAAAAAGTAATTGATTTTACACGGTACGATCTGCATGCAACTGAGCCGAAGGAGATGACCCGTAAATGGAGCTTACTTGGTGATATTAACCAAAAACAAACCCGCCCGCAGGATACACCGGTAATGATCAATCAGCTTCCCGAAAAATCACAATTGATCATTCATAAGCGTTATCCAAATTTATAGAGTAATTAACACCGATATATATCCCCTTTTCATACGCTGGTTTTATAAAATCTTCTGTTTTGCGGTACACAAGACTGTAGGGGACAGTGATGCGAAACCTGTTATTTAGTTTTAACAGTTAAATATTGTAATATTTAATGCCGGCGTGTCAGCAACCTAAAAATAATTTATTGATGAATTAAATAATTGGATAGTTGTCTGATTATTAGGGATTAATCTGCAAGGTAACTGCAGCCGGTTTTTTACGGAACAAATAATTTTAGTAACGATCTTCAAATGGCGCTTCAACCAGTTCATACCGACCAGGAAAAAAGCCAGCTGATTAAGCTGAAGGCCGGCGACGAGAAAGCGTTCGATTATTTTTACAGATTATACAGTCTCCCTATTTACCGCAAGCTGCTTAAAATGGTTAAGGTTGAGTTCCTGGCCGAGGACCTGCTGCAAAACGTATTTATTAAATTGTGGGATAAACGGGAACTGATAGATTCTGATTATTGTTTAAAGGGGTACCTGTACCAGATGGCCCAAAACTCAGTTTACGATTTTTACCGGAGCCTTGCCCGCGAAGAAAAACTCCAGGTTGCGGTTAAAAACCGCATGACTGAACTTACAACTGAAGTTGAAGAAAAACTACTATTTAAAGAAACACACGACCTGCTCACCAGCGCAATTGAACAGTTGCCGCAGCAACAGCAGATGGTTTTTAAGCTTTGCAAGCTGGAAGGAAAAAGCTACGAAGAGGTTAGCGAAATTCTCGGAATCTCCACCTCGACAATAAACGGACACATTGTAAAAGCAACTAAAAAAGTTAAAATGGCACTTTTAGCTTCGCATGATGTGGCTTTTCTGGTGTTTTTAGCCGTTTTGACCAAATTGAAATAAGATCTATATCATCTTAAAAATTGATGACCATCAATTTATTTTAAATGTTAATGCCCATATTTGTAGCGATGAAGGTGATTGCACTTATGATGGTGTTTTGTTTGGTTTTTCTTTCCGCATTCCCGGGGAGGGCAAAAACCATTAAGCCTTCGGCAAAAGAAAGTTGCTGTCATAAGATGTCTAAACAATCCCCTTGCAGCTCCAAACAAAACAACGATTGCGGGCAGGGGACATGTAATACCATGTTATCCTGTGCAGGTTGTGGTTTTTTAAAAGTTGACCCTATTTCTGTTGGTCCTGTATTTTCTGTAGTAAAGGAATTAACAGCGATCTCTTATAATACAGGTGACTTGTCCGGCTACGCGCGCTTCAACTGGAACCCTCCGAAAGTTTAATAATAACACCGTAACCTGCTGCCTTATCACAGAGGTAATTTATTATTAAACACATTTAAAATTAAAATCATGAAAAAGTTTCTTTTCATCGTAACGATGATGCTATTAACTATAAATTCAATTTCGTTCGCTAACACACCTTGCTGTAACAGCAAAATGAACCATTGCACCAAATGCTCAAAATCCTGCAGTCAATCATCCTGCAAGGATCATTGCAGCAAAACCTGCAAATCATCAGGTGAATGCGACAAGACCTGTAAATAAGAGAGGAAGCCGGGTTCGCCCGGCTTTTTTTTTGAGCTTAAAGTTCGAATTTAATACTGCAAATAACTATCAGCATATCAAAAGCGCCATTTTTTTGAGATCGAAATAAAAAAACTTAATATTTTTTCAACCAGAGTAGATGCCGCGTTCTCCACAAGCGTATTAGCATTAATTAAGATCAATAACCTTGAAAGATCACCTGGATTATTTGTTTCACAAATTCATTGATAACGCCTGCACCGATGAGGAGTTGGATGAACTTTTTACCCACTTCGGCGATACGGATGAGGATGCGTTAAAAAAACACATCCTCGCCCAGCTTGAAATGGCTGATGACGACCACTTGCCTGATGCGGGAGAAGCAGAGCGACTCGCTAATGTTCACCAGCTAATTAAAGAGCAGATGAAACCGCAGCGTAGCAATTATAAGAGACTGGTTTACCGCATTGGTGCGGCAGCAGCCGTAATTGTTGTTTTTGTTGCTTTGGGCATAAATGTATTCAGGCATCAAACCAAAAATAAAACAATAATTGCTGTACTCAAGCCTATAACTCCCGGCCAAAAACAGGCCACGCTAACATTGGCTAACGGCCAAAAGATTGTTTTAACAAGCGCTATGAGCGGAACGCTGGCCCAACAAGGCAATACTTCAGTTTTGATTAACAAGAATACCGGGATCACCTACGCGGTGAATAAAAATGCTCAACAAAATGAAGTTGCCTATAACACTTTAAGTACAGCAAGGGGCGAACAGTCTCCTTACCCGCTGATTTTGCCAGATGGTTCAAAAGTTTGGCTGAATGCGGCTTCATCTATCACCTTTCCGACTGTTTTCACAGGAGATTCCAGGATAGTGAAGGTTTCGGGCGAGGCGTATTTTGAAGTGGTGCACAATGCCAGGTTTCCATTTAAAGTGGTTACCGACAAGGTGGAAATTAAAGACCTCGGCACCCATTTCAACGTGAAAAGTTATAGCGACGAAGTAAACATACGCACCACTTTGTTGGAAGGCAGTGTAAAGGTAAGCAATCTTATTACAGGTAAATCCAGCCTGCTTATTCCCGGGCAGCAATCAAGCTTTAATAAAGCGAGCAATGAATCTGTTGTTTTAACCGCCAATTTGGAGCAGGTGATGTCGTGGAAAAACGGCTATTTTATTTTCGATAACCAGACTATTGCCGGCATTATGAAATCGATGAGCCGCTGGTATGATGTGGAGGTGGAGTACAATAACTTCAGTAATGAAAAGGAAAGGTTTGGCGGGACATTTTCGCGTTCATCAAACTTAACAGAAATACTTACTAACCTGGAGCGGCTCGGTAAGGTTCATTTTAAGCTCGACAAAAGGAAAATTATTGTAAGCAATTAAAAGCAGCTACTTATAACATCATTATAGAACCTGAAATCCAATTTCAAAATTAATTAACGGAGTATTAACCAATAAATTTAAGGAGGGTATTTATAGAAGAGACACGAACTCACCCACAGAATTTTACCAAACCAGGAACGTTCGAACCGTCCCTGGTCGGTCAGCGGTATGCTGAAATCAGGTAAAAAAATTATTGAAGCTATCCAATAAATCAAATTAACCTAACAATCAAATGTATAAAAAATTTACTGAATTACTTTTCAGGCGGGAGTCCTACGTAATTTCCAATCTGGTACTCAAAATGAAACTAACATGTATCCTTTTATTTGTTGCACTTCTGCAAATCAGGGCTGAGGGATTGGCCCAGCAGGTAACGTTGTCTGTAAAAAAGGCGCAGTTGTCAGAGGTGATTTCTGAGATCAAGAAGCAAACCGATTTTGATTTTCTTTACAACAACTCGACAGTTGAAGGCGCAAAACCCATCACTGTTAAAGCTAAGGACATGAACCTGAAGGATCTCTTGAACCTCTGCTTCAAGGATCAGCCTTTTGGGTTTAAGGTGATCAATAAAACCATCTTGCTGGTAAGAAAGGAGCAAATATTACCGGAAATTAAAACGGTAACGGAGCAACAGGCCCAGAAGGTTACCGGCACGGTTAAAGATGCAACTACCGGTGAAACATTGCCGGGAGTGGGCATTCGAATTGATGGCACTTCAACAGGGACAACTACGGATATTAACGGCGGCTTTGAAATAACGGCTCCATCGGCAGATGCTGTTTTGGTAGTGTCGTATATTGGTTATGTAACCCAAAAGGTATCTGTTAACGGCCAAAGCCAGTTGACCATCAAAATGGTTAAATCGGAAAATAAGCTTGATGAGGTTGTTGTTGTAGGCTACGGTACAAGAGCCAAGGGCGCAATTACCGGCGCTATTACAACCGTAAAAGCTGATGTTTTTGAAAATCGCCCCGAAAACAACGTGTTTGATGCTTTGCAGGGAACGGTTCCGGGCGTAACCATTACGCGGTCCGACGGTCAGCCAGGAAACCAGGGATACAACCTGCAGGTACGGGGTTATTCGTCTATTAACGGAAATGTGCCTTTGGTATTAATTGACGGGATTCCCGGTGATTTAGGAACCTTGAACCCAAGCGACATTAGCCAGATTTCTGTTTTAAAGGATGCAGCAGCAGCCATTTATGGCGCCCGTGCGGCTGATGGGGTTATTATAGTTACCACCAAAAAAGGCAGGAAAGGCCCGCCGACCATCCAGTACACCGCCAACGTTGGACTTAAAACCCCTGACTATCTAAAGAAGATGCAGAACACTAACGAGTTCGCCCATTTTATGAATGAAGGGTTAATCAACGCCGGGATTCCGGGTTTCCCGCAATCTGTATTTGATAAGATCGCTGCAAACGCCGCGCCCGACCTTACACAAGGCTGGAACTATGGATTGAGCAGTTACCCCTCCTTTTATGGTTATACCGATTGGAACAAAGTGATCTACAAAAACTCCATTCAACAAGTACATAATGTAGCCATTTCGGGCGGTGGTGAGAATAATACTTACCTGGTTTCGGCAGGATATAACCGTGACAATGGTAGCCTAAATTATGGAACAAACTACTCTGATAGGTATAACCTTCGTTTGAACTACGATTTCAAGCTGTTGAAGGATCTGGATGTAGAAACAAGATCAAGTTTTGAAAGCACCGTTACTAAGGACCCTACAATGTTGGGCAATGCGATCCCGAATGTGGTTCGGCAGTTTCCGTACCAGCCTGTATATAATCCACAAGGAGAGTTTTATGGCTACCAGGGATATGAAAACCCGGCACAATCGCTTACCGACGGTGGTCAGCATACTTATGATTTCTCAAGATTCAGCACCAATTTCAAGGCAGACTATCATATAATTGATGGCCTGACATTAACCGGACAGGCGGCAATAAGACTGGACTATGGAAACGATGTTGCCATCACAAAAACTTTTACAAGGTATAACTATGCAGGAGGGATCCAGGATATCCGTAACACGCCAAACCAGGCATCATACGGAAACACCCGGACTGATTACCGCTTGTACCAGGTTTATGCAGACTACGATAAAAAGTTCGGCGCTGATCATAAAATTGACCTGACCGTTGGTACTTCGTTAGAGCAGACCAATAACAGCGGGCAAAGCGTTACCGGTTATAACTTCCCCGGCAACGAGATCTTTACCCTGAACCTTGCCGACCGGACAAGTGTTGCTTATAGCAATTTTACAGGTAACCTTAGCGACCAAGCCTTAAACTCTTATTTTGGCAGGTTTAGCTACTCGTTTAAAGATAAGCTGATCCTTGATATTACTGCCCGTGCAGACGGCAGTTCGAAGTTCGCTCCCAATAAACGCTGGAGTGCTGTGTTCCCATCAGCTGCGCTTGCCTATAACCTCACCCAGGAGAATTTTATCAAGAATCTGAATTTCTTCGATCAATTAAAGTTAAGGGCTTCATGGGGTAAAATGGGTAACCAGGACATCAGCGGTTTAGGCTTGTTTGACTATATTCCACTCATCACAGTAGGCGGATTATACCCGCTGGGTTCGCCGAACGCTGGGGTGCCGGGTGCTACGGCAAATACTTCATCAGCCACCAGAACGTGGGAAACCATCGAGAACAAGAATATTGGTATTGATATGCAGATCCTTAAATCCAAACTGACATTCTCATTCGATTATTTCAACAAAACGAATAATGACATGCTGGTTAATATTGCTGTTCCTGCTGTTTATGGCGGTACACCGCCATCATCAAACCAAGGTAAACTTGTTACCAAAGGTTTTGAAACTTCGATAGCATGGAAGGATCATATCAATGATTTCAGGTATAGCGTAGCATTACAGCTGAGCGACAATACCAACAAACTGGTTCAGCTTAAAAATACCGACAGCTACGGCGAGGGGCTTAATGGTTTAAGGCAAGGGTATCCTATAAATTCTTACTTCGGCTATGTATCTGAAGGTATAATTCAAACTCAGGCCCAATTGGATAATTATAAAAAGATCCAGGGTGTGCCTTCAAACATTGCTATTGGTGATGTGATGTACAAGGATGTTGACGGCGACGGCAAGCTAACTGAATTTGGCGATAAAGCCAAAGGGCAAAATGGCGATATGGTTTACCTTGGTAATTATACGCCACGCTATACCTACTCGGCCAATATTAGCCTTGGTTACAAGCAGTTCGACTTGAGCATGTTCATCCAGGGCGTAGGTAAACGCGATGTTCAATACGTTGGGGCGTTAGCGGTTCCAAATGCATTTTACTGGCCATCGCTTGAGTACTATTATGGTAAAACCTATACCGCCTCAAACCCGAATGCGCAATATCCGCGCTACCTGCCCGGTGGTACAGGTTATGACGATTTGCGGGGTTATGATTACCATACCTCAACGCTTACCATGCATAACGATGCTTACTTAAGGTTTAAAGTGATCACATTAGGTTATAATCTGCCAACATCAATTGCCAATGCTATTAAAATGCGGTCTGCACGAATCTATTTCAGCGGGCAGGATCTGTTCACTATTGCCAAAGGAACGCTTGGCGGTAACTACAATCCGGAGGATGGTTCTCTGAGTGAAAGCACCTATCCTTTCAACAAGGTTTATTCACTGGGATTAGATGTAAAATTTAAATAAAGATGATCATGAAATCAATTAAGATATTAAACAATACAACTATATATACATCGGTTTTGTTGATCGCGCTATTATTCGGAGTAAGCTGTAAAAAGCAGCTTAACCTGGTTTCGCAGGATTCAATTACTGATGCAACATTCTGGAAAACAGCCAGCGATTTTAAACTGGCTGCCAACGCGCTGTACCAGGGTTTGGACAGGTTCGGGTTTGAAGACACAGAGTCGGACATTGCCTATAATTTTCCTAATAGCGTAAGTAATGGCAACCTGCAGGTATCGCAAACGTCAGATACCTGGACAAGTAGTTATAACTATATCAGGGACTGTAACAACATATTGGCCCACGGCGCTTCATTTACTGATGCCGATACCAAAAAGTATGTAGCAGAAGCGAAATTCTTCCGTGCCTGGTATTACTGGAAACTGATGCGTTTGTACGGCGGTGTACCAATAATAACCAAAGTACTGACTACGGATGATCCGGCTTTATTTACCCCAAGATCAACCCAATCAGAAACAGCCGATTTTATCCTGAAGGATCTTGACGAGGCTAAGAATGATTTGCCGGTGCAGTCTGATCTTTCAAGCCCGGATATCGGTAGAATCACTAAGGGAGCAGCTTTGGCAATGAGTGCACGGGTGGCCTTATACCAGGGCACCTGGGAGAAATTCAGGGGCGCTGCTGATGCAACCCAATACCTTACCACAGCGGTAACTTCGTCAAGCGCAGTTATCAATGCAGGAACTTATGCTTTATATAATGGGAGCGGTGCACAGAGCTACCGTTATGCATTTATTGAAGCAGGTGACGACTCAAAGGAGTGCATCCTTGATCGCCGTTATGCCCGGAATATTATAGGGCATGATATGCCTTATGAATATGATGGTAACGGTTATAACCCAACCCGTAAAATGGTCGATTTGTATTTGGATACCAACGGAATGCCCATAAACTCTCCGGGTTCAGTATTCCAGGGTTACGGAACCATGACCTCGGAATATAAAAAGCGCGACCCACGGATGACCATGACCATGATCATTCCCGGCATGCTCACTAATCGTGTGTTCTTCCCGGTAAACAAAGTGGCTAATTATCCTGATAAGCCACAGCGTAACCCGAATACGGGCTATATCCTTTACAAATACATGTCTGAGGATGCTACCGCCAATAATTCAGGTCAGTTAGGGGATGCCAGCTTGTTTGATTACGATAAGCATTTGATCCGTTACGCCGAAGTGTTGCTGATATACGCCGAAGCTACATTTGAAAAGAATGGTTCCGTTACGGATGCAGATTTGGATATGTCGATAAATAAGCTGCGCGACAGGGTTAACATGCCGCACTTAACCACAGCCTTTGTAGCAGCCCATAACCTTGATATGCGCACCGAGATCCGAAGGGAAAGAACTGTAGAGCTAACCCTTGAAGGTTTTCGGTATGATGACTTAAGGCGCTGGAAAACAGCCGAAACAGAGTTAGCTGAAGATGTAAAAGGGATCAAGATTAAAGGAACAACCTGGCAAACCTACCCGCTGTACAGCACAGCTCCTTATCAAAGTAAAACAGATGCCGACGGCTTTATGATTGCAGAAACAGGCAGGAAGTTTGATCCGAACAAAAACTATTTACAGCCCCTGCCTACCAAAGAGGTGGCGTTTTATGCAGCAAGCGGGCACGTTTTGCAGCAAAACCCGGGCTGGTAAAAATACCGGAGATAAACGGGCGGGTTCTGCCGTCTGTTTATCTCCTTTTTAATGTACGTAACATCACCTATAATATACAACCATCAAAATATAATGAAGCGTAAAATAACCAGTAGGCTTTTGGCCGGGGTGGCATGCAGCCTGATCATTGTAGCAACGCTATCTTCCTTTTATATAATAAGGCCGGATAAGCCCGCTGACAAAGGCAGTGCCAAAACTCCTAAGATCGTAAATATTGTGAACTTTATCCGTTTGCTTGAGCCCCGTGATCCGCAGATCACCGAGGATGTGTTGTATCAAACCGTGGTAAAGCAGGTGGAGATCATGAAGAAATATAAGCTTGGCGGTACTTTTTTATTGCAATATGATGCCCTGCTGGATAGCCGCTACCAGACCCTGCTAAAAAGCTTGCCTAAAGGATCGTTTGAAATTGGTGCCTGGTGGGAGATCCCGCAGCCGCTGGTTGAAAACGCCGGGATGAAATGGCGCGGGCGTTACCCGTGGGATTGGCGTGCCAACATCGGCTTTTCAACAGGCTATACGCCAAAGGAGCGCGAGAAGATCATCGATGTTTATATGAGGGATTTTAAAAAGATCTTTGGCTATTATCCAAAATCGGTGGGCTCATGGTTCATTGATGCCTACAGCCTTAATTATATGTATGAGAAATACCACATAGTAGCATCAAGCAATTGTAAGGATCAATATGGTACCGATGGTTACACCTTATGGGGCGGCTATTGGAACCAGGCTTATTATCCAAGTAAAATAAATTCATACATGCCGGCGCAGCATGCAGAGAACCAGATCCCTGTACCTATTTTCAGGATGCTCGGCAGCGACCCGGTCCGCCAGTATGATAACGGTTTGGGTACAAGGCGGCAAGGCGTTGTTACATTAGAACCTGTTTACAAATTTGGCGGTGGCGATTCAACCTGGGTTAACTGGTTTTTCAAAGCATTAACCGATGATAATTCCCTTGGATTTAACTATACCCAGGCAGGTCAGGAAAATTCCTTTACCTGGGATGCCATGGCGAAAGGCCTGGAGATCCAGATGCCGCTGATAGCTAAATTGCGCAATGAGGGTAAGATCAGGGTGGAAACGATGGAGCAGTCAGGTTTATGGTTTAAGAAAAACTATAAGGTTACGCCGTCAACCTCTTTTACCGTAGGCAAGGACATTGAAGGCAGCGATTTGAAAACCGCCTGGTTTGACAGTCGTTTTTACCGGATTAATATGATCTGGGAAAACGGTAACCTGCGGATAAGAGATTTGCATTTATTTAATGAGAATTTTCCGTCGGTTTATACAAAGGGAGTAGCTACATCGAACGAATGCACTTTCTTTACTTTGCCGGTAGTTGACGGCTATATCTGGAGCAAAAAGGGTGAAATTGCCGGATTGCGTGTAAAGGCATTAATTGACGGCAAAGAAGTATTGTTAAATGGGGGCGACCCGAAATTCACTAATAGGGGTACAAGTACATTACATATCTCCTGGCCCTTAACATCAATAAAGGGATCGCTTGAAATGGATTTAAGTGAAAGGCAGGTGAAAATGATATTGGTAACTAAGGAACCTATCGATTGGTTCCTAGATCTGAATACGTCAAAGGAAGCCAAACTGCCTTTTGTAGGAGTTAAGAGTAAGCAGGTAGATTGCAGTTTTGAAGGAATGAAATACAATTTTGCAGCAATGCAGGGAACCTTTTCAAAACCGGCTAACGGCGCTGTTTGGAGAATAAAACCACAAATGAACACAATTACGCTCAACGTTGGTGGTGCAGCAAAGCGGTGATTTTGTTTCCTTAAGGGATATTAAAAATGGCTGCAGGACAATTATCCCGCAGCCATTTTTAGTTTGTATAGGAAAGAGATCTATAAATTATCCATATGATACTTATTGATCAAATTAAGCAGTACGCCGTTTGTCCAGCCAAAACCATCCTGTAACGGGTATTCGCCGCCTCCTGCCTTAATGTCAGTATCCACTACATTGTATTTTTCCATTAGCTTCCCGGTGCTTTCAAACACGCGCATATTGGTGCCTATCCAGCTTTGGGCAACTGATTGTGCCAGGCCAGTTTGATTGTAATTATTTAAACCATCAATCGCCATATATTGCAGTGGCGCCCAGGCATTCGGGCTGTCCCATTGCTGGCCTGATCGTTGGAAGGTTGTAACCAGCCCGCCCGGTTTTAAGAACTTGGTCTTTAATTCATCGCCAACTTTTACAGCCTGTTTGTCGGTCGCCAGTTTAAATTCAAGCGGGTAAACCCCGGCAAGCGTGTGGAAGGTAGTGGTATGTTTTAGTTTGAAGTTGTAGTCCATAAACCAGCTCTCCTTATCGCTCCAGCAATACTTTTGAATTGCATTTTTGCGGGTAGATGCTTTTCCAAGATAAAACTGCTGTTTGCTTATGTTGCCCTGCAATTTGTATGATTGAGCAATAGTAACTTCCAAATGGTATAACAGGCAATTAAGATCGACAGGGATAATTGACGTTGTTTGGATAGTACTCAGATTCCCCGTAGTATCCATCCAACGGGTGCTAAAGTCCCATCCCGACTCAGCTGCTGCGCGAATATTCCGGAAAAAATCACCAGGCTTTTGGGTGGTTTCCTTTGCAGCATCTACATCCTTTTTGTATGATTCCTCGCGTGGCAGGTCAGATTCATCCCAATAGCGGTTTAAAATTTCACCATCGTCCAGTCTTACACTGTTGCGGAAATCCTCGCCGGGTTTTAGTTTTTCGCTTCCCCTCATCCAGAAAGCATATTCCTTTAATAATTCCGGCTGATATTTTACCAGGGTTTTCTCGCCATCGTCCTTTGCCAGTAAATCAATCATCATTGCAAAAAATGGAGGCTGCGAACGTGTTAAATAATAAGTGCGGTTTCCGTTGGGGATAAAACCAAACTTATCTATCATGTAGGCAAAGTTATTAATGATGTTTTTGATGACATCTGCCTTGTGGCTTTCCTGCAGCCCAAGCATGGTAAAATACGAGTCCCAATAGTAAATTTCGCGGAAGCGACCACCCGGAACAATAAAATCATTTGGCAGCGGGATTAATGACGAATACCGGGAAACTGTATCATGCTTGCGGTAAAGCACCTTCCACAGGGTATCAATGTGTTTTCGGATGCCTGCTGATACGTCACTTTTAAAAATATCGGTTTTACTACCCGGCGCGATAAAATTGTCGGCAACGAACTTTTTCAGGTCGAAGCCGGCCTTATCCTTTTGGTTGTTATAATCTTTTATAATATCTGTCGGTTCCCTTCGGACAACGGCATCAACAAATGTTTTGTTATCAGGGAAAATATCCGATAGCTGAATTGCTTCAAACAAGCCCGGGTACAGTTGCCTGGGCGTTTGTAGTTGGCAATATCCCGACGCAGTAATAAATGCGAATAAAAAAAGCAGGAATAATTTTCTGGTGATCATCATTTTAAAAAAGGTTATAAATTGGGCCGACTATAAGCCAGGTACAGCACAAGTTATACGGAATATTTAATGGCTTCGATCCAAAAGTATTGAGTTTCAATAGCAATGCTTTTCGCAAACCTTTGTGTCAAAAACTAAAGTTCCTTTAATAGCTGAAAACGGCCATCATTTGTTTTTTATTATCACGAGCTACAACGAGCCGCCTTCAACAATCATGGAATCAATTTTTAGCTCCTGCGCGTAGGTGCTGCCTGCTATACACGCCTGCATTCGTGCAAAGGCGGTTTTAGCCAGTTTAAATCCGCTGGTTTCCACGTAAGTTATTTGCGGGTAGTAAAAGGTGGGAACGTAACCGTCGCTAATCGCAATCACACCTATATCCTCCGGTGGGTGTAAGCCAAATCGTTGTACAGCTTTCATTACACCAATCAGGATCTCGTCGCTCATACAAAAAATGGCATCGGGCCGCAAACTATTTTCCAGGGTGTCCATTAATATATCCTGGGCTTCCTGGGTTGAATTTGCATGAGTAATTTCAAGTGACGTATCCGCGCTATACTTGGTGAAGGTTTCTTTAAAAGCCTTTAATCTTTTACTGGTAATTGACATTTGAGTGTTGCCAAAAATTGCCAATATTCTTTGTTTCTTTTTCAGGATCAGCGCTTCAGCAGCCATTGTTGCAGCTGCTGAATCATCAACACAAACCTTGTTGCAGGCCTCGAATGCGGGTACCTTATCAATAAATATTACCGGGATATGTTGCTCGCCAAGTTTTAAAAAATTGTGAATATCAATTGTTTTTGACGTTATGGATACAAATATGCCTGCCATGCGGCTTTGCTTGCAGCGTTTGAGATTTTCCAACTCAATTTGAGGATCGTCGCCTGATTGCATTATAATCAAGGAATATCCAAATTGACGGGCTTCCTTTTCAAGCGAACTAATAAACGACTGATAAAAATCATTTCCAATGCCAGGCACAATTATTCCAAACTCTTTACTGTGATTGGTACGCAAATTTATTGCATAGGTATTAGGCTCATAATCTAACACTCCTGCCAGTTCCTTTACCTTAATCCTGGTATCGCCGGAAATGTCGGGATGGTCTTTGAGCGCTCTAGATACTGTTGATATGCTTAAATTGAGCATATCCGCTAACTTTTTTAAAGTTACTTCAGACATTTAGGTCTATAATTGGTTGTTAAATGTAACTATTCTGCTACATAAAATCCTAAATATATAAAAAAATAATTATTTTAAACTGGAAGTTAAATAATTATCATTAAACGATTAGTGTGTAACCTACCCCTACTGTCTGATGCATTTTTTTCAACAGCAATCATTTTCGCAAACGATTGCGGAAAGCTTTGCGCTGAAATTTAGATGTTTTGTGATAAATAAGTTACAATCAACCCGTATTTTTATTCACCAATTAATAAATAACTCAACTGCGGAATCGTAATCACTACCTCTTTACAGAAGCTGTAATTGAATTATAAACTAAATATTACAAATTTAAACTATATCAGAAGTTGGTTTTAGAACCTAATAATATATCACACCGGGCTGTTGAAGTGCTTAAAATGGCATCGTCGATATCTGGGATTAAAGCAACTTCCGAGCTAAAGGATAACTATAACTCATTGTGGGCACGTGATGCATCGGTTACAGGATTGGCAATAATCGCCAATCAGCTATCTGAATTATATGCCCCGCTTAAAACATCATTGATAAACCTGCAAAGGGCGGCCTCGTCTCACGGGCAAATTCCATCCAATATACAGATAAACGAATTTGATATTATAACTAAAGTAAGCTTCGGCGGGCCGGTAGGCAGGGTTGACGCAAGTTTTTGGTGGATAATAGCATCGGTTTTGTTTCTTGAACAGGATGATAGAGATGCCGGTTTTAAGGATGTTGTTTATAATCAATGTGAAACAATTTTCAACCTCGCTGAATCATGGGAATTTAATGGAAAGGGTTTAATGTATGTGCCCATGAGCAGCAATTGGGCAGATGAATATATCACTAATGGCTATGTTCTTTACGATCAGTTGCTCAGGTATTGGGCTTTGCTGGTTAGTTCGGAATTTTTTGACCGGGCAGATTGGGCCGAAAAGGCGCTACAGATAAAGGTAAGTATAAAACAGCACTATCTTTTTGAAGCTGAATTAAATGACAGCCTCTATACAGTTTCCCAGCAACTTGCGTTGAAGGACTTCGATATCCGTGATAGCTTTGTAGCTTCATTTTCACCCGGTGAATATTTAGAGGTAATAGATTCATGGTCAATAGCATTATTGCTGCTATTAAAAATTCCATCGGAAGCATCGGTAAAGAAACTTGAACGGGTAGTTACCGATCTATTAAATGAAACCGATCAAAAAGGGGTGCCGGCTTTCTGGCCGGTTATTACCGAAGATAGTATTCACTATAAAACACTCGCGTCCAATCACAATTTCCAGTTTAAAAATAAGCCGGGGCACTTCCATAACGGCGGAATTTGGCCGGTAGTTAACGGTTTCCTGGTTGCGGGTTTCAAATCTGCAGGCTTGCCTGAGATCGCCAACCGGCTGATGGAGGCGCTGGATCAGCAAATAGGTATAAATTTAACAGAAAACCCATTTTCTGAATACTTTGATTTTTACGATCGCAACCCCGGAGGTGTAAATAATTTGTGCTTCAGTGCATCCGGCTATTTGCTCGGCAACCTTGCTATAGAAGATTACACCGCGTTTAGCAAGCGAATAATTAGTTCGCCCCAAAACGAACCCCAATTGCTTAAATCTCTAAGGCCATATGCAGCTAATTTGGTTGATAAATTGCACTTGGACAAAAAACGGGTAATTGCTATTTCGATAGCCGGTGAGTCAGGGTCGGGTAAAACTACGCTTAGTAAATTGTTTGCAGATATTTTAGTTGAAAGAGGATTTACCCCTCTTATACTTCACATGGACGACTATTTCATTTTGCCACCAAAGATGAACCACCAGTTCAGGGTAAATGACTTTTCATTGGTAGGACCTAAGGAAGTGAGGCTACATTTGCTCGATAACCACATTGCAGCCGCAAAAGGAAAAACAAATGCCTCATTAACCGTTCCATACATGAACTGGATCACCGATACGGAGGAAAGCAAGGTGGTTGATATTACAAATGTGAATGTAATATTGGTTGAGGGAACGTATTCGACATTATTAAAGGAAACTGATCATAAAATTTTAATAAACACCAGTTATGAGGATACCCGGCAAAGCCGGATTAAACGAAACCGCGAAACGGTAACACCCTTTATTGAAAAGGTATTAAAGAAGGAAAGCGAAATAATAAGATCGCATCAGGATGCAGCTGATATGATTGTTGACAATCATTGGAAAGTTGTAAGCTATAAACTTAAATCGTTGAACAATTAACCATGATGAACGTTACAAGCGCACCGGCCATAAAAACAGCAGTTGTGATAAAGACTAAAGCTTTTGAACGGCTTGCTGGGTTAAAACCGCGCTTATCATTCTGGCAAATTGTGAACATGAACTTTGGTTTTTTTGGCCTGCAATACAGCTTCGGCTTGCAGCAGGCTAATATGAGCCCCATTTACTCATACCTGGGCGCTCACGAAAGTAAATTACCCTATTTGTGGCTTGCCGGCCCAATCACCGGACTTATAATCCAACCCATTGTAGGCGCATTTAGTGATAAAACAGTCACTAAATATGGGCGCCGGACACCTTATTTTTTAGTAGGAGCCATATTTTGCAGCATTGCGTTGTTCTTTATGCCGTACAGCAGCTCGGTATGGATGGCTGCAAGTATATTATGGATCCTGGATGCGTCAAACAATATAACACAGGAACCTTACCGCGCATTTGTGAGCGATAAGCTAAATGAAGACCAACATCCCATCGGTTTTTTAACTCAAAGCGCATTTACCGGATTGGGCCAGACATTGGCTTATTTAACACCCACCTTACTTATATTTTTTGGGGTAAGTAAAATTGCAGTTAATGAAAATCATATCCCGGTTACTACAATCATAGCGTTTATTATCGGGGCTTTTATGTCTATCGGATCAATATTGTATACCCTTAAAACAACAAAGGAACTACCAATATCTGCAGATGAGAAGGAAAGGATATTGAAAACATCAAAGGGCATTTCAGCAACCTTTAAGGAAATTGCTGATGCAGTAATTACTATGCCCCGGGCTATGAAGCAAATGATCCCGATGATGTTTTTTAGCTGGTATGCCATGTTTATTTACTGGATCTATATAGCTAAATGTCTTTCGGGTTCGGTTTTCGGCTCGGTAACAAACGGTGCCGCGTCAAGTTTCCGCGAAGCAGATCTGCTTACAGGCAAAATTGGTGCGTTTTATAACTTCGTTGCGTTCCTGTCTGCTTTTGCACTTGCATGGTATGCGAAAAGATATGGCGCTAAAATAGTTCATGCCTTATGCCTTACTTGCGCAGGCGCGGGGTTATTGGTACTACCACATATTCATAGCTCAAGCCTGGTGTTTATCCCTATGATAGGTATGGGATTATCTTGGGCAAGTATGATGGGAAGTCCTTATGTGATATTGGCCGGGAACATTCCCGCTGAAAAAACCGGCGTATATATGGGCATCTTTAACATGTTTATAGTAATACCTATGTTGCTGCAAAATGTCACCATGCCGCTATATTATGAGAACTGGCTTGGTAACAGCCCTCAAAATGCAATAATGCTTGGAGGGGTACTATTAATACTGGCAGCTCTTTCGGTTTTATTGATAACAACACCTAAGAAAATAATTAATCTTTCACCATTAAATAATTGACTATCGAAAAAAAGACCTTAATAAATAAATAAATCAAACCAACTAAATCTCAAATTATGCAAATGAAACATTTATCCAAACTTTGTTTCCTTGTGTTATTCTACTTTATTGTAGGGTCGGCAATGGCCCAGAATACAGTGATAACAGGTAAGGTAACTGACAAGAAGGACGGCTCCGTACTCAGCGGAGTTTCCATTTCTCCAAAGCCCGGCAGCCCGCTCGGGACGGTAACAGATGCCAATGGTGATTTCAAATTATCACTGCCGGCAGGAACACCAAGTCTTACTTTTAGCTTTATCGGCTACAACACACAGGTGGTAAGTATTTTAAACAAAACCGTGGTGAACGTTTCGCTGATAACCAGTTCAAACAACTTAAATGAAGTTGTGGTAATTGGTTACGGTTCGCAAAAGGTGAAGGATGCAACAGGTTCTGTGGCCTCCTTAAATCCCAAGGACTTTAACAAAGGAATTATCGCTACACCGGATCAATTGATCGAAGGCCGTATCCCTGGTGTGCAGGTAACGCAGTCGAGCGGTGAGCCCGGCGGCGGCGCATCAATCAACATCCGTGGTACCAGTTCCATCAGAGCAGGTAGCGATCCATTGTATGTAATCGACGGCGTGCCGATCACTAACGATACTTATCCGGCATCATCTCCAATGAGCCCGATAGGATCATCATCATCACGTAGCCCGCTTGAGTTTTTAAATCCGAATGATATCGAAAATATTTCGATCTTAAAGGATGCATCTGCTTCGGCAATTTATGGTTCACGTGGTGCTAATGGTGTAATTTTGATCACCACCCGTAAAGGCAGAAAAGGCCAGGGAATTCAGTTTTCAGAAGCTACCACCATTTCGCATACAGCCAATCGTTATGATTTGCTAAACGCTTCACAATTTGTAGCTGCGGTTAACGGCACAGGCGCCGATGCAAGCGCTATTAACAAAGGCGCGAACACAGATTGGCAGAATCAGATTTTCCGTACTTCGGTTTCGCAAAATTTCAATTTAGGATTTGGTGGTGCTAAAGACCAGTTCACCTACCGTGCATCTTTAGGCTATGACGATGAAAACGGTGTTATTAGGAATTCGGGGCTAAGGAAATTCTCCGGCCATTTTAATGCTTCACAAAACTTATTTAAAGATGTAGTTAAGTTAGACCTGAGCTTATTGGGATCTAATGTTAAGGACCAGTTTGCTCCTATCTCAAACAACGCCGGTTTTACCGGAAGTTTGATTGGTGCAACTATAGGCCTTAACCCTACATACCCGATTAAAAATCCTGACGGAACCTATTATTTTGATGGTAGCGCCCTTAACCCCGTTGCTATGTTAAATTTGACTGACGACAGGGATAATGTTAATCGTGTTTTGGCTAACATTGGGATTACCGTTAAATTAGCCAAAGGTTTAAGCTACAAAGGTACGTTTGGAGATGATGTTGCGCTGGCGAAAAGAAGGACCTACTATGATCCAAATATACCCGGCTATACCAGTGGAGGCAGCATAAGAGGTGTGTCTACCCCTTCAATTTCAGGCTCAGGTTCCGGAGCGCTCCAGACAGTTAAACTTAGCTCACAAATTACAGAGCAAACCTTGAACTATGAGAAAAAATGGACCGATAAAAGCGCTCTGACAATTTTAGCAGGTTATAGCTACCAGGTGTTTAAAAACTTTTCGTTTAATGATGTTAGGTTTAACACATCTACAAAAAATGTGTTGAAAAAGGATCTTAATGATTTTACCAAACGATATCCCATTTTTGGTGACTCTACCAAATCTGAATTACAGTCTTACTACGGCAGAGTGAACTACTCGTTCGAGGATCGCTTCCTGTTAACAGCAACTGTACGTTCAGACGGTTCATCGAAATTCGGTAAAAACAATAAGTATGCAACTTTCCCGGCAGCTGCTGTTAAATGGAAGGTGATAAATGAAGACTGGGCGCCAAAAAATACTTTTGACGATCTGAGCTTAAGAATTAACTACGGACAAACCGGTAACCAGGAATTTCCTCCATACCAGTCGCTTTCTGTATTCCAGACTACCTCGAGTGGCAGCAGTCAATTATATTCGCCTAATCCTGATTTGAGGTGGGAAACCACAACCCAAACCGGTGCAGGTATTGACTTTACTATTTTACATGGCAGGTTATCAGGTACTATCGATTATTTCCACAAGGATACTAAGGACCTTTTGTTCTTCCAGTATTTTTCTGCGCCTGCACCTTCGCCAGGTCAATGGATCAATCTTCCTGGTGATGTTATTAACAACGGGCTTGAATTCGGGATTAATTTCGGCGCTGTGCAAGGCAAGAAATTTAGCTGGGACATCGCATACAACATGACTTTCCTGAAAAATAATGTTAAGAATTTTAAACAACGTGTAGTTCAAACCGGTGCAATTGACGGCCAGGGTTTATCAGGTGCGTTTGCACAGGTTATTCAAAACAACTATCCATTGTTTACATTCAAAGTTTCACAGTATAATGGCCTAGACGCCGATGGATTTGGAATTTATCCAAATGGTATTGACGGACAAACCTTGCAAGGAAGTGCATTGCCGACCTTTACCGCCAGTTTAACCAACAACTTTACTTACGGAAATTGGAACTTAAGCGTATTCCTTAACGCTGTTACCGGTTTTTATGTATATGACAACACTGCAAATGCTTATTTCTATAGAGGCAGCTTGCTTACCGGTCATAACGTAACTAAGGATGTAGCATTTACAAACGAAAATCCGCTTAACTCGGGACAGGTTTCAACCCGCTGGTTAGAAAAAGGTGATTTTCTTCGTGTTTCAAACGTGTCGTTGGGTTACACTGTGCCTATGGCAGGTGGCAAGGTGTTTAAAAGCTTGAGATTTAGCCTGAGTGGCCAAAACCTTGCGCTGTTTACCGCTTACAAAGGCCTGGACCCTGAAATTAACACGAACAAAGCTATCAACAGTGTGCCATCAAGAGGTATAGATTACACTGCCTATCCAAGAGCGCGCACAATTACATTTGGTTTAAACGCAGGATTTTAATACATAAGGATATGAAAAAATTAACAATGAGAATTGGAACAATTTGTATAGCGGCGTTTTTGCTTATAGCGGCTAGCTGTACAAAACTAAATGAACAGGTTTACGGATCGAAAAGCATCCGGGATGCCAGCAACGGCTCCGCATCCGACCTAAAAGGAGTTTATTCACAAATTGACGGGCAAACTAACCAGGCAAACACTTATGCCTTGCAGGAACACCCAACAGATGAAATGATGGGCCCGACAAGGGGAACTGACTGGGGTGATTTTGGAACCTGGCGTAAATTGCATACCCATACCTGGGATGCATTTCACAACCAGGTTAGCGATACCTGGGATGAGTTGAACACAGGTGTTTACCGTGCTACACAGGTAATTAACGCTTCGGGTGTTAGCAACCAAAACAAAGCTGAAGCGAGCTTTCTGAGAGCATATTTTATGTTCCAGGTAGTGGATCTTTATGGTCAGGCGCCATTTAGGGATCCAGCGGCAGCATCTGATGTTAACCCAAAAGTTTATAGCCGCAGTGAAGCAACCGACTTTATTATAAAAGATCTGGAATTTGCAGAAGCAAACCTTGGCCCAACATCTGATGAAGGCCAGGCAAGCGTATCAGCAGCTGATGCTTTATTGGCAAAAGTTTACCTGAACAAGGCGGTTTATAAAGCCGCAAATGTAGGCGGACCATTTACATTTGATGCAGCCGACATGAACAAGGTTATCGGTTATGCCGATAAAATAACTGCTGCCGGTTACCATTTAAATGCACACGGAAAATACTTTGCAAACTTTTCATGGGATAACTCAACAGCCAGCACAGAGATTATTTTTGGTTTAACTAACTCTGCAACAAATGCACCGGCGAACACACACAACCGCTGGAGGATGACAATGCACTACAACCAAACTCCAAGCAGTTGGAACGGCTTTACCACCCTGGCTGATTTTTACAACAGCTTTGAGGATAGCGATGAGCGTAAAGGTGTTGCATATCCGGGAATGACTGATTTGAATGGATTAAGAGCAGGTTTCCTGATTGGCCAGCAGTATGGTCATGGTAATGTGGCGCTTAAACAGAGAGGTGGACAACCGCTTGTGTTTACCCCCGTTGTGAGCTTGAACTATTCAACTGAAGCGCAGGGTATCCGCGTAATTAAATATTTACCAAAACCGGCAGCCGATGGTTCTGTAAATGACGATTATGCAACTAACACTTATGTTCTTTTCCGTTATTCAGACGTGTTACTGGAAAAAGCCGAAGCTATCATGCGTGGCGGAACCCCAACAGGTGGACAAACTGCACTTTCAATAGTTAACGACCTCCGTGTAACCCGTGGCGCTTCTGTTTTAGCCTCAGTTGATGCTACTGCATTGCTGGCTGAAAGAGGACGTGAGTTATATTGGGAAGGCTGGAGAAGAAATGACCAGATCAGGTTTGGAACGTTTAACAATCCGGTTGATCAGCGTCCGGCTAAAACTTCACCAACACGTACTATATACCCAATTCCTCAAAGGGCAGTGGATTCAAATCCTAACCTGAAACAGAACGCAGGATATTAATAGTGATTATATTTTATTTTGATTGATTGAAACGTAGCGAAATTTATTTCGCTACGTTTGTTTTTCCCCCATCCTATGCCGTATAAAAAATACCAGTTAGTTGTTGTATTGTTTTTTCTGTTGATTTCTTGTGGTAAAAATAAAAAAGCAACATTGTTCACTTTACAGGATAACAAGGAAATCGGAATTGGTTTTATCAACCAGTTGAACGACCTGAGCCGCACGAATGTATTCGCTTTCCGGAATTATTATAACG
The DNA here is from genome assembly GCF_024721155.1 of Mucilaginibacter phenanthrenivorans. GTDB lineage: Bacteria > Bacteroidota > Bacteroidia > Sphingobacteriales > Sphingobacteriaceae > Mucilaginibacter > Mucilaginibacter phenanthrenivorans. The sequence goes on along the minus strand of NZ_JAHVAP010000009.1, from coordinate 66,465 downwards.
GCGGTGGCGTTGCCATTGGCGATTTAAATAATGATGGGTTGAACGATGTGTTCATGACATCAAACCAGGGAGGCAACAAACTCTACATAAACAAAGGCAACTGGAAGTTTGAGGATGTAACAGAAAAGGCAGGAGTTAAGGGGACAAAATATTGGAGCACAGGGGCAACCTTAGTTGATATCAATGGCGATGGATGGTTGGATATTTACGTTTGCCATAGCGGCAACGGTCCCGCAAAATCACGGGGTAACGAGCTGTTTATTAACCAGCATGACGGTACTTTTAAAGAAGAAGCCGAAAAATATGGGCTTACAGATAATGGCCTTTCAACACAGGCTATCTTTTTTGATTATGACAATGATGGTGACCTGGATTGCTTTGTGCTAAATAATTCCTTCAGGCCGATAGGGACATTTGATTTCACCCAAAACTTAAGAACAATATTCGATAAATTAGGCGGTGCACGCCTGTACAGGAACGATAACGGGCATTTCACAAATGTCACCAAAGAAGCTGGCATCTATTCGAGCGATATAGGCTTTGGGCTTGGTGTTTCTGTGGTGGATATTAACCAGGATGGTTACCCTGACCTGTACGTTTCCAACGACTTTTTTGAACGGGATTATTTATACATCAACCAAAAAAACGGAACCTTTAAGGAGGAGATCCAGGATGAAACCGGGCATTTAAGCCTGGCCTCAATGGGATCGGATATTGCCGACATTAACAACGACGGTCAATATGATATTTTCACAACCGAAATGCTCCCCGAAGGAGACAAGCGGTTAAAAAAAATGACAGCTTTTGAATCGTACGACGAGAATAAGCTTAAACAACGGGATGGTTTTTTTAACCAGTATTCCCAAAATTGTCTTCAGTTAAACAACGGAGATAACACATTTTCTGAGATTGCATTTCACAGTGGCATAGCTGCTACCGACTGGAGCTGGGGAGCTTTAATGTTCGATATGAACAACGATGGCTGGAAAGACATCTTTGTTTGCAACGGGATATACAAAGACCTCACCGACCAGGATTATATAGAATTTTTATCTAACAAAGAAAATATGGCGAAGGTAAAGGATAAGAAGAAGTTTGATTATAAGGATTTTACTGATAAAATGACTTCAACCCCCTTGCCGAACTATGCTTTTTTGAACAATCGCGACCTAACATTTTCTAATAAGGCAGAGGAGTTTGGTATTGCAACACCATCGTTTAGTAACGGTGCGGCCTATGCCGACCTGGACAATGACGGCGATAATGACCTGGTGATCAATAACGTAAATATGCCGCCGTTCATCTATAAAAATAATTCCAACGCGGCTGTAAATCATTTCATCCAGGTAAAACTACAGGGAACGAAAATGAACAGTTTTGGCATTGGGACGACTATAAAAATATTTAATAAAAATACTTCCCAGATCTATTATAACCAGCCTACACGCGGCTTCCAAAGCTGTACATCTCCCAATTTACTCACTATTGGTTTGGGTAAAAATACATCGGTTGATTCCATACAGATTATTTGGCCTGGAGGTAAGTATGAAGTGCAGAAAAGCCTGAAGGCCAACAAGGTTTATACATTCAAAATCACAAATGCCCTGCTTAATTACGACTTTACGAGGAAGCTTGTTAAACCGATCTTCAAGGAATCTGCGAAAAGTTTATTCGATAGTATCCCGCGCCATCACGAGGATGATTTCGTTGACTTTGACAATGAAAAGTTGATGCTGCAAAAACTATCGACACAAAACCCCTACATGGCGTCGGGGGATATTAACGGCGACGGCTTAAAGGATTTTTATTTTGGTAGTTCGAAGGGAAATAATGCCTCTATTTATATCCAGCAGAAAAACGGACATTTTAAACAATACGTTCCCGAAGATTTTGAAAAATCAAATTACCTGGAAAATGCAGGTGCCGTATTTGGCGATTTTGATAACGATGGCGACCAGGATTTAATTGTCGCTGTAGGAGGAAATGCTGACGAAGCAGGCACCCCCATTTACTTTCCCCGTTTTTATGAAAATGACGGTAAGGGCCATTTTAAGTGGAACCAAAGTAAGACTATCCATGCCGCCATAAATGCCTCGGTTATATGCGCCGCTGATTATGATAAGGACGGAAGCCTGGATTTGTTTGTCGGGGGTCTAAGTGTTCCCGGCTTATATGGCTCCGCGCCTAAATCGTACGTTTTTCATAATGATGGTGCCGGGCATTTTAAGGATGTTTCAAAGGAGGTGTTGGGTAACGACACACATCTTGGAATGGTTACCGCAGCAAAATGGGCTGATTTGGATAACAATGGCTATCCCGATCTTGTCGTCGCCGGTAACTGGATGGGTATCAAAATATTTATGAATAACCACGGCAGGTTTACCGAAGATAAACAGCTTGAAAATTATAAGGGCTGGTGGAGCAGCCTGGAAGTTGCGGACGTTGACGGAGACGGCAAACCGGATATCATCGCAGGAAACCTGGGAACTAACTCAAAGTTCCGGGCATCGTTTACCGAGCCGATGAAGATTTACATTAAGGATTTTGATAACAACGGCACTAAAGAGTGTGTAACATCGATGTACAGATCAGACCATGTTGAATACACCTTTAACATGAAGCCAGACCTGGTAGGACAGATGCCGTTATTTAAAAAGCGCTTTCTGAACTATATTGATTATGCAGGCAAGCCATTTAGGGAGGTATTTACACCTGATATGCTTGATAGCTGCGAGGTACATGAAATGAATTATCTGCAGTCTGCAGTTTTTTTTAACAGTGGCAGCGGTAAATTTACCTGTAAGGCATTGCCATCGCGTGCACAGTTTTCACCAATTAATACCATTGTGGCTGACGACGTCGACAACAGCGGTAAGAATACGCTGATAATGGGCGGTAACTTTTTCGATTTTAAACCCGAAATTGGCAGGCTTGATGCCAGCTATGGGCTGTTTTATAAATACATCAATGGTCAGTTTGTGTATACTGAGCCGGCAAAAAGCGGCATTATGCTCAGGGGGCAGGTGCGGTCATCATTGGTAATTAAAAACAGCAGTGGTGCAAAATATTACCTGTTCGGCCAAAACGACGATCAGCTTAAGGTATTCCAGATCAATAAATAACCAGCAATGCTAAGCCTGTAACATGAAAAGAATTGTATTGATTGCGCTTTTTGCCCTGGTTGTTTTTTTAACCTCATGCGGACATAAAAAGGTTGAGCCGGGAATTTTTAAACTACTGTCATCAACCCAAACCCATGTTGATTTTGTAAACAAAAATACGCCTACCGATGCTGTAAACATCCTTGATTACCTGTATTTCTACAATGGTGCCGGCGTGGCATCTGCCGACTTTAACAACGACGGGCTACCCGATCTTTATTTTGTATCAAACCAGGGACCGAATAAGCTGTACCTTAACAAAGGCAATTTGCAATTTGAGGATATTACAGCGAAAGCAGGAGTAGCAGGTGCCGGCGATTGGAAGACAGGCGTTACAGTTGTTGATATTAATGGAGATGGCTATATGGACATTTACGTTACTGTTGTTTCCGGCTATAATGGCTTTAAAGGTAAAAATCAGCTTTACATCAACAACCACGACAATACCTTTACTGAAAGCGCCGCCAAATACGGGCTTGACTTTGAAGGCTTTTCCACCCAGGCGTCGTTTACTGATTATGATAAGGATGGCGATCTGGATATGTTCCTGTTAACCTCATCGGTACACAGTAATGATACTTATGGCGATTCGTCGCAGCGGTTTAAATACAGCCATAACGCCGGCGACCATTTGTTCAGAAACGATGGCGGACATTTTACCGATGTTACCGCGGGTTCCGGTATTTATGCATCGCCAATTGGTTACGGACTTGGTGTAAGTGTTGGCGATTTGAACAACGACGGCTGGGATGATATTTATGTAAGCAACGACTTTTTTGAGCAGGATTATTATTACATCAATCAGCATAATGGCACATTTAAGGAGCAGTTGAAAAGTGCTTTCGGGCATACCAGCCTTTTCTCTATGGGTAACACCATGAGCGATATCAATAAGGACGGGATGCTGGATGTGATAAGCACGGATATGCTTCCTGAGGATATGAAGGCGCTAAAGTCGACCATTAATGACGAGCCCTTAGATATTTATAACCAGGAGGTAAACAGCGGATTTTATTACCAATATTCAAAAAACTGCCTGCAAATAAATGTGGCCAACGGCAAGAAGTTTATGGATATGGCGCTGTACTCCGGGGTTTCTGCTACGGATTGGACATGGTCGCCGCTGGCGCAGGATTTTGACATGGACGGGCATAAGGACTTGTTTTTTTCGAACGGTATTAAAAAGCGTTTGAACGATATGGATTACCTGAAATATCTTGGCGATCCAAATACCATTAGGCAATACAAGAACGAAAGGAAATTTGATCGCCAGAAAATTAATATGATGCCCGATGGCGCAGTGCATAATTTTCTTTATAAAGGAGGGAATGAGTTGAAATTTGCAGATGTTTCCTTTGATAACGATATGCAAAAGCCGTCTATTTCATCCGGCTCGATAGCCGTTGATTTGGATGGAGACGGTGACATGGAAATTGTAACCAATAACATGGATGAACCGGCCTATATCTACCGGAACATGACGATAGAAAATCATCCAAACGATAAGCCATCGTTCTTAAAATATTCTGTAAAATTTAAAGTGGGTAACATAAATGGGATCGGTACCAAGCTGTTCATGAAATCAGGACATAACGTTGATCACCAGGAGATTCAAACCAGCAACGCCTTTGAAAGCGGGCAAAGTAACGAGCTTCAGTTTACTTTTTCGAAAGGGGATAAGCCAACAGAACTAATGGTTGTTTGGCCGGATAACTCGACCAAAATTATCAAATCGTTCAGCTTAAATAAAAAATCGATCATATCTTATGATTCCAAACTGGCACAAACAAATAAGGACGTATCAATAGTGATAGCCGACTTTTTGTCGAATAAAAAACAATTCGACAACAAACAAACCGGCGTAACATCCCTGGCAACTCTGAAAACCTTTGACACGCCTGATTTTAATTATTATTACCTGTTGCCGCATTGCTACCTGCCGCATACGCCGGCCATTGCCATTGCCGATGAAAACCAGGACGGGCTGGATGATATTTACGTTGGTGGCATCCCCGGTGAGGAAAAATACCTGCTAACGGGTAATGCTAACGGAGGCTTTAAAAAAGTGACAGTTCCTGCTTTTAATCAATCTCCCGATTTTGGTGACGCGGATGCTAAGTGGATTGATGCCAATAAGGACGGTAAGCCTGATCTTTTGGTGTTAAGCTCAAATCATCCCTTTGCAGATTCGGATAAGATATTGCCGCCAAGGTTATACATTAACAAGGGAAATAACCAGTTTGAATACAAGCCGCTGCCGCAAGTGGCCGGTCGTTTTTCAAAACTGTTTTTGTTTGATTTTAATGGCGATGGACTGATGGATATTTTTCTGTGCGGCGGTATTTCGTACCGTAATTATACCGCTCCATCGTCATCTGTTATCCTGCTAAATAAAGGTAACGGCAACTTTGATGTCGCAAAAGATAAATATCCCGAGCTTAGTAAGATTCAATTCATTACCAGTATTACTTCGGCGGACGTGGATAAGAATGGCGAACCGGACATTATCGTCACAGCCGAATGGCAGCCTTTATATATCTTCCTGAGTAAAGATCATAAGCTTACGCGGTTTTCATCCGCTTTCCTCGATGAGATGAAGGGCTGGTGGCAGTCGGCAGCAATTACTGACATTGATGGAGATGGTAAACCTGATTTAATTGCCGGCAACTGGGGGCTGAATAATAAATATAACGTAACCCCATCCTCTCCGCTATTTGCTTATAATACAGATCTGGACGACGATGGTAAAAACGATCTTGTGCTTTCTTATTGCTACAAAGGAAATTACTATCCTTTCAGACCTAAAAATGATTTGGAACAGGAGCTTCCCTATCTTAAAAAGGAATGGTTGAGCTTCCAAAAAATGGCCGATAAAACTACCGCTGAAATTTTCAAGGACAAGTTGGATGAGGAGAAAAAACTCACCGCCAATACTTTTAAAAGTGTTTTCATCAGCGATGTACTGCATGCCAAAACTGCTATTGATTTGCCTTATGCTTATCAGCAGGCGCCTATCCGTTCAATTATTGCCTCATCCGGAAATGATGTGATCATCAACGGTAATTTTTGGGGCGTAGTACCTTACGAAGGAAAATACGATGCGCTTGGTTTAGCCACGTTGGGATATGACAAACAGCGCAAAGACTTCAAGATCCCGGATTACTGGGTTAACACCGCATTCAATTTCCAGGAAGTAACCTTTATGCAACCGCTTAAGCAGAATGGGAAAAATGCCTACCTGGTGGTAACTTACGACGGTAAATTATTGATAACTAAATAAGGGTTGTGTAACTTATAAATTGAAGTTCAACCAATAGTATTTATTCTAAAAATGTTAACCCCCTTTTTTCAGAAATATATGTAAGTTATTGATTAGTAGATTTTTATACATGGGTTAACATTGAATTATGTTAACCCTGTTACCCCCCCTGACCCGCCCTGAAATAGCTATACAGATTTGCGGGTAACTCCTATCTAACTATAAAAAAGGAGCATTTATCGACCTAAAAAATAGGGCAATAAAGTTTGGTAACCCATTTGCCGGTGTCCTTTTCAGCCATCCTGTTAGTTATTAAAGATTGATAGGGCATTGCAGGCGAAACCAGGTTGTGGTCCTTTTTATAGGCTTCAAGCTTATTTATAGAGGCGTTTATGGTATTCGGCCCGCCTTTCACCTCGGCCTCCAAAATATTGCCCGGTACTAATTTGTGGATGGCTACCGTACCGCTTGTTTTTATCTCTTTATTGATAGGGATGCCCACCATAACATCAAACTCATTTTGCGCCGACTGGTGGATATTCAGCATCGGCGGAGCTACTTCAATGGCACCTTGTTTTACTATTAATTGTTTTAAGCCATCAACCAGTTGGTAAACTTGCTGCAAATCCGGAAGCTGTTTTAGCGCAAGCTTATTTGTAACAACAATGGTATCCTTCACCTGCGATACCTTTACAGCAAGGTGATAAACATTTTTATCATCCTCTAAAAACTGTTTAAGATGCTGCAATAGTTGGTCCGTATTTTTCTCTTTAGCGGATATGCTCATATACTGCTTCAATCTTATAAACGGGTTCGAGTTGCTTAATTGATCGTCTGTCCAGGTGATTTTCGTGGTTTCCTTATCTTCAGCAAGATAGGTTACTTTAGCGGTTGACGGTACATTGTTGTTTATAACAGTTAATTGAACACCGCTGTTGCTGAATTTTGCAGCATTATACAAAGTGGTTTTATAAGCATAAGCCCCGGCAATTGTACCTTTACTACCGGGCCACCAGCTATTCCATCCGGTTGCAGTTGTTAAAACATCGGCGGCATGATTCTCGGCCACCCTAACTATTATAAACCTTGTTATTGTAATTTTTGAGGGGATAAGCAGGTAAATAGCTGCAAAGAATAATACTGCCAGCGAAAGCAGGATCCACAGAAAACGTTTAGCCATTTTTAAATTCAGGGGGTATAATTGATGAGTAAAAATAGGAATATAGAACGAAGAAAACGCATTAAAACTGAAGATAGGCAGGTTTTAGGGAATGTTTGTCGTTTTGGGAAATTGTTAAAAAACACATGCTTGTTATTTGCCAACAACAAACGTTTGCGATAAGGTTTCCGGTAAGGTTTGCAAAAAATTAACCGGTAACGTAGTGGGTGCATCAAAAGGCTTATTTATCTTAGTGCAACTAATTAACCATTATTAAACCCTGCTTCTCCGCAGCTGATTATTTGATTATTAGACCCCTGATTTTTTAAACAGGACGCCTGATTGATTATACAACAGTTTGAGACGGCGCGAACTATAAAGATGTGCGAATGAAAAAACTTATCCTTATCATAACCTGTATTTCGGCGTGTTTAAGCAGTTATTCGCAAACCCCGGATGGATGGATAATTAAGGCAGATCACATCGATCCGGCAAATTACTATGGCATTACTGTAGCCAACGGGATGATCGGGATAGTATCATCACCCGAACCTTTTAAAGTAAAGAACGTGGTATTGGCAGGTGCCTATGATCTATATGGCCGCGGACGCGTAAGCAACTTCCTCAACAGCTTTAACCTGTTAAATATGTATCTCGAAATTGACGGGAAGCGCATAGAGGCCGGCAACATCACTAATTTTAAGCAGCAACTGGATATGCAGCACGCTGCATTTACAACCACCTTTGATTACGGCGATGCCGCATCGGTAAAATACACCTATTATTCTTTGCGCCATTTGCCTTTTACTGTTTTGATGGATATCTCCATCACGGCAAAAAAGGCGATAACTATTACTGCAGCCAGCATAATGGAAGCACCTGATGCTTTAAAGGACGTACAGAATTATTATAACGAGATTGACAGGCCGCATGTAACGGTAAGCCTGCTAACCTCCACGGCAAAAAGCCCCACGGGTAAATTGCAATTGTGCGCATCAAATACATTTTTATTTAATGAGCTGCATGGCCAGGAACCAAGGGTGATCCACGAGATGTGGGATAACAACATGCACCTGATGAAGTTTACCAAAGCTATCCCGGCAGGGCAAACCTGGCAATATGCTGTTGCGGGTTCATCCATAACATCAGCACATGATGCCGACCCACTGAACCAGGCCGAACGTTTAACCATGTTTGCCAAATTGGAGGGGCGGGAACGTTTGATAAAATACCACGAGCAGGCTTGGGATGAGCTATGGAAAAGTGATATTAAAATTGAGGGTGACCCGCAAGCGCAGCAGGATGTACACAGCATGTTGTATCACCTATATTCTTTTTCGCGAGAGGGCACTGCATACTCGCCATCGCCCATGGGTCTTTCAGGATTAGGCTATAATGGTCACGTATTTTGGGATGCCGACCTTTGGATGTACCCGGCCTTGTTGGTGCTGCACCCGGAGATTGCAAAATCGCTGGTTGAATACCGCTTTCAGCGCCTGGCGGTGGCAAAGCAGAATGCATTTTCGCACGGTTATAAGGGCGCTATGTTTCCTTGGGAAAGCGCCGACAGTGGGGTAGAGGAAACACCGGTTTGGGCATTAAGCGGTCCGTTTGAACATCATATAACTGCCTGCGTGGCTTTGGCCGCGTGGAACTATTATTGCGTTACGCAGGATAAGCAATGGCTGTTAGAAAAAGGCTGGCCGATCCTGAGTGCCACTGCCGATTTTTGGGCAAGCCGCGTGGAACGCAACGGCCCCGGCCATTATGATATAAAGGACGTTGTTGCTGCCGATGAATGGGCGGAGAACGTTGACAACGATGCCTTTACAAATGCCGCTGCTAAAGCCAATTTGCAAAATGCTGCCGCAGCCGCAAAACTTTTAGGGCTTAACGCAAATGCTGATTGGGCACTGGTGGCACAGAACATACCTATTGCAAAATTTGACGACGGTGTAACCAAGGAATTTGACACCTATAAAGGCGAGGGTATTAAACAGGCCGATGTAAACCTGTTGGCCTATCCACTAAAGACCATCACAGACGCGGCCCGGGTAAAAAAGGATTTGGAGTACTACGAAACCCGTGTACCTAACCAGGGCACACCTGCCATGACGCAGGCGATATTTACTTTGCTGTACGCGCGGCTTGGAAATGGGGATAAAGCATATCACTTTTTTAAGGATGCTTATGAGCCAAATTTAAACCCGCCGTTCAGGGTGATTGCAGAGACAAAGGGCGGCACCAATCCCTATTTTGCAACCGGGGCAGGGGGTATTATTCAAAGCTTGTTGATGGGCTTTGGTGGATTGGATATTACGCCAACCGGGATAACGCAGGTAAAAAGCAAGTTGCCATCCAACTGGAAATCTTTGACCATAACAGGCGTTGGTGTTGAGAAGAAGACATACGTTATTAAGTAGCTAATTTTTATAGAATATGAAGTTTTTCAAATTATTGTTTTTGCTGGTATGTGTTTTGTTTGTTTCCGCGTGTAAAAAGCCGGACTATCAAAAGATCCTTCACGACCCGGAATTATATAGCAGTACCGTTCATGAGCTAAACAGCGTGGTGATGGGGAATAATTTTTCGCCCGTTGTGGCGTCCCGTAATTACGCTTACGCCAATATTGCGGCTTACGAGGTAATGGCCGCCGGTTACCCTAAAAAATTCAATTCGTTATGCGGGCAATTGAATGGTTTTAAATCAGTAGCAAAACCATTGCCTGGCGAACAAATAGATTTTGAATATGCTGCTTTGCAGGCATTTTGCCATGTTGGCGGGGCAGTTACCTTTCCGGAGGGAAGTATGAAGTATTATACCGATAGCCTGCACAAGCTGGCGGTTGATCATGGCATGTCAAGCGATATGGTAAGCGGATCAGAAGCTTACGCAAATCGGGTTGGCATGTCGGTTATGAAGTGGAGCAAGGGCGACAATTATTTAAAAACCCGTAGCTCATCAAAGTATTCGGTGAAGGATATTCCCGGTAGATGGGTCCCAACACCGCCATCATATGCAGCCGCTGTTGAACCGCATTGGTCCGAGATTCGCACAATGGTAATGAAGGATGCCAACCAATTTGACGTTGCGCCGCCACCGGCTTTTAACGTTACTGATAAAACAAGTAAGTATTACCAGGAAGTAATGATGATAATGAATGCAGGCAATAAATTAGACCCGGAGCAGACTCATATCGCCGATTTTTGGGATGATAATCCCGGCAAGCTAAATGTGCTGGGCCACGTGATGTTTATTACAAAGAAATTCTCGCCCCCGGGACATTGGATGAGTGTAACCGGTATTGCGGCAGGGCAGGCCAAAGCAGATTTCCCAACAACCGTATACGCCTTTGCAAAAACTTCCATCGCATTGTTTGACGCCTTTATTGAATGTTGGGCCGCCAAGTTTAAATACGCTACGGTAAGGCCGGAAACGGTTATCGACAGGTATTTTGATAAAGACTGGCGTCCGCACCTGCAAACCCCGCCATTCCCGGAATACACTTGTGGGCACTGTACCATCTCGGCTTCAGCCGCTGAAGTACTGACCGATATTTTCGGTGATAATATAGCTTACAAGGACACTTCTGAACTTGAATTTGGCATCAAAAGTCGTTCATTCAAGTCTTTCCGGCAGGCGGCTGATGAAACATCATTATCGCGATTTTATGGCGGTATTCACTTTCGTAATTCAACCATAGTGTCATCAGGTTATGGGAAAACGGTAGGTGATAGTGTTGTCTTAAGTTTGCATATGAAGAAATGAAAATAAATTTTATTATCTTCAGAATCTCTAGTGATAAATTATTGAATAACACCCATATAAAGACCTATAACTATGCAGAATAAGGCAATTAATGTTTTATTAGTTGATGACGATAACCTTAATAATTTAATTTCAACAAAGTATATAAAAAAATTCTTTGTCAATTCAAACATTACGTCGTGTTTAAACGGAAAAATCGCTATTGATTTAATAACGGAAACAAAAGCCAGGCAGCCGGCTTTTGTTTATGATTATATTTTACTGGACCTGAATATGCCTGTAATGAATGGCTGGGAGTTTTTGGATAACTACCGATATTTGGCAACCGATGCCAATGAAAAGCCCAGAATTTTTCTTCTCACATCTTCCGTCCACGACGAAGATATCAAAAGGGCAAGCCGTTATCCATTTGTAAAGGATTACGTGGTGAAACCATTGTTTTCGGACAAGATTTGCAAGATATTTAACCTGATAGAAGCTCAGTAGCTTTAAAATTTTTTGCCGCTTTTTAGATGGAAAATCGGTAATTAAATACCAGGAAAAGCAGGAACTAAGCACTTTCACCCTCGTGGAAGCGCTCTTTATTTATTTCCATCGATAAACCATAGTACCCGCCGGTAAGACAGTACATGACGGGCAAAGTCAACGTGTTGATTATGTTTACCCACTTGTAAACAAAAATTCCGTTTAAATAACCTATGCAAAAATTTATCCTGTTTATTTTTATCGTGCTGGTAGTAAATACAGCCGAAGCTCAACTACCGCCTGTTTTTTCAAAAGGCAGAGCTGCTCAGTCGCGCACGGAAGCCACGGTGCGTCGTTATTTACCACCGGTAAAAATTGAATGGGAGTCGGAAAATGCTGCAACCAATATCGTTAATGCAAAACAACTATTGCAACCAGGTATTGGCCAGGCTGATCTTTCAGGAAGTAATCTTTGCATCCTGAAAAGTAATGACAAGGGTAAGGCAGGCATTTTATTTGATTTTGGAAAAGAATTACAAGGAGGCTTGCAAATAATAACCGATCAATCGCGCGGCGGTAAACCGATTCGTGTTCGTCTTCGTTTCGGTGAATCAGTTGCCGAAGCAATGTCTGACGTTGCCGATACAGCGAAGAATGCCACCAACGATCACGCCATGCGTGATTACATTGTTTCGGTACCATGGTTGGGTAAACTTGAAATTGGCAATACCGGGTTCAGGTTTGTGCGGATGGATTTGGTGGATGATAATGTTGAGCTTAAGCTGAAGGAAGTAAACGCAATTTTTGTGTTTAGGGATATCCCATATCTCGGCTCGTTTAATTGCAGCGATACTTTGCTCAATAAGATCTGGATGACGGGTGCTTATACCGTTCACCTCAATATGCAGGATTACCTGTGGGACGGCATCAAACGCGACCGCCTGGTGTGGGTAGGGGATATGCACCCGGAAACATCAACCATAGCTGCTGTTTTTGGTGATAACGATGTAGTTCCAAAAAGCCTGGATGAAGCCCGTGATATTACACCGTATCCCGGGTATATGGCCGGCATGGTATCGTACTCCATGTGGTGGATAATTATTCAGCACGACTGGTATATGCATAACGGTAACCTGAGTTATTTAAAGCAACAAAAAAGCTACCTCGCAAAACTACTTGGTCAGCTTAGTGAAAAAATAGATAAAAACGACAGCGAAATACTTGATGGCGGCAACCGCTTCCTCGACTGGCCCTCGTCGCCAAACGTAAAAGGGATCCATGCCGGTTTACAGGGCATGCTGATCATCACCCTAAATGATGGAGCCGAATTAAGTGATATCTTAAAAGACCCGGCTACAGCAAAAAAATGCAGGGCCGTTGTAGCGCGCTTAATAAAAAATGTTCCTGATGCTAACGGATCAAAACAGGCAGCCGCGTTGATGGGATTGGCGGGATTGATATCGCCCGAAAAAGCAAATAGTATTATATCTGCAAATGGCGTACATGACTTCTCCACCTATTTTGGCTACTACATGCTGCAGGCTAAAGCAAAAGCCGGCGATTACCAGGGTGCTATGGATGCTATAAAAAACTTTTGGGGCCCAATGTTAAGCCTGGGCGCAACAACCTTTTGGGAGGATTTTAATATCGACTGGCTACCCAATGCATCGAGGATAGATGAATTGGTGCCGGAGGGGAAAATAGATATCCATAGCAAATATGGTGCGTTCTGTTATAAAGGTTTCCGGCATAGTTTGGCGCATGGCTGGGCCTCAGGGCCAACACCATGGCTTACGGAGCACGTGCTTGGAATTAAAGTTCTGGCCCCGGGCTGTAAGGTTATAAAAATAGAACCGCATCTTGGCAACTTAACCTTTGCTGAAGGTACTTTCCCTACGCCTTACGGCGTTTTAAAAGTAAAACACGCAAAAATGCCTAATGGGAAAATAAAAACAACTGTGCACGCGCCTGCGGGTGTGAAAATTGTAAGTTAGTTTTAGGTCGATAATCTTGAGTCGGTATGCCCCTATTATGCCGGAATGTTTTTTTATGTAGTTTTGACCGTACCTAGTTATAACAATACATCTAAATTATGAATAAATTTACCAAGTACGCTTGCCTGGTTTTATTGGCAGCAACAAATTATTCAGCATCTGCGCAGGCAACAAAAGCGCCGGCTTATCCGCTGATCACACACAGCACCTATTTCAGTGTTTGGTCGTTTAGCGACGAGCTGAACCAATCTACAACCCATCATTGGACAGGCAAGGATCAGTCATTGATCGGGCTGATAAAAGTTGATGGTGATGTTTATCGCTTTATGGGTAAGGAACCTGTGGCCTATAAGATCTTGGTGCCCGCAGCCGACGAAGCAGCATATACCTGCAAGTACATTACCTTAATTCCCGGTGACGGCTGGACAGGCTTAAAATATGACGACAGCGCATGGAAGAACGGAAAGGCGCCATTTAGCGACGATAAGGACAGGGCTGGAACATTGTGGACCAGCAAGGCGGTTTGGATGCGCCGTGTTTTTACATACAGCAAAAAGGAAGTAAACAAACTTTACCTGAAACTGCACCATGATGATGATGCAGAGATCTATTTAAATGGAGAGAAGATCTATACCGCAAGCGGAGCAAACGGTGACTTACAATATTTCCCCATGAGCGATGATGTGGTTGCCAAACTGAAGGATGGCGAAAACGTTTTGGCAATGCATTGTACCAATACAGGTGGCGCTGCGTGGCTGGATGCCGGTTTTTCTGATGAGATAAAACCAACTGACCATGCAGAACTAAAGCTTGCAAAACAAACAAGCGTTAAAATGAACGCTACACAAACCATCTACAATTTTAAGTGCGGTGCAGCTGATTTAAAATTAACCTTTACCTCTCCTTTGTTGCTGAATGATTTGAATATCCTGGCGAGGCCGGTATCATACATCGCATACAGCGTAAAATCCAACGATGGCAAACAGCATGATGTTAAAGTGTTTTTCAGCGCTTCGGCGGATATTGCACGCAATACTATATCTCAGCCAGTAACTGCTAAAAAATATGCATCTGGTAATTTGTCCATTCTAAAGGCAGGTACAGTTGAGCAACCCATCCTGCAAAAAAAGGGAGATGACTTACGGATAGATTGGGGCTATATGTACGTGGCCGTTCCAAAGTCTTTTAATTCATCGCAATACATAAGCTCGGGAACTGAAATGGTGAACAGCTTTTTCAAAGGCGAAACACAATCAACCGTAAAACAGGGAACCGATGTGGTTCTAAATACCGTGATTCCGTTTGGATCGGTTGGCAAGGCTGCAGTTGAAAAATTTGTTGAAATGGGTTACGATGAAATTAAGCCGATTCAATATTTCCACACCAATTTAAAGCCCTGGTGGCAAACTGCCCAAACCAAAACCATTGAACAGGTATTGGCAAAAGCTGCAGTCGATTATCCTTCCCTGTTAAAAAGATGCGACGCTTTTAACGTGTCAATGTATAAAGACGCGGTAAAGGCAGGCGGCGAAAAATATGCAAAACTGTGTGTGATGGCTTATCGCCAAAGTATAGCGGCACATGCGTTGGTAAAGAGTCCGCAGGGTAAATTGCTATGGCTTTCAAAGGAGAATTTCAGTGGTGGGTTTATCAATACGGTTGATGTAACTTATCCATCAGCTCCGTTATATCTATTGTACAACCCTAAGTTATTGGAAGGCATGTTGAACGGAATCTTCTATTTTAGTGAGAGTGGCAAGTTTCAAAGGGGATATGCTGCACATGATCTGGGTACCTACCCGCTGGCAAACGGACAACAATACGGCGAAGGCATGCCGGTTGAGGAATCGGGCAATATGATCTCGCTGGTGGCGGCAATAGCCAAAGCCGAAGGCAACGCAAATTATGCAAAACAACACTGGCTAATATTAAGCAAATGGGTTAATTACCTGGTAGAGGAAGGTTTTGATCCTAAGAACCAGCTTTGTACCGATGATTTTGCTGGTCACCTGGCACGTAACACCAACTTGTCGGTAAAGGCCATAGTGGGTATTGCCTGCTATGCTAAGCTAGCTGCGCAATTGAACGAACCCGGGGCTGCCAAGTATAAGAAAATTGCAAAGGATATGGCCGAACGCTGGGCTTTAATGGCTCGGGATGAGGACCATTACACCCTGACATTTGATAACAAAGGCAGCTGGAGCCAGAAGTACAACATGGTTTGGGATAAAATTTTAAGGCTTGATCTTTTCCCACAATCAGTTTATGATCGCGAGGTTAAGTTCTATCTAACTAAACAAAATGAGTTCGGCCTACCTTTAGATAGCCGTAAAACTTATACCAAAAGCGACTGGATCATGTGGACCGCTACCCTTGCGAAGGACAAAGCCGACTTTGAAGCTTTAGCAAACCCTGTGTATAAATTTGCCACAGAAACACCGACCCGTGTACCCTTGAGCGATTGGCACGAAACTACTAATGGGAAACAAGTTGGCTTCCAGGCCCGCAGTGTGGTAGGCGGATATTTTATAAAGATGCTGGAACAAAAATGGGGTAAAAAATAAAATAACAAATTAGAAAAGCTCCGTGACCTTTGAGTCTTCCTTTGAGTCCTCTGTGGTAAAAATATTACCACAGAGGACACTGAGAAAACACGGAGAGCACGGAGCCTTTATGTTTTAAATGGCCCTGAAATTTAAAGCGACAAGAAAGACTTCTTTAATATCCCTCACTAATCACCACATCATCCTGTTTAATTGGCGCAGGATGATCCTTTATCTTCCTGTTGATCATTTTGCTTACACGGCTCATTAGTAAAATACTGCATATCGAAATCCCGACTATTACATAACCCACTGTATCGTAATGCTGCAGCGGACTACCCTTACTCTGCTGAACAACAATCATCCCTGCAACCGCAGCGGCTACGCCACCTGCAATTTGCTGCAGGGACGCGTTAATGCTCATGAAGGCACCCCTATCTTCCATTTCAGGAACAGCGCTGGTTAACGCAGAAGAAGGGATCATCCTGCTCATTACACCCATCATTAGCAAAATATTAAATACTACTACCAGCCAGAATGGCGTTACCGAAAGATTGGTATATAATATGCACATCCCCATCGTCCAAACAGAAGCTGCGGCAAATAATTTAAACTTGCTGATCTTATCGCTTAAGCGGCCTATTAAGGGCATTATTAATAAAGAGCTCACTCCTGAGATCATGAATAGAATTGGCAGTTGCTGATTGGTTACGTGCAGGTTGTTAATAGCAAACGCACTGCCAAACGGCATCATCATAAAACCACCGATGGAAAGCAACGCAGTAGCCGCAAAGCCAATGCGGTAATCAGGTTTTGAAACTGTATGCCATAAATGCAGAAATGCTGACCGGTCATGCTGAACCAGTAAATGTGCGGTAACAGGTTTTAATCTTAACATGATAACTATGGCGATAACGCCGGCAAGTGCAGCGGTTAAAAAGAAGGGGATTTCCCAGCCAAAATGGTTTGCCAGATATAACCCTATTGGAATACCTAACACCTGGCTTGCGCCAAATCCCATCTGGATAAAACCCATAACCCGGCCGCGTTGCTGTAAGGCGAACAGATCAGTAATAATGGCCATGGAGATGGAGCCGATAACACCACCAAACAAACCGGTGATGATCCTTGCTGCCAATAGCAGGGGATAGGTGTTTGACATTCCACATAGTACGGTACCAGCAATAAATCCCAGGTAAAAGAATAGCAACAGTTTTTTACGGTCGAATTTGTCCGCAAAGCCCGCTGTAAGCAGCCCGGAGATCCCTGCGCTAAAGGCGTAGGCCGAAACGGCAATACCGAACGCCGATGGCTTAAGGCTCATGGATTTCATCAGCATATCTCCTAATGGCGACATGATCATAAAATCAAGGATTACCGTAAACTGGGTAAGGGCCAGTATAAGTATTACCAGCTTTTGATAACCGGTAAATGGTATGATTTCTTGTTGTTGTGGTTTCATTTTTTTTAAATTAATTCACAGCATTCGTAGCCGTGCCGGTTTAGTAATAGAATGATAGATGCATGATTTAAGGTACGTGATATTACCCTTAAAACATAATCACAGTCATCCAGGTCAAGGTTCCATTCTTCAATCCCGTCCTGTTGCATCAGGCATTGCAGCATAAGTTTGTCGGCACCTGTGCTGCAATTTGTTTTAAATAATAATATATGATCAAATTTCTTCATTAATAAATAAATATTCACTTACTTAATAGTGCAAAAAATATTTTGTTAAGCTTTCTCCTTTTTTTCCTAATCTCTGTTCTCTAATCTCCAGCCTCTAACACTAATTCTTCAGCGCCTTCACCACCAGGTTGAACGTTGCCCACAGTATTTTGTCAGACATCGCAAATGGCTTTCCTCCTACACTATATCCCTCATTGTGAAAACGGATCAGGGAATAAAGCGGCGCGTACGCAACCGACCAAAAAGCTTCAAAGGGCATTTCATTAACTTCCCCCCGTTCATGCACATTGTGCATAAAATTACCTATGGCTGTTTCAAAATTGGTTTTGAAGGTTTCCATAAACTGTGCATGGTAACTTGAGCTCCTTAACTGGTCAAAAAATACACCCAAATGAGGATTTTCCATCATGTGTTTGTAGCGATTTTTCCATTGTACCCGCAATCCATCTTCAAAGGATGCATTTTCATCAAAATCCTCAAGCATTATTTTGGCCATTCGCAGCCCTTCTTCCCGGGCTATTGAAATGATCAGATCATCGCGATCCTTGTAATAGATATAAAGCGTGGCAACCGAAATTTTACATGCTTTTGCCAGCTTATTCATGCTGAACCCTTCCATGCCATCTTTTACAATACATTCAATAGCCTTTTGCTTTACCAGCTGTTCCTTGTCAATATCTCTTGTACGCATTATCTTAATTACGGAACAAATATAAATGAATATTCATTTAGTTATATAATATTTTTTATTTTTTTGATAAGACGGGTGCTCGAACAATACAATAAACCTTAAACAGTTAATCCTTTTTATATTCGTCAACTAGCTTTTTGGGTGCCCGGCTATACCAGGCAGCGACTAATAATTTGCTAAGATCACCAGGCGAAACCGTTTCAAGCGCTACCAGCATGAAATCGGTATTAAGGTAATGATCGGTAACAAAAAAGGTTACCGGATCGGTATCCATCCATTTGTCGCGTTCAATGCATTGTATTACAAGTGTTTCACAATCTTCCTTCAGCCTGCAAAATATTTTTTTGTTGACGTAAAACGCAGGTGTGCTATAACAGGGTTTTTCAGTAACGCCCGGCAGATCATTTAATACATTGCGGATAAACGCTAAATAAACCACAACCTGCGGTTCTATTAACTTTTGGAAAACATTATACCGCCAATGATGCCTGTTGTTCATTTAATTGTTAATTGATCCCTAATTTACAAGTTTCGGGTGCCAGGTGTTTAATTTATCACCATAACAAATAACGGTTACTTATTTGGACAGCAAGCATCAATTTCATGAAGGGTAAGGACTAGGTCATACCAGGAAGAATTCTTAATAATTGATGATCGCTTTCAATTTTCCCCAGAGTTCGTTATCAAAGTCCGATCCGGCGGGTTTTACCCCGCCGGCGGTATTTCCCATACGAATAATCACCAGGTTTTGTGATGGCACTACATAGATCTTCTGGTCGTTTTTTCCAAGTGCGGCATAAAGATCAGCAGGTGCGTTAGGGATAATAGAACCGGGAAATACAATTTGCGATTGCGGGAGCATGTTGCTGCTTTTGCCATTTAGCCAGGTTAAGTAACCATAGCTTAAATTTAAACTTTGTGAGGTATTTACCTGGCTTTTGAAATAGTTGGTATCAGTTAAAATTGTAGTCGCATCCCATTTGCCTTTGTTCAGCATTAACAAGCCAAACCTTGCCATGCTGCGGGCGTTGCTGTAAAATATATTGTTTGAGTTTGGGGTTTTTACCCATGTCCCGGTCATGCCGATCCTGTTCCTGATCTTTTGCTGAAAGTAGGTGTTATATGATAATCCGGTTGCTTTTTCAACTACCGCGTCTAACAAGGTATAAGCGGCGTTATGATAAGCCCAGCGTGTTCCGGCATTAGCTTTAAAAACAAGACAGCCTGGTAAAGTGCAATCCGGATCCGTTACGCCATCATCTAAACCGGTTGTCATGGTCAATTGATTTTTTATTGTGATTAGGTTCTCCTGAGTCAAAGTTTCTGACGTCCATCCGGTACCAAGGTATTTTGAGGTTCGGTCATCAATATTTACTAAACCTTCCTGTTGTGCGATGCCAACTAAGAAACCGGTCATGGTTTTACCTGCGGATGCCCAATACCAAAGGCTGTCGGTAGTAAATGTTCCGAAATATTTTTCAGTAACGATCTTCCCGTTCTTCAGAATGATAAAAGCTTTGGTGCCCTTGCTTTGCAGGTATGGATAAAGGTTGTTTAAATTCGTCTCATTCCATCCTAGAGATGCGACAGTTGTTGTGGCCCAGGTATTGCTGCCAAGCGGTGGGAAATACAAGGGTTGGTTACTGGTAACCACAGGTGCGGGTGTACTGCTTTTTTTACAGGATAATAGTAGTGTAAAGCTTATAAGGACAAAAAGGCAGGGGTAAATTTTTTTCATAAGGCGTTATACGTTTTTTTATTTGGAAGGTTGATAACCCCAAAAGGTTTAATATTGGCATAAAATAAAACCAATCAGTACTTTAGCAGTTTTACAGATAAAATGTAATACCATGCCAGAATTACCCGACCTACAGGTTTTTAGCCATAATCTCACCAAATTATTTAAGGGAAAACAACTCGAGAAAATTGAATTTAAGGTAGCGCAGAAACTAAACGTGCCCGAAAAACAGGTAAAAGATATACTTGAAGGGCAGGTTCTTAACAAGGTTGTTCGCGTGGGCAAAGAATTGCAATTCGAGTTTGACAACGGGCATATATTGGCCACTCACCTGATGTTACATGGCCAACTTTTTCAATTCGACAAAAATAACGAGCATAAATTCACCATTGTTGAAATGTTGTTTGAGGGTGAGAAAGGCCTTGCGCTTACCGATTTTCAAAAGGCAGCCACACCGACTCTCGATCCTGAAAAACTGGATACGCCGGATGCGTTGGATTTTGATGAACAGTATTTGATACAAAAGTTTAGCGCCACGCGCACGCCTGTTAAAACTGTGCTAATGGATCAAAAAGTTTTGCGGGGTATTGGCAATGCTTACGCAGATGAAATTCTGTATGATGCAAAGCTATCGCCATTTTCTGCTTCCAACAAAATTCCTGAAAGCAAAATAAAAGAACTGGCAAAATCCATCAAAAGAATCTTGGAGGACTCAGAAAAGTATATCCTTAAAAATAACCCGGATATCATTAGCGGCGAATTCAGGGATTTTATGTTGGTTCATCAACCTAAAAAGAAGGAAACCCCTGCCGGCGAAACCATTCACCAAAAACCGGTTGGCTCACGAAAGACTTATTATACGGATGTGCAGGAATTGTTTAGTTAAGCGGTAATTAAGCTCCACGAATGGAATAAGAAGCTTACAAAAGCATATCAAAAACTATAAAACAAATATCAAATTAGCTATACAAGTGGAATGGTATTGAAATAGATTTGTATATCCTGTTTTTAAACCATGCATTACAACAAATTATGGCTCCGGCTTTTTATGGCCGCCTTTTTAATTGGCTCTTATATGTGCACCGCAGAATTTGCATTTGCGCAGCTTGTCAATTTAAAAAAGGGGTTTCTTAATCCTCCTGCCAGCGCAAAGCCGGGTGTATACTGGTACTTTATGGATGGTAACATGACAGCCGCATCCATTACAAAGGATCTGGAAGCCATGAAAAAGGCTGGTATTGGTAATTTGATATTCCTTGAAGTAAACGTTGGTATCCCGCGTGGTAAAGTTGATTTTTTGAGTGATGAATGGCAGGAACTTTTTAAGCACGCGGTTAAGGAATCTGAACGACTTGGTATTGAGATAACTTTAGGAATAGGACCCGGATGGACCGGTAGCGGCGGGCCCTGGGTGCCGGCAAATCAATCCATGCAGCACTTGGTTTCAAGCGCTATAAACATACAAGGCGGCAGCGATCAAAAAATCACTCTGCCCATACCGGCCCCAATGAAACCTTACTTTGGCGAAGGTGCTTTTACCCCGGAGCTAAAAAAGCAATGGAATGATTTTTATGAAGATGTTGCAGTATTGGCCTATCCAACGCCAACTGCGAATAAAAAAATCGAAGATATTGATGAAAAGGCTTTATACTACCGCGCACCGTACTCGTCGGTAAAGGACGTGAAGCAGTATTTACCATCGTTGCCTGTATACGAGCAGTTGCCGCCGGAAGCTATCATCCACAAAAATAAAATAATTGATCTTACCAATAAATTGCAAAAAGACGGAACACTGAGCTGGAAGGTGCCTCCAGGCAATTGGACGATTGTGAGATTTGGAAAACGCAATAACGGTGCTATTACCCGCCCCGCGCCTGTCCCCGGCTTAGGCTTCGAATCGGATAAGTTTGATACGGTTGCCTTAAACGCACACCTGGATAATTATGTTGGCCGCCTGATCAGGAAGACCGGTAAGCCGGATAGCAAAAAAGCAGGTGGCCTGAAACGTCTGCACATGGACAGCTGGGAAATGGGCTCGCAAAACTGGACCTCACATTTCCGCGCTGAATTTATAAAGCGTAGAGGATATGATCCCTTGCCATTTTACCCGGTATATGCAGGCAACGTTGTAGAAAGCCTGGAGATCAGCGAGCGCTTTTTGTGGGATCTGCGCCAAACATCACAAGAATTGGTCTTGGAATATCATGCCGGACAAGTAAAAAAATACGGACACCGGAATGGACTAGGGTTATCTATTGAGCCTTATGATATGAACCCAACTGCTGATTTGGAACTCGGTAATATTGCCGATGTACCAATGGCTGAATTTTGGAGCAAAGGATTGGGCTTTAACTCTTCGTTCAGTTGTTTTGAAGCGACTTCAATTGCACACGTAAACGGTAAATCATTGGTTCCGGCAGAAACCTTTACCGCGCAGGATAACGAGGGCTGGAAACAGTATCCCGGATCAATGAAAAACCAGGGCGACTGGGCCTTCGCAAACGGCATCAACCGGTTTACCTTCCATACATTTCAAAACCAGGTATTGGCCGATTCTTTAAGGCCCGGGATGACCATGGGCCCTTACGGTGTTCATTGGGACCGTAACCAAACCTGGTGGCCAATGGTTGGCGCGTATCATGAATATGTGTCGCGCTGCTCCTATCTTTTACAACAAGGCAATACCGTTGCCGATGTTTTGTACCTCACGCCCGAAGGGTCTCCGCATGTTTTCAGGCCGCCATTTTCGGCAATAGACGGTGATGTAGTTATCCCCGACAGGAAGGGTTATAATTTTGACGGATGCGCGCCAGGACAATTGTATAAAGCAATTGTGAAAAATGGCAGGATAGTTTTCCCCGGCGGAGCAAGTTACCGGATCATGGTGCTGCCCGCTGTAAAGACAATGACACCAGATTTATTACAAAAGATAGGTCAGTTGGTTAAGGACGGTGCGGTAGTAGTTGGTGCACCACCGGTAAAATCGCCGGGCTTATCTGGCTACCCGGCTTGTGATAATAAGGTAATCGCGTTAGCAAAAGCAATATGGGGCGCTAACCTGCAAACAGACAAGCAAACGACCCATGCTTATGGCAAAGGAAAAGTGATTTGGGGCGGCGAGCTTGAAGAACAAATTGATAACCTGTACCCTAAGTATGAACTTACTGCTGCCCTGCTAAAAGCAATGGATGTTAAACCCGATTTCGAAACTGATGGACAACTCAGGTATACACACCGAACCTCTGCAGATTGGGATATATATTTTGTATCCAACCGTACCGATGGATCACTAAAAACAAATGCTATTTTTAGGAGTACTAAGGGAGCGCCACAGCTTTGGAATGCTATAACAGGAGAAATCAGGAATTTGCCGGAATATAAAGTGAACGGCACACAAACAACCATCCCGATGCAGTTTGATGCTTATGAAAGTTTTTTTGTGGTGTTTGCAAAAAGAAATATCGTACCGAAATCAACGCAGCAAAACTTCCCGATGGTAAACGCAACGAGTACACTGGATGGTCCGTGGGAGGTATCATTTGATCCGAAGTGGGGGGGGCCTGCAAACATCGCTTTTGATAAGTTGCAGGACTGGACTCAAAGGACTGAAGAGGGGATAAAGTATTATTCGGGCACTGCGGTTTACAAGAAAGAGTTTGATTTGCCGGAAAATGTAAGTTTAGGCAAAACGTCAATATACCTCGATCTGGGTGAGGTGCACGATATGGCAAGGGTAAAACTTAATGGTAAAGACCTGGGCATTGTGTGGACAGCGCCATGGCGGGTGAATATTGCCAGCGCCGGTTTGCAAAAGCATAATAAGCTGGAGATTGAAGTTATCAACCGCTGGCCAAACCGGCTTACGGGCGACTCAAAATATCCCGACGATGGTATTAAAGATGAGACCTGGCCCGAGTGGATTGTTAAGGGCTTGCCGCGCCACAGCAAACGCTTAACTTTTGCCACCTATAATTTTTACGATGAGAAATCTCCGCTATTAAAATCGGGGCTGGTTGGGCCGGTTACCATACAATATAGCAAACGTTAACCAATATAAATAATGGAAGATAGTTTTAAACCCGGGTTAAAGGTTGGCCTTTTTGGGATAGGCCTGCAGGCCTACTGGGAACAGTTTGAGGGCCTGGAACAGCGCCTTACGGGTTACGTTGAAGTAGTAGGCGAACGACTGAAAAGCTACGGTGCCGAAATAGTAAACCTGGGTTTGGTTGACACTCCCGAAAAAGCATTTGAATCGGGCAGCCGGTTCCGCAGGGAAGAGGTTGACCTGATATTTTTATATGTTACAACTTATGCGCTTTCGTCCACCGTTTTGCCGGTTGTAAGCAGGGCCAAAGTCCCCGTGATTGTTTTGAACCTGGTGCCGGAAGCTGCAATAGATTACACGGTTTTCAATAATATGGAAGACCGCAGAGCCATGACCGGCGAATGGCTTGCCTTTTGTTCTGCTTGCCCGGTGCCCGAGATTGCCAGCGTTTTTAACCGTTCGAAGATTCCATTTTACCAAATTACCGGAATGTTGCATAATGATCCTACAGTTTGGAACGAGGTTGAGGAATGGATTGCTGCGGCAAAGGTAGCGCATACCATGTATTATAACCGGCTTGGCGTAATGGGGAGTTATTATGGGGGGATGCTCGATATCTATTCAAACCTTACGCTTCACCTGGCAACCTTTGGCGGCCATATCGAGATCATTGAAGTTGATGAGCTTTCAGGCATCAGGGAAGATGTAAAAGAAGAAGAAATTACAGAAAAGATCAACAGATTTAATGAGCAGTTTGACGTACAGCCCGATTGTTCTGATGCCGAAATTAAGCGTGCTGCTGTTACTTCCGTTGCGCTTGATAAATTGGTAGCAAAACACAAGCTTGGCTCGCTGGCCTACTTCCACAGAGGGACAGGCAACCCGCAGAACTTAGATGCCATGACTTCGGTTATCTTGGGCACCTCATTACTTACTGCCAATAACATTCCGGTTGCTGGCGAGTACGAAGTGAAGAACGCCCAGGCCATGAAGATAATGGACAGCTTTGGTGCCGGCGGATCATTTACCGAATATTATGCAATGGACTTTACAGAAGACGTTGTATTGATGGGGCATGATGGACCCTGTCACCCGGCGATTGCCGAAGGAAAAATAAAGGTAAAACCATTACAGGTATATCATGGCAAGGTTGGCAACGGGTTATCCGTCGAGATGTCGGTTAAGCATGGCCCGGTTACTTTGCTTTCAGTTGTTGAAACAGTAGATGGTAAATTACAATTGCTCGTCGCTGAAGCGGAATCTGTAGCGGGACCGATACTGGAGATAGGTAACACCAATAGCCGTTACCGTTTCCCGATAGGGGCGAGGGGCTTTGTGGAAGCGTGGAACTCATACGGACCGGCGCACCATTGTGCAGTAGGGCGCGGCCATATTGCCTCGAAAATAGAAAAATTAGGAAAGCTGCTGGGGATTCAATACATTAAGGTTTGTTAACCAATTATTAAGCCCGACAATGGAAAAAATTGCCTTTAAAATGAAGCTAAAACCAGGCTTTAGAGATGAGTATCTTAAAAGGCACAACGAGATCTGGCCCGAATTACAGCAGCTACTAAAGACAAATGGCATCAGCGACTACAGCATCTTTTTCGATGAGGAAACCAATATATTATTCGCTGTTCAAAAACTAGACAGTACAACCGCTGCTCAAAATTTAAGTGCAGAACCTATAATGAGAACCTGGTGGGATTATATGGCAGACATTTCGGAGGTGAACCCGGATAACTCTCCTATAGTAGTACCGTTGGAAAAGGTTTTTCATTTGGAATAGGGTCGACAAACCCGTAAACACATCAACGAACTTTTTCATTTATCATCCCAAAGTAATTAAAGATTTTTTATTTGAAACGATCGTTTCAAAATGTCTACATTTGATCCATCAAAACAAAAGTAAAACAACAAATAATTTTGAAACGATTGTTTCAGATAAATTAAACAACAATTGAAATGATAAACTTAACAAACAAAGTTGCCGTAGTTACAGGTGGTAATAGCGGTATCGGTTATGCATCAGCAAAAGAATTGGCCGCACAAGGCGCTAAAGTAATTATCACAGGCCGTAATAAAGCGTCGGTAGAAAAAGCTGCCGGAGAACTTGGGGTAACCGGTATAGTGTCCGATCAGGGGAGCCTTGAGCAAATAGATAATTTAGTAGCCCAGGTAAAGGAGAAATTCGGTAAGGTTGACGTGTTATTTTTAAATGCAGGCGTTGCTAATTTTAGCCCGGTTGAAACGGCTACCGAATCACACTATGATACCATAATGGACCTTAATGTAAAAGGCGTTTATTTCACCGTTCAAAAATTCATCCCGATATTAAATGATGGTGCTTCTGTTATCTTCAACACTTCTGTAAACGCAGTGTTGGGCATGCCCGACAGTGGTGTTTATTCGGCAAGCAAAGCTGCGATCATCTCATTAAACAGGGTTTTGGCACGTGAGCTTTCTCCTCGTCAGATCCGTGTTAACGCTGTATCTCCCGGTCCGGTTGCTACACCTTTATATGGCAAGATTGGTTTAAGTGAAGAAGAAGTGAATGGCTTTGGGACTGTGCTTGGGCAAAGGATCCTGCTTAAACGTTTTGGTAAACCGGAAGAGATTGCCAATGTGGTAAGATTCCTTGCTTCTGATGATGCCTCATTTATCACCGGTACCGAAATTACGGTTGATGGCGGCCTTACCGTTAATGCTGTTATATATTAATCATTTTTATACTGATCTGGAACAATTGTTTCAGATCAGTAGTTTTGTCTGAAATTATTACTATGGCACGTCCGAAAGAGTTTGATGAAGATGAGTTGCTTGAAAAGGCAGTGAACTTGTTCTGGAAAAAGGGGTACCATGCCACATCTGCACAGGATTTGGTTGACGCATTAGGTATAAATCGTTCAAGCCTTTACAATACCTATACCGACAAAAAAACGCTTTTCACAAAATCATTAAAGCAATACCAGCTAAAGCAAACCAATGCAATGATTGCCATGCTGGGCAAGGCTGATGACGCAAAAAAGGTACTAAAGCAGATCTTTACTGACTTAATACAGGAAAGTGCGGACGATACGTTTTTGAAAGGCTGCTTTATGGTAAACACTGCCGTTGAGCTTGCCGGGATAGACGCCGAAATTGGCGACATAGTAAACAAAAACAACAAAAGTGTTGAAGATGCCCTAACCAAAATAATAGAAAAAGGCCAGCATGATGGCCAGTTCTCGACGAAAAACGACGCACGCACCTATGCCCGTTTTATTTTTGGAAACATCACCGCCATAAAAGTGGCGGCCCGTTCAGGAACGCCTAAAGAGACGTTGGAAGATATGGCCGAAATAGCTTTATCTGCTTTAAAATAATTGCTAAAATATACTGATCCCCACTGTCCAGCCTATCCAGCGGGAATATTTGGGATTATTTGTTGGATGATGATTAGCTTGATTGGCAACAAAGGCATAACCGCTAACCGGATTTTTTTGATCGGTATAATAAAAATTAAGCGATGGCCCGGCCATAATACTGAACGAACGGCTCAGCTTAATATTTACGGTTTCATCCAACCGGTAAAGCAGGTTCAGGTACCTGCCATTACCCTGGTTTAAATAGCGTACTGTAGCCTCAGTATTAAAGGCAAGAAATTTAAATACCGGAAGCTCATTGCCATAACCCCAGCCATAAGCAAATAATTTATTTTTTGAGGAGAAGTTTGCGCCTGCAATAAACACATTATACAACCATGGCGTGCCTGTTTTGTACAGCAGGGTAAGGTCCGTTGTTTCGTTAGTGGTTGCTACAAGTTTATGATAGCCATTTCGTACCAAATTAATAAACCCGATGCTAACGCCCGAAGACGTGTCGGACGCATTAATAAAGCCAAGTTGTATCCCCCTCAGATTCTGCGCGTAGTTGAATAAGCCACTTAGTTGTACCCCGTCGAATTTCTTTTCGGCTATATTCATTTCTCCAAACTGAACACCCGACACATTGCCATGGGCAATGTTAAGCGCCGCAACCTGTACGCCGTCTAATTTATTTGATTCATTAAATCCAACAGCCATTTGAACGCCACTTACATTGCCGTTAACAGTATTGAAGGCGCCACCAAACTGGAAAGCGCTTACGTCGGTTAGTACTTCATTAAACACACCCCCGATCTGTACGCCTTCAACAGAACCGCCAACGGTGTTGAATAGTACGCCCAACTGAAATGATTTAACATTGCTTTTATCAAGGTTAAAGATGCCTATTTCGGTGCCATCCACACCGGCATTATAACCACCGATAAGGTTAAGCGAAATGGCGTTGACCACCTGCCCGCTCAATGAACCATGGGTGCTTAAGCCGGGCACCAACGACGCCTGGAATGGCGCCTGCGTTATAAGCCCGCCAAGGTTTAGCGACTGGATTTTTTGTTTGGACGATACAAACAGTTTCCCAACTCCGGTTGCCTCCAACTTTGATAAATCGCCGGCCTGGTAATGAAAATTATTACTTTTAGTTTTTGGGTTGACATCTGTAACCTTAATATCCGATAAAAAAGTAACCGATGTATCCCGGTAATTCTCCTTACTTACTGTTAAGGTTACCGGCTGGTTTTCGCTTTTTACCCTGATCTCGAAATGGCCGCCGGCATCAGTTAAAGCCGATTCAAGTGTGCGGCCGCAATAAACGCTGGCGTTTTCCAGTTTCTGACCATTACGCTCATTAACAATATAACCGCTTACCGTGCACGCCTGGTCTTCATTTAAAAATTTATCGGTAACAAGGGATAATTGGTATGGAGCGTAACGTAATATCACATAGTTTCCAGCCTCGCGATACTCGAACCGGTTGCTCAATAGTTGATTCAACGCCTCCCTTACGGTTTGGTTGGCTACGTGAATATTTACCAGGCTATCCTTTGCAATCAGGTTGCTGTTATAACTGAAGTTGAATTTGCCCCGTTCTTCCATCAGCTGCAAAACGCTGCCGAGTCGCTGGCCATTTACATTCATGGTGATGGAGCGATTTAGTACCGGTTGCGCGAAGCAGGGTGCCAATGCAACGGAAAACAGGAGTATAAGCAATCCCTTGAAACGCATTTGCAGCTATTTTAAGAGGATTTGATCGCCACTTTTTTCAACCTTTATTTTAAAGGTTTCGGCAATAACGTTTAACACTTGCTGTAGCGATTGTCCTTTAAAGGTAGTTGTTATGGGCAAGTTATCCAGTTGTTTATTGTCGATCAGGATGTGGCTGTTATAAACCTGGTTCAGCTTATCGACCAATTCATGTAAGGGAGTTTGGGCGCAGACAAGTGCGTTTGTCATGTAATAATTATAAAGGCTGCCCCTGGTTTCCTGTACCACCAGATCGGCAGTATGTTCATCTGCAATTACCTTTTGGCCCGGATGCAGCAGCACCTCTTTGCCGTTTGCCTTAACTTTTACAATACCGGTTTCAACTATCACTTCTGTTTTGCCTTTAATGTTCCTTACATTAAATGACGTACCAACCACGCTAACCGTTGCAGTATTTATTTTTATTATGAAGGGTTTTGTTTTATCGTGCGTGATTTTGAAGAACGCTTCCCCGCTCAATTGTACCAATCGATGGCTGCCGCGGAAATGATTTGGGTAGATGAGTTGCGAACCGTTATTTAATGTTACTGATGAGCCGTCAGGTAAATTTTGCGTCAGTGCCGCAGTACTGTTATTGCTGGCGATTTTGGTGCTATAGTATTGATTG
This sequence comes from Mucilaginibacter phenanthrenivorans, assembly GCF_024721155.1. GTDB lineage: Bacteria > Bacteroidota > Bacteroidia > Sphingobacteriales > Sphingobacteriaceae > Mucilaginibacter > Mucilaginibacter phenanthrenivorans. Next base: position 36,220 of record NZ_JAHVAP010000009.1, on the reverse strand, counting down.
TATGCAAAATAACCAACAACGCTAATCAACAGTATCGATGCCGCAATTTTTAACCATGTAAACTTCGGCACAGGTTTTAAAGCCGGCGTTTGTTGCTCATCATTTTTGTCAATACGGTTTTGCAGGCGCAGCCAGGCTCCATCTTCATCAGGTTGATTAACCGATGCAATGCGCTCACTTTCCTGCCAGATCAGTTTAAAATCGGCATAATATTTCCTGTTGGCTTCATTTTGATTGATCCATAGCTCCGCCTCCCGGCTTTCGCCGGCATCGGCTTCACCGAGCAGGTATTTTACCAGCAGATCATCCATCATATTTTCGTTATCTGCGCTCATTTATATAGCCATGCAATTATGTACAAAACAACGGGCAAAAATTCGGCAAGTTTTGTTCTTAAAACCTTTAATGCCTTACCCATTTGGTTCTCCACCGTTTTTACCGACAGGTTAAGCTGATCCGCAATTTCCCTGTATTTTAAATTTTCGAACCGGCTCATCTGGAAAATTATCCGGCACTGCTGTGGCAATTCATTCAATGCCTGTTGAATATGGCCATCCAGCTCCGCGGTCATAACCTTTTCTGAAGCCTCACCGCCGATTTGCTCTTCGCTATTATTGTAATGCACCCGGAAGGCCGTCCGCGTTTTTTGGTGCTTCAAATAGTTAACGCTTTCGTTGTGTACTGCCCTGTACAGGTATGCCTTTATCGAACCATCCGGGTTGAGCTGATCCCGCTTTTCCCAAATACGGCAAAAAACATTCTGAACAATTTCTTCCGCCTGTTCATCATCCTTCATAAATGTATAAGCATAAGCGTGCAGGCTTTTAAAATACTCCCTGAATATTTTTTCAAACGCCCGCCCGTCTCCTTCCTTAATTAAATTAATAACAGTGCGTTCGCTGTACTCCACTTTAAAAGGTTGATTATACCTTTCAAAGATAATGGCTTTCATCATATTTGGCGTATAACCCATCTTCGTTTTCACCAGGCATTCTTTAGGGACAGATCAGCTTGTATTGCCCCGCAGGATGACTGGTGAAAAATAATATAAAACTTTTGTCATTGCGAGCGTAGCGCGGCAACCTCGTAGCTAAGCAGGTCAAATATGCATGGCGACGAGGTTGCTTCGTCGTTCCTCCTCGCAATGACAAAATTTATAAAAGTAATTTTCACATCTTCACCACCGGCTTTAACTTACTCTTAATGATCATGTCCTTCACAAATCCCGGTAAAATACTATTTAGTACTACCATAAGCTTATTAACCCCACCGGGGATAATTTCCCTTTTGCCCAGGAACATCCCATGGATGGCTTCATAAGCTACCCTGTCCGGCTCCGTAATGGTCGATTTTGCAATGCCTTTTAGCGTATGATTAAGCACGAGCAATTCCGGCTTTGTGTTTATCCCGCCCGGGCTCAATAAGCTAATGCTGATGTTTGCCCGTTCCATCTCCAGTTGCAAACACCGGGTAAAATAGCTGATGAACGATTTGGTTGCGCCATACACTTGCTTCTTCGGCACCACAAACCTGCCCGCCAGGCTGCCCACGTTGAGCAGGTAGGCGGTGCGTTCTTCATCAAGCTGTGCTAAAAATAAATGAGTTAGCAGCACTGGCGCAATCACGTTCAGCTCTATCTGTTTTTTATAAAATCCCAGGTTCATGTCCTCAAACCACGACCAATTACCTAATCCAGCATTGTTTACCAGGATATGCGCAGTCAGCTCTTCACTTTTTAACAGGGTAAATAACGAAGTACAGTTTTCTGCAAGGGTTAGGTCGGCCTCAAAAATGGTTACCTTAACCTCAAAGTTTTTGCGTATAAAATTAGCCAGTTCGGGCAGGCCTGATTCCGGCAACGATACGAGTACCAAATCAATCTCGCGCGATGCCAGTTCAAGGGCCAATGATTTTCCCAGGCCCTCGCTTGCGCCTGTAACTATAGCGGTTAACCTGTTCATAAGCTTTTGATGTGATTAATTGTCCTTGCCATGCCTTCCTCGAAAGGTGTAATACTATAATTCAATTGGGTGATTGCTTTCTGACTGCTGTATTTCTGATCCTTCCTTAATCGCGCAGCAAACTCCGGTAAAAACACCGGCGGTAAACCCGTAAGTGTTGTTTTAAATGATTCGAATCGACTATAAGCCTCGATAAACTTTTGCGGCAACTTTAACATACCATAAGTTTTACCGCTGATATTTTGAAGTGTGCTAAAAAAGGTATTAAAACTGATATCCTCCCCACCCAAAATATACCGGTTGCCCGAAATGCCCTGTTCCATAGCAGCTATGTGTCCCCTTACCACATCATCCAAATAAGCATAGTTTGATACCTGTGTGCCCTTGCCGGGGATGATGCGCCATTTACCCTTCAAATATCCGCTGATCATTTTGCCAACGCTGTTGCTGTCGGTTATCGGCCCTTCCCCGTATACCCGTGAGGGATTAACGGTAACTATATTTAAGCCTTTTGCTGAATAGCTTCGTGCTTCAATTTCCGCCAGGTATTTGGTACGCTCATAGTCGATAGCAAAACCATCAATGCGTGGATCGGTCTCATTCATTGGATGTTTTATGGTTGGCCCCCAAACACCGCAGGTGGAGGTGTAGACTACTTTGTTCACAGACAGCTCACCGGCAAGTTCCAGCACATTCCGGGTGCCGATGACGTTAATGTTGTAATAATCGTTTTTGTCGCGACACCACATTTTGGCAAGTGCAGCGGTATGGTAAACCTGCCGGCAGCCGGTCATGGCTCTTGTTAAACTTTCCTTATCCAAAATGTCGCCTTTTATGGCAGTGATATTTTTATGGGTAATGAGATAGGGGTGGGCCGTATTGCGGCATAAAGCCATCACCCTGAACCCTTTTTCAGCAAGCTCCAAACATAAATTCCGGCCTATAAAACCTGTGGCCCCTGTTACTAGTATTTTCATGTTAGGTGAGCTGAATTTGAATGGTGTATAACGAATGATGAATATCAACCTTGCTGCAAACACCGTTGGTGTAGGTGTAAAAATTGTAGTTGCCGTCTGGCAGGTCGATACGGTAAGTGTGGCTGTCAGTCTGTTTTACCTGTACAAATTGCTGGAAATTATCTGAGTAGATCTGGGATAAGCCAACCGGTTCCTTCAAGTACATGGCGGTAAGGTTATTGCTGATCTGTTTTTGGTTGATGGAACTGATCTTACCGTCGTCCGAAAGCTGGTAAGTTTCTCCATTTGCTTTGGTTATCTTATTTGCCTTTTGTTTACCATTAACCATGCGCGAAACATGCGAGCAAACCAGCTTGCCGTCGTGATAATGGGAGTCCTCACGAATGTTTACATTGATACTAAAGATAAATCGCATTTTAACATCAGAAGCGACATTCAGAAATGTATCATCGCCTTCCTTGCGCTGTTGCAGTTTCAGGTGTCCAACGGTTTGGCCGCTGTGCAGCACGTTGTAGTTTAATGTTTGCTCCTGGGCTAATGCCATTGAGCTTATCGCAACAAACAACACGGTAACCGAAGCGCTTCTAACTGGTACTACAAACCGGTTAAAGGAAAAGTTATATTTCTTGAAAAACGGTCTTCCGTATTTTTTGAAGAGCCAGATAATTAATGCAGGTATCATATGAATGTGGTTTGAGTGTTTATTTTTTGTTTTATACAGGTAATACATTTGTTTTAACTTTTACCCCTATGTGGGTTGACGTTTTGTTTTTATCATGATGCAAATCAACCAGGAATACGGCCTCAATTTTTAATTATTCGACGAGGCTTAAATTTCACCCCATCAAAATCAACCATTAAGTTTTGTAGGGCGAAATATGGTTTTTGTCGGATAAGCAATAGTACACGGCAATCGTTTATCCATCTGCTCAATTCACGATATGAGTATAATTTTAATGTATTGGGAGTTTTTAGGAAAAGAAATAATGCACTAACTTGCTGCATTAAATGAATGGTAGTTATGTGGATGTGCCCGTTATGCTCGCAGGAGTTTATAAACACCAACCAGGTACACTCGTGCAGGGACAAAGAGCTTGTCGATTTCCTAAATGGCAAATCTCAGCACACTATTGAGCTGCTTGATCATTTGGTAAATGAGTATAAGCAAATGGGCGACATAAGGGTACATCCCGCAAAGTCAATGATCAGCTTTGCTGCCAGGAAAAGGTTTGCATATGTGATTCAGCTCGGTAAAGACTTTGTTGATGTGGTGTTTCCGTTTAAGCAACCTTATGAAAGTAACTTATGCTTTAACAAGATAAAGCAGGTTCCGGGAAGTGATGATTTTAACCACCACTTCCGGATGTTCTTTAAGGAAGACATAAATGATGAGGTACGGATGTATATGAAGATGGCCTTCGAATCGGGTTGCTAAAATGAAGTGCTTGGTGCAATTTCAATGTCCTTCACCACCATGTATACCGCCTTTTTGCACTCACTGCAGCAGTAAATCTTGATCGGTAAAAAGAATAAAACGTGCTTTAAAAACCAATTGCGCTTAACCCGGTGATGAAATGCATGTGCGCATACAGGGCATTTTAATGATAACTGTTTCATGGTGTATAATTTAGTTAGTCAAAATTCCGGTTTATGAACTCCCCGGGAAATACCAAGTAGTTTGTATTTTTCAGGGGGTTGGAAAAGGTACCACGTAAGGTACCGCGGGTACGGCGGGGATACACAGAAACAGTTTTATAAATTCCGGGGAATAATTATACCGGGTGATATTTATCCACCTCCCGGTCTGTGATCAATAAATAGCGTTGTTTTTTACATTTGGCGCAGAAATATATTTTTATAGGCAAAAAGAAGAGTACCTGCCGTAATACAAAGCCCCGGGGAATCTGGAAGTGAAATACAGTGCCACATTTATGGCACTTAAGCAAAGGTTTGTTCATCTTAATTATCTGTACTTCAAAAGTTAATAATAATTTAGTTGGTTAAAATTCCGGTTTATAAGTTTACCGGAAAATACCAAGTAGTTTGTATTTTTTAGTTTTGAGCTAAATGTGTTATTGGAGGGAATCAGGTGGGAAACAAAAATAAAACAACCAGTATGCTGTAAAGCACGAAGATTAGCAACAGGATAGCTTATACTTTTTGGTATTTATTAGCCTGCTGGTCTGTAATCCACAAAAAACGTTGCTTTTTACATCTGGCGCAGAAATATATCTTTATTGGCAGAAAGAAGAGTACCTGCCGTAGTAGAAAGCCCCGCGGAATCTGGAAATGAAATACAGTGCCACATTTATGGCATTTAAGTAAAGGTTTACTCATCTTAATTATCATACGGCAAAAATTTGATTATGGTTTGCTGGCCAAGAAAATTTTTGTACAAATTATTGCTTATTGTTAAACCAATACTACCTGACAAGGGTCAACTTTAACCTTTATAAGGCATTTTAAACCAATGGTTTATGCTAATACCAGGGTCTTAAATGGGATTTTGGTCGTATTTTGGAATTGGGCATTAACATAAACAGTTTCCGAAATGCGGGAAACCGTTTCAATTGATCAAAGGCCAGACATTATGTGTTATATTTTGTCACCCATTGGGCTTTAAGGTAGGCTCTTGTGGTAATAAATTCCAAATCTGCTCGCTGATGGGTTTTCTAGCGGTTATGTTAATTTTAAAGAGCCTTATCTAAGCTCTAATCCGTATTAACAAATCTTCAACCAAAAAACGGTTTATTCTCATCCCGCTTAAGTTGCAGTCGGTAATATTTACGTTTGATAAATTGCAATCGGTAATTGTGCTTAATTGATAACATCAACCGTGTATTTTTTAACAATATTGAAAAGCTCATCAGGGTTAAAGGGCTTGCTTACCCAATCGTTCATACCCGCGGCCAGGATAGATTGTTTTATATCGCCAACTAATGATGCGGTTATTGAAACAATTGGGATGGAAGCATAGCTTCCTCCTGTCAATCTAATTTGTCGCGCGGCGTCATAACCATCCATAACGGGCATTTGCAGATCCATTAATATCATATCATAATGCCCTGCCCACAACATCTGTACGGCTACCTGCCCGTTTTCGGCAACATCACACTCCACTCCCCATTTTTGCAGGTAACGCTTCACCACCAAAACATTTATAGGGTTATCCTCAGCCAGCAATATTCGCTTTCCGGTAATATCTCCACTATTGTCCTTCTTTTCAGGTACGGGGGCATCCTTTTGTAGCTCGCCTTTTTTAAATGGCAGGGTAAAATAGAAGGCAGAACCTTCGCCAATCTTGCTCTTTATTTTTATATCGCCACCCATTAATTGAACCAATTTACGGCAAATGGCCAGCCCGAGCCCAATGCCGCCAAACTTTCGGGTGGTTTCAGTGCTTTCCTGGGTGAATATTTCAAAAATATACTCCTGCTTTTCTTCGGCGATACCTATACCTGTATCCTTTATCTCAAAATAGATGTCAACTGTATTATCATTTTGATTAGCCACTTCTACGTTTATGGCCACTTCACCCTCACTGGTAAATTTAACCGCATTGTTAAGAAGATTAGTTATTACCTGACCCAACCGTACGGTATCACCTTTAATAAATAGGGGAAGCCTGGCATCGAAGTTTAATTTCAGGTCGATTTTTTTTTCAACAATGGCCTGCCTGTTAATGGCGGAAATATTTTCAAGTAATTCCCTTAAACTGAAATCAACCTGCTCAATACTCACCATGCCCTCGTCAATTTTGCTTAAGCTTAAAATATCGTTTATGATCACCATCAGGTTATCTGCCGAAAATTTTAAGAGCTTCAGGTATTCCTGCTGATCCTCGCGCGGGTCCTGCAACAGGAGGTTGCTAAATCCAATCACGGCATTCATTGGTGTGCGAATCTCGTGGCTCATCACAGAAAGGAATCTCGACTTTGCCTGCAAGGCGTTTTCTGCAACTTCCTTAGCCTTTATCAGTTCCTGTTGGGCAAGCTTTTTTTCGGTTACCAATTCTGTAAATAATATAATACCGCCAACCCGGTCGGGGGTCTCATACCATGGCTTTATTTCCCAGCGCAGCCATTCTTGTTTTCCATCCCTGCGGATAAACGGATCCTCTTCCATCCTGAAGGATTCACCATGCAAACAGCGGCGCATGTAATCCTTCCACTCCTCCGAAATCTCGTAAAAAATATCCAGGTGGTTCTTGCCTATAATTGTAGCAACATCAATATTATATGACTTCATCCAGATCTTACTGGCGGCTATATAATTGAATGATCTGTCGAGCATGGCGAGTGCAGTGGGCGCAGCGCTTATAAAAGCCTCTAGTTGAGCTTGCTTGATACGCAGCTTTTCCTCATCTGTCTTTTGCTTTGTTATATCCTGGAAAATTCCATAAACCCGGGTACAACGACCGTCCTCAAATTCGGGTTGACCGATGGTGCGGGTCCATAATTCCTCGCCTTTGGCGTTTATAACTTCAAGTTCAAGGTCGTATGCTGTGCCGTCTGCTATTGCCTTGTGAAAGGCAGCGTTCAGTAAGTCATCATCGCCCTTTTTAAAAAAGTGTATAAAATTGTCCTTCTCTGGTACAAAATTATCGTCTACACCAAAAATTTCACGGGTAACCTGTGTCCAGTTAACCTTTAGGGTATCTATATCAATTTCCCATGCGCCAATTTTTGCAGCCAGGTTGGCTTTGCTTAAAAAGCTCTTTATCCGGTTAAGCTCACCCAGTACCTGGCGTTGACTGGTTATATTAATATAGCTGCCCAGCATTAACAATGGCGTGCCATCAATTGCCCATTGAACTATTTTACCACTAAAAAAATAGCATTGGGCATTAATGTTTTTATAATTAAAATAAACTTCGCAGGTAAATGGTATAGCAGCGTGGCTGTTAATGTGGAGATCAATTTGCTCACGCAATAACCGTTGATTTTCGCCTGAGATCTTGTCGATCCATAATGGCTCGACGGACAACTCAGCAGGCAGATAGCCAAGCTTTTCCATCAGGGCGGGATTGTCAAAAGGAAATTGGCCTTGCATATTCCATTCCCAAAAACCGGTATGGAGTTCGCTTGCTATTGAATAATTATTGATCGCGTTAGTACCCATAAAAAATTAACCCTTAAAATTATTTAAGAGTGATAAAAAATGGGCGCCCTACCCTTCGCTAATTATCTGTATTTCAAATTATTATTTAGTGGCGCTGTGCCACATCAAAAGGCTGCGTTGAGATTTTTGTAATATTAATTAATATTAGCTTAAAAATCAAGTGGTTAATCACCTTTTTTTATTGCCGGAAACACCCGTAAAAAATTTCGTTTTACACCTGCCCGGGAAGCTGACCAATAAGCTTTTTAATAACCGGCCATACATTTTCAGCAATAACCTTATAACCTTCTGCATTGGGGTGCAGCCTGTCGGGGAGGTTTAAATGAGTATTGCCGGCAACACCATTTAAAAAGAACGGGACCAAACTTAACTGGTTGGCAGCTGCTAAACCGCTAAAAATTTCGCTGAATTGTGCCGCCACCGGGCTATGTATAAATGCAGGGATTTGCATACCCATTACTGCCATTTTTACCTTTGGATATTTAACGCTTACCTTATTTATAATAGCCTGTAAGTTTTTCAAGGTTAATGCCGGCGGAATCCCACGGATAATATCGTTGATGCCCAGCTCAAGCACAAATACGCTTACCGGCTGGCTAAGCCAGTAGTCGATCCTGCGGAGACCGCCGGCAGATGTATCGCCACTCAGGCCTGCGTTTATGATTTTATAGCCGAGCCCTTCCGCATCTATTTTTTGTCCGATAATTGCGGGATAGGATTCCATAGTCGCATTGCGCAAACCATAGCCGGCGGTAAGGCTATCACCAAAAAACAAGATATTTTGCATAGTAGTTTAACCGGGAATGGCAGCCTATTGTTCTGTGGTTGAATTTATTTTCAAAAACACTTGACTCTTACCTTACGTCATAGCATAGCTTTGTAATCAGGTATTTAAGTAAATATATGAAAGACGATTATTCGGTAAAACAATTGGCTAAACTGGCGGGCGTAAGTGTACGTACGCTACACCTTTATGATAAGTTAAACCTGTTAAATCCGTCTATTCGTACCGAAAGCCGGTATCGCCGCTACGGAGAAAAGGAACTACTGCGCCTGCAGCAAATACTTTTTTATAAAGTGCTTGATTTTCCGCTGAAAGAGATCGGCCCCATTCTTGACGACCCCGATTTTGACCTGGTAAAGGCGCTCGAAGGCCATAAAGAATCCATCATCACAAAAAGAGACCACCTTACAACTTTGCTGCAAACCATTGATAAAACTGTTGATCATTTAAAAAACAAAACCATGAGTAACTACGAAGAATTATATGAAGGCATGCCAAAAGAGGAAGCCGAAGCATACCGCAATGAAGCCGTTGAAAAATGGGGCGAAGCTATTGTTTTGCGATCAGAAAAGGCTCTGCTGGAAATGCCGAAGCTTAATCTTGGACAATTAAAGGCCGATCAGAAAGACATCGCCGGGAAACTGGTCTTACTGGTAAATGAAAACCCCGAAAGTGGACTTGTACAGGAACAAATAGCCAGGCATTATGCCAATATCCGCAGCTTTTGGGGTGTGTCAGATCCTACTGACTTGAAAATTGGAACCTATAAAGGGCTTGCAGATCTGTATGTTGCGGATGATCGTTATACAACTGTTGAAGGGAAAACCAATCCTGTTTTTGCTGCATTTATGTATAAGGCGATGATGTGTTTTGCGGATAGTAAATTGAAATAGCTTTTTTCTGTGTGTATATGTTTGCGAACTTCGGGGTTAATTTGCCAAGAGTTCACCAGAGATGCACGGAGGTTGCGGGGTTAAAATATCAACGCTTTACATGCTCTTTTAAAACATTAAATAATTTTTCAAGATCCTGCGGTGTTGTATATAAATATGGCGAAACCCGGATGCTCTCTCCCCTGAAACCAACAAAAATATTTTCATTTTTCAGGTTGGCTTTTAGTGCATCGCTTACACCGCCTGGCAGGTCAAGACCCATCATGTGGTCAACCCTTTCTGCTGATTTTGGGAAACCTAAGCCCAGTTCATCGGCCTGCTGTTCTATTTGCTGTGTGATGCTTTTTAATTGCGATTGAATACTGCCAACACCCCATTTTAATACCTGTGTAAGCGCTGCAATTGCCATCGGGACATTGATAAAGCCCGGAAATTCGCCCATGTCAAAACGCCTTGCCCCAGGCCTGAAATCATCTCTATAGTTTACCAGGCCGGCAAAGTTTTCACTGTTGTTTTTGGTGAGCCATGAATACTCTATAGGCTTTCCGGCCGCACGCCACTTTGGTGCGGCATATAAATACCCTAACCCATAAGGCCCCAATAGCCACTTGTACCCAACCGAAACTAAAAAATCAGGTTGAATTGCGGCTACATCTATAGGGTATGCTCCCATCGCCTGGCTGGCATCAATAATCAAGGCGGCGCCCACCGACCTGGCTTTAACGCCTACCTGTACAAGATCAACAAGTGCTCCGTTAGTCCAATGGCAATTGGAAATGGCTATAATGGCCGTTTTTTCATTAACGGCATTCAATATAGCTGCTGTCCAGGATGCTTCTTCTTTTTTAACGGTTACAATTTCAGCGCCTTTTACTTTTGCCAATTCGTTCCATGAATAATAGTTAGATGGGTATTCCTTATCCATCACCAATATTTGTTGCCCTTTTGCTATCGGTACGTTAGCCGCAGCAATGCTGATACCATAACTAACGGAGGGGATAATTGCCATCCCATCTGCATCGGCGTTGATAACCTGTGCAGCTAAAGCCCGCAACGTTTCAGGATCATCAAACCAATCTGAAGATTGGATCTCCCAGGGATGAACCTTTTTTTGCAGCGCCTTGGCACCCGCTTCTGTAACTGACCGTAACTGAGGCGAAAGACTTGCACAATTTAAATAAACCACGCCTTCGGGGATGTCAAATAATTCAACTATTTCGTTTTCCATGTTTGCGGTATTTGTTGCACGGCAAAGTTAGGCTGTTTACAACCGTAAAAGATTGACATTTGTCAATTGCTGTAACTATCACTATTAATTAAGGATTATTTTACATTGAAATTTTAACTTTATCATAGTACTTTAGTATTCAATATGAAGCCTTATCCCCTTAAATTAATTCCCGTTTTATTATCACTAATTATATTACAAAGTTGTGTAGACAAGCCCGGCGTTTGGGAAAATGAAAAAATAGCAGCCGGAAAAAGATCTGATTTTCACGAATTGACCGACGATGCCCTATACTGGCTAAAGGCTAACAAGTATAAGCGCATGAAGTTTATTATGTCAAAAGAACTCAATCGGGACTCACAAACAGAAAGGACAATAGAACACCTAAGCAATTACCTGAATGATAACAAGTATGCCCTTTTTGAAGAATATTATATCATCAATAAATGGCGCAATGCGGATACCGTAAATTCTGCTGATAAAGGCGTAAACCGCTACAGCCTTATATATCACAATCCCGAACAGGAAATGTATGTAGCCTTTTTCCTGCCCAAAGCGGGCGCTAACAAATATATGATCACCCTGGTGTATTCTAAATATAGCTACGGGTGGAAGATCAGCGACATGGATGTGGCTCCTTATACATTTAACGGGAAAACCGCCCCTGAGCTTTATAAGCTGGCGAAAGAAAATTATAGTAAAAATTACCTCATCGATGCTGTTAACAACGCGGCTTTGGCTAATAATTGCATAGCTCCGGTCAATATATGGCGGTACCCGGTTGAAGACAGTCTGCACACATTTTATGGCGACATAATAAATGAGGCAAACACCAAGTACATATTCCCATTTACAATTAATGAGGTGCCAACTAAGCCACGGATAATAAGGGTTTATACACAAACCAATAGCGAGGGCACATTTCCAATAGTCCATTATTTAACGTCAGTGAATTTAAAGGACACGTTGGCCATAAAAAATGAAAACCTGCTGATCAGGAAGGTGATAGGCAAAATAATGCCGGGAATTGACAAGGATAAAAAGTATGTTTATTATACGGCATTTAATCAAAAGCCACGATCAGATAAGGAAGTGGATAGGTTTGAGATGACCGAGAAGGTGCAGTAATGTTTTTGATTACCTCGTCTCCGCCCCAACAAAATCCACTATCAGCTTAAATAAATGATTATACTCATTAAGCGGTAATGTCTTGCTGATGTCGAATACATCATGATAAGCTTTTATGCCGCCCATGGTATACATATAAAATGCGGGTACGCCTTTTTCGGTAAAGGGGTAATGATCGCTGTTTGGGGCCTTGCCTCTTGAATATACTTTATACAGGTAATGCCCCTGTGTATTAAGTTTTTTTAGTTGCTCAAATTCCTTTGGGTAGATGGTTGCATTAACTACGGTGATGCCTTCCTCGCCGGTGCCTTCTAAATCCAGGTTTATTAAGAACCGGATATTAGCCAGCGGCATTAGCGGATGTTCAGCAAAATACATGGAGCCCAGCAAGCCGGCTTCCTCTCCTGCAAAGCAAATAAAAACCATGCTGTACCGCTGCGGGTGCTTCGCATAATACTTAGCCAGGCTCATCACCTGGCTCACGCCGCTTGCATTGTCGTTAGCGCCGGGGAAATAGGTGTCGGCACCCATGCCACCTAAGTGATCGTAGTGGGCAGTAAGCACTATAAATGAATCCGGCTTTGCTGTGCCGCGAACCATGGCGCAAATGTTCCCGGTTTTGAAATCCTTTATTATTTTATTCTCAATATCTACACTGATGGAAGACGGTGTTTTGGTAATTGCCTTCTTATCCAGATCAATGGCTGTATAATCTGAAGCCGCCTGCTCAACCGACCAGGTAAGTTTATTTTGCAGTAGTACGACGATGCGGTGTTCGGCATCTAAAAATGTGACACTATCCTTTTGCTGTAATTTGCCGTCGGCTTTAACACCCATGCTTTCAGGACTTACAATAAAATCCACACCAGGTTTTAAATCGATGCCGTTAATGGCTACCTTCATTTTACCCGGGTAGATATTGGCGTTATAGGTAAATGGCTGAACAAAATCCTTACCACTCAAAGGCTGCAATCCGAAGCTCTTGAATTCGCTTGTTATAAACCGCGCGGCTTTGCCCATACCGTCATTTGTATAGCCCCTGCCCCAAAAATAACGTGATGTTAAAGTATCAACAATACGGCGCGCGTAAACAGAATCCTGGGCAAATAAAGATTGACAGGATAGTAATAAAAACAGGCTTAATCTTAGCTTCATTGGTGATAAATAGGATATTGCAAAGTAGCAAAAATCCGTCGGCTAAAACCTGAAACCAATAGAAATATAAGGTAATGATCCCTCCCTTGAGAAACCAACAGCCGCCTGGATCAGCACCAACTCGGCGGGGACAATGTAAATGCCGCCGCCATAGCCATCATGCCACGTATTTGACGTATCGTTTGCCGACCATACCCTGCCGATATCGTTAAATCCGATCACCCCGATACTGCCTGGAAACAGGTACGAGGTAAAATCCAGTACCTTAAGCCGTAGTTCAAGGTTGTTGTAGAGCATGGTTCTGCCGGTAAACCTCCATGTGTGAAAGCCGCGCAGCGTTTGCGGGCCGCCCAGCTTTATCTGCTGAAAATAATCGGCAGTGCCAAAATAAGTACCGCCACCGGTGCGGTTGGCTATTATTAACACAGAGTCGCGGTCGGGATTAAGATAAAAGTTAAATTCCGATAGTATTTGCGTATACGCATTATGCGATCCGGTTAAGGCCTTCATGGATGTTACGGTAGTGTTCCAATAAACTCCGCTGGTGGTAACGTTACCTTTATTACGTGTATCATAGGTAGCGCCGCCCACCAAACCCGCCGACCATTTGTTGTCGAATACATTTTCGGATGGGTGGGCTGCGTTATAATCACCCAGGAACCTGTCGCTGTTATCATCGGCATTGCTGTAGTAAAACTGTCCGCCAACGCCGGCATGAAGCTGCCAATTGCCATATTGATGGTAAAGGGAAACATCAGTGGTGATTAAATCATACTTGTTTCGGTAATAGGTAATTTCTTTATCTCCCTTATTTACAAAAGGAGTTCCGTTACCAATGCCGAAGAAGTTGCTCACGTTATTAGGCCCCCTTGACAAAGCACTTATGCGAATGTCATTATTTCCAATAGCATTTTTAAAGTCAGCTACATAGGTGAACAGCAACGATTTTCGTGAGAGCGAGTAATTGGTGAGAAACTCCTCCCTGAATGAATAAGGCTCGCCGCGAAAGCCATGTTTTTCGTACGAGAAGCCACCTATCAGCAAAATGCCGATATCTGTATTGTAATTGGCTAATACGATGGGTTCAAACCTATCATACTTAAAACTGGTTTTGTTGTAATTATTTACGCCGGTATCGGTACTGGTCCGGATCCTTGCCTGCGATGACGATGGAATTAAATTGGTGGAATCGGCCCGGTCATATACATAAAGCTTGCCACGGTTGCTCAGCTTTTTATCTACATAAAAACTATCCACACCTGCGCCGCCTATCATTCGCACTTTTATTGGCGATGGCGTATTGCCTGTTACCGAAAATACATCGTTACCATCAAAGCCATATAGCCGAACTTCCTTTGTAACATCTGGTTTAAAAACGCGGTGGTAAATGGTTTTATCCAAATCGCCATCCTTTTTAATCTTCTTAACGGTTACCTCCAGGTTGCCGCCTGGCTGTTCATCAATGCTGAAATTTTCACGTTTATCCGTAGCCGGGATCTCTACATAAATAGAGATAAAGCGGTAGTACTCCAGTCCCTGCTTCATTAAATTGTCGCGCCGACCCTTCATTTTAGCGATGATCTCCCTGCCCGAGAGTTTGAAAATGGTATCCGGCATTAGTTTAACTGCAGCCGTGATCACGCTGTCGGTAAGTGTTTTTTGGACATAGGTTATTTGTTCACGCCAATCGTCCTCGCTCAATTGGTTTAAAAAGTAACGGTCAAAATACCGGGCGTTAAAGTTCCATCCGTCAATATCTCTTATCTCGCCGCTATAACCCTGGAATTTTGATTTAAGCCATTGGTGCGATACGATCCACGGAAAAACGCCAGAGGTTTTATAGTAAACCTGGTCGCGATCGCGCGGAACGGGTTCATAAACAGAACCTTTCTTTTCATCAATTTTTTCCCATCGCCATTGGTCCTCATGGCGGTCCCAATCACCAAGGATCATATCCAGCAATCGCGCCTTTAATACCGTTTTTTCATCAACACGGTTATCATTGTCCTCCTTTAGCTTGCGCTGTACTTTTTCGGTATTGTCTGTTTTCTCAGCATCCAGCGGCTCGCGTTCCTCAAATAGAAAAACCTTATTGGCAAAATCCTTTGAATATTTACCCAACGCCGGGTCATCAGCAACGTATACTATCTGCGGGTTTGAATGCGGAACGCCTAAAGCCTGTGCCAGCGGCGGTACGGTAAGTGCGGCAAAGGGATGCGCTGCTGATACCTGGTCCTGCAAAATATCCTTGGCCACGGTCGGGCGTAATCTTGGCGGTAAACCACGCTCCGGGTACTTTTGAATGGTGCGCAACACCCATTGTTGCCCCGTGGAATCCTGCAAGCGTAGCGACATGGTTTGCAAGCCGCCGCCCTTTTGCAATATTTTTAAGCCGCCCTTAGCGTTTTCCAGTTTAAAAACAGGCAGTTTAACAGGTGCGGCCCATAGCGCCCGGTAATTCTCGCCAAACAAAAAACGGTGTGTTTTTCCGACGTTATTATATTCAGGTTCGACGGCAATACGAATACTGTCGTTTTTTATCTGCTGAGCATAGCTTGTTGTAAAGGCAAGTGATAATACCAATAATAGGGTAATGGTTTTGTTCATGGTAAAACGGTAACATGTAACGGGCATACTTGTTTTAGCCAGGATAGGGGGCACTGGCTAAAAGCGGGAAGTTTCACGCTGCAATAAATATACTGCAATAAATTTGGAGTGTATAAAAGTGAAGGCAAAAAAAATGCGTTCCGGATCTCACCCGGAACGCTACTCAACTAAATCTCAGATCTTAGATGAAGAAGATCCAAGCTCTTTTGTAGTGGTGATTAGTAACCAGCATTCGTATTTAACTAATCTCTGGTCTCTAGCCTCTAATCGCTAGCGCCAACTACTAAATTCTTATATGCCCCTGAGTTGCAATTTCCCAACCAAAAACCAACTGAGCCGGTTTTTAACGAGGGATCGAGGTTTTTATAAACCATTACAGGTTTGGGTTGATTATTTAAAAATACTGCTATCTCCGGCCCCTTAACTACGGCCTTCACGTGGAACCAGGCCGTCAGCGGAAGTGTGGCTTTTGACTGATACTTGTCGGCTTCATACTCCCACCAGTTAAATTCGCTTTTCTTTTCGGGCATGTACTGCACAGCATTTATGGTGCCCGATGAGCCCGGACGGAAGTACAGTGTTTCGTAGTGATGGGCGTCCTTTATCCGGAATGCGAAGCCCACAAAACCGTTTTTGCCGGCCGGCGATGCTATATCCATTTCAATAGTTCCATCCTTAAATTTCAACGATTTTGGATAGGCAACGCTGGCGCCCTTATAATTCTGGATTTTACGTTTTAACAGTAACGCATCTGCGCCTGAATAAGTATTAAAAGCATAATCCAGCGTATCATTTTTAGGGATCACCCATTCAGATGGCTTTATTGTACTGTAATTATGCACCACCTGTTTTTGCTGTGCAAGTAAATAAGTGGTTGAAAGGACAAAAAGGGTTGTAATGTATTTCTTCATTTTTTTTATTTAGTTTACCACGCTTTTAATTCAAATCAATCCTGTTTTATAAAAAGGTTGGCAAAATCACTCATTCTCGCTCCGGTCGATGTCCACAAACCAATAAGCCCGTTAATTCTCTTACTTAAGTTTTTTACACTCAGCGATGGCTTGTCGCCGTGGTTCACATAAACAATAGTACTGTCTTTTGTAACAACTATCCGCGCATGAAACCAGTCTTCCGGTTTCGGGTTTGGCTTAATGTCATTTTCAAATTTGCCGGTTTGCTCCTTTCTCAGTCGCTCGTACGAATAATCTGGAATACTCATGTACTGCACCGACCATTTTCTTCGTGCCGTATCAGGTGTATACTGAAAATTAAATGGCCTGAAATAAACGCTTTCATAGTTCAGTGTATCCGTAGCGTGAAAGGCGATGCCCAAAAAGCTTTTCAAAAATTCATTACGGCCACGCATATCAAGCTCAATGGTGCCGGTACTGAAATCAACATCCTTAAGCCATATAATGCCATCGGTGCTGATGCCACTTTTTCCTGCATCGTTTATCAGCACGGTTTTTTTACCCGGATAAATAATCAGTTGCTTCTCTTTAAACATTTTAGCCAGATCGTAATGCGTTTGCTGGCTGTAAGCCTGCAGACAAACAATTGTGAGTACAATAAGTAAGGCAAAACCCTTGTTGCTTAAAAGCACTCGCCGTGTTTTTTGTATGTAGTTCATTTGGATCATGGTTAATAGTTCATTGTTCATGGCCGAATTACTCTATTGGTATTTACTGCCAACTGCCCACTCAAAACTGCCTACTCACTTCTTAAGCTCCTCACCGGGTTAACCAGCGCCGCTTTGATGCTTTGATAGCTCACCGTTAGTATGGCTATCAAAAACACCATTGCCATCGGCGTTATAAAAAACCAGGCGCTAAAGTCAATCCGGAATTTGTAGTTCTGAAGCCATTTATAGCAACCCCAATAGGCCAGCGGCAAGGCTATCGCGTTAGCAATTAATATCAGGCCGATAAAATCTTTTGAGATAAGCAGCAGGATGTTTTGTACCGATGCGCCCAGCACCTTGCGGATGCCAATTTCTTTTACCCGCTGCGATATGGTGATTAGTGTTAAACCGAATAACCCCAGGCAGGCCACAAAAATGGCAAAGCCCGAGAAAAGGCTGAACACTTGCCCAAAATGCTGCTCCACTTTATATTGCTGATCAAAAAACTCATCCAAAAAGAAATACTGGAATGCTGCTTCGGGGAATACGTTTTTATAGATTTTTTCTACCCCGGCGATGGTTTGCGGCAGGTTATTGTTGTTAAATTTTACCTCGTAATGCGATACGCTCGATGGATCAATAGCACGGACAACCAATGGCGTGTAATCATCCTTTAACGAGGTTTGGTGGAAATTTTGAATTACGCCTACCACCTCGTTCTCAAACACACGACCCCGGCCATTCTTTGTTTCAATCAATTTGCCGACTGCATCCTTTGCGTTTTTAAAGCCAAGGGCCATCACTGCAGCCTCGTTCAGCATCATCGGGCTTTTGGCGAAATTGGTGTTTGGAGTGATCCTTTCGCCGGCTATAACATTTACCTTAAACTGGTTGAGATACCTGTTGCCAATCTCCAGCGTTGACAGGCGCAGACTTTTTTCGCCGTTTTGTGTGTGGCGGGTGTACGACATGATGTAATCTATACTTTCCCCCGGGATGCTCGACGATGAGGTGATACTTTTAATCCGCGGATCGCGTGATACTTCCGTTTGAAAAACGCTATCCTTAACCGTGTAATTTGCGTTATCGGCATCAGTCGCCCTTACATTTTGCGGTGCCAAAACAACCAGGGTTTGCTTCATGTCCATACCCATGTTATTGGCCTTCATAAAATTTACCTGGCGGTAAACCACCATGGTGCCCATCATAAAAGCTATTGTGGCCACAAACTGGAAAACAACCAGGCCCTTCCGCAGCGAAATACTTTGGGTATTGTTCATGAATTTGCCCTTCAGGATCTGTACAGGTTTATAGTCCGAAAGGATTAGCGCCGGATAGGTAGCCGATAATAAAATGCCACCAGCTAACAGCCCAACAAAACCGAGTGCGTAATACGGATCCTTCCACAAGGTAAACCCAATTTCAACACCGCAAAGTGCACTGAACCACGGCATACACAGCACCACGATAAATACAGCCACAGCTACACTGATAACGTTAAGCAGTAGCGATTCGAACAAAAACTGCTTAATAAGCTGTGCACGTTGTGAGCCCAATACCTTCCTGATGCCCACCTCCTTTGCCCGTTCGATGACCTTTGCTGTCGACAGGTTTACGTAGTTGATGTACGCTATTAGCAGGATGAGCACAGCAATTAGCCCCAGGTACCAAACCAAATTGCCATTACCGCCATTGCTGATTTCGTTTGAAAGGTTGGAGTATAAGTGAATGTCCTTTAGTGGTTGCAGACTTAGGTTGATGTTGTTGATGTTGGTTTTTCCCTGCGTAAAGCTGGCTGCATTTTGTCCGCTAAGCACTGCGTATTTTTTAATAAATGCGGGCAGCTTGCCGTCAAATATTTTAGCGTCGGTTTGTGGTGATAGCGAGATATAAGTATATGAATCCGGGTAAACCCAATCGCCGGCCTTTGCATCGGCTGATACCAGGAAGTCGAATTGCAGGTGCGAGTTTGCGGGCACGTCCTTAAACACACCGGTAACCATTGCTTTGATATCGGTGCCTGATACCTGCTGCTGGATATGGATGGTTTTGCCAACTGCCTCCTGGTTAGGGAAATATTTCTTCGCAGTGCTTTCACTGATAACTACTGTACTTGGGTTATTAAGAGCTGAGGAACTCCCTTCCACCATAGGGAACGAGAACATCCGCAGGAACGAAGCATCTGCCTGGTAAACCCTGTCTTCATTAAAGGCTATCAATGAGCCATTGCTTTGCTGCGAAGTTACCAACCCGCCGCCTTTTGATACCCGGGTAAAGTCCTGCACTTCGGGGAAGCTGGCCTTTAAGGCCGGTCCCACCGCTGAATATGTTTTGGGCATATTCTCGGTTAAATTGCCCTGGCTAAAACTCTCATGCTTTATGCGATAGATATTAGCCGCGTTTTTATGGAAGTTATCATAGCTTAACTCAAAGCTGATGTACTGTACAATAAGCAGGCATGCCGCCATGCCGATTGCCAGCCCCATTATATTAATAAGCGAGAAAACTTTCTGGCGTATAATAATCCGCCACGCGATTTTGAAATAGTTTGATATCATTTAGTTCATGGTTAATAGTTCATGGTTCATAGCGAAGCTGTTCATTGGTTCATTAGTTCATTGGTGCAGAGTTGCTTGCATAAGGGCGAATGCAATTCGCCCCTACATTTGTTACTGCCAACTGCTCACTGTCGACTGCCTACTCACTTTTCAGGCTCTTCACCGGGTTCATCAGCGCTGCTTTTATACTTTGATAGCTTACGGTTAATAATGTTATGACCATAGCGCCGGCGGCGGTTATGGCAAAGATCCACCAGGTTATGGTTGACCGGTAGGTATAACCCTGCAGCCAACCGTGCATAAAGTAATAAGCTACCGGCGTTGCAATCAGCAGCGAAATGGTAATCAGGATCACAAAATCTTTAGATAGCAAACGCCAAAGGTTAAATACCGTTGCGCCCAATACTTTGCGCACACCAATTTCCTTTATACGCTGCTCAGCCATAAACGAGGCCATGCCAAAAAGCCCGAGGCAACTGATGAATATGGCCAGGCCTGCAAATGCGCTCGCCAGCTTGCCTATGCGTTCTTCATTCCCGAATTTTTTGGCATATTCTGTATCTGCAAACTGGTAATCAAATGGCTGGGCCGGATTGTATGTTTTAAACACCTTGCCTATTTTATCTATAGCCTGGCTTGTGCTGATTTTTGGATTGATTTTGAGGATAACAAAATCGACACCTCCTTTGGCCAGGTGATAGAGCATGGGTCTTACCGGCTCGTATGGCGATTCAGTAACCACGTCTTTAATTACCCCAACTACCTTAAACGGTACGCCATCCCAACGTATGGTTTCGCCAACCGGGTTTTTAAGGCCCATGAATTTTGCTGCGGTTTCGTTAATCACAAAAGCAACAGAGTCAGATAAGAATTGCGCCGAGAAATCGCGCCCGTCTTTAAACTGCCAGCCAACGGTTTTGCCATAATCGGGCGATATTTCAGTATTAGGAAAATCAACAGCAAGTGTTGGATCTTTACCTTTCCAATCAAAACCGGCATTTGTTCCGTACACGCCGGTTGTAGGGCTGCTTGATTCGGCTATGCTGGTGATAGTGCCTGATTTGAACAGCTCATCCTTAACCGCGGCCAATTTATTATGAATTTCGCCTGTTACCATGGGCAGCATAACCAGGCCATCCCTTGTATAACCAACAGGGCGGTTTTTGGCAAACTGGATCTGCTGGTAAACTATTATGGTGCCAATGATTAATGTAACTGAAACGGTAAATTGCGTTACCACCAATACCTTGCGCGGAATAGCTGCCAGTCGGCCAACCTTAAATGTACCCTTCAATACCTTTACCGGCTGAAATGATGACAAGTACAATGCCGGATAGCTGCCGGAAACAAGGCCTGTTATTAAACTAAAGCTTATCCCCACTAACCAAAACAAGGGGCTGCCCCAGGGGATAACCATTTTTTTGCCCGATACATCATTAAAAAAGGGAAGCCCAAGCTGTACAAACAGGATAGCGAGCGCAAAAGCAAAAGCAACCACCAGCAGCGATTCGCTTAAAAACTGGTAAATAAGCTGTGCCCGTAAGGAGCCAATGGCTTTGCGGATGCCTACTTCTTTGGCCCGTTTTTCAGACCGGGCGGTGCTTAGGTTCATAAAGTTGATGCAGGCCAGCAGCAGCACAAAAACTCCGATAATGCCAAACAACCAAACATACTGGATGCGGCCACCCACGTTTTTGCCATTTTTAAAATCGGAAAACAAGTGCCAGTTCTTCATCGGGTCGAGGAAAACCTGCGGCTTCTCTTTTAACTCGCTCTTATCTACCTTGCTAAGCTTTACGTCTTTTATTCTTGCCGAAGCCGCTTTCATATCAACGTTATCGGCCACTTCTGCAAAAGCCATGTAGCAATTGCACCGCCAGGTATCCTTTTGCTGTTTCATCCCCTGCGCGGTTGACAAAAGCTCCCATGGGGCAATAAAGTTCACATCAGCAAAAGTTGAGCTGTAAGGAAAATCCTGGTAAACGCCGGTTACCTTTACCGTCATGCTATTATCAATCTTCATCAACTTGTTCATCGGGTCGGCATCGCCAAAATAAACTTTAGCTGTTGACGCAGAAAGAATAACGGACGAGGGATCGTTAAGGGAAGTTCTATTGCCCTTCAACATATTTACTGAAAACATATCCAGCGCCTGTGGTTCAAGGAATGTCCCGCTTTTGGTTAATTTCTTATCACCAAGGGTAAGTATATGGCCATAGGTAAACGAGGCCATGCTTACGGCCTTGAAGCTGTTGCCATAGTTTTTGAAAATTTCAGCGCCGATGGGCCAGGGTACACTTGTGCCCGTTGCGGTTTCACCGTTCATCAAAACGTTTTGTTTTACCTGGGCAAGGTTGTTGTAATTTTTAAAATTCTTATCGAACGACAACTCATCCCAGATCCATAAGCCTATCAGCATAGCTACCGCCATACCCACTGACAACCCGGTAATGTTAATGAACGAATGCACCTTGTTCTTAACAAGGTTCCGGTACGCAATTTTTAAATAGTTCTTTATCATTTTTTAGTTCATGGTTGATAGTTCATGGTTCATAGCCGAACCCAATTCATATTTCTTAACTAATCTTTAATCTCTGGTCTCTAATTTCTAATCTCTCTGTTTTAAACTGCCAACTGCTCACTGCCAACAACCTACTCACTTTTCAGGCTTCTCACCGGGTTTGCCAGTGCAGCCTTTATGCTTTGATAGCTAACTGTTAAAAGGGTAATTATCATTGCTCCGGCTGCGGCTACTATAAAAATCCATCCGCTTATTTCTGTGCGATACTGGTAGCTTTGCAGCCAGCTGTGCATAAAGTACCAGGCTATGGGCGATGCTATCAACAGCGAAATGACCACCAGTATAACAAAGTCCTTTGATAGCAATTGCCATAGGTTAAACACGGATGCCCCCAACACCTTACGCACGCCGATCTCCTTTATGCGCTGTTCGGCCATAAATATTGCCATTCCGAATAAGCCCAGGCAGCTAATGAAAATGGCAAGGCCGGCAAAACAGCTGGCAAGTTTACCTATGCGTTCTTCGTTATCGAACTTTTTGGCGTAATCGTCATCAACAAACTGAATGGTAAATGATGTTGATGGATCATATTTCTTTAAAATAGCCTTGATCTTATCCATGGCGCTATGTGAGCTTACCAATGGGTTGATTTTTATATTGATGTTTGATAATTGGTTCCAGTTTCTTGGTAAATAAAAAAAGGATTGCTTAGTAGTTTCATATGCCGATTGGTTAACCATATCCTTCACTACACCAATAATTTTATACTTGCCATTACCAATCCATTCAATGTTTTCTCCAACAGGATGTTTAAAACCCAGGAATTTTACAGCAGCCTCATTAATAATAAAGCCTGAAGAATCTGACACGAACGCCGGATTAAAATCGCGGCCTTCCTTGATTTTCCAGCCTACCGTTTTCCCAAAGTCGGCGGTTATGGACATACTGGTAAACTGCTCTTGTAAAGCCGGGTCTTTTCCCCTCCAATTAAAACCGCCATTGCCAATGTATACACTGGTTATTGGGCTTTCAGATTCAGATACATTGCTAACTGAACCGCTGGCAAGCAGGTCGTTTCTTAACGCCTTGTATTGTTTATTTAAGTCCTGGGTTTGCAGGGTTATATTTAGCAAATTATCCCGATTGTAGCCCACCGGTCGGTTTTTAGCAAACTGGATCTGTTGAAAGACCACTATGGTGCCGATGATGAGCACTACCGAAACGGTAAACTGTACTACCACCAATACCTTACGCGGAATAGCTGCCAGCCTACCAACCTTAAATGCGCCTTTCAGCACTTTTACAGGCCGGAATGATGATAGATATAATGCCGGGTAGCTACCTGCCACAAGCCCTGTAAATAAAGTGAACGCGATGCCCAATAACCAAAACAAGGGCTCGCCCCATAAAATAGCTACCTTTTTATCTGCCAGTTGGTTGAACCCGGGCAGGAGCAGCTGAACTAAAAGCAGCGATAAAAAAAATGAAAGCACTGCAATCAATAGCGATTCGCTGTAGAATTGGGCAATAAGCTGGCTGCGAACCGAACCAATTGCTTTGCGGATGCCAACTTCCTTTGCCCGTTTTTCGGAACGTGCGGTGCTCAGGTTCATGAAATTGATGCAGGCCAATAATAATACGAATACGCCGATTATGCCAAATAACCACACGTACTGAATGCGGCCGCCACTGTTTACCCCGTTTTTGAATTCGCCATATAAGTACCATTTGGGCATAGGGTGCAGAAATAACTGCGACCGGAAGCGTGCATCACTGTTATTCAGACCCCGAAGCATATTTAACTTTATGTCCTTAATTTTTGCTGATACCTGTGCCATGTCGGCATTGTCGGCAATCTGTACAAGTGTCTGGAACCAGCTGGCACCCCATGGATTATTAAATCTGCCGGGATAGTTTTGGCTTATGGCCAGCATTTGAAAAGGAGCGATAAAAGCAAGATTACCAAAAGATGAGTGTACAGGCAGATCTTCATAAACGCCGGTGACTTTGGCATTCTGCGTTTTATCGATCTTTATCGGTTTATTTATTGGGTCTGTATCGCCGAAGAGTGCTTTTGCTGTTGTTCGGGAAATGATGATAGATGAAGGGTCGTTTAAACTTTTGGCGTTGCCTTTTACCATTTTTACCGATAGCATATCGGTAATGGCAGGCTCCATGTAGTTACCACTTTGGGTGATGGTTTTATTATCAAAGGTTAAAAGGTGATCGCCGGTAAACGCCGCGATAATGACATGTTTAAAATAATTGCCGAAGTTACTGCGCAAGGTAGGAGCAAGCGGCCAGGCCGATGACCCCCATGTTTCCGTTTGGCTATTGATCAATTGGTTATCCATCACCGTTGCAATCCGGTCGCGATTTTTGTAACCAGCGTCAAAGGACAATTCATCCCAGATCCATAAACCTATTAACATGGCAACAGCCATACCCACGGCAAGGCCGCCGATGTTGATCAATGAGGAAGCCCTGTTCTTAATAAGGTTCCGCCAGGCAATTTTTAAGTAGTTTTTTATCATGTCAGTTGGTCTTAATCATTGTGTTATTGATCATTAGATCTTTACCGTTTAACAGACAATGTTTTTTCATAAGCGTTGCAAGCTGTTCATTGTCAATTAACTAAATGCATAATCCGATGCGGTTTTTATTCCGCACCGGAGCATATTCTATATTCAATCTATAGGACATTAACTGCTTACGGCCAACTGCAAACTGTCAAATCCGAATTGTGTTATTTCGTTACTACTTCATAATTGCTTCTTTTACTGACCTCTGGTCTCTAATTTCTAATCATTCTGAACGCAAACTTTTCACCGGGTTTGCCAATGCTGCTTTTATACTTTGATAGCTAACTGTAAGTAACGTAAGCATAAGGGCGCCCAACCCGGTTACAGCAAAAATCCACCATGTTATTTCAGAACGATATTGATAATTCTGCAGCCAGTTGTGCATAAAATAATAAGATACAGGTGTGGCAATAAGTAGTGAAATAACAACCAGCAATACAAAGTCTTTTGACAACATCCGCCATAGATTGAACACTGTAGCACCCAACACTTTTCGCACGCCAATTTCTTTGGTCCGCTGCTCTGCCATAAACGATGCCATGCCAAACAAACCCAGGCAGCTGATAAATATGGCCAGACTGGCAAAAAAGCTTGCAAGCTTACCTATACGTTCTTCATCGCCAAATTTTTTGGCATACTCGTCATCAACAAATTTGTAATCAAAAGGGTCACCGGGCGCATATTTTTTGCAAACAGCTTCAATATTGCTTATTGCTGTACTGGCGCTCATTTTAGGGTTAATGCGCACATTTACCAGGCCCGGGCCACCTTCAATGTAAAAGATAGTCGGTTTTACAGGTTCATAGGGCGACTCTACGATCATATCTTTCGCAACACCCAATATGGTATATTTTTTATCATCCCAATTTACGATTTGCCCAACAGGGTTTTTAAGCCCCATGTATTTTACGCTGGCCTCGTTTAAGATCACTCCATTTAAGTCTGAAACAGATGAATTTGTAAAATCCCTGCCTTGAGTAAATTGCCAGTTTACTGTTTTACCGTACCCGGGAGTTACGGCGAAAGTGGCAAATTCGCCGGCTGTGCCAGCGTCTTTACCCTGCCAGCTAAATCCGCCGCTTGATCTGCTCCCTTTTGTTATCTGGTTTCCCGATTCAGCAATCTCTGTTATTGTTCTTGTTTGAAGCAATTCATTCCTAAGCGCATCAAAATTCCTGTGCAAGGCCTCTGAATAAGGCCTCACCATAATTAACCCGGAGCGGCTGTAACCAATAGGGCGATCTTTAGCAAAGTGAATTTGCTGCAGTACCACGATGGTTCCAATTATCATTGTTACAGAAAATGTAAACTGAACTACGATAAGTACCTTACGGGGAAGGCTTGCCATTTTGCCAGCCTTAAATGAACCTTTTAACACCTTTACCGGCTGAAACGAGGAAAGATAAAAAGCAGGGTAACTGCCGGCAAACAGTCCGCTAATAATTACAAATCCTATCCCTGTTAGCCAAAATGAAGGATTACTCCATAAAACAAATAATTGCTTACCCGTTAAATCATTAAAAAATGGAAGGGTTAATTGTACGAGGAATAGCGCCAGCATAAAAGCCAGGATTGCCACCAATAAAGATTCACTTAAAAATTGCCAGATCAGTTGCCCCCGCAATGAGCCTATTGATTTCCTGATCCCAACTTCTTTTGCCCGTTTTTCGGACCGCGCTGTACTCAGGTTCATAAAATTTATACCCGCCAGCATCAGTACAAAAATACCAATGATCCCAAATAGCCAGATATATTTGATGCTTCCACCAGTATTTACGCCGTTTTTAAATTCTGCGTATAAATGCCAGCGGCTCATCGGGAAAAGGAAAATTTGCGGATTCCCTTTTTTGCCATCTTGGTCTTCATTATTAAGTTTAAGGTCCTTTATTTTTGCTGAAACATCAGCCATGTTTTTTTGATTGGCTACCTGGGCAAAAATCTGGAATGAATTAGCATTCCAGTTGGTTTTGGCTTGCTGCATTTCTGGAGTATGCTCGTATAATCCCCAGGGAGCAATAAATTTAACCTCGCTGAAACTTGTATTCGCAGGCAGATCCTTGTATAGGCCTGCTACTTTTAAAGTGAAGTTATCCAGCTTTAATATTTTGTTTATTGGGTCGATATTACCAAAAATGGCTTTGGATACCGATTCGGATAATAATATTGAAGAAGGATCTGTTAAGGCATTTCCAGTTCCCCTGATCATTTTTAAGGTAAGCATTTCAGGTGCATCGGGCTCCATAAAATTGCCCGGCATAGAAATGTTATTATCTTTAAATGAAAGAAGGTGAGGGTTAGTCCAGGAAGATAATACTACATGTTTAAAATCATTGCCATAAAGATGACGAAGTTCATAAGCCACAGGCATTGGCATAGCTTTTACGGAGCTGATCTCTCCATTAGCCGTTTGATTTTGCATAACCCGGGCTATATTGTCGTAGTTTTTATGGTATTTATCAAACGACAATTCATCCCAGATCCATAAACCGATCAATACAGCCACCGCCATACCAACAGCCAGTCCGCCTATATTGATCAATGATGAAACCTTGTTTTGGATAAGGTTGCGCCAGGCAATTTTTAAATAATTTTTTATCATGGTATTAGTTCATGGTTCATTTTAGTTCATGGTTGATAGTTCATGGTTGATAGTTCATGGTTCATGGCCGGAAAGAATCACCATGGCTGCCAACTGCTCACTGTCAACTCCTTACTCACTCCTCAGGCTTTTCACAGGGTTAGCCAATGCTGCTTTAACCGAACGCACGCTTATGGTTATAAAAGCCAACAACATAGCAGCTAACCCTGCAGCTGCAAATACCCACCAATGGATGCTCGTGCGGTACTCAAAGCTTTGTAGCCATTTACTCGCCGCCATCCATGCAAGCGGCGTGGCGACAACTGCGGCAATCAATACCAGTAGTACCAGCTCCTTTGCCAGCATATTTACGATATGGTGAATACCGGCACCTAAAACTTTACGGATCCCAATTTCCTTAACCCGTTGCTCGGCAGTAAATGTTACCAGGCCGAATAGGCCCAGGCAGGCAATACTGATGGCCAGCACGGTGAAAATTAACAGCAGGTTTCCCTGTTTTTGTTCTGATTGGTATTGTGCTGCAAAATTTTGATCGAGGAAGTGGTAATCCACCTTGTTTTCAGGATCGAACCTGGCGTACACCTGTTGCAGGTAGCTAAGCGCAGCCGGGATATTGTTTTTTCTTAAACGCACATACAGGTTGTCTTTATCATTTGATACAGCTGGCAGGTTTAATACCATTGGCGAGATCTTGTGTTGTAGGGAATAAGTGTTGAAATCCTTAACCACGCCTACAATGGTTGAGTATTGAATAACGCCATGATCAACCCCTGTGCGCACACGCCTGCCTATCGGGTTAGTCCAACCCAATTCTTTGATAAGGGTCTCATTTACGATGATGGAATGGTTTGCAGTATCTGAAACACCTTTGATAAAATTGCGGCCCTCCGCCATTTTTATTTGCATAGCGGGGATAAAGTCCTCATCGATAATTAACGATTCCACCATTTTGGTATCGGGAGCATTATTCCCATCGGGACCGATGTTAAAGTCGTTTGAGCCTATATCATTATTGCCGATAGGATTACCCGCAACGGCTACGCTTTCAATCAGCGGGTTTTGCAGTAATTGCGATTTTATTTCCTCTGTTTTTGCGCGGGCATCATGACTGTGGATATGAAATGTGAGCATTTGCGACTTATTAAATCCCAAATCCTTATTTAAAACGTAATGGAGCTGCTGGTAAATAACGCTGGAGCCAACTATCATCACAATGGTGATCACAAACTGGAAGATTACCAGACCTTTTCTAAATATAACAGTCGACGATTGGTTACCCAATTGCCCCTTCATAGCTGGAATTGTATTAAAGCCGGATAGAAATAAAGCCGGGTAAATGCCGCTGATGAGTCCGATTATTAGCGCGAAAAATGCGAATATCAACAATGATTTAGCTATCCCGAAATACCAGATATCAAGCGATTTTCCCGATAGTAAATTAAAATAAGGAATAGCAGCCTGTATTAAAACCATCCCGGCGATGGTCGCAAATACCGCTAATAATACCGATTCGGAAAAGAACATATAAAGCAGCTGGCTTCTGCCCGAACCGATAACCTTACGGATGCCGATCTCCTTGATCCTTACCGAAGAGCGCGCGGTTGTTAGGTTTACATAATTTATTACGGCAATAGCCAGGATTAACAAACCAACAATGCTGAATACGTATACATAAGCAATGTTCCCATTATTGCCCATTTCATAGTCAAGGTTTGAATGCAGGTGGATGGAAGTAAGCGGCTGCAGCTCCATTTTGTATTTTACCCCGGCAAAATCACCTTTCAAATGTTTGTTGAAAAAGTCGTCAGAATGCGCCTCGATCTTTTTATAATCATCATGGTTTTTTAATAAAACGAAGGTGAACACGCCTGCACTGCCCCAGCGGCCATTATAGTCTACATTAAGAGAGCGTAGGGCACTGAATTTAAAGGTTGAGTTTGCAGGTACATCATCAATTACTCCGGTAACTACGTTGTGGTCATTTTTATCAAAGGAGATAGTTTTGTCCATCGCATCGGAGGCATCGCCAAAGATCTTTTCGGCCAGGGTTTTTGTTAATACGATGGAATGCGGTTTTGACAAAGCCGTTTCCGGGTCGCCGGACAAAAAATGATAAGTAAATATGTTGAAGATGGCATTGTCAGTAAATGAGATATCATTTGCCTCAATTTGCTTTTCGCCATAAGTGATCTTACCGCCACCCTCTAAATCAATACGGATTGCATCTTCTACTTCGGGGTAGTCTGCCTTTAAGGCTGGTGCATAAGGAATTGAAGTTATCGCGAGGTTAAAACCGCCATTGCCCCATTTGCCATGCTGCGCCACACGAAAAATACGATCCGATTTTTCATTATAACGATCGTAGCTCCACTCATCGGTTACGTATAACGCGATAATCCAGAAGGCCGCTACCCCAATGGCCAGGCCGCAAATATTCACTAATGAAAAGAACCGGTGCTTGTTCAGGTTTCTCCAGGCGATTTTTAAATAGTTCTTTATCATTTTTGGTTCATAGTTAATGGTTCATGGTTCATAGCCGAAGTCGATTTTTTTAACTAATCTCCGGTCTCTAACCTCTAATCACTCATTTTTAGTTCATAGTTCATAGCCGAAACTAATTTTTAACTAATCTCTCGTCTCTAACCTCTAATCACTCATTTTTAGTTGATGGTTCGTAGCCGAAGTCGATTTTTTTAACTAATCTCTGGTCTCTAACCTCTAATCACTCTGATTTCAAACTCTTCACGGGGTTTGCCAGCGCAGCTTTAATGCTTTGATAGCTAACCGTTAGTAATGTAATTGTAATTGCGCCAACAGCTGCAACCGCAAATATCCACCAGGTAATTTGGGTGTGGAACTGGTAGCCCAACAGCCACTTATGCATAAAATAATATGAAAAAGGCGTGGCAATAAGTAATGCGATAACTACAAGCGCCACAAAATCCTTTGATAATAGTTGCCATAAATTAAATACCGTAGCACCGAGCACTTTGCGTACGCCAATTTCTTTGATGCGCTGCTCGGCCATAAACGATGCCATACCAAACAGCCCCAGGCACGAAATAAAAATGGCAAGCCCTGCAAAAACAGTAGCGATATCGCCTATGCGTTGCTCATCTGAAAACTTCCGTGCATATTCGTCATCAACAAACTTAAAGTCGAACGGGCTGCCGGGATTATATTTTTGAAATACATGCGCAATTTTGCTCAGCGCATCGCGCATTGGTGTTTTTGGATTTATGCGCAAAGTAATAAGGTTAACCCATCCCGGGTTCATATGAAAAACGGTGGCTATAGTTTGCTTATAAGGCGATTCCATTATCATATCTTTTACCACACCGGTAATAACGTGATTTTTGCCGTCCCACCGCATTATTTTACCCACCGGATTTTTAATGCCGCTAAGCTTTACAGCCGACTCGTTTAAAATAAAGGCTCCGGTATCCGAAGGAAAATTCCTTGAAAAATCACGCCCTTCAATTATTTTCCAGCCAATAGTATTACCAAAGTCCGGCGTAACGGCAATAGTGCCGAAAGTAGGGTCGAAACCCGGCGTTTTTCCCAGCCAGTCAAAGCCCCCGTTATTTGACCATATTTGTGTAGTGGAGCTGTTTGATTCCGCCATATTTGTTACGGCGCCCGTTTGTATCAGGTCGTTTCTCAAGGCATCGTAGTGGCCATAAATTTCGGGCGTATTCATGTTGACCGTAATAAGGCCGCTTCGGTTATAACCAATCGGTAGATTTTTGGCAAATTGTATTTGCCTGTAAACTACAATAGTGCCTATTATTAAAACTATTGATACTGTAAATTGAATAACTACCAGCGCCTTACGTGGCAATGCGGCTAAACGGCCCGCTTTGAAGGTACCCTTTAACACTTTAATGGGTTTAAAACCCGACAGGTAAAAGGCAGGATAGCTTCCTGATATAATACCGGTTAAAAAAGTGAAAGTTAGTGCGATTAACCAAAATAAGGAGTTGCTCCAGGGAATACTTACTGTTTTGCCTGCTATTGTATTAAAGTATGGCACGGCCAACACCATAAGTATTATTGTTAACGCAAAAGCTAAAAACACAACCAGCATCGATTCGCTTAAAAACTGCCGGATAAGCTGACTCCTTAACGAACCAATCGCTTTGCGGATACCCACTTCCCTGGCCCTTTTCTCGCTGCGTGCGGTGCTTAAATTCATAAAATTAATACAGGCCAGCAATAGTACAAATGCGCCGATTATGCCAAACAACCACGTAAATTTTATCCGCCCCCCAATTGAAACTCCATTTTGAAATTCGCTATACAAATGCCATTTCGCCATTGGAAATACCTGCATGGTTTCGTCATTCATTTTAAAATGCGGCTTAGTAATGTTCCTTATTTTGGCTGATACCCTGGCAAAATCAGCTTGTGTATTCATTTGTACAAAAAGATGGCAGCCATGGTTAGACCATGCTGTTGTTTGTGTGGTCCACCAGTTTGCCGGATCGTTCCAGGGCATCATAAACATGGTTTGGCTAAAAGTGGTGTTATGCGGCAAATCTTCATAAACACCGGCAACTTTCATGTTGGTTTTATTGTCAACCTTAAGGGTTTGATTAATAGGGTCGGCATTGCCGTATAATGCCTTTGCTACCGAGGCCGAAAGAAGAATAGATGCGGGATCGTTAAAAGTATCATAATTGCCCTGAACCATTACCAGCGATAGTATTGCCGGCAGGTCAGGTTCAGCCCACATGCCATTCAGCGATAATTTTTTGGCGCCTATCGCCAGTATATGTGATCCTTCCCAGGTAAGGGCAACACGTTTAAAATCGGCCGCATACTTTGTGCGCAATTCATTACTGAGCGGTACCACAGTTGAAGGAAAAGTCCCCGTTTCGCCATTGCTGGTTTGCGTAGTCATCAGTTGCCCTATGCGGTCATAGTTTTGGTGATACCTATCGTACGA
This sequence comes from Mucilaginibacter phenanthrenivorans, assembly GCF_024721155.1. Classification (GTDB taxonomy): domain Bacteria; phylum Bacteroidota; class Bacteroidia; order Sphingobacteriales; family Sphingobacteriaceae; genus Mucilaginibacter; species Mucilaginibacter phenanthrenivorans. The sequence goes on along the minus strand of NZ_JAHVAP010000009.1, from coordinate 3,537 downwards.
TAATTCGTCCCAAACCCATAACCCAATCAACATGGCCACGGTCATACCAACGGCAAGCCCGCCAATATTTATTATTGACGACGTTTTATTTTTTATGATATTTCTCCAGGCGATTTTTAAATAGTTCTTTATCATAGCGTTGGGTCATTAGTCATTGGGTTATTGGTAATTGGTAGAATACAGGTTATTGATTTTCTTTTCAGCGTTTTTCAACCTAATCTGTAACCTCCAACCTCTAATCTCAGCAATCAACATCATGCCGATAATTTAAAATATTGATAATCAGTTAATTAATACATTTTATTAGGGTGTGCGTTTGTTGCATATCCGTACGGTAAGTGTCCGGTTTTGTTACAATATAATGGCTTAGTTATAAGTACTTTAATATAACACTATTATTTATCTATCTAAAACAACGTAAATGCTGCATTATTTAGAAAAAATGCAGCCGTATTAAAAATTACGCTCATTTTTTAAACTGACGTATGGAATTGACTGATTATGAGAATTATTTGTAAGGAAATTGACTGGTATTAAAGCGTATTAAACAATAATCAAGCTGCTATAAATCAATTATTTATAAAATTTTCGTACCCGAAATTTAAGAATCTTTAATAGATTTGGTTGTTATAACCAGCTATAAACATCTCATTATTCTATTTTAACTTCATTATGAAAAGAAGACCTATTAAACTTTCCATTGTTTTTGTTTTGATGGCGCTGCTCAGCTTTGAACACGCGGGCGCTCAAAAGAAAGCAGCGAAGACATATTCGGCAGCCAATAAATCGGTAAAAGTATATGTTACCGCAAAAGGTACGGACGACCGGATGAAACAAATTGAAACGCTTACATTTAAGGATAGTCCGCAGCCGGTTGAAACGGAAGTAGCCGTGTTTGTTGACCCGTCAAAAACATTCCAAACCATGCTGGGTATTGGCGGCGCGCTGACAGATGCAGCAGCAGAAACATTTTACAAATTACCAAAGGATAAACAACAGGAACTACTAACCGCTTATTTTGACAAGGATAAAGGGATTGGCTATACCATGGGTCGCACCAGCATCCAGAGCAGCGACTTTTCGAGCGAGAGTTTTGGCTATATCAAAGACGGTGATGTGAGCTTGAAATCATTCGATGTTAGTCACGACAAAAAGTACCGCATTCCTTTTATAAAGGAGATAATGGCTGCTGCGGGGGGGCATATCAACCTGTTTGCTACGCCATGGAGCCCGCCGGGATGGATGAAAAGCAATAACAATGTTTTGCACGGTGGTAAACTGCTGGCAAAATACGATCAGCCATGGGCCAATTTCTATATCAAATTTATCCAAACTTATGAGAAGCTGGGTGTGCCTATCTGGGGCTTATCGGTACAAAACGAGCCGATGGCTACTCAAAGCTGGGAATCATGTATATATACTGCTGAAGATGAACGCGATTTTATCAAGAACTTTTTAGGCCCAACGCTTACTAAAGCCGGGATGGCAAGCAAAAAACTGATCATCTGGGATCATAACCGCGATTTGCTTTACCAACGCGCCAGTACTGTTCTTGAAGACCCAGCTGCCGCCAAATATGTTTGGGGCGTGGGTTTCCATTGGTACGAAACATGGACCGGCGCAGGTATGAACTTTGAAAACACCCGCTTAGTAAACAACTCCTTTCCTGATAAGAAATTGATATTTACAGAAGGCTGCGTGGAGAAGTTTGATTTTGACAAATTGAGTGATTGGTCGCTTGGGGAACGTTACGGCCTTTCAATGATCAATGATTTTAACGCAGGCACCGTAGCCTGGACCGATTGGAACATCCTGCTCGACGAAAAAGGCGGACCAAACCACGTGGGCAACTTTTGCTTCGCTCCAATCCATGCAGATACCCGTAATGGAAGTTTGATCTATACAAATTCTTACTATTACATGGGCCATTTTTCAAAGTTTATTCACCCGGGTGCAAAACGCATCGTAAGCGCAGCCAGTAGGGATAAGCTATTGACCACTGCCTATATTAATCCTGGCGGCAAGCTTGCCGTTGTGGTAATGAACAAAACCGACGAGAACATTGATTACTCGCTTTGGATAAAAGGTAAAGCCGCAAAAACAACTGCGTTAGCGCATTCAATTGCTACGTTGGTTGTAGAATAATTACTATGACTTGTTATAAAAATGTCCTTTTAAGCCTAGCTTAAAAGGACATTTTTATTTACCTCAATTATCACCACAGTCCGGCCCTGTAAGGGCCAAATATTGGTAGAAAAACAAGCAAGCAGAAGTCCGTGCCGTAGGCCAATGTCATTAAGTTAAGGGATAATGGACTGGCCTATATGTTATTAAGTTAGGAAAAAGGGAATAAAAAAAGGATTGCAGCAATCAATGTCATTAAGTTAAGGGATAATGGACTGGCCTATATGTTATTAAGTTAGGAAAAAGGGAATAAAAAAAGGATTGCAGCAAGTAGTTTTGAATCGACTAAAACACAAAACACTACTACAACCCTAATGGCCGAGATAAAAATAGGAATAAAAATCATTTCTGAATTAAAAAGCTTTATATCCCATGTAGTTCAGGATGAGAAGCTGTTAGATAATTTCCGAAAATCGGATAAAGACTTTACCCGTAATAGAAAACTACCCTTTGAACGCCTTGTTTTGCTGATAGTTAAGCTTTGTAAAAAGACACTTAGCATAGAGCTGGAAAGGTTTTTTGAGGAATTAGGAGAGCACAGGGCCTGTTCAGTGAGTGCCTTTACGCAACAGCGTATAAAGTTAAAAGCGCCTTTCTTTTATTGGTGGAACAAGGTTCTTTTAAGCAGTTATTATCATTATGCGGGGTTGAATGATATAAAGCGATGGAAGGGATTTCGTGTTGTTGCTGCTGACGGTTCCAACGTTAGTTTAGTGAATACAGTTGTGCTAAACAGTCACTTTGGTGGTGCAAGCAATCAGAGTTGCAGTTTTGTTCAAGCTAAGACCTTTTACTACTATGACGTACTGAATGAACTTGTCCTGATGCCCAGGATAATGCCTTATCGCTATGGAGAAGTACCTATGGCTTATGATGCAATAGAACAATTGGAAGACGATATGCTGGTTATTTATGATAGAAATTTTTGCAGTTACAAAATGTTTGCCCTGCATATGTGGGCGGAGCAGGAAATCAAATTTGTCATCAGGGGCAAGGACGATCAAAATATGGTAAGAGAATTCATAGCAGGGGGCAAACAGTCAGCTATTGTTTACCTATCCCCCGTATCTACAGCTATAAAATCATTAAAGGAAAGCGGGTTTATCATAACAAAGCACACATTGTTGAAAGTAAGGCTTGTACGGGTAGATCTGGAAAAGACGATAGAAGTACTGGTGACCAATCTTTGGGAAGAAGAAGGTCATCCGGATAGTGAATTTAAGGCGCTTTATTTTTTGAGGTGGGGAGTGGAAACCAATATATCCATCCAGAAAAACATCTTACAGATGGAAGCTTTCAGTGGGCTAACTGTCGAATCTGTTGAGCAAGACTTTTATGCTACAGTTTTCATGG
>NZ_JAHVAP010000008.1 GCF_024721155.1 Mucilaginibacter phenanthrenivorans | reverse complement strand
TGCCGCTATTTTATTGATTTTTTATAATAAGCACCTGTCATTATTCAAAAAAAATGCGGGGGCATACTTAAATAAATTAAATGACAGGCTTAAAACTGTGAATAGATCCCATATCTGTTGCTACAAATAAGTACCCTGCCATTTAATTTACCTAATCAGCAGCGGAATTAAAACATTTTCCGGAACTCCAGCCAGCGGTTTTAATAACTCGCCCCGCCGCTGTTTGATTGTCTTTTTTATTTCCTAAAACGGTTGGGTTTCGATTGCATCCCTGGTTGTTATCGGCCCCGTCTGGTAACCAGCCTGCGGATATTCAGAAATGTAGTCTTTTGAATATAGGCGGTCATGTTTCACACATACAAAAACCCTTAAAATCAGCTTATTTCGCACAGCATTAAGCGCCGACATTTTTGGCTTCTTTTCTTCAGCTGTCTTCCTGTGATAGTATTTTTTTAGGTCTTCATCGTACCTGACCGCGCGCATGGCGCAAATATGCAAAAGGGACTTCATCTTTATATTGGCTGATTTTACAACCCTGGCCCTAAAGATTCCCGTACCCTTTCCCGATTCCTTCTTAAACGGCGCGACGCCCGCATAGCTTGCAAATTTCCTCGGATCAGAAATGCTCCTGAACTCATTTGTGCAAATCAACAGCTGTAAAGCCGTTATACGGCCAACTCCAGGAACAGAAGTAATGATCTGATTTAATCTTTTCAAATGTTCATCAGCATCAATTAATTTGTCAATTACGCCATCCAGCTCATTCAGGTCGGCACCAACAGCGCACACTGTGCGTACACAACAGTCTACAGTTATAGTTTGCAACGCCGGATCTATAAAAGCCGCTTGTTCCTTCAGCGGCGTCTTGACAACAAGGCTTACGCCGAGCAACCTGGATCGCAGGGCAATTAATATCGTTAATTGACGAATTGGTAAGCGCCGCTCGTCAAGGAGCTCAAGTTCGTCACGGTTTTTCCAGCAATACTTTGCAATCCGGATCGAATCGACCTTATCACTCTTCCCTTTGACAAGACCCAATGAATTTTTTATATGGGTCGCGTTGCCAACGTGTACATTCGCTTTTAAATGCCGAAGTGAATTAACCAGGTGGTTGCAGTAAAATCCCGTATCTTCCATACAGAAAATGGCCTTTGCCATTTTAAAACCGGGCAGGGAATTTAATTCAGCGGCAAATGCAACGATCGCATCCGGTTCATTTTTTTCCTCCCGGTGAAATAAAAAATCCCTCCCCTTCATCACCGCATAATCCAGTTTGTCTTTTGACACGTCGATTCCGATAAAATAATTGTATTTTTTGGGCTTTTTTGTGCTTTGTTTCTCCATTAATGATCAATTGTGGTTAAATCCAATCTGCCGGTTAAGCATTTTATTAAAATAAAATCCAAAAATATAAAATTAATGTAATACTTTAATAAATTAATGTAATACTTTAATAAAATAAAGAAATACACTAATAAACAGCAAAAAAGGTATCTTTCAGGCTGATTATATTTGTTTTACGTCGTATGGAAATGGGTAAAACAACTTATAATCGCATCAAATCTGTGTTAGCTGAAAAAGATAAAACCAATAAGGATCTGGCTGATGCGCTTAATTTAAATGTGGTAACCGTATCCCACTGGTGCACTAATAACGCCCAGCCATCCGTAAAAGCGCTATTTGAAATTGCAGCTTTTTTAGATGTTGACGTCAGGACCTTGCTGGTCAGCAACAAAACCTGACTGATAAGGTAGTCTGATCCCGGGCTTCCTTCTGCATTGTATCTCCCGGGAAGCCTGTTGGCAATCTTTTTTTTGAATTCACCGGCTATTTACTAAAAAAATTAGTATTTTTACTTATTGATTCATTAACTTTAACCGTATGGCAGATAATTCCACGCTGGTTGCAGTAAGCGCATTTTCCGGTCTTGCCGGCGCCTTGTTTACCCAGCTCATCAATTTGGCGAACACCTATTTTACCGACAGCCGGAAACAAAAGTTCGAAGTGGATACGCAGCTACGCAATAAAAAAATGGAGATCGGCGAAAGCTTCTTTTATGTCACCGGCGAAAAATTAACCGCGATCAAAAAAAACATTGCCTTTTGGAAGAACGGCAACAAATTTCGGACAGACAAAAGCCTGGAATTCCTGTATAAAGAGACCGCTAAGTTCAACACGTACATGGAAAAGCTGAATGCTGACAACTGGAAGTTCAACCTGATCAGCCTGTATTTTGACATTTCCTTTACCAATGAAGAGGTAGCACGTTCCAATGAGCGCTCCCATGAACTGTATTTATCCTACCTTGATCTTGCCGAGGGCATCCGGAATGCAGCGGGCGAAGCTAAAGAGGCGTTATTCAAACGTTATGCTGTTGTCCTGTTCGACATGTGCGACCATTACGAAGAGATCTACAACCGCCTGGAGCATGATATGGGAATAGTCAGGACGCAATTGCTCGGCGACTTCCAAAATAGTTAGCCAATTTTTTTACAATACAATTCCGCCCTGCGTTAGCCATGGCTTGTTGTGCCATAGAGATGGCCGACGTTCAAATGCTCAATTTTATTCTTCACGCGCGCTGTAAACAAGAAACAATCATCTTCCGGAATCCGCTTATGGTACGCTGCGGGCCCCCGGAAAACGAGGGCTATTGTTTCAGAAATATTGCGTAATTTTTCTCAGGGGTTTTAAAATCACCGTAAGAATTGGAAGCCAGATCCGGTGCTTGCGCATGGCCTTTAAATCATTAAGCAAACCTTTGATCCGGTTCTTCAAATGCCGGTTACTTGCGCCGCCGGTCCGCATCAGTACCATTACCTGTTCGAGGTAATAAGGCTTTATCTGGTGGACAAATAGAAAACGGAGCATCAATTCATAGTCAGCAGCAGTGCCGTATGCCAGGGTATAGCAGCCGAGCTGGTCAAACAAAATACGTTTACAATAAAATGTTGGGTGCGGTGGCATCCAGCCGAAATTAAATCTGGCACGCTTGTAACTGCCCGAGCGCCATTTGCGTACAACCGTTCCCTTTTCATCTATATAATCAAGGTCACCATAAACCACATTCGTCTCCGTCTGCCTGAAGGAATGAGCTACCTGCGACAATATGTTTTTTTTCGCAAACATATCATCTGCATTTAATAGCCCAATGACCTCCCCCGTCGCCAGGCAAATCCCTTTATTCATGGCATCATATATTCCGTGATCAGGCTCCGAAACCAGGTATTTGATAAAATGTTTATAATTTTCGGCAATATTGATGGTTTTATCCGTTGACCCTCCATCGATTACTATATATTCGATATTGCTGTAATCCTGCGCAATAACCGATTCTATACAGTTAAGAAACGTTTTTTCGGCATTAAAAGTAACGGTAATCAAGGAGATCTTGAGGTCCTGCACGTTGGGTGGTTTTTACAGGCGCAAATTTATGTAAATCTGGTTCGCTTAGCTAATAAAAAAATCAGTGGCCGATAAACCAAAACGGTAGCTGTCCGCATGCAGGGCAATTGGTACGGCCGGACCGGCAGCAATGTCCCGTTTTCCGAAAATTCATCAATCCAGGGTAGAGCGCGGCGCAGCCACGGGCCGGACGCCTTATCCGGATCCAACTCATGTACCGGATAAAATGTTTATAATTTCCGGCAATGTTGATAGTTTTATCAGGAGGATCCGGGCGGGTGAAATGGTATCCGATAAAGGTGTAATTAAGGCCATAAATGATTCTATACAGCAAAAAAAAGGCATTTTCGGTAAGAAAGACGCCGTTAAACAAAGGAATTTTGCCATCCGGAGGAAAAAGAACATGATTTTTAAAGTCACAATTTTATGTAAATTTGAAGTGCTTACCTCATAAATGATAAAGTAAGAGGATGTACACATGCGTCGATTAATTTATAGTTATTTCATTTCCGGCCTGCTGCTGCTTTGCGCCTCCTGTTCCACAAAACAATACCAGGTGCTTTTCCAGCAAAAGGACAAGCTAAACGACAGCAGCTATGCAAATGTGGATACCATGGGCAGCTACCGTATCAAGCCGCAGGATATCCTGCAGATCAGAAACCTGCAGGACAGTAATGTACTGCTGAGCAGCACAACCAGTGGCAATGCTGCCAAGAGCGTGATCCTGGCACCCGGCAGTGCAGATAACCTGGGGTTCCAGGTAGAAGAAGCCGGTACGGTTATTCTCCCTGCGCTGGGTCGGATCAAGGTGGCCGGCTATACCCGTGCCGAGGCGCAAAAGCTGATCGAGGATGCCTACAGGAAAAATGTACTGGTGAATCCCATCATTGAGCTGAAGATTATCAGCCTGAAGGTGACTATTTTCGGGGAGATCAAGTCCCAGGGAAGCTTTCCGCTTATCAAGGAACACACCACACTCGTAGAAATGCTCGGTACGGCAGGCGGCATTACGGAAAAGGCCAATGAAACAAACATTAAGATAATAAGAGGAACAGGCAAAAACCCAAAAGTGATCGTGGTTGACCTGGGTGATATCCAGTCGATCAATGATCCGAAAACAATGCTCCAGAACGGGGACATCATCTATATTGCGCAGAATAAGCGCGCTACCCGAAACGACAATTTCCAGAATTTCTCAGCATCGTTTTTTCAGCCGGTGCTATTACTTTTCAATACCGCGTTGATCATATTTACCCTCGTTCGACATTAATATTCAATGGAAGAAATAGTAAAGAATCAACCAAAACTTCCCACCCAGGAGATCGACTACGTCAAAATCCTGAAAATTCTCCTGAGCCGGTGGTATTGGGTGGCGGGTTCGGTAACCATTTGCTTTATCGTCGCCAACCTTTATTTATGGTACACCCCAAAAATCTTTGCAACCTCGGCTACACTGAAGTTCGAGGAGAAAAAGTCCGAAATATCGGACCTGATCAATGTCCCCGGCGCCAATGACAGGGGCAATCTCTCAAAGATCCAAAGTGAAACGATCGTTCTTCAAAGCACTGCTCTCTTAACAAGCGCTATACGGGAACTGGATTACAGGATAAGCTTTTATGTGGTCGGCCGGGTACTCAACCGGACAAACGAGCTTTACCCGCAACGTCCCCTGGATGTGCAGCTGGTAAAATTTGACAGCCTCAACTTCTTCCGTGACCTCATCACCTTTAAACCGGTGGCTGAGGACAAATTTAGCATCAGCTACAATGCGGGTAGAAAGGAAGTGGTGAACACTTACCGATACGGGCAGCCCTTTTCGATTGGTCCAACTGCATTTAGTATACGCAATCCGGGTCATCTGCCAAAAACGGCTTTGTTTTTATTTAAGCTGAATTCCCCTGAGGATTTTCTCGGAAGGATCAGGGCGGGTTTGCACACGAACGAAACGGCCAAAAATTCGAATATCATATCCTTACAGCAAACGGATTCAAATCCCCAGTTTGCTGCCGACATCCTCAATGCCATCATGAAGGAATACCTGCTCTATGACGTCGCTCAAAGGACAAAGTCAGCTTCGCAAATGATCAGGTTTATCGACAGGCAGCTGGATTTTTTGTCCAACGAGCTCAAGGGTTCAGGCAATTCGATCAAGGATTTCCAGAATAAAAAAAAGATCATGGATGTTCCCTCGGCTTCCACCCGCGTACTGGCCAGGGCAACAGACCTGGAATCCCAGGGGTCACTGCTGAGAATAGACCTGATAGCCGTTGAACAACTAAAAGAGGAAGTCATCAAGGCAAACGATAACCAGCTTCCGAATTTCAGCATGGGAGCCGTTGATCACGAACAGCTGACATCGGCGATATCAAGCCTCAATGCCCTTATCGTCGAAAGAAAGACTGCGCTGAAGACCTATACCAGCAATTCAAATTATATTAAAGACATCGACCAGCAGATCCTTCAAATTAAAAACAACATCCTCAATAGCATCGATGCAACACACCTGCTGATCGAAAATAAACTTAAATTTATAAAAGGCCAGCTGGGGCCTGTGAACGAACAGATCTCGGAACTGCCTTCGGCGCAGCGCGATATGCTGAGCCTTCAGCGGGACTTCGAGATCAATGACAAGGTCTATTCATTTCTCTCGGAGAAAAAGCTCGATGCGCAGATCAGCAGTGCAGGGATCCTGCCCGGTGCGTCCATCATCGATCTGGCACAGCCCAACTTCAACCCCATCTCACCTGATGTCGGAAGTGTCAAACGCTCAGCTGAAATACTGGGCCTGGCGATCGGACTTGGCCTGATCATCCTGATCCGGATAATGAATCCATTTATTTACGACAAGGAAACGATAGAAAGCCTGACAACCATTCCGATAATTGGCGTTATCCGGAAATTTCCGGAAGAGATCGATGAGTACAGCACCCAGATCCTGGCAATCAGTAAGCCAAAATCTATATTTGCAGAATCGGTCCGCTCTGTCCGCACAAACTTAAGTTTCCTGGCGTCCGAAAAGACCAGCAAGGTGATTTGTATCACCTCAGAGGTTGCAGGGGAAGGAAAATCATTTGTTGCGGTGAATTTGTCAAGTACGCTTTCGCTGATCGACAAAAAGGTTATTTTGGTCGCGGCCGACCTGCGGCGCTCCAAACTGCACAAGACTTTTCATGTACCAAATGACCTGGGGCTGAGCAACTACCTGGCAAACCAGTGTACGGCGGAGGATATCATCAATCATTCCGGGCAGCCAAACCTGGATTTTATCGTATCAGGGCCGGTTCCCCCCAACCCGTCCGAACTGCTGCACTCCGCGCGGATGACCCGGTTGATTGCCGAATTAAGAACCCTGTACGATATTGTCATGATCGATACCGCGCCGATCGGGTTGGTCTCCGATGCCATACCCCTGATCAGGTCAAGTGACATCAACCTTTTCGTGATCCGTTCGGGAAAGTCCAAATTTTACGCGGCCTCTGTACCCCAACGGGTGGCGCAGGAGTACAATTTGGATAATACGGTAATTGTGCTGAATGCCTTTGCACCGGACCTGCTTCATTCCAGGTACTACAGCACTAAATTTACCGGTGATAATTATGGAAATAAATACTATTACTATTCTGACTTTAGCGGTTATGAAAGTTCCGGGTACTATGTTGACAAGGAGAAAAATAAATGGTGGAATATAAGCACCTGGTTTCGGAAGAAATAAAGGCGGGAATTTATGGTCTTGGCAGATAAGGAAAAATACCAATGGTACCCGGTTTGCACGCTTCCCCGGAATGAAAAAAAGGCACACCGGACATTGACGGAAAAAGGGATCGAAAGCTACTTACCGCTGCAGCGGCAGCTCAAACAATGGAGTGACCGAAAAAAATGGGTGGAAGAACCGCTGATCAAATCGTACCTGTTTGTTTATATCAGGCCACACGAACAAACGGAGGTGCTGATGACGCGGGGAATTTCCCGGTTCATTTACTTTTCCGGCAAGATAGCCGCTATGCCGGACGTGCAGATGCAAGGTCTTAAATTGTTGCTGGCAAGCCCATATGAGCTGGAGGTCACCGCTGAAGATCTGCAGCCAGGGGAAAAAATCAGGGTAAAGGGAGGCGTTTTAAAGGGGCTCACAGGAGAAATTATTTCCTATCGCTCACAAAAACAGCTGGTGCTCCGCCTGGAAAACATGGGGTGCTCCATCATCGTTAACATTGGCGCATCGATGATTGAACGTTTTTAAGTGCTTAATAAACAACAGCGTAAACGATGGGCAGCCACGGATTACGGCTAAAATAAAAGGCTGGGGGAAATATTTAACCGGCTGACAAACAACAGTTTGCACATAACACATGTGACTTACGGGGCGAAGCTATGAATACAGATTACTATGTGCAGGATTGCAGGAATAATTTCGGCTAAATACCAGGCATCAGAACGCGAGGCCAAAACGGGCCGCATGTGCGCGACACTTGCGCATGGCGGGCCCGACGATGAAGGCCTATTTTCCGATGCGGAAAATCATATTACGCTCGGTCACCGCAGGCTGTCGGTCATCGACCTGAGCAGGAACGGTCACCAGCCCATGTCCGATAACCGGAAAAGGGCCTGGATCAGCTTCAACGGTGAAATCTACAACTATGCGGAGCTGAAGCGGGAATTGGCCGGTGCCGGGTTGACCTTTCATTCCGACACGGATACCGAAGTGATCATTACCGGCTACCTGCACTGGGGAACCGGCGTCTTTTCCAGGCTCAGGGGGATGTTTGCGTTTGCGTTGTATGACGTTGAAAAATCGCTCACCTTCCTCGTCAGGGACAGTGCCGGCATCAAGCCCCTGTACTATTACGCACAGGATGGCACGCTGATTTTTTCGTCGGAAGTTAAAACCTTGAAAATAACCGGGATGGTTACCGAGGCCGATGAAACCTGGCCGGTAAGATTTCTCGCACTGGGTCACATCCCTGAACCGTACACGACGCTAAAAAACGTGTTTAGCATAGAAAAGGGGCATTTCCTGGTTTGGGACAACCGCGCAGGCTCCTTCCGGATTCAGTCTTTCGCCGGCGAAACCGCCGTAAAAACCGATATCACCAGCCTGGCCAGCGCAAGGGAACACATACGTGACGCCCTTCAAATAGCGGTGCAGCGACAACTAATGGCAGATGCGCCGATCGGTGTATTTTTGAGCGGCGGCATTGATTCGAGCCTGATTTCGCTGCTCGCCAACAAGGAAAAACATCAGTTGTTAAAGACCATTTCCATTTATTTTAATGAGCGCAGTTATGATGAACGTTCCTACCAGAATATTGTACTGAATGAGCTTGAGGGAGAAAAATTTGCGCATCTTGTCCGCCAGGAAGATTTTGACAGGCTCTTTCCCGCAATTGTCAGCAGCATGGACATGCCAACGACCGACGGGATCAACACCTGGTTCATTAGTAAATATGCACATGAGGATGGCTTAAAAGCCGTGCTTTCAGGCGTAGGGGCTGACGAACTGTTTGGTGGATATCCATCATTTAACAGGATCAGCTACCTGGGTTACCTCCGCTCAATGCCATCAAAACTTTTTAAGCTGGCCCGTTATTTAAATGCCGACAAATACAAAAAGATCTCGTTCCTGGCCCACGACCACCCGCTGGCCGATTACCTGCTGCTGCGCGGGTTGTTTACCCCGGATGATATCGCAGAAATCCTGGACATAGACGAGGACGAAGTTAACCGCATCCTGTTCGGCGAAAACCTCATTCCCGATCTGGGGCCCTACAACCAGCAGCATGCAGCCTGGTTCGAGACCAATATTTATATGCAGAACCAGCTGCTCCGGGACACCGACGTCATGAGCATGCACCACGGGCTTGAAGTGAGGGTACCATTCCTGGATGAGGACTTCCGGCAATTGGTCGGGCGTATAGATCCGGCAATAAGGTTCAGTAAAAAACAGCCAAAAAAATTACTCATCGAAAGCTTCGGCGGTCTTTTGCCGGAAGCGGTTTGGAACAGGCCGAAGATGGGGTTCACCTTTCCGCTTCAGGAATGGATGGGCAAGCATATCGAAATCAGCGACGAGGTACTTTACAGGGGCCGTATCGCGAAGGACACCGTCAAAAAATTCAAACAGGGAAGGCTACACTGGTCGAAAGTATTCGCCCTTTACCAAATCCAGTTACATGACTAAACGGATCGTCTTGTATAGTTTACAAACGTTTAGCAGCACGGGCGGGATCCAAAAGATGACCCGAACGCTTGCGCACGCGCTGCACTTGCTTTCCGTGCGGAATAACTGGGATTTTAAGCTATGGTCTGCATATGACAACAACAGCGACCTGATGAAGCAATACCTGCCGGCCGAAAAATTTACGGGCTTTGGCGTCAACCGGATTTCCTTTGTTTTAAAAACACTTTTCCTTGCAAAAAAGCCCGATGTGATCATCATCAGCCATATCAACCTGGCCATCATCGGCTTGTTGGTAAAAGTTACCAACCCCGGATGTAAGGTCTGGCTCATCGCGCACGGCATCGAAGTATGGCGACCGCTGTCACCGCTAAAAAAAGCATTTCTCAGGTATTGCGACAAGGTGGTCTGTGTCAGCAAATTTACAAAAGCACAAATGATCAGCAGGCATGGTGTTGAAACCCTGAGGTGCGAAGTGTTAAACAATGCGGTTGATTCATTTATGAAACTGCCCACCTTGTTCACAAAGCCGGCTGCCTTGTTAAAGCGCTACAGGATACCTGCAGGGGTCCCGGTGATTTTTACCCTGACCCGGCTGGCGTCGACCGAACAGTATAAGGGACACGACCAGGTGATCAAGGCGCTCCCTAATTTGAAGGCGAAGTTCCCCGGGATTAAATATATCCTTGCCGGGCAATACGACCACAAAGAGGAAATCCGGATCCAGCGGCTGATCAGTGAAGCGAAGGTTGACGAACAGGTCATCCTTACCGGCTTTATCGATGAAGCAGAGATCGCGGACCATTTTCTGCTCGCCGACCTGTTTGTACTGCCGAGTAAAAAGGAAGGATTCGGCATCGTATTTATCGAAGCATTGGCTTGTGGATTACCAGTGATTTGCGGCAATTCAGACGGTAGTATCGATGCCATTTGCAACGGAGAATTGGGGAAAGCTATCAACGTCGATAACTTGAATGAGCTTGAAAATGCAATAACCGATTACCTTGAAAGTCCGGTAACCGCGAAGGATCGAAAGGGCGTACAAGCGAAATGCCTGAGCCATTTTAATGAAGCAGATTATATAAATAAATTGGAAAAGCTGATCAATGAATGATACTGAAGCGCTTTGGGATTTTGAAATAACCCCATCAAACAACCTTTTTGACCTTAAATTAAAAGACGTCTGGCATTACCGGGACTTACTGGTCCTGCTCGTCAGGCGGGACTTCGTTTCGTTCTATAAGCAAACTATCTTAGGTCCATTATGGTTTTTCATTCAGCCGCTTTTCACTACTTTAATTTATACCTACATTTTTGGCAACCTGGCGGCAATTCCGACGGACGGGCTTCCGCAACCGCTATTTTATTTGGCGGGGATCACCGCCTGGAACTACTTTTCCGACTGCCTGACCAAAACATCCACCGTTTTTACTGCTAACGCAGCGCTTTTCGGAAAGGTTTACTTTCCAAGGCTGATCATGCCGTTGAGTATCGTCGTTTCCAATCTCATTCGTTTCGCGGTCCAAATGGTGCTGTTCATTGTAATGATGGGTATTTATTGGCTTCAGGGTGCATCCTTTCACCCCAATGCATACCTGTTGTTGTTCCCGTTTTTACTTTTACTGATGGCATTTCTGGGACTGGGGCTTGGAATGATCATTTCATCATTGACAACAAAATACAGGGACCTTAGCTTTTTAGTCACTTTTGGCATACAGTTGCTGATGTACCTGACCACCGTAATTTATCCACTCTCTGTGGTGAAGAAGAAATACCCGCGGTATGAGTGGATAGTGACGTACAACCCGCTCACTTCAATTATTGAAGCTTTCAGGTATGGCTTTTTAGGCAAAGGAACCTTCACCCTCCTCTCCCTGGCTATTACCACCCTGACAACTTTATGCATCCTCGTGGCAGGCATAATTATTTTCAACAAGGTTGAACGAACGTTTATTGATACTGTATAAAAATGGCCGGAGCAATTAAAGTCGAGGGGCTTTCCAAAGCCTATCAGCTGGGAGAAATCGGTACAGGGACCATTTCCAGGGACCTGGAACGGTACTGGGCAAAGATCCGGGGAAAGGAAGATCCGTTTTTAAAGGTGGGGGAAGTGAATGACCGGACCATAAAAGGCGGGGATATTGTATGGAGTCTGAATGATTTGAATTTCCAGATAGAACAAGGCGATGCGGTCGGTATCATTGGCAGAAATGGCGCAGGAAAGAGCACATTGCTCAAAATTCTGAGCAGGGTCACGGCGCCAACCCGGGGATCGGTCAAAGTCCGCGGCCGTATCGCCAGCTTACTGGAGGTGGGGACCGGTTTTCACCCCGAGCTGACGGGGAAGGAAAATATTTATCTAAATGGAGCTATCCTGGGCATGCGTAAATCGGAGATTAAAAGGAAGTTTGATGAAATTGTTGCCTTTTCCGGGGTTGACAGGTATATAGATACGCCGGTTAAAAGATATTCTTCAGGCATGTATGTAAGGTTAGCATTTGCTGTGGCTGCCCACCTGGAAAGCGAAATCATGATCGTAGACGAAGTACTGGCCGTTGGCGATGCGGAATTCCAAAAAAAATGCCTGGGCAAAATGGGTGATGTGAGCAAAGGTGAAGGGAGAACGGTGCTGTTCGTCAGCCATAACATGGCTGCGATAAAAACATTATGCAACCGCGGCCTGGTTCTTTCAAACGGTAAGCTGGTATTCGAGGACAAACAACTCGAGGCGGTAAGCTTTTACCAGTCCGATCAAAATAACAGGTCTGTCTTTGAACACAAAGGAGATACCAGTTCTGCGCCAGGGAACGAAAATATCCGGATCCTGAGTTTTTACATCAAACCCCTTAAGGGAGCAAACATTTCGATTTCAACCGGACTTACTTTTGAAATTACATTTTTCAACCAAAAAGCCGGAATTAATCTTGATGCCACTTTTGAATTGAAAAACAGTGACCAGATCCCGGTATTTCACAACGGTGCGCTGATTACGACAAGTAACGATTCCAAAACAGGTGTTTACACAGTGAAAGGGACCATCCCGGAATACTTGCTCAATGCCGGCCTGTACACCTTCAAGCTGATCTTTGGTGAAAACCAGCGGTACGCGTTATTTTCCGTGGATGATTTTATCAGTTTTGAAGTTGAGAATGAATCGGTAGGCAGTAACAGCCAACTCGCCCCAGGTGTGATAAGCCCAAATTTAAAATATGAAATAACTTTTCAGCACTGATGAACAAGCCGGAGATCATACAATTACCAAAGATATTTGACGACAGGGGAAACCTTTCGTTTATTGAAGAGCATGTTCAAGTGCCATTCAAGATAAACAGGACTTACTGGATTTATGATGTTCCGGGTGGAGAGCGGCGGGGCGGGCACGGTTACAGGCAGCTTCAGGAATTTATCGTCGCCCTAAGCGGCAGCTTTGACGTCGTGCTCCATGACGGACAGTCGGAACACCGTTTTCATCTGAACCGTTCCTACTATGGCTTGTATGTTCCGGCGATGATGTGGCGCGAAATAGAAAATTTTTCTACCAACTCTCTGGCGCTTATCCTTGCCGATGGCCGTTATGATGCAAACGATTATATAAGGGATTTCGAACAATTTAAACAGGAAAAAAATGCCGGATAAAAAACTGACCGTTTTTGATTGCAATGTTTTTCATTTGCAAAAGATCCACAACAGGGCCGGAAACATTACACCGGTCGAAAACAATATCCATGTACCCTTCGATGTAAAAAGGGTTTTTTATCTTTACGACATTCCCGGGGGGGAGTCAAGAGCTGCCCATGGACATAAGGAACTGCACCAATTTATTGTGGCAGCAAGCGGGAGTTTTGATATCAGTCTTGATGACGGTGTTAATAAAAAAACGGTCCAGCTCAACCGGCCCTATTTGGGAATCCATATCCAGCCAGTGATCTGGTGCGATATTTCGAATTTTTCATCCGGCGCCATTTGCCTTGTACTCGCCTCCTTGCCTTACAATGAAAATGGTTATTTACGGGATTATACAGCATTTAAAAATTATAAATTTTTGTGAGCGGTATTCATCCCTTAGCAGACGTCAGGACAACAAAGATTGGTGCAAATACCAATATATGGCAATTTGCAGTGGTGTTAGCAGGCGCTCAAATTGGCAGCAGCTGCAACATCAATTGCCATACTTTTATTGAGAACGATGTGATTATTGGCAATCACGTAACCGTAAAATCCGGCGTATACCTCTGGGACGGAATTGTCGCAGAGGACCACACATTTATCGGGCCAAATGTCACCTTTACAAACGATAAATACCCCAGGTCTCAACAGCATTTGGGGGCGTTTCAAAAAACCATACTCAAAACGGGGTGTTCGGTAGGCGCCGGCGCCACTATCCTGGGAGGCGTCACGATAGGTTCCTTTGCAATCATTGGCGCGGGCACTATCGTAACAAAAGACGTTCCTGCATTTGCCCTGTTTTACGGAACTCCGGGGAGGGTCCGCGGTTGGGTGAACGAAAAGGGAGCAAAATTGGCTGAAATAAGTAAAGGTCAATTTGCAGATGAGGCAGGTAACGTTTGGTTTTTACATAATAACCTACTTGTCAGAAAATGAAAATTCCGTTTTTATCATTCGATTACCAGAACAACACCATCGCCGCAGAGATAAAAGAAGCATTCCAGCGGGTTTTTGACAGCAAATGGTATATACTTGGCAAGGAACTCCAGGAATTCGAAGCGAATTATGCGAAATTTAATTGCGTGGGTCATTGTGTTGGTGTGGCCAATGGTTTAGATGCTTTACAGATCGCTTTAAATACATTGGGCATAGGTCCTGGCGACGAGGTGATCGTACCGTCAAATACATACATTGCGACATGGCTGGCGATTTCAGCCGTAGGTGCAACAATCATTCCTGTCGAACCTGTTTCGACCACTTTCAACCTGGATCCACAAGGAATCCCCGGCGCCATAACGTCCCGGACGAAACTCATCATGCCGGTGCACTTATACGGTCAGCCCTGCCAGATGGAGGAAATCATGACAATTGCCGGGGCGAGTGGCTTGCTCGTGGTTGAAGATAATGCGCAGGCCCAGGGTGCCACGTTCAATGGCCGGCTCGCCGGCAGTTTTGGCCAGATAAATGCGACCAGCTTCTATCCGACCAAAAATCTTGGTGCCTTCGGAGATGCCGGGGCCCTGACAACCGACGATGCCGGGCTTGCCGCGAAGGCATCGGTTTTGCGCAATTATGGTTCGGAGAAGAAATACTATAATGAAATGATCGGCGTGAATTCCAGGCTGGACGAAATGCAGGCGGCATTTCTTTCGGTAAAGCTGAAGTTTCTCCATACCTGGAACCGGCAGCGCAAAGAACTCGCCAAAAAGTATGATGAATTATTGGCAGGAACAGGGGATCTTTTGTTACCTGCCGTCGCCGCGGGAGCCGGACATGTTTACCATTTATATGTAATACAGACAAAACAAAGAGACAAGTTGCAGGAATATCTTGGCCGGGCAGGAATTGAAACTTCGGTTCATTACCCGGTGCCGCCACATTTGCAAAAAGCTTACAGACATCGTTTTAAACCAGGGGCCTTCCCTGTGGCAGAGCGGCTTGCGGCAACCAGTTTAAGCTTACCGCTTTATCCGGGAATGCCGGAAAAAGACCTGTATGCGGTCACGGAATCTATCAAAGCATTTTATGGATAAACTTTTGATAATCAGCGACCACCTGATCATGGCAGGGGCCGAACGGCTAATCTTTGAAATGGTCAAATTTGCCCGCAGCGAGCATATGCAGCCTGTAATATTAATAGCGAACAATTATCACATCGAATATTACGACGCTGTCTTTGCAGAATTACAAGTTCCGGTTGTCCGCACGACACTACAGGGAATTATGAAACTGCGGAACCCGGTAAATTTCTTAAAGGCGCTATACTGGCAAATTAAGCTCAGGTATTTCGCAGACAAATATTTTAACAGCGTACATGTGATAGGACTGTATAATGTGCAAAAAATATTTTCAAACGTACTGCACCAACACCGTTACTTTTGGCATGTGGGCAACGCCGTTCAATATTTTGACAGGGTATATCCTTTCCCCGAAAGCATTTTTGCAAATGAGCAGGACACCCTGGTTTTCATAAACACTTACCAGGGTAAGGAAATCGAGCAACAGTATGGAAAAGACAAAATAAAAAATAAGCTTTCTTTTTTTAAACTATTCGTAGCGGCCGATGATTCAAATTAATATAGTCAGCCGGATCAACGAGGACAAGAATTTCTTTTTTGACCTGCTTTTTGTGGCGCAAAAGCTGCTAGAGAAAAACCTGACGGGATTCCGGTTACTGTTCATCGGTGATATCCTCAGCAGGACTGTGTACCAGGACATGATACGCCTCATCGGCTTGTTCGGACTCTCAGAACATGTATCATTTACGAAGAAGTCTATCCGGTTTGCAGATCTTCCCGGTGAGGTCCGTGCGGGGTATTTCTTTAATTTTACAATTGGAAATTTCATGGGGTACTCCGGTGTCGAAAGCCTGGATTATGGATTTAAAACCATTTTTTATAATACGGACAGAGAACTGGATGAAAAAACAGACAAATCAGTAGCCATGTGCGCA
The DNA here is from genome assembly GCF_024721155.1 of Mucilaginibacter phenanthrenivorans. Classification (GTDB taxonomy): domain Bacteria; phylum Bacteroidota; class Bacteroidia; order Sphingobacteriales; family Sphingobacteriaceae; genus Mucilaginibacter; species Mucilaginibacter phenanthrenivorans. The sequence continues at coordinate 447,956 of NZ_JAHVAP010000008.1, read as the reverse complement.
AATATTGCTGGTTTGGTCACCTTGCTAAGTTCGATCTGCGAAGATCCCGCCGGCCTTGAAGAACAGGTTAAAGCCGATAACCTCCTGATGAAAAAAAGATTCCTGCTCGACGACCAGGACAGGGCATTCCTCAGGCAGGCAATGAATCCAGCATAAAATGATCCGTTTTCCACTATACCGCATCTCGTTACCTGCCGCATGAGCAAACATCTTGTGCTTGCAACAATATTTGATTTCGGTGGTAGTAATACGCACTTGAAAACCCTGGTAAAATACTTTGGTGAAGAGAACACCGTTTTAGTTTTGGAAAATGCGGAACAACGGGAGTTGACCTGTAAGATAGGGTTTTCTGATAAGCTTACTATGGTGGTGGCCCCCGGGTTGCATAAGTATGCGCATTTTCAATATAAATTTAGTTCGAATGTCCGCGAATTTATCAGGGTGCTCCGGTCAATTATCATCATTAAGTGGCTCAGCATAAAACACGGCTTTGCAAGGATCACGGTGAGCGCCGTTGAGCCGGAAAAATACCTTTATCTTTTATGGGTTCCTTTTTCCAGGGTATATTATATACTACATACGACCCCGCATACTGCTTATACCTCGTTTACAACTTTTACCTGCAACAAATTGCTTGGTGCAAAAAGGAAGATCATCACCGTATCCAACGCCAACAAGGCAACCCTTATTAAACAATGGGGCATCCTTGCCCCTGCTGCGCTTTTTGTCTGCGTTGTTCCTAATTGCGTGCCGGATGCCGGGAACGACATAAAAGAAGATGCCGTTTTACCATCGACCCGGCTCATCGTGGTCACAATGGGACATCTGATCGCCTACAAGAATCCGGAGCTATGGTTTCGTGTAGCCTGTAAGATCATCCAAACGATGAACAACGTTAATTTTATTTGGATGGGTGACGGGCCTCTTTGGAATGAATTCAAACCCAGGGAGCCTGCTGGCGGAAGAATTGCTTTTATCGGGAAACAGTCAGACCCGCTGCCTGTCCTCCGCGCCGCATCCGTTTATTACCAGCCAAGCCTGTACGAAACCCAGGGTATCGGCGTCCTGGAAGCCATGTCGCTGGGGTTGCCCTGTGTCGTTTCCGAAGTCGGCGGATTGCCCGAATCTGTTGAAGCTAATTACAATGGCCTATTGGTAAACCCGAATGATGATGATGAACATGTAGCGGCATTGACACGGCTGCTGAACGATAAACAGATGAGAATAAAGTATGGCAGGAATGCTTATGCTGCCTACAGGAAGCTGTTTACCTACTCAACCTTTGAGGTCAAAATGAATAATGTTTACAAATAACAGCAGGATTTAATGTCAAATCCGGGTATTTCTATTATTATTTGCTGCTTCAACAGTGCCGCCAGACTTCCGGATACTTTAAAACATATATCCTTGCAGGAGGGTTTCGATGTGTCATTTTGGGAGGTCATTGTAGTCGATAATTCGTCTACCGACAATACCATGGAAGTTGCCGCGCAATGCTGGCAAGGCCTCAACCGTCCCCAAATAAAATTTACAATAACAGAGGAACGGACACCGGGAAAAAGCTATGCTTTAAAAAAAGGCATCAGTACGGCCGCCTACGATTACGTGCTGATTTGTGATGATGACAATTGGCTTCACCCCGATTACATCGCTGCGGCATACGCCATCATAAATAATGACCCCACGATCGGCGTCCTTGGCGGATGTGGCATCTTTCAGCCGGAGCTACCCTGCCGGAAAGAAATCGAATCCCATCAAATCGCCTATGTAAACGGGCCGCAAACCTGGGCAGAAAGCGACCACTGGGTGTATGGCGCCGGCAGCATATGCAGAAGAGCTGCTTTGCTGCAATTTTTTAAAACGGGATGGGAACAAATCGCCGCCGGGCGACGCAGCTCAAAAATGGTATGTGGAGAAGACGTAGAGCTTTGTTTTATGTATTACCTAAATGGCTATAGGATCGTTAGTGCACCTTGCTTGTTATTTAAGCACTTCGTACCGGTAAAGAGACAAAACCTGGAATATATTCTGGACCTGATTTACAGGCAAAGCTATTCGTTTATATTGTTAAGCGGATACAGGAAGCTGATCAGCCGGGATGAGACCCTGCTCAGTACAACGCTAAAGAATGCCCTGATGAGTAGTCTTAAGTCGATCCTTGTAACAGGAATCAGGAACTGGAACCAGCGGCTGTTCGGCCGGAAAGCACTGACATTTGAACAACAGGCGGCGATGAAAGCTTACCGGGGAACATTTTTTGGAATATTGGAAAATAAAAACAAGATCCTCAGGCATTTTCAGGCGCTTTCAACAATACACTTAACGGCTTCAGCCGCACTTCAAAATGGACCTGCTGCAAATCAATAAATTTGCGAATTTACATGACGGCAGGCAAATCCTGTTTTGCCGGACGGAACATGTCCGGCAGGAGTTTAAAAAAATTAAAAAATTAAAAAACGAAGTGATCCTTATTTCGGGCAATAGTGACCTGGGCATTCTGCCCGGTGACACCGCTGCAATGCCCGACAATATTGCCATGTGGTACGGTCAGAACGTGCTGACAAAACATGATAAATTAAAGGTGATCCCACTCGGGCTGGAGAACACCCAAGCCTGCCGCAGGAAGGAGCACGGCACAGCCTGGCCGCATGCTGCAGAAAAGCTCGACTTGCTGGCCCGGATCGGTAATGACTTAGCAATGGTTGTCCCGTCCAAATTGCTGTACAGTAATTTCAATCAATCAACAAATATTGCACACCGTGCACCGATTAAGGAAATAAGCAAAAAACTCGCTCATATCACCTGGGAAGAGCCTTCGCTGGGATACCGCGGCTTTATCAACAGCGTCCTTGATCACCAGGCGGTACTTTGTCCCGCAGGCAATGGACTGGACACCCACAGGATTTACGAAGTACTTTATTGCGGCCGTATTGCAGTTACCTTCCGGACTGCGGTGTCCCCGCTCTATGATGAATTATACAGCAGGCTACCGGTCGTGATCCTTGACCACCTTGAAGAACTGGAAGATACAGAAAAACTGAAAGAACGGATCATTGCAGTTAAGGAAAGACCGGTTTCGGAGGAATTACTTGATTTCGGTTACTGGCAGCAACGGATAATGTCCGGTATTCCTGAGCCGTTAGTAAAAAAGAAACCCTATTTTTCCACTATTTTAAAGTTCATTTCCGGAAAACCTGGCTGTTAGCTTCGTTTCCGATAGCCATTTGCTATGCATTACCGTTTGTTGATTTTAGTGATGTGCTCCAGCGCATCAAATTTTAGAAAACTGGAGCGGGCAATCAAAAAGACCTGGGGTTCTTTTGTAACCCCTGGGGTAAAGATTTTGTATTATACGGACAACCAGCGAACCCTTTTTAAGAAAAAAAGACCAGTAATGACAGGCGATGACCTGGTCCTCCCCTGTCGCGATGGCTATATCAATTGTACGGAAAAAACGTTGCAGGCTTTTTCATACATTACCGCAAACTTTACTTTCGATTATATTTTCAGGACCAACCTGGGTTCATTCGTTTACCCTGAAAAAATCCTGAAATTTCTAAAAGACAAACCGAATAATTGCTTTTACTGCGGCATTCCGGGCCTTTTTCAAACAGATGGCCTTTCAATCAGGTTTGCCTCCGGGTCCGGCTTTTTTTTGTCAAAAGACCTCGTTGAACTGATTGTTTCAAAACGGGCAATCGTTGATCATGACATCATTGACGATGTTGCAATCGGCAAATTCCTTGGCGGGGAAAATATCGGCATTGATAACAGCGCTATACGGTTAAGCTATACGGGTTCGGGCAAGGAATTCCAGGTTGGAGATCAGGCTGTCAATATAATAGATGGTGAACAGGTATACCACATCAGGCTCCGGTCAGATGACAGGAACATCGATATCCGGAGGATGCAGGAATTATTTATTCACCAGGGTATTGACTTAACATGACGATAGACAGGGCAATCGTTGCTACAGACCATAATCCGATTTATTACGAATTCTGGCCCCTGGTGGCAAAAGGCTGGAAAAATATAGGGATTGAGCCAACCGCCGCGGTAATAGGCGAACTTAACTTGAACTACGCCTTCGGTTCGGTCATCAAATTCCCGCAAATTGCCGGTCTGCCAAGCGGTTTTATAGCGCAGGTAATCCGGTTTATTATTCCCTGCTTCTTTCCTGAGCAGGTATCGGTGACAGGCGACATGGATATGATCCCGCTAAACAGGAATTATTTTCAGCAGCAGATCTCCTCCTGTAGCAATGACAGTATCGTCATCTATTCGGCTGATGCCTATAAAAATGAGATCCGGTATCCTATGTGCTACATAGCGGCCAAGGGCAAATACTTTCAGCAGATCATCGGCCTCCGCGACCTGGAACTTCAAACGATCATCGCCTTTATAACAGACCTTTTTGCACTGAACAAAAACTGGGATACGGATGAGCTGTATTTTGCAGAACAGCTGCACAAATCTTCCCTGTTTAAGGAAACCGTATTCCTGGACCGCGGCGGATGGAAGCCGTTTGCGAAAAACAGGATTGACCGGGCTGGCTGGCGCTATGCTAAAATGGGGCTGATTACAGAGCGTTATATCGATGCGCACTGCCTCCGGCCGCTGCATGAAAACATGAAGGAATTAAAAGATATTGCAGACTATCTTGAGCAGGGATCTGTAGGAAAAAAATATTTACTTCATTTACTAAAACAGCCGGTAAAATCGGCTTACGACGCGATCAGGCTGCTCAATCAAAATCATTTCAGGAAGGACCTGTACGCTATTGCCGGCCGGCTGCCTGCCGGCGGATCTTCAAATAAAATCATCGCCTTTAGCCTGTATGGTGATGATCCGAGGTACACCAGCCGGCTGGAAGAAGTAATTCAGTCCTATCACAAATGGTACCCCGGATGGGTATGCAGGATCTATGCGGCAAAAGATGTCCGCCCGGAAGTAGTTCGCTCCTTATCTGAAAGCGGCAACGAGGTCATCATGATGGATAGTATGGGGGTAAACGCATCGTATACCCAATGGCGTTTCCTGGCAATCGAAGACCGGGATGCCGAAGCGGTGGTCATCCGGGACCTGGATTCTTTTGCTACACAACGGGAAAAAATCATGGTCGACCAATGGCTTGATTCCGGCAAAGGCTTTCACATCATCAGGGATCATGTTAATCACCACACAAGGATAATGGCCGGAATGTGGGGAATCAGGCGGAACCAGATCAATATCCGGAAGGAGACCCGTAAATTATTCATAACTGACGCATACGGGATCGACCAGATCTTCCTGGAACGCATGATCTTTCCGTTAATAAAAAATGATGTCCTGGTTCACGACAGCTATCCCAGATACCCTGACGAATCTCCTTTGGTTATTCCTTTAATGCCAGGTGAAGACTATGTCGGCGAAGTCCATACAGACAACACAGCAAAAGAACGCGACCGGCAATACCTGCAGGCGCATTTAATAAACAATTTCACTATTAAATAACCTTAAACTACAAATTGAATATTCCGCTTCCTTCTCTTTTACAATACAAAAAACAGTTCTCCGCAAAAGGGTTAGCGCTCCCGCTTACGGTTGTCCCTGCGCCAAAAGATGGACTGCTTGTGCATTTGCCACCGCCGGAAGGGCAAAAGACAGGATGGGCATGGACGGAGGAGACCTCTCCTTCGGTTTACGGGAGCAGGGCTGCGTGGCCGAAAATAACGATTGTTACGCCTTCCTATAATCAGGGGCAATTTATTGAACAAACGATCCGTTCCGTGCTGCTGCAAAATTATCCGAACCTCGAGTACATTATTATCGATGGCGGGAGTAACGACGACACGACAAATATTTTGAAAAAATATGCCCCATGGTTAAGTTACTGGCAAAGTGCGCGTGACCGGGGTCAGGGCCACGCGATAAACCAGGGCTTTAGCCTTGCAACAGGGGATATTTACGCATGGATTAACAGTGACGATTATTATCTAAAGCATGTCTTTTTTGAGATAGCCGAAACATTCCTCCATAAAACCGTTGATTTCGTATATGGATATGGCCTCAATTACGAGCCGGACAATCAAAAGTTTGAACTGGTAAAAATAATGCCTCATTTGGATTATTTCATCAAGATGCCGACTTTAATACAGCCCTCCACCTTTTGGCATGCGGCGATCCACCAACCGATCTGGGAGGAGCTGCAATGCGCGCTGGACTTCGAACTTTGGCTCCGGCTGTTAAAAGGAAAAAAAAGAATCCTGATAAAAAAACCGTTGTCGGTGGCAACTGTACATGAAGCGGCAAAGACATTCAATCCTGAAATGAAAGAGAAATGGGAAGAAGATCACCTGAAAATATGGTCCGAACGTGCCCACGGAAAAGTGTACGAGTGGAAAAAAATTGTCTTTTTGAACCGGATCAGGGTCAAACTGTATAAACTTTTCAAACTAATATAAGCGCCTGCTACAATTAACCGGGCCAATACATAAAATTGGAGCATATGAAAAATAAATGGACAGGAGAGCGTCTCGAAACTTTTGTATATAATGAGAACATGATCGAACACCTCCACCGTTACAGTATCGCAATCCCATACGTCAAACATAAAACGGTGCTCGATATTGCGAGCGGTGAAGGTTACGGCAGCAATCTGTTGTCGCGTGAGGCGCAGTTCGTTTTCGGCGTCGATATCGATGCGGAAGCCGTCGCCGCAGCAGAAGCAAAATATGGATCTTCCAAAATTTCATTTTTACAAGGTTCAGCAGATGAGATCCCGGTTGAGACCGGAACGATTGATGTCGTCGTAAGCTTTGAAACCCTCGAACACCATGACAAGCATGAGGAAATGCTGGCAGAAATAAAACGCGTCCTGAAACCCGGTGGCCTGCTGATCATGTCTTCCCCTGATAAGAAATATTATACGGATGTGACGGGTTATGTCAATAAGTTCCATGTACGGGAGTTGTATGCAGATGAATTCAGGGCGCTGATCAGCAGGTATTTCAAACATGGAGCGTTTTTAAACCAGCGTTTTTTAGCCGGTTCTTTAATTACTGCTGAGCGTAGGGAGTTACCCATGGAGGTCCATTCCGGTAAATACGAAAAGCTGAACAGCGTCGTTCCTTTCACACCGGTATATAACCTGGTTATTGCATCAGACGATAGGATCCGGGAGGTTGCGGACAGTATCTTTACCGCAGATGAATGGTATAATATACTCGCCGCCGACATTGCAGCCCGGTTTACATCGTCATTTACCTGGCGCATTGGCAGCATGGTGGTCAAACCGCTTAATCTGATCAGGAAAATAGTAAGATCGAATTGATTTCCGTAATCATTCCCAATTATAATCATGCTGCGTTTTTAAAGCAGCGCATTGAATCGGTTTTAAACCAAACCTATCCTGATATTGAAGTCATCCTGCTCGACGATTTTTCCAGGGACAACAGCCGCGAAATAATCGCTGCGTATACCTCTCATCCCAAGGTGAGCCATATTGTTTACAACGATAGCAATAGTGGCAGCGTATTCAGACAATGGAATAAAGGCATGGCCCTTGCCAAAGGGAATTATATTTGGATAGCAGAAAGTGATGATTATGCAGACCCTGCTTTTCTCGATACCTGTATGACCGTTTTCACAAACGACCCCGCTGTCGGAGTCGTATATTGTGACTCCTATGAAGTTAATGAAAACAACGAAGTGATGGGCAAATGGAGCAGATGGCAGTCTGGCTTATCCAAAAACTTATGGCAATCGGATTTTCTGGCAAGCGGAAAAACAATTAATGAAAACTATCAGCAGATTGCAAATGTGATACCTAATGCAAGTTGTGCGGTTTTTAAAAAAGCAGCATACCTGGAGTCTCCCTTCATTCAGCTGATCGAAAACCTAAAATTTACCGGCGACTGGATGATGTGGTTTTCAATAATGCAAAACTCAAAAATATATTATTTCCATCAGCCATTAAATTATTTCAGATACCATGCGGGAACAACACGATCCGATAGCGCGGGAAGACTGCAAAATGTAAAGGAACACTACCGCGCAATCTACCGGCTCGGCCGGCTTGCAGGGCGAAAGCCCGACAACGGCACCTGCAAAGATAAATTTTGTGAACTGTACGCCGCATGGAATCCATCTTTGAGGCAGTTCCTGAACAGGGACAACCTGGGCATTCTCCGTTTCGCGCTGCTTACCGATTACAATATAGGGATGAAGCTTTTTAAAACACTCATGAAAAAGATCTATGTTATTTAACTCGCTGTTATTCCTGTTCTTTTTTATTGTAGTGACTTCCCTGTATTATTTGCTTCCGCAGCGCTTCAGGTGGATGTGGCTGCTGCTATCGAGCTGTTATTTTTACATGTACTTCAAGCCTGAGTATATTTTAATCATATTTTTCACCATTATAGTGGACTACCTTGCCGCGATAATGATCGACGGGGCTACAGGGAGGAATAAAAAAATATTTTTAATTATCAGTTTAGTGACTAATATCGGCGTCCTCTGCTATTTTAAATATTTCAATTTTATTGCCGGGAATTTTAATTTATTATCAGAACGGCTGCATGGCCCGGCGCTGCCACTGCTGAGCATGGTATTGCCAATCGGATTGTCATTTCACACTTTCCAGGCCATGAGTTATACGATCGAAGTATATCGCGGCAATCAGAAACCGGAAAGGCATTTTGGAATTTACAGCCTGTACGTCATGTTCTATCCGCAAATGGTAGCGGGGCCAATCGAACGGCCGCAACAATTATTACCGCAATTAAAAAAAGAGAAAATATTTGATAAAAAAACGTTTTATACCGGTATATTTTTGATGATGCTCGGCTTGTTCAAAAAGGTAGTCGTAGCTGACCGGCTGGGGATTTTGACAGATCCCATTTTTTCAAGCCCCGCCCACCGCTCTGCAACGGATCTTTTGACTGCTACCTATTTTTTTTCGTTCCAGATCTATTGTGATTTTAGCGGCTATACGGATATTGCTATTGGTGCAGGCATGACACTCGGCATTAAGCTGATGCAGAATTTCAACATGCCTTACCTGGCCAGTAATATCGCAGAATTCTGGAAAAGGTGGCATATTTCGTTATCAACATGGTTTCGCGACTATCTTTATATTCCCCTTGGGGGAAGCCGGGGTAATTTTCTAAGAACCTGCATCAACCTAATGGTGGTTTTTCTTATCAGCGGCCTGTGGCACGGGGCGAACTGGAAATACCTGATCTGGGGACTGATCCACGGATGCCTCCTGGTTGGTTACCAGATCTTTAAAAAATTAAAATGGAACCTGAAAGGTTATCGCTGGCTGAAATGGCTGATCACGTTTAACCTGGTCAGCCTCGCATGGGTATTTTTCCGGGCTAATTCGGTAAGCGACGCCATGGTCATTCTGAGCCGGATTTTTTCATCCGGGCAACTGGCCTATTCCGCCGGCGACATCCTGCCCCTAAAAGGCGTTTACTATTGCGTCATACTGATCGCAGGACTTATCTGGCTGGAATGGTCACTGCGTGGGGTGAGCACATTTAAAACCTCAAAAAAAGTGTTCATCGCGCTGGCCCTTGGATTGGCCTGCTACTTATTAGGGGTCTTTAACGAAGCACAATTTATCTATTTTCAGTTTTAATGCGCAGGATATACTTAACCGTATTGTTGATGGGAAGCGTGGCGATCCTGTTAACCGCTATGAACCAATCATTTATAAATAAAGTCAAACAAGACCGTTATTTTGATCACCTGACCCCGGAGGAAGCGACTAATCATTCTTTCTATCACAAGGTCTTTGTCCGCTCAGACCACTGGCGGTACGGCGATCTATATGGTTTATGTTTTTTACCGGCATATAAGTTCAAACTGGAACCGTTCCGCAAATATCCGCATAACGACAAACTGGCTGGTACAAACCGGGTCTTATATATAATTGGTGATAGCTACCTGGCGGATAAAGAACTGGACGGCGCATTTAAGGGTTTTGACCGGGTTGTGTTCCTGGATGACCGCTTTCCGTTCGGTCCGCTCGCGCTTGATAGTAATAAACAAAATTTCCTGATCCTGGAATTTGCAGAGCGCAACCTGAATGGTTATGATTTTAAGAAAACCAGTGAAGCCAAATGGACTTCTGCAGACCTGGAAGGAAAGCTAAACTTTCAGACCGGTTACCAACCTGTGTCTGGCGCTGCCGGCTTGCCGGCCAATCTTTGGGAACGTATAAACCGCATACTTTTTAACAAAGACCTGAGCAGGAACCTGGAATTGCTCTTATTTGATGACCGGGCATTTACCCCCCTAAAGGAAATGAAAGCGGCGTTTAATTACAAAATCACCGGCAGCCTGCCAAAGGAAGTAGCGGTGAGCACAGACAAAAGCAGGTTATTAATGAATGCAACGATCGACCCGGGAAACAAGCAGTCTGCCTTCAGGCAGATCGGCAGCGAAGAATTGGATGGCCTGCTGGGTAACCTGCAGCAGGCACAACAATATTACCGGGCCATCGGATTTAAAACCGTGTCGCTGGCCATTATCCCCAACCCGGTATCCATCTATGATGCAAAGCGAATGACCTACAATCACCTGCTGGAGCGGGTGGAAAAAAAAACCACGCTCCCGGTGATCAGCATATGGGATGACTTTAAAAAGGCGCCACAAAACCTATATTACAGAAGCGATACGCACTGGAACCCATCTGGTATGGACTCTTGGATTACGGAAGTGAATAAAAAACAAATTTACCGGAACCTGTAATGGCTCTAATATCTGTTATTATGCCGGTTTATAATGCGGGCGAATATTTAAGGGAGGCCATCGAAAGCGTCCTTAATCAAACTTTCACGGATTTTGAATTTTTAATTTACAATGACGGTTCTACGGACAGCTCAAAGCAGATTATCCGTTCCTACAATGACCCGCGGATAAGATTTTTTGATGATGATGACAATCTTGGCTATACAGTAAGGCTTAACCACGGGATAACAGCGGCCACCGGCAAGTATATTGCGCGTATGGATAGCGATGACGTGTCACTTCCCGAAAGGTTCGACCGGCAATATAGGTTCATGGAGGACAACCCGGACATCATCGTTTGCGGAGGGCGTTTTGAGTTTTTGAACACTGCCGGAAACAAACCGTTTAACTGGGTCAGTTTTTTCGATCCTGATGATATTAAGATAAACCTGCTGTTTGATTGTGCGATATGTCATCCTTCGGTGATCATGAGAAAAGATGTATTAAAAGAAGGCCAATTCATGTACCGGGAAGACTATGAACCCAGCGAAGACTATGAATTATGGTCACGGCTTTCCAAAACACATAAAATGGCAAATTTAGATACCGCCGTGTTATTATACAGGGTGAATGAAACGCAGGTTTCGGCACTTCGGAATGAGCGGCAGCGCGCCAATAAGTTTCTGATTATCAAACAGCAGCTCAAGGCGCTGGGAATTCAGGCTACCGATGCGGATCTGCGGATACACGATGCGCTGTTTTTTGGACTTGGAATTTTAACGGCTGATTATTTACCAAAGCTGAACGCATGGACCAGCTTACTGTTAAAGCAGAATAAGATTCATGGGATCTATCATCCTGCAAAACTGGAAGCGTACCTCAAAATGCTTTTACAGAAAAACGCGCAGTCCCATAGGGCGCAGCTAAAAGGTGCAGGGCTAAAATTCAAAATGCTTTATCTTTTAAAAAAAGTACTTAAATGGAATTCTATCCGGTGAACTGGTAATGACGATCGGCCTGGTTACCCCATATTTTCCGGATAAGCAAACCATTGACAGTGGTATCGCGAATCATTACTTGTTGCTGGCCGAAAGCCTCGCTGAATTAAAGCACAAGGTAATCGTGATGCACGTCAGGCCATCGTATGCTGCTGAGGAAACCTTTGAATTGGAATATACCTTGGGCAATGTCCGGGTGCTTACTTTCCGGGTAGCTCTTTCTGAACCAGCAGAAAAGATCCTGGGCAAAAACTGGGCTGCGAGGGATTTTGCCTTGAAAATAAAATGTATGATCAGAACGGGGGAAATTTTGAAAAACAGCATTTTGAAATACGGGATCCAGGTTGTGGAAACTTCAAGTTATTTTTCGCTTTGTTATTTTTTCCTGAAAAAAAACCGCCCTGTGCCTGTTGCAGTAAGGGTAAGCACGACATTCTCGCAGATCATGAATGACTATTATCCCTTCCGTTCGAGGCTACTGCAATTAATTGGCCGGATGGAAATTCAAATGCTTAAAAAAAGCCAGTTTCTCCTTACCCATGCACATAGCCACGCGCAGGAACTGCAGGCCCTTTATGGTATTGACAGCGCAGCCTTTACCATTATTCCCCACGGTATCCGGGTACCCCCGTTGCCATGCACCGGCACCAGTGAACACCGTCCGGTAAAGGTTCTTTTCGTCGGACGGCTTGAATTCCGCAAAGGGATCGACGTGCTATTGGATGCAATTCCGGTGATCCTGAAACAAAACACCGGTGTCCATTTTGAAATAATAGGTAACGACCCGGGGAAAGCATACGAAAAACAGTTTTTGGCAAAAAACAATGCAGAAACGTCCCAAAAAGTAACTTTCATGGGAAAAACTTCACAGGACGCGCTGAAAAAAGCCTATGGTGAATGCGATATTTTCGTCGCACCTTCCAGGTATGAATCATTCGGGCTGATCTTCATCGAAGCGATGAGTTATGGCAAACCGGTCGTCGGCTGCGATGTTGGCGGTGTTTCCCAGATTATCCGCCACGGTGCCAATGGTCTTTTTGCCGAAAACGGGAACCCCGAAAGCCTGGCGGAACGCATAGAGCAACTTATTAAGGATCCTGGGTTAAGGATGGCTATGGGCGTTAACGCCAGGAAAACTGTGGAAGACCAATTTACCGGCAGGCAACTGGCAGAAAGTTCTGCAATATATTACGCTAGCTTAATCAGTACTACCCGTGATTAGTATTTCCGTTATTATAGCGACCTACAACCCGGATAAAAACCGGCTTAACCGGACTCTTGATGGTTTGAGAAAACAAAACCTGCCTGTAAGTAACTGGGAGCTTATAATCATCGATAATAATTCGACAAATGATATGCTATCGACGGCGGACCTGAGCTGGAATCCGGCAGCAAAGGTTCTTGCAGAGTCCAGGCAGGGACTTACACATGCCAGGTTAAAAGGCTTTCTCGAAGCACGGGGACAAGTGATCGTGATGGTGGACGACGATAATATATTGGAAGTTAACTATCTTGACCAGGTGCTGCGCATTTTCCGGGAAAAGGAAGGCATAGGCGCCATAGGGGGAAAGTCGGTTCCAAGTTTTGATTCGCCCCCCCCGCTCTGGCTGAAGGAATTTTACGGAAATTTAGCATTGAGGGATCTTGGAGAAGAGATTGTCATAAACAAAATGAATGGTGAATATCCGGCGGCAGCCCCGATCGGTGCCGGCATGGCCCTCCGGGCGGAGGCCATCCTGCCCTATATAAAAGGACTTCAAAGCAAAAAGGGCCTGATAGCTGACAGACAGGGCTATTCCTTAGCTTCCGGCGGTGACAATGACCTGGTGCTTTCGATCCTTAATGCAGGATGGGAAATCGGCTATTTTCCGTCATTGGTGCTCCATCACATTATTCCCGCGCAACGTATGCAGCCGGCATACCTGGCCCGCCTGGTCAACAATACGAATAAATCATGGATTGCCGTGCTGCAAAAACATAAGATAAATCCATGGAAAGGCATCGCTCCATGGACAGTAGGCTTGCGAAAGATTAAGGCATGGATTACTGGCCGGGCCTGGGCCGGCCCGGTGAATTACATTAAGTGGCGCGGGGCTTGCGGCACATTTGACGGGCTGGCTGATATTTACCACGAGGATAGCAACACCTAATATTATTTTCACTTAAAAATGTCCAACAGAAAAAATGCTTTCGACCTCCTCAGGGTATTATTAGCCATAGGCGTATTGTTTAACCATGCCATCGTAATTGGAGGATACAGGCTGATCGACCCCCTTGCATTGTTATCCAAAAACCAGTCAAACCTGGGAGAGTTCTGTGTAATGGGTTTTTTCACACTGAGCGGATTCCTGATCACAGCAAGCTTTGAACGTACCCATAATCTGTTGCTTTTTGCAAGCCACCGGCTGTTACGCATCGTTCCGGGATTTTTGGTAAGCTTGCTGGTGACCGGCTTCATCATTTCACCACTCATCTTTATGATCACGGGACGCGCGCTCGCGGCGTTTGCCTTTACCGGCCCGGAAAGCGCGGCAAGTTTCTTTTTCCGGAATATGTTTTTTGGGATCCGGCAATGGAGCATCAGGGACGTACTGAATTATTCAGCTTATAAAGAATCGCTGGACGGCAGCTTGTGGAGTTTGCTTCCGGAGATTCAATGTTATGTTTTCACGCTGATCGCCGGAATGCTGGGGCTATTTGATAAAAATAAGGTGCTCTTGTTGATCACTGCAATTGTTACCTTTATTTTTTTTGCCATCAACTTCAATTTTTCAAAAACATTCGGTCCTACGATTCTGATCCTGAGCCCCGCATTGAAGCTTTACACTGCCTATCTTGCAGGAATGCTCTTGCATGTCTTTAAAGACAGCTTCACTTTAGACAAACGCGGAACCGTTTACGCCTTGTTCTTTACCCTGCTGCTTATAAAATTCGGCGGATATAATATCATCTCCCCTTTATTAATCGCCCTGGTCCTGGTCAACGCCTTCCAGCTTTTTGAATATAAGGTTAAATACGATATATCTTACGGCATTTATATTTATGGATTCCCGGTACAGCATCTCGTGCATGTGCTTTTTGGTCAACGCGTTAATTATTTATGTTTCGTTGGCATATCTGTTCTCGCCGCTGCCGGGCTTGGCCTGCTCAGCTTTATTGCCGTCGAAAAACCTTTTATTAAATTTCGGCGATACACGGACCCGCTTATGGCTTCTTTCAAAAACTAATTAAAATTACAGCGACGATTCATTGACAACCCTGATCCAGCAACTCATCAATTTCTGCTACCGTTATCCAAAGTCAAAATTACATAAGTACAGGCGTTTTGGGGGATATCCGGCTTACCTGCGAATGCTCAGGGGAGCAAAAAGAATGGAAAAAGCAGCCTATCAGTTACCTCCTGTGCACTCTTTTCCCGGCGGGTTGCCTGTTTATTTCCTTACCGGAAAAAAATATCTTTATCAAACTTTATTTTGCATCCGTTCCCTTAGCCTCGTTACCAGCGAGCAATTTCAATTTATCCTGGTCGATGACGGGACTTTTGATGCAACAATTTTGAATGCTATTGAAAGGCTATTGCCAAAGGCTACCGTAGTCCCCACCGGAAGCATTGACAAGTGTATTAACCGCGGGCTTCCCTCCGAATCTTTTCCCAACATTAATCTAAAACGCAGGATTTATCCGCATATCAGAAAACTCACCGATATACATATGCTGGGCGGTGAAAACTGGAAACTTGTGCTGGATTCCGATATGTTATTCTGGCAGGAACCTTTCGAAATGATCCGCTGGTTAAGGAACCCTGAAATTCCGTTGACATTGGTTGATTGCATTCAATCCTACGGGTATCCGGTTGAACTGATGGAGCGACTGAGCAGTACCACGATCAAACCGCTGTTAAATGTCGGTGCCGTCGGTTTGAAAAGCAATGAAATCGACTGGATAAAGCTGGAAAAGTGGATCGGAGAACTGGAAGATGCGGCCGGAACATCCTATTACCTGGAGCAAGCCCTCACAGCAATGGTAATTGGAAATAGCGTGTCAATAATGTTGCCGGCGGATGAATATATTGTAAATCCGGATAAAGATGCCATAGCGAATGAACGCGGCTCACTTCATCATTATGTCGACCTTTCAAAAAAAATGTATTTTACGGAGTTATGGGAGAAAATGATTTAATATATCCATTAGTATCCCTTTGTGTGCCGGTTTATAATGCGGGTGCTTTTATTGTTCAAACACTGACCTGCCTTTGCATGCAGGATTATCCGAATATTGAAATAATCGTGGTCAATGACGGGTCAACTGATGACACTGCAGGTTTGATCAAAACGGTTTCTGACTCAAGGATCAACCTGATCCATACCGATAATGGAGGAGCTGCAAGGGCCCGTAACATCGGCTTTGACCATAGTAAAGGCCGGTACATTATTTACTTTGATGCTGACGACTATGTATTTCCTGATTACATCACACAGCAATACCATAAAATTAAAGATCAGGACGATATTGTCGTCATGGCCTGCTGGGGGCGTTTCTACAATAATAACTTAGCTGCGTTTGGCGAGGAACCAATACCCCCGGGTCCAATGAGTTTTACAGAATGGATAAAATTTTACTGGTACAATGCCAACCCGATGACCAACCCCGGCCGGGTAATGATCCCAAGGCAATTACTCGGCGAAGCCGGACGTTGGAATGAGCGTCTTTCCCTGAACGACGATTTCGAGTTTTTCACAAGGGTTTTTTTAAGCGTAAGAAAAATTGTCTTTAATAGTGATGCGAAATTTTACTATCGCTCCGGGGTAGCCGGCCTGTCAGCAAGCAACAGCCACGAAGCGCATGTATCGTTTTATAATTCGATCGCCCTTTCCGTTGATAGGGTGGTTGCAGCTTATGATAACGACCCGCTCTTGTTGAGAAGCTGCGCGAATATGTGGCAATTATTTGTCTACAGCACCTATCCGGCAAATCCTGAACTGATTAAAAAGGCCGAAAAACAGATCGAAATACTTGGGGGTGCCGATTTGCCATTTCCCTCCGGAAAAATCACCAGCCTGCTAACAATATTTTTCGGATGGAAACTGCTCAAAAAAATAAGGTCTTATCTTTAGTACCTTTTCCGGCAGCAGCATTCCCGCATAGTCCAAAAGGTTTATGGAAAGTGTTTCGTACTTTTGTAAGTACCAATCCCTAAAGATATTTGAAAATAGCGCTGATCGTTAATCCCTTGATTCCTGTTCCTCCTGAAAAATACGGAGGTATTGAACGGATCGTTTATATGATAATTCAGGAACTGAAAAAAAATGGCCATGAGGTTACACTTTTTGCCAATGGACAGTCAAAACCTGGAACAGCTTTAAGAGGCTATACCGAGAACGCACCCTACAATTTAAAAAACTTCCTTGCTATTAACTTGCTGACCGTCAAAATAGCATTCCAGGGCTTTGATCTCGTACATACTTTTGGACGCATGAACAACATTGCCCTGTTGATGTTTTCCAACCTTCCCAAGATCGTTTCATACCAGTTACCACCTACCCTATCCCAGGTAAGCAGGGCAGTGAAGCTGGCCAGGAAAAAATCACTTAGTTTCACGGCCTGCAGTGATTTTATTGCCCGGCAAATGACCGCCCTTTGCGAAGTAAGCACGATCTACAACGGCGTTAATCTCGGCGATTATGATTTCAGCGCTGCTGTCGGACCAGGGGCACCGTTGGTTTTCCTGGGCAGGATACAGGCAGAAAAAGGAACTGCGCTCGCCATCCAGGTTGCCCGTGAAAGCGGAAAAAAATTAATAATTGCCGGAAACATTCCCGAAGAAGAATCCCATCTGCGTTATTACCGGGAAATGGTAGCACCATATATTGACGAAAAAAACGTATTTTATATTGGCCCGGTCAATGACTTGCAGAAGAATGAACTGCTCGGAAGCGCAGCCGCGTTGCTAATGCCTGTTACCTGGGACGAACCTTTCGGAATTGTGATGGCAGAAGCATTGGCCTGCGGCACCCCTGTTATTGGATTCAGAAGGGGCGCATTACCAGAGGTTATTGTCGATGGTTTGAATGGCTATCTGGCAGATTCGGTCACAGAAATGGCAGCGTGCGTCGGTAAGCTTCAACTGATAGACAGAAAAAAATGCAGACAGGTTGCAGCGGATAAATTTAGCGCTGTTAGCATCAGCAAACAGTATGAACAGCTCTATTATAAGGTGAGTTGCAAATCTTGAAAAAGGTTACCTTTATAACCACGGGCCAGCCCACAACTAATCCAAGGCTCGTTAAGGAAGCGGAATTGCTAAAGGCTTTGGGATATGATGTTCATGTGATCTATTGTTTTTACCAGGCATGGGCGGAAAAATATGACCTGGAAATAGTAAGCAGAAACCCTGGAATGTATACCATTTGCGGCGGTCATCCCGAAAATGATAAATTGCATTATTTTAAAACGAGGCTGCGTCAGAAAATCTGTTCAATTATATTTAAATTCATCAATTGGCCTGGAATTGCGGAAAATGCCATCAATCGTACTTATGAAGAGGCTAAAAGCGTCGCACGCCTGCAGCGATCCGGGCTTTACATTGCGCATAACCTGGGCGCACTTCCGGTAGCTGTCATTGCTGCAGGGCATAATAAGGCAAAGGTTGGGTATGACGCAGAGGATATGCATTCCGGTCAATTTATATCCGAGCAGGACGATGGCTATCGGCTAAACAAATATATCGAGGAAAAGTACTTTACTAAAATCGACTATTTTACTGCAGCCAGCCCCTTGATAGCCGAAAACTATAAAAACGTATACAGGTACCTGGAACCAACGGTGATTAACAATGTTTTTCCAAAAACCGGTAAGGTCATCGTTCGCAATCCCGACGAAAGTGCGCCTTTGAAGTTATTCTGGTTTTCTCAAACTGTCGGCCCGGATCGCGGCTTAGAACAGGTCATCGAAGCAATTGGCCTGAGCAAACGTTATATCCTTTTTGAGCTGCTGGGACATTGTTCCGCTACTTACCTGGCGTATATCAAGGATTTCGCAAAAAACAAGGGGCTGGGCGAGGATCAGCTCAAAATCCATAAGGCGGTATCTCCTGAAGGAATTCTTAAAATTGCGGCCGGATTTGATATTGGAATGGCAAGTGAAACAGGAAGCCCGTTAAACAGGGACATTTGTTTGACCAACAAAATATTCACCTACCTTCAATGTGGGTTGTGTATTCTTGCGAGTGATACCCGGGCGCAAACATTATTTTTGGAGCAATATCCATTGTCTGGTCAATTATACAATAAAAATGATCCGCGTACGCTGGCAACGTTATTAAGCATGTACGACAAAGACCGGTACCTTTTATTTCAGACAAAAAAGTTCAACTATGCGCTGGGCCAGGACAAATTGAATTGGGAGCACGAAAGTTTGCAATTTATTAAGTTGATAGAAAACGTTTAACAATTGAAAAATGTCCTGATCATTTCCCCCTATTTTCCTCCCACAAATGCTGCGGATATGCAACGAATCAGGATGAGCCTGCCTTATTATCACCAATCTGGCTGGAATGCAGAGGTTGTAACCGTTGATGATCAGTATGCAGATTTGGTTAAAGATGAATTGCTGCTGGAATCCGTCCCTGCTAGCACAAAAGTTCACAAAGTAAAAGCTTTACCTAAAAACATCACTTCAAAATTAGGTCTTGGCAGCATTGCCCTCCGGTCAATCTATTTCTTCCGAAAAAAAGTAAATGTACTGCTAAGTAAAGGCCACTATGACCTTATTTATTTTTCGACCACGCAATTTCCGGTTTGTATTTTAGGAGCGTACTGGAAAAGGAAGTTCGGCATACCCTATGTTATAGACCTGCAAGATCCCTGGCATTCTGAATATTACCAGGATAAGCCAAAATCACAGCGACCGCCGAAATATTGGATCTCCTACAGGCTAAACAAATTTCTTGAGCCGCTGGCCCTTAAGCAAGTCGATGGCCTGATCAGTGTTTCCAAAGGCTATCTCACAGCGCTTGAAAAACGCTACCCCCGCCTTGCCGGTATCGCTTCGTCTGTGATCACATTCGGCGCATTTAACACCGACCTGGACATAGCCTTGAAACATAAAGACAAGTTCGAACCGCTGTTGGACCCGGCCTTCAAAAACGTTGTGTATATTGGACGAGGGGGGGCGGACATGCTCCCGGCCATAAGTTTGGCGCTGAACGCACTGAAAAATGGAATAGAACGAAACATAAATTTAAAAAGCATTAAATTGTATTTCATAGGGACGAGCTATGCCGCAAATGGGCATGGGACCGAAACGATCAAACCATTTGCAGAAAACATGGGCCTTGGCGACCAGGTTATCGAAATCACGGACAGAATCGGATTTTATCATGCCCTGACCGTGTTAGCTTCCGCGGATGCATTATTCATACCCGGCTCGGATGATTTAAACTATACGGCATCAAAGATCTATCCCTATCTTTCAACACGGAAGCCAGTGCTGGCGATATTCAGCAGCACCAGTTCCGGACTCACTATTTTAAAGGAATATGGCGCCGTACATGCATTTGATTTCCAGCAGCAAAACATGGAAAGAATTACTGATTTTTTTGAGATGGTGCTGCAACAAGTTCCTGGTCCGGTCGCATATGACGCGCATGCCATTGAACGCTATTCGGCGCGCACCATGGCGCAGCAACAATGTTTACTTTTTAACAAGGTTTTAGATGCAAAAAATTAAAATAACCTTTGGGTTTATCTTTTCTCACCCGCTAAGCAGCAGACACCTCGCCAGGGCGTTTGGCAGGCTGATTTTATGGCAGCTCCAGTTAAGGCTCTCGAAAGGACTGATCATCAAATCGTTTATTGCTAACACCCGTTTTTTTGCAAAAAAGGGGTTGACAGGTATCACAGGTAATATATACAGCGGCCTTCATGAATTTTTTGACATGGCCTTTTTACTGCATTACCTCAGGCCGGGAGATGCTTTTTATGACGTGGGTGCAAATGTGGGTTCCTATACCCTGCTGGCTTCAGGGATATGTAAGGCAAGGAGCTACAGTATCGAACCGGTCGGATCAACTTTTGAGTTGCTGGAAAAAAACATCGCGCTAAATGACCTTCAGGCAAATGTCAGGCTGATCAATGCGGGTGCTGGCCGTGAGCCCGGAAGCCTGTGCTTTTCAACAAATGAAGATACCACCAACCATGTAATCGTTGATGGCGAAACGATAGGAACAATACACGTTCCTGTTATCACAATTGATTCATTACTCGGGGAGGACCGGCCTTCGTTAATAAAGATCGATGTTGAAGGTTTTGAAACAGAGGTTTTAAAGGGCATGGAAAAAACACTTTATCAAAAGCAACTAAACGCCATAATTATAGAATTGAACGGCAGTGGCCAGCGTTATGGTTTTGATGACCAAAGCATCCACCAATTATTATTGCGCCATAATTTCAGACCATTTCATTATGACCCTTTCAGCCGTCAACTTAGCCTTTTAAAGAGTTTTGGCTCCCATAATACAATCTATTGCCGCAATTTGGAGATCGTTGAACTGCGCTTAAAAATGGCAAATAAGTTTAAGGTGATGGGGGAAAATATCTAAATGAAACTTGCTATTATAACTACGCACCCGATTCAATATTATGCCCCGGTATTCAAACTGCTGGCAAAACGGGAAAAAGTAGCGGTAAAAGTATTTTACACCTGGGGAAAAGGAGCTTTGAATAAGTTCGATCCGGGCTTTGAGAAAGTTATAAAATGGGATATCCCTTTACTGGAGGGATATGATTACGAATGGATGGCAAATAGTTCTAAAAATCCGGGCTCGCATAAATTTAGCGGTATTGTTAACCCCGATCTGATCGACCGGATTAACGGCTGGAATGCAGATGCCATTCTTGTATTCGGATGGGCTTATCAGGCTCATTTAAAAGCCATTCGATATTTCCATGGCCGGCGACCGGTATTTTTCAGGGGCGATTCAACTTTGCTTGACGAAAAAGGATACATAAGGTCATTTATTAAAAAAACTTTTTTATCCTGGGTTTACCGCCACATTGACCATGCGTTCTATGTAGGAAGTCTGAATCATGCGTACTTTAATAGCTATGGATTAGCGGATAAACAGCTGTCCTTTGCTCCCCATGCGGTTGACAACGAAAGGTTTGCCGTACAAAATACGGGGGCAGTTGAAGCTTTAAGAAAGAACTTAGGTCTTGGCGAAAATGACGTATTGATTTTGTTTGCGGGTAAGCTTGAAGAAAAAAAAGCGCCGGAAGAATTGCTAAAAGCTTTTTTATTGCTGGAAAACAGGTCATGGATCCACTTGTTATTTGTCGGGAATGGGCGCCTGGAAGAACACTTAAAGCGTTTAGCCGCCGGTGAGCCAAATATTCATTTTTTAGACTTTCAGAATCAATCTAAAATGCCTGCAATCTACCAGGCCTGTGATTTATTTTGCCTCCCTTCCAACGGGCCGGGAGAGACCTGGGGATTGGCCGTTAATGAAGCGATGGCCTGTGGAAAAGCGGTTTTGGTTTCTGATAAAGCGGGCTGTTTTGCAGACTTAGTAATTGACAACAACAACGGCAAAGTATTTGAAAGTGGCAATGAGAAACAATTGGTACAGTACCTTAAAGAGTTGACAGGGTCCAGGGCCGGATTATCTATTTTAGGGGCCAATTCTGTAAACAGGATCAGGAGCTGGAATTTCACCGCAATGGCAGAGGCGATAGAAGAAAAGTTGACTTGCTTAAGAAAAAATGATGACTGAAAAGGAAAATTACGGTAAATATATTTTATTATACCTTCCATGGATCTTTTCTTCATTGCTGGCGTCTTCGCCCGAAATTTCCTATTTTATTGCATGGCTGGGATCGTTTTTTATTTTTTATATTACCCTTAGCGGTAAAATAAAACCCCTGCCAAACGACAGAAGCTTAGCCGAACAGATCATGCGTCCGATCATCATAGTGCAGGTTATATTTGCCGGTTACATGTGTTGTACGTCAATATTCTTTTTTATTAATGTCCTGGGGTATGAATATTCGAGTAAAACAAACCCTTTTTTAACGGTAAACCATGAAGTGCTGGAGCTTACCGCCCAATGCCAGCGATATTACTGCCTCGGCCATGCAGCATTCGTATCAGGAATTTTATATTTTATGAAATATCCTGTTAAACAAAAATATTATGTGGAAAAAGGTAAACTGGCCAATTTGTTAATGATTATTGCACTCTTGTCATTCCCCGTTTCTTTGCTGTTTTTGAAAGTTCCGGGCCTGTCTCAGTTTTATTTTCAATTTTCATCCCTTAGCTTTATTTCGGGAACACTCGCACTGGCGCTGGCGATCCCCCTGAAAAAAATCCCGAACACGCTGATTTGTCTTTCGCTATATCTTTTTAATTTCTACCAGGCTTTCATTTCCGGCTTTAAAGAGCCCATTATTCTTAGCGTACTGGTCCTTGGTATTTTTCTCTACCCCAATTACAAAAAATTGGTAACGATTATCTTTTTTCCAGCCCTCCTGCTTTTATTTGTTTTTCTACCAGCCTACGTTTCCTCTTTCAGACAAAATGCATGGTCGGGAGATGAAACGTCGGAAAATGCATCCAAGATCGCTTTGGATGCAACATTGAATAACGATGATGCAGAAAATACCAACTGGGCTTTTCTGGTTTCCAGACTGAGCGAAATTGAAATGTTTACCTGGTATGTCTCTTCAACGCCGCAAAGGATCGACTTCTATGGTACGGTCTTATTAAAGCAATCGGCGATCGCTCTGGTGCCACGCATATTTTGGCCTGGTAAGCCGGTCACGGAAGATATGGTTATGCAGCGTGTTTATAATGCGGGTGTCGTGAACCGCTTCTCTAATGTTTCCGCGAAGCCTGCTTTTATTGTGGATGCCTACCTGTCTTTTGGTGGCTGGGGCGTTTTTATTTTCCTTTTTGCATACGGTGCTGCAGCGCAGATAATAGCCATTAAGGCAGAAAGATTATTCGGCGGGTATGTTTTGGGTACGGCTTTGATATTTAGCGGCCTTTTCCAGATCATGTGGCGGGGATTAAGTTTTGAATTTTTATTTAATTCTGTTTTTTGGAGTTACATAACGATGCTGCTTATTTTTAAAATACTGAGATCTAAAAACATACTGGAAGAAATTTGAGAATTTTACAGATTTGCGCCGCTTACAAGCCTGCTTTTGTTTACGGTGGTCCCACCAGGTCGGTTTCTGCGTTGAGCGAACAATTGGTGAAGGCGGGAATTGGGGTGGAAGTGTTTACCACGACGGCGAATGGCAGCAGCGAATTACCGGTCAAAAATGGTAAAAAGGTAAAAGTTGACGGCGTACCAGTAACTTATTTCAAAAGGGTTACTGGTGATCACACCCATTTTTCTCCGGCTTTGCTGAAACAGTTGTGGGTAGATGCGCAAAAATTTGATGTAATACATATCCATGCCTGGTGGAATTTAGTATCCGTACTATCCTGCTTTATTTGCCTGTTGAAACGGGTTCCTGTTATCGTTTCGCCCAGGGGCACTTTAAGCCCTTATTCGTTCCGTAATAAAAATTCAGGAATCAAAGCGTTGATTCATCACCTGGTAAGTAAGCCGCTTCTAAAATCATGTTTCCTGCATGTGACGTCCCAGCGGGAAAATGATGCCGTTAAAATCCTGATTCATCCAAGAATCATGGTTACCCTTCCAAATTTCATTGAGCTACCTGCCCCTGCCATGCCAACCTTTAAAGAACGGACATCCTGTTTCAAACTGCTTTTTCTTTCACGAATCGAAGAAAAGAAAGGGTTGGAATTACTTATCGGTGCACTCGCGCTGCTGCCTGTTACTTGTAAGCTTACCATCGCAGGAAGCGGTGATGAGGCATATGTAAAACATTTGAAGGCGTTTGCAATTGATAGAAATGTTGCAGGCAAAATTGAATGGATCGGTTTCCAGAACAGGCATAAATTCGAGGTACTCCAAAACCACGATCTTTTCGTGCTGCCGTCTTATGACGAAAATTTTGGAAATGCCGTCATCGAGAGTTTAAGCGTGGGTACACCTGTCCTGATTAGCGAAGAAGTCGGGCTTGCAGCCTATGTCAACAGTAAAAGGTTGGGCTGGATTTGCCAGACAAGCGAAAGTTCGGTAGCCTCTGTCATAAATTTAATTATAAACGAGCGCGTGAAGGAAGTTGAAGAAATCAGGCGCATAGCCCCGGGGATTATCTTTACGGACTTTGAAGAGGGCAACCTGGTAAAAAAATATATGGAAATGTATCAGCAAAGTATAAAAAAATGACGGGATACAAAGACTATGGTTTTTATAACGCGAAACCAACTCATAATTTCGGTTACCAATTAGCTCCCCTGCTTCGAATGCTGGACAAATCAGCAAACCAGTGTATTCTTGATTTAGGGTGTGGCAATGGATACCTGGTCAACTATTTGATCAGTCAAGGTTTTGATGCATATGGAACAGATGCCTCTAAAAATGGGATAGCCCTCGCCAATAAGACGAACCCTGGAAGGTTCTTTGTTCAGGACCTTTCTTCCGGCCGGTTACCGGAAGCATTGCAAGCTTTAGCATTCGATACCATTATCTCAACGGAAGTAATTGAACATCTGTATGATCCGGAAGGATTTATCGATTTTTGCCGAAACGTTTTGAGACCCGGTGGCCAGATCATCGTTACGACGCCTTACCATGGATACTTAAAGAATCTGGCATTGAGTTTATTTGATAAATGGGATAACCATATGAATCCTCTTTGGCTTGGAGGACATATAAAGTTGTGGTCAAAAAGAACCTTATGCCGTCTTTTAACAGAAAAAGGATTCAGCCTCAACAGTTTTACCGGATGTGGTCGTATTCCCTATTTTTGGATGTCGATGATTATTAAAGCCAAACTTATTAAATAAATAAATTCAAGTTCAGGTATTAACCCGGAGTTCCTTATACTTGCTTTTCAGCTGCGGTTAAAAAGCCTTTTCAATAAATTTCTGAACCTGACAGAACGTAAGTAGAACAAATATTTCCAGTGGTTCAGCGCCTGAGCAGAAAAAACATTGGAATTACGCCGCTCCATAATAATCAGGCCGTTATTAATTTCCGTCATAAATGCCACCCGCCATCCGCCTCTCCGTAAAAACGGTAAAACAGCATGTTTTAATCCTTTGCCACAAGCTTTGTCCAGGTCCATTCCTTCATAAGGCGCTTCGCCGGTTTCCCAAAATGTACTGGTATCATGCAGGCCAATATACTTCCGCGCCTTCTCTGAATGCCTGGCCAATTCCCCTTCCAACTGCGTTGCAGTATGGTAAGTATCGATGAACAGGAAATCGGTTTCTTCGATGTCTGCTTCCAGGACGTCTTGCAGAATAAAAGTAAAAACGCCCGGTGCCAGGGCTTCCACTTCTGATATATTAGCATTTCTTTTAATATCATAACTGACAAGTTTTTCAGTGCCTCCTGCAAGAAAGGCATAGGTTGAGGTTGGGTCTCTTACGCCCATTTCGGTGATATGCTTTGACTTCCCGGCATAATCCTTTAAGAAAGGCAGCAATTCATTGATGTCGCTTTTTAACAGGCACAACTCGTTGTATTTTTTTACAACTAAAGACTGATTCATCATATTGGCTAAAATATCTCATTTTTTTTATATACTGTTGTTTTATTAAACAAAAATTAAAAAACACAGTGTCCAATATCGGGTTAAACAAATTCGCATTTCCACCCGCGGTATCTTTTTTACCTTTACGGAGCGCGCTACCATTGAATTGATCGCTGAACATCTTATGCCACTAATCTATTTTAACCTGTGAACAGCGAATTTTCATTTATTATAATCACTTATAATGAAGAAATTCATTTGCCGCGACTGCTTGCCTCTATCCAAAACCTCGGGGCAGCTATTTTTATAGTAGATTCAGGCAGCACCGATGGTACCATCGCGATAGCAAAAGAACATGGCGCAACTATTTTACAGCATGCTTTTGAAAACCATCCAAAGCAATGGGATTTTGCTTTAAAAAACTTCGATATAAAAACGCCCTGGGTAATTTGCCTTGACGCCGACCAAACGGTAACCCCCGAACTAAATGAACGTTTACGCAGTTTTAAAGATGAAGAATATAAGAAAATTGACGGAATCTATTTTAACCGCAAAAACTTTTTTAAAGGCCGGTGGATAAAACATGGCGGATATTACCCTTTCTACCTGCTTAAAATGATCCGGTATGGCGTTGGCTATTCTGATTTGAACGAGAACATGGACCACCGGTTTATTGTGCCGGGCAAAACTGAGATCTGGAAGAACGGCTTTATCCTTGAAGAAAACTTAAAGGAAAATAATATCAGTTTTTGGATCGAAAAGCACAACCGCTACAGCGACCTTGTTGCGCAGGAAGAAGTGGAACGGATGATGGAAATGCGGTCTCAAACGGTAAAGCCGCATTTTTGGGGCTCGCCCGATGAACGTACCGCCAGGTTAAAACAGCTATGGTGGAAGCTGCCCCGCAACGTAAGGCCCTTGTTATATTTTCTCTATCGTATATTTTTTCAGCTGGGGATTCTTGACGGGCAAACCGGTGTGATATTCCACTTTCTGCAAGGCTTCTGGTTCCGGCTTATTGTTGATGTTAAGATTGATGAAATCCTTAAAAAGAAGAATCCCGAAAATGTGGACACCGCGCATTCTCCGTTAAGGTTCATCCTGTCATTCGTGATACTTTTCGCCGCGTTCTACTATTTCAACATCTTCTTTTTCGGCGTTACATCGCCAGGCAATCATTACAGCGCATTTCTTGCCGATAACCTGAACTATATACAAGGCTTACGATGGCTTTTGTTAAAAGCCAGTGCGGCTGTACTGGGTTGGTTTGGATTTACTGCCGTAACCAATCAGTACGAACTTTTGGTAGCCGGCAGGGGCGTTATACAACTGGTATACTCCTGCCTCGGCCTGGGTGTGATCAGTTTTAACTTTTGGTAGCCGGCAGGGGCGTTATACAACTGGTATACTCCTGCCTCGGCCTGGGTGTGATCAGTTTTTTTGCGGCGTTCGTTTTGGCATATCCCGCAAAATTGAAATCGAAGATCATCTTCCTGGTCAGCGGCATATTTGGTATTGAGCTCTTAAATGTTTTACGCTTTGTGCTGCTTGCCCTGTTCTGGCATAAAAAAGATAACCGGATTGTTGACCACCATACCGTTTTTAATATCATAATATATGTAATTATCGCCATTACCCTTTACTTTTGGGTAAAACGCACTGATGCGCTAAGTGATGCAAAAAACTGATCTGTCATTATATAATAATGCACCGTTTCATCCAGGGGGCAATGCTTTTAAAAGGCTGCTTTGGTTTTATGTAAACGCTGTGTTTTTAAAGACAAGCTTAGTACCGTCAAGTAACTTCAAGGTATTTTTACTGCGTTTATTTGGGGCGAGAATCGGTAAGGCTGTTACTATAAAACCGGGGGTGAACGTCAAATATCCCTGGCACCTTACTATTGGCAACCAAACCTGGATAGGCGAAAATGTTTGGATAGATTGCCTTGTGCCAATTAGCGTCGGCAGTAATGTCTGCCTGTCACAGGGGGCAGTTTTACTCACCGGCAGCCACGATTATAAAAAAACAACATTCAATATAACCGCCGGCGTGACACTGGAAGATGGTGTTTGGATCGGTGCGGGTGCAATGATCAACCTTGGTGTAACCGTGGCATCACACGCTGTGCTCACCAGTGGTTCGGTGGCTACTAAAAACCTTGATGCCTATTCTGTTTACCAGGGAAACCCGGCGGTGAAGATCCGCGACAGGGTGCTGGTTTCCCATCAGGCTGGGTAACTCCAATACGAGTTGCAACTGTTCTCCCGCTAACAAAATATCACGGATGCATTATTAAATATAAATAATATATTAAATATTTTTTATATTTAACACCAATATACAACCACCCTAATTAACCAATTTTACTCGATTTGAAAAGAATTTTATTTTCCCTCGCCCTTCTTTGTGCGGCCATGGTTTCAAATGCCCAGACCGGCTTTAATTATTATCCGTTTGGAATAGGTGCAGACCTGTCCTATATGCGCGCCTACAGCCATGTCCCGCGACAGGACAATAAGCTGGGAGCCAATTTAAATTTAATTTATAATTATAGCCCATATATACCGGTCTCCCTGGAAATCCAAAAGGGACAATTATCCGGCGGCGGCCTTACCATTGATAAGGACAAGTACGGACGCCAGTTTTCCAATAATTTTTTTGGTATCTACCTACAGGCTGACATCCACCTGGGAGAATTGATCAACTATGGTGAAAGCTCCTTCCTGAACGCCATTAAAAATCTTTATTTTGGCAGCGGTGCAGGATTTATTTCGAACAGCATAAAGGCCCAGCGTACAAATGTCATCCCTCAAAATGGCGCAATTGGCACCCCTTTGCCAGGTCCTGGTAAAGACAAAAGCGTAAACCTGGGAATTCCATTGCGGATAGGTTATGAATTTAAGCTATTTGATTCCTATGATCAGCCCAGATCAGCCATAGACATTGGCTATGTTCAGCACATTGTGTTTGGCGATGGCATCGACGGTTATACCAATACCATTTCAGGCAGTAATAGTAGCGTTATCAACCAATACAGGGAACTAACGATAGGGTTCAAATATTTTTTTGGTACCCCACTACCCTATAAAAAACTCATCAGGCCATAAACTTATCATGTTACCGCCTTCAGGCAACAGACATAAATTAATATTATTAGGGACAGGAATTACAGTGTTCGTTTTAGGCACTGTCCTGTTCTTTATCCCTCCTGCCCTTTTTCCGGATGCGGCGAATGGTTTGCATGTACTGCGCTGCATGAATTTAGGCGGACCGTTTAACGTTTTTACAGCTCCTGATCAGAGTGATATTACTCAAAACTACGATGAATATATGGTCTGGTGGTCGCCCGGTCAATATTTAGTGCCCTACTTTTTTAAGCTAATTTCAAGTGTTAACACAGGGCAGGCACTTTCAATAACGGTTGCGCTCGCTCAAATCTGTGGGCTCGCCGGTTTTTATACGTTCTTTAAAAAGATCGGCTTTACGCCATTTGTTTCTGTGTTGAGTCTTTTATTTATCATTTGCCAGCTGGCCTTTGCCTTCTTTGTTCCTTATGTGTTTTACAGCGGCGGCGAGGTACTGATTTTTGCTTTTGAGGGCTGGTTCTTATATGGCTGCGTCGTCCTGCGAAAAACAGACTGGAAGCTTTTACTTTTTGTTCTCCTATCGGGGTGGATCGGCTTCTTCTGCAAATCATCCTTTTTATGGATGTACGCCGCAGGGCTTTGCTGTTTGTGGGTCAGGCTATCATCAGGTAGCGCCGGCATTATCGAATGGCTAAAAAAAGGATTATGGATAGGTATTCCTGCTGCACTATCGGTGGGCAGCATTTATATATTTTTCCTCTCCAAAGGCCAGAGCCCTGCCAGTGTTTCAAAGGGAATTAAATTTGCTGCCGAAACCTTTACATTCCCGCTTGCTACCCCATTACTTTCCGGGTTTTCATTGGACGATTTTTTCCACGGGCTACTTTTCAATTTTGGCAAGCCGATGGTGGCACATCAATGGGCTGTATTGATAGTTGTAGTACTGGCAATATTAAGTGTATGGTTGGTTATTACTATCGTCCGCAAGGTTCCGAACAGTAATTACAAATTATTTGTCCTTGTTTTTTATGGTGCGGCATTCCTCTTTTTCGGGGTAATTTATTTGAGGCAGCTGAATATCTCCTACGAGGCAAGGCATTTCCGGATCATCGGCATTTTAGTCGTACCGGGAATTATCTACTTAATAACCCAATCAAAACGCATTTACCAGGTGGCATTTACTATGCTGTGCCTTTGCATAGCTGCGTATAGTTTTAGCTATCTATTTAAAGGATTCAGCATTAATAAAAACCTGAGCGCCAAAGGCAGCACAGGCATCTCGCAAATCAATATTGATCAGCACTCACTTAACGCAGTGATGAAACTCGACCGGGAGAATAAGAATGCAGTATTCGTTTTTATTTCAAACGATTTAGGACTCGAGATCATGCACAACCGGGTTATCACGTTGTCGCCCATTGCCGATGATTTTAAAATAGATATGGATGACTACACATATGATGGTTTTGCAGGTCCGCTGTTTATTGTATTGCCCGAAAGCTACAATGGACCAAAAGAAAAGCTGATCATGAAATCATTCCCCGGCTATACTGGGTTTAACTTATCTATGCTGAGCGACAAGTATGTACTGTATGCCGCTAAGTTGAAAAGATAGCTATTAAGGCGTGGGAATTTTATTTTTTGATTCCTGCAGCTGCCGGTTGAACCCCCAATAATCAACCTGGATCCAATACGCCACAATTTTCTTATGCTTCACAAGGTAAACACAACCTGCCAGGGTTGACCTTTAACCTCGCTGATTTGTTTGCCATTTACCTCCCATCTCACAAAAACCTGCTCACCTTCCAAAATTATTTCCTTAATTTCTAATTTAAAATCACCGTAAATTTGTTTGCGTTCCCGAATACCGGATTCCGGTATGTTCGGCGAAGCGTTGAAGTTTTCCGGCATGTCCGTCTTTACTTCATGAACACTTACCGTGTCCGCCAGGTATAATGAAGCGTTTTGCGGATTTTTGCCAGATCTGACATCTTCAAGAAAATTTTTGACCACCTGCCTGGATTCATCGGTAGCAGTTTGCGCCATAGCCATTTATTAAACAAATAAGAATCAAACCATGCAGGTAAAATTTAAATATATCCGTCTGTCTACAAACAACCTCGCAAATAAGATAAAAAAAACGGTCATCTAATTCAAGAATAAATCAATGAAATGACAGGTTCTAATCGTTAAGTAAAGCTGAACTATGCTACAAATCAATTTTCCCTGGTCAAATTTATTTAATAAGCGGCGGGAATTAAAACACATGTTGGGGCTGCCCCGTATCTCGCTATAATTCGCCCCGCCACTATTTTTTTTTAATCGTCCGCCAGAATATAGCAGGACTTAACTTTGGACACTTCAATACCAGTAAAAACAATTAAATTTAAACCGGCGCCCAAAAATATAAATTAAAGTAATTAGATAATAAATTGATGTAATTATATAATATAATAAAGAAATACATTAATTTTAAATAAACCAACATCTTTTTCTGTTGAAGGAAAATGGCTATAACGACTGTAAAAAACGGCAATCGAAATTCCAGCTGTTTTGCTATCGGGGTAAAAATCGATCCACTAAAAAAGGGAGAAACGTCACGCCCTAAGTTGTCAGTCAATAAAGGAAAATATCACGATTTGCGCGTATTTTCTAAAAGCAAGTTAAACTCGTCATCATCTATCAAACCTTTAGCATTCAAATCATAATAGCGCTGTTGCCGGGCCGTCAAAGTTTCTTTTTTTGGGGCAAAAAAAACAACAAGTAATCCGATTACAGGCACGGCAAAGGAAATCATTCCACCCATCAGCCAGCCGACATCTCGTTTCCGCCCAAGGAAAGCACCAATTGAAAAAACAGTAACCAGATATATTACCCCGACTAACTCAGAATGTATTACAAAAAATGATTGAGAACCATCGTACATGATCAGGGGCTGTTATATACTTTCGAAAATACAAATAATCCTAAATTAATCAACAATTATTCTTCCGGCATACACCACCAATGTTCCTCGTGGTCGATATCAATCACGCTTATAAGGTATCCTATTTCAGTTAAAAAAGCCCTTACACCTTC
This sequence comes from Mucilaginibacter phenanthrenivorans, assembly GCF_024721155.1. Lineage (GTDB taxonomy): Bacteria > Bacteroidota > Bacteroidia > Sphingobacteriales > Sphingobacteriaceae > Mucilaginibacter > Mucilaginibacter phenanthrenivorans. The sequence goes on along the minus strand of NZ_JAHVAP010000008.1, from coordinate 415,463 downwards.
AACACTGCAGTTAAAAACAGGCAAGATATCCGGATGTACACTGATCAGCATCGCCGGCTGATGCTTCAGTAGGAAGTTTTTTGCACCCCGCATGGCAAACAGCTCAGCCCCTTTAATATCACACTTGATCAAAACATTATCTGGTACCAGTTCCCCTGAAAACAAATCATCTATAGCATAAATGGGGGTGTCTTTCGCAACAGTATCCAGGTTAGCATAAGTAGCGGTACCCAACTCCCCGGTAGCACCGGAAGCATGGAGCGTTTGTCTTGTTTGAACAAACGCCTCCTCCAGCGTTGTTGTTTGCAGGGACTGCTCACTTATCAATCCATAGATCACATTTATTCTTTCCCCAACGGCATATTTACACACATTTAAAGTTGCTTTTAGGCTGGAAATATCGGAATCAAATCCGATCACGGTCGCCCGATCCGAGGCAACCAAGATCAAATACTAAACAATCCGGATGCGCTGCCACCCAGCTAACCAGTTGCCGGACCGTCACCGGTTCGTAATCCTCAAGCCCCGCATAATAATATTCCGGTGGGATCCTGTAACTAAAAGAATCGTTTATAAACCGCCTCCTCAAATCTTACAAAGTCAAGTAGTTGAAGTGCGTTATAACGAACCCAAATTCTTGCCTAAATGAGGGACATCGTGCAAAATCACCTTTATTATGGTTATATTTATAACGTATTGACAATCAATAGTATTAAAAAAAACAGCCAAGTGTACAGGCACCGTATCCCAAAGGCAACAGTAAACAAACTAAGGCAGCTCTATATTGCCGGGCCGGTTAACAAAAAGGCAACCGCCGCATTGTTAAAAATATCCTCCAGAACTGTTTATAAATACCTTGATGAATTTGAAAAAATCAAGGCGAGCTACCCGGGAAAACTGGCTGATATGAATTTTTTTATGCCGAATCCCGAAAAGAAGCACCGGGAAACAACTATGTATATCCATTTTACCAGCGTCCTTCCGGGATTGCTTGAGCAAAATCGTAAAAATGGCAATTCAACCGCAGTTATATGGAAGAAGTACATTGCCTTATATCCTAAAGGTTACGCCTATTCGCCATTTTTAAGAATCTATAGTGCATGGCGCAATGCCAGGCATATTCCAATGGTTTACCCGCAATTTATCAGGGATATTACTGATGCAGACCAGGTAATTGTCAGAAGCTGGCGAAATTCTCATATCCTGCGGAATTGGCGCATTGCTGTTGTGCTTGAATCAGCCTTCGAAAGACAATCGCTGCGCGAGATCTGCGAGCGGGTGGAAGTCGATGTTGTGACTGTAAAACGATGGATAAAGACCTATAACCAGCATGGCCTGGCCGCCCTTGAGATAAGAAAGAGAATAGTGAATGCGGCTATAGCAAAGGAGGTCCGGAATAAATCTGTTAACATTATTAAATTACTGCAGCGCAACCCCAAATTCTATGGCATCAACGAAACTGCCTGGACATTGGCCGCCCTATCAGAAACCTATCAGCAGATTCATGGCTATTATATATCCACAAACTGTGTCGGGTGTTATTTGAAAAAGCTGGGGTATTCCCACAAAAAAACGCGCGAAATGCTGGCCAGTCCGGATCCGAAATTTGACCAGAAAATCAAGCGGATACAGGATATTTTGAAAAAACTTCAACCCGATGAAAAGTTTTTTTCCATCGATGAACTCGGCCCGGTGAATATCAGGTCCAAAGGTGGCAGGTCATTTGTACATAAAAGCGAAACAGTAAGGATCATACCAAAATTCGAAAAAAAAAGGGGAACGCTCACTTGTATCGCGGCACTGGAATTATCCACAAACCAGGTAAGCCACTTTTACGCCGGACGTAAAAGCAGCATGGAAATGATCCAGCTGGTGGACCTGCTCAGCACAAAATACAGCGGAGAAAAAAATCTCTATTTAAGCTGGGATGCAGCAAGCTGGCATAATTCCATGATGCTTAAAGCTCACTTAAAAACACTGAACAGCAAGGCTTACCGGTCAGCCCACCATACGCCGCTGATAAAACTGGCCCCGCTACCCTCCTGTACCCAATACCTGAATATAATTGAATCCGTATTTAGCGGGCTTTCAAGATCCGTAATTCACAACAGCGATTACGAAAATTCAGCAGCATGTCAACTGGCTATTGACCGTTATTTTCTCGAAAGAAACCGCCACTTTATGGAAAATCCGAAAAGAGCGGGGGATAAAATATGGGGGAAGGAAATCGTCAGGCCGGTATTCACAGATACACAACATTGCAGAAAACGATGAACAGAGATCATATTCCGGCGGACAAGGTCAACAAATTAAGACGGATGTTTATAAACGGCCCCGTGAATGCCAGTGCGGCAGCAGTCCTGTTAAAAATTAACAGGAAAACAGTCCACTGTTACCTTGCCCAATTTGAACAGGTTAAAAAGCACCATCCATCAAAGCTGGAGGATATGGGCTTTTTCATGCCGGTTAATACAGAAGAGCAGCAAGCTGAGCGCTTGTACCTGGAAATGACCGCGGTGCTCCCCGGTATCATCAGCACGCACCGGCTGCGTCAATTAGACCCGGTCTATATCTGGAACATTTACCGGGAACAGTGTCCCGGCGGCTATGCCTTTTATCTTTTCAGAAAACATTTTGGCAAGTGGTGCAAAGCAAACAAAATCGCCACTTACCATACCAAGCTGATCGTTACCATACCCGACGAGGACTGGATCATCATCAACAAATGGCGCAAAGGGTCTGACAAACAAAAATGGCAAATGGCAGTAACCTTGGACGCTGCTTATCACCGGAAGGCGCTGGTTGCTATCAGCCGGAAAATTGAAGCCCACCTGGTACTGCTGTATCATTGGATCGACGCCTACCGTACAGGCGGGCTCGCCGGCCTTGTTACTAAGCCAAATTATCAAAGCGCGAAGGCCGCCGCTGCCGTAACCCAAAGATCGGCATGGATCATGCAGCTCATGCATGAGACACCCCAATTACATGGCTTCAACAAAACTGCCTGGACGACCACTGCGCTGGCAGCCGCTTATCGTAATCTTCATGGGTCTAAAATGTGCTGTTCGAATGCTTCGCGCTATCTGAAAAGACTGGGGTATACCTATAAGTCAAGCAGGCGGGCGCTGACCAGCAATGACCCGCATTATACAGAAAAGCTGCAAAAAATAAAGGATATTTTAGGCGGCCTGGAGAACGATGAAAAGTTTTTCTCCATCGACGAATACGGCCCTGTCGGGATGAAATTAAAGCCAGGCTGGTCATACATGAAGGATAATGAACAGCAAAAAACCATTTCACAGATCCAAAGGTGCCGCGGCTTTATCATCTGCATAGCCGCACTGGAACTTTCCCAAAACCAGGTAACCCATTTTTTTGCGCTGCAAAAGACAAGCGCGGAAATAATAAAGTTAGTAGATTTATTAACGCTCCAATACAAAGACCAGCGTACCTTATACCTGTCCTGGGACGACGTTAGCTTTCACAAAAGCAAGGCCGTAAAGGAACATCTGGTGTTATTAAATACGGAGACCTATCGCACGGAAAACAACTCCCCCGCAGTTGAACTGGTGCCATTGCCGAGCTGTGCCACTTTTTTAAATGTAATCGAATCTGTTTTTGTCGGTATGGCGCGCTCAACGATTTCCAACAGCGATTATTCGGGCCCGGAAGAATGCAAACAGGCTATTGAACGCTACTTTTTGGAAAGGAACAGACACTTCCGGGAAAACCCAAAGCATGCCGGCAACAAAATCTGGGGCAAGGAAACCATCGTCCCCGTTTTTAATGAACTTAACAACAGCAAAAAACTAAAATAAAACAAATTCAGTTAGGTACCACTTGCTTTTTCAATCTATCGTATCTTCGACATCATTAACGATCTCTAAGGTTAATTACTAAATTCTTGTGACAAACATGTAAATAAACTCGTCGTTTTACCGGCGATCCAATCGCCTGTAAAAACGTAAAGTCGCTTTTTAATAAAATCCAGAATAATCAACAAGCCGCAGGACCAAGGATTCTTCCCTGATATATTACCGCAGAGCTCAGTGCATTACGTCCGCAACAAGGCAGTCCTCATCCCAAAACTCGAAACCTATTTTGCCCGCCACCCCGCTTACAGGATCGTCGATTACGACACCAGTTGCGCTAGTCACTGGGTTCCTTATCCCATTCCCTTTCAGCAGCTGCAGGAATTATTTGCAGATCCCGGCAATACTGCCATCACCAAATTGGCGGAACTACCTTCCCGTTTCGGCGGTCGGCTGTACAGTACCGTTGTCCGCCGGTAAGACAACCGGCGTCTGTATGTGCGCACCCCCGTTTTAAAAAGACAAAGTAGTTTACCGCTCATCATCATCCTGCATACCCGATTTGGCCCTATGCCACAGGCTTTTCCGCTGACGCTGTCTTTCCTGCCTGGCCTCTTTCCAGCGTTGAGTTTTACCATGCTTTTGACCTTTACGGGCCGTGTCCGGTGGTTCTTCGTTTTCCTTTTCAACGGACAATGCCGCCAGTTCCGCCTTCAATAAGTCAGTGATCTCGCTCCGAATCCGGTTATAAGTTTCCATCACCATTTCCTCGCTGACAGGCTGCCTGATAAGTATCGCTTTGTAAGCCGCCTCTTCCTTCGCGATCGCTGCATGGTCGTTTTGGATGGCAGCATGGAACATTTTCAGAGATATGCGCTGTTCTGGATTATCGGCAACCATCCCCACAAACTCGCCGGAGGAAAGCGCTGCGATCTTGGACGCCGGTATGGCATAATCCAGCTGGGTCGCCTTCGACAGTGAGGTGTCGCTGCTGTTGATGGTCATACTGTTCTTATCCTGTGCGATCTTGCCAAAGTTCTCGGATAGCGTCTTCGCTGTATCCCCGGTTACCTGTCCGCTGATGATATTGCCGATAATACCGGTAATGACATCCGCCTGCTCCTTGCCATAATCCTTGCTCAGCTGGCTGAAATCCTGGACCGCCAGCGTCGTCGCTACCTTATTTGATCGAGCCGTAGCGATCAGGCTGTCGATATTGTTAAAAAAAATCGTCGGGAACTCATCAAAGATCAAACTGCTTTTGAGCTGGCCCTTCCGGTTCACCAACTTGATCATGCGGGAAATGTATAGCGACAACACCGGCCCATAGGTCTGCAATTTCTGCGGGTTATTGCCCATGCAAACGATCTTGGGCGCCTCAGGATTATTGACGTCCAGCGTAAAATCATTGCCCGACAGGACATAATAAAGTTGGGGCGATGCCAGCCGTGCCAGCCCGATCTTCGCGCTGGCAATCTGCCCCTCCAGCTGGGCTTTCGCGCCCTGGTTATAGGCAGAAATAAATGGATTGATGAGCGCGCCGATCTCAGGTTCCTTGAGCAATACGGCGAACAGCTGGTCATAATCCGCCTGGATGAGCTCGATGACATGCGGCAACGTGCAGTATTTGCCATCTTCGTACTTCCGCAGGTACCAGATGACGGCCGTCAGGAAATTGATCGGGCTTTCGACAAAGAAGTCACCTTGTTTTTTGATCCAGTCTCGGTTGAGGCCCAGCATGATCGTACGCGACGCCTCGGTGGCGTCGGTGATATCCACCATGCTTTCCGGGTACAACGGATTGCAACGGTGTATGATGCGGTCAAAATCGATCACCCAAAAGCTGGGTTTTACCGGATAGTTTTTGTAGTATTTGAGTAAGGTATTATAAACGATGATGCTCAGGTCGTCGAACTTGAAATCATAGAGGAACATGGAAAAACCTTTCCGGATATGCTGCTCAATAATATGCCGGATCACGAAGTAAGATTTACCCGCGCCTGGGGTCCCCGCTACGAGCAGGCCGCGACAGGGATTGACATAATTGATCCAGCTGTCCCGTGTTTTTCCTTTCAGGTTATATTTTGCCGGCAAGTTGATCGAGAATTCGTTTTCCAGCAGGCGCTCCTCCTGCGGGAACGTCTCATTGTCAGTATTAAAGATATCCTTGTGAAGCTTTTCCCTGAGCCACCGCGACAGGTAAGTGCCGCCTGTCATCATGAGCAGGTAGCCGGTGCCGGTCAGCGCCATATAACTGATGGCGATAGTAGCCAAACCGACCGGCAGGTAAAAACACAGGATACTGATCCAGTAGATGAGCAGCCCGCATAATAAATAGGCAATTATGCTTTTCCAGTTGATTTTTTCGTCCTTTTTGCCTTTGACGCCGACCAGCGAGATGGCCAGGGCGATAAGCGCTGCGAGTTTTGGCCGCCACCAAGTGACAAACAGGCCTGTTCGCGAGATATTGCTGATGATACGGTCGGTAATGCCCGCTGTCCAGTGCCAGCCGGCAAAGGCCTGGTAACAGCTGATATAAAAATGGACCGCCAAAATAAATAGGCTGATCATCCGTGTCATATCCATGATCCGGCGCAGGCCGCCGATATCTTCTCCTGTTTGCATCATTATATCTCCATGGACGGGCTCTGCTCCGGTCCTTTTTTCTTCTTATTCTTTTTCTTCGGTATGGAGGGCATTGGCTCTGGCTTGTTTTTGCCTAAAGCGAGTTGCAGGTAATTGGTCGGCGCAGGTTTCCCCAAATAAGTTTTGGCCGGCACTGCTTGACCAAGTGTTTTTTGTTGCGACGCAATTGTTTTTCCCCGTTGCTGTGCGCGTTCCTTTTCCTGTGTTTGGTATTTATCCGCCGGGCTAAGTTGTTCAAATAGTCCTTTAGCGCTGTAAGCCTTGCCCAAATCACTGCCATTGAAAACCACTTTTTGGTAATGGTCTATATAAGTGACTCCGTAAGTGATGCTCTGCTCATTGGTGCGGAACAGGACGGTAATATTTTGCGTCCGGAGTTCCCGGATCAGTGTGGCCTTGCTGATCGCAGCGTATTTCCCGATGGTTTCATCTATGGCCGCTTTCAGGTGTTCCCTGAAAGCTTTGCGCTTTTCAAGGTTTTTCGCAAATTGTTTCTCCAGGTTCGGCAGCGTCGGCCTGTTATAAATAGCGCTGGCTTTGATGGGCACGCCGACGGCCTCCCCTTTAGCGCTGATGATCGTATAGAGGAGACCTTTCTTTTCATGCATGCGCGTGCCTTCCGCACCACGGTCTGCCCTTACGTTGAATTCCTGCAATACGGCGTTAAATTCGGCAAGCGAGGTAAAGGCATAAGTACCGATCACCGCATTGACGATATTGGTAACCGCCCTTTTGGTCGGCGTTTGTCCGTAGACAGCCTTTTCAATATCCGCGGGTTTGATGTTGGGCGTATTGCTATTCTGGCGTCCTTTGGCGGCGATGAGCCCGAATTCCTTTTCTATTTGCTGCCTGGCCGGCTCGGACAATTTCCAGCCAATGCCGTGTGTGTCGATCCGGCTGCCATCCGTGCGGATATTCACGCTGGCAATGTGGACATGTGTGTGCGCGGCATCGTTGTGCCGGTAAACCAGGAAGGGCTGGTCGCCGAAACCGATTTGCTCCATGTACGACAGGCTGATTTGCTGCAGCATTTCATTGGTGAGTTTGTCCTGTGGGTCGAAATTCAGCGTTATGTGGATGGCGTTTGTTTTGACATGACTGTTCAGCATGGTCAGGTGGTCGAAACGCTGTAATTTTTGCGCCAGGCTAAATTGCGCGGCATCTCCGGCAAAGCCACTGGCCAATAATAACTTCGCCTCACCTGCCGCTACCTTATTTTCATTGTAATGCAGCATGCCCCTTATACTTTTGCCGTTGACGAACCTTGCAACCATTTTTCTGCCAGGCGGTTAATGACCGTTAACAATTCCTCCACCCTGCCCCCGACCTGCCTGAACAATTCCGCGGTTTTCAGCGCGTAAAATGCTTTTTGCGCCTCCGTCCGGCTGGTATGGAAATAGCGGGTCTGCTGGTTGATGTTGATGCCGATGGCTTTAAGCTCCTTCCGGATGAGCGCCATTTCTTCCATAGGGGCATTCAGCGAGATATCGCGGTAAAAGCATAAGATGGTCTCGCCGGAGAGTACCATACGGGCCACTTCTCCTACGCTTTGGCAAGCACTCTCCTGTTGTAGTTTTTCGAGCCGTTCGCCGGTCTTTTGGGTGACCCGGGTGCGGATGGGATAGCTGAATAAGGAGTCCTGGTCGGCTGCTTTCTTTCGGGGCATGGTTTTGACTTTTAAGGGGTTCCGGGTTTTGCGAGTTCCGAGCAAAAGCCCCCGGCGCAAGCCGGGCAAGATGATTTTTGTGGACAAAAATCCATCTTGCTGCATGCTGGCGCATGCAGAAAAGCGGCTTTGCCAAGGCTGCAAAAACCCGGTTCTGGGATTATAAAATTCCGAGAACGGGGTTAATCTTTGCCGGTACTGTCTTTAGTTTGGAACGAATGGCGCACCGGCGGTATGGACGGAAACGAATTGAGCAGGTGACGGATCTTTTTGCGGGTTTGCTGGTCGCGGCGTTTAACGCCTGATGCAAATTTGACTTTGGTCTTTTGATCTTTCATGGCTGTTGGATTTTAGCCAAAGGTGGATCAGTTGCCCCCGCTCTTTTGACAAGCACCATAGCCGTCACTACCGAAAAAAGGGATGGCCTTGCCTCGTTGCCGGCAAGGAAGCATCACTTATCATTGAAAGATTGCTTGCTACCGGTATTGTTCGATTTGTGGGTATCCATTTCTGATAAGATTTCTATGATGCTACTTAACTGAAGAACGAAGCCTTCTATTTCGAGTAACCTATTGGGCTGATGTTCAATTTTAGTCCCCTCTCCTCCACTGAACTTGGTATAAAAGCCAACTAAAAGCCTGCAAATTAAATAATTTGCAGGCTTTTGTTTTTTGTCAAAGTCTCATATACTCGCCAATTCTCAATAAAAAAAGCGTGATTCGACGAGTGATTTTTGACAATACCTCGCGCACAAAGTTACCTTGTTGCTTTGATTATAAAGATGTTTAATAAATAAACATCTTATACAGAACTAATCGCAAGCCTGATATTGTTTTACTTTTCAATGTCAAAACATTATGACAATTTATTGTGTTAATTACAATCTCTACCATTTTTGACGCTACTTTTTTTTAGAAGGATTAACCTTTAACTAAAAAAGCATCATTATTCTTAATAAAACCTAATTTAAATTACTTTTGCAAAAATAATACGATGTAATTTTTAGTGTTATTTGTCATGCCATAATGGCTTTTTAATATGAATAAATTTAAGATTCGAATATTTTTAATTGTCTTTACCCTTTTTTGTATTTCAATTAAAATTGTTTCCGCCCAAACCAATTTTCAAAATATCTCGTCCATTAACGTTGATGACATTTCGGATCAGCAAATCATTCAGCTGCTTCAGCAGGCCCAAAATGCCGGGCTAACAGATGCAGAATTGATACAACAAGCAAAAAGCAAGGGCATGACTGCCGACCAGGCACAGAAACTGCAACTACGGATTAAGAATATCCGCAGTAAGACTGCAGAATCTTCGGGAAATCCCACCGATACCACCACTACACAAGGACGGCAATTAAATTACAAACCGGAAAGCCCGGATACCTCGGCTGTGCGAAAGGACTTATTTGAAAGTCTTCGGCCCAAAATATTTGGAGCGGATATTTTTAAAAATAAAAATAATTCATTCGAACCCAATCTCAAACTCGCAACACCTCTAAATTATATTGTTGGCCCTAATGATCAGCTAAATGTCAATGTTTATGGTAGTTCACTGGTTAACTGGAAACTTGCAGTGTCGCCTGAGGGCAATATTAATATTCCGGGTGTAGGAGTTTTAAGTGTAGCCGGTAAAACCATAGAACAAGCTACGTCGTTAATAAAGAGCAAGCTTGCCGCTAATAACTATGCCATTGGGCACGGCACAAGCGTTCAGGTAACACTTGGCGACATACGCAGTATCCATGTAATAATTATTGGGCAGGTTGTAAAACCAGGCACTTATACATTGCCATCGCTTGCAACTGTCTTCAATGCGCTTTATTCGGCAGGTGGCCCAAATGACAATGGTAGTTTAAGACAGGTAGAAATAATAAGGAATAACCGGATCATAAACCATCTTGACGTGTATGATTTTTTGGTAAAAGGCGATCAAAAAAACAACATAACATTGCAAGATCAGGATATTGTTCGCGTACCCACGTACAGAACAAGGGTGGAACTTGCCGGACAGGTGAAAATTCCTGCATTATTTGAAGTACTGCCGGGTGAAAGCCTTGATAATATTCTTAATTATGCAGGGGGATTTACCGACAGCGCTTATACTTCAAGGATTAAGGTTTCACAGATAAGCGATCAGCAAAGAAAAATCACAGATGTTTTGGAGGCCGATTATAAAAACTATATTCCTTTAAGAGGCGACAAATATACGGTTGAGTCAATTATCAACAGGTTTGAAAATAGGGTTGTTATTAACGGGGCGGTTTTTAAGCCCGGTGATTATGAGTTGCAAAATGGTCTAACACTATACCAGTTAATTGAAAAGGCAGCCGGGTTAAAAGAAGATGCATTCACCGAAAGAGGTACGATCACACGCCTAAAGCCCGACAACAGCACAGAGATGATAGGCTTTAGTGTAAAAGATGTGATGACTAAAATAGTTAACATTCCCTTACAGCGCGAGGATATTGTTAATATATCGTCGATCTTTGATTTAAGAGACCGTTATGTCGTTACCATAAACGGGAGTGTTAGAAAACCCGGACAGTTTGCTTTTTCGGAAAACATGAAGGTGGAGGACCTAGTATTAAGGGCGGGCGGTTTTGCAGAAGGAGCCAGTACTAAACGTATTGAAGTAGCCAGGAGAATATCCGATGCCGATCCCACATCTAAAAGCAGTTCGGTTGCACAAGTTTTTAGCGTAAATATAGACGGCCCTTTAAAGCCAAATGATGCAAACTTTGTGTTAATGCCATTTGATATCGTATCTATATATAGTTTACCTGGATATGAAAAACAAAAAACGGTGAAAGTGGAAGGAGAAGTGTTATATCCCGGATCATATACATTAAAAAATAAGAATGAAAAAATCTCTGACCTGGTTGCACGGGCTGGTGGCCTTACTGCGTCAGCAGATGTAGAAGGCGGATCGTTAAAAAGAGAAAATATTGCCATATTAGGTATCGACAAAACTAAGGCTGATACAGCAGCACTTGCTTTGGAGCGTACCGCGCAAACCAACAGACTTAAAAGAACCTATAGAGATTCTACCAACACAGAAGATTCCCAGCAGCGTAATAATTATGTAGGCATTGATTTGGGTGGAGTTTTAAAAACGCCGGGGGCAAAAGGTGACTTACTGTTAGAGGACGGCGATGTTTTAAGGGTGCCTAAACAGCAACAAATTGTTAGGGTTAACGGACAGGTGCTTTATCCAAGCGCCGTGGTTTATGACAGATCAAAATCATTTAATGATTTTGTATCCAATGCAGGCGGGTACGCCCCAGGGGCATTACGAAGAGGGGCTTATGTAGTGTATCCAAACGGCACTGTAAAAGGTACGCGCAAATTCCTTTTCTTTAACAATCACCCCTCTGTTAAACCAGGAAGCGAGATTTATGTACCTAAAAAGCCGGAAAGTAAAGCGAACGCCCTGCAAAATATTTTGGGGCTTACAACGGGTATAGTCTCATTGGGCGCAATTATTTTGGGGATTTTGAGTTTGCATAAATAACTATACTCTCAGCTTAAATTTTTTATTAAATAATGGATGTTAATCAACATAATAACGTGGGCCCGAATACGGCAGGCGGGGAGATTTCACTTGATGACCTTGTGAAAAAATCAAAACGCTTTACCAAATACCTGCGCAGTAAACTATTGTTAATTGCTATGATGGGTTTACTCGGATTATGTGTTGGTTTGGCTTACTCCATTTTTAAAAAGCCCCAATATAGAGCTGTTTATACATTTGTGCTTGAAGAAGAAGATAAAGGTGGCCTTGGTCAGTATGCAGGGTTGGCATCATTGGCGGGGGTGAATATTGAAGGTGGCGGTGGTGGAATTTTCCATGGCGATAATATTTTGGAGTTGTACAAATCGCGTAATATGATCGAAAAGACATTGCTAAGCACGGCAATGTTTAATGGCAAACCTCAAAAAATTATTGACAGATACATCAACTTTAATAAGCTACGCAAAAAATGGGAAGATAAGCCCGAATTAAAAAATATCAATTTTAATGGCAATCCTGATTCATTTAACCGCCAGCAGGATAGCATCATCATTGATCTGGTTGATAATATTAATAAAACCGTACTTAATGTAGATAAGCCCGATAAAAAACTCAGTATTATAGAAGTTGACGTATTTTCAAAAGATGAGTTGTTTGCCAAAGAATTTGCTAATAATATAGTTAACACGGTAAACAGTTTTTACATATTAACCAAAACCAAAAAGCAACAACAAAATGTTACCATTCTTCAAAAACAGACAGATAGCGTAAAATCTGTTCTTAATAGCTCCATAACAGGGGTGGCTTCTGCCGCTGATGCATCGCCAAATGCCAACCCGGCACTCTCGGTCTTAAGAGTACCTTCGCAGCGCAGGCAGGTTGATGTTCAAATAAGCTCGGCCGTGTACGCTGAAATGATAAAGAACCTTGAACTATCTAAAATTCAGCTTCGGAAGGAAACACCGCTCATACAGCCCATTGATACCCCTGTATTACCTTTGTTTGTGAACAAGCTAGGCAAAATAAAGGCCGCCATATTGGGTTTAGTGGCGGGTCTCTTTTTATGTATTTGCTGGTTAACAGTAAAAAGGGTAATAAGCAAGTTTTAAATGGAAGGGAAAAAGAAACTAGTTCTTTTAAATGTCATTACATCTGGCGGGCAGGTGGTTCTTATAGGCCTTGTTTACCTGTTTTTATATAGGTATCTGTTATCAAGGCTTGGTGTAGAAGTGCTGGGAGTTTGGTCGGTAGTTTTGTCAACATCATCGTTGGCAACTCTTGCAAACTTTGGCATTGCCGATTCCGTTGTACGCTTTGTAGCGCTTTTTATCAAGGAAAAAGACACAAAAAAAATGGAGCAGCTGGTCTTTACAGCTTCCTTGTTTTTATTAGGGCTTTTTATAGTGATTGCAGCTATCATCTATCCATGTGCTGATTTAATTTTGAAAGCTGTTTTACCCGCTAAGTTTATCAAAGAAGGGCTGTTAATATTGCCTTATTCATTAACCTGTTTAATCATAAATTCAGTAAACGGGGTGTATGCTTCGGTGTTGGATGGCATGCAAAAAAACTATATCCGAAACGGAATTTTTACAGTTTCGTCTCTTGTATTATTAGTCGCAACCTACTTTTTTGTGCCGGTTTACCATTTAAAAGGAGTAGCTTTTGCACAGGTAATACAATCTGTTTTTGCACTTGTATTTTGTTTATTAACAGTTATATATCATGTTAAATACAATCCGCTAAAATGGAATTGGAGCAAGGCTATCTTTAAGCAAATATTCAATTATGGAATGAAATTTCAATTCGTATCCCTTGCAGCGATGCTTAATGACCCTATTACAAAAATACTTTTAGGAAGATTTGGCGGGATGGCATTTGCGGGCTATTATGAAATGGCCAACAGGTTGTTGATGCAGGCAAGGGGAATAATAGTAAGCGCTACTCAAAGTTTGGTACCGGTAATGGTGGGATTAAATAAAGATGAGATCCCTGCCTTTTATAAAAAAATTTTTTCTAATGTGCTGTTTTTTTCATTGGCTATTATGAGCATTATCATTATTAGCGGAAAGCTGATATCATTTTATTGGATAGGGAGCTATCAGCCGGTTTTTTGTAATACACTATTCATATTAGGCTTAAGCCTAATATTTAACATTCTAAATGGCCCGGCCTATTTTTATTACATGGCCGATGGCAACCTGAACATCTTGATAAAAACACATTTTATTTTGGGGCTTCTCAACTTAGCACTCAGTTACTGTTTTGGATATTTCTTTGGTGGCTATGGTGTTGTTTGCGGATGGTTTTTGGCGGTATTGCTGGGATCGTTTTATTTACTTTTTACTTTTAATAAAATGTACAATTTAAAAATGCGAATGCTATTTCAAAAACAGGATATATATTTTCTGTTTTTTTTAATAATAGTTACCGCGTTTAACAAATTATACAAACCGACTGTGGATTTTAGGATTTCTGATGTCACATGTGTAGTACTGGTTGCGATATACGTCATTTATCTGTTTTTTAAACATAAAGTCAACAGCATCCGGGTATCCGTCGACAATTAAAAACAGCATACATAAAGAAAAACAATGTTTGGTAAAATTAAAAGTCTTTTTTATTTCGTCTTTATATACCCCTATCATAAGATGATCTTTAAAACTTTTGGATCAAGGTCAAAAGTCATTGCCCCATTAAAAATTTATGGGGCTAAAAACATCTCAATTGGCAACAAGGTAATTGTAGAATATAATACCTGGTTGGCCGCTTACCCGCATACAGGGGAAGAAAATTGCAGTTTAATAATTGGAGATGGCACACATATTGGCCACTTTAACCATATTTATGCAACTGGTAAGATCCATATAGGAAAAAAGGTTTTAACGGCCGACAAAGTTTACATAAGCGATAATCTACACTCATATAGTAATATAGACTTGCCGGTTATTGATCAACAAATAAAGCAGCTTAGCGAAATTACCATAGGTGATGGTGCATGGCTTGGTGAAAATGTTTGTGTTATAGGGGCATCGGTAGGGAAAGGCAGTGTAGTAGGCGCCAACGCTGTGGTTATAAAAAACATACCAGATTATTGCGTAGCTGTAGGCAACCCGGCAAAAATAATCAAAAGGTATGATCGTACATCTGGCGAATGGTTAAGAACAACACCCGACGGCGGATTTTTAAAAACATGAATTACTGAGCTTTGAGTATTTATCAAAACATATCCAGGTCATTTAGATTATACCATCGCCTAAAAACGAACTTGTGGTACAGGCTTTTTTTAAAAGAGTGTGGCGTTAAAAATGTCATTGTAAAGCCGATAATAATAACGCCTGGCTGTATAAGGCTTAAAAACAACGTATCTGTTAATTATCATGCCCGCATTGAAGGCGTTACAAACCATGCCGGAATTAATTTTAAACCGGGTATTGTCATTAACGATAACGTAAACATTGAACAAAACATGCACCTAACTTGTGCAAATAAAGTAGTGATAGGGAAAGATACAGCAATATCTGCAAACGTAACAATAACTGACATTGTTCATCCATTTGAAAACGTAACGGAAATTTATAAGAACCTCGCACTTATTGTTAAAGAAGTTGTTATAGGAGATAATTGTCTTATACTAAATAATTCCGTGATATTGCCCGGCGCAATTATTGGTAAAGGATGTGTTGTTGGGGCAAATAGTATTATAAGAGAAGGTGTATACCCCGATTTTTGTGTTTTAGCGGGAGCACCCGCTAAAATAATTAAGCGGTATAACTTTGAGTTAAATGAATGGGTAAAAACAGCGCCCGACGGGAGTTTTACTAACTAAAACGGCTGTAGACAAATATAACTATGAAAAAAGTACTAATTACAGGGGGGGCAGGTTTTATAGGGAGCAACCTGGCATTGCTACTAATAAGCAAGGGATTTGAGATTACTGTGTTGGATAACCTTTCGCCCCAGATCCACGGCGACAATGCTGAAAATGAATCGCCGTTATATTTGGCTATTAAGGATAAGGTTAATTTTATAAAAGGCACGGTAACGTCAAAGGCCGACTGGGAAAAAGCCATAGCGGGCCGGCAGGTTATTGTACACTATGCTGCCGAAACAGGCACGGGCCAATCTATGTACGAAATAGCAAGATATACAGAAGTCAACGTACAGGGCACCGCTTTAATGCTTGATATTTTGGCTAATAGCGTTCACCAGGTTGAAAAAGTGGTGATAGCTTCGTCACGGTCTATTTATGGCGAAGGTAAATATTACGCCGAAGGTCTGGATCAATATGTTTATCCCGAACACCGTACATCGGCCTACATGGATAATGGTGATTTTGAGGTAAAACATCCAGGTTATTCACAAACTTTAAAGCTTGTGGCTACTGATGAGGAATCAAAAATCCACCCATCATCGGTATACGGAATTACCAAACAAAACCAGGAGCAAATGATCATGACCGTTTGCCCAACTATTGGTATTGCACCCATAGCCTTCAGGTATCAAAACGTATACGGACCCGGGCAGTCATTGTCAAACCCTTACACAGGCATTCTTTCCATATTTTCTACACTCATAAAAAACAACAAGGGAATCAATGTTTTTGAGGATGGCAGGGAAAGCCGCGATTTTGTATTTATTGATGATGTTATTAAAGCCACGTATTTAGGCATTATAAATGACGAGGCTAACGGCCAGATTTTTAACGTTGGCGCGGGTATAGCAACCGATGTACTTACAGTTGCCAAAACATTAATAAAGCAATACGGCATCGAAGTTCCGGTTAACATATCTGGTAACTATCGTCTGGGCGATATCAGGCACAATTACGCCGATTTAGGTAAGATCAATAAAACGCTTGGCTTCGTTCCTTCGGTTGATTTTGAAACGGGGATCGCCAGGTTTGTTGAATGGGTTAACGGGCAGCAGGTAAGTGCAGGCAAGTACGAAGATTCGATTGCCGAAATGAAAGAAAAAGGGCTTTTTAAATAAGTTATGGCAAAAGTTGGATTAGTAACGGTACTGTTTAACAGCGAAAAAGTATTGCCTGGATTTTTTCAAAGCATCGGGGGGCAATCTTTTACCGATTATCATTTGTATATCGTTGATAACAACCCCAACGAACAATCTGATGCGTTGATACAGGGATTGGCCCAAAGCAATGGCGTCACGGCGTTTACCTATATTAAAAATGACAAGAATGTTGGGGTAGCGAAAGGCAACAACCAGGGTATTGCACTATCTGTTAAAGCGGGCACAAGCCACACGCTGCTGCTTAATAATGATATTGAGTTTTATCAGCCCAGCCTGTTGCAGAGTATCCTGAATTATTCTATACAAAACAACGAAGCTATTGTTATCCCCAAAATATTTTTCTTTGATAATAAGAAGATCCAGGTAGCCGGGGCCAAATTTCTACTTTACAAGGGAACAACTATTGGTATTGGCGAAGGTGCAGATGATGCGCCGCAATATAGCATTGAAAAACATGTTGATTTCGCCCCTACTTGTTTCGCTTTGTTTAATAACCAAGTATTTGAAAAAGTGGGCCTAATGGACGAAAAGTATTTTGTTTATTACGATGACACCGACTTTATGTACCGGGCACATTACCTGCATGGGTACGAGATTAAGCTATTGCCATCCCTGCATATTTTTCATAAGGAAAGTTCATCTACAGGTGGCGACAGAACCTTATTCTCGATATTTTACGGTACACGGAACAGGATATACTTTATAAGGAAAAATTTTAAAGGTTTACAGTTTTTAAGTTCATTATCCTATACACTGGTAACAAGGATACTACGGTATGTTCAATTTGATTCCGATCAAAGGGCCCAACTTTTAAAAGGGCTGCGCGAAGGCTTTAAGTTATAAATGAATAACAATGACTGCTGTAACAAAGGAACGTAGTTTTAAAGATGGCATTGTTGTACTTATAGTGCTATTGATAGGTTTTCAGTCGTTTCCTATTATTAAAGTTGGTGGGGTATTTAAAATTTACGAACTATTAGCTTTGACACTGCTTTTTATCGAGATAGCGTTTATTGACAGATTTAAATTTGCCAATAGCGTATCATTAGCAGCCTGTTGTTTTTTTGTGGTGTCGCCTGTAATCAGTTATTTATACTCCAATATATTTTTAGGATATCCAAGTGGCTTTTTCTATCGCTATCCGGATGCGGAATCATTTAAGTTTAACTATTATGTATTTCCGTTTCTGCAGCTCATATACATGTTTTTTAACTTCACGGCGTTTAACGCCATTGTTATTTCGAAATACATTTATGAGCGCTTTGAAAAGATCCTGAAATACATTGTACTGATAGGAACGTTTATAGCCATCTGTTCGTTGTTTGCATTATTTGTTAAGGATGTTGTCATTTTGTTGCCGTCTTTTATTCAAAATAAAACGTATTATAATTTTCGCAGTTCCGGCTTTTCGCAGGAGCCAAGCTTTTACATTTTATACCAGGCCTGGATTTGTTTAATAGGATGGTATACAAGACATATGTTTAAAAAGTACTTCTGGTACCTTGTAATGGTCATTAATGTTTTATCGTTATTACTTACGTTTTCAACAGCAATGTTTGGCTTTGTGCTCATTTTATCAAGTGCTGTTTTTCTTTTTAAAACGTCGTTTAAAATAAAGATGGGTATTGTTTTTACTTTAGTTGTTTTATTGCTACTAGGCTATTTCGCGCTGCTTTACTTTGATCTTTACCCTGTTTTTGAATACATATTTGTATCTAAACTATCAGGCTTCCTTTCAGTGCCCGAAACCACCACCGATAGTGGCAGCTACCGGAGCTACACATCATCAATAGGTATCGAAATATTTAAAGATCATTGGGTAACCGGTGTTGGCGTAGGTAACAGCATGTATTACATGTATATATATGAGTTTAAAATGGGTATCAGGGAGTTTGGCGAAATGCTTAGCCCTGGCATATTTCCACAAAATTCATTTTCGTGCGTGCTGGCAGATCAAGGAGTAATTGGTGGCCTTTCATTCCTTGCTTTTTTAGGCGGGGCGTTAAGGAAGTTCTGGATCAACAAAAATAAAAGCAAGTATAACCAAATGTTTTTATTAGGCACACTATTCAACTTTTTGGCTATGCTTTCTATAGCGCCGGCATATTCACTTTATCTGTGGGTTTTTATCGCTTTAGGGCTTTGCTATATTAAATATTACAATGAATCAGCGGCCAGTGAGGGTAATGGCTATTTACAAACAAGTTATAAAAAATGAAGCAAAGGGTTTTACTGGTAGATCAATATAATAAAATGGGCGGCGGCCAAAGCGTTTTGATCGACCTTATCAATTCCCTTGTTCGCCTGGGTTATGATTGCACGGTAGCGGTTCCGCAAGGGGGGTATATTGAAAACAATGTAACAAGGGCAAACTTCCATTACCTGCCAGCCTTAAAACTCACTAACGAAAAGAAATCGGTATTTGACTCTCTAAAACTAATGCTGCATTATATACGCATTTTGAGCATTATAAAAAACGTTTGCAAAGCCGATATTATTTATATTAACGGGCCACGGTATTTTATCCTGTTCTATTTTATATCATTTTTTATAAGGCGTAAATTTATTTATCACGTACATCTTGATTTTTCAAACGGCGGTAAGCTCCTTTTAAAGTTATTAAACAATCAGCCAAATACCTATGCCCTGGTGTTTACATCCGAATTTTTATTAAACGGCTTTTTAAACTATATAGGATCAAACACATTATTTGCAGCTAAAAAATTACATGTTATCGAACCTGGCCTGGCAAAAAAGTATGAAGGATTGGAGTTTAAGAACAGGTTTACTGATCAGCAAACCCAGTTTAACTTTATATCGGTAGGCCGAATTTATTCGGGAAAAGGATTCGAGCTCATTATCGATATCGCCCGGGTTTATAATGAGTGTCAATTTTATATAGTCGGCGACCCGGTTGATGATTCATTGGTTTATTATGAGTCATTGAAAAAAGAGGCCCCTGCAAATGTGAATTTTACGGGCAGCTCGGATAACATTCCTCAACTTGTTAATGATTACAATATTCATTTTGGGGTGATACCTTCCGATCTAAATGAGGCATTTGGAATAGTAGCAACCGAGCTGATGACTTGCTCATGCATTACCTTTGCTCGCAGCCGGGGGGGCTTAAAAGAGATAGCAGCCAACACCGGGGCAATTTCTTTTGAAGATCGGGATTCTCTACTGACGGCTATAAACACTGTTATGGCTATGTTGCCCGAAGCAAAAAGTGCTTTGGCCTTTACACAATTCTCCAATACTAAAACATTGTATAACACGCTTGTATTTACCAAAAAACTAAACAGATTACTAGCGGTTAAACTATAATTTTTAACCTATATAATAATAAAAATTTGAAAGTTGCATTAGTTCATGAATGGCTTACTGTTATTGGCGGCTCCGAAAATGTTTTTAAGGAAATAGCCGCCCTTTATCCTGATGCTGATATTTATACGCTGGTTGCCCGGGATGAAACTATTAAAACGTTAGGACTATCCGGCCATAAAGTTACCACTTCGTTTATCCAGAATTTACCGTTTGCCAAAACAAAATACCGCACTTACCTGCCCTTGTTTCCTTTGGCGATCGAGCAGTTTGATTTATCGGCCTATGATCTCGTTATATCCTCATCACATGCTGTTGCAAAAGGCGCCTTAACAGGCTCAAATCAACTTCACATTTGTTACTGTCATTCGCCAATCAGGTATGCCTGGGACCTTCATCATCAGTATTTGAGGGAAACGGGATTAAATAAAGGATTTAAAGGTTTCATAGCAAAGTATTTGCTGCACCGTATACGGCAATGGGATATCATAAGCACCAACAGGGTTGATCATTTTATTGCGAATTCCCATTATATAGCCCGACGTATAAAAAAAGTATATAACCGGGAAAGTACGGTTATATACCCGAATGTCGCTACCGAGGATTTTACGCCCGTATTTGAAAAAAAGGACTTTTATGTTACCTGTTCCAGGTTTGTCCCTTATAAAAAAATTGACCTTATTGTAAGTGCATTTACCCAGATGCCTGATAAAAAATTATATGTAATAGGTGACGGGCCTGATTTTAAAAAGGTAAGCAAACTGGCCGGGCCGAATACTATTTTGTTGGGCTATCAACCATTTAATGTTTTAAAGCAATATTTAGGGGATGCCAAAGCATTTGTTTTTGCAGCGGAGGAGGATTTTGGGATTTTGCCGGTAGAAGCGCAGGCGTGCGGCACGCCGGTTATAGCCTATAAAAAAGGTGGCGCAGTTGAAAGTGTCATTGAAAATAAAACGGGTATATTTTTTTGTGAACAATCTGCAACTGCGATCAAAAAGGCTGTTGAATTATTCGATGTCATACAAGGGTCATTTAATTGTAACGAAATTATTACCCATGCACAAGGATTTTCTACAAGCAGGTTTAAAAAGGAAATTTCAAGCTTTATAAATACAAAAATGGAGGATAAAAAAAAATAAAAACTAAAGTTCGAATGTAGCGTTCCATAGTCATTGTGCGTATTGGTAAGAAAAAAAATAAATTTCATAATAATTTTTTTTCATAATTTGAAAATAACTACCTTTGCAGCACCTTATCCTATGAAGATTAAATACTCAAAACTTCTGCCCCCGGTTACATTTTTATCTGACCTGATCGTATTAAACATAGCCCTGCACTGTGCTCATTTGCTGGTATTTAACTACTTTTCTAATGAGATAAGCTCCTCTATTTTTTTACTATTAAGCAATATGGCCTGGATAACCATATCCTCCCTGACCAGGAATTATGTTATTCACAGACCATTGGTTTTAAGCGCAAACATTAATAGAATTTTGACTTCTCTTATTTACCAGTCGTTGACGGTGCTCTGCGTAGTCTACTTTTTTAAGTTTTATGAAGTAAGCCGCTGGGAGATGTTTTTTACTTACAGCTTGTTTTTGATCCTGCTCATTATAGAACGTTCCATTATCTTTTTTACCCTTGATTATATTAGAAAAAAAGGATTTAACAGGCGACACATTCTTTTGATTGGCGACAAAAATATAGCCGATAAATTAATAAAGGCATTTCAAAAGCATCCTGAATATGGCTATCATTTTATAGACTTTATTTCGGAACAGGAGATGCAAATCTTTTCAGATGAGCTTGTACTTGATAAATTATTTGAAAAGGAAGCTGATGAGATCTTTGTTTGTTACAGGGATATGGACGCACCATTGTTGCAAAGGCTGGTGGACCGGGGCGACGAAAATCATACCAAGATAAAATTGGTTTCTGACCTCTTCTTAAGTAACAATTTCGCCAGTGTTATAAATTATGATAACCTGCCTGTTATTCAACTAACGTCTACCCCGCAGCTAAGTATGAAAATCGTATTTTTCAAACGCAGCTTTGACATCCTCTTTTCCCTGCTGGTTACAATTATAGGATTTCCGGTATTTGTATCATTAGCGATTATTACTAAATTAACTTCAAAGGGTCCGATTTTTTATCGGCAGGAAAGGATTGGAAGGGGTAATAAACCTTTTTATATATACAAGTTCCGAAGCATGTTTGTAAATTCCGAGGCATTGGGGCCCCAATTGTCCAGCGATAATGACCCGCGCATCACGCAATGGGGCAAATTTATGAGAAAGTCAAGGTTAGATGAGTTGCCTCAATTTTGGAACGTTTTAAAAGGGGATATGTCCATCGTTGGACCCAGGCCAGAGCGCCAGTTCTTTATTGAACAACTGCTGGTGGAAGCGCCTAATTATAAAAAATTGCTTAGAATTAAACCGGGACTTACATCAATTGGCCAGGTAAATTACGGATACGCTGAAAACATGCAGGAAATGAGACATCGTGTCCGATATGACCTAATTTATTTAAACAACATTAAGTTAAATATTGATTTGAACATTATTTTGCAAACAGTAAGAATAATGGCTCAATTAAAGGGTAAATAATAGCTCGGTTGGTGAACTGCGGTTCGCCGACAAATATTTTATTGAAAGCTTTTTTATTGAAATTTTGCAAATTTATTCGGATCAAAAGTACCCTGGCAATAAAACATGTCATTAAATACCCTAAGTTTCAATTGCCCTTATTGTAAAATTAAACAGAGTCGGGTACCCAGAACTTTTTTGATGCGAACAGTCTTTTTCTGGTTGCCGATTAAAAATTATTATTGTTATAAATGCCTCAGAAAAAATTGGCAGATTCATAGGTAATATCGGATCTTGTGTATTGATGGCTAAAGCGAAAGACTTGGTGATCCGGACAAAAACTGTATAAAGATACCGGTGAAACCAGCTTTATTGAACTTTCACCATACAGCCTTGGAGATTCTGGGAGTGGCGGGAGATGATCTTCCACAGTGACCGGTTTTCCCTACCTTACCTGAAAGTTACTTATTTTAATGCAGGTTATTTGATGAAATAACTTGCATTAAGCGTATTTGTATATGCCTGAGTCAATATCCATTCATAAGACCAAATTATTAGCTGTATAAACAATGAACGGCTCTATGTTTGGAGATAAAAGCAGATCGCCAAATAAGCCTGCTTCACCTCTTTTTTTTGCTACCAGATGCTTAAGTCGTTTTTAATGTTCTTTTTATTTCTGCCGTTAACCTTTAAATCTACCACCTCCCCTGTCGCCCGGTCAACTGCATAAATTACCCAGGATTCCCTGCTTCTTTGCTGATATAAGTCTTCAATTCATCAACTTCATAGATCCTGTTCCTGACCAATGCAGTTTTTTGATCGTCTTAGCCAGTTGTTTTATCAGGCTAATGACCGTACCTAGTGAAACCTTTACGATCCGGGCAATGCTCCTGATCCCGCATCCCTCCTTAAGGAGCAAAACGATCTCCGAATTTAGCCCTGGATTATAAACATTGGTTCTATAAAGAACAAAAACCTCCTCTTACAGATTTTACAGCATTAACGCCGCTTCCAGCAGGCAATACCAAACTTTATAGTTAACTTTTACGATAGGTACATTTTTCATCAACAACAGGTTTGATACGTAACATAAAGGTTCAAGTATTCAGGTAGCATGTAAGTTATAAAAAGAAAGCGGATGGTACCTCAATACCACTCGCTTTCATGTTTTTTTATTCACTAATTTTAATATGTTGTTGGTTTTCAATTAGCTGTGTAACTAACAACAGTTTTGATACACTACCAGAAAACTACCGGGGCTCCGGACATCGCTCTTGCTGAACTGGCAAAGATAGTCATCAGTCGGACCACTGAACTGGATAAGCTATGTCATAAACCATATGCGCTTATTTCACCCATAACCATATAATCCTGTGGTCCGCTTATGCCGACAAACTTAAAATACCTCGCCCTTGGATTATTAGTAGTCAGATACCGTTGTTCGCCATTAATTAAACGGTTAAAATTAAATGTGCCCTGATTTACCCAGTTTAAACGGTCGGTGCTGGTTAAAAACTGGAATTTATCGGGGCCGCGATCATCACCACCAGTTTCAAAAGTGGTGCGCCAAACGCCAAATTGGGTAATTATTCGCTCCACCCCCATGTCTATCGTTGCGAAATGGGGATAACTTGAGCATCCGGCACATGTATGCCAGCGTGTTGCATCAGTACCGTCAATGAAATTGGTTACAGCGTTATCGCCACCCGGATGTTGGGAAGAAAAGTCAATAATACTCCAGTCCTTCTTATCAAACGAGAATATACCGCCATCTAAATAGCTGGTGTAAAAATTATCAATGCTCAGGGAATCTGGTTTAAAGATCGTTCTGAATTGATAACTTGTATTGGGTTTAAGATCAAGTATTTCGGAAGTTTTAGAAGTTACCGGAAATGTTTGATATTTAACATTCCCTGAGATATCTGTGTACTTAACTTCTGATGCGAAGGCGCCGTTTGAAACATCAGCACCGCCCCAATTAATGGTAAGTTTTCCGTGGGCATTTATTACGGTAGAGTTTACGGGCCGGGTTAACAACTGTGCCTGATACTTTGCCCCGTAAGATCCGCCCACTACTTCTACGGGTATGGAAGAATTTCCCCTGCCGTCATAGGTGCGGATAACAAACGTATAGTTTTTCTCCAACAAATTATCAATCATTACACTTATCGTGTCTCCCGAGGGCGGAATATCAACAGCTACGGAATCCAGGTAATTGTTCCAGAAAACTTTGGCTTTTATAACGGAGGGATCCGCCCCCCTTAGCCATGCAATCTTCACCCGGTTTAGGCCGGAATAGGCCTTTGGCGACGTAGCCTTTCCAGCGTAGGTTAATCCCCCCCGCACAACAAATTGCTTGTATGTCGCATCCATTTTCGTACAGGCTGAAAAAAGGCAACCTGCCAAGAAAAACATTAACCTGATACGTGATATCTTTTTCATTATTATTTATGATTAAATAGGTAAAATAATTATTGTACTATTTGGCCAAAGAATGTCATCTCCATGATCACTACCTGGCCGGGGCTGCTATATGTCTCCAATGATTTCAAACGGAGGTAACGTACTGCTGGAGGTTGTACGTCAAAATTAAAATCGGCACCCAAAACAGTGGCATAATTGATATCTTCAGCTGTTTTTTGCCCTAAAGGCAGTCCTGATGGTTTAAATGTTGTGAAATTCCCTAATAAGGTCCAATGTGTCCAGCCGCCGTCAGGATCAGGAGAATTCGATCCCCATAGTTCAAAGTTTTTTAAACCAGATCCCGTATAACAATGGTCGTTGGGTTCCATCCATTGTTTAAACCTGCTTAACAACACCTTTTCACCCAGGTCAATAGTGATCCATTGCGGAAGAGATGAGGCATTTGATGAAGCATAAATCCGTCTGTCTGCTAAGCCATTCCATATATTTTCAATGTTAAAACCTGGATCTGCAAGTGCAGTCTGGTCGGTAGGAAGGACCAATTTACTAAAGGTGTTTTTTGGAATTTCAATTTCAAATTTCGGGGTGAGCGTTTTAATTAATGTATCAGATTTATTGTTCCATCGGTCACGGATAAATACCGCAAATTTTTGAGGTTTGGATTCAAACCCACGGGCCGCAAAATTACCTGCTATAGCGGCTGTGTAAAAAGTTCTCACGGTTACCCAATTATTGTTCCCGGTGGTGTCTCTCAGCACCACTATAGCCAAATCGGCTTTATCCGGGTTTGTAATCGATATGCTTACACCACCGAATGTCTCTGAAAAATTTGATGTTTTAAATACCGATTTAACGGGTGGTGTTTTGGGTATAACGTCAACTAAAATAGGTTCAGATGCTTTTTCGTTGTTGCCCACACTATATACCTTCACGGCGTGCTTCAAGGTATCACCAAAACCAACCAAACGGAGTGTGTCTGTATATCGTGACGATTTTGCTTCTCTGAAAACTCCTGGTTGTATTTCATATACAGCCTTTACATAGGCCAAATTTGGGTCTCCCGGAAGCTTATAGGTTAGCACTCCCCCTCCCGGGGTTGGATCAACCTTAACATTGCTGATTTGGGCAGGGGCAGGCAAATTAGAATCTACAAAATCTAATCTTCCTTCTTTTGAACAACTGTACCAAAAAAAGGCGATTAACAGTCCTCCAATAAAATATATTTTTTTCATTTTTATTTTTTTATTAAATGATCAATCGGTGAATGATATAAATTACCAACCCAGGTTTTGAACTAAATTTCTGTTAGCGGTCATGTTGTCTTCGGCAATAGGCCAGAAATAATCTTTTGACCCAAACGTTTGGTTATAAAGTACTGTGATGCGGTAATAAGAAATAGACGTTGTCTGCGAAAGATCCCAGCCTTTAATCGGATTGTTTAATTCTTTAGCTGATTCCTTCCACCTGCGAAGATCCCATAATCGCTGGGATTCAAACGCCAACTCAATCAAACGTTCCTGATGGATAATGTCACGCATACCGTCCTGGTTCCGGAATTTTGCTGGATTGGTGGAGTAATTCGTCCAGGATGATGCGACGGTACCTAAACCGGCACGCTTTCTGACAAGGTCGATGTATTTATATACCTCCGGAGATGGGCCAGCAGACTCATTCAATGCCTCTGAATACAATAAGTACAAATCAGACAAACGCATTAAAGGATAGGGATAGTCAACAACCGAGTAATCGTTTGATGAATTGATGGTGTTTTGAAAACTTATCAATTTCTTAAGGTTATATCCTGTTACGGTATTAAAACCATATTTACCTTCGCCGTTCCGCTGTTTAAATTTACCTTCCAAATAGAAAAGGTCCATGTAACTTTTATCATCATAGCGTCCTTGTCCGTAGTAAACTCCTCCGTCGAAACCAAGATCGGCGTAAAAACGTGGTTCTCTGTTAAAATGCAGCCCAACGGTGGTGTATCCCTTTCGTATATACAACTTATCCGAATCCCCGGCTGTACGCAGACTATAACGGCCAGTATAATCCCAGGTTTTGTCTTCATTAATCGGCACTCCATTTTGGGTATAAAACATTTCCGCAATTTTTAAGGGAGGGGATAGTTCTCCTCTGGTAATAACTCCGTCAAGGTATAAAGGGTCCCACCAGCTGGATATTAATCGTTGCAAATCGCCGGTATAAGATTGGGTGTTAGCCCAGATAATCTCGCTGTTCCATTTTTCCGTAACAGCGTTCCTTATACTTAGCTGTGTTTTGATGGTATCCGTGAGTGTGTATTGTTGAAAGGCAGGATTATAAACGTACAGTTTTATACCGGCGGATTCACATGCGTCTATAGCTCTTTTACATGCAGTGGCGGCGGAATCCCATTTAACTTTAGAATATGTAGTATTAAAGAGCGGCGTTCCGTTCAGGTTTTTTAGACCGCTCTCATCAGTATTGCCATTAAATAAGGGGCTGGCTGCTGTAACCAATACTTTGGCTTTTAAGGAAAGCGCTATTGGTTGGGTTATTCGCCCCGCTTCTGTAGCCGGACTAATGATTGTAGCAGGCAATCCGTGCGCTGCTTCATCAAGAAGCTGTACGATGTAACTAAAACACGAATCTACAGGATCGCGGACAACTTTCACTTGATTTACATCAGCTGAAATAGGCAGGTTGGTTTTGATCATCGGAATTGGTCCATACATCCTTACCAAATTGAAATGGTAATAGGCTTTAAGAAATTTCACTTCCGAAATCCAACGTCTCCTTTCAGTTTCCTGCATATCGGGTACCTTTCCGATATTTTCGAGAAAAATATTGCAGTCTCTGATTGCCTGGTACATCGATGCCCATCTGTCACCCAGCGGTCCGACCTTACTCTGGAAGCCTTTGGCCATATCTAAATAGGCGCCCCTTTCAGGAATTTCCCATAGCTCATCTCCTCCAACCATCGCGGGATCGTCACCCAATTGCCCGTTTCTTGGCATAAATGAATAGCAGGTAAATAAAAACTTCATCGCCTGGGTACGCATGGTAAAGGCGTTGTCTATGGTGGCAACGTTATCAGGAACTACATCTAAGAACTTTTTGCAGGAACTTAATGCCGCTAAAAAGAGCAATGTGTAGGTTGTAATTAGAATATATTTTCTCATAATATGTGTGTTTATCAATTTAAGATGTGTAAATTGTTTATGCCTAAATCGCATGACTTTACCTTATCGACATGTTTAAGCCAATATTAAACACGCGTTGAATGGGGTAGCCAAGCCCGTTTCCACCCATTTCAACATCCCATAACTTAAATTTACTGAAGTTCAGCAGGTTACTTGCGTTTAAGTAAACCCTCAAATTAGAAAGATGCAACCGCCGCTGTAAACTTTCAGGGAGTTTATAACCAAGTTCGACCTGCTTTAGGCGCAAAAACGAACCATTACGCATAAACCAGGTACTTGTTTGGTTATTGTTATTGTTGATATCCGGACTTAATCTTGGCCAAAGTGCGTATACATTACGGGAATCTTCAGACCAGTGGCTGTCGGCGTAAGCCTTTAACAATTGAGTCTGATTATTGAAGGGAGATGTTGCATTGGCATCAATCCAGAACGATTCATTTCCGAGTCCCTGGAAGAAGGCAGAAAAGTCAAAGTTTTTATAACCGGTGGAAAACCCAAATCCATAAACAATCTCCGGCAATGTTGGATTGCCAATAGGTACCTTATCCGCCTCTGTAATTTGACCATCATGGTTTACATCGGTATATTTAATATCTCCGCCTCCATAGGGTCCAAAATTTTGTTTTGGCGAGTTTGCTGCCTCTGCATCATCAACAAACAGCCGTTCTGCGATATATCCGTATTGTTGAAAAATGGAGTGGCCAATACGGCTGCGGTATTTTTCGTCATAAACAGGCTCCTCATATACGGTATATTTACTCCTGGCATATGTAAAGTTTCCGGTTGCCGAAAACCAAAAATCCTTTCCTATGTTTTGTTGATATTCTATAGAAATATCAGCACCCTTGCCTGCAGCCTCGCCCACGTTCGATCTCACATCTGCGGTTAAACCCATAGTGACAGGAATTGATGCACGTGACATTAAAATATTTTTACGTTTTTCAGAATAGACCTCGGCATTTATCTTTAACTTATTAAAAAGCCCGATTTCAAGTGCCAGATTTGCTTTTGTCGATTTTTCCCACGTGATGTCGTCATTGGCATATCGGGAAATGTTTACGCCATTTAGATAGGTATTTCCACCCTGACCATTTCCAAAAGTAGCACCTCTGGAAGCTGCATTCATGTCAACATTGGAGAGGTAGAAAAAACGATCTGCCGGAGAGCCGATTGCATCGTTTCCGATAAATCCATAAGTAGCCCTCAACCTCAGGTTGTCAACAACCGGCTTGATTTTTTCAAAGAATTTTTCATTAGATATGCTCCAGGCTATCCCGGCAGATGGAAAATAACCAAAACGGTGTTTTGCAGAAAATCTTTCCGATCCATTGTAACCAAAGGTATATTCTAAATAATATCGGCTATCGTAGTTGTAAGTTGCCCTTCCTGATAAGCCTATATTTCTGAAGGGAAGAGATTGTTGAAGATCCGGGGCATTTGCACTTAAGTTATTCTGTAACATGTAAACCAGCAAACCACTAAATCCGTGTTTTTTAAATGAATGGTTATAATTTAACATGGATTCGGTGTAAAAAGTAGAAGTGAGAATCCTATCTCCCTGGCTGTAATCCAGGTATTCTGTTGCAGTAGGTTCGTTAATATTCGTTATGGAATAAGTATTGGCAACCGGGTCATACCCTGTGAGGGTATAAAAATAAGGGTTATAGGCTCTTCTTACGTCAAAATATGATGTGCGATTAGTATTCATCATGATCCTGAATGAAAGGCCATCAATTAACCCAGACAAGTCCTGTTTGGCTTCTAGCTGTGCCAGCATCAGAGATCTGGAATAGTTCATGTAACCCCGGGTTAAATCCGCGTAAGGGTTAGTATAACCACCCTGGTCATAATTCCCATACATAATGTGTTTTACAAACGCGTGATCGGCATCTTTAGGATAATATTGAGGGAAAAGCACAGGGTTTGAGTGGACAACCTTCGCATACATTTCTGCTCCCCCATCCAAAGGGCCGGTATAATCGTCAAAGTTTCCGCTTAAACGAACAATCATTTCGGTTGTTTTGGTCAGATTTATGGTAATATTGGACCGAAGTGAATAACTCGTTAAATCGATATTATTGTTAAAATTGTTCCGGTGGTCTACTTTTAGCATCCCGTTATCCTTATTCAAGGATCCTGAAATAAAGTATTTTGCAACATCCCCTCCCCCGCTTACATTTAGGTTTGCCCGCTGGTTCATGGTGTAATCTTTAAAAACCAGCTTCTTCCAATCGTTGGCAGGATAAATAATCGGATTTAGTCCTGCAGCTGTATTTGCAATCTTTTCATCACTATATAGCGTGACACCCAATGGGTTACGGGTTAATATAGCTTCATTGGATTGTCTCATGTAGGTAACAGGGTCGGCCAGCTCAATATCCCTTACCGAAGTTGATACTGAGTTTTCAAAACGAAAGCCAATTTGTGCCTTACCGACCCTCCCTTGTTTGGTGGTCACCAAAATTACCCCATTCGCACCCCGCGCGCCATATACCGCAGTTGCAGTAGCATCCTTTAAGATGGAAAAGCTGGCAATATCGTCCGGCTGCAGACGAGCAAGATCGGTTGTGCTTAATTCCATCCCATCAATCAGTATTAAAGGGTTGTTCTTATAACCAAATGTCGTAACTCCGCGAATAAAGAAATCCGCATTGTCCTTGCCCGGCTCCCCGCTGCGTTGAAAGGCAATAAGACCTGCAGCGCGGCCAGCCAGGGCAGTTGTCAGGTTACTTGACGGAATCTTAAGCTCAGAAACCTTGATGGAAGTAACCGAACCAACCAAATCGGTTTTCTTTTGTGTTCCGAAGGCCACGACAACGACCTCACTTAATGAATTTTTGTTGGGTTTGAGCAGCACATTAATAACACTTCTGCCATCTACGGCCACTTCTTGCGTAATATAGCTAACGAAGGAAAATACCAGTACCGGATTATCATTTGGGACCTCCAGAACAAACCTTCCATTATCATCACTTTTTGTTCCTATCCCTGTCCCCTTGACTTTGATAGTAACACCTGGCAAGACACCCACCGAATCCCTCACTGTTCCCGTTACAATAATCTTTTGGCTCTCTGCAGCAGCTTCCTTAAAAACGGCTATCGCGGGCCTTTTTTTAACAATAATGGTTTGTCGCTCAATCAGGTAAGTAACTGGTTGCCCGTCAAAAGATTTTTGTAAGGCATAGTCAACATCTGCATTTTTAAGATCCAGGCTAATCAATTTGGTTTCTTTCAGCGAATTTGGGTTATAAAGAATATTTAAACCGGTTTGTGCCTTGATCTCTTTTAAAACATTTTCAAGTGTTGCTTCTTTTACGGTTAGGCTCACTTTTTGCCCGTAACTTGCGGCACTGACCTGTAGAAGTGTAACAATTAATAAAATAATGGTAAGCTTCATTATCCTGATGAATTGGAGCATAATACGCGGGTTTATGC
Organism: Mucilaginibacter phenanthrenivorans; assembly: GCF_024721155.1. Lineage (GTDB taxonomy): Bacteria > Bacteroidota > Bacteroidia > Sphingobacteriales > Sphingobacteriaceae > Mucilaginibacter > Mucilaginibacter phenanthrenivorans. The sequence goes on along the minus strand of NZ_JAHVAP010000008.1, from coordinate 383,833 downwards.
CGCAGCAAAATGCCGTATAAGTTTTATACATTTGGAATTAGGTTTATGAAATGAAAGTTGTTTCTATAATGGGAATTATTTCAATAGGCCAACGTTGGCCAGGGCTGTTGCAAGCAGCCCTGGCTTTGTTTTCCATTAAAGGTTAGTAAGGTTAATTCATAATGCTGTTCCTTTCATTATAATGCCTCGCTAATTATTTATAAGTAGAACAACCCTGTCAAAATTTTGCAGTAGCAGTTATTTTTCCTTAGCAATAATTCAGGCATTACAGTTTTTTTAGGTATGGTTTCGGTAAAGACGGTTATCAAGAAAAAAAGGGGGGATAAGTCTTTAAATTTCTGAGTTTTTTATTCCGTACCCGAGAACCAAGGCGACTTACAGATAATATTAGTCCGAAAAAGAGGGTTGCATTACTGATTGCCCAATCTGGATTTCGTAAGCCTGTGGCATTAATAAAAGGATTGATTAATGCACAACGAATCCCGAAAAAGTTACAAGGCTACTGCCGCCCCTTAAGTTTACCCATAACTTCGTGAAGTTTATAAAATTGCAGATTTCACCAGGGTTCCTATTGAATGCATTTAAATATGATCTTTTTTCTGCAAACCAGCTATCTTGATATAATGAATAGTTAAATGGGTATTCCTTAGGAATGCATGTTGGTAGAAAACAGATAAAAAGCAGCTTTTTTAAGTTCCTTAAATGTTTGCCAGGTTGAATTTGTTTTTAAATACAATTTTTAGCGATTGGATTTTGCCGGTTAACTTGGTACATCACAGGCAACCCGTCTGATGCTATGTCCAACAAGTTCTCGCGGTTTTTACTGAAAAACAAATCCACTGAAATTAGCGCAATATTGGTTAAATATTATTCATATTATCAAAAGTGGGATACGTTTTGTCAAAAAATACATATAATATTATGGTTTGGTTAAAACTAATATTGTCTTATTGTATATATTTGGTTAACCGATTAACATTTACCTGAATCTAGCAGCATGAGCAAATCAAGTAGTTATTCATAAAGATGGCTTTTTAACCGTTCGTAATCAGCAAGCTAATATTCTGCGATTGGACTATTCCAATTAAAAGTTAAAAGATTGCTGTGTTTTAAACAATCCTCCTAAATGGAAGCTAATTGCCGTCTAACTAACAGCAGCATTGAACACGGAAGATTTTTCTGACGAAATGATCATATAGTAGAATTGGTGTAAGAACAAATCAACTTAGTGACCAGGGCAAAGTTTTAATTGAGGTTCGCAGTTGTTTAGGATTGTGAATAATCAACAGGTGAAGTCAATTTCCCCTTGTATTATTTAAAATAAATGGTACCTGATGACTGTCCACAATCTGATGCGTTAACCAGTGTAACCTAATGTCGATAAAAAATTGTAAATGAAAAAGATGCTATGAGTTCTTCTCTCAACAAACCGGATACGGAGCTGACCGCGTTGCTAAAAAACGGGGACGTTCTTGCATTTACCCAGCTTTATAATAAGTATAGTGCGAAAATGTATGCTAACATGTTTAAAATGGTTAAGGATAAACAAGTTGTAGAGGAAATGATCCAAGTCTTATTCTCCCGGGTATGGCAACAACGAGAAGTAATTACTTATGAAAGTGATTTTTCGGCATATTTATACAGGGCCGGATCCAACCTGGTTTGTGATTTTTACAGAAAATTGGAAAGTAACCGAAAATTGTCCGCCCATTTTAAAGCTACTATTACTGAACAATATTCTCATATCGAGGAAAATATATATTTTAAGGAAAGTGTGTTACTTCTGGAAAAAGCTTTAGGCGAACTTACACCCCAGCAGCGTCAGGTTTACCAACTATGTAAACTCGAAGGTTATACGTATAAGGAAACTGCAGAAAAACTTGGGATATCACCTTATACCGTAAAGGAGTATCTTAGTAAGGCAAAAAATCTTGTTAAGTCCTACATGACAAAAAACATGGAAATTGTTACATGTTTTGGGTATTGTTTTTTTTTAATTTTGTTTTGTTAGCCGAAGTAAAGTTTTTAAGTCAAACAGGTTGGTGCCGCCCCCCCGAATTTATTTGAATTACGTCTTTAGTGCACTAGTATAACCGCTTACAGATGAATTATAGGGAATTATCACTACTATTTAATAAATTGGTTAATAATGAATGTACCGACGAGGAAGCAGATTTGATCATGAATCTGTTTTCGGACCGATCCTATGATGATCTATTCCGGCAGTTGGCTGAAGAACAATTAAAACAATCACCATCCGACGAGGATCGGCAGGATGTTTCTAAAAGTGCACTGGATCTTCAATTGAGGGCAATTTTAAAGGCCAATGTCAAAAAGAAGGCTGTTACAGAAAAAACATGGAAGATCAGTATCCTTTATGTCGCTGCTGCCAGTTTATTATTCCTCGTAATAGTCACCTATTTTTACCACAACATTAAACCAAAAGCTTTTGTAGCTGATGCTGGCAAACAACAAATCTCGGCTGGGGGTAATAAGGCAATTTTAACCCTGGGCAATGGAACGAAAATTAATTTGGAGGCCGTCGTAGTTGGAGCAATCGCAGCTCAATCAAACTTCACCATAAAAAAAACAAGTAACGGGGTGCTCGTTTATCAGGCCAATGCTACCTCAAAAGTCAATTCCAGAGAAACAGACGAACATACGTACAACACCATTTCAACACCTGAGGGAGGTCAATACCAGGTCGTGCTTCCTGATGGATCAAAGGTTTGGTTGAATGCCGCATCTTCTATCAAATTTCCTACGCAATTTTCACGGCTGGAACGTGTTGTGGAATTAAGCGGCGAGGCTTACTTCGAAGTGGTTAAAATTTCGTCCCCGCAAACGAATAAAAGGGGCTTTAAAAGCCAGCCTTTTATCGTATTAAGCCGGCGTCAAAAAATAGAAGTGCTGGGTACAAAATTCAATGTGAATGATTATGCTGAAGAGAACTGCGTGAAGACAACTTTATTAAAGGGTAGCGTAAAAGTAATCCCAATATCAGGCGATAACCAGAAGGCTTCTGCCATATCACAAATCCTTAGACCCGGAGAACAGTCTAAGCTTAACGGCGATAATTTAAATATTAGTGAGGCTGACACAGCAGCTGCAACTGCCTGGAAAGACGGTTTTTTTCAGTTTGATAACGAAGATGTTTACGTTGTCATGCGAAAGATAGCCCGGTGGTATAATGTAGAAGTGGAATACCACGGAGATATGCGTGGCAAAGTATTTTCCGGAGTAATTTCCAAATATGACGATATAAGAGACGTCTTGAAAATGCTTCAGCTAACCGGAAGCGTTTCATTTGCCATAAAAGATCATAAGATTATTGTATCTTAATGAATTTTTTGATACATCAAACATGGCCTGTTTGGACACCCGGACCCAATGCTTCACTAGTTCTGCATTACAATATTTTAAATAATCCATTTACCTTAGTGATAAAAATCTAAATGCGGCGCTGCGCCGTAGTGTCCGCAAGGGCATCAATAATGCCGCCACAGTCGTCGCGACTACTCAAACCAAAACTTCCTGTTCGTGTATGGAATTCGTGTTCCGAAGCCCCGCCAAGTGTAGCCATTAGGCTAACTTTATAAATGATTTTCATAAGAATGTTGTAAAAAAATTAACTGGTTAATTTATCCATGCAGTTGATTGTATAAAAGCGCCCCTATTACCGCTCCAATGAGTGGGCCTGCAATTGGGATCCAGGAGTAGGCCCAGTCGCTGCTGCCCTTACCTTTAATTGGTAACAAAGCATGCATGATTCGTGGCCCCAGGTCACGTGCCGGGTTAATGGCATAGCCGGTTGTCCCGCCTAATGATAAGCCTATCACCCACACTAAAAACGCTACCGGCAGCGCGCCAACCGAACCCAGCCCAATAGGCGTTTTACTTGGCGTTATTTCGGCACCTGTAATATAAAAAATCACTAATATCAGCACAAACGCGCCAATAATTTCGCTTGCTATGTTTGATATGTAATTGCGTACCGCAGGGCCGGTACAAAATATAGCTAACACCGAAGCCGGATCATTGGTACGCTTAAAATGATCATAATACATTACCCAAACCAGGAAGGCGCCAATAAAAGCGCCCATAAACTGTGCTATAATATAAGGAACAACGCTTGCCCATGCGAATTTACCCGCTATTGCAAGGCTGATAGTAACAGCAGGATTTAAATGAGCGCCGCTGTACGGACCAGCAACGGTAACGGCTACAAAAACAGCTAAACCCCAGGCAGTGGTTATTACCATCCAGCCGCTGTTGTTTCCTTTGGTATCTTTCAAAAGAACGTTGGCCACTACGCCATCGCCCAGGAGTATCATCAGCATAGTGCCAATTAACTCCGCTATAAATGGAGACATTTTAATTAAATTTTAAGTTGACAACTAAACCAATTCACCTTGTGAAACTTCATCGACCGCGCACTGAGCTGTATGGATTGCTCTTTCCCATCCATGGATGCCTTTCTTTATGATTGAGGGATCTGCATTAGCAGTAAACTCTTTCTCTGATTTCCAAAGCTGCTGTATCTCTTCCACATTTTTCCAGTAACCTACGGCCAGTCCGGCCAGGTAAGCCGCGCCTAATGCTGTTGTTTCAACTATAGTAGGCCTTATAACCCTGCAGTTAAGTAAATCGGACTGAAACTGCATTAGCATATTATTTGCTGTTGCACCACCATCAACCCTTAACTCTTTTATCTCGATACCGGAATCAGCTTCCATTGCTTTTAATACATCCATCGTTTGGTAAGCGATGGATTCTATTGCCGCCCGCGCAATATGACCAGATGTAGTGCCTCTGCTAAGGCCTACAATAGTACCTCTCACATCGGGCTTCCAGTATGGAGCACCAAGACCGGCAAAAGCGGGTACAAAATACACCCCCTGCGTATCCGGGACACTTAGGGCCAGTTGCTCCACATCGGCTGATGTTTTAATAATTCCCAGGCCATCACGCAACCATTGAACAACAGCCCCGGCAATAAATATGCTTCCTTCAAATGCATATTGTATTTGCCCGTTAATTTTCCATGCAATGGTAGTTAACAAGTTGTTTTTCGATTCGATAAACTTATCGCCAATGTTCATCAGCATAAAACAACCGGTACCATACGTATTTTTAACCATACCCTTTTCAATACACATCTGGCCAAAAAGCGCGGCATGCTGATCGCCGGCCATGCCTGCAATAGGTATTTTTGAGGCAAATATAGTAGTGGCTGTTTCGCCATATATTTCGCTGGACTGTTTTACTTCGGGCAGCATGTTTTTAGGAACATCCAGCAGCGCTAACAACTCATCATCCCATTGCTGGGTACAGATATTAAACAGCATGGTTCGGCTGGCATTAGTTATATCGGTAACATGCACTTTACCCCTGGTAAATTTCCATACAAGCCAGCTATCAACTGTACCAAAAGCCAGTTCACCGGCGTTTGCTTTTTCGCGGGCGCCTTCTACATTATCCAGTATCCACTTTATTTTAGTTCCTGAAAAATAAGAATCAATTACAAGCCCTGTTTTTGAGCGTATCAGGTCTGTTTTGCCTTGTTTTTTTAATTGATCGCAAAACGCTGCAGTTCGCCTATCCTGCCAAACAATCGCGTTATAAACCGGCTCACCGGTAGTACGGTCCCAAACTATGGTCGTTTCACGCTGGTTAGTAATGCCTATGGCCTTGATGTTAGTGCCGTTAATACCCATCTTAACGGTTGCTTCGGCGGCTACCCCTGCCTGAGTAAACCATATTTCATTAGGATCATGCTCTACCCATCCCGATTGTGGAAAAATCTGGGTAAATTCTTTTTGTGCTACAGATTTGATTTTTCCATCATGATCAAAAATAATAGCCCTGGAACTGGTTGTTCCCTGATCTAACGCTAAAATGTATTCTTCCATAACTTTATTTATTTTTGGTATATGTTAAAAAAACAGGTTGGTGGTTTAGCTTGCCGGTGAATATGGTTCGAGCAAATAGGTTTTAGCAACATTTCTGAACGAATCAACTTGCTCCTTTTTCCATGCGGCGTCTTTATGGAGTTCACCGGCTATAAGATCAGCTACCACCGGCGCCATATCAATTGCTGCTCGTGCATCTAAAAACAAGGCTCTTACCCGCCTGGCTAAAATATCTTCTACTGAACGGGCCATTTCATGTCTAACACCCCATATCACCTCCGCTTTAATATAAGGCATGCGGGGATGCAATTTTTCCGTCCATTCGGGCTTTTCATAACCAAGCGCGAGCAGGGCAGCCTCATCGCTTCCGTACACATATAAGTGATCGTTGCGATCTACATCTCCTTTACTGCCGTGTATAGGTAATGTTTTAGTCTTATTCGGATAAGGCACTAATCCCCCAACCTCAATTGCTTTATCCACAGTATCTTCGCCCATACGGCGGTAGGTTGTCCATTTTCCCCCGGTTATGGTTATCAATCCTGACGCTGACACGATCAGTTTATGGCTACGTGATATTTCTTTTGTTTTTGACGATCCGTTTTCCGGTGCAGCCAAAGGACGCAAACCGGCGAATACACTTAATACATCTTTACGGGTTGGCGCATTTACTAAATACTTAGCCGCTGTACGCATAATAAAGTCAATTTCTTCCTGTAAGGCCACCGGTTCCAGGCTGTGTTCATCAATGGGGGTATCGGTGGTGCCTATAACCAGTTTATCATGCCATGGAACGGCAAAAAGCACCCTGCCATCATCCGTTTTAGGAATCATCAATGCATCCTCACCCGGCATAAATGACCGACTGAGCACAATATGGACACCCTGACTTGGCTTTACCATTGGTTTCCTTTCCGGTTTATCCATATTTAGAATGTTATCAACAAATACACCCGTTGCATTAATTACAGTTTTGCCTTTTATGGTATAGCGTGTGCCGGTTTCTATATCGGTACAAACAACCCCTGTAATTTTGTCCTCTTTATTTTTGATTAAATTACTCACCTTAAAATAATTAAGCACGGTAGCGCCTTGCTCAATGCAGGTTTGAGCAAGATTTACAGCAAGCCGCGCATCATCAAACTGGCCATCATGATAAACTACTCCGCCATATAAATTTTTTTGCTGTATAGTGCCCAGTTTACTAATCACCTGTTTTTTTGAAATATGTTTAGCTCGGCCAAAACCTAACTTTCCGGCTAACAGATCATATAATGTTAAGCCTATGGTGTAAAAAGCACCGCCCCACCACTCATAATTAGGTATAATGAATGATTCGTTTTTAACCAAATGAGCTGCATTTTTAAGGAGCAGGCCTCTTTCATATAGCGCCTCTCTTACCAAACCAATATCGCCCTGGGCAAGGTAGCGTACGCCACCGTGTACCAGTTTTGTGCTACGGCTGGACGTTCCCTTTGCAAAATCAGCCTGCTCTAATAGCAGCGTTTGATACCCTCGGGAGGCAGCATCAAGTGCAGTGCCCAATCCTGTAGCTCCGCCCCCGATGACAATTACATCCCATATTTTTTCCGGGTCACTTAAGGCCGCTACTAATTTCTCTCTTTCTGTGCCGATCATAATCTTCAGATATTTTTTATTACGGAGCTATTTTGTTCGATTGTCGTTCAAAATTACAAAACGAAATATATCGAAACAATATTACAACACATGGAAAGTTATTTTTTTTTAACAATGAGTGTAAATGCCACTTTTTTATACATAATTAGTATACACGCTCGCTTTAATGATAAATAATGAAACAAAACGAAATATTTGCCAACTTGTTTTTACAGAACATTTATTGAATATAGCCTATAATATTACGCTTATTGTTATTTTTGAGGTAATAATTGTATTTTTTTGTATCAGGACATGAAAAGCATTACCGAAAGACATCAATATATTTTAAAGAAACTGAACGACGCCGGTTATGTTAATGTTCAGGAATTGAGTACGGAAATGAATGTTTCTTATGTTACTATCAGGAAGGACCTAAAATTGCTTGAAGATAAAAATTTGCTTTTTCGCACGCATGGTGGCGGCACAAAAACCAACCCCTATACAAACGATAAGCCGGTTGCTGAAAAAGAGCACCTTAATGCAGGGGAAAAAAGCATCATAGCCAGAGCTGCGGCAAAAATGATAGGGCATAATGATTCAATCATCATTGCATCGGGCACAACTATGCTAGCGCTGGCCAGGTCCATTCATCCCGAAAAGCATTTAACAGTAATTACCTCGGCATTAAATGTGGCGTTGGAATTATCTCATCACCAGCATGTTGAGGTTTTGCAGCTCGGGGGACAGCTAAGGCAAAATTCATCTTCAGTTATGGGCCCTTATGCCGAACAAATACTTGCTGATGTATCATGCAGCATGCTTTTTTTAGGTGTCGATGGAATAGATTTAGAGGTAGGTTTAACCACTACCAGCCTTATGGAAGCCCGTTTAAATCAAAAAATGATTGATGCCGCACAGGTTACTGTGGTACTGGCTGATAGTTCAAAAATAGGAAGAAGGGGCTTAGGGAAAATATGCACGCTTGATCAAATTCAATATATTATAACAGATGATGGCATAGCAGATTCAACCGTTAAATTACTGGAGGATAAGGGCATCAACGTTACAGTTATAGCAACTAATAAAAAATAGCTCGGTCGCCCGATAAACTGTACGAAATCCTTTAATACAATATCAGATCATTACCGATCTATCCAGGTGCACAATCCTGCACAGGAAAAGGAACATACTAACTTTCAACCCATCTACTGATATGGCAAAGATCAGCCCCTTCCGGGCCATACACCCCAACCCCTTTTATGCGGATCAACTGGTTTTTACCAAGCCGCAGGCGGAATCCGTTGCCGGCAATACGACCCTGCCCGGGGCTCTGCCGCCGCTAAAAACGCTGCTGGAAACCGGGGCAAGACAACGACCGGAAACACCCGAGGGCCAGGCTATGGCCTACGAGGATATCAATGCTACGCTGGCCCACCTGTTAGAAAGCGAACGCTTATGGCTGGATAGAACGCCTTGTATTTATGTTTACGAAGTAACGCACCCTGCTTACACTCAAACAGGTATCTGGGCGATGACCGCCCTTGATGATGCTATAAAAACCCATGAACTTACATTTCAGGAAAGCGTACGCAGGTTAAAAAACTACCGGGAGCATACTGGCCTGGAAGGAAGCCCGATACTGCTCACCTATCCGCCGGAACCGGTCATTGCCAACATCATAACCGAAGCAAAACAACGCTATCCGGATGTCAGATTTGAAAGTTCTGCCGGTATACACCAGCTCTGGAAGATAGCGCAGCCAGAACTCATAGAACGATTGGTTAATGCATTTGCAAACGTCAGCGACGTGTACCTTGCGGACGGGCATCACCGCAAACGGTCTGCCGAGCTCCTTTTAGCAGAACAGATCAGCAACAATAAACCTGCATACGACACCATCTCCGCGCTTTACATGTCCACGGCGGAACTAAAGATCAGGCAGTACAACCGGGTGGTGATCCCTGAGCAGCCCGTCAGCAAGGAATGGCTTTTCAGGCAATTGCTGCCCAACTTCTATATGCAGGAGTCTTTTAACAACAAACCAGTGCAGCCGGCCGAAGAAAGAAGAATGGGTATGTATATGGATGGAATATGGCTTAACCTCACCGCCAAACCTAAAACCTATGTGTCTGACAACAATGCAACTACCCTGGATGTATCCATCCTGCAGGACTATATTTTGGCGCCTTTGTTTAACATCCGCGACCCTAGAACTGATCAGCGCTTAAGGCACACCGGTGGCGAAAAGGCGAAGGCTGAAATGGAAGCCCTAATTCAGGCCCATCCCTATGCCATCGGCTTTACACTTTGCCCGCTGACGGTGGATCAGCTCACCAGGGCAGCCGATGCGGGCATCAACCTGCCGCCGAAGTCGACCTGGATCGATCCCAAAGTCCCCTATGGTTTAATCTTATATCAACATGAAACAATCTGAGATCCGGGCGATCGGTGCCTGCAGTCAGATCGACACGAAACTAACCGCAGCATTACGAAAAAAGTTGGGCACCATGTGATCGCAACTGACAGAAGGCACAGGATAACGGTGGATGTAGGTCTGATCTCGCACACCGTCAAGCCTGTCGCCCCCCCGGGGGTTCCTCCAGTTTATCAATCTTTTTTTAACTTAAGCAAGACTCCTTTTAAATGAGCAGTTCAATAAAAACGCCAGCCACAGGCTGAAAAGAGATTAATTTCAATCTAATTGCAGTTCCGGCAGCTCGGCATCTTCCATGGGAATGGTAAAATAAAAAGCAGTGCCACTACCCTGTTGGCTCTCCACCCAAATTTTACCGCTGCACTTTTCAACCAGGTCCTTGCAAAATAAAAGGCCCATACCAGTGCCTGATTCGTTGCCGGTTCCAGTGGCGCTGTCTACGCGGTTTTTGAACAGTTTGTTTTGTTGTTCGGTGGTCATGCCCGTTCCGGTATCGCTTATGGATACAAGAATAGCGGCATCCAGCTTCGTAGCCGAGATGGTAATACAGTCACCATCACTTGAAAATTTGACGGCGTTGGTAACCAGGTTCCTGATGACAATCCTAACCGAATTGGGGTCGGCGACAGCGGTTAACTGTTCGGTTACCCTTACAGTTAATGTTATACCCTTTAAGGCGGCCTGTTCCTTACAATTCGCATATTCAAGGTCGATGACTTCGTTAACTGAAAACTTCTTGGTGGCGCTATGATAATTCTCCATTTGGCTGTTGATCCAAAACAGCAAGGTATCCAAAAAGTCGGAGGTATAATCAAGCTTGCTTACCACACCCGGTATCATGACCAATAATTCCTCATGCGAAATAGTGTCATCCTCCAAAAGTTTGAACAATCCCCGCAGGGTGCTTAAGGGCGACCGGAGGTCATGCGCCAGGATGGAGATCAGCCTGTCCTTTAATTTGTTTAATTCATTTAATTCCTCCGCCTGCACATCCAGGTCAACCTTTTGCTGCGAAACTTCCTGGTTTTTTTCACTCAGCTTGGCGTTGATCTTCATTTGCTTGTGCTTTTGCCGGTAATACAGCGCAATGATAAACACCATGGCAGCGGTAATGATAAAAAATATGATGTTCAATAATCGCTGGTCGCGTATTTTTTGCCGGTAAAGCAGGGCGTCAGCTTTTCGCTGTAATAGCTGTTGCTTCTCCTTGTTGGCATAATTGTATTCCGTATTGTACAAGGTGAATTTCTGTACGCTCTCATCCTTATGCGCGCTCAAGGTCATTTGGTCAAACGCCTGCTGGGCAATAAAGGCTTCCTTGTACATTTGCAAGCCGCCCAGCGCTTTGATCCACTGGATATAGGCAGCTGTGCGCAGCAAAACGGAATTAATATGGTCGGCCCAGGATTTAGCCTGTAAGGCATAACCATAGGCCCGCTTATAGTCGAGGTTGCGGTTATAGTACAGGGCGATGTTGGTTAGCGCCATGGCCCGGTCTGCATCTAAATGGTTGACAGCGGCCGTTGTTAATGATTGTTGCAGATAGCTTAAGGCAGCGGTGTTGCCCTTTTTATAAAGGGCACACAAGCCCAGATCACCATATAACTGGCAGATGCCGTCTTTATTATCCTGTTGAAGATAAATGACCAAAGCTGCATTTACATATTTGATGGCATCGTCATATTTGCCCTGTGCTAAAAAAACTTCGCCGATATTTTGTTTAATAATAGCGATGCCGATGCTGGAATGCACCTGGGTATACAAAGCTAACCCTTTGTAGTAATACGTGAGCGCCTTAGGGTAAATATTCATATTCTGAAGCAGGTAACCGATATCGTTGTAATCGTCGGCAATTGCGCTTTTATTATGGAGCCGGGTATCAATATTTAAGGATTTAAAATAATAATCTATGCCCATGGAATAAGCGCCCATCCCATTATAAACATTGCCCAGGTCTAAATACAGGCGCGAGATACCGGGCAATTCCTTTAGCTTAAGTTTTGCGGAAAGTGATCGTTTGTAATAAAATAAAGCTTTCTTGTAGTCGCTGTTTTGGCAATAAAGATCGCCGTAGATCTTATCGCAGGTACTGAGGCCCCGCAGGTCATTGCCAGCTCTATAAAGGGAATCACTTTGTTTTAAATTAACAAGAACTAACTGGTATTTACCCTGGGTAATGTAGATTTTTGCCGATAACGCCAAACCATCGGCAATCCCCTTATTGTATTTTATCTTCCGCGAAATATGTACCGCCAGGTCACCATAGTAAACGCTGCTGTCCGGATAGCTGGCCTGGTAGGCATCTGCTAACTTGTTTAGGTCGTTAATTTTACTGGTGTCATTATCCTTTTTTTTGTTCGCGATAGCTTTTAACAGCTCGTTGCGTAAACTATCTGCTTTACCCCGGTAGCGGGCAAAACACAAATTCCCCAAAAGCATCAATAAAAAAATTAATGATAACTTAACCTTCATTTTTATATAAACCGCGTTACGAGCTCAACTAAATATTTAGCAGGATAAAAAAGACTACTTCTTTATACTATCCTATTTGTAAGCTGTTTATACGTAAAATTGATTTAGAAGTTATTATTTTAATTGAATTGAAAAATCCACTCATAATGGCGCATTCAACAAAGCCATTGGGTGAATGACGGCTATGTCCGCAGCTGGCTCAAAGAAGACGGAGGAATGTTGCTGCTGGAGAATGAAAGCAAATTACCTGTATCAAAGCCCAACTGCGATAAGTGCTATCGGACTTGACGTTGTTAGCTATTTAAGGGCCTGGATAATTTCTTAACCCGGCGCCGATGATAACTTTTAATATTTACTGTGCTTATCATTACAAAGCCGCCCCATGTGAATGAGGCGGCTTAATGTATTAGTTATTTCTGTGTATCGTTTCAGCAATATGGCGGTCTCCTGTTCCTCCAACATATTTGTAATTCAATGTAAATGTTTTAGAAGATGGATCATAGGTACATTGCCCGTTATTCTGGATGGTTTGATTTGCTGCGCCCGGTGCAGATTGTACCGTAACAGTATTATCTGCATTAACAGTAAGGTTCATAAAATAGTTGCTTCCACCCAAATCTGCAGCTTCTGCATGAACAGTATTACCACTTACTGTAGTTAATGGCTTATCACGGTTAACCCATGAACGGTTCGATGCCGGGTTTGGAAACGATATAGATCCGTTTGCTGTATAATCACCCTCATAAGCACTTTTTAGCCCTACCGTATAATAAACTGATTTATAGTAGCTGATCTTCTGTCCCCCTGCATCAGTGATAGATATTGGCAGCATATAGGATGCCCCATATGTTAAATTAGCCGAAATAATGTTAACTGTATAATTAGCCCTGAGCTGCCCGGCGGGGATAGTTACGGTTGTGCCCTGGGCGGCATAAGCATTTGCAGGCAACGCTATATAAATAGTATATTTCGGATCTGCGGGATCAGGTAGTGTGGATGCAGTTTGTACAGCAGCTGTACTGTCTGATAAGTAAAGCGCCTTGTGAGCGGCGTTTACCCGCGTTATTGCCGCGTTATCTACCGCCAACGTAACCGTTACCGACTTCGAAAGTGGTTTATCTGCAGAAATGTAGATCAGGGTACTCAAAGGCTGCGGCGTTGCGCTGATACTATCAGTTATGCCATAAATAAAGCCTCCGCTGTCATAAGCTGCCGGTCCGGCATAAGCAGCCAAAGGCAGTTCGACGGACGTCTGTACAGTGCCGTTATTATAACTATCATTTTTTTTGCATGACCCGGCCAAAAAGGCAAGCGCGACAAGTGCTGAAAGCTTAGTAAGATTTTTTTTCATGTTTAGTTATTTTAATGATTTTATTATTTCCGTTATCTTTTATTAATTATAACCCATTAGCATCAGCTAACCAGTTATTTAACTATAAATGCTGCCATGACACAGTACCTTTCTGCTGCCATTACCCTTAGTTAGTGTCAATAAAAGGATTGTTTTCAGGCCAAAACGAGGGAATAAATTCCATGTGATTATTTTATTCAAGCACCTCCCGTTTAAAAAATGAATAAATAGTTTCAGCCGGGAGCACCAAACTGACCGCCCTGCTGTAACGGGCAATATTTATCCCGCAGAAATTCCCATCTATATCAAATACCGGCCCGCCAATCTGTTGGGGAGTAAGTACAGCATCATGGGAGAAAACATGTTCAAAGCCATCCATTCTGCCGCTTTTCCCTCCCTTGAAGAAGGCTGCCGGGTGATTTACTTTTTGTTCTAACATTGATGACAATACAATTTTTTTCACTGATAGCTGAGAAGCTCTTTCTGTGGCTAGGGCGATGGTGTCACCCGGCCAATATTTTTGCAGTTGTTCGGCATAATTTTCAGGGCGGTTCATCGGCACTCCATTAATACTCAAAATCCTGTCGCCAACCTTCAGATCCTGCGCGCTGGCGGGTGAGTTGGGTTGAATAACGGTGATTACCATAGGAGACGTATTGTAGGCGATAGCGGCGCCCAGAAAACCGGCACTCATTATTTTCGGTGAATTAAAAACTTCTGTACTTACAATGCTGAAAACATTCGTAGAATCGGGTAATGGTGATATCAGCAGCCTGCCCGGCACGATCCTGGTTTCCGCAACAATATTTACCGCCCTTAATGGCACTCCACCAGAAATTTCACCCGCAGGAATCAGTAATACCAGGTCATTTTGAATGTCGCGGTTTGCCACCTTTAAACTTATTTTTCCTTTTTTGGTGATTGCAAAAATGGAATCCGCACCTATCAATGAACTTTTACTTATTACAAATACGCTATGATTAATAAGCTTAACCTGTAATCCCGCCGAAGAAAATAAAGTACCGACCGACCGTAGCAGTTTACCATCTCCCCTGCTTTCAATAGGCAAACAATATTTCTTCAATTTTCCATCTGCAGCGTTTAATCCGAGTACATGAGGTTCAATGGCGCGCTCTCGAACGAAACCTATCCCTTCTGAAGAATCAGGCAAAGAAGTGTAAACAGTGGCAGACTCTAACGCCGCCCAGTATTTTTGGTAAAGTTCAATAGGGATCTCATAATTTGATGCTTCCGGAACTTCTATAGCACTGTGGATCCCGATGACATTGCCATTCAAATCAAAAAGAGGTCCTCCGGAATCGCCGGGTTCCATGATACAAGATGACTGTATAAAGCCGCGTTCATTTTTCACATTGGAGATTTGACCATATCTTACTGAAGGTTTGTTCCGCGCAAGGCTTTCAGGATACGCTATGCTTATACAGGGGTCTGATTTTTTCAATGTTAGCGAATTACCCATGGGTGTAAAAGGCCAGGGCCCTACAGCTACAATCTTCATCATTGCAACATCGGGAATAGTTTTATCAGCAGCGAGTTCTATTTTTCCGAGTGCGACAGCTATAGCCTCCCTGCCATTGGGAAACATCACTTGATATGTTTTACCAGGTATTGTAACATGCGCTGCAGTAAGGATGTAGCCATCTGCAGTGACAACCACACCGCTAAACTGGCCGCTCATTTGTTGTTTTGAAACCGTATCAAATCCCCACATCCGTACGCTCGCCGGGTAAGCTGTCTCAATGGCGTTGAAAAGCCCCTGTTGAAAATCTTTCTTACCGCCCGGCTTTTGACCGTAGCTTTTAAAAGAAAAACAAAGCAGGAAAATAATCAGCAATTTATTTTTCATCCTAATAACTATCTGCGCTCATTGTATACTTCAAATTCAGCAATGGATGGCTGATGGTCATAAGTAAGTATGTTGATCCTTACTTTATTTCCCAAAACCTTATTAAATCGATTGATCTTAATCTTTTTCCCGTTTTCACCCGAAAACAGCGGTTTCCAGCTGCCATTTTCACAGTATTCCAGACTGTATGTTTTGATATTGGGGTTTTCTTCGGCAATTACTATCGTATTGAATTCCTTGTCTTGTTTAAATTCAATTTCGTACCATGGCGATTTAACGCTGGAATTTGACACCCATGATGACCCAAAATCATCGTCATTGGCAAAATCCATAATGGCATAATCATCACTCCAGCTTGCGTTGGCGGGCTGCCTTTTTGCAATGTTTGTTGAAATAATAGGAGCATCCATTGCCAATGGCAGCTTAGCTTTTGTCCCGTCGTTGTGCCACAGGGCGCCTATTTTCTTCAGAGCTTCCAGTGCGTTATCGTCCATCAGGCCGTCGCGGTTGGGGGCCACATTTAAAATAAAATTACAATTGATATTATTCAAGGGGATAATATCCTCGTTAACTATTTTTACAGGATCCTTAACAGGCGTAGTTGGATGGCTGGTCTCCCAGAACCAGTTTTGCTGTAATGGCAGGCAGGCCAATGCCGGAAGATGAATCCCATTTTTTGGTGCGCGCTGACCGGCACCCATTTCATAGGTTTTAATGTCTGAATAATACAAAGCCTCGGCAGGATATTTGGCGCCGTTCAAATCCATTAGCAGGCAGTTCGGCTGTAATGATTTCACCAGCCTGTATATTTCCTCAAATGGCACATCATCATACGAGATCCTTGACCAGGGCGCATCCCATCCGTCAATAATCAACGCTTGTATAGGGCCATACTTGGTCAGCAATTCTGTGAGCTGGGCTTTGATCATTTTAATATGATCGGGCGTTATGCGATTTGGCCTGAGTTTATGATGCGTATCTAAAATGGAGTAATAAAGAAAAACCTTTAGCCCGTTAGCTCTGAAAGCATCGGCAAATTCTTTAACTACATCACGCTTCAGCGGGCTGTTCATCACATTATAATTAGTCGTTTTGGTATCCCATACACAAAAACCGCTATGGTGTTTGGTAGTAATGCAACCATAGCTCATATTAGCCGATTTTGCAGCTTTTGCCCATTGGTCGCAGTTTAATTTTGTGGGATTAAATACCGACGCCGGCATCTCCGGGTCGGGCCAGTCCTGGTTGGCGTAGGTAGGAATGTTAAAGTGAATGAACATCCCAAAACGCAGGTCTACAAAGTCCTGTTGCAACTGTGCGAGGGGTTTTACAGACTCATCGGGTTTAGCCTGTGCTTTCAACAGGAAAGGAGTAACTGCCATAAGCAGTACAATCGCCAATTTTTTAAATGGCATATCGCCGGCAAATACAAAGAATAGTGTCAGTATTTTTTTCATCGAATAGTATAAGTTTAATTAAAAATTTCCGCCAGCTTTTTGTTCAGTGCTTCACCGCGGAGGTCCCTATCTATGATACGCCCCTGCCTGTCTAGCAGAAAGAATGCGGGCACGCCGGTAATTCCATACAGTCTTGCTACGGCGTTATTCCAGCCCTTCAAGTCAGATACCTGGAGCCAGGGCAATTGATCCTCCTTGATTGCTCCCAGCCACCTGCTTTTTACATTGTCGACAGATACGGAAATAATTTCGAAACCCTTGCTTTTGTACAGTTCATATTCCTTTTTAAGGTTAGGGCTTTCCGCACGGCAGGGTTCACACCAGCTGGCCCAAAAATCCAGTAATACTACTTTCCCTTTTAAACTCGCTAATGACACCGGCTTTCCGCCGGCATCGTTCTGCGTAAATAACGGCGCCACGTTGCCTGCCGATGTAATGGTGGCTGAACGTAAACGCTGCTCGGTTTTTAGGCCGAGATCAGTAGATTTAAGCTTGGCATTCAGCGCCTCATAAACCGGAACCATGCGTAGGGTATCTAATCGGTAAGAAGCTGATTCGGATAAGGCAACCAGGCTAAAAAACGAGTTGGGATGCGCTTTGGCATAAGCCAGCTGGTTTTCTGCACGTGTTGCCCAAACATGGTTATACGCTTTTCGCTGCGCGCTAATGTAGGCGGTATCTTTTTGCTGTTCCGGTGTACCGCGGGCAAATGCCGCGTTGGCAGCTTTTATCAGGTCGATAAAATACCCCCCAATAGCTTTATTGTAAGCCTGGTATTCGTTATATACCTTCGACCCGCTGAACACCGCATTACTCAATGAATCCGCTGAGGTGATCGTTATTTGTTCACTCCCGAAATAAATATAAATCGCATCGGCGGTGCCTTTAAAAATAGCGCCGTTTTTTCCCTGTCCATGGTGTGCCATTACCATTCTGGCAGTGGCAATATCACTTAAACTACCCGAAAAAACGAAGTTTCCATTCACCACTGCTGAGGAATCTTCACGCCCCATGCCGGTGCCGGCGTCCTGGTAATCAAGATATACCATAGCAGGTTTTCCGATTGTCCCGATTTTACCGGAAATTTTAAAGCTTGATTGCGCTGCTGAAAACAGTGGCAGCAGTATGGCTAATAGTAATATTTTGACTTTCATAGTTGTGTCAGGCTTATCCTGAATTGAAGATTAATTTCTGTTATTTTGCATCAAATAGCCGGGTTAGCAGCATAATCGTTCCATAATTCGTCAACTGATTCTCCTGTCAATTTTTTCCAGGTAGCATCATTGAAGGTATGTGCGCGGAGCTCGGCATCCAGTTTTTGCACCACATGGGCGGTCTTTTTTTCTTCTATCCATACCAAAAACCTTGCGCTGATGCGGTAGCTGTTAGTATAGCTTTGACCCGCTTTATAATCGGGCATGCTCCAGCCTGCTCCTGAATTGTCTACGCCAAATTTGTACCGCGCATAATCGGCTATGCCTTCTGTTAACCACCACGGGCCTGCGCTGTAACCGTATCCCTGAACTATGTGCATCACCTCGTGGGTAACCACATCAATATCGGTAGGCATTTTCAGCATCCAGCCCGGGTTGAAATGCACGGTATCGACACGGGTATTTTCAACATTGCTTGTAAACGTAGCGGCTACACCCTGGTAGTTTGGATCTATCAAAAACACCACATGTTTGGGTGTGTTTGCATTAAACATAGCTGCTTCAGCAGGGTATACTTTAAAAAAAGCAGCTATCATGCTTTTTTTAACAAGGGCGCCTGTATGGGCAAAAACTGTGTCTCTGTTGATAAACACGAGCGTATACGGTCCTCTGGTTACAGAATCCCTATCAAACGTATAAGTTGATAAAGTTGAACTATGGGCATTTACACAACCGGTAAACAATGCCATGGCGATGACGAACATCATTAAAGGATATTTCATTTTATTAATAGTTATATTTTACTTTTGGATAATCTTCTTGTGCTTCTTTTAGCTGCTGCAACGCAGTAGTATTCCAATAATCTCCAAAGGCGATTTTTGCCTGGGCGCTGAGATTAACACCGGCCGCGCCGCTGAAAAAATGGACAAATTCCCCCAGGTTCAAACCATCGCTCCTGTCATGCGGCAGATTGGTTGCCAGTTCATTAAAGTACCTGGCCAGTACAGCTCCTTTGCCATACTTACTATAAATAGGATAGAACCAGTTCATGAAAAAATCGGCACCGGGATAAGCAACCCCTGGATAGTTAATGTTGTAATCAGGATCTGTTGCCTGCACTGTACTCAGTTGCTGGTAAATCGCTGCTGCTTCGTCCTGGCGCCCAATGTTCATCAAAACGTCATACATAAAAATCTCAGCGAATTTACTGTCGCCCCAAATACTGCTCGAAACGTCATGAACGGCCCCATATGAAGCACTGGCAACAATATGACCCATCTCATGCACCGGCTCCCTGATCGGGTCACCTGTTGGTGTTGTCCATTCCACTACACCTAAACCGCAATCAATCGTATTGCGATAATCATGGCTGGCATCATAATAAGGGGATGGATGGCCACCGCCATACCCATTTTCAATAGGATCGGCATTCGGCGGGATGCCGTGCATAACAACATATAGCCTGGTAGAGTCGCCGAAAGCACCGTACGTTTTCTTGATATATACCCAAGCGTCGGAAAGCTGCTTTCTTGGCCATACCACCGCCGTATCCATCCCGCTATCAAAATAAAGCGCAAGGTTGGCGTTGTAATAAACACGTGATAATAATTTATTATGTGCAAACCAGTGCTCCTGCCAGGTTGCCGGCGGCATACTTACTACTACGGAACCAGTAGATGTGCTGGTGGTAGTGATTGAGTTCGTTTTGCGTACGGATTTTTTACATCCTGCAAGGCATAGGCCTGTCAGCAAGCCGCCGGCAGTTATTAAAACCGTTAATGATCTCATTATCTTTTAAATATTAATTAATAAGTTAATAAGTCGATAGCTATAAAGGGAGAAGCCTGAGCTTCCCCGCTTTACTAATTAACTATCAACAAAAAATCGATTTTGGATTACCAGCCTGTATTTTGTACCAGTTGTGAATCAGAGTTAATATCAGATTGTGGAATTGGATAGAGGTAAGACTTCTTTGTAAAAACCCGGTTTTCGAAAGTAACAACCTTGTAAAAGTCATTCGGATCGGCGTTAATATTTAAGCCATACATAGGACCGGCCTGTGTTTGCTCGCCAATTTTCCAACGCCTTACATCGAAGAACCTGTTGTTTTCAAAAGCAAGCTCTACCTGCCTTTCATGCATGATAGCTGCACGCATATCACTCTGGCCCGCAGGGGCAGGAATACCCTTTCCATACTCAGGTATTCCCGCGCGGTTTCTGATAAGGTTTAGATATATAAGAATGTCCGGATCGCCTGGGTTACTTTCATTCAGTGCCTCTGCATAGTTCAGGTAAATTTCCGCAAGCCTTAGCATTACCCATGAGCGACCGCCTTGTCGCCAGTCACCGGTGGGTTCGTTTTTGCGGACGATATAGCCTGTTTGGCTGTAATCATTACCCCCTGCAGCCCTGCCCGAGTTACCGTTATAGAAAGTCTGTGTGATAAATTCTCCCGAGTTTTTATTTAGCCACTCGCTGTTATTGTAGGTAATATCTACATAAAAACGGGGCTCTCTTCCTACCCATTGGTTGTAAGTGCTTAAAGGAAAATCGGCGTTTGGTGCTGTAAAATTAGAAAAACCGCTGGCCACATAACCGGAAGCCGGATCTGTTATTGAACGACCATTGGCCATAAAAAAGGCGTCCACCATGTTTTGTGTTGCACCAAGTCCGCCTGAGCCCCTTACTTCGTCAGCAAACCCCTGGTGGTAAGGCGTGGTTTCATACTGCCTGTTGGTAACCCCCGCCCCTATGTTGGCATAAATAATTTCCGGGTTCCAGTCAGTCAGCATCACATCCCTGCAAGAAAGATATGCGCTAAAAGTACCTGTTGCCGGATCATTTTCTCTAAAAAGGGAATAATTGGTGGGCACAAACTGTGTGATAAACGCCTTTGCCGCATCAGCGGCTTTTTGCCACTTAGTTTTATCATATGTTTGATTGATCAAATGCGTGCCATCCTTATTTATCAAAGAACTATAATCTGTGTTGCCGTTAAACAATGGGCTTGCACTGTATAATAATGCTTCTGATTTCATGGCAAGGGCAAAACCACTGGTGATCCTGCCGTAATTATTAGTGCTGGATGGTGTAGCCGGAAGGATTGCAGCTGCGGCATCAAGTTCGCTTGTAACATAGTCTACACATGCATCAAATGTGCTGCGGGCCATTGTAATACCGCCTGACTTTACATCCGGCGAGATCACCTGTTCGCCAAGCAACACAACCGGGCCGTAAATGCGCATCATATAGAAATAATATATTGCACGTAAGGCCCTGGCTTCTGCCTTATACTGCAATTTTAAATGAGCAGACATATCGGGCACTTTATCGACATTTGCAATAAAAATAGTAGCCGACCGGATACCCTGGTAATAAGAGCTCCAGAATGCGCCGGTAAGGCTGCTTGATGCATCATAAGATCCGTTGTTAATATTCTGACTGGTTACAAAGCCCCAATCATATTCTGCCTCGTCACAGCCCCCGGTCCATTGCCCGGCATTGCTGGAGGGTGCAAACCGCTGGCTCGCCTCATCGGGTATAGCAGAGTAAACATTTGCCAAAAACTGCAAGGCGGTTCCGCTATTGTTAAAGGTTTCATCAAGGGTGAGCTTATCATTTGGCACCTGGTCAAGGAAACCCTTTTTACATGACAAACTCGCGGCCATCATAATAAAAATGAGTGATAATATCTTAATTCTTTTCATGATTCTAATTCTAAATAATATGTTATCAGATTCTGTGATTAAAACTGTGCGCTTACACCCATTGTCAAAGTTTTAACATTAGGGTAGCTTGTTCCGTTCCCGGTATTTAGCTCAGGATCCCACAGCTTAAATTTGCTGAACGTTAGCAGGTTGTATCCCATTACATAAACCCTGGCCCCTTTTACACCCAGCTTATTAAATAAAGCTTTAGGGAAAGTATAGCCAAAATCCAGTGTCTTCAATCTTATGAAGCTCACATCCTTAACCCACCAGGTGCTGGTTTGGGTGTTGTTAGCATTGGCAGCATCGCCATATGCAAGGCGTGGGTAAAATACATTCTGGCTTGGATTTTCAGGGGTCCAGCGATCTGTAATATTTGCATAAGCATTACTTACCCCCTGGTTATTTGAAAACGGCTGTATTGCTGTACCTGAAACATAACGGTCAGCACGGCCGGTTCCGAGAAATGCTACGCCTATATCAAAACTTTTATAAGCGGCATTTAATGTTAACCCGTATTCAAGGGCCGGCACATCACCGTTGCTTATCTTAGTGGCATCATAAGCGTTTATAACACCATCATTATTCAAATCTTTATATTTGATGTCGCCGGGCTTAACAATACTTTTATCTCCGGGGACGGCACTTTTATCTATTTCAGCCTGGCTGGTGAAAAGTCCTTCTGCGATATAACCAAATTGTGCAAGCACAGGCTGCCCTCTCTGATCCATCCACGGATAAGGAGGGGTCGGCTGATCGTTTTGGATAACCTTATTTTTATTATAGGTTACTGTACCGCGAATATTAAGCGTAAACTCACCAAATTTTAACTGATCTTCCACAGTGGCGTCAAAGCCCTTGTTATCCACTATTCCTACGTTTGCAAAAGGCTGGGTGGCTATACCGGCAAAAGCAGGTACACTGGCCCTTTGAATAAGTACACCTGTGCGATGTTCGGTAAAAACGTCTGCGGTAAGCGATAGTTTATCATTAAATAACTTCAGGTCGATACCCAGATCCTGTTTATGCGATCTGGACCAGGTTACATCGGTACCGTATTGATCAACGTTGATCCCACTAACGCCACTGCGGTTTAATCCATAAGTATAGCCTGCATGATTTGCCGATACAAATGTGAGGTACCCGAACCGGTTACCATCATCGCTGCTGCCCACCAGGCCGTTAGTATAACGAAGTTTAAGGAAAGAAACAGCATTTTTTAACGGGGCAAAAAAGCTTTCAGACGATATCAGCCAGCCGACGCCAAAGGCAGGGAAAAAACCATACCTGTTTTGCGGGGCAAAGTTTTCAGATCCGTTATAACCCGCGTTAAATTCAGCGAAATATTTATCTTCAAAAGAATAGGTTTCCCTTGTAGCTACACCGCGGTGACGGTAAGGTATGGACGACGTAATATCTGCTACCGGGTAATTGGAGAGATCATCCTGCGTATATAAAAGCAAAGCTCCTATATGGCTTTTTCCAAAGGCGTGATCATAATTTAACGATGTTTCAGTATAAGTGCTGTAATGTCCGCTGCTACCACTGCCAAAGCTTAAAAAGTTGCCTGTGCCGGTGTAAGTTTGGTCCAAATTCAGCGAACCATCCGTGTTATATGGGTGCGTTGAATCTAAAATATAGGTATTTTCCCTTTTTGTACGGGTTATATACGTGGTATTTGCGGCATCGTAAGAATACATGGTCGAAAAGTTCAATCCGGGCAGCCAAAAGCTCAGGTCCTGTGTGAGCCTGATATTTGTTTGCAGCGCATAACTATAGCCTGAATTATAACCTCTTGTGGTAAGATCTGCATAGGGATTACGCTGGTCGCCGTTGGCGCTGCGCCCCGGTACAAAACCTCCGGGATACATTATAGGGAACGTCACCGGCGGGAGGATCATGGCCTGGTTAAAGATATCCGACGGCGCTATTGACGGGGATGTGCCTTTTCCAACATTTCCCTGTATGCCCAGGTCAATTTTTGTTGTCTTGGTTACTTCCAAATTAAGATTACTGGTAAAATTGTAACGCCCGTAGTCGTCATCAATATCGTATCCCTGGTTATTACTTGTCTTGAGTAATCCGGCTGTATACTGATAGCCTGAAGAAACATAGTAACGTGCACTTGGCACACCACCGCTAACGGTAAAATGGGCACGCCGGGTTGGTGCATAGTCCCTGAATACTGATTTTATCCAATTTACATTTGGATAAAGCAAGGGATCTACCTGGTTGATTGTATTGTTTATGGTGGCCGCGGAGTATACCGGCGCCTGGCCACGGGTAGTATTCGCTTCGTTTACCATATTCATGTAGGTTACCCCATCAGCCATTTGCGGAATGCGGGTAAAAGATTGAAGCCCTTCGTAATAATCGCCGTTAATATTTGGTTTACCGGCTTTCCCTCTTTTAGTCTGGATCAATATAACCCCATTTGCTCCCTTTACACCATATACCGCAGTAGCCGAGGCATCCTTTAATATAGTAAAAGATTGAATATCCAGCGGGTCCAGGTTGTCCATTGACCTGGGAACACCATCTACCATGATCAAAGGGGCCGTGTTATTACCGGCAAAAGTAGCGAGTCCCCGAATCCATACGTTTGAGCCATCGCCGCCCGGCTCGCCGGAACGTTGCACACCAATTACACCGGAGATGCGGCCTGCCAAAAGGGTGCTGATAGAAGCAACGGGTTGGGCTAATTCTCCAACGTCAACTGTTGACTGTGCGCCTACCAAACTAATTTTTCGCTGATTACCATAAGCTACAATGGCCACTTCCTTGAGCGAACCTTCAGGATTTGGAACCAGGCTGATATTAATTACGTCATCATCACCGGCCACTTTCTCCTGCATTATGTAGCCTACATAGCTAAAAACAAGTATTTCAGTTTTATCATTAACCTGGATTTGGTAATTACCGTTAACATCAGTAATTCCACCGCGTTGCGTTCCTTTTATTTTTACAGTAACGCCGGGTAAACCTATACCCTTTTCATCCGTTACTTTTCCTGTTAAAATACGTTGTAGAGGCGGCGTTTCAACTATTGGCTTTGGCGGTAATACTTTTATATAAATCTCGCCATCTAATACTTCGTATCCATATGGCGTGTTTTTTAATGTGATATTTAATACCTCACTGAGTTTTTTATTAGCTACCGAAGCCGATACCTTAATCCTGCTATTGGCAACTATCCCATTATAGGTAAACTTTACACCCGAAACTTCGGAGATTTTCTCCAATGCAGAACTTATATAATTATTCTTAAAACTTACAGTAACTTCTTTTGATAGGATTGGCTGGCCAGTAGCCGAAGCTGCTGCCAGCGTTAAGCTGGTACTTCCTAAAAAAATCAATAGCACTGTACTCAATTTCATAAAAAGCCTAAACTTGCTTCCCCATTTGCGGGGAACATAATTTTTCATATATTCACTTCATAAAATGTTAATAAATCTGCGAAAACTTCTGGCGTCCAAACCTGAGAAGTTTAGCTGTGTTGCATTGCATTTTGGGTCGTCAGCCATGGCCTTTAGGGGCCTGGCTGTTAGACTGTTAGAATAGTAGTATATTTATATCAATTGCATCCTCCTCCCTTAATTAGATACCCGGTTCCAGATTTTATAATTTTGGCATTTTCAATAGTTGCCAGTTTTTTAAGAAAAGATTCTACGCTTTCCCCTTGTTTAATACGGCCAAAGAAATCACAGTTCTTAACTGCGCCCGCCACTGTGATGTTAGCATTGAAGTTTATGTTTAAATCTTCAACAATTGCCGCCACCTTAACGTTATTGTATTCATAATCACCATTATGCCGATTAGTTACGGCTTCAATATTGGAGATCGTCTTTAATTTCAATTTACCGGTTCGCTTATTGTAAGCCACCAGATGCCCAGGTAAAAGGTCTGATTTTTCTTTACCGTCGGTAAATGCCACCTTTCCGGTAATGAGGGCTACGGTAATCTCTGGCTGGTTGTTACGTGCGGTGATATTGAATGATGTACCCAAAACCCTTGTTCTGGTTTTTCCGGTGTGTACTATAAATGGGTGGTTTTTATCCTTAGCAATCTCGAAAAAGGCTTCTCCCTCAAAATAAATTTCTCTTAGCGGTCCGTTGAAGGCTGATGGCAGCCTTACAAAACTGCCTGCATTTAAATAAATAACGGATCCGTCTGTAAGTTTTATTATTTTTCGTTCGCCCCGTTGTGTTGTTACTGTGCTGAAAACTATCGCAGCAGCTTCAGGATGCTGTGTTGGCAGGTACCTATACAGAAAAAAGAAGGCGCCGATCAAAACTGCTGCAGCCGCAGCTATTTTAACATAACGCAGCTTATTAGTTGTATCTTTTTGTTTATTAATCTGTTGCAAAAGCACATTATGCATTTTTTCTTTGGCGTATTCTTCTTCTTCAATATTTTCATAAGGTGAGATGAACTCCTCTTCTTCTGTTCTGTACCAGGCAAGCAGTTCATTTCTTTCCTCCTCGGTCGCGGTACCGCTGATGTATTTATTTATTAAATGCTTTAAATAGCTTTTTTCCATATCGTTTATTACAAGGGAGTACATTAACTTTACATTAACCCTTAGTCAAAAAATTAAAAAGTTAAATTATTTTACGGTCAATAAAACAGTGAAAGGCGCAATAGATCAATAAATACGTTATTGACGTTAAACTATTAAAATTGGTGGGCCAGGGCAAAGGCATTTAATATCAAAACTTTCGACTTCTGGGGTAGTGTAAATTTATGCGAGGCACTGCGGCAGCTGGATAGCAGGACAAACCGGAAAAAACCTAAAAATGCTTTGCAATTAAAATCAAGATCAGAAACTCTTTTAAGTTAAGGCGGAGAACCTTAAGCGCTTTAGTTAAATGGGCCTCAACTGTTTTTTCACTGATCCCCATCTCCAGGCAGATTTCGGGATTAGTCAACCCTTGCTTTCGGCTATAGAGATAAACCATACGGCATTTATCTGGTAACTGTTCAACTATGCCTTCAATATATTCCTGTAAAAATTTGGCATGTACAATATCTTCAGGCAGGTCAGCTGACTGCGTACTGTAAAGGTTTTTAATGATTTTAGATCTGCGATTTGAATTATGAACATGTTTGAATACAGAAAATTTTATAGCAGTTGCCAAATACCCCGGCAGCGATTCTATAACGAGGCTCTCTTTCCTGTTCCAAAGACTTAAAAACACTTCCTGAATAATCTCTTCCGCCAGGAACTTGTCTTTAGTACGACTATACGCTAAAAGTATAAGTTTTTTCCAGTACCTGTTATAAATTTCTGTAAACGCTATATCATCACCATCAACCATCTGCTGTAGTACTTCTTTGTCAGGAAGATGTGCGTATGACGTCATAAAACATATGGGATGAATGCCCTAAATTACATTTTTTTACGTAAAGCTATTAGTTTATTGAATATGTTTTATTATTAGAAGAAATAAACTATCACTTATTCAAAAAAATCTTCTTTTTTTTATCAACTATATACAAAGACTTGACTTTTAGCACTGTTTATTTAAGATTCAATGCAATTGCTCGTCTAAGCGGGAATTAGCCGACTAAACTAAAATTTTCTAAATAAAACAGGATGACGCGGATATAATATTTTACAAATTACCTATTGAAAAATTAATAGTTGATTAATGAGCTAATGAGCGTTCCCCGCCTAAGCCATTGTTTTTGGTAACAACCTACTTAATTTCTTCCGGGTTTAAATTTGGTGTTCCATTTTTTTACATGGAACACCCGGAACACTGTGAAACATTCTCACTATCAGATACTTCACTTTTAGTCAATGATAAAGACCGATAATCAGGCATGATAAAATACCTATTTTTTTCTCTTTCTTAAAAAGCTTGCATTTGGAACCGACCTGCTTAAGGTGTGCATGTTTAATTTCTGCCTGATTCAAATTTGGTGTTCCATTTTTTCACATGGAACACCCGGAACGCTATGAAACACGCTCATTATCAACTACTTAATTTTACGCATCGGTGAACAGCTAATAATCACCGTTTAAAAATTGCACTTTCTGAAAAATTTTCTTGTGGAACAGGCTTGTAGAGGGCGTTCTTAACGTATCCAATAAATATTCTCCCGCTAAAGTCCCACAGTTTTTTTCACACTGTCCCTGTCTAAAGCGCCCATGAACGTGATCTTTTTTTGATTTACTTTACCGTTAATATCTATAACCACGTAAGTTGGAAATCCTCCCTCTGAATTGAAAGCCGTCTTCAACCTGGATATAATTTTATCGTTCACAAAAATATGCGTACCCGGAATTTGCAGGTCCCCTATCCTATTTTTCCATAAATCCATACTCGAACCACTGCTGGTACACAGGTAAATATATTCAATAGGCAGGTCCTTATTTTTCTCATGCAAGCTTTTGCTGTAGGGCATATCGGCTATGCAAGGGGCACACCAGGTGGCCCAAAAATCGATAATGAGTGCCTTATTGGGAAATTTTGACCTTAGGCTCAGTATAAAGTTATCAATGTTTGCTACCGTATCTAATTTATATAAGCTGGCATCAAACGGTAACTTCATTAACGGGGTGCCAATATTTGCGTCTTCTAATTTTTTTGATAGCGCAAAAACGCTGTCTATCCTTTTTTGGTTTGCGTTCACTTTAGTCAATTCATTTATCGCAATTTTCTTGCACCAGCTTGTTTTAATACTATTGATGATTACCGGGTATGGCCGGGCGTAACTATCTTTTTCCGTTTCCAATAGGTATAATTTCAACAAGTCAGATCGCTGCTGCGTATATAAACTGTCGAACACTTTTATAGCACCGCTAAGTTTTTCTTCGTTTTTAAAACGTCCTTTGCTCAAACTATAGATCCCTAAGTACCTGTAAAACAAACCGCCGTCGTTACTTGTAAATAAGGGATGGTGTGCGTTTATTTCATTAAAAACCTGGGTGGGCATGATATCATTCCAATAGGCCGTGCAAATATTTCCGTAAAAATCAGACAAAGTTTCATTGCTAACGGCCCAGCCATAATTAGGGAAACCGGCGATAAATTCGTTATCGATATTTTTCACCAATTTCAAAATGGAATCGGTTTTAAAGGTGAAGGCATCCACGGCATATTTCCTTCTCGAATTACACAAAGCACGGAGATCATTAAACAAACCTTCCCTTTCGTTTTTTCTAAAAAGTGACTTTTTATTCATTACGGTATTAAATTCGCCGTCGTTGCCAGAATAGCTTACCCCCTCGCCTATCATATAAGCGCCGTCTTTGGGTACTTTGTGCGCGTCAACGGTAACAATAAGCCCGGTATTAACATAGATCCCGGCGTACAAGTAATCGCCGGCGCTTAGCCATACCTGCTGGTATGGTAAATTCTGATCAAGGATTATTTTGGCCAGGCCGGCGGCATTTGTTTCGGCATATTTAGTAACCTGGAGGCTTCCGCCAAATTGTACAAGGGTATATTTAATATTCACTTTTTTAACGCTATCAGGGAGATTTTTTATTTCGATAGTAAGTGTTGCGGGCTTACGGCCGGCAAGATAGGCGTCCATTTTTTTATCCTCAATAGCAACCAGAGGTGAATTTTGCGCATTTAAATAATTGCAGCAGCACATTAGTGCGATCAATAATAGATTTTTCATGATATGGTTTTTTATTTTTTTATGGTATGCAGAGCCTTCATTACATTTTCCTTTTTATTCCTGGAGATGGGGATGCGGGTATTATCGTCCATTAACAGGTAGCCAGAATCTTCCTTGAGCAAACTTTTGATAAACTTTTTATTGACCAAATGCGATTGATGGCACCGGATAAAGTCATAGCTGCTTAATAATTCTTCGTATTCAAAAATGGGTTTTGATACCATGATATTTTTTCCATCGGATAAAAAGAACTGGGTATAAGTATTTGACGATTCGCAACGGATGATATCGCCGGTATGCACAAACCTGATCTCCTTAGTTGAAGCCAGGGCCAGCTTGTGTTCCTTTTTTGCATCCGTATCCTTAATAAACGCCATCAAATTTTCAAGCTGAAGGTTTGCCTTCTTTTTATTAAGCTTTGCCTCTACCTTATTAACGG
This sequence comes from Mucilaginibacter phenanthrenivorans, assembly GCF_024721155.1. Classification (GTDB taxonomy): domain Bacteria; phylum Bacteroidota; class Bacteroidia; order Sphingobacteriales; family Sphingobacteriaceae; genus Mucilaginibacter; species Mucilaginibacter phenanthrenivorans. The sequence continues at coordinate 353,785 of NZ_JAHVAP010000008.1, read as the reverse complement.
ATGCTTTTAACTCTTCGGGATCTATTGGTTTCAACAGGTAATCTATAGCCGAAAACTTAACGGCTTGTATGCCATATTGGTCAAACGCGGTAACAAAAACCACCTCAAACTGGTGATGCGGCAAGGCTTTAAGTACTTCAAAGCCATTCTTATCCGGCATTTGGATATCTAAAAACAACAGGTCTGGATTGCTTGCTGTAATTAAGCTGATCCCGTCATCGGCATTAGTGGCCGAGCCTACAATAGTTACAGGTAGTTCATGCTTTTTTAGTAAGCGCACAATATTTTCAATATTGTTTTTTTCGTCATCAATAATTATCGCTCGTATCATATAAGCCAATTTTTAAAATGGATAATAACTTGTGTTTTATTATCCGTCCTTTTTACTGAAAATTCTATTTGCTGCCCGTTAAGTGTTTGGTTCAATAGCTTTATCCGCTCCTTTGTAAGCTGAAGGCCAAATCCGTTGGCGCTTTCATTTTCGTTGAACCCTTTGCCATTATCGTTTACGCTGACTACCATATCGTTATTCAACTTCTCAAACGTTACGGTCAGTTGCCCGTTTTCCTGCAGGGCCGATATGCCATGCTTTACCGCATTCTCTACCAGGGGTTGTAAAAACAAGCCCGGTATTTCAAATGCACTGGCATCTATCTGTTCGCTTACTTTAATGTGATAATCAAACCCAAAACGCAGCTTTTCAAGCGTTAAGTAGTTCTCCAGGATCTTTATTTCGGTAGAAATACTTACAAATTCTTTATCACTGGCTTTTAATGAATCGCGCATTAAATTGCTGAACTCAATTAAATATTTCGACGCATTTTGCGAGTCGTTTTTAGTAATAAGCCCTTGTATGGAGCTAAGCGCATTAAATACAAAATGCGGATTAAACTGCGACCGGATAGATTTGAGCTCGGTTTGCACCAATTGCTTTAAAGTACTTTGTTCCTTTAGCTTTTCCGCTTGCTTTCTTGATCTCCATAGCAATAAAAGAAAACCGCCAGCCAATGCACCAAGCAAACTTAAAGCAGCCTTAGCCCATAAAGTTTGATACCATGCAGCTTTTACAGTAAATGCATAGGTACATATATTATTGCGCTGTACGCTATAACGTATTTTTAGCTGATATTTCCCCGGAGACAGATTTTTGAGCCAAACCAAATTAAAATCGAAATCATTGACCGTCCAACCCGTACTATCTTTTCCGTTTACAAGATTGTATTCAATAATCCTTTTTGATTTAATGATATCATCTAAATAAAAGATGAGGTCATTTTCATTGTATCGAAAGTCTTTTTTTAGTTTCAGCAAAGCAATATCCTTACTCCAGTCGCTTTGATTGGGATCTTCGATTGGACTCGTCCATTGCTTTTTAAAGATATTTAAGAATTCGGGGAGCTGGGAAAACGTGAACACCCCGACAACCCTTGGCTGCCATTTTACCCAATACGCTGATATTGAAGTTTCAATACTATCAGGCATACTGATCTTGCGAATTTGAAAAGTAAGCGCGTTACCATATGTTTCTTTAAATTGGCCTATGTAAGCCGAAAACTCATCTATTTTATTAGGATCAGCAATTTTAGTCATCAAATAGGCCTTGCAAAATAACTTCGGCGTTGTCCAGGGCAATACTACTTTCCGCTTATTCTCAATAACCCTGAATTGATATTCGTTAACGTTTTGCGGATTAATGCCATTAGCCGTAATGATTATTCCGGATGAATCGAAAACAGGGATCGCATATTTACCGGCGTAGCCGTCAATAAATTGTACATAAAACTGCGATCCGGGGTTGCCGAATTCTTTTAACCGCGGGATCTTTTGTAAAGCCTGCCGATAGTTCACCGCCAGTTTATTAGAATAAAATGCTGTAATCACTACGTTTTTCTTCTTTGAAGGAGAATTACTGTAGTTAACAATTGTACTGGAAAAATACTTACGAATGGAATCGCCGTGACTATCGTGCTGAATAACCGGATTTACGCTATCCAAATACATTACCGGCTTTTGCGCGTAACAGCAGAGTTTTAAAAAGCAGAAAAACAAGATTATAACTACACTGCGCATTGCTCTTTGATTTGTATAGACCAAAGTAAACGTTTTAAGCCCTTGTTAAGATATGCCGATTTGAATCTGGTAAGGGTTATTTTGAATTGGGTGGAATTTCCCCGCAACCGCAAGCGTTTTTCGCTGCCGTAAGGCTTTTATCTCGTGAGCCGCGTTAAGGTTAGAGTAAGATCTAAACATCTTAAACAGCACTTCAAGCTATTTTTGAAATTACGGTATAATATCAGGATTTGCCCTCCTTTTCAAGTTTCCATTGATTCAAAATAATCAGCACAAGCCTACTAACTTCATTCATTGTCGAAGCGAAATTTATTTTGAGTTCTACAGAAAATGCATCTATTTTGGGGCCAACACCTATTCTCATCGGTTTTGACTTATCAGTACGAAGTAACCGTGTCGCCAATAAATGTTGGTCGCTTAAATGGATATGGCTAGAGGTATTTTTGTAAGTGTCCAATACGCCTTTGAACAATTTGTCGAGATTTGTTGCCAGGTAATTATCTGTCAGAAAGTTATTCTTACTATCCCTATATTTATTGATAGGTTTTCCGTCACTAAAATGACTAAATAAATTATCCCTGCTTTTAACAAGAAAAAAAGCGTAGAACCGTAACGCATTATCCAATTGTAATCTAATCAATGGAATTGCACACAGGTAGTTATCGTCCCTAACTAAAAGACAAAATCCATTGACTAGCTGGATCGCCCTATTTGCGATTGCTGTTGATAACAGATCCATTGTATACATATTTTGGTTATCAGCACTAATTATCTCGGCGCTTAGATTTACATACTTTCCCTCATATGTAGCCAGCTCTTCAATCAGGCTATCCAACTTTAATGTCATTTCATCCATTTCCATCATTTTTTACTCTACAAAGAAAACTATTTAATGCGCAACCTATTTGCGTAGTTGAAATAATTCGGTAACATTCAAGTATTGAAGGTAAAAGTTATTTCCAAAGACTCGAGTATCAGAAACGATATAAGTATGCAGCATCGTATAAAAGCGTAAAGGCATACTCATGCCCCGTGCCAAAATGAAAAAGATGCCGCTTGCTACATAGTCTTCGATGCGGCATTTTTATTTAGATATTTTGCTTATAAAACCATAGGCCTTACGCGCTGGTGTGGCGGGTTCGGACAACAATAAGTTGTCTTTCATCGTGACCCAAGACATAAGTTCGCATTGTTTAAGTTATGAATTACCTAAACACTTATTTTAGAGGGACTTTGTAACGTTCTCGCTATGCTTTTTGCTTGAAGTTCGAGTGATTGTATTATTTTTATATCCGTTTCAAAACCAAAAAGTCGGCTTAGTCCCGTTTCTCGGGTCTGAATTACAATTTTAATTGAATAATTTTTTCCAATTGAAGCTTTTTCCAGTTTTTCAATGGCGTCTTCAAGTGTCTCATGTTCATTTTGGATTTTAACGGGAACCGGCATACCATCGCAATAATCTCTTAAAAACCCGTCTATCCCCGAATTTCTTTGCACAGGAAAAGCATTTAGGTTTTGAAGAATGGATAATTCTTTATTTGTTTTTTCTAAATACTCGTTTACTCCTTTATTCAGCAAGTTAGATTCAGAAATTACCATTTCTTCTAAACGAGATTTACTTAGGTTAATCGCGTCCACTGAAACGTCAATTCCAACAAAATTCCGTTTTAGTGATTTTGCAGCCACACACGTAGTCCCACTTCCACAAAATGGATCCAAAACTAAATCTCCTTCATCTGTAACGATATTTATAATTTGCTGTAATAATAAAACCGGCTTTTGCGTAGGATATCCAGTTCTCTCTTTTGCTTTTGGATTTAAATATGGGATTCCCCAAACATCACTTAAAGGAACTCCTCTTTTTTCTTTTCCAATTACGACACCGCCGGTTTCATTTTTTTTGTAAATAGATTTACCATTTTCATCTTTTTCTCGATCTTGCAAAATCTGATCAAGGTTTGTTGTTAATGAATAATTGGTATATAGCGTGTTGAATTTAAAGTCTTCAGTTTTAGAATAAAAAAATATAATTTGATGGGAGTTTAAAAGTCCTTTTTTGGCATTTGACCAACGCTTGTAAGCCCAGACAATTTCACTTTGAAAGTTACTCTTTCCAAACACTTTATCTAAAACTATTCTAATGTAATGTGATGCATTTTTGTCACAATGTAGAAAGACACTACCTGTGTTTTTCAACACTCTTTTACATTCTTTCAACGTGCTTTCAATTAGGTATAAATACTCCTCTAATGATTCATATTTATCCAAAAACTCATACAATTTAGAATTGTCCCGATTCGACAATGAGTGCTTTTTTTGGGTAAAAAACGGCGGATCAAAGTAAACTAGATCAACTTTGCTAGTCTCTATATCTTTGAGTTTATCAACGCAATTTCCGTGAATGATGCTATTTATCTCCATCTAATTCATTTTTCTTAATTTCAGAGACTACATGGCTCAATTCATTGCTCACAACCGGTACGCTTTCGTGCGCAATTTCAGTCAGGATAGTCTTTAAGTCAACGCCTGTGTAGTTCTTTAAATAATCCCATGCTTCTTCTCCGCCATAATATTCTCCATCAACACCCGCATATAAAGTTTTTAAGGTTTGTTGGATTCTAATGGCTTGCTCTCGCTGTGGATAGTAAAACATAACTCTGATCGGCTTATAACCATGTCCTTTTATTACTTGAACTCTGGTGTGTTCTTTGGTAATGTGATCGCCATCTGTCGTGGCATCACGCCATTTGACCTCTAATGCATCATTGTTATTAAGAAAGTCTATTTCAAATGTTTGGGGACGTCGCCCTAAAGTGTTTTGAACTTTACTTTTAATACCTTCAGGAAACTTATAGTTAAAACATAAAGTTGCTGCTTCTTCCAAAAAAGATCCAGCATATTTATAAAGAAAACGGCCTGTATTCTGATATATATCAATAAGCTTCCCCTCTTCTGTAGTTATTCCTAAAACCCTATAAATTAGATAATGTGAGTTGTCATCACTTTTCATTTCTTCCTTTCTACCTTCGATCCGTTCTTTAAGGTTGGTGGAATAAGTTTCAGCTAACTTTTTTATTTTTTTCTTTAATTCGTCCATCTCTCTGTAAAATTACGAAAATTTGTATGTTATTAAGCTGTAAGTGTAGATTACCCCAGCTACAGCAAGCGTTTTCAGCTGCAGCAAGATAGGCTCCATTCAAAATGCTGCCTTAGTCCTGTTTTATTGTCTTCAACAAAGATATGAGGCTCCCGCCTTGTTGCCCGCGTTCAGGAAGCCGCTCTTTTTATCACAATTCCAAATCCACCAATCACTCCCCCAGCAACTTACCAACATCCTCCTTCATATTAGCTTTAACACGTGAAGCCGCTTCGCTTATTTTAGAATAAACCAAACAGACTTTTACCGGGAACGCCCTTAAAACGAATTATTTAGATATTTTTGCTGCTGACAACAGATCTGATGAACCTCATACATAAAATTAAATCCTTCCAGGAGCTTAACGTCACCGAGTTATATGAACTGCTCCGCCTGCGCAGCGAGGTGTTCGTGGTTGAACAGAATTGCGTGTTCCAGGACATGGATGGTAAGGATCAGCAGTGTTATCACCTGCTTTTATTTTCTGGCAGTAAACTGGCGGCTTACAGCCGGCTGGTTCCGGCCGGCGTATCCTTCCCGGAGGTGTCTATCGGACGGGTGATCACTTCCTCTGCGTTCAGGGGCACTGGCCTCGGCAAAAAAGTAATGGAACTGGCAATAGAAGGCTGTGAAGACCTGTTCGGCGCAAAGGTTATCCGCATCGGCGCACAGACTTACGCCCTTCCCTTCTATACATCCCTGGGTTTTGTCAGTGACGGCGAAGTATATGACGAAGACGGGATTGAACATGTGGAGATGATAAGAACATCAACTTCTGATTAATTATAAAGGTTTCGCCACTCAACTCAAACCCAACGCAACTATTCCCCCTAGTATCAACGCGCTGGCAATTAGCCTCCTTTTTCCATCTTTCTCATTTAGCGCCCGCGAGCCCATAAACACGCCCAGCAAAATGCTGGTTTCCCGCGCCGGGGCAACAACTGTTAACGGGGCATATTTTAAGGCTTCCAACACCAATATGTAAGCCGCCGGGCTCAACAGGCCGATTGCTATAATGCTCCATTTGTGCTGCTTAATTTCTCTTTTGATTTCATCCCCTTGCGAGCACACGAACGGAAAAAGCAGGATGATGCTGAAAACACTTGAAACAAACGTGATTATCACCGGGGATACCGCGTATGTTTTTATCGCAACCGTGTCGTTAAAGGTGTACAAGGCAATAAATAAACCGGTTAATACACCCCAAAACACACCGGTCATTATTTTAGCATTGTTCGCTTTCTTAAAACTCAGGCCGGTTATTACCAATACACCTATAAGAATTAAGAACAATCCGATGGTTGCCTTTAATTTTAACTGTTCGTGCAAAAGCAAAATGGCAGCAAGTGATGAGAACAGCGGACCTGTGCCGCGTGCAAGGGGATATACAACAGACAGGTCGCCGCTTCTGTATCCTTTTTGCAGGATGAGAAAATAGGCCATATGCAATATTGCGCTGCTCAGGGAAAGCCATAGCACCGGCTGAGAAAAAATGTTATCGCCCTGCCCTACGCTATAAAGCAATAGCGGTAAATACAAAATAGTACTAACAATATACATCAGCCAGATAAAGGGAGCTTTCCCATTTGCCTTTTTGGCAAGCAAATTCCAAAAGGCATGAAGCACGGCTGCCGTTAACACTAACGAGAGGACATAAAAGCTCATCTGCGATCTGGTTTGAAGTATTGTAATAAGGTATTCATAGTTAGCTGAAAATACATCCCGCGAAAATTTAGCTGGTTAATTAATAACTAAGGTCCTTGTAATTATAATTCAAGGCAAATGACAAATAGTAATTCAGGATGACTTTAAGTTATACCATGCCATGCTGCAGCAGAAATTCATGTCGCGTCATAAAGCAAAGGATTTGTTATACGTTTGTCGCGGATAGGTTTAGGTTGAGGCGTTAATGATCCAAATAAAGAAGAATTCATTCCTCGTTGAAAAAAAAGGGAACGTCACTCAGGCTCAAGAATGCACATGGTACACCACCTTGATGTTGCCCAGGCGTTAACTTTACTGCTTCATACCGATGGGCTAAATGGGGAGATATTCAATATTGCAAATGATGCGCCCATCACCTTATATGAGCTTGCTGATTCTGTTGGACAGGCGGCTGATGCCTTTGCCCCGGCTGAAGGGCCACTAAACGATCCATTTGAAGGCATAATGGACATTTCAAAACTCAGGAAACAGACCGGCTTCAGGCCACTTGTACCCAGTTATTATGTAGCGCGTGATTTGGATATTCTTTAAACAATTAGCTATTGCCTCGCCATTAAAACACAATATTGATTGGATAGCTGGTGCAAACCGAAGAAGTTACTGACATGTCTATTGATTACAATTGTAATTAATAAACTAAAATGCTATCGTAAGCTTGCTGTCAAGCATAAAATCTTTCGTGTTTAACTCCAAGGCTCCAAAACCATTTTTAGCCCTAAATGTGTGCGTTATAGTATATCCTATCAGTGGTCCCTGATAATTTTTTTCTTTTACTTCAATAATTTGTCCAACGCTGTCCCCTTTACGGCGAAAGCTTTTGCTCAATGCGGTATATTCATTGAGGAGGGTTGTATTACCAAGACTATATGTACTTATACTATCAGCCTTTGTCCTGTAAATTGTAGCTATGCTATCTAATTGATTTTCGGTCTTTTCAAGTCTTTTTCCTTCCGGACTGCTGCTGATAAATGTGTCATAATTAGGTTCCAATTTCCCAAAAGATACCGATTCATAGCTATCGGGATCGTTTAGTGTCTTTTTTAAATAATCCTTCACCAAACTCTCAGCTCTATCTTGATCACTAAAAGAGCATGACGAAAGCAAAACAAAAAGCACCAAAACAATTTTTCTCATGTTATTTTACAACTTGGGTGTACCAAACGAATATACTAATTTGGAATAAATGGTTTTATTAAAATTCTGCAAATTCATTTGTTGATTTTCCATTTCCTCAATTACATCAAGCAAGCCTTTAATTATTAGAATAAAATCTTCGTTTTTAGTCAATGAAGCTTCATTGAGTTCTAATTCAATCCTCCTTTTCTCTACAAGAAAGCGCTAAGATTTATTTCGAGGCTTTTTTATTGAGCGCGTTCGCTTAAAAATCATTTACGGTACTTCGATTAGCATTCATCATTTCGCGGTAAAAAGCGGGGCAATTAAAAGGCCACCTTTTTCACCAAATTCTGCTGGATCATTTCTGATACCTCGAAAAATGTCATCAGTTTTTGCCGCTCGATGCCGGCTTCGGCCAGTTGGTTTATTTTCTCAACACTCAATTCAATATGGGGTATGGAGGTGACAGCCGAGGGCGAAAGCGATACGTAATGCTCACGCCTGTCGTTTGGGTTAACGCTTATTTGCATCATCCCGCGTTTTTCCAACTCAAAAACGATCACCGCCATGCGCGACTTATCGACCTGGAGCAGCTCAGCAAGTTTGTTTTGCGTTACGGGTTTTTCCTGGGAAGCAAGCGCCAGTAATACTTCAAAATGATGTTCGAGCTCAAAGGCGGAAAGCTCCTTCGAGATCATTTTGGTATACAAATGATTGATCCTTTTTAATCGCTGCGATATCAACTGTACGCTTTTCATGGGTCATTTAATTTAATAGGGGTAAATTATTTTCCGTTTGGCTTGTCGCGTTCATGCGCCTCGCGCGATGATTTGTTTTCGGCATGAGCCATAGCTATATCATATTCCAATTCAGGGTCTATATTTTGTTCTTCAACTTTTTTGGCTTTTTCCATCAGTTCTTCGTGATGATCCTGCAGCCATTTCAATTCCTTTTTACCGTACGAGAAACGGGTAAAAAGCACAAATAACACCGGTACGATGAAAATGGAAATGGTTGATGATGCGATCATGCCGCCCAACACGGTTACACCAATAGTGTTCCGGGAAGCCGCGCCTGCGCCTGTTGCCAGGGCAAGCGGCAATACACCGAGGATAAATGCCAGCGAAGTCATGATAATAGGGCGCAAACGTAAACGCACAGCTTCGAGTGTCGATTTGATGAGTTCCTCCCCCCGATCTACCCTTATTTTAGCAAATTCAACAATCAGGATGGCGTTTTTGGCCGACAAGCCAATTAGCGTGATCAGGCCTATTTGTGCATAAACGTTATTGGTAAGAGCGGGGATACAGGTAAGCGCCAATATCGCACCAAATGCACTAATTGGCACCGCCAGCATCACCGAAAACGGCACCGACCAGCTTTCATACAGCGCAGCAAGGAACAGGAATACAAAAGTGATACAAAACAGGAAGATATAAATAGTAGTTGATCCTGCTTTGATCTCCTCATAGCTTAAACCCGAAAAATCAATGGTATACCCGCGCGGCAGGGCTTTTTTCGCCAGCGCTTTTAAGGCGTCCAAACTTTGCCCGCTGCTGTAACCTTCGGGGATCGCTCCGTCAACTTCTGCCGATCGAAAAATGTTAAAGTGCGAGATCAGCGGCGCGGCAACGGTAGGCTTGTAATGGATTACCGTGCTGAGCGGAACCATATTGCCCACTGAATTCCGGACATAATATTTGTCCATATTGCTGATGAGCGCGCGGTAAGTGGTATCGGCCTGCACCACTACGTGATAAGTTCTGTTGTACAACGTAAAGTTGTTTACAAACAAGCTTCCCATAAACGCCTGCATGGTTGAAAAAACATCGGAGATATTCACTCCCAATTTTTGACATTTTTCCCTGTCGACCGTAAGGTCATAACTTGGTGTATGCGCCGAAAAATAACTAAATGAAGTTGCTATAGCAGGAATTTTATGTGCTTCCGCTACAAATTTCTTCACGGTTTTTTCAAACTGGTGAATATCGTCTGTTGAGTTTCCCTGTTCAATTTGCATACTGAACCCGGCAGCAAGGCCTATCCCGCGGATCGGCGGCGGCTGGATCACCACCACGTTGGCATTTTTTATCCCCGCCTTGGCGATGCGCTTTTTTATGTTGGCGGTTATACCTTCAACCTGCGTTGCCTTGGTGGTACGGTCATCCCATGGCGTGAGCATACAAAACATCGACCCATTGTTTGAGTTGGCGCCGCCGTTTAATATATTAAAGCCGGATATGGCCGTATAGTGTAAAATCCCGGGCGTTGAACCCACAATCTTCATCAGCTTTTCCATCACGTTGACAGATTGCGTGGTTGATGATGCCTCGGGGAGTTGGTAAGTAACAAAAAGCCGTCCCCCATCTTCGGACGGCACAAAACCTGATGGCTTTGCCTTGAATAAAAAGATGGTGCCGGCGCAAATGCAGACAAGAATAATAATGACAAACCTTGTATTTTTTATACTCCGCTTTACGCCGTTGGAGTATTTGAAGGTCACCTTTTCAAACCAGGTGTTAAAATGATAAAAGAACTTATCCAGCCAGTTTGACGATTTTTTGCTGACATGGCTCGGCCGTAAAAGCAGCGTACATAAAGCAGGCGTTAACGAAAGCGCAATAAAGGCAGAGAACATAACCGAAATGGCTATTGTTATAGCAAATTGCTGGTATAAACGGCCCACAATACCGGGAATAAAACCGACCGGCACAAACACCGATGCCAGGATAAGCGCGATTGCAACAACAGGGGCAGAAATCTCCTTCATGGCATGGTAGGTGGCCTCTTTCGGCGACATGTGCTGCTCATCAATATAATGTTGCACAGCCTCCACCACTATGATGGCATCATCCACAACAATCCCGATAGCCAGCACGAAGCCAAACATGGTTAATGTATTTATGGTGAAGCCAAGCGGGATAAAAAAGCAAAATGTTGCCAGGATAGATACCGGGATAGCCAGGATTGGGATAAGCGATGAACGCCAGTTTTGCAGGAACAGGAATACAACGATCGCCACCAGTCCGAGCGCCTTAAGCAGGGTACCTATCACCTCCTGCATCGAAACCTTTATGATGGTTACCGACTCGAACGGTATGGTGTAATCCACATCGGAGGGGAATGATTTTTTTAGCTTTGCGAGCTCTGCGTACACGTTTTCGGCGGTCTGAAGGGCGTTACTCCCAGGCGATTGGTACACCTGGATGGTTGAGCAGCGGTTCCCATCCGCAAAGGCGTTGCTGGAGAATGTAAATTTCCCAAGCTCAACACGCGCGATGTCCCTTAGATATACCAGCTGACCCGTTGCCGGGATTGATTTCACAACAATCTTTTCATATTCCGGCACTTTACTGAGCATCCCGTTAACCAGTATTCCTATCTCGTTTGCCTGGTTTGATTTCTGGGGAGGTGCACCTGCTGAACCGGCTGCAACGTACACATTTTGGGCATCCAGTGCCGCTGTAACATCTGCCGGCGTTAAATTGTACGAGGCCATTTTTTCGGGATTCATCCAGATCCTCATGCTGAAGTTATCCGTACGTGCACTAACATCCCCAACTCCGGGAACGCGCAATATCGCGTCCTCAATAAATGTATTGGTATAGTTATCCAGGAAGGTAATGTTATGCGTTTTCTTTGGCGAATAAATAGCAATCAGCATCAACTGATCCGGGTTACTTGCACGCACCGTTAAGCCAAGCTTACTCACAACCGAGGGCAATATGGGCTTGGCAATTCCAACACGGTTTTGCACGTTCAATGCCGCAATTTGTACATTGGTACCAATGTTGAAGGTCACCCTTACACCTACACCGCCGCTATTGGTGCTGGTGCTGGTCATGTACTCCATGCCGGGGGTTCCGTTTATCTGCTCTTCAACCGGGATGGCTACTGTTTGCTCCACGGTTTGTGCATCGGCACCCGTATAGGAGCCATTTACCGAAACGCTGGGCGGTGATATGTTGGGATACTGGTCGACAGCCAGGTTAAAAAGGCATATCGTACCCGAGATCATCAACACTATCGAGATTACGATAGCAGTAACCGGTCGTTTTATGAAGGTATTTGCAATCATATATGATCGGGGTTACTAAGCGAGCGCGATTTTTCAATCTCGTATTCCAGCTCGGGGTCAATATTTTGTGCTTCCACCTTTCTTGCTTTTTCCATCAATTCCTCGTGGTGCGATTTCAGGTACTCCAGCTGTTCTTTTCCGTACGACAAGCGGGTGATTACTACGTACAGTACCGGCACCACAAATATGGCTATGGTTGATGCGGCAAGCATCCCGCCCAATACTGTAAAGCCGATGGTACGCCTGGCTACTGCGCCGGCACCCGTGGCCAGCACGAGCGGCAGTACGCCAAGTATAAACGCCAGCGAAGTCATGATGATTGGTCGTAACCGCAAGCTCACCGCGTCGAGGGTTGATTTGATGAGGTCTTCCCCCCTGTCAACCCGCACCTTTGCAAACTCTACAATCAGGATGGCGTTTTTGGCTGCAAGACCTATCAGTGTTATTAAACCTATTTGTGCATAAACGTTATTGGTGAGTCCCGGTACCATTAACAGTGCCAGTATAGCCCCGAACGCGCCGATAGGCACGGCCAGTAACACAGAAAACGGCACCGACCAGCTTTCATAAAGCGCTGCCAGGAACAGGAACACGAACGTTATCGAGAACAGGAAGATGTAAATGGTAGTTGAGCCAGCCTTTTGCTCCTCATAGCTTAAGCCAGAAAACTCATAAGTATAACCCTCAGGTAATGTTTTGGCAAGTTCCTGCAAGGCTGCCAGCGCCTGGCTGCTGCTGTAGCCATCCGCATTTGATCCGTCTACCTCGGCAGTACGGAAAATATTAAAGTGCGAGATGAGCGGCGCGGCCTCTGTTGGCTTATAGCTGATGACCGTACCCAGCGGAACCATGGTGCCTGCCTGGTTACGCACATAATACTTATCCATATCAGACACCAGGGTACGGAATGCCGTATCGGCCTGTACAACTACATGGAAGGTACGGTTATAAGTAGTAAAGTCATTAATATACAAACTGCCCATATAAGCCTGTATGGTAGTAAAAACATCTGCAACGTTTACCCCCAGTTTTTCGCATTTTTCGCGATCAACATTCAGGCTCACATTTGGTGTATGCGCTGTAAAAAACGTGTATGCCTTGGTTATAGCCGGGTTTTTATTTGCACGAGCTACAAAATCGTTCACAACTTTTTCAAAGGCATGTACATCGTCGTTAGTGCTGCGCTGTTCTATCTGCATACTGAAGCCAACTGTTGAGCCAACACCGGGTAATGGTGACGGTTGAATAACCTCAACGTTAGCATTATTGATCCCAGCATCTTGGATCCGCTTCTGCAGCACACCGATTATACCCGGCACCTGTTCGCTCGATTTTGAACGATCGTCCCATGGTGCGAGCTGGCAATAGATGGTGCCGTTGTTGGAGTTACTGGCATTGGTTACCACGTTAAGTCCGGATAATGCTGCATAATGTGCTACACCTGGCGTGCTGCCAATTACCTTCATCAGCTTATTCATTACTTCTACAGAAGCTGCTGTTGATGCGGCCGGCGGCAATTGGAAGGTTACATACAGGTTGCCGTCGTCTTCCGACGGGATAAAGCCCGATGGCTTCATCTGGAACATAAAGTAAGCGCCTGCACAAAGGCATAACAGTAAAATAATAATGTACCTAGATCCCTTTATGCTCGATTTTACGCCATTGGTATACCGGGCAGTGATCCTGTCGAACCAGGCATTAAATTTATTGAAATATTTATTTAATCCTTTTTGCTGTTTGGATGGATCGGTTGGTTTTAATAACAATGTACACAATGCAGGTGTTAACGACAGCGCTATAAATGCTGATATCATAACCGAGATAGCTATGGTGATGGCAAATTGCTGGTACAAACGGCCCACGATACCAGGAATAAAGCCAACGGGAACGAACACCGCTGCAAGGATGAGCGCAATGGCCACTACCGGCGCCGAGATGTCCTTCATGGCCTGGTAGGTAGCCTCCTTGGCCGACATCTTATCATGGTCGATATAATGCTGTACAGCCTCCACCACAATAATGGCATCATCCACTACAATACCTATCGCCAGCACAAAGCCAAACATGGTTAACGTGTTAATGGTAAAGCCCAGCGGTATAAAAAAGCAGAACGTCCCGAAGATGGATACCGGGATTGCCAGTACAGGGATCAATGTTGATCGCCAGTTTTGCAAGAACAAGAATACCACCACGGCAACCAGTCCCAGGGTTTTCAACAAAGTACCTACAACATCCTGCATAGAAACCTTTACCACCGTAACCGATTCGAACGGAACGCTGTATTCAACATCCGCGGGGAAGGTTTGTCTCAGCTTTGCGAGTTCGTCATAAACGCCCTTAGCTGTTTCAAGTGCATTACTACCCGGCGCCTGGTAAATTTGCAGGTATGATGCCCGGTGCCCGTCAACAAAAGAGTTGCTGGAAAAAGTGAATTTTCCCAGTTCAACCCGCGCCACGTCTTTAAGATACACCAGTGCGCCGGTGGCAGGGATTGTTTTTACAACGATGTTCTCAAACTCCGACACTTTACTTAAACGCCCGTTCACCAAAATCCCGAGCTCATAGGTCTGACTTGAGGATTGCGGCGGCACACCGGCTGTTCCGGCTGCTACCTGTACATTTTGGGCATTAAGCGCATTGATAACGTCAGTTGGCGTAAGGCTGTATGAAGCCATTTTCTCCGGGTTCATCCAGATCCGCATACTAAAATCGTCTGTAAAGCGATTAATGCTGCCAACACCCGGCACGCGTAGCAAAGCATCCTGTATAAATATATTGGTGTAGTTATCTAAAAAAGTGATGTTGTGCGAATTTTTTGGCGCATAAATGGCTACCATCATCAGCATACTTGGATTAAGCGCACGCACGGTTAAGCCTAAACGACTTACTACCGCTGGCATCAGCGGAGTGGCAATACTTACCCGGTTTTGTACATCAAGCGCAGCAACATCAATATCGGTACCTATTTTAAAGGTAACATTCATTGACATCAGCCCGTTGTTGGTGCTGTTGCTTTGCATGTACTCCATGCCCGGCGTTCCGTTCACCTGT
Organism: Mucilaginibacter phenanthrenivorans; assembly: GCF_024721155.1. Taxonomy (GTDB): domain Bacteria; phylum Bacteroidota; class Bacteroidia; order Sphingobacteriales; family Sphingobacteriaceae; genus Mucilaginibacter; species Mucilaginibacter phenanthrenivorans. The sequence goes on along the minus strand of NZ_JAHVAP010000008.1, from coordinate 338,609 downwards.
TCCTCTATGGGCGTGGCCACGGTTTGTTCTACCGTTTGGGCATCTGCACCCGTAAACTGCCCGTTAACCGTCACTATAGGCGGGGTAATATCCGGGTACTGGTCAATAGGCAGCAGCAGGATACATACAACACCCGTAATTACCAGTACAATAGATATTACTATAGCTGTAACGGGTCTTTTTATGAAGGTATTAGCGATCATACTTTAATTTCATCTAAATAAATGCAGCATAAACTGCGTGATTTTATTACTTGCTGCCTTTACCTTGTGCCGGAGCAACCTTGTTAGCAGTAGTAATTTGCGAGCCGTCATGCAATAGCTGAACCCCGTCTGTAACTATCCTGCTGCCGGGCGTTAAACCGCTTTTTATAATAACATTGGGCCCGATAGTTTGACCAACCATTACTTTTTTCTGAGCGGCAACCAACGCCTTAATCTTTTTGGTAGTGTCGGGGCCGGTTTTATCGTTAATCATGCTGTCCTTCGCCATAAACACAAAATACTCGCCCATTTGCTCAACAACCGCCTTGCTCGGTAATATCATTTGCGGTGTATTTTCCTGGTTGTGCACCCTCACTACGCAGCTCATGCCCACCCGCAACAGGTTTTTAGGATTAGGGAATACCAGCCTCACCCTGATCGATCCGGTTTGCGAATCAACCGCGCGATCAATCACCGAGATCTTACCTGTGTATGGATACAGGCTGTTATCAGGTAAAAGAATGGTGAATAAGGAGTCGACATTTTTTTTGCCGTCCTGCAGTTTTTCAAAATGCGGTAATTGTTTTTCATTAACGATAAAGTCAACGGCAACAGGGTCAACAGTTGAGATGGTATTTAAAACGGTCGATCCCGGCGTAACCACGTTGCCAAGCTTAACCTGGCTAAAGCCAATCGTCCCATCGAAAGGCGCGGTAACGATGGAGTATGTCAGATTTGTCTTTGCCGTTTTTACTGTCTGTTCAGCCGCCTTTACGGAGCTCTTGGCATTTTCAAGCGTAATTATAGCGTGGTCATATTGTTGTTTGGCCACCGCATTGTATTTATTCAGGTATTCGTACCTGTCGGCATCCTGCTGGGCCTGTACCAGGTTCCCTTCGGCTACCTTTGCGTTGGCGACGGCGGCATCGTAGTTATCAAGGTAGATGCGCTGATCTATTTCATAAAGTTTTTGTCCTTTTCTAACGTTGGTGCCTTCGGTAAAAAAGATCCCGGTAATGGCGCCCTGTACCTGGGGCAGCAGGGCAACCTGGCTCAACGCCGCCGTGGTTGAGGGATAGTTATCAAAGTATAAAACGTTTTTCGATTGTAACTTTATCAGGTTAACCGGTACTTCGGGGTTTACTGGTGGTTGCTTTTTTTTACAGGCGGTAATTGCCAGGCAGCTTAAAAAAATAGCATTCAATATTGCTCTATTCATTGAGGAGGTTGTTTTAATATTAATAAGAGATAGTTCCCATTGATTTTTCAAGATCGATTTTGCTCGATAACAGCTGGAACAGGGCATTCAGGTAGCTCGTTTCCGATGTTATTAGGTTCGATTCGGCAGTGATCACATTTAAATAAGGCACAATGCCCTGCTTGTATTGGAGTGTTACTACAAAGTATACGCGCTTTGCCATAGCCACATTTTTCTGCAGCAATTGCAGGTTATAAAAATTGCTTTTATAGTTAGCCAGGGCGGTTTTATATTCCTTGTTTATCTGGAGTTTAAGATCTGTTTCATCCCAGCCGATTACCTGCTCCTGCAATTTGGCCTTTTGAAGATTGTGGACGCGGGCAAACCCGGTAAAGATTGGGATGCTAAATGACAGGCCTATTAGCTGGCTTGGATACGAATTGGACAGCAGGTTCGAATACTTGTTGCTTTCGAAAGCAAGGTTGTAATTATAAAATGCCGAAAGCGTTGGCAAAAACGATGTGCGGTAATAATTTACCAGTTGCGTTTGCAGCGCCTTGCTGGTTTGCACCTGTTGAAACTCAATGCGTTTTTCATATTGCAATTGCTGTGTTGTATCAATATAAATGCCTTTGATCATTTGCACGGTATCAAAGCTCACGTTAAACTCTTTATCCAGCTCAAAACCCATCAACTGTTTTAATGCAGCATATTGCGGCACAACGTTTTCGTTGGCCTGTTTCAGTTGCGCCTTAGAGTTATTGAGGCTTATTGCGGCTTCCTCGTAGTCGGTTTCGTCAACTATGCCGCCCTTATATTGATGGTAAGCATCCCGCAGATTTTTACCGAGGCGGGTAGTATCTTCCTTTAACACGTTGATCTGCTCCAGCGTAAGCAGCACATTGTAAAAGGCTTTACTGACAGACGACACCAAAAAGATCTTAGTGCTATCCGTAACCTGCTGTGCTTGTTTTAAATATAAAGGAGCGCTTTTATAGGCATACAACAGGCTTGGGCTAAAAATAGCCTGCGAAACCGCAATGCCAGGAATAAATGTATTGGTGTACTGCGTTCTTGAGCTTGTTGTTGATGCGCCGGTTGGCGTAGTTGTGCCCGTTGTAGCGGCGGCTCCATTGCTGGATGTTTGCAGGTAATGGATCAGATCGCCAGAGGCGGTCGCCTGCGGCAGCCACCCAGCCAAATTTACGCCGTTGGTTTCTTTAGCGATGCTAACGTTTATCGAAGCCTTATTCACTCCCGGCTGGTGGATCATGGCATAGTCGATACATTGCTGCAGGGTGAGGAATTGGCCCGAGCTGTTTTTACCCGTGTCCTGCGGATTAAAGGGGATTAACAAGGTATTTTTGCTGGTATCGGGCTGGGTAACCGGCGGTAAGTTGTTTTTTTGCTTCACCTGGCATAAAGCGCTTAGCGGCAGGCAGCACAAACAGGAGATCAGTATTTTAAAGCGGATGTTATCCATAAAAAAAGCTATACAACATTCTGATTAAGAACGATGTGTGTAAAAAATTAAACTTGCTTTAATATTATAGCGATAGCCAGGAATCGGCGGTTGCGCGGGGACTTCCGGTTATCTTAATAGGGGCGCAACAAATGTGGTAAAAAAACAAATTACCCTATAGTAACATTCTTGTTAAGCTGGTTGCATCATACAATTGTTACGATTGACAACTATTTTTTCGCTGAAAATCAAACAGTTGCATCTCCGCTAATTTTTAGTCCTGAGAATTTGGGATGATCGCACATTTACTTTTCCAGTTACATAGTCCGGAAAATAGCCACAAAAAAAAGGCCGCTCCGGATATTACCCGGAACGGCCACTCAAACCAATCAAAACCTAACTTTTATTAGTATTATTTATCCCACCACACGCGGGCTTTAGCGTTAAAGTCATTAGTGCCACCGTAATTGGCCAATGCGGCATTCACGTTGGCGCTATTTAACTGGAACTCGCTTAGCGGATATGGGATTTTGCGGGGAATAGAACCAGATGAATTGGGAACAGGCTTTAATACAGGATAGCCGGTACGGCGCCAGTTGGCCCATACCTCATCAGCATCAAATATAAAGCCGGTAAGCCAAAATTCGGTATTTATGCGGGCAATTTGTGCTTCAGACGTTGCCGGAAACGGATTTTTAGCCAGGTAAGCCGAGATCTGCACATCGCTTATTGTTGGGTTAGTTGGCAACAAAGCAAGCGATTTCATATGCGCTGTAATCCCAGCCTGGTAAAATGCATTGGCATCGCCCGAGATATAGCCACGTACCACAGCCTCCGCCTCCAAAAATGCTACTTCAGCATAAGGAAAGTCAAAAAACGGCGTTGCTAAGGGACCGAATACAGGGTAATTTACCCTTGTGTTCGGTATTGGATCGGCGGCATTAAAGCTGTAACCAATATATTTGGTGGTATCGGTTGACTGGATACTGCCGCTGTTGGCCACAAAAGTATCATATACCGCCCCATAAATCTGCAAACGCGGGTCGCCTGAAACCTTCATTTGTGTAATAAGCGTTTTGTGCAAAAAGAAATGGTTCACACCATCGTTAAGCGTAAAATTGAAACCATTCGGCGATGCAGCATTGTGCAATAATATCGGCATGTCGGCATTGCTGCTCATAACCCCATCTGCAACGGCTTCCTTGGCAAGTGTGGCAGCCTGCGTTGGGTCAACCTTTATCATGCGCATACCAACACGCAGCAATAGTGAAGCACCCAATTTTGCCCATTGCGAACTACTCCCGGCATAAAACTGGTCGCCGATTACTTTTTGACTTGAATTGGCATTTAAAAGCGCAATTGATTCCCTTAACTCCTTCACAAAATCGGCGTAGATCTGCTGCTGCGGGTCGTAAACAGGGGTAAAAATCTTATCAGTTAACGCTTTACCGGCCTGGCTGTATGGAATGTCGCCATAATAGTCGGTCAGTTTTTGAAAAATGAATACCCTCCAGATCCTGGCCGCTGCATAAGTACTTTGCAGATCGGTACGGGTTTTCAAAACAGGAATTACATATTCCAGGTCGTTTAATGACGGGCGGTAGAAATTATTCCAGTAGCGTGAATTTACGTCATCTGTAGATACATAGGCATTTCCGGGCCAGTCATTAGCATAGCCATACTGCATAAAGGCATGGCAATAAGCCGTACGCGGAAACATGTCTGTAGTAGAAGTATTAACTGTCGCGTCTGAAAACAAGGCACCTGGCGACACACTTGATATGGCGTCGGGGCTTAAGTTATACTTAGCGAAATCTTTGGTACACGATGTAAATACAAATGCTATAAAAAAGAACAATAAAATGCTGTTCGTTATTTTTTTCATGATATTTTTCTCCTTTCTAATTAAAAAGTGATATTCAGGTTAAAACCATAGGTTCTGCTTGAAGGGAGCGCACCTGTATCCCAGCCATAGCCGCTGCCGATACTATCCGATGCTTCCGGGTCAAACGTTGGCAATGCCTTATGAATGTAAAACAGGTTCCGCGCAATCAATGAGAAGGTCACTGATCTTACAAAGGTGCCTGTCAATACATCCTTCGGCAGTGTATAACCGAATGATACCTGGCGTAATTTTTCAAACGTGCGGCTGAAAACATGTGCCTCGTCCGCACTCTTATCAGCATTACCGCCGTCGTTGTATTGTATGTACGCGCTGTATGGCAAGGTATTTTTAACATATACCGGCGCACTTGCAGTACCGGTGTTAATTACACCTGTAGGAATATAAGTGCCATCCCTGCCCAGCAACGATGCCTGTGAATTACCGAAGTAGTTTGTCCAGCGGGCACCTGCTTCATAGATCTGGCCGCCAAATTGCGCATCAATCAGGAAGCTGAAGGAGAAGTTTTTATAATTGAACGTGTTGGTAATACCCCCAGACCAGTTTGGATTCGGATTTCCAAGGTATGATTGGTTATTGTCAACCGCTTTTATTACTGCATCATTAGGCTGTGTGGGGTCAGAAGTACCATATCTTGAATTAACAGGAATATAAACGTTTTGTCCCTGGGCATTCTTTAGGAAAGTGCTTCCAAATATCGACCCAAATGGATAACCAACCCTTGCAGCGATATTGTAGTAAAGGTTAAGTCCATTAGCTGCAAGTTCAGGGATCAGCGCGGTCACCATGTTTTTATTTTTAGCGGCGTTTACGCTAACATTCCAGCTAAAATTCTTTGTTTTTACAGGGCTGCCGGTTAAAAGCATCTCAATCCCCTTGTTATACATTGAACCGCCGTTAACATATACCGAGTTGAATGTTGTAGTAACACTCACGGTTGATGGAAGCAGGAAATTATCCGATTTTTTGTAGTAGTAAGCAAAATCAAAAGCTATTCTATCGTTAAAGAACCTTAGCTCAGTACCAACTTCAGTTTCAGTTGTTGTTTCTGGCTTAAGGCTTGGCGGCGGCACTGTTGAACCAGTGATCTGTGCATTGGTAATACCATTCACAGGCGCTTTTAGCGTAAACGTCAGATCGGTAAAGCCCGGGATAGGATTGCTGCCGGTTTGTCCGTAAGAGGCCCTTAGCTTACCGAATGAAAGCACTGAAGACTCTATATTAAGCGCCTGGGTAAACACGTAACTTAAATTAACCGATGGGTAAAATAAATTCAGCTTAAAGTTGGGGCGTGTTGATGCAAGTGCAGAGTACCAGTCGTTACGGCCTGTTGCCTCCAGGAAAAGGTAATCGTTATATCCAAATTGAACCTCTCCAAAAACTGAATTTACTTTTGATCTTGGTCCGTGCAATTCAGTAGGCAAGTGTACATTACTGGCATTGTTAAAATTCAGCAAATTGGGATCAGCAAGGCCCTGGGAATACAAATCGATTGAGTACTGCTGCGACTGCTCCAGTTCGCCGCCTACAAACGAGCTAAAAGTAAAGTTTTTGTACTTGTTCTCGTAAGACAATAAACCCCTCACGTCCGACCGCTGTTGCTCAATAGTTGTGGTTCTGTAAACACCATCTGTGTTGGCTATGTTGTTGGGCTTAACAACAAACAAAGCGTTGGTGTTTATATAGTCATAACCTGCAACCACGTTAGCATGGAAATGCTTGGTAATATCATAAGTGATATTAGCTGAGGTTAACGCACGGTTCTGAATCTGGTTATTGGTTACATCTTCTATCTGTAAATATGGATTCGCATTGTAGGTTGAAACGAAACCTCCGGCAGCATTTTTATCATCCAGCAACCTGATGTCGGTGGTGTTGGCTATACGCGGGTAAGCAAGGCTGAATGAACCACGGCCGTCACTACGCAATAATGGCGCATTGTAGCGGCTGGTTCTAGAGAGATCAACCTTAAAATCGGTATGCAGTTTGGTACCATAATCCTGCACCAACCTAAAAACACCATTGTAACGGTCATAGCTTTCACCAGGTGTAGGCAGATTGTCCTTGGTATCTGAAATTGATACACGGTACGACCCGTTATCAAGCCCTTTAGTAAGGGCTACACTATTGGTTGTAGTAACACCAGTTCTGAAAAACCTATCGAAATTTGTAGAGGCCTTTTGTGCCACATAAGGTTTTGTTTTACCGTCGATGTCCAAAAATGGCCTACCGTCAAGTTTACCGCCCCATGACCATCCCGGTGCATCGCCCGAGTTATCGGCTAATTGTCCGTAAAATATCGGGTCAGAATAGTCAGCCGGCGTATAAGGCCTTCCCAAATACCCACGGCCATAGGTGTATTGCAGATCATCATAAGGCACCATTCTTTCCAGCACGGTATTGCTGTTAAAGGTTATGCCGAAGCCTTGATTTTTCTTTCCTTTTTTTGTGGTGATCAATATAACGCCCGCCTGCGCCTGCCCGCCGTAAAGTGCTGCTGCCGACGCGCCCTTCAGGATACTGATGGTCTCGATATCATCCGGGTTTATGGATGACAAGCCATCACCGGGATCTGAGCCGCCATAATATTTGCCGCCATCATTGGTATTTTCACGGGTGTCGCTGTTAATCAGTACTCCATCTATAACATAAAGTGGTTGCGATCCCGAAATATTTGAGGTTCCGCGTAATATCACACGCGATGAGCCTCCCGGGCCGTTTGGTGGTGATTGTATAACCAAACCCGCTACCTTACCTTCCAGCGAGTTTATGAACGTCGGTTCGCGCGTCGTTGATACTTCTTCACCGCTTACCTGGGTAATAGAATATCCTAATTGTTTCTCTTGCCTTTTAATTCCAAGCGCAGTTACCACGACTTCGTTCAGCTTGCCTGAGTTTTTCAGCGTAATGTTGATAAGGTTTTTACCGCCAACAGCAACTTCCTGGGTTTGGTAGCCGATATAACTTACAACCAATGTTCCATCGTCAGGTACATCGAGGCTAAAGGCGCCGTTTACATCCGTAATAGCGCCTGTAGTTGTTCCCTTTATCTTAACAGACGCACCAATAAGGGGGGTACCCTCCTCGTCAAGTACCTTGCCGGAAACTTTTATCGGGATCAAACTTTCACCGACCGGAGTTATCACCACTAAGTGATTTTCAAGCTCATTGAAGGTAAATCCCGAGTTTACTAAAATCTTATTTAAAACCGTGGTAACCTCTTCATCGTTTACATTAAGGTTTATTATTTTATCGGTCGGTATTTTTCGTTCGCTATAAACAAAGTGATAGCTGCTTTGACGCTCAATAGTTGATAATACCTTTTTAAAACTGGTTGATTTTAGGTTTAATGTAACCTTAGTTTGGGAATATACACTTGCAACTGATTGAAGATTGAAGAACAATATTAATGCAAATGTTAGTTTCATTATTAATAAGGACTTTAATAGCCAATACTTTTCTCTTACACCCATGGGGTGTTTAAAAATTTTCATATTTTTACTGAATTAAAGGTGATAAATAGCAGAGTTCCGGCCAGGGAATCTGCTTTAATAATTTTCGTTAGTCATCTTGAGCGGGATTTTACCACCAGGTAAGTCCCGTTTATTTTTTGGTTAATTTATTCTCATAGGCACACCATAGTTTGATTTAATAGATATAAACATTTGAATTCTGAATCTTGTAATGGAAACTTTCGGTAAGTTTTAGGGCAAAAAGCGCCTGATCAATGGTTTCATTTTCGAAAACTCCGTTAAAGCGATATTGCTTTAGTTCTTCATTTTCAAAAATGATATTTACGCCATACCAGCGCTGCATCCGTTCAGCAAGCGTACTGAAGTCTTCGTTCCGAAAAACTAGCTTATTTTTAAGCCAGGCCGTTTCAATAACCGAAGTGTCATTGGCTTTGTAATGTGTAAGCGTAGTTAAAGTGTATTGCGTTTCGTTGTTTTCGCCAGCCGTTATTTTGTGCACGTCCTTATGCCTTACATCAGTATGGTTTTTTAATATCAGTTTCTCGTTAGGCTTTAAAATTATTCTGTCTGATGGCCTGTCGGCAAGCGTAACTTCAATAGCTCCCCTTATCAGTGTGGTTTCAGTAGTAGCATCTTGTGGGTAAGCCTTAACATTAAATGCCGTGCCCAACACCTTCACGTTCATTTTTTGGGTATGGATAATAAAGGGGTGCTGATGATCCTTATGAACATCAAAATAGGCTTCACCAATAAGATATACCTCCCGGGTGCTTCCGTCAAAAGACGCCGGATATTTTAAAGTACTCTCGGCGTTTAGGGTAACCTTAGTTCCGTCCGTAAGCGTAATGATGGAATGGGTTTTAGGTTTGGTAGATGTTTTTTGAAGTTCGGCCAGCGTGTTTGTTGACTGCTGCCCTCTCTTTATCCACTTATAAGCTCCAAACATGGTAAGGCATGCCAATGACACAGCCGCGGCACTGCGTATAAATAAGCGGTAGGTTTTGCGGGGAGCAGCATGTATCTGAAAAGATTCATCAGCAACATTTATTCTTTGCTTTATCCTGCTCAGCATCAATTCGCTATTGGCATATTGCTCATCCTTCTGCTGCCAGTAGTCCTTAAAAAAATCATATTGCGTCCTGCAAGATTCATCTTCGGCAATAAACCGGTTAAATTCTGCCAATTCCTCCGCACTAAGCTCTGAAGATAGTTTCTTACTAAGAAGTTCTATAAATCTTTCGTTCAACATCGTCAATAAAACAATTGCCTGTTTTATGTAAGGACAATAGTTATTTGAAAAATGCCTACAGGTTTAAAAAAAATATTTTGAAAATAATTGGGAGCATGCCAAGGGTACCCAATTGGGTAATTGAGAGGGCATTTTTTGCGGCTGGTTTTTGCCCTTCGCGGTGAGCGATCAGTATTACGGCCAGCTTTTTCATTGCTCTGAACAATTGGGTTTGCACCGTACGGGGCGAGATGTTCAAAATTTCTGCTACGTCCTTATATTTCATGCCGTCCTCTTTTATCAGCCTGAAAATAATGGAAGCTTGTGGGGGTAATGAGCTTATTGCCTTATCCATTAAAAAGTAAAGCTCTTTTTTTTCAAGCTCCCTTTGCGGATCGTAGGTATTTATAAATTCCAGTTCGTCCGATTCCTCTAGCTGAACAAGGTGTATGCTGGAATATTTTTTTATATAATTAAGCGACTGATTTTTTACGGATACAAATAAATAGGTCTCAGGGTTGGCGATTTGATCAAGGGTCTTTCGGTTTTCCCAGCATTTAACAAATACCTCCGATACTATATCCTCGGCCGCTTCCTTGTTGTGAATGTAAAAAACACAAAACCTGATGAGCCGTGTATTTAACAAATGAAAAATAAGCTCAAATGCCTTCAAGTCATCATTAGTACAGATATTGTACCAAAGAGCGCTGATATCGGCTTTTGAGTTCTTCAATTTATTGAGCATTTATTTACGGCAAGGTAACAATATTGTAACAAACAAAAGAAAAATAACCCGTAATACAATAAAATTTAAAAAGACTGATTGAGCGCTTGCCGGGGGCGGATATTACGATTTACAACGTATACCTTAAACCAAGACCAATTTATCCGTATGACGCCACTTCACGTTAATAATTGGCCCCTATTGACTACACAATTGCTGCGTTAATTTTTACATTTGTATACCAATTAATAACCCTGTAGCCATGCAGTTTACGCAAGCCTCGAAATTTATTTTAAGGAAGTTAAAGAAAGAACTACCCAAACACCTTTCTTATCATAGCGTGGACCATGTAAAGGATGTATACAATTCATGCAGGGAAATAGGCCGGGAAGAAAAGATCTCCCCTTATGAAATGAAGCTTTTACTCACTGCGGCCTTATATCATGATTCCGGCTTTTTACGCGGCGCAAACGCACACGAGGAAGAATCGTGCCGGATTGCGCAGGAGAGTTTATTAAATTTTGGATATACTGCCGAAGAAATCGAGCGAATCTGCGGTTTAATTATGGCAACTAAAATACCGCAGCTGCCCAAAAACCACCTGGAAGAAATTCTCGCCGACGCCGACCTTGATTACCTGGGCAGGGACGATTTTTTCGCTATTGGAGATAAGTTATTTAAAGAACTATCCGTCTTCGGAATTTTGAGCACCGAAACAGAGTGGAACCGCGTGCAGGTGAAGTTTTTAGAAGGCCATCACTATTTCACTCAAACAACTGTAAAACTGCGTCAGGAAAAGAAGATGGAGCATTTGGCCCAGGTTAAGAAAAAGCTTGAATAGTGCGTCTCTGTTTTTGATACAATTTTTGGCGCTCCAAAAGCAGAATTTCAAACCTATAAATTATTATCTGCCAGCCATTTTGCAATAAGCTGCGGGTATGTGCCAATACCACCCGTTTTGCTTCTTATTCCGTAGCCATGGCCACCGGTCGGATACAAATGCATCTCTGCCGGAACTTTGGCTTTTTTAAGCGCCAGGTAATAAAACAAGGCATTTTCCACATTAACCGGATCGTCTTCGGTTTGCATGATGAATGTGGGAGGCGTTTTTGGAGTAACTACGATTTCGGGGGCCAGCTTGCCCTCATGTTTCTCATCAACAAGATATGCCGGGTAAGTTAATATGGTAAAATCAGGCCGGCAGCTAACATCATCGGCTGCGTCAACCTTTGGATAGGTTCGCTTATCATAACTATTGCTTACAAGCGCCGAAAGATGGCCACCGGCCGAGAAACCCATAATGCCAATATGATCCGGCTTGATGCCCCATTTCGCCGCATTAAACCTGACCAAGCCCAATGCCCTTTGTGCATCCTGTAGCGGCAGCTCATATCTTAATTTTCCCGGAGGCGCAGGGACCCGGTATTTTAGTAATATAGCAGTAACACCTATCGAGTTAAACCAGGTGCAAAGCTCAGTTCCTTCCAAATCCATCGCCAAAATATAATATCCACCACCCGGGCACACGATCACTGCCGTACCGTTTGGATTTTTTGGCGTAAAAACTTGTATCGTAGCATTGGTTATATCACCCAAACGGATCACGCTTTTCTCCTGGACCTTATCGTCGGTTGGTTTGGTAACATCATGCTCCACCAGTTTATGGCCGTACGCAGTATCGATCAACCTGTCCTTTGGCCAGAGATCAATTATTTTTGAAATATCGGGACTTGTCATATTTTGAGCAGCAGCCACAGGCGCGTTTGCAAATATCGCTGCAGCAACGAAACATAAAAAGCAAATTGCCTTAAAAGTTTTTGTCTTATAAAACCTATTCTTCATTGTAGAGGTTTAATTTTAGGTAATGACGGGCATTGTCGCCTATAGGCAAATATATTCTTTTTGATGAAACATATTAGTTGGTCTTCAGCCAGCCGGTTATACTCATTCTTGATTTGTTGGTCAGCAGCACTTCATGCTCCAGCTCATCACTTTTAAAAAAGATGCTGTTACCATTCAGGGGTTCAATGTCCTGCTGCTTATCCAAATGATAAATCCGCAATTCGCCGCCATCCTTCTTTATCCATCCCTTATTCAAATACATCACCATTGAATAGGCCCGGTCGCCATTATTTTTGAAACGGTCCAGGTGTCTGCCGTAAAAGCTGCCTTTTTCGTAAAGCGTATAATGAAACTCATACCCGGTGATGCCGGCGTAGCAGGTTTGGTTCAGGTAGGCTACAAAAAGATCCATCAGGTCGAAAAATGCATCCTCATGAACATCTTTGTGCAGCCTGTCAAGCCAATGGATCTTATCCCCTCTTAATTGCTTGTTATGATTTACTAGTGGTTTATTGCCTGTACCTGCCGACAATAATTTATCGCCATCATAAAGCCGGTGCAAATTTGCGGTTAGGTCAGCGGCCAGCGCTACGCTAAGAAAATCTTTAGTTACCCCTACCTTGTCGGAAAGGTAACTATCTATCAATTCGTTAAATATAAGTTCCAATCCGGTGAAGGTAGCGTTATTAGTCGATAGTCTTGAGTCCAGAGTCTTAAGTCAATATTTATCTTCTGACTTTAGACTCAAGACTAAGAACTCCGGACTCACGACTAAGAACTACTGCTTATTCTTAGCCACCCACTCCATATATTTTTGCTTTAAGAATTGGTTACCATCCTTCATGTATTCAGGAGATGACACCGTAAAATGATCGCCGGGGTAATAGGCAAACTGGAACTTTGAGTTTAGCTTCTTCATCTCACCTTCCAGCAATACTACCGCATAGTTCAACAGGAAGTTATCCTGCCTGCCTACAGAGATCCGCAACTTGCCGTCCAGATCAGGTTTTATTTGTTCCCAGTTGGAGCGCAGGTATAGGGAGATATCATAATTCTTCCAATGCGAAACAACAGCGGTATCAATTACACCGGTTGTGCTGTTGCAAAGCTGTTGTGGATTGCCATCTGCTCCCTTTTTACTAAAAACTGCGTTAAACGAGTGCATTTGTTCACCGCGGTATACCACGTTTTCCACCTGGTAAATATTCTTCATGGTAACCCATGGAAAAAATCCGGCAACGGTAGCAACAGAATTTAAAGTGCTGTCCTTGCCGTAAAACATGTTTTTATCGGTATAAAGGTTTATCTTTTGAAAGTTCCTGAAATCAACAGGATCAGGTGAGCTCGACCACGTTCCATCAAAAACCTTAGGATAATGCGTTTGCAGCCAGGCTACTGTCCAGCCACCGCTACTGTGCCCGGTTAATAACTTTGCGCCATTGCAACGGAATTGTTTTTCCAGCAAGGGGATAAACTCCGTGGTTAAGGCATCACCCCACGGACCATTGTTATCGCTGTTGGCATAAACGCTGTGACCGAGCGAACAATTGCCGTCTAAATAAACTGTAATTACCGGGATACTGTCAATAGGTGCGCTCGGCATTTCCGAACCCGAATAACGATGGTAATCGCCGCCGAAACCTGAAACCTTGAAAAGCACCGGGAACTTTCTGTTAGGCTCCGTGTTATATTCCTTAGGTAAAATCACCGCTGCATCAACTGTTACCGGCCGCCCCTGAGATTTTGTCAGCAATGCCGATGGAGCTCTTAACTCTTTAACAACGGCCGTCTCCTTAAATTCCGGCGTTGGGATAACCTTGTCGGCTAATAAATGGTATACTGTTTTGGTGCTTTTGTTGAATTCGACCTTTATTGGTTCGCTGTATATGTTACCGGGGCTGGAGGATATGGCGCGTCCGCCTAAATTTTTATCCCATACTACCTCTGCATAATATTGCCCGCGCTCAATATCTGATAATGCAGCAGGATAACCATTGGCCTCGTCATTAATTTTAACAACACCACCTGGTTTTAAATTTTTAACATATACCGAAAAGTAGGCGGTAGGCCCGAAACCTACCATACCGCTTGTAGGCACCTTGCTATCCTTCGACAGGTACAAAACAACGTAGCCGGTAAACGACTTATCAGAAGCAGAAGAAATGTATGTTACCTCGAATTGTTGGGCAAATGCACCAAAAACAATCGACGATACTAGTAAAAGGCTGAATAGAATTTTTTTCATGTTGTATTTAATTTTGATAGTATGGTCTGGGAGTGCTACTTCAATAAGACGCTAAATTTATAAAATTATCGGATCAAGCTGCAATAATTCATTCTTCCTTTCATAACCGCACAATCAACCGTCCGCAAATGATACATCAATCACCAGAAAATACAATACAAATAACTGATTATTAATAAATTAAAACTATGGCATGAAATTTTAAGTTGTACACGCATCAATATCTATTAGCATGATCAAAAACTATCTTAAAACCGCCTGGCGCAACCTTATTAAAAATAAAGTTCACTCCTTTATTAATATTACGGGCCTATCAGTTGGTATGGCAGTTGCCGTGCTCATCGGTCTTTGGATCTGGAATGAGCTTTCCTTTGATAAGGTTCATGAAAATTATGACAGCATTGCCAAGGTAATTCAAAACGTAACCAATAACGGCGAGGTGCAAACCTGGGAATCCGTGCCTTACCCTCTTGCAGCAGAACTCCGCAAAAACTATGGCAACGATTTTAAGCACGTAGTGTTGACCGTTGCCATGGGCGACCATTTGGTAACATACGGCGATAAAAAAATAACCCGGAAGGGTATATATATGGAATCGGAAGGGCCCGAAATGTTTACCCTGCAAATGCTTAAAGGCAGCAGAAATGCCCTTAAGGATCCTACATCTGTTATCATCTCGGCATCAACTGCCAGGGCTTACTTTGGCAACGCCGACCCGATGAATAAAGCCCTGAAGATCGACAACCAGATAATTGCAAAGGTAGCCGGCGTTTACCACGACCTGCCACAAAATGCAACGTTTGCAAATGTTGGCTTCATTGGCGCATGGGAGATGTTTTATAACGCCAACGACATGAAATCAATGAAGGAACCATGGCGGCCCAACTTCTGTGAGCTATATGTCCAAATGGCCAATGAAACCGACCTCGCTGTTGTATCGTTAAGAATCCGGGACGCAAAACTGCGCAACGTAAATGCAGTACTTGCCAAAAAGAAGCCTGCTCTGTTTTTACAACCGATGAGCAAATGGCACCTTTATGATGATTTTAAGGATGGCAAAAACATAGGCGGCCGCATTCAGTATGTATGGATGTTCGGCATCATCGGTGTATTTGTGCTGTTACTGGCGTGCATTAACTTTATGAATTTAAGTACGGCGAAATCAGAAAAGCGGGCTAAGGAAGTAGGTATCCGTAAGGCAATCGGTTCGTTGCGCAGCCAGCTTGTTTATCAATTCTTTAGCGAATCCCTGTTATGCGTTGTTATAGCATTTTTACTCGCAATTTTATTTGTACAGCTCAGCTTGCCATTTTTCAACCAGGTGGCAGATAAACAAATGGCCGTTCTGTGGGCAAATCCGATGTTTTGGATGTTAACCATCGGTTTCACATTGCTGACTGGTTTAATTGCAGGCAGCTATCCCGCCTTTTACCTGTCGTCATTCCAGCCTATAAAGGTACTTAAAGGAGCATTCCGCGTGGGGCGTTTTGCCGCTATTCCGCGTAAAATCCTGGTGGTGATCCAGTTCTCGGTATCGGTAACGCTTATCATTGGCACCATAGTGGTTTTCCGGCAGATTCAGTTCGCAAAGGACCGTCCTGTGGGCTATACCCGCGATGGATTAGTTTCAGTGTATGCTGGTACGGATAAGATCCATAAAAATTACGACGCAGTAAAGGATGAGCTCTTTAAAACCGGCGCCGTTACCGCCATGGCCGAGGGTGATGTTGCGCCTACGGAATCGGCCGGCAGCACCAGCGCCATCGAGTGGAAGGATAAGGATCCAAACCTAAGCGTCGATTTTCAACAGGCAGCGGTATCCGCCGAATACGGTAAAACCATCGGCTGGCAATTTAAAGAAGGCCGCGATTTCTCCCGGGAGTTCCTCAGCGACTCAACTGCGGTTATAATTAACGAAGCTGCAGTTAAATTCATGGGGCTTAAAAACCCGGTTAATGACAACCTTACTTATTATGGTCACTCATTTAAGATCATCGGCGTGATAACTGACATTATTGTTGATTCGCCTTACGGGCAGGTAAAGCCATCGGTGTTCTTCTTTAATAAGGGCGCAGGAAATACAGTTTTGCTGAAAATTAATCCAAAAATTAGCGCAAATAAAGCATTGGAAGGTATAGGCTCTGTATTTAAGCGTTTTAACCCCGAGCAGCCGTTCCAATATAATTTTGTTGACGAAGTATACGCTCAGAAATTCGGTAACGAGCAGCGTATAGGCAAGCTGGCAGCATTTTTCGCCAGCCTGGCAATCCTGATCAGCTGCCTTGGCTTGTTCGGTATGGCGTCATTTATGGCCGAACAACGCGTTAAGGAAATTGGCGTTCGTAAAGTTTTGGGTGCCTCAGTATTTAATCTTTGGAGTTTACTGTCAACCGATTTTATTGGCCTTATCGTGATTTCGCTGGTAATTGCAAGCCCGCTTGCCTGGTACCTGATGCACGGCTGGCTGCAAAGCTTTGATTACCGGTCGACAATCTCCGCCTGGATCTTCATTGTAACCGGGCTTGGTGCCGTAACGATTACGTTGTTGACGGTAAGTTTTCAATCGATAAAGGCGGCGCTGGCAAATCCGATAAAGAGTTTAAAAACGGAATAATCCTTTGGTTATTCGGCAATCTTTAAATCATCCACATTATCCAGCATAAAGCAATGGTCGTGCTGACTCATGCCGATTTTGGGGTAATAGTTTACCGCAGCCGGAGCCGATAACAGGATCAGCTTTGCCTGCGGCGAATGCAGTTTGGTTTCCCTAATCAACCGTTTACCTATCCCCTGCTTTTGCAAACCTTCATCTACCGCCAGGTCCGACAAATAGGTGCAATAAATAAAATCGGTTAATGAACGCGCCACGCCAACCAGCTTACCATCCTTCCGAGCGGTTACTATCAGGTTGGCATTCTGGCACATCGCCTGGATCCGATCTGCATCGTTAACAGGTCTCCGTTCCGCCAGTGTGCTCCGCTTTAAAACGTCGACAAACTCATCCGGATGAAGTGTTAGCTCCCTTGCGTAAACTATTTCTTGATCTTCCATAATTCATTTTAGCTTTTCAATAATTTATTGCTTGCCTGATGTAATGTAATCCATAGCCTGTTTAAAGGTAGCAACCCAAATTTCGTCGCGATGTTTATTTAAATAGCTTAATAATTCCCGGTGGGCCTTTGCCGACGTTGTCAGGTAATCCCCACCTACTCCGTGAAACATAAAAATGCCCAAGCCACCCTCCTTTTGTACCTTTTTAACATAGGCGATCAGGTCATCACCGTTGTCTTTATTTATCGATGGGTAAGATGGTACCAGCAACGGATCAAGCTTGCTATAATCTGTAACAAAAGTATTTTTATCGCCGCCCATCCGGGCATATTTTACGATCCCTGATTTTCTTAAGGAGTCGACGTAGTTCACGCCGCCAACCATGGGCTCCGTACAGGGATAAGCATAGGTATGTGTTTTTTCGTTATCTATTGCACCCAACAGGTTATTCATCATTGCTATTTCGCGCAGCATGGTGTACACCGTGTAGTTTGCCGAATTATTCGCCGGATTGCCCTTTCCATCCTTAATTAAACAGGGATGATATAGGGTATGATTGGCCAGTTCATTACCGTGTTTAAAAGCCTCGCGCCAGCGCGACAAGGTTTGCTGCGTAACGTTCCCGGTAAGGAAGAACGTACCGTTAAGATGTGCCGAATCCAGCTGCGGAATGGCAACATTTAACTGCGACATTAATGCATCGTCATAAGTAAGCACTATAATGGTCTTTTTGACAATCGTCCTTTGCTGTGCAAAAACGCTGAGATTTACCAGTAAAAGAAGCAGGATGAGCTTTTTCATTCGCCAGGTTTTATGTTTGGTATGGGGAACTAATTTATTAAATATTTCGGCCTCCGGGAGAATTAACTTTATTGAATAAGGGAAATTGCGTTTTTTAATAAAGAGCATGTTAGCGCAAAAACGGTAGATTAATCTGCTATCATTTGATTCCCCTCATTATTCCTGTAAATTTACAGCCGGCAATTGCAGATAAAACACCGGCCTATGAACAATTTTAAACCAGAGCTCCGTACCGTTAACGTTATCCGTTATGTTACGCCCCTGCGCGAGGGCGGTTCACTGCCTGCCATTGCCGAGGCGGATGACGGCTTTTTGTATGTGCTTAAATTCCGCGGTGCAGGCCAGGGCACAAAGGCTTTGGTTGCCGAACTGATAGGCGGCGAACTTGCCCGCGCCTGCGGCTTAAAAATGCCCGAAATAGTTTTTGCCAATCTCGACGAAGCGTTCGGCCGTACCGAACCCGACGAGGAGATCCAGGACCTGCTCAAAGCCAGCGTAGGGCTTAACCTGGCTGTGCACTTCCTTTCGGGGGCGATCACTTTTGATGCCGGAGTTTTCAATATAGATGCAAAGCTGGCCTCGCAAATTGTTTGGCTGGATTGCCTGCTAACAAATGTGGACCGTACCCCGCGCAACACCAATATGCTGGTTTGGCACAAGGAACTTTGGTTGATAGATCATGGAGCGGCGTTATATTTCCACCACTCCTGGAACAACTGGATAGAGGCTGCAAAAAAACCGTTTCTGCAGGTAAAGGATCACGTATTGTTATCAAAGGCAACGCTACTTGACGAGGTTGATACTGAATTTAAGACGATAATTACGGAGGAACTGATCCGTTCGATAGTTGACATCATTCCTGATGAATGGCTTACCGGCGAATCATCTTTTGAAACGCCGGATCAATACCGGGATGCCTACACTCAATTTTTAACAACAAGGATAGCACATTCAGATATTTTTGTAAAGGAAGCACAAAATGCAGCAGAAACACTTATTTGAATATGCCGTTATCCGCGTTGTGCCAAGGGTGGAGCGCGAGGAATTTCTGAATATCGGGGTGATCCTGTATTGCAAAAAACACCAGTTTTTAAAAACCCGCTATCACTTGGATGAAGCACGCCTGCAGGCGTTTTATACCGGGCTCGACCTGGATGAGCTAAAGGAACACCTGTGCTCCTTCGAACGTATTTGCCGGGGCGATAAAGCCGCCGGGCCGATTGGCCAGCTTGATGTAGCCTCCCGTTTCAGGTGGTTAACAGCCACGCGCAGCACCGTGATCCAAACCTCAAAAGTTCATCCGGGAATGAGTGATGATGCCGAAGCGACGCTCAATAAGTTATTTAATCAGTTGGTATTATAATAAAATATCGCTGCCGCGGGTTTAACGCAGTGTAACCCGTGGTGTGCCATTTAGGAAGCTTTCAGCTTCCCAAAATATTTAACGATTCAATTGAAATTTTTGCTGTAAGCTGAAAGCTTACAACATGCTATACCACGAGTTGCAAACTCGCGGCAGCCTGGGGCGGCCTGGATAGCCCGGAATTTACCTTTTTTGTTCCTCATGCTCAGCCTCTAAACGCACCTTTTTTAAATCTACCCGAACCAAAGCGAAAAGGCTCATATACACATTTGCAATAAACACCAGCGCAAAACCGGCCATGAGGTAACCGCGCCAATCAGTAAACAGCAATTTATATTCAGTGATAAACAGCATGATAATCGTAACGTAATGGCTAAAGCAATACTCACAGGTAAACAGGTAAAAAAATTTGCGCTCCACAATGGTTTTGCCGTTGTGGCAACGTTGCAGACAATACTCACGCGGTTCACGAAAAACCTCTTCATGCGTAACCGTCCATGCTATACAGGCAATGGGGATAGCCACTAAAAACAACCATGCAACCTGTGTGCTCAATTCCATGGTGTTATAAGTGTGAAAGCGGCAAAAAAGTTTTATTTTTAAGTCAGAGTTTATCTACAATATTTTACCCTTTTTAAGCATAGTCACCAATATTTACCTAATGGAATTTTTGTATTGCACGGAATTATTATGTTTACGACATAATTACTTAACATATGACCTCATTCCTGCAAAAAGCAAAGTTTTACTTAATCGCTCTAATACTGTTAACTGTTTTAAATCCGCATAAAGCAATCTCAGCTACTGTCACAGAAAATGACGATAATACTGAAATTAAGGGAATAATAAACCGCTTATTGCCCGGAAAATCATCTTATTTTATATTGAAAACCATCCCCGCAAAAACCAGCCGGGATAGCTTTTATGTACAAAGTCGGGGCGACAAAATTTTAATTGAGGCTACCAATCCCCTGGCAATGGCTAAGGGGCTAAACTATTATCTTAAAACTTATTGCCATATCTCTGTTAGCTGGTATGCAGATGAAGCCATTGTAGTTCCCGCAAAATTACCTGCAATTGATCAGCCCACCGGCGAAGCTTGCCGATTTGATAAGCGTTTCTTTTTAAATTACTGCACTTTTGGCTATACCACCCTTTGGTGGCAATGGCGCGATTGGGAGCGCCTGATTGACTGGATGGCGCTAAACGGCATCAATATGCCACTAGCAATTACCGGGCAGGAATATATCTGGCAGCGTGTATGGAAAAAATTCGGGATGACCGAAGAACAGAGCCGCGCATTTTTCACCGGGCCATCGCATTTACCATGGCAGCGCATGGGCAATCTCGACAGGTGGCTGGGCCCTTTGCCACAAACGTTTATCGACGGACAGTTCGCCCTGCAAAAACAGATCTTGCAACGGGAACGAAGCCTGGGAATGAAGCCCATTTTACCAGCCTTTGCCGGCCATGTACCCAAAGATTTGATCGCAAAATTCCCGAACATGAAGGTTACCGACCTTGGATCATATGATACTGACCCCGAAAACGATGCCTATTTCCTTGACCCGATGGATCCCCTGTTTGTTAAAATTCAAAAGGCATATCTTAGCGAGCAAGAAAAGCTTCTGGGAACTGATCACTATTACGGCGCCGATCCGTTTAATGAAATGAACCCGCCAAGCTGGGAACCTGCGTACCTGGCCAGTGTTTCAAAAACTATATACAACGGCATGAAGGCCATTGATCCTAATGCAGTTTGGGTACAAATGGGATGGACCTTTTACTATGACCGGAAACACTGGACCAACCCGCGTTTAGAAGCCATGATAAAGGCTGTACCGCCCAATAAGATGCTGTTGCTGGATTATTTTTGCGAGCAAACGGAAGTTTGGCGCTTAACCGACGGCTTTTTTAATGCGCCTTACATCTGGTGCTACCTCGGCAACTTTGGTGGCAATACGCAGTTGGCAGCCCCGCTTTTAAAGATGTCAAAATTACTGCCCGCTGCCGAAAAAGACCCTAACCACAGGCAGATGGACGGCATTGGCACTACGCTTGAAGGTTTTGGTGTCAACCAGTTTATGTTTGAGTGGCTGTTCGATTATGCCTGGAATGCCAACGCAGCCAATGTAAACGACTGGATGAAACAATATGCCGACAGTCGCGGCGGGCATCATGACGAAGTTTTGCAATCGGCATGGTTAAAGCTTATGTCTGTGGTCTACAATTCTCAGGTGTCGGGCATTGGGTTGGGCAATATGATCCAGTCGGAGCCGATGCTTAAGGGACATGGAGACTATTCATCATTAAGCAACTATGAATACAGCGCATTGAGCAACATCTTGCCATCGTTTTTTATGGCCGACTCCACCACCAAGTCATCTCCGCAATACCAACGCGACCTTGTTTTGGTTGAAAAACAAGTACTGGTTAACCTGGCTTCTT
Organism: Mucilaginibacter phenanthrenivorans; assembly: GCF_024721155.1. Classification (GTDB taxonomy): domain Bacteria; phylum Bacteroidota; class Bacteroidia; order Sphingobacteriales; family Sphingobacteriaceae; genus Mucilaginibacter; species Mucilaginibacter phenanthrenivorans. The sequence continues at coordinate 316,668 of NZ_JAHVAP010000008.1, read as the reverse complement.
CATTCCGCGACAGCATAGGCAAAGCTTATTATGCAAAGGACACCCGGAACTTTGAAAAGTTTACAAAACTGTTTACCTCCTTATGCGATGATGTTGACCTTGTTGCTTCAACTCAAAGTGACCTGTTATTGGGCAGTTGGGTAGCGAAGGCCAGAGCTTTTGGCACAACCCCACTCGAAAAGGATTTTTATGAAAAAGATGCACGCGTATTGATCACTACCTGGGGTGGCGAGGCCAATGTAAACACAGATTACGCCGCAAAGGATTGGTCGGGCTTAATAAAAACCTATTACAAAGCCCGCTGGGAATTATTTTTTGATTACCTGCGCAAGACGATCAATGCCGGAACCCCTCCCGATATGAAGGAGTTTGGTACGCAACGTGCTAAGCTTGAATGGCAGTGGGTTGGTAAAAATGAAACGGAGCAATCATTTTCATCGCAGCCACAGGGAGATATACTTAAGATTTGCCTTGATCTTTATAAAAAATGGGCCTTGTACTTATAAAATCTAACAATGATCAAAATTTACCGAAAGGAACCACGCAAATAACGCATTAACTCAATAACCATTTATTATGCTTCCAGGGAACACACTAATTTAACTCCGATTAGCAAAAGCTATCTGAATTTTACTAATTTCGGGATTGCAAATCTTGCCCCTGGATATTACTTAAATGAAGAAAATAATATTTTTTATTGCCATACTGCTTGTTACAGTAAGGGCTATCGCGCAGGCCGAGCCTGCCAACTATTCTACTGCAATGGCTCGCTTTACTCATTACTACAACCATGATCAACCCGATAGTATTTTCAGCATGTTTAGCACTGAAATGAAGGCGGCCCTGCCAATAGAGAAATTTAAGCCCACTACGGAACAGTTAATATCTCAATATGGCAATTTGATTAAAACTGAATTTGTGAAGATCACCAATTCGCTTGCGGTTTATAAGGCTACATTTCAGAACAATACATTTTTACTGAACCTGGCGCTTAATTCGCAAAATAAATTAACCGGGTTGCTGTTAAGCCCTTATGAGGATGCACCTGCACATGGCGTAGCGCTCGATGCCTCGCTTGACGAATCACCCATTTTGTTAAAAACGTTAACAGGTACCATTTCCGGCTCGCTGGTTATGCCTAAAAACCCATCAGGTAAAGTCCCTCTTGTGATTATTATTGGTGATGGCGGCCCCACTGATCGCGATGGTAACAATGTAAAAACAGGACTAAGCGGAAATATATATAAAATACTTGCAAACGATCTTGGTAAAAATGGCATCGCAACCGTTCGTTATGACAAACGTATGGTGGGCGAAAGCATGACTAAAGGCAAAGAATCGGAACTTCGGCTAGAAGACTATGGCGATGATGCACTTGGAATGGTAAACATGCTAAATGATGATCAGCGTTTCTCAAAAATAATACTTTTCGGTCATGGCGAAGGCGCGTTAGTAAGCTCTTTAATAATAAACGACGTGCCGGTAAAAGGGATAATAGCCGCTGAATGGCCTGCAGATCGCGCAGATAAGATCCTTAATGACCAAATGAAGGGAAAAGCACAGTTTTTACAGGACGAGTTTAAAAGCTTTATGGACAGCCTCAAAAAAGGAAAAACCACCGATAATATCGACCCGTCACTATACTACATTGCCCGGCCAAGCATCCAGAAATTCCTGCTTTCATGGTGCAGGTATGAACCATTAAGATTGGTTAAAAGAATAAAAGTCCCACTATTGATCATCCAGGGAACTACCGACAAGGTTGTTGCAGTAGATAATGGCCAGCGGTTAAAAAAGGCAAAGTCAGACGCCGGTTATATCGAGGTTAAAAACATGAACCACATTTTAAAAGAAGCGCCGGCAGATGAAGAGCAAAATGTGGCCACCTATAGTAAACCCGACCTCCCCCTTAAGCCGGAACTGATCCCGGCTATTGTTGAGTTTGTAAATAAAGTTAGATAAGGAAGCTATTTTTAAGTCTTAAGTCAAGAGTTTTAAGTTTTAAGTCGTTTTTTTGACTTAAAACTTAGGACTTCCAACTAACGACTAAGTCCTCCAATCGCCCAAAATTCTTCTGATCGCAATAATCTCCCCGATATGGTATGAATTGTGATCGGCCATTTGCAAGGCCTCACGTAAAATTGATTGCCCGTCGCCATGTTCAAGCGGCTGGTAAATATCACTATGTTCCAACAGTTCAATAAATTCGTCCAGGTCATCATCAATTTGTTTGATCGACCCCTTCCAGGCATCATCATCTTCCGGTTCGCTTTCCTTCGGCCAGTAATCATCGGGCCATTTCGGTGATTCATGATCGGCATCCTTACTGAATTGCAGCATATCCCATTGGGCTATCCGGACGTGTTCCACCAGTTGCCAGATGCTGTAGGGCATATTCTTGGCCTTTACACCACGTAATTCGGGTTTCAATCCGTTTACCGCATCGTGAAATGAGGCATGGGCCGTACCCCCGGTAAGTAATTTTGTAAGCTCGTTTATAAGCACCTTATGCTGATTATCCATTGCCTAATATTTTAAAATGTCAACAAATATATGTGGAATTAGTTGGGAGAAAACTTACTTTTTTATTTAGCTCCATTCACTAATAATTGCAGCAAACCCAAACTTATTATATTATCGTATGTTTGTTGCCTGTGTATTAATTTAAATTATGCTCACAATCCCGCTTCCTGAAAACGAAGTTGAAAGACTTGCTGCGCTTCAGAGTTACAATATTTTTGATACTGCCGAGGAAAAAGATTTCGATGCTATAGCGTCGCTGGCTTCAGCAATTTGCGGAGTACCTATTGCGCTGATCACTTTTATCGACGAAAAAAGACAATGGTTTAAATCGCATCATGGCACCGATTTTACAGAAAATGTAAGGGAATTTTCATTTTGCACCCACGTTATAGCCTCGGGCGATGATATTATGATAGTTGAGGATGCGGCCCTTGACGAACGCTTTGTTGACAACCCAATGGTTACAGGGCCAACCAGCGTAACTTTTTATGCCGGGGTACCGCTGGTTAATGAAGATGGTTTTGCCCTCGGCACCTTGTGTGTGATAGACCAGGAAATGCAAACCCTTACCCATACGCAAAGCGAAGCGCTGAAAACGCTCGGTCGGCAAGTAGTTGATAAACTGGAACTAAGAAGAAAAGTAGCCTACCTTGAAAAAGCCAACCAGGACCTGTTAAATTCAAACGTTTTGATCCAGAAGTTTGCTTCAATGGCGGCCCATGATATTAAAAATCCGCTAAGCAGCATCCTGCTTACCTCGCAGGCGCTAAAGATCCGACAGGAAAAGCTGCAGGATGAGGGTTGCCTGCGCCTCGTAAACTTAAATATTACGGCTACCAAAAATCTGCTTGAGCTGGTCGAGGAGATGCTGGCTTATTCAAAGTCGCCATCTTTACTTTTAGCTAAAAAGCAGGAATTTAATCTGAACAGTCTTATTCAGAAGGTAATCAGCATGCTCGCGGTGCCGGAAAATGTTGAGGTTATTTTGCCCGAAGAAAAGCAAATGATTTACTTCTCGATGATAGCATTTGAACAGATCCTGATCAATTTATTGAGTAATGCCATCCGCTATAACAACAAGGAGAAATGTATCATTAACATCCGCTTTAATCAGGACGATGATTTTTACCGGCTGGAAGTTGAAGACAATGGTATGGGCATCCCCGAGCAATACCATGATAAGATCTTCGGCAATAACTTTACCCTCAAAATAACCGATCGCTATAACAAAAAAGGTTCGGGGATTGGCTTATCAACCATAAAGGATCTGCTAAATGTCTTGAATGGCAATATCTATGTTAAATCTGTTCCTGGCGAGGGAGCGACGTTTTTTATTTCGATAAAGAAATAATTCAAAATGTTTGATATCGAATCCCCCGCCTATTTACTTCATCATTCAAAATTCATTGTTCGATATTCGGCATTCAAACCTTTACCCGTTCCCTACCCTTTCCATTTCTTCAGCAGCGCTGCCATCTGTACGCTTCACTGTTTTATAGCTCTTACCAAAACGATAAATAAATGTTACCGTAAACACCCGCGAATCGCGCAGGATCTTAAAATATTCCGTAGCATTAGGGAACGAGGTGAATCCCTCCATGGCATTGGTATAAAAAATATCGCGGTAGCTAAATTTCAACGTACCCTTCTTTTTTAAAATGGGCCTTGCAATCCCAGTTGACAGTTGCCCGGTTGGATACAACAGCTCCTGCACATCGTTACGCGCCCTGGTGGTATAAAACCCCGAAATTTCGGCAGTATAGATCTTTGCGATGGTAAACTGGTTATTTACGTTGATGTTCAGTTGGTTGATCTGGCTGGTATAAGTGTTCCCGTTGAAGCCCCGCAATTGTTTATGGTTAAAGGTAGCTTGCGCTGTAAGCGACCACCAGCTTAGCGGCGATACCGAAACAGCCGACGACAGCCCGATATTGTAAGTACTGCCTACATTGCCCTGCGAATACAACAAAATCCCTTTAGTCGTATCGGCCAAAAACAGTTGCGAAAAATAGTTTTTTATCCGGCTATATGACAGGCTTGTGGTCAACAGGTTTTTATATTGATGGGTTAGCTCAAAATTCCAGCTATACTGAGGCAAAAGATATGGATTGCCGGTTTCATACGTGTATTTGTTAACGATAAAGTAAAATGGATTAAGGCTTTGAAACACCGGGCGATCGATCCGGCGGCTTGCAGTTAGGGTAAAGCTGTTTGATGAATCGGCCTGATAGCTTAAGTAACCGCTCGGAAAAAACTGGCCGTAATTACGCGAAAATGCTGAGTCCTTTTGAATAGCATTACCCAATTGGTGGGCCTTATACCCGGTATGCTCGTATCGTAAACCAGCCTGGAGGGTTAGTTTATTATACTTTTTTTCGATGGAGCTATAAACGGCGTTAATGTTTTCACGATACAAAAAATGATTGCTTTTGGTGTTATCATCAACCCATCCGCCGCTCAAAAGGTTTTGGTAAGCTGCAGAGTTATCTGTATTGCTGTATGATGATTTTAAGCCCGCCTCAAACGTGGCGCTCTCACCTATTTTTTGTGTATAGTCTACCTTATCTGATGTAATATTGATAGTAGTGGGAATATTGCTGCGCGTTTCATCGGTATATCCGCCGTCGACAAGCAGGTGGTTAATAAAATCCTGTTCGCTTTGAATGTTATAATGCAGGTAATCAAAATCGGCGGCCAGGCTCTGCGTCGACGAGAGCGTTTGTCGCAAATTCAGGTTAATCGATCCATTTTTAAATTGACTGGTATTTTTGTTGCCGGTGGCGATTGCCGAATCTACAATACCGGCCGGTTCAAGCCAGGTAGCAGTTGCCGTATTATTTCCCTGCCGGTGAATGGTGGAGCCGCCCAAAACAATGCCGATGGTGGTTTTTGGACTGATGTAATAGTCGAGCCCCGTTTTAATGGTGTTGTTAAAAAGTGTTCCCTTAAAATACGATGGCTGCCGCAGCATTGCGGTTAAGGTACCGTTATCATCGTAATACTTTCTTAAGGCGTAAAGGTTGGTCAGGTATTTAACCCAGTTCATGTTATAATTGAAAAAGGTATTGATCTTTCCTACCCGGTAATTTAAAACAAGACTGTTGTTGTTCTTGGGATAAACACCCTGCCCTGCCGAAGTGGTAAATGAGCCGTTAAAACCGCGTTGCTTATTCTTTTTTGTTTTTATGTTGATGATCCCAGCGTTACCACTTGCATCATATTTGGCAGTCGGGTTGGCAATAAGTTCTATTTGCGATACCTGAGACGAACTCATGCTGCTCAACAAATTCTCCAGGTCGGCACCCGAAAGATAGGTTGGCTTATCATCGATGGTTACCAGCACACCTGTTTTACCCTGTAAGGTGATGCCCCCGTTTCTGTCAACCGTCACCCCCGGCGATTTTTCCAACACCTCCAGCACCGTGGAGCCGGCGTTGGTAACCGATGCATCAACATTGAGCACAACCTTGCCTTGCTTTTGTTCAACGGCAGGTGTGTGCGCGGTAACATTTACCTCCTGCAAAATGGTGTTTGATGGTTGCAGTTTTATGGTATCAGTATTTACATCCCCGGCAGAACGGTAAACCCTGCTGATTTGCGATTTATATCCTGTAAAGCTTATTGAAAAAACGCCTGTTTGAAAATTAGTAAACTTAGCTGTTCCGGCAGCATCGGTTACTACAGTTTTCATAAGCGTCCCGTCTTTTAACAGCTTAACTGTAGCGCCATCAATTGGTTGATGTTTCTCATTTACAACAATTAATGAAAAATCAGGCTCCACTACGGTTTTAGGTTGACAAAATGCACCGGCATTAAGCAACAAAAAAATGAACAAGCAGAGGTATTTTAGAAGGGCCTTGATTAAGTACAGTTTTTTCAAATTCGGTCAGTTTTACAGTAGCAATTTAAATAAAATTCCTGATTGAGGAAATACGTGCGGAGATTAACTCATCGGCCAAAAGCATGGTGCAGAGTGGACTCACCCAACATTGCTTCGCTCTTTTACCTCTCTGCCGCAAGCGGCAAAGAGGTAAAAGAAAAAAGGACTATTTAAGCTGTGATTTTTTCTTCCCTCTTTCCGCGCAAGCGAAGAGAGGGAGGTCCAGCGAAGCGTCGACCGGGTGAGTCCACTCTGCACGCGATATTCACGCCATGCATCATTTCCATCTTTCGGACTTTACTGACTTTCGGGCTTCCGGACTCTCCCCACTCCCTTAATAAACACCATTCCCATCAAAGCCCCTAAAAAGCCCAGCCCGCCAGAGATAAGCATAATTTTTCGGTAGGCGCTTATAAAACTTTCATGATAGGCTTTTGCAATTACCTGTTTACTATTTACATTCACGCCTGCCGGGACCTTAGCATCGCCTAGTTTTGACGCCTGTTGAGTAACCACTTCTCTCTGTTTAGGATCGAGCTTTATGCCATTCAATTGTTGCCGTAGTGCTCCGGCAAAGAACAATACCACCAGCGCCCCAAAAATCGCGTTAGCAAACACCCCGGCAATCCGCGAAACCGCATTGTTTACCCCGGATGCGGTACCTGAAAAGTGATCATCAACCGAACCCATCACAGCGGCAGTTAACGGCGACACCGTGAACGACATCCCCAAGCCTAAAACTATCACTCCGGGAAAGAACGTTGTCCAGTAATCAGCAGGGCCTGCGGTTTGTTTTACAAACGATAAGATTAGCAAGCCGGTGCCGGCAACCGCGGGCCCGCAAATGAGGAACAGCCGCGGCCCAAATTTATCAGCAAGTGACCCTGCAAACCGGGCAATGGAAATCATCATTATAGTAAAGGGCAAAAATGTTAAGCCGCTTTGTAACTGGCTATAGCCCTGTACCTGTACCATATTCAGTGAAAGAAAAAGCATCCCTGCTCCCAGCCCAGCATATAGAAAAAACGTAAGCAGGTTACTCCCCGTAAAAGTTGGATTAGCAAATAGCTGCAAAGGCATCATCGGGTGTTTGCTTTTTTTCTCGATGATGATAAACAATGCCAATAACAACAAACCAGCAGGCAATGAAAGATAAACCTGCCAGTTATGCAAACCAACCGCAGGGATCCGCAAAAAGCCGAAGGTTACCAATGCCAGCCCGAGCGCTATAGCAATGGCTCCGGGAAAATCTATGGCGTGGTCGCTGTCTTCGTCCTTTGTTTCTGCTACCTTAAACCAAAGCATTACCAGGGCAGCAATGCCGATAGGTACATTAATAAAAAAAATATACCGCCATAAACCTGCATCGGCCAAAGCCCCGCCTAATATAGGGCCGCCCATGGTTACCACAGTTGTAAACGCCGACCATGTGCCGATTGCTTTTCCTCTTTCCTTCGGATTGATGGATGAAGAGATCAGCGACAAACTACCGGGAATCATCAATGCCCCGCCAACACCCTGGATTATCCTGAAGACGATCAAATAAGTTACGCCGGGCGAGATCCCGCATGCAGCCGATCCACAAATAAAAATAAAAATGCCGGCCATGAATACCTTCTTGCGACCAAGCTTATCGCCCAATGAGCCGCCGATAAGGATGAGCGCAGCAAGCATAAGCAGGTAGGCATTCAGGATCCAGAACAGATCGGCGCCGCTGGCTTGCAAGCTTTGCTGCAGTGCAGGCAACACAACATTTAGCGCAGTAGCGTCGATAAATGCCATTGCAGAGGCGAGGATGGCCGAAACCATGATCCATTTACCTGCCGCACTGCGAAGCGCTACTGTAGCCATAATTGATATTTACAAGGTAGTGAATATGTAACAAAGCATCGGGGAAAAGTTTTGAAAATAAAACTGGTTGAAACCTCAATTCAGAACAAACACCTTGGAAGGCGCACCTTAAAATCAACCACTAGCATTTGAATTTCGCAAACAATGGATTGATGCTTGCAAACTTTATATTACTGATCCCCTGATCTTTGTTAAAAAAAACGAACATGAAAACCACCAACAATACCATATTAATAACAGGCGGCGCAAGCGGTATAGGCCTTGAATTTGCCCGCCAATTAATTGCACTGGACAATACAGTAATAATCACCGGTCGCGACCCGGTAAAGCTCGACGCAACCAAACTAAAGCTCCCAAAAGTGCATACTTTTCAAAGCGATGTTAGCGATCCGGAGGCTATCAAAACTTTATATAGCCGGGTGATAGAACAATTCCCTAACCTTAATATTTTGATAAACAACGCGGGTGAAATGCGTAAACTTGATCTGCATGACAAATCTATTGACCTGGACAACATTACCCGCGAAATCGAGATCAACCTATCAGGGCCTGTACGGATGGTGCAGCAATTTTTGCCACATTTGCAACGTGTGCCCAACGCGGCAATCATGAATGTTACATCGGGCATTGCCTTTGTACCGTTTCCTCTCGCCCCTATTTATGGTGCAACAAAGTCAGGCTTGCAATCTTATACCCGGTCGCTCCGTAGCCAATTAAAAAAGGATAATATTAAAGTATTTGAGCTGGTGGCGCCGGGATCAAACACCCCGTTGAATGATAAATTTGCGGGCGATGTAGATCCTAAAACCATGATGGAACCTGATAAACTCGTTGCTGCAGCCATCAAAGGATTAAAAAAAGACAAATACCAAATCTTTCCGGGGATAGCATTCATACTGGCATTGTTAGGCCGCTTTTTACCCTCATTTATTTTCAACCAAATGAGTAAGATCGCTGAAAGATCGTTTGCGGGCAGCAATCTCTAAATTCGCACACTAGTACTCTATAACCCTAAAGATTTTATACTTTAGCCACAATGGTTTTAGGTATGGGCTTCGGCAGTTATGTAATATATTTCGTCCTTGTTGCAGGTATTGTTTTCAGCATCGTTGCCCGTAAACTCACCGTTCGCGCGGCGTTGTTAGGCGGCTTAGTTGGCTTTTCGGTTTTTGAAGGCGGTGGATACACCGGGATCATTATGCTGACGTCATTTTTTATCCTGGGCTCCGGCGCTACAAGTATTGGCCTGAATAAAAAACAAGCAATAGGCGCAGCCGAAGAGAATAAGGGTGGACGGACCGCCGGACAGGTAATGGCCAATGGCGGTATGGCAGCAATACTCGGCGCAATTTCATGGTACAGACCGGAGTATGCTCGTGTAGTGCAAATAATGATGGCCGGTAGCCTGGCCGCCGCAACCGCCGATACGCTTTCGTCTGAATTGGGGACCATCCTTGGGCGGCGGTTTTATAGCATTATCACCTTCAAAAAAGATCAACGCGGGCAGGACGGGGTAATTAGTCTAGGAGGGACGTTAATAGGCATAACCGGAGCAGCTATTATCGCTTGTATTTATTCCATTGGTCATGATTGGAATATTAATTTTTTGTGGATTATTCTTGCCGGTATAATTGGAAATATTGTCGACTCCCTTTTAGGCGCCACACTGGAACGCAGGCATTTAATAGGCAATAACCTGGTTAATTTTTCAAATACATTGACAGGAGCTGCGGTTTGCTGGCTGCTTTTTAGGCTATATTAAATTTATTTTACCTATAAAAATGGCCTTAAGTCACTAAAAAGCCATGAAAAGAAAACAAGTAAGAATTAAACATGTTTATTCAATAATAAACGCTACTTTTGTGGCTATTTAAAATAAACATAATGCAAGAAGGAACAGTAAAATTTTTTAATGAAGAAAAGGGTTTTGGATTCATCACCCCATCTAATGGTGGCAAAGAAGTATTTGTTCACTCATCAGGCTTGATCGACCGTATCCGTGAAAACGATACCGTACAGTTTGAAGTGGAAGAAGGCAGAAAAGGCCCCAACGCAGTAAGAGTAAAAATAGCTTAACAATCTATATAATTATTCGCGAAGCATTTTCCGCCCAAAACGGAAAATGCTTTTATTTTTCTTAGCTGTTAATCAACAGCAGATTTCCCCTAACGAACGATTTAAAAAAATCATTCAAAGCCGCCTCTCTTTTTTGCGGCACAATTCATTTTCAATGAGACAACTTAAGATAAGTCAATCTATAACTAATCGCGAAACCCAATCTCTGGATAAATATTTAACAGAAATTGGCAAGGTAGATCTGATCACTGCACAGGAGGAAGTTATCCTTGCTCAAAAGATCCGTGACGGCGACCAGGCAGCTTTAGAGCGTTTAACCAAGGCAAATTTACGTTTCGTAGTATCTGTTGCCAAGCAATACCAAAATCAGGGAATAACACTTGGTGATTTAATTAACGAAGGTAACCTTGGTTTAATTAAAGCTGCAAAACGTTTTGATGAAACCAAAGGCTTTAAATTTATATCATACGCTGTATGGTGGATCAGGCAATCGATCATATCTGCTATCTCTGATCAGTCCCGTTCGGTTCGCTTACCCCTTAACCAGATTGGCACTTTAAGCAAGATCAGGAAGGTACAATCGCAATTGGAGCAGGAATTTGAGCGTGAGCCAACACCTGAGGAGCTTGCAGAAACGTTGGAAACTACGGTTGAAAAAATTGCCGATTCATTAAGAAATTCAGGTCGCCAGGTTTCTATCGATGCACCTTTCCAACAAGGCGAAGAAGGAACACTGCTTGATGTAATGCAAAACAGCGATCCGTCAACCGATAGCATGCTGATCCATGATTCGTTGGCTACCGAGCTAAACCGTTCCCTTTCCAAGTTGGGTGAGCGCGATCGCGAAGTGCTTATTTTGTTTTATGGCCTGGGCAACAACCATACGCATACTTTGGAAGAAATTGGCGAAAAATTCATTTTAACCCGCGAAAGGGTTCGCCAGATAAAAGATAAAGCATTACAAAGGATAAAGCAGTCATCACGAAGCGGTGCATTGCAATCGTACTTGTAGCTAATATAAAAGAGCGATGATTTGAATCATCGCTCTTTTGCTTTAATATGGCGAAGGGCTCATCGCAGTCCATCCGCCATCAATTACCAAACTTTGTCCTGTGATATGCCTTGATGCAGGCGATACAAAAAACAACGCAGCATTGGCAATATCTTCAACCGTAGCCGGCTTCCCCATCGGCGTAATGCGCGACCACGTTTCCAGGTACTCTACATCCATTAAGGTCCTTTCGGTAAGCGTAGCGCCGGGCGCAATAGTGTTTATGTTGACGTTGAACGGAGACAACTCGATTACAAGGCTTTTCGCCAGCATATTCAGTCCTGCCTTGGTCATTCCGTAAGCGGTTAAATTTTCGTGCGCCTGGTGACCGGTAACCGACGACATTAGCAATATGCTGCCGCCATCGCCTTGCTTCTTCATTTGCAGCGCAGCTTTTTGTGTTAAAAAGAAACTACCATACAAGTTAAGATTCATGATTTTCTGTAGCGATTCCGGCCGATAATCTAAAAACTTTCCAAAGGTGGTTATCCCTGCATTTGCTATCGCGATGGTAAGCTTACCGAATTTCGCAACCGCCTCGTCAACCAGGTGCTGAATAAAATCAACGTCCGAGGCATCCCCTGCCATGGCGAAGCAAATGCCATTCTGTTTTTCAATTGCGGCGGCGGCTTCCGCAGCTAGATCCTGGTCAATGTCATTAAGAATAACCGACACGCCATTAAAAGCAAGTTGCCGGGCAATTTCAAAACCTATGCCCTGCCCTGCTCCGGTTATTATTGCAACTTGTCCGCTAAAATTTTTATCTGTCATAGAAATGATGTATACAGTAAAACATTAAATTGGCTTAATAAACGTTTAACTATGCAATATTGCAGATATCAAGAGCAGGCTTGCTTATAAACCCACACCCTGAAATACCCTGGTTTTCATTCTTGAATAATAGAAAAAGAAATCCCTGCCGACCTACAGGATCATTTTTCTGCTTCTCGGTCTTTTCGCTTGTCTTTGATATTTCGGTTTATGAATATCAAAGTTATATTTTTTAAATACACTTTAAATTAGAAACTGAAAGGTTTATCAGATAGTGCCTTATTGATACACAGCAGACCATATTATTTAGTTTCGATTTTAATCTACATCTTAGTGCATGAAAAAATATTACCTGCTTATCATTTTGTTCTTCGCGGCACTTATAGGTTCAGCAATAAACCCACACGATTATTTTACCTGGATCCTGGAAGTCTTTCCCGCTATCATTAGCTTTTTTATATTGCTTTTTACCTTTAAGAATTTCCGGTTCACCTATCTAACCTATTGCTTAATATTGGTTCATTGTTGTATTCTTTTTATTGGCGGGCACTATACTTACGCTTTGGTACCGGCATTTAACTGGATCAGGGATGTTTTTCATCAAGGCAGGAATAATTACGATAAACTTGGTCATTTTGCACAGGGCTTTATACCTGCATTTATTGTGAGGGAGATCTATATCCGCAAAAACATCATTCAAAAAAAATCATGGATCCCGTTTTTAACCGTAGTGGTTTGTATGAGCATCAGCATGTGTTATGAGTTTTTAGAATGGTTCGTTTCAGTTAGCTCAGGTTCGTCCGGCGATTCATTTTTAGGCACACAGGGCGATGTTTGGGATACGCAGTCGGACATGCTTTTTGCAACTATTGGCGCCATTTGTATGGTTACGCTTTTCTCCGGATTGCAGGACAAAAAGATCAAAGAATCATTGGTTGCCTGATATTAGACCTGTAACATTTTTCATATTACCGGCTCTAAATTCAGCATACAAATAAACTTGTGTTTGTACGCGTAATACCATAGTTTTAGCTATAAATTAACTGACTAAAAAATCATAACCACAAAACATGAAGCATTTATACTTTAAATCAGCCTTTGCTGCGTTGATGCTGGCCAGCGCAAGCTTGTATGCACAGGAAACTGTTGACACAGCAGTATTCAGCAGGATCAGGAAGGCGGAGATGACCAACTCGCACATCCCGTCAATTGCACATTACCTTACAGATGTATCCGGGCCAAGGCTTACCAATTCTCCGGGCTATCTGCGTGCCGGAACATGGGCTGTTGAAACCATGAAAAAATGGGGCATGGCAAACACCGCACTTGAACCATGGGGCAATTTTGGCAAGGGCTGGGAGATCCAGGATTTTAGCATCTCGTTTAAAGCACCTTATTCGCAATCCATAACTGCGTATCCTGAACCATGGAGTGGCAACACAAAGGGCCCGATAAGCGGCGAAGTTGTCGTGTTGCCCCAGGCCAACGCTATGGACACCGTTTACATCATAAAACATGCCGCTGATTTTAAAGGAAAATTTGTATTGATAGCCGGGAAAGCGCCAAGCTATGAGCCTGACTTTAAGCCATCAGCCGAACGCCTGTCTGATACCGAACTGGCCAACATGAAGGATACCTACATGCTGAGCAGGGAAGTACTGGAAGGCTACCTTAAATATTTTAACCTTATCGACAGGGTCCCGAAGCTGATTCAGCAATCAGGCGCATTGGCAATATTGACTGCCGGCGCTGAGGACAGGAACGGAACTGTTTTTGTACAGGGACTGATAGGCTATAAAACCAATACCAGCGAAAGCATAGTTAAAGTGGCTATATCTTCGGAAGATGGACAAAGAATAAAAAGATTAACTGAGTCCGGACACAAAGTTGAATTAAACCTGAATGTACAGGGCAAATTTAATGATGCCGACATTAAAGGCTACAATGTTGTAGGCGAGATTCCCGGAACTGATCCTAAACTAAAATCACAACTGGTAATGCTTGGCGGCCATATGGATGCCTGGGCCTCATCAACCGGTGCAACCGATAATGGCGCAGGCTGTATTGTGATGCTGGAAGCTGTTCGCTTACTTGATTCATTGGGCTTAAAACCAAAACGCACCATCCGCATAGCTTTGTGGGGCGGTGAAGAACAGGGTTTATTAGGCTCATACGGTTATGTAAAAAATCACTTCAGAGGTGTTGACCTTACAGTTAAGCCAGAGCAGGCAAAAGTATCTGCTTACTTTAACCTTGACAATGGTACAGGTAAGATCCGGGGTATATTTGCACAGGGTAATACAGCCATAAAGCCAATATTCGAACAATGGTTTAAACCATTTGCTGATTTGGGAGCAAGCACAGTAACAATGGCGAATACCGGCTCAACGGACCATCTTTCGTTTGACTGGGCGGGCATCCCGGGCTTTCAGTTCATCCAGGATCCTATAGATTACGAAACCCGCACGCACCACAGCAACATGGATAATTACGATCACCTGAAAATGGAGGATCTTAAACAGGCGGCTATTATTGTAGCCTCGTTTGTTTACCAAACCAGCACCAGGGCTGATATGATGCCAAGGAAACCTTTGGAAAAAGGAGTTTTTGTATTCGACGGCTTATAGAATTCAACTTACAACAAAAAAGCCGCCCTTCAAAATATTGGTGGGCGGCTTCTTTATTTTACGAGTTTACTTATTCCGCTGCGGCAGCTTCATTGACCATGCTTTCGGCAGCCTGGGTTAAAGCCTCATCTGTTGCCTTTTCATTGTCAAGTGTTTGTTGTAGAAGATCAGCTACATCTGTATGTCCCATTGTTTGTGCAAAAGTCCTCAAGGAACCATATGTAGCAATTTCGTAATGTTCAACTTTTTGAGCAGCAAGTATCAAACCTGCATCGCGTGTATGGGTTCCTTTTTCGGTATCTTCTATTATACTGGTTGCTTCCGCCAGTAAGCCCTCCATCGCATCACATTTTTTTGCCACTGCCTTTTCATCAAGCAGCGAAAACACCTGTTCAAGGGTGTCAATGTGAGTTTGCGTTTCGGCAGTGTGCTTTTGAAAAGCTGCAGCCAGGTCTTCGCTTGTTGCCGCCTTTTGCATTTTAGGGAGTGCCTTTACCAGGTGTTTTTCGGCCCAATAAATGTCCTTAAGTTCGTCTACAAAGAATTTGTGAAATTCTGAGTCTTCCATTTTTCCGGTTAAACCTGCAGGTTTTCTGTTTGATGTTTTAGTTGCCATGTTATTTAGTTTTAAATAGATATTTGTGTATTTGTACAACCATTTAAAAGTATCCTTGTTTTAACTACTAAAACATATATTATCTAATTAACTAAATAAATTACATACCGATTTCCTTATATGTTGAGGCATCTTTATAAAAATTCATTTTTTTCCGCCGGGCGCTGTAGCGTTCCGTTTATTTTACCCGTTATGTAATTATAATTACTCCATCAATAAAAATTTTTATTATGAAAAACTTTAAAAACATTTCAAAGGGATTAGTGGCGAGGATCGGTGCGGTTTGCATATTATCCGTTATGTTATCCTCGTGTCTAAAAGATCACACAAGTAACACCCCGTTACCGGCTGTGTCTGTGATGAGCGTGGTACAGGCCTCCCCCGGGCAACCTGTCCTTGACTTTTACCTGGATGGTACAAGAGTGAACGGAAGCGGCCTTGCGCTGGGAAATAACCTTGACTATTTCAGGGCATATTCAGGCAAAAGAACAGCAAGCTTTAGTCAAACAGGTACAAGTACACAAATTTTTAGCGACACCGTGAACCTTAAGGAAAACATTGCATATTCGTTATGCCTCGTGGGTAAAACGCCAACACTGTCATATCTTTTACTCACCGACTCTCTGTCACAACCTGCATCCGGCAGCGCCTATCTGCGTTTTGTTAACTTAAGCCCTGACGCACCTGCTGTGGATCTTGCTGTAAAGGACGCATCGGTAATAGCTGCAAACAAAGGATTTAAAGGATTTACCTCGTTCTTCTCCATCACAGGTAAAACTTATTCGTTCGAGATAAGACAGGCCGGCACCAGTACCGTTTTAGCAACGTTAAATAACGTGAACATTGGCAATGGTTATGTTTATACCATCTACCTTGAGGGCCTTGTTGCTTCAAGCGGAACGGATAAACTAACACCGGTATTGGTAACCAACGCCCATCCGTAACTATCATTGACATATAACTGACCTTACAAAAACCTGCTCAGTTGAGCAGGTTTTTTCTTTTACGAATACCTCGTCCTGTAACTTTTTCGCTTCAATTTTAACAAACAAGCGGATTTTTTAGCATATTTAAGTGATATTAAATTGCTATGAGGAAATTATTACTGGCTGTTGCCCTTTTATCTTTATTTGTTTCCGCATCTGCCCAAAAAGTTTCCAAAAAGCCGCTGGATCATTCTGTTTATGATTCGTGGCAAAGCGTCGAAAATGAACGCATCAGTAATGATGGGAAGTGGGTGCTATATGTAATTAAGCAACAGGAAGGCGATGCCAGCCTTGTTATAGCTGATTCCAAAAACAGCAGTAAATTTACGGTGCCAAGAGCAGATACGGCCCGCTTCACCCCCGATTCGAAATTTGCAGTAATGCTGATCAAGCCATTTTTTAAGGATCTCAGGCAGGCAAAAATAAAAAAGAAGAAACCGGCCGAATTCCCTAAGGATACGCTGGGTATCGTAGCGCTTGGGAAAAACTACGTAGAAAAAATTCCGGCAATCCGTTCGTTTAAAATAGCTGAAAAGGCTGCTGTTGTGGCTTATTTATCACCTGCCGATACAGTAAAGAAACCAGCAGCATCCGATACTTCAAAAAAAGCGATAGCAACAACCATCGCACCACCTATTCGGGAGGGTGCTGAGCTTTCGGTAAAACAATTGATTACCGGTAAAACAAGATCGTTTGCATACGTTACCGAATACCTGCTTACTAAAAATGGAAAGCTGCTGGCGTATGCAGTAACTGCCCCAAAGAAATCAAAAACAGTTATTTCCGGCTTATACATTTACGACATTGACAGGGATACCATAAAGAAGATAAGTACCGGCAGGGGAAACTACCGCAACCTGGTATTTGATGATGCGGGCAAACAACTGGCATTTACCGCGGAAAAAAATCCGGAAAAGGCCCAGGTAAAGCCCTTTAAGCTATATTATTATAGCACATTAAAGGATACCGCAGAGGCCATTGCCGCGCCAAATTCAATGGGCATGCCCGATAAATGGGCAGTAAGCGGCGACGGCAAGGTGTATTTTAGCAAAACCGGCAGTAGTTTATTTTTCGGCACTGCTCCTATCCCAAAACCCGTTGATACGACAATTGTTGAATTCGAGGTAGCAAAACTGGATATCTGGAATTATAAGGATGATTACCTGCAGCCCCAACAATTAAAAAATTTGCAGCGTGACCTAAAGCGCAATTACCTTGCTGTGATCCGCCCGGCAAATGGTGATAAAAGACTTATTCAATTGGGGGATGATGACATGAGGGATATCCTGGTGCCGGACAATACCGATGCAGGTTTTGTGTTAGGACTAACTGATACCGGTGCCCGCGTGCAAAGCCAGTGGGAAGGCGGATCGAACCAGGAAGCTTACCTGATAAATACCCGAACAGGCGGCAGGGTACGGATTAACGAGCGCTTAAAGGCACGCTACAGCATCTCGCCCGATGGAAAGTATGTGGTATGGTTTGATGTAAAGGATCAGAACTGGCACAGTTACTCGATTGCTACCGGTAAAAAAATAAATTTAACCGCCGCAACCCATGTAAAAATGGGCGAAGAGGAAAATGATGTCCCTGATGATCCGGCTCCGTATGGTATTTCCGGATGGGAGCAACACGATAAAAATATTCTGATTTATGATCGTTATGATATCTGGAGCATCGATCCGGCTATAGGTAGTGTAGTTAATTTAACCAGCGGCATCGGCAGAAAAAATAAGATCATCTTCCGGTATACCAATTCAGACCCGGAACAAAAGTTTATCCCGTCAAAAAAAATGCTTTGGATAATTGCTCAAAATGAAGGGGATAAACAGTGGGGCTATTATAAGAAGGAACTGGGTAGCGAGGTCGCACCCGAAAAAATAGTGATAGCGCCAAATGGATACAGCAGCCTGCAAAAAGCGAAAAACGAAACTGTGTTCATCTATACTAAATACAGCTATCAACAAGCACCTGATCTTTACCTATCCACTGACCTAAAAAAAGAAACCCGGCTGAGCACCGTCAATCCGCAGCAGGCAAAATACAATTGGGGTACTGCTGAACTGGTGGAATGGACAACACCAAAGGGTTATCATTCAAAAGGCATCCTTTACAAGCCCGAAGACTTCGATCCAACAAAAAAATACCCGATGATCGCTTATTTTTATGAGAAGCTTTCCGACGGCTTATATAATTATATTCCTCCCGCTCCTACACCATCCCGCCTGCCAATTTCATTTTTTGTAAGCAATGGTTATTTGGTTTTTGCGCCCGATATCAGCTATCAAACCGGGCATCCCGGCGCATCAGCTGTAGAGTTTGTGAACTCGGGGGTTGAAGCGCTGAAGAAGAATCCCTGGGTTGATGCCGCACATATCGGCATCCAGGGACAAAGCTGGGGTGGTTACCAGGTGGCTTACCTTATCACCCAGACAAATATGTACGCAGCAGCATGGGCGGGCGCACCTGTGGCCAATATGACCTCAGCCTATGGTGGCATCCGCTGGGAAAGCGGTGTAAACAGGCAGTTTCAATACGAAAAAACGCAAAGCCGTATTGGAGCAACATTGTGGGAAAAGCCTGAGCTTTATATTGAAAATTCCCCATTGTTTCAGTTACCAAAGGTTCAAACGCCGGTAATGATCATGAGTAACGATGCAGACGGCGCAGTGCCATGGTACCAGGGCATCGAGATGTTTACCGCGTTGCGCAGGCTTGGCAAACCCGTTTGGCTGTTGGAATATAATGGCGAGGCACATAATCTCGTTCAGCGCCAAAATCGCAAGGATATCTCTATTCGCGAACAACAGTTCTTCGATCACTTTTTAAAAGGCGCCCCGCTGCCGGTATGGCTGGATAAGGGCGTACCTGCTATAAACAAGGGACGGGATTGGGGATTTGAGCTGGAGAAGTGAGGAAGTTCATAGTTGATGGTTCATAGTTCATAGCCAAAATAGAATTCGCAGCTGCCATGATCCATCAACTATTAACCATGAACTACTTATCCTCTTTTATTACTTTCAATCCTTTAGTCCACCTAAACAATTGTTTAAGCATTACGCCTGCGGCAGTAGTTAATCTTTCGTCGGCAACAAACTGGTTTTCTTCGTTAACAAACTGCTGTAACGCCGGGATGTTCACCATCTCGTGAAGTGATATGGCCTTTAAGGAAAGCAGATCAGACTTCAGGTTCATTACTGCTCTTACACCTGCAAACAGACCTGCAGAATAGCTAACAATACCTACGGGTTTGTACGCCCATTCATGCACCAAATATTCCAGGGCATTTTTTAACGACGCAGGGTAGCTATAGTCATATTCGGCAGTTACAAATATAAAGGCATCCGCTTCCTCAATTTTCGCGCTCCATTGTTTGGTATGTTCATGTTCGTATTGACGCATGATAGGGTGAACCGCCTCATTCATCAACGGCAGGTCTATTTCGCCCAGGTCAAGAAACTCAACTTCAAACTCGCCATGTTGTTTGGCAAACGCTGTTATCCATTCAGCAACTATTGGTCCTTTACGGCCCGGCCTTACTGTAGACGATATTACTTTAAGCTTATACATTTTCTTCTTTTTTATCGAAGCAAAAATATTAGATGTTTAAACAAGTATTATCCTCTTAAAGTAATTTTATCAACGCATAATTAATTTATATATTAATAATTCATATTTCACCTAACAATATCACTGACTGGATGTTAAACTTGTAGTTTAATAATTTAATCAAAACAATATGAAAGCGCTAATTATCAATTGCACGCTAAAACCCTCACCCGAATTTTCGAATACAGGCGCGCTTATAAAAAAAGCGGAGCAGCAATTAAAAGATAATGGCATACAAACAGAAGTTATCCGGTTGGTTGACTATGATGTAAAACCTGGCACGGAAACGGATATGGGCAAAGGCGATGAATGGCCAACTGTATTGAATAGGATAAAAAAATGCGATATTCTTATAGTAGGCACACCAATCTGGATGGGGCATCTTGCATCAACTACCCAGCGCTTGATAGAACGGCTGGATGCCATCTTTCACGAAGACGGGTTTACAGATGAAAAAACTGGTCAATATTTTACATATAACAAAGTTGCAGGCTGTTTGATAACCGGCAACGAGGATGGCGCACACGCCTGCGCGGCACAGGTGCTTTGGGCCATGCAGGAGCTTGGCTTTACAATTCCGCCAAACGTAAATGCCTATTGGGTGGGTATGGCAGGAGGTGGCGAAGATTATGTAGAAGGCGGAGGTGAAAAATTTTATTATACCAACTATACGCTGCGCTGGATGATAGCTAATCTTACCTACTTTGCAAGGCTGTTAAAAACAAACCCTATAGACAGTAACTTGAATGAGCTACAGGAAAAAGCGAAACACGATTAATTCATCCTGAAATCCTATCGATCTCACAAATCTTAGTTTGCCTTCAGAAACTCTCCATCCTCGATAACACTGCCTTTTTCTAAACTCAAGTCGATATGATGCAAAATATCGTTCTTCAAATCTTCTGTCACTCTCGCGAACCCAAGCATTTTTGCGATAAAGGATACCGCCGCTTCCGGTTGTATGCCGATGGCTTCTTCAACCACCTTCTGTATAGCGAGGTCAATTTCCTCCGGTGCAATATATTCCAGTTTCTTTGAAGTTGACGGTAAAGCGCTCCTGTCTCGCAATGTTGGCTGTTCTATGTCTGCCGGCCAAAGAAAATCTCCTTTTGCCTTTATCATCCGTTGGTCAAGCGCATATTGAGTTGCCTGGGTGATGGTATATTTAACCCGCGAATTTACTTTACCTATCCGTGCAGCATCGGCCATTCTACGGGTCATTTCTTCTAAATGCACCGGGCCTTCTGTTTTTACAACATCTGTTATCCACCCGGCAAGTTTTGCAAACGAGTGCAGGTGCATTTCAGGCAGCCCAACTTCCGCAGGTAATTTAGTTAGAACATAGGGCGGAAGTGAGCTTTTTACTTCGCCTCCCTTTTCGCGGTTTACGGTAATCACTTCGTGATCCTGTGCTTCGTCGTCAATATCATCCTGCGCGGTAAGTTCCTTCGCCTTTTCTATGGCTGCTACCAGGCGCTCCAGTTCCTGCTTGGGGTTACGGAACCAATCGGTGCTCCAGATACGGAAGATCTTCCAGCCCATGGTTTCCATTACCTGTTTACGTAGCCTGTCCCTGTCGCGAGCTGATTTTGCCGATGCATAAGCCTCTCCGTCGCACTCTATCCCTAAAATGTATCTGCCCGGATTTTGCGGGTCAACAATTGCCATATCGATATAAAAAGCTTCGGAACCTACTTTTTTGCGAACGGTATAACCCTTAGCAACAAGCTGATCTGCCACCTGGTCTTCAAATGGTCGCTTTTGAGTATTAATAATTTCATCAAGCGAGTCGAACCGCCCATGTTGTGCAAAGTACAGGAAACTTTTTAGTGCCTTTATTCCAAACTTGGTGGATTCCGTAGGTTTGATATCTTCGGATGTGATGTTGGTAAACACCTCACACCTAAGCTTTGCGCGGGTTATCAATACATTTAACCGTCGTTCGCCGCCCTCATTGTTCAGCGGGCCAAAACTCATCGGGATCTTACCTTCTTCGGTTTTACCATAGCCTATACTGATAAAGATCACATCACGCTCATCGCCCTGCACGTTTTCCAGGTTCTTCACAAAAAATGGTTCGTTGGGATGACTGCGAAAAAAGTTCTCCACTTCAGGATGTTTCCGTCTCCGGCCCTCCAGCGTATTTTGAATAGCCTGCATTTGCGCTGTACTGAATGCCACCACCCCCAAACTTTGCTTCGGATTATTTAGTGCGTGATGGATCACCGCATCGGCAACGGCTTCTGCTTCTATAGGGTTGGTGCGGGTTTTCCCCCTATCGTATACGGCATCCTCCAAATAATGAAACGCGAGGCCCATTTTCGTTCGTGAACCCGGGCTTGGGAATATCACCAGCTTATTTTCATAAAACTCACGGTTCGAGAGACTGATCAGCGACTCGTGCCGACTGCGGTAGTGCCACCTCAGCATGCGCTGTGGTGCTCCCTGTGCATCGCACATCCCTAAAATGCTTTGCAGATCTGCTGTTACGTTGTCTTCGTCTTCGATATCCGTATTCATCTTATCGAAGAAGCTGGTAGGCGGCAATTGCTTTGAATCGCCCACAACGACCAATTGTTTGGCCCGTGCAATAGCACCCAAAGCCTCAACCGGGCGCACCTGGCTGGCTTCGTCGAATATTACCAAATCAAACTCGATACTACCCGGTGCAAAGAAATTGGCTATCGACATTGGGCTCATCATGATAACAGGCTTGATGGCCTGGATAGCCAACCCTGCTTCCGAGATCAGCTTACGGATCGGCATTAGTCTTGCCTTCTTGTTAAACTCGTTACGTAGGATATTTACCTGTCCGCCAGCCTGTTGTCTTGGCACGCCTTCCCAATGTTTTAAAGCGACACGGGCACGATTATAATGCAGGTTCAACAGGTCGAGTTTCCTGAATTTCTCAATTACTTCCTCGTGGCTGGCACGTTCGAATTTTATCAGTGCAGGGCTAAAGGCAAATACCTGGTCAATCAAATATTCGTACCATGTTTTTTGCAATGCAGTTTTTAAATGTTCCCTTGCCCCCTCCCATTCCAACGACGAATTTATCAATACTGACAACCCCTCCTCTTTGGCTGTCTTTGCCAGGTTGTTCCACGCGATCATCTTTTGCAGCTCCGGGAATTTGCTGATCCAGCTTTCAAGCATTTGCTGCTGCGCCTCGAAAAAGATTTGATCTAATGATGTTCCGGGTGAACGAACCGCTAAATCCACCTGCAATTTTTCTAAAACTGCTTGTAAGCTTTGCAGCTGTGCATTTAGTTTAGTGGTTAGCAGATTAAAGCTTGCTTTTGCGGCATCGCCATTTTCTATTTTCGCCAGGTATTCAATAATTTCCCTTGGAACGGTTCGGGAGGCAATGGCGCCTTGTAATTGCGCCAGGTAAGTCGCCACCTTAATCAATCCATCCCAGTCCGACCGCTGTTTTAGCCAACGGTTGCCGAACAAACGTGCAGCCAACGGCTCCAACTCATTCAAAGTATTTTCTAATCTGCGCGACTCAGAAATAGCATCAACCATTCTTATCTTTTCGGCTGCGCCGGATGGCAGCGGCACTTTGCTCATGGCAGCTAACTGCTTCTTACTATTGCCATAAGCGCCGATCATAAACTTATACCATTTATCGCCATAGGCCATAAGGTTCTGGCGCATCTCCAGCACATTTTGATCCCATGCCTCAGGGATCAGAATGTCTTTATATTCCTGGCGAAGTGCGGCAAAGCGCTTGCCGGTTTCCAGTAGTTCGGTAATATCATGCTGATTAAGCAGCCATGCGTCGTTATTTACACTGATACCCTTTAGATCCGGGCTTTGTGAGGCCAATTCGCAAAGCTCTAAAAGCTGAATTGAACCCAACCTGCTTTTAGGCGCAGCGATGCTGAATTGAGCTGCAACATTTTCAACTTCCTGCTGTAAATATTTTAACGATTGCAACGCCCCTGATAATAATTGCTGAACAGGTTGCTCTTCATGAGGCATCAATACGTTGAGCTTGCTACCCCAGAAAAGCAATTTTGACGGGATCCCAATATCATTCAGTCGCGCCTGGATCCTGTCGGCCATAGCTTCGGCGATTCCCATGCGATTAGCGTCCCAATGTTCAATCTGTTCTATGGCAATTTTTGGCAGGTGTACCTGCGACGAAGTTTTTGAAATATTCAGCAAAAAACCGATTATTTTTTGTGCCGATAAGCCGCTGCCGATAATGGCATTATTGATGGCGCTGCAATATTCATTGAGTTCCTTCCGATAAGCTTCCAGTAAAACCAGTTCCTGCTGCAAGGCTTCAAAAGTAGGTTTCCCCAATTCGAGCACGCGCTTCAATTCCTCATGCAACTCCTTTTTGTTTGCCTTATGGCTATGCAATTCCAGGCAGGCTTCACCCAAATTAATGGCATCCAGGCGTCTTTTTACAACGTCGAGCGCAGCCATCTTCTCGGCCACAAACAAAACCTTTTTGCCCTGACCTATGGCATTGGCAATCATATTGGTAATGGTTTGTGATTTACCTGTTCCCGGCGGCCCCTGGATTACCATGTTCCGGCCCTCATGTACGGCCAGCATAGCCAGCACCTGTGAGCTATCCGCATCCACTACCTGGAACAATTCATTGGCTACCGTGTCTGTATCCAAATAATCCTCTTCAGTGGCGGTCGGCTCTGCATCTTTAAATCCATCCGAAAAAAGCGCATTAATATTAGGATGAATAGCAGGCGCATCCTTTTCGGGCCATTTGCTGCTGTCAAGGTCATGATAGATCATGAACTTACCGAACGAGAAAAATCCCAGCTCCATAGCATCATCATCGATCTTCCATTTTGGATAACGTGTGATACGTTCCCTTATATCGGCAAAATATTGTTCGATATTAAAATCATCTGTTTCCGGAAGATCGGGAATAGTGATGTTAAAATCAGCCATCATCTTGGCCTGTAAGGACAGATTTGCGCCAATTTCGACCCCGGTATACCGCAAGCGGAACCGTTCGTTGGCGCTTGAGCGTTCCAATGAAACCGGGATCAGCAATAGTGGCGCTTGTCTTACATCCTCATCGTTTCCTTCCTCGTACCAGTTCAACATCCCCAACGAAAGATACAAGGTGTTTACACCCTGCTCCTCAATGCTGGTTTTAGAAAAATAGTATGTGTTTAACAACTTTACCTGCAGCTTCAAATCAACCTCGCTGGTTTGCAGTTTGGTGTCCTGGTAAGCCTCCATTATTTCGGGCTGCGACAGTTCAGGGAACAAGGCACCTTGTTCTTCGCCAACCTTTTCTGGCAGGCCCAAAAACGTCATCGATTTATTTTGCTTTACGAGGATCTCATAAATATAAACCGACTTTTCCTGTATGATATGAAGCCCGCGGGCCTTCGAAGTTTTATAATTTAACAGCGGATTGCGTAAACCCAAATCCAAAAGCTCCTTACGCGATGCCTCCAGGCGGGATAGAATAGTTTCCTGCATAGTTGTGTTTAAGAAATTATAAACATACGGATTTTTGTGAGGAGTTCATGGTTGATGGTTCATAGATGATGGCAAGAAGCTCCCTTGTTATAAACAATGAAGGCGACCTTATGGCCGCCTTTTACTATCAACTAAAAATAAATAAAGTCTTTATTAAATAGCCGACGGGCTTCTGATGATGCCGATCAGGAATGAAATAATTGCGATTACCAATAAAACATGGATAATTCCGCCTGCAGAGTAAGCAAATACTCCAATCGCCCAACCTATGATCAGGATGACTGCGATGATATAAAGTAGTGATTTCATGGTGTTTGTTTTTTAAGTTAAATGTATTAACCATAGTTTAAAAACCGTGCCAAAAGAATTTTTCAAGAAAATTTTATTTAGTTTGATATAAAATGTTCTATAAACAATACGGTTGTATGGACAGATTTAAAAAAGCCTTAATTTAATGTGATTTCGACTAAGCAAATGGTTACCTCACCTCAAACCTTTTTCCAACCATGTGCAGTCTCGGCGCCAGGTGAGACGAAGCGCAAGTTAGTGTGTCCAGCCCGGCAAAGTGTTCCATTTTTATATGTGGAACACCCGGAACAAAGTGAAACATACTGAATATCAGATACTTAATCTTTAACAACTAATTGAGTACCTGATGATCAAGCACTATATTGACAACTTGGTATTAATTTAACCAAACGTTTCCACGCGTCAAACATGGTTATTACACCATTTCGACTCAATAACAAATGACTTAATGACCCAATGACTAATGACTAATGGCTAAAGACTATTCCCTAACCGGTTCAATAAAAATCTGTTTAAATCTCGGAAAGTCTTTTTGAATAGTTTTGGTGATGCGCTCAATGGCATCCGTTATTTGGTGGGTGGTCAGGTTATCCTTAAATACGGTATTCAATTGCAGCAAAACTTCCTCCGGAGACATATAGGTGCTGAAATGCTTTTTCACTTTTATAACTGCTTCGTCAGCCTGGGTAAGTAATATCACTTTCTTCAACGTTTTCCGACTGGTTGATTCGCCCAGTAGCAAGCTCTTACTTTCACGCACCAGCACGGCCGATATAGCTATCAATATCAAGCCTATCACCATGGAAGCAATACTATCATAATAGGCATTATGATAATAATGTCCTAAAAATACGCCGAGGAAAGCTACAAGCAGGCCCGCCATATCGCCTAAATCTCCCAACAAAACAATAATAGTCGACGGGTCCTTTGTTTGAATTATAGCCTTCCAGAAGTAAATGCGGCCACGCTGCCGGTTAAATTCCTTTGTAGCTGCATAAAGGGAGATTGATGTAAATATGAATGCTATTCCTAAAACGCTGTAATCCCACGCCTCATTACCGTCAAGCACCGGGTGCTGAATGCGTACGATCCCCTGGTATACTGAAACACATCCACCCAAAACAAAGATCATCAACGATACGATGAACGACCAAAAGTAAAGTTCCTTACCGTAGCCAAACGGGCGGCTCAAGTCAGGTTTCCGGTTACTGGTCTTTATTCCCCAGATCAATAATAACTGGCTTACCGCATCAATGACTGAATGGATGCCCTCCGATATCATTGACGAACTCCCGGTAAACGTGGCCGCTGTAAATTTCGATACTGCAATAAGCAGGTCGACGGCAAGGGAGATATAAATGAATACTTTTGATTTCATCCTTGCGGTATAACAACGTTTGTGGTAATTGGTTGTGTGCGAAGTAGATTATGACTAAAAGAACACTAATGACTATTGACTAATCATCATCTTCACCCTTAACAAAAAACTGTTTGTTAAAATTAACCAGGTACAATTCACTTACGGCGCGCGTACAGGCGGTATAAAACCAACGCAGAAAATCAGTATTCACCATTTCATCGGTGAGGTAGCCCTGGTCGATAAATACAGCATCCCATTGCCCTCCCTGGGCCTTGTGGCAGGTAATAGCGTAAGCAAATTTTATTTGCAGGGCGTTATAATAAGGATTTTGCTTTAACTCGTTCCACTTTGCGCGCTTGTTTGGGATATGATCATAATCCTTCATTACCTCCAGGTAGAATTTCTTTTGATCATCGGGCGTTAGCGCCGGCGCTTCGGAATACAGCGGATCCATCATGATCTTGCAGTCGATTACCGGATCTTCAGCATAGTCAATAAACTCCAGCTGCACATCGGCAAAGCGAAAGCCGTACATATCCTCAAAGCGGCGCACCTTCTTTATGCGGGCAATATCGCCGTTGGCGATAAAACCTGTACTGCTCTCCTCCTTTTCCTGCATCCAGAAATAGTTGTTCTTAACCACCATTACCTGGTCGCCGCCGGTAAGTTCCTCTTCTCGATAAAGAATCCTGTTACGGATCTGCCTGTTATAGGCGTTGGCGTTTTTGTTAGACCGGCAAATTACCAGCGTATTATCGTTACCGTATTTGTTATAGGCATAATTCAGCCCCTCTTCCAGCATCTCGCCGCCCATGCGGTAAACATCCTTATAGCCCTTGGTAATTATCTGGGGCATTTTCTCCTTACCCCGGCGAATGATATCCCTCACTTTGGTTACGTTAAATAAAATCCCCGAATCCTTTTGCTGGCGCAGCACATCGGTAAGCTCGTAGCTGTGAACATCAAGTCCAAACCGGTCCTTCATCAACTTTGGGTTCAAGGCCGGGCTATCATCGGAACCTACTGGCGGCAGCTGCGCCGTATCGCCAACCAGCATCAGTTTACAGTTTTTAGTGTTATAGGTAAAGTTTACCAGGTCGTATAATAGTGAAGACTTGTGGCCTATCCCGATATCATCGGAGATCATGGAAGCTTCATCAACAATAAAAAGGGTATTATCAGCGAGGTTATCCCCAATTAAAAAGCCCTCGTCCAAATTTACCGCCGATTTTTTACGGTAGATCTTTTTGTGAATGGTAAAGGCCTTTCTTCCGGAGTAAGCTGTAATAACCTTAGCCGCACGACCTGTTGGCGCCAGCAGCACATATTTAAAATTGTATGCCCGTAAGGCTTTTGTTAAGGCTCCTAAAATTGTAGTTTTTCCGGTACCTGCATAGCCTTTCAAAATGAAGCACTCATCCCCGTCATTGCTTACCAAAAACTCATGCAGCCTACCGAACAGCTCCAGTTGCTGCGGCGTGGCTTCATGCGGAAATGCTTTTTGGATGTGGTCGTTCAAGAGTCTACCGGGTTATGACGCGGTAAATTTACGAATAATTGAACTGGGGCAATCTATTTCAGGCAAAGTGTTCAAAGCAGTCAAATTAAACGCAACAAAGTATCCTTTCTACCCGTAAAAGCCTTTTCAATTCACCTAAATGAAGAAACTTTACCTCGAATTTTTAAGGGGCACGGCTGCAATTATAGTATTGCTTTATCATTGCATCGAAATGCACCCGCAGGGAAAGGGTCCCAAACATTTTTATTTTTCAAACTGGGGTACCGACGCGGTCATTATGTTTTTCATCCTGTCAGGCATTGTCATCAATATTTCTGAATCACGTAATCCAAAAACCAAGAGCGCATTTATAAAAAACAGACTATTACGGCTTTACCCGCAACTTATAGTTGGTTTGCTATTTGGTTTAATAGTTTTGTACATAACCTCTGCCGCTATACCGTCATTTTGGACCATCGTCGGCAACTTTTTAATGCTTAGTGCTTTAAAGGACTACATGAACAACATTGTGCCAAGTTTCGCAAGCAACAGCCCTTTATGGAGTTTGTCGTTCGAGATGTTCTTTTATCTGATTTTTGCCTTGACAATCGGCCGCTTTCAGAAAAAAGCAATTGCCGTTTGGTTCCTGGTATCGTTACTGGCTTTGCCCTTTTACTATTCAAAACTTTCTGTTGGTGCATGGGGCCATCTATTTGGAGTGATCACATTCTCGTCCATTTGGTTAATCGGTTATTATGTATACGAGTATCGAAATTACTTTTATGCCGATAAATATACCGCGTTGTTTAGTGCAGGTGTTTTGCCTCTAATTTCAAGATTGCACCTCTCAACCATTTATTACGATCCGGCTAAATATCTTCTTTTTGCAGCATTTGCAATTCCTTTTTTTCGGTATTGCTTACAGTTACCAAAACAAGGGAAACAGATCAGGTTATACTACCTGGTGATCCCTTATTTGGTTTTGGTTTATATAGTGTTCAATCAGCCGTATTTAACCTTTACAAGTTTTGTTGCCTATAGCGGGTTGCCGGTTGTATTAATGGCAATATGTTTTATGCTGGGTTTATTAAAGCTAAAAGAAAAGGCCATTGTGTTTATCAATAACACTGGTAAGATCCTGGGTAAATATTCCTATTCAATTTATGTTAGCCATTACCCGGTTCTGTTTGCGTGTGCCTATTTTTTTCACAGCGTAGGCTTGTATTTGCTGGTTAGTTTGCCTTGTATCGCAGTTATTACCTATGGCCTTGAAAACTGGCTGCAACCGGTTATGGCGAACTTTTTCAAGAAACAAAAAGCCCTATTCATGCTTGAGGCTCCAGGCTGGATAGGCATTGAAAAACTGGCAAATGCTTCATAGTTAATAAATAGCACCTTATTTCTAGATTTTCAGCACACAGGCTAACTATAAATCAATAAAACCAGGCTACAAACAACTGTAAATTAAAAAGCCAACACTAACGAAACATTTAATTCAAGTCTTCGTAAAAAGGGATTAATAGTTTTTTATTGCATAAATTCTAACTCTCTCTGTGTGAAAAAAATTTACCTCGAATTCCTAAGGGGAATCTCAACAGTATTTATTTTAGGTTGGCACATGGCTTTCCTTGCTCCTACGGGCCATCCTACTCACCTTACTGCCTATTGGGGCACAGATGCATTGATAATGTTTTTTATGCTATCGGGCCTGGTAATTAACCTTTCTGAAAGCAAAAAGCCCAAACCAAGAAGAGAGTTTATAAAAAATCGCTTTATAAGGATTTATCCGCAGTTTCTTGCAGGTATGTTATTGGCATTTGTAGCATTATATGTAACAAATACGGCTTTTCCATCAATTAAGGATACCATTGGAAATTTCTTCATGGTAAGCACCATGAATGATTATATGGGTTATGTTGTTACCAGTATCCAAAGTAACTTGCCGGTATGGTCTCTCTCGTTTGAAGTTGGCTTTTACGTGTTGTTTGCGTTCACCATTGGCCGTCATCAAAAAAAGGCATTATTTTATTGGTTCATGCTTTCCCTTGTAGCCATACCACTCTACTTTTTAAAGATTGAGCGCGATGCGCTTACTCATGTTATAGCGGTGTTTGCATTTTCGTCAGTTTGGCTGGTAGGTTATTATATCTATCAATATCGCAGCTATTTTTATGCGGAAAAATACACAGTGCTTTTCAGCCTTGGTATCCTCCCCTTAATTTCAAGAATGCAATTCTCAGCAAATTTTTATGACCCATTAAAATATTTTATCTTTTCAATATTCTGTATTCCATTTTTCAGGTATTGTTTGCAATTGCCGCCATCCGGAAAAAAAATCAAAATGATATACGTGATAATCCCACATACCATTTTTGTTATCATTGCGCTTACTGTACGTTATATGCCTTTAAAAAATGCAATTGTGTACAGCACGTTCCCTTATTTGTATATGGGTGTTGGCTATATTATTGATCTGTTGAAAATAAAAGACGAGCTGATAAATTTCATCTCCAAATCGGGGGCTATAATGGGTAAATATTCCTACTCTTTATATATCAGTCACTATACCATTCTGTTTATCTTCTCGAAGCTAATCCACAACGTGTTGCTCTATGCACTTGCCAGCTTACCTATTATTTTAGTGATTGCCTATGGGCTGGAGAGCTGGTTACAACCAGTGGTGATGAGTTATTTTAGAAAAAGTAAGCAACAAGATACAGAAGTAAAACCAAAGGCAGATATGGCTGCCAAGCAACAAGATGCACAATTGTTGCCACACCAGGCACCTTCAGTGCGGTTAACAGGCTCATAAAAATAAGGTTAAAATTTATTTAGAGGCCGCCCTATATTGCAGATAGCAAATCATAAAAAATAATTACTTTTGCTTATCTGCATGAGCGACAATAACAATTATACCGATAATAACTTTAACCTGTACCAGGCTTACAGTTATACTTTATTACTACAGCTTGAGGCAACTTCATTTAGCTATGCAGTTGTGACCGATAGCCACTTGTTGGTTTCCGCACAAAATTGCGCCCTGGAGGAATTGGTGCAGCCACGTGCTTTACACGATCTTTTATCGGCTACTTATAAAAAGGTAATCATCGGAATGCCGTCGACCGCTTTAACGCTTATCCCGAGCAGCTTATTTAATGAGGAGCAAGTCCCGGGATTTGCCCGTTTTTTGGATGTTAAGGACCACGAAAAGGTTTTTGCCCAAACGCTCGACGACATTAACGCCATTATTTACAAAACAAACGATAGCCTTGTAGCCGCAATACAGAAATTTGGGCTACAAAACACCGTTTATACTGCAAAAGGATGGATAAAGGCAATTGCAAAAACCAACCCGCCAAATAGCAATCTGTATATCGAAATTGGTAAGGACAAGGTTCACTTCCTTTACTTTTCGTTAAACGCCTTACGTTTTTACAACACCTTTGAGTTTAAAAACGAGGACGAATTAGCCTATTTTACTTCGTTTGTTACCGAGGAACTTAACTTAAAAGCTCAGCAGCTAACGCTTGTAGTAAGCGGAGACGTTACTGCAGGCGATAAAAACCTTACCCGGCTGGCCTACTTTTTCCCAAAAATTGAGCTGAACGGATTAAAGGTACTTGAGTTGCCCGGTCAAATTGCTTCACATAAATTCCTGGCTCTCGCCGCCTTATCGTTATGCGGATCATCGGAGGTTCTTTAAAGGGATTAAGGCTTAATCCGCCGAAAAACCTACCGGTTCGTCCTACTACAGACTTGGCCAAGGAGGCATTGTTTAACATCCTGCAAAATAAAATCGACTTTGAAGACATCAAGGTACTCGACCTGTTTAGCGGTACTGGCAATATCTCTATGGAATTTGCCTCACGTGGCGCGGCACAGGTAATATCGGTTGACCGCAGTATTTATTGTGTGCATTACCTCAAAGATGCTGCACGACAACATGGACTAACCACCATTAAAGCTTTTAAGGACGATGTGTTTAAATACCTACAGCTGGAAACTGAACAGTTCGACCTCGTATTTGCAGATCCTCCATACGACCTGAACCAAATCCCTGAAATCCCAAAGATCATCTTCGAAAAAAAACTCCTGCTGCCAGGTGGATTGCTAATTGTGGAGCATCAATCAATGCAGAACCTAAGTAATCACCCCGCGTTTTCAGAGCAGCGAAAATATGGCCATTCTTCTTTTTCGTTTTTCGTCAATCAAATGTAACTAAAAAGCAATTTTAGCGGTATAAATGCCTAAGAGGAATATTGCTGAAATATTAAGTATAAATCATCCCCCTAATGATTAAAGCCGAACCCAAGCGCATGCCGTTAAAAGATAATACGAAGTATTGGTTAGCCTGCATTGTTATGCTACTTATTGCCATGGTGCAATGTTACAGAACAATACATGATCTTCACTGGGCCAGCGAACCAGATTTTGACAGGGACATAGCTTATATCCGTGCTACCCTCAATGGCAATTATGGCAAGGATCCCAATATAGCTGGCCAATATATGTGGTATAACCCAATGCTTTTCCTGATGGAAACATTGATAGTAAAAGTCACCGGCCTCCCAATAAACATAGTTGTAGCGCGTGCCGGTGCATTTATAAACCTGCTTAGCCCTGTTGCATTTTTCTTTATGGCTGTAAAGCTTTTTGATTTTAAGGTTGGCCTGGCAGCTCTGCTTTCATTTTTGTTTTTGGTGAATGGCAATTTGCCATGCTGGGGCGGGGCTACTTATTCGCCATGGCTTATTTCTGATACTTTTTCACAGTTCCTGTTTTATACAAGCATTTTCTTTTGCTACAAGGCATTTGCTGAACAAAAATTATTTTGGTTTATAATACTTGGCGCCTCATTGGGCTTAACATTTCTAGGGCACTCGGCACCCGTTTTTATAATCATTTTAATAATGATTTCTATCCAGGGACAAAGGGTTATTAAAGCCTTACGATCAAAAGAATATCCTGCCATTGGCAAATTATTTTTCCAGGGGCTTGTTACTATAATTCCTTTTGTAATATTCGCATTTCCGTTTCTTTATTATGTTTATGGCAAATACCATTTCCATTTTATCAATCATGCGATTTTAGAATGTGCCCCCGGCGTATTTGCACGCAAGGAAACTTTAACACTGCTCAAACTAAACATCACTTTTTCCCTGCCAATTTCAGTTATTGGCCTGGTATGGTTTTATAGGAAATTTGAAAACCAAACACTTCGCAAAATAGTTTGGAACTGGTTTTTTATATGTCTAATTATGTACGTGTATGAATCCGCAGTACCCACTGCAGACCATATTTTACATATCAAGCTTCCGGATACCATCCCGGCATTTCATTATTTCTTTTACCTGAAAGCTTTGCAGTCTGTCTTCTTTGGATTTGGGTTTATATTCCTGTTGTCCAAATTGGTACAATGGATAAACAGTTTAAATAAAAAGAATTTCACACTTAAATTTTCAAACAACCTGGTAATCATCTGCGTATTATTATATGCGTTTCTTTATTATCCTATTTATAGCAAACGGGCAGACTTTGTTGAATTAAGGGAAGAGGCTATAAAAAAAGCAAATGAAAAAGATAAAATAGAAGTATACAACTTCATCACCACAAGCATCCCGCTTGACAATGTTCTTTTATGTGAGCATGATCTATCGCTTTTCCCTGTAATGCCTTCGGCTATAAAAATGGTATCGGTTGAAACTTATTTCTCCAATCCTTATATCAGCTATGACCAGCGCGAAAGCGACAGGAATACTATGCTTAATTATTTGTCAGCATCTGTGCCTGCCAGTGCTGCAAAATTGTTTAATGATTATAACGTAAGTATCGTTTTGCTAACCAACCAGGATTATGCAAAATTCAAAACTCCCGCTTTTGCAAATGTCAAAGTGATCTTTAAAAACGGATCTTTTACAATGTTGTCATTCGGGAAAAATAGCGATATGCTGACGGATAATCTTTAAAGCGACACTCAGAAACGCGGTGCATGGTGGCTCAGCAAGCAAATACTATTTGGCCGTAATAATTGGAAGCACGATCTGCGGAATCTGTCGGTAACCTGTTCCCGGTTAGACGCAGAGCATCGCGTCTCTACCAAATCACGAATATTATTACTTTCTGAAAGGCTTAAAGAATGCCTTCGTCCCTAATACAAGCATTGCGTAGTCGCCGCTTGAGTCGCCATAACAATTGATCTCGCTATATTTAGAAAGATCATATTCAGCTTTAATCCTTACGGCCTTTTCATCCGAATTGTTATTAACGCCATCAATGCAGCCGGTAAGTACATTATTAACCGATTGAAGTTTTGTTGCTATCAGGCCAAGCCCGTTTGCATTACTCCATTTCCTGATCCAATTTTCCGGCGATGCAGATACCACCACAATTTCAAACCCCTCCGCCTTAAGCCTTTCAATTTCCTCCAGCGCACCAGGGCGGATCATGGAGGACAATGCGTTATCAATAAAACTATCGCAACTCTGCTGAAAGGATTTCAAATCAGTCCCCTTAAAAAAATACGTAAGCATCCGCTCCTTTGCTGCCTGGTTCGAGATCAACTTCAATTTTAGCGCTACCATAAAAGGCGCATTCAGCAAAAAGCCGGTATAAAAACCAGCCTTGCCCTTTTGATACTTGATCACTTCCAGCAGGGTGTCCTTTGTGGTGATCGTGCCGTCGAAATCAAAAAAAGCTATTTTCATTACAGCTTCATTTTTTTAAATTGAAACTCAGGGATATTTTTGATAATGAGCATAATATAACGCCAGAACCATTTTACATAGATGGTGTTTTTTCGCTTAACATAGGCATCGTAAACCAAAGAAGCAACCTCGTTCGGTGTTGAAGTTAATGCCTTTGGAAGTGGTAAATGTTCCGTCATACGGGTATAAACAAAACCAGGTTTTACGGTCATCACATGCACATTATCTTTAAAACATTTATTTCGCAGACCGGCCAGGTACGCAGTTAGCGCAGCTTTTGAACTTCCGTAAATAAGCTTGCTCGCTCTTCCCCTATCGCCCGCCACTGAACTAATACCTATGATGGATCCTGTTTTACGTTCGGTATAATATTTTGCAGCAATGTTTAATATTGAAACTACGCCTGTATAATTAACGTCAATCATCATTTGCGTCAGGTCCCATTCATTAAATGCGTCATCTTCCTCGTACATGGTACCGAAAATTGAGATAGTTATATCCGGTTTTGGATTTAACCGTTCAAAAAAAGCAGCGTGTGAATGAAATTGCAGCGCATCAAAGGCGTGTATAGTGCAGTCAACCTTGTAACGAATCTCAATGTCAGACTTTACCGCATCGAGCTCTGCAGGTTTACGGGCCGCCAGTTGAATATTATAGCCACTTGATGCAAATTTCTTTGCTGTCGCGATGCCGATGTCTGATGTTGCACCAAGTATAAGTACGGTTTCCATGTATGTTATTTAGTACCAGTTAATAATAAACGGTCAGATTGCGCCGACCTGATTTTCCCTTGAGGGTTGTATTTTTTTATGATAGATTTAAATCTGTCCAATTCAGGATATCCACTTTGTAACGTTTCGGGTTTCATCCGGGCATCTTTCGACATATACAGCCTGCCATTATATTTGAGCACAATTTTGTCCAGCTCATCAAGAAATTCCAACAGGCCGTTTCGCACAGGAAAATCAAGCGCCAAAGTATAGCCCTCCTTCGGAAAGGAGATCATACTCTCCTGTTTTCCAAATACTTTTAGTACAGCCAGGAACGACCCCAGGCCTTCGTCAGAAATGCGGTGCATTATTTCAATAAGTCCGTCTTTGGCATCAAGAGGAAGCACAAATTGGTATTGCACAAAACCCTTCTTTCCGTATAAACGGTTCCAATGTAAAATTTTATCCAGCGGATAAAAGAAAGGCTCGTATGATACGACATTGTTAATTTCCTTTTTAAAATTCTTACCGTAATATAAAAAGTTAAAGGCCTTAACGGTGAGTTTATTAAGTACCCACCACGGCATATTTATCGGGAAAGTTATTTGTTTATTACCAGGCATTTTTAGCGGGTCGGCTTTTTTACCTTCATCCAGGTCGTTGATAGTGGCGTGTTCACCAAGCAATAAAATGCTTCGGCCAAACCCATCTCCCTTTTTAAGGCAATCAATCCACGCTACCGAATAGGTATAGTCCTTGTAAGTATCAAAAAGGGTTATTAACTCCTGCAGATTTTTAGCCTTTACTTGCTTTTGCTTTATATACGAAGTTTCAATTTTCTTTAACCTGAATTTTACGCGACTTATAACGCCTGTTAAACCCATCCCCCCAAGTGTTGCCTCAAAAAGATCGGGATAATTATCTGCGGAGCACAAGATCATCTCGCCAGATTCAAGCACAAGATCGAATTCAATAACATGATTGGAAATTGAACCATCTACGTGGTGATTTTTCCCATGCACATCGCTGCCAAGGGCACCGCCTATTGTAATAAATTTTGTGCCCGGTGTTACCGGTAAAAACCAACCCTCAGGCACTATTACGGCAAGAATTTGATCAAGCGTAATCCCGCTTTGACATTCAAACACGCCGTCAGCTATATTGAATGAAAGTATTTTATCGAACTTAAGCGTTGATATGGTTCGTTCAGCCAATGATGCATCTCCGTAGCAGCGACCGTTTCCACGTGCGATATAAGGCTGCTCTTTTTCAATCAGCCTATCAAGTTG
This sequence comes from Mucilaginibacter phenanthrenivorans, assembly GCF_024721155.1. Lineage (GTDB taxonomy): Bacteria > Bacteroidota > Bacteroidia > Sphingobacteriales > Sphingobacteriaceae > Mucilaginibacter > Mucilaginibacter phenanthrenivorans. Next base: position 279,336 of record NZ_JAHVAP010000008.1, on the reverse strand, counting down.
ATCAGCAAAAACAAAAGTTTCCTCGTCACCTTCTATAACAGGGTAGTTGCCCCAATTGGCCAGTTTTTTGTTCATCAAATAAAAATTGGAGTTCTGGGTAACAGGTACAAAATTATGTAAACGCTAATTATCCATAAAAGAATGGTTACCTGGATAAAACGATCCTTGTAAAGGATATCAGTAGGTGATCCGGCGTTTTTCATCACAAAAACCACCTGCATATAACGCATAATACCGGCTATTACAAATACGCTTGAATAGTATAAACGATAGGTCCCAAGCCTGTTTATTGTTTTGGGCGACTGTGTGTAGCTAATATAGGCAACAATAATAATGGCGCTGAAAAGGCCAAGCATGGTGTTCAGGTATTCCAGGTTATAGCCTTTTACTGATTTTCGCATTTCTGTACCCGATGCTTCCTTTAAGATCAAATCATCACGGCGTTTGCCTATCGCCATAAACAAAGCCAGCAGGAAGGTCATAATAATTAACCACTCGGAACTATCCACCTGTGCGATGATCGCGCCGCTTTTAACCCTGAACACAAAACCTGATGCAAGGATCAGCATATCAAGAATAGGGATATTTTTTAGCCCGAATGAATAAGCAAGATTAACTATAAAATAAGCCCCCAATACGAACAAAAATTCCAAACCCGGATTTGCAAGGTAAGCGAATCCACATCCGGCCAAAACAAGGGCTATGCAGATGATTATGGCATGTGAGGGCTTAACCTTGCCCGAAGCGAGTGGACGTTGTGATTTTTTAGGATGCTTACGATCGTCTTCAATATCGCGATAGTCGTTTATTATATAAATACTGCTTGCCACACAACTAAAGGCTACAAAGCCCGCTAATAGGAGTTCTATTTTTGAGAATGTAAAAATATGCTTTGCGAAAAAGGGCGGTACAAAAAGAAAAAGGTTTTTTGCCCAGTCCTTAGGTCGTAAAAGCTTTATATAATATTTCATTCAGATACAGATTATGCCTAATACGAATACGGTAAGCTAAGAGTTGCGAATGTGATGGATTTAGATAGGGCAATTTAACAAATAAACACGCATAAATTACTGAAAAATGGCAGCAATGTTAATTAATTGATGATATTGAATAATGATTTATAAATTTGTTTTATAAACACACGCCGTAAATGAAAATTGCTCTTTTTCCGGGATCATTTGACCCGGTTACCAAGGCCCATGTCGATATCGTAAAACGATCAGTAGGGTTGTTCGACAAGGTTTACATCGGTATTGGTGTTAACAGTTCAAAGGCAGGGTTATTGTCCGTCGAAAAAAGAGAGCAAATGCTACGGGCAGTTTTCGAGGCCGATGACCGGATTCATATCATAGCTTATGAGGGCTTAACTGTTAATTTTTGCAAAAGCATCGGTGCGGCCTATATGATCCGTGGCATCCGTACCGTATCCGATTTTGAATATGAAAAGGCAATCGCCCAGATGAACCATTCACTCGAACCTGAAATTGAGAGTATTTTTATTGTGAGTAAACCGGGTTACTCATCCATCAGCTCGAGCATAGTGCGCGAAATCATGCGTTATAACGGCGATGTCAGCCAGTTTATACCCAAGGAAGCACTGGCGTATTTGTAGAAATACAGATGCAAGAATCAAGAAATTAAGAATCAAGATTACTAAAACAGATATTCTTTCCTACCTGTCTTGATTCCTGACCCTTGACCTATTGATTCTAAATTCTTGACTCTTGTTTCTTGCCTCTAAAACTAGTGCTTCACTCCCTCTATAAGCTTCTCCTTTACCAGCACATCCATAATAGATGGAAAGGTATTTTCAACTATAGGGTTTATATCTTCCTTTTTAAACCAGCGCACATCGGTAATTCCCTCCTCCTTTTGCGGCTTTAGGTTATTTTGTCCCTTGCACCGCATATTAAACCAATAAGTTTTCTTCAGTACAACATCCCCCTTGTATATATAGCAATGGTAGGTTTTACAGATCCTATCATCAAGCTTGCTAACTTTTATACCACACTCCTCCTCAACCTCTCGCACAGCGGCCTCTTTTGTTCCTTCCTGCTTCTCTATTTTACCCTTTGGCAGGTCCCATTTGTTGTTACGATAGATGAATAAATATTCATCATATTCATTCTCCACCAGGCCACCGGCAGCCTTAATAAGGGTTACGCTTTTGGTTACTGTTTTTAAAAAATCCTTTGAATTATTGCAAAGCACATAAAAAAACTTACTCGGGTGATTTAAAACCCAGGTGTATAGTATTTTCAGGTCAAATGCCTCTGCATCAATCTGCTTATAATTCTGTACCTTTTTAGGTTCCGATTCTGTTAGCAGAATAACTTTTTCGTTAATATAAATTCTGTATTTTTGGGCCATGTTTAATAAAACTGAGATAGAGCAGCAAGTTGCTGAATTCCTGCTGCAAATTAAAGCAATAAAATTACAACCTACCAATCCTTTTACATGGGCAAGCGGCTGGAAATCGCCAATTTATTGCGATAACCGCGTTACATTGTCCCATCCGGCTATACGCACCTACATCAGGCAGCAATTAACCAGTGCAATACAGGAACAATTTGGCGCAGTTGGCTGCATAGCTGGTGTTGCCACAGCGGGCATTCCACAAGGAGCGCTTGTTGCACAAGAACTTGGTCTTCCTTTTATCTACGTTCGTTCAAAACCTAAGGAACACGGTACAGGCAGTATGATTGAAGGCGACGTTTCATCACTAGCCGGCAAAAGAATTGTTGTTATTGAAGACTTGATCTCAACTGGAAAAAGCAGCCTGCAGGCCGTTGAAGCATTGCGCGACGCCGGTTATGATGTAGCGGGCCTTGCTGCCATATTTAGCTATGGTTTTGATGTAGCCACTGATAATTTTAAACAGGCAAACTGTCCGTTCGTAACGTTATCAAACTATAATGCACTGATTAAATATGCAGGCGAAAACCAGTACATAGCCGAATCAGACATCGAAGTATTAAAAAAATGGCGCGAGAATCCTGCTACCTGGGGGAAATAAATCAGTTGGCAGTTTTCGGTTGGCAGTTGGCAGTGAATGCTTTCTTCTGCCTAAGTTTTTCTGCAAACTTTTAATTTATTACTGCCCACTGCAAACTATAAACTGCAAACTTTTTCTATGTCTACCTTTGAAAGTAAAGTTACCATTCCAAAGCCAATTGGCGAAGTGTACAACTTCCTGGCTGATATGAACAATCATCAGCAACTGATGCCTGAAAACATCCAGGATTGGGTATCAACCTATGATACTGCAAGTTTTAATATACAAAACATGGCAAAGCTTAGCCTTGTTGTAGACAGTAGGGAAATAAATACAGAAATAAAAATCATCCCCTCAGAAAAACCGCCATTTAATCTTGAATTAAAATGGAGCTTGTCATCAAAGAATGATCAGACAGAAATCTTGTTTACCATTTTTGCAGACCTTAACATGATGCTAAAAATGCTGGCATCGGGCCCTTTACAAAAATTGGCAGATCATGAAACCAGTACCCTGGTTTCTATATTTAGCAAAACGTAGAGAATTCTTAAGGCAACGGGGGATTAATATTCTTTCCTCTTCTCAAATTGTCTAACAAAAACTAATACGTTCACTACAATCAGCGTTGCAATTAATAGTGCCATAATGGTTTATTAAAATTGGTTTATAATTAGTTAAACGTAAAGTTCAGCATTCAGGTTCCTTAATGGTGCAAAATAGTTATCAACTTATTAACAGTTAATTAATAATTAGTTGTTATATAAGCAAAGCTAAAATGATGCCAATAATGGGTTAATTGATGGTTAAATGACTTATTTATGAGGATTAAACGTACTTTTGCAGCAAAAAGTACAGGAAAAGAATGATCAACGTATCCAATCTATCTTTACGTTACGGTAAACGCACACTATTTGAAGACGTAAACCTTAAATTTACGCAAGGCAATTGTTATGGCATAATAGGCGCCAACGGTGCCGGTAAATCTACATTTTTAAAAATCCTATCTGGAGAAATTGATCCAACCAGCGGCTCAGTAGCTTTTACTCCGGGCGAAAGAATGGCGGTATTAAGCCAAAACCACTATGCTTTTGACGAATTTACGGTTATTGAAACTGTAATGATGGGTCATAAGGAGATGTACGCCGTAATGAAGGAAAAGGACGCCATCTATCTTAAGGAAGATTTTACCGATGCAGATGGAGAACGCGCTGGCGAACTTGAAAACCAATTTGCTGAGATGGACGGCTGGAATGCCGAAAGCAATGCCGCTACCCTATTGAGTAATTTGGGGATAAAGGAGGAATTTCATTACCAATTGGTAAAAGATCTCGATAACACACAAAAAGTGCGCGTATTACTTGCACAGGCCCTTTTTGGTAAACCTGACATCTTGCTGCTTGATGAGCCTACCAACGATTTGGACATCCATACCGTTAGCTGGCTGGAAGACTTTTTGGCAGGCTATGAGGCCATTGTATTGGTTGTATCGCACGACAGGCACTTTTTAGATACTGTTTGTACCCACGTAGTGGATATTGACTTTGCCAAGATGACGATTTATACAGGTAACTATACATTCTGGTATGAGTCGAGCCAGTTGGCCTTGAAACAACGGTCAGATCAAAATAAAAAGACTGAAGACAGGGTAAAAGAGTTACAGGAGTTTATCCGCAGGTTTAGCGCCAACGCCTCTAAGTCAAAACAGGCAACCAGCCGTAAAAAGGCTTTGGATAAGATCAATATTGATGAGATCCAGCCATCAAACCGTAAATATCCAGGAATTATATTCAACAACCTTGGCCGCGAAGCGGGCGACCAGATCCTGCAAATTGAAAATCTTAGCAAGTCATTAAACGGCGAAGTATTGTTCAGCAATATCCGGCTAATGGTTAATAAGGGCGATAAAATTGCCATCATCTCGCAAAATAGCTTGGCAACTACGGCATTCTACAATATTTTAACAGGCCGCGATAAAGATTTTAAAGGCGAATTTAAGTGGGGCGTAACCATAAACCCTGCCGACATCCCTATCGATAACGCTGAATATTTTAAAGGCAAAAATGACAACCTGATCGACTGGCTGCGCGAATATTCACCCGGCGAAAAGGACGACCAGTTTATCCGCGGCTTCTTGGGCCGAATGTTATTCTCAGGCGAGGAAGTATTGAAGAAAAGCAACGTACTATCAGGCGGCGAGAAAATGCGCTGTATGTTCAGCCGTATGATGCTGCAATCGGCTAATTTGCTGATGTTTGACGAACCAACCAACCACCTTGACCTAGAATCAATCACGGCATTAAATAATGGCATGAGGGACTTCCGCGGTACCATCCTGTTCACCACACGTGACCATGAATTGGTACAAACTGTGGCGAATCGCATCATTGAGCTAACCCCGGGCGGCACTATCGACAAGCTGATGAGCTACGACGAATACATCAACAGCGATGTGGTACAGAAGCAAAGGGACGAGTTATATGCTTCAGCATAGTTAATTAGCGATTAGAGATCAGAAGGTTATAAAAAAATATTAACAAATTTCTATTCTCTGATCGCCAGCTTCTTTTTTTTGAAAAAAAAATCGTTTATTTGCATCCCAGTAAAAAAATATGACTTCTTAGCTCAGCTGGTAGAGCAAATGACTCTTAATCATTGGGTCCAGGGTTCGAATCCCTGAGGGGTCACGAAATTTCAAAAACCGCTTCTAATGCATTTAGAGGCGGTTTTTAGGTTTTAAGCATTTTTTAGATATTACATTTCTAAGCGGTAGAGTCACTTTTCGAGTTCGATTCTCGTGAGGGTGACCTGATGGGACAAACTGTTAAAATTCCGTTCTGTCCCATTTTTATCTCCTATTAATAGATTGTTAATCAGATATATTGGTGCAATATCTTCATTCGCTCTTGGAGTTCGATATCTCTGTCGAGTTCAAATTTTCATTATCATCACTTTCCAAATGTGGCGGTATCAGTTTATACATTACCGGCGTTACGATCCTCGAAAGGACAGTGGAACTAATCAGTCCGCCGATCAATACAATAGCCAATGGCGCTATCAGCGGGTTAGGATTCAGGGCAATAGGCAGTAAGCCACAGATGGCCGTTATGGATGTAAGCACTACCGGCAGAAAGCGGGTTTCGCCTGCCATGTTGATGGCCTCATCAATACTATGGCCTTCGAGCCGTAACTGGTTAGTAAAATCTACCAGCAACAGCGAATTTTTAACCTGTATCCCTGATAAGCCGATGAATCCGATAATAGAGACAAGTGACATCGGGTTGCCTGTCATCAGTAGTAATACCACCCCGCCAAGGATACCTAAAGGAATGATCGACAATACAATAATGATCCCTTTAAAGGTCTTAAACTGCAGCAACAGGACCCCGATAAAAAGAAAGGTGCTCAATATAATTACGGAAAGGAAGTTGCCGCCAAGAGTATCACCTTCTGACTCGGCCTCGCCGGAAAGCTTGTAATAATAGCCCTGCGGCATCTTTAATTTATTCAATTGCGGAACAACGTCTTTCAAAATGTCATTGGCCAGTACATGCTCTTTCGTAAGCGACGTTACCTTCGCGAAACGTGATTTATTAAAATGGTTGATCGCCGTAGGCGAGGTTTCAAAGGAGATCGTAGCGATCTGGTCTACCAGCACCGGGGTGCCCTGCACATTATTAACATAGAGGTTTTTTAAAGCATCGAGGTTAGAGAATTTATCCCTTGGAAGCGTGATCACCACATTGCGTGAATCGCCCCGGTCATCAATATAATCCCCTACGGTTAACCCGGCGACTGCCAGGCGGACTACTTTGTCCACATCACTGGTCAGGACACCCAAAGTACGGGCCTTTTCTTTATCGATCTTTATTTTAACATCCGACTTATAGGTATTGAGTTCGTTGTTGACGAAGAAAGTGCCCGGATGTTTCCTCAGGATCTCTTCCACTTTAAATGAAAGAGACCGTAATGTATCCTGGTTCTCACCAAATACTCTTACTACAATATTCGCTTCTATAGGTGTTCCCTGTTCAAAATCTTTGATTTCGATCCTGGCATAAGGGAAGTCGCTGAACTTCTTTCGCAGTCGTTTGATCAGTTCCGTTTTTTCACCCGGACTTGCGTCTTCGCCCAATTGAACAAATACCTGGGCAAAGTCGGGCTTTACATCCTGCTGGTGCACATTGTAATAGATCTGGGGGTTACCCTTACCTACGTTAGAGGTATAATAGACGATCTCTTTATGCTTTTTCAATTCTCCCTCTACCAACCTGGTCGCCCGGTCACTTTCGGGGATATCTGCCTGTAATGGCATTTTAATATTGATCAGGAACATCGGTTTTTCGGACGTTGGAAAAAGCTTAAATCCGGTTTGCGTGAACAGGAAAAAGGCAAGCCCGCTTAAGGCTAATGATATCCCGATGGTGGCTTTAGGCCATTTTAAGGCAAGCGGCATCACGCGGCTGTAAGATCTGGTCAAAAATCTTTGCAGGTGCTTTAAAAAGAAATTGCCCTCGCCATGTGTATGCGTTTTTAACATCCGGCTGCCCAGGAAGGGAACAAGCGTCAAAGCTACGATCATGGATGCCAGTACGCTGGTCATGACAGCCATGGGGAGGCTGCGGATAAATTCACCGGCTATATCGGGTAAGAATGCCAGCGGCAAAAACGCGATAACCAAGGTTGCGGTACAACCTACAACGGCAGCAGCGATCTGTTGCGTTCCTTTAAATATGGCATCCCAACGCGAATGCCCTTCCCTGAGCCAGCGTTCAATATTCTCCACCACCACAATACTATCGTCCACCAGTAATCCTAACGCCACCACCAGGCCCACGATGCTCAGCTGGTTTAAAGAATAGCCTAACATGTTTAAGGCAATGAGTCCCAGGGCTAAGGAAAGCGGGATGGAGATCATCACGATCAGCGATGCCCTGAAGCCTAAGGGAAGAAGGGTTACTACCACCAGCACAATAGCCAGCCCAAAGTCGAAGCCCAGATGGCCTAAACGTTCGGATACCATATTGGCCTGGTCGAAGTTCTTAACCATGCGGATGTTCTCCGGCAGGGTTTTGCCAAATTCCTCCAATACCGGTAAATATTCTTTCTGAACGCTGGCAATATTCACATTGTCTTTCATGGCCGCCGTAACCAGGATGCAACGGTGACCGTTTATCCGTGTGATATGGTTTACCGTGCCGTCCTTATAACTTACCGTGGCCACATCTTTCAAATAGATGATCTTACCATTGGCATTATAAATAACCGTATTGGCTACATCATTGGTATTTTTGAATTTGCCGCTGGTTTTTACATTAAATACCTTGCTGTCCAGGTTAATGCTGCCTCCGGGGATATCCGCAGCCTCGCTTTGCAAACTACCCATGACCACGTTAAGCGGTATCTTCAGTTGGGCGAGCTTATCCAGCTGCATATCGATGCGGATCTCCTGCTCGGGCATACCAAAGTATTTTACCTCTTTCAGGTTGGTGATTTTCTCTAACTGTGTTTTTAAGATGTCAGCTTCGTCCCTGAGTATTTTACCGGAGGCTTGGTCTGAAACCAAGGCCACCTGTATTACCTTTACATCTGATGAGGAAACCTTTTCTGTTTTGATCAGGTAGATATCCTTGGGAAGTTCACTGTTTTTTAAAGCATTGATCTCGGTGGATATTTCCTGGTATTTATTGTCTACATCTACACCGTATTTAAACTTAGGCTGGATAACAGCTACGCCGTCTTCTACGGTCGTCAGGATCTTTTCAATATTCTCCAGGCCGTATATTTTGTTTTCGATAGGTTTTACCACCTGTTCTTCCATATCCTTAGGACTGGTGCCCGGGTAAATAACCGTAATGATATATTGCGGCGCATGCGTGGTCGGGTCTTCCGAACGGGGCATGGTGAAAAGTGTCAGTAGGCCGACAACGGCCACTAAAAGAAATATGATCAGCGTGAACTGATAGTTCTTGACTGCAAAATTGGTGATCTTCATGGCCTTACTTGATGATTTTTACGGTGGATTGTTCGTTGAGGTAGGCGCTGTTGGAAATTACGATCTGGTCTATCCCCGCTAATTTATCTTTGAGGTACACGTTTTCGTTATCAAACTTCAAAATGTTGACCGGCACCCGCTTCACTCTGTTTAACCCTACGGTCGTAAATACAAATCCTTTGTTGCCGTCGGCCTCTACCAGCGATGCATAAGGAATGACCATAACACTTTCATCCTGATGAGTGGCTATTTGCGCTTTTCCAAACATGCCCACGGCGGGCTTCACGCCGTTTAATTGCAACTTCAATTCGATCTGGAAAGAACCCAGTTCGCGGTCTGCCGCCTGCGACTTACGGAATACGGTGGCATCAAAAATTTGACCTGCATAGCCGTCGAGCGTTACTTTGGCTGTTTGTCCGGGCTTGATGATGGCCCATTCCCGGTCGGTCACACCCACTTTAAGAGAATAACTGTTATGTTGCTCGGTTGAATTGATGAGCAGAACCGGCGTCCCTTCTGCAATTACTTCTCCTTCATTCGCTATTTTCTTGCTTACAAAACCGTCAGAAGCGGCATATATTTTAGAGTAACGCTCATTAAAGGCTGTTGCTTCCCTTGCTTTTTTGGCAACATCCAAAGCTGTTTTGGTATTCTGCAATTGTTCCAAAGTGTAAACACTGTCTCTGTAAAGATTCAGTGCCCGGCTATAGTCACGTTGTGCCTTTTCTACACCCAAACTGGACTGGGCTAACCCTGCCGAAATTTCGGTGGAATTGAGGGTTGCCAGCAATTGTCCCTGTTTAAAGGACTGGCCTTCCTGTACCAGGACGCGGCTGATCACGCCGCCTATCTTAAAGGCATATTTGGCTTCATCTTCCGTACTAACCAGGCCGGTGGCCGTAACGCTGTCAGGCACTCCTAAAACAGATACCTTGGAAACCTTAACGGAAATAATATCCGGTTCGCCAATAGGATTTTTTTCTTTGGATTTTTCTTTGCAGGAAGCAACGACGATTAGAGTGGCTGCAACAAGGCTGAATAATTTTAAGTTTTTCATGATGGGTTTTTATTGAATGGTGAAACTGGCATTGGCGCGTTCGATCGCGGCATCTGCGATCCAGGTGTCGTAAAGGGCAATATTGGCGTTAAGCTGTGCATCGATCCATTGGTTCTGGGCATCCAGCAGTTCTATGTAAATGGCCATTCCCTGTTTGTATAACTTCAGCATATCCCCGTAATAGGTCTGACTGGTTTTTAATTGGGATTGTGCCGCCTCGTATTGCGCAATGGCGCTTTGCATACTGGCCTGACGTACCTTTAGCTCGGTAAGCAGTTGCTGCTGTACATAATCGGTTTGTGAGGCCAGGGCCTCGCGGTCGGCAATTGCCTCCTTCACGCGGTAATTGTTTTTACCGGAAGAGAATAGGTTCCATTCCAGGGAAACCCCGAATAAGTAATAACGGCTGTTACCGTTGAACTTCCAGTCAAAGGCCTGCGAACCCAGGTCGATAAACGTTCCTAACTTGGGGACGATATAGGATCTGGCCAGCCCGGTCAGGTTGCCGTTAATATCTGTAGCTATCCGTAATTTTGATAACTCTTCTCTACCGGTAATGCTGTTTCCCAGCAATTGTTCCCTTGCAGGCAATGTTTTAATATCGTCTAAAAGTACGCTGTCTGTAAGCGGGCGGTTAAGCAGGAAGTTAAAATAATAACGTGCTGATTCCGCTGTTTTTTGGGCACTGATGAGCGAGGCGTTGATCCGCGACACTTCGTTTTGGCTTCTGAGCACCACCGTCCGGTTTACTTTGCTGTTTTCATACAACTTCGTATTGATCCTTTGCCCTTCATCAACCAAACGAAGTGAAGATTCGTAAATACCGGTCGCGTACACGGCTTTCTGGTAATTGTAATAAGCCGTTTTGATCTCTTTGACCAGTTCGCGCTTATAAAGCAATACCTCGGCTTTTTGCAGGTCTACCTGCTGCTTTTTGATCCGCTTGTTATAGATCAGTTCCGCATTGAGAATTGGAAGTTTGGTATGGAACTTGGCATCATAGAAATTGTCCGGGTTAAGCAGGATACTTTGGTTTTGCAGTTGTGGAAAGGAATTGCTCCCCGTCAGCCGGTTCAATGTGGCATAAGCGCCGTTGAGCAGGTCGCCGGTGGGAAAATCTATGGTACGCCCGCCATCAGCTTTCGTGTAGGTGGTGGAAAAGGTAACCTCAGGCAAAAACATGCTTTTGGCTTCCTTTAATGCATAGATATTTTTTTCGAGCACAAAGTTTTGTTGCTTGATGCTTTGATTCGTGGCAAGTCCTTCCTGAATGTATGCGTCCAGCTTGCCCTGCCCATACACCACCGGAGTGACAAAAATTGCCATCAGGACAGGAGCATAATAATAAAAGATTCGATTTTTCATGATGTTAATTAATCATTGTTATAAATTTAAACAGTGTTCAACATAATATTAAAAAAATAGGCTAACTCTTTTCGAGCAGAGCAACAAAAGCCTCATAGCCGTTCTCCATCAATTCCTCATCGGTTTTACCACTAAAGCTCGTGTTACGGTGCTTACAGAAAAGTGCGCAGATGCCATGTACCACGGAAATGATCAGGAAAGTAAAGTATTCTGTGTCCATATCCTTGAATTTGCCTTTCTGTTGACATTCCTTTACCATTCCCTGCATATAACTGATCGCCTCTTCGCCAATCTGGAATCCCTCAGGCAGCGAATCTTTTACCGGTTCGTCAACAATGAACATCAGATTATAATAATCTTTGTTCTCCTGCGCAAACTGGATAAAAACGCGGCCGGAGGCCTTTAACCGTTCAAAAGGATCGCCGACCTTTTCCAGTACTTTTAACTGGTTAAGCAGCAGACGAAAGCCCTCCTTGTGCAATTCATGGAAGATCTCGCTTTTATCCCTGAAATAAAAGTATAGAGAGCCCGGACTATAGTTGATCTCCTGGGCAATATTACGCATGCTGGTTTTTTCATAGCCTTTCTCTAAAAATATTTTACGTGCACCATTAAGGATGCGCTTGTGCATTTCCTGCTTCTCTTCCTGTTTTCGTTCTGCTATGCCCATTTAAATGATGATAAGATAAAAATATTAGATCCGCTGGCACCTGTGGTGAACGCTTTTTTCATAATGGTCCGTGATTGATTAATTTAAAACCGATGCAATATTATTAAACAGTGTTCAACAAAACAAATTTAATAATCGCTATTTCGAAATCTGACATTAAAAACAGAAAACAAGACATCATCGGTGGATCTATTTGCGGATCAGGGATTAACGTGGAGATTCCGAAGCGATAGACTACCTCATTCCGAAAACCACAAACAGGCATTTCCGGAACACTTTGACCACCTCAACTTTCTGGGCGCTAATTGGGATTTTCCTTCTTATCAACAAACCCCGATGCTCTAAGGAGCACGAAACAGCCTGGTCAAGCCTATCGTAATTTCTAGTTTGGACACACAACGGATCAACACCATTTTGCGGCCATTCTTCACTTACCGGTGGATGAGTGCATTCTGCTCGCTCGCTACTTACATCCTACGCCTACCTATCAATTAAATGAAGTCCGGTATTCGTTGGGTGAATGCCCAACATGCTGTTTAAAGAAACGGGTAAAATGGGATGGATACTTAAAACCAAGCTTATAAGCAACTTCACTTACTGATTTGCTGACATCAAGTATCTGTTCTTTCGCGGCATCAATCAGTTTTAGCTGTATATACTCCTGTGCTGATTTCCCCGTCTCTTTTTTTACCAAATCTCCGAAATATTTTGGAGACAGGTTGAGTTGAGCTGCACAATATGAAACTGAAGGCAATCCCAGGTTTTGCAGCTTTTCCGACTGGAAGTAATCGTTCAGTAATCCCTCAAATCCAGTCAATACATCCTTATGAATATGTTCTCTTGTGAGAAACTGCCGGTCATAAAACCGAACGGAATAATTCAGGAACATTTCGATGTTACTTACGATCAATGTCCTGCTGTGCTTATCAATTGGATGAGCTAATTCATATCGGATCTTATTAAAACACTCCAGCACTATTTCTCTTTCTGCATCGGATACGTGAAGCGCTTCATTGACATCGTAAGAGAAAAAACTGTATTCGTTAATGCATTTGCCAAGGTGGGTTCCGCGGATCAAATCGGGATGAAAGAATAATCCCCAGCCCGTTGGCTGTATCATGTTTTCGCTTTCGTCAAATCCAAATACCTGCCCGGGTGCAATGAAAAGAAGTGTTCCCTCTTCGTAATCATAATGACTGCGGCCATATTTTACCTCCCCGCACTTCTCGTCTTTTAAAAAGATCATGTATACGTCCGAAATATAACGTGCCTCTTTTACGGGCTTCGACAGTGACTGGTCAAGAACACTAACTAATGGATGCAGGGTCTTTTGCCCACGGTCATTATTGATCTGGGTCACACTTTCAATTCTGAGGGGATTTCCCATGACTTCGGTTATTTGAAGTGAAATTAGATTAAGTATTGCAAACAATCTTACAAAAATACTCCTGAACAGAAATAATGGTAAGAGAAACAGGAATCTGTATAACAATCTGATGCAAAACTATAAAGAACTTCGCCCCTTAGAATGATCTATTGAATCATTTGATATAGTTCTGCAAATAAAGTCACCTGGCAAAACTTAGTTTAACCTTGTTCGAATACCCTGATATGTTAATCCATCCAGCACTTATTTGACTAGCCGGACAAACGGCAGATCACAATTTATACTAATTTTGGATCTAACAGTGTAGGAAATCGCTATTTTGTTTTTCATATGGCCATTTTCAATCCATAAGATTACTTACTTTTAATTAACGAATTTTCGTTTAATTATTCCCATTTCAAATTTGATACATCAAGGGTTTTATAAACCTTAATTAAAATGAACATTGATATACTTTATACTCATATCTGCTCTTACGTTCAAATATCCAGAGATGAATTTGAGTTCTTTTTTAACCTGTTTAAACCGGTTTATTTAAAAAAGGGTGAGTTCCATTACGTAGCCGGTAAAGTTCCCAAGTATTGGTCGTTTACTTTAAAAGGCTGCTTGCGTGAATATTGGATCGATACCGAGGGCGACGAGAAAATTTTCCAATTTTATGAAGAAAATGCATGGGTTGGTCAGATCCAAAGTATGGTAACGCAAAAGCCTACGGACATGAACCTACAGGCACTTGAGGATTGCGAATTATTGTGTATAACAGGCGATGATATGTGTAACGCCGTAAAAACACCATGGATTCAGAACTTTACAATGCATAAGAGTTTTTCTGATAATGCCTCCATAATGGAAAATTCAAACCGAATTAAATCGGCATCACCTGAAGAGCTGTATTTGGAAATTCTTAAGGAAAGACCATCCTTATTGCTGCGTGTTCCACAGCACTATATTGCAAACTTTCTTGGCATCCGGAAAGAAACCCTAAGCAGGGTTAGAAGAAGAGTTGCCCACCTATGATTTGTTGATCCAAGTCAACGACATTCAATTTCCGTTCCGGTAATTTTACAGCGAAAAACGATCACCTCAATGTTATCGATATCGCGCTTTATCCGCGCGACCTGATAAGTCATTGAGTGACTGACCGTTTTTTCGAATAATAAATTTTCAAGAAAGAATTAAATCAATGAAAAAAATAATCTATGACCAATACGGCAGTGTCGACGTTTTACATTCCGTGGAGGTAAATAAGCCAATTCCCGATACACAACAAATTTTGGTTAAGGTAAAGGCAGTTTCTATTAATCCTATTGACTGGAAGATTTTAATGGGTGAGGTCAAAATGATGTCAGGCAAGAAATTCCCAAAATCTGTTGGCTGCGACTTCTCCGGAACAATAGAAAGCACAGGTATGGGTGTCCAAAAATTTAAAGCCGGGGATGACGTGTTTGGTGTAACAAATCCTTTTAAAGAGGGAGTCCTTGGAGAATACATCCTGGTGAATGAAAAAGAAATTGCTAAGAAGCCTACAGATCTGCCATTTGAGCAGGCTGCTGCAATACCAACGGTCGGCCAAACAGCTTCACAGATGCTCACAAATAACATTAAAGGGAAGGAAATTTTGATAAATGGTGCATCTGCCGGAGTAGGAATGTTTGCTATACAGATTGCTAAAAGCCAGGGAGCGATTGTAACGGCTGTTTCAAGCGCAAAAGGACATCATTTGTTGAAAAAATGGGGTAGCGATTATGTGATTGATTACAACAAAGAAAAAGTGACGGACTTAAAGAAAAAGTTTGATGTTATCATTGAACTCTCTGTAAAATTACCTTTCAGCCAGGCTAAAAAATTAATGAAAGCAGATTCAACATATTTTACCGTAACCCCTTCGCTATGGAATTTTGTGCATTCATTTTTTAATAATATCGTATCTAAAAAGAGACACGAAGTTATTTTAATGAAATCAGATACAGAAAGTTTAAATCGCTTGGCAAACTATACGTTAAACGGTTTTGATATTCACATTAGCAAAACCTATCCCATGTCAGATTATAAAGAAGCTTATAAAACCATAATCAAAGAGGGAGCTTTAGGCAAAGTCGTTTTTAATATCCCATCTTAAAATGCCCGTTTTAGCAACTATTTTTTGATATGCACAGGCCTTATGAAACAAAGTCATAAGGCCTTTTTATTGGGTCAAAGGTATTGTAAACAATCTTACAGAAATACTCCTGAACAGAAATAATGGTAAGAGAAACAGGAATCTGTATAACGATCTGATGCAAAAGTATAAAGAACTTCGCTCCGTCCAATGATCTATTGAATCACTCGACATCAATGATATAATTGTCAATCTAATAATCTACCCCAATAAATATTAAAATAAAAAAATGAATATAACAAAAGGCGCAAAAAAAGTCTTATTCGTAGTAACAAGCTGCAATGTTAAAGGAGCTACAGGTATCCCAACAGGATTTAACCTGAGCGAAGTTACACATCCATTGGAAAAATTGGAAGCAAGCGGCGTTGTTGTAGATATTGCATCTATAAAAGGCGGCCGGGCCCCGTTAGATGGTTTAGAGGATTTCAATGATCCGGTTAATGCCAAATATTGGGCAGATGCTGATTTTCGTAAAGCTCTCGCGAATACCCTGAAATTAGATGATGTAAAGGCTTCAGACTATGACGCCATATTCTTTGCAGGTGGTCACGGAACCATGTGGGATTTCGCTGATAGCCCCGCGATCTTAAAGTTAGTACCGGAATTTTATGAGTCCGGGAAAATTGTTTCAGCAGTTTGCCACGGCCCCGCAGCTTTGGTAAATGTAAAACTAAGTGATGGCGCATATTTGATCGCAGACAAAAATGTGGCAGGCTTTACTAATGGTGAAGAGGAAGAAGTGCAATCAACCAATGTAGTTCCATTCCTGCTGCAGGATGCTTTAATTAAACACGGCGCTGTTTACAAGCACGCGCCCAACTGGAACAATAACATCGCCATTGATGGCAGATTGATTACGGGCCAAAATCCGCAATCTGCCGCCAGCGTAGGCGAAGCCATTGTAAAAGCGCTTAAAATTAACGCTACCGGCGCATCAGCACCTAAACCTGCATTTTCAAATGCTGATGTAAGTAGTGTTTCTCCTGCGTTAGGCAAGTATATTGCTGAAAAATTAGTCGGCGAAGTTTGGGAGCGTCCGGGTTTGTCCAAGCATGACCGTTGCATAGTTGCTTTATCAAGCCTGATAGCAAGAAACCAAAGTAATGCAATGCCCCATTACTTTATTAAAGCGCTGAACAACGGTATTACACCGGGCGAACTTTCAGAGATTATTACTCACCTTGCTTTCTATTCAGGAGTGCCTAACGCCATGTCGGCTGTGGCTGTTGCAAAAGATGTATTTGCAAACTATGGAATATCACAAGCAGAATTACCTTCAATCGCCCCGCTGACGCTTGATAAAAATGAGGCTTTACCGGGCGATGAAAACAGGATAGCTTTTATTCAGCAAAACATCGCCCCAATAGCAAAAGGCTTTGCTAAATACACCAATGAATTATTGTATGGCGAAGTTTGGCTGCGTGCCGGATTATCATCAAGAAGCAGAAGCCTGGCAACAGTATGTGCAATGATCGCGGCCGGGGATATTCAATTTCTGGGAATGTACATGGGCAGGGCTGTTGAGCACGGCATTACCAGGCAGGAAATGGGTGAAGCATTGACTCAACTGGCATTTTATGCAGGTTGGCCTAAACTTATTTCTGCGTCAGAAATTGTAAAAGAGGTATATGACGGTGCAGGTAAATAATTTCTTTCATTAGCACCAATTTCCTAAAAAGGAGTTTGGGATTAAAATCCCAGGCTCCTTATTTTAAAACAGGACTCCATGAGTCTGGTTTAAACCATCACTAAAATAAACATGAAGCCATTAAATAAAATAATTACCATTGAGGAGCATTTTATCCTGAAAAGCATCTCGCAAAAAGTAACCGCATTCAACATCAAAGAAAATGGTGGGACAGCGCCCAACGATTTAGTGCAAAAGGAGTTAATGAAAATTGGGCCAACCAGCGATGATATGGAAGATGTTGGAGAACGGCGGCTAAAATTTATGGATGAAAGCGGTATTGACATGCAAGTACTGTCATATGGTGCCGGAAGCCCTCAAAATATAACAGATAAAACCTTAGCTCTTGAACTTTGCCGGGAAGTCAATGATGAATTAGCTAATCTGATAAAACTGCACCCAACGAGATTTGCCGGCTTTGCCACTTTGCCCGTTGCCGATCCAAGTGCGGCCGGAGAGGAGTTGAACCGGACTGTGAACGAATTAGGTTTTAAAGGCGCAATGCTTTCAGGAACTTTCAATGGTCGCTTTTTTGATGAACCTGAATTTTTACCCATTTTTTCCAAAGCCCAGGAACTAAACGTCCCTGTGTATATGCACCCTGGTTTCATCCCCCCAAATATTGCAGCACACTATTATCAGAGTAATAACTGGCCTGCCGTTGCAGGGGCTATGTTTGCATCGGCAGGATATGGCTGGCATTTAGATTCAGGAATCGCAATTGTCCGGTTAATTGCTTCGGGTATTTTTGACAAACTGCCCGATTTGAAACTAATTTCAGGACATTGGGGCGAACTGGTTCCTTTTTTCCTGAATCGCTTAGACGATCAATTAAGCAAGACTTTAACGTTAGATCGTAAAATCTCCGGCTATTATAAAAGCAATATCTATATCACACCAAGCGGGCTTTTTTCTGAAGCTCAACTTAAATATGTGATTGAAGAACTGGGGGCCGACAAAATTATTTATTCAGGTGATTATCCCTATTTAATAGATAAAAATACCGGGCGATTTCTTGAAACGGCGCCTATTTCACAAGAGGCCAAAGAAAAAATCGGTTATAAGAATGCCGAAAAATTGTTGGGCTTATAGCCTGCTCTCTGTATGCCGCTAGTCAAAAAGTGTATATGTCGGCGCTAATCGGAATAATGGTAAATAAAACAGGAATCCGTATAACAGTCTTGAGCGAAAGTATCAAGAGCTTTGTTCCTCAATACGAATAATACTAACGAAAAACTAATGAAATTATCAAACAACAAAATCTTGATCACTGGCGGAGCCACTGGCATCGGTCTGGGATTGACTGAAAGATTTATTCAGGAAAATAACCAGGTTATTATTTGCGGCAGAAGGAAAGAAGCGCTGCAAGAAGTGTCTGACAAATTCCCTGGCTTAATAACCAAGGTTTGCGACTTATCAGAGGAATCCGAACGTATAGAACTTTACCACTGGATCGCTGAACACCACAGTGATCTGAACGTATTGGTAAACAATGCAGGTATTCAAAACTGGGTGGATATTTCTGATGAGCGCTTTTATGATAAAGCGAAAAGCGAAATTGAAATAAATGTTATAGCTCCCTTACATTTAACTTCACTATTCACCGGACTCCAGTCTCTGGATACCGTCATTAATGTAACTTCTGCGTTGGCATTTTCGCCACTTACGAAGGTGCCTGTTTATTGTGCCACAAAAGCTTTTTTTCACTCGTTTACTCTTTCATTGAGGCATTTGTTGAAATCAAAAGATATAGTGGTCATCGAAGTGATCCCACCCGCCCTCAACACTGACCTGGGGGGCAAAGGATTGCACAGCGAACACCCTGCTGTTGCTGATTTTATTAATGCAGTGTTTCAACAATTAAAAGAAGGTAAGAATGAACTGACTTTTGGATATAGCGAAATGCTATCGAAAGCAACGCCAACTGAAATTCAGGGGATGTTTAAAAGAATGAACCCATAAGAATTCATCATGATGTGTTTGCGAATTGGTTAGCCCCGGGCTGCAAGTATTTGGTCATCGAAAGCGTTTTCAGCAGCATTCAGTGCCACTTTTAGAATTTTATGGCACACAATTTACCATATCTTATACAGAATCTGACTTAATATATGCGGTGGGTTTTTATTACTCAACTTAATTGGCTGAATAGCCAAGCCCCCTCAAACAATCTTTATTAGCATGTGTTTAAAAAAAATAGGAAACTAAATCTCAATTCAGGAATATCCTCAATCACACGTTTATGGAAGAACAAGCTAAACTCCCTGACCTCACAGAAGCAGAAAGGAAAGCATTGGAAGAACTCATGCCCGATGAAATGAGCGAGATCATTACATCAGGTATCAAACGCCGGCACTTCCTAAAACTCTTCGCCGTGACCGGTGCCAGTTTACTAGCCGCTCACCTGTTAGGCATCGAACAATTGATGGCCCGCAGCGCCCCGATTGAACAGCAAGCACCGGTATTCATCGAGAACGGGATCAATATATCCTTTAAAGTTAACGGCAGTCCGCAACATTTGATGGTTGATTCGCGCATGACGCTGCTTGATACGCTGCGGGAGCGCCTTAATTTAACAGGATCAAAGAAGGGTTGCGATCATGGCCAGTGCGGTGCATGTACGGTGATCGTAGATGACAGACGTGTGCTATCTTGCCTGACGCTCGCCGCGACCTGTGAGGATAAAAAAGTTACGACGATAGAAGGGTTGGCCACCGGCAACGAGCTGCATCCTATGCAAGCCTCCTTTATCAAACACGATGGGTTCCAGTGCGGGTATTGCACTCCCGGGCAGATCTGCTCGGCCGTTGCACTAATGGATGAAGCAAAAAACGGCGAGGCCAGTTACGTAACCGCCAATGTGCGCAATAAAAACAAGTCTATTAAACTTTCCGATGAAGAGATAAGGGAACGCATGTCGGGCAATATCTGTCGCTGCGGTGCTTATCCAAATATTGTAGATGCCATCCGGGAAGTTCATGGCGATAAAGCAGTAGCGCAGGTTTGGCAGTTTGCCGACGGAACCATTTAGATCATACCTCCTTTTATTACTCAAAAAAACGTCCGTTATGAGACCATTTAAATACTCAACTGCACCCGATCCCGCTACGGCGATCGGACTCGTGTCTGCTAATCCGACAGCTAAGTACCTTGGCGGCGGAACCAACCTTGTGGACCTGATGAAAGAGGATGTGATGCGCCCTGCCGAATTAGTGGACGTGTCACGGTTAAAATATGCCAAGATCGAAAAGAAAGGAAGTGGCGTTTCTATCGGTGCTACCGCCACCAATGCTTTCACAGCCAACGATGATCTGATCCGTGAAAATTACCCATTGCTTGCAATGGCAATACTTGCGGGCGCCAGCGCCCAGATACGCAATATGGCTACCAATGGCGGTAACCTGAATCAGCGTACGCGATGCTCTTACTTTTATGATGTAAATATGCCTTGCAACAAACGCGAACCGGGCACGGGCTGCGGTGCATTGCATGGCGTGAATAAAAACCATGCAATTTTTGGCTGGTCGGAAAAATGTGTGGCCACTTATCCTTCTGATATGGCGGTAGCACTGGCCGCGCTGAATGCCGTTGTACAAGTTGAAGGCGTTAATAATACAAAGCGAAGTATCCCATTTGCAGATTTCCACAGGCTTCCCGGCGATCATCCTGAGCTAGATAATAACCTGAAACAGGGGGAATTCATTACATCTATCGATCTGCCTGCAAACAAGTTCGCCGAAAAGTCTTATTACTTAAAGATTCGTGAACGTTCTTCCTACGCATTTGCACTGGTTTCTGTTGCCGCGGCTTTGGTAACAGACGGCAACAAGATAAAAGAAGTGAGGATCGCCCTCGGCGGAGTAGCGCATAAACCCTGGCGCGCATCTGTTGCCGAGCAATGGCTGATTGGGAAACACGCTACGGAAGCAAACTTTAAGGCAGCAGCAGCGGCCGAACTGAAAAATGCGCAACCATTGCAGCATAATAAATACAAGGTAGCTCTGGCCGCTAAAGCCATCATACGCGCACTTGAAGGTGCGATGCAGGGCGGCGCCTACGGAACCATGGAAGCAGATTCAACAAGCAAAAATTAAGATCATGAGTGAAACAGGTAAACCAATAAGCCGCATTGACGGGCGCATGAAGGTTAGTGGTAAGGCGACCTATTCTGCAGAGTTCAACCAGCCAAACATGGCTTATGCTTTTCCTGTGCGGGCGACAATCGCAAAGGGAAAGATCGCATCCATAGATGACGCTGTTGCTCAAAAAGAACCAGGTGTAATTGCCGTGATCAGTTATAAGAACGCACTGAAATTAACGCCCCTCGACATGCAGGCGCAGATGAAGGCCGGTGCCGGATTTCTCGGCGAAAACCTGCCGCCGCTTCAGGATGATATCGTGCACTATCCCGGACAGTTCATTGCCGTGATAGTTGCCGAAACTTACGAGCAGGGGCGCGCAGCCGCGTATAAACTGAAAGTGCGTTACACAGTGGAAAAGGGTGCCGTTGATCTGAAAACTGAACTTCCGAACAGTAAAAAACCGAAGATGTTCATGGGTGAAGAGGCTCAGGTCAATGAAGGCCAGGCCGCTGCTCCGCTGGCCGCCGCCTCCCAAAAAGTGGATCATACTTATTCAACACCAGCCGAACATCATCACCCGATGGAACCGCATGCCACGGTCGCGGTTTGGGAGGGTCCGAATAAACTTACCTTATATGATGCCACCCAGGGAGTTGGGCTTACAAGTTCTATTGCAGCATATTTTCTGGGCTTAAAAGCGGAAAACGTAAATGTCATTGCACCTTTTGTTGGCGGAGGATTTGGCTCTAAAGGGCTCTGGCTGCACACCTTACTGGTGGCGATGGCCGCTAAGGCGGCGAGCCGCCCGGTTAAGCTTGCCCTAACACGGCAGATGATGCAGACCAATGTTGGTCACCGTGCAGCAACAATTCAGCGTGTTGCGCTGGGCACAGATGCTGCCGGAAAATTAAGCGTAGTACGGCATCATACGGACACTTATAATAATCTAACCCAATTCTTTGAACCCAGCGGAAAGCAATCGCTTGTTTTGTACCAGGCCCCGCTTCGCGAGGTAACCTACAATGTAGCGCAACTGAACCGCAGTACCCCAACGTTCATGCGTGCCCCCGGTGAAACTCCGGGCACCTTTGCCCTCGAGTCAGCTATGGATGAGATGGCCTATCAATTAAAGATGGACCCCATAGAATTCAGGATCAAAAATCATACGACAAAAGACCCCATGAAGGGGCATGACTTCTCCAGCGAATTCCTGGTGGACTGCTACCGTATTGGCGCAGAAAGATTCGGATGGTCGTCCCGCAGCATGCAGCCCCGGCAGAAACGGAACGGAAAATATTTGGTGGGTTACGGAATGGCAACAGCGACCTATCCCGGAGGAAGGAGTGCCGCATCTGTAAAGGTGCACATGAATTCGAAAGGTGATGTGACGGTGATGACCGCCTCTATCGATATCGGCACAGGAACGTATACCGTGCTGGCGCAAACTGCGGCGGATGCACTTGGTGTACCGGTGGACCGCATCGATGTAAAGATCGGTGATTCCAGCCTTCCCCCTGCGCCACTGGCCGGTGGCTCACAAACCACCGCGAGTATCCATCCTGCAGCATTGGAAGCCTGCATGTTGTTAAGAAAAGAACTTGCTGCCCTGGCAATCGCTGACCCTGCTTCTAAACTAAATGGTCGCAAACCGGAAGAGATCGGTTATGCGGACGGTAAACTTTTCGTAAAAGGCGATGATCAAAAGGCCGACACTTATTTGAATATATTAAGCCGTGCAAAACGAAGCGAGATCGAGGCTTGTGCGACCACTTTGCCGGTCTCAGGTGCTGGTCTTACTGTTCCAAGTGCGCTTTGCACGCCAAGCCAAACTCCGCCGGAACAAAACAGCGATACCAAGCAGTATGCTTTTCACTCGTTCGGTGCCCAGTTTGCCGAAGTATGGGTAGATGAAGACTTTGGCACCATCCGCGTTAAACGCTTTACCAGTGTTCAGGACGTAGGCCGGATCATGAATGAGAAAACAGCGCGATCGCAGATCATTGGTGGTGTGATCTTCGGTATCGGAGCAGCACTCATGGAAGCAACTGAGTACGATAAACGCTGGGGAAACCCGGTAACACGAACATTGGCCGATTACCATGTGCCAGTTCATCTGGATGTCCCGCCGATTGACGTTCATTTTATTGGGAAACCAGATCCACATATTTCACCTATTGGCGCGCGTGGCATTGGTGAGATCGGGATCACGGGGGTATCTGCAGCTATTGCGAATGCTGTATTTAATGCAACAGGTAAAAGATTGCGGGATCTCCCATTAACACCGGAGAAGTTTTTTGATGTATAACATGTGTGAAGGAGGGTGTTTTTTATCTCAGTAATAGGGATAGGATGCATATTCAGAAAGGTTTGGACTGGCGACACTAAGGATGCGGTGCACTTATTTTATAAGCACTTCAGAAAGAATTCGGCTTTTTCCCCTACTAGGGCTAACAGGGAAAATCGAGCCAACTTGGACCCTGTCCTATTTCCTTAACGTTACTTGTCGTTTATCTCAAATTTTCCTTTAATTCATAAAACCAGGCTTATCCGCTTCCGTTCCGGCTTTTTCCATACCGAGGCTTTCATTAACATGAAGATTCGGGTCCTCTATAAGTTTTACCACCAGGTCAGCAACACTTTTCCGGGATATTTCTGTTCCGGTAACTGGTTGGCCTTTTTGAGTAATTGTATACTCAACTTCATCTTTGTTTGTATACCATGTCGGACGAAGAATCGTATAAACCAGGCCAGACGCCTCAATGAGGCTTGCGGCTTTTTGATAGCGTTCCAGTATAGGCCCGATCATCTGTTTGTTCCAAAGGCCAAAAGCACCGGGAACTTCATCGTAAATTCCAATGGCTGCAATGAACACAATACGCTTCACACCTGCGGTCTGCATGGCTTTTACCGTCTGTTCGGCGATCACATCTTCCTGACCGTTTATATTAACATAGACCAGGTCTTGTCCCTGCATAGCATTTTCAAGTTTTTCGCCGTCCAGTATATCGCCTTCGATCAGCTTAATCTGCCCGCCTTCCAAATGTTGCAGGTGTGAGGCATTACGCAGATACAAAGTAAGACGGATGGAATTATTTTGTGATAACTTTTCGATCACATGTCCGGCGACTTGTCCGCCGGCTCCAAGTATTAATACCTTTGTCATATTCAGTTTCTATAGTTAATATAATGTTCTATAACCCATGCTGCTTCGCACTCCCGATGAGGTTAACGTCTACCAGTTCCAATTTCTTTACCATATGCGCTACGGTAGCCTTGTACTTTTTAAAGTGAGGCGTTGCAATATGTTTTAGATAGGCGGCACTGTCGGCGTAGATCTCCAGGATAGTTATCCGCGAAGGGTCTTTTTTGTCGGCAACTGCATAATAGGTCAATACCCCAGGTTCCAGCCGGACGGCCGTTTGCATCTGTTCTTTCAGTGCTGCATTATATTGCTTGAGTTGCGTCGAATCAACTTCAATTTGAGCTATACGGATCATTCGCTTATCTGTTTGTGCCTGGGCATGTAAAATAGAAAGGAGTAATATTCCACAACAGCCAAGTATCCTAAATGATGCCCGTACTGTCGTTCTGTAAAAATGATTGCTGATTTTCATATTTCTTTATTTAGTAACCTTGAGCTTAATCAGTACTGTACGGGCAGCATCTGCTTGCTGTTTCCCTACACCGCTTTCCAGTAAAGCAAAAACCTGTTCCAGTTGCCCTTCCGTTAGCCCGACATTCATCCCCATGCCAAGGTGCGCTTGTAACTGTGCTTCCAGTCCGGGCAAGCTCGCAAGTACTGTGATCGTTGCCAGTTCACGCTCCTGATAAGTCAATACGCCCCGCCCAAAGATGTCGGCAAACAAGTGCCCTTTCAAAAAAGCATCGATGCCGGGCACAAAGGCATTGGCACCGGTTAGCGGGCCATTCTGCGGCCTACCAGTCAAGGTTTCCAGTGTCTTCCTGCCTATCTCATATTTGCTTTCATTATCGCCGGTTACGGCGATTGGGGCCTGTCCTTCCGGGTCATGAATGCCCTTGGATTTCCGCTTCTCCAGCAAGGACATGAAAGTGGTAATGCCGTTAAGACTGCGCGGAAAACCACAGTAGGCATATAACTGCAGCAGTTCTTCCCGGATCTGGTTAATGGTCAACCCGGCATCAAGGCCTGCACTCAGGGCATTTTTCAATTGCGGCAGGTTACCCGTTGCGGTAAACGAGGCAATCAATACGACATGTTTTTCCTTTGGATTTAACTCGTGACTTTGCTGTGCATTCATAGTAAGACTTGTAATGGTTATAAGAAGTATCAAAAATGTGCGGATCATTGTTTGATTGAAGTGCAAATTTCGTGCGAAAATATCAGTCGGTAGTTATACAGAATCCTGAAATACTTACCATTATTCCTGATTGTGAGACAAAGGCGCTTTGCCCAGAAAATCTTGTTGTAGTTTTGTATTAGAACGTGTTAATGGTCGTTATTGTGGGTTTTTAGCGCTACAATCTTCTTACAATCATCAATAAAAGTGTCCGTCATCTGTACTTTTGGGGTCACGAAATTTAAAAAACCGCTTCTAATAACAATAGATGCGGTTTTTATTTTTAAGCAAATTTTCAGATGCCTTTCCTCGCTTTTTTCCGCCTAAATCTTGTTCTGCCGTTATCTATATATCTCCCGTATGTTGTATCCAACAGTAACATTTATGATACTGGTTGCGGCAATTATGTGTCAAAATTTAATTCGAAATAATATTTGAAGTTTAAAAAACAGATTGCTGTACCAAAATATTATCGATAACCGTATATTCAACAATTAATACGGTAGCGTCTTTGCAGGCTTTACAACATGATACACTTGCATTCTTTGTTGCCCTACGACATAACCTTGGAACTAACTTAATTCCATTTCACTAACATCGAACCAATGAAAACAGCTTGCTTTTTACTTTTGATGATGCAGGTATTTTGTATAAATATCTTTGCCCAAAATACGCCGGCGATTATTCAAGTAGACCTTACCAGGCCCAGGGGCGAAATGAAGGCAATTTGGGCATGGTATGGTTATGACGAACCCAACTTTACCTACATGAAGGATGGCCGAAAACTGTTAACAGAGATTTCAGCCTTAAGCCCGGTTCCGGTTTATGTGCGCACGCATAATCTGCTGACATCCGGTGATGGTGTTCCTGCGCTAAAATGGGGCTCAACAAATATTTATACCGAAGATGCACAAGGCAATCCTGTTTATAATTACCACATCACCGATAGCATATTCGACACCTACATTAAACGAGGGATGAAGCCCCTGGCACAAATTGGTTTTATGCCCGAAGCCCTGTCAACCCATCCGCAACCTTATCAACATCACTGGGCACCCGGAGTTGACTATGCCAAAATTGAAACAGGCTGGGCCTATCCGCCAAAAGATTACACAAAATGGGAAGAAATGGTTTATCAGTGGGTAAGCCATTGTGTAACACGTTATGGAAAAAAGGAAGTTGAAAGCTGGTATTGGGAAGTTTGGAACGAGCCTAACGGCGCATACTGGAAAGGTACGATACCCGAGTTTTATAAACTATATGATTATGCTGCTAACGGTGTAAAACGAGCATTACCAACAGCCCGTGTTGGTGGGCCCGATGTAACCGGCGGAGCAGAAAAATGGCTTGGGGGATTTTTAAACCATTGCTTAACTGATACTAATTATGCAACCGGCAAAATCGGCTCTCCGCTCGACCTGGTATTATTTCATGCAAAGGGCGCCCCGAAGGTAATAGATGATACCGTGGTGATGAGTATAAGGCAGCAGATGAGTAATATTGCGGGGCATTTTAAGGAAATTAATTCTTTCCCGGCTCTTAAAAATATCCCTTTAGTTATTGGAGAATCGGACCCGGAAGGCTGCGCAGCCTGTGGTATGTCTACAAATCCCGAAAACGCCTACCGCAATGGCACCATGTATTCCAGCTACACCGCAGCTGCACTAGCCCGCATTTATGAGTTGATGGATGATTACCATGAAAACCTGATTGGAGCTGTAAATTGGTCGTTTGAGTTTGAAAACCAACCCTGGTTTGCAGGTTTCCGCGATTTGGCCACAAACGGCGTTGATAAGCCGGTACTCAATGTTTTCCGTATGCTTGGTATGATGAAGGGTAAAAGAGTAGACGTTAGCGGAACCCGTATGTATGATCTTAAAACAATACTTGATTCCGGCATCCGTGGCAACCAAACTGATATAGGCGCACTGGCTGCGAATGATGAGAAGTCGGTAACTATTATGTTATGGAATTATGCGGATAAAGATAAACAAAGCCCCGGTGAGCCTGTAAACATAAATATAAATGGACTGGCATCTGATGTCACCCGGGTTAATGTAACACAATATCGGATTGATAATACACACAGTAACTCATACGAAGTATGGAAAAAAATGGGATCGCCGCAGCAACCCACTAAAAGTCAAATTGCTGAACTTCAAAAAGCCGGGCAATTACAAATTTTCGGTAAACCAAAAGCATTAAAAGTTACCGGCGGCAAAACAAATATCAATATCTCTTTGCCAAGGCAAGCCGTTTCACTCCTGGTTTTCGATTACCAAACCGGAAATAAATGATATTCAGCCAACTTGTCAGTGGGGCCACGAAAATCCTTTCAGCGTTGCTGAGGGGCTTTTTATCGGACTAGTCCCCGTCTGTAAGTATAGTTTATCCATAACTAAAATCCACAATCGCCAGGATGTTAAAAAAGGTTAAGGCTTATCCTGAAGAAGAAAATTCAGATTACCTTGTAGAGTTATTTAACAACGGTAACAAAAAAAATAGTAAAATGAATTACGCCGCCAGGAACCTCATTAAGTCATTTATTTGTGTCGCGTTTGTTTTGACGGGGATGAGTGCAAACGCGCAAATTTCTTTAGTTCAAACCACAATTGACAAACTTGAAAGCTATAAAAATTTCAGCTATCAATATGTTTATAAACAGAAGGAGGTGTTTAGTGACACTTTAATATATGACCAAAAATTTATTTTATTAAAGACACCTGGAGATAAAGAAATTGGTTACTTTTTTAAACATGAGCTTAAATACGGCGATATGAAACTCCCTGCGATAGCCCTATATAATGGAAAAAATTTAATCACATTAAATCCTCAAGATAGCACTTACACTACCAGGAATGCACAAGCAATGACATTTAGCGAATCATTGTTCGGTAAATTAAATTGGATAAAAACCTTTTTAAATAAAAACCCTTCCAAAATCGTACAATCAGGTGATACTGTTGTTAATTCAATAAATAGTTATCACTTAATTATTAATACTAAAGATACCATTATTAACAAAGATCATCAATATGTACGAATCCACCTGTTTATTGACAAGGCAACAGGTTTGCCTGTTGGCAAATTGACCAGGTCAAGGACTGCTGACTTTGGCAAGGAAGTCACAAACTATTATACAGAAGAACGCTATTTCAATTATAAGATCGATCAGGATAATATCAACACAGCTGCCTTTGCCGTGCCTGAAGGATTTCATCCGCCTAAAGAAAAACCTGCAGTGCAAACTGCTTTATTGGTACCGGGTAATATCGCACCTGATTGGAACTTATACGATACTGATGGTAAAAAAATGTCATTATCTCGATTAAAAGGTAAAATTGTGTTGCTGGATTTTTTCTTCGTTGGCTGCGTCCCTTGCATGAATACCTTAGCGCCATTGGATAAACTTCATGAAAAATACAAGAATAAAAACTTCGTAATACTAAGCATCAGTGACAGAGACAGTAAGAAATTAGTTACGGCATTTAAAAAAGCTCAACGAATAAAAAATCAAATGTATCCTGATGGTAGCAGTGTGGCCAAATTATATCATGTCACCTCGGCTCCTACTTTTTACTTCATCGATCAGGACGGAAAAATAGCAAGTGTTGTGAGTGGATATTCTGATGATTTTGAAAAGAAAATGTCTGCCATCATCGACGATTTATTAAAAAAAACTATCTAAGTGTATTACGCGCTGAACGGTTGTTGAAAAGTTTAATGCAATAAATTATGCAATTTTATTTTACAACAATCAGCTCGTGATTTTTTTGCTGCAGATCATTTCTATAATCGCTGGGCAACTTGTCAAATTCCAGTTTAAACGACTTGGCAAAATATTTGGGGTTGTTAAAGCCAACCTTGTAGGCAATTTCTGCAATGTTCAACTGGCTTTTTTCAAGGAGTTGGGCGCTCTGCTTCAACCGCATTAGCTTGATAAACTCTAAGGGTGTCCGTTCGGTCATCTGCAAAACTTTGCGGTAAAGCGTTACCCTGCTCATGGCCATGTCCGAACTTAATTCCTCCACCGAATAGTTGGGATCAGCCATTCTTTTGTCGATAAACTTCAAAATATCCTTCATGAATTTCTCATCGGCTACATTGGTTGAAAAGACCGCTGAATTTACGTCTAACTGTTTCTGATATGTTTTCTTTAACGTGTTTTGCAGACTAAGCAAATTCCTGATCCTCGACAATAAGATTTCGAAATTGAACGGTTTTGTCAAATAATCATTGGCTCCCGTTTCAAATCCCTTTAACTGCGATTCACTCCCGGTCAAAGCTGTCAACAAAATTAAGGGAATATGTGACGTCCTGCTGTCGGCCTTAATTTTCCGGCACAGTTCAATACCGTTCATTTCGGGCATACTGATATCACTAACTATCAAATTAGGGTGCCCCGATAGCGCCTTTTGCCATCCGTCTCTTCCATTGGAGGCTTCCAAAATTTGAAAATGCTCCTTTAAATTATCCTTTAAATAAAACCTGAAATCCTCGCTGTCTTCTACTATAAGTATTACCGGTTTTTTAAGATCATGCATCATCCGTTGAACAACAGGGCCTTTCTTGCCGGGTTCCAATATTCCATTGGCAAACAACTCGCTATCGTGGCTTATAATTATATTCTTATCTGTATCCTGCAAAATATGCCCAGGGTTTACCGGCAGCGATATAATAAAACGACTGCCCCTACCCGGCTGGCTTTCTACTGTTATGGATCCCTGGTGCAATAGCACAAACTCCCTGGTTATTGCCAGCCCGATCCCGCTTCCCTGGTTAACCATTGAACCTGGAATATCATTTTGAAAAAACCGGTCAAAGATCTTTTCCTTCTTTGCTTCCGGAATGCCGATGCCATTATCAATCACCTCGATCTTCAACATCTTCCGTGCAGTCAACTTATCTTCTAATGAAAGCCTTACCCCTACTTTGCCACCCTCGGGCGTAAATTTAAACGCGTTAGACAATAGGTTAAAAAACACCCGTTCTATTTTATCGTGGTCAAAACTTGTAAAAAGGGAATCTATTTGGGTATGAAAGCTTAGCGCGATCCCTTTGTTTTCGGCTATGTCTGAAAACGAGTAAGCTGCCTCTTCAATAAATTGGATAATATTCGCCTTCCTGCTGTTTAGTTTAAGTTCATGCTCTTCCATTTTTCTAAAATCAAGCAGCTGATTCACTAAATTTAGAAGACGCCTGGCATTACGATTTATCATTTGCAGCTGGCGCCTCAAATCGTCATTGAACTGCTGTTTTAAAAGACTGTCAAGCGGCGCCAATATCAGTGATAGTGGCGTACGAAACTCGTGGCTTACATTTGTGAAAAACTTGATTTTTATCAAGTCGAGCTCGTGCATCCGGTGGGCTTCCTGCCTTTCCTGCTCAATCAGGAAATTGGCCCTTAGCTTTTTGATGCCCCGGTAGCGCAGGTATAATAAAAAGCCTATAAAACATACTACGTAAAATAAATAGGCTATCGGAGTGCGCCATATCGGTGGCAAAACGGTTATTTTTAAAGCAATCTCGTTTTTACTCCATTTGCCGTCTTCACCCGCTGCCTTCAATCTAAAAGTATAAGATCCAGGGTCAAGGTTCGTATAGTTTGCATTTCTTACCTTTTCATTGGCCATAACCCAGTCCTTGTCAAAACCGTCCAGCTTATACGCGTGTTTTATTTTGGCAGGATTGAAAAAATTGACCGCCGCAAACTCGATCGAAAAAACGTTCTCATCATTATTCAAGGTAATTTCTTTTGTTTCGGTAATTGAGTGCGTAAGGATCACATGGTGGTTTACTTTCTCGCCGGCGTGAATACTTTTATTAAATAATTGAAAATCTGTAAGTACCAAAACCGGCTTTTCCTTTGCAGACTTGATATCCTCCGGCTTAAATAAATTAAACCCATTGGGGCCACCAAAAATCAGTTCACCCTTCCTGGTTCTAAGTGCAGCATCCTCATTAAATTCCCGCCCTTGCAAGCCATCAGTCTGGTCGTAGTTTTTGAACTGAAAATCAAGTCGACCATCTCGTTTACTGATGATCATATTTGAAAGCCCGTTGGGGGTGCTCATCCACAAGTTATGGTTATCGTCCTCAACAACTGTCAACACTGCGTTTGATGGAAGTCCATCCGCCTGTCGGAAACTTTTAAACTTATTTGTTTTGGGGTTGTACATGCTTAGCCCTTCGTTGGTTGCTACCCAAATAAGCCTCCGGCTATCCATCATCAGGTTTGATACGTTGTTATTTATAAGACTTTGCTTATCGGCCTCGTTATGCTTATAATAAATAAACCTGTTGGTGTGATTTTGCAATACCGCCAGTCCATTGTAGGTGGCCACCCAAATATCCCCATTGTCATCCTCAAGTAGGCCAGACACATAAGGATTGGGAACCGAATTGGGTAACCCCGGGGGATAATGAATGAAGGTCTTTTTTTTCTGATCAAACATATTTAAGCCACCAGATAAAGTACCAACCCATAGCCGGTTCTTTGAGTCCTCCATAAGTTCCCAAATGCTATTGTCTGATATGGTTGTGTTGTCCTTTGCCGAATGCTTGTAGTGCGTAAAAGTTTTACCGTCAAAACAATCCAAACCACCAAAATAAGTCCCTATCCAAAGTTTTCCGTAATGATCCACGCAAAGGCTGGCAACTACATCATTAGCTAAACTACCCGGGTCGGCATCATTATGCTTATAAGTTGTAAAACTGCCGGTTTGCCTGTTAAAGTAAATTAAGCCGCCTCCGTTACTGCCAATCCAGATATTACCCTTTTTATCCTCCAGGAACCGGTTGACATCGTCGTAGCTTAATGAGTTGCTTACTGATGATTCGTGACGAAAAAGCGGGAATTTAATGATGCCGCGATGATAATAGCATATTCCCTTTTTGAAGGTTCCAAGCCAGATGATATTAGCATTATCCTTATAAGATGATATAATACAATCCTGGCTTAAACTTTTGTTATCATTGGGCCTGCTGGTAATTTCCCTGGACTTAAATGTTTTTTTATCCAAAAGATTTATCCCTCCATGATCGGTAACAATCCACATCAGGCCTTTGTCATCCTGAAGAACATTAAACACAATATTTGAGCTGATTTTTATGGTTCCTATATCCTTTCCTAGCTGGGTACACGAATTTTTAGCGGGGTTAACATAAAACACACCATTTGCACGCAAGGGAGCAAATGCCCATATGTCGTTTTGCCCATCAACACTTATATGGTAATCGATCAATTCGCCGGGATAAGTCTTGCCGATGGCATTTATCCGGGTTATAACCTTGTGGGTAACATGGTTGATCTTTTCCAGCACACCATCATTATATATCACCCAAATGTTGCCTTCAGAATCCTGGGCCATATTTGCACCAATGCCGGCATGAAGAGAAGTGGTGTCATTTTTCAGATGCTCCAGGTGCGTCGCTTTTTTGACACCAGGGTTGTACACATAAAGCCCTTTGCTAACGTGCATAAACCAAAAATTTCCATAGCGGTCCTGTATTAGTGTAGTAATAAGTGAATCAGGGATAGAATAGCGCCGTAGAGCTGCCTTAATGTGGTGGTCAAAGCGATCAGTTACCGGATCGTAGATATCGAAGCCCTTCCGGTTTTTTATCCATAATTTGTTATCCGGTCCCGTTGTGATGCCTTCAATATAATCGTCGTTAATGGACGATTGATTATTTATATCGTGCTTAAAAACCTTAAAATTATATCCATCATAACGATTAAGCCCGGATTTTGTACCGAACCACATGAAACCCTTAACATCCTTGTAAATACAAATTACCCTATTATTCGACAGGCCATTTTCGATGTTCAGGCGTGAAAATTGATACTGATCCTCCTGTGCTATCGCTGCATTTTGTATAAACAAAAATATCAAACAAATCCCCAGTAAACTTTTCGTCATAAAGATTTGGAAAAATGCCGATGCGTAAAATAGTCCGGCATTAATTACTATGCCTGATTTTGACGTTTCAGCGGGTAAATATTAAAAGCTTATAAAGGTTAACTATTTGTAAATTTACATTAATATTATCAATTATTGGGAATGGATAACATTATTAAGTGTGGCAAAATTCCGAAGATCTTGGTGGGGAATCAAATCACTAATTCATTGGCATATTTGACATTGGCAGATAACTGAAATTAAATTTTGATAATTTATACGTGACAATTTTACTGTTACCCTCCTGGATCTTTATATTCTCACCGGCGGCAATATTGGTAAAGCGTTGTATAATACCCGTTACCGGCCATGTAATTTCCAATTTTTCTATTTTTGTTGATGACCCCAGCCCTACGTGCTGCATTAATGGATTGGAGCCAAAGCTGCCGCCGGAATTAACATCCCTGAAAACATTTCTCGCTTTGCCATTTTCGGTAAAAGTAATTTTCAACCTGGCTCCTATTGCCGCCCTGTTCGAAACCGAACCCTGCAGCAAAATATTCACCCAATGATTGTTGCCTTGCCCGGGATTTATAAATAATGCATTTTGATATGCATCGCCGGGAAACGCGCCCCCCTGGTTTATTAAAATGTCCTCATTGCCATCATTGTCCATGTCAGCAAAGGATATTCCATGCCCTTTTTGCAAACTGCCCACACGGGCAGGGCTGGTTATGTCAACAAAACGGTGCGCCCCTTCGTTTTCATAAAGTTTATTTGGAACAAGGGAAGTAAACATTGGGTTGCCGGTACCCAGGTAAAAGTCAAGAAAACCATCGTTATTAATATCTCCGAAATTGGCGCCCATAGCAAAGGAAATTTTATCCAAACCAGCTTCCTTCGAAACATCCTTAAATGTTCCATCGTGTTGATTATGGTACAAGATCACCTTTCCGTTATCACCTTTATAGCGGTTCAATGCTTCGGCACCGGCTGCTTCGGCTATCGGGAACCTGTTGCCATAGCCGCAAACCAAAATATCCGGCCAGCCATCATTATCATAATCCCAAAACCAGGTGGCAAATGTTCCGGGACCCTTGTTTCCTAAATTGGCTTGCTGTGTAACATCCTTAAACCTTACCGGGCCGTTTTTCTCGGTGATGTTTTTTAACAACACCTTTCGGCCGTTCATTGTTGAAATAAACAAATCGGTACGACCATCATTATCATAGTCACCGGAACTGACGCCTTTTACAAACAGTTTTATATCGCAGCCCGCCTGCGCGGCCATTTCGGTGAAAGTTCCATTTTTGTTGTTGATGTACAACTCGCTTGGGTTAACGTCACCATCTTCACTTTCGTTTCCAATAAAAACATCCAGCCAGCCGTCATTATTAAAATCGGCCCAGGTAGCCGTTTGAGTGGGATGCAAGGATAACAAACCACTTTGCACGGTAACATCGGTAAAAGTTCCGTTCCCGTTGTTTCGCAGTAGTGAATTTGGTTCCTTTCCGAATTTACCCTTCCAGGCGCCTCTTAAAACAAAAATATCTTTAAGGCCGTCATTGTTATAGTCGGTTTGAATTATGTTGAGACCACCCATGAATCGTCCCAGGCCCGATGGCCCCGCGAGATCCGTAAAAGTCCCGTTCCTGTTATTCCGAAAGTAATGCATATGCTCTTTAAGGCTCGAACTACTTGTAATAATATCCGGGTAATTATCATTATTAAAATCATCAATAATGGTACCACCTCCCAGTTTGCGTATTGCTAAGCCAAGATTCATGGCTACATCCTTAAATGGCTTAACAGACGTATCCGCCGGCTTATCATCCATTTTTAAAAGGTAGGCAAGCGGTACCCGCCCCGGATAAGAACCAATTGTCATATATGCAATATTAAGCAGCCAGCGGGATTCATAATCGTCGGGATTCTCCTTAAGGATTTTTTCATACAGCGCTATTGCCTGTTCCGACCCTGATTTATCCATATGCACGCCGCTCCCCCGAATTGGAAAAAGACAGGATTCTGCCGAATGATTAATTATACAATTAGTGCGTTCGCCCAGGCGCAGGTAAGCAAGTGCCAAAGTTTTAACCACGGTTTGCCGGTTTAAATAATCAGGAATAAAAGTTTTGTTCAGGCTATCCAGTATTCGGACGGCCTGACGTTCACGGCCCAATTGCAGTAATGTATTTGCTTTATCGATGTTAAATTGTAATAGACCAGCACCGTTTGGTGCCGATGCGATAAGCGAATCCAAATGCGCCAAAACAGCTACACTGCCATATATATTAGAGGAGTTGGTTTCAAACTTATCCTGCTGTTGCAAACGCTCAACCATTTCACTGTTAGAATCCTGCTTATGCATACAGGAAAACAAAAGCGTGGTTATTACTAAAAATGAAAAAGCAATTCTGTTTACTATCATATTACTTAACAGATTTTAATAACATACATGGAGCCATCGTCATGTGTAATACAAATAACAACAGGTAAGAAGTTGTTATACTCCTTACCTGTTTATCGGTAACAATTATTTACAAATCAACTAAATCTCAATTATTGATTTTTGGATTGTTATCGATCTCTGATTGAGGTATAGGTAAAAATTCTTTAGCAGCCGTATACCAGGATAGCGGCTCTGTAGTAAAATACCCTTTTTTTCTCCAGCGCAATATGTCAACATTCCGAACCTCTTCATCGGCCATTTCCGCTGTTTTTTCGTGCATAATTGCCTTTACAATGTCGGCTTTGGTAGTTACAGGAAATTGGGCGGTTGGATAAGGTGGCATTGCTACATCTGCTCTCGCCCTAACCTGGTTTAAATAACCCACTGCTGCGGCAGTATTACCAAGCTCGTTTTCACATTCGGCCAGCATTAACAAAACTTCCGCATACCGCAATATTCTTTGGTTATTGCTACCCGGGTGGAATGATGCTGTCGCCCTGTCTTCCTTATAGATTAATTGAAATTTGCGCCAGCCAACTTTGATCTTAACACCGTGTACTGTTGACGAATTACCATTCTGATCCGCATCTACTAAGGTAGCGGTATTATTATCAAATTTATCTCCTGTTTGGTATACAGTGTATGAATATCTTGGGTCTGTCTTTGCAGCGCCAGTAACAGTACTTTCAAACTCATTCAGCAACTTGTCCGATGGTACCAGGTTACGCCATCCTATCGGGTTATATTCCTGGTTACGCACAGTAGTTTGATCGGCTGTTGCACCGTCGCCGGTACCGCTCCCCCAATTAAAGTTATTATCGCCTTTGTCGGCATAGATAACTTCGAATATCGATTCCTTATTAAATTCTGTTTCTTCTTCAAAATTGTCAAGGAAGCGGTTCGTTAGCTGATAGCCGTCTGCCCCTGTTGTTGGAATTTTCAATAAGGCAGCTTTAGCACCAGCATAATCTCCCGTTTGCATTAACACCCGGGCTAGCATCGCATTTGCAGCAGAAGCAGTTGCGCGGCCAAGATCCGTACCCGACTTACCGGGCAACACGGCCGCGGCGGCCTGAAGATCCTTAGCTGCCTGGGCAAAAACATCAGCAGCAGCCGATTTCGGCTTGTAATCTGTTGGCGCCTTTACCGTAGCTGTGTAAATTGGAACTGCCCCCCATTGACTGGCCAGGTCATAATAAGCCCAACCCCTCAAAAATTCGGCCTCCCCAACAATTCTTTTTACCAGATCAGGGTTATCCTTAATTAAGGGCGCGTTATCTGTAACGGTATTTGCCCTGTGAATAACAGTGTAAAGGTTATTCCAGTTTGCATTCATTATCGGGTTCGACGGGTCAACAACGCCTAATAATATTTGGTAGCGCGGAGCTTCCAGTTGGCTTCCACCTGTAGACACATCGTCACTCCGCAGGTCATGCAGAAAGAACCATTCCCTGGCTACAAGATTTGATCCTCTCCATGCGCCGTAAGCTGCATTTACAGCCTCAAGCAATTGGCCCGATGTGTTAAAATAGTCGGTTGTTGCTACTACGTTACCGTTTATCGTATTCAGTTTATCCTTATTGCACGAAAGGATCACCACCACTGCTATAACACTTGCTATAAGCGTTACCGCATAAATTTTTATTTTTTTCATATCTTTTTTATTAAAAATGTCTTATTAAAATCCAGCCTGTAATCCCATCTGAAATGTGCGTGCAGAGGGGTATTGTCCAAAATCAACCCCATTAGTTAGCGTTCCGTTTTTAGAACCTATCTCCGGATCGTAGCCTTTGTAACCTGTAATTGTTAACAAGTTTTGGCTTGATGCATACAATCTCAAACGTTTGATGATTGAAGTCCCGGTAGCACCCAATATACTTTGGGGTAAGGTATAGCCAATAACCACGTTCTTCAATCTCAGGTACGAGCCGTTTTCGATCCACCGGGTTGATAAACGCCCGTTACGGTTTGGATCACCACTTACCGTTCTCGGCATGTCGGTATTTGTATTGGTCGGCGTCCACGCGTCAAGCACTTTGGTATCCGAGTTAAATAACCTTGGCATTCCCTCTTCAATAATTCTCAAAGCGTTCAACACCTTGTTACCCTGAACTCCCTGGAAGAATATGGCAAAATCAAAGTTTTTATAGGATGCGTTATAGTTTAAAGAGTAAGTAAATTTGGGTAAAAAGCTACCAATGTTGGTACGGTCATTAGCATCAATTACCCCATCGCCGTTTATATCCTTAAACATCAAATCGCCGGGCGCGGCATTGGTCTGATAAACAGCACCTGCACCATGCTTAGCAACAGCCTGTGCATTTAACGCATCAATCTGTGCCTGATTTTGGAATATACCTTGTTTAATCCATCCGTAAAAATATTGAATGGACTGCCCAACGGTAGTATTGGTAAAGGCATCACCTCCGCCAAAGTCCGCGTCACTGCCCGACGGGAGCGAAGCTGTAGCGGTTTGTAATGCCAAAACCTTATTACGCACACCACTTATCAAGCCGGTAATATCATATTTAAAATCGCCGCTGGTTTTGTGATAACCTACCTGTAGCTCAATACCTGTGTTACGCATCGAAGCAATGTTTTGCAACGATCCGCTGCCCTGGAAACCCTGGCTTGGCGGGGTAGGAACATTTAATATAAGGTTGTCTGTTTGCCTTCTGTAATACTCTGCAACTATGGTGATCTTATTATTAAGTAAGCCTAAATCAACACCAAAGTTAAGTTGCTTTGTTTTTTCCCAGTTTAGGTTAGGGTTGGTCAAACCATTGGTATATGATGAATTGGCATTTCCAATTGATCCGTTACCTATAGGATAAAACGCGCCGTCAAGCTGCACCGGCGACAGGTAAGGATAATTACCTAATGAATTAGGGTTAACGCCTGTTACGCCATACCCGCCTCTTAGTTTCAATTCCGAGATTGTTTTATTATCCTTCATGAAATCTTCCTGGCTAATGTTCCAGCCTGCCGATACCGCCGGGAAATTGGCGTATTTGTGCCCAGGCGCCCAGATAGACAATCCATCGCGGCGGATAGATGCATTTAATAAATACTTACCTCCAAAATCATAAGTTGCACGTCCAACATAGGACACTAAATAATTATCCTCATTGATATTGGTGGCAGCTACGTTGGTAGATCCGGCCGGTAATGTTTTGATAGTGTTGAGCGATTGGTTACCTGATTCGGTATCAGTAATATAATGAGCGCCCTGGGTTTCATAAACTGCTATTGCTGTAATATGATGCTTGCCGAACGTCCTGTCGAATGATAATTGTTGCGTATATAATCTATCAAAAACTGTTTGACGCTGGTAAGCTATTGAAGCCGTTGCTGCATTTAACGTACCGCCGTCATTGTAAATAGGCGTATAATTATACTGTAAGCCATTGATGTAATTACCTCCAAAAGTAGAAGTGAACCTTAACCACGAGGTGAAATTAAGGGTAGCATAAATTGTTCCCATAATGTTCGTCGTATTTTTCCTATTCACTCCAATCAACGCAGCCTCTACAGGGTTAGTAGGATCCGAACCGTCAAAACTGCTTATCGGGCCTCTAAAGCCGCCTAAGGTTGTAGGGTCATGAACAGGCAGGTAGGGCTGGAAGCGTATTACGTTGGCAAGTGGCGTACGATTACCTCCGGTGGCATCATAATGTTGTACATCGCCGGCTATGTATAAGTTCTCGCCCACTGTAAAAAACTTATTTATAATATGGTCTGAATTGATCCGGTAATTTATACGCTGATAGCTTAACCCTTGAGCAATACCGTCCTGCTTAAAATAGCCTGCAGAGCTGTAAAACCTGGAAACATCGTTACCTCCATTTAAAGCAAAGTTGCTTGAAGTTAATATGGCGTTGCTTTTGAAATATGCTCTTTGCCAATCAGTATTAGTTTGTGCGTAGGTTTGGGAAGCACCCGCGTATATTGGCAAATTAAAATTAGCCGACTGCAAACGTGGCGGCAAACTGCCGGCGCCATCCAGCGCGGTAGCGTATTGAACGTATTGGTTAGTATTTAAAAGGTCCAAATACTTTGAAGGACTTTGAACACCAACGTATGAATTAAAGGTGATTCCCACCTTTCCGTTTCTTGTGCCTTTTTTAGTAGTGATAATAATTACACCATTTGTAGCTCTTGAACCATAAATAGCAGCGGCGCTTGCATCCTTTAATACCTGCACGCTTTCCACATCCCTTGCATCAAAGCTTGTTAGTCCGCCCTTTATCGGGAAGCCATCAACTACATACAATGGATCAGAAGCGAATGATATTGAACTTATACCACGGATAACAACCAAAGGAGATGTGCCCGGCGAACCATTATTAGTTACGCTTAAGCCGGATACCCTGCCCTGTAAGGCCTCATCAATACCAGCTGTCGGCAGCGACGTTAATGTTGGACCACTTACGGATGATATAGCTCCTGTTACCTCTGCTCTTCTCTGCGAGCCGTAACCAACCACCACCACTTCATTTAATGCCTGGTTTGATGATTTAAGCTTTACGGATATTTCAGTTCGACCGTTTATCGGAACCTCCTGTGTAACGAAACTTACGTACGTAAACACCAGGATATCATTGGGATTTTCTGAGGAGATCGTAAACTTTCCGTCAGATGTTGTTGCAACGGCGTTAGTTGAACCTTTAATCCTTACTGTTACACCAGGTAAAGGCAAGCCAGCCTCGTCCGTAACGGTACCCGTTATTTTAACAGGAGGTTTTTCAGCCCGGGAACTGGTTAACGATGCGTTCAAATGAGTATTGGCAATTGCGGTATTAGCAAATAGCGCAATTGCTAAAAATGCCCCGGTGAGCATCAAATACAATTTGATTTTTTTGTTTTGTAAATAACAATTCATAATTTTTAATTTTTAGGTTAACAAGAGGTTTGATTGGTTTGTGCAATCGATTGCAGAAGTAAAAGTATATTGATATTGTATCTCCGAAGTGATTCAAATGTTACAATTTGGTATTTCAAATGTTACATAAATCACATTTCAGCTCATAATTGGATATTAAGGACGTGCGGGGTGCGACGAATGTTATCAAAGGCGAAATCTGTACTTCGTGTAGCACAAAGAAAATCCGCCATTAAAGGAAAAAAAAATAGATTTTATTAATTCTTATCCTTGGTCTGGTTTGCAATAACCAATTTGCCGCAATTCCGAAATAATTTAAGGCGGAGTGTTATTCTACAAAATGATGGCATTGTTTTAATTTAACACCTGCAGTAATTATCATTGCAATCGATTGCTAAAAAGAAATAAATTTCTTAAATTAGCATGTAACTGATAATTAAATATCGAAGCTCGGATTTCTATTATTTTTCGCGTCAGACTGATTTAAAGTGTCAAATTTAGTATCTGATCTGTAGACTAAAAGCTTTAATACACCGCTCATTTCATCATCAATCCGTATTAAGTAACCTAAATATATTTCAACCGATTTATGAAGACACTTAAAAATGCTATAAGGAAAATCATCATTGCTTCCTTGTTGCCAATAGCAGCTTTTGCCCAGGAAAACTCAATGATGGCAGCGGGGCATTTGCCAGTGGGAAATACCGCAACTTATTTCAGGAACAGGGCCATTCTAAAAAGGAGATAGCTACAAAAATACAAGCAGGATTTAATCAACTCTTTTTTGGAGACCCGGAAAGCCAGGCCATCTATTTCCCGTCCGGAAAAAATGAGAATGGGCCTCTTGCCTACGTTAGCGACGTCCCTCATAACGATATACGCACAGAAGGCATGTCGTACGGAATGATGATAGCGGTTCAGTTAAACAGGAAAGATGTTTTTGATGCGTTGTGGAATTATGCTATGCATTATATGTACATCAGCTCGCACGACCATCCATCTGAAGGCTATTTTTCATGGTCGTTAAAAAGGACCGGCGAACCCAATGAGGAAACCCCGGCACCGGATGGGGAGGAATATTTTGTTACTTCCCTGTATTTTGCGTCTGGTCGTTGGGGAAATGGAAGCGGCATATATAATTATCACCATTGGGCGGATCAAATCCTATCAAATATGAGGCATCACCCTGCAAAAAAGGGACAGACAAAATTTGGGATCCGGAATATTGGCTCAATGGTAAACGAAGATAAAAGGATGATCCGTTTTGTGCCGGGTATAGAGTCCGGCAATTTCTCTGATCCCTCCTACCATCTACCTCATTTTTACGAATTATGGGCCCGATGGGGACCAAAGGAAGACCGGGAATTCTGGTACGCAGCGGCAGACAGCAGCAGGAATTATTTTGTAAAGACAACCAACAGCGCTACAGGCCTGGCACCTGATTACGCCAATTTTGATGGAACACCATTTAGTAGCCCCTGGAATAAGCATGCGGCTAACTTCTCATTCGATGCCTGGCGCACGGCAAGCAATTGGGCCGTGGACTGGCTATGGTTCAAAAAGGCCCCGCAAGAACAAGTATTAAGCGACCGCATCCAATCATTTTTCGCATCACGGGGATTGACTACCTATGGATGTCAGTTTACACTTGACGGCACTCAGCAGCTTGACGACCGGCACGCAAACGGATTGGTGGCTACAAACGCGGTTGCCAGCCAATCTGCTACATCGCCACTATCCTCAAAATTTGTCGATGCCTTATGGACTGCTCCAATCCCAAACCAATTGGTGGAACGTTACTATGATGGATTACTTTATTTAATGAGTCTGCTGCACTGCAGTGGAAACTTCAGGATCTATGCCCCTAAATAGCATATTGCTTTAATTTATTGATAAGTATACAACTTAACCCGTTGGATCCCGTATTCGCCTGTGGGAAT
Organism: Mucilaginibacter phenanthrenivorans; assembly: GCF_024721155.1. Classification (GTDB taxonomy): domain Bacteria; phylum Bacteroidota; class Bacteroidia; order Sphingobacteriales; family Sphingobacteriaceae; genus Mucilaginibacter; species Mucilaginibacter phenanthrenivorans. Next base: position 236,452 of record NZ_JAHVAP010000008.1, on the reverse strand, counting down.
TCGCAGATGCCGGCCCTGGTGATCCTGGTCGCCATTCATTCGTCTGCCCGGTTGCCATTTTCCGTTTATAAATTTACCTTCATCTATCTGAAGTATCCCCGCATGCGAGCCATTTTTTGGCTTAAAAGTGATCACTAAGCCGGTTCCCGCTACATAAAACTCATCTTTAGATAAGCCAATAATTATCCCTCCTGCCAATGGCCAGCTTTTCTCCTTCGCTGCGGGCGACCATCCCAGTGTAAATTCATGCGAAACAGTAAAAACATAATCGCCCATTTCAATCTTTACTGAGCTACTATCCTTACTTAGCAAAACACCATCAAGCGATTTTCTTCTTTTTGCTTTACTGATCTCCCCTGCCAGTTGGTTAATTATCGCATAAGCCTTCCCAATTGGCTCACTACCCGCCTTTTCTGTTGACTCTATCGAAAAAGGCGAAAATCCAATTGCTTTGTAGTGCCCTATGGCATAAAACGCCTTTGCATCAACTCCGTCCTCAAAGCGGTGTTCGGGGATAAACAATAAATTATCGGGGCGGGTGTATAAGTTATTCCAATATTTGAAGTCGGGATTATAAAAATCCGGAGAGAGCATATCAATCTCCGGAGCAGCAGCCTTCCAAACATCCATAACATGCGGTAATGGCCCGGCGCTCGGATATTCACCGGGCTTTTTCCCGGGACGATTTAGCGCTGCGTTTACATACATGGGGATGTTATAGCTCTTCTTCCCGGCCTTTGCCACTTCATTTGCATAAACCCCAAAATGCCAGGCCATAAATAGTTCGTCAGTTGCCAAACTTTTCCCAAAAACCTCTTCCCAGGTACCGGATATCTTAAACCCATTTTCCTGCCATTGTGTTGCAATTGCAGGGGCAAGTGACTTTCGGTGAGTCTGTAAATAAGTTAGCAGCTGCAGAGGAACAGGTCCTTCAAAAGCTTCATTCGCCATTTTCGAATGATCGCGGGCTTCGGGCAACATGCCGATCTCATTTTCTACCTGTATCATCAAAACTGTATGATAATTACTATCTGTGTTCCTGATATGCTGGATAAGCGCGGCAAATGCTTTTTTATCAGCATCGAGGGTATTTTTAGAAAATGGCGTAATTATTTCCTGTGCATCGCCGGCAAACGTTCTTGCTCGTGGAAAGCGCGCCTCATTGGTTTTCATCCAGCCGGGAACATAGCAACTCATGCTATTTTTCCATGTGCCAAACCACAGCAACACCAGTTTGAGGTGATTTATTCGTGCATTTTTTATGAGCTCATCAACCAGTTTAAAGTTAAATATCCCCTCTCGTGGCTCCTGGGCTTCCCAATAAACCGGCGACACAAGCGTATTCAAATGCATTCGTTTTAATTTAGGCCAAACAGGTAACATATAAGCCATGTCGGAAGCACTTGAATTCCCAAGCTCCCCTCCCATTATTAAAAAGGGTTTGCCATCTACCATAAATTCATGATAGGCACCGTTATCTACCAGGCGCGGTGTATTTTGCTGCTTGTTTTGAGCCTTGCCGATAATTAGCAACAAGGACAACAAGCCGGTCAAACTGATCAACTTCATAATTTTAATATTTTTGGCCCACTGTAGGCCGGTCATATCGGGATCATTTATATTTCGATTTATTTCTATCGACATCTATCGATCTGCCTTAAATCAAAGTGACTGATGGCCGATGTTTTTATCTGCCCACTTCAAAAACCATTTCATATTTGCCTGGTCCTGGTGTCCCTGGTCGTGCTGGCGCCAGGCCAGCTGCCCATCTAACATAGGCGTATTAACAGGCGGCATTTTTTCAATATTGCAATTATTGGAAACGCCCAGATCCTTTACGCCGAGAAGCTTAAAAACAGTGCCGGCTGCAACGGCAGCCATATAGCTCCCCTGGTGATCAAGCCATTTGGCGTCGCCCTTTTCGGGTATCCCATAGCTAATAAAAACCAGCCGCGGTGCACACAGCGCAATCAATTCATGCGAGTCTACCGGCAAGTCGCAGGCAGTTTTACTTCCCGATTTAGCCTCAGCTGCTCCATATTTCATAAAGTTCCCCGCCATCCAGTAATATTCTCCGCCGGTCAAGCTTTCAACGGCTTCCCCCCAGTTCCTCCTGTTCAATTTAGTTCCGCCTTCTCCTGATGAGCCAATCAACCCCATTGCAAATCGTGGTTCAAACGCAAGTGTTACAAGAGCGGCCTTACCGTATCTTGAAACGCCCTCTATCCCAACATGCTTAACGTCGACCTGGGGCTCACTTGCCTCAAGGTAATCCAAACCCCGGGCCGCGCCCCATGACCATGCTCTTAATGCTCCCCAATCATCCGGCTTCCTCGGCTGGCCCTTATTAACCAAACCTATGATACCGCGCGTTAAGCCTGCGCCATTATCAGCCTGGATACTGGATGGATCGATATAGGCAAAGCCCCAACCATTGGCGATTAGCTGTTCAGCAGAAGGAGGATCATTATTAACGCCGTTAACTCCGGGTTGATCAATCGGACCTGGCGTCGGCTGCCGCGCGGGACCACCAAAACTGACCGGATTTGACGACGTAAACAATTGATAAGCCGGATGTTCGTCAAACATCTTTTGCAGAGCAGGATCCTGTTGCAAAAGCAGCTTCTTTATTGCATTATTGAGTTCTTCAAGTTGAGCAGGATTCGGCTGACTTGGTGATGGAGCACGACTTTGACCAAACATCATCAGCAATGGCACAGGCCCTTTAGCATTGGCAGGCAAAACCACCATCATTTCAATATTCACGTTTATTAATGGGTAAACAGAATTGTCAACGTGGCCTATTAGCTGTTTTGCAATAATCGGGGTAAAGCCCATATACTCATGATCAACAAACTTTGTTTCCCACGTCACCTTTGGCAAATTTGCCGGGAGCCTGCCGTATACTTCGCGCTCCATATCATCAACTATTTCAGGGCGGCGCGTATTCCACCAAGCTGCGGGAGACGCCACCTTCTCGCCATTTTTTAATGTAAGTACATCGGGCAATTGAGGGCATGGATTAGCCATCGACTCATCGTAGTTGGCATGATTTGGTGCCCGCTCATCACCACTTGGGCCAGGACGAAGGGACTTGATTCCTAATTGGTCCATCATATTTTGATGATCCTGTTCTGCAGTAAATGTTACCAGCGCAGGGTAGCTGCCTTGCGGGGACGAAGCAGTGTTCTGAGCTGCGGAGCGCAACGCGGCGAAAATGAGTAAGTAAACGACTTTTTTCATGGTTTAGAGTAGTTTGCAAATTTTTAATACTATCCTATCGGAAATTGCGAAGCGGTTACATCTGTTTAATATTAGCCCTGTTTCCGGCATTGGATAAACATGAAAAATTGATTTATAAGCATCGCAAATTTTAACATTTATTGCAATCGGTTGCAATAAATACCACAACAACCAACACCAGTTAATCCGTTGGATAATATCACATTTATCTTTGTCCGTTATTTGTCATCCGTCCTGAATGGAGATGCGGGCAACCCCTCCCTATTGTACAAGTTTGCACCTTCAGGATTATCTGCCCACGCATAACGTACGTACATTGGATTGGGAATATCGCTGTTAGAAACAACCACCTTATCTCCGTCAATTACAGCGTTTGCCCAAACGAATTTTTTATCGGCACCCGCAATGGCAAACTGGTTAAGTTCATCGCCGTCTTTTATTACCAGGCCACTTCCTATGTTACTAAACCTGATACTTATTTTATCACCGTTAACGGTAGCCGATTGAAAAATGGGACCTGACGAAACAAGCCGTTGTTCTCCATAAGCTACCTTCTCAGCGGCAAGGGCCAGACGGTGCCCCACATCCATTTTATCTAAAGGATGAACATCGTTCCATTCCCCGGCGTCAATTGTTACAGCCATTCCGGTGTTCGGGATCGATAAAGCATGCAACTCCGCTTCCCTGACTTCCGCCCATTGGCTCTCAGATGGCGAATACTGCACTTCCATAAAATTTGGCAGCTGTGCGTATACAAAAGGCAGATCCGCCCTTTTCCATTTTTTGCGCCAATCAGCAATTAGCGCCGGCAACAATTGATCATACTCTTTAGGGCTTGCGGTATTAGACTCACCCTGGTACCATACAAAGCCCTTGACGGCATATTTGGTAACCGGTTCAACCATTGTATTGTATAATCCGGTTGGTTCATTCTGCGCAGAAAATGACATTACATCACTGGTTTTGTTTGCTATGGGATCAAACACTTGCCCAACCCGGTATTGCCAATCTCCGCGAAGATCTATAGAGGTAGTGCCGTCAGTAAGTTCATAACGTTTATCGGGCACAAACCCGCCCTTTCCAGCTGTGTTTGTAACTTTTACCACTATCAAATTACTTCCCGGTTTGATCACGCCAGCTGGTATAACGTATCTTCTCGGTGGGTATTGATAGGTAATATTGCCCACCTTTACGCCATTAACATACGTTTCATCAGCGTCCACAATCCGGCCGAGAAATAACTTTGCAGACTTACCGACCATGCGCGCAGGCACCTTTATTTCCTTACGAAACCACACTACTCCATTCAATCCTTTTATGCCCTGATCAGCCCAATAACCCGGAAGCCAGAAGTTATGCCAGCCTTTGGGCTGATAATTCACGTTATACCATTTTAATGCGCCGCTCAGTCCTTTATCAGGCTGTTTATAGTCTATATTATTTAACGGCGCTCTTTTTATTGGATGAAGTAACCTGTTGAGATAAGCCGTATCCTTAAATTGACTTAACCGGTCGGCATATTTATCAATACTTTTTATACCATCGGCACTAATCCAGGCCTGGATAGGCGTACCGCCCACGCTTGAATTTATTATCCCGATAGGGATCTTGTATTTTGAGTATAAATCTTTTGCAAAGAAGTATGATACTGCTCCAAAAGTTAGCACATCAGTTGGGTTCACCGCAACCCATTTACCGGCAGGCAAATCCTGGTGTTCTCTTGCTACGTCGGCTACTGTAGAAACAAAAAAGTTCCTTATCAGGGGATAATCAGCGGAGGCGATTTCCTTCGGGTAGCGTTCCTTTACCCGTTCCATATTCAGCACCATATTTGATTGTCCGGAGCAAAACCACACATCACCCACCAGGATATTTTGAAGAGCAATGTGGTTGCTTGCGCTGATATCCATTATATAAGGGCCACCAGCGCTCATAGGCTGCAACACAGTTTTCCAATTTCCTGCAGCGTCGGCAACAGTTTTAGCGGTTTGATGATTAAACCGGATGGTGATATGCTCATTTGGTGATGCCCAGCCCCATAAATTTAGCTTTGTATCTCTTTGCAAAACCATACCATCGCTTATTAATTGCGGCAAGCGAACCTGCGCCGGACATACAAACACACCCAACGAGAAAATTATCAATAAAACACTAAACGATATTTTCATTTTATTTCGATTGATCTGTTGAGTCTCCGATTGCTTCGCCATATCAAATATCCTGATCATTTTCGTTCCTGGTAGCTGGCATAAATAATTCACACTCAAAAGCCTATGGCGTTTCCCCCGTCTACCCGCAATACAACCCCGGTCACAAATTTGGCAGCGTCTGATGCTAAATAAAGTATTGCAGCAGCTACATCGTCCGGATCGCCAAGTTTTCCCATTGGAGTTCTTGATAATACTTTATTTTTTCGCCCGGGATCGTCTTCCAAAGCAGCTGCCGACATTTCAGTAGCGATAAACCCTGGAGCCACACAATTCACACGAATCCCGCCAGGAGAAAGCTCTGTCGCCATAGCGCGGGTAACACCCTCAATAGCTGATTTAGCCGCAGTGTAAGCAATAACCTGCGGAATGCCATATTGCGCAGCCATCGAGCTGATATTAACAATACTGCCCTGTCCTTTTTCAAGCATCCGCTTAACAACCTCCCGGCTTAACGAAAACACCGACATCAGGTTGATCTGAATAATATCTTGAAAATCCTGATCGGTAACTTCAATAAAGGATTTTTTCATATTTATCCCTGCATTATTTACCAAAATATCCGGAACGCCGTGTTCCCTGACCAGTTCACTTACAAGATCGGGGATCCCGGCAATATTTGTAAGGTCATAAATTTTATACACGCACAGCTCCCCCAATTCATCTGTTGCCAATTGCAGCTTATCCTGGTTTCGTCCGATAATAATGGTTTTAATACCAGCCTTTACAAAGGCCCTGGTGGTGGCAAGTCCTATTCCTGATGCTCCGCCGGTTACAATGGCCAGTTTAGGAGAAATATCCATTTTATATAATTTATATTTTTTAGGTCTGCAGAAGCGTAGTGACAGGATTACTGTCGACTAAATGAGTAAAACAATGCTAAAGTATAGATTTTATTGCAATCGATTGCATATTTTTTTATTTTTGCTAACCAAGGAAATAAGCAGTCCATTTCTTCGGGATAAGCCCCTCATCCCAAAGGAAAAAAGTCTATTAAATGATCAGGCCGCGTTGCAATCAAAGGCCTCACAATATTTAACGAACCAACTACACCTAAATAATTAAAACCATGTTTAAATCAAAACTATTATTCCTTGCGGCAGGCATCTTTTCATTCATCCATGCTGAGGCCCAGCAAAAAGGGAGGATCAAATACCTTTCCAAACCGTTGATTAGTACCATTTACACGGCGGATCCTTCAGCACACGTTTTTAACGGTAAAATATATATTTACCCATCGCATGATATTGATGCGGGGATCCCGGAAAATGACAACGGCGACCATTTCGCCATGCGGGATTATCATATTTTATCATTGGATCATATCAACGGAAAAGCTACCGATAATGGAGTTGCTTTGGATATTAAGGATATTCCATGGGCCGGGCGTCAACTTTGGGCTCCCGACGCTGCCTATAAAAACGGTACCTACTTCCTGTACTTTCCTGTAAAGAATAACGAGGATATCTTTCAAATCGGGGTAGCCACTGCTAAAACTCCTGCGGGTCCGTTTAAGGCGAAAAAGAATCCCATTCCAGGCAGCTATAGCATTGACCCGGCTGTTTTTACGGATGACGATGGCAGCACTTATATGTATTTTGGCGGTATTTGGGGCGGACAACTACAGCGCTGGAAAAACGGAAGCTTCGACGCAAACGGATCCAAAACGGATTTGCAACAAGACAAGTCACCAGCTATAAACTGCAGGGTTGTTAAACTTAAAAGCAATATGCTCGAATTTGATGGGAAAGTACATGACGCTGTGATCACAGATAGCGCCGGGCACCCCCTATTGGGCGGCGACCATGATCGCCGGTTTTTCGAGGGCTCTTGGATGCATAAATACCGCGGCAAATATTATTTCACCTATTCTACTGGTGACACTCATTTTCTCGCTTATGCAATCGGAAAAAGCCCGATGGGCCCATTTATTTACGCCGGACACTTTATGCAACCGGTACAAGGCTGGACCACACACCATTCTATTATAAAATTTAAAGGAAAATGGTATATTTTTTATCACGATGTGGAACTATCGGGAAAAACCTATTTAAGAAATGTAAAAATGACCGAATTACATCATAATGCAGATGGCACACTGCAGATGATAAACACATTTTCTGTAGAAAAATAGCTGCGTATCATATTGGTAAAAATGCTTGTTATTTCCCGGGCCAATAAAAACTCTCAGGCGGCCCCAAGTAACTTGCTTTTTCACCTCCGCAATTTATCACCAGTTTCTGCAGCACTACACCCGGATCGATCATCCAATATTTTAAAAGATGACGACCGGGTTTGGTGACCTGGTAAGCGGAGGTGATCTTTTTGATATTATTACTCACATCCATACTCCACGTTGCCTGCGACTGGTCAGCATTTATATTCATTATCTGTGGCTGTCCGTCGTCAATTGAAATTGCGTAACGCAGGCCATGGGTATTTGTGAAGTCGATAGTTGGCGAAATATAAGCCTGGATGTCTATCTTGCCTGTGTCGGTGAGATTTATTGTATATTCTAAGTGTGGGCTATCACCGCCCGGTGTTTGGCTTTTTGCAGTAACCGGAGTGGGCATAATTCCGGATAGTGTCCTGCCATACCCGGGGATGATGGTCCAGGTTATATTTTTATCACCAATGGCTTTGGAATAATGTTCTGCCTCCATCGAAATATAGCCACCTTCTTCATAAAAACCAAACGGATGTGCAGGCCGTGCGTTATTGACCACAACTTCAATAACCACCTTTTGATTATTCCCCTCAATTAATACTGGCACATGGCTAACCCCCTTCGGTGCTTTAGCCCAATCAATATTTACCCAAAGCCTTTGCTCGCCGGTAATTTTACCATTTGCGGGATCAACAGTTATATAACCGGCTTGGGGCAGAACCTTAAATGTAAAGTTGCCCTGTCCCCTGTTAAAGATTTCTACGTAATGCTTTTTCTTTTTCTCGTCGAAAAACACCGGTATTACCGGCTTATTGGTTTCATTTAACCACAATGATTCAGCGCCGTCAATTACCCCCCCCATTTGAGGAGTTGATGGCAGTTGAATAGTCTTCAAATCGGGGATCTTATTACCAGGTGGTTGCTGCCAGTAAGTATAGCCAATATGAGTTTGATCCATCATATGGTTCCATTTACCATTGGCCATAATTTTGTTGTAGTAATTAGATATCAGTGAGTCGCGTTCAAAGCACTTTTTTACACTATCAGCCATGGCGTTGGTAATTGCCCTTTGCTGCATGGCGTAAAGTCTGTTTTTTGCCGTATAATAATACAATTCATACAAATTTGAACACGCTTCAACAGGATGCAATACCAATTGATAATAGGCGTCCTTAAATTGAACCGGCATTTTTGCATTCAGATCCCTTGCTGTTTTTCTTAGATTTTGATAGTCTTTTATCACACTTTCAAACTCATTATAATTAACCAGGCTGTAGGTATTTTCGTCAAGAAGCTCCGGTTTCCGGCGGCTGTTATACTTTGTATACAAGGTTAAGATACGAGCTATTTCACCGGCATGTTCCGGTCCGAATTGCCCGGTAGCCCACTGTTTTGTATACCTGTCTAAACTGTTTGCCGGCCATGAATCCGGCGACCATGCATAATCCAGGAAAAAACTTATCGGGAACTCCATTGGCTTCAAATCACCCACGTTTACTATCCAAACCTGGCGGGCGTTATATTCATAGGCCAGGTGCATTTGCTCCCAGGTCTTACTTATTTGATTCGTGTTCAGCCATTTATAATTACGTGGATCGCCTACATAATCGAAATGATAATAGATCCCGTAGCCTCCCTTTCTTACTGGCTCGCCCAATTTAGGCAGCTTACGGATGTTTCCCAGTTATCATCGCAAAGCAGTAAGGTTACGTCGTCGGGCACCCGCATGCCTTTATCATAATACGCCTGAACTTCCTTATATAGCGCCCACATCTGCGACGTATGCGATGCATCCTTACCGGTAACATCAGCAATTATTTTACGCTGATCCCTCACTATTTTTTCAAGAAGGGCAATATTACTTCCATCCGTCATAGGCATATCGCCATCGCCACGCATTCCGACGGTTACGATAGTTTCCTTGCTACCCATGTTTTCGATGCCCTTTTTCCAAAAATCACGCAGCACAGCGCCGTTTGTCTCATAATTCCATACACCGCTTCCATAACGTTTCCACTCCTGCTGCGCCCTATCCATAGGTTCGTGGTGCGATGTGCCCATTACTATCCCATATTTATCTGCCAATACGGGGTCAAGCTTGTCATCATCATTAAAGGCATTTCCCCACATAGCAGGCCACAAATAATTCCCTTTTAAGCGCAAGATCAGTTCAAACACCTTTTCATACACCAGGTGATTAACGCCGCCAAACTTTTCGTTTGCCCATCCTGAAAAAGCCGGGGCCTCATCGTTTATAAAGATTCCCCTGTATTTTACAGCGGGCCCCTTGTCTATATATCTACCGGGCGCCATATACAGGTTATCATGATGCCTTATAGGTACATCCGCCCACCAATACCACGGTGATACGCCAATTTGTGCCGAAAGACCATATATCCCATAAATAGTTCCCCGCTTATCGCTTCCTGCTATAATTAGCGCTCGTTTAACACCAGCTACCGGGTTATCCACCACCTGCATAATATGAGCTTCCCACCTGCCGGTAATGCTATCAGCATTTATTTTGCCCTGCTGTATCAGTTGGTCGATCAGCTTATTTTTACCGATCGTTCCGATAATTATTAATTGCTTATCAGAACCGATCTGATTTATAATATTGGGCATATAATTAGTTACCGATTTGATGTCTGCCTGCAGGCTTTTTACCGCAATCGCTACGCCGGGAAAGTCCTCCTCACTGATGTATAAGGCTGTTGAAGAGTGTTTTGCTGAAATGGTAACAGATCCGGGGCCATCAGCAAATAATATATTGGGAGCTATTTTTGATGATTGTGCATAGGCCATGCACGGAATCATTGAAATTACCGACATTAGTATGCAAAATAGAATTTTCATTTACAGAATATTTGTAACGGGATGCTAAAATGCGGTGTTAAAAAAATAAAAATACTCGTTAGTATCCTCAAATGTATTTATTTTGCAATCGATTGCAAAAAAGTTTCGTTTAATTTTAGTCGATAGTATTTTTATAAAAACACACGGAAATTGGCATGGCTGAAACAGGCAAGGAAATAACCATATACGATATAGCCCAAAAGCTTAATATATCTGCTGCCACTGTAAGCCGGGGACTAAAGGACCATCCGGGTGTGAACAAAAACACCAAGCGGAAGATACTTGCTACAGCCAATGAAATGGGTTATCGTTCAAATTCCTTTGCCAGTAATCTTCGTAACCGAAAAAGCAACATTATTGGTGTGATAGTTCCCCGTCTTAACAGCAACTTCATGTCTGACGTTATTGCCGGCATTGAAAAAGTGGTTAACAAGGCCGGTTATACGCTTTTTATCAGCCAATCCCTGGAATTGATGCAAAATGAAGTAAGTAATGCAAAGGCAATGTTCAATAATCGCGTAGACGGCGTTTTAGTTTCATTAGCTTACGACACGACCAATATTGAGCACTTTGAATTCTTTACCAAGCGCGACATCCCCGTTGTTTTTTTTGACAGGGTGATAGAGCACGCGAAGTATCCCAGTATTTGTATTGACAATTACAAAGCTGCCTATAGCCTGGTAAGCCATCTGATTGAACAGGGATGTAAAAGAATCGTCCACATCAGCGGCGATCAGCGGCGGAATGTTTATGCTGATCGTACACGCGGCTACCAGCAGGCTTTAAAGGACAACCAACTCCCTTTTGACAAGGAATTGCTGATAGTTAACGACTTAACCAAAGAATCAGCGATTGCTGCGGCAAAAAAAGTTTTAGGCATGAAGCCCAGGCCTGACGCTATATTCGCGGCAAATGATTATTGCGCTGTAAATTGTATACTGGAAATAAAAAAAGCGGGCTTAAAGGTGCCTGGTGATATTGCTGTTGCAGGTTTCAATAATGACCAGATGGCATGTGTAGTAGAACCACACCTAACTACAATTGACTACAAAGGGTTTGAAATGGGTGAATTTGCTGCCAGGATGATCATAAACCATTTGGCAAATCCGGGAGAGTTGCAAAATACACACAGTTTGATATTGCGATCAGAACTCATCATAAGGGAGTCGTCATTAAAGAAGCCAGCGATTTAATGCGCAACACCGGCATATAAAAGTTATATATGGCATTGGGCTTGGTAATAGCCTTTTTATTACACAAAATAAATGGATGAACTGAACACTCCTGGCTATTCGACTGAATTACGGGAAATTTGCGCTCATATTTATAGCTTACAAGGAAATGTCCCGCTGCACAGGCGCGAGTCCAGGCGTGTTTATTCCTTCTCTTCATGGACGTTCACTGAACAATTGGCGATCTGGGATGAATTGTGGCGCACGGCGGATAACTTTTGGCTTAAGCTCCACGCATTTTTCTTCCTCGAGCGTCATCTGAAAAAGGACAGTGAAATGCGGGAAATGTGGCTGGTAATTGTCCACTGGCAGGACCAGGTTGATGATTGGGGCCTTTGCGACGCACTGGCCAAAATTTATACCAAGATCATGGAACTTGAGACGACCATTGTATATGAACAACTCAAAAAGTGGAGCTCGGATAAGAATCTATGGAAACGCAGGCAGTCGGTTGTTTCGCTTTTATACTACAGCCGCACGAAGAAATTTTTTTCGACATTTAACCAAATTGAGCAGCTCATTACCAGGTTGTTAAACGATAAGGAATATTATGTACAGAAAGGTGTTGGCTGGTCGCTCCGCGAATTGCATAACGTGTACCCGGTGGAAACGCTTTCGTGGCTACGAACCAATATCAAATCACTAAGCAGCATAGCCTTTACCATTGCAATAGAAAAAACAGATGAGATAACACGCAGCGAACTCAAAGCGCTAAGAAAACTGTCATAAAATTAAAGTATAGATGCAAGTTTGTTTAACCTTCGTATTTAATAAATGGGCCAATTCGAATACTCAGGCAGTTGCCTGACTAAATTGCCAGCATTATCACATAGCCAGCCACTAAACCATTAGCAAGCAGGCCTAAACTATGAACTAATATAATTATCAATCTTCCTTCCTTAGCAATCTTAATGTCAATTATCATGAGAACTATACCTACTATCAATGTAAATAGCTCAATAGCAAAGGGGATTGGCGGAGTATGGCTGTCTGTAAAACCACATTTTATTCCTGCATAAATCGAAATGGCGCAGAAAAACGAATAAAAGGCAACATACAAAATAGTTTTAACTATTATTTTACTCATCTTTCACCCCATATTGTTTAGTTACATAATGCAGCATATCAACCGCGTCCTTCATTAGCATTTCATAGTCCCTCACCAGTTCCTTGCTGATAATTCTTATCAGAACGAAATCGGCGGCTAATTGGTCAAGATCTGCCTGCGTCAAATTTCGCATCTGCGCGGTTTGCTTCCCGTTTTTGTCGAACGATGCCTGCATGTTTGAAGGAGTAAGGTGCTGGGTTAAAAAAGAGTCCAGGTAAAGCCGCTGGTACTGCAGGTTAATATCCTGTGCTGTACGTAAAAGTTCAAAATTTCCCTCATATTTGGCAAAATGACTTATTATTTCAGAATCGCTAAATTGCTTTAAATGCAGTTCATTTTTAATAGCTGCCATGGCTCCTGCAGACGGATGAAATAGCCACATACTATGAGACTTGGTCAGCAGGCTTTGAATTTTTCTTGTGTCAACTTGTTTAAAAGGCTGTTGCAATAAAGTTATCAGAGTGTCATTGATTTTTACAATCCCTGTTTCACCCTTTAGCATAACGTTTAACTCGGCAGTATCTGCTTTAAGATCCTGTACTAATTGTGATGTCAGTTGCTTTACATGCTCACGATCCGTAATAGATTCCCTCACGTTTTCAGCTATAAAGCCCATCATTACAGCAATAAATATCATAAAACCTTCCAGCAGGTATTCTTTAATGGGCTTGGGCTTATGCTCCAATTGGGGATGATGGTGTACTTCCATTTTATTTTCGGGTGAGGAATCTTGATCGGTAATTTTTTCGCTTTCCGAAGCAGGATGTTCGGTTACCAGTTTATTCTGACTTTTATTATGGAGCTTGAGCTTAGCCGCTGCTATTTTTTTTGCAGGTGGTTTTCCGCCAGTAGCTGCAGGTTTGCCAACTGTTGGACGACCGGCAGCTTTGTCACTTGATCTGTCAGTACCTTTCTTTTCGCTTTTACTCATAAAAACTCAAAGCTAAATATTTTATAAAAAGTATTTATAAAATATTCCAGGCTATAAACCAACAGCGGGACGAAAGAAAATTTCCGTAGATGTGTGTTCGGATGACCTTTAAAAAAACGAGACAGTGTTATTAAAGCAAATCAAACTTAACTGTATCAGCCTGCATGGCAGTAAAAATACCGAAACCGTTTACCACATTAGTAGGCGTATTCACCAGGTTTTGCGAAGTGGAGCGGCTGGTATTGCTTTTTAGCAAGTCGATATATTCCTGGTTTACACGCAGCAAAATAACGGTATAATGTCCGTAATATGGGAATATGTTTGGCGTTGCATACAAAACGGACCGCTGATCGGTATTCAGCTCGAAATCAGACGTAGTTTCATTCCCGCGGGCGCTAAGTGCGAATGCAATCCCATCTGCATTTTTAAATACCAAAACGTGATTTAACGAGTCGGGATTCGACCATGTAAACCGGTTAAGGGTATCCTGGACAGAATTGGGTCCCGTTGAAGTTTTTGTGTATGTAACAGATGCATATTGCGTGGCAAAATTCAAAGGCTTGGCAGGCATAGTGCTTTTAGCAGTTACCGTATTACCCAGGTACTTAAACGTAAGGCTGTAAGTTTTGCCGGTTTTTAAGAATGTAGTATCACTGTAGGTATAAACTCCCTTAGCGCTCTCGGTAAGTGTTACATTGGTGCTTCCGTCTGATATGGCAAGCTGCTGGCCGGTTATCGGGCCTCCATATTTTGAAGTATCGGTTAACTCCTTTTGCAGGTAAAGTTTTACTGAAATTATATGTCCCGGCATTAAATACGCTTCCACCACAGGCAGCGTTGTAGTTGTATTTACCGTATCCTTTTTGCATGAAAAAAGCAACAGCATTGCTCCCATGCATAAAATTATATCTGCCGCTGAAAAGTATTTCTTTATTTCCATCTTAAACTAAGCGTAATATTTGGTGTAAAACCCAGGTAATTAACATCGGTAGCAATAACCGCATTGTTTTGGATCTGGTACTCCTTGTACCAGGTATTTACATGGTTGTAAACATTAAAAAGCGAAATACCGATACTGCCCGTTTTATCGCCACTTATTTTAAGCAGGTCATAGGTTGCAGATAGATCGAGGCGGTGATAATCAGGTAAACGGACACTATTTTTGGCGCCTACGTTATATGATGTGGACGTAGTTCCGTCGGCATTGGTAACGGTGTATGTTGAAAGCGGAGCAGTATAAGGGTGTCCGGTACTGAAAATAAACACGGCCGAGAAGTTCCACCGGTAATAATGGTACATGTTAACGGCCTTAAACTCATGTGTTACATCCTGATCTGCCGGGTAGTAAGTGTCGCCGTAAATCGCAAATCTATTCTCGGCCCTCGCAAGCGTATAGCTTAACCAGCCTGTATAGCGGCCTAACTTCTTTTGCAGCAACAATTCAATCCCTTTTGCATGCCCGGTTCCCTGGAAAAAGTCCTGCTCTATCGTACCAGCCGATCCCGGCGCAAAGCCGGTTTGACGAATAGCATATTGTGTTAAACCCGAAAGCGTTTTATAATATCCTTCCACATCAACCAAAAAGCCATTATTCTCCCAGCTGATCCCACCCATTATATGCCTCGACATACCTACCGGGATATTGCTATTATTTGACAGCACCCAGAAATTACGGTTCCCATTGGCCACATCTTCGCGGGTAACCTCGTTCATAAATTGGTAAAACTGGCCTGTGGCGGCCTTTAGCGTATAATTGTCGTTCAGCACATAGCTTGCCGAAAAACGCGGTTCGTAATATAGTTTACCCGTTGGTTGAAACCAGGTGGTACGCATTCCCGGCTGCAGGTGCAGCTTATTATCAGGGTCATATTCCAGTTCGGCGTATCCCCCACCGATAAACGCTGTATTGTGCTGATCGATCAGCCTGCTGGTATCATTCTGGATATAATCATAATTGATATGCTGACGCGATCCAAAGCCGCCGTATAACAACTTCACTTTATTATCCAATTGGTATTGCCATTCTGATTTCACGCCGATGTCCTTCAGATTATTATTCTCGATAGTACCATTGCTAAAGGCGACTGCATCGCCATTGCTATCAGTGGTTGTGCCTGCCGTGGTACGATTCCTGTCGTTATAATAGGATGAATAAGTTATATAGGTATTGGAATGCACCTTTTTACTCCACTGGCTAAACCATTTTAAACTGCTGCCCAGGTTGCCGTATTTCGTGTAGTCGGTAATATTAATATCCCCGCCCGAACTCAAAAAGGATGGCAACTGCAACTGGCGGCTGTTGTCGGTTACATCTGATCCTGAATATAAGCTCCAGGCCAGTGAGTTGGTTTTGTTGATGTGATACGTATACCTGATGTCATCATCATAAAAGTGCGATGCGGGCGTGGTTTGTTCTCCAAAACCACCGCCCCCGCCGCCGGGAAAGCCTCCCCGGCCGCCACCACCACCTGTTGTTGTAGAGGTATTAAATTGCTTAAAAATCTTGTCGTAAAACGGCCCCTGGTATGAGCGGCGGAAAGCCACCAATAACGACGATTTATCACCTATGGGTGTTTCTACAAATGCGTTGAAGCTAAGTAAGCTTAAATCAACGCCATAATTAGCCTCGTTTTTATTGCCGTCTTTCCCGTTTATTTCGGTAACGCTGGAAAGCCGGCCACCATACATCGATGAAAATCCACCTTTGTACAATTGCACATCCTTTACCGCATTGCTGTTAAAGGCGCTGAAGAAGCCATAAAGGTGATCAACCTGGTAAACAGTAAAGCCATCAAAAACAACAAGGTTTTGATCCGGCGTCCCACCCCGAACATAAGCGCCTGACGACGACTCGTTGGTAGCACCTACTCCCGGCATTAGCTGGAACGCCCGCATAATATCTTTTTCGCCAAGATTAGGCAGCTTATCAAGATTTGCCGGTGATAATTGCAATACCCCCACCTTTTTGGTATCGGTATTCATTACACCGCTCTTTTTACCCATAATGGTAACCTCGTTTAAAGTATTAAGCGATTTATACATGGTTACCACGATGCTTTCGTTGATGTTTTTAGCATTTAACCGGATTAATTCCGGCTGATATCCTGAATAATATACTTCAACCACACAGGTATCTGCGGGCACATTAAATATGGTGAAATTGCCGTCGGTGCCTGTCGTAGCCACAAGATCCGTTTTGCGGATTTTTACCGTAGCCGACGGCAGGGCTTCGCCGGAGTTTTGGTCCGTCACCTTGCCGCTTACAGTAAACAAAAAGTGAGTAGGTGGCCCTTTTGGCGCTTCAATGGTAACCGGTTTTAAGCCCGCGGCAATATTATTAAGCGTGTTTAGTTTCTTGAGCCGTGTAAGATCGTCGGTATTTTGTAAGATATAAATTGTACCGTCGTTTTCCAACCAGTAATGCAGGTTATTATCACTGCAGATCTTATCAAAAACCTTATCCAGCCGGTCGTTGAAAAAGTGCTCCACCACGTCAAATTTGTGCAGCGAGTCGCGTTCAAAAACAATGTGCAAATGGTAGTCCATGCCCAGCGTGTCCAGCATCTGGTCAAGTGCACAGGTGTAAAGTTTGTTAACGTAATTTTTCTTCAGGATCTGCTGGGTTTTCTGAGCATGTACGCCCAAACTAAACCCGGCAATTATAAATAACAGTACCAGTTTCTTCATCCCTTATTTTTACTTCGGCACTAAGGTGCGGTATGCGGTGCGGGAAGTAAAATAAATGAGATGGCATGCCCAAAAGTGCAGACGAAAGGGCTAATTGTGTCGCTTTAATTCTACAGAATTAATACAGGATTGGCATCCTTGAGAAATATTGAACACCGAATTACTAATATCTAATGATGAAGTAAACTTCGATATTCAAAATTCAGCATTCATTATTCGATATTAAAACAATTTGTCTAGGCTACTTCTCTGCCTATCATTTTATGGATCATATCCCGGTAGGAATCACTCAGCGGCAGTTCCGAATTATCTGTAATAATCTTTCCCCGTCTTATCTGTGTAACATAATCCACGTTAATGATGTACGATTTATGCACCCTGTAAAACTGCCCGGCAGGAAGCTGCAATTCAAGCGCCTTAATGCTGATCCGGGTAAGCAACGGCTTTTGTTTGCCGGTAAGGTTGATCTTTACATAATCCTTAAGTCCCTCGATGTATTCAATATCGCTAAACATTATTTTAACCAGGGTATAATCCGAATTAACAAAGATGTGCTTTTTAGAAATCACAGGAATTTGTTCTGATGCCTTTTTTAGCTCAAACACCTGGTAAGCCTTTTGGCAGGCCCTCAAAAACCGATCAAGCGGCACCGGTTTCACCAGGTAATCCAGCACATCCAGCTCAAATCCGTCGATGGCAAATTTTTCATACGCCGTAATAAAAATAACCATAGGCTTTACCACCAGACTTTTCACAAGCTGCAAGCCATTTAAACCGGGCATATGAATATCACAAAAAATCAAATCAACCTGTTCTGTTTGAAGTAGCGCAAGTGCTTCAGATGCAGTACGGCACCGGCCTACCACCCGGATATAGTTAACTTGTTTTAGATTATCCTCAACAAGGTCGAGCGCAAGGGGCTCATCGTCAATCAACAGGCATCTAATCATTTCAATTGTATTTGAAGGTTAACGTGGTAATTATTGTTTGAATGGCTGGTCACAAGGCTATACTTGCCTGGATATAATAGTGCCAGGCGGCGGCGTACATTATTTAAACCTATACCGTGGTGTTCGTCCTTTTGCTCTTCATCAGGATTAAAAGTGTTTGACACCTGTAAATTCAGCGTTTTTTGATTTGCAGTTAAATACACTTTTATCTCGGGCGATAAAATATCGCCGGTTCCGTGTTTAAAGGCATTTTCCACAAAAGGGATCAACAGCATGGGTTCAATTGTTTTCTCGGGGGCGTTAATGTTAGTTGTAAAATCAACTTTTACTTGCTCGCCAAAACGTAATTTCTGCAGCTGTATATAATTGCTTAAGTAATCGGCCTTTTGTTTCATAGTAACCTTCTCCTCGTCTGTGATATAGAGCATGTAACGCAGCAATTGTGAAAGCTGGATCAATGTAGGCTCTACTGCCGCAGGCTTTAAGCGCGACAACGCCACCACGCTATTGATAACATTAAAAATAAAATGCGGGCTGATTTGCGACCGCAGGAACGCCAGCTCGGAAACCAGAGCTGCGTTGGTAATATCCTGCTTAGTATTGATCTGCCTGAACCTATCCGCGAGATACCGATAAGCAAACCCGGCTGCGGTAATGGCGGTTAAGGGCAACAGGTTAAAATTTGCAAACGGCGGGCGCATTGCTCTGCCGAACGGGTGCATTCCTGGTGGGAATCTCATTATTGAGTGTGTGCGCATGATCAGAAAATCAAGGCAGATAAAAGCGGCCAATAACAATGTAAAATACAGCCAGGGTTGTTTTCTTTTATTAAGAAAAACCGGGATCAGGAAAAAGGCATTGAGGTAAAACTGGATGGCCAGCAACAGGTTAATGAGCGCCAGGTGCCAGGGCGAAAAAAAGCTGCGAAAAACGGGATCCGACGGGCCTGTTAAAATAGGCAGAAAAGTAATAAATGCCCAAAATAACAGGTGGAGCAAAACTTCAAGAAGCAGGGCCGGTTTTAAACGCTTCAACATATTTTAACTGTTCCCAATATTTTTCAATTATAGACCAATAGTTTAATTGTGCCTGTGAAACGTGCAATTATCGCTATAAATTGTGCGTAAGGAAAAGCTCCATGGCGCTATTATTGTCTATTTAACACTATTTAACCTTCATTAGTTATTTAATGTTAAGGGAATCTCCTTTGTTCGAAATATTTGGGATAAATAGTAATAGAGACAGATAAATCTTAATTTTATTCAGGTATTTTAATATTTAGATCGAAAGCGATGAGGAAGGCTTTTTTTATAACATGCATGAGCTTGTTAACCTTTTGTATCCAGGCAAAATCACAATTCAGGTACGACAGGCAGGGCCGCCCCATCAACGAACTTTCCTATACCGATATTGAGGGCGATCCATATCTGGCAACCGATTGGGCCACAGGTACCGTCACCCTGCAAAATGGCAAGAATGTGGGTGCAACCTTAAAGTTTGATATTTATGCAGATCGTTTACTTTTCCAGGGAAAAAATAGCGAGACGCTGGAGTTTATCGATAAGCTTACCGGCTTCACCTTAAATATTACCAATACGGAAATCAGTAATATCAGCCCGCTTGTGTTTGCCAACAATTTCCCGGCAGTCGATAAACAAACAGAAAATTCATGGTACCAGGTAATTGCCGACGGGAAAGTTAAGCTGTTAAAATATTACGGGAAGCAAACATCCGAATCGAGGGCCTTTAATTCAGCTACAAACGTTAAAACGTTTGTTCCCTTCCAGTTTTATTACCTGTTCAGGAATAACCAGATGATTAAAACAAGCCTTAATAAAAAATCGATCCTTAAGGCTTTTGATGACTACGGCCTGCAAACCGAAGCTTACCTGAAATCAAACAACATCAATTTTAAAAGTGATGTTGATTTGCAAAAGCTTTTTGCATGGTATAATTCATTAAATTAAAAAGCATCTTGCTCAGAATTGTTACACATGCAACCCGGCTAGCGGCCAAACAATTTGTTTTATAAACTCAGTATGAAATAGCAAAGGCGCCGGGCCAATCACCCAAAACAATGTCCACACCCTGGCCAAAATGCTGTTCTTTAAAAATGTTGCCTTATTGTCCGCTAAGACCTTTTCCAGCAAAACCATTACGCCCTGTATTATAAAGTACAGCAACGGCAAGCCGTAACCGCTGTTAACCGGTACGCTAAGCGCCAGCTCATGCAGCAAGCCTGAAAATGCAAACGCAGTCATCAAAGCCATTGCGCTACCTATCTTAGGCCTTAAAGGTCTAAAAATGGCGATCGAGGTCATTTCGCTAAAGGCGACATTCCAGCGTTTGCTCCAAAATTCGGTAAGGCTCATTGCCCTCGCTGGCGACTTAAACAATAAATAAGTATTTGCGCCTGATAACCGCCAACTCCCTGCGCTGATGCTTAAAAAGCCGAAATGCAATATCAAACTAAAGCCGGCTAATAATATCGGACTAACTAAAATATAGGTTAGGTTGTTATTTAAATGTAACGATACCAACCCATGTGCCAGCAGGATAAGTAACAATCCGCCGATAATCCTGCTTACCCCAAACCTGATCATCGGCCAGGCATTTGGCAGTGCCCTTCCGCCAAGCGTTTCAAAGGCCTGTGCCCGCATCCCGGCCCAGCCAACAGCAAAAACAAACCATTGTTTAAAATTAAGATTCGGCGCCTTCTGCATGTAAGCCTCGCACACCGCCACAATCTTCATGGCAGTAAAAGTTGTTGCAATAAGCGCCAGCATTTTTATGATCGGATGTTCATGCAAAAAGATGAAATAGATGGACGCAATACTCCCAGACAACAAGAACCAGCTTAACAGAACCATCTGTCTTTGTAACAACATGAAACCCAAAAGCACCAATCCCAGGTTAATCAGCGCGAAGTAAAGCAGGTGCAGCAGCGTAAGTTCCATTATCAAATGTGGTTATAATTTATATAAAATGCCCGGCTGTAAACCAGGCTAAGAAAGATAAAAAGCGCAACCAACACAATCTCCGCCAACCGGTTCCTGCTTCCTTTTGGAAAGTTTGTCCTGTCGAAATAAAAGAACTGGATTAAAACGCGAGAGATCCAATAAACGGCTATGAATGCTGTTACAAACATTGAAATATGGGCACCGTTAATCAACTCGACCGAATCAAATACAGAGAGCAACCCAAAACATAGATTTATTGCAAGTATATAGGCTGCATAAGTCCAGAACATCTGTTTAATTAGCGGTTGAACCTTAGCCAGCTCAGACTGCCAGTTCAGGATCTTTGGGATAGCCAGGCTACCGATAACCAATGCTATCTGTGCGAATCCTGCTATGCAAATTAATTGTTGCGTATTAACCATTTCCGGGATTTAGGTTATGTTTCGTCTTCCCTACTCTCACATATTCATTTCATTGGCAAATGTAAGTCACAATATTAAACTTTCAAAATATATTGAAAATTCAATTTAAAAAATCATCAAATAACTTAATATACTTAGAATTTAACATCATCTCTTATTCACAACATTATCACACAACTTTATCTTGTTTTAGTATTTAATTTATTAAATATGCAATACCTAATTAATTCAAGATGAAGCCCTCCAAAGCCGTTGCGTTATCCCTGCTTATTTTATTTTTTGCTACCTCGATTGCTTTAGCACAGAGCAAAGCAAAAACGCTGCATAAGCCGTCTATAAACGATCCGGAACAGCTTTTCTCCAATCCGCCGGAATCGGCAAAGCCGGGTGTATTATGGATGTGGATGGGCGCCAACGTGAGTAAGAGCGGGATAACTAAAGATCTGGAGGCTTTAAAGGAAGAGGGCTTTAATTCAACTACGATGCTTGGATTAGCAGATATCACAAATCCATGGGGCGTCCCAATTGGCAAGGATCCAACACCTGATGTGATCGCATGGACAGAGCCATGGTGGAAACTGGTAAGGCATGCAGCCGAAGAATCCAAAAGATTGGGCATGACGATGGGCATGTTTAACGGAGCCGGCTACGCCACAAGCGGCGGCGTTTGGATAACTCCCGAACTTTCTATGCAGCAGTTGTCCTGGTCGCAAAAAACAATACACGGAAAAAAAGGCAAGCAGGAAATTGAGCTGGACAGGCCTAAAGTCGATCTGCGTTCAAATGCGCGCTTTCCATCCTATGATGCGAAAAATGGCAAAATAGAAATGCCGGAGATCCAGGAACGTAAAACTTACTACAAAGACATAGCGGTGCTAGCCATGCCAGCAAAGGATACCGTTTCTAAAAGTTCAATTATCGATCTAACCCCGCTAATGACGGCTGACGGAAAGCTGGAATGGGATACGCCTGACGGCAATTGGGTGATATATCGCTTTGGGCACACCACTATGGGCGCACAAGTACAGCCCGCGCAATGGCAGGCCGCAGGTTTTGAGTGTGATAAAATGAGCAAGGAAGCTGTTGAGTTTCATTTAAACCACGTGATAGGTGAAATGAAAAATCACCTTGGCGATTTGGTTGGTAAGACTGTGGATCATGTTTATTTCGACAGCTACGAAGAAAATGACGCTACCTGGACGCCAAAAATGCGTGAAGAATTTACATCCCGCCGTGGGTACGACCTGCTCCCCTACCTGGCAACATTTGCCGGCCGAACCATAGAGGGCAGGGAACAAACCGACCGCTTTCGGCAGGATTTTGCGCTTACGGTGCAGGATCTTTACCGCGATGTTTATTTTACGACGATCGCCAAAAAACTAAAAGCTGCTAATCTTAAATTCCAGTCGGAATCATACGGCGGCCCCTGGCGGGTAGATGAAGTAGTACCGATGGTATCAAACGAAATGGGCGAGTTCTGGACACATGACGGTATTTATTCACCCTATTTAATTGACGATGTGATCTGGTCGCTAAGACAAAGCAAACAAAATGTATTGTCTGCAGAGGCCTTTACAGGCCAACCGGCCGACAGTAAATGGAGCGAAACACCCGCATGGCTAAAACCAGTGGGCGATGAAGCATTTTGCGCCGGCGTTAACAAAATAATAATCCATCGCTTTGTACAGCAACCGTGGGACGACAAATACCTGCCCGGCGCTACCATGGGCCAATGGGGAACACATTTCGACCGCACCCAAACCTGGTGGAAACCAGCAAAGGCGATGGTTCATTACCTGCAGCGCTGCGAGGCCGTTTTACAGTGGGGACACTATGTACCGGGATCATTGGACGATTTCGGGCTGCACTTAAGTAATATGGATATGGTGATAAAGAACATCCACCGAAGGGAAAACAATACGGATATTTATTTTGTGGCCAACACCTCACACTATCCCGGCCAGGCAGATTGCACATTTAATGTTACCGGTATGCAGCCCGAATTATGGGATCCTGTTTCGGGAAATATGCGGGACTTGAACGAATTCACGCAAAAAAATGGAAAAACCACTATTAACCTGAGTTTTGACGATGCACAAAGCTTTTTTATCGTATTCAGAAAAAAAACAATCAACCTTGGCTTGGTTCATAAACCCAATTTTATTGCCAGTAAGCCTTTACTTAATATTGATGGCCCGTGGATAGTAAAGTTCGATGCAGCATGGGGCGGCCCGGCTACACCTGTGAAGTTCGATGTATTAACAGACTGGACAAAAAACGATGACAAGGGCATTAAATATTACAGTGGCACAGCTGTTTACACCAAATCTTTCACCATTCCGGCCGGTGATCTTTCAAAGCTGCACAAAACCGTTTACATTAACCTGGGGACAGTTAATTCTATCGCCAAAGTTTTTGTAAATAACCAGGAAGCAGGCGTTTTATGGACGGCGCCATGGCGGATTAGCATTCCGTCGTCTATCCTGAAAACAACAAACGAAATAAGAATAGAAGTTACCAACGTTTGGGCCAACAGATTAATTGGTGACGAACAAGAGCCTGATGACATGAAGTGGCTCCCCAATAGCTACCTGTATAACAGCGGACAATCATTAAAGGAGTTTCCCGACTGGTTCCTGAATAATACTCCCCGTCCGTCAAAAGGCAGATATTGTTTTACCACGTGGAATTATTTCGACAACCATTCTAAATTGTCGCCATCGGGATTATTGGGGCCTGTGAGAATTGAAGAAGATGAGTTTTGACTTGTAAAAAGATTGCGCTGAAACAACAACATATTTACCCTGCTAAATTCCAAAAGAAGAAAACAAATCCAGAATATGGAATTTACCAAGGGAACGATCCCCCAATAGAAGCCTAATAAAGAGCCATTTAAGCAGATGGCACTATAGTAGCACACAAATTTTAAAATAAGTCATTAGAACAGTGGTTATCAGGACTTACGTGCTTATTAAATTTTAAATTTGTGAACGCTAAAATTAAAATCCTATATCTTGAACATGCCTTTGGAGACGCTGCACTGGCAGGCCAGATACTGAAAAATACCGGCGTTGAGTGTGAAGTACTTTCGGTGCAACCGCAGGAGGACTATCTGCCTTCTTTAATATCGTTTCATCCGGATGTTGTCATTTCGGGAGACGTTGCGCCTTCTTCAAAAACAATAGCTGCTTTAGCCAATATTAAAAAAATGGGGCTGAGTATTCCTTTAATTGCGGTAAATGTCCCCTCGCAAGATAGCTTAACTGTAGACGTTGTTAACGTCATAAAACAAGGTGCTTATGATTACATTTTAAAAGACGCTATCGAGAGCCTTCAGGATGCAATTTTAAACGCTCTTGAAAAGCATAACACTCAAAAAAATACAAATAATAACTTAAACGGATTTCTTAATCATACGAAAGCCAGGTTGCCAGAAGATGAATTAATACAAAGTGAGAGACGATACCGCCAAATAGTAGAGACCGCGCACGAAGGAATTTGGATGATTGATGAAAACCTTTTAACAGTTTTTGTCAACAAAAAAATGTGTGACATCCTGGGCTATTCTTCCGAAGAGATGATCGGTAAACATAGCTATGATTTCAAGGATGCGGATGAAAAAGAGAAAACGATAGAACGCCTCAATAAACGAAATCGTGACACAATAGAAGTTCATGAATCAACTTTTATAACAAAAAGCGGTGACCTGGTTGTATGTAACGTTGCTACTAATGGCTTATTTGATGATGAGGGAAGATATTTGGGCACATTGGCTATGCTTACTGATATTACTCAACGTAAATCAGATGAAGATGCACTGAAAAGATCGGAAGCCAATTTATCAGCAATTATTGAAAACACGACAGACCTGGTCTACTCTCTTGATTCGGACTTTAAGCTCATCACCTTCAATCAGCCATTTAAAAATGCAATGAAGCATGTTTATGGATTTCATATTGAACAGGGTGCTAACATGTTAGCACTTGTTAATAGTCTGGATCCGGATATGGCTGTCAAATGGAGGGGAATTTACAAGAGGGCGCTTTCGGGGGAAACAATGCAATTTGTAAATGAATATCCATTTGGAAATGATAAGGTTTACCTTAACTATTCAATCAATCCTATTTGGCAAGTTGGCAAAGTAATCGGGATGTCCTGCTTTTCGCGCGACATAAGCAGGCAAAAACTTGATGAAATCGCAATTAGAAAATCGGCCGCCAATTTAACTGCCATAATTGAAAATACCGATGCCAGTATTTATTCGCTTGATACCGATTTAAGGTGTATAACTTTTAATAAACTATTTAAAGATAACGTTTTAAAGGTTTACAATGTAGAAGTTAAGCCAGGCGATAGTATATTAAATTTTTTAGGTGAGAATGACCCTGACCAGGGAAAAGAATGGGAAAAGACCTATGCGCGGGCGCTGACGGGAAAGGGGGTACAATTCACTAAAGAATATTCCATTAACAATGTTACCTCCTTTATCAATTTCTCAATTAACCCTATTTGGGAGAATGATGTAGTGATCGGTCTTTCGTGCGCAGCCCGCGATATTACCAAACAAATATCGGACGAAATGGCGATCAGGAAATCGGAAGCCAGTTTACGAACTATTTTCAACAATACAGATATGGCTTGTATTCTACTAGATAACAATGCTAGCGTTGTTTCCTTCAATACGCTCGCCAAAAAGTTTTTTGAAGAACAGAACAATATAACTATTAGTGCGGGATATGCCATTATTAATGCTGTTGACGAAGAGCGGCGGTGCTTTGTACTGGATATTTTAAATCAGACAAAAAATGGGTCAGCAATAAATTACCAATTAAGAAGGGAAACAAATGGCATTACTAAATGGTTCGACTTAACGTGGGCCGGCATTAAAGATATTGAAAATCAGGATTTTGGACATGTATTTACTGTTAAAGACATCACCGAGAAGAAAAAATCGGAAATAGAATGGGAAAAAATCACTACTGATCTGATACGACGAAATAAAGCTCTTGAACAATTTACTTACATATTATCGCACAATCTAAGGGCTCCTTTGGCTAATATCATCGGGTTATCCTCGTTATTAAAAGATCCGGATATTGAAGTCACTGAATTTAATAAAATAGTAAACAGTATCAGCCATTCTGCGTATAAGCTTGATGGCATTATATTGGATCTTAACCAGGTTTTACAGGTTAACGAAGATATTAACGAAATTATAGAGCTAATTTCATTATCTAAATTAATTGAGGATATAAAATTCAGCATAAGAAACCTAATTGAAAAGGAACACGTACGGATAATTTATGACTTTACGGAAGCAAGTGAAATGCTTTCGATAAAGAGCTTTATCTATAGTATTTTTTATAATTTAATTACAAATAGTATTAAATATCGAAATCCTGGCACGGAACCATTTATTACCATACGCACGGCAACTAGCAACGGAAAGATCAGTCTTTTTTATGACGATAATGGCCGGGGAATCGATATGTCCAGGTATGCCGGCGAAATATTTGGCTTGTACAAAAGGTTTGATACAAGTGTGGAGGGTAAGGGTATGGGATTATTTATGGTTAAGATGCAAGTGGAAAGCCTTGGAGGCAGTATTGCGGTACACAGCGTACTCAATAAAGGCACTGGTTTTATAGTGGAATTCCCTCAAATGCAATTAGCAAATCCATCGTAACGATTAAAAAGATGAGTTTGATTATGTTTAAGGTATATAAAAGATTGCTTTTTTCTTCTGCCATAACGCTTGTGATTGGTATTTTACTACCATTTATCAGTACTGCACAAAACGAAAGCTTGAAGTTTTTGCATGTAGGTACAAGCGAAGGACTATCGCAAATAAATGTCAATAACATTATACAGGATAGCAGGGGTTTCATGTGGATAGCCACCCGAAATGGCCTGAACCGGTATGATGGCTATAAATTTATCACCTACCGATATGATGCCAATGACAGCACCTCCTTAAGCAATAACATGGTGACCGATATGGCCGAGGACAAAAACGGCAATATCTGGCTGGCTACCCAGGGCGGCCTAAACATGTATCAAAGAAAAACCAGCCGGTTTGTAAGGTTTATACACGATGAAAACAATCGCAACACGATAGCAAATAATGTAATTAACAAACTAAAAATTGACGGCGACAACTTGTGGCTGGGAACTCAAAACGGTGGCCTTGACTGCTACAACATAAAGACACACACCTTTCAGCATCATTCTCATTCAAACGATCACCTAGGCAGTTTGAGTGATGATAATATCCGTTCGATTTATATCGATGCGCAGCATAACTTGTGGGTTGGTGCAGCAAAAGGCGGGCTGAATCTTTATAATAGAAAGACGGAAACATTTACCAAATTCACCTATCTCGACCCGCTTACCGGCACTCCCGCCGGGGCGAATATCATAAGTATTTTTGAAGATAAACAGCATTATTTATGGGTAGGAACACAGGACGATGGGCTTTATTTGTTTAACAGGCAGCTTAAAACTTTTAAACGATTTAAACATGATCCAAAAAACACAAACAGCATATCAAGTAACACTATTTACAGCTTAAATGATGACGATGCCGGTAATTTATGGATAGGAACTGAGAACGGCGGCTTGTGTATCTTAAACAAACAATCAGGTATTTTTAATACTTACCAGCACGACGAGATTGATAATAATAGCATCAACGGCAATTCGGTCTACGCTATATGTAAGGATAGGAATTTTAACATGTGGGTTGGGGCTTTTGGTGGCGGCATCAATCTCTCTAAGAAAACCACAGCAAGCTTCGCACTATACCGTCATAACAGTTTTCCGGGGAGCCTTTCAAACAACTATGTACTTGATCTTGCCGAAGATAAGAACAACAACATCTGGATAGGTACCGATGGCGGTGGGTTAAATATGTTTAATCCTCTAAGCAAAACTTTCACTTCCTATAAAAAGCAGCCGGACGGAAAAAACGGAGTAACCGGTAACTATATTTTAACTGTAAAACCAGATAGCGCCGGTAACTTATGGATTGGAACCTGGGGTGACGGGCTAAGCATAATGAACCTAAAGACCCACGTATTTAAAAACTTCAGACATGATGCTACTAAACCACAGGGAATTGGGGGCAACAACATTTACTATATTCTACACGGCAAGAACAACAAAACATGGTTAAGTACATTTAATGATGGTTTGGACTGTTACGACGAAAAAACAAACAGCTTTAAGCATTACAAATTTAATGGTACCAACCCGGGTAGTATAGTGAGTGACAGGATTTATTCGATGCTGGAGGATAAAAACGGCAATTTATGGATAGGCACATCAGACGCCGGGCTCGAGTTGTACAATCGTAAAACGGACAAATTTGAAAATTTCAATCACAGCGAAAAACGGAACAGTATCAGCAACAATGGCGTAACCGATATTTTGCAGGATAATAAAGGAAGGTTATGGATAGCGACCCTGTCCGGCCTCGACCTTTTCAACCCTGTTACTAAACACTTTACCATTTTTTCAAAAAAAGATGGCTTTCCAAGCGATATCATATATTCGATAAGAGAGGATAACTTTGGTAAGTTATGGGTGAGCAGTAACGGCGGCCTGTCAAAGTTTGACCCGGAGAAAGGAACAGTTAGCAACTATACAACGGAGGATGGCCTGCAGGGAGACGAGTTTAAACCACATTCTGCGTTAAAGGACCATAACGGTAACCTTTATTTCGGCGGGATCAATGGCTTTAATGAGTTTTCGCCCAGTCATGTGCTAAATTCGGCAAATTTTGCACCATTGGTTATCACCTCATTCCAACTGTTTAATAAACCGCTTGTGATTGCTAAAAACGCTGCTGACCCATCCCCTTTAAAAAACGACATTTCAGATACGCGTAACTTAACGTTATCTTATAAGCAGTCTGTATTTTCCTTCGAATTTTCTGCGCTTGATTATGCATCACCTGATAGAAAACAATATGCTTATTTTTTAGACGGCTTTGATACGGAGTGGAATTATATCGGTAGTCATAACGCTGCGTCCTATACCAACCTGTCTCCCGGAACTTATACAGTAATGCTAAAATATAGGAATAGCCAGGGTTTATGGTCGCCGGTTAGGTCGCCTCTGAAAATAACTATCGTACCGCCGTTTTGGTTAACCTGGTGGTTTGAAATTCTTGCACTGCTGGCTATTATTGGCGCTATCTACGGTTTGTTTAAATACCGTGTTCATACCATCCAAAAGCAAAAGGCCAACCTGGAAATGCAGGTAAAAGAACGCACCGAGAGCATGGCTCAACTTACCATAGAAGAACGTAAATCGAAGGAACTTGCAGAAAAAGCAAGGGAAGAAGCAGAAAAGGCACGGGAAGAGGCAGAAAGCGCCAATAAAGCAAAAAGTATATTTCTTGCAACGATGAGCCATGAGATACGGACGCCAATGAACGGTGTTATCGGGATGGCTACACTGTTGTCAAACACTTCGTTAACACCTGAACAGCACGAATATGCCGAAATTATTAAAAGCTCGGGTGATGCATTGCTTACCGTAATTAACGACATTCTCGATTTCTCAAAGATCGAATCGGGGAACATGGAGCTGGAGGAACATGATTTTGATATCAGGGATTGTGTAGAGGGCGTATTGGACCTTTTTGCTGAAAAAGCTTCGCGTTTGAATGTTGACCTGGTTTACCGGATTGAACCCAATGTTCCACCCCATATCATTGCCGACTCTATGCGACTCAGGCAGATCCTGATAAACCTGGTGGGCAACGCCATAAAGTTTACCTCCAAAGGCGAAATCTTTATAGGCATTAGCGCTTCGGCATCCAAAACCATTGATCGTGAGCTATCGTTCGTGGTTCGTGACACGGGTATCGGAATCCCTAAGGATAAGTTAACACGACTGTTCAAAGCGTTTTCACAGGTTGATTCAAGCACAACCCGCAAATATGGCGGCACCGGTCTAGGCCTGATCATCAGCGAAAAACTGATCAATTTAATGGGGGGCGAAATAACCGTACAAAGTGAACTTGGGGTTGGCACTATCTTTAATTTTGATATCCGGGCCAAGGTTGGTACAACACCTCCAAAAACTGATACCAATTTAAGTTCTGCGGAACTCGAAAACAAAAAAATACTGGTGGTCGACGATAATGCCACTAACCGCACAATAATGGAGGAGCAGCTAAAACAATGGGAATTTATTCCATTGGTTGCTCAATCGGGAGCTATAGCCCTTGCAGTACTGGCTACTGAACACATGGACCTGGTAATAACAGATTTGAATATGCCGGAAATGGATGGTATTGTCCTCGCAAAAAAACTCAGGGAAATTTATCCAGACCTGCCTATAATTCTGCTGAGTTCTGTTGACAATCAGCAGGGTAAGCGCGAGGCTAATTTATTTAATGTGATATTAACCAAACCTGCAAAGTATCATATACTTTACCGGCACATTATTGAGCAGCTAAGCCGCGACAAAAGTCTAATCCCCAATATTAAAACAGGACAAGGTCAACTTTCGAAGGATACCGCAAGATTGTACCCGATGGATATTTTAATTGCGGAAGACAACCTGGTAAATCAAAAGGTTGCCATGCACATTCTCCAGAAAATGGGTTACTATCCGTCGATAGTAAACAACGGCCAGGCCGCCCTGGACGCCATGCACAAACGCAACTACGATATTATCCTGATGGATGTTCAAATGCCCGAAATGGACGGACTGGAAGCCACCCGCCTCATCAGGGAACAAATCGCCAAGCAACCATTTATAATTGCCATGACCGCAAACGCCATGGCCGAGGACAGGGACGATTGTATAAAAGCAGGAATGGACGATTATTTGAGCAAGCCCATGAAGCTTTCGGAACTGGTAGCTTTACTTGAAAAATACGGTAAAAAGGTTACGAATAAAGCATAAATAATATGGCTATTGTTATTCCAATACTTAATGCGCCACCTAAAAGAACCTTCTATTTGCTGACAGCTGCCTGATCCAACTGCCCAGCCTTACCAAACATAATCTTAAAGGTGTTCCATGGTGTGTTATCGCCACCCTGGGGGCTCACAGTTTTTCCATAATAGCCGTTTAGAAACTGTACAGGCGATGACCATACCGTTTCGGCAATACCATAAAATCGCCCTTTTAGCGCTTTACCTGCCAATGCCCGTGAACGGTACAGATCTTCTACCTGGCTTACTGCCACTTTCGGCCTGTTCCAGGCACAGGTAACTACCCGCAGGCCCTTCATGGCAAAATAAACTGCTGTTTGGTTATCCTCGTCATATTGCCAGTCACAAATCACCACATCCCGGGGAATAAGGTCGACAGCCCTCCAGGTGTTGTTGTAGCTGGCCGCCCACTCTCCTATCCCCGTGGTTCTGCCATCAATCAACCGATCGCCCCAGATCCAAAGTTCCTGGTTTTTTTCAGCCAAATGATCGCGGATAGTTTGAACCTCGTTCGCGAAAAGAACGGCCTTGTCGCGCCCTGCGCAGCGGGGGCATTTATCCTCACCCAAATAAAACACTTCATCCATACCGGCATGAAAAGCCTTTGCTTCAAACACCTCGGTGATCTCGTCAATCAGGTCAAACACAACTTTATGCACCCCGGGATGAAGGGGGCAATAGCTTTTACAATAAAGGGCATCTGCATTAGGCCATTTATATTCGGCTGCGGTTAACGGCACCTTTACCCATGGATTTTCATCAAATTCGGGATATATCTTCAGCAGCATTCCCGTTTTATTAGCCCATGATTGGTGCCCAAGCAGGTTGATCTGCGGAATGATACTGATGCTGTTTTTTTTGCAGGCTTCCACCATTTTTTTTACGTCGCTCTTTGACAAGGCGATGGAGTCGCGAAGTTCCGGATGACTCTTAAACTGGTAGTTATAATCGACCCTAAGGATCAGTGTATTGACCTTGCGGGGCGCCAGTTCTTCGTTTATAAATTTAACAAAATCGGCTACACCATCGGGCCTGGGTGCTGCTATTGCAAATCCACGGACCAGGAACGAGCTATCTGCTATTTGTTGCGCAAAGGCATTAAAGGTAAATAAACAGGCTATGAGTAACAGTAAGTATTTAGGTGTTTTCATTGGGATAACGGTTGTTTAGCGAACCGAAAACTAAGTTACTACAAATAGCCGCTTTATTTTAAAGCGGATAGCGTTTTTAACATTTGTAGTAGTGAAATAGTATCGCCTTAGCAGGCTGCGCATACGGGCAAAGCGTTCCATTTTTAAATGCGGAACACCTGGAACGCTGTGAAACATGCTGATTATCAGCACCTTTACTTTTTATCAAAGATCACAAAGACTTAAATAACTGATAATCAGCAATCAAATCATAAACTTTCAAATTTTACTTTTTATCAAAGATCACAAAGACTTAAATAACTGATAATCAGCAATCAAATCATAAACTTTCAAATCAAACTCACATTAATATACAAAAAGCCGCCTTAACAGGCGGCTTCGAAACATGGATATTAAAATTTAAGTTTATAAGAAGTATCAAAAATCTATTCGTGTAAAACCAAAATGGCTTTTACCGACTTATTCATTACCTGGTTTATGGTACTCCTGTTGAATAATCGATATACAATATTATGGTGATGTTTCACCAGGCAAAGTATATCAGTTTCATTAGCCTCAATAAAGCTCAAAATTCCACTTAAAGTACTGCTATTTGTGATATAGTTGAACTCAAGCTGCGCATTTTTGATCAGTTCCTGGAGTTTACTTTCCTCCGTTTCTATGTTCTTTTTTGCAGCGCTTTCGGCAACGTATAATATCTTCATTTTATCCGATCCGAAGGCAAGCACCATTTCATTCAACGCATTTACGTCATCGGCCGAGAGCCTTGTTTCGTAATCGGTAGCCAGTGTGATAACCGGAGCCTTCGAAAATTTACTTTCAAGCGGGATAATGAGTGTTGGGATTTTTACTGCCTCAACCATCATACTGGCATTACTGCCCACAATTCCGGTAATACCCGTTGACCCTGTAAGGCCCATCACCAGTAATTCCACATGGTGCTGGTTAATATATTCGCTGATCACGCTTTTTAACGACCCAACATTGCAGGTAGTTGTTACCGGCACGTTGCTGTATTCATCCTTCGAAGTATAGTTATTTGCCCACTCCTTTAAAGCCTGGCGTTTATTATTATGATAGTCTTCAATAAAAATAGCATTGTATATGTTATTGCCCACACCTTCCATCGATGGAATGGCGTTTATGGCACATACTTCCATGTTTAATGTTTTAGCCAGTGCCATAGCATATTCCATTGCGTTGGCCGCGCTGTTTGAAAAATCTGTTGCAACAAGTATCTGTTTCATTTTTTTGATTTGTTAAGTTAGGTATTACCGGTTACATTTTAAATAAACAAATGGAAGAACATAAATAGTAGCAACGATAAAATTATGGCTACCGGCAATGTTAAAACCCACGCCAAAGCTATATTTTTCAAGGTTTTGCTATTGAGGTTACCTGCGCCGCCCGAAGCCATCATAGAACCGGCTATACCGCTTGATAGTACGTGCGTGGTACTTACCGGTAACCCGAACGCTGTACTTAACCCAATAGTTGAGGCTGCGATAATCTCGGAAGTTGCTCCCTGTGCATAGTTAAGGTGCTCGTTACCTATCTTCTCCCCTATGGTCACCACAATGCGTTTCCAGCCTACCATGGTGCCGATACCCAGTGAGATGGATATGGTTGCGATAACCCAGATTGGGGCAAAATCTGTAAGCCCGTTTAAATCTTTCGATGCCGATTTAAGTACAGCTACATCTTCTTTGGTAAATTTACCATTTTTATCAGCTAACACAGCGTCAATACCTTTAACAACGCTCTTTACTTCCTTACGGAATTTATAGGTCTTGGCTGTGTCGGCAGGATTTTTACTAACCAGTTGCACCTTTGTTTGTGTAACTGCAGAATCTAAATGAATCAATAATCCATGAGCAGCATCTGCTGCAGAAGCAACATTTCTTGTGATCACCTGCTCTGTCTTATTCAATGAAAGCAGGATCTTATCATTTGAAATAGAATGATTAACGGCGAACTTAACAGGTACAAATGCGATAAGGATCAGCATCAATAAACCTACGCCCTTTTGCCCATCGTTACTGCCGTGGAAAAAACTTACCAGCGTACAGGTGATGATCAGCAGGATGCGTACAAGTATCGGCGGCGTATCGTTTTCACCCTGCGGGATATGGAACAATGCTTTTGACTTAACCACATGTTTTAAGAAATACATCAGCAATGCAGCTGCACCAAAACCAATTAGCGGCGAAAGTATTAACGACAATCCGATTTCCTTTGCTTTGTCCCAGTTAACACCGACACCGCCGTAGTACCAGGTAAATGCAATACTTGCACCTATCATAGCACCGATAAGCGTGTGTGAGCTTGAACATGGAATACCCAAATACCAGGTGCCCAGGTTCCATACAATTGAGGCCAACAATACGGCCAGCACCATACAGGCGCCAACTGCGACGGGTAGCTTCATCAGGTCATCCAAAGGAAGCAGTTTCAGAATGCCCATAGCTACTGCCACACCGCCTAAAAAAACGCCCAGGAAGTTAAAAAAGCCTGACCATGGAATGGCATACACCGGTTTCAACGCTTTGGTATAAATAACCGTAGCAACAGCGTTGGCGGTGTCATGAAACCCGTTTACAAATTCGAACCCGACAACAGCCAGCAGGCAAATACAAAAAACAATAGTTAATGAAGCGCTTAAACTAACTTCACCAATAAAAGGGAGGGTGATTGCACTTAATACGTTGAGCATAATCTTTCAGCTTTTTTTAGGGGATAATTTGTTAATTGTGACACAAGTGATTACTACTCAAAGAAATAGATGTGCGGTGTAGTTGCCGAAAAATTCAGATTATCAAATTATTATCTTATCATGTTACTTATGTTAGGATAGTGATAATTAATAGTAAATGCAGGGCACAGGTGACCGGTGAAATTGAGGGAAACAGGCTTTTACCGATCTAATCCTCTTATTTACCGACATCTTGTTATCACCCACAAGGTTTGGCTTCGCATCGCAAGGCTCATCGCTTAGTTTTGATCAACAATTAAAAAATCAAACATCATGAACAACCAGGCAGCATTTATTTTCACCAACGACGATTACATAAATACGACTACCATTTTCGGCGGTATCAAAAAAACAATTATTTCAAAAGACTTCAGAGGCGGCAGGGTCAGCAACATATTTGGTGCTACCGAGCTGGATTTCACCAATGCAGATATTGCTGGTGTAGCGGTACTGGATATTTCCCAGTGCTTTGGCGAAGTAAAAATTGCTGTACCCGGTGACTGGTGGATTGAAAGCGACACCACACAGGTTTTCGCCACAGTTGAAGACAAGCGGTTAAACGTTATGAATACCTATGACTCAAAAAAGATCCTGGTATTAAGAGGCACCTCGTTTTTCGGAGTTGTTGAAGTGTTAAGCAGCCTGTAAAACCTTACAAGCTGCCTAATTTATTTATTATACTTTTTCCTGCTTTTTCCTCACAAGGTTGAGGTGTAATTTGGCGCCGGAATGAGCTGCATCTAATTCAAGCACTTTGCTAAACAAGTCGCTTGCCTCGCTGTAATTTTCAAGGCCGAGGTGACCTAACCCCTGGATAAAGTAAGCATGGATTCGGTTCCGTAAATTCAGGTCATCATCAAATATCAATAGGTTTGGCAGCGATACAGCAAAATAATCAAGCTTAACCTCGTCATTAGCATGTGCCGCTCCATATTCAACCAGCCTGTTAAAAATTACATCTGCTAAGTCATTATTGCCCAATTGCTTGTGCGCAAGGCCCTGGTAAAAGATCTTATCCGGCTGTTGATCATTATAAAATATCGCGGCTGACGGTTCGCTCAGCCCCATAGTGGCCTTGGTAAAATACTCATTTGCAGTAACCTGTTCATTTAGGCCGCTATAAGCACATCCCAGCCAATAATGAATATCATTTTCCTGTACCCCGTACAATTTACCTTCACCTAAATTATGAGGATAAGTTTGAGCCCTTTGCAAATAGTCAATAGCCCTTTGAAATTCTTTGTGTTTGATGTGATTTTTTGCCAGTTCGACAAGACTTAGCAGGTATTGGTAGCTTACTTTACCTTCGCCACCCTCCCATGGGTGGAATAGCCTTGCTTCAATCAATCCCAGCGCTGTTTTATAATCCCCTGCAAAATTATAAAGGCTAAGGCGTTCCAGGTAAATATCGTCACGCTGTTCTGTTAAGGACAAATAATCCTCCAGGAACCTCAAGCGCTGTGCCGGGACGCGGTTCAATCTTTTGTAAAGCTGATCCAATTCCATTAGTACCCGTGCATCAGTGGGGTCAAACGAAAATGCCTTTTCAAAGTTGCGTAAAGCCTTTTGCGGATCATTTTGTTTGTTAAAATAAGCTATTCCCAAATTGCGGTGAACGGTTGGAAATTTGTTATCCAACTTTGCCGACGCTTCCCAATATTCGATGGCATCGGTATATTGACGTTTATCATAAAACAAATTGCCAAGGTAATATGGCGCTTTTGAATCGGATGGATTTACAGTAATTGCCAGTTTTAGGATATTAATTTCAATCAAGCGGTTTGGAAAGCATAAATAAGGATCAGCAGCCGCTGCTTTATTAAACCATTCTGTTGCTTTTTCCAGGTCGCCCAATTGATGACTGATCCAGCCCAGCGTGTAAAACGTCATTGGGTTGGTTCCCGTTTCGTTTACGGCATATGCTAATAATTGACCCGCCTCTTCGTATAACCCGGCAGCGGCATAGTCCAGGGCGTATTCAACCAGGTTCCGTTCGTCATTGCGCGAGATCGTCAGTAATTCGTCTACCAGCTTATTGGCTTTATCGTATTGTTTATTCGCTTTGTAGGTCAGTGCCTTTTCAAATAGTGCGCCCAGGTTAAACCGGTCAAATTTTAATGCTTCATTAGCTGTTTGCAGGGCGCTATCAGTCAGCATTAGTTTCCTATAGGCGGCGGCCTTTATTATATATGCCTTACTATTGTTCCGGTTTCTGTCTAATGAAAGTTCGATGTGTTCCAAAGCCTTTTCATAGTGTTCTCTTTTTGTGTCGATCAACGCAACAGAAAAATAGCCTGCATCCTTCCAGGCGTTGCTCCAGGTGGCTTTATAAAAGGCTTCGTAGGCCTCGTCGTCGCGTTCAAGAAGACTTAAACATAAACCAAGGTTATAATAAGGTTCGCTATCATATGGATTTGGATTACGTTGAGTTATAGTTTCAATTGCCTTCCTGAGGTAAGCTTCAGCCTTTGCAAATTGCCCTTTCCTTAACAGCCATTTGCCCATGGCATTGTTATTTCTCGCATCCGATGGATCGCGCAGCAAAGCTTCTTCATAATAATCGACAGGGTTATAAGTAGCATGGCGATATTGTTCCAAATGCTGCCCGGTTAAAAACAACTGTTCGGTGCTTGCAACTTCCTTTGGCGGCAACGCCGGTTTTGCTGCGCTTGGCAATTCATTTTTACGATTACCTGCCGGTTCATACCGAAGCAGTTCCCGGTCATTAGCGGCTACTATTCGTATTAAAAGATCGTTTTCATCAAAATTTGCGTCGATGGTTATCTCCCTGGTGAAAATAAACTCCGGCGAAACGGCTATTGCAGCTTCAAATACTACCTGTTTTTTTAGGGTGATTATTACTTTAATATCATCATGAACAGATGTCGCATATATTTTTACTGTCAGTTTATCCTCCGCTTTGTCAGCCGCCAGCAGCAAATCCTTACTGGCATTCTTTACCATACCCAGTTCCTGGTAAGGCATAAAATATTGGGTAAATGATTTTTCCTCGTAAGGCATCAGCCAGCTAAAATCGGGTTGATTATCTGTAAACACGCCCGTCATCAGTTCGATATATGGACCATCCTCGTCAGTAAGGTTTCTGTCCCAGGCCTGGCCGAAATCGCTGTGGCCCCAGGTCCATTGTTTTTTGCCGGGCGATACATGGTGATCGGCAACGTGTAATAGACCAGCCTTACTATCATGCTCGTATCCACCCACAAAATCGTAATCAGAATTAATGGCCATGTATGATGTTGGCACCGGGATATTTTTGTACATCGAAATATCCGTACCCGGTGAATAATCCACCTTATAATAAGTGCCGGTGGCAATCGGAAAATCAGATACATCACGCTTGCCATGATCAAAAACCGCGTTCACGTCGGGCGGAAATACCGATTGGTAATGATCATTTACCTTAACAGCCGGGTTGGCCCACCATAAAAAGGTCTGCGGCAGAGCCGATCTGTTATATAATTTAGCGCTGATCTCAATATAGGCCCTATCCGGGTGCAGGGTAAAGCCGGCCATGCCCTTGGTATGAAACATGCGCTCCACCTCGTTAACCCAAACGGTTTTGCTGCCATCAGCATTTTCAGATAAAGTATAATCAACTGGCTCAAAGGTGCTGGGGCGGTGGTGCTGCGGCCAATTAAATTCTATCCCACCAGAGATCCACGGACCTGTAAGACCCACCAATGCGGGTTTAATTACCTGGTTATAATAAACGAAGTGCCTTTGCTTCACCTTGTCAAAAGCCATCTGGATACGGCCGCCAAGCTCAGGCAGGATCATTACCTTCAGGTATTTATTCTCAAGGAACAGGCCAATATACTCTTTATCTGTTTTTTCGTCTTCTATCTTTTCAATAACCGGGTTAGGGTACACAACACCACTGCTGCCCTGGTAAACACGTTTTTCAAAAAACATTGGGTTCTTATCGGGCTTACCAATACCGTAAGTCGGTATAACTACCTTCTCTTCCCAAACCGATACCGTTGAACTATTCATTTATGTATAATTTAATAAAATATTCCTGTTAAAATTTAATGCCCTGCAAAGTGTTGTTCCAGTTCTTCCAATGTTTGCCCTTTTGTTTCCTTGACCTTGTATTTAATAAACAGGAAGCCCAAAAAGCAGATGCCTGCGTAAACGTAAAATGTCCCGTAGGTTCCTAATGTTTTCGCCAATAAGGGAAATGTAAATACTAATATAAAATAAGCTCCCCACAAAGAAACTATTGCTACCGACGATGCCAGACCACGAATCTTATTGGGGAATATCTCTGCAATAAGAACCCAGGTAACCGGAGCAAGCGACATAGAATAGATACTGATCGCCAATAAAACAGAGATAGATACTAAGCCGGTTGATGAATGGTTTTGCAGTAAGAATGCTAATATTATATAAATTAACGACAGGCCAATTGATCCCCCAAGCATCAACGGCCTGCGGCCAAGTTTATCTACCTGCCACATTGCCAGCAAGGTAAATATCAAGTTCACCGCACCAATGGCAACTGTTTCAAATAATTGTTTGTTAAGATTAGCTCCTATAGATTGAAATATGGTTGACGTATAATTAAACACAACGTTTATACCACAAAACTGTTGGAATACTGCCAATGTTATACCAACAATTACCGCTGGTCGTACGCTCTTTTCAAAAACGGCTTTATACGATTGTTTTTCCGTACCTGCCATTGATTGTTCGATAGCGGTAAAGGTTTGTTTTACAAACATTTCCGATCCTATTTTATTTAAAACCAATTTTGCCTGGTCTATTTTCCCGGCTTTTACCAGCCATCTGGGGCTTTCAGGAAGCCACAACACGCCAATTAAAAATATAGTAGAGGGAATAACACCAAGTCCAAACATCCAACGCCATGCGTCAACACCTTTATCTGCCAGAAAATAATTAACCAGGTTAGTTATTAGAATGCCAATAACAACTGTTAGCTGATTGATGGCTACATTACGACCTCTCACCGATGCTGGAGACACTTCAGCGATATACATTGGGCAAAGCATGGAGGCCATCCCCACGCCGATCCCGGCTGCAAAACGCATAATTACAAAGTAAGTTAATACCTTAGCGAACGCAATAGCTATCGAAGACAGAGCGAAGATAATAGCAGCTATCATCAATCCGGGTTTCCGTCCGTATCTATCCGCGATCCGGCCTGCAAGCAGGCAGCCAACTATACAACCTAAAGCCAATGAGCCGGTTAGGCCGCCTTCCGCCCACCACGAGTTTATTGCGAATTGTATTTTCAAAAACGGAAGCGCTCCTGAGATCACCGCAAAATCAAACCCGAACAGGTAGCCGCCCAGCGCCGAGATAAACGAGATTCCGATAATGTAGCGGCTGTTAAAGGTTGATAGTTGGCTCATGTATTAAAGTAAATTCGTAAATTATTTCTTCCTTATATTGTTCACCCGGCTTTAGCGCTGTTGATGGAAAACCACTGTGATTTGGTGCATCAGGGTAAAACTGGCATTCCAGGCATAATCCATCAAACGGTTTATATGGTTTTGACAGATGTCCGGGGGCTGTACTGTTTAAGTAATCTCCCGTATAAAACATTAAACCCGGATAGGTAGTAAAAACATTTAGCCTCCTGCCCGAAGCTTCGTGATCCAAAACAGCAGCCAATTTTATGTTTTTAGATACGTTACCGAGGATATAATAATCGTTGAACCCCATGCCATCGTTTATACTAATCTTATCCCCAAGTTTATCTCCCGAAAGAGCTTTCTTTCCAGCCGCGATTATTTCCCCGTTTGGGATATATTCATTGTCTGTTTCCAGCACCTTATCTGCATAAATACTCAACCGGTGGCCGGTAATGTCATCCCCTTCTCCCGACAGGTTGAAATAAGCATGATTGGTAAAATTGGCTATGGTTAATTGGTCGGTTGTTGCAAGATAATTGATTTTAAGCTGGTTCTCTGCTGTCCATTCATAACAAACCGTTAGTTCGAGGTTGCCCTGGTACCCTCCATCGCCGTCCGGGCTATTGAGGGTAAACAATACCCTTTCATGCTCCATTCTATAGTCAAACACCTGATAATTGTAGCCGCTGCTGCCACCGTGGTTGCTGTTTGCATTGTCGTTGGTTTCTAATAAGTATTGCTTACCCTCCAAGCTAAAAGTTGAATTAGCTATGCGGTTGGCAAATCTCCCAATAGTCGATCCAATGTAGCATTTGTCATCAAGATACGCCTGCAGGTTATTGAACCCTGCAACTACATGAGCCATTTCTCCATCCGTGCCAGGCACCTTTACGGATACAATGGCGGCACCATAGTTGGTTAGCTCAACCATTGCCCCTGAGGAGTTTTTTAGTTGAAAGAGCAAAACTTCCTTATGGTTAACATGGCCAAAATTCGTAAACGTAATCATTAGGTTCAGTTAGATTTATAAAAGCAATGTAAATAAAATGCATCGCTATTGGTTGTTGTAAAATTCATGGATTAAAACCATTTAATGAATAGGTATTATTATTATAATGATGGATTATATTACGACTATTTAATTAAGTTTGCATCAACCATTTAGATACCTTTAACTGCAATGAAGCAAAAAAATGTGAGGCTGAGAGAGGGTTTTGCAGGGCAAAAACTTATTGTGCTGCCCAAAAAGATAATAACAGGTTTTTTAAGTAAGGACCCTGTTACCAGGCAAACCTATATAACCGATATAGGCTATTACCCTAAAGCAAAACACCATTTTGTGGAACGCCCCGCGGGTATAAGCCAGCACATCATCATCTATTGCACGGAAGGAACGGGCTGGCTGGAAATAAATAAAAAAAGGGTTGAGCTGATGCCCTCTCAATTCATTACCATTCCGGCAAATACGCCGCACAGGTATGGGGCAAATACCGATAAGCCATGGACTATTTACTGGATGCACTTTAAGGGTGATATTGCCGCGTTTATAGTCGGCCTGATATTAAAGAACTCCGAAAACTACAAGCCGTACCTGTCATTTAACGAAGACCGGATAAAACTTTTTGAGGACATCTGCTTTAACCTTGAAAAGGGATACAGTGAGGATACCCTCCGTTATGTGAATATGATATTTTCACATTTCTTATCGTCACTTATTTACGAAAACCAATTTAATCATATTGATAAAACGAACAACGATGACTTTGTGAGTAAAACGATTACCCACATGCAGGAGCGGCTGGACGTAACACTGAAGCTGGAAGATCTTGCCGCGTTTGTAAACTTGTCAGCATCTCATTTTTCCGCGCTCTTTAAGTCAAAAACCGGCCACTCGCCAATTGAATACTTTAACCAGTTAAAAGTTCAAAAGGCTTGCCAGTATCTTTCATTCACCAATATGGCGGTAAAGGAAATAGCTCTTACTTTGGGAATTGAGGACCAATACTATTTTTCACGAATGTTTACCAAACTGATGGAAACCTCACCTACCGACTATCGCAAAAAAAACCAAACGACAGAATAAATCACCTAACCATCAACTATTTACAAAACATCCGTCTTCGATTTTTTAATGGTGTGACCTTTTTGGTATGCAGCAATCGGTTTAAATGGCCCCAGCTTATGCTGTTTTTCGCTAAAGTTGTCAGCGTAGGGTCCAAACGGAAAATCGATAGGTTTTTTGGTCAGATCGGGCCAGTCGTTATGCTGATCCTTATGCAGGCGCGGCTGCGAATTGATAAAGGCCGCCACGTTCCAGGCTTCTTCATTTGTTAATTGAGGTTTTTTATACGTTGCACCGAACGGCATATTATTTTTAACAAATCCTGCCAGGTTACCTATCCGGTACATCCCTGCGCCGTCGTTATAGCTGTGCTGTCCCCATAAAGGAGGATAGGTGTATGATTTTTTATCAGCTGCTAACAATCCTTCACCATTCACTCCGTGACAGCTTTTACATTTTGAAATAAACACCAATTTCCCTTTAGCAGCATCTGCCGCATTATTCAAAAAAGGCAATTTCTCTGTAGCATTACCATATAGCGTTTGCCCTTTTTTAATGCCCAGCCCTATCCATTTCATATAGGCCAGCATGGCCCGGGTCTCCTTTTTTGAAGTATCGGGACTTGTGCCGCCAAGGCTCCGCTTAAAGCATTCCACAAACCGCCCGGTAGCTGGTTCAATCTTGCCCGATCGGTTGCTCATTTTAGGATAGCTTGCTATAAAACTGGCAAAATTATTCCCAAAAAGCCTGCTGCCGCCCTCGAGGTGACAATTCTGACAATTCATACCATTACTTATATGAGCAATACTGCCCTGCGGACCAAAATAATTTCCTGTATGCGCAATAAGATCCCTGCCGTACCTGATCATTTCACCTGCCCTACCTGCTGGGATAGTTGCTGTGTCAGGAGCCGTCCAAATAATGGCTGGTGCTGATTTAGCACTATTTGGTGAGGAAGCGTGAGTATCCCCAATGGACACAGGTTTGCTGTCAACCGCAGTTTGTGCGGGTGCGCCCGTTTTTCCATCGCTCAATAAAATAACAATGATAATTACCATACAGGCAAGGGATATCAAGGTGATATAAATTACAAACCTTGACACCTTAAGCAGTGCCTTAACAAGTTCCTTTTTTTCAGGGGATGGCATATTGTTTAATAAGTGATTTCAGGTTACCGAAAGACGAAAATACTGTGTGAAGTTAGTTATTTTGATGAAACAAAAAAGCGGAATATCAATTGGTTACGACACCTGTTACTAAATAGTTATATGCGAGTTCAAGTAACAAACATGGTACATTTTTTTTCTGCGAAGAAGTTTTTTA
This sequence comes from Mucilaginibacter phenanthrenivorans, assembly GCF_024721155.1. Taxonomy (GTDB): domain Bacteria; phylum Bacteroidota; class Bacteroidia; order Sphingobacteriales; family Sphingobacteriaceae; genus Mucilaginibacter; species Mucilaginibacter phenanthrenivorans. Next base: position 192,049 of record NZ_JAHVAP010000008.1, on the reverse strand, counting down.
GTACCATTTTAACATTATCTTTACTAAGCCTATTCAATATTTCCGATCCAGCCCCATTTGATGATGATTGATTTAAAGGCGATTAGTTCTTACCCAATTACTCAAATAATAAGATTCTAGTTTTATTCCCAAAATTCACTCTATGAGAAAAAATCTTTACTTTCAAAAATTTGCTTCGGTTCTGCAGAATATTGTCGCCACGACAGCATTTCTTTTATTGCTTAGCAGGACAGCCGCAGCCCAAACCAGCACCGGCATAACCGTAACAGGTAAGGTGACTGATGCCCAAACAAATGAAACACTTGTTGGCGTTACGGTAGGCATAAAAGGAACGACCAAAGGTGTCTTTACCGATGGTAACGGAACCTACTCTATTACTGCCGATCCTGCCGCAACACTTGTTTTTACCTATATAGGTTATAAACGAACCGAAGTTGCTGTAGGCGGTAAAACTAAATTAGACGTTAAATTACCCCCGTCGTCAGAGCAATTAAAGGACGTGGTAGTAACGGCTTTGGGTATAAAGAAGGAAAGACGCGCTTTGGGTTATTCTGTAACCGAGGTGAAGGGATCATCACTTACTGAGGCGCGCGACAATAACTTTGTAAACGGCCTGGAGGGAAAGGTTGCCGGTGTTAACGTATCCGGTGTATCAACAGGGCCCGGAGGCTCTGCAAACGTGGTGATCCGTGGTATTTCGGACATTACAGGCTCAAATCAGCCATTATATGTAATAGATGGTGTGCCTATGACAAATGGTACGTCCCGACAAACCGACTCGCAAGGTTACGGCGGAGTTGATGGTGGCGATGAAACCATCAATATCAACCCGGATGATATAGAAACTATTTCCGTGTTGAAAGGTGCGGCTGCTTCGGCGCTTTATGGTTATAGGGGTAGTAAAGGTGTTATATTAATTACTACCAAATCGGGTAAAAATGCTAAAGGTACAGGTGTGGAACTGAACTCCAACTTTGTAATAACCAGCGTAATAGACAACACCGATTGGCAGACGACGTATGGACAGGGCTCTAACCAACAAAAACCCATTGATGGCCCTTCTGCATTTGAAACAGGATTATCCGCCTGGGGAGCTAAGCTCGATGGAAAGATGGTTTATCAATTTGATGGTGTTAAAAGGCCCTATAGCGAAGTTGCAAATGGCAATATGGGCCGTTTTTATAAAAACGGAACACATTTAACAAATACAGTATCGTTCAGTAAGAATATCGGTGATGATGGAAGTGTGCGTTTTTCGGCAAGCGACCTGCATGACAACAGTATTATACCTAATGCAGGATATAAACAACAATCCTTTACATTATCCGCAAATTATAAGTTGGATAAACACCTGGACCTGCAATTAAAGGCACAATACATTTATGCTTATACACACAATCGCCCATCAGTATCAGATGCTCCCGGCAACCTGAACTTTGCTACGGAGTTTCTGCCGCCTAACGTTAACATAACTACACTCGCCCCGGGTTATAAAGCGGATGGATCCGAAAATCAATTTTTGGATGACCCCTACACTACCAATCCGTATTTCGCAGCATACAAATTCATCAACAATACAAGCCGCAATCGGTTCATAGGTTCCGGCGATCTTAAATACACTTTCGACAATGGATTATACCTGCAATTGCGCGCAGGTGAAGATTATTTTGCTGACAGGAACACAAGCGTAACTCCCAATGGTACAGCGTACGAACCGACAGGGGATATGACAGAAGAAAACCAGAAATCATCTGAGCTGAATATAGATGCTATAGTGGGTAAGGAATTTAAGGTTACGAAGGACTTCAATGTAACTGCACTTTTAGGCGCAAATTCAAGAAGATATGTTGTAGACCAGATTGACGCCGGCGGAGCTAATTTTGCAACGCCTTATTTATATACAATTGGAAATCTTTTATACCCCCGGGAATCTACATACAACCCTGTAACCGTTAATAAATCAATTTACGGCACATTGGATTTTGCATATAAAAATTTCCTGTACCTGTCAGCTACCGGCCGTAACGACTGGTACTCCACCCTGGCACCGGGTAAAAAAATAAATTACTTTTACCCTTCGCTGAGCGGTTCATTTGTATTTTCCGAACTGATTCACATACCAGGTATGGATCTTGGAAAATTAAGGATAGGTTATGCTAATGTGGGTGGTGAGGCTGATTCTCCATATCAAACATTATTGGGTTATAATAACATTGGTAATTTGTACGGCCATCCAATAGGCAATATTTCTAATGGTGGTACTGTACCAAATGCCCTATTAGAGCCATCGTCTGCTAAAGAACTAGAGATCGGCACCGAGTTAAGCTTCGCTAATAGCCGCCTGCACTTTGATATTGCATATTACAATAAAAAAGAAAGCAGAGAGGTTATACCTGCAACAATATCTGAATCATCAGGGTATACCAACGTTATACTCAATTCAGGTGTTATCCAAAATAAAGGTCTCGAATTCCTCGTATCAGGATCACCCATCAAAACAAAAGACTTCACCTGGACAGAATCTCTTAACGTGTCATATAATAACAATAAAGTATTGGCACTTGTTACCGGCTTAGGAAATATCCCTACCGGCTCTTCATCGCGTGCGGGCGAGGATGAGAATGTAAGTGTTGCTTATATAGGGCAAACCATAGGCAAATCGGCTTACCAGATCTATGTTGCTGATCCGCAGCGCGACGCCAATGGTAAAATCGTTATTGACCCCGGCACTGGCGCACCTGCCCAAGGCACAAACTATGTTGACGCAGGCTCTGCTATTAGCCCCTGGACAACCGGTATCACCAGCGAATTAAGGTACAAACATTTCAACTTTTCATTCCTGTTAGATGGTAAATTTGGTGGTAAAATATTCTCGGGCACAGAATGGTACGGCTATAACTTTGGTTTATCAAAAGCAACACTTCCTGGCAGGGATAAACTATATGGCGATCAGCAAGTTTTTGCACAAACTTACTATCAAACCATTGCCGCAAACAATCCAGCCATTTTTATTTATGATGCCAGCTTTATTAAATTCAGGCAGTTGATATTTGGTTATACCTTCCCGACTAGTTTATTCAATAACAAGATCCAGGCTATCAACTTAAGCTTTGTTGCCCGTAACCTGTTTACCATCATGAAACATACACCAGACATCGACCCCGAATCAAACTATTCAAACGGGCCGCAAGGTATAGAACAGGCTACGGTGCCTTATACCCGTACATTTGGTTTTAACCTTAACGTGAAATTTTAAGATGATTATTGAAAAATATAATAAACTGCTCAACATGAAATTACAAACTATATATATACTTGCAAGCGTCATTATGTTAATGGCTTTTGCATCATGCAAAAAAGATCTGCTAAAAACAAATACCGATCCTAATGCAGTGTCGGTTGATGTTTTCGACCCTAATAATATCCTTACCAGTACACAGCTTTATTACACCGGCAGCAGCAATAACGCACAGGAAGTGGAAGAAACTGAAATTGCGGGCGCAGGTTGTTTTATTCAGCACTACGCTTCAACTTCAGGCATCTTTTTTGGGGATAAGTACCTGCTCAGCACGGGTGGCTTTGGTTATTTTTATGACAATGTTTATACACAAGCTGTAAAATACGCAGTAGACTTATATACAACCACCCAGGGTAAACCACAGTACAAAAACCTGCACCAAATGTCGCGGATAATGAGGGCGCTTATATTTCAACGCATTACCGATGTTTATGGTGATGTGCCATATTTCCAGGCTGGTTTAGGTTATCACGGCTCGGTATTTTTTCCGGCATATGATAAACAGCAGGACATCTACAGCGACATGCTAAAAGAAGTTTCGCAAGCGGTAGACAGCCTTGATAACAATGCAGATAAACCTTCAGGAGACCTATTTTATTCAGGCCAGGATGATCAGATAGCTAAATGGAAAAGATTTGGAAATTCATTTTTATTGCGCCTTGCCATGCGCCTTACAAAAAAGGATCCGGCCACTTCACAAAAATATGCTACGCAGGTGCAGGGTAAAACTATGCTAAGTAACGATGACAACGCCATTGTACAGCATGATGGTAACGACCCGCTTTCGGTTAACAGGATTTACAGGGGTATAGGCGAAGACGGCCAGGTGCAGTTATCCTGGCAAATAAGTAAAACCTTTATAGATTTTTTGCAAAGTACTAATGATCCCCGGTTACCTGTACTATCTTATCTTTATCCTGCCGACTTTGATCCCTTGAGTAACCCCGATCCGTCAGGAGGATCTTCTGACCCTGCGGATCAGCTTGGTTTACCTAATGGATATGATGTTGGTAACACGGTTTTGTACGGCATCTCTAATTACGTCGACCCGGTTACGCATACGAAGACGTATCCTGGCAGTATAGCCGGATATTCAAGGCCCAGCCCTAATGTGTTTTATGCCACAGCACCGACGTTGGTGTTAACCTATGCAGAAACCGAATTGCTGCTTGCCGAGGCCGCCCAACGCTGGGGACTTGGCGATGCGACTACTCATTATAAAAATGGCGTAATAAATGGTATAACGGAATTATCTGCTTTTGGTGCCGCAGCTACTGTAGCTGCATCGGCTGCGGGGGATTATTATACAGCCCATCCATATGTTGCAGCCAGTGGGCTTGAAATGATCAATGATCAATACTGGGTTACAACGTTTATGGATGAATACGAAGCCTGGAGTAATTTTCGCCGTACTGAAATGCCCACCTTCGTTAGGGCGCCACGCGCATACCCGGGTTCGCAATCACCAGGCGCCATCCCCCGCAGAATGGAATATTCTGTAGCTGATAAGCAGGTAAACCCTGTAAATTATAATGCAGCGGTATCAAGGCTGACCGGCGGTGATAAAATCACCAGCAGGGTATGGTGGGATCTGCCATAGCCGTTTTATAAAACACTTTTTAACAAAAGCCATCTTTATCAAGATGGCTTTTGTTTTTTTATACCGCCTGTTTATAATGTCAATAATTGAAGTAATTAAAAGAAATATCCCACGAATGACTTTTTAGCCTTATTTTAGCGGCTTAATAGAAACCGGTCACTGGGTTTGTTGGGAAATAAGCTTCCTAACCTGTTGAACTGCTTTATTATAGCTAAAATTTAACATTTTTTAAGATTTAATATGAATACTATTAACTTTCTTTACACGTTTGCATAACCGATGTACGTGCATTACCTGTCATATTAAATTTAACATCAGATAAAACGTTCCTTACACCATAAAATGAAAAAAACACTTACACTAGTTTCTATTATTACACTTATCTCCTTCTACGCCAAAGCACAGGATTCTGAACCAAAGGAATATGTAAAAAGTTATATTTCACTTTTCACCGGCTACACCAAGCCCCTGGGCGATTTCGCCAAATCAGATTATAACAACAACCAGGCTGGCTTTGCTAAAAGAAGTATAACAGTTGGTCTTGAAGGCGCTGTTTACGTTTATAAAAATTTAGCAATAGGTGGCGTTGTCAGCTTCCAGGATCAGGGTGAACTTACTCAAAGCGATGCTCAGGCACTGTCTGACGGTTATAACAATATCTTCAAGGTAAATTCTACCCTTGTGCAGGCTGTTAACCGCTATCATAACATGAATTATATGCTCGGTCCCCAGTATTCCTTTACATTCAGCAAATTTATTGTTGATGTTCGCGCTGATGCAGGGATCCTTAAAAGCTCTTCCACGCCCCTGCTTACAATTTACATAAGTGGTCAAAATAATTCTTCGCAAACTATAACTCAAGCCAGTTCAAAAGCATCGGCTTTTGCTTATGGCGGACAGGCAGCCCTTCGCTGGGAATTTGCCGACGGATGGGACCTGGGCCTGCGTCTTAATTATGTAAACTCAAGCGGATTAAAGATTAGTACAACAGGCGATACTTCTGCGCTTGGAACTACCGGGCGCCTGGTAACTAAATTACCTATAAGTGAAATACAGGCAACGTTTGGAATAGGCGTTCATTTTTAAAGTAACTTTATACCGATATGTAAACAGGCAGCTACAAAAACAGCTGCCTGTTTTTTTTTTCGGTGCAATCGCCTTTCATAAAGTATAGATTACACATAGATTAAATCTGTTTGATTTTAACAATTGATTTTTTTTTATACTTTAGCATTCCTGATTAAAAGTAAGCCAATTGAAGCCTGTTTCTCATGTTAAACCTTAATCTTCAGCAAAAGCTTCACTACACGCTGCGCTTTGCAGTTGCAATGTGCTTTATAGGTCACGGGGCATTCGGAATAATTACCAAGGCAGTTTGGTGCAATTATTTTGCCGTATTTGGCATTGGCAAGGTTATGGCTTATCACCTGATGCCCTGGGTTGGAGCATTTGATATCCTTTGCGGCATAATTATGCTTATCTATCCATTACGTGTTATCCCGCTTTGGCTCGTAACCTGGGGAATAGTCACAGCGCTGCTTCGCCCCTTATCCGGCGAACCATTTGCTGAATTTATTGAACGTGCCGGTAATTTTGGCGCTCCACTTGCGTTATTGCTACTGTCCGGAGGCATGCAGCTAAATATTAAAAATTTGTTTACTCCAATCAGCCCCGATGTTCAACCCGATGCAAAAGCACTGGCAACGGTAACAACCTGTTTAAAGGTAGTAGTGTTTCTGCTTCTTGCAGGCCATGGATGGCTTAACCTCCTTGGTAAAAAGGGATTAATGGGACAATATACTTCGCTCGGTTTTTCAGACCCGGTAAGCGTGGGGCATTTAATCGGGGCATTAGAGGTTGTAGCCGCTATTTTAGTTTTGATAAAGCCGATCCGCTCCATATTGTTGATTTTCTTGGCATGGAAGGCCATGAGCGAATTATTTTACCCGCATTATGAAATATTTGAATGGGTTGAACGTGGCGGCAGCTACGGATGCATCCTGGCGTTATGGTTTGCACTTGGGTGGAAAACTCAACCGTCAGAATCTTTGAATAAACTACAATCAGCTTAAAATAATCGTTGGTAATTGCATCATTAGTTATTGGCGGAAATGCTAATGACTAATAACGGAATGACCAATGACTAGTTATTTACAAGGCGGCTCCTCAGTTATTATCTTTTTTTCAATTCGATTATCGGGAATAAACCAGATACACGCCACAACCACATACAATGCGAAGCTGGTTTTTGCGCTAAAGAAAGAAACGACAATTGCAGTAGCATAGATCAAAGTAGAAATATTACCTTTTCGGTCCTTCCCGATAGCCTGTGCTAAAACAGAATTCCGGCCATGGTGCCTGATAAGGGTTATCATCAATAAAGCATAAGCCAATGAGCACATGATCAAAACAATGCCGTAACAGGTAACCGGCCATTGCGCGAAATGATTTTCGCCCATCCACGAGGTTACAAACGGAATCAATGAAAGCCAGAAAAGCAAATGCATATTGGCCCACAGAATAGTGCCGTTTACCGATTTAACCACTTGCATAGTATGGTGATGGTTATTCCAGTAAATCCCAACATAAACAAAACTAAGCAGGTAGCTGATAAATACCGGGAGAAGCGGCAGCAGTGATTTGATATCGGCTCCATGAGGCACTTTCAGTTCCAAAACCATTATGGTAATGATAATGGCAATTACGCCATCACTAAATGCCTCCAAACGTCCTTTATCCATATTAATAAACCTAACAGCACACAAAATAGAAAATTTAGATGAAAGCTGAAAGTCAAAAGGCACACGGCTTTTTATTCCGATCCCGGCGTTTCTATATGCACATCCCAAACTCTCGCCTCTTCTATTACCTCCGGATCATGCGAACAAATAAATAAGCCAATGAAGGCATCGCCCGGCATATTTTCCATAATGTGCGAGCCTACTGTTTTCAGCGGCTCTCCAACGTGACCAATACGCATGATAAGCCGTTTCCCGATCCGTTGTAGCTGGATTACTTCAAATTTTTTCTCCGGGTAAAAAATCTCGCCCTCTGGATCCTTCATATTTTCCCCGGTCTGTGAGCGCCATTGCATTACTGTTAAGCCGTCACCATGTTCAACTGTATTTAACTCTATGGACTTTTCGTCTGTCGACTCCCTTATCATCCACCCTATTTTACGGTGGTCATTTCCTTTTGCACCAATAAACTCAAAGTTGGCGGTTGCGGTAAAGTCACCTTTTATTTTCTTATAGACATACTGAAATTCGTCCCGGTTAAACCAGATGTTATAACCCGAACCCTTTAGAAAATATGTATGGGTAACCTTATCGTATTGCGCTGAACCGGTGTTTTTAGGATGCCCGATATCGCCATGATAATCAAACATCCCGATAGGATTAGTTTGACTAAAAACGGTATTAAAATAACAAATGAATATGATAAAGCACAAGGAAAAAATTATAGGAAATCTCTTTTTCATAAAAAGGCCGGTATAATTTACAGCTAATAAAGCTATAAAAATACCGCCCCCCGTTATGGTTAATTTTTACCTTTTTATAATTGATTATTGTCGTTATTTATCTTCCTTTTTCTCCTTTTTATGTCCGTTAAAATCGAACATCCTCGAGATGGTAAAGCCCAGTCGATACTGTCCGCGGCCATAGCTTGATTGCGTGCTGCTTAAGTAGGTGATCTCATTTACCGCGCGGGCATTGGTTACATTAATTGTAAATACGTGGCCGCCTGTTTCAACTTCATACCCAAAACCGAGCGGGTCGGAAAAACCGTTGCCTTTGGTATGCTGATACGAAGAGAATGAGTGTGCATAGTCAATAATAAAACCGGAATGTTTGGTAAGCTTTAAACGAAGGGTGCTTGAAAGTGCAAAAAAATCAAGATCGTTGCCCGGCTCAAAGGGGATTGGCGTGTTATTGCGTACAAACGAAGGCGCTATCTGCAGCGCATTTCCGGGCGAAAAGCTGTGAGCGATAATGGCCTGCCCGAAATATGAGAACCTGTCGGTTGTTTTGGTAAAATTCGCGCCATAAGGTCTGAAACCTGTTTCCCCAATTAAGGTAACCGCAAAAGGTGATCCATCGTTTGACTGGTGCAACGCAGCGTATTTTAACTCCAGGTCAGCCAATCCGCCAATAGTGCTGCGTCCAATATCAATATTCAGGTTATCCGAAATTCCATATTCAAATCCTATGTACACATCGGCAACGTCATCAAGGCCATAATAGAGCCGTCCTCCGCCCTGCTTACCGGCAAAGTCGCCAAAGCGATGGATCACTAAAAAGTTAAGGTTATTTTTCTTTATCGTTTCGGTACTTTGGGACAGTACGTACCTTGACGATTTGGCAATAACTATAGGGCCCTTGTTATCGTCTGCACTCATCGAGTTCAGCAATGAATCGGCAGCACTACCTTTATTATCAGTAGTGGTTTTTTGGGCCATTGCTCCGAGGCTTACCGCCACGAAGCTAAACAGGATAATTGATCTCTTCATATAAAGGTTGTTTTGAGTGTGTGTGAACGATTTATTTATTTGCCGCATATGTTGCAGCTACATTAATTTTAATGCTTTCGGCAATATTGTGAAACACGATCTTGGGAATCTCGATATGATGATCGGCGCATTTAACCATAAATTCAGCCTTCATATTCACAACTCCGCCTTTTACAGTAATAGTACCCGGGATAGTCCTTTTCATGGTAACGTTGTGTACAGTTAGGTCGCCGGTGACGTTTACAGGGTAGCTTCCGTCCTTGCTTACATCAATGTGATTGTCTATTTTTCCTTTGAATGTGGCGCGCGGATATTTGTCGCTCTCCATATAATCCGAATTAAAATGCTCCTGCATCAGTGACTTTTCGAATTTGAAACTATTGATGGCTACACTGAAGTTTAATTCGCCGGTAGCAGCGTTAAATACCGATGCGCCGGTTGAGGTTTCGGCCTTAATATCTTCTATCGGCGCGCTCGAATAAAGACTGACCTTTGCATTTTTACAGACAAAGAGGTCCTGACCTCCCTGGAAATTGATCATCCAGGTGAGTAAAATAATACTGATATATTTCATTTTTCTAGGGTTTTGTTAGTGAGTTTAAGTTCCAGCTGAGCCCCACGGCGACACCTGTAGTTTGTAATTTAACCTGGCTGTAGCCAACATTCGACAATGGAAGTTTTAAGTATGGTTGTATGCTTACGCCAACTTTTGAGGTAACCTGTCTTTCATAAGTAGCATTTAAGTTCACTATTCCCAAAAAGTATTTCCCGGGTTTAGCAACGGTATAATTTGTGGGGCCTTGCGGGCCACCATATTCATATTGGAATTTATAGCTTTCATGCAGCATAAGGTATGATGACAAGCCCGTTCCAACAGAGATCTTGTTTTGGTTCCTGTGATAAACCTGGTAACCAACGTTAAGCGGGATATCCAGCATGCGGCAATCTGCGGTAACATTTATCGGATTGACCGCCCATTTATAAGTAGAACCGGTGTTGTAATTATTAAAGTTGGTGAGGTAAGGCTTAACAGAATACAGCGCACCCGTTGTTACTGTAAACTTTTTCGATAACCCAACCGCAAATGTTAACCCAATATTGGTACCTACTTTGCTTTGCTGAAACGAGCCGACGCCATTAAAATCAGGTGCAGCTATTATGCTCAATGTATATTGCGGCCTGTAAGCCAGGCTTGTTCTACCTTTTTTACTGCTCAAACCCGCCATTTGTGATGCACCGGGCCTTACAACAGGCCGTGGCAATTCAATTGACTTAACTGCCTTGTCGCCTGCAACTCCTTTGCTTACTGCAGGCACTGTGTTCATCACAACCAATTCATCGGCCATCCGGTTATTTCTTATAGCATTTTTCTCTATAATAGTATCTTTCCGTTGCTTTTGAGCCGAAGCTGCGAACAACGCTTTGTCATCGTTAAACGGGCGAACTACTTTTTTTACCGGCACGCCGCCTTGTTTAATTGCTTTGTGCTCAACTATTGTGTCAATTGGATTACTCTTCTTCACTGCAACCTGCATTTGTGCGGCAGTGTGTTCAACAATTGTATCTTTTTTTACATTTCGAGCTGCAATCTGGTTGTGCTCAACAATGGTGTCAACTTTGTTATGCCTTGCCGCCACTTGCGTTTGATCTTTACCTGGTTTTGTTCCTGCCTGATTTTTAAACATCCACCATCCAAAAAACAGCAGAGCTATAGCCGCCACACTGCTGATAAAAGGCCACAGAAAGATGATTCCCTTCCGTTTTGGCTTATCCAGCATTTGTTCAAGCGCGTCCCAATCACCCTCCTCGTACCGGATCTCATCGACCGGGTCCTCCAGCTTCTTTTTAAAAAGATCATCCAATCTTTTGTCGTTCTCTGTGTTCATTCCCTAATACCTTTGTTTAAAAATACCGCCATTCATGTTTATTGCGTTGATAGCAACGATCGGGGTATAATCCATGCCATTATTATAATTAGCACCTCCTCCGGCAGACGAATCCGCCTTAAATATCATTTGTTTAAGCTTTTGCCTGGCCTTATGTAAGTTCGACTTTGATGTGCCGGCATTTATGTTAAGCATTGTCGCAATTTCCTCGTGCGAATAACCTTCTATTGCGAAAAGGTTAAAAACAGTCCTGTAAGCCTGGGGAAGCTTTTGAACCATCGCTAAAAGATCATTATAGTGCAGGTTTTTATCGGCAATATCGCCGTCGCTGATTTGTTCTGCCTGGTCAAGATCCTCGGTATACGCCATTTTAAGGTTCGCCCGGTAATGATCAATTGAAACATTCATCATGATCTTTCCCAGCCAGGCTTTAAACGGCCTGCTTGTGTCAAAGCTTTCTATATGTGTAAAAACTTTAAAAAAGCCCTGATTCATTACTTCAGCAGCTTCATCCCTGTTCCCGGCGTAGCGCAGGCAGATGCCCATAGAAAATCCATAGAAAGCTTTATAGAGCATTTTTTGGCACTTCCTATCCTGTTTTATACAGCCCCCGATCAGTTGATGTAACTCTTCTTCTCCCATATGGGTTATATCCTGTTAGCTAATGTAATTCCCATTGTCTATACGCTATCACGTTACTTATTAAAAAAAGGTTGCCTTTATGATTAAAAAAAATATTACCGCAATATAAATAACTGTTTATCAATAAATTAAATTAACTCACTATTTATTATTCATAAAATACGTTTTCCCAATCCACGATAGTAAGTTATTCTTTGTCACTGTTAAAAAAATGATTCGTTAAAAATTAATTGTAACAGGCAACCCTTTTATTTAAATCCACGATATAATCTATAAACACAATGCTTTTTAGCGCATCTAAATTTAAATAAATGGTTCCGGTTTCTGTTGTTATAATTACTAAAAATGCCGCCGATATAATTAAGGGGTGCATAGAAGAAGCGAGCAAATTAACGGATGATATTATAGTAGTATATAATGGCAGTGAAACAGAAACATCAGTTAATGGCTTAAATGAAAATTGCCGCTTTTATAACAAAGCATGGGAAGGTTACGGCGCCAACAAAAACAAAGGTGTAGAGTTGGCCAGGTACAACTGGATCTTAAGCATAGACGCCGACGAGGTTCCGGATGATGAGCTTATAAGTGCCATCCATAAACTAAACTTCGACGATAAAAAGGCTGTATATGACATTAAGTTTCGGTCATACTTTGGCGGTAAGCCTGTACGCTTCGGCAGTTGGGGAAAGGATCATCACATTCGCCTGTTTAACCGCGAATTTGTAAAATGGTCAGAAACCATTGTACACGAAACGTTGACACTGCCCTCGTTTATTCAAAAAAAGAAAATCGAAGGCCATATCCACCACTATTCAGTAAAAAACGTGCAGGAGTTTGATAGCAAAGGATGCTACTATGCAAACCTGAGTGCCAAAAAATACTTCCGAACCGGAAAAAAGGCGGGTGCAATTAAGCTTTATATCTCCCCTATTTTTGGGTTTATTAAAAATTATATAGTTTACTTAGGCTTTTTAGACGGCCGTACCGGGTGGAATATAGCTAAGATCACTGTTAAACATACCCGGCGCAAATATCATTTCCTGAGCCAAATGGAAATTACAGGTGAGAAAAAACAACCGGCAAATGAGAGTTTAGTTGTTGAATATTAACCGGCATTATATAACACGTCCCTTCAAAACGCTCTCGTAAAATTCAATGTATTTTTCGGCTACCTTAGTAATTTCAAATTTTTCCTTCACCGTTTCATTCCCTTTTTTAGCAAGATTATCGCAAATATTACGGTTATTCAAAAGATATAATATAGCCTCTGCAATCTGTTCCGGTCTATCAGGATCAATAAGTACCCCATTTACATTATCATCAATTAATTCCGGGCCCGATGTACGGTTTGAGTTTATCACTGCGGCACCACAGAGCATGGCCTCCATGGGCGCCAAAGCGAAGGCTTCTGCATATGAAGGAAAAACACTGATATTGGAGGCAGACAATTGATCAAATAGCTTTTCCATTGGTAAATGTCCCATAAAAATCACCGAATCCTTAGCCTCCCTGGTAAAGAATGAAGCGACCTTTTGTTGATCGCCTTTGCCACAAATTAGCAACCGTGCGTTAGGGACATGTTTGTTTACTATATTCCATGCCTTTGCTAATTGATAAATTCCCTTTTTTTCCACCAGGCTACCGGTAAATATAACCTGATAAGTTTTTTTACTGGTTTTTAAGACAGATGTATCAGTATTAATGCCATTGTATAAAACTTCAATTTTGCCTGGATAATTGAGGTAGGCGGCACTTTTTTTTGCCGTGTATTCGCTCACTGAAACTACTGCGGCTGCCTGGCTGACAATGGCCTGTTCCATTTTTAATATATGGCCTGATAGCGGGCCATTTGCCTCCTTTATAAAGTAGGTTATTGAGCCATGAAATTTAACGGCAACAGGAACTGACAATACCGGAAATGGAATTTCCCGGCTGCAAAAACGGATATAATCGTTATAGTCCGGCATTTCAATAATATCGATCTGGTGGTCTTTGATTAGCCGTTCCAGTTCGATTTTGTAAGTAGCAAGGCTTTTCCTGATCTCCCGATCCATCAACCCGGAGACCTGCAGCAGCCGGGTGGCTATACGCGACTTTAACGACTCCTCATCACTAAATATTTTTGAACTAAAACCTCTTCGAAAACGATAAACCTTAACCCCATCGTCTTCAAATTCGTCTGCACCTCCATAGCCCGGCGCATATAAACCGGCAACAATAACATGATGGCCCAGCTTTACCATTTGCCGCGCAAGCATCCTTACTGATGTACCTATCCCGCCGTGCTTACCGGGCGGGTATTCATCGCACAGGTAGAGTATGTTCATTTTGAGAGCAAATGCTTAAAATTATTAAGATGCTGTTTAGTTATCTGTCTTGTTAACAAAGTAATTAAAAGATATAATACTATGGCTATAATTAGCTGAACAATAAAATTAACATGAATGCCCATTGTGATAAAGTATATAACAATTGCTTCCACGGTAAAAATCACGATGGGACGTAACGATATCGCCATAATTTCCCTTTGTACCAACCTGTAGTATAAACCGGCCTGCAACAACGTGGTTGCGAGAAATGCAACAGCCGCGCCGAGTCCAGTGAACTTTGAAATCAGTATTAAGTTTAAAGTGACATTAGCTACAGCACATATTATGGTGATGTACGAAACTGCTTTATATTTTTTGGCTCCAAAGCTCAATGACCATAATGTGTTGATAAAAAACTGTAGCGGAATACAAAGCGATAAAATCAAAAACTCTAATGAGTTTGATTCGCCGTATTTGCCATTGGTAATTAGGTTTAGTAGCGGGATCCACAAAATATTTAACACGAGCGGAATAAGTGCGGCAAAAAACAGTTCAGTGATGTTAAATGAATTGATATACTTTTGATACCAAATATCTAATACATTATTATTTGTCAATAGTCGAGCAAACCGTGGTAAAATTATTGGGGCCATAATTAACATAGGCAAACGGGCAAGTTCGTAGGCTCGATAAGCGAAGCTATAGTCGGCCAAAACACTGCTGCTTGTCATAATGCCGAGCAAGATCCAATCCATCCGCGACAAACTCATATCAAAAATAACAGATAAATATTGCGACGATGATTCTTTTATAAGTTTGAGGTAAGCCCTGAACTGAAATCTAAAGCTAAAAGAATTTTTCACAAGCAGATAAATAAGCAAACAACACAGCTCGAAAACTGCTGTACCGATCAGGATCAATAATATCGTTTCCAAATGCAATATGCCCTGCTTCATCAACAGCCAGGCGGTTACAATTTTGCACGTGTTGCTAACTATAGCAATAACACCATAAGGCGTAAATTGCTCTTTTGCGTTCAAAAACTGTTTCAGCGGTATGCCGATAAAAAGTATGCCCTGCGCCAGGAAAAACCATGGAAGCACTTTGTAGATACTTTCCTGGTTCTTCAGCAACCCCACAAAGAATAGAAGTAAAGCGAACGTTAGGATAAACCCGACCACCGCATGAAAAAAGAAGGCGGCGGCAGCCCAATCAGATCTTCTTGAAGCAGCTATTCGCCGCACCACAACTTGCTCCAATCCAAACCCCAATAATGTGGTT
This sequence comes from Mucilaginibacter phenanthrenivorans, assembly GCF_024721155.1. GTDB lineage: Bacteria > Bacteroidota > Bacteroidia > Sphingobacteriales > Sphingobacteriaceae > Mucilaginibacter > Mucilaginibacter phenanthrenivorans. The sequence continues at coordinate 176,523 of NZ_JAHVAP010000008.1, read as the reverse complement.
ATGAATATCGATACTGCATTTGTCCAGCTGATGACGCCGAAATCGTTCTTCGAGATATAAATGGAAATAAAATAAAAGAAAAATGCGCCCAGCACCTGTACCGACATGGCTTGCAAACCTGAAGAAAAGACCTTGACCAGTAGCTTATTTTTCACCAAAACTGTTTATTTCTGAATGCATAAAATTAGTATTATCTTTTAGTTTGTCGCGAAGCGGTTGTTTTAGCCCCCCCGGTTACGAACAATTACGGCCAATACCCTCCTTTGGCTGCCTCCAACTTAAATACATTTTGCGATATAATATTTAGGCAAGGCTGAAAGCTAAATTTCACCAGAAAAATAGCACGTTAGACCTGTTTAAGCAGGCAACCCTTTCAATTTTCCCGCCGTAATGTTTTATATAATCACCAGCTACTGCGTGGCTATTAAAAGCTTGATTAATTGATTGCGAATGTTTAAAAGTATCGCTGATTTTAAATTAACAAAGGTCATCAACAAGATGGACTGGCAGTTGCTGTTGTTCCTGGTGCTCTTTTTAAATGTAAAAATCGCTGTAAAGATTGTCGCTGTCATTATAATTTATCTGCTCCGTTTCAATTTCAAATTTGGATTAAGCTTTAAAAATTCAAGACTGCCGCTTTTTTACTTGCTCATCGTGTTTATTTCCCTTATAAACCTATTCATAATGAAAGGATACAACAACCCAGGGTATCTGCTTGTATTTTTTATGGGGATAGGGTTTTGGTTTATGTGCCTGCTGGCCATACACCAGGTTAAACTTTCGGTAGAAAACAACGAAACAGAAACGATCCATAATACAGTTCTTGCTTTTTTCATAGTAAATGCAGCCGTTTCTTTTTTAAACATTGGGGCTATTATATTGGAGACGCACAGCCTTAACCCCTACCGCTATCAGGGCGAATTTCAAAAGTATTTTATCGGCACCGGCGATTTTATAAAAGGGCTAACATTCGATACATCATTAACCAACGCAGCATTAAATGCAATGGGTGTGATTTATTTCATGACCCGCAAAAATGCGGCAATGGTACTGGTATGTATGACTGTACTGCTTCTTACTGGAAGCAACTTTCTCAACCTGGCAGTGGTTTTTATACTCGTGCTGTTATTTATTTTCAAAAGTAGCAAAAATCAAAAAAGCCTGATCGTTGTCTGCCTGGTATTGCTGGCTACCTTTATGGGAAAGGTTTCACCACAAAATAATGTATACGTTACGCGGACGTTAGCTAACCTTGCTGATTCCGCCAGCAAAGACCCAACCAAAACGACTTCTGCAGCAATTTGTACTAATGTTCCAACACTCGAGGAGACAAGACGCAAAATAGCCGCACACTATCTCGACAGCGTTAGAAAACTACCAGGTGTAATAAAAACAAAACCGAACCCTGCGCTAGCACACTTACCGCAAACCGGAATGGGGAGGGTGTTTATCGATACCCCCAACATCAACGCATTTTATTATCAGTCGCGAGTTGACGCAGACACAAGTCAGAAAGTATTGTTGAAATTTATTGATCAACACAGGGCAAGTCTCTCATTATCTACTCAAAAAACTTTCGTATCAGGCCTTCCGGGAAAAGTAATGAGCATGCTTCAAACCTTTAATTTTTTGAAGCTGAACCCCGCAAAGTTAGTTACAGGTGATGGGATGGGTAATTTTTCGTCGAAACTAGCCTACAGGGCGACAAGCATGGGGTTTGCGGGGAGCTTCTCTCCAAAATACGCTTATATCAATAATAATTTCCTGACAAATCACCTGGATCTATATCTCAATTTTTTCAGTCGGACCTTGGGTTTACATTCTTTGATTAACAGCCCCTATTCTGTATATGACCAGGTATTGGCCGAATATGGCTTACTGGGGCTTTTGGCATTCACTGTCTACTATTTAGGCTTTTTCGCCAAACATACCAAAACACTTACTTACGGCATCCCCGTACTGTTGCTGCTGACGATGATATTATTTACCGATTACTGGTTTGAGCAATTATCGGTTATCGTGCTTTTTGAATTGCTGTTATTGCTCAATATAAAGGAAACTACTAACGCCCCAATCATATATGGATCCTAACAATCCCAAGGTGACTGTTTTAATGCCTGCTTATAACGCGGGGAAATATATCCGGGAAGCTATCACTTCAGTACTGGGCCAGTCGTTTGTTGATTTTGAACTTTTGATAGTTAACGATGGCTCAACCGATGATACCGAAAAAATCATCCGGTCGTTTCATGATTCACGTATTGTGATGATCAGGCAGGAAAACAAAGGTGTTTCGGCCGCTTTAAATTTAGGTTTAGCACATGCCCGGGCACCCTATATCGCCAGGTTTGATGCAGACGATATCTGCCTGCCAAACCGGTTAAAGGTACAGTATGAATTCATTACCACTTACCCTGAATATACCATTATCGGTTCGGCGGTGGAGTATATGGACGCCGACGGGCATTATATTTTCACTCATCACCCGGAGGGACACCTTAACGAGGAGATCCAGCAGTTAAAATACTCCATCTGCCCGTTTATTCATTCAAGCGTCTTTTATAAAAAGGAGGCGGTTGTAAATAAAGGCGGCTATAATGAGCACGCTTATACCTACGAAGATCATTTTTTATGGGTTAATATCTTGAAAAATGAAAAGGCGTGTAATTTATCCCAGGCCCTTATTAAAGTAAGACTAAATCCAGAATCCATCACCATTGATGAGAAATGGCGTACACGTAAGTTTCGCTCAATTAAATACACAACGTTAAGGAACAAAAATATAACCGAAGCCGAGGGGAATAAATTATACCAGATAGGGGGCAAACAATACTCGCCTAAAATAAAAGAAGGTGCTTACTATGCCTTATGTGGTAAAAAATTTCTGCTAAACAATTACCAGCCCGAAAAAGCCCGGCTAAACATGGCAAGGGCCATCAGCCTGCACCCTTTGCGACTGGATAATTACCTGATCTATACGGTGAGTTACTTGCCCGAAAGATTTATTGCATGGCTGCATAACCTAACCCAGGGCAAATTTTAACAAGAGAGAAAATGAAGATAGCTTTTATAACACGATCAACTTTATACACCGTTCCCGGGGGCGATACTGTGCAGGTGGTACAAACTGCAGGGCAGCTAACGGCCATGGGGATTGAAGTTGATATAATGTTATCAAAAGATACAATAGCCTATGAGCAATACGACCTGTTGCATTTTTTTAACATCATCCGCCCCGCAGATATTTTATACCATAGCAAAAAGGCCAACAAACCATTTGTTGTGTCAACCATATTGTGCAGCTACAGTGAGTTTGATAAAAATCATCGTAAGGGTATTGGCGTGTTGTTTACCCACCTGCCCGGCGACAGCGTTGAATACCTGAAAACTATAGCCCGTTGGGTATTGGGTAAGGATCACCTTTCCAGCTATGACTACTTATGGAGAGGACAACGCAAAAGCATTATTGAGATACTGCGGCGCGCTACTATGATATTGCCAAATTCCGAATCGGAATATAAACGGGTACAGGAAAACTACCCCTGCAAAATTGATCACCTGGTAGTGCCCAATGGCATTAATCCGGATAAATTTCCATTCGAACCGGAAATAAAAAAGGATGAAGGCCTGGTGATCTGTGTAGCAAGAATAGAGGGGCGTAAAAACCACATCAACCTTATAAAAGCGCTAAACAATACCAAATTCAACCTGGTGCTTATCGGCGCTGCCGCTCCTAACCAGGGCGATTATTATCGCGAGTGCCGCACTATCGCAGCTAACAACATTACGTTTCTTGACCGTATCCCTCAAATGCAATTGCTTGAATATTACCAACTTGCAAAGGTACACATATTGCCAAGTTGGTTTGAAACTACCGGATTGAGCTCGATAGAAGCCGCTGTTATGCATTGCAATATTGTAATTACGGACAAAGGCGATACACGGGAATATTTTGGTAATGATGCCTTTTATTGCAACCCGGCTGATCCGGCAAGCATCCTGGCGGCTGTTGAGCAAGCAAGCGCAGCACAATTTGATGAAGGTTTACGTGATAGAATATTAAAAAAATACACCTGGAAACAGGCCGCTATACAAACATTAAAAGCATATCAATTAGCAGCTACAGCATGAAACTAAGAATTGCAATATTGGGCACAAGAGGGGTTCCAAATTATTACGGGGGTTTTGAGCATATCTCGGAGTATGTTTCAGAAGGATTGGTAAAACGAGGTCATTCAGTCACCGTTTACAATTCCCATAATCATCCTTACAAGGAAGATAACTGGAACGGTGTAGAAATAAGGCATTGTTATGACCCTGAATATTTGGTGGGAACCGGGGGCCAATTTATTTATGATTTAAACTGCCTGCTTGACGCACGTAAACAAAAGTTTGATGCCGTTTTATTAATGGGTTATACCAGCAGCTCTATCTGGGGTAAACTATATCCCGCAAAAAGCACCATTATCACCAATATGGACGGATTGGAATGGAAGAGATCAAAATACTCGCCATCGGTACAAAAGTTTTTGAAGTATGCGGAAAAACTTGCGGTAAAATATAGCCATTATTACATTTCCGACTCACTCGTTATCAAATCATATCTCGGTGAAAAATATAATATCAACAGTAAATATATTCCCTACGGTGCGGATTTATTTTCCGAAGAGGAACGAGAACAGGTAGATAATACACTGGCGCTTAAGGAAGACTATTTTTTACTTATGGCACGCATGGAGCCTGAAAATAATATCGAAACAATATTAGAGGGTTTTAACAACAGCAGTTCGCACCGTAATTTCAAGGTGCTGGGCGATACCAGCAACAGATTCGGAAAATATATCACTCAAAAATTTAAAAATGATGAACGGATCGAGTTTAAAGGGTCAATTTTTGACACTACTAAAGTACGTGCGCTGCAAAATAATTCCTACCTGTATTTTCACGGGCATAGCGTAGGTGGCACTAATCCATCTCTGCTGGAGGCTATGGCCAGCGAGGCTTTGATTGCTGCTCATAATAACCCGTTCAATAAATCGGTGCTTAATTCAGATGCCTTTTATTTTTCAAATGCTAAAGAGGTGCGAAACCTTGTGGAAACCGTTCAACGAAAGGAACTTGAGCAAACCATGGTGAGCAATAATCTTCACAAAATTAAATACCAGTTTAACTGGGAAAAGATAATTGACCAATATGAGCAGTTTATAATTGAATGCCATAACAACTCAAATTATGAGCGGGTTATTTAAAATAAACGATACCATACCCAATAAAATAAGTTATTACCACATCATGTTGTTAATGGCAACGCTGCCGTTCGACATGTTTTATAGCCACGTTATTTTAATAAGTTATAGTCTGCATACTATTATTAACCTAAGAAGTGAACGCTTCAAATCGTTATTTAAATGGAGAATATTGATACTGCAATCAGCATTTTTCATCTCTTTACTAACCGTAATTTATGCTACAAATACATCGCAGGGCTTTAATGAAGTAGGGAAACGTTCAGTGATTTTCCTTTTCCCGGTTTTATTTTTCTTAAATCCCTTGGATTTAAAGAAGTACAGATCACAGCTCTTTTTATCGTTCTCCATGATTTGCTGTGTCACCATCGTTTATTTATATCTTGATGCGTTGATAACTGTCAGGCACTATGGATTGCCATTATCGATTTTATTTTCCAGCGCTTTTACCAATCATAACTTTTCAGAGCCGATAAACATGCATGCCACATTTTTTTCCATGCAGCTGGCATTGTGTTTAATCTATTTGATCTCGCTTTTTTTAAAAGAACAGGTGCTTAAAGTAAAGTTATTTTATGTCGCCTGTATCGGAACCCTCATTATCGGCTTAATTCAACTCAGCTCAAAATCGGTTTGTATTCCCTTAGCGGCTATTGTGACTTTTGTGGTTCCTTATTTTTTGCTCACCGGAATTGCGCGACGCAGGTTTATTTATATCGCAGCATCACTTTGTATATTAATGGCCGCGGGCGTTTTGTCGTCGGGCACATTAAGGGACAGGTATATCACCCAGCTAACAGAAGACCTATCCACTACCAACAGGCCTCATCTCGAGGACTCACGATTGTCCAGGTGGCATGTTACTGTCGACCTGATTGCAAAAAAGCCTATTCTGGGATACGGTGCAGGTTCGGAAATGCCGCTTTTACACGATAATTTCTTTAAAAACAAACTATACAGCTCTTTTATTAACAATCTGAATGCGCATAATCAATATTTGAGTTTTTTGCTAAAATCAGGAATCATGGGCCTCCTGTTGTATACCGGAACCCTGGCATTTGGAATAAGAATATCTTATCAAAAACGCGATCTGCTTTTTTTTTCTTTCATGATAATCGTTGTGGCAGTTTCATTTTCCGAAAACTTTCTTGATGTGGATAAAGGGATCATTTACTATGCTTTTTTCTTCCCGTTCTTCCTTTTTTCGGGAGAACAGAAAACAACAAGGCAAAAGACAAAAAAGCAGCATAATTATTTAGCAGCACTGGCAACCAAAGAGTTGGTTACCCCGTCATAATTATAAAGGATATCTTTTAATAATAAACAGGTAATGCAACATATATCATATCCACTAATCAATAAGAGCTTGTCGCCAATTAAAGAAAACATATTAGAAACCCTGGCTTATTTCGACTTATTCGATTACCCTTTAACCCGGGCGGAAATCTACCTGTTCCTTAAAAACAAGCATTGCTTCGAGGCATTTAATGACGCATTGCAATTACTATTAAATAACGGTACTATTCACCTGTTTGATAATTTCTATACATTAAAAAACGATCATTATCTCGCGGTACGCCGTACAGAAGGCAATAAAAAAGCTGCTGAGCTTATTAAGATAGCCGCGAGAGTGGGGAGCCTGTTGATTCATTTCCCCTATGTGCGCGGAATAGCTATATCCGGCTCATTATCAAAAAACTATGCCGATGATGAATCGGACATCGATCTGTTTATCATTACCACTAAAAATAAGCTTTGGATTGCGCGCACTATAATGCACTGCTTTAAAAAATTAACCTTCCTGGTTAATAAAGAGCACCTGTTTTGCATGAATTACTATATTGATGAGCAACAAATGGAGATCGCGGAGAAAAATCTGTATACAGCAATTGAAATAGCGACATTGATTCCCCTACAAGGCGATACAGTATTCGAAAAATTCTATACAGCAAACTCATGGACAAGGGAATTTCTTCCTAACAAAAACATGCGGATCGCTTCTGCAAAATCGGTTAAAACCGGCTTTTTAAAGAATATGACCGAAGTGTTATTTAACAATACGGCAGGTGACAAACTCGACAATATGCTGATGAAAATAACCAGTAGCCGCTGGAACAAAAAAACGGAGCAAAAAAAGCTCAATAATCACGGAATAATTATGGGAATGGATACCGGCAAACACTTCGCCAAGCCTGACCCGAGAAACTTTCAGAAGAAATTGCTGGTAAGGCATGAAAACCGTATAGCCTGTGTTTTACGCAGTTACGAGGAAAGCCTGGCACATTAAGGGGCTATTTCCTTTTTAAGGAGATGATGTAATAGTCGCCGATGAATTTCCATGGACAGGATGATTTAAGCTTATCCTCGTTATCTACCAGGAATTTATATAACGCCGGATGCTTTTCAGCGAACCCCTCAATGTATGATGGCGGAACTATCGCACATAACCCCTCCACTCCCATCAAATCAAACTGATCTTTTAGCCGTTTAATTATGAATGATGGTTGATAATACCAGCATTTAAAATAAACACCTTCAATATGAGCCTTTACGCCATTGCCGCTAAAAAACCTCCTGAAGGCAGTGCGAAATTTTCCTTTGAAAAGCATTAACGTCTCCCACAGGCAAAATTTTGGCAATACAACCAACGTAACGGTTCCGCCTGGCTTCAACAAGCTATCAAATGAACCCAGTACTTTGTCCAGTTCGTTGGTACAATTAAGACCAGCAAAGTTGGAAAAGATGTGATCAAATGGACCATTATTGCGCAACTGATCCAGCATAGTATAAGAACAGATCTCAGTAGTTACGTTTTCATTTAATCCGGCTGATGCTACTTTTCGTTTTAACTCGGCCTGCATCCCAACAGATATATCGGTTGCATGTACCTTAAACCCTTTTTGAGCAAAGAACAGGGCATCCTCGCCTGTTCCGCTGTTCAGTTCTAATATTGAGCTGCCAGGCTTTAAAAATTGTAAAATATGGTCGCGTACCCGCTTTCTTTTATAATTGATGATGGTATTACCAGAGTACAATTCATCAAAAATGACGGATTGTGTAGAAAAGGCTGATTCAGCTTGTTGCTCATTAATGTTTGCCACTATCGGTTCCATTACGCTTCCTCCAGCTTTCGCAATTTCATACCTTCTATCATTGTTGCCGGTGCGTGGTACAAAACAGATGCCGCTTTCCTGATGCTCTTGAAATTGGCACTCAGCGGATTGCTTATCAGCTTTACCAGGCTATTTTTCGCAAGGTGTTTATGATAGTTTTGATGAACGTATTTATGCAATTGTTTGTAATACGATGGCGGGAATGTATTGCTGAACATCAACGCCATCTCGTCGGAGTCGGTCCAGTTTGTTTTTTTCTTCAGATCAGCTTTAACCCGATCATAGAAAACCGTACCGGGAAGTGGATATGATACTGAGATCCCAATTTCAAAAGGCAATAGCTCGTTGATCATGTTGATAGTAAGCTGAATATCGTCTTTTAATTCACCCGGGTAACCAAACTGGATAAAAAACGATGGTTTTATACCATGCTTCTTCATTAATTGCGTTGCCTCACGGATCTGTGCAATACTGATCCCCTTATCCATAGCATCCAGGATCTGTTGGGAACCGCTCTCCGCACCTATCCAGACATTTTCGCAGCCTGATGCCGCAAGCGCCTCAACAGTATCCTCGTCAGAAAGCAAGTCAGCCCGAGACTGGATCTTAAACCTGATCTCAATATTTTCCTTTAGCAACAGTTGCGAAAACTCTTTTACCCAACCCGGCTTCAATCCAAAAATATCGTCGCAAAACCAAATATGATCCATTTGATAAAGCTCCTTTAGCAGCTTAATTTCGGTCACCACGTTTTCAGGACTGCGTGAATTGTAACGGTTACCGTAAATGGGCTTCGCACACCAGTTGCATTTAAACGGGCAACCACGCGTGGTGCCCATATTGATGGAAAAATAACCGGCATGTTTAAGCCATGTTTGGCGGTATTGATCAATGTCAACCAAATCCCAGGCCGGTAACGGCAAACTATCAAGGTCCTTTAACACCGACCGGCCTAAAGTTTTAACTAATTTACCATCTTTAAGATAGGTCAGGCCTTTTATAGAATCGAAATCAGAAAGTCCATTTTCAATATGATTGGTAAGCTCTAACAATGTCTGTTCGGCCTCCCCTATTATTACAAAATCTGCGCCTTCATTTAAATATTGTTCGTAGCGGTCGGTTGAATCTGAACTCGAAACAATTACTGTGCAGCCCTCGGCCTTCGCCATCTTGAACATGCTAAAGGCAGCCTCGCGCATATTGGTAAGGCACATTTTGGTGAGGTAGTTAAACCCGTCATCATACACCACAAAAAAATCAGGCTTGCTTTGTGCCAGCGCCGGTTTCAATTCCTCCGGATCGCTCACAAACATGGTATCAAAAAGCGATACAGCATAATTATTCTCCCGCATTAAAGCGGCAGCATATATAGTGCCCAATGGTGCATAAGGCTGCCCGATCTGCCACTGCTTAGGGTCAAAACGCAAAAAGTAGGAATGTGAAAATAGGATACTCTTCATACTGTATTATCTATGCAAGGCTCATGCGCGGTGGTAAATTTAGTGAACATACACACTTCATACAGGTGGAATTTGTTGCCACGTCAAGTGTTTTCCTAAAACTGATAACTTCCTTGCTGTTTAAAATTTCCGCCAGCGACTGGTCACGAATATTACCGATCACATCATAAAAAAAACAGGGGCGAACATTGCCATCTGCTTCAATAACTGTCGACACCCACGGCGCATTACATTTTTTAAACGGAAATGGATTCAATCCGTAAAATGCCGCATAATATTGATAAATGTCCCGGATCTTTTCCTTTGATTCTGCGATAAAATGGGTTTTAAAATTTGATTCATTAGCTGTTATCCGTGTAACTACCTCCAGAAGTTCCGGCAACTCCTTTTCTGAAATCAGGATCTCGTGTTGTTTTGGTTCCTCCCATGCCATTTGCCGGTTAAAAGCATGGCTGCTTACATCTGCAGGCAAAAAGCTCACCTGGTTAATCCCCATCGCACGCGATTCACTAATAATGGCTTCCCAGTTCCTGAAGTTCAACCGGTGGATCACGGTACGGGCTGTAATTCTATAGTCAGGGTTGATGGATTTAATATGTTGTACACCCTCCTTTAATTTATTAAACGCGCCCGGAATATTTCGGATCGCATCGTGCAAAAACTCGTCACCGTCTAATGAAACAATGAGGTCATCAACCCACTCCAGGATCTGGCTAGCGTTTTTCTTAATGGTGAGACCGGTGGTAAGCAGCGTAACTTTAATTTTTTGTCTTTTAAGGATCTCACAAAGCTTAAAAAAATTGGCATTGAGTAAAGCCTCTCCACCAGACATCAACACCTGCTGTGTTCCGAAGCTATTTAGAGAGTCAAGCAACCCGGTTATATCCTGCTCGCTAAGCTGCTTCAGGTTTTTGTTATCCTTCCAGATATCACACATCACACAACGACAATTACAGGCGCTATGCGGCATTAATATCACAATAGGCAAAGCCGATATAACACTTGTTTTTAAAGTGCGGTATCTCTTATAGGTGCTATATAATGATTGGCCGGTCATCCTGTTTAATGTTTTACAATTAGCCAATAAAAAGGATCCTTCTTCGTGAGCTTGTTCAGCAGGCCATGTGGATTGAACTGCACTTTGTAATTAAAACTCCGGAGATCGTTTAATGTATGATGGAAATAATACGCAGTCATTTCGGGATAGCCCATCGTTGTATAATAATCTTCCGTACGCCTGGCCGCTCCGGTAACATCTTCGGTCCGGTAAAAATTTGTGTCGATGATATGGATCTCGCCATCATCTGTCAAACACAAAAGCGCATCTTGCAGAATTCTCTTTAATGACGAAAAATACTGTATAGATGCAGCAAATAATACAACATCGAATTTTTCGGCAAACATCGCAGGTGCAAAATCGGCCCGGATAAATTGAAGGTTGTTTTTTTTCAAAACCCGGTTTGCCTGCATTATTTCAGGTTCATTTATGTCAAGCCCGGTTACTGTTGAGTCTTTTATTGTTGACAGTTTTGATGATAGCCAACCGTTTCCGCAGCCAATCTCCAAAATATTAAGTGGCTTGTTCTTCGCCGTCAGATACCTTATTAGGCGTTCAGATGATCGTTTTCTCATCTGCCATTCTTTGAAATGGACATGAGCCGGGTCAATATTGGGCAAAAACATCAGTTCATCGTCGGTCATCACCCTTTTCTCTTCCTGCCGCAGATCAATATATAAATCACCAAAGAACTGGTTTGTTCTGCGCTCCTCCATAACTTCCGTATTATATGCAATTGTGTTCGCCATACATCAATTAAAATCCCTGGATCTCCGGCTGGCGGTATCTCCAAACTTTTTGCAGCAACTTTATTTCGTAAGGATACTTGTACATGTTTACTTTATAACGTAAGCCCGCAACCATCTTTATTGCGTGTCTTTTTAAAGCACTTAACCGAATATCGGTAACCGTTGGATAAACACCGTTCAGTACGGTTTCAAAGTTCCTGATCTTATCTATCATTTCCGGGGTGAGCCACGGCGTAAGCGGATTCTTCCTTAAATCGAAGCTTTCCCAGGCAGGGCTTATCCAGTCCTCCAATGTTTGAGGAAACCTGAAACCACTGGCCAATACCTGTTTGTACATTTCAGAACCCTCAGTGGGTACCGGGCTGTAAGTATAGATAATGATCTCCGTTCTTGGATTTACCTGTTTAACCTTTTTGATAAAATCTATCTCGAAGTCTATTTGGGCCTGTACTTTCTCTTGTGTCGGTGCCGGGGTACCCAATACAAATGAGTATTCAGGGATGATGTCGAATTTTTTAAGCCGCTCGGCAAACTCTATGATCTGGTTACCTGTTTGGGTTCCGCCCTTGTCCATTTGGGCCAATACTTCATTGTTGCCGCTTTCAGCACCAAAGAATATGATCTTGCAGCCTGCTCTGCGAATAGCTTCCAGTGATGAATCCTTGAATTTGCTCATGGTGTCTATCCGCGCCATTCCCCACCAGGTCATGTTTTCAGGCTCTATCAGCCTTGAAAATTCCACCGCACGTTTTTCTGATACAAAAAAATTATTATCGTGAAATTCTATCGCATCAGCTCCCCACTTATCCTTTATATACTTAACATCTTTATAAACCGTTTGAGCTGATTTAGCCTTCCAGCGTGCCTCGTAAATAGGAACTACCGCGCAAAATGAGCAGGTAAAAGGGCAACCGATACTGGAGTGATATGACAATGTTTTCTCGCCCAGGTAAGTTTTTCCTAAAAATTTAGTAATGGGGTAAAAAGTATTGAGTTTATCGTACGGCAGCGGCGGCAATGTGTCCTGGTCTATCAGGTCCTCTTTTGCCGTTTTAAATATTTTGCCGTCGGTATTCTGGTAGATCAGGTTTTTGATAAACTCAAAAGGCTGACCAGCCTCCAAAGCATCTATTAATAATGGAAAGGCATGATCGCCGGGGCCGTTGATGATAAAATCAACATACCGGGAGTACAATACCGACTCTGGCTGATTTGACGGAAAGTAGCCCCCCCAGATCATTTTGGTATGCGGATATTTTTCTTTTACAATTTTTGCTGCTATAATGGCCTGTTTTAATTGCGGGCCGGGCATAACTGTAAAACCCAGGTATTTATATTCGCCGGTGTCTAAATATGATTCAATTTTTTTTATAGGATCAGCTTCGCAGTTACCGTCAATAATTGCCCAATCATACTTGCCCTCAACAGAGGCCGCAATATTTAAAATAGAATTAGGAATCCGGTATTTATTGACAGCGCTTCGGGGATTAAACAATAGTATTTTATTCATTTTGTATTTCGTAAATATTGGGACAAAAGGAGTTCTCCGTAAATACCGGCAGGTTTTAGCCAGCCGGTATTCCCTTATACGGAAAGGTCAATCACACAAAACCTATTTAACCCCAATTAAACAATTACTCTACAGTAATTACGCCAGCCCAAATACTTAGGTTGCCTGCTTTATTAAATAAATTACATAGGGCAACCATCATAAATAATTGCACGTATTTGGTATAAACCACTGTTGATTGGCTTAATTTTTAATACACCCTGTTTTGATAGACACGCTAAAAAAATTCATTCGTAAAAACATCGGCTCACCTGCTATAAAGGAGCGGAATGTTGTGGAGGCTTATGACATCTGGGCCGATAATTATGACGCACAGCCCGGCAACCTGATGCTCGACCTGGACGAGATTGTTTTTGCAGAATTACTGGATACTATCGACATAAACAATAAGGACGTTGCTGATATTGGCTGCGGCACCGGCAGGCACTGGCCTATGTTGCTACAGGGAGAACTAAGAAGCCTTGCCGGTTTTGATGTTTCACGGGGGATGCTTGATAAATTGAAGGGCAAATATCCGGAAGCAAATACGCACGTAATTACCGACAACGAATTTTCGGACGTTGCAGATAATACTTATGATGTGATAGTGTCGACACTTACTGTTGCTCATATCGAAAACATTGAAGAGGCGTTAACTGCCTGGAGCAGGATCACGAAGCCTGCAGGGGACATAATTATTACCGACTTCCACCCTAACGCTTTAGCATCAGGCGGACAGCGTACCTTCAAACACAACAGCGGACACATAGCAGTACGTAACTATGTACACTCAACAGAAAGCATTCGGAAGATCCTTTTGAAAAATGGCTTCAAAGTGGTAGTAGAAGCTGAACGATTGGTTGACGAGGCAGTGCGGCACTATTATGATGTGCAGGATGCCATGCATGTTTACGAAAAATTCAAGGGTTTCCCGATTATTTACGGGATCCATTTCAGGAGGGGATAATGATCCTGCAAAATGTACATATAGTTGGCGATGAGGCTGCTGTTAACATCCAGATGAGCGATGGAAAAATAGCGGAAATATCTGATACAGTTCTCACAGATGATAATTTAACACTTACTTTTAAAGATGCATTAATTTTCCCGGGGCTTATCAACTCACACGACCACCTCGATTTTAACCTATTCTCTCCACTTGGCAACAGAACCTACCGCAACTATACCGAGTGGGGAAACTACATCCATAAAGAATACAAAAACGAAATAGCTGGGGTTTTAAAGATCCCGATTGCTTTACGATCTGAATGGGGAGTATACAAGAACCTGATCTGCGGAGTTACTACGGTAGTTAATCATGGTGAAAGATCCCGGTTAGTTGATCCGTTGATAACAATATTTGAAGATAGCCACTGCCTGCATTCTGTTCATTTTGAAAAATACTGGAAGCTAAAGCTGAATAACCCTTTAAAAAAAGACATACCGGTAAATATCCATATTGGCGAGGGGGACGATTACCTTTCTTTTACTGAAATCAATAAATTAATTCAATATAACCTGCTAAAGCGAGGGCTTATCGGTATTCATGCAGTATCCATGTCGGCAGAACAGGCTGAAAAGTTTGAAGCCATCGTTTGGTGCCCTGAATCGAATTATTTTTTGTTGAATAAAACAGCAAGGGTTGATGAACTGGAAAAGCATACCAAAATATTATTCGGAACAGATTCAACATTAACCGGCAGTTGGGATATATGGGAGCATTTAAGATTAGCCAGAAAAACGGGGATGCTTACCGATGAGAAATTGTACAGGTCATTAAATCAAAATCCGGCAGACACCTGGGGACTGAATTCGGGCAGTATTACACTCGGGAAGAACGCTGATCTGGTAGTCGCCGGTCGCCGGCCCGGTAAAAGCAGCTACGATGCATTTTACAAGATAACACCCGAAGACATACAGTTAGTTGTTCACAAGGGTGAAATCAGGCTATTCGACGAATGCCTGTTGCCGCAACTACACGAAAATCAATCAGAGGGATATAGCAGAGTTTTCTTAAATGATACCTGCAAATATGTAAAAGGTGATCTGCCTGTATTGATAAGGAAAATCAGGGCATATCAACCTGACGTTTGTTTCCCGGTAACTTTAAATGAACCCGCGCAGCTATGAGCTTATCACAAAAAATACGCTTAAAAATTACACGGAAGATCAAATACGTTTTCCGTGATGTTAGGCATGGCTTGGGGTTTTATAAGAATTTCTATCAATCGGCGCGTGGAAGCAGGATCTTGGTTTATCATGGCGTTTGCGAGCATGATCATTTAAAGTTTAATACTCTTTTCATCACCAAAAAAACCTTTGAATCGCATCTGAAATTTTACAAGGAACGCTTTAACGTAGTGTCACTTGACGATTATTATCAGCAGAAATTTAGCGACGACAAGTTTAACATCTGCCTTACTTTTGACGACGGATTTGCTAATAACCACAAGTATGTGCTTCCGCTTTTGGAACAATACCAGGTCCCGGCCACCTTTTTCGTCACTGCCATACAGGCAGCTGGCTATGATATTTTATGGAATGATTTTTTAGGAATAATCAGCAAATACGGTCCTGCGAAAATCATCTTTAAAGGGGAATCGTATTTAAAGAATCGCCATAATAAATATGTTTCAACAATTAGCGGAGTAAAGCTGGCGGAGAAACTCAGGCTTTACGGCTTTGATGAGAAAGTGGAAATGATGAAAGAGTTTAGCCCCCTGTGCCCAATTAAAGACTATAAAAATGACGAGGATCACTGGCGACAAATGACAACCGCGCAAATAAAGGAACTTTCATCCTCTCCTTTTGCAATTATTGGCGCGCATGGTTATTATCATAATGACCTCGCAAAGATCGGAATAAATGATGCTGCTGAAGAGCTGATCCTTGCAAAACAATATCTTGAAAACATTACTGAGAAAAGTGTAAACAGCATAGCATTTCCTTATGGATCCTATAACGATCCTGTGATAGCCGCCGCAAAAAATGCCGGCTACAAACAATTGCTGTCAACAGACTTTTCTAATGAAGCGGATAAGGACAAAACCGAAATGCGGGAACGTTTAACCATAAACCCGTTTATATCGGTCAATAACCAAATGTATGCAACAGTAACCGGTAATTATGAGTAGAGAATCAGCCATCGGTCACTATAATATTCAACGGTTAAATAAGGAAAATTTACCCGATGTGGAAAAGCTTTTTACAGCAGTATATGACAAGCAGGCTGCTCCATGCTTTTTTGCTAAGAAGTATAATACAGCGTTTACCGGGGTTGAATACACAGGCTTTATTGCTTATAACGACGACCAGCCTGTTGCTTTTTACGCCGTTATTCCCTGCTTCTTATTAGTGAATAACGAACCTATTTTGGCTGCACAATCGGCGGATACAATGACCCACCCGGATCACCGGAACAAGGGCTTATTTATTGAGTTGGCGCTTACAACTTTTCTACTATGCCAGGAGCTAAACATCCGGGTACTTTTTGGCTTTCCTAATCAAAACTCATTGCCGGGTTTTGTTAAAAAGCTAGGATGGACAGTAACCGATACCATGGATTGCTTCATCATCCATACAGGCAGTTTCTCATGGAAGCGGGCTTTAAATAAGTTGCCTGTTTTGAAAAAATTTGCTTTCGATCATCAAAAAAATACCATAAAAAGGCGCATGGCTGAAGATCAAAGGCTTGAGAATTCGGTATTTAAAGATGGCTGTGATGGGGTATACCGCGATGATGCTTATTTTAAATACAAGACGTATAACGATACATTTTTAATTAAGGCCGCCGGTTCAATTTCATGGGTAAAGACAAGCGGCGCGCTTTTAGTTGGGGATATTAAGATACAGGCCGATGACTTTGATGATATGATATACGAGTTGAAAAAACTGGCAAATAAACTGGGATTGAGGCAGATCCATTTTCACGCAAGTCCGGGAACTACCCTGCACAGTTTGTTTGCCATGCGGTTTAATTCCATACCATCATTCCCGGTAATATTTAAACTTTTGGGTGAGGAATTACCGCTGGATAAAATTAAA
Source organism: Mucilaginibacter phenanthrenivorans (assembly GCF_024721155.1). Lineage (GTDB taxonomy): Bacteria > Bacteroidota > Bacteroidia > Sphingobacteriales > Sphingobacteriaceae > Mucilaginibacter > Mucilaginibacter phenanthrenivorans. Next base: position 159,305 of record NZ_JAHVAP010000008.1, on the reverse strand, counting down.
TTCACATCGGCAGACATAGATACTTTTTAATATGAGTTTCATTAACAAGCTCTTTTTCAATAACAAAAAAATACGCACCTTTTATATCACAAGGCTGCAACCCGGTGAGGTGGAAGAAAAAGTATTTTTAAAGAATGGTGAATACCGGGCCGATATAACCGCTACCAACAGCATGATCTGCCTCGACCCATTTTGCATGGCCGCATGGCTTACCACAGAACAGGCCGTCTTAACCAGTAACCAGGAGGCGGAAATACATTTTGTTAAAGGCATTTGGCATAACGCCGTAATTTATGTATCGCTGATTGAAAAGATTCCCACAGATCATGGTGTCTTATTTTTATTTAAGGTGGAAAAGGTAAAAAACCACCAGCTCAGCGCTTTACACAGGTTGGTCTTGTTTGCCTATTTCCTACGTTCAAAAGCTAATACTTATTACAGTCGCAGGGTTATCAGCGCCATGTACTCCTATCCGCGTAGCATTATCATTGTATCTTACAAGGACGATAATTATTGCAATATCTTCCCGATGGATATTCATGGATATATTGAACAGGAGGACATGTACATATTAGGCTTAAGAACTACCAATGTAACACTCAACAAAATTTTAGAGGCTAAAAAGGTAGTGGTATGCGATACCAGCGATGTGGATATCAATACAGTCTATGATTTGGGTAAACACTCCAGCAAATCGCCAACTTCGCCGAACCAGCTGCCATTTAAAACCACAGAAAGTGAATTGTTTAAATTTCCTATTCCTGAATTTATAGGATCATACAAGGAGATCGAAATTATCGCCAATCGAAAAATGGGTTACCACATGCTGATGATTGGTAAAGTGCTGAACAAAAAGAAGCGCAAGGAAAACCCGTCCTCGCTTTATCATGTCGGTTTTTTACAGTTCCAGAAGGGTAACTATGAAAGTATCGACGGGTTGTTTTAATACAGGCATTCATGTTGTACGTATCCATAAGCTATAGTTACTCCCCCGATTTTAACACGCCTGAAAGCTGGTTTAAAAGAACAGCAGGCTATGCAGGCATTTTCGAATGTTTAGCTAAGGAGAACAAAGTGATCAGCATTAAACAGATCAATTACGAGGGAATTGCCTCGCATAACGACGTCGACTATCATTTTGTAAACTTAAACAGGGACAAAACGCATTTTCCGTTCAGGATAAACAGGTATATAAAAAGCTTAAACCCGGACGTTGTGATCATACAAGGACTGCACAATCCTATCCAGTTGATCCATCTTCACTCCATCTTACCAAAAAAAACAAAGATCATCGCCCATCACCACGCAGAAAAGCCGCTGCCCGGCATGAAAAAATATAGGCAAAGGTGGGCCGATAGATATGTGGACGCCTACTTATTTGCTTCGATGGATATGGGACTGGAATGGGTGACCAAGGGTAATATATCTTCGGCTAAAAAACTTCATGAGGTAATGGAGGTTTCGTCAAACTTTTCCCCTGTTGATAAAGCATCGGCAAAGCAGAAAACCAGGGTTACCGGCAATCCCTACTTCCTTTGGGTTGGCAGATTAAATGATAACAAGGATCCCCTAAACGTAGTCCGGGCATTTTTGAAGTACTTAAAGACAAATCCGGACGCAAGTCTATATATGATCTATCATACCGACGAATTATTGCCCGAAATAAATTCACTGCTCGAAAACGATCCGAATGGTAAATCAATTATCATGGTCGGCAAAGTGCCACATGACGATTTGCTTTATTGGTATAACAGCGCCGATTTCCTGATCTCCGGTTCACACTATGAGGGTAGCGGCACAGCGGTTTGCGAGGCCATGTCGTGTGGATGCGTCCCAATTGTTACTGATATATTTTCGTTCCGGATGATAACTGATAATGGCAATTGCGGATTGCTTTATAAAGTTGGCGATGAAGCTGCTCTATTGGAAACATTGCTAAAACTTAAAATTCTGGATATTAAGCAAAAACAAGAGCTCTGTTTAAAATACTTTAAGGAAAAACTTTCCTTTGAGGCAATAGCGAAGCAAATCGATGAAATTGGGCGGCGTATCATTTCGTGACCTTTGTGCGGGGGTGCTGTGAGGACACAGCACAAGGGGAGATTGGGGATCTGATTACGTGGGAGATTCCCTGTGCCCGTGTCCTCACAGGCACATTGCCAGAAAACTCATGGTTAACCTCTATGAATCCACAAACAAACTGATCATATTTTTAGCTATCTGTTGTATGGGACACATCAATACTGGATCGTGATCCAACTTTTTACTTTTCAAAAGCGCTATCAGCTTCAAATTCATTTCATTAGCATTATTCACCACATGGTGGTGCCGGTAATCCTTGTCCATCGGCTTGCAGAACGACACTACCTGGGCACCGCTATACAATGCTTCGGATAAAACTGCGCCAAAGCCCTCATAACTTGACGGGTGCAAAAATATTTTCGATCGCTGCATTAATCGTAATACTTCCTTATGTGGCAGTTCTCCTTTGAATACAATACTTTCACTCACGCCTTTAGTCCGGGCCAACAGTTCTAACCTGTTCATATCAGGTCCGTTGCCGCAAATTACTGCCTTTATATCCGGCATAAATTCCTTTAAATAACTTACCGCTTCAATAAATACATCAAATTGTTTTAAGGGAATAAGGGAGCCTGCACCCAAAATATCTATCTCCCTTCTATGATGTGCCATATCAAATAATGATGTATCAATCCCGACTGGAATTACATGTAACGGTGTAACCTTATAATTTCTCTTAACCTCCCGTACCAGGAAATCTGAAAGTGCAATCAGCTGCTCGCCCTTAGGTTTAATCCATTTGAAGTATTTATTGCCTTTTTTGGCATCCTGGCCCAGCAGCCAGCTGTAATGAGGTAATTTATTTTGTTTCGCAAACCTGCTGCCTACAAAGGCACATTCACCCAGCCAAAAGCTCAGTAGACCTATCAGTCGATACTCCTTATTCAACCGCTTCAATATCAGCCAGGCCTTTAGCCAGGTTATCATCCTGAAGATTCGTCCCTTATCCTTACCTCCTATTGAAATTACCTTTACACCGTGCCAGTCGTATTCGGCAGCAAAAAATGGATATTGAAAGGTTAAAACGATGATGTTCAGTCCGGGGCAAACTTCCCTTAACGCCTTAACGAAGATCTGCTGCGGGGGCAAACAGGCAGTATCCGCCTTATCCTTCGGAAAGCCGGGACTGAGAATCACCAGTGTTTGCCGTTTATGCTTCATCAAGTGTTATAATTTTATTACAAAATTCAAGGCTTGCCTTGTTATGGGTGATAAAGAGGATCATTTTACCCTGTCTTGTCAACAATTGCATTTGCTTAAGAATTTCCCTTTCCGAAGCACCATCCATTTCGCTGAATGGCTCATCCAGTATCAGCAGGTCAAAATCATGGTAAAGCGCCCGGGCAAGCATGATCCGCTGCCGCTGGCCACCACTAATATTCTTACCATTCTCGTTGATGACCTTTTCCAAGCCCTCCGGATATTTCTCTAATAATTTATCGATGCCACAAACAGCGATTACCTCGTTCAACTTATCATTATCAAACCCATCCTCGCTCAACGTGATATTTTTAACAATAGAATCATTAATAAAAAACGGCTGTTGCTTAACGTACGATATTCGCTGGCGATAGGATGTTAGTTGTGCCGGACCTGCCGGTTTATTGTTTATGCAGATGTGCCCGTTCCCCGACGTTATAAATCCAAGTAAAAGATTAATGATGGTTGTTTTCCCCATACCGGAATTACCCGAAATGCCCACCAAATCACCGGGAACTAATTTAAAACTGAGGTTATTGATTATTTCATGTTCCTTGTATTTGAAGCTAATATTTTCGAAGCCGATTGATTTAATACTCTCCGGAGGTGTATTACTTACTGTTTCTTGTTTAGCAGCAGGCAAAAGATCAGTTAAGGTAAACTGGTAGGTTTTCATCTGTCCGGTGCTGTTCAGTATTTTAACAATACCGGGAATAATCTTGTAGGCAGCCGCCATAAACACTCCTACAGTAAGCATATTTATAGCCGGTGCATCGGCAGATAATTTATTAATGACAACCAGGATCAAAAAACCAAGCACAGCAAAGATCTCAACTAGTCGCGATGGCAGGCTTTGCAAGGTTTGCTGGGTGGCTATATTTTCATTAAGCTGATCCTGGTAACCGGAATACCTGTTGGTAAAAAAATCGTCCTTATCGTAAATATTACTCTCCACATAGCCTGCCAACGACTCATGCAAATGCTGCAGTGTTTTCTCGCTGGTTGTCTTAATATGGGCGCGTACATCCTTTAGCTTTTTACGCAGATACCAGCCCAACAGCACAACCGGCGGCAGTAAAAGAATAAACAACAACAGGAAAAGTGTGGGGTGATAAAAAAGAATTGCACAAACAGTAAAAAATATCAAAATGACCTGCGAAACGATCTGTTGAACATTGGTCAGGATATAATGACTAAACTCAATCGGCTGCTGACTGATGCGCCTGATCTGTACAGACGAATCGATGCTTACGAAACGGCCATAATCATCCGATAGGTAATTTAATATATTACGCTTTGAGAGCCGGGAAGCAACGTTATAAAAAAAATGGTGCTGTGATTTCAGCCCGATATAGCCAAATAAGTTCTTAACACTAAAGAGGACAAAGAAAACAACAATCAGTGTTAACGAACCGGAGTTCATCAACGCCTGGGGCAGGAATGAAATATTAGCAGGCGCAGTATTTTTTGTATACAGGTTCAGCACGAAAAGCAACGCACCTAAAAAGGCAATATCAAGCATGCCAATAACAAGATCGAAGATGATGAGCTGGTACAGCTTTATCTTTTCCCTGGTATTTAAAATAGCTGAAATACCTTGTAAAATCTGCTTCAAGTGCTTAAGGATGTAATGTGGATTATTAGGTTATAACACCTTTATGCACAGTACGAAGCGATTTTGAATTTGGTTGCCAGGAGAAGATTATTAATAAAAATTGTCATTGCGAGGAGGAACGACGAAGCAACCTCGTCGACATGCATATTCGATCTGCACAGTTACGAGATTGCCGCGCTATCGCTCGCAATGACAATTACGGGGAAGAGCTATTTCACCCTGTTGATAGAGATGTCTTCGTGAACCTCAACAGTTTTGCTGATAATGGTTTCTTTTTGTTCCATAACACCCTTCCAGAACCCGGCTGCCAACAGTCCGCCAAGTATGGGGGCCACAACAAACAACCAAAGTTGGCTAAGCGCTTTACCACCTGACAGCAATGCAGGGCCGAGGCTACGGGCAGGATTTACTGATGTGCCGGTGATAGGAATAACCACCAGGTGGATCAATGTTAATGATAAACCAATGGCCAAACCAGCCATTGCAGGGTTTGCTCTTTTAGCAGTGGTACCGTAAATAACGATAAGGAAAAGAAAGGTGAACACGGTTTCGGCAATAAATGCAGATTGCATAGAATACTTGCCGAGATAGGTTTCGCCCCATCCGTTTGATCCGAGGGCATATTCGCCCATCGAAAAACCGGGCCTGCCGGATAAGATCAGGTACAATACACCCGAAGCGCAAATTGCACCAATGCATTGCGAGATCACATAGCCAATACAATCCTTAGCGCTCAGCTTACCTGCAGCCAGCATTGAGATAGAAATTGCAGGATTGATGTGACAGCCGGAGATAGGACCGATAGCATACGCCATAACAACAACGCTGATGCCAAATGCCAGTGAGATGCCTAAAAGACCAATTCCCCAGGGAGCAACTCCATCAACATTGGCTCCGGCAATAACAGCTGAACCACATCCAAAAAGCACCAGGCAAAATGTACCGATGAACTCGGCTACATACTTAGTAAAGGGTTTAGTTTCCATAATTTATCAAAAGATTAGGTTTAAAATCAACTAAATATAAATAACAAATTATCAATTACGGAAGTATTGCAGAAAATAAAATACTAAGTAAACAATATGGTAAAATTAGTTTTCTTATCAGTTATTGTTTTTAATGAGAAATCAAAACCATGGTTCACGAGAATTTCACGCACTAAAGTGAGTCCTATCCCCTGTCCGTCCTTTTTGGTGCTGAAGAACGGGGAGAACAAATTTGCAGCATGCTCAGTGCTGATACCTGGGCCGGTATCAGAAATAATGAAGCTCTTTTTATCGGGTATGGTAGTGAATGTGATCTCACCCTTGAAGTCAATTGCCTCGATGGCGTTTTTTACAATATTGATCAGTACCTGCTCCATTTGCTGCTCATCGGCCATTATTTTAAAGGAACCACTAGCCAATTGAAACTTAAATTCAATTTCCTTTTCCTGCGCTTTGATGCCCATCAGTTTTGCAACGGAGATTACCAATTGATGCAGGTCGATAAGTTGTTTATTTGCCGAAGGTAGTTTAACCAGCTCGGCGAAATTCCGCATAAAGTAATTGAGGTTTTGGTTGCGGTCGATTGCTACCTGTAAGGCATCCTTTAGTGTATCGAACCGTTCGTTTTCCCAAAGTTTATCGGTTTTTAATGCCGATTGCATAATAGAGTTAACGGGACCAACTGTATTATTTACCTCATGCGCCATCATCCGGATAACTTTGCCATACACGTTCTTTTCTGCAGCGACTATCTCCGCGGTCAGGTCCTCAATCATAATAAAATGCCTTGAAAATCCACGGTCTATAAAGTGCGATTTTTGCAGCTTATAGGTATTTATGCCGTCAGGTTTTACAACTACGGTTTCTCCCGATTTCAGCAACTTTATCTGGTCAAATAGTGGATGTCCGAGATCGTCTATCGGGTGGTTCAGCACATGCCTTGCCTCCATCTCTAATATTTGTAAAGCCTTTGGATTGACCTGTTGCACATTATCGTCAAAATCTAAAATAATAATTCCCGTTGGAGAGGTAAAGATCAGCTTCTCCAAAAAAAAGTGCTGCTGCTCCTGCCGGGTGCGTTCGGTACGCAACTCGTCCATCATCTGGTTATAAACATCCGTCAGCTGATCAATCTCGTGTTTACCGGTGGATAAGAATTTTACGTTAAAATCTCTATCCTTTATTGCTTCTACCCCCTGCATCAGGGTTTTCAGGGGCTGGATAAGCTGCTGGTATAACTGGATGGCAATGATAATTGAGATAAGCACAAATACTTCCGACACAATAAACCAAACCCTGCTGTCATTGAAAATAAACCAGGTAACCACCAGGGCCACCATGTGAATGATCACAACAAACAGGATGTACTTAGTCCTCAGCTTCATCGTAAGGAATTTGGTATTTATCGAGCCGCCGGTATAAGGCACTCCGGGTAAGCCCCAAAGAGGCAGCAGCCTTGGCGATCTTGTTTTTATGGTGATCCATCGCGCGCTTTATCATTTCAACTTCCACTTCCTCCAATGTCAAAGTCCCGATGCCGGGCAATTGTATGTCTCCCTTTTTTACCGGCGATAATTCCAGTTGCGATCGAAAGTCATCAATATCCAGCTCATCATTTTTGCTAACCAGGATAGTTCGTTCCACTATGTTTTTCAGCTGCCTGATGTTGCCGGGCAAGGGCAGTTGCTGCAGCCACTTCATAGCGCTGCCCGCTACCGACAATGAAGGACGACCGTAAATTTCCTTTAAGTTATTGATAAAATAATTCACCAGCAAGGGAATATCCTTGGGCCTGTTGCGCAGGGCGGGCAGGTAAATGGTGATGAGGTTGATCCGGTACAGCAAATCCTCCCTAAATGTGGTTTTGCTTACCATTTCACCAAGATTTTTATTGGTAGCACAAACAACCCGCACATCCACCGATTTCGTCTTGCTGCTGCCAAGCACTTCATAAGTCCTGTCCTGTAACACGCGTAACAGCTTCACCTGGCTGCCGGCATCAAGATCGCCAATCTCATCAAGGAAGATCGTTCCCTTATTAGCCAGTTCAAAGCGGCCGGTGCGATCAAAACGTGCATCTGTAAAAGCCCCCCGCACATGGCCGAACATCTCGCTTTCAAATAGGGAAGTGGAAATGCCGCCGAGGTTTACTTTTACAAACGGCTTGCTTCTTCGCAGGCTATTCTGGTGTACCGCCTCGGCAATCAGTTCCTTACCCGTACCGCTCTCACCCATTATCAATATCGAGGCATCGGTTCCGGCAACACGGCCTATGGTTTCCAATATGTTCAACATTTTAGGATCTTCCCCAATTATATGCTGAAAATCGTAAGTTTTATCGAGCTGTTTGCGTGTGTGATGCTCCGTCTTTTTTTCCTTTAGGTCGAGCAATGTTTTAACTGATTGCAGCAAATGATCATTACTCCATGGTTTATTGATGAAATCATTGGCGCCAAGCTTCATTCCCTGCACAGCAAGTTCAATGCTTGCCCAGCCTGTTATCAGGATAATTGGTAAAGTGGCGTCAATTTGTTTGATCTTACCCAACAAATGCATCCCTTCTTTGCCCGAGGTATCGTTTGAAAAATTAAGGTCGAGGATGATCAGCTCCGGCTCATGTTTTTTTATTTTTTTAATTGCATCGGCAGGTTCAGAACTGTCCATTACATCATAACCTTCGTTTTTCAACAACAAAAGCAGCGATGTTCTGACGGCAATATCATCATCAATAATTAGTACCATATTTTATACAAGTATAACCCGGATTTATCAGATTTCACGGATTTATTTGGATGCCGAAACCGTGATTAAATTGATTAAAAGAATTTATACGGATGTCAATCTTAAAATTATCATCCATAAAAATCCTTAAAATCTGCTAAATCCAGGTTATTCTTCATGCAATGCCACAGCCGGGTAAATCGCAGCGGCCTGTTTTCCCGGATACAGCGAGCATAAAAACACCAGCACATAAATAAACCCGATAGAACAAAAAATGGCTACAATGTAGATGCTTGCCGGCAGGTCAAATACATTTAATAAAGGGAACTGGATGGCAAAAAACGTCCCTAAAATTAAGGAAAGCGTTGCCAGGATCATTGATTCAGTTATCAATTGCGATGAAACAGAATTACCAGTGGCCCCTACTGCCCTGCGCAAGCCAATTTCGCCACGTCTTTTGTTAATATTATACCACAGTACACCAAACAGCCCCAACGCTACATTTATAACTAAAAAGCCGCCTACAATTAATAATACAATCATTGGCACCAGGGTAAAATAATTGATGTCCTTACGTTTACTGGTTAAATGTTCAATTTCAACGTTCGAGTCTTTCATATAGTTGGCCAGTGTTTTGTATAGCCGGGCCTCAAAAGCAGCGGTAGCACCCGGGGTAACCTGTACCATAATTTTTCCAAGCGAATGGAAAGAGCCGGTATCGGTACGATGATAAACAGCATAACCGGCCGGTGCATAATCTCCTTTTGCTTTAACTCCCTGGATCACACCAATTATTTTCATAGCATTTTTATCGTGGCCGGGCTGGTCGCCATCGCCAACCAATTTCCCCACGGCCCGTTCATTTCCAAAAAGTTTTTCTTTTAAATCAGAACTAATTATAATGGGCCTGTTTTTTGCAGCTACATCTCCTTTGTTAAACCATCTTCCCTCCAGGAGTTCAGCGGTCATGGTATTTTTATAGCTGTCTTCCACCGTATATTGGTTTACGCCGCCCACCGGGTTTCCTTTATAATTTACAGAACCCTGCCATGTATTTTGGGAGAAAGGCACGTTATCACTGCAAAAACTTATTTCTTTAACATCTGGCAAGGCTTTTAAATTTTGCCGCAGGGTTTCGTAAAATTGGGTAAGCGAATCGGTATTGGTCGCTTTATAAGCGTTATTATAGTTTACCACCCACACATTTTTATATTCAAAGCCCATCGGCTTTTTATAGTTATTGTAATAGTATACCAGCAGTGTAAACACAGCAAATAAGACCAGGAACGAGAATAACATCTCGGACATTAATAAAAAGTTTTGCTTCTTTTTATTCCAGATCAGTTTAAATAAATGCTTGAACATAATATTTTGATTTAAATGATTTGACAATTGTTATTGCGCCTTCAGCGCAGTAACTACGTTCAGTTTTGACATTCGCCATGCCGGGTAAACGCCGGATAGCAGGCCAAAGAAAAAGCAAATGAGCAGGCCAATACCCAACACCGTAAAGTTTAGCGTTAATACCAGGTTAGGGATCAGGTTTGCACCGTTTAATACCTGCAGGGCCACTACTGACAGTATTACACCTATCAGGCCCCCTAATAAAGTGAGGATAATATTCTCAACAATAAACTGATAAACCAACGTACCTGATGATGCGCCAAATGCTTTTCTGACGCCTATCTCGGATGATCGTTCCATTATCCGCGTTATGTTAATATTGACCAGGTTAAGGGTAGGCAGCAGCATTACCAGTAAGGCAAATATGCTGATTGCCGTAATCGCTATAGTTATACCGGAATGCTGTTCATCGCCTGCATCAACATAACTGCGGATATAGGGATCGGCATGGCTGTATATTTTAATAACCTCCTTGCGCGGCATTGGCAGCCTATTTATCATATCCTCGTACTCAGCGTGCATTTTAGGTACATCGGCACTTGAATTTGCCAGGAAAACCCCAAAAAAGCCACCCTGGTAACTCTTATCTTTCCTAAAATCGGTTTTTGCTACTGTATAGGGCAGGTAAATATCGCTGTAGACCATATAGCTGGTTATAGGTACACTTTTCACCACCCCGGTTACCCTGTATTTAACATTGTCGGCCTCAATATATTTACCAACTACCGAAGGCACATCACCAAAATACTCCCGTTTCATATCTTCGGATATTACAGCTACTTTATCGGCATTATCAATTTGCTGCTTAGTAAATGCTTTGCCTTCTGTAAAATCATATTCCATTATATCCCAATAGTCTCCATTGGTGTATTTGTAGTTTACTGCAATTTTTTTGTTATTTACGTAGGTATTGGTGCCGTTAAAACCCGATGAAATGCCCACTTTAACAGGAGTTTTCAAAGAGCGGCCATAGTGATCAAAAAGGTAAAACGACGCGGGTCCCGAGCTTCTCCCGTCCTTCATGCTCAGCTGAATCCGGGACACGTATAATGAGCGGTCACGTTTTCTGTCGGGATAGCTGTCACCTACAACTTTATCAATAAAGGCGGTTAATACCAGCAATATGGTAAGTGTAAAGCTGATACCGAACAGGCTGATAAACGTAAAGAACTTCCTCCTCCGTAATACCGCTATTGCTATTTTAAAATAATTTTTAAGCATAATCTTAATTTTTAGGCTGATTAATTACTGAACCTGTGAACCATCAAATAGGCGAACCAGACGATGGGTTTTGTGCGCCATGTTTTCGTCATGCGTAACCATTACTATGGTTGTACCGTCTTTTTGGTTAAGCTGCATCAGTATGTCCATAATTTCGTTCCCCATGGCACTGTCAAGGTTACCGGTAGGCTCATCGGCGAGTATAATTTCGGGGCGACCAACAATTGCCCTGGCTATAGCTACACGCTGTTTTTGTCCGCCTGAAAGCTGGTTGGGAAAATGCTTTATCCGGTTAGCAAGTCCAACTTTTTCCAAAGCTTCAGTGGCAAGCTTTCTTCTCTCTTTTGCCGAACCTGAACGGTATAGTAAAGGCAGTTCCACATTATCCAGCACCTGTAGGTCATTGATCAAATGATAGCTTTGGAAGATAAAGCCAAGCTTCTGATTGCGAAAATTTGCCAGCTGCTTGTCTGACAGGTGATCTGTTTTTTGATCGGCTATTTTAATGGCCCCTTTTGATGGCTGATCCAACAGGCCCATTATGTTTAGCAATGTGCTTTTACCACAACCTGACGGCCCCATTATAGACAGGAACTCCCCTTTGGCTATGTCAAGGCTGATACTGTTTAGCGCCAGTGTTTCTACCGTATTGGTGCGATATACTTTCTCGATGTTTTGTAAGCTTATCATATTTTTAATTAGTGAATTAGTGAGTGGGTGAATTAGTGATTTATTTTAGTTATTGAATTGATGATCTTATTGTGTTTTATTAGTTTTAGATCTTTCCGATTTTGAGCTTTCTGCTTTTGTCTTTCTGCTTTCCGCTCATTTATAATTTATTTTTTCGTTTTTTTCAAAGTCATAAAGCGACAGGTAGCGCAACTGATAATACGCGCTCCAAAAATCACGGAGGGATTGTACGTAGTCCCTTTTTGCCTGATCGTTTTCCTGGAAGGCAATACTAAGGTCGGTAATGCTCAGATCGCCCAAAACATACCTTTCCCTTGCTATTTTGTATTTTTCTGATGCTATGCTGTCCGCCTCTGCCGTAAGGGTCAACTGATCTTTCATTACGTTAAACAGGGAAACCTGTGTAACTATCTGCTGCTTAAAGGTTTGCTTATCCTGTTCAACTGAGTATTCAGTGAATTTCTGGTTTGCTTCTGCCGTTTTTATCTTAGCCTTTGACCGTCCCCAGTCGAGCACGGGGATAGAGAACTGCAGCTCTATCAATTGCTGGTTTTGCGGCGACCTGTAAACCCCCACAATATTTTTGGCTGAATTGGAAGTGCCAATATTAGCTGTTAAAGTTGCCGTTAAACCTGTTTGTCCATGAGCCAGGGCAACATCACGCTTTGCTTCGGCAATACGCCGCATAAATGCTATCGCGTCCGACCGGTTTGAAAAAGCTTCGGCCAAAACTTTGTCGGCAGTCACGGTCATTTGGCTAATGGTTTCGGGCACCTGCAGTACAATTTTTTCATCGCCCTCCTGCCCTATGTAGCTGCGCAGGTTAAGAGTGGCTATTTCCATATCGCGTTTGGCTGTACCCACTGCTTTTTTTGCATTTAGCTGTTCCAGCTGTAATTGCAGGATCTCGTTTTTTGAAACTTTACCCAGATCGAACTTTAAATTGGCTATTTTCAGGATCTTTTGGGTATTTATGAGGTTTGCTTCGGCCGTTTGCAGGTTTACCTGGGCAAGCAGCAGGTCAAAAAAGTAGCCGGTTACCGTTATAGAGATCTGCTCCTGCGCTTCAATATAAGCCTGCCTGCTTTCATTGTATAACAACGGCTGGATCTTTTTATCCCACTTTAAACTGTTAAACTGTCCCAATGGCTGACTAAAGCCGATTGCATACGGAACGCCATTGTACAAAATGCTGTTCCTGTCGAAATCATCAAACCGCTGCATTTGCGTTTGCCCGTAAATAGTTGCGCCTGTTGCGGTAATGCTTTGGCTGAAGTTTAATGTTAGCGATGAATTATCATAATGAATTGGCTGGAATATTATGGTACCGTCAGGTTGTACAACCGGGGTGCTTGTTTTGCTGTAGCCAGGCAAATTGCCGTTTAATGATAATTGCGGCTGATAATTTGACTTATAAGTACGCCATTGCCAATACTTGGTTTCGCGGGTGGTAACGGCTTGCTTGGCAGCAATAGAATTATCTTTTGCCATAGCCACCACCTCCTTTAAAGTAAGCCTGGTCGAATCAGCCCCCCCGCTGCAAAATGCGTTGAGGCTGATGGTTAAAAGTAATATTGTATATAACAGTTTCATAAACACGATTTAAAGATTTAATGGATTTTCACGATTCAACTCAATCAATCTAATCCAACCCAATCAACTACTCACTTACAGTGATCTCCTTTGAATTTTTATATTCGCTCATATCCGAATTGATCACCACATCACCGGGTTTTACACCGTCTTTAATTTCCACGAAATCAAAATTTGTGAGGCCGATGTGAACCGTGCGCCTTTCGGCTTTGCCGTTGTTTATTACGAAAATATCCTGCAACTCGGGGCCTTTAAAAGCCGGGCCATTTGCGATACGCATAATGTGGTTATGGGTAGCGGTTACCAGGTAAACATCCACTTTCATATTAGGGCGCAACTGTTTGTTATTGCGTTCATCCAGCTGAATATCAAACGAGATTATACTATTTTGAATTGATGGGGATACATTTACAACATGCCCGCGCAGTTGTAAATCATTTATCAGGATTATAACGGGGAGGCCGGCATGCAGCTGATCAAGTGAATTATCTGAAATACTGCCCTGCACCTTAAAGCTTCCCAAATCGGCAATGCGGGCAAGCGATTCGCCTTCGTGTACATTTGCACCAATATTTCTGTTCACGTAAGTTACCACACCTGCCCGGGTTGCCACAATATTTGCAAGGTTCAGCTTGCGCTGCAAGGCATTTAAATCGCTGCTTAAAATATCAGAAGCTATTTCGGCCTCCTTTATTTCTATCTGCATGGTTTGCTGCTTGTTCTTTACCTCGTTTTCCAGCTGTTTCTTTTCAAGCTGTGCAACTTTTAAATTCAGTTCAGCCTGCTCTATGCCTTCGCGGGTGCCACCGCCCGCTTTGAATAAGCGTTTGGCATTTTCAACAGCATCGGCCAGGTTATCAATACGCAGTTTCTTAATGTCATTGTTCGACTGGATGTCGTAGAAGCTTTTACTAAGGTCGAGCCTGAGCTTTTTGATCTCGTTCTGTTTTGATTCCAGCTGAAATTTCAATTTTTCGAAATCTGTTTGGGTAGCAGATTTATCAAGTGTGAGGATAGACTGACCAGCCTTTACCTTGTTACCGGCATCCATAATCACATTTTTTATAGATGCATTTATCGGGCTGGTCAGGATTTCCTCGAATTCCGGCAAAACCTCACCTGTTGCATTTATGGTGTTTTCAATATTGCCGGTCTCAATTTTGGCGGTTGTGATCTCTGATCTTTTTATTGAAGATTTGAATGTCGACCTGACGCCCCAGATCAAAACAATAAAAACGGTGATGGCGATTATAGCGATGACAAATGTCTTTTTTCTCCGCTGAGTTGTAACTTCCTGTGTAATTTCTTTATCCATTATAGTACCTTGTATAGCATAGTTACTTGCAATAGCTGTGCCATAGCATTAATACTGATAATTAGATAGTTATAATTTTTGAATTTTAAAAAAGTGATCGATATCGGACAAAAAGTTCGTAAACGAACCGTTGATTAAAGATGATTAAATGATTTCGTTGATTTCCTAACAAATTCAAATCAACGAAATCGTTTAATCATTAAAAAATCAACGGTTAAAATCAGCGGTTAAAGACATCCTTCAATGCTCTTTTTGCCGCATGATAACCACACATACCGTGAACACCTCCTCCGGGCGGAGTGGATGATGAGCAGATATAAAGTCCTTTTGCAGATGTCTTATAGGGCGACCACCGCAACACAGGGCGTGTAAACAATTGGCCGAGATCAATTACACCACCATTAATATCACCACCGATATAGTTAGGATTATATTCCTCCATTTGCACCGTGTTCATGGTATGCCTTGCGAGGATGGTGTCTTTAAATCCCGGAGCAAATCGTTCTACCTGGTTTTCAATAATGGCTGTCATATCTTTTTCCGAACTATTCGGAACGTGGCAATAAGCCCAGGCGGTATGTTTTCCCTGCGGTGCGCGGGTTGGATCTATTATAGTCGGTTGGGCGAGTAGTACAAACGGCTTATCCGGATGTTTACCATCCCAGATCTCCTGTTCCGCCTTGGCTATTTCTTCAAAAGTATTACCGATATGAATAGTCCCAGCCTTGTGGCACCCGTCGGCGGTGAATGGAATCGGGGTATCCAACGCCCAATCTATCTTAAAAACCCCAGCGCCATACCTGTAGCGTTCCATTTGCCATTTATAAATGGATGAAAACTTATGCCCGGCAATTTTCAGTAATTGCCTTGGTGTTACATCAAACAAAACAGCATGAGCAGATGGCAATTGCTGTAATGAAGTAATGTAAGTATTTGTCTCTATTTTGCCCCCTATCGAAGTAAAATACGATACCAGGGCATTGGCAATCTGGTTTGATCCGCCTTTAGGAATTGGCCAGCCCTTTAAGTGGCCATTCGCCATCAATACCAATGCGATGGCAGAAGTGGCTAAATTAGTTAATGGCTGGATTGAATGGGCTGCCATGCCTGCGAGTAATCCCCTTGCTTCGGGAGTTTTAAAACGCTTTACCAAATTGCTGGCGGAAGTTAGGGCAGGTAAACCAAACCTAGCCATCCTCAGCGGGTATTTGGGAAAATGTAAAGGTCCTAATACGTCTGAAGCAATTAATGGCCAATCCTTTACCACCGGTTCGATTAGTTTGACATACCCTGCAGCGTCATCACCTAGCAGGTTTGCCGTTTCTTCAACGGTGCCTTTTAATATTGTAGCGGTGCCATTATCAAATGGATGAGCGGCAGCTATTTCAGGGTATAAATATTCAAGTCCGTGATTGTCTAAAGGTAATGTCTCAAAAAATGGAGATGCCACTGCAAGCGGGTGTACGGCCGAACAGATGTCATGAAGATAACCGGGCAAGGTAAGTTCGGCGGTTCGCAAACCACCTCCAATGGTTGGTTTGCCTTCCAACAATAAAACCGACAGCCCTTTTTGCTGCATCAGGATTGCCGCAGCCAAACCGTTAGGCCCGGAGCCTACCACTATGGCGTCGTAATCCCTTCTTTCAAGCTTCATTAGAAATCAGAATAAGCGGCCGGATGCAAAAATATAGCGTCCACATGCGACACATTGTTCTGGTATTCCGCCTTTGCCGACAAGGTTTTCCAATAAGGGTCTTCACCAAATGCCTTCCAAAGCTTATCATGATCGGCCATACTATTAAAGGTAACCATATACATCAGGTTTGGCATGTGCGCTCCTGCTATCACTTCTGAATAAAATACCGCGTTAAATCCAAGTCGTTTAAACAAGGCAACCTCATCGCCGTCATTAAACATTTTCACCTTGTTCACATTGTATTTCTCGGTTGCACTTTCGTAACTGCGCAGCTCATAGATCCGGTCAGTCTTTTTTGCCGTAAGCTCTGGAACAGCCGCGAATAACATTTTAGGAAAGGCGCTCAGTAAAATAGTTTCTATGCGGGTATACGGAGCGTCTTTATATGATGCATCTATAAAATCCTTGCCATCGGTTTGATATTGCTGATCGGCGGTTAATTGCTGGTCAGCTTTTTTAAACTGATCCCAGGTTTTGAACGGGATAAATACGTAGATGCGTTTACCCAAAGTATCACCCTCGACAGGTTTAAATACCCCTACCGACTTAACGCCCAACCTGTGAAGTGCCGGCAAGTATGCATTTTGCAAATATTTATCCGCCAGGTCTTCCTGCGTCTGGGTTTTAAAATGATAGATCTTTAACTGGTAATAATAACCATCTGCAGCCTTAACAATACTGCTAAAACTTACCAAAACAGCAATGACTACAGTTAAAAACAGGTATCGAAGTTTTCTTAATCCCTTCATAGTTCAATGGTTAACTTTGTGAATTTATTTTACCCAATTCGCTTCCAGCATCTTCATAAAATATCCCCCCACAACGCTGCGTGCCTGGAAGCCTACCATTTTACCATCTTTGGTTTCATGCCAATCACTTAGTGGCACCCGCGATGGTGTTTCGGTAGCGTATTTATAAACGGGGTCGATCAGCGCTTTAAAATCCTTTTGATTGTCAGCCAACGATGCAGTCCAAACAATCCAATCTGATTTAGTGTAGGTTTTTCGGCTATCCAACGGTAAACCGAATTCGTTCTGTTTGGTTAAATAATAGTCGATCTCCTTTTTATAAACCTGCGCCGGGAATAAATGCAGACCTAAAACCTTATCCCAAATCAGGTTATATTTCTGGCTCCAGGTATCTTTTTTCTCAAACACTAATGAATAGTGGTCGCCGGCATCGGCAAGCTTTTGCCACCTGTTGGCCATGTCCAGGGCGATAGCTTTGTATTTTTGTGCTACAGCCTTTTGGCCAAGCTTGTCGGCCATATCGGCATAAGCGCCTAAAGCCACAATTGCCTTCACCGATAAATTTGCATTACGCGCCAAATGCCCGGCAAAATCATCTGTACAAAGCTGGTTACCCGGATCAAATCCATTCTCGCTTAAATAATTCGCCCAAACACTTAGTGTTTTCCAATGCTTTTTGGCGTATGCTGTATTGCCTTCTGCCTTTACTATAGCAGCGGTAAGTATAATCATGTTGCCTGATTCCTCAACCGGCATATTTTCACCATAGGTTTGTCCATTGGCAAGCGGGTAAGTTCCCAAATCATGCGCAGCAAAGTCATGCCCCCAATTTTTTCCATCGCAATAAAAAAAGATGCCATTTAACATCCCTTCCAGTAACCTTGGATTATAAATTAAGTATAACGGGGCCGACGGATAAGTTACGTCCACGGTATTTATCGATCCATTGCTAAAGTTTTCCTTAGAAAGGAATAAAACAGTTCCCTGCGGACTTTTTAACAGTTGATGTGCAGCAATACTTTGACGATAGCCCAATACACACAGATCAGCATAGTTTTTACCCCCTGCCTTTAATGCAGCGCTGTACATGCTCTTGTTAAAGGCATCGCATTTCTGTATTACAGATGTATAATCTGCAGCTGCGGTAGTTAATTCCTTATCGATAGTTGCACCAGTGGTTTTCCACCATGGCTTTAAATTTTGTTTAAAGTATTGAACCGAGTAGATATCATCATAACCAAGCTCTACAAATTTTTCCTTTGCTACAGCTCCTATACTTCCAAAATCAATCACTGTATTTAAAGCCAATTGTTTTCCCTGTTTTACCAGGGTATTGGCTCCTTGGCCAAGAAATGAGTTTACCGATTCTCCCTGTGTTGTTATGTATTGTACCGCCTTTGCAGCAGCCGGCGCGGCTACGTACATATATCCCCAGTCAATCCGCAGGTCGTCGCCCTTTTTCTGCAGTATCGGTTGAGCTACAGTTCCGGCCTTAAGAACTGATAATGATTGCGTAAGATATTTTTGCGCGGTGACAGTTTGTGTGGGCGTGTTAACTGCTATAGCTGTTGAAGCGCTGAGAAACACCTTAACATTATGGTTTTTGCCATCGTTTGATTTTACCTTATAGCTGATATATGAAACCGGCCTTGAGAAAAGGTTTAAGTCGTTCATTAACAGCGGAGAGGTAAATGTTAGCTTCAGATCGACACCAACACACTCAAAATCATAAATGGTTTGGGTTGCATTTACGGTAACATCTTTTTGTTTAGCCAATAATATGCCTGTCGGCTTGGCTTTTACTTCGTTAACTAATCCAGCATCAAGCCATGCACCGCCGGCGGTGTTTGCGCAATGGATGGCCAGCACATTTTTGCCTTTAATCAGACTGTTTTTGATTTTTTCTTTTAGGGGGATAAGCTTAAAGTCGCTTACCCAACCAACTTTATTATAGATTTTCTCGCCGTTTAAATATACTTCTACATTATCATCATGGTATAGCTTTAAAAACAAACGATCGATTTTCAGATCATTAAGTGCAAAGGTTCTTCTAACCCAAATATCCTTGCTTGCCCAAACGGTTTTAGCCTGTTTTTTATCATCTGAAAACGGCGCAGTTCCTGTTTGCCATTTGGAATCGTCATATTTCACTTCCTGCCAGTTACCGGTTGGTTCTGCTTCGGTATATTGACATTTATAGGCTTGCTCGTCTGCCGCAGGTAGTATGGTTGCATAAGATGGTACATCCTTACCCAAAAAACGATAAACGGTGTTATCAACCTTAATCATCCCGATCAACGATTGGTCCTTACCTGTCCAATGCCTTGTTGGATGCGCGTTTAAGCTATCCGTCATCGACCAGATGCTGAAATAGGTATTGTGGGTAATTAAGGGATAAGCCGGGGCCTTTGTAACCTGGGCGTTAACTAAATTACAGGCAAACGCAAGCAGCAATAATGCTATCGTTAGTTTTTTGTTCATGATGTAGGGATAATAGTTTTACGCCGGCCTCAATAATACTTCATAGCCGATGGTTCACAAATATAAACTATGAACCATCAACTATGAAGTAATATTTTTACAACTCCCGCACCCAGATGTTGCGGTAGCTTAGGGGTTCGCTTTTGTCGCCGTGCGCCTGCAATTTGATCGATGCAGGGCCATGTTGAATGTATTCAGGTTTCCCGATATATTTTGTTGGACCGAGCAGGGTAAAATCATTTTCAACCAAAACGCCGTTGAAAAACACAGTTACTTTTGCAGGTGTTTTCACTGTGCCGTCTGTATTAAACGTTGGAGCAGTCCAGATTACATCATAAGTTTGCCATTCGCCCGGCTTTCTGCCCGGATTAGCCAAAGGAATAGCCTGTTTGTAGATACTCCCAGCCATACCATTAACATATGTTTTGTTATTGTACGAATCTAAAACCTGTAATTCATAACCTGCATCGCCTTTACCTAATGATGCTAAAAACACACCGCTGTTTCCCCTTGCCTGTCCCGAACCGGTAATACTTGCCGGCACCTTCCATTCAAGGTGTAATTGGTAATTGGTGAATTTTTGTTTGGTTTCTATATTACCATATTTTTTATTTACGGTGAGCACATCGCCCTTCACATCCCATTTGGCATCTGTTTGGTCATCTGCCTGAACCCATTTGTCAAGGCCCTTCCCGTCAAACAAAATTACGGCGTCAGACGGTGCATCCCTGAATGTATTACCGGGAGTTACCACCTTCGGGATTGGGTCCCATACTTCGGTATCTTCTGGTTTAGCCTGCTGTGCATTCGCCATAAAAAAGCTTCCTGCCAGGGCTGCGGTTAATAATAGTGAGTATTTCATTTTAGTTAATTTAGTTGCTAATTAAGTTAGATTGAGTTTAGTAAGTTGATTGAGTTAGATTCAGTTGATTAGGTTGTATTTGCAATACTAAATAAACTTATTCAACCTACTCAACTTCATCAACCGTTAACTACACGTGCAACACATTCTTGCAATAAGCAGCGCTTTCGGCAATGCTTACATAAGGATCAATGTTGATGTAGTTTTCCTGTTCAACGATAAAGTGTTTCAAACCAGCAAGCTTCGCATGGCTTAAAATTGATTTAAAGTCGATACTACCTTTGCCAATTTCGGTATTCAAATCAGTTTGGGTTTTATCCCTGTCCTTGATGTGGCATAATGCAAACCTCCCCGGGTGTTGTTCAAATAACTTAACCGGATTCTGCCCGGCGCGTACCACCCAGAAAATATCCATTTCCATGTGTACCAACTTAGCGTCAGTTTCCTTTAAAATCGTATCATAAAAGGTAGTTCCGTCGATGGGTTTCCATTCAAAGTTGTGGTTGTGGTAACCCAACTGCAAACCTGCTTTTTTACAGATCTCCGCAGCCTTATTCATTTTTTCGGCAACCATTTTAAACTGGTCGGCACTTTTCAACACCTCGCCATTGATGGATGGAATAATCACATAGGTCATCCCGGTAATGTTAGCGGCCTCGATATACGAGTCAAACGCTTCAGTTTTACCGTCAACCAAATATCCGTTCATATCAAAATGCGCGCTTGGCGTGGTTAGCCCATTGTCCTTTAACAAACTGCTGAAATCTTTAGCATTAAGTCCCCAAAAGCCATTTTGTTTCGAATAACCAAATGGCTCCACTTCCTTATAGCCGGCTGCGGCAACTTTAGCAATAACGCCCTTTACGTCTTTTGGTAGCTGGTCGCGCAAACTGTATAGCTGTAAACCAACTACACTTTTTGGCTTTGCCGATACTAAATGCGGCGCTATCATCAGGCCTGCCGTCACCATCCCGGCCTGGGTTAAAAATTCTCTCCTGGTACTCATAGGTTTTTGTATTTATAGAGTGTATTAGATGTATTTGGTTTAACGGAGTATTAATTCATAGTTGATGGTTCATAGTTCATGGCAGCTGCAGGCTTTTTTTGACCAATGACTACAGCCCAATGACCAGCTAAATATCACAAATTTGGATAGCTTTTCTCAACGAAGCAATCTTGTCCACGTTTTTCGGAACAAACTCCTGCCCTACATAGCCTTTAAAGCCGGTAGCGGCAATGGCACGCATTACGGCAGGATAATAAAGTTCCTGGGTATCGTCAATTTCATGACGACCCGGAATCCCTCCTGTATGGTAGTGTGCGATATATTGGTGATGATCGGTTATGTTCCTGATGATATCGCCTTCATCAATCTGCATATGATAGATATCGAACAACAATTTAAAGTTCTCTGACCCTATTCTTTTAGCCAACTCAGCGCCCCATTTCGATGTATTGCATTGGTAATCCTTATGGTCTATTTTGCTATTTAGCAATTCCATGCACAAAACAACTTTATGCTTTTCGGCCAACGGCAATAGTTTTTTTAAGCCTTCCTCGCAATTCTTCCAACCGGTTTCATCGTCCTTGCCACGCTTGCTGCCACTGAAGCAGATCAGGTTGGTATAACCATTTTTGGCAACCAGGGGAATCATTTCAGTATAGCTTTTTATCAACCGTTCATGAAACTCGGTATCACCAAAGCCATCGGTAAGATTAATCTCGGCTCCGTTGCACATTGGCGAATACATGCCATGCTTTTGAAGCGTAGGCCAATCCTTAGGACCACACAGGTCGATCCCGGTGATGCCGATCTCTTTAGCTGTTACGCAAAGCTGGTCGAGCGTGAGCTCGCTATAGCACCATGGCGAAACGGAATGGTTTATATTGCCTTTTAGTTTGTCGCTCAACTCTTCCTTTCTGTCGTCTGTTGTAAATGATGATAACATGCCTGTTGCGGTGATAGCAGCAGTACCGGCTACAATATTCTTTATTGCCGACCGCCTGTTTTGCTTAATTGCCATAGCTGGTTTTGTTTATGTTCCTTTTGATACAGAACTTTTCTGTATCGACACAATTGAAATACTCCTTTATACTATTTATTTATGGAGCGATAAAATGTATTTAACTATGGTTTTAGCGTCGCCAACAGCTAAGGATGGGTGAGCGCTCATTGCGATGTCGCCCCAATGGCCTTTACCACCTTTGATAACCTTATTAGCCAAAGTATCAATATTAGCGTCGGTCGGTGGGTATTTGGCTGCTATGTCCTTAAAGGCTGGGCCCACCACTTTAACATCCGCTTTGTGGCAAGTATTGCAATCAAGACTGGCCATTAACTTAATAGCAGGGGCTGCTGCACCTGCATCCGCTGCGCCGGTTTTACCTGCACTGGTATCAGCATTTGGTTGAGCGGACTTAGCGGTTTGGTCGGCTGCTGCTGTGCTGTCGGCACCGCCGCCTGATTTAGAACCACCACCGCAAGCAGATATTGCTGCACTTATTAATAGGATTGCAAAAACTTTCTTCATTTTTAGTGTCTTGTTTGTTGTTATAAGGGATTATTGAATTAAAATTTTAATATTTTGTTGTTTAAACAACCGCTGATTTTAAAGGAGCTGTCTTATTTCTAGAGCGCATATAAATTACCAAACCAGCGAACGCAAAAATCAATACGACAGGAATGATAAGTGTAGTATTTAAAACTTCCGGCCCTGCTGCAGACCTCGCTGCATCAAATGCCTTGGCCATATCCGTACCACCGGCAGCAGAACGATAGGCATCGAGGCTTGCCCCGTGAGGAAGTTTCTGTGCCATGATCCGATCATAATATCCACCCATAAAAATCATATAGATAGACACACCGAACATGCCGGCGCCGCCCATAAGGTTAAGTCCTACGGCTCCGGTACGCGGAAGATTCTCTGCAACAAAACCTATCATACACGGCCAGAAAAAGGCTACTCCCAACCCAAAAACAACTGCTGCAAAATAAATAGCATCGCCATGCAGGTGAACCATCAGGTAAATGCCCAAGGCAGAAAGTATCGCAGAAATTAGTAAAACGCCCTGCGGCGCGAGCTTGTGAACAATAGGGCTGGCGAATGCGCGCCCCAGCACTTGTACAGACGCAACAAAAGTTAATATAAGGATAGCATTATCTGTAACCGTTTTAAAAAGCACGTCAGTCCATTGATTTGTAAATAACTCGGTAATCGCTGTACCAAACATGCATATTATCATAAAAAGGAACAAGGGATTGATCAATGCCTTATACATATCTCCGGTACTAACACCCGCCGCTACTCTTTCGGTTACCGGGAACTCCAGCTTAGAGAACAGGAACCCATAAATTAATGTAGGGATTAACATCGCAGCAATTTCGAGTTGCGATATCCAATACGGTTTAGGCGATACTCCATGAGCAAATGTATAATCAAGGCCAAAAACAAGCAACGTGCCAATAACTATCCCAGCGGGAAACCAAAGATGGAAATGGTTAAGCTTTGTTGTTTTGTTATCCGTAAAAAGCGATGCTACTAATGGGTTACACGAAGCCTCAACCGTGCCGTTCGCGATACCTATCAATAGGGTCGATAAAAATAAAGTCCAGTAACCGTTGGCAAAAATGGTCAATAAAATACCGATAAGATGAAATACAAAGGCAGAAACCAATAGTTTTTTCATACCGATGATATCTACAATAAACCCACCTACAATAATGGCCAATGGAAATCCCCAAAACGCTGTAGCGGCTATGGTACCTAATTCAGATGCATTTAGGTGGAATCTTACCCCCTGGTCGTTGAGAATCCCGGCCCTGATGCCAAATGAAAGCGATGTTACCAGTAGCGACAAGCAGCTTGCCCTAAAGAGTTGAGTACGGTTAATGGATTGCATTTTACTAATTTTAGGTTATAATAGTTTTTAAATAATTGGTTTGTTTTTAAATACCAAGCGTTTTACGATTAAAGGCATCGTCAGATCCTGATGCTGCAAAATCATCAAAGGCCTTTTCGGTAACCCTGATAATGTGGTTTTTAATAAACTCCGCTCCCTCGCGGGCGCCGTCTTCCGGATGTTTCAAGGCGCATTCCCATTCAAGCACTGCCCAGCCGGTATAATTATATTGTGTAAGTTTACTAAAAATCGCTTTAAAATCAACCTGTCCGTCGCCTAATGAGCGAAAACGGCCCGCACGGTCGATCCAGTTCTGGTAGCCACCGTAAACACCTTGCTTCCCGGTTGGGTTAAACTCTGCATCCTTAACATGGAACATTTTTATACGCTCGTGGTAATTATCAATATATTCCAAATAGTTAAGGCACTGTAAAACAAAATGCGATGGATCATACAGCAAGCACGCACGGGCGTGATTGTTCACCTTGTCCAAAAACATCTCGTAGGTAATGCCGTCATGCAAGTCTTCTCCCGGATGAACCTCATAACATAGATCTATTCCACAGTCCTCGTAAACATCAAGGATAGGTTTCCAGCGTTTAGCCAATTCATCAAACCCGGTTTCAACAATACCCGCCGGTCTTTGCGGCCATGGGTAAACCATTGGCCAAAGCAACGCACCGCTAAAAGTAACAGACGCATTCAGGCCCAGGTTTTGAGAAGCCTTTGCAGCATATTTTAACTGCTGTACCGCCCACTCCTGGCGGGCCTTCGGGTTTTTACGTAATTCTTTTGGTGCGAATCCGTCAAAAAGATCGTCATAAACAGGATTAACCGCTACCAGTTGGCCCTGTAAATGGGTTGAAAGTTCGGTAATTTCCAGTCCATATGAATTGATCTCGCCCTTCAGGTCTTCCGCATAACCCTTGCTTTCAGCCGCTTTTTGCAGATCGATAAAACGAGAATCCAACGTTGGTAGCTGAAGCCCTTTATAGCCAAGATCCTTAGCCCATTTGCAAATGCCTTCAAGGCTGTTAAACGGCGCGGTATCGCCTATAAACTGTGCTATAAATAATGCAGGTCCTTTTATTGTAGTCATTTTCTGTTAGTCATTGGTCATTGTGTCATTAGTCATTGGTGAACGGAGGTGATAAATAAATCAACACATTTTCAAATTATTCGCACATCCGCACATTTACATATCCGCACATCAGATAACGTAATCCGTCCACTTCTCGTTGCTGTTATTCGAGGCAACTACATTTTCAATAAATGCCATGCCTCTTATGCCGTCTTCAATGCCCGGAAAATCCAGCCATTCGGGTTTTGCTTCTTCGTTGTTTAGTTTCGCTTGTAACGATAATGCAAAATTGCGATACAGATTACCAAATGCTTCGAGGTAACCTTCAGGATGCCCTCCAGGCGTGCGGGTGTTATGAACAGCGTAAGACGATTCTCTGTCGCCATAATTAGCACCAGCCCTTAATATTTGTGCCGGTTTATCAGTCCACTTAATTGTAAGGGTGTTTGGCTCCTGCTGTGCCCATTCAAGGCTACCGTTTTCACCGTAAACTCGAATTTTTAAAGCATTTTCTTCTCCCGCCGCAATTTGCGATGCAGTTAGAACGCCGGTAGCGTTATCTTCAAAGCGTAATAAAATAGCGCCGTCATCATCAAGCATTCTGCCTTCAACAACTACGTTTAATGATGCGTTTAGCTGTGTTATTTTTAATCCCGAGATATACTCGGCCAAGTGAGCGGCATGTGTGCCAATGTCGCCCATGCAACCGCTTTTACCGGATTTTTTAGGGTCGGTTCTCCAAGCAGCTTGCGCATTACCTTCTCTTTCCGAAAGCTTGCTTAACCAACCCTGGATATATTCCACATAAATTTTCCTGACCTTTCCTAACGATCCGCCTTTCACAATTTGCTTTGCCTCCTTAACCATCGGGTAGCCCGAGTAGGTGTGGGTAAGCAGTAACATCAAGCCGGTTTCTTCCAGCTTTTCTCTTAGTGCTTTAGCTTCGTCAAGTGTAAAAGTTATTGGTTTTTCGATAACTACGTTAAAGCCATGATCAAGCGCCATCATTGCAGGTGCAAAGTGAGCAAAGTTTGGTGTAACAATGGTTACAAAATCCATCCTTTTATCCTCAGGCAGCTTACTTTCTGCCGTTATCATTTCCTCGTAGTTCGTGTAGATACGGTCTTCAGGTAAGAACAGTATATGACCGCTTTCAATCGCGGTTTCTTTATGTACGCTTAACGCGCCGCATACCAGTTCAATTAAGCCGTCCATATTAGCGGCAATCCGGTGTATAGCGCCAATAAATGCGTCTTTCCCCCCGCCTATCATCCCCATGCGGAGTTTTCTGTGAGCCATGTTTTTTTAGTGTTGATTGAGTTGAATAAGTTTGATTAAGTTGATTGAGTTAGAATGGGTTATTTAAGTTGAATGAGTTAAAGTTGTAAAAAACTTAATCAACCCATTCAACCTAATCAACCACTCACTAACTTATCAGGTCGCCCAGGCTTTATCGCCTTTTTTGTAGGGCAGGTTTCCATCGTAATGTCCTGGTACGGCAACGTAGCGTAATGCCTTGGTTGCACCAATTTCTGATGTAAAGTAACCTAATAAGGTAAGCTCCTTCATCATCCTGAAATAGTGCGGTTCAACTGTCGGACCTTTATAATCCGGATCGTTTCTGTGCTTGCTATCTTCCCGCTCAGAGGCTTCGTTCTTTTTGGTGTATTCCTTCTGCTCCTTATCTAAATCAACCAGCAGATCCGTTTTTTGCTGAGCGGTCAGCGACATAAATTTTCCGCTGAATTTCTTTGCACTGGCGTCGTCCAGCTTTGAAATACCTTCTAAAAACGTTTTTTGATTCTTGGGCCAATAGCAGTCCTGCACCATTACCGCCATAAAATGGCCAACGTTGGCAGCTTTTGCACCCGGCGAGCTTGTTGTCGGCAAAATGGTATCAGCAACTTCGTTTAAAAAAGCTACAGTATCTGCGTCAAACAGGTCCTCAACCTTACCAGGGCCATTTTTACAGCCCGAAATAAAGAATTCAGCACCTATCACAGCGCCCCCCATCAACAGGGCTACTCTTCCAATGGCATCTCTTCTATTCATAATTAGTGAATTGGTGAATTAGTAATTTTGTGAATAACGAGTTAGTGATTAATTGAATTAGTGATCGAAACTTTTCAATCACTAATTCGCCAATTCACTAATTCATTCTTTTACCTTATGCTTTAAGTTCCCAGCCTTGGCGATACTGGCGTTTTACATATTGGTTAACATCATCAAAGTTTGTAACCTTCATGGCTTTGTTATCCCATAAAAGCTTTATCCTTCCGCCTTTAAGTTCATGGCCGCGTACCGCAAGATTTGCCATCAGCAATGCCTCAGTAAGCGGGCCAGCCTTATCAAATGATGAGCTTAACTCTGTTTTACCGTAACCAGCGATACATCCTTCAACCCATTGCGCATAGTGCCCATCAGCACCACCAGGCACACGTGCCCACTTTTGAGGGGCTTTTGCGTCCTTAGTTAAAGCAGTTGGCAGCAGTGTAGCAGCATCAGAATAGGTGCTGGCATACATTTTACCTTTTGTACCAATAAACAATGTACCATTGCCTTGCTCGCCGCCAAAATCTTCATTAGCTAACAGTTCATCAGGTCTTTCAGGCTCAATGCCACCGTCCATCCAGTGTAAGGTAACATCGCCTTTTGTTTTTTCAGTTTTCGGGAACGTCAGGGTAATGTGGCTTGATGGAGGGCAGCTTTCAGGAAAATGTCCTTCTTCGAAGGAATCAACATAAACACTGCCTACACTAGCTTGTACATCCTTAGCATATTGGATGCCTAATACCCTGAAAGGTGCTTCCACAAGGTGGCACCCCATATCGCCTAATGAACCGGTTCCGTAATCCCACCAGCCGCGCCAGTTAAATGGCACCAGTTTATTAACGTAATCCTTTTTAGGTGCGGTACCTAACCATAAATCCCAATCCAATTCCTTCGGGATATTAGGTTCAGGGGCCGGCCATTTGATACCCTGAGGCCAAACGGGGCGGTTTGTCCAGCAATATACGGTGTGTACATCGCCAATTAAACCAGCATCGTACCATTCCGACATTAAACGTGTGCCGTCATTTGATGAGCCCTGGTTACCCATTTGTGTTACCACTTTATATTTTTTAGCAGCCTCGGTTAACATGCGGGCCTCCCAAATATCATGGGTTAGTGGTTTTTGAACATATACGTGCTTACCCAATTGCATAGCATGGTAAGCTATGATGGCATGGTTATGATCTGGGGTTGAAACAGAAACGGCATCAAAATTCTTCGACTCCTTGTCGTACATTTCGCGCCAGTCTTTATAATATTTTGCTTTCGGAAATTTTGCACGTGTTTTAGCAGCCTGCCTGTCATCCACGTCGCACAAATAAGCAATTTCGGCTTTACCGCTTTTGTAAAAATTGGCGATATCGCTTTGTCCTTTTCCTCCGGCGCCACATCCGGCAACCAGCAGTTTATCGCTCGGTGCGGTATAGCCCTTTCCGCCCAAAACAAAGCGGGGAACTATCATAAAGCCTGCAGCAGCTACTGTTGTGGTTTTCAGAAACTCCCTGCGGGAAGGGTTTGCTTTTTGAACGGTTTCTTTTTCTTCAGCCATTGTATTTAGTTTTTGTATGTTGTTAAGTAGGTTTTTAGATGTTATTCTTTTTCAGTTCTTCCACAGCATGTGCGGCGGCACGGGCGGTAAGCGCCATATAAGTAAGTGATGGGTTCTGGCAAGCGCTAGAGGCCATAGCCGCTCCATCAGTTACAAACACATTCTTTGCGTCCCACACCTGGTTCCACTCGTTAAGCACCGACGTTTTTGCGTCGCGGCCCATACGCGCAGTTCCCATTTCGTGGATTCCCCTACCTAAAACGCCATTGCTGGTAAAAGAATTCACATTTTTCAAACCTGCAGCCTCCAGCATTTCCTTGGCGTCATTTGCCATGTCGATACGCATCTTCTTTTCATTGTCCTTAACCTCAACGTCGAACGACAGGATATTCAATCCCCATTTGTCCTTTTTAGTTTTATCAAGGGTGATCTTGTTTTCGTGGTACGGCAAAGTTTCGCCGAAACCGCCGATCCCCATGCTCCATGCACCCGGTTCGGTTAATGCATCCTTAAATGCCCCGCCAATGTTCATTTCGGCAATATCACGGCTCCAATTTTCGCGGCCCGCGCTGCCCTGGTATCCAAAACCACGAATATAGTCACGTTTTTCGCCATTCAGGTTCCTGTAGCGCGGAATGTAGATCCCATTAGCCCTGCGGCCAAAATAATATTTATCCTGGTAACCTTCAACAGTCCCCGATGCACCTACACCAAGGTGGTGATCCATCACATTATGGCCTAATTCACCGCTGCTGCTGCCCAAGCCACCAGGCCAGATATCAGTTGCTGAATTCATTAGTACCCATGCGCTGTTTAAGGCAGAGGCATTAAGGAAAATTACCTTTGCAAAGTATTCATAAGTCTGATTGGTTTCCGCATCAAGCACTTCTACGCCTTTCGCCTTTTTGGTATCCTTATCGTAAAGGATTTTGGTTACTATTGACCATGGGCGAACAGTTAAATTCTTGGTAGCCATAGCAGCCGGTAAAGTTGATGATTGCGTACTAAAATACGCGCCAAACGGGCAACCTAACCAACATTTATTACGGTATTGGCAATTTGTGCGGGCCTGCAAAGGCTGGGTGATGTTAGCTGTACGGCCAATGATCATGGCACGCTGGTTTTTATAATGCTCCATCACGCGCTTCGCAACATCCTTTTCTACAACGTTCATCTCCATCGGTGGCATAAAATCACCATCGGGCAGAATTGAAAGGTGATCCTTATTGCCGGAAATGCCTGCAAATTTCTCAACATAGCTATACCACGGCGCAAGATCCTTATAACGAATAGGCCAATCGGTACCTATACCGTCGTTTAAATTAGCTTCAAAATCAATGTCTGCCCAACGATATGACTGCCTTCCCCACATTAATGAACGACCACCAACATGATACCCTCTAAACCAATCGAAGCGCTTAACTTCGGTATATGGGCTGTCTTTATCACTTGCCCAATAATCAAGATTAGTTTCATTTAACGGGTAATCGCGCTTAAGAACAGGGTAATCCGCTATCATTTCCTGTGTGCGGCCACCTCTGTGTGGAAATTCCCAGGGATCTTTATTGGCGTTCACATAATCTTTAATGTGCTCGATGTTACGGCCGCGCTCCAGCATAATGGTTTTTAAACCCCTTTCAGTCAGTTCCTTAGCGGCCCACCCACCCGAGATACCTGAACCAATGACAATCGCGTCATATGTATTTGCAGACATGTTATAATGTATAAAAGGTTAAATAAATTTATAGATCGGTAATTGTTAAATGTATGAACAAAAAATTATTGAACAAATATTTTCATTGTGTTTTTTCCACACAATAGGCCGATTTATAGTTTGCACTTGTTAGTTAGCAACGGGCATCTGAAATACATTCCTGATTACAAAGCACTTAGCGCGTCAACCTGCTCAATCGGTAATGCTGTCGATATTACCAATATTAACGTGCAATTGTTACCTCATCGTTGTTTGGCTGCACTTAAATTGTTTTAGCAAAAAATCATGTATAATTAACATTTATAAATATAAAATGCAAAATAACTTCAGTTTAATTTCCGGGGATTTTGAGGTTGATTACGTAGAACAATTTTCTTTGAACTTCTTATTGCAGTGCAGACTCAAAACCGGCCGTAAGTTAGAATTTATACTGTTAGAATAGCCATTTTTTCATTATTTGTAAGTCAATTTTTACACAATCAATGGGATCCTTTCCCTGGTACGATTCCTGTTCAATAATAAACTGTGAAGTACCTCCCTTTTTGCGGGCAGCCTTTAAGATATCCTTTAACGGCAAAATCCCCTGGCCTAATATCGTACTTTCAAAACCATGCCCCATTTCGCCGTTAGTCGAACTTTTAATTTCATCCTTAACATGCATCAGCTCAAACCTATCGGGATATTTATTAATCACATCCAAAGCAATGCCGCCGGGTGATCCGTACATATTTCCTATATCCAGCTGTTGGGCCACGAGCGACGGGTCCGTGTTATTCAAAATAAAATCGAACAAATTACCATCTCCTACTTTTGTACCGAATTCAAAGTCGTGATTATGATAGCCAAACTTCATTCCATGCGCCTTGCATAACTCGCCGCATTTGTTGAATTGTTCCATAAAGCGTTTTAATCCGTCAAGATTGGTGCGCAGGTCCTCATCCAACCATGGGCTTATCACATAGCGCTGGCCAACTTCTGCCGCATCATCAATGGTATATTTCCATTTATCGGTAAAGTCCTTTTTGTCGGTATCCCAATCATGGGCCGTCATTACCGTATGACCGCTTGGCATTTGCATGGATAGGTCATTCAAGATTTTCTTAAATTCTTTGGCGGTATAACCATAAAACTTACGATCGATATAATTAGCGTGTTCCACATGCTTTACTTCCCCTTCACTTAATTTTTTCAGGGTACCCATCGGATCCTTGCCCATCGCGTCCCTTACGGTGTAAAGCTGTACACCTAACCTGGTGATCTTTTTCGGATCAGCCAATGCCAGATCTGGCATTAGCGCTGCACCAGCAACAACCATTGCACTATTTTTTATAAAATTTCTGCGTGATGAATTCATTTTCTGATCAAATTTTAATTACCCGCAACCGGGAATACAGGAAACAATAAATTGGTATTACTTACAAAAGCTAAATGCTTACTGTCTGGCGTCCAGGATGGGGTATTTATAGTGCCCTGCCCGCCATAAAGATAGGCAACAACTTTTGATGGGCCACCGCCTACGGGCATCAACCTAAGATAAACATGCTTGTAAAAGGGATGATCACTCGGCGTAACTTCATTTTTCAAAAAGGTAATATACACTATCCATTTACCGTCGGGCGAAATGTGCGGGAACCAATTGTTATAATCGTCGTTTGTTATTTGGGTTTGTTCGCTTCCATCAGCCTTCATGCGCCATACCTGCATCAGCCCACTTCTTACAGAGTTAAAATAGATATATTTCCCATCAGGCGAATACTCAGGGCCATCATCCAGACCGGGTGAGGTGGTTAGCCTTTCCTCCGCGCCGCCCGCAGACGGGATGCGATAGATATCATATTCGTTATTTCTCGATCCACAGAAAACGATGTATTTACCATCAGGCGACCAGCCATGCATATACGATGGACCAATCTCGTTCATTCGTCTTGGCTCCCCTCCCTTTGTGGACACCACCCATCCAATGGAATTGCTGGTTTTATCTGCGCTGCTTATTGCCAACCACTTTCCGTCGAATGAAAGCACATGGTCGTTATTGTTATTTTTTGCCGATCCGGTATTAAATACGGTTGGTGTATTCGTTTTCAGATCGAAGGTATAAAGCAGGCCCTCGCTGTTATAGAGCAAGCGTTTGCCGTCGTTCATCCAATTTGGCGCCTGCAATGATTTTGGCGACTGATAGATTATCCTGCTGTTCTGGCTTTCTAAATCAAGGATCTCGATATTGCTGCCCAGATATTGCTTATATGGCACCAGGTCGGCTGGGGCAGGCACCACTATTCGCACATTATTAAACGTGGCCTTTTCGGTAACAGTGGCATTGTGTGAGCAGATAAACAACCCCACATATACTTCGTCGCCTAAATCAACATCGCTTACTTCTTCGGTTACAAATAGTTCACCCTTTCGTGCTACCGACATGGTGTAAACATTCCCTTTACGTTCCAGCTGGATAACATCAGCATGTGTAAGTGTTGATTTTTCCTCTTCCGTTTCGCCGCCAACTGTTTTACGGAATTGCAATGACGTTAACCCATCGCCATGAACCACCGCATTCACGTGTTTTGAAGTTGAATCCAATGAAGTGCGGATCATTAGGCCGATCTTGCGGTGCATTTCAACGCCTTTGCCTATAAATGCCGCATTGGTTCGTAATATAAAATCGCCCTTAATTCTTTTCCATACAAAATGAAACCCATCTGCTTTGGCCCAAATATTACTTCCGGAACCTGATAAATTATAGACCTGTTCATGAGCATCGAATTGAGCAGTGCCCGGGTGCTTGATTACGCCTACATCGCTTTGGTTGTCAAATATGCCAACGGCATTTTGAGCGCGTACACGAGGAGCAAAAAAAGCAAAAGCCACAGTAAAAAGAAAAAAGTACAAGATCTTCTGTTTCATTGAATTTAGGTTTTGACAATGTGTAATCGGTTTACTAAGTTAGAAAACCAATTGTAAACCAAATAATACTTTTTTAACATTAATCCGCTTTTTGAATGGCCGAGTAATATTGTTACACGCAACTGTATAAAACAACCAAAGCCCCTGTTTTGAGGGGCTTTGCAGTATTGTTAAATATTCTTATCCGTAATTATTCGGTAACAAGTGCCGTTTCCTTTGGTACTTTAAATTCCTTTTTATCATCAACAATCACTTTGCAGTAGTCCGCATAAAATTCCTTTTTTGAATCGCGATACGAACTCACGGCGCCAATAAGGCTCAACAGCTTTATATAATAAAACGCGAGGTCAACCTGGTAAGGTTTAAAACCTGAACGCGCACTTTTAGGATACAGGTGATGATTGTTATGCCATTCGCCGGCCACGAAACCCGGCCAGATCTGGTTTATCGACATATCGGCACGGTTATAATCAACGCCCTCCTTACGCTTATCCTCGCCCTTACCATGCCCTTCAAAATTAAAGGTGCGCACCCCTACGGCCCAAAAACCTGCTGCTCCAAAAACAGCACAGGCCAAAGCAGGCCCACCTATTAAATAGAAAGCAGCAAACCAAAAGCTCCAGTTTAATATTATCCCGATAATGGTACGCAACGGAGGCGCCAATGTGCCCCATTTTTTATACTGGGCATAAGTATTGGTAGTAACGCCGGTATGCTTCATTAAGTTAACGCATTTTGCATAATCCTTTTCACTCATATTACGATTTATGGGCTGGTGATTTACATCAGCCAAAAAACAATATAAAAAACCACCCTGGGCATTATACGGATCGCCGGGCTGATCAGACAACGCGTGGTGCACATGGTGCGACACGGCGTAAATCTCTTCAGGAATTATTTTGAGGGTAAGGTTTTGTGTAAAAAAACGCCAGAATTTATTGGTAAATGTATAAGCGCCATGTGTACAATACCTGTGGTGCCAAATAGTACCATGAGTACCCATGAAAATCATACTATAAACAAACGCGACTACCAGACCGGTTATTGAGAAATATTTAAAAATAAATAAACCTAAAAAAGGCGCAAGGCACACTATCAGCATCCAGCTAAGAAATGAAAGCCAATTTTTTTTATCCTTAAACACATTCAACCTCGAAAAAAATTCCTTAAAAATTTGTTGTTGGGTAGGTTTCGAGAGATTGCCAGATTCATCCGTCCACCCGTAAGCAGGTGGTTCAAGTACCGTGTTTAAAAATGCCATTATAAATGGGGAAAGAGTTTAATTTATAGTCTAACTGTAATTAGAACACCGTAAAGTAGATATTATTTCATTAGTAAAAGCATTTAAAACACAACCATAACGAATACTTAACCCCAAATTCATCAAGAATTGTCATGATAATGTCTGTAAAACAGGCCTGAGGATACCTTAAAGGAGGATTTTATTGATTTTAAAAATCTTTAACAAACAGGAAAAAAATCGTCAAAAAAATTAAAATATTTTACGATTTATTAAGCGTAAGCGCCCATTAACGGCAGGTTGAAGTAAAATGTGCTACCCTTGCCAACTACTGATTTTACCGACAATTTACCACCATTTAGCTCAACAAGTTCCTTGCATAAAAGCAAACCGATACCTGTTCCCCTTTCGCCCGAGGTACCCGAATGAGAGAAGTGTGTATTAATGGAAAATAACTTTTCAATTTCGCTGCGGTTCATTCCCTTGCCCGTGTCTGTTACACTAACCACTATTGAATTACCCTCAATTTTTGTAGAGAGTTTTATGTTCCCCTTATTATCGGTAAATTTAATAGCATTGCTAACCAGGTTACGTAAGATAACTTTTATATGGTTCTCGTCGGCAAGTACAGATTGTCCTGCATAGGCCTGGTTAACAAATTCAATATTTTTTAATTGAAGATGATGCGTAAAGGTTTGCTCCATTTCAACCCCAAGCAAAAATATATCAACGTTGGTAGAATTTACATTTCTTCCTTTTATCTGACTTCCTGCCCATTCGGTAAGATTTGAAAGCGTTAACTCGGCCCCTTTAATTATCGGGGCTATCTCCTTCATTAAGTCGCCAACTTCACTTTCATTGAGATAGCCGTCGTTAAACATCTCAACAATATTGCTCATGTTAGCAACCGGGGTGCGTAAATCATGCCCGATAACGGCGAGCAATTTATCCTTAAGTCCGTTTACTGATTGCAGATCTGCTGTTTGGATTTCAATTAACTGTTTTTGATCCAACAGGGCATTATGCTGAATACCTAATTTGCTACTAAGTATCTTCTTTTGTTTATAAAGATAAAAGGTAACAAACAACAGGGATATTAATACCAATAAGGAAACGGACAAGATTAAAATCAACCGGGTTTGGGCTTTTATTTTAGCTTTATTTTCAATATCATTTGCCTCCATCAGCTTAATGCCCTCCAACTTTGAGTTTAGGGCATAATAGTTTTGTATAAGTTTTACGGTTTTTAACCTGGCCGACGCGCTTATACTATCATTCATTGCCGTATATTTCTTTTGGTACGCCAGTGCGCCCTGTAAATCATTTTTCAGCTCATAACTCTTCACCATAGCGTTATAAGCGCCTGCTTCCGCATCAACAACTCCAATACTGTCTGCAAGGCTCGCGCCCTTTTTTGCATAACTTATAGCAAGGTCATATTTATGAAGTTCATTGTTTATTAAAGCATATTCAACATACATTTTAGCCCGTAACCTTTTGTTGAATGTTTTTTTGCTGAGATCGTAAGCAACATCATCATAATCAAGGGCAGCGCGATAGTTTTTCTTACAGCGGTATATGCCTCCCAAACGTGCATATAAAACAGCTACGTTCCCTGTAGCATCAACGCTTAGGTTTAGCTTCAGTGCATATTGTGCGGTTACAATTGCCTTATCATAATTCTTTTCGGCAAAATAAACATACGAGCGTTGACTATGGACTTCGGCAATCCTGGTAGTATCATTTCCTGCAAGACTAAGCGATCTGTTTAACTCAACTAACGCTTGTTTATAATTTCCAAGATCAGCATAAGTACGACCGAGTGCATTGAAACAATCAGAAAGCTCCATAGGATGACTTAAGGACAGATAGTTTGTTGCTGAATTGAGATAGAATAAGCTTATGGTATAATAGGATTGCGACCAGTAAATAAGTCCAATGTTATAAAAACTACGGCCCATTCCTAATGAGTAGTTAGATTTTTGAGAAAGTAGCAAGGCGTTTTCCGCTATTTTACGCGCAGAATCAGGTTCGCTTAGGAAAATATCATAAGCTACGTTATTTAAATTATCTATATCAGCATGTGACGACGAAGCCTTACCACCAGCGATATGACTTCGCTGACCCGGTTGGGCAATAGATAGTTTAAAGATTAGCAGAAGTGATAATAAAATTATAAAACCTCTCATGGGCATTAATACGGTATTAAGCTAGCAAAGGTTGTTGTGAGCATTAAGCTTACCATCCGCATAGATCTGCAAGAATTCAATCGCTAAAAATCAGTTGCTTGCAACAATTACATGACATATGCCCTGTACTGCAACATTTGTATGACAGGGCGGCAAATTATTAAACCGGAGACTTATATTCATGGACGATAAGCAGTTATAAGCTTTTTTGATATGAAAACTCCCCTACTTTCCTTTCTTTTTTTGAGTCTGTTTTGTGTAACAGCATTTGCACAACAAACCCCGAAACCACCGTCGCGCGAGGTTTTTGGAGTAATAGTCGATAGTACGGGCACCGTGCCCGCTGTTAACGTTAAGCTTACCTCCGCCACAGATAGCGTTACTGTAACAAGTAACCTTAAGGGTGTTTATGACTTCCCCATTGTCAAGTCGAAAAACTTCAAAATAACGGTTACGGGAGTGGGATATCAAATATTTACCCGAAGGTATGTTATGGAAGACGGCACCAAGCCGATAAAGCTGGATCCGATAAAGCTAAAAGTGCAAACCAATATGCTTAATACAGTTACTGTAAACGCGGTTATCCCGATCACTATTAAGGAGGACACTATTGAATATAAAGCAAGTGCCTATAAAGTGCGCGAAGGATCGCCTGTCGAGGATCTGTTGAAAAAACTGCCGGGAGTTAGCGTTGATGCTAATGGTAATGTGACGGCTCATGGCAAGCTGGTATCGAAGGTGCGCGTAGACGGAAAAGATTATTTTACCGGGGATGTTCAAACAGCCACTCAAAACTTACCTGCTGATATTGTGGAGAGTATCCAGGTAATTGATGATTACGGCGACCAGGCCAATTTAACCGGCATAAAAACGGGAGATCCGGACAAGATCCTGAACATCACTATACAAAAAGGTAAGAAGAAGGGCAGATTTGGACAAGGTACAGTTGGCGCCGGCAATGACGGTCGCTACCAGGCCAAGTTATCAGCCAATTCATTTAATAACGACCAACAGATCTCATTACTTGGCACCGACAACAACAATAACACGAATGCCTTTAACCTTACCCAAGCCGGCGGCAGCGGAGGAAGGTCGGGCAGATCGGGAGGAGGAGGCAGCAGCGATGGTGGGGTCAGTACAGCAAATGGCATTACAGATAATAAATCGCTGGGCTTAAATTACCGCGATGCCTGGGGCAAAAAGATCACCATTTATGGCAGCTATAGTTTTGCTGATAAAGACACCAAATCAACCAGCACGTCGCAACAACAGGATGTTTTCCAATCGGGAGCCTTAATCAATAATGATAACACCATCGACCAGAATCATAGCATCAACCATCGTTTTGATTTTAATATGGAATATAAGATCGATACCTTGAATTACCTGAAGTTCAACCCTAATTTTTCTTATGGCTCATCAAATGATAATAACAGCGATATTTTCAGCAATATGCGTAACGGAGCAACAGTTAACGGAACTGAATATTCGTTAACTAATAGTTCGGCCCCAAGCGGCGGCGCAACCTTGCTTTTTAACCACAAGTTCCACACAAAGGGGCGCAACTTGAGCATTAATGCCAGCTACAGTTATTCAAACCATACGCAAGATTTTAACGACAAGTATACCACCGTTCAGGATAGTATTGTAACGCCGCTATATCAGCAAATTAATACCAACAGCAATTCAAGCAAATTTAACCTGCATTTTTCTTACCTCGAGCCCCTGGGAAATACTACTTACCTGGAAGCAAATTACTCGTACAGCTACACCAATACAGATAACGACAAGTACAATTACAGGATAGACCCTGCAACTGGTGCGCAAACCTACGTGGATTCATTGAGCACACTGTATAATTACCAGTTTGTTACCAACCGCTTTGGCTTGAACTTACGTGGTATAAAGACGAAATACAATTATACTGTAGGGTTATCGGCGCAACCGGCAACGCTAACCGGGGAGTCGCATAGTTTTCATACATCCACAAGCACGTTTAACATTGTGCCAACCGCCAGGTTTGTATACAATTTTGAAAGAAACCATTCGCTTACCATAAACTACAGTGGTAACAGCAGTCAGCCAAGCTTTGCCCAGCTACAGGAACAACCCGATTACTCAAACCCGCAGAATGTTGTTTATGGCAATCCCAATCTTAAGCCATCTTTCAGCAACAGTATCAATTTCAGGTATAACCAGTTTGATATTGCAAGCGGGAATTCGTTATTTACCAACCTCAGTTTTAACACCATCGAGAACCAGATTGTAGGCAATTCGTCGCCCGTTGCTTCTGATAACGGAACAAGCGGAACGGTAGCAACCAGCACCAAACAGGAAACCCATTACCTAAATACCAACGGCTATTACTCAATGAACGGCAATTATTCGTTTTCAAAACCATTTGATAACCGCAAGTTCACCGTAACAGTTAATGGCAGCGGCGCTTTTAATAACAACGTGTCTTACATTGAAGATGAACGCAACCTGGGCAAGAACTGGGTATTTAACCAGGGTGCAAAGCTGCGGGTTGATATCGATAGTGTAATGGATACCGAAGTAAGCGGTAATTACAGCATCAATACAACCAAATACAGTTTACCATCGTCTATAAGTACAAATGCCAGAACATGGACTATCGGACTTGACGGGCGCAGTTACTTTTTCTACAACTGGATCCTTGGGTATAACCTTGTGCAAACCATTAACCATGGGTTCAGCAGTACGGTAAAGGCCAACCCTACCCTGCTAAGTTCGTATATTGAATGCCAGTTCTTGAAAAAGAACATTGCCTCTTTACGTTTCCAGGCCTTTGATTTGTTCAATGAAAATACAGGGATAACCCGTTCCGTTAGCGGAAACCAGATCATAGATACCCGCACCAACCGATTGGGCCGTTATTTTATGCTGACATTCACGCTGCGTCTGCAAAAATTTGCCGGCTCACAACCTAAAGGCGGCCGCGGTGGTGGCGGAAGACGCGGCGGTGGCTTTGGCGGCGGTGGAAGAAGAAACGGATAAATAATATTCATTAGATATGACAACGGCTTTTACATAGCGATGGGTTTAAAACCCATCGCTATAGATTAATTTTTCATATCCGAGACCTATTTCCCAACTTGAATATTTCTGGTTATCCGATAGGCTTCCTGATTTTATTTTTTGAATTTGATCTAACATCCGTTATATTGGCTGAAACCAATTGATGTGAAATATAGCCTGCTTTTACTTTTAATACCCCTTTTTGCAACCACTTGCTTTGCACAGGACACTGTGGAAAAGAAAAACTGGATTACAAACTCGGTGATTGAAAGATACAAAGTGCTAAAAACCGATCCGCAAACCAGGGTTGGTGCATACAAAGCTTTTTACAGGCGGCGCGTATTAGTAGCCGATGGCTTTTACACTAAAGGCACCAAAACCGGGATGTGGAGCTTTTATGATAACGATGGCAAGCTTGCTGAAAAGTTTGATTATGATAAGAATCAATTTATTTTCGAAGCCCCTTTGGATACAAGCACGGATATTCAGTACAGGTTTGATGCAGTTATCGATAGCGGCATGCGGGTTACCCGTCCACTGAGGATCGGCGGTATCTACTATGGATTTATTCCTTACGTCAATTTTTTCAGGCTGCCTTTCGACACAGAGGGTATTAACCTTGATTATTTTGATGCAGTTGTTGAGCTACTTGTTAGCCCCGGCGGCAGGCTCGCCGACTACAAGGTACACATTGTTTCCAAGGCCTATCAATATAATCAAACCATTAATTTTTCACCGAGCCTGTTCAGCGAAGAAGACAAGCAATTTTTACCGGCAACCATAAACCGGCAACCTGTGCTTGCGCGGGTGTTTATTCATTGTGCGCTAAATACGGATGGAACAATAGACTTTTTTTAATTGGTTCATAGAACATAGTTCATGGTTCATAGAACATAGTTCATGGTTCATAGCCGCTGCGTTTTGCTTTTTTACCATAAACTATGATCCATCAACTATGAATTCACGAATTCGTCACATTTTTTCCAGCCTTAGTCACATTTTATTTTCTATTAGCGCCAATCATGGTAAGCTTGTATCATGAAATTCAGGAACATAGAAATCAGCATTGCAACTGTTTTATTATTGATAGCCATTTATAGCCTATTTGGCTCAGTTAACATCT
Source organism: Mucilaginibacter phenanthrenivorans (assembly GCF_024721155.1). Classification (GTDB taxonomy): domain Bacteria; phylum Bacteroidota; class Bacteroidia; order Sphingobacteriales; family Sphingobacteriaceae; genus Mucilaginibacter; species Mucilaginibacter phenanthrenivorans. The sequence continues at coordinate 117,902 of NZ_JAHVAP010000008.1, read as the reverse complement.
ATTGGACCGGACGCTATTCGGAAAACGCCTGGGGCATGGTCCGTTTCAGGGAGAAAGGCCTCCATTTCAATTTCTTTGTAAACTATATGCTCCCATTTATCATAGTTTATGTAACTGTATATGCCTCATTTATTTGGGTGGCCTGCTCCCTGCCTAACAAATTCATCACTGCACAAAAGTGGTACAATGCTTTATTAACCATTATTGCGGGCATACTAGTTACCTGGGGGCTTTTTGTTTTAAAAGATTGCCTTGACAGGCCTTACGACGACAATGTACTGCCTGACTCGCTGTTCAGGGAATTAGGTGTAGCCGTTGCCGTAAATACGGCAATAGTTGGGTACGTAATTTTTAAACAGTTTGTATTTTGGGCATTAACACTGAAACAGGTAAAGGCTTCCTGGAAAACCAATACTATTGTTACCGATATTATTTGGTTTTTATTACTGTGGGGAATTGCCATGTTTGGCATTGCTGTGTTTGAGCCTTACTGGGGGTTTGCCTTCTTCCTGGCGCTCATTATCCCCTGCTGTTTTATAATCTACCTTGTTTGTTTTTATCACATTATTCCCAAATATTACCAGCAGAACGAAAAGGGCCCGTTTTGGTTAACAATCGTGCTTATCTCGCTGGCTATAAATATTCCCTTCAATGGCGCATATTCGGCCAGAGCGTCATACTCCGGGATAAGTTTCGTAGTGCTATTTTCCTTCATCTGGATGATACAAATTGCTGTTATCGTCCCCATTAGCCTGTATTTGTATAAGGTAAAACGCGAAAGAAGCGCTGAACTTAATAACTTAAAAACAGAACTAGGTACATCAAATGCAGGGCTACAGTTTCTACGTTCGCAGATCAATCCTCACTTCTTATTCAATGCATTAAACACATTGTATGGCACCGCCTTAATGGAAAATGCAGAAAAAACCGGCGAGGGTATCCAGAAGCTGGGCGATATGATGCGTTTTATGCTGCACGAAAACAACCAGGACAAGATTGCGCTGAGCAGGGAGATCAATTACCTGCATAATTATATCGATCTGCAAAACCTCCGCATAGCTTCATCACCCAACATTAATATTGAGATCCTGATTGAGGATATCATCGGCTACTATGAAATTGGCCCGATGCTACTGATTCCGTTTATTGAAAATGCCTACAAGCACGGCATCAGCCTGAAGGAAAAATCATGGATAAAGGTAAACCTGTTTAAACAGGACGATACCCTGCACCTTGACGTGCATAACAGCATCCACCCCGAAAAAGAAAACGACCCAGAGCGCTACCATTCCGGAACCGGCCTTGACAATGTAAAACAGCGCCTGCAATTATTATATCCGCAAAGGCACGAACTGGTTATCCGGAAAAACACACAAGAGTTTTTTATTCATCTATCCCTTACACTAACTGCCCAAAAATCTTAAAACATGAAAAAGACAATTACCTTAATGGTCATCACATTGGTGGCCAGCCTCAACAGCTTTGCCCAATTTAAAATAAGCGGGCGCGTTAAAAACTTTAAAGGCGTTGATTCAGTAACCTTAAATATCCCATTAGTATATGGTTATTACAGTGAAAATGATACCAGGATAGCGATCAGCAATCAAGGGGAGTTTGATAGTAAAATTGCACTAACAACACAAAAATTCGCTACGCTTCGTTACAAAAACTTAATGACCACGGTTTTATTAAGTCCGGGAAAATCGCTTAGTTTATTAATTGATTCGGCGGGGAAAATCACCGGCTTCAGCGGCACGGCCGCTGAAGAAAACAAGCTGCTTTACCAGGCAAAACTGAATGAGCCACCGTTCTTTTTGCAGGGCGATTATAAAAACAACCCTTATGCAAAACTTTCTCTCGCTGATTTGCAGGAAAAATTAGTAAAACCCTGGTTCAGCATAAGGGACGAAAACATTGCACGGGTACATAAATCAGCACTAAACACAAACGATAAACAACTGATCGAATCGGAGATCTATTACCAGGCTTATAATGAGCTAAATTATTTTGCCCGCGGTGTAATGCCAGCCGATAAAAAAAAGGTGGGCGAATTTATCATAGCAAATTTTGACGGTCTTCAACCCGAACCGAAGATCTTTCCGGCCGGGCCCTGGTTTTACAACTTTGTTGAAACCTATATCAGCTATTTGGATACCAGGATCTTTATTCAATATGAACCAACAGACGCGCGCAGCAAAGAGGCGTTCCTGAAAGTATACCATATGTCCCTTGATAGCGCGCTTGCCGTGGTTAAAAGAAATGGGAAAAGTTATATCCACTGGTATTTGATGAAGCAGTATTTCAGCAAAAGCGTAGCCGAACAATACCTTGCCCAAACTATCTGGAAGGAGTGCGGCGAAAAAGATATCACCCATGTTACACCGCTAATGGACGGCTTTAAAAGCAATTTCCCTACCAGCAGCTATATGGCAGTATTACAGCGTAAGGTAAATACGCTTGAATTACTTGGCAAACAAAACGAACAGCTCAAAAACATTGATGTATTTGCAGGTTATGAAAAAGTAAAATCTATTTACGAAGTGGTAAATACCTTTAAGGGAAAAGTAATATATTTAGACGTTTGGGGAACGTGGTGCGGCCCGTGCAAAAGGGAGCTGACCTTTAATCCACGATTGAAACAACGCTTTAAGGATAAGGATGTTGTATTTGTGTACCTGGATATGGATGCTGACGAAAAGGACGCCGACTGGAAAAAATTCATTCACCTGAACGGGATAACCGGCACGCATTTGCGGAAAAGCAATACGGAGATCCAACAGTTTTGGGAAGAGTTGTTGCCCGGCAAAAAGGAACGGCTATATCCAAGCTACTTTATTTTTGATAAAACCGGCAAGCTGGTTCAGGCCGATGCCAAACAACCCAGCGACGGAGAAGAACTTTATACCGAAATAGAAAAATACCTTTAATGATAAAAGCCATAGCCATAGATGACGAACCATTTGCACTGGAAGTGATAAAATCGCTGGCTGCCAAAGTACCTTTTATGGAGGTAGCTGAATATTTTACTGACGCCTTTAAGGCGATAGACTATTTGGCTAAGGAACCTGTCGACCTGATATTTCTGGATATTAAAATGCCGGATATCTCCGGGATCGAATTGATGGAAAGTCTGCAACAAAAACCATTGGTTATTTTCACTACCGCCTATGCTGAACATGCAGTAACCGGCTACGAACTGAATGCCATTGACTACCTCCTGAAACCCTTTGCCTTTACCCGTTTTCTGAAGGCCTGCCATAAGGCTAATGAACAGCTGATGTTAAGGCAAAAAAACGCACCTGTTGTTGATAGCATTTTTATAAAAGCCGGCTACGAACAAATAAAGATAGTTTTTAATGAATTGCTTTACCTTGAGGGGGCAGGTAATTACATGAGCTTTATTATGAATGATGGTCGCAGAATAATGTCAAGGCTAACCATTGCAGAAGTTATTTCTCTATTACCGGGTGATGTTTTTGTGAGGGTACACCGCTCTTACATTGTTAACAAAACCAAAGTTGACAGGATTGAAAGGCATCAGTTGCACATTGGGCAGGTGGCGGTACCTGTTGGCGGGGCGTTTGATGGAAAAATATTGTTGTAAGGGTAGAGACGCAAAATATTGCGTCTCTACAAATTTACAAACTCCTTTTAATTCCCATTTCCAGTCCCCTTAGTTCGGCCAGTCCCTTTAACCTGCCAATTGCTGAATATCCGGGAAAGGTATTATACCTGAAATCATCCAAAAGCTTGTGCCCATGATCCGGGCGCATTGGGATGGCAACATCTTCCCTCCCGCTTTCTGCACGACGTTTTTGTTCCAGTATAATATTTTTCATAACGGCATACATATCTGTGCTGCCGCCAAGGTGATTTGCCTCATAAAAGCTTCCGTCGGCTTCCCGCTGTACATTGCGCAGGTGCAGGAAATGGAAATGCGTTCCGAGTCTGCTCACTATTCCCGGCAGGTCATTATCTTCCCTTGCTCCTAATGAACCGGTGCAAAACGTAAGTCCGTTACTGCGTGATGGGGCTGCGCCAACTACAAACTCCAAATCCTCTTCTGTTGAGATTATCCTCGGTAAGCCAAATATCGGGAACGGCGGATCGTCCGGGTGAATGCACATTTTTATTCCCATTAGCTCAGCTTCCGGAATAATAGCCTGCAGAAAATAAGCAAGATTTTGCTTAAGCGCTGCGGCATCAATTTCCTTGTATTTTTCTAAATGACCGTTAAACTCTGCAATGGTTAAAACCTTATCTGTTCCGGGCAAACCTGCCATTACATTTTTGGTGAGCGTTTTTTTTGCATCATTATCGATACTATCTAAATATGCCTTCGCTGCTTTTTGCTGATCGACCGAAAATTCGTCAAATGCTGCTGGTCGCTCTAAAATATACAGGTCAAAGGCAGCCAGCGCAGGTGCATGGAACCGCAAAGCAGATGCACCGTTTGGCAGGCGGTAATCTATATCAGTACGTGTCCAATCCAATACTGGCATAAAGTTATAACATACCGTTTTTATGTTTGCCTTGTACAGGTTTTTTAAAGTGGCAATGTATTTTTCAATATATTCATCGCGCTGCGGCCCGGCTGTTTTTATGCTTTCATGAATATTGACACTCTCCACCACCGACCAGGTAAGCCCGGCGGCCAGGATAATATTTTTCCGTGTTTCTATCTCATCCAAGCTCCATACTTCTCCGCTTGGAATATGGTGCAGGGCGTTTACTACGCCGGTAGCTCCCGTCTGACTAACTGTTGTTAACGTAACCGGGTCTGCGGGACCATACCAGCGGAATGTTTGTTCTAAATTGCTGAACATAGGTTTATATTATTTGCGTTAAAAATAGCTATATAGAATCAACATGGTAATAAAAAGAGCCGGAAAAATTAACCTCCGACTCTTGTATTTTAATTCCTGATTTTAAGTATTACCAGAACACGGTATACAATGTAGTAAGAATGACAGCAATTACTATGGCTCCAATTGCAAAGCTTCTGTTCGTTTTAAACATCTTTACATCTACTTCTAAACCATTGGTTAGTAATCCTTTAGCATTTTCCATCATTGATATAACATACATTCCTACGATACAGATGATAAACACAAAGCCCATCCTATCCAAGAAAGGAATTTCATATACGTGATCAGCATTTAGTTTTGAAAAACCATACGGCGACAGGAAGGAAAGATTAGTCCAGTACGGCAAAAACTTAAATATTATAGCGAACACTAAACCACCTATGGTTGCGAATAATGCAGCATTTGAAGTTGCTTTTTTCCAGAAGAAACCTAAAATAAACATGGCAAATATACCCGGCGAAACAAAGCCTGTATATTCCTGTATATATTGGAAGCCCTGTTTTCCTTCGCCCATTAGCATGTCTCCGATTACAAAGGATAACAACACGCCTAAGATCATAGCTACCACTACAGCTATTTTACCTGTGTTCACCATGTTCTTCTCTGAGGCTTTGGTATTTATTGCCTTTTTGTATATGTCCAATGTAAATATCGTAGCTATACTATTTGCTTTACCTGCTAATGATGCTACAATAGCTGCCGTTAGTGCCGCAAATGAAAGCCCTTTCAGGTAATTCGGCAGCAAATTAAGAACCGATGGATAAGCTTTATTAACATCTAAAACACCTTTTGAGCTTAACATTTCCTGGTGAAACATACCCTTTTGATAAAGCACGTATGCTGCAATCCCAGGCAATACAACTATCACAGGCATAAGCAATTTCAGGAAGGCAGCGAAAAGAATCCCTGACCGGGCTGTTTTGAGGTCAGCACCCAGCGCCCTTTGTGTGATGTATTGATTACAACCCCAATAATTTAAATTGGTGATCCACATACCGCCAATAAGTACCGAAAGACCCGGCAAGTCGAGATAGTTCCCATTGTCCTTCTTAAATATCATATGGAAATGATCACTGGCATCCGCACGCAGTATTTTAAACCCATTCCAAAGACCAGTTGTACCAGATTTTTCGCTTATCAAATGAAGTGCAATATACGTAGCTGCCAGTCCCCCTAATACAAGGAAAAATACTTGTATAACGTCGGTATAGCCAATAACCTTCATGCCTCCCAGCGTGATAACTATTGAAAAAATGGCCAACAGCCCGATCACCAATTTAAGGTCTAACCCAGAAATACCTGCTATCGCCACGCCGCCCAAATAAAGTATCGACATGAGGTTCACAACGATATACAACATTAGCCAGAAGATAGCCATGATCATGGCTACTGTGCCATTATACCGCTGGTGAAGAAACTGCGGCATAGTAGCTATCTTATTTTTAAGATAAACAGGTATAAAAAACACAGCTACAATTACCAGTGTAGCAGCAGCCATCCACTCGTAGGTACTAATGGCAAGCCCCATCTTAAAGCCCGAACCGCTCATCCCCACCATCTGCTCGGCAGAGATATTCGAAGCGATCAACGACGCGCCTATCGCCCACCATGTTAATGAACCTTCTGCTAAAAAATAACCTTTGGAAGTACCGTCGCTGGTATTTTTACGCTGGTATACCCACCAGCCATAAAACGATACAATTACAAAGTAGACAAGGAACACGGTCCAGTCGCCGAGAGATAGGGTTTTCAAGCTCATATTTAATTTAATTAGATTTTTTATATGTTGGTTTGACAATTATAAACTATATATATCTATTTATCAAATTTTCCAGATATTCTTGTTTACCACTTGTCGTTTTTGGATCTCCATTGTCTATTGCATAGGCTCTCAAGTCCTCAAGCGACAGCTTGCCTTCTTCAAATTCCTTGCCTTTTCCGGCGTCAAACGAAGCATACCTATCTTTTCTGACCTTTAAATAGTCTGATTTTTGAAGGATGTTATCCGCAGTGATCAATGCTCTTGCAAAAACATCCATTCCGCCAACATGGGCATAGAAAAGATCAGCAGGATCAGTAGAGTTACGACGAATCTTAGCATCAAAATTTATACCTCCGCCCTGGAAACCGCCTGCTTCCAGTATGATCATCATAATTTCTGTAACCTCATTGATATCATTCGGGAACTGGTCGGTATCCCAGCCGTTCTGGCTATCACCGCGATTAGCATCTATCGAACCTAATAAACCTGAATCAGCAGCTACCTGTAGCTCATGCTGGAACGTGTGGCCGGCCAGTGTAGCGTGGTTAACCTCTAAATTCAATTTAAAATCATTCAACAGGTCATATTTCTGCAAAAAGCCGAATACAGTAGCTGCATCATAATCATATTGATGCTTGGTTGGCTCACAAGGTTTTGGCTCGATAAAGAATGTTCCTTTAAAGCCTTGTTTCCGTGCATAATCCTTAGCAGTATGCAAGAATTTTGCAAGATGCTCCTGCTCGCGCTTCATATCGGTGTTCAGCAAGCTCATGTAACCTTCTCTTCCCCCCCAAAAAACATAATTCTCGCCGCCAAGCGCAATCGTAGCATCAATTGCCGCCTTTACCTGTGCACCGGCATGGCTCAACACATGAAAATCGGGATTTGTTGCTGCACCATTCATATACCTGCGATTGCTGAACAGGTTAGAAGTTCCCCAAAGCAATTTCACCCCGCTGGCAGCTTGTTTCTGTTTGGCATAGTCAACCAACGCCTGTAAACGGCGGTCGTTCTCATTTACGTCGTTGCCATAGTCAACTACATCAACATCATGAAAGCAATAGTAGTTCATTCCCATTTTGGTGATGAATTCGAAGGCTGCGTCCATTTTGTCCTTGGCACGTTCAACAGGATCGGATTTTTCATTCCATGCAAAAATGTGGGTCGGTTCACCAAACGGATCAGCGCCGTTCCCAACAAACGAATGCCAGTAGGCGCACGCAAAACGTAAATGATCCTTCATTGATTTGCCGGCGACTACCCTATTTTCGTCGTACCAGCGGAATGCCAATGGATTATCTGATTGCTGACCTTCGTATTTTACCTGGCCAATGCCTTTGAAAAATTCCTTTTCGCCTAAGATGATGCTCATATTGATATTGGATTATTTATTTACTAATTGTTTTTCGAGTAATGTCTTCCATTCCTGGTAAGCGAGTTCTAATTGTTTGGTTGACGGCTGCACCAACTGAACAGGGTGCATGTGTTCAAATGCCTGTTGGGGAGATGAAAAAATACCTGCGCCAATGCCGGCTCCCAATGCTGCCCCCACGCTGCCGTCGTTTTTGTAAAGTTCAACAGGCACGCCTGTTATGTTTACAAAGCTTTCGGTAAATAATTCACTTAAAAACAGGTTGTTCTTGCCAGCGCGGATTATGGTTGGATTCATGCCGTTTTCACGCATAATATCCAGCCCGTAACGAAATGAAAAGGCAATCCCCTCCTGCACCGCACGAATAACATGTGCCTGGCTGTGAATATTTAAATCGATATTATGAAAATGCGCGCCAACCATTTTATTATTCAGCATCCGTTCGGCCCCATTGCCAAAAGGCAAAACACGCAGACCATCGCTGCCCAGAGGTACTTTAGCAGCTTTTTCATTTAGCTGCAAATAACTTTCGGCGGCACCGAATGCTTGCTTTAACCATCGGTACATACTGCCAACACCGTTTATACATAAAAGCACACCCAGGCGTTTTTGCTGCTCGGTGTAGTTTACGTGCGCAAAGGTGTTTACACGTGATTGCTTATCATATCCCAGCTGGTCCGTTACGCCATATATCACGCCTGAAGTTCCTGCTGTAGCAGCAACCTCACCGGGGTTTAAAACATTTAATGAAAGGGCGTTATTTGGCTGATCGCCCGATTTATAGGTAACCGGGATGCCCGGTTTTAAAGTTAGCTGCTGTGCGACCGAAACTGAGAGTTCACCATGGGATGAAAATACTTCGTTTATCTTCGGGAATAAAGCTTCATTAAAACCAAAATAACTGATAACATCCTTTGATATGCTGTTGGTTTCAAAATCGAAGAAGACACCTTCAGACAAGGCAGATACTGACGTAGTAATTTCCCCCGTAAGCTTCATGGCAATAAAATCGCCGGGAAGCATTACTTTATCTATTTTATTGTAGATCTCCGGCTCATTTTCTTTTACCCATGCAAGTTTTGAGGCTGTAAAATTTCCCGGAGAGTTTAGCAGATGCGAAAGACATTGCTCCTCGCCTATCGCTTCAAAAGCCTTGTCGCCAATCTCTACCGCGCGGCTATCGCACCAGATAATACTATTTCTTAACACTTGCTGATCCTTATCAACCAAAACCAAACCGTGCATTTGATAAGCGATACCAATAGCGGCAATATCCGTAGGATTGTAAGCGGCTGTTACATTACAAAGCGCGATGGCTTTTTGTGCATGATCCCACCACATCTCAGGCGATTGCTCGGCCCAGCCGGGTTGCGGGGCTATTATAGGTGATTCCTCATCAGGGTATTGTGCCGATGCCTGTACTTTTTGCGATGCAGCATCAACAACAGAAACTTTTACCGAAGATGTACCTATATCAATGCCTAATAATAACATGTTATTTAATATTTATCCGCAAGGGCCGATTTATAATTTGGTGATTGAACGCACGAAATTAAATTATTTTTTGAATATGCAATCGATTGCAGAAAAATATTTTATCATCTTTACAAAATCTTTATGAAATCTAAAAAACGCGTCACCATTTACGACATTGCCCAAAGGCTCAATGTAACCGCATCTACGGTTTCACGGGCCCTTAGTAATAATGGCTATGTTAATGAGGCAACCAAGCAATTGGTATTAAAAACTGCCGCCGAGCTTAACTACAAGCGCAATACGCTGGCATCAAACCTGCGGATGGGACAAACCCAGACAATAGGTGTTGTGGTGCCGCGCATTAATCAAAACTTTTTCTCGAACGTGATAGCCGGCATCGAGGCTATAACCTATCAAAAAGGTTATAATTTAATCATCTGCCAGTCGGATGAATTGCATGAAAAAGAAGTAAAATGTGTGAATACATTAATTAACCAGCATGTTGACTGTATCGTGATCTCCGTTTCGGCAGACAGCTACAATTACGATCATCTGCAAAACGTACTGGACCAAGGCATTCGGCTGATCCAGTTTGACCGCGTGGCTGAAGAACTGGAAACGCTAAAGGTGATAAATGATAACGAACAGGCTTCATTTGAAGCGATCTGTCATTTAATTGGGCAAGGGTATAAAAAAATCGCCCTGCTGGAAGGACCGCAAAACCTGAATATCTTCCGTCAGCGGAAAATCGGGTACCTGAGGGCCCTGGAAAAATTCAATATCTTAGTAGATGAAACAATTGTGGTTGAAAACGCATGGACAAAGGAGCTCGGGGCAGAAGCAACGCGAAAGTTGTTGAGCTTACGCACTCCGCCTGACGCCATTTTTGCCTCCACATCTGATTTTTCGGCACTCGGTGTATTGGAAGTAGCTACCGCGATGGGATTTAAAGTGCCAACCCAGTTGGGTATTTGCGGTTATTCAAACGAAGCCTTTACCGAAATAACAAGTCCTTCCATTACCACGATAGATCAATTCAGCGTGAATATGGGTACGGCAGTGGCAAATTTATATTTTGATGAGTTGGGAAATAAGGACACATCAGTTACACCAAAAACCATCAGTATAAAACCGGAGCTTATTGTAAGAGCGTCGTCAAGCAAAAAGTCCCAAGTCTGAAATTCTAAGTCATCACGACTAAAGACTTCCGACTCAGGACTTAAGACTTCAAAAACAATTAGTGTGCGTGGTGACCGTCGGCGCCATGCGCGTGGCCATGTGATAATTCTTCAGGAGTAGCAGGGCGTACATTCAGGATATTTCCTTTAAAATGTAACTCCTGGCCAGCCATCGGGTGGTTAAGGTCAACTATTACTGAATCTTCAGCAACAGAAACTACCATTCCCTGGAAACGGTTACCCTGGTTATCCTGCAAAGGTATAACAGTTCCAATTTCAGGCACACCGCTTTCGTTAAACATTTCCAAAGGCAAGTTTGCTACGGCTTCTTCATCATATTCACCGTAAGCATCTCCGGCGCTTAAACGGAAATCATAAGTATCGCCGGTTGAAAGGGCACTCAGATTTTCTTCAAAGGCCGGAAGCATTTGTCCTGCTCCGAATAAAAAAGTAAGCGGTTGCTCTTCTGTTGCACTTTCCTGCAATACTTCGGCACCGTCCTGGTCAACATACAGATCGTAAGTTAATGACACTACGTGTTGTGGGTTAATCTTCATTGTAAATGTGTTTGTGACCGGGATTTAGTGATTTAACGCATTAAATCGGATGCTTCCGGCTTATTATGATTCTATTTTGTTTATTGTGTTATTTAAATGTACTTATTTTCGGAAATCTCTAAAATCCGTTAATCCCGGTCAAGGCAGTTTTCGTATCCGTTGCAGGCAATCCGCAGGTTTTGTCTTTACAAATAAATATTTGTGTAACCTCTCCAAACCTGTTTTGCAGCAAAGGTAAACTTCCTTTTTTACCGCCCAACATTATTTTATTGGGGATGTAATTATTTTCTATTTCTGTTCGCCTGGCCTCAAAATCATCACCGGTTATGGCAATTTCGTAAGTACCGAACACTTCCTCTATCAGCAGCATGATCCAATTTGAATAGCTGGAACCGTAACGTGCTAAATGCGGCACAATGTTCCTGAGCAACTGGGCTGAAACCTGCTGATAATTTTCATTGTCAAATAGTAAGCCAAGTTTTTTAAGGTTACGTGCCATTACCGAATTTGACGCAGGGATCACTCCATCCATTATCTCCGACTTGCGGGCTATTAGTAGTTCATCATCACTAGCGGTGAAGTAAAAGATGCCTTTTTCTTCGTCATAATAATGGGTTAAAGCTGCATCAGTAAGCTTTTTTGCCTGGTGTAACCATTGTTCATCAAAGGTTACCTCGTACAAGGCGATAAGGGCGTCAATTACGTTTGCGTAGTCGTCAAGAAAGGCAACCTGATTTTTATCCGTTGATTTATAAACGCGTGACAACCTGTCAGCAGTTATTAAATTATCCAAAATAAACCCTGCGTTTTTAAGAGCAAGATCAAGATATTCCAATTTATTGAACGCTCTATAAGCATCACAAAGACCTTTCAGCATTAAGCCATTCCATGAGGCAAGGATCTTATTGTCCAGTCCCGGCCGAATACGGTGGCTGCGGGCTTCATATACCTTTTGTTTGGATGAATTTATCTTGTCGAGTAATTCCTCAACAGGCAAACCCAATTTTTTCGCCAAATCAACGTCACCCTCATTCCTGAACAGAACGTTGGAATGCTCCTCTTCCCAGTTACCGCTTTCGGTGATGTTATAATAGATGCAAAATAATTCTGCATCATTGCCTAAAATTTCTTCAATTTCCTTTTTTGTAAAGATGTAGAACTTACCTTCCTTACCCTCACTGTCCGCATCAAGCGCTGAGAAAAAACCATATTCAGGCGACATTAATTCGTTTTGAGCAAAACCAATTATCTCACTCACTATTTTAGGATAAAGCGGATCAGGGTCCCATGTAAAAGCTTCGGCATATAGGCTGATCAACTGTGCATTATCATACAGCATCTTTTCAAAATGCGGCACATGCCAGTGATCATCAACCGAATAGCGGGCAAACCCACCGCCTACATGGTCGTAAATACCACCAAAGGCCATTTTATACAAGGTTAGCTTCACTGCCTCGGCAACACTATCATCTTGCATTAAATGGGCATAACGCATCAGGCATTGCCAGTTATTTGGCATCGGGAATTTTGGCGACGAGCCCATTCCGCCCTCCTCCTTATCAAAATATTTTTTCCAGTTAATGATGATCGCGTCCAGGTCGGCCTTGCTATATTCGGCTTGTTCCTTTACAAACGGTACCGATTCGTATTGTTGGATGCCCTCAGTTAAGCGGGCTGCGTATTCCTCTGCTTCTTCGGGTTTCTGTTTGTAGAAATCGGCCAGGTTGAACAGCAGACTAGTCCAGTCATTTTTACGAAAGTAGGTACCACCGTAAATCGGGCGCTGATCGGGCAGGCAGACACAATTCAATGGCCATCCTCCCCTGCCACTCATCAGTTGGATAGCGCTCATGTACACCTGGTCAACATCCGGGCGTTCTTCCCTGTCCACTTTAATGCAAACAAAAAATTCGTTCATTACGGCGGCGACGCTTACATCCTCAAAGCTTTCATGCTCCATAACATGGCACCAGTGGCAGGCCGAGTAGCCGATGCTCACTAATATCAGCTTATTTTCATTCTTTGCTTTTTGCAAGGCCTCCGGCCCCCATGGAAACCAGTTAACTGGGTTATTGGCATGCTGTAGCAGATATGGCGAAGTGGAATTGGCAAGTTGATTCATAGCTGATTATTAGCCGACAAAAATGCGAATATTAAACACAATCATTTAATATCAATTGGATTTGATAAAAGTTTTACAAAAAGGGAAGATTGGTAGATTAGAAGCGGTGTTAGGTTGTAGGAAATTAAAGAAGTCTGTTTAATAATGCCCCTTCAATGAATAAACATTTATAACATCAGCCGTAACGGTATAAACAATTCGGTGCTCGCCGTTAATACGTCTTGACCATTTTCCTGCCAGTTCATATTTCAAAGCTTCAGGTTTTCCTATGCCGTCAAAAGGATGCTCTTTCATATCTGCGAACAATTGTTGTATTTTCTTTTGAATAGCTTTATTGCCCGATCTTTTCCAGTATTCTAAGTCGTCCTTGGCATCTTTGTAAAGCTCTATTTCCATAGGTTTTCCACATCAACCTTAAGGCCTTTTTCGCCGTCATTTTTTGCCTTTTCTCCGGCCAATATTTTTGCGACAAACGCAGGATTATATGCAGAACCCTTATCCGATTCAAAAGCGACTTTCAGTGCCTTAGCAATCGCTTTTAGCGCAGCTGCCTGCTCTTTATTGGTAGGGTGCATTATTAAAGTTTCCATAATAACAAAAATATGAATTTCCAATTAAGAATTATAACAATATAACGCGTACTGTTGTGGGTAGTTAGATGCTATTTGCAAACCAAATCAACCACTCACCTAATCAACCTAGTCAACTAATAACTCCAAATGTATCATCCCCAATACAAATTATCACATTCATAATTTATTTGGTTAATTTGGCCCTCAAATTATTATAATTAAAATGCAGCATTCAAAACTAAACTATTTATTAGGTGCTTTTGGGTTACTCCTGTTAAGCACAGCGGTATCGGCACAAACCAAATCCGATTCTGTAAAATACGACCATAACGAGATCTTTGCCCCTACGCCATGGCCAGTAACCGGCGACGGCACCCGGTCGGCAAGCGGACAGCCCGGCGAACATTACTGGCAAAACCGTGCGGATTACCTGATCAAAGCATCATTAAACGAAACCGCACAGGATACTTCAATTACAGGCGAGGTAACTATATCTTACACCAACAACAGCCCGGATCAGTTGGATCACCTTTGGCTGCAACTGGATCAAAATTTATTTAAACCCGATTCCCGCGGTGCAGCAACTACCCCGATTGGCGGCGACCGTTTCGACGTAAAAGGCTTTAGTCGCGGTGGTTACCATATCGAATCGGTACAGGTAACTTACAAGGGCAATACTTATAAAACCGACCCGGTGATCTCTGACGCCCGCATGCAGATCAGGTTGAATACACCAATGGGTGCTAAAGGCGAAAAGATCCAGGTCAAGATCAACTACAGCTTTTCAATTCCTTTTTATGGCGCCGACCGGATGGGCCGCAAGAAGTTTAAACAAGGCTACGTTTATGAAATTGCCGAATGGTACCCTCGCATGTGCGTTTATGACGACGTAGAGGGTTGGAACACCCTGCCTTACATGGGCCTTGGCGAATTTTATTGCGAATACGGCGATTATGATTATTACATAACCGCACCTGCAAGCATGACAGTAGTTGGATCAGGTGATCTGCAAAATGCATCAGAAGTGTTAACCAAAACACAGCAGAACCGCATGGAAGAAATGCGCAAGAGCGATAAGACTGTAATGCTGATCACACCTGAGGAAGTTGACCAGGCTGCAACGCATCCGTTCAAGGGCACTTTAACCTGGCACTACAAAATGCAAAACACCCGCGATATTGCATGGGGCGCTTCAAACGCGTTTATATGGGATGGCGCAAAGGTAAATTTACCGTCGGGCCGTAAATGTATTGCCATGAGCGCTTACCCTGCTGAAAGCTCGGGCGTTGATTCCTGGGGCCGTTCGACAGAATATTTAAAAAACAGTATCGAGATCTATTCCGGTAAATATTTTGAATATCCATGGAACTCAGCTGTAAACGTATCGGGTGTTGCCCTGGGTATGGAATACCCGGGTACTATCTTCTGCTTAAGCAATCTTAAAAAAGGCGGTTTGTTTGGCGATATTACCCACGAAATCGGCCATAACTGGTTCCCGATGATCGTAGGCTCAAACGAGCGTAAATATATGTGGATGGACGAGGGCTTCAATACTTTCATCAACGAATATTCCACAGAGAAATTTAATAATGGCGAGTATTTCAACAGCAAGGCCAGGCCAGCTAATGGCATCGCTGCCTTTATGAGAAAAGCTAAGGACCCATTAATGACCCCAAGCGAGGCACAGAATGATTACGGCCAATATTACAACAAAACCGCTTTGGGCCTGGATATGCTGCGCAACGTGGTTTTAGGTCCTGATCGTTTTGATTATGCATTTCATGAGTACATTAAGCATTGGGCATTTAAACACCCGCTGCCGTACGACTTTTTCCGCGCCATGAATGACGCTGCAGGCGAGGACCTGAACTGGTTCTTTAAACCATGGTTCTTTACCACTTACAAGCTTGATCAAGCTGTTGAATCGGTTAAATACGTAAAGGATAATGCAGCCAATGGCGCAATGATCACTTTAGTTAACAAAGAGAAAATGGCTATGCCTGTTGATTTGAAGATCACCCAGGTAAACGGCAAAACCGAAACCATCCACCTGCCGGTAAACATCTGGCAACGTGATAGCGTTTGGACATTCATCTACCCGTCAACTTCCGAAATTCAATCGATGGAGCTTGATCCGGACAGGCAGCTTCCTGATGTTGACAGGAAGAATAATGTTTGGGGGAAATAATGATTTCGGATTTAATTGAATTTTAGGATTTTAAGAAAGACCTGCTTTGTGAAAGGCAGGTCTTTTTTTGTTTGATAAACACGGTAGTGCCACTGTTTCCGATCATTTCATATAATCGCTATATTTAACCGGCCACTTATACAGGATTATGAAATACCTTTTTTCCTTTCTCCTTTTGGTGATAATAATTCCGTGTTGCGGTCAGAACATTGATAGTTTAAAAAAAATCGCATCCGGGAATTATCCTGCAACAGAGCGACTGAAGGCGGCTACCGAACTTGGCAGGTTATATGAGCATAAGCATAGTTACCGGGAGGCCCTGGATTACTTCAGGCAATCGGCTGATATCAAGGATTCATTGGACATCGTTCAAAAAACAAAACAAAACTCGCCTGAATCCTACAGCCGTGATTTTATTGGCGACGTTTTGGGCAGCATGAAGGAAAAGAGCCAAACTGAACAGGATATTTTAAAGACCATCGACAACAAAAAATCTCTTAATGACACACTGGCGCTCACCATCAATTACTTTAACCTGGGGATGTTGTACAAGGATAAAAAACAGTATCCCAAATCGCTTGACGCCCTGCAAAACAGCCTGCAATATGCCACGCAAATAAATTATGCCGACCTGCAAAAAGGTGCATTAACCGAACTGGCCGACCTGTACGAGCGAATGGGTGACTACAAGCAGTCCCTCGCTTATTTTAAAAAGCGTCTGACACTAAATATCAAAGACGCAAAAAGCATTGATGAACTTCAAACTAAATACGAGATAACACAAAGAGAAGACCGCATCCTGCAACAGCAATTCGAGATCTCTAGGCGTAATTACTGGATGGCGGGGATCTCTATTTTCCTGGTGTTGCTGTTGTTGTTGGGTTATATCTATTACAAACAAACAAAGCTGAAGCAAAGCAATATTGCCATGCAGGCTATCATCCAAACAGAAGAAAAAGAACGCAAACGAATTGCCCAGGACCTGCACGACAGCGTGAGCCAAACCATGATGGCGGCCAAAATTAACCTTACCGTTATTGGCGGCGAATTACCATTTGCAACCGATGAGCAAAAGAAAAGATTTGACAAGGCCGTTGGTTTGGTGGATGACGGATTTAAGGAGGTGCGGACCATCTCACATAACATGATGCCATGGGCGCTGCATGAGACCGGATTAGCCGTTGTAATCAAACAATTTATTGAAAACATAGCGAATAACACCATCGCTATTAATTTCTTCTCAAGGGGCTTTGATGAGCCTTATAACGATACCATAGAAACCATTCTGTACCGCATTCTGCAGGAATGTGTAAATAATGTGATGAAACATGCCGAAGCCAGCCGCCTGGATATTTCGCTGTTGCGGGATGAACAGGGTATTAGCCTCTCTATTGAAGATAACGGCAAAGGCTTCGATGCTACCGACCCTGCGCACTACACCGGCATGGGGCTCACCAATATGCAGAACCGCATCAGCTTTTTAAAAGGCAAGATAGAGCTGGACGCTCATATAGGTAAAGGAACCCTTGTATCAGCCTATATTCCCTTTAAAGCAAAGCTTACAGATCATATTGAATAATGAATTTGGTGAGCTCGACAGGGTTTTTAAGGTTGAGTTTTTGCATGATGTTTTTGCGATGAGTCTCAACCGTGTAGATGCTTAAATGCAGGTGATCGGCCATTTGCTGGTTGGTGTAGTTTTGTTTGATGAACTGCAACAGCTCCAACTCGCGTTTGGTTAACTGAAACTGTTTTAAAAATGAATCCGAGTCATCAAAAACAGAATTGTTTACCGGCGTTTTGTGTGGAAAACATAATTGCCCCTGCCCTACCGAATGCATGGCCTGCAGCAGTTCATCCTTTTCTACGTTTTTAAAAAGATAGCCATCCGCACCACCTGCCTTTGCTTTTTCAATTAAATGTTCCTCGTTATAGGTGGAGAGCATGATCACCTTGATCTTCGGATAAAAGGACTTTATTTTTTTTAGGGCATCGAATCCATTTATAACCGGCATATTGATATCAAGCAGGATCAAATCGGGCGAATGGGTGTGCAGTAAACCCAGCAATTCCTTACCGTTGGCGGCAATATTCATGATCTCGATATCCGGCTCATTTTGCAGCAACATGCGCAGGCCGTTTATAAATAAGGTGTGATCGTCCGCTATGATAACCGATAGTTTTTCTCCTGTCATTTCCATTGTAATATTTAATAGTAAAAGTAGGTCCGGCTGTCTCCCCAAAAAATACCAACTGCTTTGTATTGTGTGCCCTGGCGCATCAGCCTAAAATTGTGATGTTAAAACTAAACAAAAACCACAATGAAAAATCGCAATTATTTAACCCCTGTGTAAGCCGACAGACGAGTGGATTGACACCACACGATAAGTCGCACTTTTTAAAGCTTAAATCAAGATCCAACACAATGAAAAATATTTTTACTTCAACAATCATAATGCTGCTTTGCCTAACAGTTTACGCACAGCAGAACGCGGCGTCAAATTTTGCCGGCGTAGCGAAGCCTAAAAATAAACAGGTGAGCCCGGAAGAATCACAACAAAAACCGATGGCGCAATTTGTTTCGCCCATATCGGTGCAGATCCTTCTTGGCAGCCAGGGCATTGGCGCCGATGTTAAATACGGCATCACACCAAAATTATCGGGCAGGTTTGGTTTCGGTATTATCCCGGTAACGGCAAATAACATGTTCGGATTTTCAGCATTCCCGGTTGAGGACCAGCTTTCCGCAAAGTTTTCAAACCTGCACCTGTTGGCAGACTACGCCCCATTTAACAACAAAAGCTACCGGTTGGTTGGCGGCGCAGCATACCTGGTAAAGGGGAATGCAAACGTAATTATAACCCCGTCGGGCAGCTACCAGTTTGGCAGCCAAACCCTTAATAAGGACCAAATTGGTTCGTTAAGTGCGTCTGTTGATTGGAAGGGCGTGGCACCTTATTTAGGCGTCGCCTTATTCAAGAGCTTTCCGAACCGCCTTTTTAATATGAACATTGATATAGGCACCTATTACCTGGCCAGCCCGGGCACTTCGTTTACCGGCACCAAATTACTATCAGACAACAATTCACAAGCAGCACAATTTAACCAAAACATGCAGGGTTACCGTTGGTTACCCGTAGTTCAACTCAATTTTAACTTCAGGATTAAATAATTACGACAATGAAAAACACAACCAGAAAAAGTCAGCTCAATAAAACCAACGCGGAATTGAGCTTCCTCACAGTAATTTTTATAGGCATTATATTAGCCCTGCTTTTGTTTGCCATAAACAGTTGTAAAAAGCCTAACGACCATATCAGCCTGGTAGTTAACGAAAGTACACTGGCCAAGGCACCAGTATTGGTGCACTTCGCCAATGCCAACAGCAGCTCAACAGTTCAGCCGGGCGATTTTGACGTTACCATCAGCGGCAAGGACGCCGATAAGGTTCAAATGGACGGCGGCGCAACTTCGGGCTTCAAAACCTCGCATGGCTTTTTACCGCTATCGTTAACCACTAATGCTGCGCCATCGGCAGGCGCACCGGTTACCTTTAATGTATCGGCACAAATTCCGGGCTTTGCACCACTTACACAAACCATTACCATAACCAAGGATACCATGACCATAGTGGATGTAAGCGCCATTGAATATGCAAATCCGCCAAAGGGTACTTCTGTACTGGTTACACAGTCTGCATTAACCGATGGTGTATCAGACGGAACCACCCTTAATTTAGCTCCCGGTGCAGGCATGGTAGAATCGGCACAAATAAAAATTCAGCCCGGCACACAAATGCTGGACGAAAGCGGCCAGCCTATCAGCTCGAACCAGTTAAAATCAAACATTGTTGATTATAGCGCAACCTCAACAACCTCATTCGGCGCGTTTCCCGGCGGATTTAGTCCCACAAATGTAATTGACGCTTCGGGCAACCAGGTTAATGGCGGTAATGGCATCAACTTTGTTTCGGCGGGGTTGCTGTCTATCAAAATGACTGCAGGTAATACCCAGGTGAGGCATTTTTCAAGGCCGCTGCAGGTGAGCATGAAGCTTGACCCCAACACCACCAACTTTGTTACCGGCGCCGATATTAAAGCCGGCGATACCGTGCCGCTCTGGAGCCTTACCGAAGAAACCGGGCAGTGGAAAAGCGAAGGTGATGTAACCATAACCAAAGACAGCGGCGGCAACCTGGTAGCTAACTTTGAAACCAGCCACCTGTGCTGCTTTAACCTCGACTGGAGCTGGGCCGTGGCCGGGCATCCGTATGGCACCTGCTTCCATCCGCTAACTGTGCGCATCCATTGCGGAGCAGGCAACAGCGGCGTGTTCGACGTAACCATAGTAACCCCGGGCAACCAATATCTTGCCGGCGCCCACGGCGAGTTTGTGCACGACGGCGATGTAGTTGTGTTCCCGTTTGTACCAGACATTGCACAGTGCAAGGTGGTGATCAGTAACTTTAACCTGTACCTGAATCCACGTCTGCCAATATTAGCAGAAACCGGCTTGTTTAACCCCTGCAGCCAGGGTTCTATCGACCTTAACTTTGGTGCGCCTGCGGCTCCGTCGTTTATTAACGTGACGCTAGACATTAAGGGGCATTGCTCAAACAAAAACATCAATTTACTGCCATCGGGATGGTTCTTCCTGTACGATGCCGGGGCTGCCAAGATCCTGCAAAACCCATGGACCTATGCTTACGTGTTTAACGGCGTGATCAGGTATGCATTCGGCACCGGGATAACAGGTAGCAACGGGCATTACAGCATCAAGCTGCTCAACGGCGACCAATATTATATGTACGCCTACAACAGCTTTGAATGGTTCGAATCGCCGTTGTTTACCATGGCGCCGAGAAGCTTCACCTTCCCGTCGGTAGCGGGGATAAACGGGAGCGCGGTGTATGATGCGGGCAGCAATACCATTGCTATCAGTGCCACATTCAGCGTGCACTGCCATTAAAACCCGACCTTTTTTATGGTGATATAGTTTACCCTGCAGGCAGTAATGTTTGCAGGGTTTTTTGTTCCAAGGCGTTCCATTTTTCCACATGGAACACCCGGAACACTATGAAACACGTTGATTATCAACGTTCCTAAAAAAAGGCTTTACAATTTTGATGATTAATCCTGTCATAACTTTACATTTTATATCGTCCAAAAAAAATCATTACCCTGCAGGCAGCAATGTTTGCAGGATTTTTTGTTCCAAGGCGTTCCATTTTTACACATGGAACACCCGGAACACTGTGAAACACGCTGATTATCAGCGTTCCTAAAAAATGCAAGTTTACACTTTGATAATTAATCCTGTTATAAGTTTACCCTTTGCCTGGTGTACCAATGTTAATGATCACCAGGTGCTGACAAAACAGTGTCAGCACTTTTTGTTTTGAGAAGCCCGATATTTGTAATGAGGCCTCAACCGGGAATTGATGTTAAGTCCTGACTCGAAAGTCTTGAGTTATGAGTCTAAAAAAACTGGATTTGACTTAAGACTTGCGGCTAATGACTGTTGACTTAGTACCAGTTTATTTTTTGACCGGTAATTTTTTTATATTTAAGCGTTAAACATTAAAACAAACACCTAACACCTTAACGAATGAAGAATACCCCTAAAAATCAGCAACAGTAACAAACAAGCCTGCATAAAATTATGAGACCTTCAGTCTCAGCGGATCAGCTTTGCCCAAAATTCAACCTAAAACCAATCATCAATTCACAATTAAAAATCCAAAATCAACAATAACCAGCTAACTAATTAAGATGTAACACCTCGACACGTATCACTAATTCACTAATTAAGACACATCGCTAACCCAGCAATTAACACATAAACATCAATTCATTTTAACCCTTTAAAACTTTTTATATGAAATCAGCCTTTTTTTTAATCATCCCCTTTTTATGCGCCTTTCAGTGCGCAACTGCACAGTGGACCATCAGCGGCGCCAATATTTACAATAGTAACACCGGCGGCGTAGGCATTGGAACCACCACTCCACTATCATTGCTCGATGTTAAGGGCGCCCTGGCTGTCGGCACATTTGCAGGTAGTGCGGCAGCGCCTGCAAACGGCCTGAGCGTTTCGGGCAAGGCTTCCTTTGGCATCAGTGCACCATCACCGATTTCGGCAGGTGTACCCATGTTTTCATCCGTAACCCCCAATGTGGAAGTCTTTACCGGCAGTGCGCCGGGCACCTACGAAGAATTGATGACCATCAGGCATGCCGGGGTCGACGTCACCGCGGTGAATCGCAGGTTGGGTTTACTGCTCAAAATGAGCAGCGAAAGCAGTGTTGGTGAATCCGGAAAAAACGGCGGCATGGTACTGGAATCATCCATCGGGTATGCCAATGTGCCCTCCCTGTCGCTGGTCACCAGTTCGACAGACCGTTTAACGATTACTTATGACGGCAAGATTGGCATGGGAACAACTGCGCCGGTAACAGCGCTGGATGTACTGGCAACCGCAACTAGCGTGGGTGTTCGCTCAATAAGTTCCGGTACCCTGGGCGGAGGTTCGGGCGGCGGCCTTTTGGCGATTACAAATACGGAACCAAACGCAACAGACCAGCGCCTGGGCTTCCTTGGATTTGGCGCGCCAAATAATTCGGTTGCTCCCCTTACCTATAAATATGCAGCAAGCATTTCGGGATTTGCATCCGAGGACTGGACCGGCGGCACAAACGGCTCCTATTTGAGTTTTTCCACAACGACTAACGGTGGAACCGCCAGCTCTGAAAGAATGAGGATTGATAACGCAGGCAATATAAGTATCGGAACAACCGACCCCAAAGGCTACAAGCTGGCGGTAAACGGCAGCGCCATCGCCACTGCCCTGTGGGTAAAGTTGAATGCCAACTGGCCCGATTATGTGTTCAAAACAGGCTACCGCCTCCCTGCCCTTACCGAAATTAAAACCTATATCGACGCCAATCACCACCTGCCCGACGTACCTACCGAACAGGACGTAAAACAAAACGGCCTTAACCTGGGCGAAATGAACAGGGTATTGCTGCAAAAGGTGGAGGAATTGACGCTGTATATGATAGAGCAGGATAAAAAATTGCAGCAACAACAAAAGGAAATTGACGAATTGAAAAGGAAGCAATAAGAAGGCATCATCAATAGTATCCTGCAATGCCGGTTACCCTATTTCTAACTCTTAAAATTTAATATCAATGAATCCATTTAATAAAAATATAAACATTATTATGCTCCTGTTGCTGCTTTGGTTTAACGCAGCCGCGCAGCATCCTAATCCAACGCAGCCCATGGCCTCGCTGGCATTAACTACGGTTTTGCCGCCCGCGCCAAACGCGTTCGAAATTACCCGGTATAGCGGTTTGCCGGTGAGCCTTTCGGCCGGATCTGTGAGCGCTTCCATACCTATGGGCGACATTAAAGCCGGCAAGGTTGACGTACCCATCAGCCTTTCCTATAATTCGGGAAATGGTATTTTAGTAAACCAGAATGCTTCACGCACGGGGATGAGCTGGGTTTTAAACGCAGGGGGAGTAATTACCCGCACGGTTTACAACAATCCCGATGAAAGCAACAACTGGCTGCCCCCGCCCTCCACTGCCGATATCAGCCAGACAACCCAGACGGTGTACGATTATATCAATGATGCAACGCTGAACCCAACGGGACAGGACACCCAGGTAGACATTTTCAGCTTTGATTTTAACGGCTATAACGGAAAGTTCTACCTCGACCCAAATGATAAAACCAAAGTGGTGTTTATCTCGGCCAGTAACTTGAAAATAAAAACCAATTTTCATGGTGAATACACCGGCAACTGGACGTTTATGGTGATCGATCCCAAAGGCACCAAATATTGCTTTGGCGGATCGGGCGCTACCGAAACCTCCAAAACCAACCCGACCGGGGTTGGCACCGCCTGCGGTAAAAATTACGGGCTGCCCATCCCTAATGCCTGGTACCTCAAAAGCGTACAGCGCTATACGGGCGAATACATTTGGCTTACCTATCAAACGGTAAGCTTCAGCTACCTGTCTGACGTCTCGCAGACCATCCAGCCTAATGCCAGCAGTATTCTTAACCCGTGCCATCCAAGCGATCAATGCGGCCCCGGCACCTTCAGTAACATTTGTTTCAGCGACCTGGTTACAACCGGGGTCATGTTAAAATCCATCAACTCAAAGTTTGAGACTGCCATTTTCAATTATGAATCACGGACGGATATTTTAGGCGATTCGCTTTTAAAAGACGTACAGTTTTATAAAAGGCAGTTAACCGATACCACCTCACGTGCTGCGGAGCCGTACAACAGCTACGCCCTGAGCTATACGATAGCAAGCAATTCAAGCTATTACAATGCTTACGGCAACAGCAGCATCCTAAGCATCAGGCCGTTTTTAACCTCGGTTACCCGCAGCGCCGCCGGCATGCAGCCGCAAACGCATACCATGCAGTATAATAATATCAATGGGTTGGCTTCGCGCCTTTCATTCGCGCAGGATTATTGGGGATATTTTAACGGGGCTAACAATCAAAATTTGATCCCGACTGCTAATGACGCCTCAATTTCGACGCTATTTCCATCTGGCTTAGCTTACCGAAACCCCAGCGGCAGCTATGCTTATATGGGGCTGATGAGCAAGATCACCTACCCCACAAAAGGTTCGGATACCCTGATATACGAACCCAATACTATTTATGAGGGCCGCATTATATTCCCGCCGCCTACCAGCGTGAGCCTTTCACAAACCGGCACCGGGGACAGGGGTCAGCAGACTGCCTCGTCGCCCTTATATTTATATACATCACAGCATATCAATTTCCACATCCAGTGCGATTCCGTTGGTACTGGCACCATAGATCCGGTGCACCAGTTTGTGATGTTTAAGATCATTAACGCCGATGGGTCGGAATATTACTCGGAAAAATTTGCAAAAGGAACCTATGACCGCGCATTTAAAATCGGTGGTAATTTTACAATAAAGCTGATTGTACAAAGCGACAGGCTGGTGGGCACGGTATCATACACCTACCAGCAACCCGGCCCGGTTGTGTATGCCAACTACCCTGCCGGCGGCATGCGGCTGGCTAAAAATATCTCCAGCCCCCTTGTTGGGAAGCCGCTCACAAAAAAATATGTGTACG
Source organism: Mucilaginibacter phenanthrenivorans (assembly GCF_024721155.1). Classification (GTDB taxonomy): domain Bacteria; phylum Bacteroidota; class Bacteroidia; order Sphingobacteriales; family Sphingobacteriaceae; genus Mucilaginibacter; species Mucilaginibacter phenanthrenivorans. The sequence goes on along the minus strand of NZ_JAHVAP010000008.1, from coordinate 92,670 downwards.
CGGCGCTTACCTCGCAGGATAAATCATCTGCCAGGGTAAGGGCAGATGCCGACCCCAACAAGTATTATTCAACCCAGGTGCAGGGAACCTACTGCCAGGACACCGTTGATTTTGAAAACCGGGTGCAAATATGCACCTACCCGGTAGCCTACTCGGCCCCGCTTTCGCCCCTTACCTATTTTACAGGCAGCCATATTTATTACAGCAACGTGATTGAGCTGCAGGATACCCTGTGGAATAACGGCGGTACCGAGCACCAATATATTTTTGCCAACCCGGGTATCGATGCATTTATTTTCCGCGGCACGGTGATCCCCGGCTCCCCCCTTTCCAATTTTGATTTCCCTACCGGGATAGAAGGCTTGAGCCAAACATTTGTTACCACAAGCGATACGGCAGGCAGCCACCAGTACCGCATAGTGAGCAAAACTGCAACACATACCACCATAGATCCCCGGAAGTACCGGGAACAGATCAATTACATCGTCCGTAAGAATTACCCGCCGCGCACCATTTACGATCCGCCTCGCGAATCCATGTTTACCCCTTTCGATATTTCAGGTTACTTTTTGGTGTCGCAATGGATCTACCCCGATACGGTAACCACCACCACCTATGACCTTGCCGGGGCCAACCCCGTAAGCACTTATAAGGTGGACATTTACCGCGACACCACCAACCTTTTGGTGAGCGAAACCCAAAACACTGGCAGCGACGGCATTTTGCAGCAATCTGTTTACAAATACCCCAGCGATATGGTGCAGGCAGGTGTTACCGTGCCCTACCAGGCCATGATTGACGATAACGATATCGAACCCGTTATTGAGCAGCAATATTGGAAGAACAGTGTTATGCAGGAGTCGGTAAAGACCAATTACGGCGATTTTGGCAACCATGTGTACGAGCCCGACAGCATCCAGACCAAAACCACGGGCAGCTATGATACCCGGCTGAACTTTTATGCTTATAACAGCAGCGGCGGTTTATTGTCGCAATCCAAATCGCACGGACCTGCAAGCAGCTATTTGTGGGGCTATTACAACCTGCTGCCCGTTGCCGAGGTGAAGAACGCTGCCGCGAACGAGATCTGGTACCAAAGCTTCGAGTTTTCTGCCACCGCAGATACTGCCAATCACCATACCGGACTGCGCAGCAACCACAGCGCCTATACGGTAAGCTTTACGCCACCCGTTGGTAAAACCTATGTCATCAGCTGGTTCCAGAAGAACGGCAGCCTTTGGGATTACCATAGCGAGGCCTATACGGGCAGCAAAACCTTTAGCGCAAGCGATTATATAGACGATGTTGCGGTTTACCCCAGCGATGCACAAATGAGCAACCTGGTGTTCGACCCGGTAAGCGGCATAACCGGGATGATTGACGCCAAAGGCGAAACCACCACCTACGACTATGACAATTACCTGCGCCTCATAAACGTGAAGGACAAGGACGGCAATTTGGTGAAGCACACTGATTATCATTATAAACCTTAAAGCTGAAAGCCGTGAAAAGCTTAAAGCAGAAAGCTTAAAGCAGAAAGCTTTGAAAAAAGCGAAAAGCCCGGGAAAGCCGGAGGCATATGATGAATATAAAAATGTTTTTAACAATTTAAAACAGACAACCGTGGCAACACATCTCAACATAAAAAACAGGTACGGATGGGTGCTCCCGGCTTTAAGCTTTTCGCTTTCAGCTTTCAGCTCCTTCACCCGCTTCGGGAAATTGCTCCTGGCTTTAAGCTTTTTGCTTTCAGCTTTGAGCTCCCACTCCCAGACCTACGTAACAACCCCCATGACGGGCACACCCGCACCGGGGAATTACTTTCATAACAACCATATTTCGGCTGTGCCGACCTTTGGCTTTGTGCCGACAGCGGGGCAATACCTGCATTTGTACATTTCAAATTGCTTCCCGCTGGCTGCGGCGCCCAGCGTGGATAAAACATACATCATGACCTCGACGCCGAGGGTAGCCGGCATTACCGACACGAGCATGCTGCGCGGCCGCACGATCTGTGACCTGATGCAGTCCATCACCTATTTCGACGGGCTGGGCCGCCCCATCCAAACCGTGCAGGTAAAGGCCTCGCCCGGCACCAATGATTTGGTGCAGCCCATGGAATATGATTCCATAGGGCGTGAGGTGAAGAAGTATTTGCCTTATGCGCTTAGCTCGGGGACGAGTGACGGGAGCTATAAGAGTGATGCGCTGACGCCGCTGGCGGGACAGGCATATTTCTACAACCCTACCAACAGCTCAACACTTACACAACAGCCGAACGGCGTTGTGAATACCGCTTTTCCATCAGCAACTACCGGCTTTGAACCATCCCCATTAAACCGCCTGGTGGAACAAGGCGCACCGGGAGCCGACTGGCAACTGCCGGGAAACGGCGACCCGAACAGCGCCGGGCATACCATGAAGATGCTGTACACCGCTAATGACCAAAGCACATTCAGCGGAACGGCGACAGTCAATAATCCCGGCTGCAAAAAAGTTGCGTTCTATGTGGCTACAACCAATAGCAACAACAGCAGGGTTTTAACAAGGGCTGCTACTCCGTTTTACGGAACAGGACAGTTAACCGAAACCATCAGCCGAAACGAAAACTGGAAACCGGCAACCGACGGCTGCCTGAACAGCATGGAAACATACACCGACAAAAACGGCCGTGTAGTTTTAAAACGAACCTATAACCTTAATAATGCTTTGGCAACACCCGCTGTTGAAATGCTGAGCACTTATTATGTTTATGACGAAGTGGGGAACCTCGCCTACGTATTGCCGCCGGGCGCTAACCCTGATGTTGCCACCGGCATTCCAACGACTGCTCAGCTTAAAAACTACTGCTACCAATACAGGTATGACGACCGCGAACGGCCAACCCAGAAAATGATCCCCGGCAAGGGCTGGGATTTCATCGTTTACAACAGGCTCGATCAGCCGGTATTAACGCAGGATAGCTTGCAGCGGCTGAATAACCAGTGGGTGGTAAATAAGTATGATGCGCAGGGCAGGGTATTTATGACTGGCTTATGGAACGCAGGTTCTACAATACCACTGGCAACCCTGCAGGCCAGTATTTATGCCGGCGCGCAATGGGATTACCGGGATTACACCGATAACACCGCCGGTTACCATGTAACCAGCTACCCTACCCTAACCACCATTTTATCCGTCAATTACTTTGATGATTATAACAATATCCCCGGCATTCCCGCAGGGTTTACCGCGCCGACCGGGACCAGCAGCATGACTAAGGGCCTGATCACCGCCACAAAGACGGCGGTGCTGAACGCGCCAACGGATATGCTCTGGACTGCCCATTATTACGATGGTTTTGGCAGAAACATCAAAAGCTACCAGCAGCATTATTTGAATGCGCAGCTAAGCCCATATAATTATGACGAGATCAGCAGCACCTACAATTTCACAAACGCAGTTACAACTACGACAAGATTGCACCGCGTAAAAGATGCCGGCAATACCACAGCGACATTGGCATTAACCATTGCCAACCAATACAATTATGACCAGGTTGGCAGAAAAACTTCCAGCTGGGAACAGATCACCGTTGGCAACAATGCACCTAACCCTGCTACCAGGATCATGCTGTCGAAAATCGATTGTAACGAGATCGGCCAGTTGCGGCGCACAAAGCTGCACAGTACCGACAGTGTAAACTTTTTGCAAACCGTTACCAATATTTACAATGAGCGCGGCTGGCTGGCAAAAACCAGCGCCGGGTTGTTTGCCGAGCAGTTGCAGTATAATACCGATACCCTGCAAAACGGCATTACGCCGGTGAAGCAGTACAACGGCAATATAGCCATGCAGAGTTGGGGAACCGCCACCTCACCGATAGGCAAAACCTATGGTTATAGATACGACCCGTTAAACAGGTTAACTGATGCTTCCTCTTCCGATAATTATAATGAGAAGAACATCAGCTATGATTTAATGGGGAATATCCTTACGCTGAAGCGCTCAACCGGAAGCGCCTCACTTACCGATGACCTGGCCTATGTTTACAGCTCGACCAACCAGCTGCAAAGTATTAACGATGCTACCACATCAGATATTGGCTTGCTGCATGGCGGCTGGACTTATCAGTACGACGGAAACGGTAATTTGACAAACAGCAACTATACCAGTGACGCTACGAAAAACAAAAGTATCACTGCTTATAACTTGTTAAATCTGCCGCAAACAGTTACTGCCTCAGGGATACCGATTACCTATACCTATGATTCAGAAGGGGAAAAACTTAGAAAAGTATCGGGTACTATCACAACCGACTACATTAGTGGTATCCAGTATACGGGTACAACTACTACTTCTCCGGTTATCAGTTTCATCGAAACCCAGGATGGTCGCGCCGTCCCTAACGGTAGTACTTATAACTATGAGTATACATTAACCGACCATTTAGGTAACAACAGGCTGAATTTTTCAACAGTTTCGGGTTCAGCCATAGCTATACAAACCGACGATTATTATGCTTTTGGCATGGAAATAAATCGCACACCGCCTACACCTAATTTAAAAAATGAATATCTTTACAATAAGAAGGAGTTGCAGGAGGAGTTAGGAGTTTATGATTATGGCGCGAGGCTGTATGATCCGGTGTTGGGTAGGTGGCAGACAATTGACCCGCTAGCTGAAAAAGGAAGGCGATGGTCATCATATGTTTATGGTTTTGATAACGCCATAAGATTTGAAGACCCCGATGGCATGTGGCCTGGTCAAGGATTTATAAGCGATGCCTGGAATTCAGCGAAAAGTTCTTTCAAAAACTTTTTTACATCTACTTATAGTGCATTAAGGCATCCCATTAATACAGCTAAGAGCGCTGTAAAAGCGGTTAGCAAAATGTCAGCGGGACAAATTGCCACCTTGCCGATCAGGATGTCTCCGGTCTACCAACAGGTACATGCTGAAGTAACGGCAGTTAAGGCGTTAATTAAAGGGGATGGTAAGGCGTTTGGTGGGGTTGTTGGAGACAGAGCAGCCAATGTTGCAACAGTATTGGCAACTGATGGGATTGGTCAAGCAGTTGCGCCAACTGCCCAAGCTCTAAAAAGTGTATTTAATGAAGGGTTTGCTGCAGATTTATCGGCATTGACTAAACCATGGAACGGCCCAGTTGACTATAGTGGCCTGCCCCAACCTCTAAATATTGCAGAAGGTAAGGATTTTTCACCATCTCAGCTTAAAAATGCAAAAGAATTAAATGCTCAACAAAATGGAGGATCATTAAAAAGTGATGCAGATGGCAGTCCGATGAACCCATCAAAACAATCTCAAAAGGGTGTCAAGGCTGATATGGATCAAGTTGAGGGAGACCACATAAATCCTAAATCGAAAGGTGGTACAAATAGTAATGGTAACTTACAGTTAATAACAAAGAAACAAAATTTAGACAAAAGTGATGATTAAGCAAGATTTAAACAAAGCGGTCTTTACGTTAAAATCTATAATAAATAAAGCGGGGACAATACTATATGTAGTCCACGACAATGAAGGTGAATGGCAATTTCTTAACGGTGAACCTGTGTCACTTCAGGATATGATGATTGTTAGCTTACAGCAGATAATCGATATAGATAATACGGTTTTACAAATTTTAGATTTAAAAATGGGCCACACCGCTAACAGGAAAAACACCATTTCCAAATGGGAAATAACTGAATCTGGCAAATAGTTGGTAGGATAGTGTTTCAATCCTGTTGTTACCAACATAACAGGTTGAAAATCAAATCCAACACAAAAACATCAAATTAAAAAACAGTAAAACCGGATGGTACAAATGTATCATCCGGTTATTTTTTAGATATAAACCTATAATTTCAGCAATCAACCTACTACCACTACCCGCCTGCACCATACGGCAGCGGCATCGGGGAATGTGGCGGTAACCATTGCCAACCAATACAATTACGATCAAATTGGCCGCAAGATTTCCACATGGAAACAAATAACCAATGCCGGGCAATTGGCCGATACAAGGATACAAATTTCGAAAAACAGTTACAACGAGATCGGCCAACTATTAACCAAACACCTGCACAGTACGGACAGCACAACCTATAAACAAGATATTGCTTATTTATACAATGAGCGTGGATGGTTAAGGCAGGGAAGCAGCTCCTACTTCGAGGAACAGCTGCAATACAATACAGGTGCTTTAAAGCAATATAATGGTAATATTGCCTACCAAAACTGGGGAACAGGTTCTTCGCCGGATAGCAAAACCTATACTTACACTTATGATCCCTTGAATAGGCTCATCAGCGCCAACTCAACTGATAACTTTAACGAGAACAATATTACCTATGATTTAATGGGTAATATCAAATCGTTAAACAGGTACGCGGGGAATGTTTCCGCTCCTACCGATCTGTTGGTTTATAATTATTTGAACGGGAGCAACCTGACCAACCAGTTGCAAACCATAACGGACAATAGTACGGACAATACCAATATTAAAGCAGGCGGGCCTTACACTTATGCTTATGATGCAAACGGCAACATAACCACCGACCCAAGCAGGAATAGCGGCACTACCAACACCAGCTACAACCTGCTGAATCTGCCTAAAGCGATTACCGGTGCAAAAACCATCACTTATTATTATGATGCCGACGGCCAAAAATTAAGGCGCGAGAGCCCGGTAACAGGGAATACCGATTACATCAGCGGCATCCAATATGACGGTACCACAACTGAAACCCTAAGCTTCATTCAAACCGAAGAAGGCCGTGCTTTACCTGATGGCGCGCAGCATTATAATTACGAGTATTTTTTAACCGACCACTTGGGTAACAGCCGGGTGTCATTCGATTCAAAAACCGGTGTTACCAATCCTGTGCAGGTAGATGATTACTATGCCTTTGGTTTAGAAATAAATCGTAATCCGCCTGTTCCATCATTAAAAAATGAATATCTTTACAATAAGAAGGAGTTGGGGGTTTATGATTATGGCGCGAGGCTGTATGATCCTATGGTTGCTAGGTGGACGAGTGTCGATCCGTTAGCGGAACAAGATAGACGAGAAACCCCCTATGGATATGCGTTTGACGATCCGATGCGTTTTACCGATCCTGATGGAATGTGGCCTGACGGGGACTGTTGCGGAGTTCTTGGCGCGTTTGCAAAGGGCTTTTATAACGACGTAAAAGGCGCTGTTACAGGAACAATACATGCTATTGCTCACCCCATTGAAACCGCAAAAGGGATAGATAAGCTTGTCCGTTCAGACCCGGAAACCGTTTTAAATGGTTCTCTTGCCCTAAACAATACTGTTGAAAAATTTAAACATGGAAGCAATAGTGACAGGGCGGAAATAATCGGAATGGCAACTGGTGAAGTGGCTCAAGTATTGGGCGGTGAAGTTGGGGAGGTTGGGAAAGTTGGAGAGGTTGGGAAGCTTGCTGAACTTGCTGATAAAGGCGTTGAGGCTAGCAAGATAACTGGATACACTGAACACGGGTTGCTTCAAGCCATAGGTAGAGATGGGGGTCACGGCGTAAAGCCGTCATCTATACTAGATGCGGTTAAAGAACCTAAAAGTATTGTTCAACAAGCAAACGGCACAACGAAATATACAGGAAAAAGCGCTAAAGTTGTTCTGAATGAAGAAGGGAAGGTTGTTACAACTATGAGTACTAAAAAAAGCGCATATAGAGGGCCTAAAACCCAAAATGTGGCAAGAAGTACTGGGGGTGGCGCAGCGCAAAGAAAATCAATAGCAGTAACAGGTGCGAGTTACAATCCATTTCTGATAAAATGATAAATATTAAATTATATAAAACCGACTTCGATCTTCTTAAATCAGTAGTTGATCCAGATGTTTTTGACAGACTAAGTTATAAAAAAGGAGACTATGACGTCATAAATCTAGAGGTCACAGCCTACATTGTAGATATATTACAGGATCAATTAATAAGTAAACTAATGGAAGCCGGTCTTAAAGATGATTTTGAAACAAATCCGCTTGGAAATCAACTTGAATCGTTAATTGACAAAATTTCATCAAGTATACCAGATTAGGGCTAATGTGTCGGCAATGTTTCAATCCTGTTGCTAACAACGAACACATTATGGTAGTGTTTCAATCCTGTTGCTAACAACGTAACAGATTGAAAATCAAAGCAAATACCAAAACATCAAATTAAAAACCAGCATAACCGGACGGTACAAATGTATCATCCGGTTTTTTTTGTGGTAGTGTTTCCCCACCTGTACCATTATTAAAAAATGAATACCTTTACAATAAGAAGGAGTTGCAGGAAGAGTTGGGGGTTTATGATTACGGCGCGAGGCTGTATGATCCGGTGGTTGCTAGGTGGCAAACAATTGACCCTTTAGCTGAAAAAGGAAGGCGATGGTCATCATACGTTTATGGTTTTGATAACGCCATAAGATTTGAAGACCCCGATGGCATGTGGCCTGGCCAGGGATTTATAAGCGATGCCTGGAATTCCGCGAAAAGTTCTTTCAAAAACTTTTTTACATCTACTTATAGTGCATTAAGGCATCCGATTAATACAGCGAAGAGTGCTGTAAAAGCGGTTAGCAAAATGTCGGCAGGACAAATTGCAACATTGCCAATCAGGATGTCTCCGGTCTACCAACAGGTACATGCTGAAGTAACAGCAGTTAAGGCATTAATTAAAGGGGATGGCAAGGCATTTGGTGGGGTTGTCGGAGACCGAGCCGCCAATGTTACAACGGTTTTAGCAACTGCTGGGGTTGGCGAGACAATTGCGCCAACTGCCCAAGCCCTAAAAAGTGTATTTAATGAAGGGTTTGCTGCAGATTTATCGGCATTGACCAAACCAGTTAGCACTTTAGAGCCAGGGCCTTATGCAGCGGGTTCTATTCCCGCAAATGGTTCAGGACGCAATTTTACAAAAGCAGAACGAGATGCAATAAATAATATAGGAAACGACACGGGATGTCATACTTGTGGCACAACTGACCCCGGGACGAAAAGCGGAAATTTTGTACCAGATCATCAACCCCCTAGTGCTTTACAACCACCGAAAGAATTATTTCCCCAATGCCTTGGATGTAGTAAAAAACAAGGTGGTGAGGTAAGTACAGCAAAAAGAAATAATCCGTAATATTATGCTAATAATAAAAAATATAAAAATTAAGACCGAGAACGGTTATTTAACTACAGTTAACTTGAAACGCTTTGTCGGATTAGAACTCAAACTTTTGTTGGGTAAACAGGAACAGAAGCAATACATTGCGCTGCTAACTTATCTAATTAATTATTTTATAGACTACAAACCTGTAATAAACGACGGTCAAACGATCGCCTACCACTCATGGCTATTGAAGTTTGTGATTGTCGCTAATAGTATTATAAATTTACATGAAGTCCAACCAGACGGCAAAGGCTTTGTCGAAGGCGGAGATCACGCTATAAAAGTAATTATTGACCAGCAGCAAGAATGTATTAAATACGACATCATACCATTGTTTCCTCTATTTAGTCAATTAATTGTAATTTCAGAAGGAGTATTTGATGGAAAAGACATAGACGCTGTTCGATATCCGTCGCCTAATAATATGACTGGCTGGTGGTTAACTACTGAGCTTTATGATGGGGATATTAGTTCACTGCAGACTATTCATTATTATCATGTAGTTTTTAAGAGACCTGACCTAATAAAATATCTTGCGCTACCTTTTGGCTTTCGTATTCTTACAGGTGAACCGGAAAAAATTTGGTTTGATGAAAAGGTTTTATTATAGGTTAGTGTTTCAATTCTGTTGCTAACAACCCCAACCTGGCGCGAGTATGCCGCGCTGGCCAAAAGCGTAAAGCGTACTCGTGCCCCGCGTTTAGGTAGCCAACATGCTATGTTATAAAATGCCAAAATGAAGAAAAATACCGCTTGCCAAATAACCGGCAATGCGGTATTTTTATTTTCAGTGAGTGCCAAATATAAATTCAGGAACCAGGAGCGGCTTTACTTTGTAAGCTTTGCCGTTGTAGGCTGGATAGACCTTTTTATCCGCAACGAGTATAAAGAAATCCTGCTTGAAAGCTGGAAACATTGCCGCTTAATCACTTACCATTAATAACAGCCCCAACCTGGCGCGAGTATGCCGCGCAGGCCAAAAGCGTAAAGGCGTACTCGTGCCCCGCGTTTAGGTAGCCAACATGCTATGTTACAAAATGCCAAAATGAATAAAAATACCGCTTGCCAGATAACTGGCAATGCGGTATTTTTATTTTCAATGAGCACCAAATATAAATTCAGGAACCAGGAGCGGCTTTACTTTGTAAGTTTTGCCGTTGTAGGCTGGATAGACCTGTTTATCCGAAATGAATACAAGGACATTTTGCTTGAAAGCTGGAAGCATTGCCAGCAGCATAAAGGACTGGAAATTTACGGCTGGTGCATTATGACCAGCCATGTCCACATGATCATCGGCACACATGGCAACAAGCTGGAAGATATTATGCGGGATATGAAAAAGCATACTTCAATAGCATTAAAGCAGGCAATCAAAGATCATCCCGGAGAAAGCCGGCGCGAATGGATGTTATGGTTGATGGAACGTGCCGGACAAAAGAACAGTCAGAACATTGAATTTCAATTATGGCAGCAGGACAATCATCCTGTTGAATTGTTCGACCATAAAATATTACATCAAAAACTAGATTATATCCATAACAATCCGGTGGTAGCCGGAATTGTCGAAAAGCCTGAAGATTATTTATACAGCAGCGCAAGAAACTATTATGGTATGTCCGGATTGATTGACGTAATTTTAGCTGATCCGGAGGTAAGGTAAACCATGGGTATTTTGCATATTGGTTGGCGGGTACAAACCATGGGCATTTTGGAATGGTCACGAGTACCCCACCTCTAAAGGCCGGCGCTGCATACTCGCGCCAGGCGGGGGGAAAAGCTTGCTAAGGAATTGGGATTAGCAACTTCAAAAGACATCCAAAATATCGGCAGCAAAGACGTTTCAATAGGTGAAAAACTTGCCATAACCGGCAGAATTTTACAAACAATTGCAAGTATATTTATACCCGAAGAGGGCAAAGGTGGTATACCGGAAACAACTATAGCTAAACCCCCTATCTCGGACGCTCCTAGTCTTGGCTCAAGGGCAAATGACATACATAGTGCGGTTCCTGCTGCTACCCAAAATAGAACTACTATTGCTGTCGCTGATGGCATCGACGCAAATGGCAAGGCAGTTCGCGTTGTGGGCTCAAGCGAAAATAGATTAAGGCCTGCTCAACGACAGATGCTTAAAAGCAATGAAATTGAAGCTACCGGTCCAGGACATGCTGAAACGACTGTATTAAATCATGCTGTTAGTAACGGCATAAGTATAACCGACATAGGAGCAAGCAGACCAATTTGTTTATTGTGTCAAACTGCTATTGATGCCGCAGGCGCTAAGCCAGTTACACCGATTAAGACGGCTAACAAAACCCATAATTAAAATACAATGGACAAATTCCGACAAGAAACACGAAACGCGCTTGAATTAATTTCAGATAAAGGAAAGATAATTTTTGCTGCTTTAACATGCGAAAAGCTTTATCCAAATTATGTCTTTTTTAAAAAAGTAACTAATTGGGGGGATTCTAATATACTTGCAGAAGGTCTTTCTTTATTATTTCAATGTCTGTTAAATAAAGATTTAATCAGAGTGCAAAACGTGGAAAATGCAATTTTAAACATTGAGAAGGTTACTCCAAACACAGAGGATTTTCCGGAAATTTTTGTTTCATTTGCTTTAGATGCTTGCACATCGATTTATAGTTCACTGAGTTTTTTACTTGATAATAATAGCGATAAAATAGTCGATGTGGCTGTTTATGCCCGTGATACCGTTGATATGTTTATTCAGGAAAAAGATGATTTGAATTCATTGGATTCAAGCATTGACATACAAATTGAACACGATGATTTTATGATAAAAGAGAAAAACAGACAAAGAGTTTTAATTGAAACTTTAGCAAATATAGATTTGGACATTATAACAGATGAACTATTAAACGACTTAAGGACGATAGAACCTATTATAGATTTATCATTACTACGGTAGTGTTTCACTCCTATTGTTATCAATATAACAGATTGATAATCAAATAAAACCCAACCTGGCGCGAGTATGCAGCGCCGGCAAAAGCGTAAAGGCGTACTCGTGCCCCGCGTTTAGGTAGCCAGCATGCCATGTTGTAAAATGCCAAAATGAAGAAAATACCGCTTGCCAAATACCCGGCAATGCGGTATTTTTATTTTAAATGAGTACCAAATATAAATTCAGGAACCAGGAGCGGCTTTACTTTGTAAGCTTTGCTGTTGTAGGCTGGATAGACCTCTTTTATCCGAAATGAATACAAAGACATCCTGCTTGAAAACTGGAAACATTGCCGCTTAATCACTTACCATTAATAACAGCCACCGCCTTATCCAACAGATCATCCTTATGATTCCGGAAACCGTTGATGGTTTGTACAACTTTCACGTCGGGCACAATGCCTACCTGCTGTGTTTCCCTGCCATTGGGGTAGTACACGCCTAAGCCGGTAATTTGTGTCATAAAACCTCCGGGTAACGGGAAGGCATAGCTTACGTTACCATCGGCCCCTGCCGTTGTTGATCCAACTACTAAGGCCCTGGGCGCCAGCTGGTAAGCCATTGTTAAAAACTCGCTGGTGCTTTGTGTTTCCTCGTTAACCAAAATGGCAACCTTGCCTTTATAATGATCGGCATTGGCCTCCCCTATTATAAACGGCTTAGCGTACCTGAATAAACCGGGATATCCCTTTACAGCGGTAGAGAATTTAGACATGGCCCCCTTATCCGCAAGCAATAAGCCCTGCAGCAGGCTGATCACGTCGCCGGCCCCGGTTCTTGGGTACTGCCTTGCATCCAGTACCAGTCCGTTTACCTTTTTCAACTCCCGTTTAACCCGGTCCACCTGGCTGGCTTTAAAGGCGCCTGCATTTACATATAACACATTGCCCGGCAACACAAAACAGGAAGAGTCCTTTTGGTAGGGGAAGTCATACGGTGCAGCTGCATAGTGTTTATACAGGCTGTTCCTTACCGCCAGTATCCTTGTTGCCCCATCGTTAGCGGTTATGGTTATTTTGCTGGTCGAATCGCTGCTGCGGTTCAGCAGCCTGGCTACCTCCCGTAACACCACGGCTTTGTTAGATGCGGATACATACAGCCTTTTGTCGTCCACTATTTTTTCTACAGGCACACCATCGATTGCCTGCACTATGTTCCCAACCTGTAAGCCGGCAACCTCCGGCGACTTTACATCTACCGAATTGATCACTGCCTTATCTTCAATAAATTTAACCATAAAGGGCATCACCCATTTCCCGGTAACTTCGTCCCGCTTTTTAAAATTAACCGTTGCATGGCTATCCATAATAGTTCCTGCCATTTTTTGTACCAGGCGGGCATAGGCCAGTTCATCCTTTGCAGCAATAGCCTCAACAATAAACGGGGTTAAACAATCTTCCCATTTCTGCCGGGCTAAATATCTATACGGGTACCAGTATTCAATGATGTTCCAATACCTAAATACTGCCAGCAGCCGGTAATCAACTGCCGGGTAAGTCATGGTTGGATAGGCTTCCTCATTAATAAAGGTTGGGATCACAATATCATCGTCCGCAAGAAACTTAACGTATTTTTGATCATCGGGAGAATGATAATTGCTGATAGACACCAAAAGATCCGCCAGTTCAGCAGGCAACTTACTTTTCCTGATCCAGGTGTAATCGGGTACAAGCTTGGCATTAGCGAGTAAACTGTCAGGAATCGGCTGAGACTTAGGCACCGCGCCAAATTTACTGACCCATTGCAAAAGTATTTTATTGCGATCAGCCTTGCCCTTATTCGCGCTGTAAGCTGGTAAGAATTTAATCAGCTCCTCATCCCAGTTATAAGTGCCCTTTATAACGGCGGGATGGTGATATTTAAGCAGTCCCCATACTTTGCATAACAATGCAAGATCATTTTTTTGAGCAACCGTTATCGCCGGTTCAGGCTTGTAAATATTAACCGGGACTTTCGCTAACGCGATTCCTGCATGCTGCAATAAAACAAGTAAGAAGATCCATTTGATATTCTTCATAGGGAGATTGTATTAATAGATTTGATTATTATTCAATTTTGGTTCCGCCAATTCAATTGTGATAAGGTTTAGGTTGAAAGCGGGCGACCTGTTATACTTTATTATTCGGGTTTATATTCCAGGATGTCTGCTGGTTGACAGTCTAAAGCCTTACAGATCGATTCCAGCGTTTCAAACCGGATGGCCCTTGCCTTTCCTGTTTTTAAAATAGATAAGTTGGCCAGGGTGATGCCTACCTTTTCCTGCAGTTCATTCAGCGACATTTTGCGCTTCGCCATCATTACATCTAAGTTTACAATGATCGGCATATCACACTGTTAATTGGTTTTCCTCCTGGTAGCTAACACCAATGCGGTAAATGAACGAGAAGATCAAAATAAACACCCCTGATTTGATGTATGAGAGGTCGGCCGGGAAACTAAAATAATGCAGGCTTAGATGGTTCTCGAGCTGTATTATTTTTGCCCGCATGTAAAAGGCGGCGCCAATATTTATCAGGCCATAAGCTATATACACCACGCCGATACCCGCTATTCTTTTGGCAACTTTTAGCGTGAAGGGCGATTCGGCATTGATGCCATTGACAGTGAACAGTAAAAGGCAGCAGCTAACCAGGCTAAACAACGACTGGATGAAATCCCAATTTTCATAGGTATGCCTGAAGATCAGCCGGTCGATAAATTCTGTTGATTTAAATGAGTAAACGCCGCTGCTTAACTCAAGACTTCCGTGCGTTAATGGTAATGTATCTGCTTTTTGCAGGTTCACTTCAGCACGCATCGTATTTGAGCCGATGGCCAGGCGAACTGAATTAAAAAGGGTGATGCTAAATCCTATTATTGAAATCCAGACAAGTACCCGGATAGCGCGAAGCCAAAATTTTAACCTTATTTTCATTGATCTCCGGTTGTTTTATTAGAGATCCAAAAGTATATAATTTATCGAAAAACAATAAATATTTATTGTTAATAATTGTTAAAATTAAATCGATCCTGTTTACTTTACGTCGTAAGGTGTGATGCGTTTTAAAATGTAGGACAATGTCAATGCGAAGATCACGTACCCGGCAAAGATGAAATAACCCGGCTGCAGCGAGGTATCGTTTACCGTGGTGGTGTTCATAAAGCTGTTATGAATATTCAGGTTGGACAGCTGACTTTTTAAGATCCCGTTCAGGCCGATATAGGTCATCAGGATGCCCACTATCATTACATCAGCCATATCCCATTTCCCCGACTCAAAGGCAAGGTACCTTACCACCTTATTTTCAGCGAATTCTTTAGAGCTTAATAAATGGATCCCCTTTGCCACCATCCTTACAACGGGCAAAATAATGATGAACAGCATGATCAAAACCCCCACCACTACGGCATCCGGCTTTGACTGCGCTATCAGGGTGGAAACTATGCTCAGGATACTTTTACTCTGGAAAAATAACTCCTGGTTTTCAAACGCAACCTTTTGTCCCATCAACTCAAAGCTAAGTGTCTGGAGCCGCGCATCCACTTCTATAATAGTAGTGGTTATCCCAACTGCCAGCATAACAAGGGCAAACAGCAGCGACATGATAAAAAGCGTGCTTTGCAAATGTACCTGCTTGCGCATCAGCAACCATAAGGCAAGCGCAAAAACCACGCAGCCAAGCATGGCATAAGCATAATTGTAAGTAACCTGGCGGATAGCTGCTAATTGCGAAGAGACCCTTTTATTGAACTCGACAGGGTCAGACACATGGTATTTGTTATAAAGGTATTTGTCAACCTGCGAATTGGTTTCGAACGTATTATCGTAGGTTTGCTTAGCAAGCTGATCAATTTTACTGGTGGCAATGTTTTTTAGCCGTTTGGTACTTGATGGGCTGTTCACCTTGTCGATAATGGTTTTGGAAAATGAGGGTACCAATGCCTGGATGCTATCTGCATTCACCATAGTATTGAACGCCAACTTTTTCAGCTTTCCACCTATTGATTTTTGCGGCTTGTTGATCTCAGCAACGGTTTTATTAATTAAACCGTGAAGCGCCTGCTCTACCTGCCTTTGCAGCGCCCGCTTTTGGGCGCGTGTCATATTAAAATCCGTAACCTGGTGGTTCACAACATCGGTGATCCTGTCGCGCCATTGGTCGACAGAAAATAAACCGAAGGTGATATTATTCTCCATGCTGTAATCTTCCTTTATCTGTTCCTGCTCGGCAGAGAGGGCGTGCAAACGATAGCCGAAATAAACTTCCCCGCAGAGCAGCACACTTAACCCAAGAATAAGCAGGATATGGGGCAGCCCGAACTTTTTTGTTTCCCTATGTTGTGATTGAGTTGTCAAAGCTGTACTTGTTAATGTGAATCATAAGGTGTAATAAACTTCAAGATGGTTGATAAAACCAGTCCGTACAACACAAAGCTGATGAATATGATATAGCCGGGCTGCAATGCCGTATTATTGGTGGTGATGATGGTCAGGGCGTCGCTCTTAATATTCAGGCCGGCCAGCTGACTTTCCAGCAACCCGTTAAGGCCGATATAGGTCATCAATATGGCAATAACAATAACGTCGGCCATGCTCCACTTACCCGATTGGAAGGCAAAGTATTTGATGAACCGATTTTCCGCCAGCTTTCTTTTGCTTAACAGGTGGATCCCGGTGGAGGTTAATTTCATGATGGGAAAGAGGATACTAAACATCAGGATCAAAACACCGACCAATATGGAATCAACCGCCGGCTGTTTAACCAACACCTCAACTACATCAAGGATACTTTTACTTTGGAAGAACAAAACCTGGTTTTTAAAAACCACATGTTCGCCCAGCAGCACAAAATCAAGCGACTTGATCCGCGCATCGACCTCTATCATGGATGCGGTTAAGCCAACCGCCAGCAGGATGAAGGCAAAAAGCAGCGACATGATAAACAGCACCGCGTGCAACTCCACCCGCTTCCTGAACACCCACCATAACCCCAAAACGATCAGGATGCAGCCCAGCATCCCAAAACAATAATTGTAAGTAGTGGTACGAATGCTGTCGAGCGATGATGTAAGCTTACTGTTGAATTCTTCGGGCGACGAGACGTGGTATTTTTGGTACATTTTGTTCTTCAACGAATCGTTTGCCGTGATGGTGCTATCCAAATAGCCGGTTTTTTGCGCCTGTGCAAACTTGTTCAATGCTAACGAACTCAGCTTGTTTTTACTTTGCGGATTATCTATTTTGGCAATAATGGTTTTTGCAAAGGCAGGTACCTGTGCTTTAATCTTATCTGTATTCACAAAGGTTTTCACCGCCAGCTTTTTCAGTTTGCCACCGATGGATTTTGTTGGCTTGTTAACCAGGCCCTCTGCTTTATTGATCAGCGCGAGGATGATCTGTTCAACTTCTTTCTGCAGGTCCCTTTTTTGCTTAGGGCTAAGCGTAAAATGCTTTACCTGGTGGTTTATTATCCCGGACACCTTATCCCGCCATTGATCAACCGAAAACAAACCTAGCGTGATGTTATTGATATCGGAATAATCCTTCTTGATCTCCTCCTGCTGAATAGACAAAGTATGCAGCCGGCAGCCAAAATATCCCTCGCAGCATAAAAAGGCACCCAGGCCAAGGATGAGCAATAATTTGGAAACGCTAAATCCCTTAGCAGTATCGGTTGTTTTTCTGGCAGTCAAATCTGGTTTTGTTAAATCTGGACCGTGATATAACTCAACAGTTGCTGTATTGTTTGGCAGATGGTTTATGTTACACTGAAATGAGTCATCATCCGCCATCCCATTTTCCGAAATCTCCCTTTCGCCTTTCCGTCAAAAATCCTAATTTCGCCCTTGCAGAAAAGAGGAACAGAATTTGGATTATCTACAGGGATTAAACCCCGAACAAAGAGCAGCAGTTGAACAAATAAAAGGTCCGGTAATGATAGTTGCCGGCGCAGGATCGGGCAAAACGCGGGTGATCACCTTCCGTGTGGCGCACCTCATCCATAAGGGCGTTGATGCCTTTAATATCCTGGTACTTACTTTTACCAACAAGGCCGCCCGCGAAATGCGCGACAGGATCACCAAAATTGTGGGTCCCGATGCCAAAAACATCTGGATGGGTACATTCCACTCTGTTTTTGCAAAGCTGCTCAGGGTTGAGGCCGACAAAATTGGCTA
This sequence comes from Mucilaginibacter phenanthrenivorans, assembly GCF_024721155.1. Classification (GTDB taxonomy): domain Bacteria; phylum Bacteroidota; class Bacteroidia; order Sphingobacteriales; family Sphingobacteriaceae; genus Mucilaginibacter; species Mucilaginibacter phenanthrenivorans. The sequence continues at coordinate 74,386 of NZ_JAHVAP010000008.1, read as the reverse complement.
CCCCAGCAACTTCACTATTTACGATACCGACGACAGCAAGAGCGTACTAAGGGCCATCATCAAAGAAATGAACCTTGACGATAAGCTGTACGCCGTAAATATTGTGCTCAACCGCATTTCGGCAGCCAAAAACAACCTGGTATCGTGGATGGAATACCAGAAGAACGACCAGATCCAGGCGGACGATATTGCTACCAAGAGGCCGCTGTTAGGTATCATCTATCAAAACTACGCTACCCGATGCTACCGCGCCGGCGCTATGGATTTTGACGATTTACTATACAAAACCAACGAATTATTGCGGGAACATCCTGAGGTTCTAAACAAATACCAGCACAAATTCAAATACCTGATGGTTGATGAGTACCAGGATACCAACCACTCGCAATACCTGATCGTAAAAAAACTTGCTGCCGTAAACGAGAACATTTGCGTGGTGGGTGATGATGCGCAAAGTATCTATGCCTTCCGCGGCGCCAATATCCAGAACATCCTGAACTTTGAAAAGGATTACCCGGACCTGAAGGTTTTTAAGCTGGAACAAAATTACCGGTCGACCCAAAACATTGTAAATACGGCCAATAGTATTATCGCCAACAACAAAGACCAGCTAAAAAAGCGTGTTTTCAGCGAAAAGGAAAACGGCGACAAAATAAAGGTGATGCGCGCATTCAGCGATAACGAGGAGGGCAAATTGGTAGCTGAAGCGATTATGCAGGAGCGCAGCACCAAGGGCCTTAACTGGCACGACTTTGCCATACTATATCGTACGAACGCGCAATCCCGCTCGATGGAGGAAGCCCTGCGCAAGCTGGGCACGCCGTATAAAATTTATGGGGGGCTCTCCTTTTACCAGCGTAAGGAAATCAAGGACTTGGTTGCCTATTTCAGGCTAACCTTTAACCCTAACGACGAGGAAGCTTTAAAACGGGTAATCAATTACCCGCGCCGCGGCATTGGAGATACAACGGTAGACCATATTATTGTTAGTGCCGATAAAAATAACATTTCACCGTTCGAGGTGATCATCAGCGCATCCAAATACCTGGACGGGCGAACTGCAGGCAAGGTAAGCGCCTTTGCCATGCTGATCCAGAGCTTCCAGGTGATCGTAAAAAACCTTTCAGCCTATGAGGCGGCACTGCATATTGCGCAGCATTCGGGTTTGTTAAAGGACCTTTATGAAGATAAATCGGTAGAAGGCCTTAACCGCTACGAAAACATCCAGGAACTGCTGAATGGGATCAAGGAATTTTCGGAACGGGAAGATATTGAGGAAAAAGGTCTTGATGTTTTTATGCAGGATATTGCCCTGCTCACCAATGACGATAACGACAAGAACAAAAACGCCGACACCGTTTCCCTGATGACCATCCACTCTTCAAAAGGTTTGGAGTTTCCGCAGGTGTATGTTGTGGGGCTGGAGGAGAACTTGTTCCCGTCGCAAATGTCGCTCAATTCCCGCAGCGATTTGGAGGAGGAGCGCCGCCTGTTTTACGTGGCCACCACCCGCGCCGAAAATAAGCTAACGCTCAGTTATGCAACTTCAAGGTTTAAATTCGGAACACTCATCAATTGTGAGCCGAGCCGTTTTTTGGATGAAATAGACGCCCAGTACCTGGAACTGGATTACAGTGCCAAGCCTGCTAGCAGTAACAACCCATTTTTTGACCAGGAAAAAACAGCCTGGAACAGCAATAAAGCTGCTGATACTTTTTCAAAGCCAAAATCGGCAACTGCCCCGCCCGTAAAAACAACCTCGATACTGGCAAAGGCGCACGTTCCCACCCCGGGATTTGCCCCGTCAGACACATCGAAGTTGCAGGTTGGTATGGAAGTTGAACATGAAAGGTTCGGTTTTGGAAAGGTTTTAACCCTTGAAGGTAACAAACCCGATATAAAGGCCACCATATTTTTTAAGGAAATAGGCCAAAAGCAACTCCTGCTGAAATTTGCCAAGCTCCGGATAGTTTAACGTTTAAGCAATTTTTTACCGATAGCTGTGGAAATAATTCCACACATTTCCGCATAATATATTTATTAAGTCTGTGGCAAATCACTTTTGCCCATTAATTAAATATGGCATAGGATTTGACTATGTTATTATACTCCTAATAACCTCTTAAACTATTAGTAAACTGTTATGAACGACAATCTAAAAAAGAAGACCAACAAGTCAGTTGGTAAAAACATTCGTACTATCCGTCATCAACGTGGCTGGAGCCAGGAAGATGTGGCAAACAAGTTAGGCATTTCTATTCCTGCCTTTTCAAAAATTGAGACTGGAGTAACTGACATCAACTTATCCCGCCTTGAACAAATTGCAAACATTTATGAGGTTAACGTGGTTAATCTTTTGGTGCTGGATGCTGAGGATATTGAGCCACAGGTATCGCACTTAAATGTTGCCCAGAAAAAGATCCTGGATCGCGAAGCCGAAATAGCAAACCTGCAACGCAAGGTAATCCTGCTTTATGAAGAACTAAGGAACAGAATTCCCGCTATGGTTTAATTTCTACCCCCTTATTGTTCAATAAATAACACACTACTGTATAAACCTGCGGGCGTTATACATGGTGTGGCTTTTTTTGTTTTTAAAAAGAATTTATCCCTTCCCCCTTATAAAATACTGAAAAACGGCCCAGATTTGATGTTTTGGCCTGTTTTGGAGTAAAAATTGCAACATAGCAAATGAAACAAAATCATTTGCTATGCCAAATTACCTGATATCCATCCCTAAAGCCGAAGCAATACAGAACGGAACAATTCATGATCCATCGAGCAAGCTGAAGGTAAAAGTGGTTGATCTTTTAAAAACGCGCTTCACCCCAAGCACCGGCGAAAAAAGATTTTTTGTAACAGCAGGCGACGAAACCCTTGCCTTTGAAACCAAGGGTTATAAAAAGCACCGTGAGTTGGTGATCCTGCAAATGATAGCGTGGTACTGCCTTTATCTGGGCCTTATTGAGGCGCAGATTCATAGCAGCTGGCCGTTGGTTATGTAATGTAGTCAATAGTCTGTAGTCTTAAGTCCGTAGTCTTGTTTTTTCGTTCAAGCTTCCAAACATCCCGATTCTGACTTAAGACTCTAGACTCCTGACTAAAGACTAAAGACTAAATAATCACAAACTCGTCTTCACCGGATCGTGAAGCATATCGCTCATTTCGATGATCTTATCATCAATTTCGCTCACGCACTTATTCATCATCTTAATACATTCGGCCTGGTCAACCAGCCCTTCCTTTTCAAGGTTCATTAAGCCTTTAAGCGTAGCAATAGGTCCGCGGATCTGGTGCGAAAGGTAGGACGAATATTCGGAAAGCTTTTTGTTTTTAATCTGCAGATCCTTTGTGCGTTCGTCAATTATTTCCTCCAGGTGATGGTTTATGCGGTCGAGGTTATCCTTCTGCCGCGAAACTTCCGCATTCAGATTAGTAAGCTGTTCGTTGGTTTTCGCCTTGCGTTTTACGTTACTGATTAACAGGCCCACCAATATCAGCAAGAGGCCGGCAACTACCGCTACCGCCCAAAACTTCACCCGGTCATATTGCTGTCGTTGAATGATCAGCTGATTTTCCCTGTCCCGGGCTTCCTGTTTATGCTTAACATCCAGTAAGCCTAGCTGGGCTGAAACACTTGTTTTAAATGACGAGCTGTCCTGGTGATAGATATCACGCAAATAAAACAACGCCCGCTCGTAATTCTTACGCTTAAACTCCAGTTCGTAATTAGTGTAATTAAAATCGTGCTTCAGTTTCTCGTCCTTAATAATATTAGCATAGTTTAAACCCTCTGCAACTATCTCCTGGGCGTCGTCGAATTTATTTTGGTCGATATACAACGATGCCAGCGTCAAATCGATGCTGGCAACAGGTTCATTCAAATCTTTTTCTTTTGCCTGCTTGTTGGCTTGCAATAGTAATACACGGGCTTTATCAAGCTGGTTGAGACTATAGTAAATTACGCCACGATTTTGCAGGGATTTAATAAGATTTACCGAATCCTTTAGTACGGCAAACATGTCATTACTTTTATCATAGTAAGTTAATGCCTGGTGGTAAGCTTTTTTACGAAAATAAATATTTCCTATATTATTATATAGCTTAGCCATCAGTTCATTATCCTTCAACCGTTGTGCAATTTTCAGTGATTTTTGCAGAAAGTACAATGATTGATCATAATCATTATCCATGTACAGGTTGCCTATATTATTATAAACCGCGGCTTCGCTTTGTAAATTCCCGGCTTTGCTAAATTGGGCAAGGGCGTTCAAATAATTATCAATGGCTACCTCGGGTTTATTTAAATAATAGTTACCTATCCCCATTACCCTGTATGCCTCACCTACTCCATTCCAATAGCCCGCCTTTTGAGCCATTGCCAGAGCCCTTTGCGCACCGGCAACGGTTTCGTCGGGGTTCGAGTTACGGATTTCATAGGCCTGCTTGTTTAGCTTAATAATTTCAGTCGTATCCACGCCCGTAACACTATCCTCTGCCTTAGCGCCGAACGAAAATGCCATCAAAGCAACACATATGTAAATGAAAATGGTTCTCATTGGGTCACTATTACGTTCAATTGCGTATAAAGTTATATATAATTGATAATAATATATTAATTGCAGGCAAACTGTATTAATTTAATTATAAATTTATTTTGTTATTCGAAAAATATTTCGTAAACTTGTGGCGATAAATTATTGGCGACCAATAAGTAAATTTTAAGACAGATTTTAATTGCACAAGTTATAGCCTTCAACTGTTCGTGTTGGGCAAGCTGCGTTAACGGTTCCTTATTATTTAGCTTCGCTGAAGAAATAACAAATAGCGATAATGGCAATTCATTAATTGCGTAATTATCCTCATCATTTGCTTTATTCCCTTTCAAAAATTTATCGTGGTTTATTATGGTTAATGCCATAGCGTAGCTCAAAACTACAACCAAATGCGTTTTTTACACCTTACTACCAGGCGTTACCCCTTGTACGTAAGTAAAAAATAAAGGTTACCCGGTATCTGATAAATTTTATTGAACAAGAATATTTATAACAAAACATATTTATAAAGCAAAATGAAAAAATTAATATTTTCTACAATTATCGTTTTAAGCGCAACAGCATTAGTGTCGTCAGCTCAGACTATCAGCTTAAAATCAGACAATGGCTATACTTTTTCCGATAAGAAAAATGTAGGAACCGCAGATTTGAACGATAAGAAGAATGTAGGAACCGCTGACTTTGCAGATAAGAAAAACGTTGGTACTGCTGACTTTGCAGATAAGAAAAACGTTGGTACTGCCGATTTTTCTGACAAGAAGAATGTAGGTACTGCTGACTTTGCAGATAAGAAGAATGTAGGAACCGCTGATTTCGCAGACAAGAAAAACGTAGGTACTGCCGATTTTTCTGACAAGAAGAATGTAGGTACTGCTGACTTTGCAGATAAGAAGAATGTAGGCACCGCTGATTTCGCAGACAAGAAAAACGTAGGTACTGCTGATTTAAACGACAAAAAGAACGTTGGTACTGCTGATCTTAACGATAAGAAAAATGTAGGCACTGCTGACCTTAACGAAGAAATTGCTTCCGATGATCTTTCTGACAAGAAAAACGTAGGTACTGCTGATTTAAACGACAAAAAGAACGTTGGCACTGCTGATCTTAACGATAAGAAAAACGTAGGTACTGCTGATTTAAACTAATAATCGGTTTAAATTTATAAATATACTAAAGCCGGGATGCGTCCCGGCTTTTTCTGTTTATGGATACCTTGATGCAATCGCTGCAAAACTATCCTGTGTGGTGATCAGCAAATTATCATTCTGTTCCTCTCTCATTTTATCTCTCAAAACAAACCCTATATTTGCTTCAAATTACAATTATGCAGCTTATAAAAGACTATGTTGAACAGCATAAGGGCCGGATGCTGGAAGAGTTATTCGCCCTGCTGCGCTTTCCATCCGTTAGCGCCGATCCGAAATATAAAACTGATGTTTTAAAAACTGCCGAGTTTGTAGCAGAAAAGCTCCGCGACAGCGGCGCAGAAAATGTGGAGGTATGCCAAACTGCCGGCTACCCTATTATATATGGTGAAAAAATAATCGATTCGTCGAAACCAACGGTTTTGGTATATGGCCACTATGATGTTCAGCCGCCTGATCCGCTTGAGCTTTGGAAAACGCCGCCTTTTGAACCTACAGTGCGCGATGGCAAGATTTACGCCCGCGGTGCCTGCGACGATAAAGGCCAGTTTTATATGCATGTAAAGGCTTTTGAACTGATGATGCAGACCAATACCCTGCCCTGCAATATCAAGTTTATGATAGAGGGTGAAGAAGAGGTGGGCTCATCAAACCTGGGAATATTTGTAAAACAGAATAAAAACAGGTTAAAGGCAGATGTGGTGTTGATCTCCGATACTTCAATGCTAAGTATGGAAAATCCGTCGCTGGAAACTGGCCTGCGTGGCCTCTCCTACCTGGAAGTGGAAGTAACAGGACCAAACCGTGACCTGCATTCAGGGGTATACGGCGGCGCTGTGGCAAACCCGGCTACCATATTGGCTAAAATGATTGCCTCTATGCACGATGAAAACAACCATATAACTATACCGGGTTTCTATGATAAGGTAATTGAATTGACTGAAACAGAGCGCAAGGCCCTTAACAGCGCACCTTACGATGAGGATGAATATAAAAAGGACCTTGCCGTTGAAGAACTTTGGGGCGAAAAAGGCTTCAGTACATTTGAACGTACCGGCACCCGCCCTACCCTTGAGGTAAACGGAATTTGGGGCGGTTACATTGGCGAAGGGGCCAAAACTGTGCTGCCATCAAAGGCATTTGCAAAAATCTCCATGCGTTTAGTGCCTAACCAGGTATCAGATGAGATAACACAATTATTTACCGCTCATTTCGAAAAGATCGCACCAAAATCAGTAAAGATTAAAGTTACGCCGCATCACGGCGGCGAGCCCGTTGTTACGCCAACTGACAGCATAGCTTATAAAGCGGCGCAAAAAGCGATAAAGGAATCATTTGGAAAGGATCCGATCCCAACCCGTGGCGGCGGCAGCATCCCAATTGTGGCACTTTTTGAAGCAGAACTGGGTATTAAAACCGTTTTAATGGGCTTTGGGCTGGATAGCGATGCACTCCACTCCCCTAACGAAAAGTATGATATCTTTAATTACTATAAAGGCATTGAAACCATCCCGCTTTTCCATAAGTATTTCGCAGAATTGAGTGAGGAGTAGTGATCAGGGATTAGAGATTAGAGACCAGAGATTAGTTAAGGAACTTTTTTTAACTAATCTCTAATCTCCGGTCTCTAATCTCTAACACAAACATTTGCATTTCAACACAAATACATTATATTTGCGTAATACTTCGTACTAAAATTCAACTTTAGCCTGTTGTTCCTACTCTAATCCGGGAAAAATCTCTGCGCTAATTTTAAAGATCTTCATAAAAAATTTATTTAAACGGCTTAAAAACTATGCCTCAAGAATTTGATTATAACTCAACCAGGAATAAACTTATCCTGTCTGAGTATGGCCGCAACGTACAAAATATGGTAAAATATATTGTTGCGCTGCCAACCAAGGAAGAACGTAACCGCTATGCACAGGTAGTAATTGACCTGATGGGTTTCTTAAACCCGCACCTGCGTGACGTTGCCGACTTTAAGCACAAACTTTGGGATCACCTGCACATCATCTCTGATTTCCAGATAGATGTGGATTCCCCGTATCCAAAGCCATCAGTGGAAGCGATCCACATGAAGCCGGAGCCTTTAAGATATCCGCACCAGCGTATAAAATACAAGCACTATGGCAAAACCATTGAGCTGATGATTGAAAAGGCTAAAAGCATTGAGGACCCTGATCGTAAGCGCCACATGACCCAGGCAGTTGCCAACTTCATGAAAATGGCCTACGTACAATGGAACAAGGATTCGGTTACAGATGAAAGTATTCTAAACGACCTTTATAACCTGTCTGGCGGGCAATTAAAACTAGAGGAAAACATCAATCTTAATAAGGTTGAGTATCGTGCAAATACGCATAACACCAATAGCAACAATAACAATCGCGGTCGCACAAACAACAACCAAAATAATAACAATCGCGGTCGCACAAACAACAACCAAAATAATAATAACCCGCGTAATAACAACAATAACCAAAATCGTAACCGTACCAACGGACCTAAAAAGTATTAATTCTGGTTCATGGTTCATAGTTGATTGTTCATAGCAAAAACGCATGAAATTAGTTGATAACTCACGGTGGCAAAGGATTGATTGGCATATAGCAGGATCATATATTTGCAGCACCATGAACTATGAACCATCAACTATGAACTAGTCATGAACCATCAACTATGAACTAATTATGACTAACGCGTTTGAAATTATTGGCGGAACTCCGCTAAAGGGCGAGATAATACCACAAGGTGCAAAAAACGAGGCACTGCAAATTCTTTCGGCAGTGCTTTTAACAAGCGAAAAAATAACGATAAGTAATATTCCGGATATAAAGGATGTTAACAAGCTGATTGAGCTGCTTGGCGATATGGGGGTTACGGTTGAAAAACTGGCAGATGACACTTATAGCTTCGAAGCAAAAAATATCGACCTTGATTTCTTTTTGTCTGACGCCTTTAAGGAAAAGGGCGGCGGTCTTCGTGGCTCTATTATGATAGTAGGTCCGTTGCTGGCGCGCTTTGGCAAGGCCTCCATCCCGAAACCGGGTGGCGATAAAATAGGCCGCAGACGCCTGGATACCCACTTCCTGGGTTTTGAAAAACTTGGCGCCAGGTTTGATTACGATCCATCGAACGGTTTTTTTAACGTAGATGCATCTAATTTAAAAGGCACGTATATACTCCTTGACGAAGCATCCGTAACCGGAACTGCCAATATTGTAATGGCTGCTGTGCTCGCAAAGGGAATCACTACCATCTACAATGCAGCCTGCGAACCCTATTTACAGCAGCTTTGTAAAATGCTTAACCGCATGGGCGCTAAGATCAGCGGTATCGGCTCCAACCTGCTGACTATAGAAGGTGTTACCGAACTTGGCGGAACTGAACACCGCATGTTACCTGACATGATCGAGATCGGCTCGTTCATCGGCCTTGCTGCCATGACAGAATCAGAGATAACCATTAAAAACGTTTGTTATAATGAATTAGGCATGATCCCGGACGTATTTAAACGGTTGGGCATCCAAATGGAGCTTAGGGGCGACGACATTTATATTCCTGCACAGAAGCACTACGAAATAGAAACGTTTATCGACGGATCGATCATGACCATTGCTGATGCACCGTGGCCAGGCTTTACTCCCGATCTGTTGAGCATTTGCCTTGTTGTTGCCATCCAGGCAAAGGGTTCAGTGCTCATCCACCAGAAAATGTTTGAGAGCCGCCTGTTCTTTGTAGATAAGTTGCTGGATATGGGTGCACAGATCATTTTATGCGATCCGCACCGTGCTACCGTTATCGGCCTGGACAAACAGGTACAACTGCGCGGTATCTCCATGACCTCGCCGGATATCCGGGCAGGGGTGTCATTATTGATTGCTGCGCTTTCAGCCAAGGGTAAATCCACAATCTACAACATTGAGCAAATTGAACGCGGCTACCAACATATCGACAAGCGACTAATAGCGTTGGGTGCGAATATCAAGAGAATTTGATTCGAAGTCCGAAAGACCGGAAGCCAGTAAAGTCCGAAAGAAGAGCAAAATCAAGCAAAAATAATCTTTCGGACTTTCCGGCTTTACAGACTTTCGGACTTAATAATTATCTTTATCGCAAACCCAATTATAAAACATGCCGTATCAAAACAAGAGATCAACGTATGCCCCCTTCATTCTGATCTTTGTTATCGTTAAAATCGGTTTAAATTTACTGGCCATCTCGCACTTCGGCTTTCATCGTGATGAGTTGCTGCACCTTGTGCTAGCCGATCACCTGGATTGGGGTTACAAGGAGGTGCCGCCATTTATTGCAGTTGTAGCAAAAGCCAGTTCAGTTCTTTTTGGCGACTCTGTTTTTGCGGCACGGGTCTTCCCTACCCTCTGCAGTGGATTGATCATTTGGTTTACCGGCTTAATTACCGTTGAGTTGGGGGGCAAAAAGTTTGCTGTTGCGCTGGCTTGCCTGGCAATGATATTTTCGCCGGCCTTTGCTGCCAGTGGTTACCTTTTTCAGCCGGTAGTTTTCGACCAGCTTTGGTGGGTGATGGCGGTTTGGATGCTCACCAAATATTGTAATACCTCATCCGTTAAATACCTGTACTTCCTCGGTTTAGTTGTTGGTTTCGGCCTGTTGACCAAGTATACTATGGCATTTTTCACCTTTGCGCTCATCATAGGCCTGGTGTTTAGTAAAAACCGTAAGTTACTTTTGAATAAGCACATCATCGGCGCTGCATTGCTGGCCCTGCTTATTTTCCTGCCAAACCTTATATGGCAGCTTCAACATCATTTGCCGGTGATTACCCATATGAAAAATCTAAGGGAGCAGCAGTTGGATTTTATCAAGCCATCAGATTTTATTAAACAACAATTATTGGTGAATGGCATAGCGTTATTTGTTTGGTTAACCGGTTTTGTTTTTCTACTGTTCTCATTCAGGCTGCATAAATTTCAATTCCTGGCAATTGCATTTGTGTTGATATTTACCTTTTTGCTGGTAATGAATGGCAAGGCCTACTACCTGTTTGGCGCATACCCAATGTTATTTGCCGCTGGTGGATTTGGGTTTGAGCGATGGCTAAAAACAACCGGTTACGCGTTGCGCGGTTTTGTGCTGATTTTGTTCACTATTCCAAATTTGATCTTCTTCCCGCTGGTGCTACCCATATTACCCTTAAATAAAACCCTGGCGGTGTTTACTTATGATCGTAACCATATTCCGTTTTTAGATTTTGCAACCACCTGGGAGGATCATAAGCAACATGCCACCACACAGGATTATGCCGACATGTTTGGCTGGGATGAAATGACCGCTAGCGTAGCGCAGGCGTGGAAAAGCCTTACGCCGGAGCAACAAAAACACACCCAGATCTACGCCGATAATTACGGCGAGGCCGGTGCGCTGCATCATTTCGGCAAACTGTATAACCTGCCCGACGTAATTTCCCTGAATAGCAGCTTTACCCTTTGGGCTCCTGATAGCCTGAATGCACAATACATAATTTACGTTGACGACCAGGGCGGCGGTAACATCAAAACATTCGCGTCACACCTGGAAAGTTATCGTAAAGTTGGGGAAGTAAAAAATCCGCTTGCAGTTGAAAAGGGAACAGGGATCTTTATTTTGGTCCACCCCGGGCCGGAATTAAACGACAGGTACAGCAAGGAACTTGCGGTAAAGAGATTGGAATAACGGCCTGATTAGTGATGCCTATTAATTCAACTTCTTATTCACTATCCTATCCGAATAGTCCTGGATAAACGCTTTACAATTCAATAAGCCCTTATCCATTTCAGCAGTATGCGGTGCATCGGCTAAGTTTTTTTCAAGTCCCTTATCGTTGGCGGCGAATATCCCGGTAATCTTTTTCCCATCAAACAGGTAAATATAATTTCCCTCCATGTATTGATAAATATTACCGGTTGAATTGATAACTCTTGGTGGCTCTGTTGGCAAATTGGCCACCAGGCTCCTCCCCCACGATCTGAATGGCTTATTGTACCCGATTAGGCTAACCAGCGATGGGTAAATGTCCATCTGTTGGGCAAAATCAGTTCTTACTCCCTTTAATGCGTATGCCTTGTTTGCGCTATAAAACAATATCGGCACAGCAAAGCGGTTAACCTGCTTGCTGTATTCAGGATAATACGTTTGATTGGTATGATCCGCCGTGATCACAAATATGGTGTTGTTATACCATGGCTGCGTTTTGGCGTAGTTAAAAAATTGACGCAGGGCATTATCTGAATATTGAACACATTTGTCAATGGCCAAAGGTCCGCCTTTAAAACGCGGTTTATATTTTTCGGGGATCTGGAATGGATCGTGTGATGACAAGGTAAATAGTGTAGCCATAAAAGGCTGCTTTTGTGTGCCAAGCGTTTTACCTACGAATTGAAAGAAAGGCTCATCCCAAATCCCCCAGATTCCGTCAAAATCTTTTTCGTTATTGTATTCCGTCCTTCCGTAGTAATTCTTCATCCCCAAAATACTGCCAAAGCCCTCAAAGCCCATCGAGCCATTAGCTGCACCATGAAAAAACGATGTCTCATAGCCCATGCTATTACAGATGGATACCAGCGACTGAATTTTCTGCTTTGCATATGGCGACGACGTAAACGCTGTTTGAAACGACGGGATCCCAGCCAATACAGACGACACAGCATGAATGGACTGCCGCCCATTTGCATAGGCATTGGTAAAAATTAAGCTGCTGTCTGACAATGAATCCAAAAATGGCGTATAAGATTTAAAGTTGGGAATATTAGTGTTCCGGTTCATACTACCCCAAAACTCACGAGCCATACTCTCACAAATAATAATCACAATGTTTGGTTTAACAGCGGGATTGCTATTGTACTGCTTTATGGGTTTGAGGTTCGCATTGATGTAAGCCTCATTCGTCCAGTGTTCAATTTTAAAGCTATTGCTGCTTAGTGTTCTGAATATTGCAAATGGCGTGTTGAGGATAATATCGCCCTGGTTGGGGATGGTAACATGCTTATAAGCATCAACCATATTGATTGGCCTGGTGCTGTGCTTAAAGTCGCCCCTTATACCACCTACAACCAGCGTCATGATCAGTAAGACTGCAACTACTGATGATATAAAATACGTCTTCGGTTTTACCATGGGCGTGGGCTTAACTTTTACGCGGTAGTACAACCACGCCCATGCTATGCAACAAAGTATATAAATGATAATTACATACCAATAGGCCCAGGTAAAGTGCTCGAATAACGCCTTTTTATTACTCTCATCAGAAAGCAGGTCGAGCGTAGCCTTAGTAGAACGTACCTGGCTGAATCGGTAATAAATTATGTCGATAAAATTGGTGGCGTAGAAGAACAGGTTGGTAACAAGGTATAGAATACCAAGCCCCTTTTGATACCTGGCCTGCGTATTAATCCACAGCGGGAGAATACTCAGGATTATAAAAAGGCTATTGACATACAACAATGCAGTTGTATCGAATGCAAGCCCATAATAGCATAACTTTAATAAAGTCGAAAGGTCATCAACAGCGAAAAGATTGGTGTTAAATGCAAAGAATAATACCCTGCTGATGAAGTAGAATAAGTACCCAAGCAATAATCTATATAAAAGCGCCTTGTATTCAGCCAGTCGAAAAGTGTTATTCATTAAACGCAACGTGTTTATCTATCCCGATTTGACCGGGATAATTGATGGTGAGGTCCCTACCGCAAGAACCACAATTAACTCTGTGTAAAAACAGTGTTAATTTAAAACACGAAAATACTAAAAAACAGTTTTTATTATACTGATTGTTCCTCTACTCTGCCCAACTTCGACAAATATGACATCAGGACAACTTGTTGGTGTCGGGGAGTTAATTAATTAAAGTTAGGTTACATCTTTTGGCCGACTGAGAGCTCATGAAACCGGTAGAAGATATCGACATAATTCCATCATAATTTATCCATCTGCCTCTTTCTATTGAAAAATCTGCCAATGCCTTATGCGTCATTCTCATAGTTGTTTTTACCGGATTTTTATCAAACGGAGTGCTAAAGTATCCCGATACATATTCCTCAATATCGTACTTAACTGTTACTACGTGTTCGTTCTCAACATCGTCTATTTTTACAATTGTAATAATATTCCTTCTATGTGAGCTATCACAGATAAAGCTCTGATCCGTTGAAAGGAAGTGAACATCAGCTGACCACGTATCACCAACTCTTACCGGCCTGCCAGGCAACTCAAAAAATGTTGCTATCAAATTTTTCTGATCGTTCTTTGTATAAAAGCTTTCTATTGTACCATCTTCACGTATTGCACCACGTAATACAACACCTCCCATTGTAGCCATCATAAGTTTTAATGCTTTGCCCATTTCACCTGTATCGGCTGTTGTTTGAGCCGCCGGCTGATCCCCTGCCTTCATTTCTATATCAATCACATTTTTTGAGTTCTTCTTCAGGTGAGTCACAAAATTAGACAGGTTGGTTGCCTGGCGAAGCTGCTTAATCATTTTTTTTATTTCTGCGCTATTTACATCACTTCCTAACAATTTATCAAACCCGTCTATGGAAAAATCTTTACTATGTGCTGTGTCGATCTCATCCATGGTTGTCTTATAAGAAATCACCTCACCGGGCTTTAGCTTCCATTTCAACATAACCGGATCATTACTTTGAGAAAACGCAGGGCAAATCACAAAGATTAAACAAATTAGAAGGAGGTATTTAAATACTGACATTCATTTAGGATTTGGTTAAATATAGACAATTCTCATCCAATTAAATGTTGTAATGTGCTTATAAAATAAAGGTAACAGTCTGTCTAAGCGACAGATCAATTGCAGTTTTCCTTTATAATATCAGCAGCGCGCTTATTTCCAAGCGCCAGCGCCTTTTGAAAATCAGCACAAGCTCCTGGTTTATCATTTTCATCCAGTTTCATGGCACCGCGACTTAAATAAGCATCGCTGTTTTTGGGATTCAGCGTGATACACATATTGAAATCTTCTCCGGCTTCTTTATATTGTCTTAATAAGCTTTCATTAGTTGCGCGGTATAACAAAGCAAGCTCAAACAAAGGCCTTAACTTTATAGCGCTATTAAAAGCATCGATAGCGCCGGGGTTATCATTCATGGCGCCTTTTGATATGCCGATATTGAAATAAATATCGGCGTTACCAGGGTCTAGTTCAAGTGCTTTGTTAAAATCGAGAAGAGCTTCCTGGAAATCACCCATCCTGTTTTTCACGCCGCCACGGTTAAGGAAAGTTTTTGCAGCATGCTGGTCTATGGCAATTGATTTGTTATAATCTTCCAGCGCTCCCTTGTCATCGCCCAGCAAAAATTTTGAATATCCCCTGTTATCAAATGCCGCCGAAGAATTGGGATTGGCAGTTATAAATTTTGAATAGTCTTCGATTGATCCGTTAAGGTCTTTCAAGTGATATTTTACTAACCCCCTGTATAAATAGACTCTACTATAGCCGGGATTGGCCATTGCACATGAATCATATTCACTAAGTGCAGTCTTGTAATTTCCGGAAACCTCTTTGTTATATCCTTTTTGAAATAAATGAAACGCAACACTAGTATCTCCCTGGCAAAACGCAGCAGAACAAGCCGACAAAAAAATAACGGCGGCAATCAAAAGTTTAAACATGGGGTAAATATAAGACGGCGGAAAATAATCTAAAACACCCACACTCCTTAACTACCCAACTTTAACATTTTTTAACCAGATATCGCGTTAATGATATCGTATTGTGTGATGATCTCGATCTCTCCGTTGTCTTCAACCAGCACGGCAATGTTATCCTTGTTGATCATAGCTGAAATTTTGTCTATTGAAGTAGTAAGATCGACAAACGGAAACGGTGCTGTGGTAATGTTTTTTACGGGTTGAGATTTAATGGACGGATTTTCTATCAAAGAATTTAAAATATCACTCTCGGTTATCTTACCTATCACCATACCTTTTTGTGTAACCGGGATCTGCGAGATATTGAGCGATTTAATAGTATTGATGGCCTCCAGCACCGATTTTTCGCAATCGATGGTAACAATCTGTTGATTTTCCTTTTTCTGGATGATGTCGCGTGCGGTCAGCTTGCCGTCCTTCAAAAATCCGCGATCGCGCAGCCAGTCGTCGTTATACATTTTGCCGAGGTAGCGGGTGCCGTGGTCCGGGAAGATCACAACCACTACATCGCCTTCCTTAAACTTATCCTTCATCTGTAGTACGCCTGCAATTGCCGAGCCTGTTGAGTTCCCCGCAAAGATGCCCTCCTTACGCGCAATTTCGCGGGTCATTAATGCAGCATCCTTATCGGTTACCTTTTCAAAGTGATCTATCAGGTTGAAATCCACGTTTTGCGGTAAAAAATCTTCACCAATACCTTCGGTAATGTATGGGTAGATCTCGTTCTTGTCCATAACCCCGGTTTCCTTGTATTTTTTGAACACTGAACCATAGGTATCAATCCCCAATACCTGTATTGCAGGGTTCTTTTCCTTCAAATACCTGGCGATTCCCGAAATAGTACCGCCAGTGCCCACCCCTGCTACAAGGTGTGTAATTTTGCCCTCAGTCTGCTCCCAGATCTCCGGGCCTGTAGATTCATAATGCGCTTGTGAATTTGATAGGTTATCGTACTGGTTAGGTTTCCACGAATTAGGCACCTCACGCTCCAACCGCGACGAAACTGAGTAATATGAACGTGAATCCTCCGGATCAACATTGGTCGGGCAAACAATTACCTCGGCGCCAAAAGCCCGCAAGGCATCAAATTTCTCTTTCGACTGCTTATCGGTACTGGTAAAAATACATTTGTATCCTTTTATAACTGCTGCAATAGCCAACCCCATACCGGTATTTCCGGATGTGCCTTCAATAATGGTTCCGCCCGGCTTAAGCTTGCCGCTTTTTTCGGCATCCTCAATCATTTTAAGCGCCATTCGGTCCTTGATAGAGTTACCGGGGTTAGTGGTTTCTATCTTAGCCAAAACAGTAGCAGGAATATCCTTTGTTACCTTATTTAATCTCACCATTGGCGTATTGCCAACGGTTTCCAGTATATTATTGTACCACATAATTTAAATTCTACTAATTTAGTATAGAAACCGATTAGGACTCAAAATTAGCTTTATGTTGTGATATATTCTTCAGAAACATATTAAAAAACAGTCCCTTATTTAAAGATTCAGCTAGTCGCAAATGCGGATTCCCTCAAGGAGATAATTACTTTGTATTTTGGATAGCTGGTGGTTCTCTTAATCTCTTTTATATCATTTTACAATTAAGCAATTATTCATTTACTTATAGTTAACATATATTTCATATATCATTGCTAATATTTTTATAATATACTGACTATAAGTAACTTATTTTTATAATATACCCTGTATATTGTTTCAACCACGTGGTTATTCATAACATCTGGTTTATTTTTCTCTAACATTTATACCGTTGCTTTGACATTAATTATTGGTCAACTTAACGTATAACTATGGAAAAAATGTACAACCTGAATTTGCGGGCATTTATTAAATTAAAACATAAAGCCGCCCGGTTTATGCTGTTAATTATGCTTTTTGCAATAAATGCATCAGCGCAGCAATCTCAAAGAGTAATTAATGGAACGATTACGGATGACAAAAATTTACCATTACCTGGTGTTACAATAGCTGCAAAAGGTTCCGGTAAAAGCGCATCAAGTGATGTAAACGGGAAATTCTCAATCCAGGTTAACGGAAATGACGATGTGATCCGTTTTACTTTTTTAGGATTTGTAACGCAGGAAATACCTGCAGGCACTACCAATCCGCTGAATGTTACTTTAATACCAGACACCAAACAGTTGAAAGACGTTGTAGTAATTGGTTACGGCACTTCAAGCCGTAAGGATGTTACAGGTGCCATCACCTCGTTAAAATCCGAAGATTTTAACCTTGGTGTAATAACAACTCCGGCAGAACTGTTGCAGGGGAAGGTAGCGGGTTTAAACGTCACAAAAAGCGGCGACCCTAATAAACAACCTGCTACTATTTTAAGAGGGCCTTCAACCCTGCGCGAAGGCGGTGCACAAGAACCTTTTTATGTTATTGATGGAGTACCGGGTGCTTCAATTGATCTGCTTGCACCGGATGACATTGAAAGTATTGACGTGTTAAAAGATGCTTCCTCAACAGCTATCTATGGTTCAAGGGCTGCAAACGGCGTAATTATAGTTACCACCAAAAGAGCAAAACCCGGGCAAACAAGGCTCAACTACAGCGCTTATGTGGCAATGGAAAAGGTATCGAAAAAAATCGATATGCTGACTGGCGATGAACTGCGCAAATATTTAAGCGACAACGGCGTAAAGCCTCTTACCAAGCCAACTGACGATGATGGGTCAAATACTAACTGGCAAAACCTGGTAGAACGGACAGGCTACTCACAAAACCATAATTTATCATATGGTGGGGCATCAAAAAGCGCGGAGTATGGTGCAAGCGTTAACTATTTAAAAAATAACGGGGTTTTAATAAACACTGGCCTTGAGCGCACCATTTTCAGGGGATATATTAACCAGCGTTTTTTTAATGATAAACTGAAACTGGGCATTACTTTAACAAATAGTACTACCAATAGCAATGACATTCCGCAAGGAAGTAATATGCCATACGGCATGCCGCAGGGAAATGTAATATCCGGCATGTTATTCTATTTACCTACGGTAAGCCCTTTTAACCCTGATGGCAGCTACAAGGAAAACTATACAAGGACCGGAAGCGGGCCATTAAACCCGCTATCGCTGGCAAATAATAACTTTATTAAAACCAACGATGCTAAAACTTTAATTAATGGAATTGCACAGGTTGATATTTTACCAGGCTTAAGGTTTACACTTACCGGGTCAACCCAAAAAGATCAAAATAACATTAACGCGTACGAAAACAGTGCATCTGGCCTGGCAGTTGGTGCGAATGGAGTAGCTAACAGAAGTGCATATTTAAATACCAGCCAGGTATTTGAGTCGTATTTTAATTACGACAAGGATTTTGGCCAGCACAGCATTAAGCTATTAGCCGGATATTCTTATCAGCAGGATAGAACCAATGATGGTTTTGGTTTGCAGACTCAAAATTTTTCAAATGACAATTTAACCTATAATAATTTGTCCTTGTCAAATCCTTCCTCACTTGCGCAAATAATTTTTAATCCTAATGTGATATCAACATTGAGGCTAATATCTTACTATGGCCGTGTTCAATACCAGTTCACCGACAAGTATTTGTTCCAGGCATCCTTAAGGGACGATGGTTCGTCGGCATTTGGTATAAATAAACGTTATGGTTTGTTCCCCGCTGTATCTGCCGGATGGCGGATCATCAACGAAAAATTTATGGAAAGCGTGCCTGTGGTTAGCGACTTAAAACTACGGGCTGGTTACGGGGTATCAGGTAATAGTTTAGGGTTTAATGCGTTCTCGGCATTATTAATTTATGGAACTCCTCCAGGGAACAGTAAGTTCTTATACAACGGCAATATAACCAACGCTTTAGGGCCGGTACGAAATGACAACCGGGATTTAAAGTGGGAAAGTACTGCAACAACCAATATTGGTTTAGACTTTGGTATACTAAAAAACCGTATTACGGGCTCGGTTGATTATTACATTAAAAAAACTTCCGATCTGATCTATGATCAATACCTGGTATCGACCACCCAATTTTTTGTGCCCACAATCACGGCAAATGTTGGCAAAATAAAAAACAGCGGTATTGAAGTAGTGTTAAATGCTGTACCGGTAAAAACTTCGGCGTTTACATGGAAAACTTCATTTAATATCTCGCACAACAAAAACGTTGTTGAAACCTTATCCAACACATTATATGCAACGCCTTATATCCAAACAGCACAATTAGGTGGTAAAGGGCAGTCAGGAAACTATAGCCAGATTGTTCAACCCGGAGATGCTTTGGGAACTTTTTATTTATGGCATTACGTGGGTAAAAATGCTGCCGGAGTAAGTACTTATCAAAATGCTTCCGGGCAGGTAATTGCCACCCAGCCTTTAACTACCGATCAAAGGGTAGCTGGGAATGCCCAGCCAGACTTTATATATGGCTGGACCAATAGCTTTTTCTACAAAAACTTTGATCTTAACTTTTTAATCAGGGGTGTTTGGGGAAACAAGATCCTGAATGCTACGCTGGCTTCACTTAATAACCCTGCCGATTCAAAAATACAAAACATCCCAAGGTTCACCCTCGGTGAATCATTTAATGACATTAACGGCTATTTAATATCTGATCGCTTTTTAGAAAGCGGATCATACTTACGCCTTGATAACGCAACGCTTGGCTATACTATTAAACCAAAGATCCAGGCTATCAAAAGCATCCGCCTGTATTTATCAGCCAATAATATTTTTGTAATTACCAAATACAGGGGCATTGATCCGGAAGTTAATATAGGCGGATTAACCCCCGGTATTGATAACCAAAATTATTACCCGCGTATCCGTACGTTCATTTTTGGTTTAAACACATCATTTTAATTAAACTTTAACGCAACAGAGATGAAAAGAATAACAATATATTTAGCGGTGGTTGCAGCGATAATCACCATAAACTCCTGTAAAAAATTAGATGTGCCCGTTGAATCTCAATATGTAAAATCTAATTTCCCGGTGACCCAGGCAGATTATATTGCCTTATTAGGTACAATGTATTCCAACTTATCTTCAAATTATGCGGTGCCCTACTGGCGTATGCAGGAACTGTCAACTGATGAGGCTATCATCCCTGCAAGGGATGGCAACTATGATGATGGCGGCCAATACAGGCAGCTTCATTATCACACCTGGACTTTTGACCATCCAAACGTTATAGGCGTATGGCAATGGGGCTTTGGTGGTATTAATAACTGTAACCGCCTACTTAACCTGGTTAAAGCCTCAGGATCAAGTGCAGCTTTAAAAACTTCAGGTATTGCCGAAATTACTGCAATGCGCGACTTGTATTACTTTTTTATGATGGACCTGTATGGTAATATACCCATTATCAACACTTTTCCAGTAAATGATCTGCCATCAACTCAATCAAGGGCCAATGTATTTAAGTTTATAGAGACGGATCTGTTAAGTGTTATCCAACAGCTCCCGTCCAAATCAAGTGTTGCGGCAACCAACGTTTTGCAATACGGGCGCCCTACTAAAGAAATGGCATTTGCCCTACTTGAAAAAATGTACCTGAATGCAGAAGTATACACCGGAACACAACGTTATAATGATGCTGTAGCTATGGCTGACAGCGTTATGAAGAATCAGAATTACAGCCTTGATGCAAAGTACCGAGATATATTTTTGCCAAACAACGGGCCGCAGATAAAAGAGACTGTATTTGCAATTCCTTATGATCAGCAAATCCCGGGTAACCAATTTACCAGGTTTGGATTCTTTTATTATTTATCGTCATATTATGGCATGAATGTAGGTTTGAGCATTGCCATGAGCACAACGCATGAATTTTATAACAGGTTTAATTTACCGGGCGACACAAGGACTAATACCTGGCTGGTGGGGCCGCAATATTTACCTGATGGCAATGGCGGCTATACTTCGCAACCTGCTTATTACCCGGGTACAACTACACAAATAGTTATTACCCCAGACCTTGTACTCGTACCTCCAAAACCAATGGACGTAGGCAATACCATCGCAAGCCAGTCTGAGGGGATCCGGTCAATGAAGTATTATCCTGACCCAGCCATTATCCAGGCAACGCGTTTAAATGGTAATGATGTGCCGGTATTCAGGTTAGCTGATGTTATGCTGATGAAAGCCGAAGCCATATTAAGAGGAGCTACTGCTACATCTGTAAATGGCCAGCTGCAAACACCTTTATATTTGGTTAATCAGGTCAGGGTTCGCGCAGGCGCGGCACCGGCTGCTTCGGTTGATCTGCCGTCATTACTTGATGAGCGGGCGAGGGAACTTTCATGGGAGGCCTGGCGCAGGAATGACTTGATCCGTTTCGGGCAGTTTGAAGTTGATTATCCCCTGGCCAATGATCCGCTTTCAATGAATAAAGATGTAAGGAGAAGGCTTTACCCAATTCCATCAACCGAAATTAAACTTAATCCTAAATTAACTCAAAATCCGGGCTATTAATTTATTTTTTATGATCAGGTTATTTCTAAGCACTTTAGCCATAGTATCTCTGCCGTTTATGGCAGGGATACCTAACGTTGACGATCTCCCTATAAACCACGTCCAGGTAATTGGTTCACATAACAGCTATAAACAATCTATTGATCCGGTTCTGTTTAAATTTATACAGCAAAAAGACTCGGTTGGGTCAAAAAAAATAGATTATAGTCATATCACGTTATCACAGCAATTAGATCTTGGGTTGCTGGATCTTGAAATTGATATTTATGCCGACACAAAAGGCGGTAAATATGCCCATCCAAAAGGACTTACCTGGGCTCCCGGACAGGCCCCCTTTGATAAAGAAGGAGTAATGAATGAACCTGGGTTTAAAGTATTGCATATCCAGGATATTGATTTCAGAAGTAACTGCTTAACCTTTAAACAATGTTTGAGGGAGCTTAGGCAATGGTCTGATAACCATAAAGATCATGAAGTAATTTTCGTTACAATGAATGCGAAGGATGAGCGCATGAAAAAACCATACTATACGGTTCCTGAACAATTTAACAGTGCAATTTTTGATCAGCTGGACCAGGCGCTTGTAGAAAACCTGGGAAGGGAGAACCTTATTACCCCGGATGATGTAAGAGGAAAATATAAAACCCTGCAAAGCGCAGTTTTACATGGCAACTGGCCCAAGGTAAAACAGGCAAAAGGTAAATTTATATTTGTACTGGATGAGGTGGGAAGAAAAAGGGCAGCTTATATAGCAGGGCACCCTTCGTTAAAGAAACGGATTCTTTTTACCGATTCCGAACCCGGTACGCCAGAATCTGCAATACACATAATGAATAACCCTAAAAAGGATCTTTATAAAATAAAGGCACTCGTAAAAAAGGGATATATAATCCGTACCCGGGCTGATAGTGATACCGAAGAGGCAAGGAATAATGACAAATCAACATTTGAGGCAGCGATAGCCTCCGATGCGCAGATCATCACTACCGATTACTATCAAAAAAGCACACATTTTAAATCAGATTATGTGGTTAGTTTTACTGATGGCACATACTTTCGTCCGAATCCTTTGTTTAAGTAAACATAAAAAACAAAGCCTGTGCTCTCGATTGAGTACAGGCTTTTTAATAACCAGGGATCGTATTTAATGGGGCAGTGAATTAAAAAATCAAATGCTTCACAGTTAATCCATTATTTATCAACTGCTTTAACGATTCGATTCCAATCTTCAAGTGTGTTTCCACATATTGCTCGGTTACACTGGAGTCGCTTTCGGCTGTTTTAACACCTTCAGGAATCATTGGCTGGTCAGACACCAGGAGTAGCGCCCCGGTTGGGATTTTGTTGGCGAAGCCAGTGGTAAAAACTGTAGCTGTTTCCATGTCCACAGCCATGGCCCTTAGTTTTTTCAAATACTTTTTAAACTCTTTGTCATGCTCCCAAACCCGGCGATTGGTGGTGTAACAGGTACCGGTAAAGTAATCGCGTCCAAAGTCGCGTATGGTAGTTGATATGGCCTTCTGTAAGGCGAAGGCAGGCAGGGCGGGCACTTCGGCAGGCATGTAATCATTTGATGTACCCTCGCCTCTTATGGCTGCAATCGGCAGCACCAGGTCGCCCACGTTATTCTTCTTCTTTAACCCACCGCATTTCCCTAAAAATATAACTGCTTTAGGCTTTACGGCTGTCAGCAGATCCATTATAGTGGCAGCCACAGAACTACCCATTCCAAAGTTGATGATGGTTATGCCGTTAGCCGTAACACTTTGCATTGGTTTATCGATACCCAAAATTGGCGCGTTATCATTCCACTGCGAAAACAGCTGAATGTATTTTGAAAAATTGGTAAGAATAATGTATTGGCCGAAATCAGCCAGCGGCCTGCCGGTATACCGCGGCAGCCAGTTGGTAACAATACCCTCCTTGGTTTTCAAACCCGGCGTAACGGGTGAGTGGATCTCCTTTGCCTTCTTCGCGTCAACTGCGGGCTGGTCTTTTTTTACATCTAATTGTTCGTTCATAGTAATGTGTATATATTAGTCTCCCATCGGGGGCCACGGGTTTATACAACAAACCCCGGCGTTAACCAGGGCTTGTGTTGTTTCGTTAAATATAAGTACTGGTAGTGTGCTCTTTATTAAGCCACTTTTAATTTTTTAATGTCTGATTTTTCAAATTTCTCCAAAGCATAGTCCAGCGTCACATTCAGTCGCTTGATATCCTTCTTCGACGGAAACTCAAACATCGCGTCGATCATGATCGCCTCGCATATTGACCGCAGACCACGTGCGCCAAGCTTAAACTCAACTGCCTTATCAACAATAAAGTCAAGCACCTCATTTTCAAACTCCAGCTTTACACCTTCGTACTCAAACAATTTTTTATACTGTTTAAGTAATGAATTTTTGGGCTCGGTTAAAATATTGTGCAATGCCTCGCGGTCAAGGGGGTTTAAGTAAGTAAGCACCGGCAAGCGGCCAATCAGCTCAGGGATCAACCCAAATGATTTTAAATCTTGTGGTGTAATATACTTGTACAGGTTTTTCAGGTCAACTTCTCCGTCGTTCCCTTTAAGCTTATACCCTACTGTTTGTGTGCGTAAACGGTTTGCTATTTTCTTGTCTATCCCGTCAAAAGCACCGCCGCATATAAACAATATGTTATTGGTATTAACGGTTATCATTTTCTGATCAGGATGCTTACGTCCTCCCTGCGGCGGTACGTTAACATTGGTACCTTCCAGTATCTTCAATAAAGCTTGCTGAACACCTTCACCCGATACATCCCGCGTAATAGAAGCATTGTCGCTCTTACGGGCTATCTTATCCACCTCATCAATGTAAACAATCCCGCGCTCGGCAGTAGCCACATCATAATCAGCAGATTGCAGCAAGCGGGTCAGTATGCTTTCAACATCCTCTCCTACATAGCCAGCCTCTGTCAGCACAGTAGCATCGCAAATGCAAAAGGGAACGTTCAAGATCTTAGCAAGGGTTTTTGCAAGCAGGGTTTTACCGGTACCGGTTTCGCCTACCATAATGATGTTCGACTTTTCAATCTCCACATCATCCTTTTCAACCCTTTGATTTAAGCGTTTGTAATGGTTGTAGACTGCAACGGCTAAGATCTTTTTAGCGTCATCCTGGCCAATAACATATTGGTCGAGGTGAGTTTTTATTTCGGCTGGCTTTAAAACTGATGGTGCCGACGGCGATGTTTTCACCTTCCGTACCTTTAATTCTTCGGCCAGTATTTCGTTAGCCTGGTTAACGCATTTATCGCAGATATGTGCGTCTAATCCCGCTATCAGCATCAGGGAGTCTTGTTTACCTGCACCACAAAACGAACACCTGATCTCCTTGCTGTTTTTATTCATTGCGAAATATTTTATTAAACAAATTTACGAATTTGATATGATATTAACAAAGTAAGAAGCCCTTAGCGCACAACCTTAAGTTCTGGAACCTGGCTGCAAGCTAAGGACTTAATACAGAACCTAATTAGGACTTCTTTGTTTTGTTACCTCTCAAAATTTCGTCAACCATACCAAATTCCTTGGCTTCTTCTGCTATCATCCAGTAGTCACGGTCTGAAGCATCCCAAACCTTCTGGTATGGTGCACCGCTATGATCAGCGATGATCTGGTATAATTCTTTCTTCAACTTGGTGATCTCGTGGTAGGTGATCTCGATATCAGATTGCTGACCCTGCGCACCGCCCGATGGCTGGTGGATCATTACCCTTGAGTGCGGCAAGGCCGCCCTTTTTCCTTCGGTACCAGCAACTAATAATACAGCAGCCATTGATGCTGCCATACCTGTACAAATGGTTGCAACGTCGTTCGAGATCAGCTGCATAGTATCATAGATCCCTAAACCTGCATAAACCGAACCGCCTGGTGAGTTGATATAGATCTGGATATCGCGTTTGTTATCTGCCGACTGCAGGAATAATAACTGCGCCTGGATAACATTGGCCATTCCTTCATATATAGCTTCGCCCATAAAAATGATGCGGTCCATCATCAAACGTGAAAACACGTCAAGTTGAGAAACATTTAGCTGCCGCTCTTCAATAATATATGGGGTCATGCCGGTAAAGCCCGCGCCTGTTGCAATTCCTGAGGGGCCTGCGTTTCTTTCAACGCCTGTTATAAATCTATCTACGTGTAAACTGTTAATGCGATGATGCTTAACAGCGTATTTCCGAAATTCATTCTTATCGATATTACTGCTCATGATTTTTTTGTTAAATGTGCGGGTTTTAATCGCGATAAATATAGTTGTTACTTAAATACTTTTTGTAACAGAAAGTTTTTTGAAAGTAAATTTATTTGGTGGAGGAAGTCCGGAAGTCCGAAAGACCGAAAAGACCGGAAGAAAAAATAACAAGCCGGCAATGTCACTATAATCAGCAAGAGGCTATTCCATAGCGATGGGTTTGAAACCCATCGCTATAAAAGCAATATTGCAAGAATATAAAAGTCCGAAAACAGAAGCTATTCTCCCACTTTCGGACTCTTAAGTATTTCAAGTCATTATTTCCGTCTTACGGGCTTTACTGACTTTCGGACTTTCCCGACTTACGCAGCAAACTGTTTCGTGAAATCGGTATAAAGAATTTCCTTTTGTTCTAACGTAACAACGCTTTTTATATAATCGAATACCCTTAAGGCTTTAACCTCTTCGAAGATCTTGTTGGCGTTTTCCTTGCTTTGTAAGTACTGAACAGTATATTGTCCCAATTGCTCTTCAGCTATTCCCTGCGGACTGTACATTTTAAACTGTTGTTCTAAACGTAATTTTGCAAGCTGGAAAACATCTTCGTATTTGATCTCGATCTCGTTTGCTGTGATGATCTTGTTTTCTATCAGTGTCCATTTAAGGTTTTTCGCAAAATCTGCATATCCACCGGTTAGTTCTTCCTCAGAAAGCTTTTCGTTGGTTACCTTCAACCAGCGCTTTAAAAACTCGTCAGGCAATTCGAAATTAACCTTTCCTAAACTGTATTGATAGATATCATCCTGCAATTTGCGTTCAGAATCCTGCAGCATCATGGTTTCAATTTCCTCTGTGATCTTAGCGGTAAATTCTGCTTCGGTGGTTACTACACCTTCACCAAATAATTTGTCAAAGAACTCCTGGTTCAGATCACCTTCCTCTAAGCGGTTAACATTTTTAACTGTTAGGCGGAAAGTTGATTTCAGATCTGCTGCTGTTTCTTCGTCAATCTTTAATAAGCCTGCAACCTTAGCTGCGTCGTTATCAAAAGCCTTCTGAATATCCAGCGTTACCTCATCTCCTTTTTTCAAGCCGATCAATGATTTTTTTATTTTCTCATCCTTGATCTGATCCAAACGTACAGATGCGGTATTGGTAATTCCATCCTCAAAAACAGAACCATCAGGCGAAAGTTGAACTAAATCAGAGTAAAGCACATCATCGTCTGCCGATACGTCAGGATTTGTCATTTTGCCATAGCTTCTACGGATATTTTTTATACGGGCAGCCAGCGTTTCGTCATCAACTTTGATAATGTATTGCGTTATTTTATCCTTTGATGAAAAGTCGATACTGAAATCAGGAGCCAAACCAACTTCGTAGTTAAATTCAAAGTTATCGGCGAAATCCCAGTTGTACTCCTTCTCGTCACCCTCTTTTGGCAAAGGCTGACCTAACACCTGAATTTTCTCGTCTTCCAGGTATTTGTTCAAAGTATCAGAAAGCAAATTGTTGATCTCGTCAACCAAAATGCTTTTTCCATACATTCTTTTTATGTGTGATGCAGGCACCATTCCCGGGCGGAACCCTGGGATTTTTGCTTTTTTTGCCTGATCCTTAATGGCCTTCTCAACGCGTGGCTGATAGTCTTCGGGATTAATATTGATCTTTACAACTGCATTCAGGTTATCAATCTTTTCCTGTGAAATATTCATCTTTTAAAGGTATTTAAACTTAAATTTTATGTGCCGGCACCTGTAAAAAAACACAGAAATAATTGCGCCTGCTTTTGGAGGGGCAAAGGTAGGAAAAAAGTCCCGAAATTCGAAAAGTCAGTAAAGTCGGTAGTGTATCAGTTTTTAAATTAATCTTATAAGGGCGCTACCCAGAAAAAAATCTCTAGGAGTCCTTTTTCCATGGTCGGCGGCTGGCTTATTTATTATTTGTCGGTGCTTTTTTCTTTGCTTACGCGAAAAAGCAAAATGGTATAAGCAGGCAGTATAAAAATAAGTGGAAAAGTAAGTTTGAAAGGAGTTAAATTATCACAAAATACATACTCAACGCCATTTACAAGCATAATGCTTAAAGCAAATGCAACAAAGGCTAAAAAATATTTCCTCGATTTGGTCATATATTTCAAGTTTTTTCCCTGAAGCTAATATAGCCTTTTATTACAATACCTCCAACTTACAAATCCAGCAATATCAGAAGGACCTGATATTTCCCAGTGGCTTTCCAGTTATCTGGACCGGAATCATTTAGTCCACAATAAATTAAATACGTTAATTAATCACCTTATTATGAATAGCCTTTATAGTTCTGAGATAGGCATATACCGATTTCAGATCGCTCTCTGTCATTCCGCTATAGTCATACCATGGCATTACAGTTACCAGTTTTGCCGCGGCGGGGTTAAGTTTCTTAGAAGAATCGGTGAAGGACTTGAACCGCTCAACAAAGGCCTCTCTCGACCAGCTACCTATCCCCGTATTTTTATCAGGGGTGATGTTGGCTGAATAGACAGGCTTGCCATCTATTTTGAATTCATGCCCGCCGGCAAATTCCAGTCCGGCTTTAGGCTTCCCCTGTTTGTCCTGCGTATGGCACTGCATACAAGCGGCTGAGCGCACAATATACTCGCCATATTTAATGGTATCAGCGGGTGATGGCAATTTACTCAAAGTGGCCTTTTGCGGCATAGTATGCACCAATATATTTAAAGGAAAATCGAGAACTCCCCTTGCATAATCAACTTTTATAGGTTTCAAGGTGCGCAAATAAGCAATTACCGAATACACATCCTCCCTATCCATTTTAGAGAAATAAGGCCAGGGCATCAGCGGAAATATTGCAGAGCCATCTTTGCGTTCACCGGTTGTTATCGCACGGAAGATCTCGCCGTCAGTCCAGTCTTTCAATTTATATGGTGTGATATTGGGCACCGGTACTTTGCCGGGAAACCCTTCACTGGCGTCAAAAACATTCCCGCCGCCGCCAAGGCTACTTGCCGATATGGCCCCAACAGGTTTCGACCAGTCGCGCTTCGAATGACAGTCCATACACATGTTTACATGGTTTGCCAGGTACTCACCACGGGCAATCCGCTGCGAGGTTAATTCTACTTTAATATCCTCAGGTGCGCCCACATTTGGCAGGGCCAAAGTAATGTAGGAAACTGCAATAACTACAACAAGAATAATTGTGATCACCGTATATAACAGTATCTTCCTGATTTTTTTCATTTAACGGTTTGGTTGAACCGTAAACATAAAAATAATTTTATAAAAATCAAACAGTCAACACATTACCACACCAAACCCCCAGTGCTGTGTCCCCACAGCATACCGCTTAAAAGTCCGGGCTTCACAAATCAATAGGCAGCATCATTCACTTCAACCCTATAGCCATCCGGATCTTTAAAATAAATTTGCTTTACACCATCGGCCCTCTCCACAAAGCTCCAGTCATTATCTTCAGCCCCACCAAACTTTATATTTTCTTTCTTTAATACCTGGATAAAATCAGCCAGCGATTGCACACTAAATGCAATATGATTATTTTGAGCAACGGTTAACTGATCCTTTTTGCTCTCTATCAAATGCAGCTGCATATACTTGCCCATTTTTAGCCACTTAACCCGCTGTCCGGCTACCGGGATCTTAGTGGTGTCCAGGTGAAATAGCTTGCGGTAAAAGGCCGCGCTTTTGTCAACATCACTTACATACAGGGAAACGTGATTAAATGCGGCATAGGGCTTTTGGGCCAAACCAATTTTGGTTATCAATAGCAAGGCAAGTATCAGCAGCGTTTGTTTTTTCATTAGTCAGTATTTAGGGATCGCAATATAATTATTTATGCCTGCCAAAATCACGCAAAAAAAGCCGCCCCTTTCGGGGCAGCTTCCGGTTGTATTTAAAACATAATTAATTGCCTTTTTCTACAGACGCACCGTCCGATTTGTTGGTATTAACACTCGACGGGTTACCGTAATATTTTAATGACGCACCATCACTACCACTGAAATTAAGCGTATTCAAAACGTTCACTTCGCCGAATGATCCGTCGGATGCCTTAACTGAACTTGTTCCGCTTATAAAACCTTTGGCGTACACTTTGGCG
Source organism: Mucilaginibacter phenanthrenivorans (assembly GCF_024721155.1). Classification (GTDB taxonomy): domain Bacteria; phylum Bacteroidota; class Bacteroidia; order Sphingobacteriales; family Sphingobacteriaceae; genus Mucilaginibacter; species Mucilaginibacter phenanthrenivorans. Next base: position 44,199 of record NZ_JAHVAP010000008.1, on the reverse strand, counting down.
CCATCACTTATTTGGATATCGTTTGATGAAGCCTGGCCGGTTAAGGTTAATTCAGAAGCATCACTTGCATGTGTATTTACGTGCTTGGCTGTTAGGTCTATGGTAATCCTGCCACCGTCAGAAAGATGGAGGGTAATGTCTTGGGCATTTAATTTGCCGTCGGCAACAATTTCAGCTGCGTCTGATGCCTTTAAGCCGTCAAGTACATGTACAGGTACCTTAATAACTATTACGCCGCTGCTGCAAAAATTCTTCCTGGTATAAATATGCAGCCTGCCACCTTCAACAGAGGTCCTGATAAATTTAATAATGTTATCATCCGCAGTAATATTTAAGGTTGATGAACTTGAACTGTCCTGTTTAATGATAACCTTAAATGAGTCGGAAACTTCAACTGCGGTATAGCCATCAACCTTGCGGTTCTCGGTAATTTGGTTTCCAGATCCTCTTATGCAATGCATCCGGCATGCTGATAAAGTGCCCAGGCCGGTAATGGCAACTAATCCCAATATTGCAAAATGTAGCTTTTTCATGATTTTTATTTTTTGGACGATGTTTAAGTGAGTTACGTTACATCAAAATTAAAAAAAGCTGCCACATTCCGACAGCTTTTATATGTTGTGTTTTTGTTTGAAGATTAAAGATCAGCAATATCAAATGTTTTTGCTGCAACAACTACCGGTGTTAGCATTTTTGAAGAGTGGGTAGCAACTAAATCCTTGTGATCTACATTTTCTTCGCAATCACATTTGTAAGCGTATTCATTTACGGTGCCGCTTAAGCGGGCTTTTGCGTTATCACTTACACTTACACTTGCGCTAAAGGCATCGATGTTTAATTTAGCAGTAGCATTGTTGTGCAGGTCAACATCAAACTCAATCTTTGAGATATTTCCGAATGACTTAACTTCGGCGTTATCAAAAGCTGAGATGGCACGTAAGTCGTTTGCAGTTACCCAAACTACTAATTTTTCATTTTTGTATGAGGTGATCCTTAACACACCGTTTTTGCTTTGTACCAAAGCACTTTCATTGTAATATTTGTTGTAAACTTTTACCTGGTCGGCAACGCCGTCAGATACATATAATTCAACATTACCGCGCACTTCAATTTTATTGATGGCGCTGATGTCTGTTACAATTGTATAGTTATTATCAGCATTTTTTACGGTTGCTGCCTTGGTTGAATTTGTTACTCCTAATGCTAAAACTAACACTGAGAAGATGGTTATGATTTGAGTTTTCATGATGGTTATGATTTGATTGTCAAGTAATTATTTATAAATTCTAAATACACTAATAAGACGATCCGGGTAAAAATTCGTTACAGCAATATAGCCTGTATTAGGTGTGGAGGGGCTTTTACTCGGTTAAGCCGGAAATTTTGTCGGTGAAAGTTCTGGGAAGTTCATGGTTCATGGTTGATAGTTCATGGTAGCTGCAATTTTGATGGAAGAAGTTAATGGTTCATTGTTTTTGTTAGCTGCAAGCCTGTTTGCAAAAAGGATTGCCAGCTACTTAACTAATATCGCCCCGCCTAAGAGCTCCGGCTATGAACCATGAACTATGAACCATGAACTTTCCTTATCTTGCCATCACAATTGTTAGCTATGGAATATGTTTTAGGTGTTGATATTGGTACCGGCAGCGTGAAGGCCGTTGCAGTAAACCTGCAATGCAACTCGTTTGCCGACAACCAGGTGTATTATTCCTATAGCTCGCCAAAACCGGGCTATCACGAACAGGATCCGGAATTGATCTGGCAGGCACTCCGTGATTGTATAAAAGGGGTTGTTGAAAAAATTGGCAACCCTCCCCTTGCAGTCAGCCTGAGCAGCGCCATGCACAGCTTAATTCCGGTAGACGAAGCTTGTACTCCTTTAGCACCCATGATCACCTGGGCCGATAGCCGCAGTTCCGGGATAGCTAAGCGGTTACGGGCAACAACCGCAGGCATGGCTATCTATAAAGCAACAGGGACACCGCTGCATGCCATGTCGCCACTGTGCAAGATCATCTGGATAAAGGAAAACGACCCGGAATTATTTAACAGCACCTATAAATTCATCTCCATAAAGGAACACATCTGGCATAATTTATTTAGTGAATTCGAACTGGATCAGTCAGGTGCATCCTGCACGGGGTTATTTGATATCGGGCGATTAAACTGGCTTGATGACGCACTTCAACTGGCAGGTATTACACCGGGATCACTTTCCAAAGTTGTTCCAACAGACCATGTTAAAAATTACAGCGGCACCGAATTAAATTTTCTCAGTCAAAATACACCGTTTATCATCGGCGCCAGTGACGGCTGTTTGGCCAATTTGGGCAGCATGGCCGACAAGCCGGGCATCGCTGCAATAACCATCGGCACAAGCGGCGCGGTGCGCGTGGCAAGCAGCAAACAGCTACCTAATGCGCAGGCAATGACATTCAGTTACATCCTGGATAAACAAACTTTTATTTGCGGCGGACCAATCAACAACGGCGGCATAGCACTGCAATGGTGGCTAAAAAGCATCAGCCCCAACCCCACTAACCTTGATTATGACCACCTGTTTCAACAAATAGCCACCATCCCTGCAGGCAGCGACGGGTTGCTATTCCTACCCTACCTGACAGGGGAACGCGCACCTATTTGGGACAGCGAAGCCTGTGGGAACTTCTTCGGCGTAAAGCTGCAGCATACGCATGCTCATTTTTCAAGGGCGGTTTTAGAGGGGATTTGTTATGCCTTAAAGGATGTGCTTGATGCCGTACAGGAAAACTCAGCACCTATCACCCAAATAAATGTTAGCGGCGGTATCGTAAAATCGGACCTATGGGTACAAACCCTGGCAGATATCACCGGTAAAAAACTAGTAATTGTTCAAAGCGGCGATGCGTCGGCTATTGGTGCGGCTTTTATGGCTTTGAAAAGTATTGGAATGATAAAGGAATACCCAATCACAAATTCTGCTGGACTGAGAACTTTTGAGCCGGATGCCGCAAATACTGCTATCCATATTAAAAACTTTTCCATTTACAGGCAGCTGTATTCCGATTTGAAGGAGACGATGCACAGAATTTACGAATCAGGCAATTAGTACAATTGACAGTCCTCTTTAAAGCAAAAAAGCCGCCTGCTAAGCAGGCGGCTCCCATTATTATATATATATTGATTTTACGTATAGCTATTAAAGGCGGGCCAAGTCATCGTTATTTGCGATGGTAAAGCTTACAGGTGCTTCCTTGAAGTGCACAGCAGTAAAGTTGTTCCTTTTAACGTTCGATTCGATATCGCTGTTAACGGTTAACTGATCTGCTGAACCATTAAGGTCTGCTTTAGCATTGTCCTTTACTACCACATTAGCATTAAAAGCATCTAAGTTTAACCTGGCTTCTGCATTGTCATGCAATTCAACATCAAACTCAATTTTTGATAGCTTACCGAATGATTTTACTACGGCGTGGTCATAAGCGGCGATTGATCTAAGATCGTTTGCGCTAACCCAAACTACCAGTTTTTCGGCTTTGTATGAGGTGATACGCAGTACGCCGTTTGAGCTTTGCACCAGGGCGCTTTCTGAATAATATTTGTTGTAAATTTTTACCTGGTCGGTTGATGCATCAGATACGTAAAGCTCAACATTTCCGTGAACTTCTATTTTGTTGATGGCGCTGATGTTGGTTAATACGGTGTAAGTATTGTCATCGTTTTTTGCAGTGGCTGCATATGTTGAGTTTGCTATTCCTGACACTAAAACTAAGGCTGAGAATATGGATAAAAATGCGGTTTTCATGATCTTTATATTTTGATTGTCAATTAATTATATTTTCTAAATTTTAAATACACCTATATGACGATCCCACCCAGGAAACGTTACAGCAATATGCCCTGTAATAGGTATAGAGGCGGTTTTAGTCGGTAAGTGCGGAAAAAATGTCGGTGAAAATTCCGGGGAAGATTGAAGGTTTGCGGTGAATAGTACCTTGTAAAAAGTTTGGCCTTTGAAAGTTAATATGGCGTCAATGTATTTCTTGATACAACCGTACAGAATAAAGCACAATAGCGTCTCCCATCCTCCCTATAAAATGCAACGGAGCGGTTTTTGATAATCTGATAAGTCAGTTTATTAAATCAACCTATGGAAACTCAACCTGCCCGTTCCCGCTTCATACATTTAGGCGATGCCCGCCTGCTAAAATTCTTCATCAGTAACCTTGACAAGATCTATTGCGCCAAACAGCATATGGTGGCCCGGTTCCCGGAGATTGCAAACGAATCACATTTTGAGGATCTCAACCAGGCGATCCTTGAAACTGTGGATGATGTAAAAAAACAGATCGTCCGGATGGATGAGATCTATGCACGCCTTGGCGCCGAAAATACCACAACCGGATGTAACGGCCTCGCCGGGATGATTGAGGAGGCATTCACTGCCATCGGTGAGCAAAAAGATGACAAAGCGTTACGGGATATGGCCATCCTTTTTTATATGCAAAATATGGAAAGCATTGAGGTAGCGTCATTCCAGGTATTACAAATGATGGCAGTAAAAATGAAAAATCCGGAAATATTGCAGCTATTAAAGGAGAATCTTGATGAGGCGAAAGACGACCGGATGCTCTTATTGCTGATCACAGCCAAGTATGTTACCAGTTAACCAAGCCTACCGGAACAAAAAAGTTACGTTGTTATTCGCGTCAAATTTGTCTTTTCTAAATAAACTTACCGACATTTATAACAGGCAGCTCAAATCATTCTCAGTTCGTGAAGCTATATAACAGCTTTAATGGTACTATTATTTGAAAAACCTGATTTTAAAAAACGAGTTTAAACCTTATAGACCTATGAAAAGACATCCATCCCGGTTGCTTGCTGCAATATTATTGGCAGCAACATTTGTTATGACATTCGACCCTGTTTTTGCCGCCTTTTTACAAAACCCAAGGCCGGGCAGCAGACCATCGCGGCCACAACAGCCGCCGGCTAATCGTAGGCCGCCAGGTAACCCGCAACGCCCGGCCGGAAACGTTCGGCCTCCTGCAACAAGGCCACCAAGCAATCCGCAACGCCCGCCTGTTACACGGCCACCCGTAGGTGTGCGCCCGCCGGCTAACAGGCCGCCAACAGGGAACAGACCAGGCAGACCAGGCAACGGACACAGACCGCCAACCGGCAACCGACCAGGCAGACCAGGCGGGCACAGGCCACCTATTTACAGGCCGCAACGCCCTGTATTTATTCATCGCAGGCCGGTTTACAGTTATTATTACCATCCTTACCAACCTTATTATTGGGGACCATCATGGCATCCGCTTGGCTTCTTTGCTGCGGCGCTTGCAACTACCGCTATAATTATTGCTGTAAATAACCAGGATTACCATTACGACAATGGTGTATATTACCAGCCTGCAGACGGCGGTTATAAGGTTGTTCCTGCCCCTGTTGGCGCAACCGTAAATGCGCTGCCATCAGGTTACAGCACCACACAGGTTGACGGAACCGATTACTATTATTATGGTGGTGATTTTTATGTAAGAATAAATGACGGCTACCAGGTAATGGCCGCTCCGATTGGCGCCTTTGTAACCAATTTACCAGATGGCGCCGAGACAACTACCGTAGATGGTAATCAATACCTGTATTATAACGGAACCTATTACCAGCCGGTAGCTGTAAACGGCCAAAATGGCTACGAGGTGGTGGATATGCAGGAACAACAGTAGTTTCAAATACCAATATAGATTTGTCAACTTTTTTAAAGTTGACAAATCTTATATCATAAAAAAAGCCACCTGTTCAAACAGATAGCTTTCCATAATATATGATGGACTTTTGCAAAAGTCGCGGTGATAATTACATGCCGATCACGTCATTGCTGATTTCAGCAGAGAATGGCATTTTATTTTCGTTGTAATGAACAGCAGTAAAGTTGTTCCTTTTAACATTCGACTCGATATCCCTGTTAAGGTTTAATTGATTTGCAGAACCATTTAAATCAGCTCTTGCATTATCCTTTACAGTTACATCAGCGTTAAAGGTATCCATGTTTAATCTTGCTTCAGCATTATCATGTAAGTCAACATTAAACTCAATTTTTGACATCTTACCGAATGATTTAACCTGAGCGTTATCATAAGCAGAAATTGAACGCAAATCGTTAGCGCTTACCCAAACTACCAGCTTTTCAGCTTTGTATGAGGTGATACGTAAAACGCCATTGTTGTTTTGTACCAGGGCACTTTCAGAGTAGTATTTGTTGTAAACTTTTACCTGGTCTGAAGATGCGTCAGAAACATACAGCTCAACGTTTCCGTGAACTTCAATTTTGTTAATAGCGCTGATGTTATTTAATACAGTGTAATTGTTGTCGTCGTTAATTGTGGCGGCAGAGGTTGTTTTTGTTAATCCTAATATTACAATCATCATTGTAATTGCGGAAAAAAATTTGGTTTTCATTTTTTTATTTATTATTATTGTGATTCCAATTGTTGTATTCTTCTATTTTTTAAATACAACCATAAGACGGCGGTTATTTTAAAACGTTACAGTAAAACTTTACTTAATAGACCAACGCCTTGTTTTCGTCTGCAAAGGTGCTATTTTTATCCACCAACATTTCTCATCCTAGTGTAATAATTACACCGCTTCTATTAAATTGTTTTTTGAGTAATAATCGGATGTAAATTCATTGATTTACAGTTAATTATATCAAAACAAGGACCCTTTTTTGTTACTTTTTTCACCCTACCGAGAGGCTATCCCATGAAATTTTGAGTTTTTTGGCGGCGTAAAACCGCCTGGTGGAGTGAATTTTTTTTCTGAATTTGAACTTTGGGAGCCGTCAAACTTGCAAGATTGTGATCAGTATGACATTGGATTGACTAACCAATCACCAATTTCTCCCCCGCGAACTTAATTTTCCCTGCATCAAGTAATAAACGTATTGTATCAATTCGTTCCTTTTCCGTTCCACTTTTGGCTGCAGAAACCAGTGAACCCAAGTCATGAGACGAGGTACTCAGCAATTCAATAAGCTCATTGGTAATCTCATCAAAGATGTCGGCAGCATTATTTTGCCGCTTTTCATCAAGGCAAACATCACATACGCCACATTTTTCGGCATTGGGCTCATCAAAATAGGTTAACAATTGCTGGCTGCGGCATAGCCTGCGTTCGGCATAGGCAAATACGGCTTCCATTTTTTTGCGATAGGTAGCCTTCCTGTCTTCAATAGTTTTTTTGTTGATGTAAACCGCATCGTTGTGCTGGCGCGGCTTTAACCAGGTAACCTGTGGCATGTCGGTTTGTTGCTGATAGCTTAAAATATTATATCCGTCTAGTTGTTTCAACCCCTCTATAACTTGTTGCACATTCATCTGGCTCCGGCGGGCAATATCAAACTCCCGGATGCGCACATAGTTATCAAATGCCCCACCGTACGATCTTAATATCGTTTTTATAAACGGATCCCAGCCGGGATTCTGGATCTGGAAGTTATACAATTCCTCATTCTGTATATCAAACTTAAACCGCGATGGCAGAAAAACACTTTCATTAAATGAGAGGTATTCATCCAGTTCCAAAAACTTCAACGCGTTAATGGTTTTTATACTATCCAGCTTAAACCTGCTGCAGAAATCGCCCAGGTCCAGATCCAGACTTACCCCCTCTCCCGCTTCATAGGCTAAACTGTAATAATTAGCCAAATAATGATAAACCTGTTTTATTTCGGGAATGGTGGGGAAACTCAACTCAAATTTCTTTTCCTGCTTTAGCCTGTCAGCATAGTTATATAATAATACCCCGTAAGCTTTGTGCTCATCGCGCCCGGCGCGGCCCGCTTCCTGGTAATAGGCTTCCAAACTCTCAGGCATATCCTTGTGGATCACAAATCTTACGTCCGGCTTATCAATCCCCATCCCGAACGCGTTGGTAGCAACTATTATCTGTGTCTTATTAGTTTTCCAGCTCTCCTGTTTTTTTGAGCGTAAACCCGATTCAAGGCCCGCGTGGTAAAAATCAGCCTTAATTCCGTTGTCTGTATAAAACTTAGCAATCTCCGCAGTTTCCTTGCGGGTACGCACGTATACAATTCCACTGCCCTTTACGCCCCTTGCAACATCCAGCAGTTTCCGGAATTTATCTTCCGTATTTTGGACTACATAACTGATATTCTTCCTTTCAAAGCTTTTTTGAAAAACAACCGGATTCTTAAACCGCAATTTTTGCTGAATATCCTCCCGAACATCGGCGGTAGCTGTTGCTGTAAGCGCCAGTACAGGCACATCCGGGTGCAGGTCGCGCAGATCAGCAATATGCAGGTAAGGCGGCCTGAAATCATATCCCCATTGCGAAATACAATGCGCCTCATCAACCGCTATCAAATTAACCTTCATATAAGTGATCCGCTCACGTACCAGTTCTGACAACAACCGCTCAGGCGAGAGGTACAGGAATTTTACCTCGCCATAAATACAATTGTCCAGCGCCATATCAATTTCGCGCTTGCTCATGCCCGATACAATGGAAACCGCTTCGATGCCTTTTGCCTTCAGGTTTTCAACCTGGTCCTTCATTAATGCTATCAACGGCGAAACAACAATACAGATCCCGTCCTTCGCCAATGCCGGCACCTGGAAGCATACAGACTTCCCCCCTCCGGTTGGAAGCAGCGCCAATGTATCATGGCCCAATAAAACAGACTTGATGATCTCTTCCTGCATAGGCCGGAAGGTGTCATGGTTCCAATATTGTTTTAATATTTCCTGTAGCGTCATTTATTGATTTCGGAATTCGGATTTGGTAAAGATAAATGGCAAATCGAGAATCTAAAATTCAAAATACGTTTATAAATAATTCCGAAATCGAAATTCCGAAATCCGAAATCCTTTAATATTCATAAATTCGCGACGTATTATCCCCGCACACATGAAAGTAATTTACGCTACTCTTATATTCTTATCCTTTTCGCTTGGTTTATCAGCCCAAAAATGGAACGTGGAAAACCCACCCAACGCTCCACAAAAAAAGGTAACCATCACTACTGATGAAGGCACATGGATGAACCTTGACGTTAGTCCCGATGGTAAAACAATAGCCTTCGATCTTTTGGGCGATATCTATACCATCCCCGCTACCGGCGGAAAGGCCACGCTGATCGCAGGCGGCAAAGCCTGGGAAGTACAACCCCGCTTCAGCCCCGATGGAAAGTCCATCTCCTACACCAGTGATAAGGAGGGTGGAGATAACATTTGGATTATGAATGCAGATGGCAGCGGCAAGCATTCTATTACCAAGGAAACCTTCCGCTTGCTAAATAATGCTTCGTGGACACCGGACGGTCAGTACCTGGTTGCGCGCAAACATTTTACGGGTTTCCGTTCCCTCGGTGCAGGCGAAATGTGGCTTTACCACAAAACCGGCGGCGACGGCATCCAGCTAACTAAACGCAAAAACGACCAGCAGGATGCAGGCGAGCCGATAGTATCGCCTGACAATAAATACATTTATTGGAGCGAGGACGTTACTCCCGGCCCCAGCTTTCAATATAATAAGGACCCTAACCAGGGAATTTACGCCATCCAAAGATTAAACCGTCAGAACGGGAATATTGAAACGGTTACAGGCGGCACCGGCGGCGCTTGCCGTCCGCAGATCTCGCCGGATGGTAAGCTGTTGGCTTTTGTAAAGCGGGTGAGGCTTAAATCTGTATTGTTTATTCACAACTTAAGCACCGGCGAGGAATGGCCGGTTTATGATGGCCTGTCACATGACCAGCAGGAAACATGGGCGATTTTCGGCGTATATCCAAACTTTAACTGGTTGCCAAACAGCAACAATATTATTTTCTACGCAAAGGGCAAGATCTGGAACCTTGATATTACTTCGCTAAATGCAACACAAATCCCGTTCGAGGTTACTTCAACACAGTCGATTACTGATGCGCTGCATTTTCAGCAAAAGGTTTTCCAGGATGAGTTCCCGGTAAAAATGATCCGCCAGGTAACAACATCCCCTGACGGAAAGGTTATTGCCTTTAACGCCGCAGGCTACATTTATATAAAAGGCCTGCCGGATGGCAAACCGACCAGGATAACAGCAACCCCTGATTTTGAGTATGAGCCGGCATTTAGTCCTGATGGCAGGTCGTTGGTTTATGTCGACTGGACTGACGAGCTAAAGGGATCCATCAATAAAATAGACCTTACCACCTGCCTGGTAACCAGGCTCACAGCCGAAAAAGGATATTATTACTCACCAAAATTTTCGAACAAGGGCGACAGGATAATTTTTAGAAAAGGCGAAGGAAATGGCACTTCTGGCTATTCATTTGGTAAAAACCCGGGCATTTATACCATCCCTGCAAATGGCGGCACTCCAAAAATGGTGATCGACAATGGCATCTACCCGCAATATTCTGCTGATGATTCGAAGATCTATTACCAAAGTAATGAGGGCGATAAAAAAGCCTATAAAGTGATGGATACCACGGGAGCTAACCAGCAAACTTTGTACACATCAAAATACGCAACACAATTTAATCCAAGCCCCGACGGTAAATGGATGGCCTTCACGGAGTTATTTAATTGCTATATCACACCGATGATCTATACCGGTAGTCCGCAGGACTTGTCGGCTACTAATAAGGCGCTGCCTTTAAGTAAGCTTACCCGCGATGCCGGCACTTATATCCATTGGAGCAAGGATAGCCAGAAGCTGATGTGGACACTTGGGCCTAAGTATTTTGTGAGGGATATCCGAAATGCATTCCCATTTGTTGATGGCGCACCAGATAAAACCCCGCCAATTGACACCGCCGGAACAGATATCAACCTGAAATTAAAAACAGATGTGCCTACAGGCATAATTGTATTTAAAAACGCAAGGATAATCACGATGAAGGGCGATGAAGTGATTGAGAAAGGCACGATGATCATCTCCCAAAATAAAATCACTGCAATAGGAAAATCAACCGAAATTGCGGTGCCTGACAGTGCTAAGGTTTATGACCTTTCAGGCTCAACCATTATGCCCGGCATAGTTGATGTGCATGGACACCTGGGAACAAGTCCTGATGGAATCTCGCCGCAGCAGGACTGGCATTATTATGCTAACCTTGCCTTTGGCGTAACTACATCGCACGATCCGTCGAGCAATACGGAAATGGTTTTCAGTCAGAACGAAATGCTGAAGGCCGGTAATATGGTCGGGCCGCGCGTTTACTCAACCGGCACCATCTTATACGGCGCCGATGGCGATTTCAAGGCGGTGATCAACAATTTTGACGACGCACTTTCAAATATCCGCAGGTTAAAGGCTGTAGGCGCATTCTCCGTAAAAAGCTATAATCAGCCCCGCCGTGAGCAACGTCAGCAGGTTATTGAAGCCGCCCGCCAACTTCAGATGGAAGTTGTTCCTGAAGGCGGATCAACCTTTTTTACCAATATGAACATGATATTGGACGGACACACAGGCATTGAGCACAACATCCCTGTTTGGCCAATTTATAAGGATGTAAAATCGTTATGGAACGCCAGTAAAACAGGCTATACTCCTACGCTGATTGTGGCGTACGGCACCCAGTTTGGCGAAACCTTTTGGTACGATCGTACCGAGGTTTGGAAAAATGAACATCTGTTAAGTTTTACCCCGCAGTCAATTGTTGATGCACGTTCGAGGCGCAGAAGCACTTCGGAATACGGCGATTACGGCCACATAGAAGTATCAAAATATGTGAAGCAGATTGCCGATGGCGGAACAAAGGTGAATTTAGGTGCACACGGACAATTACAGGGCCTTGGCGCACATTGGGAACTTTGGATGCTTGCCCAGGGCGGCATGACGCCTATGCAGGCCATAAGGTGCGCCACCATGAACGGCGCAAGCTATTTGGGAATGGATAAGGAGATAGGTTCGCTGGAATTGGGTAAGCTTGCCGATCTGATCGTATTGAATGCCAATCCGTTAGATGACATCCGCAACAGCGAAAAAATAAAATATGTAATGGTTAATGGCCGCCTGTACGATGCCGACTCGATGAACGAGATAGGTAACCGCGAAAAAGCCAGGCAACCGTTCTGGTGGCAGCTAAACCGCGGTGCAATTTCTGATCTGCCGGTTCGCAACACCGAAACCTACCAGTTTACCACGCAGGACGGTGATTAGTCCGAAAGTCGAAAAAGTCAGTAAAGTCCGAAAGATGAAAAGCACACTTCTGAAGTTTCTTGTCTTTCGGACTTTTCCGGCTTCCGGACTTTCCGACTACTTTATCAGCCAACTATAAAATCCCGGAAAATCGCCGTTCCATTGTTTTTCATTGTGGCTGGCGCCTTTTATAATTATCACTGGCGATCTTTTCTTATCAGGGATTTTACTGCGAATGATAGTTACCATTCTTTTCATATCAGCTACCATGGTTTCGTCCTCCGAATCGCCGCACACAAAATAGAACCGGGATGTGGCCGGCAATTTTTGCTGTTCAGCAAATTTATAGACATCTGGCGCTATCCAAAATGCCGGCGAAAAGATTCCGGCATTGCCGAATACACGTGGATATTTTAATGCAGCGTACATAGAAATAAGTCCGCCCATTGAACTGCCCGCAATAGTTGTATTTATGGCATTAGTTTTAGTTCGATAGTGTGAATCGATATAAGGCTTAAGCGTCTTCACTATAAAATCCACATAATCGTCGCCCCTGCCCTTGCCATATTTGGAATCATAAGGGTCGTATTCGGTTATGCGATAGTCGCCGCCATGGTCAATCCCTACCACAATGCACTCCTTTTTGTCACCAAGTTTATCAAGAATCTCATCAATCCCCCACTCACCATAGCCGGATGTGAAGCTATCGAACAAGTTTTGTCCGTCATGCATATATATTACCGGGAATTTTTTGGCGGAGGACTGATAATCAACAGGCAGATAGATCCAAACCCTTCGTTGCCTGCCCAATTGCGGCATACCAAACTTTTCGCTGATGATGTGTACTTGTGCACTGGCTGTATGTTGTTTTGGCTGGGTTGCAAAATTGTCCTGCCAATTTTCAACATTCATCACAATGGTTGTGTCATTCAAAATATTTATGGCCCGGTTATCAACGGCGTTACCAGCCTTTGTACATTCAACAGTTTGCCAACCGCCGCGGGTAATTTTAAAATGATAAATACCTCTTTGCAAATCCTTTAAAAGTTTGTACGAACCGGGGCCATCCGGCATTAATTCCCAGGCCTTATCGGCGGGGTTCCAACCGTTAAAATCACCGGCCAGAAAAAGGCGTTCGCCAGCCTGATTTAGAGGGTATAAATTGCCTGTTTTAAAGGTTGTTTTTTGTTGCCCGAAAATCAAAAAACTTTGGGCAAAAAGCCAAAACGCGCAGAAAATTTTCTTTTTATCCATTTTTAATTGTTACGCTAACAGTTATTTTCCGGGAACGTTCCCGGAAAAGGGTTACCTTTAAGTAAAATTATCAATTGTGTAATTTAAACACTCTGAAATTAAAAAAACTTCGTTTTTCACAAATTTATAGCTAAAAAACCACGATTTCTTCAAAATTTATTTGCGGTTTTTACATTTCTTTAAAGTTAATTATGAGACGAAAAAGATTATTAAAATTATCTTTTATATAATATTTGCTTTTGTTAGTTCTAAATGTAAATTAGGCCAATGCTGTTACAGCAAAAATAACAAACCAATTGTTCGAGGCACCAGGTGTCCCATTTTTTATTTTTAAATTAAGAATTATATGAGAAAAAACTACTCAAAAAAGTATGTTCTTCTGTGCGCTTTTCTTATGCTGTCGGCGATGGCATTTGCGCAAACAGGAAGCATAAAAGGCAAGGTAATTGATGAAACAAACCAACCCCTGCCTGGATCATCCATTAGCATTGACGGGACTACCACCGGGACCGTTACCGACGCTGGTGGTAATTATACGATTACTGGTTTAAAACCCGGGAATTATACAGTTACTGCAAAATTTCTGGGCTACATTGCGCTCAACAAAACAGTAACTGTCAGTACTTCTGTTGTTACCATTGATTTTGCTTTAAAACCAGCGAACAACAATTTGAACGAAGTTGTTGTTGTTGGTTATGGCACCCAAAGGAAAAAAGACCTTACGGGTTCTGTGGTATCCGTTTCGTCTAAGGATTTTAACCAGGGGCCGATTACTACTCCAGAAGCATTAATAACCGGTAAGGTATCGGGTGTTGAAATTACTTCAAACAGTGGTGCGCCAGGTGCCGGAAGTACTATCCGCATCCGCGGTGGTGCATCCATTACCGCCAGTAATGATCCACTTATCGTAATTGATGGTGTACCTATCAGTAATTCAGGCATTCCAGGTATTGATAACCCGTTAGCTACTATCAACCCAAATGACATTGAATCCTACAATATTTTAAAAGATGCGTCTGCAACTGCTATTTACGGTTCACGCGCTTCAAATGGTGTAATAATAGTTACCACCAAAAAGGGAAAGGGTAATGAGCCTTTTACTGTTAATTTTAGCTCACTCAACTCATTATCAAAAATTACCAAGGAAGCTCCCTCTTTAACAGCGGCTCAGTTTCGTAGCGTAGTAAACAGCCCGCAAGCTGGTTTAACCGATGCTCAAAAAGCTCAAATGGGTACTTCTAATACCGATTGGCAAAGCCTTATCTATCGCCAGGCATTTTCAACGGATAATAATATTAGTTTCACAGGCGGCGTAAAGGGGCTACCCTATCGCCTGGCCATCGGTTACTTAGACCAGGATGGCGTTTTAAAAAGAGACAACTTAAAAAGGACTACTGTTGCATTAAATTTAAATCACGACTTTCTACGTAACAGCTTGAAGGTTGATTTCAATTTAAAAGGCACTTATACCGACAGGCATTTTGCAAATCAAAGTGCAATCGGTGCCGCAGTTGGATTCGATCCTACACAGCCTGTTTATTCTGGCAATCAAAAATATGGCGGTTATTTTGAATGGCTTGATGTTAGCGGAAATGGCAACCCAAGTACATTGGCACCACGCAACCCATTAGGTTTGCTGAACGAACAGCAGGCAAGAGGAACCACTAAGAGAGGCTTAGGAAGTTTATCATTGAATTATATTTTCCCATTCCTAAAGGAACTACAGGCTAATGCAACATTTGGCGGTGACATTACTGATGGCCAGGGCCAAACTTTTGTTCCTGCAACAGCAGCTGCAAGCTTTGCCCAAAAAGGATCATTCAGCCAATATTTTGGCGAAAACTATACTTATAACACCGATTATTACCTAAAATACGCCAAGGATTTTAAGGAAATAAAAAGTCACCTGGATGTACAGGCAGGTTATTCTTACCAGTACTTCCATTTTTACACCAAGCCCTATGCTTCATATGCAGCAGATAAAACAACTGTTACAAGTGCAGCGGCAGCTATATTCCCGGGACAATATTATATTGAATCGCCATTTGGCAGGTTAAACTTCAATTACAATGACGAGTTCTTGTTAACCGCCACGATTCGTGATGACCGTTCATCAAAATTCTCAAATGCAAACCGCAATGGCTATTTCCCATCAGTTGCATTAGCATGGCGCCTTAAACAGGAAGACTTTTTAAAGGGTGTTGATTTCGTATCTGACTTAAAGCTACGTGGCAGTTATGGTGTTACAGGCCAGCAAGATATTGGTCCAAACTTTGCTTACCTTGCTGTATATGACCCAAGCAATATTGGAGCCCAATACCAGTTTGGCGGCAGTTATATAAACACACTTCGCCCCGACGCATACAACACAAACATTAAATGGGAATCTACAGCTACCTCCAACTTAGCTATTGATTACGGATTTCTTAACGGTAAAATTAACGGTAGTTTAGAGTATTATTACAAAAAAACCAAAGACCTTTTATTTGACACGCCAGTTCCGGACGGTACAAACTTAACAAACCACGTAATTGCAAATATTGGCAACCTCCACACAAAAGGTATCGACTTTAACATAAATGTAAATGCTATTACTACGCAGGATATAAACTGGACAGTTGGTTATAACATATCTTACAATAAAATAACTGTTGATAATATTTCAGCAACACATGATCCCAACCAGATAATCCAGGTTGGTGGCATTCCCGGTGGAGTAGGAAATACTATTCAATTGCTTAAAGCAGGGTATACCCCTTATCAATTCTACGTCTATCAACAAGTATATGGTTCAAACGGCATGCCTTTGAATGGTGTATACGTTGACAGAAACGGAAACGGATCGAGCTCAGACGATAAATATCTATACAAACAACCGAACCCTTCGGTGTTTATGGGTTTCAATTCAAATCTTAACTATAAAAAATGGAATCTTGGGTTCACATTACGCGCTAACCTGGGCAACTACGTATACAACGCGGTGCAGGCCAGTAACGGTGCGTATGCAGGCTTAAAATTCCAGGGCTATCTGAATAATATTCCGAACAGTATTTTGAAAACCAATTTTTCACAATACCAGCTCTACTCTGACTATTATGTTGAAAATGCATCGTTCCTACGCATGGATAATGCTAATTTGACTTACAACTTCGGAAAAATTGCGGGTGCAGCCAGCTTAAGAATCACAGGTAATGTTCAAAATGTATTTGTTGTAACCAAATACACAGGCCTTGATCCGGAAGTTTCAACAGGAATTGATAACAACATCTACCCAAGACCGCGAGTTTATTCGCTTGGTGTAAATGTTACTTTTTAAGTAGAATATAAGATATATATAAAGTATTATGGAAATTAAACATTTAAAAAAGCTGTTAGCCATTTTAATTATTGGCATAGCAGTCACCATTACATCCTGTAAAAAGAATTTGCAGCCGCTCGGTCAGTCTACCAGCGCAAACGTTTACAAGGATTTTTCCAATTACAAACAAATTTTAGCCAAGTTATACACTGCATTCGCACTAAGCGGCCAACAAGGCCCTGCCGGCAATGCGGATATAGTTGGAATTGACGAGGGCTTCTCGAATTACCTGCGTGAGTTGTTCAATATGGAAGAACTTACTACGGACGAGGCACAAATTGTTTGGAACGATGGAACTGTGCACGATTTGCACGACATGAACTGGACTGCTCAAAACGAATTTATCAGGGCAATGTATGATCGCATTTTTTATGAGATTGCTGTTGATAATGAATTTATCCGCCAAACTACCGATGCGCAGCTAAGCGCCAATGGTATAACTGGCAATAATTTAACACTAGCCAAACAATACCGCGCAGAGGCCAGGTTTCTAAGGGCTCTTGCCTACTATCACGCAATTGACCTTTACGGAAGTGTACCATTTATAACTGAAAACGACAAGGTGGGTGTTTTTTTTCCGAAACAAAAATCGCGTGCGGAGTTATTTGCTTATGTAGAAAGTGAATTGAAAGCAATTCAAGGCGATATGGGCGACCCTCGTTTTGAATACGGCCGGGCTGATAAAGCCGCAGCCTGGACGCTTTTATCAAAACTTTATCTAAATGCGAAGGTGTACACTGGTACCGATCGCAGCACAGACGCAATTACCTATGCTAAAATGGTTATCGCGGCTGGCTATACACTTGAGCCACATTATAAAAATTTGTTCCTGGCAGATAATAATAATTCTAAGGAAATAATTTTCCCTATCGAATCTGATGGCATCCACACCCAGGGATATGGCGGAATGACCTATCTTGTACACGCCCAGGTTGGTGGCAAAATGGATCCTGCAAAATTTGGTATTAACGGCGGCTGGGCCGGGTTACGCACCACCAAACAATATGTTGGTTTATTTTCGGACCCAAGTGGAGCAACTGACCAAAGAGCTCTATTCTTCACAACGGGCCAAAACATCGAAATAAACGATGAGTACACGTTTACGGATGGTTATGCAATTCAAAAGTTCAGAAACGTTAGTTCGACAGGCGTTACCGGCTCTGATCCTACCGGCAACTTCCCTGACACTGATTTCCCAATGTTCCGTTTAGCTGACGTATACCTTATTTATGCTGAAGCAGTATTACGTGGAGGATCAGGTGGAGATTTAGCTACGGCCCTCAACTATGTTAACCTTGTGCGTACCCGTGCTTATGATGGCAGTAATTCGGGTAATATTACTTCCGGCAATTTAAATCTTCAATTCATTTTGGATGAACGCGGTCGTGAACTGCTATTCGAAATGCAACGAAGGACTGATTTAATCCGTTTTGGCAAGTTCACTGATGCCAGCTACCTATGGGCGTGGAAAGGCGGAGTTAAGGATGGTAAAGGTGTTTCATCTGACCTGAACCTAATGCCAATTCCTTCAACCGATTTAGTTAACAATCCAACTTTGATTCAAAATCCAGGTTACAAATAAGAAATGCGTAAGCAAGGGCGATTATTATTGTCCTTGCTTGATTATTGTTTAAATGATTTAATAAATATCAAAAAGGAATATGAAAACTATTTTTACAAAATTTTTAGCATTTAGCGGTATATTACTGCTTATGCTGTCGTCCTGTAAAAAGGATGAAACAAAAGTTGTGGCAACTAACGGCAAACCCGGTGCGCTAACAGCGACGGCAGACAATGTGGTATTGACCAGCGCAAACGCTGATAATGTTGCGTTATCCTTCAATTTTACCCCAAGTAGTTACGGTTACAAAGCCGCAATAACTTACACTTTACAAGTTGATGTAAAAGGTGACAATTTTGCAAAAGCTACTAATGTTAGTGTGAGCGGTAAGTCATTTGATTACAAAGTTTCAGACTTTAATAATGCATTAGTTAACATGGGGTTAATTCCCGGAACAACTGCTGAAGTTGAAGCACGTATAAAATCCGAATTGGGAACAAACGTTAGCGCCGCATATTCAAATGTTCTTACTATTACAGTTACGCCATATGCTTCTATTATTACATATCCGTCTCTTTACGTGCCCGGAGCGTACCAGGGGTGGTCCCCGCCTACCGCTGAAAGAATATCTTCGGTTAAAGATGATAAAACTTATGAAGGTTATGTGAACTTTAGTGACGCTGGTTCGTTGGAATTTAAATATACTAGTGATCCGGATTGGAATCACACCAACTATGGCGATGGCGGTGCAGGCTCTTTAAGTACTGACGGTGGTGCCGGCAATCTTAAAGTTCCTTCAACCGGATATTTTTTATTGAAGGGCGATCTTAATGCCAAAACCTGGTCTGTAACCAAAACAGCATGGGGTATAATTGGTGATGCTACGCCAAACGGCTGGAACAGCAGTACGCCGCTTACCTATGACTCAACCAATAAGGTTTGGTCAGCCACTGTAACTCTTACAGGTGGATTATTTGTAAAATTCAGAGCAAATGATGCATGGGATATAAATCTCGGCGACAACAAACCTGCAAACGGAGTTTTGAAATACGGCGGAGAAAATATCCCTGTAGCCGAAACAGGTACTTATAAAATAACTTTAGACCTAAGTCATCCTGCATATTATATATACAGGCTAATTAAACAATAGTACGGAGAGTTTGATTGAGAGACCCGCCTGGTGAAAACCAGCGGGTCTTTTTTATTACTTACGATTATCAATTGAAAATAAACGCATTGATCATTAGCTTAAGCTAGATATCCTTTCAAAAAATTGATGTAATCCTCAAAAAACAAAAATGGTTCACAATTTACCTTCGCAAACTATGAACCATCATGTTTATAAATTAAGGGAAATTACCTGTTCTTTATATCAACGTATTCCCTATTTACAGCGCCTACGTAAATCTGGCGCGGGCGGCCAATAGGCTCCTTGTTTTCTTTCATTTCCTTCCATTGTGCAATCCAGCCCGGCAGGCGGCCCAGTGCAAACAGTACGGTAAACATATCGGTAGGGAAACCAAGTGCGCGGTATATAATGCCCGAATAAAAATCAACATTCGGGTAAAGCTTACGCTCAACAAAATACGGATCCTTCAAGGCTACTTCTTCCAGCTTCTTTGCTATCTCCAGCACTTCGTCATCAATACCCAGTTTCTCTAAAATATCATCACATGCCTTTTTAATGATCTTGGCACGCGGATCGAAGTTTTTGTATACGCGGTGACCAAATCCCATTAAACGGAAAGGATCGTTTTTATCCTTGGCCTTGGCGATCCATTTGTCGGTATCTCCCCCATCCTCTTTGATCTTTTCCAACATCTCAATTACTGCCTGGTTTGCGCCGCCATGCAACGGGCCCCATAATGCAGAAATACCGGCAGAAACAGAAGCATAAATATTAGATTCAGACGATCCCACGATACGTACCGTAGAAGTTGAACAATTTTGTTCATGGTCGGCATGTAATATCAGCAATGTGTTCATCGCACTTACAATTACCGGGTCTATCTGAATATCTTCCGTACGCTGACCAAAGGTCATGTGCAGAAAATTGGTAACATAATCGTATTTATTTTGCGGATAGATCAGCGGATGTCCCAATGACTTCTTATAGATCCATGAAACTACGGTAGCCATTTTTGCAAGCATTTTTATAATGCTTAAATGAAGCTCTTCCTCGGTTTGTACTGATTTTAGTGATTCCGGATAAAATGCAGACAACGCACAAACCAGCGAAGACAGCTGACCCATAGGGTGTGCCTTTGACGGAAAACCGTCAAAAAACTTCTTCATATCCTCGTGTACCAGGGTATGACGGCTTATTTCGTACTGAAAATTGCTTAACTCCTTTTCACTTGGCAGTTCGCCATGTATAAGTAAATAGGCAACTTCAATAAAGCTCGATTTTTCGGCAAGCTGCTCTATCGGGTAGCCACGATATTTTAAAATGCCTAATTCACCATCTAAAAATGTAATTGCGCTTTTGGTTGCGCCTGTGTTTTTATAGCCGGTATCAAAGGTAACATAACCGCTTTGGTCGCGTAATTTTGAAATATCAATTGCTTTTTCACCCTCGGTACCCTCAATAACGGGAAGATCATAAGTTTTATCGCCAATCTTTAATTGTGCTGTCTCCGACATAGGAAAATATTTATTTGCAACAAATGTAACGAAATCTGCGTATTAATAGCCCTTAAGATAATTGACATTTTGTAAAATTTTCATGCAATATCTTTAACCGAACCTTGATGCCATTTACAACCACTATCTATAATTCATTAAAAAAACAGGCTAATATGCCACTTAAAAGCAGGTTATTACCATTTATACAAAACGATAATACTGTTTGCCAGTTATTGCTAACAGGCCTGCTGATTACCAGCCCCGCGCTTCACTACTTGTGTTTCTATAAATCGTTCGATCCTCTTTGGCTGCGTGCAATAAATAGTGCAATTTGTTTAGTGGCCCTGCTCCTTTCATTTTATACCAAACGTTTTTTCAGTACTGCCAGCCGGTATCTCACCATCGTATCTTTTCTAATAATCAACAACGGTATCCTGCTCAGCCTGAATGGGTTTGAACACGTATACTTATTCAGTTCGGTAGCCATCTTTATAGTGCTTACGTTGCTTTGTAAAAAGCGATGGGAGTTTATTGCACTTTGTGCGCTTAACCTGCTGATCACCTCAACCGCTTATATCACTTCAGCAGCACCGCACATATCCGTTACGATACTGGCAACCATGCTGACGGCATTCACGTTTATTGCGTACGTGTCGTTCCTGGTTAGGATGGCCTATAACCACAGGTTTAAAAAGGCTTTAGGTAATGTAAACGAGCTGAATAAAAGCTTATTGACCAGCGGAGAAAAATTGCGCCAGAGCGGCAAAAAACTCGACGCACTTATAAATTCATTGAATGATATAATTTTCGAGTTCGACGAAAATAAAATTTGCCTTAATACCTGGTTCAGCCGGGTAGAGGGACGGGTAATTGATCCCGAATTGTGTATAGGTAAAAGGCTGGTAGATGTTTTAGGCCCTGAAAAAGCCAAAAAGTTTGACGATGCAATGGACTATGTTATTGAACATCACAAACCTGTTTCTATAACTTATCCTTCCGATTTCGGTACCGGTCGGTGGTTTGTCGCAAAACTAGTTCCGGTGTATGACCGCAACGGAAATTACACATCGCGCGTTTCGGCATCGGTAACTGATATATCCGAACAGAAAAAATATGCTGATGCGCTAAAGGAGAACGAAACGCTGTTGCTCGAGGCTCAATCAATTGCCAAAATTGGCAACTGGTATTTTGATATAATAACACGGGAAACATTTTTATCAGAAAGCTTATTAAACATTTTAGAAATTGGCAGCATCCCGGAAAACGTTGAAAAATTTGAATATTATTTAGGCCTGGTACATCCTGATGACCGGGAGGAGGCATACAACTACCTAACCAATATTCATAAAATTGATAACAAAGAATTTGAACATAAGCTGATTACGCCATCAGGATCATTAAAGTATATTAAGATTTTGAAGGGCGAATTCCTGAGGGCTGGCGATGGTAGTGTAAAACGCATTATTGGAATTTTGCAGGATATCACCGAAGTTAAATTATCCGAAAAAAAGATAAAAAGAAGCCAGGCTGAACTGGTAGAAGCACAGCTTATTGCCAAAATAGGCAACTGGAAGTGGGACATAGCTCTAAACAAGCTAACCTGGAGCGATGAGATCAACAATATTTTTGAAGTTAACCCGGAAACCATTACCGAGGGCAGCATCATTAAGTTATTAGTAAAGTACGCCCATCCCAACGACAGGCATATTCTGAAACAGCATTTAAAGGATATTTCAAATATTACCCACACTTCGTACGAATACAGAATAATTACGCCAAAGGGAAACATAAAGTACCTGAGCATTATTATTGGTAAGCTATTGCGCCGCGACGATGGCGTAGTGCGCAAGGTTATCGGCACCATACAAGATATAACAGACCGGAAGCAAGCCGAAATAGATTACCTCCGTACCGAAAATAAGTATAAACTGGTACTGGAAACCATCAAAATGCCGGCAATATCAGTTGATAAAAAAGGGACCCTTATATTCTGCAATAAATTCATGGCACATATATTAGGCTATGATCAGAATGAAATACTAGGCTTAAACTGGTTAGAAAAATTTTTACCAGAGGATCAAAGACACGGATTGGCAAGGTGGTTCATCAACGGAAGCTTTGAGGCGCAATACATCAGTTCTGTGATATGCCGAAATGGCGAGGTACGCAACATCAACTGGCAAAATACTGTAAGCTATGACGAAAACGGGACGATAAGGGAAGTTACCAGTATTGGAGAGGATATCACGCTAAGGCAAAGGGCCACCCAGGCTTTGATCTCGGCGAAAGAAGAGGCCGAAAAATCGTCGCATTTTAAATCGGAATTTTTGTCCATCATGAGCCACGAGATCAGGACGCCGATGAATGCTGTAATTGGTACAACCAACCTTTTGCTGAGCGAAAACCCATTGCCGGAACAGCTTGAATATTTAAATATCCTCAAATTCTCGGGCGAGAACCTGTTGGCGATCATTAACGATATCTTAGACTATAATAAAATTGAAGCTGGAAAACTGGCGCTAAATCCATTACCATTCAGTGTTTTTAACCTGGCGCAGAAAATAAAACAATCGTTTTATGCAAGGGCAGCAGAAAAGGACCTCGAGATCGACCTGATTATAGACTCCAGCATCCCGGAATATTTGATCGGCGACCAGGTGCGTCTCGGCCAGGTGCTGAATAACCTGTTAAGCAATGCAGTTAAGTTTACACATGAAGGAAAGGTAAGCATTCAACTGGAAAAGGAAGCCATCCGCGGGGAGCAGGTTACCGTTAGATTTACTGTTACCGACACAGGGATAGGGATATCGGCACAAAGCCTCGCCTCAATTTTCGATCCGTTTATGCAGGAATCGCAAACCCATGAAAATGATTACGGAGGCACAGGGTTAGGCCTCGCCATTACCAAACGACTGATTGAGCTTCACCAAAGCAATATTGAAGTGATAAGTGAATTGGACAAGGGAACACAATTTTCGTTTTCAATTGCGTTTCATATAGCTAAACAGGAAGATAAAAATAACAACATGCTATCACCGGCGGCCAACACCAACATCGGGCGCAGCCTGCAGGGAATGCGGGTGCTGGTTGTTGATGACAACAAGATGAACTTGATGATAGCATCAAAATTTCTGAAGAAATGGCACGTGGAAGTTGACGAAGCAATAAGCGGCGAGTTGGCAATTGAAATGGCTGCTGCCACCCATTACGACCTTATCATAATGGACCTGCAAATGCCGGTAATGGACGGCTTTGAAACTACCAGGCTCATAAGAAAAACAAACGCTGATACACCCGTTATAGCCCTTACAGCAGATGCTATGCCCGAAACGCGTAACAAAGCACTGGCGGCAGGCATGTGTAACTACTTAACCAAGCCATTTGTACCTGATACTTTATATGAGAAGGTTTCCGGGTATTATAATCCGGTTGAGAAAGTGGTTGATTGATTTATGCTTTAAAGGTTGTAGTTGTTGTAAAAGTTGTAAAGGTCTTATATTAAAAATAAACCGTAACAACTTTTACAATCTTTCAGACTTTACTGACTCCCTCAATTACTCCTTATTGCCTCAACAGGATCAAGCCTGGCTGCAAAATATGCCGGAATGATACCAGCTATAATTCCAATGCCTATCGAGAGGCTCACACCAAAAATGATGTTCGATATATCAAGTACAACCTGTATGTCAGCAGCCGCTTTAACGGCGGCAGTTGCCCCAAACACCATTGAGAGACCTATTATGCCCCCCATCAGGCATAAAACCACCGACTCAATTAAAAACTGCAATAAGATGAAGTAGTTTTTTGCACCCAATGATTTTTGAATCCCAATGATATTGGTGCGTTCCTTAACAGAAACAAACATAATATTTGCAATGCCAAAACCGCCTACGAGTATTGAAAAAAGACCGATAATAAACCCTACCTTTTTAAGTACACCAAAAACTATATCGAGCTGGTTTGAAAGAATGGTTGTTTTATTTAAAGCAAAATTATCCTCAACATCGGGTCTCAACCGTCGCAGTGAGCGCATTATACCCCTTACCTCGCTTTCAACCTCAACATCAGTTATTCCCGGTTTTCCGCGAACCACTATGTTAGGGCCGTAGTTGCCACTTTGAACATCAATAACATTTTTGGCAAAATTCAATGGTAATAAGATCTGCTTATCGCTGGAGATCCCTAAAATATCCTGGCCCTCCTTTTTAAACACGCCAATAACCATAAGGTTACGGCCCATTATCTTCAGCTGTTTACCAACGGCCCCACCATCGGGGAAAAGATCTTCAGCTATACTGTGCCCTATAACGGTAACCGGACTACCGGACCTTGATTCTAATTCGGTAAAATACCTGCCGTCTTCAAAATCAAAATTAAAGGTTTTATCATGATCCTGTGATGCTGCGCTTATTTGTGCACCATCTACGGTATGGCTCTGGTATTTAACTATCCGGTTATCAATATCTATCTCGTAGGAAACTGCTATAGCGGTTTGACTGCGTCTTTGCAATTCTTCAAACTCGCGAAGTTTCGGATCAGGGCGCTGCAGGTATTTCCACCAGGGTGAATCCTCGTTATTTACCCAAGGCCACTTTTGAATATAAATACTGTTATTACCCAACTTGTTAACACTCTTTTGCAGATTATTTTTCAAAGTATCGACCGCCGAAAAAACAGAAATAATGGTAAAAATCCCAATGGTAACCCCAAGTAATGACAAAAAGGTGCGCAGCTTATTTTGCCTTAAGGCATCGTAGGCAAATAAAAAGCTCTCCCTGAAAAGTTTTAAAAACAGCATAGTATTGTGATTACACAGATTTTAGCATTCACCCCGAAAGTCATCGGGACAGCGATTATTGATTAGTAGTCAACATTCGATACTTTTAGACCATCCAATTGTAATTAAGTTACAACATTGCAAACTATTATTAAAAATCTGTGTAATTTATAATCAACCAATGCAATAGTTATTTTATTCTACGTAATCGTTTTATACTCAATCGGTGCAATCATTTTTACAATCGGTAAAATCAAAAATAATTCCGTACATTTGCGCCCTTGAAAATTCATATCATTTAACATGAAATTATCTCAATTTAAGTTCAACCTGCCCGAATCACTGGTTGCCCACACCCCTGCCGGAATTCGCGACGAAGCACGATTAATGGTCTTACACCGCGATTCAGGCAAAATTGAGCACAAAATATTTAAAGATGTTTTGGATTATTTTGATGACAAGGATGTAATGATCCTTAATAACACCAAAGTATTCCCGGCCCGGATGTATGGTAATAAGGAAAAGACCGGTGCAACTATCGAAGTTTTCTTATTACGTGAACTAAATAAAGAACTGCGTTTATGGGATGTATTGGTTGACCCGGCACGCAAGATCCGCGTAGGCAATAAACTATATTTTGGCGATGACGACCTGCTAATTGCTGAAGTTGTTGACAATACTACTTCACGTGGCCGCACTATTCGCTTTTTGTTTGACGGCACCGATGAGGAATTCCGCAAAAATGTCGAGATCCTTGGCGAAACACCGCTACCAAAATACATCAAACGCAAGGCAACAAGCGAAGACAAAGAGCGTTACCAAACTATTTTCGCAAAGCACGAAGGTGCGGTTGCGGCGCCTACAGCAGGTTTGCACTTTAGCCGTGAGCTAATGAAGCGCCTTGAACTTAAAGGCGTTGAATTTGCAGAAGTTACGCTTCACGTTGGCTTAGGCACTTTCCGCCCTGTAGAGGTTGAGGATCTGACCAAGCACAAAATGGATTCGGAGCAATTTATTATCGAGGAAAAGCAGGCAAATATTGTAAACAGGGGAATTGAACGTAAAAGCAGGATCTGTGCGGTAGGCACCACTTCAATGCGTGCTATTGAATCAGCAGTATCTGCAAATAAAACCTTGAAATCAGCAAACGACTGGACCAGCAAATTCATTTTCCCGCCATACGATTTCAGCATTGCCAATTCAATGATCACCAACTTCCACACACCGGAATCAACCTTATTGATGATGGTTAGTGCTTTTGGCGGTTACGAAAACGTAATGAACGCTTACGAAGTTGCGGTTAAAGAAAAATACCGTTTTTACAGCTATGGCGATGCCATGCTGATCATATAATTTCGGAAGTCGAATTTTCGATTTCGGATTTTTTAAATACAAGAAGCCTCTTTAAATTAAAAGGGGCTTTTTCATGTTTAATCCCGATTGATTTTTAGCTTTGAACGATAATGTCAATGACTTTTAAATCTTATGCAATAATAGTGGCAGGTGGTTCGGGAACCCGGATGCAGGCTGCTGTACCTAAACAATTCCTACTCCTTGGCGATAAACCCGTTATAATGCATACCATTGAAGCTTTTTATGGATCGGCGCTAAAGCCAGTCATCATTTTAGTGCTTCCGGCTGAATACCATGATTACTGGCAACAGCTTTGTGTTGAGTATAATTTCACCATCCCACATTCATTGGTCACCGGCGGCGAAACCCGCTTCCATTCAGTAAAAAACGGACTGGATTTAATAAGCAATGATGAAGATGCACTAATAGCGGTGCACGACGCGGTAAGGCCTTTGATCAGCGCTAACATTATTGAAAAATCGTACAAACATGCTGCTGAACACGGCAACGCAGTGGTGGCTGTTAAAAGCCGAGATTCGGTGAGACTAGTGGAGAACGAAAACTCGAAAAGCTTAATCCGAGATCATGTTTACCTGGTACAAACGCCACAAACATTTCAATCGGCACAAATAAAAAAAGCGTACCTGCAGCCGTACAAAGCAAAATTTACTGACGATGCCAGTGTAATTGAAGAGATAGGGTTAAAAATAAACCTGGTTGAAGGGAGTCATCAAAACATTAAGATCACATTCCCTGAAGATTTGGCTATTGCGGAGGTGATTTTGAAGAAAGTTCATAGTTAATGGTTCATAGTTCATAGCTGGATTAAATCTTTTCTACCATAAACTATGAACCATCAACTATGAACTAAAAGAACTATGCCCTTCTGATTATCCCTAAAAGCAAGGCAATTACAGCTATTACTAAAAGAACGTGGATAAGTCCCCCGCCAACCGGGTAAACAAAAAATCCAAAGATCCATCCTATTACCAGGATAACTGCGATTAAATAAAGTAAGCTTCTCATTTTGTAAAAGTTTTAGTTGATAATGTTACATTTTCACATTAACCAAAACCATTCCAAAAAGGGGCGCCAACAAAAAAACCCTGCTGAGCAAGGTTTTTAGCTGTTTACAAGCACTTTAGTACTCGTCTTCGTTAAAAAAGAAGTCATCTTTTGTAGGGTAATCAGGCCATATCTCTTCAATATTCTCGTATGGCTCACCGTCATCCTCCAATGCCTGTAAGTTTTCAATAACCTCAACAGGCGCTCCGGAACGGATAGCGTAGTCAATCAATTCATCTTTTGTTGCAGGCCAGGGCGCATCTTCAAGGTGTGATGCCAATTCAAGTGTCCAATACATATTCTATAATTTATTTTTGTTCGGTAAATTTACTTTTTCGCAAAAGTATAATATTTTTTATTCGATTATCAATATTTTTTCTCATTTAATTTCAGTTCATGGTTAATGGTTCATAGTTCATAGTAAAAATGGCAATTGTATGGTGTATTTCATGGCCTGCTGTTCATGGATCATCGCAATTCACCCTACGCTACTAACTTTTTTCTTTCCACCCATGAACTATCAACCATTAACTATGAACTCCTTGGCATCCATTTATTTTCAGGCACGTTATTTTCATGCCCTATCTTCCTTGCCAGTGTAAACAGGTAATCGCTTAGCCTGTTTAAATAGATAGTCACTTTTTCATCAACCTTACTTTCCTCAGCAAGATGGACCGTTATCCTTTCAGCCCTGCGGCATACACAGCGTGCAATATGGCAATAAGATATGGTATTGCTGCCACCCGGCAAAATAAAATGCCTCAACTCCGGCAGGGTTTCATTCATTTTATCCATTTCCTGCTCAAGCAATTCAATATCTTCGATATGAAGATCTGGTATCACCATTTTTGATTTTTCCGGATCGGCTGCCAGGGATGCACCAACAGTAAACAATCTGTCCTGTATTTCCTTTAGGATCTTTTTATCATGCGCCGAAATTTCCTGGTCGCTTATTAAGCCAATATAAGAATTAAGTTCATCAACCGTGCCATAGCTTTCAATGCGGATGTGATACTTTGCCACGCGCGTGCCACCAATTAATGATGTAAGGCCTTTATCTCCCGTTTTTGTATATATCTTCATTTCTTTGAAATCGGATATCGGATGTTCGTCCCGATAATCACCGGGATCGAATTTATGACTTTGATTCGGGATGTTTTCATTTTGGGTTTAAATTTTACATAGTTTCATAAAAGGAAACACTACACCCTTTTGAGCGTTATATAAATTTTATTCCCAACTTTGAGTATTAAAAATAATACCGTGAAAAAATCCCTCTATAGTATATCCCCATTTTTACTTGCTGTAATATTATTCGCCGGTTTAAATTGTGCCGGGACAACCAATCCCAAAACAGCTGATAGCGTTGCGGCTCCCAGAACTCCCGTAACCAGCTTTTTAAGCGAGTCGCAGTTCAACGCACTATTTCCGCAACG
This sequence comes from Mucilaginibacter phenanthrenivorans, assembly GCF_024721155.1. Lineage (GTDB taxonomy): Bacteria > Bacteroidota > Bacteroidia > Sphingobacteriales > Sphingobacteriaceae > Mucilaginibacter > Mucilaginibacter phenanthrenivorans. The sequence continues at coordinate 14,635 of NZ_JAHVAP010000008.1, read as the reverse complement.
AGATAAGTTTTATACCTATACAGCCTTTGTAAAGGCTATAAACGAATTGGGCCAGGTAAGCGTTAAGGTAACCCGGCGTGGTATTTCCATCTACCAGTTCATCCGCACCGATAAAAGTACCGGTAAATCAACTACTATCCGCCAGGATGAAGATTGGAACGAGGATTGGGCCAAAAAGAAACCAGATAGCACCTATGTGATAAATTACGGAAACTTCTGCGCCGAAAAGGACCTGCAAACCAACAAAAAGGAATTAGCCGCATTTTTTGCCAATATAGCACATGAAACCCGTCATGGTGAAAATGGCAAATACGACGATGGTTTAATGTTCATCCATGAAAACAATACATCGCTGCCCTATATTTCTGATAATGACGCCTACCCTGCCGTGCCCGGAAAGAAATATTATGGCCGCGGACCGCTGCAAATTAGCTACAATGGCAATTACGGCTATGCGTCTGATTGTATTTTCGGCGATAAAAAAATATTATTGAATAATCCTGAACTGGTAGAGACAGACCCGGTTGCAGCTTTTAAAACAGCAATCTATTTTTGGATGACGCCCCAAACCGCCAAACCATCTGCGCACGACGTAATGATTGGTAAATGGCAACCCAACGCCGCCGATAAGGCTGCAAACCGTGTGCCCGGCTTTGGCATGACCATCAATATTATAAATGGCGAAGTAGAATGTAATAAAGGCGAAAATATCTTTAGCATGACCGACCGGATAGGATTCTACCAGCATTTTTTAAAGGAACTTGGGATTTCTGACGCAAATTGTGCCTGTTCATGCGGAAAAATGAAGCCTTTTTAATTAACTTAGTAGCACCTAAGCGCAAGGCTAAGGCTCTTTTATCCCAATTTTAAAAGGGGGATAGTATTTAACTTCAGAATTGAATTTGTAAATCGTGTAACTTCTAACTACCTAAGCATGAAAAACACCTTATTTACCTTCATCCTGCTTGCTTATTGTTTTTTTGCCTTTGGGCAATCAGAGCCCCAATTGTTTAAAAAAAAGCAACTTCAGGCCCAGGACCTTGCCCCACCCGAACTGAAGGGGCAACTTATCCGTTTTGATTTTTCAAAACTATTTACCCAGACCGACAATGCTATTGTTTATGGTTTTATCGGCAATACTTATGAGCGAATCCGCATTAAGTTTATATCGGTCACAAAAAGCAATGTATTAGCCGATACTTACTATGTATATGGTAAATCGATGGTTAAAACCAATATAGAAGAATTTCGGGGCTCCGTCACCATCTCAAACATCAGGAAGCGCAAAGTGACCTCAAACGGAGTTGATGACATGTATAAAAACACGGGGATAAAGGGGCAATTTGTTATAGTTGGCGATTATTCATTTTCTGAAGATAAAAAACAAAGGCATTCAGGAAAATTTAAGGGGGTATTCATATCAAAATTCTATGTTGACAAGGATGGCAACGCAAAATATGATGATATAGATTCCGCTTCAGATAGCTTTACTAACAACCAGTTTATTGGCGAGTGGCGTTCCTATAATGAAAGATTGATCCAGCGCTGTAACTGGGGCGATTTCAGAATCCCAAATAGTGGCGACCTTGATATCGGCGCGGGTGATTTTTCGCCTAACGCAAAATATTTAAAAAACGGTTGGCAGGGCCTGGCTACTGAAATGGCTGCAAACAAGGATGCTAAAAAACCGGGAGAGATACAATGGTGGAAATAAGCATGTCTTTTGTTTATTAACATTCATTAAGTATTTTTGAGAAACACTAAATTTTTAATGGACAACTCCCCTTTTGATACAATTGCGCTAACATCGGATACAATTGACTGGTATAATGATACCTACACAGCGTTGAAGGCAAAATTTGGAATTCAGTTAACTTACGATATAAATTTCCAGCTTGAGCAATTCGAGGTTTTCCGGGGTTATGTCAGCATAAACATCCGGGGCTCATTTGTTATTAAACAGGATAATAATAATGATTGTTACATTCTTTTTGTTGAAACCGTGTCGCGGGTGGCGGGCAGGCAAGGCATAGCTGAGATCCCTAAATACCAGGTTTGGGCGCTCGCCTATTTGAAAAACGATTTTGGCCGGGTATTAATTCGTCGTGAAACACTGGCTGATAAGATTATTGAACTGGTTCACCCAGTTGAGCTCGACTTTGATGAGGATAAGCCCTTTAGCGATACTTTTTATGTGTTAATCAACGACCGGGAAAAGGCAACCCGTGCCATTGATCGGAATTTCAGAAATGCGGTAATGGATGTACGGATGGATAATTTCATGATCGAAGTGGTTGAGCACTCACTTATTATAGGCGACTACGATCCCGTTTCTCCCGAAAAAACAATTCACATGGCTGAATTTATTACAAGAATCTGCTCACATTGCTGGTAAATATGATAAAATGGTCTGATGTTCGCTTTAAAACTGCCAAACTCATAGGCTTCACTTTGTACTGGGAGTAGGTGGATAATGGAAATCTGAAGCAACGGGAATGAAATAACTGGAAATGAAAAAATTTACATTATTTATTATTGGCTTAGTAATATCCTTACCGTTTTCGGGGTTGGCAAAAACCATTGTCGATACCACAGACTTCTGGCATATACTCTACAATAACAAAACTATTGCACTATATAATCAACAGGATAAAAATCCACCGATAACCATTAAAAGAAGCAAGATCAAACCAAATGATATTTTAAGTTTTTCTTATGGTGACGACACACCATGTTCTGAGTGCGAAACAGGCTTATATTTGTTAGATAAAAATAGAAAAAGAATATTACTGTCAAAAAGTAAGGGCACTTTCAAGCCGATAAAAATACCCTTAAACGAGATTTTGAATCAAGCTAAAATAGCTAATAAGAATTATCTTGACTTTTATTATTTTGACGCTCAGCATAACCGTTTTGTGTTCAGACTAAAGCTGGAATAAACAATTGTTACACCGCTGGAATACTATGCCTGTCAACCGTTTGGATATTGGTATTGGCGTAATCATTCTCCACGAGGCCATCACGCATGCGTACAATGCGGTGGGCGTGCAAGGCAATGTCTTCTTCGTGTGTTACTAAAATAATGGTATTTCCCTTTGCGTGAATATCCTCCACTAGCCCCATTATTTCGATCGAGGTTTTGGTATCCAGGTTACCTGTAGGCTCATCGGCCAAAATAATTGAGGGGTTATTGATAAGGGCACGGGCAACGGCTACACGCTGGCGCTGACCTCCGGATAATTCATTTGGTTTATGATCCATACGGTTGCCTAAACCCACATTTTCCAGGCTTACCTTAGCACGGGCCTTCCTGGTTTCCTTGTTAATCCCTGCGTATACCAATGGCAACGCCACGTTGTCAAGCGCCGTGTTGCGGGGCAGCAGGTTAAATGTCTGGAATACGAAGCCAATCTCGGTATTTCTTACTTCGGCCAGTTCATTGTCCGTCATATGGCTTACGTTGATGCCATTTAAAATATATTCTCCCTTTGATGGTGTGTCCAGGCAGCCCAAAATATTCATCAGTGTTGATTTTCCTGACCCGGATGGCCCCATCAATGCTACGAACTCCCCTTTATTTATAGTTAACGTAACAGACTTTAAGGCATGAATTATTTCTGTACCGATAACATATTTACGTCCTATATCCTTAAGGGTGATAAGTGGTGTCATATTTTTTCTGATTTGACTGCAATGAGGTAGGTTTTGTTACAGTTTTTTAGTCCGAAAGTCGAAAAACTCCGAAAGTCCGGAAGATTATTTGTTTAACCGGCTAAAAATTAGAAATTTAATATAAACTATTGGACTTCTTAATTAGATTTAGCATCAGTCTTTCGGACTTTACTGACTTCCCGTCGTTTCCGACGTTACTGACTTTCGGACTTCAAATCGATCACCTTTGCTACTAAAAAGTAGTCATCATCATGCTTCGGGGCATTTTGCAGGGCTTCCTGGTGGGTTATTTCCTGCCTTACCACATCCTCACGCAAAACATTTACTTCATTCGTCATGTAAACAAGCGGTTCAACGCCGGTTGTATTTATTTCGTTCAGTTTAGCCATAAAATCAAGGATCTTGCTCATATCCTTTATCATTTCCTGCGTTTCGTCGCCGCTCAACTCAAGGCGCGCAAGATGGGCTATCTTATCTACTGTTTCCTGGTCAATGGTCATGCTGTCGCCAATTTTTGTTTAATAATATCGTAAACCTGGTCGCGCAGGGTATCGGCATCATCTACCGTTAAATGCGCAGTTTCGATTGGTTTGTGTACAAATATATCACAAATCCCCGGCCTGCTGCCATATTCACTGCCGGTATCCCATAAAACCTTCCAGGTATCAAGCGAAGTTATCGGGATTATAGGAACCTTCAATTCAATTGCAAGGCGGAACGCGCCGTTTTTAAATGGATGCAAAGTCGGCGGATAGTCCTCCGGAATGGTGGCCTCCGGGAAGATCACTACACTTACCCCGTTTTTAATCCTCTCGGCAGCGGTTTTAAAAGCCCGGAATGATGACATTTTGCTTTCCCGGTTCACAGTAATATCTATCGTTCTGAAAAAGAAGCCGAGTACCAGGTTACTCAGCAGTTCCTCTTTGCCAATAAAGCAATGGTTATTTTTAGCTGCCAGGTTTATTGCGGAAACGTCGAGGTTGGAAGTATGGTTCCCCACTATTATATAGGTACGTTTCCAGTCAATAGGAACTTCGTAATCTACATTAAAAAAGATCCCGGAAATAAGCGTGCTGCAAAAAATAATGAACCGCCTAAAGCCATTGATATATTTATAATGGGTTTGCTTACGCGAGAGAAAAAACAGAATTGGCCAAACCAATAAAAAAAAGAGGGCTACACTATACCTGTAAAAGTGGGTATGGATCCTTTTTAAAACGAGTTTCATGGTGGGCGAATTTAAGGAAAAAGTTGGATTGAGTTTAATAAGTTGAATAGGTTAGATTGAGTTCGCTATTTTCAGAACTTATTCAACTTAACCCAACCTAATCAACTCAATAAACCAAAGCTTTACTTATAATTCCATATACCAGGTCCTTTAATTTCTCTTCGTCATCAACTGTAAGATTGGCCGTTTCTATTGGTTTATGAACGTGAAATTTACAGATTCCGGGGCGGGTGCCGTATTTAGTTCCGTCATCCCAAAGGTGCATCCACGTGTTTGATGAGGAAACCGGAATAATTGGTATTTTATGATCAATAGCCAGCCGGAACGGGCCATTCTTAAACTCATGTAACGTAGGTGGGTAATCGTCGCTGATCTTCCCTTCGGGAAAAATGATCAGTGTAGTGCCTTCTTTTAACTTTTGGGTTGCCTTTTTAAAAGCCCGGTATGACGACATTTTGCTATCGCGATTTACAGGAATATCCACCGATCGAAAAAACAAGCCGGTAACCAATCCGTCCTTCAACTCTTCCTTCCCCATAAAGCTGCAATTGCTGTTTACCAAAACACACATGGCCGAAATATCCAGGTTTGAGGTGTGGTTAGGACAAACAATGTAGGTCTTATTCCAGTCGATAGCCTCCTCATATTCAAAACGATAAAAGAATCCAACAAGGCCGGAGCTGATGATTGCCCAATAACGGCGAAGCCTGTTCATGTTGCGGTAGCGGCCTGGTTTTATAGAGAAATATTTAAAAAGCGGCCAGAAAAAAAAGTAGGATAAGGCTACGCTGAGCACATATAAATAAACATGCACCTTCTTTAAGATCAATTTCATCACCATCAAAAATATAAAAATTACTTACTTTCGCGCCATGGAAACTGTTGTTAGTGGAATTCGTTCAACCGGGAACTTACACTTAGGAAATTACTACGGGGCTATACAAAACTTCGTGAAGATGCAGCATGAATATAACTGCTATTTTTTTATTGCGGATCTGCATTCGTTAACTACGCACCCTACCCCTGCCGACCTGCACGGTAATATTAAACAGGTGTTGATAGAGTACCTTGCTGCGGGCATCGACCCTGAAAGGGCCACTATTTACATACAATCAGACGTGCCCGAAACTGCTGAACTGTATCTTTATTTAAATATGAACGCCTATTTAGGCGAGTTGGAACGCGCTACTTCGTTTAAGGATAAGGTACGCGCAAACCCTGATAATGTTAATGCAGGCTTATTAACCTACCCGGTTTTAATGGCTGCCGATATTTTGATCCACAAAGCCACCAAAGTGCCTGTTGGTAAGGACCAGGAACAACACCTGGAAATGGCCCGTACTTTCGGCAACCGCTTTAACAGGCTGTATAACAAGGATTATTTCCCAGAGCCTTACGCTTTCAACTTTAGCGACAACCTGGTAAAGATCCCCGGGCTTGACGGTAAGGGTAAAATGGGCAAATCGGAAGGCGAAGGCAATGCGGTTTACCTTTCTGATTCACCTGAGGCTATTCGTAAGAAGGTAATGCGCGCCGTTACCGATGGCGGGCCGACAACCGAGAACCAGGAAAAACCTGTAGAGATCCAGAACCTGTTCGATATTATAAAAGTTGTTTCATCAGTTGATACTTACGAGCATTTCGACAACCTGTACAACACCTGCCAGATCCGTTACGGCGATCTAAAAAAACAGCTTGCTGAAGATATCATTATAGCCACCGCACCTATCCGCGAAAAAATAAATGATATTGCCGGCGATTCACAGTATTTACGCCAGGTTGCTAAGCACGGCGCTATTAAAGCAAGAGAAAGTGCGCAACGGACTATTAAAGAAGTTAGGGAACTTATAGGCTTTAAAAACTTTTGATTTCGTTCACAGTTCATGGACCATGGTTCACGGCTGTAAAAAAAGCAATTCATAGTTGATAGTTAGTTGTCCATAATGTATCTTAGGCCGGGTTACGTTCAGGAGGACATAGATGGATTTACCAGATCAACAGCTATGAACCATGAACTAACAATTTTGAACCATTAACTATCAAGCTAAAAATGCACATTGCTATTGTAGGAAATATAGGCGCCGGTAAAACTACCCTTACCGAATTAATGGCGAAAAATTACGGCTGGGACCCTCTATATGAAGCCGTTGATAATAACCCATACCTGGAAGATTTTTACAGCGACATGAAGCGCTGGAGCTTTAACCTGCAGATTTACTTTTTAAACGCACGCTATCGCCAGATCATCGACATCCAAAAAAATGGTCACAACCTGATCCAGGACCGTACCATTTACGAGGACGCCTATATTTTTGCAGAAAACCTGCACGATATGGGTTTGATGACTACCCGCGATTATGAAAACTACGCTGCTATATTCGCCAACATCACTGAATTTATAAAACCGCCTGATCTGCTGATCTATCTGAAGGCATCAGTCCCAACATTAGTTAATAACATCCAGCGCCGCGGCCGTGAATATGAAAGCGGCATCAGGCTTGATTATTTATCAAAACTGAATGACAAGTATGATAAATGGATCAAGGGCTACAAACTGGGCAAGCTGCTAATCATTGATAAGGATAATATAGACTTTGCCAATAACACCGAAGATTTGGCGACTATTGTTCAGTTGGTGGAGAGGGAATTGAACGGGTTATTTTAGGGTAACACCATCATGTCATTGCGAGGAACGAAGCAATCGCATGCTATACAGGACGGACTTGTACAGTTCGCGATTGCTTCGTTCCTCGCAATGACAATTATTTATTATCATCGGTAATCAATCCATGCAAATCCTTGGCATCATTCCGGCCCGCTTCGCATCTTCCCGTTTTCCGGGTAAGCCGTTGGTGGATATTGCCGGCAGGAGCATGATCCAAAGGGTTTACGAGCAGGCAAAAAAGTGTATTCATCTAACCGAAGTTATTGTTGCTACCGATGACACCCGCATTTACGACCATGTGCTGCACTTTGGCGGTGTGGCCATAATGACCTCGCCAGATCACCAAAGCGGTACCGACCGTTGCGCGGAGGTAGCATTACAGCACCCGCAATACAACGTAGTTATTAATATCCAGGGGGATGAGCCCTATATCGACCCGGAGCAAATTAGCAAACTGGCAGCTTGCTTTAATAATCCCGATACCCAACTTGCCACTTTAGTAAAAAAAGTACTGACTGAACAGGAGTTATTCAATGTGAACTCGCCAAAAGTTGTTGTTAATAAACTATCCGAGGCCGTTTACTTTTCACGTTCGCCGCTACCACACATCCGGGGACAGGAACAACAAAACTGGCTGAGCCATTTCACTTACTTTAAACATATCGGCATTTACGGATACCGTGCCGATGTTTTACAGGAGGTCACCAAACTACCTGTATCATCGCTCGAAAAAGCAGAAAGTCTGGAACAACTCCGCTGGATAGAGAACGGTTATCGCATAAAAGTTGCAGAAACTGAGTTGGAAACTCATGCAATAGATGCGCCGGAAGATTTAGAGAAATTAAGACATATTGAATAACCCCATTTATGAAACCTCTTATTACAAAAGCATTTATTTTCACTTGGTTAATTGCTTTAACGCATGTGGCACAGGCACAGCAAGATTATATAATTACCAATGCTGACGACTCAATTGCCTGTAAAATTACCATCCCCTTTATGGGAGCTGCTAAATACAAAAAAGATGGTATGGCCGAGTCTAAAAAAATATTGCCTGAAGAAATTAGAGAATATTGTATAACAAGGAAAAAAGTGGCATATCGCGCTGTTGTTGTTGCAGCAAACCAGCACTTTGGATTTTTACCGCTCATTGAAAAGGGAAAGATAAACCTTTATGAAATGATATACACATCCACAGGATTTAATGGGCAGGCAGGTTATTCTTCAAAAGTTTATTATGTTAGCAAAGGTTCCGATACGGTAAATGAATTAAAAACCAGCAGCCTTTTTTCCTCAAGATCAAGACAGGCCCGTAAAGATGATTTTAAAGAAATGATTAAAGACAATAAAACTGTTTATGATAAATACATGGCTGAAAATAGTTTCAGCTTTGAACGAATCAGAAATCTTATTCATTTATATAATACAGGAAAAGTACTTTATGAGGATGTGAAACCAGAACCTGAATCAGAAGGCTTTAATCCTAACGGAAACTGATGAATATACAGTATTTGTTGGGTTGTTATATTCTACGGGATTCCTGCTTATAAATTTATTTTTCAAATCACTCTTTCAACACTTACAACCTTTTCAACAATTACAACTTCTCCAACCCAAACTCCAATAATTTTCTTACTTTTGTATCCCGTACACAAACAATTTGTTCCGGCCTTAAAACCGGGCCAAGCACACAAAAATCATGACTAAATATATCTTTGTTACGGGTGGCGTTACCTCGTCATTAGGGAAGGGCATTATATCAGCCTCCTTAGCTAAATTACTCCAATCGCGCGGTTATCGTGTAACCATCCAAAAATTCGACCCTTATATTAACATCGATCCTGGAACATTGAATCCCTATGAGCATGGCGAATGCTATGTTACCGAAGACGGTGCCGAAACCGATTTGGATCTTGGTCACTACGAGCGTTTTTTAAACACCCCGACATCAAAGGCAAATAATATTACCACCGGCCGCATTTACCAGAATGTGATCAACATGGAGCGTGAAGGTAAATTCCTTGGCAAAACTGTACAGGTAGTACCTCACATTACCGACGAAATAAAAAGAAATTTCCGCATCCTTGGCGAAAGTGGTGATTATGATATTGTAATAACCGAATTAGGCGGAACCGTAGGCGATATTGAGTCATTACCATATATTGAAGCAGTAAGACAGTTCAGATGGGAAGTAGGCTCCGGTAATTCACTGGTGATCCATTTAACGCTGATTCCTTTCCTGGCCGCTGCGGGCGAATTAAAAACTAAGCCAACCCAGCACTCCGTTAAAATGTTATTGGAATACGGCATCCAGCCTGATATATTGGTTTGCCGTACCGAACATCATTTAAATACCGACATCCGCAAAAAGATAGCCTTGTTCTGTAATGTTAATATAAATGCAGTTATTGAATCAATTGATGCGCCATCTATATATGATGTACCATTGCTGATGCTTAAGGAACAACTGGACAAAACAGTACTTACCAAATTAAAACTGCCTCATAAAGTTGAACCTGAATTGGTAAACTGGAAAAGCTTTTTGGGCCGCCTGAAAAATCCAACCTCAGAAGTACGAATTGGTTTAGTTGGTAAATATGTTGAATTACCTGATGCTTATAAATCAATAGTTGAATCATTCATCCATGCCGGTGCAACAAATGAATCAAAGGTAAAAGTAGAATATATTCCATCTGAGATGTTAACGCCCGGCAACGCTGTTGAACGTTTGAAGGGGCTGCACGGTGTGCTTGTTGCGCCAGGTTTCGGTGAGCGTGGTTTTGAAGGTAAAATAGAGGCGATCCGTTATGTACGTGAAAATAACATTCCGTTCTTCGGCATCTGCCTGGGTATGCAATGCGCCGTGGTTGAATTTGGTCGCAATGTGCTTGGCCTTAAGAATGCAAGCAGCACCGAAATGAACCCGGAAACTCCGCATCCGGTTATCAATATGATGGAGGAGCAAAAGAAGGTGGTTAACAAAGGCGGCACCATGCGTCTTGGCGCATATGGTTGCGAACTTAAAAAGGGAAGTAAAGCCGAAAAATTCTATGGTAAAACCCGCATAAGCGAACGCCACAGACATCGTTATGAATTCAATAACGATTACCTGAAGGACTATGAAAACGCAGGTCTATTGCCAACCGGTTTTAACCCTGAAAATAATTTAGTTGAGATAGTTGAGCTAAAAAATCACCCGTTTTTTGTGGGGGCACAATTTCACCCGGAATTAAAATCAACAGTTGCAAATCCGCATCCACTTTTTATTAACTTTGTCGCCGCTTCGATGGCGTATGCCCGCAAGCAGTAGATATTTGTACGATACTTAGAAATGGATAAAAATACGTTTACAGGATTATTCCTGATCATGATCATCATGGGTGCCTCATTCTTTTTTATGAGGCCCAATGAAGCTGAAATCAAAAAAGAAAGAATAAAGGCGCATGCTGATTCTATCAAGAGAGGGCAAATCAAATCGCCCGCTATAACTACAGCAAAATACGTTGACACATCAAAGGCAAAGGCTGAAGCGAACAAGCCAGTTGACTCCGCCTTGTTAAAAATGCCATTTGGTGCAACTACTGTTGGCACGCAAAAGTTCGTTACGCTTGAAAATAAGGACATTATTGTAAAGCTGAGCACACAGGGTGGTAAGGTTTACTCGGTTGAATTGAAGGATTACAAAACGTTCAACAAAAAGCCGCTGATTTTATTTGATGGCGATAAAAACCGCTTTGGTTTAACGTTCACCGCAGGTAGCAACAGCATCAATACCGACAAGCTTTACTTTACGCCTACTTCAGGCAATCTGCAGGTTGCCGATAAGGATTCGTCAAGCATTACCATGCGTTTAAATTATAGCGCAACCCAGTATGTAGATTACATCTACTCATTAAACGGCACAGGTTATAAAGTGGGCTTAACAGTTAAAACAACCGGGCTGGAGCAGGTGATTGCCAACAGTAACGCCCTTAACGTTAACTGGACCGCCAGTATGCGCAGGCAGGAAAAAGATTTAGACCAGGAACGCAGGTATACAACCGTTTATTATTTAAATACAGATAATGATGTTGATTACCTGAGCGAAGGTAAGGATGACCAAAAAGAAATAGCAGACAAAAAGATGCAATGGGTTTCCTTTGAGGCTCACTTCTTCTCGGGCGTGCTGATTGCAAAGGAAGGTTTCACCAAATCGAACTTAGCGGTGAATACTGATGTTACCGACACCACCAACATCAAACAAATGACTGCCGGTTTAGTGATCCCTAAAAGCGCCGACGGCACCTACCCGATGGAGTTTTATTTCGGTCCTAACAAATACAACTTCCTGAAAACACAGGGCTATCATTTAGAAAAACAAGTTTATATGGGCTGGGGATTCCTTGCTTATATCAACAAGTTTTCTGTATTGCCGGTATTTAACTTCCTGAGCAAATTCACCAGCAATTATGGCTTAATTATATTAGCATTAACGCTTGCACTTAAATTATTCCTTTCGCCGCTTACCTACAAATCATACCTTTCAATGGCCAAAATGCGTGTGCTGAAGCCGGAGATGGATGAGATAAAGGCAAAGGTTGGCGAGGACAATCCTACATTGTTACAGCAGGAATATCTCAAGCTCTATAAAAAGGCAGGGGTAAATCCATTAGGCGGATGTTTGCCGTTGTTGATCCAGATGCCTATTGTGTTTGCATTCTTCCGCTTTTTCCCGAGTTTGTTTGAACTCCGCGGACAAGGCTTCCTATGGATGCATGACTTATCGACCTACGATTCGTTTATTACTTTCGGTACAAATATTCCGTTCATTGGTAACCACCTAAGCTTAATGTGCGTGTTGATGACGATATCGACGCTCATATATACTTATTTCAATAACCAAATCTCGGGTGCAACCGGCCAGATGAAATACATTGGGTACATTACCCCTATCATTTTCCTTGGTGCGCTGAACAGCTATCCATCAGGCTTAAACTACTACTACTTTTTAGCAAATATGCTGACCTTTTTACAGCAATACATTATCCGTTTAATGGTTGACGATAAAAAGATCCACGCCCAGATCCAGGAAAACAAAAAGAAACCGGAGGATCCTAAAAAGAAAACAGGTGGTTTCCAGGCACGCATGGAAGAAATGATGCGCCAGAAGCAACAGCAACAATTGCCTCCGGCTAAGAAGAAGTAAGGAGTAGTTCATGGTTGATGGTTCATAGATCATAGCCAGATATTAAATAGAAAAGGCCGAAATCGTTGAAAGGATTTTGGCCTTTTTTTGCACAAATAATAAAATATGCTTCTAAAACCATGATCTATGAACCATCAACTATGAACTTTAAAATTTAACTAATTTTATTAGCAAAAAGTTTCTACATTTACATCCATGTATGCAATTGTAGATATCGAGACAACAGGGGGGCATGCCAGCGGAAACGGCATTACCGAGATAGCTATTTGCATACACAATGGTAAAAAGGTAATTGAGCGCTATTCAACCCTTGTTAATCCGCGCCGTGACATCCCGATCTATATCAGTGCATTAACTGGCATAACAAATGAGATGGTGGAAAATGCGCCACCATTTGAAGATGTAGCACACGACATATACCACCTGCTTAACAATAAGATCTTTGTAGCCCATAACGTAAACTTCGATCACTCGTTTGTGCGCCATCATTTAGCAGCGGTGGGTTACGAGTTACAATGCAATAAATTGTGTACCGTACGGCTTGGGCGTAAAATAATGCCGGGGCTTCCCTCCTATGGCCTTGGCAAGCTGTGCCGTCATTTAGGGATTGAAAACGAAAGCCGCCACCGCGCAGCCGGTGATGCGGAGGCTACCGCTAAGATCTTCACACTGTTGTTGCAACAGGATAAGGGAAACCACATCCCGCAGGCCTTAAAACAAAACTCGAAGGAGCAAGTACTGCCTGCCAATTTACCCAAACAAGATGTGGATGCATTGCCGCAATCACCGGGTGTATATTACTTTCATGATCAAAAAGGAAAGGTTATTTATGTAGGCAAGGCTAAAAATTTGAAGAAACGCGTTTGCAGCCATTTCACCGGTAATAACCCCGGAGTACAGCGACAGGAGTTTTTGCGTAATATCCATAACATAACGTTCCAGGTTTGTGGTACCGAGCTGGTTGCCTTTGTATTGGAGGCTGTTGAGATAAAACGCCTGTGGCCTAAGTATAACCGGTCGCTCAAACGCTTTGAACAGACTTACAGTTTGTATGCCTTCGAGGACCAGCGTGGCTATTTGCGCCTGGCGGTTGATAAACACCGCAAAATGACCGGCTCCATCTACAGTTGCAATACACTGTTTGAGGGCCGTAGTATTTTACTAAAGCTGATAGATACATTTGAACTTTGTCCTAAATTGTGTTTCATCCAAAGCACCATTGCCGAATGTACCAGGGCGAAGATTGCTCACTGCGCGTGTGAGGGCCATGAGTCGGTTGATGATTATAACCAAAAAGTGTACATGGCGATTAGTGAGTTGAACAAAGCGCTACCAACCTTTGCCATCCGCGATGCCGGCAGAACAGATGATGAACACAGCTGCCTTCTAGTTGAAAAAGGGAAGTTTTACGGCATGGGTTATATCTCTCACTATTTTAATGCTGACACCCTTGATCAGCTTAAAAACCACCTTACCCCGTATCCGGGCAATGATTATATCAGGAATATGGTTGATAGTTATGCGGTAAAATATCCGGACAGGAAGATGGTGTTTGCCGGGTGAAGAAACTATCAATTTACGAAGTTTTTAAAACTTCGTAAATTTGAATGTATAATACTCAAATGATGAAGAAATTAAACGCCAATACCAAGGAGGAGAATCGTCCACTTAATAAGGCTGAGCAGCGTCTTTTTAATAACTTGAAGAAATCTTTTAAAGAAATTAAATTGTACCAGGAAGTGAAGATTGAGTTGAAAGATGTAATATCTCTATTAAATGAATTGAACTCCTAAAACTTACGAAGTTTTAAAAACTTCGATTTCTATGATCTATGCAAGTAATTTATGATAATTATTTTCGTATGCTCGATTTTGATTAACGCAGG
>NZ_JAHVAP010000007.1 GCF_024721155.1 Mucilaginibacter phenanthrenivorans | reverse complement strand
ACAAAGAAAAAGAAGCAAAAAGAAAGCTTCAACAATAATAATAACATATTAATTCTTGTTGAAGCTAATCTAAAGGTAAGTTTGATTATATAACCCCTGCTTTCTCCAGCTCCACCTGCATTTCCTGTTGAATTTTTTGTGCTTCGGCTCTTGCCGCTTCGGCAAAGTCTTCACCGTTTGATGCATAAATAATAGATCGTGAAGCATTTACAATCAGCCCGCAATCCTTATTCATTCCATAGTGACAGACCTCGGCGAGATTGCCGCCCTGCGCGCCCACACCGGGCACCAGTAAAAAATTATCCGGTGCGTATTTGCGGATGTTGGTAAACTCAGTGCTTTTGGTGGCGCCAACCACGTACATTATCCGGTCCGCATTGGCCCAGGTATTGGCCTTTTGTATTACAGCTTCATATAAAAAACCCTTCTCTGTTGTAAGGTATTGAAAGTCCTTGCTTCCCGCCGAGGAGGTAAGTGCCAAAATGATCACCCATTTATCCTTATATTCCAGGTATGGCGATACGGCGTCATGCCCCATGTAGGGCGACAGGGTTATCGCGTCAAAGCTCATCCCTCCTGCTGATTCGTCAAAAAATGCCCTGGCGTACATTCCCGAGGTGTTGCCCATATCGCCACGCTTGGCATCAATTATGTTTAAGCAATCTTTGGGCAGGTATTTCCAGGTGGCTATTAGGCTTTGCAAACCTTTAACACCATGTTTTTCATAAAATGCAGCATTGGGTTTATAAGAAATGCAAAGGTCCTTAGTTGCATCAATTATCCTTTTGTTGAATTCAAATATCGGGTCGGGAAAGTCTTTTAAAAACACCGGGATCTTTTCTATATCGGTATCGAGGCCCACACATAAAAACGATTTCTTTTGTTTTATTTGGTCGATAAGAAATTGACGGGAGATCATGGGCTATGTTTTATTTTTTGAATGCCCAAAAAAACTAAAATTTACTCGAAGTGTTAGCCCCTTAATGGATATTTTTTAAAATAGTTTGATAATATGAATTAATTGAGTAAAATTGCAGTGTTTTCCGTTGAATTTTTCTTGCACTAAAGAAACAATTTAAAACTCCACGTTATTTTATTAAAATATTTTACTTGGGTTTAGATGTTGCATACTAAGTTGCATAACAAATTTATTTCATAAAAACATTTTATCGAGACACACTTAAAACCCCTTTAGGGTGATTATCTTAACGTTTAGTGAGAATGCTGCTACCCCTGATTTCCGTTGAAAAATAAGAACTTCTACAAAAAATATTCAAATTAAAAATCCTTTTGAACTATAATTCATAATATGTTTGATACAAACGAATTGAACGACAAACTCGTTTCAGAGTTGCGCGAAATTGCCAAAAATTTAGGTATTGCCGAGGCTGATGAACTTAGAAAAGCCGCACTGGTAACCCGTATTGTTGAACAGGAACAATTAATTGAGGCGGCCCGCGCCCAACAAGATACCGTTAACAGCAACTATGCCGCTGTTGAACCTCCACCACCGGCAGCAGAAGCAGGTGAAAAAACACGCAAAAGGATCCGCGTTATAAAAAGCAGCACTGCACCGCGCATTGAAGTGCCGCTGGACGACACCAACCTTTTTGATATGCCTGATGACGAAAACGTTACAGACGAGTCGGAAAATTCGGATACCCAACCAACAGGACCGCAACCAGGTTCGGAGCCTGAGCAACCCGCAGAAAATGAGGAAAAAAGCGAAGAGGTAGTAACCGAAGGTGTACGCCCTCAGAAATTTGAGCGCCGTGTTAACCAGGCTGCCCCGCAAAAAAATCAGGAACCTGCGATCAATCTTGATTTTGATAATGTTATTGTAAACGAAGGTGTACTTGAGATCATGCCCGATGGCTATGGCTTCCTGCGTTCATCCGATTATAACTATTTAACATCTCCTGATGATATTTACGTATCACAGTCGCAAATAAAATTATTCGGCCTTAAAACCGGGGATACTGTGCGTGGCAGCATCAGGCCGCCGAAAGAAGGCGAAAAATATTTCCCTTTGGTACGGGTTGAAGCCATTAACGGCCGCATCCCTGCTGAAGTACGTGATCGTGTACCTTTCGACCACTTAACGCCGTTGTTCCCATCCGAAAAATTGAGCCTGTTTACAGACGCCGGTAACTATTCAACACGCATAATGGACCTGTTCTCTCCTATCGGTAAAGGACAACGCGGTTTAATTGTGGCCCAGCCTAAAACAGGTAAAACCATGTTGCTAAAGGATGTTGCTAACGCGATAGCCAAAAATCACCCGGAAGTTTACCTGATCATATTACTGATTGATGAGCGCCCGGAAGAAGTAACTGACATGGCCCGCAGCGTACGCGCCGAAGTGGTATCATCAACATTTGATGAGCCGGCTGAGCGTCACGTAAAAATCGCCAACATTGTGCTTGAAAAGGCAAAGCGTATGGTTGAATGTGGCCATGATGTTGTTATCCTATTGGATTCTATCACCCGCCTTGCACGTGCCTACAATACTGTAGCTCCGGCATCAGGTAAGATCCTGTCTGGTGGTGTTGACGCCAATGCCTTACATAAGCCAAAACGTTTCTTTGGTGCGGCACGTAACATTGAGGATGGCGGTTCATTAACCATTATTGCTACTGCATTAACTGAAACCGGATCGAAAATGGACGAGGTTATATTTGAAGAATTTAAGGGTACCGGTAATATGGAATTACAGTTGGATCGTAAATTATCCAACAAACGTATTTTCCCTGCTATTGATATCACTGCTTCGAGTACCCGCCGCGACGACTTGCTGCTTGATCGCGAAACATTACAGCGCATCTGGATCCTCCGTAACCACCTGGCTGACATGAACTCCCAAGAATCGATGGAGTTCCTGCAAGCGCAAATAAGGGGCACCAAAACCAACGAGGAATTTTTGATTTCGATGAACTCGTAATAAAATAATATTTGTGAAGTTTTATATTAGCATAAAAGTTAATATTTAACTTCACACTTTATTTAATAATTCTTGATACCTTCATACCGGAATGAAGAATCGCGTAAAAAAACACTTGCCTAATGCTATTACCTGCGCAAACCTGTTTAGCGGATGTATAGGGATAGTTTTGGCTTTCAAGGGTGAGCTTATTGCTGCCTCATATGCAATATTCTTATCAGCCATTTTTGACTTTTTTGATGGACTCGCATCACGTGTGCTTAAATCGTTTTCGGGCATAGGTAAAGATCTTGATTCCCTGGCCGATATGGTGAGCTTTGGTGTATTGCCTGCGGTAATAATGTACCAATTATTGCTTGATGCGCATCAAATAGACAACATCAGCCAATATTTAAACTTTATAGCATTCCTGATCCCGGTATTCTCAGCTTTAAGGCTGGCTAAGTTTAACGTAGATACACGCCAGGCGGA
This sequence comes from Mucilaginibacter phenanthrenivorans, assembly GCF_024721155.1. GTDB lineage: Bacteria > Bacteroidota > Bacteroidia > Sphingobacteriales > Sphingobacteriaceae > Mucilaginibacter > Mucilaginibacter phenanthrenivorans. The sequence continues at coordinate 495,869 of NZ_JAHVAP010000007.1, read as the reverse complement.
GCATTTTATTGGCCTGCCAACTCCTGCAAATGCCATTCTAATCGCCTCGTTCCCGCTGATCCTTGATCACCATAACCGATATTTTACCGGACCCTTGCAAAACCCCTATTTTCTATCGGTACTTATTATTATTATGTGCACACTGTTAGTAGTAGAAGTGCCGATGATGTCATTAAAATTTAAAAACCGCGATTTTAACAAAAATATTTTCCGCTATTTATTGTTACTATTTTCGGCAATACTCATACTATTTTTTAAATTTGCAGCAGTTCCGGTAGTTATTGTATTTTATATCATCCTATCGTTTATCCAGTTCAAATTTTCAAATGAAGATATCCTGGGACATCCGCAAAAAGAAGGCTGATAGCTCCGGTTAATTCGATCTAAATAACTAAAATGAAAAAATTCCAGGCAGAAATTGATGTAATGCCCAAAAAAGAAATACTTGATCCTCAAGGTAAAGCTGTAACCGGAAGCATGAAAAATCTTGGTTTATCTGAAATACACAATATCCGTATCGGTAAACATATTTCGCTGGAAATTGACGCTGAAAACGAAGAAACAGCCAACGCCAAAGTTGATACCGCCTGCAAAAGCCTGTTAGCCAACCTGATAATGGAAAGCTACAGTTTCAGCGTTAAGGAACTTTAGTAATTTGCAGATAATCAGCGCTTAGTACTATACTAAGGTATGTAAAAAGGTTGCCATATGGCATTGCTATTAAACCTCGGATAACTAATCTCTAATCTCCAGCCTCTAATCACTACCGGCTACAGCCCTGCTTGTTTTTCGGCCCGGATAGTTTCCAGTCGCGGCAAGTTAGCTGAGATAACTGCATGCACCGCATAGAATTTCGAAATCAAAAGCTCAGGGTCGGGTGCGCCGGCTTTAGCCATTAACTCAACTTCCTGGATGTTAGCCTGGCTGGCAGGCATTCCAAAAAATCCGAGGTTAGGTTTTAGCTTATGGGCTGCTGAAGCTGCAAGGGTCCAGTCTTTGTTTTCTATCGCACCGGTAATGGTTTGAAGCAGATCAGGGGTTTGCTGCAGGAACATTTCAATTGACTCTACAATAAATTCGTCACTGCCATCGGCAATTTCAAACAAGAAGGAGAGATCGAGGTCATGCTCAGGAAATATGTGTGACATATTGCGGTTTATATATTTCAAAATTATAACTTTTTTACGATCAAGTCATCTTTAAGTTCATTTTTGATCATTAAAATTGTTTTATTTATTACCGGGTGTGTTAAATCGGGCGCAATTTCGGCAAGCGGCTCCAACACGAACCTCCTTTTGTGCAACCCCGGGTGCGGAACTGTCAGCTCCTGGTCATCAATAATATCGTTCCCATAAAACAAAATATCAATGTCGATGGTGCGCGAACCCCATTTCTCTTCCCGTACTCGCCCTAATACAAGCTCAATACCCAGGATCCGGCGCAAAATCTCATGTGCCGGAAAACCCGTTTCAATAACTATTACCTGGTTTAAGTAATCGGGCGCATCAGTTTTTCCCCATGATTGTGTCTCGTATACCGATGAGGTTTTTAAAACCGGCGCAATATCTGCTTCAATTAACTTAATGGCCTCATGCATATAGAAATGCCGGTTGCCAAGGTTGCTGCCAAGTAATAAAAAAACAGTATTCATGTTGTAACAAATATTATAGATTTAGCTCTTAATATTATCCATATCGAATTGCTAAGTTTGCATAGATAAAAGATTTATAACAGTTAATGAAACAATTCTTCAAATTTGTACTCGCCAGCATGGTGGGATCTTTAGTTATAAGCGTCCTGATAATATTATTCGTTTTTATTTTCATCGGCGGGCTTATCGCAACTGCAGGCAGCGACAAAACAGCTGATGTATCGCCAAACAGTGTTCTGCAATTAAAATTCAACTATCCCATTTCTGAGCGTACGCCCAATAATCCCTTATCTGCTCTAAGTTTTCTAGGTGTTGATGGTGATAAAGCCGTTGGCCTTAACGATATCCTTGCTAATATTAAAAAGGCAAAAACCGACCCCAATATAAAAGGCATTTTCCTTGACGAAAGTTCAATGTCGGCTGGTCAGGCTACAGTGGAAGAGATCCGCAATGCACTTATCAACTTTAAAAAATCCGGAAAATTTGTAATAGCCTATTCAGAAGTTTATACACAAAGCTTTTACTACCTGGCATCGGTTGCTGATAAAGTATACGTCAATCCGAAAGGTATTTTTGAATTTAAAGGCTTTAGCTCGCAGGTCACCTTTTTAAAGGGTGCGCTCGATAAGCTGGGTATCGATGCACAAATAATAAAGGTTGGCACCTATAAAAGCGCAGTTGAACCCTTCTTTTTAACAAAAATGAGCGATGCCAACCGTCTGCAGGTAAATTCATATCTCGGCTCATTGTACGATCATTTTTTAACCGGCATCAGCGAAAGCCGTAAGATCAGGAAGGACTCGTTGTTCAATATCGCCAATGACCTTAAGATCCGCCTGCCGGAAGATGCACTAAGATATAAACTGGTAGACGGCTTAAAGTATAAGGACGAAATTTTAGATGAATTAAAAAAACGCTGTGGAACCAGCCCTAAGAGCGACTTGAAAAGCGTCGAATTAAGTGACTATACCTCGGGTGAGTCCACTTCTGACGATAAAAATGAAACATCAGGAAATCAAATAGCAGTAGTTTACGCCTCGGGCGATATTGTGGGCGGGGAGGGTGACGATCATTCCATTGGCTCCGAAAGAATTTCAAAGGCGTTGCGCCAGGCGAGGGAAGACGATAAGGTTAAGGCGGTTGTCTTGCGGATCAATTCCCCGGGCGGCAGCTCGTTGGCCAGCGATGTGATCTGGCGCGAGGTGGCGCTTACAAAAAAGGTGAAGCCGATCATTGTATCTATGGGCGATCTTGCTGCATCAGGCGGTTACTACATTGCCTGTGCTGCCGATTCAATTATTGCTGAACCCAATACCATAACAGGCTCCATCGGTATTTTCGCGGTACTGCCAAACATGCAAAAATTCTTTAATGATAAATTAGGCGTAACTTTCGACGGCGTAAAAACCGGGAAGTTTGCTGATCTGGGCGAGACATCAAGGCCTTTAACGCCGGAAGAAAAAGCTATCCTGCAAAACCAGGTTAACCAGGGCTATGATTGGTTCACCAAAGCAGTGGCCGATGGTCGCCATAAAACACAGGCGTATGTAAACAGCATTGGACAAGGCCGGGTTTGGACAGGCACACAGGCAGTACAGAATGGTTTGGTTGATCGTTTGGGTAATATTAATGATGCCGTAAAATCGGCAGCAAGAATGGCTCATCTCAAAAAATATAAATTGGCAGCTTATCCTGAGCAAAAAAGCTTCCTGAATAAATTCGGCTTAGGCATGAACGCCGAGATAAGAGCCCACTTTATGAAATCGGAACTGGGTGATAACTTTAAGTATTACGAACAGATAAAAAGCGTAACCCAACTGATGCGCACTCCACAGGCACGCATCCCTTATGATATAGAGATTAATTAAGTGTCGTGTCATTTCTGAATTGACGTTGAGCAAATAGTCATACTAAAATGTTAACCCTGTCTTTTCAATAAATACATTCAAGTAGTTTATTAACAGATACTTATATAATGGTTAACATAAAACTATGTTAACCCTGTAAACCCCCTTTTTTGTTAATTTGAGTCAATCTCAACCCATAACTATACGTCAGTTTATCATCGGGGTAACACTGGTTAGAAATATATTTTGATTAGAAAGCCACCTGATTTGGATGGCTTTCGTATTTTTACACCCTCGATCAATTATGGAAAATAAACCAATAGCCCGTAAGCTTCGCCTGTTATCGCAATTAATGGAGTTGCATGAGGAAAATCCATTTAAGATAAAATCAATAGCCAACGCGGCTTTTAAGGTGGATAAGCTGCCCTTCCCTGTTGCAGGGAAAAGCTTTGCAGAACTTGAAAAAGTTGACGGCATAGGTAAAAGCACCGCAGGAAAGATCATCGAGTTGCTGGAGAAAGGCACCATGACCGAGCTGGACGATATGCTTGCCAAAACGCCGGAGGGTATTGTTGAAATGATGGGTATCAAAGGCATCGGCCCAAAAAAGGTTGCCACCATCTGGAAGGAACTAGGCATCGAGAACATCGGTGAGCTTTTTTATGCATGTAACGAGAACCGACTGGTTGAGGCAAAAGGCTTCGGTTTAAAAACACAGGAAGATATCCGAAAGGTTATAGAATTCAACATGGCCAGCCATGGTAAATTCCTGTATGCCAAAGTTGAACAGGAAGCGAAGGATCTATTGGAACAGCTAAAAGGCGTTTTCCCGGATGCACTGATAGAGTTTGCGGGCGAATTTCGCAGGTACTGCGAGATCATCAATAAACTTGTTATTGTACTCGGGAGCCGCGACCAGGAGATCGCATTTAACACATTACAACATTCCGAACTTTTACAGGAGATAAAAACAGAGGGAAATCATATAACCGGCCATATTGAACACGGTTTAAAGGTGGAGCTTATTTGTGTGGAGAAGCGCTATTTTTATTCGGCACTTTTTGAATTTACAGGCGATGATGAGCATGTGCAGGCGGTGTTAAGCAGAACGGCCGACCTAATTGACCAGCCAACTAGTGAAGATTTGATCTACACAAAAGCAGGCCTTGAATATGTTTTCCCGGAGCTCAGAGAGGGTGATACTTTCATTGAAAAAGCTGCAAAAAAAACACTTCCACATTTAATAAATCATGCTGACCTCAAAGGCACCTTACATAACCACAGCACCTGGAGCGACGGCATAAATACTGTTGAGGAAATGGCCCTATATTGCCGTGATGAACTTAAGCTGGAATATTTAGGCATGTGCGACCACAGCAAAAGTGCCTTTTATGCAAAGGGACTAAGCACCGAACGTGTGCTGCAACAGCAGGAAGAAATAGATCACCTCAACAAAAAACTAAACGGCTTCCATATATTTAAAGGAATTGAATCTGATATTTTGTATGATGGTTCGCTCGATTACCCGGATGAGATCCTGGCAAAGTTTGATTTTATTGTTGCTTCAGTGCACTCCATACTTAAGATGGATGAAGAGAAGGCAACTTCACGCCTAATAAAAGCCATTGAAAATCCTTATACTACAATATTAGGTCACCCTACCGGAAGATTGTTATTAAGCCGTAAAGGCTACCCCATCGACTATAAAAAAGTGATCGACGCATGCGCTGCAAACAATGTAGTAATAGAAATAAATGCCAACCCGCTCCGCCTTGACCTAGATTGGCGCTGGCACCAGTATGCGTTGGAAAAGGGCGTTTGGCTCTCCATCAACCCGGACGCCCATAGGAAGGAAGGCTTTTTGGATATGTATTATGGCCTGCTGGTAGCACGAAAAGGCGGCTTATACAAGGAAAGATGCTTAAATGCATTATCATTGCAGGAAATTGGGGGGTTTTTTGGTAGAAAAAACTCAGTGATTAAAGGTTAGAGACCAGAGATTGGGTAAAACCTGTAATAAATAGACTGCGTCGTACCAATGACTAAAGAACCAGTGAACAAATGAATTTAATAAACAAAGTACGATCCATTCAGTCAGCACAAACAAAGCCATCGATACTTGTTATCGGCGATCTCATGATCGACCATTATATTTGGGGAAATGCGTCACGCCTGTCACCCGAGGCACCTGTGCCGATAGTAAATGTTAAAAGTGAATCCACAACACTTGGTGGAGCTGGTAACGTTGTACAAAACTTGGTCGCGCTTGGCGCTAACGTTACTGTTGCCGGTGTAATTGGCGATGACGCCACCGGGAATGACCTGATTAAAATACTGCAAAGCGAGGGCGTTAAAACCAATACGATAATTAAGGATCCCTCAAGGCCCACTACTGTTAAAACCAGGGTTTTAGCCGGAAGGCACCAATTGGTGAGGGTTGACCGTGAAGTTACGGAACCAATATCGAAGGTATTGGAAGACGATATGGCGGATAAGCTTTCTTCAATTATTGACCTGACCGACATCGTCATATTTTCGGATTATAATAAAGGGCTGTTTGCGCCCGCCCTAACCCAACGACTTATAAAAATTGCAACTGACCATAAAAAAAAGGTAATTATCGATCCAAAAGGGTTGAATTACGAAAAATATGGCGGCGCTTATTTAATAAAGCCAAACCGTAAGGAACTGGCGGAAGCCGCAAAAACAGAGTCGATAAAGAATATTGGCGAACTACAGGAAGCTGCAAAAACCATCTTCGCACAAACCAAGACTGCCTATTTAATAGTCACCCTTTCAGAAGAAGGGATGGCTATTGTGACCGAGCGATCCAGTAAGTTATTGCCGGTAAAGGCTACGGAGGTTTTTGATGTTACCGGTGCCGGAGATACCGTAATAGCCGCCATAGCTTATTTTATAGCTGCGGGTCTTACTGTGGAGGAGGCTTGTGAATTAGCTAACCATGCTGCAGCCATAGTGATAAGGCATGTGGGCAGTGCCACCACAACAATCGATGAAATTATAAAGGACATGGAGATCTAGTTATTGGTTCACTTGTTCATTAGTTCATAGGTATATTTGCAAACAAGAAAAAAATAATCCGAATTCAAAAATACGTCCCAATAATTATAGGGATCCGAAATCCAAACAAATGGTAATTGAAGAACTAAACGACCATCAGCAACTTGTAAAAAAAGTAATTGAGCAACTCGGTGGCGACATTGAGAAAGGTTGCGAAATGATTGTGTCGGCTATACAAAACGGAAAAAAAGTACTAACAGCGGGTAATGGCGGCAGCGCTGCCGATGCCCAGCACATTGCAGCTGAATTGAGCGGTCGCTTTGTTAAACACCGTAAAGCTTTGCCTGGCATCGCCTTGACTACCGATACTTCTGCATTAACCGCCATTGCGAATGATTATGGTTATGACCATGTTTTTTCAAGACAGGTGGAGGCTTTGGCGCAACCAGGCGATTTATTTATCGGTATTTCTACCAGCGGCAACAGCCAGGGAGTTTTGAATGCCTTTGAAACTGCCCGGAATTTGGGTTGCGTTACCTTAGGGCTATCTGGCAGAACCGGCGGCAAAATGAATGGCCTTTGCGATTTGAATGTTATTGTGCCATCGGAGATTACGGCCCGCATCCAGGAAATGCACATTTTAATAGGTCATATACTTTGTAAGGCCGTTGACGATTTGTTTTAATCAAGATGAGAATCGATTTAGAAAAAACACTGTTAAATAAAATTCAGCCTTTAGCCAACCTAAAAGCCACGGTTTCAACATGGCAAGCGGATGGTAAAAAGGTAGTTTTCACTAACGGCGTTTTTGATCTGCTTCACCTTGGCCATGTAACATACCTCGCAAAAGCTGGCGAATTGGGCGATAAGCTCATCATAGGTCTAAATTCCGACAGTTCGGTAAAGCGAATTAAAGGCGAAGACAGGCCGATAAACGATCAAAGTAACCGGGCAGCACTACTCGCCGCTTTGTTTTTTGTAGATGCGGTGGTTTTGTTTGAAGAGGATACCCCCTTTAACCTGATCACCTCGCTAATGCCTGATATACTGGTAAAAGGCGCTGACTATACCATAGACAATATTGTTGGCGCAAAGGAGGTTATTGCAAACGGAGGCGAGGTTAAAACAATTACCTTTGTCGAGGGATATTCATCAACCTCAATTATTAAAAAGATTAAAGAAAGAGAATTATAAAATGATAAGTGAGCTTTGCAACAAAGTATTTATAAAAACGATTTATGATTATCATTTATATAATGATATAAACTTCCGTTACGAAAACCCTTACGAAGTTGGTTCGTTTGAAAATTTGCTGTATACAAAATGTTGGATAGATACCGCCCAATGGCACATGGAAGACGAGATCCGCAACCCGTTGATTGACCCGGTTATTGCCTTGAAATGGAAGCGCCGCATTGACAGTTCGAACCAGGAACGCACTGATTTGGTAGAAGAGATAGATACCTACTTCCTGGACAAATACAAAGATGTCAAACCACTTGCATCCGCTCGAATAAATACCGAAAGCCCGGCCTGGGCAGTTGACCGCCTTTCCATTCTCGCATTAAAGATCTATCACATGCACGAGGAAAGTGTAAGGCCAAGTGTAAATGAGGCCGAATTAAACAAGCGAAAAACAAAACTAGGTATACTGTTACAACAGCGAACCGACCTGTCCCTGGCTATTGATGAACTGATTGAAGACATTCAAAAAGGCGAAAAGTATATGAAAGTGTACCGCCAGATGAAAATGTACAACGATCCTGAACTGAACCCTGTTTTGTATAACAGCAAAAAATAAATGCCGGCACCAAAGCATATATTGGCAATAAGGTTGTCGGCAATGGGCGATGTGGCGATGACCGTGCCTGTAATAAAAGCTGTGCTAAAGCAGAACCCCGAACTCATTATAACCTTTATATCCAGACCTGAATTTGCCGGTTTCTTTAACGACATCCCGAGACTCAGCTATTTTTCAGTTGATCTGAATAACGAATACAAAGGCTTAAAAGGTATTGTAAAACTGTTCAGAACACTAAATAAGAATACCCAATACGACGCACTTGCCGACCTTCACGATAATTTAAGAACAAAAATATTAAGAAAACTCTTCCGGCTTTCGGGCCTGCCCTATGCATACGTGGATAAGGGCCGGCCAGAAAAAAAGCTATTGACACGCTTCCCCGGTAAGGTTTTAAAACCGCTTAAATTAACTACGGAGCGTTATGCAGATGTGTTTATTGATTTAGGTTTTAACGCTCATCTTGACCACCAACTAGTGAAGCATCCGCAGCTGCTTACAACTGAGATACTTGCAATAAGTGGTGAAAAAACGAAGCCATGGATAGGCATTGCCCCCTTTGCAAAGCATAAGGGTAAAATTTACCCGCTGGAGCGGACAGAGGAAGTCATCAAATTACTGGATAACAGGAATGTAAATATATTCCTGTTTGGCGGATCGGTTTTAGAGCAGGAAATTTGTGAGCAATGGCAGGAAAAATATGTTTCAGTTATTTCGTTGGTTCGTAAAACAACCATGGAACAGGAACTTGCAATAATAAGCCGGCTTGATGTGATGATGAGCATGGATTCTGCCGGGATGCACCTGGCATCGCTTGAGGGCATTCCGGTAGTTTCGGTTTGGGGAGCAACCCATCATTATGCGGGTTTTTTAGGCTATGGCCAATCGGAAGGTGATATAGTTGCTGACGATATTGAATGCCGGCCCTGCTCAATTTATGGAAATAAACCCTGCTTTCGTAAGGATTACGCCTGTCTATACAATATTCAACCGGAAACAATTGTCGCCGCAATTGACAAGCATATCCGTTGAAGGATTGATAAATTAAACGATATTTTTTGAAACAATTTATATAAAAATTAGCTTCATTTAAATACCAATTAATTGTACTTTGTAACGTTATTATCGCTGGAACGTACAAGCTAAAAAGCTTTTAAAATATATCGTCGAAATGAAAAAATTACTGTTGGTAAGGCATGCTAAAGCAGAAAAGGATGCTGCGGGGAGGGATTTTGACAGGCCGCTAAAATATATCGGCATGCAGGATGCTGGTTTTATGGCCGACAGGATAAAGGATAAGGGGCTGATTCCGGAGTTAATAATAACAAGCCCGGCGCAGCGCACACTAACTACCGCCGAAATATTTGCTGACCATTTAGGTTTACCGGAACCTGCAAAAAATAAAGCCATTTATGAAGCAAGTGAAAAAACACTTTTAAGGGTTATCAATGCATTTCCTAACGAAGTTGGTTTCGTTGCACTTGTTGGCCATAATCCAGGTATAGCCTACATATTGCAATATTTAACCGGCGAGACTAGAGAAGTACATACCAGCACCACCGCATTAATTGATTTTGAAGTAGATGATTGGGCCCTGGTAACTGAGGATTTAGGTAAATTGGTTTACTATAGCTCACCGAATGAATAGGTTAGTCATTAGGCACTTGTTATTAGTCATTGGGAAAAGCTTCCGAATTTATGCCTAACTTGTTTATTCAAAATTCAATGATCAATAACTAAGAAATACAATACGTTTTCCCCGGCAGCGACCTTATATACCCCTGCATTTCCATATTCAATAAATTCATGGCCAGCTTACTGGTTGGCATATTAGTTTTTATCGAAAGGTCGTCAATTGCCAATGGGCCGTTATTTCCCTTTATAAAATTCAGGATCAGGCTTTCATCCGACGATAGATCAAGCGGTAAAACATACTGTTCAACAGTTTTTGTAACATCCGGTGTTTCCCAACCCAGGCTAAAGGCGAGATCAGCCACGCACGTAAGTAATTGTGCCTTATTGTTACGGATCAGGAAGTTACATCCCTCGGAATATTCGTCGCCTAATCGACCGGGGAACGCAAAGACATCGCGGTTGTAAGAATTTGCTATTTCGGCAGTGATCAATGCGCCACCTTTTATACTGGCTTCAACAACGATCGTGGCATCTGCCATTCCGGCAACAATGCGGTTTCGCTGCGGAAAGTTCTCCCTGTCAGGAATGGTTCCGGATGGATATTCTGATAACAGGCCACCATGTTCCAGCATTTTATCGGCAGTTGCCCGGTTCTGGCTCGGGTACATCCTGTCGAGCCCATGTCCTACTACACCAACGGTCGGTACGTTATGTTTTAAGCACTCCTTATGTACGGCAACATCAATCCCAAGGGCAAGGCCGCTTACAACCAAAACATTATGCATCTGTAATTCTTCAATCATTTGCCTGCATAGTTGTTTGCCATAATCAGTTGCATTACGGGTGCCCACAATGCTTACTATGTGTTGGGTATTTAAATCGGCATTACCCTTAGCATATAATAATACCGGCGAATCATTGCAATTTTTTAAGCGTTTGGGATATTTGCTGTCAGTGTAAAAAATCACCTCGACGTTGTTCTTCTCTATAAATTTCAGCTCTGTTTCTGCCTTTTTTAGTGCAACGTCAAAGTCCAGTTGATTAACCGTCTTCTCTCCTATCCCCGGCACCTTTAACAATTTAACAGCCGAAGCGCTGAAAACCTCCTCGGCGCCGCCAAAGTGAGCTACTAATGATTTAGCCAGCGTTGGGCCAATATTTTTTACGAAGGTTAAGGCAACACGATGAAGTAGCGACATATGTACTCTTAGCGGACGGCTTAGTTGCCGGCTGCTTTATCGCTCTAAAATATAAAAATCCTAACAATTTTAGCAAAAAATAAAAAACTATAAAAATAGTTTGCAAACTATGAAAATAGTTCTACCTTTATCGAACTATAAAAATAGTTTGCTATGAACATTAAGGAACTGACAAAAGCCGAAGAACAGGTAATGCAAATATTGTGGCAATTAAAAGAAGCCATAGTAAAGGACATTATTGAAGAAATGCCCGATCCGAAACCTGCGTATAACACCGTATCAACCGTAGTAAGAGTATTAGAGGGCAAAGGCTTTATCGATCATAAAGCCTACGGAAACTCACACGTTTACTTCCCTGCTATTAGCGATGCAGATTATAAAAAATTCACATTCGATAAAATGATGAAGAATTATTTTAGCAATTCATACAAAAGCCTGGTATCATTTATTGTAGATGAAAAGGATTTGGATGTGAAGGAACTGGACGAACTGACCAAACTAATTGACAACCTTAAAAACAAGAAATCATGAACTGGCTGCATTATTTATTAGAAGCTAATATATACCTGGGGGTGTTTTATTTGCTGTATTTTTTGTTGTTAAATAATGAAACGCATTATAAACTAAACCGGGCTTATCTTTTATTCACGCCTGTGCTTTCCTATATTATTCCACTGGTACAGGTTGGTGCTCTAAAATCATTCGAGGACGATGGGAATACGGTAACAACTATAATTATTAATCCGACCCACAAGGTAAACTCCGCGGCTGCTTCTATACATTTTACTTTACAGGATGTGCTGTTATATGGCTACCTGGCTGGCGCGGGAATTATGCTGACCGTGTTTATTTTCAAAATCATCCAGTTGGTAAAGCTAACGCGGGCACAAAAAAGCTTATTCGATAACAAGTATAAACTGGTTAAGGTGAAGGATACTAACACCGCCTTTTCCTTTTTTAACTATGTATTTATCGGGACCAATGTAGATGGCGCAGATACCATGATAAGGCATGAGCTGGTGCATATCGAACAAAAACATTCTTTCGACATTGTTTTTTTAGAATTGTTAAAAATCGTCAATTGGTTTAATCCATTTATTTACCTGTGGCAGCGCAGCGTAAAAACGCTTCATGAATATATTGCCGACGAACAAACCGCAGCTTATGAAAATGATGCCATCGGTTATTCTTCGTTCCTGGTAAGCAACGCCTATGGACTTAGCGGCTCTTCTATATCAAATTCATTTTTCAATTATAATTTACTAAAAAAGAGGATTATTATGTTAAATCAAAAACGCTCGGGTAATTTAGCAAGGCTAAAGTACCTGGCAGTAATTCCGCTATCTGCAGGATTACTTTGTGTGTCAACCCTTGGGTTCAGTAAAACTTATGGTTGGGTAGATCTTGCGCCGCAAACCGCCGCCAAATCGGGCTCACCCACCACTACCATTAAAGACACAAAAACAGGTGTGTCTACAAAAGAAGAAGCTTATAAGATTAATGGAAAAACCTATTACAAGGCTACCATTACTGATAAAACAGGTAAAACACACATCTATTATTCAAAAAACACTTCAGTCGCTGATCGTGCAATGTTGTGGCAGAAATACCAGTTCCATTTTTCGTCAGATACGGTTAAATCTATAACGCTCTCGCCGCCGCCATCGCTTAAATTGAAGAGCATTCCGCCGCCCCCACCACCCGCACCACCGAAATCAAAAAAAGCAGCTCTAAAAGCTAAAAGTGACGAAATAACAATAGACGAGCCCACAAAAACACCGGCAACTATCATCAAAAGTGACATAGCCGCAGCAAGAGCTAAAGCTGAAAGCGAGCAGCACAAAACGCCTCCCCCTCCTCCTCCAATGGGACCGTTTATGGCACCATCAAAGGTATTTGACGAAATGAACAGGTACGTTTCAAAGCATGTTAGGTATCCGGCAGTTGCCAGGGAAAACAAATCAGTGGGAAGTGTTATTGTTAAGTTCGATATTGCTGAAAACCGTAAGCTATCAAATGTTATTTTGATAAAAGGGATTGGCAGCGGTTGTGATGAAGAGGTTTTAAGGGTAATTAAAGGTTTTACCGGTGATATCAATACGAAATCGGGAACTTACAAATTAACCATTACCTTTAATTTAGACGGAATAGACGCTCCAAAATCAGCAAGTGAAAGTTTAGGTGGCGACCCGTCTTTCGCAGGCGAAATAGTTGTAATGGGCTATCCATCAAAATAAATTATTCTTCAATTAATATTGAGGAGCAATTGCTGAACGGCCTAAAACCGCTTTGGCAATTTGTTGCATACAGGGTTTTTGAAGGAAAAATATTACTTTTGGGATAACAGGGCCACTAGCCTCAAAATCCTAAACCATTATGCAACCCATCAAAAAGCCTGCAGCATTAAAACTAAATTACCTGCCGCATATAATGTTAGGTTTAGTTTTAAGTTTATGCGCGCTTAATAGCTTTTCACAAACATTTCCGCCTATTCCGCCGCCTCCACCCTTAATGTCTGATCCGGACAATACAACAACGACACCCGTTAATCAACACATTCGACTTGGAGATAGCCTGCACAAGGTAATGATGAAGGGACAACATGAATTTTTCGAAAAAATAGAAATGTTCATGATCAAAAAAATCCATAATGTAATCGGGCAGGATAACACCTTTTTAGGAATAATAACCATCCGCTTTACCGTTGGAGCAGACCGCCATATCAACAAAGTAATACTAATAAAGGGAACCGGAACCAAATACGATCAGATAACTGTAGATGCGTTAAAAGCGCAAACAGGCGAATTCAAGTATCTAACACCATTAACTTACGATCTTACAGTCGAGTATACTCCCGACCTGGCACATAGCATTCACGGCATTAAGATGAGTGATTTCAGAAGCGTCCGCGAAAAATAAAACTTTGGCTAAGCTTTTACATAGATCACTTGCTTGGTTTCAAAAAACTCTTCAGCGAAATAATCCTTTAAATGATATTGGGTAACCTTTAATCCTGATTCAGAAATTTCCTGCGTCAGGTCGCCACCCTTGAGGTATAGAATGCCATTGGGCAGCGTGTTTTTAGAATTTTTTTTAAATTTTCCGCGCACCCATGGGTAAAAATCTTTTAGCTGCGTTACGGCCCGTGATACTACAAAATCAAATTTTTCATCGATCTGTTCAGCGCGCTGGTGCGTAGCCTTAACATTTTTTAAGCCAAGTGCATTTGCAACCTCCTGTACCACCTTTATTTTTTTGCCGATGGAATCTACCAAGTGAAACTGCGTTTCGGGGAATAAAATTGCCAGGGGAATGCCGGGAAAGCCGCCGCCGGTGCCTACGTCAAGCACCGTTTCGCCCGGTAAAAACGATAACACCTTTGCAATACCTAAAGAATGCAACACGTGGCGCTCACCAAGTAACTCAATATCCTTGCGTGAAATTACATTGATCTGGTTGTTCCAGAACGTGTAAAGTTCAGGCAGCTGGTCAAATTGCTGTACCTGTTGTGCAGTAAGATCGGGGAAATATTTTAGCAGATAATTAGATATCATCCCTGTTAAAGCGGTTTATGATATTTCCAAGCAGGTACCTGGCCCTAAAAAGCTGGGCCTTAACTGTACCCAAAGGCAGGTCGAGTTGCTGGGCAATTTCTTCGTATGAAAGCTCGTCAAAGTAACGCAGCGTAATCAGGTTACGGTAGCGCGGCGGTAAGCTTTCTATCAGTAATTTTAACTCCTGGGTTTGTTGTTTTTTAATGGATGTCTCTTCCGGGTTAAGCACATCCGCCTTAATTTGCAGCTGTTTTTCCTCGCCATCCTCATCCGTCATGCCGTGGATCGACATCGTATTCAGCTTTTTTTTACGGATAAAATCGATACAATTATTGGTGGCCACACGGAAAAGCCAGGTGCTGAATGCGTAATCGGGCTGATATTTTTCTAATTTCTCGAAGGCCTTGGCGAAGGTTTCAACGGTAAGGTCCATTGCATCTTCCTTATTGTTCACCATTTTTAGCACCATAAAATAAATGGAATCCTTATACCTGTGCATCAGATCGGCATAAGCTTTTTGATCGCCTTGGCGCGCTCTGACAACAAGGTGAAAATCGTTCTTTGCGTTCTCGGTAAAATTCGAATTTATTTCCATTGAGTGGTTTTTATAAAGGTCCCAATTAATCCAAAAGTATTTAGGTAAATATAGTAAATAGCATCAAAAACAGGCAAATACCATACAAGGCCTTTGCCATCTAATCGCTTAAATAACTTACTATATATGATCAATTGAAAAATCAACCTAAACATAAGCAAACCTAAAGCTAACAAGGGTTCAAAGTTGAAAACTAAGCATAATGTTAGTAAAATGTAGAATAGAAAACCACTTACGGCATCAATGCTTAATGCCCGGCGATGCCTTTGTTTATATAATTTACCTACCCCAAAATGCCGTTTTTTTTGGCGGAACAACGATGCTATAGTTGTTTTAGCATCGGTGTAAGTAAACGATTCAGCATTAATTTCAATGGCCGTATTGTCTGGAGTGGCATTTTGATTTACGAACAGATCATCATCTCCCGATAGGACGTGCATATGGGCAGCAAAGCCCTTTGCCCCGAAAAACAATGTTTTTGTATAGGCCAAATTTCGCCCGATCCCCATATAAGCATCGCCCCTTAAGGCTGCAGACAAATAATTAATTGCCGTTTTTATAGTTTCAAAGCGGATGAATGGATTTAAGAAATTACCGGTCTTTTTATACGGCGAATATCCTAACACAATTTGGGCTGAACCTTTGAAATTTGAAGCCATATAGGTTATCCAGTTTTCAGAAGCCGGCACACAATCCGCGTCGGTAAATAACATGTGCTCGTTTTTTGCCGCCTTTATGCCCAGGGTTAAAGCGAATTTCTTACCGGTTTTAAACCGATCATGCTCTGTTATGGTAACAATTTTTAAACGGGGATATTTTTGACTTAACTCCTTTAATACATCTTCCGATGAATCATATGAGCAATCGTTTATTACTACAACCTCAAAGTCGGGATAGTTTTGTTCTAAAATTGAGGGCAGATTTTCGCGGAGGTTTTCGGATTCGTTACGCGCACTTATAATAACTGATATGGGCAAGGTTACTTCAGGCAGCTCCTCCAACGGTTTATAGCCGCGCAGTTTGCTTTGATTTGTTAGCAGGAAATATAGCTGAATTAAAAAACAAAACTGGAATAAAATGACAAATGCTTCGCGTATATATGTTTCCAAAACCCTCTTTAAATAATCGTGCAAAGTTGTTAAAAATTGTTGGAAAGTTGTAAGGTTGAAATGCTGTAATGTTAAATAAATCAAAAGATTTGCTCCAAAGTTTACAACATTTCAACTTTGTAACATTCCAACCTTACAACATAATTATTATGCTAATTTTGCACTCGTAATAATGAAATTTAACTTAACAGCACAAGATCCGCTTTCAAAGGCCCGGGCGGGTGAGATCACTACCGATCACGGCACTATTCAAACACCTATATTTATGCCTGTTGGTACCGCAGGTACTGTAAAGGCAGTACATCAGCACGAGCTTAAAAACGATATTAAGGCGCAAATAATCCTTGGAAATACGTATCATTTATATCTAAGACCGGGTTTAAATACGATAGAAAGCGCTGGCGGATTGCATAAATTTAACGGCTGGGATGGCCCGATATTAACTGATAGCGGCGGCTACCAGGTATATTCCTTAACCGATGTTCGTAAAATAAAGGAAGAGGGCGTCACCTTCAGATCACATATCGACGGCTCAAAACACCTGTTTACTCCTGAAAATGTGATGGATACACAGCGTACAATAGGCGCCGATATCATAATGGCTTTTGATGAATGCACCCCCTACCCCTGCGAATATCACTATGCACGCCGCTCTATAGAAATGACGCACCGCTGGCTAAGGCGCTGCTGCGACCGTTTCGACACCACCGAGCCTAAATATGGATACAGCCAAACCCTGTTCCCTATAGTACAGGGATCAGTATATAAGGATCTACGCGTAAAATCGGCCGAGGTTATCGCTTCGTTTGAGCGAGAGGGGAATGCAATTGGCGGCCTTTCTGTTGGCGAACCGGCTGAAGAGATGTACGCTATGACCGAAATTGTTTGCAATATATTACCGGAGCAAAAACCGCGTTATCTAATGGGCGTTGGAACTCCAGTTAACATATTGGAAAATATTGCCTTAGGAATTGATATGTTTGATTGTGTAATGCCAACGCGCAACGCCCGTAATGGCATGCTTTTTACAAAGGATGGCATAATCAACATTAAAAATGAGAAGTGGAAGAACGACTTTTCGCCAATTGAAGCCGATAGCGACCTGTTTGCCGATAAAGCCTATACAAAAGCCTATCTACGCCATTTGATCCATTCGGGCGAGATGCTGGGTGCGCAGATCGCTACTTTGCATAACTTACACTTTTATTTGTGGTTAGTTCAGGAAGCACGAAATAAAATCATTGCCGGAGAGTTTTATAGCTGGAAAAACATAATGGTAAACCGTTTAGGACAAAGATTGTAAATGAGGGCTTTTTTAAGAAGATATTTAAAAACAATCGACCGGTATATCATTAAGAAATACCTGGGCACCTTTGCGTTTACGCTCGGCATTTTCGTGGTGATAACGGTTGTCTTTGACATCTCGGAGCATATCGACAACTTCTTAAAAAACCACTCAACATTACAGGAAATAGTATTTAAGTATTACGCCGGATTCATACCATTTTACATGAATCTATTATCACCATTGATCAACTTCCTGGCGGTAATTTACTTCACCGCGAAGATGGCCAATCAAACCGAAATAGTACCCATACTTAGCGGTAAGGCAAGTTTCAGTCGTTTCCTGCGACCATATTTTATCTGCGCTACACTGATATTTATTGTATCGCTTTTCGCTAATCTTTACCTCATCCCCTTTACCAATAACCTTAAAATAACTTTCGAAAACTCAAACCAGTTTAATGGAGACCAGGATGTAAAAAATGAGGTACATATTCAATTAGATAAGCACACATTTGTGTATGTGCAGTCGTTTGATAACACCATTCATACCGGCTACCAGTTTATAATGGAGAAGTTTGACGGTGATCAGCTAAGGGAAAAGCTAGTGGCAAATACCATAGTTTATGATTCTGTTAAGCGTGTATGGAAGCTGAGAGCTTATACAATTAAGTATGTAAACGGCTTAAAGGAAAAATATGTTGATAGCACAAGCCGCGAAAAAGATACCGTTTTGGATATGCGGCCTGTTGATTTTATACATTATGATAATGTGTATACAGCAATGTCGACCAGGGACCTCAACCGGAATATTGAAAAGGAAAAGATAAGGGGAACGGGTGCGTTAAAGGAAATGCTGTATGAAAAATACCGGCGTTTTGTATACCCGTTATCCTCATACGTACTCACTTTAATAGGGGTGTCTATATCGTCACGTAAGGTTAGAGGAGGGATAGGACTGCCCCTTGGAATAGGAATATTCCTCTGTTTTGCCTATATAGTTATTGACCGTTTTGCATTGGTGTTTGCTGTAAAAGGCAGTATGGTACCCCTGATAGCCGTGTGTATGCCTAATGGGATATTTGCCCTGGTTGGGTTATATTTGCTATCAAAAGCACCCAAATAATGAGCGAGGAAACCGCACCATCGGCACTAAACAAAAACCTGGTAATTCTTCATTTCACCGTATTTATTTGGGGCTTTACGGGCATTCTTGGCCAGCTCATTTCCATATCCGCGGTAAGCCTGGTTTGGTACCGCGTACTCATCGCATCGGTATCATTATTTCTTTATTTTAAGGTGAATAAAACCGCATTAAAACTAAGCAGAAACAGCTTTCTGCAATTGATATTTACGGGCGCTTTGGTAGGCGGGCATTGGATCCTTTTCTTCGCGTCCATCAAACTTTCAACAGTTCCGGTTGCCTTGGTTTGCCTCTCATCAATCACATTGTTTACTGCAATTTTCGAACCGCTGATCAACAAAAAGAAGATCTCAAAACTCGAAATCCTGGCAGGCCTCCTGATAATAATTGGCATTGCCACTATTTTTAAATTTGAAAGCAGGTACACTAAGGGTATTGAAGCAGGCCTTTTAAGCGCCGTGTTTGCAAGCCTCTTTTCTATCATAAATTCACGCCAGGTAAAGAAATACGAGGCTCCTGTAATTGCATTTTATGAACTCTCGGGAGCCTTTGTATGGATCACTATTTATCTTTTATGCACCGGGGAATTCAACCAAAGCATGTACCTGAGAGGTGCCGATATTGGCTATCTCTTTATCCTCGGCACTATCTGTACTTCGCTTGCCTACGTTGCCGGGGTGTCTGTAATGCGCGAGCTTTCCGCATTCAGGGTAGCGCTTATTACCAACCTCGAGCCGGTGTACGGGATCGTCATGTCGCTTGTTTTTTTCAAGGACATGAACAAAATGACCATAGGTTTTTGGGTCGGAGCGGTAATAATTTTGTCTACCATCTTCCTCTTTCCGGTCGCAAAAAAACAAATTACCCGTCGAAAAGGCCGTTCGTAAGAAGACTTGTTATCACCTATCAAGCTCTGATTTATCATCACATCCATCACGCTTCAGGCAGTTATTTGCATCCCCTTCCGTGATAAATCTTTCAATCCCTGGTGGGGTGGGGGATAAAAACACCCGTGCTTAAAACACCATTCCAAGCCCGTCAAGCGATTATCTTTTTTTACCCTCACTCGCCAGCCATTTTATATTTCGTTGCAACACAGGCAAAATTTCAAAAAAACCTTAGTGTATTTAATCCAAAATAAAAGCGGTAGAGAAAAATTCAAAAACAATACGTAACTATAGTTTATTTCAGCGTAAAAAAGACATATACTGTAAAATAAGTAAATAATAATTACCTTATAATCTAATGTTTATATTAATCAACTAATTTAAAAATTTAAACTTTGCAAACTTTCAAATTTTATAAATACTAATAATTTTAGCCGAATTAAAATTAAGTCTATAAATAAGTATTCATATTATTGTAAATCAATATATTAAATCACATTAAATAAAGTTTATCTTTTATAACAAAGGATTTAACATCAAGTTTAGCTAAGTGTAACAAACCCGCAAATTATAATTTTCAAGAATTCGGAATTTTCCGGGTATTGTATACCAAAATAAAAACCGGGCAGAAAATGAACGTAATTTTAAAGCAGAAAAATCGACCGAAGGTCGCCTGTAAAATCAAATGAAATTAATTCTCACAGGGGCGGAATGTTGACTTAATTAACTTTGAGAGTTGGCCAGGAAAAACCAGAGAGGTAATTATTGAGCGTTCAAATTTCGGGCATCCTTCCTGGCCGAAACATCAACACCGGGATAAGTCAAAATTGAATTGTAAAAATTCAAATATCCGCGAGTTGTTTTTTTACCCCGCTCCGTCCTCCTTGAATTTGCCCCACGAAAATTTTGCGACATTTTTATTCCACATTAAAAAACCGGATATTGTATTAAATGTTAAACTAAATCACCATGAGAATAAAAACTATCATCATCATCGTCATCGCCGTACTGCTCACCATCGTGCTGATGCAAAATACAGGCCGGGTTAATTTCGAATTTTTATGGGCTACATTCTGGATGTCGAAATTGGTGATGCTGTTTTTTGTGGCAGCCATTTCATTTGTATTGGGGTTTATGGTTGGCCGCCCGAAACGGGTTAAAAAGCTTGGCGGCGACTACACCGACATTAATTCAGATAAAAGCAATCCCAGTACACTAAGCGACGACGACAAAGAATACATCAACTAAAATTATGGATAAGAAAATTGGATTTATCGGGCTCGGTAACATGGGCATTCCGATGGCAAAAAATTTGATCAGTGCAGGCTATCACCTGCAGGTTTACAACCGCACCATTTCAAAAGTTGACGAACTGGATGCGGCCTCAACTACCAAATGCAAAACGCCCGCCGAAGCTGCCAGCGGGGTGCAGATAATTATCACCATGCTATCCGAAGACGAGATCGTAAAGGAGAATGTTTTGGGTGAGGATGGGATTCTTAAAACACTCCCTAAAAATGCGCTCCATATTTCCATGAGCACCATCGCTCCTGACACCGCACAACTGCTCTCTGAAGCACACAAAATCGCAGGCAGCAACTACCTCGCTTCGCCAGTTTTCGGCAGACCGGAAGCCGCCGTCGCGAAGAAGCTTTGGATCTGTGTTTCCGGCTCTCAGCAGTCGAAGGAAATTGCGAAACCTTTGCTGGAAAGTTTAGGCCAGGGCATCTTTGATTTTGGTGAAACTGCTGGTGGAGCAAACGTTGTAAAAGTTGCAGGAAACTTCATGATCATGGCGTCAATGGAGATGATGGCCGAGGCTTATACCCTTGCTGAAAAAAATGGACTGGACAGGTTGAAGGTTGCCGAGTTTTTTGGCTCCACTTTATTTAACGCTCCCATTTTTCAAAATTACGGGCGGACCATTGCCGGCAAGCAATACCAGCCGGTGGGCTTCAAATCAAAATTAGGCTATAAGGACGCGCGTATTGCATTTAAATTATCACAGCAGAGCGAAACACCAATGCCGATAGTTTCTGTCGTACACAACCGCTTATTGAGCGCCGTCGCAAAAGGCTGGGGTGAGAATGATTGGTCGGAGGGTGTGGGCCGTGGCGTTAGTGAAGATGCAGGAGTTTAGAGAATTTCGAAAGTCGGATGTTCGATTTCGGATTTAACTGATTGCAGATTAATTAATTTATGAATACTCTGATTTTTATATCGGAATAAGTTCGGATTAGAATTGTCAACTTTTAAAAAGTTGACAATTCTGTATCTCTTCGAATATCGGAATTTCGAATTAGCGTGATAGTTCTAACAAAGGGATATAAAATTTATTTTTGCAATGCCTGCACCTGTAGTTTGTTTGTTTTATTAAAAGAGCCCTTACCAGGAAGTAAACACCGTACACTGCCACCGGAATGGTAAATGCAAGAAAAGCCAACAACATGATACCAGCCGGTGGACCCGGAATATCATCATCCTTTAAATTTAAAAGTAGTAGCCAGTAGGGCAAAACTACAATGGTGCAAACAGCCGACTTGAGTAAATACCTTCGCCGGCTCATGACCTTTATGTTCCTGCTTTTACATTCCGGACATTTTTGCGCCGGAAGTTTAGGTTTGCTGGGATCAACCGGTGGTTTTAAATTATAACGTTTAGGGTAGGTGGCCTTTTCCATCTTTCTAAATCCAATTTTTACGGTAAATCCGAAATCGAATATCTGAGTTTCGAGATTCTAATAAAAAACCTGGTTCTCTTCTTCCAGCCCGCTCAAGTCCGGAGCGTTTTCAAAGATACCGAAAACTGATGCCCCGCTCCCGCTCATGCTGGCGTATAAGGCACCGGCTTCGTAAAGCGCGGCCTTTACCCCTCTTATCTCCGGATGATTTTTAAAAATCGAACCTTCAAAGTCGTTTTTGATATATTTTTTCCATTCGCTAATGGGCTCATAAATTAAATCCATTAACGAGTCTTTTACTGGCGCAGGTTTTACGCCGCGATAAGCTTCGGCTGTAGAAATTTGAACAGGCGGCATAACCAGCACAACCTGGTATTTGGACAGGTCAAGTTTTATAGGTTCAAATTCGTCACCTACCTCGAACGCAAATACCGGTTCATTTTTAATGAAGAAGGCACAGTCGGCGCCAAGCTTTTTTGCATAGCCGATCATCTGTTCATCATCCATTCCCAACTCAAATTTTTGATTGACCAGGCAAATGAAAAAAGCAGCGTCGGATGAGCCGCCCCCAAGTCCTGCGCCTATTGGGATGTGTTTATGCAGATGGATCTTTACCGGTGGAATATCAAAATCCTTTTTCAACAGGTGATAACCCTTAACACAAAGGTTATCCTCTGCCCTGCCCGGAATCTCAAGTCCCGACGACTCGAAGCTCAATTCATCAGCCTCAACAATTTCCAGCGCATCTTTTATATTCACCGGGTAGAAAATAGTTTCCAGGTTATGGTAGCCATCATCGCGGCGATTAATTACATTGAGGCCTATATTTATTTTTGCGTTGGGGAAGATTATCATTAGTTGATTGGGTTGATTAAGTGAGTGGTTGATTAGGTTGATCATGTCACCCAACTGGCTGTGTCCTCACAGCCAGCATTCCTTTGCCGCAAAGTTATTATGTTCTGCGTGATTTAAGAATGATTAACAAACCTCTATTTTTGAACATCCGTAGGTTTCACAAATTAGATTATCTTAATTTGTATTTTTTAAATAAATTGATTCAGTTAGATTAAGTTGAATAGGTTGACTAAGTTGTTATCGATTATAACCATTTTCTTAAATAACAGCCTCATCAAAACCCACTAAACTCAATCAACTCAATCAACCCAATCAACTCAAAAAAATGAAACAGTATCTCGACCTGATGAAGCATGTGATGGAAACCGGCGCGCAAAAGCACGACCGCACCGGAACCGGAACATTAAGTGTGTTTGGCTACCAGATGCGTTTTAACCTGCAGGATGGCTTCCCGATGGTAACCACTAAAAAGCTGCACCTGAAATCCATCATCCACGAGCTGATCTGGTTTTTAAGCGGAGATACCAATATTAAATATTTAAAGGATAACAGCGTCCGCATTTGGGACGAGTGGGCTGATGCTGATGGGAACCTCGGGCCCGTTTACGGCTACCAGTGGCGCTCATGGCCAAAACCCGATGGGGGGCATATCGACCAAATCACCCAGGTGGTAAATCAAATAAAAAACAATCCGGACTCGCGCCGGATGATGGTTTCCGCCTGGAATGTTGCTGATGTTAACCAGATGGCCCTTCCACCCTGCCACAGCCTGTTCCAGTTTTATGTAGAGCCCCCTAACCCCTTAAAGGGGGAACTAAAGGGCAAGTTGTCATGCCAGTTATACCAGCGGAGCGCTGATATATTTTTAGGTGTGCCATTTAACATTGCATCATACGCTTTATTGACGATGATGATGGCCCAGGTTTGTGATCTTGAATACGGCGACTTTGTACACACATTTGGCGACGCTCATATTTACAACAATCACCTGGAGCAGGCGCAGCTGCAACTAAGCCGCGATCCGCGCCCCTTACCAACCATGAAAATCAATCCTGATGTTAAGGATATTTTTGCATTTACGTTCGAAGACTTTGAATTAGTGAATTACGATCCATGGCCGCATATAAAGGCTGTTGTGGCGGTTTAATCATTACTTCACAGGAAAGGATTACTCGTGCGTCCTTGCGAGGAACGAAGCAATCTCTTCACACGCAAATCAGGGAACGAAATATTGTGGCGATAAAACAACGGCTTTAAGGTTCCATCAACATACAGGTTCGTTGATTGTCCTACGCAGAGCTTGCTTCGTTCCTCGCAATGACGGGTTTTAAATCAACTATTTCATTATCTCAAAATTCTATGACCAAAACAATAGTAGTAGCCATTTCCGAAAACCATGCCATTGGCAAGGACAATAAATTATTATGGCACTTACCGAAGGATCTCAAGCACTTTAAGGAGATCACTACCGGTGGCACGGTAATAATGGGCCGCAAAACTTATGAATCAGTAGGTAAGCCATTGCCTAACCGAAGGAACATCATAATAACCAGGCAGGATATTAAAATTGAGGGATGCAAAGTGGTAAACTCAATTGAAGCAGCAATCGATCTTTGTAAAACCGAGAAAGAAGTCTTTATTGTTGGCGGAGCCGAGATCTATAAACAATCCATGCATCTTACCGACCGGATCTACTTAACCATTGTTCACAAAAATTTTGATGGCGACAGTTTTTTCCCTGAGATTAGCCTAAACGAATGGAAGGAAGTTTATCGCGAAGATCACGAGCCGGATGAGAAGAATTTATTGCCTTATTCCTTCATTACATATGAGCGGTTTTAGGGGTTAGAGATTGGTGATCAAAAATTGGTTTTTCTTTATAAAAACGACCGAAAACACGATTTATTGAATCATGTTTTAAAAAATTTAAAACTTTACAATTCACATAACATATTTATTATCAAACACTAACAAGCCCAACATCTAATCTCCGGGTCGAAATCTTAATCTCTCCGGCAATGATTTAAATTAAAAATTTCATGCTTAGGAAATTTTATTAGATTTGCCGTCTTATTTAAAATGCTTATAAACTAATTAATTACATATTTTAATTCACAATGCAAGGTAAAGGGGTTGTTAAATTTTTCGCCATATTGCTGGCTGCTGTATGTATATACCAGCTTTCATTTACATGGGTTGCACACAAAGTAGAGAATGATGCGCACGTATTTGCAAAGGGCGATACAACAAAAGAAAAGGCTTACCTGGATTCAATTTCAACGCAACCGGTATATCCGTTGTTAGGTCACAATTTTCAGTACGTTAAACAAAGAGAGCTGGCCCTTGGTTTGGACCTTGAAGGCGGCATGAGCGTTACCATGCAAATCAAGTTGAACGACCTGGTTAAAAAATTATCGAACGATAACACGGATCCGATATTTAATCAGGCCATGGCGGCGGCTACTGTTGACGGTATAAAAAGTCAGGATGACTACATTACCTTATTTGTTAATGAGTATGAAAAGCTTAACCCAAACGGAAAATTAGCCAGTATTTTTGCAACTAAGGATAACCAGGATCATATAAAATTTAACGCCACCAACAGCGAAGTTGAAAGCTACCTGAAAGATGAAGCCAGCACCGCCGTTACACAGTCGTACACGATTTTAAATACGCGTATCGACCAGTTTGGTGTTGCCAACGCTAATATTCAGCGTCAAAAAAATTCAGACAGGATTTTAATTGAATTACCTGGTGTGAAAGAACCGGAACGCGTTCGTAAACTGTTATCAGGAACTGCGAAGCTTGAGTTTTACCAAACTTATGATAACAGGCAGGTGAACCAGTTACTGACCAGCATCAATGGCATTATTGCTGCTAAGGTAAAACAGTCGAAAAAAGACACTACAAAAGCTGCGGTTAAACCAGTCACTCCTGCAACTGCTGCTACTGCCGCCGCTAAAACCGATACATCGAAAGGCAAAGATGCCCTCTCATTACTTAAAAAAGTTCAAAAAACAGGCGCAAAAGATACTTCCGCTTTAACCGGCAAGACACAATTTGCAGAGCAATATCCATTCTTCGCAGTTTTGAAGCCGGCGATATACCAGGGACAAAACGGACAGGGTGAAATTGCTCCGGGTTCTATAGTTGGCCACGCTGAAGTAAAGGATACTGCACAAGTTAACAAATACCTTCGCAGTCCCGAAGTAAAATCGGTTATCCCGCAAAGCATGAAATTCCTTTGGTCGGTAAAACCAATTCCAAAAACAAAAACATTCGAATTATATGCCATTAAATTGGTAACAGCAGCGAACGGCCCGGTACTTGCAGGCGACGTGATTAATGATGCCCACTACGACGTTGACCAGAAGGGTAATCACGAAGTGGTTATGGTAATGAATTCTGACGGTGCTCAAAAATGGCGCGCTGTAACTGCCGAAGCTGCTGCCGATCCGAATAACAAACAGCAAATAGCAATTGTACTTGACGACAATGTTTACTCTGCCCCTGTCGTTCAAAATGAAATATCAGGCGGTGTATCCTCAATTTCAGGTAACTTTACACTTGATGAGGCAAAGGATTTGGCCAACGTATTAAAGGCTGGTCGCTTGCCTGCCCCGGCACACATTGTTGCTGAAGCTGTTGTTGGTCCATCGTTGGGCCAGGAGGCTATTCATGCAGGTCTGCTATCCAGCCTTGTAGGCTTACTGGTGGTACTTGTATTTATGATAGCCTACTACAACAGGGCGGGCACCGTAGCAGTGGTTGCGGTTATTATCAACATCTTCTTCCTGATGGGCGTATTGACCAGCCTCGGTGCGGTGTTGACAATGCCGGGTGTTGCAGGTATCGTGCTTACCTTAGGTATCTCGGTGGATGCGAACGTACTGATCTACGAGCGGGTTCGTGAGGAATTGGCTTTAGGTAAATCGCTTCGTATTGCAATTACAGATGGCTTTAAACATGCGTTATCATCCATTCTCGATTCAAACATCAGTACATTCCTTACGGGTTTGATCCTTTTTGTTTTCGGTACAGGCCCAATCCAGGGTTTTGCGGTTACCTTGATGATCGGTATCATTACTTCCCTGTTCTGTTCATTATTGATCTCAAGACTGGTATTTGAATACATGCTTGAAAAAGGATGGGATATCAAATTCTCAAACCCATGGAGTTCACATACCTTCAAAAACGCTAATTACGCATTTGTTAAAAACCGTTTTAAATTTTACATATTCTCAGGCATCTTTATTGTTGCCGGTTTAATATCAATGGCTACCCAAGGCTTTAACTATGGTGTTGACTTTGTGGGCGGGCGTACTTATGTAATGAGGTTTGCTACTAAGGACGTAAGCACTGAAACTGTACGTAAAATTGTTGACAAGAATTTGGGCGAGGGTAACGAGGTTAAAACATTTGGTACAGATATAAGCATAACAACTAAATACCTGCTTGATAAAGATTCACCAACAAGTGATGCACAAGTACAGGCTGCGTTGATAAAGGCATTAAATACGAACCCGACAACACACGTTACCGAGAAAAGTATAATGAACTATCAAAAAGTTGTACCTACCATAGCAAACGGACTTAAAAAATCTGCTGCTTTAACGGTAATTTTTGCCATCATTATTATATCGGCATACATACTTATCCGTTTCCGCAAATGGCAATTTAGCTTAGGCGCGATGGTTGCAACTGCGCACGATGCTTTAATGGTACTATCATTCTTCTCTATATTTAAGGATGTGCTTCCGTTCTCGCTTGATATTGACCAGTCGTTTATTGCTGCAATATTAACGGTAATAGGTTATTCCATTAATGATACAGTGGTTGTATTTGACCGTATCCGCGAGTTCCTGAACCTGCACCATGCAAAAACTGATGATCCTAAGACCGTCATTAACGACGCGATCAATAACACCTTAAGCCGTACGATTATTACAGCTTTAACTGTGGTGTTGATCTTGCTGGTATTATTCATCTTTGGTGGCGATGTTATCCGCGGCTTCTCGTTCGCATTGTTGATCGGGGTATGTTTCGGTACCTACTCGTCGATCTGTGTGGCAACACCGGTAATCATCGACTTTGGAAAGAAAGATCTGAGATAAGTAAAAAAAATAGTTTATCTAAAGGCTCCAAAGAACATTTGGAGCCTTTTTTGTTTCATATACAAACTAAAATTAATTGGTTATGGATACTAAGGATAAAGCAAAGTTCCCCCAGGTGGTAATCGTTGGTGGCGGTTTTGGCGGCCTGCAGGTGGCAAGCCATCTGAAGGATGAGCCGGTAGAAGTGTTGATGCTCGATAAGCATAACTACCACACGTTTCAGCCGCTGTTATACCAGGTGGCCACCGGAAGTTTGGAGGCTGAATCAATTGCATTTTCGCTCCGTAAGAACTTTGCGGGTCAAAAAAACTTCCGCTTTAACATAGCTGAGGTTACAAAAGTGAATCCTGAAAAAAACACGATAGATACGTCCATTGGCGAAATCGCCTATGATTACCTGGTTATAGCAACTGGATCAAACACCAATTTCTTCGGCAATAAGGATATCGAAAAGTTTGCAATGCCGATGAAGTCAATCCCCGAGGCATTAAATCTGCGCTACCTGATATTGCAAAACCTGGAGGAAGCAACTATAAAAGCTACCCGCGAGGAAAAGGCCCCGCTTTTAACATTTGTGCTGGTAGGTGCAGGGCCAACAGGTGTGGAGCTAGCCGGAGCATTGGCCGAGATCAGGAACCATATACTTTGTAAGGACTATCCCGAGTTAAAAAAAGAAGACATGAAAGTTTACCTGGTCGACTTTTTACCAAAGGTACTCGGCCCGTTCTCTGACGAGGCATCAAGAAAGGCTTATGAGTTTTTAACCAACATGGGTGTTGAAGTACTACTGAATGTAAAAGTTGACAGCTACGATGGCGACGAGATAAAATTTGAGGGCGGTAAAACCATTCGTACCAAAAATGTGATCTGGTCGGCGGGCGTTATGGGGGAAGTTCCTGAAGGCTTGAATAAGGATATTATAGTTAGAGGCAACAGGATAAAGGTTGACGATAATTGCCGTGTTGAGGGCAGTAAAAACATCTTTGCGATAGGCGATGTGGCAGCAATGATAACCAGGGATACACCCAAGGGTCATCCGGGTGTGGCGCAGGTAGCTATTCAAATGGGCAAGTATGTAGCACAAATCATACTACAAATGCTTAACGGAGAACAAACAAAGCCGTTTAAATATTTTGATAAGGGTTCGTTAGCCACAATTGGCCGCAATAAAGCGGTTGCCGATCTGGGTAAGGTAAAATTCCAGGGATTTTTTGCCTGGCTGGTTTGGATGTTTGTACATTTGATCTCGCTTTTGGGCTTTAGGAATAAGGTGATCGTTTTTATAAACTGGATAGGCAGCTACATCAGTTTTAACGGTGGCAACAGGCTTATCATCAGGCAGTTTAGAAGTGAAACTTTGCCCGATAAAACCAAACAGGTATCAAAACCGGATTAACTTTGACAAATTCAACCGTAAAAATAACCGAATGCCCGCGCGATGCCATGCAGGGGCTGCATGATTTTATAGCGACCGATCTAAAAGTGGCGTATATAAATTCGCTTTTACAAGTTGGTTTTGATACGATAGATTTTGGCAGTTTTGTGTCGCCAAAGGCTATCCCTCAAATGCGGGATACTGCGGATGTCTTAAGTAAGCTTGATTTAAGCAATAGCAAGTCGAAACTGTTAGCTATCATTGCTAATTATCGCGGCGCGGAAGAAGCTGCCAGCCACCCGGAAATATCATATTTGGGTTACCCCTTTTCAATTTCGGAGACATTTCAAAGACGAAACACAAATTCAGGTATTAATGATTCATTTGATACTGTAAAACGGATGAATGAATTATGCGGTGCACGCAACAAGCAACTTCTTGTTTACCTGTCCATGGGGTTTGGAAATCCGTACGGTGATGAATGGAACGAAGAAATAGTATTGCAATGGGCAGAAAAGCTGATTGACGAGGGCATTCAACACATTGCGTTGGCTGATACGATCGGCATTGCAAGTCCCGAACAAATCAGTAGTTTATATCCGTTACTAAAAAGCAACTTCCCGGAAACTGACATTGGCATTCACCTCCACTCAACACCCAATACATGGCAGAAAAAAATTGAAGCCGCCTATAAAAGCGGTTGCAGAAGTTTTGATACTACAGTAAAAGGATACGGAGGCTGCCCAATGGCTAAAGACGAGCTTACAGGCAACATAGCTACAGAAAACCTGATTATATACTTACAATCTCAAAACGAGCCCATAGGGCTTGATATGGATAAATTCAGGGAGGCGATGGAATATTCGGGAAAGGTTTTTGGCTGATTAAGAGACTCGCTATTTGAGTTAAGCAAAAATCATTAAAACCAATTAACTCAATCAACCCAGTCCAACTTAATCAACTTTTAACCATCTTATAGTGCTTCATCCCCGCTTCTTCAAATTCCGGCCCGGTTTTTTCAAATCCAAATTTCTCGTATAAACTCACCGCCTGGATTTGTGAATTCAGATAAACATAAGTGGCATCGGCAGGCAGATCATCCAAAACGGCTTTCACCAGCACCTGCCCTACGCCCATTCCTCGAAATTTCTGCAGTACAGCGAAGCGTTCCAACTTGTAGCCATTCTCCGTCTTGCGCCAGCGACATGCTCCAGCGGGTTCGGCGTCAACTGTTGCTAAAAAATGTGTCGATACATCGTTAAATTCCAGCTCAAGGTCGGGAGGGCAGTGTTGCTCGCCTACAAATACTTCATAGCGGATTGCAAATACTTTTTCAACGTCGGCAGCATCACTTACTTTGCGCGCTTTTATTATGGGCATTTTTATACGAGTTTCTTTGCTTAAAACTGGCTTGCTTACTTGAATTATTTTCATTAGCCGCATCAATAGAATGCGTACAGGTTAAATCATCTTCCTGTTCGGCTAATTTAGATAATTGCACATAAAATTTTTGTAAATGATCGAGTTCTTTTTCAGTGAGATCTTCAATATTCACCATCCGGTTACTGGTACCCTGGTGCGATGCTATTAACTCATTCAGTTTAAGGTGAATCGCCTTCGAATCCTTATTCTGAGATTTCTGGATCAAAAACACCATCAAAAAGGTAACTATTGTAGTACCTGTATTGATGATGAGCTGCCAGGTATTTGAGTACTGGAAGATCGGCCCTGTTATGCCCCAGATCAATATGATAGCTGCGGCTCCTATAAAGGCGGCCGAACTACCCGTTGCTATAGTGGCCCAATTGGCAAAACGTTCAAATAAGTTCTTCTTTTTAGTCATGGTAAAACTATTTGATACAGAACAAAAAAAAGCGATAATGTTTTTTTAACATTACCGCTTTTTTTGTTTAATAGTGCACTAAGTTAGATTGAGTTGATTAAGTGATTGTTGCAATTTTCAACATAATCAACCACTCACTTAATCAACCTAATAAACTATAACTTACTATTTACATCGATGCAATTCAAATCGCCAAATGCTTCGGTCAGCCTTTTAACAAAGCTTTCTTCGCCTTTGCGCAACCAAACGCGCGGATCATAATATTTTTTGTTCGGAGAATCCTCGCCGTCCGGGTTACCGATTTGGGTTTGCAGGTATCCTTCCTTTGATTTATAATAATCCTTTATACCTTCCCAATAAGCCCATTGCATATCGGTATCAATATTCATTTTTATAGCACCATAAGATATGGCTTCCCTAATCTCTTCCTGGGTTGAACCTGATCCGCCATGGAATACAAAGTTGATCGGTTTTTCGGCAGTAAGGCCAAAGTGTTTTTTAACATACTCCTGAGAGTTATGTAAAATCACCGGTTGTAGTTTAACATTACCTGGTTTGTAAACGCCATGTACGTTACCAAATGCTGCTGCAACTGTAAAACGCGGACTAACCTTTGAAAGCTCCTCATACGAGTAAGCTACATCTTCTGGCTGTGTATATAAACGTGAGCTGTCAACATCAGAGTTGTCAACACCGTCTTCCTCACCACCGGTAACACCAAGCTCAATTTCGAGTGTCATACCCATTTTTGCCATGCGGGCAAGGTATTTGGCAGAGATTTCGATATTTTCGTGCAAAGGCTCTTCTGAAAGATCAAGCATGTGCGACGAGAATAATGGCTTGCCTGTTTCAGCAAAAAACTTTTCACCGTGATCCAATAAGCCGTCGATCCATGGTAAAAATTTCATCGCAGCATGATCCGTATGTAATATCACTGCTATACCGTAATGCTCGGCTAACAAATGCACATGCTTTGCAGCAGATACACCGCCAAGGATACAAGCCTGCAGCTTAGAGTTGTCTAATGATTTACCGGCATAGAACTGTGCACCACCGTTTGATAATTGAATAATCACCGGGGAGTTAACAGCCTTTGCCGTTTCCATAACCGCGTTAATGGTATTGGTACCTATTACGTTTACCGCAGGCAAAGCAAACTGGTGCTTTTTTGCTGCTTCAAATAGCTCCTGCACCTGGTCTCCGTGCAAAACGCCCTTATAATTTTTTAAATCCATTTAACTTTTAATTGGGGCTCGAAGTTAAAAAAAATAATGGTCATAGGTAATAATCACTTATTTAAACATCACTTTTTGCAAGTTTTTGAATAAACAATTGTTAATTATGTTTATGCTAAAAACAAGTATATAAATGAAGTGTAAATTTAGAGTTTTACAATAATCAAATGTAAAATTTGAGATATAAGGTTTGAGATAAGCGATTTGACTTAAGGAAACTAAATAAAAACAGCTGCAAAACCGTTTGTAAACCATGATATTGGGCACGAATTATTACTTCATAACTCTCCCCGATCTCATATCTCACATCTAATATCTTACATCTCGGAAAATATTTCGTTACTTTGCAGTCAATTGAAAGAGTTAGATATAGATATGGCTTGGTTTAAACGTGAGATCAAAGGGATAATTACGACCACTGAGGAAAAGAAGGAAGCCCCTGATGGGATCTGGAACAAATGCCCTGAATGTAAGAAGCCCCTTCACTATTCCGAACAGGTTGAAAATCAATATGTTTGTCACTACTGCGGGTATCACCTGCGCATCGGTTCAAAGGAATATTTCTCCATACTTTTTGATAATAACGAGTTTACAGAATTGTTCCCTGATTTGATTTCAGGTGATCCGCTGCATTTTGAGGATACCAAAAAGTACACCGACAGGCTAAAGGAAACCATGAGCAAAACCGGTTTAAAGGATGCTATTCGCGCCGGAGCCGGCAAAATCGGCGGGCAAGACCTGGTTATTGCCTGTATGGACTTCAACTTCATCGGCGGTTCAATGGGTTCAGTTGTAGGCGAAAAAATTGCCCGTTCAATTGATTATGCCATTGCTAACAAGGTTCCTTTCCTGATGATTTCCAAATCGGGCGGCGCGCGTATGATGGAGGCTGCATTTTCATTGATGCAAATGGCTAAAACATCCGCAAAGCTGGCTTTACTATCACAGGCTAAAATTCCTTATATTTCATTGTTAACCGATCCTACCACGGGCGGAGTAACTGCATCATATGCGATGCTTGGCGATATCAATATTGCGGAACCGGGCTCATTAATAGGCTTTGCAGGACCACGTGTTATAAAGGAAACTATTAAAAAGGATCTTCCAAAAGGTTTCCAGACTGCTGAATTTGTCCAGGAACACGGATTCTTAGATTTCATCGTCGACCGCAGAGAGATGAAAGAAAGATTAAGCTCATTTTTAAAAATGATGGCTAATTAAAACAGGTCTTAAACATTCAAAATAAAAAAGAGGTTGTCCAAAAAGGCAACCTCTTTTCATTTGTGCAGATTCAGGCTGAATATTAATATTTATTTAAAGATGCCTGCATTTTGGCCGGTGTCGCCTTCGGAGCCTTCGCTAAGTTTATCGTAGTTCGGCCCATCAACTTCAGCCTCTCCCTCACCCTTGTAAGTTTTTGATTTTGGGTCGCCGCGATTTATTTCGGCGGCATGTTCACTTCTTGAATTTTTAAAGGATTTTGTGGGATCATCCAAATCAGCATCCTGCTGTTTTATTTTTGGATCTATATTATTATTTTCCATTGGTTTATCATTTATAGATGTAAATAAGAAAGGTTACCAATAATGATAACCCTTCGTTAATACTGATCTTTTATCAGAAAAATTTAATTATTTATATGCCGCCTTCGGTACCAGGCTCATGACCAACCATTCTGCCGGTTGTACGGCCATGATTACTTGGTTTAAAATCGGTGGTTGCATTTCCTACTGCGGGAAATTCCTTTTGATCGGGAGGAGTAACGTCATTTCGCTCACTATATGAGGCATCGTTACCACTTTGCTGCTGCTCCTGTTCTGTTTGTTGAGAATAACCCGATCCTTCCTGTTCAGATTGCTTTTTTTCAGGAATTTCGTTCGGGCGACCCTGGCCTGAACGTTCCTGGTTTCTTCCGGGATTTTGATTATTTGAATTCATGGCGATTTTTAATTTATAATTAAATAAACCAACGAATTCCGCGTTTTGTTTTTACAAAGTGTAAAAAAACTATACTCCGGGAAAATTTAGCAGAAGTTTAAGCGCTAACCAAACAAAGCTCGCGAACCTTAGCTACGGTGTAATCTACCTCCTCCTTAGTGCTGTATTTGGAGAATGAGAAACGTACAGACGGCCGTGAAGAACTTGCGCCAATTGCGGTTAATACATGCGAACCAATATCACTTCCCGAGCTGCAGGCGCTGCCGCCAGACGCAGAAATACCGGCTATATCCAGGTTAAACAACAGCATATCTGCCATTTCCATTTCAGGGAACTGCACATTCAATACAGTATATAAGCTTTTTGCAGGATCGGTTTCGCCGTTAAAATTGATGCCGGGGATGCCTTCGGTTAACTGATTGATCATATAGGTTTTTAAGCCCTGGATATGATGCTGATGCTGTTCCATTTCGCTGTAGGCTATTTCAAGCGCCTTGGCGAGGCCAACAATACCGTAAATATTTTCAGTACCACCGCGCATATTGCGTTCCTGCGCACCGCCATAGATCAATGGCTTTATTTTTATACGATGGTTTACGTGCAAAAAGCCAACGCCTTTGGGTCCGTGTAGCTTATGCCCTGCGCAAACCAAAAAATGTGCTTTTAGCTTGCTCAAATCATGCTGATAGTGCCCCATGGTTTGTACAGTATCGCAATGATAAATGGCATTATAGGCTTCGCAAATATCACCAACATGCTCCATATCCGAAAGGGTACCTATTTCGTTATTCGCATGCATCAGGGATACAAAGCTGCGTTCATTATCCTTTAGTAAAGTTTCTAAATGATCGTAATCAACACTTCCTTTGCCGTCTACATCAACATAGCTTAATTTAATAACGCCTGCCCTTTCAAGCGCTTCCATGGTATGGATAACTGCATGGTGCTCCAAACGGCTGGTGATGGCATGTTTAATGTTATGATCGATAATGCCGCACCTGATGGCTGTATTATCAGCCTCGGTACCGCTTGAAGTAAAAAAGATCTCAGCAGGCGAGGTATGCAGCAGGTTAGCTATAGTTTTGCGAGCCCTCTCGATAAGTGTGCGTGCCTCACGGCCATGTGAATGAATGGATGACGGGTTACCGTAGGTATTTTCCATTACCTTTATCATTTCCTTAGTTACCTCAGGGTCAAGTGGCGTTGTGGCAGCATTGTCTAAATAAACACGCATGTTTGTAATTGATGAATGGGTCAGTTAGTGAATTAATGATGTATAAATCAATAATTCACAGCAAATTTTGTTACTACTATTATCTTCCGGTCTTTACCGAGTTCCGGGCTAACTTAACTTTAAAATCTCTTTTATATCGGCAATAATTTTATTTGCCAGGTTGTTAGCAACCGTTTCCGAATTCCCTTCCGAATAGATCCGGATGATCGGCTCGGTATTTGACTTGCGCAAATGTACCCATTCTTTGTCAAATTCTATCTTCAAGCCATCGATGGTGCTGTGGGGTTGCTTCTTATATTTCTCTTCAACCTTTAGCAGCAAGCCATCAATATCCATCTCAGGCGTAAGCGTTATTTTGTTCTTGGAGATAAAATATCCCGGGTAAGTGCTTCTCAGGTTCGAAACCGATTTACCATATTTTGCAAGATGCGTCAAAAACAACGCGATACCCACTAAAGCATCCCGGCCGTAATGTAATTCGGGATAAATCACCCCGCCATTGCCCTCGCCACCTATCACGGCATTTACTTCCTTCATTTTGTTTACAACGTTCACCTCTCCTACCGCAGCAGCATGGTATTCGCCGCCAGCCTTTTCAGTAACATCGCGCAACGCGCGGGTTGATGATAGGTTAGATACGGTATTCCCTTTAGTATTCTGTAACACGTAATCGGCAACCGCTACAAGCGTATATTCCTCGCCAAACATATTGCCATCCTCGCAAACAAAGCAAAGGCGGTCAACATCCGGATCGACAGCTATACCCAAATCGGCACGCTTGCTTACTACTTCCTTTGAAAGCGCGGTAAGATTCTCCGGTAATGGCTCCGGGTTATGCGGAAAATTGCCATCAGGCTTGCAATAAAGTTCATGAACAGTGTTTACACCCAACGCTTTTAACAAAGCTGGTACAAAAATGCCACCTGTTGAGTTTACACAATCAATAACCACCTTGAAATTAGCCTTGGCAATAGCATCCACATCAACCAAAGGCAGCGCCAATATTTTGTCGATATGCTTTTGTAAATAGTTTTCGCTGTTATCAACATTACCAAGGTCATTTACATCGGCAAACTTAAAATCGCTGGCTTCAGCTATTTCGAGCACTTCTTTACCATCGGCATCACTAATAAATTCACCATCGGCGTTCAGTAATTTCAGTGCATTCCATTGTTTTGGGTTATGGCTGGCGGTTAAGATAATGCCACCGGCCGCCTTCTCATCAGGAACGGCAACTTCAACAGTTGGTGTAGTGGATAAACCAAGATCGATCACATCAATTCCCAAACCCTGCAAGGTACCGATAACAAGGCTATTTACCATACTACCCGAGATGCGGGCATCGCGGCCTATAACAACCTTTTTTAAGCCCGACTTTTTAACGGCCCAACTTCCGTATGCCGCTGTAAATTTTACAATATCCAGGGGGGTTAATCCCTCTCCCACCGAACCACCTATGGTGCCTCTTATTCCCGAAATTGATTTTATTAATGTCAAAGTGTAAATGTTTTTGTGCCCGCAAAAATAAAGATATTTAACCGAAGCAGTAATAAAAATTACATTGTTTTAACCCTGTGGTAAATAGTTATATTTACAGCTTTATAATTAATCCAGGCAATGCCCGATTTCCTTTTACAACTCGACCGGCATCTATTCTACTTCATCAACCATGATCTTACCAATCCTTTTTTTGATTGGATAATGCCCTGGATGCGCAACGCTAAATTCTGGATCCCGCTTTACTTGTTTATTATCGGCTTTTGCATCTATAGATACAAAAAACAGGGCCTGATTATCATATTACTGTTAGCCTTATCCGCAGGATTTGCGGATTTCACCAGCGCAAATATTGCAAAACAAATGGTAAAAAGGGACAGGCCCTGCCGGGATACAATTGTTTCAAAAACTGATATAGCCCGCGTACCTTGCGGAACAGGTTACAGCTTCCCCTCAACACATGCAACCGATCATTTCGCAGTGGCTTTTTTCCTGATCATGTTGTTTCATAAAAAATGGCGCTGGATCTGGTTTTGGGCTATTCTTTGGGCTAGTGCCATCAGCTTCGCACAGGTATACGTAGGTGTACATTTCCCAATAGACGTTTTCTGCGGTGCGCTTTACGGAATTCTTGTAGGATGGACGTTTTCGGTATTGTTTAGGAAGATCATGCCGAATTGGGTTGCTTAAAGAATTTCAGATTTATGAAGTTTTAAAAACTTCGTAAATCTCGAGGAGAAATTACCCACGCAACTTATCCAGCAAATCACTTAATTGCGCAGCTTCCTCTTCGGTTAGATTATCTTTAAGCAAGTCCTTAATTTTAAACTCCTGGTCCATTTTTGCAAGGATTTCAAGGCCCTGTTCGCTTATCCTGATATCAACGGCACGACGATCCTTTGTGTTGGTACAACGGGATACCATACCTTTTTGTACCAGCCGATCAACAATACGCGAGGCATCCGACATTTTATCAACCATCCGCTCTTTTAGTAAATTCACCGTGGCCGGTTTCGGGTATTGCCCCCTTAAGATCCGTAGGATGTTGAATTGCTGCAGCGTAATATTATTTTGTTCGAAAAGCCCGCGCGACAGGTTGTTTACCCAACCATAGGTATATGAGAGATTGATAATTGCCTTATGGTAATTATTCTCAAATTTACTGCTTTGTATTTCGTCGTCTATCCGCATAATATTATTGCCTTAATACAAATATCCTTAATTATTTCTTAACATCCTTAGCCTGATCGGGTTTTCCATAATCCCACGGACAATTAAGGCACTTATTTTTACAACAATATCCGCGTTTTAAGTGATATTCCTTTGTAAAAACAAAGTTGCCATCTTCATTAATATAGTAGTCAATTCCCTCTACGAGCATTTCAATTAAGGATTTTCACAAAGATATCATCGCCGAAATACTTTTTCAAATGCATTCCATTGCCGTGCAATGTCCAGATCTGTGTTGGCTTTACGTGCGCAATGGCTTGTAAAATATCGTCCCAGTCTACATGGTCAGATATGTATAGCGTATCCTGGTTATTAACCTGCAAGTTTTTCCAGCCGGATGCAAATAACCGCTTCACACCCGCAGCCCTGATATAGCTGTCAAAGGTAAAGGGCGGCACTATATAAACAAACTCGTCCTGCTCCTTCATTAATTTACGGCTATAAATTTGGTGCTTACCCAACACCATTCCCATCTTTTCATAAATGGCATTAATTGGCATTATGCGGTGATGCACCAGGATTTGCTTTTGGGGCGCATACTCATTTATCATGTGGATCAGTCGCTGGCTTTTGCCCAATCCATAAGCGCCAAGCAGGATATTGCTTTTAATGTCATTCAGCTTTTTTATTTCCTCAACCGGGTCGGGGTGCAAAATTGCGGGATCTGCAAAGGTACTTTCGGTTATCAGCACATCAGCATTTACCCATTCAATGGGCTCGCAGGTAGCATCAGGCTGTAATTTATAGTCGCCGGTGTAAAGATACCTAACGCCCTGGTACTCCATTAAAACCTGTGCAGAACCAAGCATGTGGCCGGCGGAAACAAAAGTTACGGTAACGCCACCAACATTAAAAGGTGAATTATATCCGGCGATATTAAACTCCCTGCCTGCATTTTTTCCATATCGTAATTTCATAAAAGCGTGGGTAGCCTCCGTACAAAAAATGATATTATTCCCCGGCAAGGCATGATCAGCATGTGCGTGCGAGATCACAGCCCGTGTTACAGGCAGAATCGGATCTAAATAAAAATCACCGTATTTGCAGTAAAGGCCGTTGGGGTTAAAGGAAACAAAATTTTCTATTATCATTGAGTCATTTTTGCGTTCGGGAATGATAGAGATGTGGCGTCGTTAACAATGACCTAATGACTTTAATGACCTAATGACAAAAATTCATCATGCAATTTCAAAACCTGGGGTATTACCAACTGCACCTCGTCATTTATAATTATATAATCGGCCAATCCCGATTTCCTTTCTTCAGTAAACTGTTTGGCATTGCGGCCTTCAACTTCGGCCCGCGTAAGGTTATCCCGTTTCATCACCCGTTGGATCCGCGTTTCAAGCGGCGATTGTACCATGATGGAATAATCGCACATTTTATACGAATCACTTTCAAAAAGCAACGCGGCCTCCTTTAAAACATAAGGCGCATCATTTTTAACATTCCTTACCCATTCATCAAATGCCCTGAATGTTGCCGGATGCACCAATGCATTTAGTTTTATCAATTCATCAGCATCATTAAAAACTATGTTGGCAATATGCTTCCTGTTTAAGCTCCCGTCTTCAAAATAAGATAATTTTCCAAAAGTCGCCTTGATAGCTTCAATAAGGACAGGATCATTTACCATAACATTTTTTGCAGCATCATCGGCATAAAAAACAGGAATCCCCAATAGCTCAAATACCTTGCTGACGGTAGTTTTCCCGCTGCCTATATTCCCGGTTAAACCTATTTTAAGCATTATTTTTTGATGATAAAATCAACATTCTGCGGTTCAATCTTTACGATCTTGCTGTACGCCGGCGATTTAAAGATCACCACCGGCAATGATTTGTAACCATGTTTACGCCAAAGATCAAGATCTGCTGTCGCTTCAAAAAAATCCTCATCAGTTTGCGCATAGCGGCTTAATGAAGTAGTAAAGGTTACCCGCACCTTTAGCGGGAAAATTTTCACATCATCATAGTCATTATTATTGATCAATTTAACCGGAATCTCCAGCGTTTTCTCAGTATACTCATCAACAGGAATATTTACCTGCACATTTTTAGGCACTACACTGATATTGCCCTCCCTGGTAGCCTGTAAGTTCACCCTTGTGGTTATCGTTTCAGCAATACTGTCCAGCTTCAATGTGTCCGTTTTCCAGCTGGTTATATTATCAATAACATTGGCGGGGCCGTTTACAATCACATAGGCGGGGTTAAGCGTAATATTCCCTGATTGCGAAAATTGATGTTTGTAACCTAACGAGCTTAACAACTGTATAGGGACTCTTTTCACCTTCCTGTTAGAGAAATCAAAATAAAGCGTATCGGGATTAAAGCTGACTAGCTGCTGCCCCGGGTCTTTTTTTTCGTTGATCTGTGCCAGCTGCGAACTGAGCACGATATAGCTTTTGTATTCAAGCGATCTCAGATCTACCGAAACAGGGTTTACATCGTTATGCATCTTTGAAAAAAGCATTTGCCAGCCACTACCGTTAATAATCGCATTAACCGTATCTGATTGTAATGAATGAAAAGCACGCCTTTGCGGCGTATTTTTAAAATTCAGCACCTCTTTAACAGTATAACTGTAGGAATTTGACATCACCGTAAAGACCCACGCAACAATGGCAAGCACCAGGCATGTAAAAAATGCCGATGCCCGTCTTCGTTCTGTTGCAGATAACTTTATTATTGCCATATAGAAAAGTTAAAAGCTGAAAGGTTAAAGCTAAAAGCTGCAATTGCTTTTCCACTTCATACTTTCAGCTCTATTTTCTGTCTTGCTTTTTGCTTTCGCCTTTAAGCTTTCAGCTTACTTTGTAACCACCGGAGGCGTATTTAACGCCTTCGAAGCTTCTAATGATATTGCAGATTTATCAAACCTGATCTTGCCATTATCAACTTCTACTAAAAAGGTGGTATCGTTAACATCAACTATTCTTCCGTGTATCCCGGCAGTGGTAACTACCTTGTCACCCTTTTTTAATTCAGTTACGTATTTTTTCTGATCCTTTTGCTTTTTAACCTGCGGCCTTATCATAAAGAAATAAAACACTACTGCAATTAACGCAAAGGTTATAATTTGCTGTGTTGGAAGTCCGCCTGCAGCCTGTAATAAAATAGTTGCTATCATTTTAATTTATAAATTTATTTTGCCAGTACCTCGCCAACTAAATGTACCCTGGTTTGAGCAGGATTGGTGTTGGCGGTAATTGTAATTTGCTTATCCTGCAGACCAGATTTGCCTGCACTGTTAAATGTAACGTGTATCATGCCGCTTTCGCCGGGCTTAACCGGTGTTTTTGGCCATTCGGGTTTGGTGCAGCCGCACGTTGCAACAGCATCAGTAATAATTAACGGAGAGCTGCCGGTATTGGTGAATTTAAAATCGTAGCTAACCTTGTCGCCTGTTTTTATTTTACCAAAATCATGGGCATCGTTTTCAAATTTCATCGCAGCCGTACTGGCGGCGTTACCTGTGGTTTTAGTAGAGTCAGCAGCAGCGGCTCCGGTTTTGTTTGAATTGCAGGCTGATAATAATACACCTGCCGCCAATAAGGTTAAAAACAGTCTTTTCATTGTATTTAAGGGGTTATTCAATTAGTCCTCTGCCTATTTTCTTTACTTTATTTGTTGCTTTTAAATCAGCTAAAATCTTGTCCAATATACCGTTTATAAATGAATTACTCTTTGGCGTACTGAACTCCTTCGAGATCTCCAGGTATTCATTTATGGTTACCTTAACCGGGATTGAGTTAAAATTAACAAACTCTGCAATCGCCATTTTCATTAGCAATGTATCCATCATTGCTATACGGTCAGGCTCCCAATTTTGGGTTTTACTGGTTATCAGGTTTTGATATTCCTCATTATGACGGATGCTTTCCTCAAATAAGTTAACAATAAAATCCCTGTCCTCTTCCCAATTGCCGGTTACTTCGGCCAGCTTATTCAGCTCAGGCTCGTCGTTTGCAAAGTTCTTAAATGTTTTTGCAATCAAAGCTTGCAAAACATCCTTATCAACCGGCCAGTATAAAAACTTATCTTCAAAAACCTGTTCGGCTAATGACGACTTGAGGATCACCTTTTTGAAAATGAATTTGATGATATCCTTATCCGTCTGTATAGTGTCGCCTGTTTTTACCAGGTACTCCTTGTAATCTTCTGAATTTTTAAGAATAATGAACAAGGATTTAACCAGTTCAGGTTCAAAATCCCAGGCTATTTTATATTTTTTCAGTCCTGCTAAATAGTCCTTATTTTCATGCAACGACAGGATAAACCTGTTTGTTAATATTTTAAGATTGGGATTCAGGTCCTCTGCGGTAGGCAAATGTTTGTTAGCCCTCTCCTCGGCATCGTTTTCTGCGTAGCTGGTTATTTCTGAGATTAATGACAGCATCCAGATATACATTTCGTATACCTTATCAATGGTTTGCAATAAATTTTTTTCATGCTGTTTGATGTCGCCGCTGTTTGATTGGTGATAAGCGTATAACGACTGAAGAACTTTTACCCTTAGGTGTCTGCGGTTTAACATTTTGTAAGAACGATTTTAGTCCGCAAAAATAGCGGATTTTGATTGTATTTAATAGGTTGATTTTACTTTTTTTATATCGTCGATTCTTTTTTCGGC
This sequence comes from Mucilaginibacter phenanthrenivorans, assembly GCF_024721155.1. Taxonomy (GTDB): domain Bacteria; phylum Bacteroidota; class Bacteroidia; order Sphingobacteriales; family Sphingobacteriaceae; genus Mucilaginibacter; species Mucilaginibacter phenanthrenivorans. The sequence goes on along the minus strand of NZ_JAHVAP010000007.1, from coordinate 452,506 downwards.
AATTTTGTTTGCTGCCTCAATGGTGGAAATGCTTTCGGCTTTAGAAAGCTTTAAAACATTACGTGTTGCCTCGTAAATATTTTCCGTCAGTTGCAGACTCCTCTTTTTACTAAATCCCATCAGCTCAGAGTAGCAATTTATCAGGCCGCCTGCATTTATTACATAGTCTGGCGCATATAAAATACCCTTATCAAGCAACATTTGCCCGTGTACGGCTTCATCTTCCAACTGGTTATTAGCTGAGCCGGCAATTATGGCGCACTTTAATTTTTTTATTGTTTGCGTGTTGATGGTTGCACCTAAAGCGCATGGGGCATAAATATCTGCATCAATATCAAAAATAATATTGTTTGATGCTGCCTCGGCGCCATACTTTTTTGCGACCTGGCCAAGCCTGTCCTCATTGATATCGCTGGCATAAACTTTAGCATTTTCGTCACGCAGTAATTTCACCAGGTTCTCTCCTACGTGTCCTATCCCCTGTACAATTACCGATCTGCCTGCCAGGTTATCATTGCCGTAAAGTTCCTTTATACAGGCCTTGATTCCCATAAAAACACCAAGGGCCGCTATTGGGGCCGGATCACCGCTGCCACCAATTGATTCAGGCACGCCGGTAACATACTGGGTTTCCATACGAATATATTCCATATCCCGCGGATTGGTGCCAACATCTTCGGCAGTTATAAATTCGCCGTTAAGGTTTTTTATGAACCGCCCAAACTTGCGTAGCAAAGCCTCCGATTTGTTCCTGTGCGAATCGCCAATGATAACCGCTTTACCCCCACCTAAATTGAGTCCTGTAATAGCAGCCTTATAGGTCATCCCCTTTGATAAACGCAGCACATCGTGCAAAGCATCAGCTTCAGTTTTATAGGCCCACATACGTGTTCCGCCCAAGGCAGGACCAAGTGTGGTGTCATGAATGGCGATGATTGCCTTTAAGCCGGTATCAGGATCACTGCAGAATACAACTTTTTTATGCCCGAAAGCCTCGAGCTGGCTAAAAATTGATTCGTTTGAGTTTGAATTCGGCATCAGAGGTGACAAAGTGAAATAATGTGTTCAGTGTGGACAAAAGTAGGTGTTTTTTTTATTGCGGCAAACATTAAGTTAGTTCGAAAGACGGAAAAGTCGGAAAAGTCCGAAAGAAAAAAAGAAATCCAAATCACCTAATCTTGAAAATATTGTCATCTTTCGTACATTCTTATTCATGTGTTGAATAAGTAATTTCATTATTCTACTTTTGGTCTTTCCGTCTTCCGGACTCTCAACACATGAAGGATCTTGCATACCTCAATAAGTTTTTCATCAAATATCGCTGGCGACTTATCCCGGGGGTGCTATTCGTAATCATATCCAATATTTTCGGCATACTTCCGGCGCAGGTAATCAGGGTTGCATTTGACCTGGTAACCGAAAACATTGCGGTTTACCGACTTTTTTCAGGTTTTAACAGGCAGGAAATTATCTACCAGATCTTTGGCTATAGCCTGTTCCTGTTTGGTGTGCTGGTATTAGTTTTGGCTTTAATTCGCGGTTTGTTCCTGTTTTTTATGCGGCAAACAATTATCTTAATGTCGCGGCATATAGAGTATGATCTTAAGAATGAGATCTATCACCACTACCAAAAGCTTTCCCTTGCGTTTTATCGCCGCCACAATACCGGCGACTTGATGAACCGCGTTACCGAAGACGTAAGCCGTGTGCGCATGTACCTGGGGCCGGGAATTATGTACACCATAAATACAGTGGTGCTTTTTGTAATGGTTATTTATGTAATGCTTACGGTGAATGTAAGGCTGGCTATCTGGTCGGTATTACCGCTGCCTATTTTAGCAATCATCATTTATTACGTAAACAATACCATCAATTTCCGCAGCGAAAAAATCCAACAGCGCCTCTCAGCGCTTTCCAGCTTTGTACAGGAAAATTTTTCCGGAATCAGGGTTATTAAATCATACGTTCGTGAGGGGCACGTAACCAGCAAGTTTGCGGCCGAGAGCGAAAACTATAAAACCCACTCCATGGAGCTGGTAAAGGTACAGGCCATGTTTTACCCGCTTATGCTGCTTTTAGTCGGTTTAAGTAACGTTATCACCATGTATGTAGGTGGCGTGGAGGTGATGAAGGGCAATATCACCTCGGGTAATATTGCTGAATTTATTGTTTATCTGAATCAGCTTACCTTCCCGGTTATTGCCTTAGGTTGGGTAACATCGCTCATCCAGCGCGCCGCTGCGTCTCAAAAAAGGATCAACGAGTTTTTAGACCAGCAACCCGAGATCATCTCGCCGGATGTTGCCAAAATTGACATCAATGGCCGCATCGAGTTCAATGATGTCTCCTTTGTTTATCCCGATACCGGGATCCAGGCATTAAAGAACGTATCATTTGTTGCGGAACCGGGCGAGATGGTAGCCATTATAGGCCGTACAGGATCTGGCAAATCAACCATCGCCAATTTAATTATGCGAATGTACGATACGACCGGCGGGCAGATCATGATCGACCAACAGGCAATTACACTGCTTAACCTGGAGGGTTACCGATCGCAAATTGGCTTTGTACCACAAGAGGTTTTCCTCTTTTCAGATACTATCGCCAATAATATTGCATTCAGCGCCGACGTGCTTGAAATGGACAAGGTGAACCAGGCGGCCAAAGACGCAGCTGTTTATACCAACATTATGGAGCTTGAACAAGGTTTTGAAACGTTGATTGGCGAGCGCGGCATAACGTTATCTGGCGGCCAAAAGCAACGTGTGTCCATAGCGAGGGCGATAGTTAAGCAGCCGCAGATCCTTATTTTTGACGATTGCCTGTCGGCAGTTGATACCCGGACTGAAGAGGAAATTTTAAATAACCTTGGCAGGAACATGCTGGGGAAAACAAGTATCATTATTGCCCATCGCATCTCCACAATAAAAAATGCTGATAAGATTCTGGTGATGGAAAATGGAGAAATTATTGAACAGGGAAATCACACGGACCTGATGCTGCAAAAAGGCACTTACTTTGAGTTATACGAAAAACAATTGCTTGAAGAAGAGGAAAGCGCATAGAAATCGGCCGAAAAATAGAATAATCTTAACAAAAGTTCATTTATATTGGAATTAATACTTGTACTTTGAAAAATTATTTATATTTATGCCAACCAAAACTAGTTACGATAATATATTATGGGAGATTTTGAAAACAGAGAGCGTGAAGAGGTTTATTCAAAGAAGGTAAGAGCAGGGAAGAGGACTTATTTTTTTGACGTAAAAGCGACCCGTTCGAACGATTATTACGTTACGATCACCGAAAGCAAAAAGCGTTTGGAAGACGGCGTTTTTATTAAACACAAGATCTTTTTGTACAAGGAGGATTTTGAAAAGTTTGCAGAGGGCTTAAAGGATACTATCGAGTACATTAAGGCAAACCAGGAAGTTGTTGAAAAACGCTACGAATACAGCGAACACCAGGAAGTTGCAAAAACTGCTGATGAGGACTTCTCCTTCGAAATTTAAACAGAACAAACTAAACTAACTAAACTAAATTAAACCCCTGCCTTAACCAAGCAGGGGTTTTCTATTTTTAGCGATGATCTATTTGTTCATCATTGATGCCGCTGCTGCACCAAATATTATAGCGCCTATAATTATCAGTGCATACAAACACAATATGATAATTGTAAGGATCCCCCAAAGTTTAAAAAACGACTTTAATTTACCAAAAGCGCCCGTTACATGATTATTGTCGAAAAACATGATTCCCTTTTTTACCTGGCTACCAAATTGATATAGGTAGAGAGAAAAGAAAAAATAAACAAGACCGATAAGCAAATAGAAAACGGTTAAAAAGCCACTCATTCCAGCCATCATTCCTGTATACCTAAAAAGCTGGCCCATTTACCTGCCTCACGCAAGTAAGACTGCGCTTCTAAATTTTAAATTAAAGCAGGCTCTGCAGCTGGCTGTTCAAAAATTTCCGGTGTCTCCATTGTTTTAAAAGTGATTTATTGTTTTGGATTTAGTTTATCTAAAGTTAAAAACTCTTCCTAATGAAACAACAGAATATCCCAATTATTTGTGCAGCACGCTGCCCAATACCACTAATGCGATGCTAAAATAAATGATCAACCCGGTAACATCCACCAGTGTAGCCACGAATGGCGCTGACGACGTTGCCGGGTCCAGGCCCAATCTTTTCATCGCAAGCGGGAGCATAGAGCCCGCAAGTGATCCCCATAAAACAATGCCTATCAATGACAAACCAACGGTAACAGCTATTAAAAATGAATGAGGCCCATAAATATTACTGAATGAGCTCCATGCTTCGATCCGGAAAAAGCCAATGGTACCTAATATTGCGCCCAACATCAAACCTGAAAGTATCTCCCGGCGCATTACCCGCCACCAGTCAACCACGGTAACTTCGCCCAATGCCATGGCCTGTATAATTAATGTAGACGCCTGCGACCCGCTATTGCCACCGCTCGACATGATGAGGGGAATAAAAAATGTCAATTGCACCACCACGGCAATTTCATCATTAAAATATTGCATGGCTGTTGAGGTAAGCATCTCGCTCAAAAAAAGAATGATCAGCCAGCCTACCCGTTTCTTCACCAGCTTAAACAGGTTGATATCCAGGTAAGGTTCGTCCAACGCTTCGGTACCCCCTATTTTTTGGATATCTTCGGTATACTCTTCGTTGGCTATCCATAAAATATCATCTACTGTAACAATACCCAATAATATATTTTCGGCATCAATTACCGGCAGCGCAGTACGGTTGTTCATCCTGAATACGTTGATCGCGTCTTGCTGCGGATCACTTGCGCTCAGGGAGATCAGCCGGCCGTCCATCAGCTCACTCACTTTTGTTTCAGGCTTTACGAGCAGGATCTCACGGATACGGATATCATCCAGCAAAACACCGCCTTTATCTATTACATAAATAACGTCTATAGTTTCTGAATTTTTCCCATATCTGCGGATATGCGATAACACGCGTTCTACATCCCATTCTTTTTTAACGGCGATATAATCGGGCGTCATTAAACGACCGATGGAGTCTTCTTCGTAACCTAGAAGAGAAAGCGCCTCTTTGCGATCATCAGGCGATAAATGCAGGATCAACTTTTGAACCGCATCGCCGTGCAGTTCGCTGAATAGCGAGGTACGGTCATCCGGTGGCAACTCATTTATGAGGCCGGAAACCCGTTCGCCGGAAAGTTTTTTGATGATGCGTTCCTGGGTTGGAAAATCCAGGATGCGGAATACATTTACGGCGCGGTTAAGCGATAAGGTTTCAATAAATAAAGGGCCGTGTTCAGGAAGTTCATCTATCAGTTCTTCAACATCCGATATGTTCAGGCTGTTCAAATATTCTTTTAGCTGTTTAGTATTCTCACTTTCAAGTAATACATTGATTTGTTCAACCATTTCTTCCATTAATAAACCTCCTGTTACATATTTAAATCTGTCGTTTTGTGTATTGCCGCAAAAGTCGTTTATTTTTTCAAAACACGGGCAATTTTTTCTGTTATCTTTGCGGACTTTTTGGGGATAAGTTCATAGTTGATAGTTCATGGTTCATGGCTGCCTTTCTATGAACTATCAACCATGAACCATGAACTAGAAAATAAAATAATGGGACTACAATGTGGTATAGTAGGTTTACCGAATGTGGGTAAATCAACACTTTTTAATTGCTTATCAAATGCCAAGGCGCAGGCGGCTAATTTTCCGTTTTGTACCATCGAGCCAAATGTGGGTGTAATTACCGTTCCTGATGAGCGCTTAACAAAGCTTACAGAAATAGTAAACCCTAAAAATGTAGTGCCAAACGTTATCGAGATAGTTGATATTGCAGGGCTTGTTAAAGGCGCCAGCAAGGGTGAGGGTCTGGGTAACCAGTTTTTGGCAAATATTCGTTCAACAAATGCGATTATTCACGTACTGCGTTGTTTTGATAATGACAACGTAATTCACGTAGATGGATCTGTTGATCCAATCCGCGATAAGGAGATCATCGACACAGAGTTGCAACTAAAGGACCTGGATTCAATAGAAAAGAAGATCCAAAAGGTTGAGAAGGCAGCGAAAACCGGTGGCGACAAGGAGGCAAAAAAGGCATTTGATGTTTTAACTGTTTATAAAAATCACTTATTGGCCGGTAAATCGGCCCGTACCGCACCTGTTGCTGAAGAGGACCAGGAGTATATTGCTGACATATGGCTGTTAACCGCCAAACCGGTAATGTATGTTTGTAATGTCGACGAAGCATCGGTTAATACCGGCAATGCTTATGTTGACAGAGTTAAAGCATCTGTAAAAGAAGAAAATGCAGAGGTGTTGATCATATCTGCACAAATAGAATCTGAAATATCTGAAATGGAAACCTACGAGGAACGCCAGATGTTTTTGGATGATCTGGGCTTGACGGAATCAGGCGTAAATAAGCTAATTAAAGCTGCGTACAAGCTCCTTAACCTTGCCACCTACTTCACCGCCGGCGTACAGGAAGTACGCGCATGGACCATCACTAAAGGCTTTACAGCCCCACAGGCCGCAGGCGTGATCCATACCGATTTTGAAAAAGGCTTTATCCGCGCAGAGGTGATCAAATACGAGGACTTTGTAAAATTCAATGGATCTGAAGCCATTATTAAAGAAAACGGTAAATTAGGTATTGAAGGTAAAACCTACATTGTTCAGGACGGGGACATAATGCATTTCAGGTTTAACGTGTAGGTAGAGCCAAGAATCAAGAGACAAGATTCAAGAAAAAAAAGAAAAGACAATTATTAAAAAAGCGTCCCGGCTCTCATCCGGGACGCTTACCAAATCATCGAACGATGATAACCAACTTAAACCTACTTAAGTGCTTTTATAATAGTCGGATATTTTCCGAACACTATGCTATTTGATTGCACCATCAGCCTTTAACTTAGCCGCTGCTTCTATCATCATCACACCGCTTAATTGTATGGTAAGATCGGTGCTCCCCGATGGAAGTATGCTCCAGTCTGGGCTTATCATAAAGGATGGCCTGCCAATACCTTTAACATATAATGTCTGTGCGTTTTGCTTTAGGAAATTGGCGTATTTTGTTTTATCAGCGGCATCAAGGTCCGGTAGTTCAGTTAACAACGTCAGGTATCTTACCGCTACGCCCTTAAAAAGTCCGCCATCCCCCTGGCCCTCGCTCTTAAGTATACCATTAACCGTAAGGTTTGGATCAGCAACTGTATTGTTCGCTGTGCGGATTGCATCCTGCAAATAGGCGGGATCTTTCGTGATGTTATAAAGCTCAACTGCCGAGCCTATAAACAGCCCCTGGTTATAGGTAAAGATCCAATTGTCTACCTGCCCGTCCTGGTTCCGGTTAATTCCGTCAAGCACCACTCCTGATGTTGCGTTAACTAAATTAGTTTTCATCCAGGTATAAAGGCTTTTGGCTAAAGCCAGGTCCTCCGCTTTATTTTGCAATTCATAAAACCGCGCGGCGAGGATCGTCATGTTGCCCGTCGATGGAATATTTTTATAATATAGCTGGCTGCGTTGCCAGGCTATGCCGCCACCAGCTATGCTGTTTGAGCCGCCTTTAATTTCGGCATATAGAATTTGGGCAACGTTTAAATAGTCTGCATCATTAGTTATGATATAATCGCGCAGACTTGCATTGGCCAGCCAACCCATATCGTCATAAAATTCGTTTGGATATGCGCCGCCATTCGCTGTTTTAATTCCGTTTAACAGCGCTTTCATCCTTTGCGTGTAAACCCCGCTTTTTGTTCTTAAATAACCATCCGTTAAAACGTCAAGCATATGTGCCTGCGGCCAATAGTTAAAGGTATTATTGCCGGTATTGTTTTGGATAAAGTAATTACCATCTGCAGATTTGAATGTGCCATAAGTATATGTTTGCAATGTATCCGCAAGCGACGCGTAATTGTAAACAAATGGTTTTACCGTAGTTGTGTCGGTGTTTTTTGGGGGCGGTACCGGGTCGTTCTTTTTTGAACAAGACGACAACGCCAACCCAATAAACAACGTTGATATGGTTAGGGTGTAATAATTAATGCGTTTGAATTTCATAGCGTAGATTTAAAGATTAATGGGTTACAACTAACAAGCCGTAACCCATTTTAATTGTTTATTTTAAAGTAATTGTATTGTTATAGTTCGGGATACCCGGACTAAAGTTTACATTAACATTGGCATTTTTATTATTGTAGGCCGGAACAATTTTGAAGCAAAAATTAAATTGTGAATTGTCTACCGGGTACATGTAAAAATAGGACGCAGGGCTGGCAGTAGAAGGATCGGGATTATCGGAATTTATACTTCCATACCATTCTACAGATTGATTCCCGTTTGAATCCATCACAGTAAATTTATACTTGTAACGGCTATCCAAACCATACGACTCCTGCGGGATAACAATTTTAACATTATCAATTTCCCACTGGCTGTTTCCTACATAAGGCAGTTCAAAGTAAACTTTATTATCAGGTGCGTTAAAGAATCCAACAGAAACAATTTGAGTTATAGTGGCCGCTGCGTTACTAAGGTCCAGCGAAATCCTGTATACATTTTTGCTGCCTGTTACGGTTGTGCTGCCACCTGCAACAACAGAAATGTTATTTTGGATAGAATAGCTGGTTGGGGTTCCGGTGGTGCCGTCAACTAAACTATAAGTGCCTGCGGTTAGCGAAGTGTACAACTCAAACACACCGTCGCTGATCTTTTTAAATGGCAGGGCTTTTGACAAATCTGTACCTTGTTCAGTAGCGCTTCCGGTAAGATAAAGCGCTGCAGGCAGCACGGCAAAGCCGGCCGGCCTGGTTAGCTGAATGGTATGGCTTGTAGTACTAACTTTTGCATTAGTTTCCTTAGATACAATAACCGCCCATTTTAAAGTTCCGGTACTTAACGAGGCAATTCCTGCCATTGATGCAATGGTATTTAAAACCTTTTGCGTTATTGTAGCCTGTGTCTGCACCCCTGATCCGTCAGAAAGCACCTTATAAATTGGCTTGCTAAAATCGCCGTCGGCTTTATCAAAAGCTACCTCGTATAGTACAAGGTCCTGTGTTGGGCTGGCAGTCCATTTAAATTGGATGCTTGGCCCGGTTGCAGGCGCGAGGGTAAAGCTTGCCGCATTATCAGGTGCAGAAAGCGTGGTTACCGGGGCAACATCGGCATTAAAGGCCCGTGTATCTTTTTTACAGGAAGTAATAGCAATAATGGTTAACATAACCATAAAGCTTATTTTTATAAAAGTCTTCATTTTTTCTGTTTATGGTTTTGTGAATTAATAGCCTGGGTTTTGGGTTAGGTTTTTATCAAGACTAAGGTCATTTGCAGGTATCGCCCAGAAATAGTCCCTGGCCGGGTTAAATTGCCTTTTTTGAGCCCTGATGTAACCGTTGTCAGTAGTTAAGTCTCCTGAGAACCTGGCACCATGTGCATATCCGTTCATCGTAGTTTCAGCTATTTTCCATCTTCTGATATCGTCTACCCTGATGCCTTCCAAAGCCAATTCCACCCTTCTTTCGCGCCTGATGATGGTAGTCATATCACCGCTGGCGGGGTAGTTTAACGCACCCGGATCAGTAAAGCCGGCTCTTGCCCGCAAAGCACCGATAGTTTGGTTCCAAACAGCGGCATTCATTTGGCCTAGGCTGTTTTTTGCTTCAGCATAATCAAGCAGAACCTCGGCATACCTGATCAAATGCAGGTTTAAGCCGGATACATAACTTGCAAGTGCATTTGGATCAAAGTACTTCCGCCAGTAGTAAGCTGTTGGCGATGAGCTTTCCCTGTCCCCAACATATTCGTCAGGACCATTTGGATTACTTGCATTATCACCGGGATCACTTCCAGGTTTTATGTAAATGGTTTTACTAGTACCATTAACACCGCCACCATTGTTCCATTTGTACCCATCATAAACCACGGTGGCAGTAAGCCTTGGGTCGCGGTTGACGTATGGATTATTGATATCATAACCTGAACCGGCATCAGTAATACCTTTTCCGTTCAGCATGATGTAGTCGTCAACGAGCTCCTGTGTCGGTGAATTTGCAATTACGCGGCCACCCACTGATAGCGGTGCAAAGTCGAAGAAGTCTGACCAGGTATAAGTAGTAGGTACATATTGTAATGAAAGCATGGATTCGTTATTGGTTTTGTTAACCACCTTGTCGCTAAACAAATCAGTGTAGCTTGAATTTAATGAATAGCTGCCATTAACATTTTGTTGGTTTATTAGTTTTTCGCAAACAGTAACAACATCAGCCATCCGGTCGCCCTGGTACAACAGCACCCTCGCCTCCAGCGCCAGTGCGGCACCTTTAGTAATCCTTCCGTTTTCACTTGCCGGAAGCGCATCTTTTGATGGGAGGTTTGGTATAGCTGCTTCCAGTTCGGCAATAATAAATTTAACGACGTCTGCTTTCGGCGTGCGTGCTATTACTTTTGCTTCGTCAGGAGTAATATTGTCGGTTACCAGTGGTACATCTCCCCACCACTTTGTCAGGTTAAAATGCGCGAAGGCACGTAAAAAACGTGTTTCGGCTATCATCCTGTTTAATACGTCTTTTGACAGTGTGGTATTTTGACCAACAAAAGTTAAAAACTCGTTACACGATTTTATGTCAGAGTAATAATTTGACCAGTCGCCTGCAAACTTTCCGGTAGCAGCAGTTGCGTTTCCACCAGATATAATGGCAGGATCGCCTGCACGTGAGTAAGCGTTGTCAGATAAGGCTTCTGCGCTAAAATACAAACCGTCATTATAAATTAAATGGTAGTTATTGTATAGTGCGTTGTATACGTTGGCGTCAACCTTCCAGAATGTAGCATCCGAAAATCTATCGGTAGGAACAATATCCAGCTTTTTACATCCTGTTATTGCTGTAGTTATTATAACTGCAATGAAGAACTTTTTAAAAAGGTTCATATTTCTATATTTAAAATGTTTTTATTAAAATGTTAAATCAATCCCTACGCCGTAAAATGCCGATAGCAGGTAACTACGCGGGCTGTTTGAGCTTGAGGTTATAGCAACGTTACTACCAAATTCCGATGTTTCAGGATCTGCAAATTTTAACTTGGTAAGCGTGGCAAGATTTTGCCCGATAAGGGATACTCGGACGTTATTGATTCCTAATTTTTTAACAATGTTTTTAGGTAACGTATACCCGATGTTCACATTTTTTAGCCTTGCATAAGCGGCGTTATATTTGAAAAGATCAGACCCGGTTTGCCAGTTGTTAACGTTTGAAGGGCCGGATGTGGCCAGTCTTGGATATTTGGCGCCTGGATTTTCAGGAGTCCAGAAATCTGTTTGGTGATCATAAAGAGTAGCCCCGTATCCCCCCTGGTAAGGCTCAACCAATTCACCCCTTAAAAATTCATCCCTTTTACCTACTCCCTGTATAAATATCGTCGCATCAAAACCGGCAACAGCTATTCTGTAGGTGAATCCAAAAGTGTAACGTGGAAAGGGGTTGCCTAATTCGGTTTTATCCTTCGAATCAATTACACCGTCATGGTTTAAATCTTTAAACTTCAAGTCGCCCGGACTAACAGCGAGACCTGCTATTTTCGGAGATGCATCAATGTCTGCCTGGTTTTGATATAAGCCATTTGTTTCATAACCGTAGTATTCCGTAATTGGGGAGCCAACTTTTCTTATCAATGCGTAAACGTCGGGTTGGTTAATTTGCTGTGTTGCGGTTCCGGTTAACTTCAATAAAGTGTTTTGGTTGTCGGCAACGTTTATGCTAAAGCTTTGACTAACCTTTTGACCTCTCAGATTATAGGTCAATGCTGCTTCCCAGCCTGCATCTCTAACTTTAGCAACATTGGCATCGGCAAGACCTGCGCCGAAAATTGAAGGTACATCTTGCGGTGTCTGTAAAATGTTACGTGTTACTTTATTAAAGTAATCAAACGAGCCCGACAGTTTGCCGTTAAATAAGCTAAAATCAACGCCAAGGTTAAAGGTTGCAGCACTTTCCCATGTCAAATCAGGGTTTGACTGAAAGGTACCTGCCCCACCCACTAACTGGTTATTAAACCCATAGGCAGCTGTGTAATTAAAATAGGTAGTTTCGTATTGAAAGTTACCCACGTTTTGATTACCCAATATGCCATATGACGATCTTAGTTTAAGATTGGTTAGGGTATTAGTTATAGGCTTCATAAAGTCCTCATCCGTTACCACCCAGCCGGCAGTTACTGATGGGAAGAAACTCGCCCTTTTGCCCGGTGCAAACTTGGATGATGCATCATCACGGAATACAAAATCCAGGAAATACTTGCTTTCATAATTATAATTTACACGGCCAAATACCGAAAGCAAGCTGTTGGCATCAATACCAACGCTATTGTTCGATCCGGTAGGGCTTATAGTAGTACCTGTTGTAGGCGTTCCCAAAGTAGGATCGGTAAGACTTTTGGACAAGCTGAATCCCCTGCCACTGTAGGTTTCGCTCGAAACACCAGCCGTAGCACTAATTGAATGTTTGCCTAAACTCTTATTATAACTTAAATAAAGCTGAGTATTGAATAGGTTGCTTTTGTAATTCCCATCATTAACCGACAAGTCATTATTCGCCGATGCCCCTGCCGGTAAAAAGTCAACTACCTTATCGTTATAAAAGCTGCCGTTATTATCAAGCGTACCGCCAAAAACACCGGTTAGCTTTAGGTCCTTGGTAATTGTTAAAGTACCGTTTAGGTTACCAAAAATCTCATCGTAATCGGTTTGATTAAATCCTCCTAACCTTAACATGCCTAACGCATTTTGTTGAGAGGATACCGGGTTGGTTAAATAATTACCATTAGCATCCTGCCAATTAAAATTCGAAGGTACACGATTCGCATCTGCGATAGTAAAGCCTTCATTTGCCGCTGTAGTTTTATTCCGGCTTTTTGTGTAATTAAGGATGGCGTTAAATTTAAATTTTCCAATTATTGAAGTTTGGTTTAAACGGAGGTTATATTTCTGATACCCGTATTTACTGCCTGAACCGCCATTACCAACAAAGCTGTTCATTTGATCCAGGTAACCGCCTGATATAAAATAAGAATTGGTTTCACCACCTCCGCTTATATTCAAATTGTGCGATTGCAAAGGCGCGTTGTACACCAAATGGTTTAAATCCCATGTTCCCCTGCCTTCATTTGCCAACTCCTGAATTTGCTCAGGTGTGTAAGCCGGCGCCAGACCTGAATTAACCAGGGCCATGTTTTTATCGTAGGCATTTTCTGCGGCACTTATTTTATGAACCATTATGTCGGGCACTTGTAAACCGTAACTGCCGTTATAGGTTACGGCTGCTTTTTGGTTGAGCTTTCCGCTTTTGGTTGTAATCAATATTACGCCATTGGCCGCACGCGAACCATAAATAGCAGCCGAACCGGCATCCTTAAGTATGGTTACGTTTGCAATATCGTTGGGGTTTATAGTGTTTAAGCTTCCGGTGCTCTGTGTTACAATTCCATCAATTACTACTAATGGATCATTACTGCCCGTAGTACCCACTCCCCTGATGTTAACTGTTGGAGTAGCACCAGGATCAAGTGAACTTTGCTGGATAATTAAATTTGGAGATTCACCCTGAAGCGCCTGAAAAGCATTCAATACAGGTTTGTCGCCTATGTCTTTGGCACCTACTGTATTTACTGCCCCATTGATGCTCGCCCTGGTTTGCGTACCGTAGCCTACAACAACCACTTCATTTAGCTTTGTATTTGCTTCTTTTAGCCTGATGCTGATTGTGCCATTGTCTGTAACCGGAACTTCCTGCTGTACATAGCCAAGGAAAGAAAATACCAAAACGGCGCCATTATCAGCCACCGAGATGCTGTACTTACCACTTACATCTGTGCTTACCGCGTTCTGAGTACCTTTTTCGTGTACGGTTACACCGGGTAAAGGTAAACCAGCAGTATCGGTAACCATACCTGTAATGGTCTTTTTAAGTACCTGCGCCACAACCGGGGCTGCCTTCCTGGTAATTAATATCGTGGTGTTTTCAATGGTATACGTTAAAGGCTGATTTTTAAAGCAGTCATCAAGCGCATCCTTTAAATTGGTATTTTTTACATTCAGCGTTATGGGCTTCGATGCCTTTAAGTCGTCAGCATTATATAAAAAGTCATAGCTTGTTTGTGCCTGGATCTTTTCAAAAACTTCCTTTATGGTCGCGCCTTTAACCTTGAGAGTGATTTTTTGCGCGTACGTTGCTGCCGACACCTGCAAAAAGGTTGCCGTTAGCAAAATAAGGGTTAATTTCATGACGAGCAGTAGTTTGTGAATGCAGCAAGGTTGCTTACTGCAATTGAAATCAGTAAAAATTTTATACATTTGAATGTTAGGTTAATTAATTGATTGTGTTAAGCTGCAATTATTCATTTATCTGACTTTGGCCTCGGCCTTTAGCCAGGGGCGTTGGAGCGCTCCTGGTTTTATTTTGCAGATAATTGTTTATTGAGGATGTACCGATCACTTCATAACAATTATCCTCCTTCCTTCAATCATAATGTGTATTTTTCCTATTTTTCCCAGGTATTGGAGTAGTTCTGTTATACTTTTTGAACGGTAAAATGTGCCGCCGAATTTCTGATCGCTCACACTGCCCTGGTAGTTTACGCTCACATCATACCAGCGCGATACCTTTTTCATGATCCCGATAATATCGTCATCATCAAAAATGAAGTAACCATTTTTCCAGGCCATCGCATCTTCAATATTTGCCTCAGATACGGCAATGTTGTCCGAATTGTTATTAATGATTGCCTTTTGCCCTGGCTTGAGCATCGAATGGGCGTTATTTTTGGTTATCTGCACGGCTCCTTCCAGCAGGGTAGCTGTTACTTCATTATCATCGCCGTAGGCAGCAATGTTAAAATGCGTCCCCAATACCCTTATCTGCACATTATTGGTACTCACATAAAAAGGCATTTCCTTGTTTTTTGCTACTTCAAAATAGGCCTCGCCGGTAAGCGTTATATGACGTTCCTTCCCTGTGAATGCTACGGGGTAGCTTATTGATGAAGCAGCATTTAACCACACCTTGGTACCGTCAGACAAAACCACCTGGTAGGTACCTCCTCTTGGGGTCGACAGCGTGTTAATGTTGTCCTGGCTTGCAGCCGCTTCGGTCTTATTTGCCGCGTTGTATAAAATTTGCCCATTGTTTGTTTTTAACACATTGCCCGCTCCCGTTTGTGCAAGCAAACCATTCGCCGCGTTTTTAAGCACGATTGTTTTGCCACCGGCCAATGTTAAAATAGCTTTATTACTTCCAGGCACAATGGCTGCAGACTGCTGATCAAAAGCATGTTTTTTTGTCGTTTGGTTCGATATATTTTTATTGAAGATGACCAATGCAGCAGTTCCGAACACCAGCAAGGCCGCAGCAATTTGAAACCAGCGGCCACTGTAAAATTTGACAACAACAGGATAAGCTTCTTCAACAACCGGCTGTTGAGTAAATCTTGGATCCGATTTGATGCGGCTCAAAACGTCTGCCGATTGTTTGCCCTTAAATTCCGGGCCTTTGTTAAAGTTGATCAGCTCTGTATCAATAACATCAGCAATTTCATCCGGATTGGTATTATTTAAATAATCCAACAGTTCGACACAATCAGCACGGCTTATTGTATCATTAAAATATTGATGCACAAGGCGTTGCAGCTTTGCTTTTTTCATTGTTAAGTATGGTTTATAATAATCCCCGGACGGGTGGTTCTGAGTATAGAACACCGGGGAAGCGCGGTAGGACTAGTGGGAAGTAAAAAAAATTAAATAAGGTAAGCCAACACGATACAATAGATGATATCGGAATATCGCAGTTGAGATCTTAAGGTCTTTAAAGCCTCAACCATGTGGTTTTTAACTGTATTCGGGGAGATATTTAGCTGCTCTGCAATTTCCTTATATGAAAGGCCTTCAACCCGGCTTAATTTAAACACCAGCTGCTGCTGGCGCGGAAGTTTCTCGATAATTTTACCTGTAAAGTTCTCCAGGTCGCGGGCGAGCACTTCTTCTTCGGTGCTATTTTGCTCTTCCATAAAATTCAGGAGATTTTCAACAAAATCGTTTGATTTGCATGCCTGCCTTAATGAATTAAGCGCCAACCGCTTTGCAACAACATACAAATAAAGCCACATGTTGCCCTCGGGGTCAAGCTTTTCCCTACTGAGCCAAACATTAATAAATGTTTCCTGTACCACCTCTTCGCTCAGCGCCTTATCCTTCAAAAAACGAAATGCAAGCCTATAAACCTTTTCGCTGTACGATTCATACAGCGAAGTAAACACATCCTCATTGCCTTCAATAAGCTGTTTAATGCTATTACCGTCAATTGGTTTGTTACTCACTTTTTGCAGATGTTTATAATTGGTGGCTAAATGTAAAAAGTATTAATTAGATATTAAATAATTCCCTGCAAAATATTGCTCAATTGTCCCGGACTAGGGTTCTTTAAACTTTTCGCATTTCTATATGTATTAGCGCAAACATCTATTCGCATACATAGTTTTAAACTGGTGATCATAAAAAAGGATTTATTTTTACCTTTAGGCCATTAACATTCCCTAATGGCTGCTATAAAATACTTTTCAAAAAACTCCCTGTTTTACTTTATCCTTTTTTCGTTAGTCTTTACCAAGGCGTCAGCGCAAAACAAATACGAACTTAATGACGGCTGGAAATGCCAAAAGTTAGCTAACGTACATGCAAATGGTACACAGGTTTCGAAACCCGAATTCTCAGTAGATAGCTGGCTAAATGCTACCGTTCCGGGCACGGTTTTAACTACACTGCTAAATAACAAACTGGTTCCTGACCCTTTTTGGGGGATGAACAATGCTCACATTAAGGATATTTATGATACGGGGCGGGATTATTATACTTATTGGTTTGTAAGGGATTTTACCCAGGCTGCACCTATTGGCAGCAACCAGGTTTACCTAAACTTAAGAGGTGTTAATTATAGCTGTGAAGTTTTTTTGAATGGAAAAAAAGTAAACAAGCAAACGCACTATGGTATGTTTTTGCGGCAGTCGTATAACATTACGGCGTTGCTGAACAAAACTGGCAATAACCGTTTAGCCGTTTTGGTATACCCTCCTGATCCGGTTGGAAATCCCAATGGTGGCCAGGGCGGCGATGGGCGCATAGCCAAAAACGTTGGTCTGCAGTATACCGCCGGCTGGGACTGGATCCAACCAATGCGCGACAGGAACACCGGAATTTGGGATAAGGTAACCATTGAAACAACAGGAGCTGTAAGAATTACCGATCCGCATGTAATTACACTGGTGCCGGGCATTCGGCAGGTGGAGGGCAAACAACAACCCGCAATCATTAAATCATCTGCTACGTTGAACAATCCTACCGCAAAGCCGGTAACCGGTGTGCTTCAATTTTTGATGGACGGACAGCGGATTACAAAAAGCATCACCGTTAAAGCAAATTCGTCAATTGACGTAAATCTTAACGACCTGGTTTTAAAAGACCCTAAATTATGGTGGCCAAATGGTTATGGCGATCACCATCTATATAAAACATCGCTTCAATTTTTGATCACAAACAAACCGTCGGACAAGGCTGATGTTAACGTTGGCGTGCGCGAAATTCAAACAAGCTGGAACGAGCAAACCAAAAGCAGGCAGGTTGAAGTTAACGGCCAAAAGATCTTTATAAAGGGGGGCAATTGGATCATCTCCGACGCCATGCTGCGCTTTTCGGATGCTCGTTATAACGCAGAAGTACGTTTTCACCACGATATGAATTTAAACCTCATCCGCGTTTGGGGCGGCGCTTTGGTTGAAAGACCGGAGTTTTACAATGCCTGCGACGAATACGGTATGCTGGTTTTCCAGGATTTCTGGGTATCCGGAGATGCAAATGGCCGCTGGTTTGACCCGATGAAGGCGGAAGATCAATGGACACGTCGCAAATATCCGGATGATCATAAATTATACTTAAAATCACTTGTTGATCAAATCAAACTTGTGCGAAACCATCCTTCACTGGCTATCTGGTGCGGAGGGAATGAGATCACTCCACCTGAAGATATCCTGCTGCCTGTTCGTGATTCTATTTTGCCAAAGCTTGATGGTACCCGTTGGTTTGTTGAATATTCCAATTCTGATAAAATGTCGCTCAATACGCTTGGCGGCAATGGCGATGGCCCATACGGTGTTCAGCCGGATTCGGCATTTTGGTCGGTGCATACATTTCCATTTAACTCCGAAATCGGTTCGGTGGGCATCAATGATTTTGAATCGTTAAAAAGATTTATCCCGACAGAAAATTTAATAGCGCCGGAATTTTCATCCGATAAAAAGAAAAATAAGGTGGATTCCGTTTGGGATTATCACAAATATATCGGCTATGATGCGTCAATAGAGCCTTATGGAAAGGCTACAGATGCAAAGGATTTCGCCGCCAAGGCGCAATTGGTTAATTACAACCAGTACCGCGCATTAATGGAAGGCTTTAGCGACCACATGTGGGATTGGTACACCGGTGTCATCATCTGGAAAACTCAAAACCCGTGGACAGCCATGCGCGGCCAGATGTACGACTATTATCTTGACCCAAATGCTTGTTTATATGGCCTGCACAGCGGCAGCGAACCGTTGCACGTAATGTACAACCCATTAAACGGTATGGCGACTATTGTAAATAACAACTTTACCACCAAACGCGACCTGATGCTTTCCATTAAAACCTATGATATGCAGGGAAGGGAAAAAATGCTGACCCAGGTTTTCGAGGAGATCCAGCCGCAATCGGTTAAAGGCTTTGTGCCGGTAAGGGAAGAGGTAGATGCGCTTGCAAAAAAAGAGGGCGTTTTTCTTTCACTTAGACTGACTGATCTAAAGCAAAATATAGTAAGCGATAACCTGTACTGGCTGCCCGATGAAAAAGGCGTTTATTCGGGTTTAAAAAAGATTGCAGCCTCGCAGGTTGAAACCACTGCAAAGCAAATTGGGCCCGGTAAAGTTGAAGTTACCTTAACAAATCCAGCCAATGCACCGGTTGCATTTTTCAACCGGGTATCGTTGGTTAATTCGCAAACCGGGAATCGTTTGCTGCCCGTATTCTATAGCGATAATTACGTATCGGTTTTGCCGGGCGAGAAGAAGACAATCACCCTTAATTATGATGCCGGTAAAATAAAAAATACGGCAATGATTAGTGTGAGCGGATGGAATTTGAAAGAGAAAACGATCCCGATAAACTAACATTGCGTCTAATTGACACAGATTTCATGTCTTTTGCAGATTTATTACATGTTTAATCAAACTCAAACATGCAATAAATCAGGCACTTCCGCAATCGATTTCATAAATCATAAGTATGTGAGTAACAATTAAGTATCATTTTAATTTCAAAGCACATTTTCGCCCTTTTTTATTTAAATTGAGCCCCTGTTAAACCAATATATTTACCGGCATATTTCATCATTAAAAAAACAGGCAATGCGTCTTAAATTTACTTTTCTTGTACTTATCCCCTTTTTATTCCTGGGCTTCGCTCCTATTAAGCCAAAGATCCTGGTGTTTACCAAAACTGCGGGTTATCACCATGCTTCTATACCGCTTGGGGTGGCAGCGATCACTAAATTAGGCCAGGAAAACGGATTCAGTGTGGATACGACATCCGACGATAAAAAATTCACAGAAAGCAATCTTAAAAAATACAGCGCCGTTGTTTTTTTAAGCACCACCGGCGATTTACTTACAGCTACCGAGCGTAACGATTTTGAAAGATATATCCAGGCCGGCGGCGGCTATGTAGGTATCCATGCTGCAGCTGATGCTAATTACGACTGGCATTGGTACGGTCGCTTAGTCGGCGGTTATTTCGTTAGTCACCCGGCACAACAGGAAGCGGTTTTGCATGTGGTTGATAAAACCCATATTTCAACCAAACACCTGCCCGATACCTGGAAAAGAAAGGACGAATGGTATAATTACAAGGATCTTGTAAAAGATCTGCATGTGCTGATCACTATTGACGAAACCAGCTACACCGGCGGTATCAACGGTTCATTCCACCCTATGGCGTGGTATCATAATTATGACGGCGGCAGGGCATGGTATACCGAGCTTGGCCACGTTGACGAATCATACAGCGATCCGCTCTTTTTAAAGCATATCCTTGGTGGGATCCAATGGGCCATCGGCGATCATGTTAAATTGAACTATGCAAAAGTTACTACGGAACGCATACCTGAAGAAAACCGGTTTGTAAAAACCCAGCTGATAACCGGCACCTTTTTTGAGCCTACCGAATTAACGGTATTACCGAACCTGGATATTTTGATAACCCAGCGTCGCGGCGAGATCCTGCTTTATAAAAACGACACCAAAAAAGTTAAACAGGCAGGGTTTTTAGATGCATACTGGAAGGCCCATGTTAAGGGCGTAAATGCCGAAGAAGGCGTTTTAGGCATCCAGGCCGATCCGGACTTTAAGAACAATCATTACATTTATATTTATTACAGCCCCGCCGATACCAGTGTAAATCGTTTATCGCGTTTTACATTTGTAAACGATACCATCGACAATAAAACAGAAAAGATAGTATTGCAGCTTTATTCACAACGCGAGATCTGTTGCCATACAGGTGGTTCCATAGCCTTTGGACCGGACAATATGCTATTCCTGTCGACCGGAGATAATTCTACGCCGTTTGACGAGGATGGAAATCCACCCTACAACACTCACGCCTTTGCGCCGCTTGATGACCGGCCGGGCTTTGATCATTATGACTCAAGGCGCTCAGCAGGCAATACCAACGATCTGCGCGGAAAGATCCTAAGGATAAAAATGAAGCCGGATGGCACTTACGACATCCCGGAAGGAAACTTGTTTAAACCAGGCCAGCCCAAAACAAGACCCGAAATTTATGTTATGGGCGACAGGAACCCGTACCGCATTTCGGTGGATAAAAAGAACAGCAATTTATATTGGGGCGAAGTTGGCCCTGATGCCAATAACGACAGCCTTGCTACCAGAGGCCCGCGTGGCTATGATGAATTTAACCAGGCACGCAAAGCCGGATTTTTTGGCTGGCCACTTTTCATCGGCCCAAATATTTCTTACCACGAATATAATTACGCAACAGGCGTTTCCGGTCCGGCATTTGACCCGGCAAAACCGATAAACAATTCAAAAAACAATACAGGTTTGCCAGAGCTGCCACCGGCCCAGCCCGCAATGATCTGGTATCCTTATGCTGCATCACCTGAGTTCCCGGAAGTAGGTTCCGGAGGTCGTACAACGATGGCGGGGCCTATATATTACACTGATTTGTACCCTAAGGCCACCCGTTTCCCGGATTACTATAACAGCAAGGTGATCTTTTACGATTGGATCCGTGGTTGGATAAAGGCAATCACCCTGCAGCCAAACGGCGATTTTGATAAAATGGAACCATTTATGCCATCCACCAAGTTTAATGCACCTATTGACATGGAGGCGGGCCCCGACGGCAGGATCTATGTGCTGGAATATGGTAACGGTTGGTTCCAGAAGAACCCTGACGCAGGCCTGGCGAGAATAGACTACAACCGTGGTAACCGTGCACCTGAGATCAGCAAGGTTAATGCAAGCAAAACTTACGGAGCGTTACCACTTACCGTTGTATTTACGGTTGCAGCAAAAGATCCGGAGGGCGATAAAATGAGCTACACCTGGAACCTGGGTAATGGCGTTACCAAAAAAACCGTTCTCCCAAAACTGATCTATACTTATACCAAAAAAGGAAATTATAATGCAACAGTTGATGTTGCGGACGACCAGGCTGCTACCGTAAAAAGTAAACTGCTTAACATCACACCAGGCAGCATGGTATCTAACATGTCAAACATCGGTGCGAACAGCCCGGGTAAAGCATTAATGATGACGCTTGATTGTAAAACCTGCCACAAAGTAGCAGAAAAATCGATAGGGCCGGCATTTACCGAGGTTGCTAAAAAATACCCGAATAACAAAGCATCTATGGCGCATTTAACGCAAAAGGTTATCAATGGCGGTACAGGTGTTTGGGGCGATGTGAGCATGCCTGCACACCCCGCGCTGAAACCGGCAGAAGCCAAACAAATAATAGGCTGGATCCTGTCGCTTAAGCAATAAACGATCTTTATAACCATTCAGCAGGATAATTACTTAATTATCCTGCTTTTTAATTTACCGCTCAATAGTGTTTTTAAATTTGCAACACTGTTTGACATTTTTACCCGCCCTTAATGAAAAAATTACTCCCCCTGTTTCTATTGCTGATCATTTTCTGCTCAGTCAAAGCACAAAAATTAACCGATATTTCCGGCGTTATCACCGGCACAACTTCGCAGCCTGTTTCCGGGGCGACGATAACACTGCTAAATACCAATTTCAATACGATCAGTAACGCTAAGGGTGAATTCAGCATCAATAGGATCCCTGAAGGAAACTATGTAATGCACATCAGTAACGTAGCCTATGCCGAACGCAGCATGACTATAACCGTTGGCGGTAAAGGCATGATCTTTAACATCAAACTTAAGGATGCCAACAACCAGCTTGATGAGGTGGTAGTTACTGCGCAAAAACGCGAAGAGGCCGTACAGCAGGTACCCATCAGCATTTCAACACTGTCAGCCAAACAAGTTCAGGCCTACGGCTTACAAAACCTTAAGGAGATCACGGCGATAGTACCCAACTTATATTCCGCAGGACCGGGTGATAACCGCAACGTAACTGGTATAAGAGGCATTGCCACCACATCATATGACCCTGCAGTGGTTACATATGTGGATGGCGTTAACCAGTTTAGCCTGGATACCTATATTCCACAGCTTTTTGATGTGGAACGTATCGAAGTTTTACGCGGACCACAGGGAACTTTGTACGGTAGAAACGCGCTGGGTGGCGTAATTAATGTAATCACCAAACAACCCTCAAACCAGACCAGCGGGTTCGCTGAGATTGAATTTGGCAATTACGGTGAGCAGCGCTATAGTCTCGGTCTGCGTACTGCGCTGATTAAGAATAAACTATTCTTAGGCGTAGCGGGAGTTTATTCGGGCTTTGATGGTTTTTACACCAACACCTACAACAATACTAAATTCGATAAGCAGCACTTCTTTTTAGGCAACTATTATCTGAAGTTTTTGGCAAGCGATAAGCTTACGCTGAATCTGAATGTGAAGAACTACGCGAACAGGAACAACGGTCCGTTTCAGTTGGCCGGCAGTCCACAGGAAGCTTTGAGCAATCCGTTTAAGGTTGACCAAAACGCTACCACAAAAATGATAGATAATATTTTTAATGCTTCATTATCGGCTAATTACAGCGGCAGTAACTTCAACTTTACTTCGGTTAGCTCGTACCAGGAAAATTACAGGTATTATACTACCCCGATAGATGGGGACTTTTCTGCTGACGATGCAGTAACGCTTATAAATAATTACGGCAATAAATGGAACAATGTTAAAGTTGGCACCCAGGAATTCAGGTTCAGTTCGCCGGCATCATCACAATCACCTTTAAAGTGGACAGCCGGGCTTTATGGTTTTTATCGCCACAGCCCGACCAAAACAGGGACGCATCTTGGAGACGGCACAAACCTAACCTTCATCAACACCAATATTGAAAATAATTACGGTGCTGCGGCATACGGTCAGGCTGTTTATACCATTACTCCAAAATGGGACATTACGGCAGGGATAAGGTATGATTTTGAGCATAAAAAAGAAGAAGTAAAAGGCGAGACACAGCCGGATGGCCAGGACGCGGCGGTAACCCAAGCTGATACTTCATCTAAGGCAAATTTCAGGGCGTTTACACCCAAGCTAGCCGTAGCCTACCATTTAACGGATAAAAATAACCTGTTTGCCACTTACAGCAGGGGTTTTCGCGCCGGGGGGATAAGTCAGCTGGGCGCAGACCCATCGCAACCACCATTATATGCTTACAAACCTGAATACAGCGACAATTATGAGGTCGGTTCAAAAAACTCGTTTTTCAATAAAAAATTAACAGTAAATATCTCAGCATTTTATACCGCCGTCAACAACGCGCAGGTGCCAACCCTGGTATTACCTGGCCCCATTACCATCACTAAAAATGCTGGCAAGCTAAAAAGCAAAGGCATCGAGGCAGAAATTGCGGCAACCCTTCTAAAGGGATTTGATGTGGCTTATAACTTCGGTTACACACATGCACGTTATACCGACCTCCTGGTCGCCAGCAACGGCGATGCTTTAAACCTGAAGGGTAATCACCAGGTTTATACACCTGATGTAACTTCGATGTTGGCATTGCAATACGCTTATGCGCTTGTTGGTTCGCCGGATGTTCAACTGATTGCGCGCGGTGAATGGAAATATTTGGGTAATCAATACTTCGATCTTGCCAAC
The DNA here is from genome assembly GCF_024721155.1 of Mucilaginibacter phenanthrenivorans. Lineage (GTDB taxonomy): Bacteria > Bacteroidota > Bacteroidia > Sphingobacteriales > Sphingobacteriaceae > Mucilaginibacter > Mucilaginibacter phenanthrenivorans. The sequence goes on along the minus strand of NZ_JAHVAP010000007.1, from coordinate 428,073 downwards.
CAGATAGAACAAAAAGCCTACAACTTGTTTAATGCCCGCATTGGTGTAAGTACAAAACACTTCGATGTGTTTTTATGGGGGAAAAACCTGGCTGAAAAAAAGTATATCGATTACGCCTATGATTTCGGTGCGTCGCATCTTGGTAATCCAAGGACTTACGGAATTAGTTTAAGAACTAATTTTTAGGTGATAATTGCCACACTTTTGTTACACATATTTAACTTCTAAGTAAAACTTTTTCTAACGCGTGTGTGTTTATTAGTTAACACACATCAACCATGAAAAAATTTAACGAACATGATACGGTAATTTATACGGACGCGGCGGGACGGCTGATAGATACTTTTGTTATTTATGACACCGACCCATTAACAGGCCTTACGCACATAAATCACGAAAATTTAAAGGTGCCCGAGAAGGCATTAACATTGCATCCCAATACGATTGTTCAAAAGTATAATATGCCAATGAATGATGCCTTCAGCTTCGAGATCTTCAAAAAATTGAAGGAGAAATTTGATGGCACCGAAAACCAGGCAATCCGCCGTGAGTTAAAGGTTGAGTCGGTTTATAAAGAGCAATTGGCTAAGGCGTCATAAATCGCTTATGATCAATTTCTGAAATTTATCAGATCAGAAATAATAACAAAGCCGGACATTGATTTCAATGTCCGGCTTTGTTATGCCTTATGGATTCACTTCCATCCTCATCCCTTCAGAGTGCGCATTAAATTCTGGTGCATACATACATTGTACAGTGCTTATTCCTGTTGAGAAATTGCCCGGCTGCGATACCCGCAACTGGTACTCAAACACGTAATTACCCTTGTTTAAATTGCTGATGAAAAAGTTGGTTGCCACATCTTTAGTAACCTGGTAGTAATACAGCCCGTCCTGGTATTTATAATTCGACAAAACATCAACCGGCTCGGTACCTGCCGGGCGCATATCTTTCAGCTGCACATATTCAAAATCACGACCAGCTTTCAGGTAAACAACCACTTTAAGCAAGTCGCCGGTTTTCGGCTGATGTGTTGCATCAACCACTGTCAGTATTTGCCCGGCATTTCCCTGCTTTACAATAAAGTATTTACGCTCCAAATGGATGTCGGTCGATGATGGGGTGATCTTATCCAGATTTTCCAAATACTGCCAGTGTAATGCGCCGTAACTGAGCGTTTTTCCTGTGTTATTTATTTGCACTTTACCCAGTTCAGGTTTAACCTGCTCATCAACCCAAGCAGTCTTAATGTAGCCGGTGCCCGCATCAGCCTTAACATCGGGCTTTAATTCAGAAAGGCTTTTTCCACCTAAACTGATCTCAGGAACAGCTTGATCCGCAAGCCAGTTATCCCCTTTCATTAATAAAGCATAGCACGCGGCAGCGGTTGCCTTGGTAGTTTGCCAGTTGCTGGTTTGTTTACTCCGCAACAACCAAATCTTCATTTCTTCTACTGCTTTGGGGTTATTACCTGCTTCGGTAAACAACTCTATCAACAAGCTCTGGGTTTCAATTGGCGATTCATACCAATAATACCCCCGTTGGTTTTTAGCCCAATACATCCCCATATCATCAGTCTGCTGAGCAGTTTCCATTAATGATTTAATAATGGCTTGCGCAACTTCGGGCTTTTGGTTGCGTTGCATCGTCAGCGCTATCATCCCCTTTTCATACACGCCTTTATTTGCCCATTGTTTTGCTGCAAGCTGCAGGTAGCTGCGCAATAGGGCCTTCTGATCTGCGTTCATTTCCCGCGCTGTAAAATAGCTTTGCGTGTAATAGGCATGAATTTCCAAAGGTGTAATTACACTTTTATCGAAAGTCTTATTCTTCTTCAGTGCGGCAGCATCTGAAAGGAGTTCCTTATCCAAATAAACCATTGCCTTATCAACGATATCTTTTAAAGTTTGATTTTTAGGATCCGCGATTCCTAAATGATATAGCTGACCGATACCCGCCAATACGTTTTGGGTAATATATCTATCAGCATAATTGCCGCCAAACCATGGGAAACTACCATCAGGTAATTGCTTCTTTTGCAATTTATCAAGGTTGGTTTGCAGCTCATAGCTCATTTTATTCAAGTTGAATAGCAAGGCGATCCTTTTCTTTTGTTCCGATTCGCTTACCGCATCCTTTAACCATGGGGTTTCTTCAATTAAAGTTGATTTCAATTCCTCATTCTTTTCAAGGTTCGAAAGCAGTTCTGTGCTGTTTACGCTTTTCCATTGATCAAACACCTGCTTAATTACCGGCATTTTATTCACCAGGTTAGTTGCAAGACTATTGGCATAATAACGGCTAAATACCTGTTCCGAACATTCGTAGGGAAACTCCATCATATATGGCAATGCCTGTACGGCATACCATGCAGGGTTTTGCGTGTACTCAAGCGTTAATGTTTTGTTCTTTAGCGTAGTGCTATTTTGATTGATCAGCCTGTCGAAATTAAACGACTTAGATTGCCCGGCCCTCACTATCATCGGCATAGATTCGGTTACCAGCATACGGTTTGGTAATACCGGCAGGGTATTTTCCTCGCCATCACTATAATTGCCCGATTCGGCAGTTAAGCGATAGGTGATGGCTGACAATCCAGCTGGGATAAACAACTTAAACGACACCGGTCTATTGGCGTTGCTGTCAACCTCGAACTTTTGCTGTGCGTCATCAGCGTTGGCAAACAGGCTTACTGGCTGCATGTTTAACGCATTGAATAATTGCAGCTGCACCTTGCCTCTCAATTTTGATGCGGTTAGATTTGCCAGCCTTGCAGAAATAATTATCGTATCACCCTCCCTTAAAAAGCGCGGCGTATTCGCAGTAATACTCAATTCCTTTTGAGTTACCACCTGACCTTCGATGTAGCCGGTTTTAAGATCTTTAGTATGTGCAAAACCCTTAAACTGCCATTTGGTTAACGATTCGGGAATGGTAAAATCAATTACAATTTCCCCTTTTTCATTCGTCTGTAACTGCGGATAGAAAAAGGCAGTTTCGTTAAAGTTTTTGCGGGTGGTGATATTGGCGCCGGTTAAATTTGCCTGATCGCCATAATCATCAACCGACTGTAAGAATTTAAGATTTTTACGGCCCGGATCGGCTACTTTTAATTCCTCTAAAATAGGTGCTTTATCCGAATATTGTGATTTATAACCCAATGCTTCTGAATCTGCTTTTGCCATCGGAGCCTGCATTGCCACTGATGCCATTGCTGCACTGGAGTTACCCCTTATCCTGACAAGTCCTAAAGCCCGCGAAGTAAAGATCTGGTTGGCATCTCCACCATTTTCAGGAACAACTAATTGTTCGTATGAGCGGGCAGTCGGGTTAAAATAATCGTTGTTATATTTTAACGGCTGTGTTTGTACCTGGTTGATAAAATTGTTCTCCCAGTAAAAAAACCGACCTTCGTAGGTATACCTTGAATTCAAAATATTGCTCCAGTTATCGGCACCAGATGTGAGCGCGTCAAGTGATGCGTCATACAGATCGGCGACCATTTCAGCGGCTTCCTTTTGCTTAGCGCTCCCGGTTATTTGCAGCTTCCACTGTTCCTTTTCTCCAGGTTGCAGCTTATTCCTGAACGTAAGGAATTTTATATTCAGCTGATCATTATAATCTTCATTGGTGATCGGATACCGGTTATTATACAGTCGGTTTTGGCTCACCATTAAAAACTGTACGGTTATTTTATTTTCGCCGGTATCAACCGGAACTTTTATCAATTGCTGTTTATCGCCAGAAATACTTAACCATTTCATCGATAGCACTTTTGAATCAGATAATGTTTCCATCAAAACCATAGCCGGTTGTCCTATCCCAAGCAGGAACTGGGCAGGTTGCCCGGGTTTTACGCTGATTTTTATCGGGGTTACCCAATCTGTAAGTAGTTGCGGCCTGGCAGCCGCATTAACAACATGCACGTAGCTTACCGACGATGTCGTATCGCCATGTTCACCTTTTGCATTTACTATTATTTTATAATACCCGGTCGGCTGTTTCTTCAAAACAGCGAGATCAAAATCAACTGCCTTTTTACCATCGGCGTCTTTATTTATTTCGGTAATTGTATTTTGAGTTGCCCAATTTTCTTTACTATCTTCTTTACCGTAAGCATAATCCGGAAAATCCTTCCGGTATTGTTCTTCCGTTAGCATTTTTTGATCGGGTTGCTCCCATAGCTTTGTTTTGAACAAATAGCCGGGAGCTTTAAGCGAATACACTTTCAAATTGATCGATCCGCTTTGCATCTCGCCGTCCAGGTTTGTGATTTGCGCTGATACATGTGTAGAATCGTTGTCTTTGATAGTAGCAGGTACATCGGCAATAACCTGTAAATTATTAACAGCAACTGTAGTTGATGTATTTGCCGATCGGGTTTCGCCACTACCATCAGTTACATCAGCACTTACCGCGAAACGGTAATTTAAATCGCCGGGCTTTAGCGTTTCATCAGTAGCTGCCTTAAACTTTATTGTAAACTCGCCCCTGTCGTTTGTTTTGATGGTGTCTGTAGCAATCTCGACATTGCGGTTTAACACGTTACCGAACCTTTTAACTGCGTAATAATTTATTACCTGGGGTTGCCTGGTAACATGGTAGGCCACCTTAGCCTGCGAAATTCCATAACCCGAATAAGCAGTCACCGTTCCCTTAAGCGTTACACTGTCGTTGGGCTTATAACTATGTTGAATTGGTGTAAAAGCCACGCTAAAGGTTGGGCGCTTATATTCCTCAACGTTTACATATTTACTCCCGTCTGACGCGTTAATGGAAAGTGATCCATTCAAAATGTTTTGAGGAATAATAAAAGTGCCGCTAAAAGAGCCGAAGTCGTTTGATGATACCGGAATCGAAACAAGTTCCTTATTATTACCATCCCTTACGGTAACTATCCGTTTTTCATTAAATAGCAAAGTGCTTTTACCATTTTTGGTTTGAATATGCAGGCCCTTAAAATACACTGTTTGCCCGGGGCGATAGATCTGCCTGTCGGTAAACAGGGTGGTGTTTGTCCGGATATTATTATCGTTAAAATACCCGCTATATCGTTGCCCTACGTAAAGAGTGTCATTTGCAGTGGTCAACTTAACTGAATATGTATTGTTCTGTTTTAACGCGACATAGCAAATCCCGTCGGCATTTGTGTTTTGGTGTTCAGTTTCGGCGATGGTAAAGTTAACACCTTGCATAGGCGAACCTGTTTCCCTATCCATTACGCTTACTTCCAGCTTGCTGTCAGCATTTCGGCGGGCGGTAAATGATAGCTGGCTAACTTTAAAAGTTGTTAATTGCGTTAAAGATGGGTCATTTGAAGAGGGATCGTTTATCACAAGCAGGTAGATACCCTTTTGTAAGGGGTCTATCTTAAACTCAGCGGTATGGGGTCGATAGTCTTGTGGATCTGGCAATTGCAAGTTATCAACTCTTACGGGCTTTAGTTTCTTTAGGTAGTCTAAAACTTTCGTTGAAATTTGAACAACTCCGTTATTATCAAGATTACCATCATTATCAGGCATCCTGGCCAGGTCATTATACTCGGTTGCCCAAACCTTATAAATAGCAACGTGCACCGTTTTAATATTACGATAGGCAAGCTGCGCCAATATCGGCTTACCAGGCATATTTACATCCTCGGTGGAAGCTGAAAGCGTCTTCCTTTTTATTTCGGCAATTAAACCTGCGGCATTTTTGCCTCCCAAACTTTTTGGGAAGGCGGCAGCCGCTTTTGAATAATAAATTAGCGCAGTTTTTAAGCTATCCTTTTGCTGGATATATTTTCCATGCAGAACCCACGCATCTGCACTTATTGGGCTTGACGAAAACTTCGCGGCAATCCCATCAACTGCCTTCAAATAAAGCGAATCCTGGTTGGGCACATTGCCATGTGTGTATACAAATTCAAGCCGTTGCAGGTCGAGATCGGCCAACGCATCTTCGTTTTGTTTTTGCAGGTGGAAAAGTGTGGCCTGCTGCAGCAACTTTATGCCCTGGTAAAATGTCGATCCATAATCCTTTGTTTCAATTTGCAGGTTTGCAAAGGCACGACTATCGCCAAACAAAAATGGATTGCTAAGTGTAAAAGGCTGTTTGGGTCGTGTAATTGCTGCTTCTTCTGATAGGAAATAATCCAACGCGCGCTGCGCCAGCAGATCATAAAGCGTTGGGCGCAAATAGCGATTGGCCTTATCGCCTGCCAAAACGCCGTCAAGCACACTCACTGGCGTGGTTTGTTCAAGTTTGTAGTCTTTAAGCGACAGCTTAAACAATCCGCCAATGTGGTCGATCAATGTTTGCAGGTCCCATGTCGTAAAGTCGTCGCCCGGTTTTTCAATTGCGGTCCGTCGCGCAAATTGCAAACGGTTTTGCTGGTAATATTGCTGGTACATCGACGCCAATAATGATTGCAAAATGGGTTTAACAGGATATTCCCTGTTATCAACATCTTTTTTTAGGCGGTTTATTATTGCTACCTGCGCGTTTTCGTCCGTGGCATATTGCAAGGCTATCCGGTATAAAACAACCTGTACCTGCACTGGTGTATTTTTATTCCGCTGCGCCAATTTATCGAGCTTATCCACCTCTACCAATGCTGATTTCGGCAAACCAGCTTTCATAAGTGAATCTATCCGGGCATTTATTTTTTTATACCCCTGGGCAGTTGCGAAGCTGCAATAAAGCACAAAGGCAAGTAATAGGGTTGTTTTTTTTAACAGGAGATGTTTTGAAGACATAATGTTCTTATTGTTTAGGATAATGATGCAATGGAGCTTTTGTTTCCATAATCATTTTTTAAATTTATTTGCAGGGGTATTCCGGATTCAAACGAACTTTAAAGCAACAATGTATAAAATACAAAACCTGCCAATAAATTATCAGCAGGCTTTGTAAAATATTTTGTGCTCCCGACGAGATTCGAACTCATATCGATGGTACCGGAAACCATAATTCTATCCATTGAACTACGGAAGCAATATCGGCAAAGATATACATTCGGCACATTATTCATCAACTGAATGTTTAAATAATGTATGGCTTATAACATAGGTTATATAGTTCGCGTGCACTTTGGTTAGAGATTCAGGCCCCAAAACTTCGAAGTTTCTAACATCGTGGTTTGATAATTTTATTCGCTCTTCAAACTCTTAACCGGATTAGTTACCGCTACCTTTATGGTTTGATAACCTATCACCAAAATAGAAATTAATAGGATAACAAACACAGGTGATACCAGCAGCCACCAATTGATGCTGATGTGATAGGCATAGGTGGCGAGCCATTTATTCATTACCAATAAAGTTATGGGGATGGCTAAAACGGCTGCTATGGCTATTAGTTTTACAAAATCTTTTGCCAGCAACACCAGCAGTTGATTTAAGGCAGCGCCCAAAACCTTGCGGATGCCAATCTCCTTTGTGCGTTGAGTGGCGATTAAATGGGCTAACCCATAAAGACCAAGACAAGCCAAAAAGATGGAGAGCAACGTAAAATAATTAAACAGCTTTATACTGCTAACATCCTTTTGATACAACACATTAAATGAGCTGTCCATAAAATCATAAGTAAATGGATAATCCGAGAAATAAGACTGCCAGACATTTTTTACCAATTGCAGATTTTCAGGACTGATCTTAACCAACACGGCCGACGGTCTGAAAGTTGTGTAAACCATAACTAACGGTGCAATCGGGTTGTGCATGGAGGCATAATGAAAGTCTTTTATCACCCCTACTACATGGCCTTTATGATCAAATCCTTCTATCGCCTGGCCAATAGGCTTTTTCCATCCCACCTGTTTTACAAAGGCTTCGTTTACTATAAACCCTTCTTTTTTGTCGGTGGCCATTTCTTCCGAGAAATTCCGGCCGGCATCCAGTTGTACTTTTAGTAAGGGTATAAATTTGTCATCTACCGAAAAGTAATTCGACATCAACTCTCTTTTAACCCCATTTGCAGTTACCATAGTGGTTGATTTTGCCTGACCGGCGTTAAGAATGGCAAGCCCGCTTTGTACTGATGTTCCTTTCACCTGGCTTATTTCGTTCAATGCATTATTGAAAACAAGCACGCGTTGTAAGGCTACAGAATCTGGCGGTAAGGAAACACTCAAAACCTGGTTCTGATCGTACCCTAAGGACCTGTGCTGAACAAAATTGATTTGCCTGTTCATAATAAATGCACCGGCTATCATTACCGTGGCAATTACGAATTGTGTAATGGTGATAACCTTACGGAGGGTCAAGCCTTTAGCCCCGTGTTTAAAATTTCCTTTTAAAGCTGTGATTGGTTGAAATGCAGATAGCACAAAGGCCGGATAAAGCCCTGTCAATAAAGATGAAGCCAAAACCAGCCCGCAAATAATCATAAAACTTGCAGACGAACTCCAGAACGAGATTTTGATTTGCAGCAGACTGTTTAAAAATGGCAGGGAGATCAGCGTTAATGCAACCGCTATTACCAAAGCAAGCAGCGTAATAAAAAACGACTCGAACAAAAATTGCCCTACCAGGCTGGATTGAATTGCGCCATTAACCTTGCGCACACCAACTTCTTTTGCCCGTTCGGCAGCGCGGGCGGTTGAAAGATTGATGTAATTCAATAGCGCGATCAATAGGATCACTATAGATAAAATGGAGAAAATGTAAACCAGTTGCTTATCACCTTTAATGGTGTCCCCTACTTTTCCGTCGCTAAAATGCACATCGGTCAAAGGTTCCACGTTAAAATCCAATGAATATTTTACCGCGCCCATTTTATTTAATTCAGGCTGGATATCCTGTTTTGAGATCTTCGCCAATTTCTTTCCAAAGGCAGTCAAGTCAGGTGTTTGTTTAAAAAGAACAAAGGTATATACCGAAAAATCGTCGGCTAACCATTTAGTCGTTTTTGAATAATCGGCTGGAGTAATTGCACTTATTTTTAAATCCGAGTTTTCCGGCAGGTCTTCCAAAACTGCGGACACCTTACAAGGTATTTTATTACAGATAAGGCTTTTACCAATTGCGTTGCCATTACCAAAATATTTTGTCGCCAGTTTTTTGGTGATAACAATGCTATGCGGATCAGCTAAAGCTTGTGCTGCCGTCCCTTCAGCAAATTTATAATCAAAGATTTTGAATACAGCTGCATCTGCTTTGTAGACATTCTCTTCACTGAATAATTGGTTATCAACTTTTATTACCCCCGCGTCAGGTTCAAAACGTACCGCCAGCTCTACCTCAGGATAATTATGATTTAAAGCCGTGGCTAAAAGTGCGGGCGATAACGCTACGTTTACATTATCATTCTCCGGCGTGTGCATCAGGTTTGTGATACGAACTATCCTGTCCTTTTTTGTGTGATAGCCGTCAAAGCTCAATTGATAGTGCACATATAGAGAAATCAGCAGGCATGCTGCGATCCCTATTGATAAGCCCCCAATATTGATAAAGGAAAAACTTTTATGACGGATTAGGTTACGCCAGGCGATCTTTAAATAGCTTTTTATCATGATTACAGTTATTGGATTAACAAATGTAATTGATCCCGGTTACCGTAAAACCTGGTTAACAGTTATTTAACAGCTTTTAACAAGAATTAACGTTGGTGAATAGAGGTTAGAGCTTAGGAAAAAATTAAAACGCCTCTCCGACGTCGATAAACAAGCCGTTTGATCCCTGGCTGCCAAAGCCATAATCAATAGTGATGTTTGTGTTTGAGGTTTTATTAAGTTTTAACCTTACACCGGGACCATAGCCCGGTTGGATGCGTTGTAACCCAGTACCGGGGGCAGCTGAAAATGATTCCCCGTTAATAAACAGAACTCCGCCCAACAATCCGTTTCGAGTAATCTTAAACCGGTATTCGCTCTCAAAGTATACCATCTGTGCGCCGCGAAACCTGCCCTGAATATACCCCCTGCCGGTAGCGGAGTTGGTATCCCATTGTGTGCTTGGCAAGTCGAGGTAGCCGGGTTTCCCGCTTAAAACAAACCAATTATAACTCCATAAGGCAAGTACATTATCGGTTCCCGCAGGCAGTCTGATGTACTTACGAACGTCAATTATCAGCGAACGCCACGGGTCGCTGCTACCTAAAAATTCGTAGTTATCCCTGTATTGCAGGGACGCATATGCGCCTTTTAACGGATTAATCCCGTTATCGCGTGAGTCAAGCTGCATATTAAAGGTAAGCCCTGATGCTACTGTATGTGATTCCTTTCCATAAAGCGAATAATCCGATACCGTTCCGTTCGAATTCCCTTTGTCAGATATGTTCCAATGCGTATCAAAAATAAAGCCCACTCCGGCATAAAGATCGCCCGTTATGTGCCTCAATACAGTTTGATAAAACATAAAGTAGGAATAATCCATCGGGTCCACATTCTTTATACTGCAGCTGCTCCCCAGTCCGTAAGTACTTTGCGGATATTTATAATACTGGTATGCCCCAACAAAGTTGTAGTTATTATCCTTACTCCAGATGTTGGTTTGAACCGGGAGGATAAACTGTTTATTTTGCGTGTACGATACGCTGGCGATAATAGTCGATATCCGCGAATTCGGTCCGGTTTTAAGGATAGCATTGCCCGATAACACTAAGGCAAACTTGGACAACAGCGTATAACCGATTGCCGGGGCAATAGAAATCTCTGGTTTTGAAGTAATTGAATCAACCGCTCTGGATGGTTTACGGTGACGAATGCGGGCTATGAAATCAGAAATATCTTCCTTCCCGTTGTCTATCGCGATACTATCAGCAGCAATGGTATCCTTTAAAACAACAACGCCTCCTTTGCCTTTGTGTTTAACCGGAATGGTTTTTAACGGAACAGGGTTATTCTGCGCAAAAAGCCCGGTTGAAAATAACAGGGCAGTAATGAATGTTACTAAGGAGAGATTTAGCTTCATGCAGTCAGTTGATAAACCAGCCAAATTTTTCGTAAAAGCAACATTATTTAAGTGCCGAAAACCGGTTTATAATATGGGTCGAATGTAGTAAATCTGTTACATAATGGGGAATAAATTTGATAGTTAGCTGCGGATAAATAGCAGTTTGCGGTCAATATTACTATCCTATGACCGCAAACTGCTACCTAAACTCCAATTGGTTTACTCGCTTCTCAGGCTCTTAACCGGGTTTGCCAGCGCTGCCTTAACAGATTGAAAGCTGATTGTGGCAAATGCAATAACTACCGCAATAATTCCGGCTATTGCAAATACTGCCCAGCTTAAATTTATACGGTAGGCAAATGTTTGGAGCCAGTTATGCATAGCTAACCATGCAAGTGGCGTAGCAATCACAACGGCAATTAATACAAGCTTTATAAAATCCTGTGCCAGCATACCTACAATTCTGCCCACGCTGGCCCCAAGCACTTTGCGCACGCCAATTTCGCGGGTACGTACCTGTGCGGTGAATGCCGCAAGCCCAAGTAATCCCAGGCACGAGATCATGATAGCTATACCTGCAAAATAATTAAAGAGTGTGCCCTCCCGTTGCTCTGACTGGTACAATCCGTTGAACACATCGTCAAGGAAAGCATAGCCAAATGGGTATTCGCCGTTATATTGTTTAAATTGAGCCTGCGCCGCTGCAATAGCTTTCTGCGCATCTTTAGTTGTAGTTTTTACATAGATAGTGCTCAAATACTTCGGCGCATACCAGAATACTGCCGGCGCGATTTTTTCCTTCATTGAGGCGTAGTGAAAATCCTTCACCACACCTATTATCTTCCCATTAATTGTATTCATCCTGAAACGCTTGCCTATCGGATCTTTTAAACCCATTTCCTTAACCGCGGCTTCATTCAAAATATATCGGGCAGTATCGCTTACCGCGCCGGTAAATGAAGCGCCTGCAACAAGCCTCATATTAAAAAAAGAGATCAGATCTTTATCAACCGAAATCGGGTGTATGATAAATGTTGAGTTAGGCGCCTTGCCGTCCCAATCGTTATCACCGGAAATCCCTCCAAACCTTACGATATTTTGGTTTGAGCGTGTTACAGCAAGCACACCTGGTTGTTTCAAAAGCTCTGCCTTAACCGCGTCATAGTGCTGTTTGGCATCGCGCATCCAAAATGAAAAAACGTTCGTTTTGTCGTACCCTAATTTCTTCGACCTGATGTAATTTAGCTGGCCGGTAATTACTATAGTGCCTACGATCAAAATTATCGAAAACACAAATTGGGTTACAACCAATATCTTCCTGAACATTACGTCGCCAATCCCGGCAGAGATCTTCCCCTTTAATGCCTTTAACGGCTCAAATGAGGAAAGCAGCATTGCCGGGTAAATGCTCGAGGCGACTAACGTCACGGCTATTGCCAGCAGGATAACTGTCCATACATGGTAATCGGTAATATTAAGTGCAAGTTCCTTTCCGGAAAGCTGGTTGAATTCGGGTATCAATAACGCGATAAGCACCAATGCAAAAATGGCCGCAATAGTGAAAAGAAGTGCGGTTTCAACTATAAACTGCAGGAAAAGCTGAATTTTTGCCGCACCCACAATTTTGCGCATGCTAATCTCCTTAGACCGCAGCATTGACCGTGCAGTTGAAAGATTCACATAATTAATACAAGCGATAACCAAAATCAGCAAAGCGACTACTATGAAGATCCGCACCGTACTCATTCCCTTATCGGTCAGGTCGGCATTATACAAGTGCATTTTCGATAATGGAAGCAATAAATAATCAGCATCAGTATCGTCAGGTTTATGATTTAGGTGGATCTGCCGGATTTTGACAGACAGATTTTTTAACGATACACCAGGTTTAAGTAATAAATAAGTCTCATAGCTAAAGTATGAAAAATTGGTATTCATATCCACTTTGTTATTAACGAGCATGCTTTTGATGTTGTAGCTCATCGGCATTATCATGTCAAATTTAAAACTGGAGTTTTTTGGAAAATTATCGATCACGCCACTTACGGTAAAATTTTCCTTGCCATCAGCAGTTATTACCTTCCCTATTGGATTTTCTGTTCCGAAGAATTTTTCAGCAGCCTTCCTGGTAATTACTACCGAATTATCACTCGTAAAAGGTCTTGATTTATCGCCCTGTACCAATGGAAAATCAAAAACTGAAAAAAATGAGGGATCAGCAAAGGTTGCCTGATCGTCACCAAAAACCTTATCGTTATATTTATAGAGCGAGAAATTATAATTACCAGTTAATCGTACCTGGTCAAGCACCTCGGGCAATTGCTGTTTAATAAGCGGACCGATGGGCGCAACGCCTACTGTCCAGATTTGCCTGCTGGCACCCGTTCCGCCAAAAAGCTCAAGACGATAGATATTCGGCGTTTTTTTGTGAAAGCTGTCAAAGCTAAGCTCATCCTGTACCCAAAGTAATATCAGGATACCGATAGCTAAGCCGGCGGTTAAGCCAACAATGTTTATCAGCGTATAAAATTTGTTCTTTAACAAATTACGCCAGGCGGTTTTAATGTAGTTTCTTAACATTGTTCTTGTTTATTAGTTCAATTGTTCATTGGTGGATGACCTACAACAATCAAACACACCTTAAATACTGCAGTAAAAATAAAAGGTTACAAACTTTTCAAGTAAACTAAAAAGCCGATAGCCTTAAAGATACCATCATTTTTCACTTTCATTTTTTTCCTAATCCACTGGTCTCTAATTAACTAATCTCTAATCCTTACTCCGTTTTTAAACTCTTTACAGGGTTCATTAATGCAGCCTTAAAGCTGAGGTATGATACAGTTGAAAAAGCAACAAACAGGACTACTATAAACGGAATAACAAACAATGTCCAGTTAATATCAATACGGAACGCATAGGTTTGGAGCCATTGATGACTTGCATACCAACCCAGTGGCGCTGATACCAGGAAGGCAACAACAACCAGTTTCGCAAAGTCTTTATATAAAAGTTGCAGAATGCCATTTACCGATGAGCCCAATACTTTGCGGATTCCGATTTCCTTAGTGCGTTGCACGATGGTGTATGACACCAGGCCGAATAAACCCAAACAAGCCACGAAGATCCCTATCCCGGTAAACGCCGCAAACACCTGCCCGAATTGTTTATCAGCATGGTATTGCTCATTAAAGTGCTGATCAAGGAAGAAGTAATCAAACTGATCCCCAGGGAAAAACTCCTTCCAATTTGCTTTGAGTGCGGCAATGGTTCGGGGCAGGTCTGTGGTGTTTATTTTTACCGATACATTGCCCCTTACATCCGGGATGCATCTGAAGATTAATGCATCATAAGCATCATGTAATGATTGCTGGTGGTAATTATCAACCACACCGATAATGGTGTACACGTCGCCCCAAAAATCAACCCGTTTACCAATTGCATCAGCAGGTTTGGCAAAACCCATTTGTTGTGTGGCTTTTATATTGAATACAACAGCATGCGGATCGGTACTGAAATCTTTTGAGAATACCCTGCCTAAAATTACTTTTGCGCCAAATGCTTTCAGGTAATCATAATCACCGCCTATTATACGGTACTGCTTACCCTCGCTTTCGGGTGTGCCTACCAGTTTAATGCCACCCGCGTTCCATTGCACTGGTTCGCCAGGGATAGAGGTTGATACCGTTACACTTTTAACAGCAGCGTTTCTCAGGCTTTCATTTTTAAACGCGCTCATGCTGCGGTAAAATGAATCAACGCGCGACAATGGCGGTTTGATGACCAGCGTTTGATTGATATTGATTCCAAGGCTTTGCTTTTCCATAAACGAGATCTGCCTATAAACTGTTAGTGAGCCAATCAGCAAAAAAATAGAAGCCGCAAACTGGAACACCACCATGGCCTTGCGTAATATAATCCCACGGGGCGATGCGGACAGTTTGCCCTTTAATACCTCAACAGGCTTAAAATTTGATAAAACCATTGCCGGGTAAAAACCGGAGAAGAAAGAGCCTAACAAAAACAACCCGATCACCCCAAGCCAAAACGCAGGCTTAACCAACAGTGTTAGGCTTAAATACTGACCGGAGATAGACGAGAACACCGGGATAAAGACGATGATTAATGCTATTGCCAATACTATTGCCAATCCGTTCAGCAGCATTGCTTCCAGCATAAATTGTGTTATCAATTGGCCCTTTGCAGACCCAAGAGTCTTACGCACACCTACTTCCTTAGCCCTGCCAATGCCGCGGGCGGTCGCAAGGTTAATGTAGTTTATCCATGCTATTATTATCACAAATATGGCTATCCCGGCCAATAAATAAACAGATTTTCCGTCACCGTTTGGCTCAGCCTCTATCATTAAATGCGAATAAAGGTGAATGCTTTCCAGCGGCTGCAAATAGTATTTTGCACCATCTCCAGATCCCTTAAACGCTGCATACTCCTTATTTACGTAAGGCACAAACTTTGCCTCCAACGCCTTCGGGTTAACACCCGGCCTCAACAACACGTATGTTAATGCGCCATCGTTACGCCATGCGTTATCGATATCGTTTTTAGGGCCTACAAACTTTAATAAGGTGGCGTATGATAAAAGTACGTCTGTTTTGAAATGGGTATTAACCGGAAAATCTTTGATTACCCCGGTTATTTTCACAGGGTCATTATAGCCAAATGAAAGTAATTTACCTATCGGGTTAGCCGTACCAAAAAGCTTTTTGGCGTTTGTTTCAGTTATCACTACCGAGAACGGTTCAAGCAAAGCCGTTTTCGGATCACCGCTAACCATCTGGTAGCTAAAAATATTAAAAAACGAATTGCCCGCAAAATATACTTTGTCAAGGGTGATCCGTTGATCCTGGTAGGTCGCTAAAACTGATCCCGCTCCTACTACTTTTACAAAATCCTCGATCTCAGGAAAGTTGGCTTTAAATTTACTCCCCACTGCAAAAGCACCGGCAGCCCATTGCGTGCTCAGCTTGCCATTGTTATACCTATCCTGGCTTACCCGGAATACTCTTTCCTTTTTTACATGGAAGTTATCATAACTCAATTCAAATACCACATATTGAATAATGAGCAGACCGGCAGCCATACCAATAGCCAGCCCAACTATATTGATAAACGAAAACGCTTTGTTCTTTTTGAGATTTCTGAAAGCGATAAGTAAATAGTTTTTTATCATAACCACAGGATTTAGGCAAATCGTCCCGCTAAGATTATGCCGATTTTATAATTAATTGACTATCAATTACTTAAAACATACACATTTAAAATACACGTACGTTAATAGCATAGTAATCGTCCGATGGCGGACAGTGATAATTCTCCTTAATCAACAGGAATATGCGGGCTCAAAAGAAATTTGCGTACAAACCTCAAAATGTCTGTAACCTTTTATTTTACCAGAAGTCTTTAGGGCATAACAGTCATTCAAATACAACCAACAATATGAAATATTTAAACAAAACTAGTATTCTTCGCCTGCTGCCGATACTTGGCTTTGTGGCGTGTTTATTTACCAGTCCGGCGGTTATAGCACAGGCAATTGTTGTAAGTCCGAACCCTGTGGTAAATGTTAATGTTAACCCGATGGTAAACCCTGTTATTAAGGTAAATGCTAATCCGGTGGCGAATCCTCTAGTTAACGTAAACCCCAATCCTGTGGTGAATGTTAACCCAGTTGTGGATGTGAACGTTGATGCAGATGTAGACGTGAACATTTCTACTCCCGACCGCTCAGAAGGCAGTTGGTTTGCAACCATTCATAACGATAAGATAAGGATCGAGTTCAGGAGCGCCATTCCAGATGAGGACCACGATTGGTCGAGCAGCTCGGACTTTTTGTTGAGCGATTTCCCTAATCTGCCAAAAACCGATAAAGGCGAGTTTAGCCTGAAAAGAGAAGCAGGAATAATGTTGTTCATCGGTAAGTTTGAAGGTAACGAAGGTTACGGCCATTATAAATTCACCGCCGATAACTCGTTTAACGACTTTATTAAAGCCCACAACATTGATGGTGATGATGGTAAGGATCTGTTCACTTATTTTATAGTCGATCTTAAAAAAAACTATGTAGAAATGTTACAGAGAAATGGTTACAGCGATATTTCAAGGAACCGTTTGATTGCTATGTGTTCACTCAAAATCACTGAAGAATATATTCATTCCTTTAAGAGCGTTGGTTATGACAGCATTCCTGCCAACCAACTTATCGCAATGAAATCAATGAGAATTACCCCCGACTATATAAAAAGCTTCTCACAATATGGATATAACGACATTCCATTACATACGCTGGTAGCTTTGAAATCACAAAGAGTTGATGGTGAATTTATAAAGGGGTTCGATGCTATCGGTTATAAGAATATCCCGCCCAACGAACTGGTTACCTTTAAATCATTACGTATCACACCCGAATTTGTGAAAGGCTTTACAGATCTGGGTTATAAAGATATTCCGGCACATACTCTTGTACCTTTAAAATCTTTAAATATAACTCCTGAATATATCAACGGATTTAAAAAGCTTGGATTTACTGACATCCCATTAAATGAATTACCTGCTTTAAAATCAACAGGTGTAACTCCCGAATACGTCGCTGAGATGCAGCAAAAAGGCTTTAAGTCCGACAATCTAAGAAAATACATCCAGTTAAAAAACACGTTTGCCCAAAACAACTAAATCACTTATCGTAATGAAAAAGATATTAATTACCTGCTTGTCAGCGATTGCTTTACTAACAGCATTTTCCGGCAGCGTATTTTCTCAACAGAAGCAAAAAATAAAAGTCGCCAAACCACCGGTTAATAACGATGACGACAGCTGGACATTTGACGACAAACGCTCTCCCGGCACCTGGGATGCAGTAATCGATGCCGACCAGGTAAACATTCAGTTTTATGGGCTGCACTGGGGCTTGGGTCGCAATATCCCGGCATCGGAGTTAGGCCCACTTCCAACCGATAAAATTTCTGAATTTGTATTAAACCGGGAAGCCGGCAAAGCATCTTTTAAAGGTGTCTTCCAGGGCCGCTTTGGACATGGCACTTACCAATTTGAGGAAAATGCGCAATTTAAAGCCTACCTGGCCCAACGTGGTTTTAAAGGCCTTGATAACGAATTGATGATGAACGTATTTTTCACAGATATCAACAAAGGCTATTTTGATTACCTGAAGGAAAATGGTTATGCAACAATCACCAGCGATCAGTTTAAAGACCTTGCCGAACAGGATTTGAGCCGCAAAAAATTAGCTGAGTATTTCGACCTGTTTAAAACTGAAGGCTACGGGCACCAAACAATAGACAAAATAGTTGAGTTACGCGAACATGGTGTGAGCGCCAAATTTGTAAATGGCTTTCATCAAGCTGGCTTTAAAAACATACCACTAGATAAGGTGCTTGAATTGCGCGACCATGGCGTAAGTCCTGAATTCATCAGCCAATTTACAGCATTGGGATATAAGGATATTTCATTAGATAAAGCGCTTGATTTGAGGGACCACGGTGTTAACCCGGCGTTCATCAGCAGCATTCAAAAAATGGGGTACGGTAAGCTAACCCTTGATAAAGCACAGGAATTAAGAGATCATGGCGTTAATCCCCAATTTATTGATAATTTAAAAAAGCTTGGATACGCTGACTTATCACTCGAAAAGGCGCAGGAACTGCGTGATCACGGCGTAAACGCGGATTTTATTCGCGGTGTTCAAAAAATGGGATTTAAAGATTTGACATTGGACAAAGCCCAGGAACTGCGCGATCATGGTGTTAATTTAGCCTACATGCAAAAAGTAAAAAGCAAAAACCCCGATAGCGTTAAAACACTTGACGATTACATTAAATTAAGAGACAGCGGGTTTTAATTTTCTCCTTTACTTATATAGCTAAAGCAAATTGGGTCAGCCTGGTTTGCTTTTTTTGTTTTTAGGATACCGTCTGGTATAAACCATCAAAAAGTTTATTTTTATAACAAATTAACCGGGCTATGTTTTTTTTCTTTTCGAAGGTGCTATTAATCTTTATTTTACCTTTCACATGGGTAGTAATATTTATAATAGCCGCATTTATTGCAAGGATATGGAAACCACGTCTTCAATGCCCTTTTTTTGTTACATCAGGAGTAATACTGCTATTATTCTCTAATCCGTTTTTATTTAACCTGTTTGCAAGCCGTTGGGATATTAAACCGGTACCGCTAAAACAATCAGGCAGCTACAGTTGTGCGATAATTCTTGGCGGATTTAGCGGACCAGATGCAAAAGGCGAAGGCCGTTTTAATGGCTCGGCTGACAGGTTTATACAAGGACTGAAATTGTTGAGTACTGGAAAAGTGACGCATTTATTGGTTTCCGGTGGCAACGGCAATTTGGTACCTGGCAACTTTAGGGAAGGTACTTGGGTAAAAACACAGCTTGAATTATTGAAAGTACCGGATAGCTGTATAGTTGTTGAAAGCCAAAGCCGTAACACATTAGAAAATGCAGCTTTCTCAAAAACCATTTTAGCTCAAAAGCGTCTGCAACCACCTTATTTACTAGTAACGTCGGCATTCCATATGCGCCGGGCGGTTGGCATCTTTAGGAAGGAAAAAGTGGACATTATCCCCTACCCTTGCAATTATATGGTGGCGGATCCTGAACTTTCTTTTGATCAGTTGATGCCCGATGCAGGAATACTTGGCGGGTGGAATTTTTACATTAAAGAGCTGGTTGGTAACATTGTTAATTATTTTAAATAATTCCTTACACCTTATTACCTCTTATTTAAGTAATTTGGCCAGTTAAAATTATTGCTCATCCATATATTACGAAATGACTTATTGCTTAGGAATTAAGGTAAAAGAAGGCCTGCTGGCCATTGCAGACACGCGTATAACTTCAGGAACTGATACTACCATAAAAAAGAAGATCACTATAGAACAAAAGGATAAATTTTCACTTTTCATTATGACGAGTGGTTTACGGTCAGTAAGAGATAAGGCGCTGGTTTATTTTAATGAACTGATGGAAACCACCGAGTTCAATAAACTGTACAAGGCAGTTAACGCATTTGGAGAACAGGTTAAACGTGTTGCCAATGAAGACAAAGCGGCGCTTGAAAAAGCCGGTTTTAAATTTGATTTGAACACCATAATTGGCGGCCAGCTTTCTGGAGATGAAGAACACAAGCTGTTTTTATTATACCCGGAAGGCAATTGGGTAGAACTTGGGCAGGGAGCGCCTTATGTTATCATCGGTAACTCTGGTCATGGCAAGGCGATTTTGAACAGGATTCTCGATGAAAATTCGAGTTTAAAGCTTTCGCTTAAAACCGGCTTTCTTTCATTTGACTCGACCAGGGTAAGTTCGAACAACGTCGACTTCCCGATAGATGTAGCGATCTACAAAAAGGATAGCTTTCATATCATCGAAAACAGGTACGAAAAAAAGGACCTGGAATATATCTCAGTTCAATGGGCCGAAGAGCTAAAAACTGCTCTCGAAAATATATCCGAAGGCTGGATGGATAAAGCTTTTGATAAGGTTGATTGAGTTGGGGAAAAGTTGTAAGTGTTGTAGAAGTTGAAAGCAATAATCTATAACAATTTCCTCTCCCTAGCCACTGAAAACCCTTACAACGCTTATAACGCCTACAATATTTATAACTAAGAAAAATGAAATTCAACGTACACACTGAAATGGAATATACGGCTGCTTCGGCGGGTACTTTGATATTAAATATCCATGCGCTGCGAACGCCAAGACAGACGGTTATCAGCGAGGAGTTTGTGATCGATCCTTATATTAAGGTAGAGGAATTGATATCAGTTGGCAATGATAATCGTGTTTTTCGGTTCGAAATAGCAGAAAATAGCAACATAAAAGTAATCTACAAGGCTACAATTGATAATTATTGCGAGGTTAAGGATTACAGCAACCTGGTTGAAATCCCGATTGCGCAAATGGATAACTCCATTTTACCCTACCTATACCCCAGCCGTTATTGCCAAAGCGACAAGCTTTATCGTTTAGCAAATAACCTTTTCGGTCATATTGACAATCCTTTTCAGAAGGTTTTAGCATTAACAGAATGGATCAACAAAAATGTGCAATACCTGAGCGGATCAACTAATGCACAAACCTCAGCTTATGATACGGTTACCCAGCAGCTTGGCGTTTGCCGCGATTTTGCACATCTGGGAATTGCTTTGTGCCGTGCACTCACTATCCCGGCGCGCTATTTTACCGGCTATGCCTATGAACTGAAACCTGCTGATTTCCACGCCTGTTTTGAAGCTTACCTGGGCAATGAATGGATCTTGTTTGATGCAACAGGACTGGTACCGCTGAATGGGCTGATAAAAATAGCATCGGGCCGGGATGCAGCCGACACCGCCATCGCCAATATTTTTGGCAATGTTAGCTTTACGTCAATGCTGGTTAGCTGCGAATTGGCTGAAGATGGCTTTAATCCCTATAACTACAACCCATCCAAGCTGGAAGGATTATCTTATTTATAAGGGTCAAATCAATAATTGCAAGCCTGGAGTATTGAAGAGCGACTCAGGACTATAGACTCAAGATTACAGATAAATTTAGACGTCGCGGGTAGATTCGAACTACCGTATGGGGTTTTGCAGACTCCAGCCTATCCTCTCGGTCACGCGACTTGATATAAAACTACTTAATCACTTATCAGAGGACCGGAGGGGCGGGATAACCTATCTTTCTCCGCAAGCGGAGCAGGAGTTAGCACCTTTTATCGAGTCTATAGTCTTGAGTATGTAATCGTAAGTCGTAATTAAAGTTGCCGCTTTAATTTTTTATGACTCCGGACTCATGACTTTAGACGTTACTCTAAATACAGGTTGCTAAGACTTCACAGGGCCTTTTCCCTCAGTCTTTCTGGATAAGCGAAAACAAAGAACGATTTGTTGATGCAAACATACATATTAATTCTATAATTCCTATAGACATTATATAATATATTGACATTAAATTAAAAGTATCTGAAAATCAGATAATTATTTTTTTACCACATCTATCTAATTTGTGGCATTCACGCAGGCTTAACAGGGCTTCCGGTCCAATCCGTACCCGGAGAAAGGCGCTCACCCTTCATCACCAGTGATAAGGCCTCAATATTTGTATCATCGCCCAATTCGCTATCATATAAAATAATGGTACCTGAACCAACACTGCTTCGCGCTCCTATTTTTACCGATCCCACCTTCATTACCCGATCTTCAAACAAATGTGTCTGCGGGCCGCAATCAGCATTAAGCGCGGCATCGTCACAAATCGTTACCATGTCAAACTCCGTAATATCCGTTGTGTTCATAAAGACCCTTTTCCCTGTTTTTACGCCCAGCAGCCGCATTACAATTGGTAACCAGGGTGTCCCCTGCAGATATTCCAGCAAAAAAGGAATGGATAATGCCTCATAGGTTGAGGTGATAGCTTCACTGCGCCAAACATTCCAGCTCCACATCGGCCTTTGTTTAGGCTTGTATTTTCCAATAAACGCCCACTTCAATAAAACGGTGATCAGGAATGCAGGAATCCCCATATAAAAGAGGTAATAAAAAGGAAAATATAAGATGATCTTCCACAATGGTTCATCAACTACAAGATCGTGCCCGTACGCAATAAATAAAATTGAGCCGCAAATAATCGCGCTTTCAGGAAGAATAATCCTTATAAATTCAACCAGGCCCCGTGCAATTTTCCTGCTGGTCTTAGGGTGAATGGTTAACTCAGGCGGAAAAGGATTGCTTTCCTGTCTGCGTGGCAACGGAATTGCAGGTGAGCCAAACCAATCCCTGGCGTCATTATCAGCCATTTGCTGTTTATCAGGCGGGGTAGATAATACCCCTATCAACATATTTCCATCAAGATGATATCCCTGCGGAATCAACGCGCTGTTACCAACAAAGCTGTTACCTTCAATAGTCGTTTTTTCAAGAATAAGCTGTTGACCGCGGATATCAGCCTCACCAAGTGTTACCGCATCAGCAACAAAGGCACCGTCGCCAATTTCAAGCAAGGGGTGCGTTACACTGCTGGCGGTGGAGATCTCTGTATCCTTGCCTATTTTGGCGCCAAGGGCCCTAAAAAAACTTGCAACGTACACCGTAGCATAGATAGGATGTAATACGATCAGACTTAACGCCATTAGCTGGTCAACAAACCACTTGCGCACGTAAAACATACTGTAGATAGGGTATTTACCAGATTTTACATCATGCTGTAATAAACGGGTGAGTATAATGGTTTCGGCAGCAAAAAGTATAATATACACCAAAGCCAGTAAAGGCGCACCTATCATATAGGTAAAGTCGTAATCTCCGGCGGCGTTATCAAGTTTGTTTATAGTGATTATCGTTGGGAGCAGTGGCAACAGGATGATGAAGGGGAAGATCATGATGAAGAGCGTAAATATTAGCTTGTACTTACGCCTCGTAAATGCTGAAACAGCGAGGGGCTGAGGTAGATCCTCAATATCCTTTTTCTCCTTAAGCTGCGCAGGGCTGCCCTGCCATATTTCGCCCTGACCAATTGTTTTACCGGGCTGAAGAAGGCTAAGGTCCTGCAGTTCGCTCCAGGCCTCCATTGTACTGCCGCCCGATATAATGGCGCTGCTGCCAATATAGGCATGATCTCCAAGGGTTATGGTGCGCAGTTTTAGCATGCCATCTTCAACAAAAGCATTGTTTAAATTAGTTTGTGAGCTTATGCTTACATCACTACCGATTGTGATCAAGTCTTCGGCGCCAAATGCAAAATCACTTATCTGCGCATCCGGAGCTATTTTTACACCCAACCAACGCAGGTACACCGGGTACAAGGGTGTACCATTTAAAAACTGCGCAGGCAGCAGGCGCTGCATAGTTTTTACAAACCACCACCTAAAGTAATAGGTACCCCAAAGCGGGTAATCGCCAGCCTTCATTTTACCTATGACAATCCATTTGGTGCCAATGCAAACAGCTGTAAATATCGGCGGGATCAATGAAAATAAAAGCAATGAGGTTATAATTGAATAAAGCACATTGCTGGTTTCCTGGTCGACATAATAATACCCCAGGTAAGGGATAAAGATCTGGAAGGCAAACAAGCCATAAATTATCAGCAGGGCAATAGTTTGTGCTATCCAACACGTGATATGCCTTATCAACGGGATTTTATTAAATACGCGCTTGGGCTTTGCAGCTGTTTCCGCACGTGTGCTCCACTCCTGGATTAAATTATTGACGGGTCTATGGATATAAACATCCTTAAGGGACGCGTTAGGCAGCCCCGCATCACGTCTTAGCTGCGATACAAAACCGGCAGCCAATAAGGAGTGCCCGCCCAAATCAGTAAAGAAATCCATCGACGGATCAATAGTCCGGTTTGGAAATATTTTACTCAATACCGCTAAGATCCTGTCCTGAATTGGCGCGTTTAGGTCCAGTGTCCCCAATGATCCGGAATCAGCCGATAAAAGCGGCGGCACAGGTAATGCCTTGCGGTTTATTTTTCCGCTCGGCATTCGGGGCATTTCGGCTAAAACCATTATAGTTGACGGGATCATATATGATGGTAAGCCTTTTGAAAGCTCCATCCTGAAGGCGCCTTCATCAATGCAGGCAAGCCCTTCAGTTACCACATAGCCCACCAGGTGTTCCTGGTCGCTAAAATCTTTTTTTACAGCTACAGCAGCCGATCTTACGCCTGCAATTTCATTCAGCTTTGTCTCAATTTCACCCAGCTCTATGCGGTATCCACGCAGCTTTATCTGGTCGTCAATACGTCCCTGCATATCAACGCTGCCATCCTTATTGATAATGGCTATATCACCCGTCCGATACACCATACTCCCGGGCAAGGCGTCTAACGATGCAGGCTTTGCAATAAATTTTTCTTTGGTAAGCTGGGGAAGTTTAACATAGCCGTTAGCAACGCCCGGGCCGGTTATTACCAACTCTCCTGCTTCCCCAACCGGCACAAGATTTAAAGCTTCGTCAACAACTGCCAGGTTATAATTCGGCAGCGGCTGCCCGATTACAATATGATCATGTGGACCAAGTTGCGCCATGGTTGCAGTTACAGTTGTTTCAGTTGGGCCATAGCTGTTAAAAAACCGCATCCCTTCTTTTGACCATTTGGCCAGCACTTGCGGTGTACATGCTTCACCGCCCGCATTTACCAATCTCAGGCCTGGCAAACTATCTTCCATAACTGCCAGCAGACTGGGTACAGCATGCAGGATAGTAATATTTTCCCTTCGTAATGTATCGCTTAATTCATCAATGGCTTTTGACGTTGTATTATCGGCAACCCATAAAGTGGCTCCCGCAAAATAACTTATCCAGGTTTCCTCGCACCACATATCGAAGGAAACAGAAAAGCCCTGATACACTTTATCAGTCGGCTTAATTTGAAGGATGCTTTGCTCCGATCGTATTAAATGGCAGATCTGGCTATGGCTAATGGGAATCCCCTTTGGCTTCCCGGTGCTGCCAGAAGTATAAAGTACGTAAGCGCAGTCGGACCCGCTTATAACATTTTCCGCTGAAGCTACCGCACTAACTGTTTGCGGCTTTTCGGGTGGGTTTAATATTAAACAATTAACGTTGAGCTGTTGCATACTGTAACATGCTGCAGCGCCTACCTCTTGCATGATAACCTCAACCCGCTCAGCCGGAATCTCTCTGTCGACAGGCACATAAGCCGCTCCGGCTTTAACTATCCCTAATATAATTGCGTGCAGCGGCAGACCACGCTGCCACCAAACGCCAACTTTATCGCCGCGTTTTATTCCTTCTTTATAAAGTTGCAGGGCAATTTCATCGCTCCAGCGGTTTAGCTCAGCATAGGTCAAAAATTCTTCATGAAAAATAAGTGCGGTTTTATCTGCAAACTCATTTGCTGTTTTTCTGAATAGTGATGGTAGTGTTTCTTCTTTTATAAGGTCAGGGCGAACATCACCCAGGATAATACTCAAATCGTTCATATAGGTTAATAGGGGCAGCTTAATCGGTTACTCTAATTACACTCAAGAGTAGCCATTGTTTTGAGATATTAGATATAAAATAGTGAAATAGTTTAATCAATAAATTAAAGAAAGCTTGATATAAGCAACCAACTCACCCCAAACCTTTTTTCATGCGCATTAAGGCTAAGCTATTTTACCCCTTCAGCGTTCCAAGCGTTCCATTTTTATACGTGGAACACCCGGAACACTATGAAACACGCTGATTATCAATGATTTCAATTTAAATCAAGAGTTCAATAGATATAAGCCACTGATAATCAGATATTATAACAATAACCTCATCCCGAATTCACGTTAAATTATCAATAATACCCCGTTTAGTAGCCGGTTTCACTACAGCAGGTAGCTCCGCACACACTAACAATCGGGGCGATTTTTGTAAGCATCTTTAATTAAGTCGATATTTATTAAATCCCCGGTATAAAAAAATGCTATTTTTATACCGCTTAATTGCCGCATAAAATGAAGAAACTACTGTTTATTTTCTTATTGACCATTTCTGCACCCATTGTATTTGCGCAGGGAAAAACACTAGCCATCAATCATTTCGAGATCAGGCAGAACAACTACGCCAGCAACGAGGTAGTTGTCGTGGCAACCGACACAGCCGGCCACGTACTTGAAAACATAACCGGCGTATTCAACTTTACCATGAATGGTTTCCAGGATACGCTTAAATTTGAAAACGGTGTTGCCTTCTACAAGCATAAAATCGATAAATCGACTTTTTTATACGCCAAGCACCAAAATGAAAGCGGAACGCATGGTATACTTTATTATATCTATAATCATAACGATAAACTGACGCCACTGCATATCAGCTGGATCTTATTGCTGGCAATCCCCTGCGGACTGTTCCTGCTGGCCTATATGTTCAAAAGGTTTATTATTGTGGCCATCATTATCTTCGTGATCTTTATGTTCTTTAATTACCACAATAACCTGAGCATTCCTACATTTTTCGAGAGTATAATTGACGGCTTGAAAAATATATTTTAGCCCTGTATGTATGTGATAAACATGTTTTTAGATGGCATGAATGCAAATCAGAACATTGCTCCTGCTAACAAAACAAATCCCTTGTCACTTTTGTAGTATCTTCATCAAACTAAAAGCAAATGACTAACCCACTTCAGCTTAGCCTTGTAAAAGAAGATGGCACAAAACGGTATATTATTATTGAGCCAATATTAGAAAAGTACGAAAAGGGCTTGCGAAATACAGGTACCTATAAGCTTTTTAAAGATGGATTTGGTGAGGAATCAACATTATTTACCGAACCACTTGAAACTACCGATCCTAATACCGATCTGGCAGACAATTTGAATCCGGATTATCTAGGAAAAATAACATTCGATGGCCAAAGCCACTGGCACTATTCCGATGGGCTGCTAAGTTTGGATGAACAAAAACAGGCCGCAACCTGCATCCTGAAATACTGATTAGTTAGCGAATTAGTGATTTGCTGAATTAGTGATTAATTTAAAAATCCCAAACCGGCGTGTCATCTAACGCGGTAGTAAAATATCGGCAATTTCCTTTTTGTGGCTGCTTTCAGCATTTTGGTATTGCGCCTTGCAACTGCCTGTCCGTTCCTGGCGCCGGATTCACCGCTGCCTGCAACCGTGGTTACCACACCATCAGCGGTTATTTTACGGATCAGGTTATTATTTGAATCTGCAACATATACATTCCCTGCTGCATCAACCGCAAGCCCGGAGGGCCCGTCAAATGAGGCCTTTGTACCTGTGCTATCCGCCGCTCCTGCAATACCGCTCCCGGCAAGGGTGCTTACCAAACCACCAGGAGTAATTTTACGGATCAGGTTATTAACGCCGTCGGCCACATACAAGTTGTTTGCAGCATCAACCGCAACGCTATTTGGAAAGGAAAATGTGGCTGTGGTATCCTGCCCGTTGTCGGCGCCGGCTACGCCACTTCCGGCGAAGGCGCTCACGCCCCCGGCTGCGTTTATTTTTAGTATATTGTTATTGATAAAATTTGCCACAAAAACATTTCCCGATCCATCAACCGCAACGCCCGTTGGATTGCTAAAGATATTTGCTGCAGTATTCCCCACGCTGTTGCCGGCAAAGGTACTAACTGTGCCGTCGGGCTTTACCTTGCGGATAAGGC
Organism: Mucilaginibacter phenanthrenivorans; assembly: GCF_024721155.1. GTDB lineage: Bacteria > Bacteroidota > Bacteroidia > Sphingobacteriales > Sphingobacteriaceae > Mucilaginibacter > Mucilaginibacter phenanthrenivorans. The sequence continues at coordinate 400,037 of NZ_JAHVAP010000007.1, read as the reverse complement.
CATTACCTGCATCCGCCACGTAAACGTTGCCCGATGCATCAAGCGCTACACCTTCAGGGTGAAAAAATGCCGCTGTTGCACCCGGTCCGTCTGTATAACCAGTACTATCGCTGCCCGCCAGGGTGGTTACAATACCAGCGGGTGTAATTAAACGGATGCGATCGTTACCTGCATCCCCCACATAAACATTTCCAGATGCGTCCACCGCAATACCTGTAGGTTGATTAAAAGAAGCAAGTGCACCGGTAGCATTTATCTGCCCCTGGTTTCCGCTGCCCGCTAGTGTGCTCACTACGCCTGCCGGTGTTATTTTACGGATGAGGTTATTGCCATAATCAGCCACATAAATATTTCCGGCAACATCAATCGCAACCCCGGTTGGGCTATAGAATGATGGCAGGGTATCAACCACCACTGTGCTGTCATTGCCACTAGTGCCACCACTATTATGATTTATGGCGATGTGCTGTTTTTTACAAGCCCCAAGCATCCCGGCGATAAAGAATAACAGGAAAACGTTGAACAGCGGTTTGGGGTAAAAGAAATTCATTGAGATAAAAGTAGAGAATAATTATTGAATTAGCACCTAAAGCAGTCTAAACCCAACCGTGCGGTTTTAACAAATTCATTTTTATCGACACATAAAACCTGTTCATCGATACACTGCCAAACCCGGATACTTTCTATTTATTTATGCCGTTCGTTTTTCGTTAAACACAACAGCGAAGCTATCTAATCATTTTACATCTATGATCATACAACTATGCGGATTATCAGGTGCAGGCAAGTCGACCATAACAAATGCGGTAAAAAACCGGCTGCAGGCAAACGGCTATCAAACCGAAATAATTGACGGTGACGAGTACAGGATGGCGCTGTGCAAGGACCTTGGCTTTTCAATGGAAGACAGGCACGAGAATATTCGCAGGCTGGCCTTTATTGCTGACAGGCTGTCATCGCACGGGATTATCGTTTTGATAAGTGCCATAAACCCTTACGAGGAAATAAGGCTCGAGGTGGCAAAAACCTATAAAAACGTAAGAACTGTTTTTGTTGATTGCAGCATTGATATGTTGTTAAAGCGTGATACGAAGGGGTTGTATGCCAGGGCGCTGCTGCCGGACGGGCACCCGGAAAAAATTTCAAACTTAACAGGTATAAATGACAGGTTTGATATACCTCAAAATCCTGATCTGCATATTAACACTTGCACCTGTTCTATTAAGGAATGTACCGATAAGCTGTTTGACTATGTAGCATCCAACTGGGACACAATTTCATCGCAATATGACTGAGCAGGCATCAAAAGTATTAATCATTGCCGGCATGCATCGTTCCGGTACATCAGTGGTGAGTAACTGGCTGCACAAATGCAACCTCAATATTGGCGATAACCTTTTAGGCGCCGATATTGGCAATCCCGAAGGACATTTTGAAGACGTTGATTTTTACCGCTTTCATGAAGATGTGCTCGAGGATAATCATTTGAGCAAATTTGGTTACGTTAACCGGCCTGTTAAAAGCCTGAGCCATTTTCAGGAAGAAAAACTAAAGGCAATTACTGGCTTTAAAAGTAAGATCTACAGCCAATGGGGATGGAAGGAACCCCGTACCTGCTTGTTTTTAACACATTACCGCAGGCTGATTCCCGATGCTTATTATTTAATTGTGCTTCGCGACCATATTTCAACCGTAAACTCCCTGATCGTGCGTGACTTTAAATACGTTGATGCTAAATACATGGATCGCGGCTGGCTTTCCAGGCTGGTATGGAAGGGATTGAGGCGTGAACGCAAAAGGAAGAAGCTTTATAAGGATCTTGCCGCGTATTACCTGAGTGTATGGATCACCTATGCCCGCGAACTGTTAAATCACCTTGAAGTTTTACCGGATGGCAAATTTGTAGTTGTAGATTACAACTTACTGAATTACAGCGACAAAGAAACTTTTTCAATACTAACCAACGATTGGAAATTCTCATTGCAATATTTTGATTTTAAGAAGGTATTTAAGGAGAAACTTATTAGTAAAGTAGTTGATATCGATGAATTTATAACTAACAAATCTTTGCTGCAAACGGCTAAAAATTTAGAAAACGAATTAAAGGAATATGTATAACGAAAAAGTCACAGCCGACGAAGTTATTGTAATAATCCCTGTTTACCGGGATTACTTGTCTGCTTATGAGCGGGTCTCATTACAACAAGGCGTAAGTATCCTTGCTAAATATAAGATAGTTGTTATAAAGCCCCGGTCATTAAAATTAACCGTTTTTAATAATTTCCCGTTTATTGAATATATATCCTTCAATGACAATTGCTTTTTGGATGTTGATTCATACAGCCAGCTAATGATGTCGGCAAAGTTTTACCAGGAATTTTTGAGCTATAAGTATATGCTGATCTACCAACTGGACGCTTTTGTTTTCAAAGATGAATTGTTGGATTGGTGCAATATGGGTTATGATTATGTGGGAGCACCCTGGCTTAAGGATAATGACTATACCGATATATTTCATTACCTAAAATCGAAGATGCTCATCTTTTTGAGCATCAGGTATAACAAAAAAGTGCGTGGCAAGGATGAGCCGTCAAGACGTCAATTTGAAAACCAGGTGGGTAACGGTGGATTTTCATTACGCCGGATAGACAAGTTTTACCAGCTTGCCAACCAATATGCCGATCCATTTAACTGTAATCATTTGGGCCTTGACAACTGGTTGCCTGAAGATATTTTTTGGGCGATAAGCATTAACCGGTTAAAAACCAACCTGAGAATCCCCGGGTATAAACAGGCCATCCGGTTTTCTTTTGAGAATACTTTGGAGCGGGCATTCTCATTAACAAATAACGTTCTTCCATTTGGCTGCCATGCATGGGACCGGCACACAGACTTTTGGCACAACATTTTTATTGAACAGGGGTATCCTATTTAATAGGATTAGTTTCAATTAACAACTTTGTGCTCAGAACGGCATCCCTATCCCGAAGTTTAGCTGCATAAAGTTGTAGGTATCTCCACTGTTAGCAGCTTTGTAGCGCGCCTTGAAATCGCCCGATTTAAACAATTCATTAAAATGATTTATCAGCACCCATGAATCAGAGCCGCTGAATTGAGGATCCTTAAATTTAAGGGCCGCATCCAATCGAAATACGAAGAAAGCCAAGTCAAATCGAAAACCTGTACCGATGCCAATTGCTGTAGATTGCAAAATATTGTTAAGCCTGAACTCTACATTTGGGTCGCCATCCTGCTTGTGAAGCCGCCAAACATTACCAGCGTCAACAAAAAAGGCCCCCTTTAATTTAGCACCGAAGAAATTATCAGCAAGCGTGTAGCGGTATTCAGCATTGGCAATTATTTTTATTTCCCCAAACTGGTCAAGATATTTCAAACGGGTTCGTACCGTATCAGCCTTGGCATCGGTTCCATAAAATGTGGCACGGTTAAACTGCCCGGGGCCAAGGGTACGCGGCAGCCAGGCGCGCATGTCATTAGCACCCCCGGCATAAAACTCCTTTTCGAAGATCCAATGCTGATCGTCGCTGTTGCCGTATGGGATCCCTATACCAGGGCTAATACGAAAGATAAACTGCCGTTCGCCACCAAGACTTTTATAGATCCGCAGGTCAATTTCCGCTTTGGCGTATTGCGCAAACGGGTACCCAAAAAATGTTCTGTTCCCCGCAGTATCGCGTTTACTGTTAAATAGTTTACTAAGGACGTTTAATGTATTACCGCCAACATCAAGGCTCCCTCTAAAATAGGTGAAGTTTCCATAACTGTTAAGGTGATTGGCGTTGAGCTGGTAAGTGTATTGACTTCCGATAGTAAATATGGTGCGTCCAATTAAATAACTATAGGCGAATAAATTCTTCTGCAGCAGATCAGCTTGCGCCTGCGGATCAATAGTTCCTTTCGAGAATTCAAAATTTATTGGGGTAAAGGTGTGGTATTTGCTGCTGGTTTCAAAAAAATCGTAGGTTATAGAGTTGATGAAACTTTCGCGGGATACCAGCCCCTTTTGATAAAATAACTGGTAATTAGTGGACAGCGTTGTATGTGGAACCGAGTACTTGCCGAAGATAGGAATTGTAAAAAATGGGACTATCAACCGTGGATAAATCAGGCTGGCACCAAGCCGGAGGTCCTGGTTTTGTATGGCAGCCGTGTTGATACTATTGTTGCTATTATCAAACAATACGCTCCAGTTGGCTTTTATTTGCAGGATGGCGGCGTTTTTAAACAAATTTCTATCGGTAAAAGTGTTGCCCAGGTTATAGCCGAATCGCCCACCATTGAACAGGAACTCACCTTCAATCCTGTTACTGAATTGCTTAAGCGGGGTAATGTCAATTTTGGTATTTAGCCTGTTGGTACTATCCGGTAGTTTGGTATACGTGGGATTGGGAACATTACGAAAGACATTTAGCTCTGAAAGCCGCGAAGTAGTTAAAGTTTGCTGATCAATGTTATATATATCTTTCTTTTTCTGAAAAATGTAGTTAGTTACCGAGTGCGGCTTGAATTTATGCGAAAAATCCACATACCTGAATTGGGAATCAACCTGGATGGTATCCGCCTGACCTGTACTGCGGCCGTTTGTTTTTGAAACTGTTACCAGCGTATTGTTTATGGTGTAAACAGGATGGCTTGACCGGCCGGCCGGGTTGTCGATGGTCATTTTGATATCAACCACACTGCTGCGAAAGGTTGAATCGTATACAAAATTGATGTACTGCCGGTAAAAATCGTAATAACCATTGCGCTTCATTATCAGGTAAAACTCATCCCTGTCAAACGCCAGGCTATCCATATCAAACCTGCCGCCAGGTTGAACGTGGGAAAAGCGGGGACGATTTACCCTATAAAGATTTTGTACACTTTTATCGGGTATGCTATCCTCAATCTTTCTAATCTTAAATAATGGACCTTCGGTAGCAGAAAAAATCAGCTCGGCTTTTTTCTTTTTTATTTTGATCGTGTCGGCAACCTTTGCCTTCAGATATCCCTTGTTCTGTAAAAAACGCTCAATCTGGGTTCGCGAAAATTCAACCAGGTTACTATCCAGTATGGCAGGCGGCTCCCCAATATCCTTTTTCCCGTTTTTGCTGAACATGTAGTAGAATTGCAGGTTGATGACATTGTTGGGCTGCTGCTCTTTATCAACATATAAAACTGCAGCATCAGCAAACTCCTTATCGACACCCTTTATGGTAATTTTACGCACAAGCGCCTCGTTGTCCTTAAGCCGGCGCGTTAAACTGCAGCCTGACCCTATAAAGAGCAGCAAAATACTTAATATTGTAAGGCGGTAACCAACGGGTTTAATATATGCTTTCAAAATCTCAAATCAGTTTACTAAAGTCCCTACAACACAAAAAAGAGCGCAAGGAAAACAGCTTGTTTTTAGTTGAAGGACACAAATCAGTTGCTGAATTCATTAACTCCTCCTATAAAGTTGATGCTATTTATCATACGGCTTCGTTCGACCCAAAAATGCTCAAATTATCGCAAAAAATAAACTTATATAATATTTCTGTTACAGATATTGAAAAAATAAGCAGTTTAAAAACTCCGCAGGAGGTTATTGCACTTGTTAAAATACCTGTCCATCCGAGGCTTAATAACGAAAAGCTTAAACAAAAGTTCTCATTAGTTTTAGATGGCATCCAGGATCCGGGAAATATGGGAACCATCATCCGTACTGCCGACTGGTTTGGGATTGATAATATTATTTGTTCAGACGACACTGTAGATGCTTATAACCCAAAAGTGGTACAAGCCAGCATGGGTTCATTGTCGCGAATAAATATGCACTATGTTGATTTAACAACTGTTTTACCTCAAATCGGGTTGCGGATTTTTGGTGCGATGCTGAATGGCGAAAACATCTACAAAACTCAATTTGGCGCAGAAGGACTGATAGTTATGGGTAATGAGGGCAACGGTTTACGGCCTGAAGTTGAACGCTTAATCAACAAAGCAGTAACCATTCCACGATCCGGAAAAGCTGAATCCCTGAACGTCGGCATAGCTACAGCGTTATTTTGTTCAGAAATAAGCAGAAATAAACTTGGCAGCCAATAAATAATTACTATTTTTGCAACCTTGAAAATTGGTCGGGTGGCCGAGTGGCTAGGCAGAGGTCTGCAAAACCTTTTACAGCGGTTCGAATCCGCTCCCGACCTCAAAGGATTTAAAAACATTAAAATAATACCATCATGGGCGTTACTCGTTTAAAAAGAAAAGATAGAAAAAACAAGACTACTTCACGTTTAGAAGTACAATTTTTAAAGCTGGCTACAAACCTTGAACCAGGAAGCCGCAGCGCTGAAAAGAAAGACAGCCAGATAGCAAAAAACAATGCTGCATTGTTAATTGCTGCAGGTAAATAATTTCTCTTTTCAAGGGGAATATATTTATTTTGAATGATATTTAAGATCCTGTTGGTGTATGCCGATGGGATTTTTTTATTTGCTCCCTTTATTGCGAAATCAGATTAGATAATTTCGGATAAAATCTATTGTGTCCAAAGTATTCAATCTCTTTAAAATGCTTTTAAAAAGGGTTATACCCACTAAGAAGGCGAATTATGAGTTTATCAATAAATTCTGATAATTTATAGTCTAAGGCTTCGATCCATATAGTTTCTTTAGAATATAACGCCGCCTCATATACTTGCGGATCATCAACTCCTTCGTCAAGATATATAAGTACAAATTGGTCATACGCATTGTAAACATCTATTGCGAAAAAGCGCCTGCTGATTTGTTTATTGTGATCTGGCAGCCAAGACCTTACCGCCTCTTGCATTTCAGATTGCGTATCATAAATGCCGTAATCTAATACATAACAATGTTTTCCTGCCAAAAACAAAAGCTCCCGTAAGGCAGCCGGAAAAATATCGCCGTGGTTATAACTCGCTTCTAAGGTTTCAATTTCTTCCATTGCCATTTGGGTCCGATCAAAAGTTACATTTTGGCTAACCCAGGAAATAGTTGGATTGTCTCTTAATTTTATTAAATATTTAATATCCATTACTTTGACTCTCAATAACGGCGCAAAAACCTAATCCTTCAATATCCTCTTGTTTATCCGCCCAATCAATCCCGGGCCCTCATAAATAAACCCGGTATACAATTGAACTAAAACTGCGCCTGCATTTATTTTTTCAATTGCGTCTTCTGCCGAATGAATGCCCCCCACCCCTATTATAGGAAATGCACCGCTTGATTTTTTGTGCAGGTAGGCAATTACTTCTGTTGAGCGCTTGGTTAACGGTACGCCGCTGAGGCCACCCATTTCATTCTTCAATTCATCTTCCGATAACAGGCTGTCGCGGCTGATAGTGGTGTTTGTAGCTATTATACCAGCAATGCCGGTTTGTTGCACAATCTCTACGATGTCATCCAGTTGTTCATTGGTAAGATCCGGGGCTATTTTAAGCAGGATAGGTCGACTTATACCGTTCTTTGAATTGCGTTTTTGCAGGGTATTTAACAGGTCCATTAAGGGTTCCTTTTCCTGTAAGGCGCGTAAGCCAGGTGTATTTGGTGAGCTAACGTTCACTACAAAATAATCAACCACATCAAAAAGACGGTCGAAGCATTTAATGTAGTCACTTACAGCATCTTCATTTGGCGTAACCTTATTTTTGCCGATATTACCACCAATGATCAATCCTTTTTGCCCGGCCTTGCTTTTGCGAAATGCTGCCAGCCTCTCGGCTACAACATCAACTCCGAGGTTGTTAAAACCCATACGATTGATTAACCCGCCATCCTTGGGTAAACGGAACATACGCGGCTTGGGATTACCGGGTTGAGGCAAGGGGGTAACGGTTCCAACTTCAACAAAACCAAAGCCAAGGTTTGCCATTTCGCCCATCATTTCGCCGTTTTTATCAAAACCAGCAGCAAGGCCAACAGGGTTTCGGAATTTCAGGCCAAATACTTCTCTTTCGAGTTTTGGGCTTTTAACATCCCATAGCGATCTGCTTATTGCCGCCCCTCCTGGAAACCGATTAAAACGCTTAAGATTAGCAGTTACAAAATAATGTACATTTTCCGGATCGAACTTAAAGAGCAGTGGCTTTATTAAAAAATACATGGCGCGAAGTTAAGTTTTTTGGTTCATGGTTCATAGTTGATGGATCATAGTAGCACCTTACAATGTAACAAATTGTATTAACCTTATAGCGCAGCAAAAGGAATTTCTATCTTAGCAATATTAAACCATAGCCTTTCGGCTATGAACTATGAACCATCAACTATGAACCATCTATGAACACGCGTCGTAATTTCATAAAGAACGCAGCTATCGGCTCGCTTGCCAGCCTGGCTTTACCGCAAATAGTTTCGGCGGCAGTTGCCGAAAGTGGTATGAAAAAGATCAGTATCGACAAAAACGATATTATACTTTTCCAGGGTGATTCTATTACCGATTGGGGCCGCGATCATAATAAGAATACGCCCAACGATACCAGCACTTTAGGCACAGGATATGTACTCATTGCTACCGCTCAACTATTAATAAAATACCCCGCAAATAACCTGCAGGTGTATAACAAGGGCATCAGCGGCAACAAGGTTTACCAACTGGCCGAACGCTGGGATACCGATGCGCTTGCTATTAAGCCAAATGTGTTGAGCATTCACATTGGGGTAAACGATTTTTGGCATACCCTAACCAACGGTTATACCGGCACTATTGAAACCTATATTTCAGATTACCATGCCTTGCTCGACCGTACAAAAAAAGCGCTGCCAAATGTGAAGTTTGTGATCTGTGAGCCTTTTGCAGTTAAAAATGTACGAGCGGTTGATGATAAATGGTATCCAACATTTGATTTATTTCGAAAGGCGGCAAAGGATATAGCAAATGAATACAACGCTCCCTTTGTACCATACCAGGCCGCTTTTGACAAGGCGCTGGAACTTGCACCCGGCGCCTATTGGACCCTCGATGGCGTGCACCCCAGCATTGCGGGTGAAGCGTTGATGGCAAGAACGTGGATGGAAGCTATCGCTTAGTGATCAGAGGCTAGAGATCAGAGATTAGTTAAAAACAGAAAAGATTAACCGCCAACGATAAGACGGTCTATCAAATAGTTGCTTTTTTAGCTAAACTTTTACGGCTTTCAGACAAAAACCTAACCTCCAGCCTCTAATCTCTAGCCTCTAATCCGTATCTTTGCGCGCAAATGATAGCTATAAATAACCTTACGTTTGAGATTGGTGCGCGCGCCTTATATGATGAAGCTAACTGGCATATAAAACCCGGGGAAAAAATCGGCCTTATTGGCGCAAACGGTACCGGTAAAACCACCCTGCTTAAAATTATTGTAGGCGACTACAAACCCACCTCGGGTACCATATCGATGGCTAAGGACCTTACTATGGGTTATCTTAACCAGGATCTGCTTTCCTACTCATCTGATAAAAACATTTTGCATGTAGCCATGGAGGCCTTTGAGCGCCAGAACCAACTGCATGACGAAATAGAAAATATCCTCCAAAAACTGGAAAACGACTATAGCGAAGACCTGCTACACAAGCTAAGCGATAAGCAGCACGAGTTTGAGGCTTTGGATGGATACAACATTGAATATAAAGCCCACGAAATTTTAGCAGGTCTCGGCTTTACCGAGGCTGATACACATCGTAAACTCAGCACGTTTTCGGGTGGCTGGCGGATGCGTGTCATGCTGGCCAAGATCCTGTTACAAGCTCCTGATATATTGTTACTGGATGAGCCTACCAACCACCTTGACTTACCCTCAATTGTTTGGCTGGAAGATTATCTGAAAGCTTTTGATGGCGCAATAGTGATCGTATCGCACGACAGGTGGTTTTTAGATAAGGTAATTAACCGTACGGTTGAGTCGCGTAAAGGTAAGCTTACCGTTTATGCAGGGAACTATAGTTTCTATTTGGAAGAAAAGGCGCTGCGTGAAGAAATTCAACGGGGCGAATTTAAAAATCAGCAATCAAAAATAAAACAGGAAGAGCGTTTGATTGAGCGTTTCCGCGCAAAGGCCTCAAAGGCTAAAATGGCGCAGTCGCGTATAAAAATGCTGGATAAAATGGAGCGGGTTGATGATGTGGATGATGATAATCCGTCGGTAAACTTCGCATTTCGTTTTTCAAAGCAATCAGGCCGCCACGTAGTAACACTGGATAATATCGTTAAAAAATATCCAGCCATTGATATTTTAAACGGCGGTGAGGCGGTTATTGAAAAAGGCGATAAAATTGCTTTGATAGGGGCCAACGGCAAGGGTAAATCAACATTGCTGCGGATTATTGCGGGCGCTGATCACGACTTTACAGGTAAGGCAGAAACTGGACACAATGTTTCGCAAACCTTCTTTGCACAGCACCAGTTGGAGGCATTACATTTGGAGCATACCGCCTTGCAGGAATTACAGTCGTTCGCACCGAAGCATACTGAAACCGAACTCCGTACCATTTTAGGTTCGTTCCTGTTTACTGGTGATGATGTATTTAAAAAGATAAAAGTACTTTCCGGAGGCGAGAAATCACGTGTCGCGTTAGCAAAGGCATTAACTGCAGATGCAAATTTCCTGGTACTGGATGAGCCCACCAACCACCTTGACATTGCATCGGTAAATATATTAATCCAGGCGCTGCAACAGTTTGAAGGCACATTCATCGTTGTATCGCACGACAGGTATTTCCTTGATAATATTGCCAACAAGATCTGGTTCATTGAAGACCAGCAAATAAAACAATACCCGGGCACATACGCCGAGTTTGACGTATGGTTTGCCAAGCGTAAACTGGAACCAAAGGCAGCCATCCCTGCTCCTCAACCTAAAAAGGAGGAGAAAAAGGAAGCTGCGCCGGCGAAACAACAGCCATCTGAAAATAAACATCAACAGTTAAAAAAACTCAACCAGGATCTGGGTAAAATGGAGGAGCAGATTGCCGCGCTCGAAAAAACCGTAAAGCAACTGGAAGCACAATTGGCGGATGATAAGTTGTATAACGACGTAGCTAAGATGAAGGAGATCAACATCGATTACGATAAAAAGAAAATGGAGTTGGGCCACATACAGTTGCAATGGGAAGCATTGGCTGAACAGATAATGGAGCTGGAAGCGTAGTTATTTCGGAATTCGGATGTTCGATTTCGGATTCCCCCCAAGTGTTTGTGTCCCCACAAACACTTCCAGGATGCCGGCTGTGAGGACACAGCCGGTACGGAGTTGATTTTCGGATTGACATATAAGGTTTCGGATTTATTTTTACCTTAGAACTTATAAATCACGATTAATTTATGAAAATCCCTGTCGGAGTTAAATTTTTTCTTTTCGTCGTTTTCCTTTTTACATTTTACACATCGTTTGCACAACCCTACACCGACAGCGTTTATCATCATGAAATAAAAAGCATCGAATTTTATAACTCAGCCAAAAAAGCTTCGTTTCCAATAGTCCCGTTAAACGCTGCTGAAACCCTGACTTTAGGTTTTGATAACCTACAGGGCGGCACACTTAACTACCATTACACGATTGAGCATTGCGACGCAGACTGGAACTCATCGAATATTTCAACTGCCGAATACCTAAAAAACTATAATGACGACCGAATCCTTAATTACAGTTATTCGATAGCCACGGTTCAGAAATATACGCACTATGAGCTAAAGCTGCCGAATGAAAATATCGCCCCAAAAATACCGGGGAATTATATACTAAAGGTGTATGAGGACAGTGATCCTACCAAACTGGTTTTAACTCGCAGGTTTTACGTGGTTAGTCCCAAGATCTCCATCAATGCAGAGATAGTACCATCGAGCGATAACAATACCCGGCAAACCAATCAGAAGGTAAATTTCACGCTTGATTATGGTAGCCTAAGGGTACAAAACCCAAACAGGGATGTGCGAACGCTGGTGATGCAAAATAACCGCAGTGAAACGGGCATCATGAATTCGCAGCCCATCTACATCCGCGGGACGCAGCTTATTTACAGCGATATTAATATCAACGACTTTCCGGCAGGAAATGAGTTCAGGCATTTTGATACGCGTACCCTTAAATTGAACTCGCAAAACATTTTGCATATCTACCGCGACACCGCCAATACGGTAATGATGCTGACCGACCCCGACAGGAACAAAGCTAATTACACCCTTGAATATGATTTAAACGGCAGCTATTATATCATAAACCAGGATGGCACCGACCCGCGCATCGATGCCGATTACTCACATATGATCTTTGGCTTAACAACTACCCGGCAACCAAACTCGGGTGCGGCTTATGTTGTTGGCCGGTTTAATGATTATAAGCTTGACGAGCACAGCAAAATGACATTTGATGCAAATAACAACCGGTATACAAATAGCTTATTTTTAAAGCAAGGAGTATACGACTACACTTATATTTGGGTCGATAAGGCCGGAAAACCGGATGATTTTGCACTGGAAGGCAGCTACTTTGAAACCGAGAACGACTACCAGGTATTGGTTTATTACCGGCCATCCGGCGCCCGCTGGGAAGAGTTAGTTGGGTACAAACTCTTAAATTCCTCAAAGAAATAATAAACTACTCCCATTCAATAATTTTTAAGGATTCGCAAAAACTTTTAGCTTAGTTATTTGATTATACTTAAAGAACTAAAAAGCGCTCACCCTTTGAAAAAACTTTAGAATTGGAACGATTTGGACGAATAGCCCTAAAAACCATACTATGGATAATTGCAAGTATCATTTTCCTGGTACTCCTTATCGTAATTTTAATACAGGTACCTTCCGTTCAAAATTTTGTTAAGGATAAAGCGGTTACTTTTATCCAGGGTAAAATTCACACTCCCGTAAAAATAGGTCACATTAGCCTGGGGCTGCCAAAGCTCATCGTTTTAGAAGACGTATATTTTGAGGACCAACACAAGGACACTCTTATTGCAGGCGAAAAGTTAAAACTTGACATCAGTTTGTTAAAGCTACTGAGTAATAAGGTGGAGATCAACGAAATTAACCTGCAAGGCATCACCACCAACATTAGCCGCGGCACCGACAGCGTTTTCAACTTCGATTACATTACAAAAGCATTTGCTGGCGAACAGAAAAAAGAGGTAAAACCTACTGATACCGCGTCCACAATGAAGTTCTCTATCGATAAGATCATCCTTGACAAGATCAATGTATCGTACAAAGACAAAATAACCGGCAACGATGTAAAATTTATCCTCGGACACTTTGATACCCGGATAAAGGACTTTGATATGGATAAAATGAAATTTACCATACCTAAGATCAACATTTCGGATGTTGATGCCCGCATTATACAATCACCGATAACTTCGGATGACACAAGGGTGGTCCCGGTTGATACTACCACCACTCCTATCAGCATGACGCTTAAGCTTGGTACTATCGATGTATCAAAAGTTAAGGTTGACTACCGCAGCAAGGAAATGAGCAGCAAGGTTAACCTGGGTAAATTTTTGATGGTGATGGATAAGATCGACCTTAAAAACCAGGTAATAGGCATAAAAAACATTACGCTTGATGATACCAAAGCAGGCATCACATTTGCCAAACCTGAATCTGTAAAGAAAGAAGTTGTAAAAGCAGTAAAGAAGCTTGATACACTGGTAGCAACCCCAACCAGTGGAAAGGGCTGGCGGGCTAAATTAGCAAAGGTTAGCTTTAGCAATGACAATATCCAATTTGATAATGATGCACAAAAAGCTTTGCCGAAAGGGCTTGACTTTGCGCATATGGATATTAAAAATCTGAATGCCGATGTGGAGGATATTTCCTATAGCCTGGATACCATATCAGGGAAAGTTAACTCGTTCACATTTGCTGAAAAAAGCGGCCTTATCATTCAGAAATTCCATACTTCATTTTTATACGGACCAAAAAGCGCTTACCTAAACGACCTATTGGTTGAAACGCCACAAACAGTATTGCAAAAGCAATTGCAGGTTAGCTATCCGTCTATCGCATCGATCACCAAAGATATTGGCCAGCTATATGTTAACGCAAATTTAGACGGCAGCAAACTTGGCCTAAAGGATGTTTTATTGCTTATGCCAACTATGGCGAGCATGGAACCATTTAAACATTCGCCGAATGCTGTTTTCAGAATTGATGGCAGAGTTATAGGTAACGTGAATAATTTGAGCATCCCTAATTTTGAAGTGAAGGGACTGAGCAATACCCATATCAAGGCTTCGGCCAATATGCGCGGATTGCCGAACATGAATAAAGCTTATTTTGATGTTACCATCGCGGATTTAACCACCAGTCGCGCAGACATAAGTAAGCTTGTTGCCGCGTCAATGATCCCCGCTTCGGTAAGCATTCCTGCCAACCTAAACCTAAAGGGAACTTTTAAGGGCAGCATGTACACTTTTAACACCAAAATGAACCTGCGCTCCACCTATGGTGCGGTTGATTTGGTTGCCGCCATGAAGAACGGTAATAATAAGGCAACAGCAAGCTATTCGGCTAATATTAAAGCAAATAATTTAAACGTTGGTGCATTAACAAAACAACCGCAGACGGTCGGCAGCATAACGCTTACAGCAACTATCAAAGGCGCCGGCCTCGACCCTAAAAAGGCGAACCTGCAATTCAGTGGCAATGTGGTAAAAGCCTATGTTAAGGGTTACACTTACCAAAATCTGGTAATGACAGGCACTGCACATGATGGCAATTATACCGCAAAAGCCAACATGAAGGACCCCAACATCAACTTTACGCTGGATGGAAAGGCCGACATGAACAAGAAATACCCGTCTGTAGCGGCTACTTTACAACTGGATAGTATCAATCTAAAAAACCTGAATTTCACCAAGGATGATATGCGGATTCATGGTAAAATTGTAGCCGATGTACCAACTGCCGACCCTGATTATTTGAATGCCAACATTAAAGTAACTGATTTTCTGCTGGCACAAAAAGACCAGACGATAAAGCTGGACACCATTAGCCTGGTTTCAACTGCAAATGCGGACAGCAGCACACTGCGGCTAAAGGCGCCAATGCTTAACGCACACATGGCAGGTAAATATAAGCTCACCGAAGTTGCACCGGCGATGCAGGATCTGATCAATAAATATTATAACACTACTGTAGCATCAAATAAAACGGTGGTAAAATATTCACCACAGCAGTTTAAGTTTGACATCAGGGTTGTTAAAACGCCATTGACGGACAAGCTTGTCCCTGATCTAAAAACGCTTGATCCTGTTCTAATCAGTGGAAACTTTGACAGCGAGGCTGGCGTCCTTGATATAAATGGCTCGATGCCAAAGGTTGTTTATGGCACTAACGTTGTTAACAACATGAAGTTGGCCATCAATACCAATAACAACGCGCTAAATTATAGCCTTACTGCCGATGATATAAAAGCTTCGTCGAGCATTAACTTGTTGTACACCAGTGTAACGGGGAGCGCGCAAAATAATAAGCTCAATATTAATTTACAGATCCGCGATGCTGCGAAAAAGGAACGCTACCGACTAGCGGGAGTATTCAGCGTTTTACCGGATGAATACCAGTTTAACTTTTTACAGGACGGCCTTATCCTGAATTATACGCAATGGGCGGTTAACGCAAACAACGCATTTCAATTTGGCAACAAAGGTATAATGGCCCGCGATTTTACTTTAACCAACAACAACCAGGTTTTAAGCATAAACAGCGACACCCAGGAATACAACGCCCCGATAACGGTTAGCTTTAAGAACTTTAAAATAGAAACCCTAACCACTGCTGCCCAGCAGGATTCATTACAAGTTGGCGGCGTCATTGACGGTGATACCCATATCAGTAATTTTCAGAAATCTCCGGTATTTACAGCAGCGCTAAATGTAAAGGACTTTAACTTTAAAGGCGATACAGTAGGTAACATAGCCTTGAAGGTGAATAATCAAACAGCTAATGCCTATGCCGCTGACGTTACAGTTACGGGCAAGGGCAACCAGGTTAACTTAAATGGTTTGTATTACACCGCACCTGAAAGTAAATTTGATTTGAACCTGAATATTGTGAGCCTGAAAATGAAAAGCATTGAGGGCTTTAGCTTTGGCAGCATCAGGCGTGCCAGCGGAGATATTACCGGGCAGTTAAAAATAACTGGAACCACAGACGCACCGGTTGTTAGGGGCGATGTGAATTTTAATAAGGTAGGCTTTAATGTTTCTATGCTTAACTCCTACTTTACCATGCCAAACGAAAAGATCACATTCAACAACGATGGCATCCTCTTTGATGATTTTACCCTGATCGATTCGCTGGGTAATAAGGCAATTGTTACGGGAACGCTCTATACCAAAACATTTACCGATTTTAAATTTGGTATCGATATTAACGCAACCAATTTCAGGGCAATTAATTCGACTCAGGAAGACAACAGGCTGTATTATGGGAAACTGTTTATAGATACCCGGATTACCATCCGCGGTAATATGGCTAAACCTGTTGTTGATGCCAACCTTACCGTTAACGACAAGACGGACCTCACCATTGTATTGCCACAAGATGACCCCGGCATTGAGGATCGAAAGGGTGTTGTTGAAGTAATAAACCCGAATGCGCCCAAACTCGACTCTATATTTTTAGCCAAACAATTGGATTCGTTGCGAAAATCAGACGTGACCGGGCTGGATGCTACCGCAAATATCAACGTAAATAAAAACGCAAAATTCACGATTGTAATAGACGAACGAAATGGTGATGTGGTTCATTTGCAAGGTGAAGCCCATTTAAACGGGGGCATAGACCCTAGCGGAAAAATAAACTTAACAGGTAAATATACCGTAGCAAGTGGCTCATATAACCTGGCTTACGCTACTGTTAAACGCAAATTTAACTTCAAACCTGGCAGCACAATTAACTGGACCGGAGATCCGACCAGCGCCAACGTTGACCTTACAGCTATATATGTAGCAAACGTCCCTCCTATCGACCTTGTGAGTGACCAGCTTGGCGGCGATCAGACCACCACAACCATGTATAAGCAAAAGCTCCCGTTTAACGTAAACCTGCGCTTACAGAACGAACTTTTAAAACCTGATATCAGTTTTGATATTGTATTGCCGGATAGTAGTTATACAGTATCTCCTGATGTGGTATCAACTGTAAATCAGCGCCTTTCACAAATACGAACAGACCCTAACGAAATGAACAAGCAAGTGCTGGGCGTGTTGGTGCTGGGTCACTTTATTGGCGACAATCCGTTCCAGAGCCAGGGGGGCAATGCTGGAATCGGGGGTGCCATACGCAATAGCGTGAGTAGTTTATTGTCCGATCAACTGAACAAGCTTGCAGGCAACCTGATAGGTGGCGTGCAGCTAAG
This sequence comes from Mucilaginibacter phenanthrenivorans, assembly GCF_024721155.1. GTDB lineage: Bacteria > Bacteroidota > Bacteroidia > Sphingobacteriales > Sphingobacteriaceae > Mucilaginibacter > Mucilaginibacter phenanthrenivorans. The sequence continues at coordinate 382,693 of NZ_JAHVAP010000007.1, read as the reverse complement.
CTTTGACCTGACATCAGGACAGGACTACTCAACAGGCACCGAGCAAAACCGAACGGATCTCAACGTCGGGCTTTCCAAGCAGTTCCTTAACGACCGCCTGACCGTAACAGTTGGTAATAACTTTAACCTGGAAGGGCAAAATCAGCCTGGTCAAAAATCTACAGATATTGCGGGCAACGTTTCGGTTAACTATAAAATCACCAAGGATGGCAGATACATGGTGAGAGTTTACCGTAAGGATGAATTTATAGTGGTTGAAGGCGAAGTTATAGAAACCGGCATCGGTTTTACATTAACTTACGAGTACAACCGTTTTAAGGAACTATTCGCCAAAAAATCGAAAAAAGATAAGCAACTGGAGAAGGAATATAACGAAAAGCAGAAAGCAATAAAGAACGAACAAAAGGCTGCTGATAAAAAAGTCGATTCTACAGCAGCGCCGGTTCAGCCAGTCCAAAACAATAAACCACAAAACTAAATATGGCCAAGCTTAGATATCTATTTGTAGTTTTTGCTCTTTTTTTAAGCGCCTGCAGCAATACCAAGTATTTAGCTCCAAACCAAAAGTTATATACGGGCGGTGAGATAAAAATTGATGATAAGGATATCAAAAAAAGTGAGGCTAATGCTCTTCAAGAGAATCTGGAGGCCTTATTACGCCCCCAACCGAACAGCAGTATATTAGGTTTAAGATTTAAGCTTTGGGTTTATAATAAAACACGTACCAATAAAAGAACAGGCTTAAGGCATTATTTGAATACTCATATTGGCGAACCACCGGTATTGGTTAGCAGTGTTGACCTGACAAAAAACAGCTCGATACTGCAGAACAGACTGCAAAATGTAAGCTACTTTTTGGCCCAGGTAAGTGGTGATACGGTAAGCAAAAACAAAACAGCCAAAGCTGTTTATACAGTGCATGCCGGGCCGTCATATCATTATCGTAAGATTGTATTCCCGGGCGAAAAAGACGATCTGGATACTGCGGTTACAGGCACCTCTGCCAATACCTTTTTAAAAGCAGGTGACAAGTACAATCTTGACGTTATCAAAAATGAAAGGATAAGAATAGATGCACGCTTGAAGGAAGAGGGCTATTTTTATTTCGCTCCGGAGGATTTGATAATGAAGTATGATAGCACAGTTGCGGGGCATCAAATTGACATGTTTGTTAAAGTAAAGAACGCAACACCTGACGAAGCACGCTGGATCTATAAGATCAGGAACATCTATGTTTATCCACGTTATACCTTGCGCGATACCGCAACTAAATTAGATTCTGCAGTAAAATACCGCTGGTATAATGTAATCGATCCCAAAAAAACTGTCAGGCCCTTCGTATTTAAAAATGCGGTTTTGCTGCATCCAGGTGATACATATAATCGCACCAAACACAACAACTCATTAAACAGGATGATCAATCTGGGGCCATTCAGCTATGTAAAAAACAGGTTTGAAGACGTAACACCAGATTCGCCTTACCTGGATATTTACTACCAGTTAACTCAATACAAGAGGAAGGCGCTATCGCTTGACCTGTTAGGAAGGCAAACTTCTGCAAACTACAACGGAGCCCAGATAAATCTAAATTTTAAAAACCGGAATACGTTTAAAGGTGCAGAACTATTTACTCTCACCCTGTTTGGGAGTACCGATCTGCAATTTGGCGGGACAGGTAATGGGTACAACGTTTACCAGGCGGGTATTCAGCCAAGTATCAGCTGGCCAAGGTTTATCGGTCCGTTCAGTTTCAACACCGATAATGCATTTATCCCGCACACCATTTTAACGGCGGGCTATACACTGATTAACCGGACCAAGCTTTACACATTAAATTCGTTCAATACGTCGTTTGGTTACTCGTGGAAGCCAAACCTTCATAAGCAGCACGATCTGAACCTCATGAATATTACTTATGTTGATGCGGCAAGTATTTCACAGATCTACAAGGACAGTATTGCGCATACGCGTAACCCTGCCTTAGCCCACGTAATAAATAACCAGTTCACGTTCGGCCCGTCATACGGTTACACTTATACCAACACAACCGAGGATTACCGAACAAATACTTTTTATTACAATGGAAAGGTAAGTACGTCGGCAAATATTTTTGGATTGGTAACCGGCGCGGATACGCTTGCAGGCAAAGTTAAAAAGCTATTTGGAACCCCTTTCAATCAATATGTTAAATTAGAGAACGAGATCAGGTTTTATCATAAATTAACCCCGGGGATTAAACTGGCCACGCGCTTTTTAGTAGGTGTTGGATTGCCTTATGGAAACTCAACAGTTTTACCGTACAGTCAGCAATTTTTCATAGGTGGTCCTAACAGCCTTCGCGGCTTCCAGGCACGTTCATTGGGCCCCGGCGCGTACAATTTACCACCGTCACTAAATACCGGGAATGCCTTCCTGGCAGATGAATCGGGCGATATAAAAATTGAGGCTAATGCCGAGTTCCGCCCTAAGTTGTTCAGTATTGTTGAGGGAGCGCTATTTGTTGATGCCGGTAATATTTGGCTATTGCGGCCTAACAGGCTTCAGCCCGGCGCTGCATTTGGTTCCAACTTCATCAATCAAATGGCCGTTGATGCCGGCTTTGGTTTACGTTTCAATTTAACTGTGCTGGTTTTGAGGACTGATTTTGGCTTTCCCCTTATCGAACCAAACTTACCTGCCAGTCAACGTAAAGTTATCAATGGCATTGATTTCACCGATGCAAAATGGCACGGCAGCAACATGATCTTTAACCTTGCCATTGGATATCCATTTTAATTAAGTCCATTAAATGGTAATTTAAAAATAGTTCCGGATAAACAAAATCTACCCTTCGGTCACCATCCATAATTTATTAGCCATAAATTTGACCCTGGTTAAAAAACAAACGTTTTTAACTAGCTTTTAATTTAACTTTATCGCAACAGCTAACCGGGTGTTATACGTAAAAGGCTTGGGATTATTACTTTTTTTATGCCAGACCTGTCGTCAGTAAATGTATAAGCCAAAGAGAAATACAACAATCTTAGTGATTGCAACCCTTTCCGCAATTATGGGATGCATTGCTATAGCTGCATGGCTTTTTGACATAACGGCTCTTAAGGACCTCATCATCAGTTCGCTTTTTACAAAATTCTATTTCCCCCTCTGCCATATCGTAGTGGGTTCAATACTATTGTATACCCAAATTGGAATGAATAGGGTTAGGTCGCGGGATTTTAAAAAGAGTGAAGAAAAATATCAGTCGCTCATCGAACAGGCATCCGATGCAATATATATACTTGATTTCCAGGGCAATTTCACCGATGTTAACGCCAGCATGTGTAAAATGACAGGCTACACCAAGGAGGAATTACTGCATTTAAGCATTGAGTCGATAATTGATCCAGAAGAATTAAAAGTTGATCCCCTGCCGAAAAAAATGGATAAAACCGATGGATCAGTGATCCGTGAAAGGCGATTTGTTAGTAAAACCAAAACGATCTTTACTGTCGAAGTTAATGTAAAACGATTTTCTGACGATAGTATAATGGTCATAGCACGGGATATCACAGGTCGTAAAAAAATGGAATCGGAACTAAGGGAAGCTGAGCTGAAATTCAGAACTGTCACCGAAAAATCGATGGTGGGTATTTACATCGTTCAAAACGAAAAATTCTCCTATGTTAATCCCCGGTTTGCCGAAGTTTTTGGATACAGCCCGGAGGAAATGACGGGGACCTTCAAAGTTGATTCAATACTTCATCACGACTACAAAGCAATTGCGAATGATAATGTTAGAAAAAGAATAACTGGTGAGGTGGAAAGTGTAAACTATGAGGCAATGGGCACTAAAAAGGATGGCACAGTTAATTGGGTTGAATTTCATGGAAGCCGGGCCATTATTGATGGTGAACCCACCATTATTGGCTCAATGATCGATGTTACCGAACGGAAAAAAGCAGAAGAGGAGTTGCGCTCGTCCGAACAGCAATACAAACTGCTTTTTGACAGTAACCCCATGCCCATGTGGATGATAGCAAAGGACGACCAGACGATAATTGCGGTCAACGATGCCGGGGCGAAGCATTACGGCTATGAAAAGGCAGAACTTTTGCATAAAAGCACGAAAATTTTCAGAGCTAAGGATGATTACGATGAACAAATGGAGGGATACCGACAGGAAGCTCAAAATACAGATGGTTCGCGGATTGTAAAACATTTTAAAAAGAATGGCACAGCAATGTATGTTCAGATAATAGCATACGACATAACATTTGAGGGCCGGCCTGTTAGACTGTCTATGACGAATGACATCACGGAAAAATTAAACGCTGAACAGAATCTAAAAAATGCTTACGAAAGCATTCAAAACCATATTAACAGTATAAAGGAAATGGCCTGGAAGCAGTCTCATCTTATCCGGAGTCCCTTAGCTAATTTACAGGCACTTATAGCCATGCTAAAGGAAGATCCAAAAGATGGCGAATTATTTACCCACATGCAAAATGAGTTAAAAAGGATGGATACAATTATTATCGAGATGGCAAAAGAAGCAGCAGATCATGACTAAAACTAAATCGGCCAGTGTGCCAAAAAGAATAACCGTCCCGCTACAAATAATCGATCTACATGAGGATGGCTTCCACCCTTTGGTTAAGATAAAGGTCTTTGGAAAAAAGTTTATCGTTGTTTTGGATACCGGTGCCTCAAAAACCGCCTTTGATCAAACCATGCTGCTCCAGGCATCAGAGAACGCTGTCCTTACCACGAGTGAAAGGCTTTCCACCGGCTTGGGAACAAACAGTATGGAATCATCAACAGCGGCAATAACTGATATGCGGATCGGTAAGCTTTTGATTGATGAATTTGAAGTGGCTGTGCTTGATCTTTCAACCATAAACATCGCCTATCGTCAACTCGGCCACCCCGAAGTTTTGGGTGTTTTAGGCGGAGATCTGCTAATGAAATATAAGGCTGTGATTGATTATGGAAAAAGTCGCATGTTGTTAAGGAAATAAAGCTTCAACAAAAAGGCCTTGCTCGTTAAAGCAAGGCCTTTGAAAAATTATTTTTCTAAATCTTATGTATCTATTCTCGCGTATTTCGCATTTTTCTCGATAAATTCTCTGCGCGGGGCAACTTCATCACCCATAAGCATACTGAAGGTATGATCACACTCGGCAGGATTTTCAATGCTTGCACGTTTCAAGGTACGGGTTGCCGGATTCATAGTGGTATCCCATAACTGCTCGGCGTTCATCTCACCTAAACCTTTATAACGCTGGATATGTACGCTGTCTTCTTTACCTGCTCCCTTTAGGCGTTGTACGGCCGCATCTCGTTGTTCTTCTGTCCAGCAATATTCAAATTCCTTACCTTTTTTAACCTGGTATAATGGCGGCGATGCAACATACACATATCCATTTTCAATCAACTCCTTCATATAACGGAAAAAGAATGTCAGGATAAGGGTAGTGATGTGGGAACCGTCCACGTCAGCATCCGTCATGATCACAATTTTGTGATAACGAAGCTTGGTCATGTTCAGCGCCTTATCATCTTCCGGTGTGCCACGGCTAACACCCAGGCCGGTAAACATATTCTTTATTTCCTCGTTCTCGTAGATCTTGTGCTCCATGGCCTTCTCCACGTTCAGGATCTTACCACGTAATGGTAAAATTGCCTGGTATTCGCGGTTACGCCCTTGTTTGGCGGTACCACCCGCCGAGTCACCTTCCACAAGGTATAATTCACATAATGCAGGATCACTATTAGCACAATCCGAAAGCTTGCCTGGTAGCCCTGAGCCCCCCATAACGCTTTTACGTTGCACCATTTCACGGGCTTTGCGGGCAGCAGCACGGGCTGTTGCAGCAAGTATTACCTTGCTTACTATCATCCTGGCTTCCTTAGGGTGCTCCTCCAGGTAATTTCCAAGGATCTCACCTACCGCCATATCCACAGCGCCCATCACTTCGTTGTTACCCAACTTGGATTTGGTTTGCCCTTCAAATTGTGGCTCCTGTACCTTAACCGAAATTACGGCGGTCATCCCTTCACGGAAGTCATCGCCTGTAATTTCAACCTTCATATTTTTCAATAATCCTTCTTTATCAGCATAAGCCTTTAAGGTACGGGTTAAACCCCGGCGGAAACCTGCAACGTGCGTACCACCTTCAATGGTGTTGATGTTATTAACATATGAGTGTACATTCTCAGTGTAAGTATCATTGTACTGCAGCGCCAGTTCAACCGGGATACCGTTCTTTATACCGTCAACATAAATTGGCTCCGGTATAATTGACGTACGGGTACCATCTAAAAATTTAACAAACTCGCTTAAACCACCTGTTGAGTAAAATTCCTCCATAGGGAAACTTCCATCCTCTTCAGGCTCACGCTCATCGGTTAAAGTTAACCTAATACCTTTATTTAAATACGCTAGTTCGCGTAACCGCGCAGCCAGCGTATCGAACTTATATTCAGTAGTTAGTGTAAATATCTCCGGATCGGGTTGAAAGGTTTGGGTAGTCCCTGTGCGGGCAGAGACGCCGATTTCTTTTACAGGGAATAAGGGCTTGCCTTGTGCATATTCCTGGGTAAACATTTTGCCTTCACGCTCAACAACGGTTTTCATGTGGGTTGATAGTGCGTTAACGCAACTTACCCCTACACCGTGCAAACCGCCGGATACTTTGTAAGTATCTTTATCGAACTTGCCCCCCGCGTGCAAAACCGTCATTACGATTTGCAGTGCCGAAACCTTTTCTTTTGTAGTGATCCCCGTTGGAATACCACGGCCATTATCTACAACCGTAATGGAATTTCCTTTGTGAATGGTAACGTTTATGGTGTCGCAGTAGCCGGCCAGCGCCTCATCTATCGAGTTGTCAACAACTTCATATACCAAATGGTGAAGGCCTTTAACACCTGTATCACCAATGTACATGGATGGGCGTTTACGTACCGCCTCTAAACCCTCTAAAACCTGTATATTATCTGCTGAATAATTTGATTTGTCTTCTTTTTCTTCGCTCATATATGGTTAAAACAATAACCTTCAAAAGTACGAAAATAACCCCAAATTACAGTCATTGTTGATAAATATGGCAGTATATAAACATGCCCGCTAAAAGATTAGGATACTTGTTCCGAAAGTTTATCTTTGTCAAAATTTATATAAATTAGAACGATCAAAATTTCGTGCGTAGATACGCAGCAAAACCAATTTTAAAAATGAAACAAACGGCTTCGATTTTTACAAAAATCACTTTAGGTGTGTTACTTGCAGGAAGCATCACAGCATGTAACCAAAACAAACCGGCTGATAAAACAGCTGCAACAACTGCGCCCAGCGTTAAACCCGAAATAGTTTACATAAACCAGGATAGCGTATCACTTAAATACGAATATGCTAAAGACATGCGCAAACGCATGGAAGATAAAGGCAAGGCCGCGCAAAATGACGTAGGCGGCCGCAAACAAGCTTTTCAAAGAGAAGTTGCCGAGTATCAAAAAGTTGCAAATACTTTGAGTGCAGATCAACGCCAGACAAAAGAGCAGGATTTACAGCGTAAGGGCCAGGACCTGCAAACTTATGAACAAAATGCAAGTGCACAGTTCCAGAATGAACAGGCAGGTGAAACTCAAAAACTTTATGAAAAGGTGTATAGTTTCAGTAAACAATATGCTAAGGATAACGGCTACAAAATGATCCTGACATTCCAAACCGGCAACACGCAATTGCTATATGCTGATCCAAGCCTGGAGATAACAGCAGATTTCCTTAAAAAATTGAATGACGCTTACGCAAAGGACAAAAAATAATGCATAAATGCAAATAAAGACTATCGCATTTATTAAGAAAAACCCCGGCCATAAGCCGGGGTTTTTTAATTTTGGGCTGATGAAAAACCAGTTACACGAAAAATTTATGCGGATGGCAATTGAACTGTCTGAGCATAATCTTAAAAGCGGCCTGGGAGGTCCGTTTGGAGCGGTGATTGTTAAAGACGGCGAGATAATAGCCAGCAGCGCAAATAAAGTCGCAACGGAAAATGATCCTACTGCACATGCAGAGATCTCGGCAATTCGGCTGGCTTGCAAAGAGTTGGATACATATAATTTGTCGGGTTGTGAAATTTACACCAGCTGCGAGCCCTGCCCTATGTGCCTTGGAGCTATTTATTGGGCTCGTATTGATAAAATTTATTATGCTAATACAAAAACCGATGCGGCTAATATCGGCTTTGACGACAATTTTATTTACGAAGAGATTGAACGCAAAATGGAAGAACGTAAACTTCCTTTTATTCAGTTATTGCGGGAAGAGGCTTTACCGGTCTTCAAGTTATGGCGAACAGGTGATTTTGGCAATACACATTATTGATAGTTTGATTTGGGATTATTAACTTAAAAAGCATTCTCCTCCCCTTTCAGCGAGTTCCGGATTGTTAGGAAAACAATTTTAAGATCGAGCAGGAACGACCAATTTTCCAGGTACCAGATATCAGCTTCGACTCGTTGCTCCATATCTTCCACAGTTTTTGTTTCCCCCCTGAGTCCGTTTGTCTGCGCCCAACCGGTAATACCTGGTTTTAAAAAGTGCCTTACCATAAACATATCTATCAACGCAGAGTACTCTACAGTATGGTTTATCATATGCGGCCGCGGACCAACTACTGACATATTACCTATCAAAACATTAAAAAATTGTGGTAATTCATCCAGACTGGTTTTTCTGAGAAATGCACCAGATTTGGTAATACGGCGATCATTACGGGTAGCCTGCACCTTATCCGAGTCGTTATTAACCCTCATACTCCTTAATTTGTAACATTTAAACGGATGGTTGTCTCGCCCTGACCTGGTTTGTGTGAAAAATACTGGCCCTTTTGATTCCAGCTTTATAATAATTGCCAGGATGGGAAACAACCAGCTGAATACAAAAAGTATTACAAATAAGGAAAATGCAATGTCAAAAATCCTTTTCTTAGACCTGTTGAGCAGGTTTTCAAGCGGCTCAGTCCTAACTGAAATAATAGGGATATGTCCGAAGCTTTGTATATAGGTTGGTTTTTTATGGTAATCGTAATATTCAGGCACTGATTTAAAACGAATAAGATTTTTATCAGCCTCAACCATCAATCTTTCAACTTTTTCCGAATCAGATACAGGCAGGGTGCAAAAAATCTCCGCGCCCTTATTATGTTTTACATACTCAATGCAATCATTTATGCCGCCTAGGTACAATTCCTTTTCCTTAATATTAGCCGGGATATCATCGAAAAAGCCAAGCACCTTATATCCAACATCAGGGTTTTGCAAAAAGTAGTTATGCAGGTCAATCCCAATCCGTCCGGCCCCCACAATTATCACGTCCCTGGTATCAATTAACGAAGCACGTTCACTTTTTCTAATTATCAAAAAGATGAGCTTCCAAAGTCCCAGCAAAAATCCAAAAAGCGCTAAAGAATAAAATAAATATTGACGTGTTATGAAATAAGCCTCTGTGCCTATTAATATGAGAATTGTAAAACAGATAAAACTCACAAAAAGAAAATAAGTGCGGATTACACTTCGATAAGTTTTCACTGAATCCTTATTCAGCACCTGTTCATATAACCCCGAAATATTGGCCGACAAAAGCCATATCAGGTTAAAGACTAACACGATCGGCAGATACCTTCTATTATTCGCCCAAAATACATTTGACCTATCCTCAATAAAGTAGGTTGTTACCATACTTATATTAAGTATCAAATAGTCAATTGTCAGATTTAAAGCTTTAAAAAATGTAGTATGTCTGTTTATCATTCAAATTCTGCAGATTAAAAATAGATATAGATCTGTGAAGTATCTATTAAGATAATTGCTAAAATATTTTATGTCTTTCCATTTGATAACATAATAGCTGTCGCAATTATTTGAAAACCAAAACGAATTAGTTTTTATTAAATATTTCAATTAATTATAATAACAACTAAAGTACGGAATGGTAAACGGCTTAGATTATTTAAGGCTACGACTTAAAGTTTAATGATTCTAAGGGCCCTCGTGAAATAAAAAATTAGCTTTTAATTTACAACCGTTATTGCAAAAGCCATTGATGAAGGGAATAAAAAAACGATCTGGTAGATTTTTTTTCATACTATTAATCAATACATATATTAATTATCTTTCTATTAATATTAAGCTCAAAAATATGGTTTTTTATTAAAAAAAAAGAATCATTTAGCTACGCAATTACCATTTAAAAACAAATTTATTATGGATAAATATAATATAAATTTTATTAAATGTATCCGGAAAGTTACAATGAGTAATGCTTTAAAACGGTCAAACCTCAGCACATTAATCACCCTTTTCGAAAAAATCATCCTTTAATCCGTCAATTTCCCGCCTGTCCCTCTTAGTTGGGCGCCCCGTCCCCCTGTCGCGTTTTAGTAATGGAGCATGAAACATTGATTTAAATGCGGGGGTTTGCTCAACAGGAGTAATATCTTCATAAAAATCAATTGCTTTTTTTGCATCTACACGATTTTCGAGCAAGCCGGTAACCTTAACTATCTTCTTATCTGGCCCTTTTGAAACCTGGTAAACTTCCCCTAGCTTAACCTCATGCGACGGTTTAATATTTTGGCTATCCAACTTCACCCGGCCAGCTTTGCAGGCATCAGAAGCAAGCGTGCGTGTTTTAAACAACCTTATCGCCCACAAATATTTATCTATTCTAAGTTTTTCCTTTACTGGCATTGGCGCTCAAAATTACAAACATTTATATAATGCAGGTTTAAGTTTATAATAATTTTATGTTTGTGAATTAGCTGTTAACACTTAGTTAAACAAATTCCCTAAAAATCCTTTAATTTGCTGAAAGTTAAATTTTACTGATGCAAGACCTAAAAAAACTTATTGAAGAGGCCTGGGAAGACAGGAACCTGCTGCATTACACTGAATATATCAATGCGATTGATACCGTGATTGAAAATTTAGACAAAGGCACTATGCGCGTTGCCGAATTGATTGGAACACGCTGGCATACACATGAATGGATGAAAAAAGCAGTAATACTGTACTTTCCAACCCGCCAGATGGTAGAAATGTCAGTCGGCCCATTTGTTTTTCATGATAAAATGAAATTAAAAACGGATTATGCGACAACAGGCGTACGCGTGGTTCCGCATGCTATAGCCCGCTATGGCGCTCATTTGGCAAAAGGCGTTATCATGATGCCTTCATATGTAAATATTGGCGCTTATGTAGACGAAGGCACCATGGTTGACACATGGGCTACAGTTGGCTCATGCGCACAAATTGGCAAACATGTACATTTAAGCGGAGGAGTTGGTATTGGCGGTGTTTTAGAACCTGTGCAAGCTGCACCGGTTATTATTGAAGACAATTGCTTTCTAGGTTCAAGGGCTATAGTTGTTGAAGGAGTTCACCTTGAAAAAGAAGTTGTGCTGGGCGCAAATGTTGTGTTAACCGCATCAACAAAAATCATCGACGTTACCCATGATGAACCTATTGAATACAAAGGACACGTTCCTGCACGTTCAGTTGTTATTCCGGGTTCCTACACTAAAAAGTTCCCGGCCGGCGAATACCAGGTGCCTTGCGCGCTGATTATTGGTAAGCGTAAGGAATCAACAGATAAGAAGACATCACTGAATGATGCGCTGCGCGAAAATAACGTTGCTGTGTAGTTAGATTCGAGACGTGAGATTTGAGATGCCAGATTAATCAATCGGTCTCATATCTCATATCTCATATCTCAAATATGAAGATCCTGATAAGACTCCCTAATTGGCTTGGCGATGTGGTGATGAGCACGGCATTCGTTGCTGCTGTTAGGGAGTTTTACCCCGACGCAACTATCGATGTGGTCATAAAGACGGAATTAAGCGGTATTGCAGCTTTAATTCCCGGCCTAAATGCTGTTCATCCATTTGCAAAACAGGAAAACAAGGGCTTAGCCGGCGTTTTTCGATTTGGCAAAGGATTTCGTAATGAAAAGTATGATCTTTTCTTCAACTTGCCAACGTCGTTGTCATCATTAGTAATGGCATGGGCCACGGGCGCCAAAAAACGAGTAGGTTTTGGTAAGGAGGGTGCTTTTTTCCTGTTAACCGATTGCTACCGGCAGCCGTTAAGGCTACACCGAACCGATGAATACATTTTCCTGTTAGAGCAGTTTACAGGCAAAGCGATCAATTCCCGGCTGGTTAAATTAAATGCAGGCAACTTATCGGCCCCAAATAATAATCGATTGATTATTAATTTTAACTCGGAAGCCGAATCAAGGAGGATGCCGGTTGATAAGGCAAAATCGATTATTAACACCTTAACCCGTACTTTCACTGGCACGACTTTTACATTTATCGGCTCCCCTAAGGAAGAGGCGTTTGTTAACGATATAACAAAAGGGGTTGAAAATTACGATAGGATCGAAAACCTTGCCGGTAAAACTAACTTGGCTGGGCTTGCCGGGTTAATGGCAAATTCGGCTGCGGTACTTACTACGGATTCCGGTCCCGCTCACCTTGCAAACAGCGTTGGAACCCCTACTGTTGTTTTATTCGGTGCAGGTAATGAACAAAATACAGCTCCTTACAATAAACAGAATTTGACCGTGCTGCGCTATGGGAAACTGAACTGCGAACCCTGTGTGAAAAACACCTGTAAGCTTTACGGCATTCCGAAATGCCTGGAACTATTAGATGAATTACAAATCATTAATGCATTGAGCGTATATTTGCACCATGCTTAAAGACGAAGTAGCAAAAGCTTTAAAGGTGATCCAGAACGGCGGAATCATCCTATACCCTACTGATACCATTTGGGGAATAGGCTGTGATGCCACCAATACCGAAGCGATAAATAAAATCTATAGGTTAAAACAGCGTGGCGAGGCAAAAAGCATGATCATTTTGCTGGATACAGAGAACAAGCTGGAAAGTTATATCAGCGATGTAAATCCACTGGCTTATGACCTGATAGAATATGCCGAGCACCCGCTAACTTTAGTTATGCCCGGCGCAAAAAATATTTCGCCGGCACTTATTGCCAGTGACGGAAGTGTTGGCATACGTGTGGCCAAACACCCTTTCTGCCAACAGTTGATCCAGCGCCTGCGAAAACCGTTGGTGTCAACTTCAGCAAACATAAGCGGCAAGCCATCGCCACAATATTTTTCGCAGATTGATGATGAAATAATTGGTGGTGTTGATTATGTAGTTGATATCGACCAGCATGAAATGGAGATTAAAACACCATCAACCATAATGAGGCTTGCTCCTGACGGTAAATTTGAATTTATCAGGAAGTAGTTGATTTGGTTAATTCAGTTAGATTGAGTTGATTAGGTTAAAAAGGACAGCTACAATTAAATTAACTAACGAATCAGTTTCATTACAACTGTCAGTAAACGTCGACGATTATCAATCATTAAATCAAAAGAATCAGCGGTTCATGAAACAACACCTGCAACATCCTATCTTCTCTATTATATCAAATATCGCCGGCGGGCAAAATGTGCAGGCTTATGCCATAGGCGGCTTTGTGCGCGATATTTTTTTAGAAAGGCCGTCGAAGGATATCGATATTGTGGTGATCGGCAATGGGATTGGTTTTGCTGAAAGTGTTGCTGCAAAATTAAAAGTAAAGCTATCCGTATTTAAAAACTTCGGAACAGCTTCACTAAAATATCAAGACCTGGAAATTGAGTTTGTTGGCGCCCGTAAAGAATCGTATAGGCTTGATTCACGAAAGCCTATTGTTGAAAACGGAACACTTGATGATGACCAAAAACGCAGGGATTTTACGATCAATGCTTTGGCTATTTCCCTTCATCCGGACTCATTCGGTCAACTTTTAGATCCCTTTGACGGCCTAGCTGACCTGGAACGAAAACTGATCCGTACCCCATTAAATCCAATTGAGACATTTTCTGACGATCCTTTGCGGATGATGAGAGCAATCCGATTTGCTACCCAGTTAGATTTCAAAATCGACGAATTAGCCGTTGCTGCTATAAAGAGTAACGTCGACAGGATCAACATCATTTCGCAGGAGCGGATAACGGATGAAATGAACAAGATCATTTTGTCGCCTCGGCCATCAATTGGTTTTAATTACCTTTTTGATACCGGACTGCTTCATAAAATATTTCCGCTGATGACGACGCTTTACGGTGTTGAATATATTGATGGCAAGGGTCATAAGGATAATTTCTACCATACACTACAAGTGTTGGATAATATCTGCGAAACAACCGGCGATTTGTGGCTGCGCTGGGCGGCTATCTTACACGATATTGCCAAACCGGCAACCAAACGCTTTGAACCGGGGCACGGCTGGACGTTCCATGGGCATGAAGATCGCGGAGCACGCATGGTTCCTAAAATATTCACGCAACTCAAGCTCCCGCTCAACGAAAAAATGAAGTTTGTACAAAAAATGGTGCAACTGCATTTAAGACCCATTGTTTTGGCACAATCTATTGTTACCGATTCAGCGGTACGGCGTTTATTATTTGAAGCAGGGGAAGACATTGAGAGTTTAATGCTGTTGTGTAAAGCAGACATCACCACAAAAAACGAGTATAAGGTAAAAAAATACCGTAATAATTTTGAGCTTGTTCAGCAAAAATTAAAGGACGTTGAAGAACGTGACAATATGCGAAACTGGCAGCCCCCTGTTACAGGAATAGATATTATGGAGCTTTTTGGTATAAAAGAGGGTCGTGAGGTTGGGATTATTAAAAATCAGATCAGGGAGGCTATACTGGAGGGCGAAATTCCAAACTCGCGCGAAGAGGCAATTAAATATACAATTGCAAAAGGCGCTGAAATTGGCTTAAAAGTTGTGGGGGAGGAATAAATATTACGGGTACGGGATTAGGGATTGCGATTTTTAAAAAAATCCTATACAGCGCAGCCCTCTTGAGTTCCGTTGAAAAAAGACAAAAGCGAAAAATCAAACATCCGAATTCCGAAATAAAACTAAAACATTACTATTTTTGTAAACAACTATACGATACTAAAAAATGGCTTTATACAGGTTCAGGATTACTTTTGAAGATTACGATGACGTGGTAAGAGAGATTGACGTAAAATCCAATCAAACGTTTGAAGATCTTCATAGAGCGATCCATCAGTCAACTGGTTACAATTCAGAATATCCTTCTTCTTTTTATATAAGTAATGATCAGTGGATAAAAGGCGAAGAAATCACTTATTTACCAAACCAGAAAAGAATTGATCGAGGCGTTGCCCTGATGGACAAGGTAAAGCTACTCAGCTATATCGATGATCCACATCAGAAATTCTACTATACATTTAATTTCGATCGACCATTTGATTTCCATGTTGAATTGATGAAGATCATTCTTGACGAAGCGCCCGGCGTTACCTATCCGGCAGTTGTCAAATCAACAGGCGAAGCGCCAAAACAATTTGGTAATGTGCTTAATGTCCCTGTTGCGGCACCAGAAGTCGACGATTTCGACTTCCTTAATGAAATGGCTATTGGCGAGGATGATACCGACGACTTTTCGGAAGTAACGGAAACAGGTGAAGAAGATGATGTGATAGCTAAAGTTGACGATGAGGAGGAAGAAGATGAATTCGGAAGCGAGTTCAGCGACGACGAAGGATTCGAAGACGACAGCAAAATGTCGCATGGAGACGATTACTAGGTAGTTCACGGTTGATAGCTGATGGTTTATAGTGGAAATCAAAACGGCTATAAACCGTCCTTATTACTTATCAATAGTATGTAACGGCTATTAACAATCAACCATCAACTGTGAACTCCTCCAAAACACTTATTGTTATCGCAGGCCCTACTGCATCTGGCAAAACGGCGGCAGCCATAGAAATAGCAAAGCATTACAATACCGTTGTAATTTCAGCTGATTCCAGGCAGTTTTATCGGGAAATGTCAATTGGAACAGCAAAACCTACAAGCAGGGAATTGAATGAAGTAAAGCATTATTTTATCGACTCTCTGTCTATTGCCGAAACCTATACAGCCGGAGATTATGAAAAACAGTGCCTTGATCTTCTGGAAGAGTTGTTTAAAACTCATCCCTTAGTTGTATTGGCCGGAGGATCGGGCTTATTTATTAAAGCAGTGTGTGAGGGCTTTGATGAATTCCCGGAAGTTGATCCTGATGTAAGAGAAAGGTTGAATAACGAACTTACAAACTATGGATTAACTCATCTACAAGAGAAATTAAAAACTGTTGATCCGGATTATTCTTCAAGTGTTGATATCAGTAACCCGCAGCGCATTATAAGAGCGCTTGAAGTGTTTGAAGGCACAGGTAGGCCATACTCCTCCTATCGTAAATTAACTTCAAATAATCGCCCTTTCAACATTATAAAGTTAGGGCTTAACATGGAAAGGCCCGTTTTATACCAACGCATTAATCAGCGTGTTGATGATATGGTTAGGCAGGGTTTGGTTGATGAAGTAAAGTCGCTTTTACCTTACAGACAGTTAAATGCATTAAATACCGTTGGTTACAGCGAACTATTTGATTATTTTGATGGAAAAACAGACCTGAATACAGCCATTGAACTTATTAAACAAAATACCCGCCGCTTTGCAAAAAGACAGATGACCTGGTTTGGGAAAGACAAAGAAATACTATGGTTTAAAGCAGATAGTCAAACCCTTATTCATGATATGTCGGCCATGATAGATAGTGCATTATTTTAGTAAACAGGCTGCTTACAGGCTTAAGTTTCGACAGTTTTTTTCTCTTCACCCTTCGCCTCAGTAAACTGTGGTATAAGTTGCACTATTTATATTAAACGCCGATTTAGTGTTATTAGGTTTTCGTATACTTATCTAAAAAGTCGTTATAAGCTAATTTTATGCCTTCTTCCAGTTTAATAGTGTGCTTCCACCCTTTGCTGTGAAGTTTGGTAACATCCATCAATTTGCGGGGCGTTCCATCCGGCTTTGTGGTATCAAAATTTATTTCACCCGGATAGTCAATGATCTTTTTAACCAGTAAAGCCAAGTCCTTAATAGAAATATCTTCTCCTGTACCAATGTTAACTAATCCTTCTTCATCATAATTCTGCATCAAAAAGTAACATGCCTCGGCTAAATCATCCGCAAATAAAAATTCACGCTTAGGTGAACCAGTGCCCCAAATAGTTACCTCAGGTAAGTTTTGCTCCTTCGCTTCATGAAAACGACGGATCAACGCAGGCAACACATGTGAATTTTGAGGGTGGTAGTTATCGTTATAACCATAAAGGTTGGTAGGCATCACAGATATAAAGTTACACCCATATTGAGCACGATAAGCATCGCACATTTTTATACCCGCTATTTTGGCTATAGCATAAGGTTCATTAGTAGGTTCAAGAATGCCGGTTAACAAATATTCTTCTTTTAGCGGCTGGGGAGCCAATTTTGGGTATATACAACTTGAACCCAGGAACATCAATTTTCTTACGCCATTTAAGTATGACTGATGGATAACGTTATTTTGAATCTGCAGGTTATCATACAGAAATTCAGCCCGATAAGTATTGTTAGCAACAATGCCCCCAACTTTAGCTGCAGCTAAGAAAACATAATCAGGTTTTTCCTGCTCAAAAAAATCGGCCGCCTGCTGCTGGCTCCGCAAATCGAGCGTATCTGATGTTCTTGTAATAAAATTACTGAAGCCCTCTTTTTCGAGCTTACGATATATGGCTGAACCAACCATGCCCCGGTGACCGGCTATATATATTTTTGCCTCTTTTTCCATTCAAATTTCATTCAAACTATTCTTCAATAACATAATCTGAATTTTTATTATTTTTCTTTGATAAATAAATATCGATGGTTATCCATTTTGAAAAGCATACTTAACTTCCCAAGTTATTTAGGCTAGTTTTGTCGAATAGCCGACTCGACGCTTACATTCATTTGTAAATGGCAAAATATTAATCAATAATAATTTAACTCAATTTTTATTGTGCGATGCCTTGTATATACTTGCCATATCCACTTTTTATATATTTGGTAGCTAAGGCTTGTAGCGCAGCATAGTTAATAAAGCCCATTCTGTAAGCCACTTCTTCGATGCAGCCTATTTTGGTATCCTGACGCTTTTCAATAACACGCACAAATTCAGAAGCGTCACTCAATGAATCAAAGGTCCCTGTATCAAGCCACGCTGTTCCTCTATCCATTACCCCTACATGCAACTCTTCTTTTTCAAGATATACTTTATTTACATCAGTAATTTCAAACTCTCCTCTTGGCGATGCCGGAATATTTTTAGCTATTTCAACAACCTGGTTGTCATAAAAATAAAGCCCCGGAACTGCGTAGTTCGATTTTGGCTTTAATGGCTTTTCTTCAATAGAAAGCGCCTTGAAATTTTTATCAAATTCTACAACACCGTAACGTTCGGGATCAGCAACAGGGTAAGCAAATATAGCCGCACCATTTACATTGTTAAAGCTTTGTATTAGCGTGCTGAAACCAGAGCCGTAAAATATATTATCGCCAAGTACCAGTGCTACTTTATCATCACCTATAAAATCGGCGCCTATTACAAAAGCCTGTGCCAATCCGTTAGGAACCTCCTGTACAGCAAATTCAAAACGGCAGCCAAGTTCGCTGCCATCGCCTAATAAGCGTATAAAACCCGCCTGGTCCTCGGGCGTGGTAATTATCAATATTTCATTTATCCCTGCCAGCATAAGTACTGATAGCGGGTAATAGATCATTGGCTTATCGTAAATAGGCATCAACTGCTTGCTGATAGCTTTGGTAATAGGATAAAGACGGGTTCCGGAACCGCCTGCCAGTATAATTCCTTTCATAGATGAGATATTTATTGTATTGAGTTTAATTCTTTAAGACAACCTATCAGGCTATCGCGCCAGTAAGGTATTTCCAAACCGAACGTTTTTTTTATTTTAGCTTTATCCATTACTGAAAAAGCAGGTCTTGTTGCCCTTGCTGGGTATTCACTCGTCCGTATAGGGTAGGTTTTCACTTGTGTTCCTGACAAATCAAAGATACCTTTGGCAAAATCATACCATGAAGTTACACCTTCATTACTATAATGATAAATCCCATAGTTTTCACTACCCGAAGTGATAATATCAAGTATGGCACCGGCCAGATCTATGGCATAAGTAGGTGTACCGACCTGGTCAGCTATGATTTTCAGTTCGTCCCTTTCTGCCCCAAGCTTTAACATGGTTTTTACAAAATTGTTGGCAAATTCAGAGTATAGCCAACTGGTACGTAATATGTAATGCCGCGGTAAAATAGCAGCCACATCCTGTTCACCTTCCAACTTTGTAAGTCCATAAATACTTATAGGCTCAGCAATGTCATCCTCAACCAGCGGATACGGCTTATCACCTTTAAAAACAAAATCTGTAGATACCTGAATTAATACCGCCCCATTAGCTTTGCATTGAATAGCAAGATTCTCCGCACCGGTTTTATTGATCTTACGGGCAAGGTCCACATCATCTTCAGCTTTGTCAACTGCGGTGTACGCTGCACAATTGATGGCGTAAGCTGGTTTATATTGCTCAAAAACTTTATTCAATAAAGCGGCATCTAATATATTGGCTTCCGATTCGGGCGGGAAAACAATAGAAGTAATACCTTTTAATCCGGCCACCTTTTTTAAACATTGGCCTAACTGACCGGAAGCGCCGAATACAACTATATTGTCCATATCGAAATTTTTATAATCTGTTTATCAAGGTTAAATGTAAATTATTAAAACCCAAAATCGGCTGCATCTTTTAAAAATGGTAGTTCCAGGTCTTTCTCGGATACCAGCAATTCATCTTTAGGCATGCCCCAGTCTATATTCAGATCAGGATCGGCATAATGAAGACCGCCTTCTGAAGCTTTATTGTAGTAGTTATCGCACTTATATTGAAATATAGCAATATCACTCAGTACAATAAATCCGTGAGCAAATCCGCGTGGAATAAAAAACTGCTGATGGTTTTCTTCTGAAAGCTTTACCGAAAAATGCTGTCCGTATGTGGGCGATGTTTTTCTCAGATCTACAGCCACATCCAAAACCTCGCCCTTTGTTACCCTTACCAGTTTTGCTTGTGCATGTTCACCTCGCTGAAGATGCATACCTCTGAAAACACCCTTTGTAGAATAGGACTGATTATCCTGAACAAAATTAACTTCGTAGCCTACTGCTTTATTAAAACTTTGTGTATTGTATGATTCAAAAAAATAACCCCTGTCGTCATTAAATATCCTGGGGGTTATAACTATACATCCTTCGAGGGGAGTAGGGGTAATTGTCATAAAGTGTATATGGTGAGTTTCACTATTATTTATTAATTAGCGTATTGATTATCGTAATAACTGGCATAGGCTCCGCTTGTAACATTATTTAACCAGGTTTTGTTTGCTAAAAACCAATCAATAGTTTCAGAAAGTCCCTGCTCAAAAGTCACTGAAGGATACCAGCCAAGTTCTTTATTGATTTTTCCGGCGTCGATGGCATAGCGCCTGTCGTGTCCCGGCCTGTCTTTAACATAGGTAATGAGTTGCTTACTTCTGCCTGCCTCGCGACCCAGCTTTTGGTCCATTTGTTCACAAAGCAGGTTTACAAGATCAATGTTTTTCCACTCGTTAAAACCGCCAATGTTATACGTATCGCCAACTTTGCCTTCATGAAATATAAGATCAATTGCTATTGCATGATCTTTTACAAATAACCAATCACGCGTATACTTTCCATCCCCATAAACCGGCAGGGGCTTGTTATTGATGATATTATTAATCATCAACGGAATTAGTTTTTCCGGAAAATGGTATGGGCCGTAGTTATTTGAACAGTTGGAAACCACAACTTTTATACCGTAAGTATCGTGATAAGCCCTTACAAAATGATCTGACGCTGCCTTACTTGCACTATACGGAGAATGCGGATCATAACGGGTTTCCTCTGTAAATAAACCCTCGGCACCTAAAGCTCCGTAAACTTCATCAGTTGATACATGGTAAAATAAATGCTTATTGAAATTCCCTTTCCATTTTTCTTTGGCAACTTCCAATAAGTTTACCGTGCCGATAACATTTGTATATACAAAATCCATCGGGCTTAAAATTGACCTGTCAACATGTGATTCAGCAGCCAGGTGTACTACATCGGTAACTTCATACTTATCAAAAATAGCACTTATGCCATCCTTGTCCATTATATCGGCCTTCTCAAATTTGTAATTTGGACTATGCTCAATATCCTCCAGATTTTCCAGGTTTCCGGCGTAAGTAAGCGCGTCAACATTAACTATTAAATATTCCGGGTACCTGGTTACAAAACGACGGACTACGTGTGAGCCGATAAAGCCGGCTCCGCCGGTTATAAGTAATGTTTTCATGGTGTTTGTCAATAAATAAATTATAATTACCTAAAAGGATATTCTTTCTAAAATAATATCCTTAAATGTTCATTTTATTCCTTCTTTCAACTTGATTTTATGTTTCCATCACCTTCCCCTGCTGTAAAGTTTTCTGATATTCATCAGCTTTCCTGGTTCCCGATCCAGCTTCTGCATTAAACAATAGACGGCCTCAACCAAGTCATCAGCAAATAAAAATTGCTGTTAGGTAACGCTGTATTCAAATGATTACAGCTACGATATTACCTCCCTTCGCCGCATAAAGCGAAGAATAAAATGCTGGCAACGTGTGAGTTTTGAAAGTGTAATTATCATTATACCCATACAAACTGCCGGGCATAACAGAAATATAATTACAGCCATATTGTATTCTAAGGCATTGTACATTTTTATGCCTGATATTTTCGCAATGGCATATGGCTCACACACCCTAATTATCTTGTAAGATAACAGCAGGTAGATTGTATCACCCTGAGCTCATTATACAACAACCAAAAATACATAATTTTTATCAAGTACACCTTAATTTAAATGGCCATTCATGTCGATATTAAATAAAACAATCAAGTGTTTACCTGCGTGAATGAAATATTTCCGCTATAAAAAAGCATTTTGATCAAATAGCATATGTTCTTCGACCGTTATTTCAGTTTCTATACGTTCTTCTAAATACCTAAAAATATTTTGACAAAAAACAATTTTCATAAACGTGAGTTTTGTTTAAATAATTCTAATATTCTAAATGAATAAAATTAAAACGAATTCCAATAAATTATTAAAAAGGGCGTTAATATAGCAAAAACCACTATTATTGTAAATATTATAATCCCATCAGGTTCTAAACAATTTAATACCCCAAAAATCATGAAATACACTTTGAAATGTATCATTTTACTGTTCCTCACATTTTGCTTTGGCCATAATTTACTTTTCGCCGCAAATTCTTTAAAAAAGAAACATTTATCCTACAAAAAACCCCAAAATGATACTTTAAAGAAAGCTGCTAGTTTTCCTATTGGTGTTGGCATTGGTACTCGTGAACTGAATGATCCCAAAATGAGACAATTAATAGCTCAAGAGTTCAGTAGTATAAGCACCGCAAGTTCAATATTTTGGAACCAGATCTCACCGTCACCCGGTGTATTCCTATTTGGCCCAGCAGACAACCTTGTGAATTTTGCGTTAAAAAACGGCCTTCGTGTACACGGGCATTGCCTGGTTCACTTCCAGGGTACCCCCGATTGGGTTCAAAATTTCCAAGGCGATTCTTTAGCGTGGGAAAATTTATTCAAAACTCATATTCAAACAATAGTCACGCATTTTAAAGGCAGAGTCAGTTCCTGGGACGTAGTTAATGAAGCATTTGATGATGATGGCATACCCAGAATGGCCGACGAAGACAAAGCACATAATAAAAAGTATGTAAACATATGGGCGTTACACCTGGGCAAGGATTATATCGCCAGGGCGTTCATTTATGCTCACGAGGCGGATCCAAATGCCATCTTATTTTATAACGATTACGCTCAGGAGCGCCTCCCGAAAAGACTGCAGGCTATTATAAACATGGCGAATAATCTTAAAGCCAGGCATGTTCCCATTGGAGGATTGGGCCTACAAATGCATATTAATGTTAGGACGTCTGAAGCTGGAATCAGAAATGCCCTTACACAAGTGGCTAAAACCGGTTTACAAATTCGCATATCCGAATTGGATATCCGCGTAAACCCAAGTAACAAAATTCATGATATAGACTCATTAAAAAATGCTACCACACAAGCAAGTCTTTTTTATTCTGTTGCTCATGACTACAAAACCATTATCCCAAAAAACCAACAATACGGCATTACATTTTGGTGCGTTACCGATGGAGACAGCTATATCAATATATTAACGCATAACAGGGATCAACCGTTATTATTTGATGTAAACTATAATAAAAAATCGTCCTACAAATCGTTTATTTCCGGATTAAAACACTAGGATCCGGTGTTAAAAGTAGCTGATAAGATTTTTGTATCCATCGATGTGATACTTACCAGCTACTTTTGATCATTAATTAATAATTAGGTAATGAAGACAAAAATAGCTGACGGACTCGATGAAAGAATGGATTATACAGCTAATGCGGATATAAAAAGGACACACGGCCGCAGAAATGCAGCTTGTTAGCAATATTAATCTTTGAATGATAATCATCTGGAGCCAAGCTAAAGCTTGGCTTTTTTCATAGATGAGATTAGCTTAATGGGCTTTCTATATCCTTTTTAATCCCTCATACCGTTCACTACTGGTTAGCAAGTATTGTAGTGTGGGCGTGCGTAAACTTTATGTTATTGTCCCGTTTTGAGGATAAGCACGGATCATTCCTATCCCAAAACGTATTGCCTATTTGTTTGCGCTTGTCCCGGAACCATTTAAAATATTGCTCTTAATAATTCGCTCCATAATCATATTTGTAAAAACGTCGGCTCCTTCTTTATTTAAATGAGCTTGGTCAATAAATAAATTACATTTATTTACAAAGCTTTCATCATTTGCATAGTCCCAATAATCCACTTTACTATTCATTAATAAAAGCTTCAATTTGTCTCTGTATGCATTTTGCTTTATACCATAAAGCAATGGCGTAGTTGTAACTACAAGAGGAATATGCGCGTTTTGAATGTCTTTAATAAGTGAACTCAATGATTGTATTATTTTCTCATCGAATTTTATTTTTTTGGAGATACTATTCTCATTTTCCATGGAAATTTTCTGACAAAAATTTCCATATTGAGGGTCAAATCCCAAACTCTTATAACTTTTATTTTCCGACTTATTTGAAACATTAAATAAAATATACCCTATAGTTGAATTATATCTATAAAGTGATGACCATGCTTCTAACTTTTCACCTCCGCCCATTAAATATATGCTGGAATCGACATATTTATTCTGATGAAAATAGGGCAAAAAAATTGACAGTCTTTGATAATTAGTAGGATTAAAACTCAACTCAGTACAGTCAAGATTCATAATTATTAATTTGGGTTTATGATAATTTAAAACCGATTTTATAATCGGATAATAATATAGCATACTTTGCCCCTGAACACCGAAATTAAACGCTGATACTTTTAATTTTTCAGCCATTAATGGTGTATTAAAGTGTTGGGCAGCATGTGAGTTGCCAAAGACTAAAATATCCTGATTGGTATTTTTTAAAGCGTACGTAGTGATAAAATACTTTCCACTTTTTTGTTTATTGAAAACATAAGTAATAGCAAAGCCGATCACAACATCGCTAACTATTAATATTATTAGTAAAACGGCAGCCTTACTTAAAAATATTTTAAATTCCTTCATATAAACTAAGAGTTATTACTTGAAATGTTCGTCAAAATTGAAAATAGATGAACTGCCCCCCATCTAATACACCAAAAAGCAAAATCGTTATTATTGTTAATGTATAAAAGGCATACCTGATTATGCCGCTTTTATTATCAAATAATTTAAATTTCTGTGGGAAATACTCTCTCATAAATTCAATTATTAATAGAAACAAAATAGCTGCAATGGAATATAAAAAGTGATCTTTAGGGTTGCCAAAGTATAAAGAACCCTTAAATTGAATAATCTTCTTTACTATATCGTAAGCCTGGCTGGCAGTAGATGCTCTAAAAAACACCCATGTTAAACAAATTAGTGAGAACGTTATAAACGTTCTTATAATTCTCTTCCACCACGACGTGGTCGTAAATGGTATTTTTAAAGTAGATTCAATGATTAATAAAAATCCGTTTAGCGCTCCCCATATTACAAAGGTCCAATTGGCCCCATGCCATAAGCCACTTATTAAAAAAACCACTAACAAATTAAAATATCTTCTGGATATACTTTTTACCCTGCTGCCACCTAAGGGAAAGTACAGATAATCTTTAAACCAGGTAGACAAAGAGATATGCCAACGTCGCCAAAATTCACTTATAGACAATGAAAAGTATGGTCTGTTGAAGTTTTTCATCAAATCAAATCCCATTACCTTAGCAGCGCCAATCGCGATATCCGAGTAGCCTGAAAAATCACAATATATTTGTATGGCAAAAAAAACAGTGGCAACTAATAAGGATTTCCCTGATTGTGATGAAGAACTACTGTAAATTGTATCTACATAAATTGAAAGACGATCAGCCACAACAAGTTTTTTTAGAAAACCAACCATCATTTGCTTTAGCCCTGAGCTAACCCGCTCGCTACTAAATTCGTGCTTTTCATAAAATTGGTGCAATAAATTTTGTGGTCTTTCAATTGGCCCTGCAACCAATTGCGGGTAAAACATCACATATAAAGCATATATACCAAAATTTCTCTCTGCAGGCTGATTTCCTCTATATACCTCTATGGTATAACTCATAGCTTGAAATGTATGAAATGAAAGACCAATTGGCAATAATATCAGCAAAAATGGAAAAGGATTGCCATGTCCTAAATGAGATAACAAAATACTTAAGTTTTCATTAAGAAAATTGTAGTATTTAAAAACACAAAGCACACCAATATTGGCTATCAGGCTTGTCGTTAGAAAAAGTTTACGCTTGGCGCCCTTCGCATTTTCTATATAAATCCCGGCAAAATAGTCAACTACTATAGTAAACCCGAGTATTATGATATAAATAGGCACAAATGCCATGTAGAAGTAACAACTCGCAAGTAAGAGCAACAGCCATCTGTATTTTTGGCTTAGTGCAAAATACAGAGTTGTGACAACTATGAAAAATATAACAAAATTTATAGAGTTGAATAGCATATTATCGAACAATTAATTGTTTATAAATGTTATACGTCTGTTTTGAAATCGTACCCCAATCGTAACTTTGTAATTCATAAACATTACTTCTTGCCGGTTGAGATAATTTTTGCTCCAGTTGGCCTGCCAAACCATTTACATTGCCGGTTGCAAAATAAAACTGGTCCTTTAAACATACTTCCTTATTGGCTGGGATATCGCTTGCCAATATATCCAAACCATAACTCATTGCTTCAAGTAACGCAATGGGAAGCCCCTCATAAAACGAAGGAAGCACAAATAAACGAGCATGTGTATATAACTGATGAAGCTTACCATTCTTAATAAAACCTGTCAAAATTATGCCTTCTTTTTGAGCCATTTGACGTAACTGTTTTGAATATTCAGTCTCATGATCTGCCTCACCTGCGATAACAAGTTTATAATCATTTGCAACTTTGGATTTTTTATAGGCCTCGATTAGATAATCGAAACCCTTTTCGGGAACAAATCTTCCAAGCGTGAATATATATTTCTGAGGTTCTATCCCAAGCTCACTCAGGTATTCTACTTGATTGTTTCTTATTGCTTCCGGCACCCCATTGTGTATTAGCTCGTATGTCTTCCGGCCATACTTTTTTTGGATGCTTTCTCCAATTCCTTTAGAAATTACTATTACCTTGTTTGCAAACTTAACGCCGGCCAGCTCACCCATCTTTAAAAATGCTTTGGCAGTTACTCCCCATTTCTTACGTTCATAATCAGGACCGTGATGTGTCATAATTACTTTTAACCCTAATATTCTTGCAAAAGGAGTAAACAAACTCGGGCCTACAGCATGAATATGTAAAATATCCGGGCGTTTTATCCCGGCATAAACAACAGCTAAAAAAGTATGCACTATAGCTTCAAAGCTTTTGTTTTTGGGAGAATATAATGTTTTTAGAGTAATCCCTTTGTAATTCCTTAGGTTACGGCTATTAATTGTATACGCACTGCGCCTGATAATAGTGACCTTAATATCATGTTGTTGCACAAGATGGGAATATAATTCTTCACAATGCGTTTCCACACCCCCTTGAATATTTGGAATTCCTCTTGTACCAATAACCATTACATTCATGGAAAGCTTTCTTATTATGCTTTTTTAAATAACTGATTAAAATCGACTTTTTCAAATATGTCAAGCTTACCATTTGGAGTTGCATCTTTTATTATCCTTCCGCTATCTTCAAAGGCTTTTTTTGCCAGCCTATAAGCTAACTCTTCGGAATGATAATCAGGCGCATCCCATTTTTGGCCTGGCTTATAATATTTAGGTGAAAAGTGATTTAGATCATTACCATCACTTATTACAACATTTGTTGGCTTTACATTTGTATCATACGAATGATCTTTACCAATAATATATACTTCGCTAAAGCCCATATAAAAGGCAAATTGTATACATATGTAAGTAACAGTTTTACCATTCCCCAGCATATTTTTCAGAGGGTCCTTTGAAAAAGTAGGCGCAAATCTTCCTTTTAAAAAATGTTGATTTTCCTTTTTGCTAAATATATTGTTCAAATCCCAGTTGTAAAAACAAGTCATATCTACCGCATCAAATTCTTCGGTAAATTGCATTAATTGTACAGCCTTATCATAGCAGAATAAATAGCTTGGTCTGAAATTATTTATTTCCTCCATCAAATAAATTCTGTTCATGCCTATCGTATATTCATCTTTCAATAACGACAGATCCATTTTATTTAAGCTGGGGCCATTACATACTATAAAACATCTTTTACCTGCATGTATGTCTTTAAATTTTCTAATTTTCTCCTTATTGAGTTTCGAAAATCCAAATGGAAAATACCAGGTACCCAAATACCAAATATTACCTATCCTTCTTAAAATAGCCCTTACAACCCTACCAAATGTCAGATCTTTAATATTAAATGACAACAACCGTTTTATACCTTCCATAGTTTATAAATAATATTGTTTACCGAATTTTTCCTAGTTCGTTACGAGCATTTGTTCCCATGAAAAGAAAATCTGTACTAAATGCTATGAAGTTATAACCCTCATCAATTTTTGCCTGCAGTCTTTCAGCATTAGTTTCAATTACATGGAAACCCATTGAAAAACGTTTTTCCTTGCAAATTCTCTTAAAACGCTCAAGCGCATCAACTACAATTGGTTCTTCATATTTACCTGGAATTCCTAATGAGCCTGATAAATCATAAGGGCCTATAAACACCCCGTCTATACCCTCAACCTCTAATATATTTTCAAGGTCATTTATTCCATTAATATGCTCTATTTGGGCTATAACTACGAGATCTGTTTTAACCCACTCTTTGTAAGCTTCAAATGCTGTTCCATATTGTTGGGCCCGGGCCAAACCTACTCCTCTTGTACCTTCTGGGGGGTATTTCGCATATTTTACGGCCTGCTTTGCTTCATCCGCAGAACATATCATTGGTACAATTATTCCATCAGCACCTGCATCTAAAACACGCTTTATAATTACCTCTTCATTTTTACTTACCCTCACAAAAGCAGCAATGCCCTTTGATTGAATTGCCGTTATTAAAATTTGCACCATTGACAAATCAATTGTTGTGTGCTCTATATCAATTACCAACCAATCAAAGTTTGCACTGGCAAGTATTTCAGCAATAGAGGGATGCCCTATAGTTATCCATGAACCTATGGTAAGTTCTCTGTTTCTAAGCTTTTGTTTTATTGTTTTGTTAATCATATCTATTTTTCAATATCGGCAAAAACAGTTACTGCTCCGCCATTTCCATCTTCAACAAACATCGGGGCAACAATTACAGATCTTATACTATTGTTTACAGCTGCAAGCGCCATATCTTCAATCACCAGGATCGTCTTTTCCTCATCCGTCGGACAAAGAAAAGCTTTATGGCTTATTCTGCCCTCGGGTCTAAAGTTCCATGATGTTAGCGATATAAAATCAAATCCCACACATCTTAATTTATGATATTTATTTCTAAAGTAATCAGCTAACTCAGCTGCGAGGCCCGGGCTATCATTCCAGTACTTGTCAATTGTTCTGTACTGTTCGTATCCTGTACGTATAAGTAACAATTCAATATCATCCCGTTCAATTTCTTCCTCAACCTTTTTAAAATCCTCAATTGAAATCAAAATCCCAGTAGTACAGGGTATATCAACAAGAACTACTTTATCATAAAAAAAATCATTAACATCAAATTCTTGGGTCTTTCTCCCGGTTGCAGAAAAGTGTCGCGGCGAATCAATATGAGTACCAATATGATTATTTGAAAAGATCCAGCACGAAGAATTTGCAGTTTCACCTTTCAAGATAGAAGAATTATCCCTTATAAATATCCTGTCACGGTTACCATATGCAGGCGTTGACTGTGATATAATATGTGAAAGGCTTATGTTATTCCGCATTTTTTAAACTCTACTTTTTGAAATTTTGCCAAGGCTTTGCTTTGTAACTGTTATTTACACGTGCGACAATGTTTTTATCGAACTTTTACTTTTATAACAATTTTTTTTATGTATCCTGGTTCTCCGTCACTGTAAACAGGCGCATGTCCATCTTCAGGATAAAATACCGCAAAAATATCATTACCTATAACTACCTCACCCTGCGGCTCAATCATATCATAAAATGTAAAATCCTTTTCCACATTATAATTTGTATTTGGTGTAAGTCTTTTAAGGTTTGACCATGGTATACGCTCTGTATTTTTTATACAATATTGTACATCAATAACGTGCTTGTGTGCCTCATAACCAAAATCATTCTTAATCTTGGTTTCGTATTCCATTACCACCGCCTTAGCAGTTTCTGTAAGCGGATAGTCGCCAAGTGCAATTTCAGGATCAGCATTTTTTATAAACACCAGTCCTTGATATATATCATTATTTATCGATTTATAAAATTCAATATTGGTTAGCGAATCAATGATCATATGCTTTAGCTTTTAGTTTATTGTATGCCAAACTGCTTCTTGCGATTATAAGCTATTTGCAATTCTTCTTTGTAATAGAAATTCGGTCCAGTAAAAATCTTCCAGGTCATCAATATCCGCCGCCTCAAGTCTTTCAATAGGGAACATCATAGGGTTTGAACCTAACCTGCTTTTTATTTTGTGATTGGTTTCCTTTGAAAAAATATAGAAACAGGAGTTTTCATGATATATCGGCTCCAGGTCCTGCGTCCTTATCAAAAACTTAGGGTCATGATTTATACCTCGGCCATCGGGCCAATAAAAGCGCTGCTTCACTTCAGTAACCGAAAAAAGCGCGTCATGTTCTTTCTGAGCAAAAAATGCTTCGATAGCATGGTCAACAGATTCTACAGTAAGCAACGGGTTGGTACTATGCGTTTGTAAAAAATATTCGGCATCCGTTTGCTCAATATCATACGCAATAAGTGGCTGAATGCTAACCATATCCCCAAGTAAAAAATCAGGTCTTTCCAATATCTTTACCTTATCAAAATTAGCTTTGGCACTTTCTGCAATTTCTGGCGAATCTGTGTTTACCAGTATTTCATTAATATAGGCACTTTTAGATAGGGTTTCCATTATCCAATGAAAGGCAGGTTTACCTACCAGCGGGCGGATATTTTTATGAGGCACCCTTTCAGAATGCCCCTTCATCGGTACCAGGGCGGTTATTTTGGGTATTTCCATTTTTTGTCAGATAGCTATTTTAACAGTTATTTTTTTTATGGTTTCGGGTTTACCAATATAATGCTGCGGGCCGTGGCCATCCTCAGGGAACATAATAGCAAATATGCCTTCGCCAATATCTACATGCGTTCCGCGCGACGATGGGTCTTTATAAAATGTGCGATCCTTAGCTTCGTCATAAGGGATATTTATATTCATGCCCTCTATAGGCGACCATTTTACACGCTCCAAACCCCGCACCGGGTATTGAATATCGATAACGTGCTTATGGGCTTCATAGCCTCTTGAAAAGTCGGCAATAGTTTCGTACTCGCTTACTATAGCCTTCGTGTTTTCATTGATAACATATGTTCCAAGTTCAATATCTGGCGTAGCCTTCTGCAAAAATTGCAGGCCAGCATAAATATCAGGCGAAATACCTTTATAAATGTCGATATTTTTTAGCTGATCGAGTATCATACCGTTTGAGGTGTTAACTGGGTATCAAAATATTCTTTAAGCCAACCTATAAATTCATCATCCATAGGGCGCATGTCTTTGAAAATTTTCCCGCATCCTTTATTCAATATAAGGCCGAGTGTTTTACCAACGTTCTTTTTATCCTTACTTAAAGCAACCGTGAATTTTTGCAGTTCTATGTCTCTAATATCAGTGCCTTCCCATATCTGGCTTAAAAGCGCCCTGATATACAACCGGGTTTCTTCAGTAATGTAACCCAGTTTTACCGATACAAAGTTTGCCATATCCATTCCATAGCTTACCGCTATTCCGTGCGGAATACGGTAATTGGTTAAAGATTCAATAGCATGTCCAAACGAGTGTCCATAGTTAAATACCAACCGCTCGTTTTGATCAAACTCGTCGCGTTCTATATAGCCTTTTTTGATTTCGAGGCTACGGTTAATAATACCAGCAAGTACTTTTTTATCTGTTAAAGCTGCAGGGTATTCAGTTTTGTAACGATCAAAATCTTCCTGGCTTGATACAATGAAGTAATGGCACATTTCGCCCATGCCTGATTTTAAATCCCAGATTGATAAGGTATTTAAAAAATCCAGATTGATAAATATTTGGTTGGGAGGATAAAAACCGCCTATTTGATTTTTGAACTTTTTGAAGTTGATTGACGTTTTACTGCCTATACAACTATCGCCCTGCGCCAGTAACGAGGTTGGAAAAAAAAGCCACTTAACGCCGCGGTAAAGAATAGATGCTATAAACGCTGTAGCATCCTGGGTAATGCCTCCGCCAATAGCAACCAGGCGATGGTTTTTACGAAAACCATTTTCAATAAGATCTTCGATTAAAGGTTCAACACCCTGATAACTTTTCACAGATTCGTGAGCATCAATGCAGATATGCCTATACAATTTAAAAACTGGTTCAAGCACATCTTTATATAGCTCCTTTATCTTATTATCTATAATGATTACATCACCTTCTTTTAATTCACTTAAAAGTACTTTTTGTGTGTCATCAATAAACTGCACACTATAATCGTGTATGATTGATTTAACTGTAAAATTATACATTGGTGTATCCTCCGTCAACAATTATATTTTGTCCTGTTAAATAACTATTAAGATCGCTGCTTAAAAAAAGTATCACGTTAGCTATCTCTACAGGCTGAGCCATCCTGTTCATGGGTATTAGCTCCGTTATTTTCTTAAGCTCCTCGGCCGAATTGGTTGAGGCTGTAAGTTCAGTAAGCGTAAAACCCGGGCCAACTGAATTTACCAGTATATCATATTTCCCTAACTCAATTGCCAGTGTTTTGGTAAGCCCGGCTACAGCGTTTTTGTTAGTGGTATAAATGGAGCGCCCCGGCCTGGTAATAGCACTCCAGATAGACGTTATATTCACTATTCTGCCATACCCATTCTTCTTCATTACTTTGCTTACTTCCCTGCAAAGCACATAAGGGCCTTTTACATTAACATTATGAAGCAAATCGAAATCAGCATCAGTGGTTTCTGTATTTAAAGCTATTTTGTTTATACCGGCGTTATTTACAAGCACATCTATCCTGTCAAAGTTATTTAACTTCAATAAAAACGCTTCAACTGATGCAGGATCATTAAAATCTAACTGTAAATAACTAATTCTTTCAGATGTATTTACACTATTTAATTGCTCAATTTCTGCGGCGCTTGTTCCAGTAAGGATCACTGAAGATCCGGCGTCAAGAAAACGTTCAGCAATGGCTTTTCCAATGCCCCTGGTGCCACCGGTTATAAGAGCAATTTTAGCTGTCAGATCAATCTTTATATTTGATATACTATTCATCAAAAGCTGTTAATTAGCGGTAAGTGCCAAAAATTCCTCGTCTTTTGAAAGATAGTTAACAATTATATGATTCAATATCATGTGCACATCTTCAATTGGGCCATAATCGCCTTTAGGGTTTGGCGTATACAACGGTACTGTTGATATTTCATTCAGCTTGCCACCTAAGAAGCCAACAAAAGCAATGGTTTTGCCGCCAAGCTCATTAGCATATTCAGCAGCCTTAACTAAATTTGGCGAGTTACCACTGGCAGATATCGCTATCAAAACGTCGCCTGCTACAAATTGGCCGCGCATTTGCTCAACAAAAACATCGTCAAAGTTATTATCATTACCTATTGCGGTTATCATAGGTACGTTATCTGTTAAAGCAATAATTTTAGGACGAAATTTTGAGAAGTAACGCACAAAAAACCTAAAGTCGGCTTGCATGTGTGATGCCGTAGCAGCGCTGCCTCCGTTACCAACTACATAAATTGTATTACCGCTTTTAAAGGCTTCAATAAAGGTTGTAACAACCTGTCCTAATTTTTCAGGATCGATTTTATTTAAAATATCCGTTAAACGGCCAACATAGTCCTGTAAATAGTCTTTTAGCAAATTTGTTCTTTCCATGTTATTAATAAGTTATTTTACAATGATTTAAAAATCTTTCTGCTCGTATACTTTATCAATAATGCGCATTAATTTAAGCGCATCATCTGAGTTGCCAATAGTTACCGATTTATTATTATCAATGGCATCAAAAAAATGATCCATTTCATAACGCCAGCTATTATTATTTACATATTTAGTTATCACCTCATCTTGCCATGTAGCGGCAGGTGCTGTAGATCGGTTTTTAGCAACAGAAAGCGTTTCTTCACCGTACGACATGCTCGAAGTTATCAGGCCATTTAGCACCATATAACCTTTTTCCAAAAATATCTCTAATGAAAATAAATGGCGCCACTGAGACATTGTAGAATGAAGAGATGCTACTTTTCCCGTAGCAGATTCTTTAAGAATAACAAAGGCATTGTCTTCCACGTCCATATGCCAATAAAGGTTTGAAACTTCAGCTTTAACAACATCAAAATCGCCAGACAAAAACAAAAACAGATCAAGCATATGAATACCCTGGTCCATTAATATCCCCCCTCCCGCAAGTTCTTTTTTTGCACGCCATTGATTAAAATAATCAGCAGTTACACTTTTACCATAACGCCCCCTTAGCCACAAAACTTTGCCATATTCATTGCTGTCAATAAGCCTTTTCATGTGCATCACACTATCATGATGGCGATGATTAAAGCCATACATGAGCACTTTACCGCTATTTTTTTCAGCAATTATTATTTCTTCAATATCCGCCCCTGTAAATGCCGGTGGCTTTTCGCAAAAAACGTGCTTACCGGCATTAAGAGCTCTTATTGTAAGGTCTTTATTAAGAAAATTAGGCGTGCAAACAACAATTACGTCCAGATCAGGATGATTAATAATTTCTTCGTGGCTCAAATTAGGAATTCCCTCAAAATCAGCTCCCAGGTTTGGTTCTGATATCGCGACGACCTTCCCCCTTTTAATTTCAGTTATAGCCAGGTTACGGGTTTTACCCATTACACCATAGCCAATAATACCGACTTTGTAATTCATATAGATAGTAGTTTTATTTTAAAGCATTAATAAGGTTATTAACTGCATCTATTTCCATCAGCAGCTTTCCTTCTTCCGCATATGATCCTAGATGAGGGGTTAGTACCACATTATCAAGATCACACAGGTTACCTGTATACGGTTCTTCGGAGAATACATCAATTGCTGCACCGGCTAATTTCTTACTGGCAAGCGCTTCATATAAAGCAGTTTCGTCAACAATACCACCACGAGATATATTGATTAAAAAAGCCGCAGGTTTAATCAAGTCTATCTCTGAGGCCCCTATTACTGGCGAACCATCTTCATTGCCAGGAACATGTATTGTTATAATGTCCGCCGTTTTTAACAATGTTTCAAGATCTACCAGCTTAACTCCATGCTTTGAAGCCCAGGCTTCGTCGGCATATGGGTCATATCCAATTATAGGATTACCGATGCCACTAAACAACTCTGATACTAACTTACCTATCCTCCCTAATCCAATAACTCCTACAACTTTATTTAGAATAAGGTTTCCAACCTGCTTTTTCCAAATCTTATTTTTTAAATCGTAGTGGGCCTGAGGAATTTTTCGCAGTAATGATAAGGTCATGGCCAGGGTAAGTTCTGCTACGGCACGGGTTGGCCCATCAGGTGTATTTCTTATAATTATACCTTTTTTAGCTGCATAATTTAAATCAACGCTATCCATCCCGATGCCTACCCTGCTAATACATTTAAGATTTGGCAATACGTCCATAACACGCGCAGTTAATGGTTCAACGCCTGCCACAATACCAACACAATCCGCAGCCAGCTCTATTACTTCATCTTCGGTAAGTTTTCTTCCATATGGATTGTTGATTACATCAAAACCATTTTTGGTAAGTAAATCAATAGGTTCGCTGCTAATTTGCCCGAAAGAAGAGGGCGATGTCAAAATTTTCATAGAGTAGGTAACAAAAAATATTAAATTAAGCTATTTTATAGTTTTCAACAAAATATCCATTTAAATGTAAAAATAGCAATTATTAGTAAATAAAGTTAAAATATTACGAATTTGTTTATCTATCGACCAATACTTATTAATTACAAAAAGCGTTCGAACTCACCTTTTTCAAAATTCTTCCGATTATAATCTCTTATCGCGTAATATATAGCACTGTAATATATTATTGAACCTTTTTTAAATAGTTGGATACCAGCTTTGATAAATGCTTTAAAAGTTTCCTTTAAAGAGATAAATAAAAAGTTTGCCGGCTTAGAATGTCTTTTAAACAAATAAAATTTGTTCCTCAACCGCAAGTATTCTTTTGCCGGCTTTGGCGATGACTTCCCAACTTTATGAAGAATTTTGGCAGCAGGAATACACACAACATCAAACTTCTCTTTCTTCGCTCTTAAGCAGAAATCCAGTTCTTCTGAATAGGCAAAAAAATTAGCATCCAGGGCGCCAATTTTTGCTTCTACCGAAGATCGGAACATTAGTGAAGATCCCGGAACATAATCCATATCCATAATCTCTAAGTCGGGATTTATATCCATAAGCTTGATTTTCCCGGTTTGAAGGGAAACTTTAGCGCCCGCCTGCCAAATTTTTCCAGGATCAGAGTAGTAATAATTCACTGCTCCCGCTATACCAACATTTGGATACTTAAACATGATATTGGTCATTTTAGCCAATAAATCATCTAATAGCAAGGTGTCATTATTTAGCAGCAATATGTAATCTACATTATACTTTAATATAGCCTCAATGCCCACATTATTCCCCTCGGCAAAGCCTTTATTTTCGCTATTTTTAATTACTACTAAGGGGATATCCCATTTTGAGTTGAATAAGGGTTCGATCGACTCGGAAGAATTATTGTCAACCAGCACAACTAAAAAGTCATCGCTTTTGCAATAATTTTGAATAGATACTAAACATTCCAATGTATCATCCAGCCCGTTCCAGTTCAAAATAACTATCCCGGTTTTATACCTGTCTTTAACTATATTGATTTTACTATGCTCCACTTTGCTGATGAATCTATTATACTATTCAGTGTTTAGAGAACTGCGCTCTCACTAATTACTGGTATGCCCGCATCTGGGTACTCATTATAAAGAGCATTTTCCTTTTCTTCCCTTAATTTAACAAATATATACTTGCTGGCGATGCCAAGATAAAGCATAAAAAATGGAAAGGTATTCATCTCACCAGTAAGACTTATAAATGTAAAGTGGCAAATTATAGTAACAATTATGACGCTTACCCCCCTGGAAATATCCTTATTTAATGCCTTCTTCTTTTCCTTTATAAAACTGCGTATGATATTAATGTAAAATAATAGATAGGCTATAATACCAATTATGCCAGTATCAATTAAAACGACAAACCAGATACTTTCGGCCCCTTTCAAATCTGTATCAGATCCAGAATCATGAAGTAATTTTCTTACCGATCCAAAGCCATTTCCTGTAATTAGCTTGTCTTTAATTGTTGATACTGCAGATGCAAGTTGGGTCGCCCTTAATTCGGAGCTGCTTCCCTTAACACTTCCATCATCTTTAGCTGTGAAATACATCTTAAAACTATCGAGTAATTTGGGTGAAAACGCCATCGAAAAAACCGTGGCCATCACTAAAAAGGAGATAAATATGGCCTTTTTTTTATTCCTGGGCATGATCCATAATAAGGCAAAAATTGATGCCATAGTAGGTAAAAAACAAGACCTGGAACGTGTAAAAAAGATATTTAAAAAGATGATCAAAAATACCAGGCTATATTTATAAAACAAAGTTGTTGTTTTGGCATTAAATACCAGATATAAATATGTCGAGGCCAAAATCACCAGGCAACCACCCCAGGAATAAGCATGATAAAAAATTGTTTGTACCCGGTATCCACGATCGTCATCGGCTGTATACCTTAAGATAGTATCGGCATCAATTCCTTTTGAACTGCTATTCGCGAGGAAATCAATTATCGGATTAGCATGAAGTAAACTTTCAATTATACCATATATAGCAAGCAGAAAGAATATCTTTAGTATTTTTCCAATTAGCTGTTCTCCTTTTTTTACGCTGTTAAATGCCATCCAGCCTATATAAGCTACAGACAGTTTTTGAAAAAACATTATCAAAAAATTAACAACATTCGTACCAATTATATTCAGATTGAATATAACGGTCAACAATAAAAGAATGGTAAAAAGTGCTATTGGATATGAAAGAAAATTAGACTTCATTTCCACTTCCTTTTTTTTGTTCGACAGTCTTTTCACAATAATACATGAAAACACTATCGCAGTTAAAATTAAAGGCATGGGATAGTGAGTTCCCCCAAAACCCAAAACCAAGTACGGCTGCAAAAACGGGAAAAGCAATACATAGAATTGTACGCCCCTGTTCAAGCTTAACATCGTCAACCCGGCTGTAAAAATAAAAATGAAATAAACTATAATAGTTTCCATAACTTAAACTGATTGGTTATTTAGCAATAATTAAACATCATTCCATTTTTGCGGAGAAAAAACCTACAGCGTTTATATCTTCAATCTTTTTATGCGAAAGAAATTCAATGTTTTCTTCTATAATAGAAGGGGTTAAATTGCTATAATTGATTTTTAGCAATTCAGTGATAACGTCATTTGAGAACCTGTATTTTTTTAAAACTGCCGGATTGCCGGCAACTATTGAATATGGTTCAACACTTTTAGTAACTACACTTCCGGTCCCTACAACTGCACCCTGGCCTATAGTAATCCCGGAAAGTATTATCACACTTTCACCAATCCAAACATCATCTTCTATAACAATAGGTCCCTTCGAATAAGATAATGTTTGTTTACCGAATATTTTTTGTTGAAAAGGATAAGTTGATAAAGTATCGGAGGGGTGATTACCGCCAAGGATAAATTTGGTATCCGTACCTATTGAAACAAAATGCCCAATCTTCAAATACTCATTATCTGAACCGTAAGTCCTTACGTTTAAATTACCGTATGTATAGTTCCCAACCTCAACCTTTTCAACCGGAAAAGTACTTTTAGCTATAGTAAAGTTATGGTTATTTCTTTTCCTCCAAGCTTTATTAAATTGCATTTTAACAATTTCCCTAATAACCATATTTTTAAATGCCTTCATATTTCTAATATTTATTTAAGAAATTAGTTTGCGTAACTTCGAAAACAATTTAATGCCGTGTCTATAAATTCTTGCTATTCCTTTGGGCAAATAAGCGATAGGATAGCAGCACAAGTAAAAATAAAAATTGCCCTTGTATAGGGTTTGCAATTCATTTATTGGATCAGCCTTGATAAAATCATTTTTGTAGTTTGTTCTAAATCTCAAAATATAATCAGGAAAAAAACCGATCAGTAAATTTCTATTTATCACTTTCTTTATCTTTTTAATCAATTCGGGACTTGCTGCTCTCGCTTCGTCTATAATTTTGTTAAAATTTCTACCGAATACTTTAAATAAATTATATCCCCCGGTATTATCCAATTCAACCCCTAACAAAACTGTATTAATAATTGCATTCTTGGGGGCGGAAATAATGGCTTCTAAAATAAATGGAACCTGCGGTAAACTTGTACCCAAATAGTTTAACATATATTCCCTATCCAGGTATTTTGTGTTTACAATATTTCCCGATATAAAGGTTATATAATAATGTACCTTCTTTATAAAGATTAAAGGATCCGAAAATTCTTCATAACTAAATTTGTCGGCATCCACACTATCTTTACTATTCTTATTATATCCAGAGCTCTTAAAATAAACATCTCCATAATCAGAGCCAGTTAGTAATTCTGTTAATAATTTCAATGAGCCTTCTAACAAAAAATCGTCATCCCCCAAGGCTAAAACATATTTACCCCGTGCTAATAAATAACATTGGGCTATGTTAAAGTCCATGCCCTTATTAACAGCATTCTTGAAATATTGTATATTTAAACCATCTTTTATATGCTTTGTTACAATATTTTCGGTATCGTCAATCGAGCAGTTGTCTGATACTATGACTTCAACGGGGAGATCATCATTTTTTAGTTGTTTAGATAAATAACTTAATGCTCTATCTAAAAATACCGATCTGTTATAAGTTGGTATTGCAATAGTCAATAATGGATTTTCAATTGTTGACATATGTTAACGTTCAATTAGATCCTGTCAATTCTGGTACCTCAGAATGCCATTCTATCTTTTTCCTCTTAAATATGATAAAAGCCCAAATCAAACTTATGCAAACAGTTAGAAATGTATAACTGGCAACAATACCCATCAATCCAAACATTTTTCCAAATCCTAATGTGGCCCCTGCCGTTAAAATTGCCAACACTATAGAAAAAACGAGAAAGGGCTCTCTTTTGTGGCATCTTAAATATGTAGCCCATGCCGATACCAATTGATTTACGAAGGTGGATAATGATAAAAGTATTAATGGTAAAATTGGCAAAAATCGATTTCCTATGCTCATTTTATGGCTTTTAAAAACAGCAATAACAACAACAAAACAAAACAAACATAAAATACAAATTAAACTTGCTTGCTTTAATGTTCTATTGAACACGTTATCCAACTCGGAGTAATTCTTTTTTGCAACTAAGCTTGAAAATAACGGAACCTTTGTATTTATCCAGCTTAAGGATATGGTTAATATCCCGGACAAAGCTGCCAGGGAAATTCCCATTTGGCCGGCTACTATAGGGCCATCAGTGGCAAAAAGTACAGGGTTAAATAATTGGTACATAAAATACCCGCTTATCCAACTCAATGCAATACGCCATTGATACGGGAATATTTCGTTGCGATAATGTATGGTCCATTCTTTTAGCTTATCCCATATAAAATATAGAAGTTTCCTTTTATAAGAGAAGAATATCCATATCGGTACCACAACAAATGACATAAACGATCCTATTGGACTTGCATAGAGTTTGCCCCCCAACGGCAACAGAAAAAAAAGAAAAAACAAATTAAGAACTTGTTGTAACAACTTAACCTGGGCTACTTCCTTAACCAATCCTAACCCCGAAAAAAAAGCCAAAATTGGTGATACCATCAGCAAACATGCTGTAGCCACTGATAAAACAACCCACGGCAGCTGCCAGCTTATCTGGGAATTTTTGCCATACTTGTTAAAGAAAACGTAGCCCGTAATTATTAATATAAAAATTAAAACAAACGAAATAACAGCAAACCACTTTACACAAAAGCGCAAAAGCGATGACAAACGTGATAAAGCCTCAGGAGATCCTTCCAACTCACTTTTGCTGGTCCAGGACAAATGGGCAACCTCGTGAGCAACAAATTGGGTTATGATATTTGAAAGACCTAATTCGAAAAATATTTGTATAGCTATTATACTGCTAAACGTAAAATAGTACCCTTGCTCAACATTGTTAAGATACCGTGCAATAAATACAATAGATATTGCTCCACCACCAGCCTGTAGTACACGGGCCAGCACTGTGTAAGCAATGGCCTGATCAATACCAAATCTTTTAAAAGTATTTCGAATAACAACAAGCATGTTACCCATTTAAATAGTCAGCTATTACTTTTTCTATATAATCATAGTGAACTTCATCTAACCCAGGCCACACACCCAGCCAAAAAGATCGGTTCATGATGATATCTGTGTTAGTTAAGTCGCCAACTACCCTATGTTTTGCGTCTGCATAAGCCGGCTGGCGAAGCAGGTTTCCTGCAAATAATAAACGGGTACCTATTTTATTTTCTTCCAGATGTTGAACCAGCATGTGTCTGTCAGCAGCATCCCCATCTCTAAGAGTCATCAAAAAGCCGAACCATGACGGATCGCTATTTGGAGTAGGTTCCGGCAGAATAAAAACATCTTCAAATCGCTTCATACGTTGATATAAAGCCTTATAATTCTGTTTCCTCTTTTCAACAAACCTATCTACTTTTCGTAACTGAGAAAGACCGATGGCAGCCTGCATATCGGTAACTTTTAAGTTAAAGCCAATATGTGAGTAAGTATACTTATGGTCATATCCATAAGGTAGTGATCCTAATTGTTGTGCAAAGCGGCAACCGCAGGTATTATCTTTACCTGGTTCACAATAACAGTCCCGCCCCCAATCTCTAAAGCTTTCTGCAAGCTTACTTAATACCGGGTTGTTTATTAAAACAGCCCCCCCCTCGCCCATTGTGATGTGATGGGCCGGATAAAATGAAAATGTAGATATATCTCCAAACGTTCCGGTCTTCTTTCCTTTGTAAGTAGCGCCCAAAGAATCACAATCATCTTCTACCACCCATAAATTATATTTTCGGGCTACTCTCATCACCTCATCCAGGTCAAACGGATTCCCTAACGAGTGAGCAATCATTATGGCTTTTGTCTTGGGTGATACGGCTGACTCAATAAGATCAGCTTTTACATTATGCGTCGCAATATCCACATCGATAAAAACAGGGATTGCGCCAAACTGAACTATTGGGTTTACAGTTGTAGGGAAACCCGCAGCAACTGTAATTACTTCATCACCGGGTTTAATTGCCCTCTCACCCAACTTTGGAGATGTTAATGCATAAAATGCTACCAGATTTGCTGATGAGCCTGAATTTACTAATAATGCTTTGGGGGCGCCAAAATAATCAGCGAATTCCTTTTCAAAAGCGTTTGAGAACCTTCCAGCTGTAAGCCAGCCGTCTGCTACCGCTTCCATACCAAGCATCAGATCGTCTTCTTCAATTATTTTACCTGTTACAGGAATATAGTTAACTCCTGGTACGCTAGGTTTAAATGTTTTTAAGTCAAAATCAATTTTCATAGGTAAACCTTTCTTTCTCTGTTTGAATTATTTTTTTCAATGCTTGTGTTATATCATATTGAGGTTTCCATCCCAATTTTTTCAATGGATCTATATTTGCATACGAATCCTCTATTTCTCCATTCCGAACTGGTATTGCGCCAAAGTTTAAAATAGCTTTAGTTTCAGTCATTTCAGCAATACCATTAACAAACTCTTTAACACTAATAGATTGCCCAGTGCCTACTTCAAATTCATGGTATCCGCTAAGAAGACTATTCTCTTCTATAATAGTTATAAAAGCATTAACAACGTCATCCACGTAAATAAAATCCCGTTTTTGTAAGCCTTCAGTAAGCAATATTTCCTTTTCGTTTCGGAGGGCTTGCTTAAATATACTGGTTACAAATTTCTGTTCAGAATCATTTTCTCCATACAAATGCTCTATTCTAAGATTTACTATGCCAAGTTCTGAAGATACCGTTTGCAAAAGCCCTTCCAATATTCTTTTTGATGATGTATAATTATTTAAATACTGTAAATTGAATTGACTTTTACCAAAAAATGTATCGGTATTTACAAACAGCTTAAGTTTATGCTTTAAACCGGCTTCAATAAGCTTTAATGGAAAAATAACGTTGGTTTCAATAATTTGTGATAACGGTTTTTGTCTTCCATATTCTGTAGCTGTGTGTAATATTGCTTCAATATCGTGTTGATCAAATAATAATTGTATATCCCTTTCCAGATTACCTTCCGAAATAAAAGCTTTGTAACTTTCCCGCAAATGTTTAATTCGCCATGTATCGGAGTTTGCCCGCAAAAACACCACAGGTGTATAACCTTTTTTAATAAGCAAATCCAGCAAATGGCTGCCTAAAAAGCCGCTGGCACCCGTTACTAAGATTTTCCTTATATCGCCCATTCAATTTTCTTTTGTATGGCTTTATTTGTATATAATTTTATTTGTTCCACCCTTTTTGAAAGAATATCGTTAGCTGAAATATCATCTTTATAACCGCTTACTGTAAAATCGGCAGTCTCATCAAATGATAATACAGGCCGCCAGTTTAAATAATTTACAGCTTTTGATATATCTAACTTTAACAAAGTCGCCTCATGAGGTTTAACAGCATTTTCAGGGATTTCATAGCCTCCTGTACTGTCAATTAAAAGCATTTTATCAATAAGGTCTTTTACTGAATAGTTCGCAGTGTCCTCGGGCCCAAAATTCCACCCGCCAACATATTTATCACCTTTCTCATAAAGTGATGCCGCCAGGCACAGATACCCACTTAACGGCTCAAGCACATGCTGCCAGGGCCTGGTGGCATGAGGATTTCTTATAGTAAGTTTTTGTCCTGCTTTAAATGCCCTGAAATAATCAGGAACTATACGATCTTTAGCCCAATCACCTCCTCCTATAACATTCCCTGCCCTGGCAGAAGCCACGAGGCAGTGGCTATTATTAAAAAACGAATGTAAGTATGAGCTGGTGATAAGTTCTGCACATCCTTTCGAGGCGCTATAAGGATCCTTTCCACCCATTGGGTCATTTTCCCGGTACCCCCAAACCCACTCTTTATTGTCATAGCATTTATCGCTGGTTACGTTTATGGCCACCTTAACTGAAGGGGTTGTACGAACCGCCTCAAAAAAATTAATTACCCCCATCAGGTTTGTTTCAAATGTTCCAACCGGATCGCTATACGAAAGCAATACCAGTGGCTGTGCAGCAAGATGAAAAGCAATATCCGGCTGAATTTCAGCAAAGTATCCTGTAAGCTTAGCTCCATCTCTTACATCCCCTTCGAAATGATTTATCTGTTTTGCCAGGCCTGTAGTAACAAAATTATCTTGATCTGAATATGGGGGTAAGGCATATCCATAAACTTCGGCGCCTAATTCCTTAAGCCATATAGCTAACCACGACCCTTTGAAACCAGTATGTCCGGTTATTAAAACTTTTTTTCCGCTAAAGATATTATTAAAGCCCATATTACCAGGTTTTCCATTTAGCATTATTGTTTAACCAATCAGTTTCAAGCT
Source organism: Mucilaginibacter phenanthrenivorans (assembly GCF_024721155.1). Lineage (GTDB taxonomy): Bacteria > Bacteroidota > Bacteroidia > Sphingobacteriales > Sphingobacteriaceae > Mucilaginibacter > Mucilaginibacter phenanthrenivorans. Next base: position 338,115 of record NZ_JAHVAP010000007.1, on the reverse strand, counting down.
CCTGCTTATCCCTTAATGTATCCATAGGCTTCCAAAAGCCGTCATGTTCATACGCGGTCATTTGTCCATCAAGCGCAATTTTTTCCATAGGGTCTCTTTCCCATATTGTGCTGTCACCCTCAATATAGTCGAAAACAGCGGGCTCGCAAACAAAAAATCCTCCGTTTATCCATGCCCCATCCCCCTTGGGCTTCTCCATAAAAGAGTGAACACTTTTGTCATCATTGATATTTATGGCGCCAAAACGTCCTGACGGCTGAACGGAAGTAACTGTACAATATTTACCTTTCTCCTTGTGATATTTGGCCAGTTCTGTAATATTTACATTGCTTACTCCATCACCGTAAGTAAGCATAAAAGTTTCGTTACCAATATGGGATTGTATTCTTTTAATCCGCCCCCCGGTCATTGATTCATTACCTGTGTCAACCAAAGTTATGGTCCATGGCTCTGCCTGACTGTCATGTACTTTGATAGAATTGTCTTTCAAGTTAATAGTTACGTCTGATTTATGCAAAAAGTAATTGGCAAAGTATTCTTTAATTATATAACCCTTATAGCCTAAACAAATTACAAAATCATTAAATCCATGGGATGAATAGATCTTCATAATATGCCACAAAATAGGCATACCTCCAATTTCAACCATTGGCTTGGGCCTTAAGATGGTTTCTTCTGACAATCGGGTTCCTAACCCGCCGGCTAATAAAACTACTTTCATTATGTTTCTCTATTATTAAATGTAAATCTTTAAAAAACAGCAAGTTGGACATTATCCGACAATGGATATCCGCAACACAATAAGCACTCGTCTTTTGCCAGTTGCTCAGGTATCCTTTTTAAACCTATCATTTTAACATTGCCACGCAATATTTTTGCCTTACAAAGCATACAACTTCCTGTTTGGCAGGAATAATCCAGATCAACCAATGCGTCCAATCCAGCGTTTAGTATGCTATTGCCTTTTGTAACTTCAACTTTTGTTCTATCCCCGCCCTTTACAATCTCGATAAACTGCGTAGTGATATCCTCAAAATCTGTCAAGTCCTTCACAACCTCAAAATCTTCAGTTAATACATTCTCATCCGGCACTGAAAATTTATTTAAAACATTTCGTACAGACTCCTTTAGACCTGCTGGCCCACATATATAATGAATTGTTTCACTAAGATTAGTTTCATTTTTCATTACCGAGAGAACCGTTTCCGGGCTTATCCTACCCTGGATTACATTGGTATAGCCTTCAACAAGACTTAATTGGGTATGAAAATGCCAGGTATCAAAATCCTTTTGAAATTCTCGTTCCAATGCGAATATCTGATCTTTAAATATAACGGCCTCTGTGTTTCGGTTACCGTAAACCAATATCACCTTATTGCCCGTTTTATTGTGCAAGATATATTTAGCAATCGAAATCAGCGGTGTTATACCACTACCGGCTCCCCATAAAAAGATGTGCTTATCAGCACCTATTTGTTCCGGATTGAATGTAAACTCGCCCATGGGAGGAAAAATCTCAACCACGTCATCAATCTTCACAAAATCATTTATGTGATTTGATACGATACCGCCAGGTACACGTTTTACAGTTACGCATAAGTATTGATCAACGCCAGGGGCCGATGAAAACGAATAAGGCCTTATATACTTGCGTCCGTTTATTCTAAATATTAATGTAAGATATTGCCCTGGTAAATATTTTATTTTTTTTAACCCCGGCTGTTTTAGGCACAATGTTACTGTGTCGGAATTTTCCCTTATTATTTCGGCTATTTTTAGAGTAAAAGTCAACATTGTTTTAATTCAACCAATACATTAAAGCACAATTAACTATTCTGCCAGTTTTAAAAAATCTTTATTCGCTCTCTTAGAAAAAAGTATAAGAATAAATAAAAATTATGCTTAAGCATGTTTCTTTTTAAAAAGCTTGCTATACCACTTCTCCTTTGTTTTCGTATCCTCACCATAACCGTAGCCATAGCCGTAACCATACCCGTAGCCATAGCCGTAACCACCGTAGTATCCAGCTTTTTTAAATTCAATATCATTCACAACAAGATATGCCCGCTTCAATTTATTAGTAGCAACAAGGTCATTTACAATACCCAGTTGTGATTTTAATGTATATTTCTGTCGAATTATATACAATGTAATGTCTGCATACTTTTCAATTATTAACGCATCCGAAACCATTCCAACTGGCGCACTATCAATTATAATGTAATCAAACCGAGCCTTTAATTTCTCTATCAAATCACCTAATTTCTCATTTAATAATAGTTCGGAAGGGTTAGGAGGTATGCCACCAGAACTAATAATAAAACAGTTTTCAACAGATTCAATCGGTTTTAATATGGAATCAATATCAAGTTTGTCAGATATGATATAGTTGGAAAATCCGTTAGATTTATCAAGACCCAAATTTTCAGATAATTTAGGCTTACGTAAATCCAACTCAAGAAAAACAACTTTCTTTCCACTTAAAGCAATAACACTACCGACATTCAATGATATAAAAGATTTTCCTTCACCACTCATACTTGAAGTAAGCAAAATTACCTGGGATTTATTTGAACTTAACAGATATTGTAAATTAGTTCGTAAATCACGAAATTGTTCCGAGATAATTGACCTTGATTTGTTTTCAATAACCATTCCGCTGCTGTCTGGATTATGACTTATTTCGCCAACAATGGGTATTTTCGAATACGCTTCAATATCGTCTTTAGAAATTATCCTAATATTAAACAATTCTTTAAGAGAGAGAAATCCCAGTGGAAGTAAAAAACCCGAGGCCAAAAACAAAAGTGCAATAAAATTTACTTTAGATTTATCGGGCTCATAAGCACTTTTAGCTGGATCTATAATTCTGGCAGTAGAAATCGTAGACGTTTTTGAAATAGCTGTTTCTTCTCTTTTTTGCAATAAAAAAACGTATAAGTCTTGTTTTACAGTTTGTAACCTGCTAAAATCTAAAAACTTCCTCGATAAAGCAGGTACACTTTCTATTTTCCCATTAAATACTTTGTTTTGAGATTGGAGGTTATCCTTGCTTACTATTAACGATTGGTAATAAATATCTAAATTTTTGAGAATGGTTGTCCTAAAACCGTCAATCTGTGAATCTAAACCTTTAATATATGGATTATCATCCGTGACAATCAAACTCTGTTTATCTCTTTCGAGTAATAATTCATTATAGGTACTAATAGTTTTTGATAAAGCATCACTTTGAATAGACAAAGTAGCAGGTATAATTTTTTTGTTATTGGGGTTGTTTAGATATTTTTTCAAATCCTGAACAACCGAAATCTGTACATCAAGTGTGCTCAATTGTTTTTGAAAATCACTTGAAGCATCAATTAATGCCTTCGATTGCTCATCAACATCCGCAATTTTATTTTCTTTTCTAAACTGTTCAAAGTTTGTCTCCACACCCGACAATTCCTTATCAACCAGATCTAATCGATTCTTAATAAAAGCAAGGGTACTATCAGCAATTTGAACCTTATTTGATATATTATCTTTTAAATAAACGTCCATAATTTTATTTAGAATAGCTTCACCCTTTTTCGAATTAGGATATTGTAGGGCCAAATCAATGGTTGTCGTTGTCTTACTTGATAGACCAATTTCGAGTGCCTTTGACAAATTCTCAACCGCCTTATCTGCCGATAAAATAGCTATAGTATATCCTAATTTTTCTATAGGACGGTTTGGTTTTAAAGTGAAAGTTAAATCATAGCCATTAAGATGGATAACCTGGCCAAAGCTGGCATTTATATTAATGTCATCTCCGCTATTTGTTAAATTCAATTTATCCCCTTTAATATTTAATTTATACTCTTTGGTTTGAATGGAATCTAATTTATGAGTGATTGCAACCGAAAAAGGGGCCTCATCGTATAATTCAACCGATCTTAAATTTTCATTCCTGTATATGATAAGATCAAGTTGCATATCGTTAACAACTTCACTTACTACACTCCTGGACTTAAGTATTTCCGCTTCATTTTCAGCATTGTTGGGAACGCCCAATAGTGAGGATATATCAGTTAAAGCGCTTAGTCCACTCCCTGCGCCGCCCGACGAACTGCCCGGTTTGTCATCAGACACAAGTATCATTGCATTAATTTTATAATTTAAGGTAGAATAATGCCTGTAGAAATATCCGACAATACCAAATAGTAGAACGCAAATCAAAAATATCGGCCAATTCGAAATAATCTTCGTTAAAAAATTTTTGAAATCAAATTCATCGTCTTCTTGCTGATTTTGAAATGCCTGATTTTGAGTTATTGGATTTTGAGTACCCATTACAATTAAAAATTTCCCTATAAATTAAAAAACACTTAATGATAGTATATGCCCGGTATACAATGTTAAAAACTGCTTAGTAGTTCTTGAGCTTATTATCACAAAATTAATTTGCTATTTCCTTGTTGCAATAATGATTAAAATAGATAAAACAGAAGCTGCCAAAGTTATATACTTTGCCTGAGAGGCATCTGTTGCGTCGGACTTCGCTTTTCTAGGCTCTACATAGATCACATCATTTTGACGAAGATAAAAATACGGCGCTGACATAATATCGCTCCTTTTTAAATTGATCCTATATGGTGTCTTGGAGCCATCTGAATTCTCCCTAATTAGTAGTACATTTTCTCGTTTGCCAAATATTGTCAAATCTCCTGCTAATGCTAACGCGTCTAACACACTCACCTTTTCATTAGGCATAACATATACACCGGGTTTTAATACTTCACCAGTAACACTAATTTTAAAATTTGCAAACCGCACAATTACAGTGAGATTTTTATAATATTTCAATGCTGCCTCATTTATTTTCGCAGTGGCTTCCGATGTTGTTAAGCCGGCTACTTTTATTTTCCCGAGTATTAGTACTTCAATTTCGCCATTCTTATCGACCAAATAACCTGAGGATACCTGTTGGCTTGCCGTTGCCAAACTACTCGAACTTAGCGATGTACCTGTACTTGAAACAGGAACGTTTCCTAAATTGATTACAGCAGTGTTTTGCGGATCAATAGTTGAAACAATAACAGTTAAAATATCGTCAACTTTTATTACTGGTGGAGTATATTCAACTTTAGCAATTGTTTTCAGTTGCCCAGAATCTGGAATATCCTGAAAATATTTAATTTTCTTAACAGATGAACAGGAGACAATTGTGAATGACAGGTATAAAACCGACGCAAATAAACAAAATCTCTTAATTAAAGATTTCCTCATGTATTTATAATTAATGTTTCTTAATAGCAGATAAATAGTGATGCAATATAGTAATTTGTATTTTTTATAACAACTAAAAATTTATTTTTTTTAATTAATGAGCCAAAATTCTAATTAATTATCAATAAATGTGGCTTAATATTAATAAATTATGAATTTAAGCCTGCCCAACCGTTCCTCCAAAATTCATAGGAAATCCCGAAGGTTCCTGCTGAATTTTTATACGCCCGTTCACTGCTTCAAACTTTTCAAGGTTGTCTTCCAACGCAGTCAAAAGGCGTTTGGCATGCTCAGGTGTTAAAATTATTCGTGATCGCACTTTTGCTTTTGGCACTCCGGGCATCACACGTATAAAGTCAAGCACAAACTCAGAACTTGAATGTGTAATTATGGCAAGGTTTGAATAAATACCTTCAGCAATTTCTTCTGAAAGTTCAATATTCAATTGATTCTCGTTTTGTTCTTCCATCTTTCAAAAATAACAAAGCTTGTCATTTAAATGTAAGCTTTCTCTAAATTTAACTCTCTGTTTAATTTATTATAATCTCCCATCAACAATATCACGGTCAAGCACTGCTTTAGTATCAAATATTACAGTTTTATTGTTACTGTATTTACTTAAATCAAGTTCAATGAACTCCACATGCGATACTGCCAATATGATGGCATCGTATAACATACCATCATCCGCTATTGTTTTAAAATTTTTGATTATTTCGATCCCATATTGCTTTTTTACTTCATCTGCATTGGCGTGAGGGTCGAAAACATCAACAGTCAGGCCAAATTGATTCAGTTCGTTATATATGTCAATAACCTGAGAATTACGTATATCCGGGCAGTTTTCCTTGAACGTTATCCCCAAGATAAGCGCCTTTGAGCCATCAATCTTATGCCCTTTTTTTACCATTAATTTAATCACCTTATTGGCTACAAAAACCCCCATATTATCATTAACCCTGCGGCCTGAAAGTATAACCTGAGGATGATAGCCTAATGATTCCGCTTTGTGAGCGAGGTAATATGGGTCAACGCCTATACAATGGCCCCCAACTAAGCCTGGTTTGTATTTTAAAAAGTTCCATTTTGTTCCGGCGGCCGCCAAAACATCATTGGTATCAATACCTATCAGGTCAAAAATCAAAGCCAGTTCATTTACAAAAGAAATGTTAACATCCCGTTGGGCATTTTCAATGGCCTTCGAGGCTTCAGCAACCTTTATACTTGGCGCCTTATAGGTTCCTGCTTCAATTATAGAGCCGTATAGATCATCAACATAGTCGGCTATGGCTGGTGTCGAGCCGGAGGTTACTTTTATGATCTTTGTTAAGGTGTTAATTTTGTCTCCCGGATTGATGCGCTCGGGCGAGTATCCGCAAAAAAAATCCTCGTTGAATTTTAAGCCTGAATACTTTTCTAACACAGGTACGCAGTCATCCTCCGTGCAACCCGGGTAAACAGTAGATTCATAAATCACTATGTCATTTCTCTTTAACTTCCCCCCTACTATCTCTGACGCATATAACAATGGTTTCAAATCCGGCGATTTAAAATGATCAACAGGTGTCGGCACAGTAATTATAAAAGTATTGCACGCGCTCAGATCCTGAAGATTTGAAGAAAAATATAGCCCCCTATTTAAAACGGCTGACGTCATCACCTTGTTCATTTCCTCAACGTCAGCCTCGTTGGTATAATCTTTACCCCGCAGTAAATCATTTATTCGATCTTTTTTAATATCGAATCCAACAACAGCATACTTCTTTGCAAATTCAATTGCAAGGGGAAGCCCAACATAGCCTAAGCCAATTATCGCAATTTTAGAATTTACCGGGTCAAATTTCTCCATCCTTATAAGGTGCAATCTATATTTTTTACAAACACAGTCATATACCAACTAGTCGGTATATTTCAAATATTTTGGCTAAAATAACAAAGCCTTCCCGTTTTAATGGGAAGGCTTTTGTTATTATTATAAGTTTAATCTGCTTATGCTTCTATTTCCTCAGTTTTTGAAGCCATCAGGCGGTCAAATTCTTCCTGAGAACCTACGCGGATATTTTCATATTCACGTAAACCTGTTCCTGAAGGAATAAGGTGACCCACAATAACGTTCTCCTTTAAACCAAGCATTAAGTCCTTCTTACCTGCAATTGCAGCTTCGTTCAGAACCTTTGTAGTTTCCTGGAACGATGCAGCCGAGATAAACGACTTAGTACCTAACGAAGCCCTTGTAATACCTTGCAGCATTGGGCTTGAAGTTGCAGCAATAGCGTCACGTACTTCAACTAATCTTAAATCCTTACGTTTTAAGATTGAGTTTTCGTCGCGTAATCTTCTTACTGATACTATCTGACCTGATTTCAAGCTTGTTGAATCACCTGGTTCAGTAACAACCTTCTTGTCAAAGATATCGTCATTTTCCAGCATGAAATCCCAGCTGTCAACTGCTTCCCTTTCAAGGAAACGGGTATCGCCGGCATCTTCAATAGCTACCTTCTGCATCATCTGGTGAACGATCACTTCAAAGTGTTTATCGTTGATCTTCACACCCTGTAAACGGTAAACTTCCTGTATACCATTCACCAGGTATTCCTGCACTGCAGCAGGGCCTTTAATAGCAAGGATGTCAGCAGGAGATATTGAACCATCAGACAATGGCATACCAGCCTTCACAAAGTCGTTATCCTGTACCAGGATGTGTTTCGACAATGGAACAAGGTACTTTTTAACCTGTCCGTCTTTTGATTCAATGGTGATCTCACGATTACCACGTTTAACACCACCTAAAGTTACCACACCGTCAATTTCAGTTACTACAGCAGGGTTTGATGGGTTACGTGCTTCAAATAACTCGGTTACACGTGGCAAACCACCTGTAATATCCCGGGTTTTACCGGTTGAGCGAGGGATTTTAGCAATAACCTGTCCTGTTTGTAGTTTTTCACCTTCTTCAACAGCAATGTGAGCTCCTACAGGAATGTTATATCCTTTAATGATATTTGCTTTATTATCAGCAACCTGGATAACCGGGTTCTTAGTTTTATCTCTCGTATCGATAATTACCTTTTCGCGGTGACCTGTTTGCTCATCTGATTCTTCACGGAAGGTAATACCTTCCAATACAGCCTCAAACTTGGCAACACCTGCAAATTCAGATATAATTACCGCGTTATATGGATCCCATGAACAGATCCGGTCACCTTTGGTGATCTTGCTGCCATCCTTCACATATAAGTAAGCACCATATGGGATGTTGTTGGTTACAATAACTTTATTTGTACCTTCTTCAACAATGCGGAACTCACCTGAACGGCCCAATACAACTTCTACCAAACCCTCTTCGGTTTTGTATTCAACTGTACGAACGTTTTCAAACTCGATAATACCATCGAACCTTGCGTTGATCTGTGATTCAGCCGCGATGTTTGATGCGGTACCACCCACGTGGAATGTACGTAACGTTAACTGTGTTCCCGGCTCACCAATCGACTGTGCAGCAATTACACCAACAGCTTCACCTTTCTGCACGCGTTTGCCGCTTGCAAGGTTACGTCCGTAGCACAATGCACATACACCGCGTTTGCTTTCGCAAGTTAATACCGAACGAATTTCGATACCCTCTAAAGGAGAGTTCTCGATAGTTTTACCAATTTCTTCAGTGATGTCCTGACCAGCCGATACCAATAATTTATTAGTAATAGGGTCGAGTACATCATGTAAAGAGGTACGGCCTAAAATACGGTCATACAATGGTTCAACAATATCCTCGTTATCTTTTAATGCAGTTGTGTAGATACCTCTTAAAGTACCGCAATCAACTGTACCTACGATCATATCCTGGGCAACGTCATGCAACCTACGGGTTAAGTAACCAGCATCCGCTGTCTTTAACGCCGTATCCGCCAAACCTTTACGTGCACCGTGAGTTGAGATAAAGTATTCCAATACCGACAAACCTTCTTTAAAGTTCGAAAGGATCGGGTTTTCAATGATCTCACCACCTGAACCTGATTTCTGAGGCTTAGCCATCAAACCACGCATACCTGCAAGCTGACGAATCTGCTCTTTAGAACCGCGCGCTCCGGAGTCAAGCATCATATATACAGAGTTGAAGCCCTGGTTATCATTCGAAAGGATGTCCATCACATTCGCAGTTAAGCGGTTGTTGATACGGGTCCAGATATCGATGATCTGATTGTAACGCTCATTATTTGTAATGAAACCCATGTTGTAGTTACCCATTACCTCTTCAACTTGTTTAGAAGCTGTTTCGATGAGTGTAACTTTTTCAGCAGGGATATTGATGTCTTTCAGGTTAAATGATAAACCACCCTGGAAGGCCATTCTGAAACCTAATTCCTTAATATCATCAAGGAATTGGGCAGCGCGTGCCATACCGGTAATTTTCACCACTTCACCAATGATATCACGCAGTGATTTCTTGGTAAGCAACTCATTTATATAACCTACTTCAACCGGGACATGTTGGTTAAACAACACGCGGCCAACGGTAGTATCAATAATTTTGCTAACTATATGCCCGTCACGTTCTTTGATCATTCCTTTTACCTTAATAAAGGCGTGCAGGTCAATCTTGCGTTCGTTATAAGCTATAATTACTTCTTCTGCAGAATAGAATGTTAAACCTTCACCTTTTACAACGCGATCAGCATCTGTTTTACGGCCTTTGGTTATGTAGTACAAACCCAGCACCATGTCCTGAGATGGAACGGTAATAGGTGTTCCGTTAGCAGGGTTAAGGATGTTGTGCGATGCAAGCATTAATACCTGGGCTTCCAAAATTGCTGCGTTACCCAGGGGTACGTGAACAGCCATCTGGTCACCGTCAAAATCCGCGTTAAAGGCGGTACAGGTTAACGGGTGTAATTGAATCGCCTTACCTTCAACCAGTTTTGGCTGGAAGGCCTGGATACCTAACCTGTGCAGCGTAGGCGCACGGTTTAATAATACAGGGTGGCCCTTCAATACGTTTTCCAAAATGTCCCAAACTAATGGGTCTTTACGGTCAACAATCTTTTTGGCAGATTTTACTGTTTTAACTACACCACGCTCAATCATTTTGCGGATGATAAATGGTTTAAACAGCTCGGCAGCCATATCTTTTGGTAAACCACACTCGTGTAATTTAAGGTTAGGACCTACAACAATTACCGAACGGGCTGAATAATCAACACGTTTACCTAATAAGTTCTGACGGAAACGGCCTTGTTTACCTTTCAGGATGTCTGAAAGTGATTTCAAAGCGCGGTTACCTTCGGTTTTAACCGCGTTTACCTTACGTGAGTTATCGAACAACGAGTCAACAGCTTCCTGTAACATACGTTTTTCGTTACGTAAAATAACTTCCGGTGCTTTTATCTCGATCAAACGTTTTAAACGGTTGTTACGGATAATTACACGACGGTAAAGGTCATTTAAGTCGGACGTTGCAAAACGACCGCCTTCCAATGGCACTAACGGACGCAATTCAGGCGGGATAACCGGAACGATCTTAACGATCATCCACTCAGGGTTATTTTCAATCCTTGTTTTTGCATCACGGAAAGCTTCAACAACCTGTAAACGTTTCAAAGCTTCGTTTTTACGTTGCTGTGAAGTTTCGTTAGCAGCCTGGTGACGTAAGCTAAATGAAAGTTCATCAAGGTTAAGGCGTTTTAACAACTCCTCTAAAGCCTCGGCGCCCATTTTAGCTACGAATTTTTGCGGATCCTTATCATCCAGGTACTGGTTTTCCTTTGGTAAGGTATCCAATACGTCAAGGTATTCTTCTTCTGTAAGGAAATCCATTTTGTTGATTCCGTCAGCCTCTTTAATACCAGCCTGGATTACTACATAACGTTCGTAGTAAATGATTAAGTCAAGTCTTTTTGTTGGTAAGCCCAATAAGTAACCAATTTTATTTGGTAACGAGCGGAAGTACCAGATGTGCGCAACAGGAACCACCAGATTGATGTGGCCCATACGCTCACGACGCACCTTCTTTTCGGTTACTTCAACACCGCAACGGTCGCAAACAATACCCTTGTAACGGATACGCTTGTATTTACCGCAATGGCACTCATAATCTTTAACCGGACCAAAAATACGCTCGCAGAATAAACCATCACGCTCAGGCTTGTAGGTCCTGTAGTTAATGGTTTCAGGTTTTAAAACTTCACCGCTTGAACGCTCAAGAATAGATTCCGGGGAAGCTAAACTGATGGTAATCGTGGTGAAATTACTCTTGATTTTATTATCCTTTTTGTAAGACATAGTCTCCTTTGTTTTTAATGATTGAATTAGCGAGTTAGTGAATTAGTGAGTTTATCACCGTTTCTTTTTGGAATGAGTGAATTAACAATTGATTGGCTCAATCACTAATTCACTCCTTCACTAAATCTCTAATTATTCCAACGTGATATCCAAGCCCAAACCTCTTAATTCATGAACCAATACGTTGAATGATTCAGGAACTGATGGTGTTGGCAGGTTTTCGCCTTTAACAATAGCCTCATAAGTTTTGGCACGGCCGATAACATCATCCGATTTAACGGTTAATATTTCCTGCAGTATGTTCGACGCACCGAATGCTTCCAGTGCCCAAACTTCCATCTCACCAAAACGCTGACCACCAAACTGGGCTTTACCACCCAATGGTTGTTGTGTAATTAATGAGTATGGCCCAATTGAACGTGCGTGCATCTTATCATCAACCATGTGGCCCAGTTTCAGCATGTAGATGATACCTACAGTTGTTTGCTGGTCAAAACGGTCGCCTGTTAAGCCATTGTATAAATAGGTACGGCCTGATTCAGGTAAGTTTGCCTTTTTAACCCACTCTTCCACTTCTTCATGGCTTGCACCATCAAAAATCGGGGTAGCGAATTTAATTCCAAGCTCTTTACCAGCCCAACCTAATACAGTTTCGTAGATCTGACCTAAGTTCATACGTGAAGGTACACCCAGCGGGTTCAACACAATATCAACCGGTGTTCCGTCTTCAAGGAAAGGCATATCCTCGTCACGTACAATACGTGCAACAATACCCTTATTACCGTGACGGCCCGCCATTTTATCACCCACTTTAAGCTTACGCTTCTTAGCGATGTAAACTTTAGCCATTTGTACGATACCTGATGGCAACTCATCACCTACGCTGATAGCGAATTTATCACGACGGTAAGCACCCAATTCCTCATTCAACTTAATGTTGTAGTTATGAAGCAAGGTTTTTATCTGGTCGTTTTTATCATCATCAGTTGTCCATTTAGTTGGGTTGATATTGTCATAGCTAAGCTCAACTAAAATCTTTTGGGTGAATTTTACGCCCTTAGGTACATGCAGCTCTTTGTAAACGTTGTAAACACCTTGTGATGTTTTGCCGTTCACAATCTCAAATAACTTCTCAATCAAAGTATTTTTAAGATCTTTTACTGCTTTATCATGCTTGTTATCTAATTTCTCTAACTGTGCTTTTTCTTCAGCTTTTGAAGTTTTCTTAGCACGGCTAAATAATTTTGTATCAATAACGACACCTGCGATAGATGGCGGAGTTTTCAATGATGCATCTTTAACATCACCTGCCTTATCACCAAATATAGCACGTAACAGTTTTTCTTCCGGCGATGGGTCAGACTCACCTTTTGGAGTGATCTTACCAATCAGGATGTCACCTTCCTTAACCTCGGCGCCAACACGGATGATTCCGTCTTCGTCAAGGTCTTTGGTGGCTTCTTCTGATACGTTAGGGATATCCGGTGTTAATTCTTCCTCACCACGTTTTGTATCACGAACTTCAAGTTCAAATTCTTCAACGTGAAGAGAAGTGAATATATCCTGCGATACTACGCGCTCAGATATTACAATCGCATCCTCAAAGTTATATCCCTGCCAAGGCATGAACGCCACCTTCAGGTTACGACCTAATGCTAATTCACCTGCTTGCGTTGCATATCCTTCGCAAAGCACCTCTCCCTTTGAAACTCTCTGGCCCTTCTTAACGATAGGCTTAAGGTTCATGGTAGTGCTCTGGTTAGTTTTCTTAAACTTGGTTAAGCGGTAGCTCCTGCTATCACCGTCGAAAGAGATCAAACGATCAAGATCATTACGGTCATATTTAATTCGGATTTCGTTAGCGTCAACGTATTCTACCACACCATCGCCTTCGGCGTTGATCAGTGTACGTGAATCCTTAGCCACACGACCTTCCAAACCGGTACCAACAATAGGAGCTTCGGGGCGCAATAAAGGCACTGCCTGGCGCTGCATGTTCGATCCCATCAATGCACGGTTAGCATCATCATGTTCCAGGAACGGAATTAATGAAGCCGCGATAGATGTGATCTGGTTTGGCGCGATGTCCATTAAATCAAGCCTTTCAGGCTCAATGATCGGGAAGTCACCTTCAAAACGTGCTTTTACCTTAGGTAATGCAAATACACCCTTATCATCATAATGGGCATTTGCCTGGCCTATTGTCTTGCCATCCTCATCCTCAGCAGAAAGATAGATAACATCTTCCTGAACCTGTACCTTACCGTCAACCACACGTTTGTATGGCGTTTCAATAAAGCCTAAGTTGTTGATCTTTGCGTGTACGCAAAGTGAAGAGATCAAACCAATGTTCGGTCCTTCCGGAGTTTCAATAGTACATAACCTGCCGTAGTGAGTATAGTGTACGTCACGAACCTCAAAACCTGCACGCTCACGTGACAGACCACCGGGCCCTAAGGCTGACAGACGACGCTTGTGCGTGATCTCTGCCAGTGGGTTGGTTTGGTCCATAAACTGTGAAAGCTGGTTTGTTCCGAAGAACGAGTTAATAACTGACGACAATGTACGTGCATTGATCAGGTCGGTCGGTGTGAACACCTCGTTGTCACGAATGTTCATACGCTCACGGATGGTACGGGCCATACGTGCTAAACCAACACCAAACTGTGCATACAATTGCTCGCCAACGGTACGAACACGACGGTTTGACAAGTGATCAATATCATCCACCTCAGCTTTTGAGTTGATTAATTTGATCAGGTATTTAACAATCGCGATAATATCCTGCTTGGTTAAAACCTTAGTCTCATCAGAGGTTGACAGTTTTAATTTACGGTTGATGCGGTAGCGGCCTACATCACCCAGGTCATATCTTTTATCAGAAAAGAACAAACGGTCGATGATACCACGGGCAGTTTCCTCATCAGGTGGTTCAGCGTTACGTAATTGACGGTAGATATGCTCAACCGCTTCTTTTTCTGAGTTTGAAGTATCCTTCTGTAAAGTATTGTATATAATAGTATAATCGCCGCTGGTAGCTGCATCTTCCTTGTTCAGGATGATGGTTTTTACACCTGCATCGATGATCATATCGATATGATCGTCTTCAAGCACAGTTTCGCGTTCCAGGATGATTTCGTTACGGTCGATAGAAACAACCTCGCCGGTATCTTCGTCCACAAAGTCTTCAACCCATTTCTTCAATACCCTTGCAGCAAGCTTACGGCCGATGAACTTCTTCAGGCCTGATTTGCTAACCTTTACCTCGTCGGCTAATTCGAACAACTCTAAGATGTCTTTATCAGAGTCGTAACCAATTGCGCGCAATAAAGTGGTTACCGGGAATTTCTTTTTACGGTCGATGTACGCATACATCACGTTGTTAACGTCGGTAGCAAACTCAATCCATGATCCTTTGAAAGGGATAACACGGGCAGAGTATAATTTAGTACCGTTGGTATGACGGCTTTGGCCGAAGAACACACCAGGTGAACGGTGTAACTGTGATACAATTACACGCTCAGCGCCGTTGATAACAAAGGTACCCTTAGGTGTCATGTAGGGAATAGTTCCCAGGTACACATCTTGTACAATAGTTTCAAAATCTTCGTGTTCCTCGTCATTACATGACAGGCGAAGCTTGGCTTTTAAAGGCACACTATAAGTTAATCCGCGCTCAATACATTCTTGTATATCATAACGTGGCGGATCAATAAAGTAATCAAGAAACTCTAATACGAAGATGTTTCTTGAATCGGAGATAGGAAAATTTTCAGCAAACACTTTAAACAAACCTTCTTTATAGCGGTTGTCTGAGGTAGTTTCCAATTGAAAAAATTCCTGGAAAGATTGCAATTGCACATCAAGGAAATCGGGATAATCCAATACCTTTCTGCTGGTTGCAAAATTTACTCTTTGATTAATTTTGTTTGCCAAGGGAATAAAATTTTAGTTTATTAATAAACTGATGTAGGTGTTTTCGGTAGATGCTGAGATTCAGATTATTACCAGGTATAACCAATTAACAATAACCTGAACTATATAAACAGCAATAGACCCCGACCAAAAAGGTCGGAGTCTGATGCTATATTGGTATGGGTTAACTTATTTAACCTCAACTACTGCTCCGGCTTCTTCTAATTGTTTTTTCAGAGATTCAGCTTCTTCTTTAGTAACACCAGTTTTTACTTCTTTAGGTGCACCATCAACTAAGTCTTTAGCTTCTTTCAAACCAAGGCCGGTTAAGTCTTTTACTAATTTTACAACTGCTAATTTAGCGCCACCTGCTTCTTTCAGGATAACGTCAAATGCTGTTTGAACAGCTTCAGCAGCAGGGGCGTCATCGCCACCAGCAGGAGCAGCAGCAACAGCAACAGCTGCAGCAGCAGGCTCAATACCATACTCGTCTTTTAAGATCTGAGCTAATTCGTTTACTTCCTTTACTGTTAAGTTTACCAACTGTTCAGCAAACGCTTTTAAATCCGCCATTTTATTTTAAATTTTACTTTTAATGCTTTTTGTTTAATATCGAACTTTAAGGTGTTCGGTTAACCTCTTTCCTGTAATGTTTTTACAACGCCCGCAAGGATGTTTCCGCCTGATTGCAGTGCAGAAATAACATTCTTGGCTGGTGATTGCAATAATCCAATGATCTCTCCAACCAGTTGCTCTTTTGATTTCAATGCAATCAAAGTATCGATCTGGTTATCACCAATAAATATTGATGAATCAATGTAAGCTGCTTTTAAAATTGGTTTTTCACCTTTTTTCCTTAACTGCTTGATCAGCTTTGCCGGAGCAGTTGCTGATTTTGAGAAAAGAATTGATGAAGAACCTTTCAAAACGTCAAACATTTCGGTATAATCGTCACCGGCAGCTTCCATAGCTTTTTGAATAAGGCTATTTTTTGCTACTTTCATTGTAATGTCGCTTTCGAAACATTTACGGCGAATGTCATTGATTTTTGCAACCGTCAAATTTGAAGTATCGGTGATATAAAAATTACCGTACTCTTTCATTTGCTCAGTAAGGGCGATTACTAATTCGTGTTTTTCTTCTTTATTCATGATTTAGATCCCCGCTACTGTTTTGGTTTCAATTTCAATTCCAGGTGACATTGTTGAAGAGATATGAATACTCTTAAAATATGTTCCTTTTGCTGCTGAAGGCTTTAATTTTGAAATGGTTTGCAATACTTCCAAAGCATTTTCATAAATTTTATCAGCAGGGAAAGATACTTTTCCTATTGAGGCATGGATGATACCGGTCTTATCAACCTTGAAGTCGATCTTACCACCTTTTACATCAGTTACAGCTTTTCCAACTTCTGGAGTTACTGTTCCTGATTTAGGGTTTGGCATAAGGTTACGCGGGCCTAAAATACGACCTAAACGACCTACCTTTGCCATAACACTAGGCATAGTGATAATGATATCAACGTCAGTCCATCCACCTTCAATTTTGGCAATATAATCATCCAAACCTACATAATCCGCACCTGCATCCTTTGCTTCTTGTTCCTTATCAGGAGTACAAAGCACCAATACACGTACAGTTTTGCCGGTTCCATGAGGTAAGGTTGCGATACCACGTACCATTTGATTGGCTTTACGCGGGTCAACACCTAAACGAACATCAATATCAACAGATGAATCAAATTTGGTATTAGTAATATCTTTTACCAAAGATGTTGCATCCTGTAAGGAATACGCTTTGTTTGCCTCAATTTTGGACACTGCCACTTTTTGATTTTTTGTTAATCTAGCCACTGTCTTAAACTGATTTGTATAAATTAATTAATTCCAGGGAGCCGTACCTGATACGGTTATTCCCATACTACGGGCAGTACCTGCCACCATTTTCATGGCTGATTCTACAGTAAATGCATTCAGATCTACCATTTTATCCTTGGCTATAGTCTCAACCTGGCCCCAGTTTACACTGGCTACCTTTTTACGGTTGGGTTCAGCCGAACCACTTTTTAAACCGGTTGCTTCCAATAACTGGATTGCAACAGGAGGGGTTTTGATGATAAATTCGAAAGATTTGTCAACATAAACAGTAATCAAAACAGGCAACACTTTTCCAGCTTTATCCTGGGTGCGTGCATTGAACTGCTTGCAAAACTCCATAATGTTCACACCTTTTGCACCCAATGCAGGGCCAATTGGAGGAGATGGATTTGCAGCGCCGCCCTTTACCTGTAGCTTTACCATTGCACCGACTTCTTTTGCCATTTTTATTTATTTAATTTGTAACTCAATGTTAGTAAGTGGAAGCTAAGTAACATTTAAGATTTTGATGATTTTGGATTTCGGATGTTCCATTTCGGATTTATCACCTTTTAAAACAAAATCTAATATTTTATATTTAAAATTTCCGACATCGAAAATCCGACATCCGAAATTCTTTTACTCTTTCTCTACCTGCATGTAATTCAATTCGAGCGGCGTACGGCGCCCGAAAATCTTTACCATTACCTTTAGTTTTTTCTTTTCTTCATTAACCTCTTCAATCACCCCGCTAAATCCGTTGAAAGGTCCGTCCATCACTTTAACACCCTCACCTATATAATAAGGCACATTCATGGTTTCACCCTGTGCTGTCATTTCGTCAACCTTACCTAAAATACGGCTAACTTCAGAAGGGCGCATCGGGATGGCATTACCCGCCTTATCGCCTAAAAATCCTATAACACTATTTATGTTCTTAATAATGTGCTCAATTTCGGCATCAAGCTGAGCTTCCATCAACACGTAACCCGGAAGAATATTGCGTTCTTTTGCAATTTTCTTACCGTCGCGCATCTGGTAGTATTTTTCTGTTGGGATCAATACCTGGGGAACCAGGTGTGTAATACCCAAACGGCTGATTTCAGCGTCAATATATTGCTTAACCTTCTTTTCTTTGCCGCTTATAGCCCGTACCACATACCATTTTAACTGATCACTCATCTGTTTATACTATATATTAGGTTAGTGATTTATAAAACTGATCAAGCAAAAAGTGTATGCTCTGATCCATCAACAATATAATTAACGCAATGATAAGCGCCGCAACCAATACCAGGATTGAGCTGTTTTGCAGATCTCTCCAGGTTGGCCAGGTTACCTTTTGGGTTAACTCTATGTAAGATTCCTTAATATATTCGGATACGTTAGCCATTTTTATTTACTGTGTTATGCACGGGAACAAGGATTCGAACCCTGATCAAAGGTTTTGGAGACCTCTATTCTACCATTGAACTATTCCCGTATGTAACCCCTATTCTCCAAAGGGTGTTTATTTATTAACAAAGTACTTAGCTAAAAAGCTAAGTACTTTGCGTTAAATTAACCATAACCTAACCTTGTTTTCGCCTGTTGGCGAAGCAAGTGGTTATTTCAATATTTCAGTTACCTGGCCGGCACCTACTGTTCTGCCACCTTCACGGATAGCGAAACGTAAGCCTTTTTCCATTGCGATAGCGTTGATCAGCTTTACAGTGATGGTAACGTTATCACCTGGCATAACCATTTCTACACCTTCAGCCAATGAAATCTCACCGGTTACGTCAGTTGTACGGAAATAGAATTGCGGACGGTATTTGTTGAAGAATGGAGTGTGACGGCCACCTTCTGCTTTTGATAATACGTAAACTTCTGCTTTAAAATCAGTGTGCGGGTTTACAGAACCTGGTTTGCAAATAACCATACCACGACGGATATCAGTTTTTTCAATACCACGTAATAATAAACCTACGTTGTCACCTGCTTCGCCACGATCAAGGATCTTGCGGAACATTTCAACACCAGTTACAGTTGATTTTAAGTTTTCAGCACCCATACCAAGGATGTCAACTTGCTCGCCTGAGTTAATTACACCACGCTCGATACGACCAGTTGCAACAGTACCACGACCAGTGATCGAGAATACGTCTTCAACAGGCATCAAGAATGGAAGATCAGTTAAACGAGGAGGAATTGGAATGTAGCTATCAACAGCATCCATTAATTCCATAATTTTTTCAACCCATTTCGGATCGTTATTTAAGCCACCAAGTGCAGAACCTTGAATAACAGGAATATCATCACCAGGGAAATCATAGAATGATAATAATTCGCGGATTTCCATTTCAACTAATTCTAATAACTCAGGATCATCAACCATATCCACTTTGTTCATGAATACAACTAATGAAGGTACACCTACCTGGCGTGCTAACAGGATGTGTTCGCGAGTTTGTGGCATCGGACCATCTGTTGCAGCCACTACTATAATCGCACCGTCCATTTGTGCAGCACCTGTAACCATGTTTTTTACATAGTCAGCGTGACCCGGACAATCTACGTGAGCATAGTGACGGTTTGCAGTTGAATACTCAACGTGCGCTGTGTTAATAGTAATACCACGTTCTTTTTCTTCAGGAGCTGAGTCAATTGAATCAAATGAACGAGCTTCTGACAAGCCTTTATCAGCTAATACTTTAGTGATAGCTGCGGTAAGGGTTGTTTTACCGTGGTCAACGTGACCGATTGTACCGATGTTTAAGTGCGGTTTACTGCGGTCAAACTTTTCTTTTGCCATGATTATATTTAATTATTTGTAGGTTAATTTATACTTAAAAATGTATTCTATTATATGCTTATTATAATATTGAGCCAACAATGGGATTTGAACCCATGACCTCTTCCTTACCAAGGAAGTGCTCTACCCCTGAGCTACGTCGGCTAATTTCGATCTCGGATTTCGGATGTTCAATTTCGGATTTACACCCTTGTCAACAATTTACCCGGCACCCAGCCATCTTTTTTAAACGTCCGAAATCGAAATTTCGAAATCCGACATATCATTGAGCGGAAGACGAGGTTCGAACTCGCGACCTATAGCTTGGAAGGCTATCGCTCTACCAACTGAGCTACTTCCGCTTTTTAATTAAATGAGTGAATTAGCGAGTTAGTGATTTATTGAATTATAAAATTCAACCACCAACTCACCAATTCATCCCTCACTAATTGTTTTTGTGGGGGGAGAAGGATTCGAACCTTCGTAGCCGAAGCAACGGATTTACAGTCCGTCCCATTTGACCGCTCTGGTATCCCCCCATTGTTTATTCCGGACTCGTAATGTCCAAAGTTGAAGCTAAACATTCTTCATCCGAAATTAACAGAGCCTCCTATCGGGATCGAACCAATGACCTACTGATTACAAGTCAGTCGCTCTACCAGCTGAGCTAAGGAGGCTTAAATTTTCCCCTTCTTATTCCATCTGTCATTACTGACTTCGGAAATATTCCGGTTAATTAATTAGGCTGTATTTTTTTATTTTAAAGAACCAACCCTTTTAACAGCGAGAAGACATTTACATACCTCTCCGAAAGGGATTGCAAATTTACACATTTTTAGTCCTGAACAAAATTTATTTTCCAAAAAAAAATCGGCAGGCTGAAACCCACCGATTTACGTTAAAAATTAATATTTATTTAGCTTAAAACTCGTCTGTTACTGTTAGTAAAACTGCTTTTTTTGCAGCAGCATCAGCGGCTATTTTCTTTTGTTTATGCTTTTCAATCTGCTTTCTAAGGCTCTCGATCGCCAGGTCGGTAGCTTCTTCAAATGTTTTACATTGCTCTTTGGCGAATATTTGATTGCCCGGCAGCATCAGTTTAATCTCCGTTATTTTATTGGCCTCGTCTTCTACGTTTTCCAGTTTTAAGTAAACTTCACCGCTGATAATATGATCATAAAAGGTATCAAGCTTATCAGCCTTCTTCTGGATAAAATCCAATAATTTCTTGTCTGCATTAAAACGAATAGATTGCACTGTGATTTTCATGATTCCTCCTTTTTATGCCTTTGGATGGGCTTGTTTGTAAATTGACTTTAATCTTTCAACAGAATTGTGTGTATAAATTTGGGTAGCGCTTAGGTTAGCGTGCCCCAAAAGTTCTTTAATGGCGTTTAAGTCCGCGCCCCTGTTTAACAGGCTGGTTGCAAACGTATGGCGCAGCACATGCGGGCTTCTTTTGTTTTGGGTTGATATGTAGGATAGATACTTCTGCACTATTAAATAAATGAGCTTTGAATAAGCATTTGCTCCTTTATCTGTAACGATCAGGGTTAAGGAATTGTTACCGGAAAAATCCTGATTTTTCTTTAACTGCTGGTATTCAGCTAATAATAATTTCAGTTCGTGGTTCACCGGGATGATGCGCTCCTTATTGCGTTTACCCAATACCTTTATCGTTCCCTCATAAACATTTATATCGTTATCCTTAACGCCCAGGAGCTCAGAAAGCCGCATCCCTGTACCAAATAACATCTCGATAACCAACTTATCGCGCAGTCCTTTAAAATCGTGGCTGAACACTTCATTTTCATCAAGCATCTGCGACAACTTAACATCTTCAACTATTACCGGTAAGTTTTTTGGGATCTTCGGCGTGATGATCTTCGACGCAGGATTGATTTCTATCACTCCCTCCTGCAATAAAAATTTAAAATACTTGCGCAGCGTAGCGATTTTACGATTGATTGAACGGGCCATGATCTGGTCGTTCATTAGTTCAACCATCCAGTTTCTGATCTGGTAATGCGTAATTTGTGATGGATGCGTTATTTCGGGCGATGGCGCCGGAGTTTTACCTTCAGGGTTATTGATAAAGGCAATAAACTGGTCAAGGTCTGATTGATAGGCCGATACCGTATGCGGAGAGTACCGCTTTTCGAATTTAATATAACGGATAAAACGGGCTATAAACATAAAAACTACTTGTACATCCGAATGATGAATGTACAAATAGTTTTAATATATTGATAGAAAAATCGAAAATTCTTTTACAAGAATTAAACGGTTGTTTCTAAGTTCATATTTTGCTTGTAGATGGCGTGTTTAATTTCGTGACGACGGGTAATTGATTTTTTTTCAAATGCCTGGCGACTGCGAAGTTCTCTTAAAACACCTGTCTTTTCAAATTTCTTCTTGAAGCGTTTCAATGCTTTATCTAATGATTCGCCGTCTTTTACGTTAATAATGATCATAATTCCAAATACCTCCTTTCAGGGAGGGCAAAGCTAAGTATTTAATTTTGAATATTAAAGAGTGTTTTTGAAATAGTTATATTGGTTGATCAATACGGGCTTTTAGCTGTAGTAATGCCGGCAGGAAGTTGAAATATTGCTGCATCCAATTTCATCGGCTTTACCGATGTCGCTATAGTTTCAAGTGAGAATTGCGCATTATTTATGACCATTTTCAGCGGAATAGCATTTGCCATCGAAAGATAAGTAAACCAATTACCGAACTTATGGTTGGTGTACAGCTTACTGTCGACAGGTAATTTTGATGAAAAGTAATATTTCTGAACACCCGTTTTACAGTTCAATACCAATTCATCGCATTTGTACCCCAGTATATCGGCCACACCGACATGCAGCTCACTACTTAATACCGAATCAGGGTTAACTGCACAATCATTATAAAGCACCGCCTCTGAGCTCGAAAACTTGTTATAAAGCTTATTTTCTTTATTAATGTACAGCTGCCATAAAATCACGGAGCCATTCGTATCTGATTTGTAATCGCCGCCCTTAATGTAATAGTTCATGGTGCTGCCTACCATGGCAGTAAACTGATCGTCAGTTACATTGGGTAGTTTGCTTTTGCATTGGGTTTGATACACTACCTGGCCCTCAAAAGATTGAGCGAACGTGAACAGGCAGCAAACAGAAAGTAATAGGGTGATAAGGGTTTGTTTCATGTGCTAAAGATACAGATTGGAAGCTGCGTTTAAAACAGCATCCATATTTCAGCACGAAATTACCAAAACACCCGAATTTTGGAGCAAAAAAAAGACGGGCAGCAAACGCAACCCATCTTCATTCTGATAATTAAGAATAATGTCTTATTTATTTAACTGTTTTCCTTGCAGGGATCAAAGGAAGAACGATTACTGCTAAAAGGGCTGCTACTTCTAATACAACTAACATGATTGTGTTTTTTATGATTAATAATATATAATAATTAGGATTTTCCTGTACTGGGATCGACACAAAACATGCCATAACTTAAAATCATTTTTTGGGGCCAAAAATCATCAAAAACAAAATTTGCCTTATTTTATTTTTCTTGAAAAAATATCGGCTTACTTCAAAATATCGGGACATTTTCACCTCAAAAACAAAAAAAAGGCAAATTATTTCGGCAATAATTCTATTTTTTAGTAAAATCACGACTCCCGACGCGATAAAAACCTGCAAAATGCAAAAGTCGCGACAAAAACTGTGAAATCTAAAAATGATGATTGAGCAAAATAAAGTTTGAGATTTACGTAAGTGTAATTCAATCTTTTTGGCGATAGCTTATCCTCCCATTTATATTCAAAATGTAATTTTAGGGATCAGAAAAATATTTTTGTCAATTTGTCATAGAGCATGACACAGATATAAATAACTGGAAAAAGGCAACTAAAAAGCATGACAAAACACTGACAGATTTACAGTTTGGCAACTATACAATGCAAAGTCGCCTTTAAAATTAATTGGCATAGTGGGTTATGTTATGGGATCGTTATGGTATTGCGCCATAAAATATGATACTTTCGAAGTAACATTAACTCGCAAAGCAATAAGCACATCCCCGCTCCTCTGCACGGCCCACTGCCCAAACACCTGATGGTACAAGCTGAACACCCGGGAGCAAACCAGCCAGCCATTCCTTTTTCACTGTAGCAGCATCTTGTTTGGTCTTTTCAGCAATGGTTGCACTTAAACCGGTAAGCGCCATGTCGCAAACGCAAAACATTACGCCGCTATCCTGTAGTTGATTGATGCCGATAAGTATTTCGCCGGTAGGGCCCTTGTAAGTTCCAGGCTTGGGTTCCCAAAATGGATTGTGTGTTGCAGGAGCTTTAGTTTCCGCGTCATCTATTTTAAGATATTCGCCAAACTTATATTTTTCCCAAAGCTGGCTATTCATCGCATACGCCGCAGAAGTATGCCGCAATACAACAACTACGCCGCATTCTTCAGGTGGAGTGCCGGTTTTGCCATTAGTAGCCAAAAAGATCCGGGGCCATGCAAAGGGAAATATCCCGTGAGGCTGCGTTACATCGAAAACCATTTTGTGTTTTCCCTTAACCCTTTTAAACCACTCGTCAGCTTCAGAATCGTTCCGAGATGATAATCTTTCAGCTGCCGAAACAATTGCCGGCTTTGCAAAAATGCCGGCTCCTAACGCTGCCGCGCCTGTCAAAAACTGCCTCAAGAAACCGCGGCGTTCGCTTGATTGGGATTGATCCTTTTCCATGGAAGAAATTAAATTGATGGGATAATGAATATTAGTTATATACCTAAATGTAGGCATTTTATAATTAATACAAATCTTCCGGCAACAACCTAACTTATCAATTCCGCCGGCTATTTCAATACCTCGCGACTGATCACTATCTTTTGGATCTCACTTGTCCCCTCGCCTATTGTACATAGCTTAGCATCGCGATAGTACTTTTCTACCGGGAAATCTTTTGTGTAACCGTAGCCACCGAAAATTTGAATAGCTTCTGTTGCTGTGCGCACCGCTACTTCAGATGCGAAGTATTTGGCCATAGCCGATTGCTTGGTTACCGGCAGGTGCCTGTTCTTTAAATCAGCTGCCTGCATGATTAATAATTCTGACGCTTCAATTTCAGTCGCCATATCTGCCAGCTTAAACGCTATCCCCTGGAAATTACTGATCGGTTGACCAAATTGTTTGCGTTCCTTTGAATAAGCCACGGCTGCTTCAAAAGCACCTTTAGCGATACCCAGCGATAATGCCGCTATAGAGATGCGCCCGCCATCCAATACCTTCATGGCCTGTTTAAAGCCTTCGCCCTCCACGCCTAAAAGGTTTTCCTTTGGTACGCGACAGTTATCAAATATCAGTTCGGTAGTTTCGGATGCGCGCATACCCAACTTATTTTCCTTTTTACCGTGGGTGAAGCCCGGGGTTCCCTTTTCAATAACCAGGGCCGAGATTCCTTTTGAATCACCCTTTTCGCCGGTCCGAACCATCACAACTGCTACGTTGCCCGATTTACCATGCGTGATCCAGTTTTTAGAACCGTTTACGACATAATGGTCACCATCTAATACCGCAGTAGTATTCATACCCAATGCATCTGAGCCGGTATTGGCTTCGGTTAGTCCCCATGCCCCTATCCATTCTGCAGTGGCCAATTTAGGCAACCAGCGGTGCTTCTGCTCCTCATTGCCAAACGCCAGGATATGACCTGTACATAATGAATTATGCGCCGCCACTGATAAACCTATAGAACCACATACTTTGGCTATTTCAACAATAACAGTTACATATTCAAAGTACCCGAAACCAGAACCACCATATTCCTCCGGAACAAATACGCTCATCATCCCCAGCTCGCCTAACTTCTTAAACAGCTCAATCGGAAAGTGCTGTGCTTCGTCCCATTCCATTACATGGGGGCGAATATGCTTTTCGGCAAAATCTTTGGCCATCTGGCCTATCATTTTTTGATTGTCGTTTATAGAGAAATCATACCCGGCGGGTATATCGGTAAGTAAGGAATCCATGTGTTTACAATTGATTTACAGTCAAAGTAACGCAATAAATTATGCAATAGTTTGGTATTTGCCAGCTACGAAAAGGGACACATTTGGTATACGGTATAAATTGTGGGTTTAGCTGTCGGCGTGGGGTTTATCAGCTAAGAAATAATGAAAATTATTTTGCGACATCCTCAATACTCCGCCAACACCACCACCTTATTACAAACCGGTGTCAACCGCTCCATCCCATTCAAAAACCCCAATTCCACCACAAAGGAAAATCCGGCAACCACTCCACCCATTTCCTGTATCAACTCGCTTGCGGCCAACGCGGTCCCTCCGGTTGCCAGCAGGTCGTCATGAATTAAAATATGTTGACCGGGTTCAAATGCATCGGTGTGCAGTTCAATAGTAGCAGTACCATATTCCAGTTTATAGGCCTTTTGTTTAATGGTAAAGGGCAGCTTTCCTGCCTTGCGTACAGGAACGAATGGAATTCCAAGTTTGGTAGCAAGGGATAATCCAAACAAGAACCCCCGACTTTCAATACCCGCAATGGCATCTATGCGGGTATCTTTTAATTGGTCTGCAAAGGCTTCCACTATGTTTTCGCATAACTGCGGATCTTTTAATATAGGCGTTATATCTTTAAAGATGATCCCCGGCTTTGGGAAATCAGGAATATCACGAATGGCCGATTTTATTTGCTGCGCTATCATTTAAAACTTATATATGGTTCAATTTTACGTAAAATTCCATCATCAAGCAGTACAATATTTTTCAGATCGTCTATGGATGTGTAATTGCCATGCTGCTCGCGATATTCTATAATTGCATTTACCTGTTTGTAGCTGAAATAGGGGAATAACCGGAGTTGATCAAACGAAATGGTGTTTATCGCTATCTTATTGATCTTAGCGGCATTTACTGTCACTTGTTTTTTGATCTCATCATATTTCAGGGAGTCGATACCGTAAACCTCCTTTAATTGCTCCTTTTTATAAAAGCCCCCCAGCCTTGTCCTGTATCTTACTATTCTTATGGCAAATGAACCGCCTATTCCGCTCAGTTCAGTAAGTTTTGCAGAATCCGCTGTGTTTAGTTCAATAACTTCACCAGTCTTGATCTTCTTTGAAAAATGTTCCGTTTCCGGGATCTCGATAAACGGTTCCAGTCTTTTATAGTCGTCAGCCGTGAGCGCATAGATTTTTTTTACATCTTCCTTAGTATAAAACCTGCCGCCTTTATCTACGTAATGTTTTATTACTTCGGCCTGGTGCTCACTGAGTCCGAGTTGCTTCCATTGAACTATAGTGAGCTTATTAGGATTAAAAGGGAACATAACCGGCTTTGCAAGCTTTTCACCGGATGCCGTACTATCGGCATTAAATCCCACCTTTCCGCCCGCTTTGTTTATTTGCGCAACTGCTTTATCAAACTCTTTAAAATTTATTGTATTATCTTTGCGGAACAATTGATAAACATAGGGCGAAGCCAGTACCAATGCAATCAAAACGACAAGGATCACCAAACCATTCCATTCTTTTTTGGTTATCGACAGGTAATTTTTTATCCGCGTTTTCATTTAAAGGTTTATCAGCGTTAAATTAAATAATTTTTCAGGACATTTATTCCCTTAACGACAGGGTTTATTTTATAGATATGAAGGTAATTACCACAGAAGAGTTCGCCAAAGCCACCAAGCTGGATAAGCTAAGGATGCCTGGCCTGGCAGCTATATTGATGGAATTAATGAAAATTAACCAGGTGAACGACCTGTTTGCCCAGGCTCAACCCAAGGTGGGCCCCGAATTTGTGGATGCTATTTTAGCGGGCTGCGGCATTGAAGTAGAATTTGACGAAAAGGATTTACGGAATATTCCTAAGGAAGGCAGTTTTATTGCTATTGCTAATCATCCTTACGGAGGCATAGAAGGCATGGTATTGTTAAAGATGCTTTGCATGGTGAGGCCTGACGCCAAGCTGATGGCTAATTTCCTGCTGAAAAAGATCCCCAACCTTGCAGATTACTTTATCGCAGTAAATCCGTTTGAGAACGTAGAGCATTCTTCAAGCATCAGTGGCTTAAAAAACACTTTAGAATTATTAGCTAACGGAACACCTATCGGGATCTTCCCTGCAGGTGAAGTATCAACTTTTAAGGTGGATAAAAAGGAAGTGACCGACCGTTTATGGCACCCGGTTGTAGGTAAGATAATCGCGAAAGCAAAAGTGCCCGTAGTCCCAATCTATTTCCACGGAAATAACGGATTGCTGTTTAACTTACTAAGTTTAATCCACCCGGCCTTACGCACCGCTAAGTTGCCGTCTGAATTATTCAACAAAAGTGGTCACACTATAAAATTAAGGATCGGTAAACCAATTAATGTAACCGATATACCCGATTACGCCAACAGCGCCAAATTGCTAAATTATTTAAGGGCACGCACCTATGCCTTAGGGACTGGCCTTGAGGATGAAAAGAAAATATTCAACCCACGCAACCTGTTCAAGGTAAAAAAGGAACCTGTAGAAATTGCTCCGGAAATTAAAGGTGAGATCCTTGAAAAGGAAATTGAGCCGCTAAGAAAGGACTACCGGATTTGGGTTGAGAAAAACTATGAGGTGTACATTGCGCCAACCACTTTGATCCCTAACACCATCCGCGAGATCGGCAGGCTGCGTGAAGTAACATTCAGAGAAATTGGCGAGGGAACCAATAAGGCGTTCGACCTTGATGAATATGATATTTATTACCACCACCTTTTTATATGGGATACGGAAGCCAGGATGCTGGTAGGTGCATACCGCATAGGCCTGGGCGACGAGATCTTTTATAGCATCGGCAAAAAAGGTTTTTACGTTTCCGAGCTATTCAAGATCAAATCGCAATTTACCCCGATACTTAAAAAAAGCATAGAGCTTGGCCGCTCATGGGTCCGTAAGGAATACCAGCAAAAGCCATTGCCATTGTTTTTACTTTGGAAGGGGATCCTGAAATACCTGGTAGAGAACCCACGCTACCGCTATTTAATAGGGCCGGTAAGCATCAGCAATTCGTTTTCTAACTTCTCCAAATCACTTATTGTCGATTATATTAACCGCAACCACTTTGATGAAGAAATGGCGCAGTATGTAAAGCCGCGTAAAAAGTTCAAGGTTGATCTGGGCTCAATCGATACTGACCTGCTAATGTCGGGTGAGGATAGTTTTAAGGGATTGGATAACCTGATCTCGGAAGTGGAAACCAGGAGCTTAAAGGTGCCTGTATTGCTTCGTCAATATATTGGGCTAAATGCAAAGATCATTTGCTTCAATATCGATCCTAAATTTGCTGATTGCCTGGATGGTTTCCTGGTACTTGACCTCGAGAAAATACCACAGGAGATGTTGGATAAATTGGGGAAGAACTTTTAGAAGTTAAGAGCCAGGAATCAAGAAGACAGACAGACAGAGAGAAGAGTTAAGAAAATAAGAATCAAGATTAAAAATACCTTGACAAGAACTACTAATGTGAATTGACGTTTAGTTGTGAGTCAAAAGTATTAAGTTCTGAGTCAGGGAAAAGATAAAATCTGACTTAAAATTATCTTTCTGTTTCTTTTTTCCTAATACCTTATAGAATACTTCTTCAATATAAAATGGAGCAGCCATATCGGGCCAATAAGCAGAAATTTAAGATCATCTAAAAACGAAGGCTTTTTTCCTTCAATTTTGTGCCCTATAAATTGCCCTATCCATGACAGTACAAAAATAACAAGAGATATTTCCCACAAGGCGGGGCCACCTGTTTTATGCCATTGGTCAAGCTCACTAATTCCATAGCTAAATCCAAACAATATCAGCAACATTAAATAGGAAAGTACCGGCGACAGTTTAATGTAGTAATAAACACTGAAGGCCAGTAAAAATGAAGCCCAGTTAAAATACCCATTATATTGCCCTAAAAATTTAATATAAGGAAAAGGAATTGACCAGATCAATCCAAATAAACTAAATACAATAAGTGGCACGCAGATCCAATGGATCAGTTTATTTGTAGGGTTTTGATGGCTCTCGGCGTATTTATCAAAATAAACATCAACAGGCCTTGCTTCAGCAACTGTTTTTGTTGAAGAAGAAGATCCACTCTTGTTGCTGCTATTTTTATTTGTCGCCATTATAAAAGCCCTCCTTTTTCAAAGAGGGCTGTATTAATTTTTATTTAATTATTTAGCAAAAGCCACCGATCTTGTTTCCCGGATAACGGTAACCTTGATCTGGCCCGGATAGGTCATTTCAGTTTGGATGCGGTTTGAAATATCAGCCGCTAAAACTTCTGACTGTGCATCACTGATCTTTTCGCTTTCAACAACTACACGCAACTCGCGGCCAGCCTGGATAGCAAAGGTTTTTTCAACCCCCGGATACGACAATGCAAGCTCTTCCAGCTCTTTTAAACGCTTGATGTAGCTTTCAACCACCTCGCGGCGCGCACCTGGCCTTGCGCCTGATATAGCGTCACAAACCTGGATGATCGGCGATAACATGGATGTCATCTCCACTTCATCGTGGTGGGCTCCTATAGCGTTGCAAACTTCAGGATGTTCCTTATATTTTTCAGCAAGCTGCATCCCTAAAATAGCGTGTGGCAATTCCGGGTTGTCATCAGGTACCTTACCAATATCATGCAGTAAACCCGCACGTTTTGCAAGTTTCACGTTCAAACCTAATTCTGCCGCCATAGTAGCACAGAAATTAGCTACCTCACGGGAGTGCTGCAACAGGTTTTGACCATAAGATGAGCGGTAACGCATCCTGCCAACCATACGGATCAGCTCAGGGTGCAAACCGCTAATTCCTAAGTCGATCACGGTACGCTCGCCTATTTCAACTATTTCTTCTTCAATTTGCTTCCTGGTTTTGGCAACAACCTCTTCGATACGTGCCGGGTGGATGCGTCCGTCCGTCACCAGGCGGTGCATAGCCAGACGGGCAATCTCCCTGCGGACAGGGTCGAAACCTGAAAGAATGATTGCTTCCGGGGTATCATCAACAATAATTTCAATGCCGGTAGCAGCTTCCAGCGCACGGATATTACGACCTTCACGACCGATGATCCTGCCTTTTATTTCATCATTTTCGATATTGAAAATTGAAACTGTATTCTCGATAGCTGCTTCCGTAGCCGTACGTTGAATAGTCTGGATAACTATCTTCTTAGCTTCTTTGGTAGCGGTTAGCTTGGCTTCGTCAACAATATCTTTTATCTGCGCCATTGCCTTGCTGCGTGCTTCTTCGCGCAGGTTATCGATCAGTTGGTTTTTGGCATCTTCGGCAGATAACCCTGCAATGGTTTCCAACTGCTGCACGTGTGAGTTTTTCAACACTTCAACATCCTCTTGTTTTTTAAGAACAATTTCAGTTTGCTTTTCTAAATTCTTACGAAGATTATCCAGCTCACTATCCTTGCGGTTCTGGTTTTCCAGGCGCTGGTTTAATGATTGTTCTTTTTGTTTGATGCCATTTTCGCGCTGATTGATCGTATTATTTTTTTCATTGATCTGCTGCTCGTGCTCGGCCTTCATCTGTAAAAACTTCTCCTTCGCTTCCAGCAGCCTATTCTTTTTCAGGATCTCGGCATCATTTTCAGCATCCTTCAGGATCTTTTTTACTTTGGTTTGTGCTGCGACCTCCTGGTCTTTAAACAGCTTTTTCAGTAAGAAACGCCCCAGGATGAAACCCGGCAGCCCCCCTATCAACACTCCGATGATAAGGTATAATATGGTTGTACTCATGTCTATAATTGGTATATAATAAAAAAAACCGCAACTAATATTTAAGTTTCATGTATTTAAAACCTCGTTAAGTTACGAATCCCGGGTTACCATTAACCGTACGATTAATGCATACCTCTTCGATCCGTTCATATTGAAGCGTTAAGTTTTTAATAGTGAAACTTAAAATTTAACTGCGGTTAAATCTTAATTGCTCTGTTTATGTTAAAGAACGCTTATTGCTTTGAAAAAAATTCTGATAATAAATAGTCCAACTGGTACACCTTTTCCGTCACTTCCGTATCTTCCGTTGTAACCTTCATATCGGCCTTTAATGATGATGTTGCATAGTGCAACACGCACATTGAAAGCAAATCCTGTTTATCCCTTACTGCATAATTCTCCTGATATTCCTTTATCCGGTCATTAATCAGCTTGGCTGCTCGTCGTATTATTTCTTCCTCTTCCATGTTTACCTTTAAGGGGTAAACTCTGTCAGCAATATTTATTTTAATAGAGATTTCTCCCATTTGAGCTTTTCACTTTTGTATTATTTCTTCAATAATACAATACACTTATCTATTTCCTGCACAAATTCGTTAATTTTTTGCTTTATGTCAAGACTTTTTTCATTTGTTTCTGAAAACGACTTCGCCATCTTCAATGCGCGGAGCTTTTCATCAAGCTCCTTTGTCTTATTTTTGCTGGCATCAAGGGCTACCGAAAGCGCCTCGCTCTCCAGTTTCAATAAGTCGTTTTCCTCCTGCAAAGCAGCACAAAGCTCAATTAAGCGCTCCGTTCTTTCTACAATTGTATTTAATTGCTCTGCTAAGGCCATGTGTTTTAATTGGTGATTTTGTGAATAACTGAATTAGTGATTTATTTAATTATTTAATAAAATATTTAGTTAATGTTACTTATTGATTAAATCTTTAACAGGTGGAAATATATTGATTAATTTTTAATATCCCATCAAACGCAATCACTAATTCACTAACTCGCTAATTCACTAACTACTTCCTAATCTCCGCTCCTGCTTCTTTTCCCAAGTTGTAAATTAACTTTTGCATAATGCTGTCGATAGCTTTATCGGTCAGCGTTTTTTCACTATCCTGGATGATGAAGCTTAACGCATACGACTTCTTGCCTGCAGGCAGCTTGTCACCCTCGTACACGTCGAATACACTTACCTCCTGCAACAGCTTACGTTCTGTCCGTTCGGCTATTTGCTTCAGCTGGCCAAACGTTACCGCTTTATCGATTAGCATAGAAAGATCACGCCTTACCGCCGGAAATTTCGATACATCCTGGAAGATGATCTTGTTCTTACGAACAGCATTTAAGATCAGATCGAAATTAAAATCGGCACAAAAAACTTCCTTATCCATATCCACCTTTTTCAAGGCTTCTACCGCTACCTTGCCGAACTTAACCAGTTGCTTTCCATTACGACTGTATTGCATCCCCCATGCAAGTTTTTTGCAGGTTGATTCTTCAAGTGTCAGGTCGCTGATGTTTAGTTTGGTGATGATACCATCAACAATAGCCTTTAGGTTATAGAAAGATACCGTTTTGGCTTTTTGGTTCCATTGTTCCGGCTTGTCGATACCTGATATAAACAGGGCAAACCTTTGGGTTTCCGAATACTTATCTTCATTAACCTCGTACACCTTACCAAACTCGTACAGCTTCAAATCAGCATTACGGCGATTGGTGTTATAGGCAATGGCTTCCAGCCCCGAGTAAATCAGCGTTTGGCGCATTACGTCCAAATCACTACTTAGCGGGTTCAGGATCTTAACCGCTTTATCCAGGTTTGATGAATAAGCAGATTTGGTTAGCGAGTTCGACATGATCTCATTAAAACCATTGGCGCTCAGCATGTCGGAGATCAGGTTTTGAACGGTATCCTTCTCAGGTCTTATAGATGTATTTAACGAAGCCCTGATCTGGGTTGGGATTTCTATGTTGTTGTAACCGTAGATGCGTAGGATCTCTTCTACAATGTCAACCTCGCGGGTAATATCCACACGGTATGGCGGCACTTTTAATGAAAGCCCCTCTCCTGTTTCGCCAACTATCTGGATGTCTAAAGCGGTAAGGATTCCCTTGATCTCGCCATGCGGAATTTCCTTGCCGATGAGCCTGTGGATATTTTTATAGGTAACTTCTATCTCGAACGGCGCAACCGGGTTTGGATAATGATCCGAAATTTCTGACGAGATACTTCCGCCTGCAATTTCCTTGATCAACAAGGCAGCACGTTTTAAGGCGAACACGGTCATATCCGGATCGGTACCGCGCTCAAACCTAAACGATGCATCTGTTTTTAACCCATGGCGTTTGGATGTTTTACGAACCGAAACCGCGTTAAAATAAGCGCTCTCCAGGAAGATATTTTTTGTAGATGCCTTAACGCCTGAATCCGCACCACCGAAAACACCGGCTATGCACATCGGTACTTCAGCATTGCCAATCATCAAATCATCGGCGCTTAACTTGCGCTCTACATCGTCTAAAGTCTTGAATAAAGTTCCTTCGGGATAGTTTTTTACTACAACAGTATCGCCGGTAATCGCGTCCGCATCAAAAGCATGCAGCGGCTGACCAAGGTCATGCAGTACATAGTTAGTCGCGTCAACAATGTTATTGATAGAACGGATGCCGATAACCGCCAACCTTTCTTTTAACCACTTTGGTGATTCCTTAACTTCAACACCTGATATGGTAACACCTGAATACCTCGGGCTTGCAGCTTCATTTTCCACCACAACCTTGATAGTCCTGCTGGTATTATCCACCTTAAATGCCGAAACATCCGGCCTTTTAACGGCGATCTTTAAAAACGCGGCAATATCCCTTGCCGTACCTAAATGCGAAGTAGCGTCGGCGCGGTTTGGCGTAAGGCCTATCTCGTAAAGGTAATCGTCGTTTAGTTTAAAGTAGTCTTTGGCAAAAGTGCCGATGGCTGCATCAGCGTCGAGCACCATAATGCCGGCATGGTCGGTACCTAAACCTATTTCATCCTCGGCGCAGATCATTCCTTCGGATACCTCGCCCCTTATTTTTGATTTGTTAATTTTAAATGGCTCGCCTACGGTTGGGTATACGGTTGTGCCAACGGTAGCCACCACTACCTTTTGCCCGGCATCAACATTATGTGCGCCGCAAACAATTTGCAGGTCCTCTCCTGTGCCTACGTCAACTTTGGTGATGCTGAGCCTGTCGGCATTGGGATGCTGGGCGCGTTCCTTCACGTAGCCGATCACTAATCCCTCAAGCCCGCCGGGAATAGCCTGCACTTTTTCGAGGCTCTCCACCTCCAAACCGGTGCCGGTTAAAATGGTCGAGATCTCTTGAGGAGTTTTATCTGTATCAATAAATTCCTTAAGCCAATTATACGATATCTTCATTATAGCGAAATGATAATCGGCAAAGATAGGATTTGGCGCGGAAAGGCGAAAGGTGAAAGTAGCGAAAAGCAGAAAGCTTAAAGCGAAAGAAAAAGAGAAGCTAAAAGCAGAAAGCCTAAAGCGGAAAGAAAAAAAGGAATAACCAATAAATACATAATGCAAAACGGCTTTAGGCTTTTGCCTTTTTGCTTTAAGCTTCTTTTAAGGCAGATTCTTTTAAGGCAGAAAGGCAACAGCTTTAAGCTTTCACCTTTCTGCTTTAAGCTCTATTTATTCGTCATCACCCGTATCCGTGTCACCATCTTCACCTAAATTGAGGGTAAAGGAAGCTTCGGCGGCATCGTAGGCGCGTTTTAGTTTATCGGGATCAGCGTAATCAACTGTATCGCCGGATTCCGGCAAATCATCCAAACCGTTTGAATGTACGTCTTTCTGGCTTTGCTGATCGTCAGATTCATTGTTTTCTGAATCATCAATAGGGATCTGGTTATCTGGAGTTATCATAGCTTTAGAAATTTGTTTAAAGATAACGTTATTATTTAACGGTTGTTTCAGAAAAAGTGAAA
The DNA here is from genome assembly GCF_024721155.1 of Mucilaginibacter phenanthrenivorans. Lineage (GTDB taxonomy): Bacteria > Bacteroidota > Bacteroidia > Sphingobacteriales > Sphingobacteriaceae > Mucilaginibacter > Mucilaginibacter phenanthrenivorans. The sequence continues at coordinate 302,308 of NZ_JAHVAP010000007.1, read as the reverse complement.
GAGCTAACTACAGCGTCATTGCGAGGAACGAAGCAAACTCTACGCTTGCTGATCAAGGAACAACGGTATTGTGGCTACCATTCAGCCGCTGTAAGGTCTCGTCAGTATAAAGGTCCGTGATTGTCCTTAGCAGAGGTTGCTTCGTTCCTCGCAATGACGCGATAGAGAGAATCCAGCTCAAAAAAGCCCCTCATCCGCCATGCTATAAAACCCTTTATCCGTCACTATCAAATGGTCAAGCACTTTGATATCCAACAGCCTTCCTGCTTCAACTAATTTTTTGGTGAGATGAATATCTTCATGGCTCGGCTTTAAATTGCCCGACGGATGGTTATGCAGCAAAAAAACGTTCGTTGCCTTGTGTTGCAATGCCAACCCGAATATGATCTTCGGGTCGACGACCGTAGCTGCAAGTCCGCCTTTGCTAACGAGTTCTTTGGCAATGAGCTTCGATGATCGGCTGGTGAGCACAATCCAGAATTCTTCGTGGTTAAGATCGATGAAGTGACGCTTCATGATGTTGTAGGTATCCCTGCTGCTGCCGATATGTTCGGGCGATGCGCTTTCGGTTTCGCTTCTCCGCCTGCCGATTTCAAGGGCGGCTATGATAGAGATGGCTTTAGCTTCGCCGATGCCTTTAAAGTTGGAGAGCTCAGCAATGGAGGCTTTGCCGAGCTTGTTCAGGTCGTTACCATAATGGTGCAGAATACGCTTGCTCAACTCCACCGCGGTTTCATCACGACTACCCGAGCCTATCAATATCGCAATCAGCTCAGCATCGGTTAAGGCACGCCTGCCCTGCCCGCTCAGCTTTTCACGCGGCCGGTCTTCTTCCGCCCATGATTTGATCCCGATTTTGGTGTCGTAATTGTTCACGAGGTTAAATTAAAAAAGATTTTTCGTTTCACCACGCGCCAATTATAAAACGCGTCATTGCGAGGAACGAAGCAACCCCTGAGCTATACAGATCAAGGAACGGAGATATTGTGGCAACCGATCAGCGGCTGCAAGGTCCCTCCAAAACAAGGAAAACTGATTGTCCTTTGTAGAGTTTGCTTCGTTCCTCGCAATGACGCAAAAAAAAACGGGTTAAGCCAACAAATTCTTCCAGCTCACCATATCACCCAAAATCTTTTCCAGTTCAGCAGCGTCAACGCGTTCCTGCTTCATGGTATCGCGATAGCGGATGGTTACTGTGTTATCCTCCAAAGTTTGGTGATCCACAGTAACACAAATTGGTGTTCCTATGGCATCCTGGCGGCGGTAGCGTTTACCGATGGCGTCCTTTTCTTCGTATTGCAGGTTGAAGTCAAGCTTCAGCTTGTCCATTATCTCACGGGCCTTTTCAGGTAGGCCATCTTTCTTAATCAGCGGGAAAATGGCGGCTTTAACCGGGGCCAGGCAAGGGTGCAGGCGCAACACGGTGCGGCTATCCTGTTTTTCTTCGGTGCTCAAATCTTCTTCTTCAAAGGCGTTGATCATCGTTAATAAAAACATCCTGTCTAAACCAATAGAAGTTTCGATAACGTAAGGGATGTAGTTACCATATGGCTTCTCTGTAGCTGGATCAATCTCCGGATCGAAGTACTGCATTTTTTTGTTGCTGAACTTTTGGTGCTGGCTCAAATCAAAATCGGTACGACTGTGGATCCCCTCAACTTCCTTAAAGCCAAACGGAAATTCAAATTCAATATCATAAGCAGCATCAGCGTAATGCGCCAGCTTGGTATGTTCGTGGTAACGGTATTTTTCGGGAGCGGTACCTAAGGCAAGGTGCCATTTCAAACGGGTTTCCTTCCATTTGTTAAACCACTCCTTTTGTGTGCCAGGGCGAACGAAGAATTGCATCTCCATCTGTTCAAACTCGCGCATGCGGATAATGAACTGGCGGGCAATCACCTCGTTACGGAAAGCCTTACCAATCTGTGCAATCCCAAATGGAATTTTCATCCTGCCTGATTTCTGCACGTTCAGGTAGTTCACAAAGATTCCCTGCGCAGTTTCCGGGCGAAGGTAAACCAGGTCGGCATCATCAGCCACGGCGCCCATCTGGGTGCTGAACATCAGGTTAAACTGGCGAACGTCCGTCCAGTTACGGGTGCCGCTTACCGGGTCAGCAATTTCGTGTGCTAAAATTAAATCCTTTAAGCCGACAAGGTTTTCCATTTTCAAAGCCTCATCCAATTCCTCCTGCAGTAATTCAGCCTTATCGGTTTTTCCGTCTTTTTTATAACGCTCAATCTTATCTTCCAATAACTGATCGGCACGGTAACGCTTGTTGGAATCCTTATTATCGATCATCGGGTCGCTAAAACCTGCAACGTGACCGCTGGCCTCCCAGATCTTCGGGTGCATAAATATGGCAGAATCAATCCCGACAATATTCTCATTCATCTGCACCATGGCCTTCCACCAATAGGTTTTGATGTTGTTCTTCAGCTCCGAGCCAAATTGCCCGTAGTCGTAAACGGCGCTCAGGCCATCATAAATTTCACTGCTCTGAAAAACAAAGCCGTATTCTTTAGCGTGCGATATAACGTTTTTAAAAAGTTCGTCGGTTGATTTGCTCATAATAGCGCAAAGATATGTTTTGATTTCGGATGTCGGAATTTCGATTTCGGAATTTTTCATTTGAAACTTATGAAGAATCGAAAAGAGGAAAAAGTTATTTAAAGTTTACACCCCACCTGTTAAATGATGTTAAACAATTCATCTGCAATGTTTTCTTTGTTATTTTTGGGTAGATATCTTAACCGGGCCTGTTATTACGCTATGAAATACCTTTTGTTCTTCATGCTTCTTGTTAATACGATTTGCAGCTACGGGCAGCAGATCAGGGGCACTGTGATCTATAATGACACTAAGCTCCCGGTTAACGGCGCAATGGCGAGTATCGGCAAAAACCAGTCGTTCACTAATTCGTTCGGGGAATTTAGCGTTGCAGCTTCAGGGAGTAATGACAGCCTCAAAGTGAGCTTCTTTGGTTATAAAACTTTTAGTACAAAAGTAAGCGTGGTAATGGCGCATATTCATGTAGAGCTTGAGGCTGCAAAAATTCAGTTGCGGCAGGTAACCATCCACGCAAACAGGAAGCTCGATTTTAAAAAGGACTCTGCCGCCAACCGTAAATTTTATGCCAAACAATTTAACTATAAAGGGCCAAGGGTGATTGATGCCTTTATTCCCCGGCCAGTTACAAATACCAGTCAGCTGATAAGTATTGATTTAATTACTTTAGTCCGTGCGCTTACCAAGAAAAGCACCCGCGAATACAAGTTTAACAAGGTATTGATCCGCGATGAAAAAACCGATTACATCAACCAGAAGTTCAGCCACGGGCTGGTTGCCAAGGTAACCGGGCTTAAAGGCGATACGCTTTCTACCTTTATCGTTAACTACCGCCCCACCTACCAGTACGCCAGCAAAGCCTCCGATTACAAGATGGAACTTTATATTAAAGATTGCTATCAGAAGTTTTTAAAGAATGGCTTCAAAAGCAATGAGCTGTTTAACGCTAATAAAAGGGATACGGCTGAGTTTAGGTTGAATTAGGACGATATCAAACCGTTCTAAAACTATGTCATTGCGAGCGATAGCGCGGCAACCTCGTCGCCAATGCAATTACGCTATGCAAATTCTACACCCTTCTATTCGCCCTGTAGTGTTCGCGATTGCTTCGTACCTCGCAATGACACGAGCGGGTTAATTCAACACCGGCTGTACATTCGTCAAATTGAAAATATCAGCCATCAGGTCATCGCTTGGGTTTACCTTAAAATTTTTGGATGGCAGCTCAACCAGCATATTCTCTTCCCTGTCCTTAATCATAAATTTAAGGGTGCAGTTTTTTACCGGGTATTTTTGATTGTTAATGTCGATAAGGCCCTGCAGATCGGCCAGCAACCTGCTGTTTAGCGCATTCAGCTCCAGGCATACAGTTAATGATTTAGTGAGTTTATCCCTCATTTCAGATAACAGGCTTATCACCGTGATCTTCATATCCCAGTTATCCTTCTGGCGGAATTTCTCTTCAATAATACCCCTTAAGTGCAGGAAGTAACCATCTACCATCATGTTCCTGAATTTCACGTAATCCTCGCCAAACAATGCAAACTCGTATGATTCATTGTAATCCTCCAAAACAAATGTACCGAACGGCTTACCGGTTTTGGTCATTTTATGCTGAACGTTGCCTACCAAACCACCAATGCAGATCTCGCCTTTGCGGCGCAGGTTTGCAAATGCGTTCATGATCTCCTCGCCACCCTCGCCCGAGCGGGCCTTCTGCATGTTCTTTAAATCGGCGATACCGGCGTTGCAGAACCTTTCCAGTTCTACCTTATAATTATCAAGCGGGTGACCGGTTAAATAGATCCCAATCACATCCTTTTCGTATTTCAGTTTTTCTATCAGCGGCCATTCATCAGCTTCCGGCATGGCTGGCTCCGGGATATAGGACGCCACCGAACCACCAAACAGTGATGATTGTGAGCTGTTCTGGGTATTCTGATAATCATTGGCGTATTTTATCAAACGCTCAACGCCTGTCAATACGCCATTTTCTGTTTTGGCAAAGAACTGTGCACGGTTTAATCCAAACTCGTCGAACGCACCGCCATAAACCAGGTTCTCGTACGATTTACGGTTCACACTCCGGGTATTGCTCCGTTGTGCAAAATCGTAAACAGATTTATAAGGACCGCGTTCCACCCTTTCCTCAATAATGCTTTCAACCGCTTTATCACCTACACCCTTTACGCCTGTCAACCCGAAACGCACCTGTCCTTTGGCGTTTACAGCGAATGACATATCACTTTCATTAATGTCAGGCCCTAAAACCTGCACACCCATGCGGCGGCACTCCTCCATAAAGAAGGTGATCTTCTCCATGTTGTTCTGGTTATTTAAAACCGCCGCCATGTATTCTGATGGATAATGCGCCTTTAAATAGGCCGTTTGATAAGCCACAAAAGCATAACAAGTGGAGTGCGATTTATTGAACGCGTATTGAGCAAATGCCTTCCAGTCGGTCCAGATTTTAGTTAGTTTATCTTTAGGGTGACCTTTTGCTGTGGCGCCTTCCATAAACTGGGCCTCCATCTTGTTCAACACCTCAATCTGCTTCTTACCCATCGCCTTACGCAAAACGTCGGCATCACCCTTACTAAAGCCGGCCAGCTTTTGCGATAAAAGCATCACCTGTTCCTGGTACACCGTGATCCCATAGGTCTCACCCAGGTATTCCTCCATATCCGGAACGTCGAACGTAATTGGTTCACGGCCATGCTTACGACTGATGAAGTTGGGGATATATTCTATCGGGCCCGGGCGGTAAAGGGCGTTCATCGCAATCAAATCCTCAAACTTATCCGGCTTTAGTTCGCGCAGGTACATCTGCATCCCGTCGCTTTCAAACTGGAACGTACCGTTGGTATCGCCGCGCTGGTAAAGCTCAAATGTTTCCTTATCATCAAGGGGAATGTAATCTATGTCGATAACTACGCCATGGTTCTGCTTGATCATCCGCAGGGCATCTTTTAAAATGGTTAGGGTCTTCAGTCCCAAAAAGTCCATCTTAATAACGCCTGCATCTTCAATTACACGCCCGTCGTATTGCGTTACCAGCAGGTCAGAGTCCTTTGCAACCGCAACGGGTACAATGTCTGTTAAATCGTAAGGGGCAATGATGATACCCGCAGCATGCACACCCGTATTACGTACCGATCCTTCCAACTTTTCAGCTTCGCGAAGCACCTGGGCACGCAGATCGTTTCCTTTTAAAATTTCCTTCAGCTCGGGCACCTGCTCAATGGCATCCTTCAGGGTGATGCCCAAAGTATCAGGAACCAGCTTTTTAATAGCGTTCATTTCAGATAACGGCATATCCAGCACACGGCCAACATCCTGGATGCTGGTACGGGCAGCCATGGAACCGTAGGTGATGATCTGCGCCACCTGGTTTTTACCGTATTTATCAACCACGTAGTCAATAACTTTCTGGCGACCGGCATCGTCAAAATCCGTATCAATATCGGGCATCGATTTACGATCCGGGTTCAGGAACCTCTCGAACAGGAGGTTGTATTTCATCGGGTCGATATTGGTGATCCCGGTACAATAGGCCACCACCGAACCGGCAGCTGAACCACGACCAGGGCCGATAAATACGCCCATATCCCTGCCTGCCCGTATAAAGTCGGCAACGATGAGGAAGTAGCCCGCAAAACCCATGGTACGGATGGTGAACAGCTCAAAGTTGATGCGTTCTTCGGTTTCGGCGTCAATATCCCTATATCTTTCCTTAGCCCCTTTAAATGTAAGGTCCTTCAGGTATTCCCACTGGTTCAGGGTATCCGCATCGGCAACACTGTCGCCATGAATCTTAAATTCGGGCGGGATCACGTAATTTGGCAGTAGAATGTCGCGTTTCAACTTGAGCACCTCTACCTTGTCAACAATCTCGTTCGTATTATCCAACGATTCCGGCACATCGTTAAACAGCTTGCCCATTTCGGCTTGCGTTTTAAAATAAAACTGGTCGTTAGGGAAACCGAAGCGATAACCCTTGCCACCTTCTTCATCGGTAGCTATCGGGGTGCTCTGCATATCGCCGGTATTCACGCAAAGCAAAATATCATGCGCGTTTGAATCCTGCTGATCCACATAGTGCGAATCGTTTGAGCAGATCATCTTCACATTATACTTTTTGGCGAACTTCATCAGCACCGCATTCACAGTATTTTGTTCAGGAATGTCGTGCCGCTGCATTTCAATGTAGTAATCCTCGCCAAAAAGGTCCAGCCACCATTTAAATTCGGTTTCGGCTTCTTCTTCGCTTCCCCTTAAAATAGCCTGTGGCACAGATGCACCCAGGCAGCAGGTAGTCGCAATTAAACCTTTATGGTGTTTTAAAATGAGTTCCTTGTCAATCCGCGGCCATTTGCTGTACAGGCCCTCCATGTAACCAAGTGAGCACAGCTTAACCAGGTTTTTATAACCTTCGGGATTTTTAGCCAGCATCAGCTGGTGATAGCGTTTGTCTTTTTTCTCCTTGGTAAATTGCTTTTTATGGCGATCATCCACTACGTAAAATTCACAGCCGACGATTGGTTTCACGTTATGCTTACCGGCCTCTGCCACAAATTTGAATACGCCAAACATATTACCATGGTCGGTAATAGCCAGGGCCTTCATGCCATCGGCTGCTGCTTTTTTGTAGAGTTTGGAGATATCGGCAGCACCGTCGAGCAGTGAAAATTGGGTATGAACGTGTAAGTGTGAAAAATCGGGCATCGTCTATTCTGTTCCTTTAATGAAGATACCAAAGTTATTGTGAATTTCGGATTTCGGATGTTCGATTTCTGATTTGTGGAGAAAAAACGCTGATTATTAACAAGTAAAAATTTAGCCGCTTACCTCCCATTGTCATTGCGAGCGATAGCGCGGCAACCTCGTCGTAAGCATGGCGAATATGCATTGCGAGGAGATTGCTTCGTCGTTCCTCCTCGCAATGACAAAAGTTTTTATTATTTATTATTCAAATTCGGCAAATCACTCTTCCCTTTCAAATTCTTCTCTAAAAACTGGAAGCTTACGTTCTCTATCAATTGGTAACTTGGCCAGTTGTAGGCCGCGCCATGTGCTCCGGGTGGATAGATCCGCAATTCAGCGTCCTTACCTGCATTGGTTAAGGCGGTTAGTAATTGCATGGTATTAGCCGGGTGCACGTTATCATCGCTCATGGAGTGGATCAGCAGTAAATGATCCTTCAGGTTAGCGGCATAAGGGATATCAGAGCTATTTTTGTAACCTTCCTCATTTTCGTTTAAAGGCGCCATGTAACGCTCGGTGTAAATATCGTCATACAAACGCCAGTCGGTAACAGGCGAGTTGGCTATGCCTACCTTAAATACGCCGGGATGGGTAAGCAACGTATAAGTTGTGCTGAAGCCGCCGTAGCTGGTGCCCATTATTGCCATGTTATCTGCGTCAACAATGCCCTTTTTAACCAGGTATTGGGCGGTCTCAACAAAATCGCTGCTTTCCAGCTTACCCAATTGCTTATAAACCGATTTCATAAAGGCGCTGCCATAATTGGCTATTCCCCTGTTATTTACATTGGCAACCACATACCCGTTTTGCGCAAGCCATTGGGCCCAGGTACTAGTAGTAAAATTATCAAATATATCATGCGATTCCGGACCGCCGTAAACCGTCATTACCAGCGGGTATTTTTTATTGGGGTCGTAATTAAATGGTTTTATGTAATAGCCGTCGAGCTTTACACCCTCGCTGTTTGTGAACTGAAAATGTTCCTCGGGCGAGTAAGCATGTGTTTTTATAAACTCACTTACTTCATGGTTGTCTTCAAGCATTTTAAGCACCCTGCCTTTATCATCACTTAAAGCCACATGCCATGGTGTAGTTACATTGCTGTAATTGTCTAAAAAATATTTAGTATTGGGCGACATGTTGATGTCATGATAGCCGCTTACGGTGGATAGCTTTGCTTTATTGTTTCCGTCAAAATTAACCGTCCAAAGCTCCTGGTTAAGACCACCTGTTTCTGCTGACAGGTAATAGATCTTCTTTGCTGCCGCATCAATCCCGGTAACCTTTATCATATCCCAATTACCTTGTGTAACCTGGTTAATCAGCTTCCCATCATACCCATAACGGTAAATATGGTAATAGCCCGACCGGTCAGACACCCAGAAAAACTCCTTCGATTTCTCCGGAAAGTAGATCATATCATTCACATTGGTATAGAAGTTAAATATGGCTACCCAGGTTTTATTCTGCTCCTCCAGTACTACATGGTGCTCACCGGTCTTCACGTTGAAGAAATACAGCTTCATGTGGTTTTGCGCACGATTGAGGGTCATCAGCGCTATCACATCCGGGGTGCTTGTCCAGTAAATGCGGGGGATATAAAAATCGCCCGTTTCATCCGGGGCGAGCCAAACCTTTTTGCCTGATTCCACATCAACCACGCCAATTTTAACCGATGGGTTAGCATCGCCAACCTGCGGGATAGAAATATGGATCTGATCCGGGTGGTTCCCTTCAAAATTGGTCATCTGGAAATCGGGCACCTTACGCTCGTCAAACTGCCAAAAGGCCATGTACTTGTTATCCGGCGACCAGTTCCATGCCTGTGCCTGGCCAAATTCTTCTTCATAAACCCAATCGTAATGACCATTGAAAATGCCGTGCTCGTCGGTTTGGTCGTTGGTGAGCTGCGTTTCTTTTGCTGTCGCGAAATTGTAAACGTACATATTACCGCCGCGTTCTATACCAACCTTTGAACCATCCGGAGATAGCTCAGCCGACCGTGCATCCTTTGCCGCCTGTTTTAATTGCTTGCCTGCCAAATCATAAATAAAATAATCCGACACACCCGATCTGCGATAAATGGGTCGGAAATTAGTTTTAAAAACCAAATGCTTTGAATCATGCGACCATTGGAACGATTCGTAGTTAAATGCGCTGTCGGAGCCGGGGAACTTCAGGCCTTTGTTAGTGAATACCAGCTCATCCTTTTGTGTTTTGGCGTCCATCGAACGGATCTCGTCGTTGTTGATAAAAGAATATTTGTTGCCGCCATCGGTCCAGTTAACGCTTTGCGGACCGGGATTGCCATACAGCTTCCCGCCTGATTGTAAAGCATCCTCCAAACTCGCATAGCCCGGTTTGGTTTGTGCTATGCTGCCAACAGGCAATAAAAAGCCCAGCGCAAGAGAGCAAACTAAACCTGCGCGCATAAATTTATGATTCATAAAAGTGATTTGAATATTTTGATTGGCTAAGCTAATGGAATTGGGTCATTTGAACAAGAGCAGAAAGCTGAAAGGAGAAAGCTGAAAGCAAAAAAGGAAAAACTCCAAGCTGGAAGCAATTAAAGCTTTGGACTTTACGCTTTAAGCTTTATGCTTACATTTGCCTTATGAAAGGAAAATCGCCTAAAGAGTCGCATACCATTATGAATGAGCTGGTGTTACCCAACGACACCAATACACTGAACAATTTAATGGGCGGGCGATTACTGCACTGGATGGATATTGCCGCTGCTATATCGGCGCAAAAGCATTGCAACCGGGTTGTGGTAACGGCATCGGTTGATAATGTTTCCTTTAAGCATTCTGTAAAGTTGGGCGACGTGGTGACCATTGAAGCCAAGGTTTCAAGAGCGTTTAATACTTCGGTTGAGGTGAGGCTTGATGTCTGGGCCGAGAATATCCCTTCCGGCACCAGGGTTAAAAGCAATGAGGCCTATTATACATTTGTGGCGCTTGATCAAAACGGCCAAAGTGTATCGGTACCGGAGCTGATCCCTGTCACTATTGAAGACATGGTGTTGTTTGAGGGCGCGCTTCGCCGCAGGCAGTTAAGGTTGATACTGGGTGGTAAAATGAAGCCGGATGATGCTACGGAGTTAAAGGCTTTGTTTTTTGGGGAAGAAGAGAAGTAGTAACCATTCCATTTTAGCTTCAATTTAAAAAAGTATCAAAATCAGGTATCACGTTATCGCCAGTGTTTTTTGTGGCAGGCACATATAAAAACAATGGTTTTTTATTGGTCGCGCTATCCATCTGATCGGTTCGATAATTGGGTCCCTGCCATTTAAAAGGATATAAATTTCCAGATCCCTGCCATTGTAATTTATAAACATCCGCCGATGGCTGCGAAATGACGATGCTTTGCGTTTTTAACTTTTCACCATTAAAAACAAACGGACGAGAGAACAGAAGCGAATCCAGAGGCGTGAATTTTGCAAATTTTACATCAGATGAGTCAGGGTAGGATTTATTCCTGTATGTATTAAAGCCTCTTAAACTGCGCCCCATATAAAAACGCAACAACGACATTTTAAAATCAATTTTTATACTGTCGCCCGGTGGAACATAAATGGCGTACATAAACGGAGGGTAGCCATCTTCTACAGACGTATACTTCCTGACGTATATATCGTATGTTTCCCGGTAATAAGCAATTACAACGCACTCATTGTAAGTATTGTTAAATATATTAAGGCTATTAAGGTTATGCCTCGTGCCAATGTTGTTGAATTGAAAAACATCGTTAGTAAAAGGGTTAGCATATTTTGCAGGCTTTACTATCGGTTCCCTCCACGAGTTTAACGGATAATTTAGCGAAAAATACCGCGCCTCTACAAACCTGCCCATTTTGCTTTTTGCGGAATCCATGGGATTCGGCTCTTCCGCGATTTTCTGATAAAGCTGCGATTGTGAGTTATAGGACACATCCCGGTTATTATTAACATAGCTAGAGTTACCTACATTGGCACAAAAACGCAGGAGCGAAATCAAAAAAAACAGAACACCCACATAAGGAGCCCATGGGCTGCGGCTGCGGGTTGAGTAATACACAGCATTACCGGTGATGGTACGTAAAAAATAGTCCAGCTTCAAATCATCGGCATTAAAATAACGCATGGCTATCACCATGTCTTGTAGTAATTGCGCTTTGAAATTTTTCCGGTTCTGCTTTAAGTACGTTGCTGTAGCATAGACGTATCTTTCAAAATATTTCAGATCTACATCGCTAAGCAGCATAAAAAAAACTTTATCTGCCAGGAACCTGCAATTGTTATTGAACTCGCTCTGGCCTGTATGTTTTTTCAATTCGTTTAAGCCGAAATCTATCTTGTTTTGCAGCCGCTGGAAAACAACATTCAGGATATTGATGGGTAAAAGTGCTTTATAGTGTAAAAGCACCCTCAGGTTGTTCCAGTTCGGCGCGTTGCCGCTAAAGTTAAGGTTGATGTAAGTTAACACATCATCATAAAAGTAAGCTGCTATAACCTGCCGTATTCTTTCGGCCTCGGCGGCCGGATGGCGCCGTACAGTATCTATTTCTTCAGCATCAACACCAACCAAAATACCATACAAACATTGGTATTGGCAAAGCCAGTGCAAAACGTCAGGGTAATCTTTTAAAAGCTTAATAATCCGGCTAACATCGTTTTTTGTTAACTCTTCATTTAGCCGACTTTCGGCGGTCAGTTTTTTTTCAATGCGGATAATCTCATCATTGTTGATGCCGGTTAAATGTTCCCGCGTCAAGCCTATACTTTCTAAAGCTCTTAAAATTTGCACTGCTTACTATCTGTGATAAAATTGCTTAAAGGTATAATCAAATAAAATTATCTTCGTGATAAATTAAAAATATAATGTTAGCCATTATTAACCAGGTTTTTGAGTTAGAGCAAAAATTGCAATCAAGGGATGACCTTTCTGCAGAAAGGAATTTTAAACGGATATTTCATGAGTTTGAGGAAATGGGTTACCGAGTTATTAATCCGATAAACCGAAAATATTCCGAAACGGATAGCGATATCGAAGCAACGCTTCCTGCAACCCTGAATGGTGATTTACGTATCACACGCGTACTAAAACCTGTTATTTATCAAAAAGGGAATATCGATGATATAAGTTTGGTACAAAAGGGAATTGTTATAGTTGAGGCAGTGTAAATATGGATAATATAAATTTCGGCATTGATTTGGGTACTACCAATTCGGGGATCGGTAAATATGAGAACGGAAAGGTACAGGTTTTAAAAAACCCTGTTGGGCATCGCGAAATACTCTCGTCAGTAGTATCGTTCAGGAAGGGCCGCATAATTGTTGGCGATAAAGCCCGCGAACAATACCTATCGAACGCACAAAACGTATTCAGCGCCTTTAAACGTAAAATTGGCACCAACGAAATATACCCGGTTAACCAACAAGACGAAATAACAGAAGTTTCAGCTATCGACTTATCGGCCTATGTTTTAAAGGAACTTAAAAGCTACATACACGGCAATCCACCCGAAGCAGCCGTAATCACCATTCCTGCTTCTTTTGATACCATACAATCCAACGCGACCAAAAAAGCAGGATACCTGGCCGGGTTTGAGCATGTTGTTCTTTTGCAGGAGCCGGTGGCGGCCTGCCTTGCCTACGCCAATCTTAGCCATTTGAATATAGAGGACGAACAACGCTGGCTGGTTTATGATTTTGGGGGTGGCACCTTCGACACAGCCCTGGTGTACATTAACCAGCGGGAACTGAAGGTTATTGACAATAAGGGTAATAATTTCTTAGGTGGCGTAGATATCGATCATGCGTTTATCGCCCAGGTAATTATCCCACGCCTGGCCGAACTGACCGGCGATGCTGAACTTTGGCAAAAAGTATCGCAAAAAACCGGCGTTTACGAAAAACTTTGGCACTACTTAAATTACCAGGCCGAGGAGGCTAAAAAAGAGCTTTCAATGTCTCCATCCGTTTGGATAGAGATAAATTTTCCTGAATTAGATATATCTGCCGAATTTGAGATAACCCGCGATGTCTTTAATACTGTAGTTGAGCCAAAATATAAAGAGACAGAGGAATTTATCCGGTCCCTGCTGTTAGAGAACAGCATGTCGTTCAGCGATATTTCACGTATTATTTTGGTTGGAGGTACAACCTATATCCCCTACATTAAAGACGCACTGAAGAATATATCCAATACAATAATTGACGATAGCGTTGACCCGACTACGGCAGTTATTGTTGGAGCCGCATATTATGCCGGTTCGCAGCCAAAACCAGTTTCAGAAAACCCTGTTGTACAAAACGACCAGCCCAAAGCCACAATTGATATCAAGCTTTCATACGAGGCATTTACAAATGATAAAGAAGAGCTGATCGCTTTTAAAACGGCCAACCCTTTTACCGGGTACTACCGCATTACAAGAAGCGATGGCGGATTTGACAGCGGGCTGCGCTCGTTCGACCAATCGGCTTCTGAATTTGTGACGCTTATACCAAAATCGAAGAATACTTTCCGCTTAGGAATCTTTGATATCAGGCAAAAAGAGATCTACAGCAATTCGGCCATTAGCATATCGCATGGTTTATATAATGTTAGCGGTCAGTTATTGCCGGAGGACATTTGCATCGAACTGGACAAAAATAACGGCACCACTTACCTTGAACCGATTTTTAAACGCAACAATATACTGCCATTGAACAGGACGCTGTACAAGGTATTTTCAAAATCGGTTATTAAAAACTCTGATGATAAGATCATCATTAATGTTGTTGAGGGTAAGGGTGGGACCATGCCGGGTTCAAACCTGAGCATAGGTTATATCGAGATCTCAGGAAAGGACATATCTACCGATCTGATCCAGGGAACTGACATCGAACTAATGTTAACAATGGACGAATCGAGAGGGCTTAATATAGAGGTTTACATCCCGTCGTCCGGCCAATTGATAAAACACAGCTTCCATATTTCAAGCCGTGATGTTAGTGTCGACAAAAGTTTATATGATATTGCACAGGCAGAAAATATATTGAACAGGGAGATCAGGCTGAGTAATGATGACGAAGCTTACGAGGTATCGGCCTTATTTCAAAAAATCGCCTCCGATCTCAACAGCCTGAAAGGCGAGTTGCACGCCATAAAAAACGATAATATCACTGCCGAGAAATACAGGCTCGACGAAAAAAAAAGGCGACTGCTTGGTGAGCTGGACAGCCTGACGCGCGCCCGCGACGTGCATGCCGCGCTTCACAAGTACCGCGAGCAAAAACAATTATTTATCGACCGAAAGGGAACGGCCACGAGCCAGCAGCTAACTGCGTTTGAAAATATAGTAAGTCGGGAAGGCGAGTTTTTGAACTCGGGAGACAAACATTTGATTGAAAAGTATCAAAAGGAACTGACGGAGCTGAACTGGGCCATTTTTCTGCAAAGCGATGAAAACTATGTGTCCCTATTTTATAATATAGCCTCCAGGCCGCCTGAACATTTTAAAGAACCTGCAAATCTTGGCTTTTTGATAGAAGAAGGAATTCGCCATATCAACGAAAAAAATTATCAACAATTAAGACAATTGGTTTACGTACTAAGTGCAAATGTGAAGAATGAATTCAAAAAACGAGAAAACCCGGATGAGCAGGTTGGCGGCGGATCAACTTCTAACCTTGGGTTACGATAATTTATGATACTAAAACCAGAATTTGATATAACTTCCGATGAAACCGAAGAATTGAAGATCCTGTTTTTGAAAAGGAGGAAGAGAAATAAAAAAAAATTTCGTTGCGAGCGATAGCGTGGCAACCTCGTAACTATACAGAGCGAAGAGAAAGGTGTAGAACCTGCATGATGAATATGCATAGCGACAAGGTTGCTTCGTCGTTCCTCCTCGCAATTACAAGTTTTTATAGTTTTAACTATTCACCCCTACCATCTCCCCCTTCAAAATCTCCAAAATAGATGGCGTAATATTCCCAAACAACGATACTCCATGTGCGCCATTCTTCAACGCCAATTGAATACCCTGCTTAATTTCGTCGTCATTTTTAAAATCAGAAATGTAAAGCCCGGCATACAGCGGGAACTCGCCAGCTAAAAAATGTACCCCTTCGGCAACGGCATCGCCTATCCAGCCTACCTTTTCCTTGTAAAATCCGTGGTAGATCATCGGGCAAACGCCGTCGAGGTGAAAGTTTGTCCAATCCTGGCGTACGTTGCGGCGGGCTATTTCGGGTGTTGGGAAAACGGCGGCGGTAATTTGTTTTTTATGCTGATGGGCTATAGCCGAAATGCTGTTCACCACGCGGATGATGTTGCCATAACGGAACAGTCGCCATGATAAACTGGCCTCCGGAAATTGAATATCCGACAGGTCGGTTCCATACTGTTCCTTAAATTTTGCACGACAAACGTTACAGTAGCAAAAATCATATTCGGGCAACTCCTTTATCTGTTCAATCTTATAATTGGCCCAAAGGTTAACCGGTAAGACCACATCGCAATAACGCACATAATCCAGGTGGATGCCGTCTACATATTCCTTGTCTAATATGTCCTTAACCGTTTGCTCCAAATATTGCTGCACCTCGGGGCGCGACGGGCAAAGCCAGCGGTAATAGTTTACATAAGGCGGCTTGTCAGCACATGAATCACCGTTACGGCTCTTGCTGTACCAATCCGGGTGAACACTTACCAGCTCGGCGCGGTTAAAGGTCCAGATCCAGCGGTGCGCCTCGATGCCATGCGCCTTTGCCGCACGGAAATGCCGCTCACTGTCCGACTCAAAAAAGATCCCGGTTATCCCGCCTGCCTTAAACCCTGCAAAACGCGTATTGATTTCCTCGTCAGTATCCTTTTGATTGGGGTTGGTCCATACCCAGTTTTTAAATTTGGGGTGCTTTTTAGCGGCGACAGGTTTTGCGGCTACATTTCCCAACGGCAAGGCTGCGGCTGCACCGGCGACCAGGCCGGCCTTTAAAAAATCACGCTTATTCATTCGGGTCCTTTTTTAATATGGTAACTAAACCCTCCTGGTTTATCGTCCAGGTTATGTTATTTGTTGTATCGGTTATCAGCGCCATAAACTGGTGCGGCGTAGCCTCCAGTTGCAGTGTGTTTTTACCGGTATCTATGGTAATCTTACTGTCAACACCCAACTCATCCAGCGTTGCGGCATAAACTTTATTCTTTTTCTGCCATTCCTTTTGCCGGTAGTAAACCAGCCACAAGTACTCCTTTTGTTTTTCAGCATAAGGTAGTGTAAATGTTTTATCGCCTGCCTCGCCCTTTGTGAATTGCAGGTAACCCCAACGCTCGGGGCAGTGCATGGCTATTAGTCCCTGCGGGCTCCAGCTCCAGTTATGCTCGGGCAGGTTACGGCCGTTTTCACCCTTCAGCTTTTCATATTTCCCGTTAACCACTTTGGTATCCCATTCCACCCGCGAAAAGTTGATGCGCCATGTTGTTCCGTCCTTTGGCTGCTGAAACCTGTTGCTCAGGCCCAGCGCCCTGAACGGAATTACCATCTCCATCGTCCAGCCCTGGTCTTTGTCCGACGGATCATTTACCGTGCCCTGCACCTTTACTGCCGACTGCATCCCCGGCGTGTTCCAGGCACTCATGGGGTTGCCGCCGTTGCGGTAGGCTTTGTTCAAATAAAGGTCGAATATGGTATTGATGGCATTGCATTCAATTTCGTAATACTGGTGCATGCTGTTATTGGGGTTGATGAACATTTCCACATCGTTATCCATGAAAACGATATCATCACGATGCTTTAAGTAGGCCCATACGTTTGGTTCCATTATGCGGGCTGCGATGTACAGGCTGCTGTCGCCCCAAAGCATTTTGATATTGGTTTGCAGCGGCGGTTTGGGTTTCAGATCGCCCTCAATGTCAACAAAATCATCACTCCATTTAGCTTGCTGCCAAACCGGGTCGTTAACATCGCCGTCAATAACAGGCGGTGTTTTTGTATAGCCCACCACATAGCCTTTGGGGACGGTAAATAAATTCTCCAGTCCCTTAAACTGCTCCTGTGCTTTGGCATAAGGTGCGGCAAAAAAGATGGATAAGAGGACAAATATTTTCGGGTAATTGCGGAATAGGTTGTTCATAAGCTTACCGGCTGCTAAGTTCAAGGATCCGGTCAAACTCTTCACGCTTCACCCCCATTACTGAAAGGCGTCCCTGGCGCACCAGGCCGATATCCTTCAGCTGCGCATCAGCCTTGATCTCCTCCAAAGTAACAGGGGTTTTCAGCGCCTCAACAGGCGCAAGGTCAACCACTACCCAATTTGGATCGCTGGTGGTGGGGTCCTGATAAGCTTCCTTCACAACCTTGGCTATACCGACAACCTCCTTACCCTCGTTACTGTGGTAAAACAGCACCAGGTCGCCCTCCTTCATTTCACGCAGGTTGTTGCGCGCCTGGTAGTTACGCACGCCATCCCAAAAGGTGCGGCCGTCTTTATTGAATTTCTCCCAACTGTATTTAAATGGTTCTGATTTTACCAACCAATGCTGCATAGATAATCGTTTTGCCAAATGTAATTAATTTGGGGAAAATGGCAAGCACAAAGGGGGTTAACAGGGTTAACACAATTTCGAATATTTTAGCATTAAATACCTATTAATCAATCAATTGAAAAAACAGGGGGGTTAACATTAAATTATGTTTTTGTTCTTTGTCTTCGCAGGCTCTCCTGCAATGCCCCACGGATTGGAATGTATTTAATTGAGAAATACTAAACATCTTTTTTGACTCCATGAAAAAAAAAGTGGGTTTACATGGTTTACATATTTCAGGGTTTAAACTGTATATAAATAACTGTTAATCAAATCATTAAATAGATTTTCAATGAAAAAAAGTGGGTTTACATGTAAACCCACTTTTTTGTCTTCTCACGCCGGCAAAGCGTTCCATTTTTACATGTGGAACACCCGGAACACTATGAAACATCCTCATTATCAATCTATTTTATTTTCACCAAGGATTAAACAAATGTAAATAGCTGGTAATTTGTTTTCGCAGGGCCTCTTGAAAGGGCCCCTGCGCCGTATGCTAAGTATACTGCCGGCATTATCCATGTGCATCATTGATTGCAAACCATCGCTGGGGCCTCCATGAGAGACCCTGCGGGAACTGAAAATTGTTTTGCCAGGCGGCACGCTGGACGGGTCTTTTCAACCCAAAGCCATTTTATCCCTCAATTTTAAACAAGCTCTAAAAATTAAAAATATTTATAAATTAGCCTAACCAAAAATCTCAAAGCCTATGTCCTTGTTTACAAAACAGTCCAATATCTATTCCGTAAATAAGCAGCTATTAAAAGTTACTTACCAACGTGTATTCACCGTTATTATATAGCCTAAAATATCAGTTGCCTCAAACCTTGTCAGGATGACGGGAGGAAGGCAAAGATCTTATTACTGTCAATTATACTCAGCTTCAACTACGGGGTACCTTATTTAAAAAACTAATTATCTAATGCGGAAATAGCCTAATGAGTCCAATACAAATCCCCACTTTTATCATCAACTTAAAAAGCCGGGCCGACCGCAGGCAACACATTATACACGAGTTTGCCGCACATAATGAGTTTAATGTGAAAATTATTGAAGCCCGCGAACATCAAATAGGCTCCGTTGGCTTATGGCTCACTATAAAATACATTTTACAAGAAACAGCCGGCAGTGATGATGAATATATTCTCATTTGTGAAGACGACCATCAGTTTACGTCGTTTTATTCAAAGGAGCTGCTTTTTAAAAGCATAAGCCAGGCAAAAGAGCTAAATGCAGATATCCTGATAGGCGGCGTTAATTGGTTCGACGGTGTGGCCCCGGTGAACGACACCTTGCTTTGGTCGTATATTTTTAACGGCACACAATTTATAATTGTGTTTAAGAAATTTTTTGAGGCCATATTACAAGCTGACTTTGGTGACTACGATGCCGCCGATTTCAAAATATCTGCGCTTACGCAAGATAAATTTATAATTTACCCTTTTGTTTCGATACAAAAAGATTTTGGTTATTCGGATGCCACCCCTATGAACAACCTGCCGGGCCGGGCCGATGAGTTATTTTTAAAAAGCGCAACGTGGTTGCAAAACTTAAAAAACGTTGCAGGGTACTACAACAATATCACCCAGCCCGATGAACAGGATGCTGAAATATATAACACTTTAACCATACCTACCTATATTATTAATTTACCTGAACGAACGGAAAGGCTGGCCCACATAAAACAGCAATTTGAAAACAAACCCGAATTTGATGTCACCATTGTGGAGGCCTGTAAACACGAAATTGCTGCGGTTGGCTTATGGCAAAGTATTCGTAAAATTATCCGGATGGCAATTGATGCGGATGATGATGTTATTGTTATTTGTGCGGACAACCACGAGTTTACCGACC
The DNA here is from genome assembly GCF_024721155.1 of Mucilaginibacter phenanthrenivorans. Taxonomy (GTDB): domain Bacteria; phylum Bacteroidota; class Bacteroidia; order Sphingobacteriales; family Sphingobacteriaceae; genus Mucilaginibacter; species Mucilaginibacter phenanthrenivorans. Next base: position 282,569 of record NZ_JAHVAP010000007.1, on the reverse strand, counting down.
ATTATTCAAAAGCGTATTTATTAAAAAATATCATCGAAGCTCACGCAAGCGGCGTAAGTTACTTATCGGGCGGCAGTAGTATTACCGAGAATGAAGTAATGATTGCTGCTAACCGGTTTTGGGTTTCCCGCTGTCTGGCCACCCCGTTTATTGTTTTGTACAAAATTTTTTTTCAGCAAATATTAGATGAACCTGTTAATGACAATGTACTTGCAGACCACTTACTCGCAGAAATGACGAGTAGCAAAATGGTTTTATACCCTTTTATTTCGGTACAAAAAGATTTTGGCTATTCAGATATAGCTGTAATTCACAATGAACAAAAAGGTATAGCAGAAAATATGTTTGCAGCCTCGGCAAAAAAATTAGAAAGTATTAAACAGGCATATATCAGGTATAACGTTTAAAGTTCCGGTTCATAGGTTACTTTATAGCCATTAACCCTTCGAAAATCGGCGGCTTCATAAAACAAGGCTGCGGTAAGATCATCGGGGAATAACCCTCCGCGCAAGCTTCATCGGGTAAACTTTCTACAAGCGGAATATTGAATGCGATAACGCGATCATTCCGGGAACGCCTCCGGAGTATGCCAATTATTTTTCATTAATACTTGTATTATAGACATCTATAAATTAGATTTGAAATACCAATTAATATTCCTAAGCACTATCCCATCAGACCTTATTATGAAAAATAACCTGTCATTCGTCTTAACCTGTCTCGTACGCCAACTTTATATACTTAATAATATTGATGCCGTATTAAAGAAAATCCTGGTCATTCAAGTTTATTTCCCTCGGGCACCTATCAAAGCAACTCCCGCCGTATTTATTAACGGGCGCAGGCTCCCCTAAACTATAAACCAAATATTTTATATAAAATATGACTGCAAAGAAATTGTCTCGCGAACAATAAGTTGCCTGCCTTCGGTAAAACAGGATAGGGAAAGCCGCAACCCGATAATAGAGGCCCAATTTAAATAAATTATAATGAAAAAATTAAAGCTCAAAGCGCTTGAATTAGGCGCCACGGGGTTGCTTACAAGAGCAGAGCTCAGAAATGTGATGGGAAAAGGTAGTATAGGTGCCAATTGCATTGCAGATAGCAATGGCCATTCCCCTATTTGTGGTAGCGACTGCTGCGTCAATAGCAAGTGCGCTCCTTGCCCTGGTGGATCCGGTAATGGCCCTGATTGCCGACAAACGGGATGCCCGTCTGGTTGGCATTGTGGTCCTTTTGGTGGTGCTTATGCTTGTTACGTGGGATAAATTTCTCGTAGAACCGGTAAGTACCATAAACCACCGTATTTATAAACCACCAGGCATTTTTATGGCTGCATTTACTTGCTAAAACGATGGTTGCGACCAATGTCATTAACTTGAGCCGAGGGCGAAATGAACAAAATTTGTATTGATTAGCGATTATTGATTTGTTTTGTTTATTTCTCTTAAAACTAAGTTAATGGCATTTTTTTTTCGCAGGGTCTCGCACGCAGGCAAAGCGTTCCATTTTACATGTGGAACACCCGGAACACTATGAAGCATCCTCATTATCAGTCTATTTGATTTTTATCAAGGCTTAAACAGATGTAAATAGCTGGTAATTTGTTTTCGCAGGGTCTCTTGAAAGTGCTCCCTGCGCTGCATGTTAAGTATACTGCTGGCTTTATCCATGTGCATGAATGATTACAAACTATCGCAGAGTCCTAGATGAGAGATCCTGCGGAATCAACCCTACATAGACGATCGTTTTGTCAAATGTATTTTTTGAGAAAATTAGGAAGGGAATGGGAGAATTTTGGAGGAGTAATGTGGGATGACATAAAATGTGGTATCTTTAGTAGTTCCAAATAGTCTATGGAATAACAATATTTTCTCCCATTTTTTATAATGAACCAAGACCAAATCATAAAACAAATTGAACCTATCATAGCGCAAAGTATAGATGGCCAGGCTATTGAAAATTTAAAAATTGACTGTAAAAGTAAATGGTGGGATTTAAAAAGCATTTATGGTCTTAATGAATTTCTGAAAGACACCTGTGCAATTGCGAATACGTTTGGGTTGGACGGCTTTATTATAATAGGGTTCGACGACAAAACGAATTCCTTTACAGATACTAAATTTTCTGATAGTGGATTAAAAGATAGCGCAGAACTCAGGAACGTTTTAATTAAACGTATTGATATTGTTTTTGATTTAAATACTTTCGATATAACCATCTCAGGGCATCAACTGAGTATAATCCATATCCCGCCTTCGGTCGACAAACCTCATATTTTGAGAGTGTATAAACGTGAAACTAAAAACGGGATTAGAGAGGAATTCAATAAAATATTTATAAGAAAGAATTCGTCGAATTATGATGCTTCTAAAAATGATATTGATATTATGTATTATGATAGAAAAAATATCATTCCTGAATACAAAATAATCGTCGGTGTCAAACGTCAAACCTTACAGATCAATGGTCAAGGGGCGGCGGGGACTTATAATTCGATGAATATACAACCGACTTTAACGTTTGAAAACCAAGGTTCAAGGCCATTGGCTATAGTCGACATTGAACTTAAATTTAGCGAGGAGATCGAACCACGTGCCGAAGAAGAATATACTTTCAAAATGGTTGACAATCAACCAATTTTGGTCGCTATTAATGATATTATAAATTATTCGCCAATATTGGAAGGAATTTTTTCCAATAATAAATCAATTCAACGAGCACAGAGGATAAATTTAAATTTAAAAAATGTTGTTGTCCAAGCTATTGTCTTAACCATGAATAGCGGAAAAGTTATTAGTCTCCCTTTAATGGTATACTAATATAACACCCGCCGTTTAAGCGTCCATCTTTGAATAATCTGACTTTCTAATTTTAGTTAATTGAAAAAATGCAAATAACCCAGATCATATTAGAAGCTATAATTATTTTATTAACTACCTACATTGCTTTTGTTAAAAGCTATTCGCAAGAAAAAGGAAAAAATTTAGCTACAAAAGAAGATATAGAAGAAATAACTAATAAGATCGAAAATGTTAAGTCCGAAGTTCAGCACGCGTACTCCCAAAAATCCCAATATCTTGAAAAAAACAAACTCGCTTTAATAAACTTTTATGAAGAATATGTTTACTGGACAGAGTTTTCAATAAAGAATATAAGCGTCGTTATAAATCAAGTTTTCGAACCTGAAAAAATCAGGGAAGTTATTAATGATTTGAATCGTCAACAATCTGTCGTAAGTAGGGCGTTTTGGGTATTATCACTATTTGAGTTGGAAGATGAAACTTTTATTAAGCAAATGAAAACCAGTTACTTGGAAGCAAATAATTTGTGTAGATCAACATTTGACTACCTAATTTCAGTAGAAACTTTTGCTGTTAATTACAAAATGACTGGCGTAATTAATGATTCCATGATTCGAGAAAATAATTCGTCAAGAGAACGTTTTATTGAGAATAGGAATCTTCAAGAGGAAATTGTAAATAGACTTACCGTTGTGTTAACTAACGTCATACGAAAAAAGATGATTGAAAAATACTCGTAAATACTCATGAACTCGGCCTATTCAAGCATGCTTAAATGGGCGACTTGCATAATAAACTTACTTCTGTATCTCCAAAGCCTATACTATAACACCAAACAAAAACCCATGAAATACCTCCCACTCCTAATCACCCTTATCCTCACCCAATCCCTCTTCGCCCAAACAAACCTGCCAATCATCAAAGCAACCTCCAAAAAGGTAGCCATTAACGATGGCGGTGTGCTGGATAAAAATGCATGGTCGCTTTCGCCGGGCGCCAGGCCTGATGTTTACACCGCCGGCAGGACCCGCAAAACAAAATGGGTTACCTTTTATACCGATCTCGATTCCATCAGGGTAAAGGTAAAGCCGGGCACCAGGTTTAACTTCGTGATCCTGCTGAACGGCAAGGATTCCTGCTATACACAAATTGCCAGCTCCTTCCCGCCGGAAGATCCGCTGAAAAGAAACCGGGTTATCAACGATACCATCCCTTTCGAACTTACTGCTGCCAACGCCATCCATGTAAAAGGCGTTATCAACAATACCGATACGCTGAACATGCATTTTGATATCAGCTCCTTCGATTTTCATATCACTAAGGAAGCCATCCTTAAAAAAAAGCTACTGGCTAACCAGCCCGATGCCCTGGCAGGCAAAGCCGAGCCAAACTACAACAAGCTTACAAAGATATTTAAGCTGCAAATAGGCAATATGATTTGGAATGATCCGCCTGTTTCGGCCACCAACTTAGCCGCCGAGGGTATGGACGGCCGCATCGGCTGGACCGTGTTCAACGATAAAATCATCGAGCTTGATTACGACAAAAGCCTGATGATCATCCACTCACAATTGCCAAAGGGTTTAAAAAGCTACACCAAAGCAAAATTGGGCTTCACCCGTTTCGATCCTTACATCAACGCCACCTTTGAGATAGCGGGCAAACAATACACCGGCGGCTTCATCATGGACAATGGCTCGGCCGAAGCTGTTATTTTAAACGGTGAATGGGCCGCCAAACAAAACTTCCCCACCAATTTAAAGGTGATCAAAACCGCCTCCATCCGCGATGCCGACGGCGGTAAATACGAGACCAAAACGGTGATTGCCCCGGTGCTGAAGCTCAACGGCTTAACGCTAACCAACATCCCAACCATTGTGTTAAGCAGCAAGATCAAGGTAGAAAACACGCTCAACTTCTTCGGCAACGGCGCCCTCAAACGCTTCAACATGGTCCTCGATCTAAAAAATGACTTTATCTATTTGAAACCCAATAAATTGTTTGGGGTGAAATATAAAGGCGATTCGTAGGCTGCACAAAAACAAATTTTAAAAATCCGAAAAGTAACAAACACACCAGGTGTAAACAATGATACACATCAGCTGACAACGTGTTAGCGGTCAAATGCGGTCAAAACATTAGGGGATAGATTTGCGGCATAAATACAAATTTTATGAAAAAGCTTATTCTATCATCCTTTACTTTAGTATTAATTACTACCGCCACCTGCTTTGCGCAGCAAAAACACGAATTAGACATCCGTCTCCGCGCCATTGACGTTGTTCCGCAGGAAAGCGCCACGATCGGCGTGATCGGGGGCGGTGTAAAAATCGACAACACGGTTGTTCCCGAACTTGATTTCACTTACTTTTTTGCCAACAACTTTTCTGCCGAGCTGATCCTGGCCACAACGCGCCATACTGTTAGCACCACATCATCAAACCTGTCGGCAATTGGCGGCAGCACATCTGCCAATGTACCGTTGGGGAAAAAATGGTTGCTGCCTCCTACCCTAACGCTTCAGTATCACCTGCCTACTACCGGCATCATTAAACCATATATTGGTACCGGTGTTAATTACACCTTCTTTTACAGCGGCGATCCGGGACCGGTTGTAAACAGTGTGAGCTATAAAAATCACTTTGGCTTTGCCACACAGTTGGGTACAGACATTAATTTAGACAAGAAGTTTTTCTTAAACATCGACGTAAAAAAAATATGGCTAAAAACCAACGTAACAGTTAACGCTGCCAACTTAACGCCTGCATCATCACCAGAGCTGGCGCCTGTTTTGGCAAACATCCCGGCATCGGTAAAAATAAACCCCTGGGTTATAGGTTTCGGCGTAGGTTACAGGATCAAATAAGTCGCAACAAGCCACAAAAAAAGCTGCATATTAAGGTATGCGGCTTTTTTTGTAAATATCAAATTTTCGCTTACCTTAAATGTTAGTTAGTGCGCTTGCCGTTTATTTAGCTTAACTCATTTTATCTACAAAAAAAGACAACAAATCATTTTTTTTCTCATCAAGGAGCTTTTAAAGGGCCCTATTCCCACCGATTTACTACCTAAATTCGCTAATCTGACGATACTGAATAAAATTATACAACTCATTATCAACAAATTAACAAATATATCGATATTTAGATAGAACTATGTATTGCATATTACTGTATTAAACATATATCTTTGTGTTATACGATAAGCATAATGCCAATACAGATCATTCACCCTAAACGTAATAATATGAAAACAAGCTTTTTTATTGCAGCCTTTTGCCTCCTTGCATTAAGCATTTTTGTTGGCTGGGCAAAACTTGAACACAACAACGACGACATCTCCATCGCGGTTTCCGACACGGATGATACCTACACCTTTAAGGCATCCTTCAATGAAAACACCACCGGCAAGGTGCAGGATTTTATGAACGACAGCATGCGCCCAAACGGCATTTTCAGATCAACAAGCGACAACTTTAACGTAACTACCACCCTTAAAGACGGCACCGATTTCTACATCAAAGAATCGCCCGGAGAACTAAAAGTCGAGATCGATAAAAGAAAAAACTCTACCGCCTCGTTCCTGCGCATCAAAAAGATGTGCGATGGCGTGGCGAAGATCCTGAAGGGGAGGTGAAGAGGAAAGTCCGAAAGTCGGAAAAGTCCGGAAGTCCGAAAGAAATGGCGGAATATTGGACTGATCCTGAATTTCCTCACTCACTGATTCACCACTCACTAATTCACTAATTCACTAATTCACTAATTCACTAATTCACTAATTATAATATGAAAAAAATCATTCTTACATTATCAATACTGATCGGCCTCAGCGCGGCAACATTTGCGCAATGCGATAAAAGCGTGGTGCTTAGCTCTTCGAAAACCGAACACCTGGACGAGGCCGGTGCCATTACCCGCACCGTTGACGAAAACGCTACCATCGAACTGAGCAAAACCATGCTGGACATTACCGTTAATGATCGCAAGATCTTTAGTGGCAACGTTAAGGACAATACCTGCAACTGGACAACACCATTTAAGGTTGGAAAATCTGTGGTACACGCAACCGTTACCAACGACGATGGCGCTGAAAAGCAGGTAACCATAACCATTGAGGGCAAGGACGGAAAGGTTACCCTTTTCTTCGAGATGGAAGGCGAGCCGGGCGACAAGGTTAGGGTTTACATTGACAAATTCACGGAGAAGGCTTAATCATCATTATTAAACAAAATAATCATCACAACAAATGAAAAAGATCCTCTTAACCCTTGTATTACTGGCTTCCATAAGTGTTGCCGCCCTTGCACAGTGCGATAAAACCGCAGTGCTTACCTCATCAAAAACAGATCATATCGACGCCGGCGGAGCCTTGATCAGAACGGTTACTGAAGCTGTGATCCTGGAAATCAGCAAAACCGAAGTAAATGTTTCAGTTGACGGCGACCCTAAAATAAAAGCCATTATTAAATCAAACACCTGCAATTGGACAGTGCCGTTTAAAGAAGGGAAGACAGTTATCCACGGCGTGGCCCAGCATGATGGGAACGACATGCCCGTGACTTTAACCCTTGAAGGCAAGGACGGAAAGGTTACCCTCATATTCCAAATGGACGAACGTACCGACGACAGGGTAAGGATTACCGCTGATAAGTTTACAGAGAAGGGATAGCGACCTAAAACTTGCGAAGTCTTGAAGACTTCGCAAGTTTTTCGGTTATATTTGGTTTGAAATCTCAACCTTCAAACCGAATGAAACTAACTATTGCAGTAGCACTTCTTTTTATTAGCTACAATGTAACCGCTCAAATCACTATTGTTAAGCTTGATAAAAACACCTTACCTAAATTGATAAAATACACAGGGCACGTTATAGACGCTGTAAAGTTTATTGATGGTGATGGCGAACACTTGCTTATTACAACCGAAACAGGTATAACCAAATCAAAAGGGGACGAAGATTTCCGTAGTGCTGCATTATATGCTTATCACTATAAGGTTAATGGCAGCGAATTCAAGCTTACCTGGCAAACCTATGATTTTGTTAATGACTGTCCGGTTGACCTTGAGGCCAGTTACGTACCCAATACCTTTGCCATTACAGATCTGAACAAAGATGGTAAGGCGGAGATATGGCTGATGTACCGAACGGTTTGCCATGGAGATGTTAGTCCAGGCGAAATGAAGGTAATTATGCACGAGGCAGATAAAAAATATGCCATGCGGGGTACTAGCAAAGCAAAGATTTCAGCTACCGATTACATGGGCGGTAAATACACTTTCGATCCTGCGTTTATCAGTGGCCCGGAACCTTTTCGCCAATACGCAGAGCGGCTTTGGAAAAAGAACTTGATGGAATAATCTGCATAACAGAAGTTTACTTTACCACCTCTCCCTTTTCGTTCAAAGTTTCTATAACCGGCTGGTTATCTTTATTTATGTAGATATTGAGCCTGGGCTTGCCATTGGCATCATTTAAAAACAAACCTACTTCGCCTTTTGTATTTTTGCCTACAAACAGCCGCTGATGAGTATTACCGGCTGCTTTGAGTTTCGCTATGCCTGCCTTAAAAGCAACTGTATCATTCAGCTTTTGCAATGAATCATAATAAGCAAGTTGTTTGCTGAGAGTAAATTCATCCTTCCTGTCCCACATATTCAAACCATAGCTCCTTACCATTTTTCCTTGATCCTTTTCCTGGTCGTATTGCAGCTGCATGATCTGGTCATTTTTATACTGATCAAAAGAATAAGTCATGCTGGCGCCGTTTTTATTGCCATCGTAAACCAGGCCGCCGTCCTCATCGCCATCATCGTTGAAAAATATCATGCCTGCGGGGCGATCGCGGGTTGGCAGGTCCTTATCGTCCATCCGGCCGGGATGTTGCCGTTCCTTGTTACTGATCACCATGCGCAGCCTTCCTGTCTTCTCGACGATGTTTATGCGTTCGGCAGTTATTTCCTTATAATGACCGCTGTTTAAGCTGATAGAATAGGCTATAAATCCTATTACCACCAGTGTGAGTACAATAGCGTAGATCTTTAATATTTTAACCTGCTTTTCTAAGTTTTCCATGTGATTGATTTAATTAAATAAATGGTAGACGCGATGCATCGCGTCTACGTGCAATATCACTAAGTTAAGTCCATTTCTCTTTTTCACCCTCTTTGCGGAGCAGAGAGGGTCGCCCAGCGCAGCGTCGGCGGGGTGAGTAAAACCGCCGTGCATTGGCGCCAATGCAATTGCGTGAACATCGTGAGCAGATTTACCCACCCGGTCGACGCTTCGCTGGACCTGCCCTCCCTTTGCTGTGCACAAGGAGGGCTAAAAAGCTTGACTTAATGACATCTTTCTACGTCTCAAAAGGTAAATCTCAATGCAAAATCTTAAACACCAGTTCTTTCATCAGTCCGCCATGATCGGTCATTGAATCCACGCCTTTGCTTTTGAGGTCGTACTCGCGAAGGTAGCTGATGATCTGCATGGTTTTGCCATAGTTATAGCTGCGGGCAGCCTGTTCATAGTCCTTTATAAAATACGGACTCACCCCCAGTTCCCTCGCCAAATTCCCCGGCGACTTATCCTTTACATAGTGATAGGTAAGTACCTTGCTGAAAAAATTATTCAAATTCCCCAAAACCAGCACTATCGGGTTCGACTTTGGATTCGCCTCAAAATAATTGATGATCTGGTTTGCCTTGAATGCGTCCTTTCTGCCAAGCGCGGCCTGCAGTTCAAACACATTATATTCCTTGCTGATGCCTATGTTATCATGGATATGCTTCAGGGTGATCTCCTGCCCCGCCTGTACATTCAGCATCAGCTTTTCAAGCTCGTTGCTGATCTTGGAAAGGTCGTTACCGAGGTATTCAGCCAGCATAAGGGAGGCTTGCGGATTTATCTTATAGCCCTTATCCGCAATAAAACCCTCTATCCACGCCGGAATCTTACTATCGTACAAAGCCGCCGACTCAAAAATGAGCCCGTTCTTTTCAATGGCCTTGTAAGTCTTTTTGCGCTTATCAAACTTCCCGTACTTGTAACAAAAAACAAGGATGGTACTCGGCAGCGGGTTTTCCAGGTAACTAAGCAGTGGGTTCATGCTCTTCTTATCGGCATCATCGCTTCCCCATTTCATATCCTGCGCCTCCTTTACCAGCACCACCTGGTAGTCGGCCATCATTGGGTAACGCTTTGAAGCGTTTAGTACAGTCATTATATCCGTATCCTTACCGTATAAAACTGTTTGGTTAAAGCCCTTCTCAGCCTCCGATAAAAGTTTACGCTCCACAAACTCCCCCACCAAATCAATAAAATAAGGTTCCTCCCCATGCAGCAAATACAAGGGTTTATACTTTTTATTCTTAAGATCTTTTATGATATCTGTCGCCGTCATTTCAAGGGGCAAAATAAGGATTTTTGGTGAATGGTGAGTGGGCGAATAACTAGCAGATCATTAACATTCACAACTACCTATTCATTCCTCACTGACAAACATTAGGATTCCCCCCGATAAATTTCCATTTTCGCGATATGGAACTGCTGTTGCCGCTTAATCTTCCACCATACCCATTCAAAATAAACGACCATAACGGCCAGTTAACTTTGTTTGATGTGATCCGGAAAAGGGAGATCATTATTACCCCCGAGGAATGGGTACGCCAGCATTTTGTTCAATACCTTATAAATCAAAAAAAATATCCTAAAACCTTGATAAAGCTGGAGGGCGGCCACAAACTTCACGGAATGGCCAAGCGCACGGATATCGTGGTTTATAACCCGGCAGGCGAGAAAATACTATTAGTTGAATGCAAGGCGCCCTCTGTACCCATCGATCAAAAAACGTTCGACCAAATTGCCCGGTATAATATGGTTCATAAGGTAAAGCTGCTTGCTGTTACAAATGGCCTGCAACATTATTTTTGCCTGATAGATTTTGACAAAAAGGATTATAAATTTATTGAGGAGTTGCCAGCCTACGATACGCGCTGACCAGCGCCGGCAAAAACCAGGTTCTGGATCTTTTCCATCAGTTCTTCCGGCTTAAATGGTTTGGATACATAATCATTCATGCCGGCATTAAAAATTTGCTCTTCAATGTCAAGCAAGGCGGCAGCAGTTAGGGCAATGATAGGAACATTGGCTTTTTTCATATCAGGCAATTTTCTTATTTGAATTGCAGCATCAAAACCGTTCATAACGGGCATCTGCAGGTCCATTAAAATAATATCAAAACTGCCGCTTTTAAAAATTTCTATGGCGTGTTCGCCGTTATCAGCTATAGTTGGCTTAATTTTCCACCTGGAAAGCAGTTTCCTCATCAACAATACATTCACAGGGTTATCTTCAGCAATTAACATATTAAGATTGCTCAGCATCTCTGTATTTTTTAACGACGGGTGGTTCTCCCCAATCTCGTTAATATTTGATGATGACACGGCAAATTCCATGTTAAATGAAAATTCGGAGCCTTCACCTACCTTACTTGATACATGCATATGCAGCCCCTGCAATGCCAGTAAACGCTTTACAATGGCAAGGCCCATACCCGTGCCTCCATATTGGCGGGTGGTGGTAATTGATTCCTGGGTAAAGGGTTCAAAAATGCTTTCAAGATTGCTTTTATCGATCCCGATACCGGTATCCTTTACGGTAAAGGTTACCCTCACTTTTGAATTTTGATTCTCGTAACAGAAAGCCTTCACATAAATACTGCCGGTGCTCGTGAACTTTATGGCATTGCTAACCAGGTTAAATAATATCTGGTTCAGGCGGGTAGGATCGCCAAAAAGAACCCGGTTGTTAAGGGTGGGATCAATTTTCAGGGCAAATTTAAGCCCCTTTTCCTCTGCCTTCAGGCGTTGCGCCGCGCACATGTTCTGCAGCAGGTCAACCAGGTTAAACTTCACATTTTCAAACATCACCTTCCCCGCCTCTATCTTATTAAAATCGAGCACGTCATTCACTATCGATTGTAAATTATTAGCGGAGGATTTTAATACGTTGAGGTTTTCCCGTTGGTCATCACGGGGGTTAGCCATTATCATTACGTTGCTCATCCCAACTATTGCGTTCAGCGGCGTTCGGATCTCGTGCGACATAGTGGCCAAAAATTCCGATTTTATCTGTGACGATTTCTCGGCTTTTTCGATCGCATATTCCAGCTTACTGTTCAGGATGGCCTGTTCCTGGCCGGTTTCTTTTAGCTGTTTTATATTCTTAATAAACGCGCTATAAAAATGGCTGTGGATATATATAATGATGATAAAATTAGCGAACATGCTAATGATTATCGTGCTTTGATCCACCTGTTCGGGCTTCAGGGCTATAAAGTAACTTTCGTTGTAGTTTAGCACATAAAATACCAGTACCGGAATAATATTGATAAGCGAATACAGGAGGCCTACGCGCTGGCCCAACATATAATAGCCGAACAAAATCACCATCAAAATCACCTGTATGGTAATGATATCAACCTTTTGAATTACTATAAAAACATTGCTCAGGTTAACCAGGGTAGCCATAAGCAATAGCGCATGTGATACCCGCCGCCATCGGGGCGCCCATGTAAGGTACTTGAATAAAGCCGCAATACAAATAAGTACTATACCGGAAGTAGTAGTAAGTAATGTTAAATGCTGCAGGTAGACACTAAGAAACAAGCCGAAGGCCGCAACAAATATGATGTAAAAGCCATAATAAAGTAAGCGGATGCGTGCCTGATCAAGAATGGACTGGCTATCAGAAAGTATCTTGGCTAATGAAAAATTAAAAAAACCGGCGTCCTTGCTCATTAAGAATTGGCACTTAGCTGTTAAAGTTGCTCATAAAAATCAGGAATAACAAGGGGTCTAAAAAAAAGTTAAACCCCCTGCTCCCAATAATTTATCGCAAGCATATATGCAATTAACAAGCCAAAGCCGCGAGGTTCTCCTCCAGTATTTTTAGTTTAGCTTCTGCATCGGCCTTCTTCTTTAACTCAACCTCAATAATCTCTGGTTTTGCGTTAGCCATGAAGCGTTCATTTCCTAACTTAGAGTTAACAGCCTTTAAGAATCCGGTTAAATAATCCTTCTCCTTATTTAGTTTTTCACACTCAGCAACAGGGTCAATACTTTCCTCCAGCGGCACGTAAAACTCATCAGTTGAGACCATAAACCCTGCAGCTTGTGCCAGCTTATCGGTAGTAAAACCAAAGGTGCTGATGTTCCCAAGTTTAGTTATAATTAATCCGTACAAGTTGTAAGCAACCTCAGAGTTTGCCTTAACCGAAAGGTCCAGTTTTTCTTTTGGAGAGATTTGTTTTGCGTTGCGAATATTCCTAACCTGCGTGATAATTTGTTTTACAATTTCAATATCATCCAATAGCCGGGTATTTATTTGCCCATATTTTGGTAATTGGGCAACGATGCAGCAATCCAATTCTGAGCGGTCGCCAAACAACTCATCATGCCATAGTTCTTCAGTAATAAATGGCATAAAAGGATGCAGGATCTTCAGGATATTTTCGAAAAACGCAATGGTTTTATCATAAGTTTCCCTGTCGATAGGATGTTGGTAAACCGGCTTGATCATCTCCAGGTACCACGCACAGAAATCGTCCCAAACCAGCTTATAAGTAGCCATTAAAGCTTCCGAAAGGCGGAACTGCTCAAAGTTACTCTCTATCTCTGTTAAAGCCTGGTTAAACCTGCTGTCGAACCATTCTATGGCAACTTCGTTAGGGTTTACAAGGTTCTCATCAACCTCCCAGCCTTTTATCAGCTTAAATGCATTCCAGATCTTGTTGGCGAAATTGCGCCCTTGTTCGCAATAGCTTTCATCAAACATCAGGTCGTTACCGGCAGGCGAGCAAAGCAGCATACCTACCCTAACGCCATCGGCCCCGAACTTCTCGATCAGTTCCAGCGGATCAGGCGAATTACCCAGGGACTTAGACATCTTGCGACCAAGCTTATCTCTAACAATACCGGTTAAGTAAACGTTTTTAAACGGAGCCTCGCCCCTGAATTCGTGACCGGCCATAATCATCCTGGCCACCCAGAAGAAAAGGATCTCAGGAGCTGTAACCAGGTCGTTTGTTGGGTAGTAATAGTTGATATCGGCATTGTTCGGATCTTTAAATCCGTCAAATACCGAGATCGGCCATAACCATGACGAAAACCAGGTGTCTAGTACGTCCTCGTCCTGTTTTAAGTCTAAAGTCGTAAGTCCGGAGCCCGGAGTCGATGCGTTTGCAAGTTCAAGCGCTTCCTCCGCAGTTTTAGCAATAACAAACTGCCCGTTTGGTAAATACCACGCCGGGATTTGCTGCCCCCACCATAACTGGCGACTGATACACCAATCCTTTACATTCTCCATCCAATGGCGGTAGGTATTGGTGAATTTTTCGGGAATCAATTTTATATCGCCCTTCAGCACGTAATCCAGTGCAGGTTTGGCCATTTCGTCCATCTTGCAAAACCATTGCATAGAAAGCTTTGGTTCAATAACTGCATCGGTCCGTTCTGAAAAACCTATCTGTGATTTGTAGTCTTCAACTTTATCTAAATAACCATCAGCTTCAAGCAAAACGGCGATTTTTTTACGGGCAGCAAAACGGTCCTCGCCTACTAAGATCTGTGCCTTTTCATTCAGCGTGCCGTCATCGTTTAAAATATCGATAACTGGCAGGTTATGTTTCTGGCCGAGTTCGTAGTCATTCAGATCATGCGCAGGCGTTACCTTTAAGCAGCCGGTACCAAAATCCATGGTAACATACTCGTCCAATATAACGGGGATCTCCCTGTTAATAAGCGGGATCAACACCTTTTTACCGTGTAAATGAAAGTAGCGCTCGTCATTAGGATTGATACAGATTGCTGCATCAGCCATGATAGTTTCAGGACGGGTGGTAGCAATAGTAAGGAACTCAGTATTTGAGCCCTCACCTACTACATTGTATTTGATATAATAAAGCTTCTGATTAACTTCCTTGCGGATAACTTCTTCATCACTCACCGCAGTTTTTCCCTGCGGATCCCAATTTACCATGCGTACACCACGGTAGATCAAGCCTTTTTTGTAAAAGTGTATAAAAGTATCAATTACGGCTTCCGAAAGATCATCCTCCATGGTAAATCGCGTACGATCCCAATCACAAGATGCGCCTAATTTTTTAAGCTGATCAAGGATGATACCGCCGTATTTTTCCTTCCATTCCCAGGCGTAGGCCAAAAATTCGGGGCGGGTAAGGTCCTTTTTACCGATCCCGCGTTCCTTTAGCATGGCAACAACCTTTGCCTCAGTAGCAATACTGGCATGGTCGGTACCAGGTACCCAGCAGGCGTTTTTACCCTTCATGCGGGCACGACGGATCAATACATCCTGTATGGTATTGTTCAACATATGCCCCATGTGCAGCACCCCGGTGACGTTTGGCGGAGGGATTACAATGGTGTAAGGCTCGCGTTCGTCAGGCACCGATTTAAAAAAATCGTGCTTTAACCAGTAACTGTACCACTTTTCTTCAGCTTCTTTGGGCAGGTATGTTTTAGAAATATTCATAAGGCTGCAAATTTAAGAATAGTTCATGGATCATGGTTCATGGTTCATGGTTTTTTGTAGTGGAATTGGTCTTTAGCGATCATCTTCCGTAAAAAATCTTCAGAGAAAATTACACCCAATCGCTTTTTTTCCATGATCCATGAACCATGAACCATGAACCATGAACCATGAACTCTGCCTATTTTACTATGAACCATGAACTATCAACCATGAACTTCCTTCCATCACAATATTTTTACAATTAAAAAGTTTAATCTAAAAAGGCCCCCATGTCCATCAAAACACTGCCCTTACACCGTTTTCTGCTGGAAATGCTTAAAAAAGCACGCTCGTCGTTCTTAGTAAAGTGGTTTAATCGTTAGCGTCCCCTAATGCCTGTTTGCAGGCTTGCTTCCTAATTTTATTAACTTTAGTTTTCAGTAACTGATATGAAACAAAACATAAACAATTTTATGCTGATGGGTATGCTCTGCCTGTCTATGGGCGCTTCCGCCCAGGTTGGGGTAAAAACTAAGGACAAGTCAAAGTCTCCCCAAGTTAAATTAGACCTCAAAAAATATATCGATCCTGCCAACATGGATCTCTCCGTAAAGCCCGGTGACGATTTTTTTGAATACGCTGATGGTAGCTGGGTAAAAAACAACGCTATCCCCGCAAAGGAAACCCGTTGGGGAAGTTTCGGGATTCTTCACGAGGAAAATACCAAAAAACTACTTGGCATCCTGAACGATGTAAGCAAAACACCCCGTGAACCAAAAGGCAGTTTGAGGCAACGTGTTGGCGATCTTTATGCCAGCGGGATGGATAGCCTTACAATAGAAAAACAAGGATATGATCCAATAAAACCTGACCTGGAACGCGTTGCCAAGGTATCCGACCTCGATGGTGTAATAAAAGAAGCGGTTTACCAACGCACAAATGGTGTAGGCAGTCCCCTGTTTGGTTTTGGCGTAGGCCAGGATTCAAAGCATCCCACAGTTAACATCGTAAGCTTTGGCCAGGGCGGCACCAGTTTACCTGACCGCGATAATTATTTAAAGGATGACGCACGTACCAAAAAGATCCAGGCTGCTTACAAGCAATACATCATTTCATTATATAAGCTGACGGGTGCAAGCGATGCTGATGCCGCAAAAAATGCAGAAACGATATTCACCATTGAAACCGCGATTGCTAAGGCACAACTAAGCCGGGTTGCCATGCGCGACCCGAATAAAACCTACAACAAACTGTCTGTAACGGATTTTGGTAAGCTTACCCCGCATTTAAACTGGGCGCAGTTATTACCGTTGATGAAAATCACCGGGCAAGATACCGTTATCGTTTCCTCGCCTGAATTTTATAAGGCCCTGGATGCCCAGTTAGCAGCAACACCTATTGCTGATTGGAAAACCTACCTGGAATGGAACGTTTTAAAAGGATCTGCATCGTCGCTTAGTTCACCATTTGTTAAGGCAAGCTTTGATTTCAGCGCTGCTTTGAGTGGCCAAAAGGTACAGGCACCGCGCGATGAGCGCATGTCGGGCCTGGTTGACGGCAGCCTTGGTGAATTACTTGGACAGATCTATGTAGAAAAATATTTCACACCTGCCGCCAAGGCATACATGGCGAGCCTGGTGAATAACCTGAAAGTTACCTTAGGCGAACGCATCCAGGGCTTAACATGGATGAGCCCGGAAACAAAAGCCCGTGCCTTGAAAAAACTGGCTGCATTTACGGTTAAAATAGGCTATCCTGATAAATGGCAGGACTACGCCGGTTTGGAGATTGAAAGAGGCGATTATTCCGGCAACTTGCGTCGTATTTCGCAATGGAGATATAATTACAATGTAAGTCAGTTAGGTAAGCCAGTTGACAAAACTCGCTGGGGCATGAGTCCGCCGACAGTTAACGCTTACTACAGCCCAACCAATAACGAGATTGTTTTCCCTGCGGGGATCCTCCAGTTCCCATTCTTTGATTTTGGTGCAGATGATGCCGTTAATTACGGCGGTATAGGCGCGGTAATCGGCCACGAAATGACGCACGGATTTGACGACCAGGGCCGCCAATACGATGCTGATGGCACCCTGCGCGATTGGTGGACAAAGGACGATGCTGATAAGTTTAAAATCCGCGCCGACCAGGTGGTAAATCAATACAACCAGTTTACCGTTGTTGATACCATCCACGTGAATGGTAAGTTAACCTTAGGCGAAAACCTTGCAGATCTTGGTGGATTAAATGTTGCCTACGCGGCGTTCAAGAAAACTAAGGAAGGCAAATCAAACACAAAAATTGATGGCTTCACGCCCGATCAGCGTTTCTTCCTGTCATGGGCACAGGTTTGGAGAAGCTCACAACGCCCTGAGGCTGCGGCTCAGCGCATCTTAACCGATCCGCACTCGCCGGAACAATATCGTACTGATGCACCGCTCACTAATATTGATGCGTGGTATAAGGCGTTTGGTGTTAAACCGGGCGATAAAATGTATAAAAAGCCGGAGGACAGGACAAAGGTTTGGTAATTTTTGGACCATAGTCCATGGACGATAGACCATAGGAAAGGCCTGCTGAAAAGCGGGCTTTTTTGTTTTTTCATTCTCCCTTCCCCTCCGGCTGTGTCCTCACAGCCGGCCTATGCTTATGGTTTGAACTAAAATTTATAGGATAAAATGATTTCAGGAACCTTTATACCGGCATTGGTCTCACCACATGGCATTCCGGAAGTGGCTGTGGGGACACAGCCACGGGGTTGGTGGACTAGATTTGCGAAGTTTTTCAAACTTCGCAAATCTTCTATTAAGAATTATCCGGAGTTAACATAATGTGCTTCGGACTTTCGGACTTTCGGACTTTCGGACTTTCGGACTTTCGGACTTTCGGACTTTCGGACTTTCGGACTTTCGGACTTTCGGACTTTCGGACTTTCGGACTTTCGGACTTTCGGACTCCCCTAAAATATCGCTTCTGCAATCCTTTTCGTTGGCCCGGGATTGCTCATGGTATAAAAATGCAACACAGGCGCTCCAACAGTTACCAGTTCCTTACATTGGTTGATCATCCACTCTATTCCAACTTCCCTTACTTCCTTTTCCGATTTACAATTATGAACCGCGTCGCTCAAATCTTCCGGAATATCAATATGAAAGATCTTTGGCAGGTTGATGAGTTGTTTGGACGAGGTGATCGGCTTTAAACCCGGAATGATCGGCACATTGATTCCGTTTTCACGACATTGCTTCACAAACTCAACATATTTGCTATTATCAAAAAACATCTGTGTAACTATGAATTCGGCGCCCATATCTACCTTTTGTTTCAGGTATTTAAAGTCAGTTTTAAGGTTTGGGGCCTCAAAGTGCTTTTCAGGATATCCGGCAACGCCGATGCAAAAATTAGCGTTTACCACCTCATGATCCTCATACAGGTACTTACCGTTGTTCATGTCGACAACCTGCTGTAACAGATCAGTGGCATACGAATGTCCGCCGGGAGTTGGGATAAACGAGGTATCTGCATGCCGGGCATCGCCGCGCAAAACCAACACGTTATCGATGCCTAAAAACTGTAGGTCGATCAACGCATTTTCGGTTTCCTCTTTGGTAAAACCACCACAGATCAGGTGCGGCACGGCATCAACCTTGTACCGGTTCATGATGGCCGCGCAAATAGCCACTGTCCCGGGGCGCTTACGGTAAGCTACCTTTTCAAGCAAACCGTTTTCATGTTGCTTATAAATATAATCCTCCCGATGATAGGTTACATCAATAAATGGCGGATTAAACTCCATCAGCGGATCAATAGCATCATAAATCCCCTGGATGCTTTGCCCCTTAACCGGCGGTAAAAGTTCGAATGAAAAAAGGGTTTTGCCTTTTGCGTTTTGTATGTGTTCTGTTATTTTCATTTGTGATCCTGTCCGGGTCAAATATTTAAGAGCGTTTTATATAACATGTCATTGCGAGCGTAGCGCGGCAACCTCGTCGCCGTGCATTAACGCCAATGCATTGCTGTCATGCATAGCTACGAGGTTGCTTCGTCGTTCCTCCTCGCAATGACAGATTTTTTAGTAGTTTATATTAGGTCCCAGCCACCTTTCGGCTGTTCCCAAATCCATATTTTTTCTTTTTGCATAATCTTCAACCTGATCCTTGCTAATCTTCCCTAATCCAAAGTACCTTGCCTGCGGATGTGCAAAATAAAATCCGCTTACAGACGCTGCCGGCGTCATGGCCAGGCTTTCGGTGAGGTGCATTTGTGCGTTATCTTCTGCCTGCAATATTTCAAACAAGGTAGTTTTTTCCGTATGATCCGGACAGGCGGGATAACCCGGCGCCGGGCGGATGCCCTGGTATTCTTCCTTTATCAGGTCATCGGTGCTCAGTTGTTCACCTTTTGAGTAACCCCAATATTCCTTACGTACCAGCTCATGCATTTTTTCGGCGAAGGCTTCTGCTAAACGGTCGGCCAAGGCTTTAGCCATAATGCTGTTGTAATCGTCATGATCAGCTTCGAATTCAGCAACCAACTCGTCGCAGCCGATCCCTGTGGTTACAGCAAATCCGCCAAAATAATCAGGTACGCCGCTTTCTTTTGTAGCGATGAAATCCGACAGCGCATAATATGGATCACCTTTAACCTTTTCAGCCTGCTGGCGTAAGGTGTGAATACGGGTTAGCAATGTTTTGCGGGTTTCGTCAGTGTACAATTCGATATCATCACCTACGCTGTTGGCCGGCCAGAAACCGATCACGCCGTTTGCATGTAGCAACTTATCGTCAACTATTCTTTTTAACAATACCTGCGCATCATCAAAAAGTTTTTTTGCTTCATCGCCCACAAACTTATCGGCAAAGATCTTCGGATAACTGCCGCGCAGTTCCCAGGTATGGAAAAACGGCGTCCAGTCAATATAAGGCAACAGTTCCTCCATGGGATAATCTTCCAATACTTTTGTTCCGGTAAACGTCGGCTTCTGTGCCACATCGCCATCCAAACTGATCTGGAACTTTTCCTTCCTGGCCTGATCAATAGATACAAAACGCTTATCAGAGCGTTTGTTCAAATGCGCCTCGCGTGCCTTGGCGTATTCATCCTTTATCCCGTTGATATAAGCATCCCTATTATCCTTGCTCATCAAACTGCTGCACACAGTAACACTTCGCGAAGCATCCAGCACATGAATGGCAGCCCCCGAATAGTTAGGCGCCACTTTCACCGCGGCATGGATCCGGGATGTTGTCGCCCCACCAATGATCAAAGGAATAGTAAACCCTTCACGCTCCATTTCCTTAGCAAAATGAACCATTTCATCAAGCGATGGCGTGATCAACCCGCTTAGCCCTATTATATCTACGTTTTGTTTTTTAGCTTCTTCGATAATGCGTTGCGCCGGCACCATCACGCCAAGGTCTATCACCTCGAAGTTATTACAAGCCAATACAACGCCTACTATATTTTTACCTATATCATGCACATCACCCTTAACGGTCGCCATCAGGATCTTACCTGCGTTTGCCCTGCTCCCGCTTGAATCCTCCCCGGCATCAATAACACGCTGCTTCTCCAGCTCAATGAATGGCAGCAGGTAGGCAACCGCCTTTTTCATTACACGGGCAGATTTTACCACCTGCGGCAAAAACATCTTGCCCGCACCAAAAAGGTCCCCTACTATGTTCATACCGTCCATTAATGGTCCTTCGATCACTTCCAGTGGCTTGGCGTAGGCTTGCCTTGCTTCCTCAACATCATCATCAAGGTATTCAATGATACCTTTTACCAATGCGTGCGATAAACGCTCCTGCACGGTTCCCTTGCGCCATTCCTCGTCGCGCTCAATTACCTTGCCCTTACTTTTTATGGTATCGGCAAATTCAACCAAACGTTCAGTGGCATCCGGACGACGGTTCAATAAAACATCTTCCACTAATTCCAATAGATCCTTTGGGATCTCCTGGTAAACTTCCAGCATCCCTGCGTTTACAATCCCCATATCCATTCCAGCCTTTATAGCGTGGTAAAGAAACGCAGAGTGCATTGCTTCGCGCACGGTGTTGTTACCGCGGAACGAGAATGAAATATTACTTACCCCGCCGCTAACTTTAGCATACGGCAGGTTTTGTTTGATCCAGCGGGTAGCTTCAATAAAGTCAACTGCATAGTTGTTATGTTCTTCAAGTCCGGTAGCTACTGTTAAAATATTGGGGTCGAAGATGATGTCCTGAGGTGGAAAACCTACCTCGTTCACCAATATATCATATGATCGCTTACAGATCTCAGTCCTGCGCTGTAACGAATCGGCCTGGCCGGTTTCATCAAATGCCATTACCACGGTAGCCGCACCATAGCTCAAGATCTTACGTGCCTGCTCCTTAAACTTTTCCTCGCCTTCCTTTAGCGAGATAGAGTTTACAATCCCCTTACCCTGGATACATTTCAAACCAGCCTCGATAACCGACCATTTTGACGAATCTATCATAATGGGCAGCTTGGCAATATCGGGTTCAGAAGCAACAAGGTTCAAAAACTTCACCATCACGGCTTCAGAATCGATCATTCCCTCATCCATGTTGATGTCGATCACCTGCGCACCGCCTTCTACCTGCTGACGGGCAACCGTTAAAGCGGCTTCGTAATCCTCGGCCAAAATCAGCTTTGAAAATTTAGGCGAACCTGTGATATTGGTACGCTCACCCACGTTTACGAAGATGCTTTCGGGCGTGATGGTAACAGCTTCCAGTCCGCTTAGCCTCATGAACGGCTCAATGTCCGGGATCAGGCGTGGCGGATACTTGGCGGCTTTCTCAGCAATACATTTAATGTGTTCAGGTGTAGTCCCACAGCATCCGCCAACTATATTCACCAGGCCGTTTTTTATAAAGTCATCAACCTGGTGCGCAGTTTCATGTGCGGTTTCATCATACTGGCCAAACTCATTCGGTAAGCCCGCATTCGGATAAGCTGAAATATATACGTTGGCCTTTTCAGACAATTCCTGGATGTGCGGCCGCATTTCCTTTGCTCCCAAAGCACAATTCAACCCAACTGATAGTAAATTGGCGTGACTAACCGAATCCCAAAATGCTTCAACGGTTTGTCCTGATAAGGTACGACCCGAAGCATCAGTAATAGTACCGGAGATCATGATCGGCAAATGTTTGCCTGATTCATTTGCATAACGGTTTATCGCAAACAAAGCAGCCTTTGCATTCAGCGTATCAAATATAGTTTCAACCAACAGCATATCAGAGCCACCGTCCACTAATCCCCTAACCTGGTCGTAATAAGCTCCAGCAAGATCATCGAATGTAACAGCACGATAACCCGGGTCATTAACGTCCGGCGATAAAGAAGCAGTACGGTTTGTAGGCCCAACAGCACCTGCCACAAAGCGCGGCTTCGCCGGATTTTTTATATTGTATTCATCAGCAACCTCGCGGGCAATGCGGGCACCTTCGTAGCTTAGCTCATAAGCCAGCTCTTCAAGTGCATAATCTGCCAGCGAAATGCGCTGCGTGCTAAAGGTATTTGTTTCAATAATATCAGCACCTGCATCCAAATATTCAGCGTGAATAGCTTTGATGATATCCGGGCGGGTAATATTCAGCAGGTCATTATTGCCCTGCAAATCGGAAGTATGCTCACGAAAACGTTCACCACGGAAATCGGCCTCGGTTAATTGATACCGCTGGATCATGGTACCCATTGCCCCGTCAATAACCAGGATTCGTTTTTCTAATTCTTTTCTAATATCCATTATAATGATTTCACCGATTATTTGATTTTGATTTCACCGATTATTGATTTGTATTTCGTCGATTTATCCAGCACAAGTGCAGCTATCGGTGTAATCATCTCTAATCAGTGCAATCAAAAAAACTAAAAGCTTATCTCGAAAAGTCGGGTGTTATTTGACTTTCGCTTATCTTTCCCGGGGCCGTTTGGCTGCCGGGTAGAATGTAGCACCTTGTAAGTACAGGTTGCTAAGACATCGCAGGGTCTATCCCTCCGTCTTTCTCCATAAGCACCACAAAGATGCAGAATAAACAGGCATTTTGCAATAGATTTTAGTTGTCATAGGATAAGAAATGACAGGGGAAATAGAATCAGAAAAGTAAGAATCAAGAGGCAAGAAAAAATTACCGTAAACAAAAAAAGCTGCCTGTGTTTGCAGGCAGCTTTTTTATAAAGAATGCAGTTATTATCTCCTTCTTCCGAATAAACGCAATAAGAAAAGGAACAGGTTGATAAAATCAAGATAAAGGGTTAAGCCGCCCATCAATGCCATTTTTGATGCAGTAGCATCACCATAGGTCAAACCGGCGCCGATTTGTTTTAGTTTTTGAACGTCGTAAGCAGTTAAGCCAACAAATACCGCAACACCTATATAGCTAATAAGCATATCAAGGCCTGAACTGTGTAGAAACATATTAACCAATGATGCTACAACGATTCCGATAAGAAACATGATTAAAATTGAACCAAATTTTGTTAAGTCCTGCTTAGTTGTATAACCGGCAATTGCCATTACACCGAACACTACCGATGACGTTAAAAACACGCCCAAAACTGATGATGCAGTAAAAGCAAGTAATATAAAACTTAGGCTAATACCGGTTACTGCTGCATAAGCAACAAATAAAAGGGCAAGTACAGGGTATGAAATTCGGTTCAAGCCAAACCGCATTAAAAGCACAAATGCAAGAGGTGCAAACATTACAAGGTAAGCGAAGCCAGATAACTGGCGGGTTTCTTCATTAACCATCATGCGCATCAAAGATGTGTCATTCGCGAATATATAAGCACATAATGCAGATACACCCAATGCCACAAACATCCACATGAATACATTAGCTAAAAACTTACGTGAAGTATCTGTTTCATTAATTTGTATAACGTTATTATAAACGTCAGTTGATCTGTTATTTTCCATTTTTAATTTAAAAAATTTATTATTCAAATTTAGTTATTGAATTGAGATTTAGACATGCAATTGAAGAAAAAGTTTAGTTTAACAATTAACGGAAGCATTGCCCGTTTTATTTGATCTGAACAAAAAATTACAAACCTACTATGAAAGCCTTTTTTACATTCACCGCCCTGCTTTTTATTGCCTCCGCATCATTTGCCCAGGTTAATACCTTTAGCATCGACAGCGCCAAACTAAATAAACCTTTAATGCTGGTGCTAGATACCATTTACAAGGATGACCAGGGCGCAAGATACAGAGCTCAGGACCTGTCGAAAACCAAGGCAAGTGGCGCGCAGACCGATTCGGCTATGAAGGTTGTTCGTGAAAATGATACCCGCGACTTAATTAAGGTAACCGCAATTATTGATAAATACGGATGGCTCGGTCCGCAGGATGTAGGCATGAACGGCAGCCAGGCTTTATTTTTAGTAATCCAGCATGCCGACCTTGCCACGCAGCAAAAATACCTGCCTATGATCAGAACCGCGGTTAAAGACGGCAAAACCTTGTCCAGTAATCTGGCATTGCTGGAAGACCGTGTTGCTATGCGCGAAGGACGGAATCAAATTTATGGCAGCCAGCTTTTCAGAAACAAAACAACCGGCAAAATGTGCTTCTATCCCATTGCCGATCCCGACCACGTTGACGAAAAACGCAAAACGATGGGCCTGCAGCCAATAGCTGATTATGCAAAATTATTCAGTCTGAATTGGGATGTGGAGGAATATAAAAAGGATCTGCCTGAAATTGAGAAGGCAGCGCGATTGCAGTGATTAGTTAATTAGAGGCCAGAGATTAGTTGAAAAATTAACGATAGGTGATTCGATTAGTCGATTTAAGCCGGTTCGCTTTTTCCTGATCTCTAATTAACTAATCTCTAGTCAACTAATTCAATCTCCTCGTCAGTTGTTCTTCCACCTTTTTGAACACCTGGATAGGTTTTAATGTCCGCCAGGCCAAATCGTCAAGCACGCCGCCGAAATTGATGTAATAATCGATGTTGTTGCGCTTAAACTCGTCTATTACGTGATCTCTAAAGTTGATGCCTGCTATCCAGCCATCCTCCACATCCTGGAACCATTCCTCGTAGTAGCAATCGTCGGATGAATGAAAATTCAGCACGTTCTCTCCGATCAGGATAAAATGATTGATGCCGTTATCGATCATTAGCTCCAGGATCTCGCGCTTCATCAGCATGATATCGTTGTTGATCGCATCGTTCCACTCCCCTATAAATTCAATAATGCTGTATCCCTTTTCGTAATCAACAAACAGCACCTTCATATACAGCGTATTTGAACCGAACGAATCCCACTGCGGGTGCAGCAGGTAATTGTACACCTGCTTATCAAATTCAAATTCGCTATACTGCGTAGCATAAAAGGGCGAATATTCATCTTCCGCTGCCACGTAATCGTCACGCCACTTATAATATGGTTCTATCTCGTGCATAATCTTAATTCCGAATGTGCGGATGTGCGAATTAAGCCTCACATCCGGCAACAAAGCATGTCCCTATTATTTAACCAACCCTATTTAATACTCATTCGCACATTTGCATATCCACGCATCTGCACATCATTTTTCAATTCGCACATCCGCATATCCACGCATCCGCACATCATATCCCGCTATTTTCCACTGCCTTTCTCACGCTGCCATATTTTTTCAGCAGTTCAGCAGCAGTCTGTTCATCCAGGCCGGTTTCACTCATCACCATGTGGGTGCCGCGGTCAACCAGCTTATGGTTGCTTAACTGCATATCAACCATTTTATTCCCCTTGACCCTGCCAAGCCGGATCATGACGCTGGTACTCAGCATATTTAAAACCAGCTTCTGCGCTGTACCTGCCTTCATGCGGGTTGAGCCGGTTAAAAACTCCGGCCCGGTTATTACCTCAACCGGGTATTTGGCCTCCGCTGCAACCGGGCTGCCTGCATTACACACAATACAGCCCGTGGTAATATTATTTGCGTTTGCCTTTTGTAAGCCACCTATCACATAGGGCGTTGTGCCTGATGCTGCTATGCCTACCAATACATCCTTATTATTAATATTAAATTCCTCCAGGTCTATCCAGGCCTGTTCGGTGTTATCCTCGGCAAATTCAACAGCCTTGCGGATGGCAAAATCACCTCCTGCTATTATACCAACCACTTCATCAAACGGCACTCCAAATGTTGGCGGGCACTCCGAAGCATCAACCACGCCTAACCTGCCGCTTGTTCCGGCGCCTATGTAAAACAAACGACCACCGGCCTTCATTTTTTCGGCAGTAATCTTTACAAGCGCCTCAATTTGCGGAATCGCCTTTTCAACAGCCAATGGCACACTTTGATCCTCTTTATTTATATTTCTAAGGATTTCAGGCAGCGGCATTTGCTCCAGGTTGTTATAGTGCGAATCTTTCTCGGTCGTTCTTTCCATGCAGATCGGCTGTTTTTTTAGCAAAATTGAGGAAAAATATTGAGAGTTGTTCGGCTATCATGACATCATACCAATAAAATGACTTTAATAGATGTTTAAACCGCTTTTAGCCAAATAATTATTACAAAATAATGGCTCACACAATGTATACTAAACCACTATACTTAGCAACAATTTTGTAAATTTGTACCATATTAAAATATGAAAAGGGCTGCAGGTGTAATTTTCAGGACGATGGTATTGGTTTTGCTGGGTATTTTTATCGGCGTGGTGATCAGTAACCATAGTTTGATGAGCCGCAGCCTGGGCATCCCAATGATGGAGAACGACAAGATCTCCAAGGTACTTTCGCTTGTCAAACAAAATTATGTAGATTCTGTGAATGTCGATAGCGTTGAAGGCGTTACCGTTAATAGCATGCTGCAAAACCTCGACCCGCATTCTCTTTATCTCCCTGAACAAAAGGCAACCACATTGAATGAAGGCTTAGCCGGCGGTTTCAACGGAATAGGTTTAGAGTATCAGTTACTTCGCGACACATTGGTAATTACACAGGTGTACGCCGGCGGACCAGCAGCAAATGCTGGCCTGGTTACCGGCGACAGGATCATCGATGTAAATAATAAAAAGTTCTCTGGCACAAAGCTCACCATACCGCTTGTAAATAAAACACTGCGGGGTAGCATGGATTCGGCATTGTTGCTTGCTGTTGCAGCGCCAAACTCAACCGCCAAAAAGCTGTATACCTTAAAACGTGGCTATGTTAACACCAGCAGCCTCGATGCATCGTATATGGCCGCTCCGGATGTGGGCTATATAAAGATCAGCAAGTTCGCATTAACTACCGATACCGACTTTCGCGAAGCCTTGAAAAAGCTAAAAATCGCAGGAATGCAGAAGCTGGTGCTTGATCTGCGTGAGAATGGCGGCGGTTATTTAACCACCGCTACTGCCCTTGCCGATGAATTTCTAAAAAAGGGAAAACTCATAGTTTATACCCAGGGAATCCACGAAGAACGCAGGGACTATTTCGCAACAGACTCCGGCAATTTCCAGGATGGTAAATTAGCTGTTATAATTGACGAATATTCCGCTTCTGCCAGTGAGATTCTGGCCGGCGCATTGCAGGACCTTGACCGTGCCGTAATAGTTGGCCGCAGGTCGTTTGGAAAAGGCCTGGTGCAGCAACAATTTAGCTTTGATGACGGATCAGCAGTAAATTTAACCATAGCCAGGTACTACACGCCGTCAGGAAGATCTATCCAAAAATCATATCGGGGGGGTATCGACAACTATCACCATGAAATTTCTGAAAGGATGCGCAAGGGCGAATTTTTCTCCGCGCAAAGTAACCTGGACGACAGCATTTTCAAAAAACCATCGCCTTATCATACGGCAAACGGACGTAAAGTCTTTAGCGGCGGCGGCATTATGCCTGATATTTTTGTACCTGCTGATACAACTGGGAATACAGAACTATTACAGCAACTAACCGATCAGCAACAGTTTACTGCCTACACAATTGATAAGCTGCAGCCGCAGTTGAATAAATTCAACTCCGCAGATGCATTTATGAAGCAATATACCGTTAGCGATAATGAGGTTGACAATTTTATCCTTTATGCATCTCAAACTGTAAAGGAGATGGACTCACACGAACTGCTAATCTCCAAACCTACAATAAAAACAATGCTCAAAGCCGTGGCTGCCCGCTTTAAGTGGGGCGCCAATGCCTATTATGAAGCCATTAATAGTGACGATATGACACTTGCGAAAGCTGTGGAAGCGGTGAGGTAAATGTGCGGATTTTTGATGTGCAGATGTGCGAATTGAAAAGCCTAACAAATTTACTCATCCGCACATTTTCATATCCGCACATTCGCACATCATCTCCCTATTTCTGTCTAAACCAAACTTGTACGGGTGCTCCGTTGAAGTTAAAGTTCTCCCTGATCTTATTTTCTATAAAGCGATAATAAGGCTCTTTAACGTACTGAGGTAAGTTACAGAAGAAGGCAAACATCGGTGATGTTCCCGCAATTTGTGTGATGTATTTTATCTTAACGTATTTGCCTTTTATCGATGGCGGCGGATAAGCCTCGATAATTGGCAGCATTATTTCATTTAACTTGGAGGTAGGGATTTTCCTGATCTTATTTTGGTAAACGTCATTTGCTGTTTCGATCACCTTTAACACCCTTTGCTTTTCTGTAACAGATGTGAATACAATAGGCACATCGGTAAATGGCGCTATTTTATCGCGGATCTGCTCTTCAAAAACTTTAATGGTCTTGTTGTTTTTTTCGATCAAATCCCACTTATTAACTACGATCACCACACCCTTTTTATTCTTTTCGGCCAGGTGGAAGATATTGATATCCTGCGATTCAATTCCTTCAACGGCATCTATCATCAGGATCACAACATCAGCTTCTTCCAATGCCTTAATGGTACGCATTACAGAATAAAATTCGATATTCTCCTTAACCTTGGTTTTCTTACGCATCCCGGCAGTATCGATCAGCATAAAATCATGACCGTACTGGTTATAATGGATATGAATGGAATCGCGGGTGGTACCGGCAATCGGCGTTACAATGTTACGGTCCTTGCCAATCAACGAATTGATAATAGATGATTTACCAACATTCGGGCGGCCGATGATAGCATATTTTGGCAGCGTATTTTCTTCAATAGGCTCATCATCAAAATGCTTAACCACTTCATCAAGTAACTCACCGGTTCCTGAACCGGTCATCGACGAAATGTTATAAAGTTCGCCTAAGCCCAGGCTGTAAAACACCATCGAGTCAGCTAATTGCTGGTTATTATCCAGCTTGTTCACCACCACAAATACAGGCTTTTTACCCTTGCGTAATAGTGTTGCTATTTCATCATCCAGATCGGTAATGCCGGTGGTAACGTCAACCATAAACAATATAACGGTTGCCTCTTCAATGGCAATAATTACCTGCTCACGAATGGCGGCTTCAAAAACATCGGCAGAATTGGCTACATAACCACCTGTATCAATCACCGTAAACTGGCGACCGATCCATTCAGAAACACCGTAATGCCTGTCGCGGGTTACACCGCTAAAATCGTCGACGATGGCCTTGCGGGTTTCGGTTAAACGGTTATATAAAGTTGATTTGCCTACGTTGGGCCGGCCCACTATGGCTACTATATTGCTCATTTTATTATTAGATTCAAGAATCAAGAGTCAAGAATCAAGATAGCTGCATTACGCAATCTTAATCTATTTGCTTAATTCTAATATACGATTATTATATTTTTTTGCCTTAAAATCTTGATTCTTGCATCTTGATTCCTGGCTCTTCCCTATTCGTACCCAAACTTCTTCAGGTAGTTTTTCTTACTGCGCCAATCGGGGATAACTTTTACAAACATCTCTAAAAAGATTTTCTTCTGGAAAAACTCCTCCATATCGCGGCGTGCATAGGTGCCAACAATTTTCAGCATCGCCCCCCCTGTTCCAATGATGATATTCTTTTGCGAGTCGCGTTCCACTATAATTTCAGCGCTGATGCGGTGCAACTTTTCGCCTTCAACAAATGCAGTTACAATAACTTCTGTGCTGTAAGGGATTTCCTTTTTGTATTGTTTCAGGATCTGCGCCCTGATCATTTCCGATGCAAAAAAGCGGTCGTTACGATCTGTTAAAGCATCTTTCTCGTAATATGGCGGATGTTCCGGCAGGTGCTCAATAACAAAATTCATTACAGCCAGCACATTGTAGTCTTTTAATGCCGAGATAGCAAAAATCGCCTTTGGCTTCAGCTTCTCTTCCCAAAATTCAACTTTGGCTTTTACAGTTTCCTCGTCACTTTGGTCAACCTTATTGATCAATACGGCAACGGGTGCTTGTGTGCCTTCCAGCTTCTTCAGCACGTCAGTTTCGTCGTACTCTTCGTAAATATCTGTAACAAGCAGGATCAAATCGGCGTCCACTATCGATCCATCCACCTGGTGCATCATACTTTCGTGAAGTGCATAGTGCGGTTTAATAACACCGGGAGTATCTGAGAACACGATCTGGTAATCTTCCTCGTTAACAATCCCTAAAATGCGGTGCCTTGTTGTTTGTGCTTTGGGGGTGATGATGGACATTTTTTCACCTACAAGAGCGTTCATAAGCGTTGATTTACCCGCGTTGGGCTTACCAATTATACTCACGAAACCTGCCTTATGCGCCATAGAAAAATAATTAAAATAATATTTGGACTGCAAAGAAACGAATTATATCTTTGCAGTCCAATTAAAAAAGGGGATTACACCGATTTAAAAGGATTACACCGAAAATAACTAATCGGTGAAATCGAAACTAATCGGTGAAATCAAAAAAACAAAAATAGAGTGCGGGATGGAGCAGTTGGTAGCTCGTCGGGCTCATAACCCGAAGGTCGTAGGTTCGAGTCCTGCTCCCGCTACCCAGAAAGAAAGAGCCTTTAGCTTAAGTCTAAAGGCTTTTCTCTTTAAATGAATTGT
The DNA here is from genome assembly GCF_024721155.1 of Mucilaginibacter phenanthrenivorans. GTDB lineage: Bacteria > Bacteroidota > Bacteroidia > Sphingobacteriales > Sphingobacteriaceae > Mucilaginibacter > Mucilaginibacter phenanthrenivorans. The sequence continues at coordinate 251,332 of NZ_JAHVAP010000007.1, read as the reverse complement.
GAAGGATAACACAATAAAATAAAAAGACCCCTTTCTGCAGTAATGAAGCAGATCGTATAATAAAAACAGTGCGGGATGGAGCAGTTGGTAGCTCGTCGGGCTCATAACCCGAAGGTCATAGGTTCGAGTCCTGTTCCCGCTACCTAAGAAACAGGCAGTTACGTTGATCGTAACTGCCTTACTTTTTTCTGTTAAAATATTATAACGGTTTTTAGCTTGATTTTGGCTTAAATAAAGATACTCATTTACCGGAATAATATTATACCTTGCATTTACTAAAACAACCTTATCCATATCCGATGAAAAGCCATCCAGATTTCCTATTTATCTCTCTAAAACAGCCAAATTGCGTGCTTCCGAAGGAGATATTTACATTAACTGGAAACTTACAAAGATGGAACCATGGACTTGCAGGGAACTGACTTCGTGAATACCGGCGACACTTTGATCTCATCGAATACCGTTTACGTGTACACTAAATTGATGAACCGCACACGCCGGCAAATACTTACTAGGTTGGCACTTTGAAATACACCAAATCAACACAGTCAACAGTTATCATAACCAATCCAAACTAAAAACAAACAACATGTACAAATTGCTCCTATGCTTCCTTCTTGTTACTATTGGAACTGAAACCTTTGCCCAAAACAAAAAGGTGGCTGTTGTAACTTTTTATGCCGATAAGCGCATTGACCTTTCAGACTTTGGCCTGAACATGACTGCCGACCTGCTGAAACTGGACGAAGATCCTAATTTTAACCTTACCCCTATGGTAGATGACTTTCATGGCCGATTTTTCAACGATTATGCGAAGAGCTTTCCCTTCCAATTAGTTCCGGAAGCCGAGATCACCGGGACTGATGCCTATAAAACCTATGCGCCGGACGACCGCCCGACTATGGTAAAAGATGTCATGTTCACCCCTGCTATTGGCTATAAAGTGATAGAATACAACTGGGGAAAGAAGAACGAGCAAAACCTGCTTAAAATGTTCCCGCAGTACGATGGCATCATGTTCGTATCGATCAATTTCTCCTTACAAAAAGGATTTGCAATTGGCGGAACCGGGACGGTGAAAGTTAGGGCCACTGCGAACATTGTTTTGCTTAGTAAAGACGACAAAAAGGTATTCAGTATAAATGAAAGTTCGACTTCCAAAAAAACAACGATCGCCATCGGGGGGATTCCGGTACTAAAGCCGGAAAAGATTTTGCCGATGTGCGAAAGCGCGCTGAATGAACTGATGGAAGACCTGCAAAAACGGATACCGAAGATCATAAAAAAGACTGAAGCAAAATTATAGATTGAAAATATAAAAGCTGTCTAGTATGCCCGATAATTAATTTTTGCACGAAATTCATTTTTATTTACTGATCCTGAGGAGATTACGCAAAGTGCGGACCAGGCTTACTTGCCGATGTCTGCCGATGCATACGGCTGACGAGTAAGTTAAACTGCCACGTGTAGAATAAGGGGTTTCGGCAATAATCCCTGCTTATTCGTTATGTATTAACCAAAAAAATCAAGGATGGTATTTTAAACACCAATTTAAAAAACACACCATCATGAAAAGAAGGAGCCTTGAATCGAAAGATTTGAGGCTTTTTTATTTTCGGTAGCTGTGTCACACGCACGCGGGCGATGGGCAGAAGCCTGCGCTTTATTGCCTATACTAGAACACTAAAACAGGCAAATCTTCCGACTTTTTATAGTTTTGTTATTTGTCGCTATCCACCCCTATTTTTGTCACTTTTACACGGCGTAAAATCCTGAAATCCCTTCGATCTTTGTATTGTCAATAAAGTCAAACTAATTTAAATAACATTTTATGAAAAGAGTATTCAAAGGATCTAATTTCCTCAAGCCGGTATTAATTATTGCTTTGCTTTTTTTTACAGTATTTCAATCTAACGGGCAACAGCTTAAACCCGCCGGCAGTGGCTACGTGCCTGTTAATGGCATTAAAGTTTATTACGAAGTATATGGCGAGGGTAAGCCGCTTGTTTTGCTGCATGGTGCCTTTATGAACATTCAGATGAACTGGGGGCAGTTAATACCTGAATTGTCAAAAACAAGAAAAGTAATTGCCATTGAAATGCAGGGACATGGGCATACACAGTATTCTGACAGGAAATTAGACCTGGCTACAATGGCAAGTGATGTGGATGGAGTAATGAATTACTTAAAGGTCGACAGCGCCGATGTGGTAGGTTATAGCATGGGCGGTTCCATAGCCTACCAGCTGATCATTCAAAATCCTAAGCGTGTAAAAAAATTGGTGATCATCTCCTCTACATATAAAAGTACGGGCTGGGCGCCCCAGGTAGCTAATGCGTTTAAAAACATGAAGCCTGAAATGTTTGCGAATAGTCCGATGAAAACGGCATACGATGCAACAGCGCCTGACAAAACAAAATGGAATAAATTCGTGGAACAGATGCTTGCCTTTGTCGGGTCAACTTTCGACATGGGTGACAGCAATATTGCAAAAATTACTTCGCCGGTATTGATCATCTCGGGCGACAATGATGGTCTGGATAAAGTTGAGCTGGCGAAAACCTATCAATTACTCGGAGGTGGAGTAGCTGCTGATATGGCACCGATGCCAAAATCACATTTGGCCGTTGTTCCTTCGCAGAGTCATGTGAGCCTGATGATGCAGACGAATATAATATTGGGTTACTTAAATGACTTTTTAAAGTAAAACTGGTTGGGATTGCTATTAAAAAGATGGTTCGATGAATATTTCGAACTATTAATTAAAAACAAGCAACAACTTCAATTAAACTAATATGAGAAAGATAATCGTTTTAACATTTATTACATTAGATGGAGTAATGCAGGCACCCGGCGGACCCGAGGAAGATACATCGGGTGGCTTCAAATATGGCGGCTGGTCAGCACCTTATGGTGACGATGTTACCGGCAAAGTGATGCAAAAACAGATGCAACCTACGGATATTCTCCTGGGCAGAAAAACATTTGAGATTTTTGCCTCCTACTGGCCTGCGCATGCTGACTATTGGCCGGGCATCAATGATGTCACGAAATACGTCGTGTCCAACACCATGAAAGAGTCGAACTGGAAAAACTCCGTGTTCCTCACAAATGTGGCTGATATTGAAAAGCTCAAAAACACTGAAGGTTCCGACATCAAAGTTTGGGGCAGCGGCGAACTAACTCAATTACTACTGAAGCATGATTTAGTAGACGAACTTTGGCTCAAAATTTACCCGGTGACGCTTGGCGAAGGAAAGAAGCTGTTTGATAGTGGTACGATGCCTGCAGCATTTAAATTAACAGAGAGTCTTGTTACACCAAATGGTGTTATTGTTGCCAATTACGCTCGCGCGGGAAATGTTGAGACGGGTACTATTGGAGCTTAAGAGAAATAAATCGCTAAACGGCTTAAATATTAAAACCATATATAACACTAAAATCATTTACCTATGTTACCCATCAAACCACACCTCTGGTTCGACCAGGATGCAAAACAAGCAGCTGAATTCTACGCATCATTCATGCCTGGTTCAACTGTCAATTATGCCAATCACTTCCCAATGCCTGGTGGCGAATGTGAAGTAGTAGAATTTACTATTGCCGGCCAGCAGTTCTTCGGCATCAGTGCCGGTCACAAGCTCGGCATCAATCCGTCCATTTCTTTTATGATCAATTTTGATCCCTCGCGTGACCCGGATGCCACCCAACATATCGACGAAATTTGGAATAAGCTAATCGAAAATGGCAAAATAATGATGCCATTGGATAGCTACCCTTTCAGTAAACGTTACGGCTGGGTTGAAGACAAACACGGCGTATCCTGGCAACTGATCCTGACCAACCCGGCCGGTGAGGAAAGGCCTGTGATCACTCCTTCATTGATGTTCACCCAACCGGTGGCCGGTAAAGCCGATGAGGCAGTCGACTTTTACTGCTCAATATTCAAGGACAGCAAACGCGGCACCACTGCCCCGCGCCCGGAGGATATGGGGCCGGATAAAGCGGGCACACTTATGTTTGCTGATTTTCACATCGATGACACCTGGCTGGCCGCTATGGATAGCGCGCATCAGCACGGTTTCAATTTTAATGATGCGGTGTCGCTATTGATCCCATGTGAAACCCAGGAAGAGATCGATTACTACTGGTCGGCACTTTCAGCTGGTGGCGAAGCCGGGCAATGTGGTTGGTTAAAGGATAAATACGGCGTATCATGGCAGGTGGCCTCCACCGTGATGTTCGATGCGCTCAAAAACGGCAGCCCTGAACAGATTGAACGGGTTACACAAACTTTTATGACGATGAAGAAAGTTGACATCGAAACTCTGCAGCGGGCTTATGATGGTGGCTGATCAATTAATTATCATGATCTATAAACATTGCTGAATTTCGACAGTAGGTGCCGAGTTGATATTTACCCGGTTACGTGTCTGAAAAGACAAAATTGATAAAACTTCTAAATCTTTAACCTAATAGCTCGAGTTCAGTCCGGTTCCCGCTACTTCTTAAAAAGTCAGAAGCCTCAAGTCGAAAGATTTGAAGCTTTTTTTGTTCCTTTATTATTGTAATTTCGATTGTAGACACTCAAAATTATTTTGGATTAACCAGAATACTGTGGGATATCGTAAAAATATTCCGCTTGATCCAGTTTCAGGTATTATTGGAAGAATGAATAAAAAAATGAACGTATATATTAGGGTTTTCACGTTGCTTGTTTCGGCATGTACAAGTCGTGATTCGTCAGTTGACAAAAGTACACTGTTAGGTGTCGATTACCGCCTTTTTCAGGAGACACCTGCCTGGGAACTTGCCAAGGCAGTACAAGACGGCGACACGGTAAAAATAAAACAAGAGATACAGAAGAAAAAAGATCTTATTGATTTCAGGGAGGAGCGTTTCGGCCAAACATTGCTAGGGCTTTCGGTGTCAAATATGAATTATCCATCGGCCAAAACGCTGATGGAATTGGGTGCCGATCCCAATTTGCAGGACTCGGAGTACGGCGATTCTCCGTTAATGGAAGCTGCAAAGCTGGAAAATCCAATTTCTGGTTCAGACCCAAGATTTCTAAAATTATTGTTGAAACATGGCGGCGATCCTAATGCAATGCAGAACGGGCCAAAGAAGACAAGGCGGACACCTTTAATGATTGCCTGTGAGGCCGGTGACTTGGATTATATGAAAATATTAGTTGATGCAGGAGCAAAAGTAGATATGGTAAATGAGTACGGAAGTAGTCTGTTAGAGTCAGCAGTTGATGCAGCTGGTTTATACAGACGTCCGGAGATCGTCATTTATTTGATAAGTAAAGGCGCAGGATTCAAAAAGGTACTTTATAAAACTATAGAAGGTCAAAATAAATATATCACCGATGGTATGCGACAATGGTATTTTGAATTAGGTTCAGCAGAATATAAAAAGAAGTTGCAAATAGTTGACTTCTTAAAAAGAAATGGGATGGACTATAGAGCTTCAGAAATACCGAAAGAAGACTTAAATAATTATTCTAAAGAATATCTGGAAAAATATTAAAATCATTGAAATGAACAAGTGTTTCATCATTGCATATTTGCTGCCCGGCCAAAAAGCCTCAAATCGTTAGCTTTGAGGCTTTTTTATACCCAAAATGCTGCTGAATTAATCTCCATAACATCAATTTGCACATTCGCTCAAATTTAATATGTTTGAGCTATGAACCAGCAACCTGTCCCCGCAAATTCTGTAAGCCGGATCCTTACTGCAAGCCTCATCGGAACCACCATCGAATTTTTTGACTTTTATATCTATGCCACTGCTGCGGTGTTGGTTTTTCCCAAGTTATTTTTCTCTGCGGCTGATCCAACTTCGGCTACGCTGGAGTCGTTGGCCACTTTTGCACTGGCCTTTTTTGCACGGCCATTGGGCGCGGCTTTATTCGGGCATTTTGGCGATCGTAAGGGGCGTAAGGCCACGCTGGTTGCAGCGTTATTAACCATGGGACCGTCAACAGTTGCTATCGGGCTTTTACCGGGCTATGCTTCCATAGGCATTGCAGCCCCGATATTACTGGCCATTTTTCGTTTCGGGCAAGGTTTGGGACTGGGCGGCGAGTGGGGCGGCGCAGTGTTACTGGCTACCGAAAATGCCCCTGCCGACAAAAAAGCCTGGTATGGAATGTTTCCTCAGCTCGGCGCTCCCATAGGTTTCCTGATCTCCAGCGGTACTTTTTTTATACTGAGCAAAACCATGAGCGAGGGCGATTTTATCAGCTATGGCTGGCGGATCCCATTTATTGCCAGTGCGTTGCTGGTTTGGGTAGGCCTTTATGTACGGTTAAAAATATCCGAAACACCGGAATTTATGAAGATAATTGATAATGACCAGCGCGCAAAAGTGCCGTTTGCTGATGTTTTTGTTAAACACACTGCAGCCATAACACTAGGTACACTAGCTACTATAACCACATTCCTGCTATTTTATTTGATGACGGTGTTCACCCTAAGCTGGGGGACCTCGGCGCTACACTACCCCAAAAGCAATTTCCTGATCATACAAATGATCTCCATGCTGTTCTTCGGTTTGGGGATTCCTCTCTCGGCCGTACTGGCCGACAAATACGGCCGCAACAAAATGCTTGTTGTAGCAACCATCTTAATTATGATATTCGGGATTGTCTTCGCACCTCTATTTACCACAGGCAGTTTGTTTATAACGGCTATATTCCTGTCGCTGGGCATGTTCCTGATGGGGCTTACCTACGGACCAATAGGAACTGCGCTTGCCGGCATTTTTCCGCCATCGGTGCGTTATACCGGTGCTTCGCTCGCATTTACGCTGGCCGGTATTTTAGGCGCATCGCTTACGCCGTACCTGGCCACTACATTGGCGCATAAGTTCGGGCTTGCATACGTAGGCTATTACCTTACAGCAGCCTCAACAGTTACGCTGCTAGCCTTGCTTGGTGCCAGGAAAATAATGAAGCAGCAAGCCGAATAAGGCTTTCTACGTTTGCATTTCATTGCCCGTTTTAAATTCAATGCGTAATGCTGGCATAAGACTCAGCATTTAACGTAAAAAAGTTTATTTTGATAAATCGATTTAGCAAATTACTTGTACATTAGCCGAACCTAATGGGCCTCAAGCCGCAATTGATTTTTCAAAATGAAAACTAATAAAGTACAACTGATTTTATTACTGGCTGCCATACTTCAATCAGTAACAATTTATATCGCCAATGCGCAAATAATTAAAACTCCCCGTGGAATACTTGTGAAAGCCGGAAACCAGTCGGTTGGGCTATCGGTAGCCAAGGATGCGGCATTTTGTTTAAGCTTAAACGACTCAATAGCGCCATCCACTATTAAAAGTATTTTTATTGACGGAACCAACACAGCTACCACCCAGTTTACGGTGATTTCCGCTCGTCCCTCTTACGGCATCAAAACATCATATGGAAAATTGATGATCAATACTAAAACTGGGGTATGGTCTCTATACGATGCAACGGGCCGGATACTTATCCGTGATGGTGCTTTTTCATCCACAGGCAAAGCAATACAAATTACACATACGGCAGCAGGCTTGCTTTATGGCTCCGGGAACAACGCATCGAAAAAACTTGAGAAAAATCAGTCCGGTTCTTCTGCCAGCAATGGCGTCGCCGACATTCCGTATTTTTGGAATAGCAGGGGCTACAGTGCATTTGCCGTCTCCTCAAATGATGATATACCCGCAACCTGGAACCGGGCCGTGGATAAAGCGACCTTAACCTGGCAATTTTCCGGAAGGGCTGCAAATTTATACCTATGGCCAGCAAAAACTATGTATGACGCTGCACGTGGATATGTGAAGCTTACCGGAAAACCCAAGCTGCCGCCGAGGTGGGCATTTGGTTACCTGCAAAGCAAATGGGGCTGGGACGACAGCACTTATGTAGCAGATGTTGCCACTAAGTTTCGCACGCATAAATTGCCGGTAGATGCGTTTATTTTCGACTTCGAATGGTATACCACCCTCCCCGACTATGCCGTGAAAAAGGAAGGCAAGGAAGGATTTTCTGATTTTACGTTTAACGCCAAAGTATTCCCCTCTCCTGCCAAACAAATAGCTAATTTAAAAAGCGAGGGCTTTAAATTTATTGGCATCCGCAAGCCGAGGCTGGGCAATGCGGCGAGGCTGGATACAGCCAGGAAAAACGGTTGGCTGATCAGCCCGAAAACTGATAACCGCGATTTAAACTTCAGCAGTCCTGCCCTGCGAAAATGGTATGAGGAAAGAAACCGCCCACTAATCAAAGCAGGTGTTGATGCCTGGTGGGACGACGAGGGCGAATCATATTACACCTGTTATTACTGGTGGAATAAAGCACAATATGATTTGCTGGCATCGGCCCGGCCAAATTATCGCCACTTTACCCTTAACCGGGCATTCAGCCCGGGCGATCAGCGTTTGGGCTATAGCACCTGGAGCGGCGATATTCCTTCAACCTGGCCCTCTTTGGTTAATGTGCCCATGGACCTGCTTAATTTCAGCCTGGCAGGTATGTACTACGGCTCTTGCGACATCGGCGGTTTCCAGGGAACGCCGACAAAAGAAATGTTAGTGCGCTGGTTCCAGGCGGGGGTATTTTTACCGATAATGCGCGCTCACTCCAACATTGGTACAACTCCCCGTTTTCCTTATTTATGGGATACCGACGGTGAAGCTGCTATGCGCAAGGCGCTGAACCTGAGGTACCAGTTGTTGCCTTATATTTATAGCCTCGGTCACGAAGCTTACAACACCGGCTCTCCTATTATGCGGCCCCTGGTAATGGAGTTTCAGGCAGATACAACCGTTGCCAACATGACGGATGAATGGCTGGTAGGCAAAGGCTTGTTAGCGGCACCCGTATTAAATGCAGGCGGCAAGCGAAATGTATATTTACCTGGCGATACCTGGTATGATTATTACACCGGCGATGTGATCAAAGGCCCCAAAACTATTTCGGTTGATAAGGCGCTCGATGAGATCCCGGTTTACGTGCGCGCGGGTGCTATACTTCCGATTGGTCCTGTTATTCAATATTCGGAACAGACATCCGATACCCCGCTTGAAATCCATATATATCCCGGAAAAAACGGCAGCTTTAAAATGGTAGAGGATGATGGGGTATCCTACAATTACACTAGAAGCGATACAAGAATAACAGATTATTATTGGAGCGATAAAATCAAAACATTAACATGGAACGTAACCGGCCACTATGCCGGTAAAAACGTTTATAAAACCATTAAGGTAGTTTTGGGTAAGGATCAAAAGGTTACCTCTATCGGCAAAAAAGGACGCCTGGCTTTTAAGTGATAAAAGCATGATCCGCTTTGATATTATGACGAGGAACTGATTATCCTGGTTATCGTGTTATTTTCTATAGAATATTCCCCGAGGTGATTCCCATCAGGACATGACGTGATCTGGGTCATTTTGTCAAGCCAGCATACTGTGTAAACTTGTAAGAGAAAAACAGTACCATGAAGGGGATTATCATTTATCAGGGTAAATATGGCGCCACGGAGCAATATGCGCAGTGGCTGGGTTCATCACTACACTTGTCATCATTGAAGGTCAAAGACGCGACGGCAGATGCACTGGCAGGTTATGATCTTGTCATTGTGGGAAGTTCAGTGTATGTCGGCAAGCTGGTTATACGAAAGTGGCTAAGGCAAAACCTCGGCTTACTGGCTAGTAAAAAACTTATCCTGTTTATCGTTTGCGGCACGACGGCCGAAGATAAGATCCAGCAACAGCAATTGGTGCACAACAACCTCGATCCCCTGATCAGGAAAAGCACTAAAGTGTTTTTCCTGCCCGGCAGGTGCATCGTTGCCAAATTGTCACTGATTGACCGCCTCGTTTTAAAAATGGGCGCCATGCTGGAAAAAGATCCCAGGAAGAAAGCGGTTATGAACAATGGTTTTGATGGCATAGATCAAAAATGCCTGGACAATCTGATCGAAGTGGCCGAGCCCTTCCTAAACCCTGAACTGGTGACAAGCACGCAATAAAAGCACAACAAAAGGGAGATAGCAGGATGTTAGGTAAATTAAACGAAGAACAGATAGAAAACTTGCTCAAAAAGCAAGTCACAGGCCGTATTGCTTGCACTGACCACGGCTTGCCCTATATTGTGCCGGTAAACTATGTTTATGATGGAAAACAGATCATCAGTCACAGTGCTCCCGGCAAAAAGGTTGAAATGATGCGGAAGAACCCCCGTGTTTGTTTCCAGGTGGACGAGATCAAAACCATTTTCAATTGGCAGAGCGTGGTAGCCTGGGGTCGGTTTGAGGAAATCACCGACATGGCGGAAAAGGAACAGGCTATTTTGGCCCTGACCCACCGCATAATGCCCTTCGCTGAAAAACCAATCAATCATACTTCCCACGGATTGGCCGAAAATGAAGAAGATGTTGGCACCAGGCTAGACCTGATCTTATATAAGATAGTGCTGATTAGTAAGACTGGCCGGTTTGAGCACAGTTAGTCAACGGACTCCAGTATTGTTATTAAATAATTCAGGAAGCAGGAACATTTTATTTATTCCTCAAAACGACAGGGGCTACCGGATCGGGAACGATTGGTTCCCCCGTTCCACCACCTTTGTCATGTTCCCAACGTTCCACTATAGTTAAGACAGTACAAACAAGTTTAAGCGCCCTTTTTAAATTGAAACAATTGTATTGCTTTTTAAAAACAAAACTCATCGTTGATTCTTCCGATTTTTTGAAAAAAACTATAAAAATAGTTTGTAAACTATGAAATTAGTTTTTACATTTGGTTAACTACAAAAATAGTTACCATGCCTGTCAAAGAACTTACCAAAGCAGAAGAAACTGTAATGCAATTATTATGGCAATTAAATGAGGCTATGGTAAAAGATATCATCGAACTGATGCCTGAACCTAAGCCGGCTTATAACACGGTATCAACCGTTGTGCGGGTTTTGGAAAGCAAAGGCTTTGTCGGCCACAAAGCATACAGCAATGTGCATATGTATTTCCCACTAGTAAGCGAATCGGAGTATAAGAAATTCACATTCGACAAGATGATGAGCGGCTATTTCAGCAACTCGTACAAAAGTTTGGTATCGTTTATTGCAGACGAGAAGAAACTGGATTTACGCCAACTGGATGAATTAACCCAACTGATAGCAGATCTTAAACGCAAAAAGAAATGAACGTGCTGTATTATCTTGCAGAAGCTAATTTATACGTTGGCGTATTTTATTTGGCCTACTGCTTATTTTTAAATCGGAACACGCACTACCAGCTAAGCCGGGTCTACCTGATATTTAGTTGCGTAGTTGCTTTTATACTGCCGCTTGTGCAGGTAAGCGCGTTAAGGTCGGTTAAACCTGTTGAATCAGAGAGTACGTTAAGCCCGGTTAAGTTTGCGGCTCCTGCAATTACAGCTACCGAAGCCATACCTCCTGTTATCTCCCCGGCGGTAACGGTTGCCAAACAGTACCACTATCAGGCTCCTACTCTGGCCTCGCCAGCAGCTCCGGCAGTGCTCGCACGGCATCTTAGCTGGCAGGAAGGTTTATTATATGCCTACCTTGTTGGCGCAGCCGTTTTATTTTTTATGCTTTTTATTAAACTTTATACATTGTTCAAAATGTTCAATAATAAGCAAACAGTTAATGAAGGCAAATACCGCATAGTCTATTTGAACGGACCAGATGTGGCATTTTCATTTTTCAACTATCTTTTCATAAGCACCGATATACATGGAGCCAACACCATCATCAGGCATGAGCTGGTACATATCAGGCAAAAACATTCGATCGATATTATATTGCTTGAATTGCTGAAGATTGTTAACTGGTTTAACCCCTTTGTCTACCTTTTACAAAACAGCTTAAAAACCATACATGAATATATTGCAGATGAGCAAACCGCAGCTTACGAAAGCGATACATTAACATACGCTTCGTTTTTGTTAGACAGTGCTTATGGCGCAGGGGGTACGTCAATTGCAAATTCATTTTTCAATTATAACTTGCTAAAAAAGAGAATTATCATGCTAAATCAGCAACGTTCGGGTAATTTGGCAAGGCTGAGGTACCTTGTGGCTGTTCCAATCTGCGCTGCGTTATTATGCACTTCTACCCTTTTATTCAGTAAAAATTATGGTTGGGTTGATCTTGCCCCTGCAGGCGTAAAATCACCTGGCAAATATGCTATGCTAAATGCCAGGTTTACAGCAAGACCGAAACTTTTAAAAATTACAGAAAATGGAGTAAGTACCATCACTAATCAGCTTTCCGTTGATCAGCAAAACAAAAAAGTCGCTTATACGGCTGCAACAATTACCAGGGCCGATAGCTTGTCATTACTCAAAAACCACAACATCAAGGTTGAAGTAGTTGCGGACAGCGCAAAATTTACTACCAGGGATGGGCGACCAATATTGCCTGTTGTAAATGTTGACGGTTATTACCTTATGGATCATTTTTTACGCAACAATATCCATTATACTTCGGCCAAAGACGAAAAAGGCGGCCTGGTAGAAGTAGGCTTCGCGCTGGACAAGGATCGCCGCATAACCAACGCGAGGGTTGTTAAAAGCGGGGGCGCCAAACTGGATGCGCTGGCGCTAAACGGGTTTAACGCCTATAAAGGTATAGTTAATGACGACCCTGGTAAAAATTTAAAAATAGGCGTATATTTTTTTACTGGTGATTATTCGATATTTAAAACCGATTCGCTCGGCAACGATCCTGAATTTGGAGGAGAATTGATTATAACCAATTACAAATATTCAGCGACACGTACCATCAAAGGATATGAGTATGACGAGAGTAACGTTGGCTTCCCCGGCGACAATGGTAACACAGCGTCTGCTAAAGTTGTAATTTATGAAAAAAATGGCGAGGGCATCTGGTATTTTCAAAACAAATGCACCCCGGCCGATTTAAAAATGCTGAAGGATAAATACGGCTATACCTTTCCGTCTGCTGCGTCGATGACTATCCAATTTTTTCATCCCAATGACAGACATAGCCGTTTAGCCTATATTTTTGATGCGGTATCCTACCTGGATGCGCCGTATGCCAACCAATTTTATAACTATATGCTCGACAGCGTAAAATATCCCGAAAAAGCCAAAAAGGCGCTTACTGGGGGCGTTGTGGTATTGAACTTTAACCTCGATAACGACGGGATGATAGGCAATGTTAGTGTGGAAAAAAGCGCCGGCAACGGCTTTGACGAAGCAGCTGTTAGGGCTTTGCAATCGTACAAGTTTGCTATTAAGGATAGCCCAGGCAAACATATTATTGCGGTATCATTTTGTGTTGCCGAAAACAAATATCGCCCGGTTGTAGGCGAAGCTATCAAAAAGGATGGCTATGTAGGTGAACTGGCTATCAGCGATATTAAGTCAATGTTTAAAATGGGAACAGCTAAATATTATCCTGCTGGAACAGTTATACAAAAGGTGGGACATTAAAAAAGCGGCATAGTTCTTAATTTTCATGCTTTCGGTGATAGCATTGAAATGAAAAAGCCTCAAGTCGAAAAGATTTGAGGCTTCATTGTATCCTTTATTAATTTTACGCAATCTCTTTTCTTCTCTCCTCGATGGACGTCACTCCTAACCAATAGATCAGTTAAGATATATTGCGCCCCCCTTCATCACAAAAACTACATTTTTCATGGTGCTAATGTCACTCAGCGGGTCGCCGTCTACGGCTATGATGTCTGCAAGTTTTCCCTTACTGATGCTGCCCAACTCATTTTCCTTCCCCAACAGAATTGCAGCGTTTGAGGTCGCCGATTTAATTGCTTCCATGGGTGGCATCCCTGCTTCCACCATATAACCAAACTCCAGGTAATTTTTCCCGTGATCAAATGCCCCGGCATCCGTTCCGAAAGCTATCTTAATGCCCGCCTTGTATGCTTTTGCAAACGTTTTCTGGATCTGGTCACCAAATGCTATGGCTTTGCCGGCAATAACCGGCGGATAGTATCCTTTTTTTGCTGAATCAGCAACAGCTTTACCCGCAATAATTGTAGGCACATACCATGTACCATATTGCTTCATTAGTTTTATATCTTCATCATCCATATAGGTACCGTGTTCAATTGAAGTAACACCACCCAAAATTGCCCGCCTGATACCTTCTGCTCCGTGGGCATGGCAGGCTACTTTTAAACCATAGTCATTTGCCGTTTCAACCACCGCCTTAATTTCATCCACCGTAAACTTTGCTTTTTTGTTATTATCTCCCAACTCAAAAACGCCGCCGGTTGATGCAATTTTGATGACATCGGCGCCCGCCTTTATTTGCAGCCGTACGGCTTTTACCAATTCATCTCTCCCGTCTGCAACACCGTCGTTAGGCCCGGAACGTTGAAAAACGTCATCCCGGAAACCGTTTGACGGGTCACTTGCACCTCCGCTTGATGAAATGATCTTCCCCGCTGCAAAAATCCGCGGACCGTCAACCCATCCGTTTTCAACCGCTTTTTTAAGGCTGATATCTATCCCGCCGCCTCCTAAATCTCTTACGGTTGTAAAACCGGCCAGCAAAGTTCTTTTTGCAAAATTTACCGACCGGTATGCTATATCAGCATCTGTTAGTGTAAAAACTTCAAGCAATGTATTGGTACTCAAAATGGCTTCAAGGTGTACGTGGCAGTCTATAAGTCCGGGCAAAACCGTTTTCGATTTCAAATCAATTATTTTAACGGTATTGCCTGCATCAGCATAACCATTAATGATATTTTTGATCCGGCCGCTGTCAACAACAATTGTAACTTGCTTTTGCACAGTATTCGAAATACCGTCAATAAGCTTACCGCAGTATATATAGGTTTTTTGCGCGTGTACACTTTGTGCAAAGCATATTAAAGCCAATACAAAGAGCTTTTTCATTTCCTTTTAATTTGTTTTAAATTATCAATTCAAAGGAAGGTTTTCAACCGTTACGTCCCAATGTGCCAGTACAATTTCCCAACGGCGCTGTTCCTCCTTCTTATATGTTTCCTGGTCGGGGAACAATTGTAGCTTATATGGGTCAACAATGCTGTAATCAAAAGCCAGTTTCGCAGTTTTAAAAACAACGCTTACTTTTAAGTCCCAACGGCTCTCTTCGCTGCTATGAAGCCTGGGGGTTTCCGCTTCAATGCTAATCACATCTCCTTTTTCCAACAGCTTTTTCAATAAAGGGTAATGGTTCTTTTTCCATAAGGCGATAAACTCATCTGCGTACCCCCATTTTATTTTATAATAATCCTCGATCTTAAAATAATCAGCAGTACCGGCTTTTTGTGCCGAAGACGGGTTACTGATAGTCAATAAAAGCAGGGTTGCCAACACACTGGCAAATAGCTTGATTGCGGTTTTACTTCTTTTTTTCATTTTTTGATATTTATGCTTTAGTTTTTATCCCAGAATAATTTGGTGGCTATATTATCTCCGCCTATAGCTGTAGCTGCCTGGCTGTAATTAGCCTGGTTAACGTTCTGCTCGGTTATTGGATAGGTAAACCTGTTAAGGTATGATGTTTGGTTCGGCGGCAGGGGCAAAACAAGTCCGAGTCTCCTGATCTCTGTCCAGGCCTCATATCCCCTGTTGTAAAGGGCTATGTATTTTTGAGAACCTATTTTTAATTTATAGGAACCACCGGCTGCTGTATAAGCTACCTTAGGGTTGAGCAGGTAAGTATTGATATCATTGGAGCTGCCGCCCCAATAACTTATTGAAGCCGTAATGGCGTTGTTATAGTGTTGTTGGGCTGTACCGTTAACTGTAAAACCTCTTTCAACTGCTTCTGCCAGGTCAAATTCTACTTCCGAATAATCGGCCAGCACTGATGGAAGATCCGGAGCCGCAATAGTGTTACTAAAGGTGGAGTATTTGTTATACGTATTCACCTTTCCAATTACACCGCCCTTGTAAACCAATATATCATTAGGAGCAGGATTTGCATTGGTATCTATAGCGGTATAATAAGCTGGCCTGCGCGGGTCATTTAAACTATTTAATAAATCCACCAGCGTAGCCCCTGCAACATAGTCTATCAGATGGCCCTGTACCTGGTCAACCCATAGCGGGTTGGTATTAGGTGTTGTGGTGAGGTACTTAAAGCTAACATTATCAGCATTAGATTGTAGCGCATTTGGGGCGGCAGCTTCCACGGCAATTTTTGCCTTCGCCGGTTCAGCATCTGCCAGCGTTATCCCAAGCTTTAATTTAATTGTATTGCCAAATTTTTTCCACGAACTGATTTCATTCACCCCGTTGAAAAGCAGGTCGGCGGTATTAAAACCGTTAGCTGAAGTATTCAGCTTTAACAAGGCATCATCCAGGCGGCTTAGCAGGCTGTCATAAACCTGGCTCGCATCGTCATATTTTGGTGTTGTGTTGGTGTAATCTATCGCCTGTGTGTAAGGTATATTTCCAAAGGTATTCACCAATACTGAATAGGCATACACCTCCAATATATTGATCTGCGCCAGTTGGTTGTTTTTTTGTGCTGTTGATAAGCTGGCATCTGCTAAAGTAAGCTTGTTTGCTTCGTATAAGTTACGGAGAACGTTAATGTAAATAGCATTCCAGAAACCATCCGGCACATTACGCAATTTAAGGTCGTAATCACTTTCGGATATAGCAGTAGTTTGCGTCCATTGCTGAGCGGTGAGCCTGAATATATTTACATTATAGGCGCTGGTTGCCAGCACATCTGCCAATTGCTTTTCAGCATAAGAAAATAAAGTGGCGGCGGGCACTACCGTGGCACTCTTGGTATCATTATTCAGGTATTCGTTTTTCTTTACACAGCCACTCAGTACTATTGTGGCCAGCAGCGTAATTATCGTCTTTTTCATCAGTTTAGAAGCTAAATTTTAAGTTAAAACCATATCGGCGTACATTAGGGTACGAGCCAAGCTGAACGCCCTGGTAAGCGCTGCCTGCGCCAAGCCCGTCTTCCGGATCAGCGTATGGAATATTTTTATGAATGATCCATAGATTGCGGCCGGTAAGCGAAATGTCTATAGCCTTTACTGCACCTATTTTTTGCACAAAAGAGGCTGGCACGCTGTAGGTTAATGCAGCCTCCCGCAATTTGATATAGGATGCATCATAGACAAAGGCTTTATTCGGTGCTGTTTGGTAACCATAGGCCGACTGGTTTTGCGAAGCGTCTATCCTGGTTGTATTTGGTGTTCCATCGGCATGTACCCCCGGCAGAATAACTCCGCCGCCCTGTGCAAGTGCATTTCTTTTAGGGTTCCCGAGGTCGTTTAAACCTGCAGTTTCAGGATACAGGCCGGTCCAAAGGCCAAAAACCATATCCACATCATAAATACTTCCGCCGTGGCTAAAGTCAATCAAAAAACTAAGCGTAAAATTCTTATACCTGAAGGCATTAAAAACCCCACCTGTCCAATCCGGGTTTGAATTGCCAATTACGTTGTTGGAGTTTGAAGTGAATAGGTAACGACCATTTGCATCAACTTCCTTCTGCCCGTTATTGTATATAAAATCTGTTCCTCTTAAAGTTCCATAAGCTTCCCCCACTGTAACATTGGTAGTTACACCGCCTTTATATGCTGCCAACTGGTAATTATTTACATCATTATAAAGTGATAAAACCTTATTTGTATTTTTTGCAAAGTTTACGTTGATATTCCATGAAAAATCGTTGGTTTTAAATGGGGTGCCATTAAGTGAAACTTCAACCCCTTTATTTTGAACATTCCCTGAATTAACATATAATCCGCTATAGCCCGTAACAGTCGACACCGACACCGGCAAAATCTGGTTGATGGTATTATTTTTATAATAAGTAAAATCAAAGCCCAGGCGATTTTTAAGGAATGACGCTTCCAGGCCAGCTTCAAAGCTCTTCGTTCTCTCGGGCTTCAGGTCGGCATTGTTCCTTACGGTTGATACATAATAAAGTGCTTCTGATCCAAAATTGGCCGCTTTGTCATACACCTCATTGATGCGTCGTGAAGGTGCATCATTACCAACCTCGGCATAATTAAGTTTCACTTTTCCGCTGGAAAGCCAATCATAATTTTTCAGCAGGTTCGAAAAAACAAAACTGCCGGCAACAGATGGATAATAATAGGTATTGTTTTTGTCAGGCAATGTAGTCGACTGATCCCTTCTTAATGTTCCATCGAGAAAAAACAGATCTTTATAGCCTAAGGTAACACCGCCAAAAATACCGGTTACCACCTTTTGGTCTACTACTTCAACAGGATAATCTATTGGGTTTACTGAATTGCTTAAAGAAAACAGTCCCGGTACAACCAGCCCTCCGTTGGTTGCAGCACTTATTGAATTGATATTCTGGCGCCTTGCATTTAAGCCTAAAACGCCTTTAAAGTTGATATCATTTGTAATTGCTTTATTGAAATTCAGTAAAAAATCGAAGTTGTTTTCTTTGTAGGTACGGTTCAGGCGGTAATATGACGAGGGTGTAACCACACTACCTACATTTATCCTTTGTTCCTGAAACTCATTGTAATAATCTTCCGAGGCCCTGCCAAGTATATCAAGCCAGCTGAATAATTTGTAATCAAGGCTAACATTTCCAAAGTAGCGATCCCTGCTGTCGGTCTCATAATTTTGATACTGAACAAAGTAGGGGTTATCCCAATAGGCGGAGCTAAGGTCATTAGGGCTTTTTACATTCCAGTTATCATTGCTTCGGGTCCTGAAATAGGCATCCTTTAAATCCTGTACATCCACATTTACCTGCCAGAATTCGCGAAAGTTTTGAAGAATATTCATTGGTTCGCCGTTTTGGCCCCCAAAACCGGTGCCCCCTCTTCCCTTGCCTGCCGTTTGGGTATAATTCACACTGGCCTGGGCGGTCAGCTTATCCGAAAGTTTGTATGATCCGCCAAAATTGAACAGGTTTTTAACGATGCTGCTATTTGGCAGAATCCCGTGATCGTCAGACCTGGTATACCCCAATTTGTAGTTCCCCTTATCGGTACCGCCATCAATAAATAAGCTATTATTTAATGTATACGGCTGATTAAAAAAGGTTGATGGGTCATTTTTTGCGGCCACCCATGGGCTTTGCTTATGATAGTTGGCCGATGTCGGATCCAGAGACCGCCAGTCGTAAACCAATAAGCTGGGGTCAAATTTCTGCCCGTACGAAGCATCGTCATAGGTGGGTACAACCAATTGTTTAACCCCGTTACCTAGTATATCGGTATAATCAAAGTGACTCCCCGGCGTATTAGGATCATAATAAGGGCCGTATCCGGCACCGTAGTCCTTTTGGTATTTGGCAAAGGTGCTTTTATCAACCGAACCAAATTGTACACCAGTGTTTAACGTTACATTGAGGCCTTTTGACCCTTTTTTTGTGGTGATGATAATCGCACCGTTAGCAGCGCGTGATCCATATAGCGCTGTTGAAGCTGCGCCTTTTAAAACAGTGACATTAGCAATATCGTCAGGGTTAACATCTGCACCGGGACTGCCATAATCATAGCCACCCTTGCCATTACGCTGATTTTGTGTTACATTACTTGTACCCCCAAGTTCCAGGTCGCTTGAATTATCGATAGGTACGCCATCAACCACAAAAAGAGGCTGGTTACTGCCCGACAATGATTTAGGCCCCCTCAACACAATATTGGTTGAACCGCCGATGTCATTAGCCTGCTTAATTTGCGCACCGGCTATTTTTCCGGATAATTCACTAAGCACATTGGTGGTACGGTTACTGCTCACTTCCGTTCCGCTAAGTGTTTGGGCAGAGTAGGGCAATTCGTTTTTGTTGCGCGAAAGACCCAGTGCAACAACTACAACTTCACCAAGCTGCTTATCATTGCGGATTAATATCACATTTATTACCGATTGATTTACTGCTACTTCCTGGCCAGTGTAGCCAACAAACGAAAAAATGAGCACTTCACCGTCCGCAGCTTTAATAGCGTAATCACCCTTTCCATCGGTTATTGTCCCCCTTGATGTATTCTTGATTTTTATACTAACACCAGGTAAGCCACCTTGTTGGTCGCTTACAGTGCCGCGTATAACTTGCTGTTGCGCAAGTGTTATAAGCGGGCTTAAAAAAATAAACAGCGCAAGCCATTTAGCATGTAATGGTTTCATCATAAAATATTTTAATTTTTTAATAATTTTTTCGCGCAGGAATAGCACGGAGAAACCCAAACGGGTTTAACCCATGAAATTTTCAGGCAAAATTTTGTCAATTATCCTTTTAACCCGGGGTCGGGTTTAAAATGGTGTTTAGCTAAACAGAAGGTTTAGCAGCAACAACAAAGAATGCCGTCAGTAGAATGCGTAGCGATAGAAAGGGACGTTGATTTTTTGAGGGGTTTGTGTGTTTTCATCGTGTGTTTAAATTAATACAGTGCCTGGCAGAACCACCTGCCATTTGAAAAGCAAAAGTAAACTTAAATTCTACTAATTCTATGGATATTATATACTTTATTTCATTAATATGTCATTTTATGTATTTTAAAGCTATTAATATTGTTCGAAGATGATGGCCCGAGCCATGACCACTTGATTAATAATCAAAATTGGATTCATTTAAAACGTTGACAACGAAGTAAGATGTCCGATCTGTGGCTTTCTCTTATGGTGAGTGGAGGGCAAATAAACATTCGTTATTTCTCGATTATTCCACTGTTACAAAACAGTCAGTGAAATGGCTGCAAACTCGCTACTTTATCTTTTGGCGATGATTTAATCCCCATTCAACCAAAGTTTCAGTAACCGGGAAAACACTTAAACCGTACTCTGTAATTGCATATTTCACCGTTACCGGTCGGGTATCCAATACCTTCCTGGTAACAAGCAGATTGGTTTCCAACTCCTGCAATTCCTTTGAAAGCATTTTCGCGGATATGCCGTCGACTTCCCGCTGGATCTTTTTAAAAGTATTGGTTTCAGATATATGATTATTCAGGTGACGCATGATCCTAAGTTTCCATTTACCTCCCAATATTTCCACGCTATCCCTGATAGCGGTTAATTCCTGTTCGCAAGTAGCGTCTGCTCTCTTTTCGTTTTCCATGATTTGATAAGATAGTTAACACCAGGTAACCGGTAACCTTTAGTTAACTGATAATAAAAGTAAACTATTGACATATAACTTTGAGAAATAAATTAAAGACTGACATAATTAAAGCAAATGAAAAAGTTAAAATATTTTGTTTTGGACGTTTTTACTGACGAAAGATACAAGGGCAATCAACTGTCTGTTGTTTACACAGATGACGAACTCGACATAAATCAATACCATGATATTTCACGGGAATTTGGCTATTCGGAAACGTCATTTATAAAATATTCACCAAGAGAAAATACCTTAAAGGTACGTTCCTTTACTACTGCAAAGTTCGAGGTAATTGGCGCGGGCCATAACCTGTTGGGCGCGGTATGTTTGGCGTTGGAAAAAAAATGGGACATTTTTAAAAATCAGGATGGGCAACCCTCGGTAATGATCGGAGATGCTAAAATTCCTTTGAAGATTGATGAACAAAACGGCCACACCTATGTGGGCATGAAGCAACGTTCTGCAAAAATCATCAAACAGGCGCCTGCCGATATTATTGCTGAAGCCGTCGGATTAAGTATAAATGATCTTGATTTAGATCTATGGAAGATTAACATTGTTGAAACAGAAGTTGCCCATTTGATGGTTCCGGTAAAAAACTTGGAGTCGTTGCAAAAAGCTGTTTCCAATAAATCCTTATTAAAAAAAGCGTCTGAAAAATTCGGCTTCGAAGGCTGTTATTTGTTCACCACAATCGGTCCAAATGCACAATACCTTGCTGAAACCAGGTTTTTCAATCCCAGTATCGGAATTGATGAAGATCCGGCAACCGGTACTGCAGCCGGGCCCCTGGCTGGTTATCTTGAACAATCAGGTTATATCGATAAGGACAAGGATTTTCAGATCCTGCAGGGAAAATACATAAATCAGCCTTCTATAATTCATGTTAAGGTTGTTGATGACGGGATTTGGGTAAGCGGGACTTCTGCAATTGTGATGGAGGGTGAGCTCTATTTATAATTGATTTCAGGCTGTTCATTATCGATTTTATTTAATTTTATTCATTTGTATATTATTTCTATAGAATTAATATACTATAATTGTAAACACGAATTAAATAAATACAATTTCCGATCATCAAAATGGCAGATCCAAAATCAAAACAAACAGCCTTAGGCGACGCAGCCGCACGGCAATTGGCCATCGCTACGCGTACGGTCCCTCAATTATCAAGAATTACTCCCCGCTGGCTTCCGCAGTTGTTAAACTGGGTTCCGGTTGAATCCGGCGTTTACCGGTTAAATAAGGTTAAGGACGCGGAAAATGTAGAAGTGGATTGCTCTTCGCGGGATGAACGGGAGCTTCCATCTACCTTCGTCGACTACGTGGAGAATCCGCGGGAGTACAACCTGAGCGCTGTTAATACAGTACTGGATGTACATACCCGTGTATCTGATCTTTATAGTAAACCCTATAACCAGATCAGCGAACAGCTTCGCCTTACTATTGAAATTATCAAAGAGCGTCAGGAAAGCGAATTGATCAACAACGAAGAATATGGTTTGCTGCATAGCGTTGTTGCCAGTCAAAAGATAAAAACAAGGCTCGGCCCTCCTACCCCGGATGATTTAGATGAACTGATCACAAAAGTTTGGAAGGAGCCCGGATTTTTCCTGCTTCATCCTTTAGCGATTGCAGCGTTCGGCCGCGAATGTACCCGCAGGGGCGTACCGCCGCCAACAGTATCGCTGTTTGGCTCACAGTTTATCACCTGGAGAGGGATCCCGCTTATTCCATCTGACAAATTGCCTATTGAAAATAACAAGTCTAAAATCATCCTGCTGAGAACTGGCGAGAGCCGCCAGGGCGTTGTCGGGTTGTTCCAGCCAGGCTTGCCGGGTGAGCAATCTCCGGGTTTATCGGTTCGCTTTATGGGGATCAATAACAAGGCTATAGCCTCATACCTGGTTTCGCTTTACTGCTCATTGGCCGTATTAGTTGATGATGCAATTGCTGTTTTGGAAGATGTGGATTTAGGTAATTACCATGAGTACAAATACTAAGCCGGAAGGCCTTTTAGATATTAGGGAGCTTGAAAAGCTGGCTAACCAGTTTTTCAAATCATCACCGGGGGAAGCACCGGTAACCCCGGTTGTATCCCAGGCGCCATTGAATGATTATCATCCTTCAATTGAACAACTGGATACTATACCCGGCGGTAATGGATTGCCGCTAAATTTATATGGCAGTGCTCCGCAATCAACGCCGGTCTCGGGTGTTGGCGCTTCTCCTTCTGCAATTACGCAGGGGAATGTGATAGATTTAAAAGACCCCCAGACCAGCTTTGACGATCCGGCATTAAACACTGGCAGGCCATCATCTAAGGAAAACGTAACTGGTTTTAGTCTTTCCGGCACAGAACTGCTTTCGGATAATTTTACACAGGCACCCTACCAGCAAGAGCAATCGTTTGAAAAAGATTTACAGGCAGCGCTAAATCAAATCATAGCGTTTCCGCATATCCCGCAAATTCCTTTTAAACCGGATGCGCAGGTGCCGGAACCGTCATACTATTTTCTCAAGAACGTACCCGCAGTATTTTCGGCTGAACGGCCTAAAGGGGCAAGCGGAATAATAACAGCTCCCTTTAATGTAAACATCATCAGGCGAGACTTTCCAATACTTGGCGAAACCGTAAACGGCAAACCTTTGGTCTGGCTTGACAATGCCGCTACTACACAAAAGCCCAAACAAGTAATCGACAGGATTAGCTACTTTTATGAGCATGAGAATTCAAACATTCACCGTGCGGCGCACGAGTTGGCGGCAAGGGCGACAGATGCTTATGAGGGTGCCCGTAAAAAAGTCCAGCAGTTCCTGAATGCAGCTTCACCTAACGAAATTATTTTTGTACGTGGCGCTACAGAAGGCATCAATCTGGTGGCTAAGAGCTGGGGTGAGCAAAACCTACAGGCCGGAGACGAAATTATTGTCAGTCACCTGGAGCATCATGCAAACATAGTCCCCTGGCAGCAGCTTGCCGCTAAGAAAAATCTGAAAATAAAAGTGATCCCGGTTGATGACGATGGACAGCTGATCGTTGATGAGTATATTAAACTGCTTGGCCCTAAAACAAAGCTGGTGGCATTCACCCAGGTATCAAACGCACTGGGTACGGTTACGCCGGCAGCACAAATTGTAAAGCTGGGACATTTAGCCGGGGCAAAAGTATTGGTGGATGGCGCACAATCTGTTTCACATATGCCGGTGGATGTACAGGCGCTTGATGCGGATTGGTTTGTATTTTCAGGTCATAAGGTTTTTGCGCCGACGGGTATTGGCGCATTATACGGCAAGGAAGACTTGCTAAATGAAACCCAACCATGGCAGGGCGGCGGCAATATGATACAGGACGTGACCTTCGAGGAAACAAAATATCACAATGCCCCGGGTAGGTTTGAGGCCGGTACCGGGAACATTGCAGATGCAGTTGGCTTAGGTGCCGCAATTGATTATGTAACCCGCATAGGTATGCAGGCCATATCCCAATATGAGCATTACCTGCTGGTTTACGCTACGGAGCTTTTAAAAGAAGTTAAAGGTTTGCGGCTGATCGGAACGGCGCCGGATAAAGCAAGCGTATTGTCATTTGTACTTGACGGTTACAAAACAGAAGAAGTTGGAGCCGAATTGAATAAACAGGGCATTGCCGTCCGTTCGGGGCATCATTGTGCGCAACCTATCTTACGCCGCTTCGGGTTGGAAAGTACGGTTAGACCATCGCTGGCATTTTATAATACCTGTGCAGAGGTTGATTTATTGGTTGACACACTTCATCGCCTGAAAAGATAATGGAAGCTAACCGGATTAACACATTTATAGAACACCTTTACCAGGTTCATAAGGCGGAATGGGAAGCAACTCCTTCCTTCAGACAGGCTGTGGATTGGCTGTCAGACCTGTATGAATTCCTATTTCCGAATAACCGGTTAAACAGGCAATCGATTTATGAAGGGCAGCTAAAGAAGAACCAGATTGACCTGGAGAATATTTTGCTAAGCTATCTGGATCCGGCTGACATCAATATCGACGAGGTGATCTATAAATTTTACGCATCACTTGAAGAAATTTATCAAAGCCTACGACTGGATGCAACAAAAACCTTTGAGGACGACCCTGCGGCAGGCAGTATCCACGAAGTAATAGTTTCTTACCCCGGCTTTTATGCGGTTGCCGTTTACCGGATCGCCAACAGACTTTCGCAGTTAGGTGTGCCTATCCTGCCGCGCATTCTTAGTGAGCATGCACATGGTAAAACAGGCGTAGATATTCACCCAAGTGCCCAAATAGGCGTGCCGGTCTTTTTCGATCATGGTACAGGCATCGTTATTGGTGCCACCAGTATCATCGGCAAAAATGTATCCATTTACCAGGGTGTAACTTTAGGGGCATCACAAGTAAGTAAGATCCTTTCTGACGTAAAACGCCATCCAACGGTAGAGGACAATGTAATTATTTATGCACGCAGTACCATTTTGGGAGGAAGAACGGTTATAGGCCACGACAGCATAATAGGCGGAAGTGTATTCTTAACGAAAAGCGTCGCACCATATTCCAGTGTGTTTAATACGCACCAGTTGCGCATTGAGGTAAAAGAAGATCAAATCAGTGAATCAAGTGGCTAACCACCGGTCCTAAAAGCTGGAATTGGTGACGAAGATACTCTCCTATCGCCGATAAAATTGTTTTTCTATTTAATATATACTTAATCCATAGATTTTATATACATTTGTTCCGAGTAATTGATTATTAGTTTTTAAACTTAACAGGAATGGTGAAGGCAGCAGCCTTCGCTTCCTGCTAGGTTTAGGTTAAGTAGGTAATAACAAACAAATGAAAGTATACCTGGACAACGCAGCGAGCACACCGCTTGATAGAGAAGTTTACAACGCTATGACCCCCTATTTGCTTGATCAGTACGGCACCCCTTCTACACACCACGGTTACGGCCGGGATGCAAAAGCGGCGGTCGAAATCAGCAGAGTAGGAATCGCAAAGTTATTAAATGCATCACCCGAAGAGATTATTTTTACATCGGGCGCTACGGAGGCAGATAACATTGCTATTTTATCTGCTGTAAATTGTGCCCTCATTGACCATATTATTACAACGCCATTTGAGCACCAGGCTGTGCTTCAGAGCCTAAATGCCTTGCAAAGAAAACACGACATCAGGATCAGTTACATCAGGCATGACGAACGCGGGAATCTTGATCTTAATCACCTGGAGTACCTACTCAGAACAAACACGCGCAACTTCGTCTCCGTTATGCATGCTAATAACGAGATCGGGAACCTGAACGACATTGAAACAATAGGTCGCCTTTGTGAAAAATACAAAGCGCTTTTTCATACAGATGCAGCGCAAACTGTCGGCAAGTATACTCATGACCTCGCGAATTTAAACGTAAATTTCCTCGCGGCGTCGGCACATAAATTTCATGGACCAAAAGGAATCGGGTTTTTGTACTGCCGAAAAGGAACAAGGCACATCTCAGGCCTCAATGGACAGGGTACAGAAAATGTCCCCGGCATTGTTGGAATAAGCAAGGCGCTTGCTATTGCCTGTGAAGAAATGGAGGCACAGCATATAAAAATTCAGGGCCTGAAAAACAGGATGATCACACAGCTATCGGAGTTGCTACCCACTGTAACATTCAACGGAAATTCAGGCATCGCCGCAAAAAGTATTTCTTCAATATTAAATGTCAACTTGCCGCATACGAATATGAACAGAAGTTTTGCGCAGTATCTTGACGAACATCAGATAGCTGCTTCCGGTGGACAGGGCGCTCCATCCCATGTATTAAAAGCCTTGGGTATTGCAAACAATGCTGAAAGCATTCGCTTTTCCTTCAGCAAGTTCAATACCATTCAGGAAATAGATCATGTTGCAGAGGTTATTGCTTCAGTTTACCAGACAGTAGCTGCATAGCAGGGACAAATGTTCGGATAGTTCCTTTAAATTGATCTCAAAAAGGCGGAGTGGCCGAGTGGTTAGGCGGGAGTCTGCAAAACTCTTTACGACGGTTCGAACCCGTCCTCACGCCTCAATAAAAGTGCTTTTCATAATTTAGGTTTATAATTTGGTTGAAATGAGCTCCTGTTTACCGGGAGCTTTTTCTTTTTAAAAAGGTCAGCCTGAATGAATAATTTGTTATGGCATTCAAGCATTCTGTAAAATCAAAGTACGGTTGACAACTGCTCAGCCCGAATCATATCTGCAATACTCGTTTCTGACAGGATTTTAAGTTCTTCTTCCCGTATTTTAACATAAACCTTTTTAATACTGCATGTAGCTTCATCAAGGCATTCTTCGCAGCTGCGATAATGATATGCGCTGGCACAGGACACCCTCGCTATGGGTCCATCCATTAACCTGACTATGCCAACCAAAAACATTTCTTCAGGCGTTTTATTTAAAATGTATCCACCATTTACTCCCTTTCGGCTATATAAATAGCCGGCATTTCTCAATTCTAATAAAATTACTTCTAAAGACTTCTTAGGGATTTTTTCCAGTTCAGAGATCTTTGAAACCGGCAATGGAGGTTGATCAATATTTTTCGCAAGAAATATCAGCGCTTTTACAGCGTATTTCGCTTTTTTAGACAGCATATAATTAAATCATTTTGCCGGTTGTTGTTTTATAGTCAATTGATCTGGTAATATTCACCAGCCTTTGATAGCCCCGCCTTTAAATGCAACTTCTGCAGCTTGCGCCACTTCCGGCGATTGATAAGCCTTCACAAACCGGGCCACATTATCCTGGCTTTTGTTATCTTCCCTTGATACAATGATGTTTACATAAGGCGATTTCTCGTCTTCCACAAATATGCCATCACGTTTGGCAACCAGCCCTGCGGGCCCGGCAAAAGTGTTGTTGATAATCGCGATGGTTACATTCTGGTCATCAAGCGAACGCGGCAACTGAGGGGCTTCAAGTTCTAGGATCTTAAGGTTCTTCGGATTGCTTACAATATCATTCACTGTCGGTAATAACCCTACGCCATCCTTTAACTTTAACAAGCCTGCCTTTTGTAAAAGCAGCAGGGAACGTCCGCTATTGGTTGGATCATTAGGAATAATGATGGTGCTGCCGTCCTTCAGCTGGTCGATACTTTTTATTTTACGGGAGTATCCGGCCAGGGGGTATACAAATGTATTACCTAAGATTGCAAATTTGTAGCCGCGTTGCTTGGCCTGTACATCTAGGTACGGTTTGTTCTGAAAAACATTCAGATCAATATCACCCTGGCTTAAAGCAGCATTTGGCATTACATAATCATTAAACTGTACCAATTCCACATCCAGGCCATATCTTTCCTTAGCAACTTTTTGCGCAGCTTCCGCTACCTTAAATTCCGGGCCCGATTCTACACCCACTTTAATGTGGTTAGTGTTATTCGCCTGTGGTTTTCTACCGCAGGCAACCAGGCTTATTGACAGTATGACAATGCTGCTTAACTTTTTTATATTCATGTTTTTAATTTAAATTATTTACGGTGATCCACCTTTTTCGCTATGAAATCACCAGAAACCTGGATAAAAAACACCAATGCCACCAATAAAATCAATACCGTATTCATTACCACTATATCATAGCCTACATAACCATACTGGTAACCAATTTGACCCAGACCGCCAGCACCTACAGCGCCGCCCATAGCGGAATAACCTACCAGGGTGATCAGGGTAATTGATGCTGCGCTAATTATAGAAGGCAGCGCTTCAGGCAGCAGTACCTTCAACACAATTTGTAATGGCCTTGCACCCATTGCCCTTGCCGCCTCTATTAAGCCATTGGGGATTTCCACCAGGCTGTTTTCAACCATCCGGGCTATGAATGGCGCAGCACCAATGCTTAGCGGTACGAGGGCGGCCTGTACTCCAATTGACGTACCAACCAGCGCTCTTGTAAACGGGATCATCCACACAATAAGTATGATAAACGGAATTGAACGGAATATATTCACCAGAATAGAAACAACGCTATTGAGCCAACGATTTTCTGAAACCTGGCCTTTACGGGTCATAAAAAGCAATACACCGGTTGGCAGCCCGAGAACAAATCCAAAAAAACCAGATACAAAGGTCATTACGATGGTTTCAAGCAATCCTCTTAAAATCATCCACACCATTGGTTCAGACATAGCCCAACACCTCCACTTCTATCTTTTTACTTTTATAGTAAGCTAATGATTTGTCCGTACTTTCCGGGTCACCGGTCACTTCAATCAACATTATTCCATATTTAACTCCGCCTGTATAATCCATTTGCGCGCTGATAATGTTATTATCTACCCCGAAAAGCCTGCTGGCTTCTGACAATATAGTCGCTTCGGCGGAACGCCCGGTAAATTCAAGTTTTACCACCGGGTGGTTTTTACCTGATGGTGCCGCTGTTAAACGCTGCTCATACTCAACTGGTAATGCCGCGTGAAGTGACGAAGAAATAAATTGCTTTGCAATGCCGGTTTCGGGGTACGAAAACACTTCACTAACCGATCCGCGTTCAATCAGCTTGCCATCACTGATCACCGCAACCTCGTTGCAGATAGCTTTTACAACATTCATCTCGTGAGTGATTAGCAATATGGTGATATTGAAGCGCAGATTAATATCCTTTAGCAAGGCAAGAATTGACCTGGTTGTAGCAGGATCCAAAGCACTGGTTGCTTCGTCGCACAATAACACTTTGGGATTACTAGCCAACGTTCTGGCAATGGCAACCCTTTGCTTTTGCCCGCCGGATAAATTTGCCGGGTACTCGTTTGCCTTTTCCTCCAGACCAACTAGTTGTAACAATTCGTTTACCCGGCTTTTAGTTTCCGATTTAGAAGTTTTATCCAATTCGAGCGGGAATGCTATATTTTCAAAAACCGTTCTTGAAGACAATAAATTAAAATGCTGAAAGATCATCCCGATTTGCCGCCTTGCCTTCGCAAGTTCAGATGGCGAAAGATTGGTGAGGTTTTGCCCGTTAACGATCACCTCGCCTTTGGTTGGCTTTTCAAGTAAATTGACGCAGCGGATAAGTGTGCTCTTACCTGCTCCGGATGCTCCGATAACACCGAGAATTCTGCCCTGCGGCACAATTAAGGATACATTTGACAGGGCCGTTACCTGGCTATGCTTTTTGGTAAACGTTTTAGTTATATTTCTTAGCTCGATCATTTAATATTTCGCGCAAATATACTCTATAATTCCTATAGAACTAATTCACTTATATTAAACTTACACTAAAATTAAAAAGCTAAATTTTCATATTTGGACAAACAGACGTTTTGAATCCTTGACTAAAAATAAAAACCCGGCCCCTAATAAAAGGGAGCCGGGAACCTCTGTATGAAAAAATCAACCTTTTAGCAAATAGGCTTCACCTTTACAAAGGCACCGTTCGCATCAAATTGTAAAACGTAATGTGTATTGTTTGCTGTTATAAATACGTCGTAACCGGTAACTGTGCTGCCGGTGCTGATTGAAAATGCCTTATCAATAACGTATCCAGGATAGCTTGCTGTTAAATAGGTAGCAATAGCAGCAGGTAAATTGGCTGCTGCTACGGCAGTATGTTTGCCGCCATGCTGTTCGGCCTGAATCCGTTTTATTAGGACGCCAGTTGCGCTTATATCGGTAGCGTACAGCACTACGTTCTTGCTGATCAGGATATAAGTTGAATCAGATGTTATAGCTGCATGCAGCAATGTGTCGGTTGGATAAGTTGTAGTGAAGAATGTTTTCACAACTGATGGAATTGCGCTTAAAGCAATAGTATCTTTGTGTTTGCCGTCCCGGTCACTAAAAAGTCCGCCTTCATGCCATCCCGGCCCCTTACCTTTCATATCAACTCCTGCCATTTGCTCAAGTACGCTTACAAAAGTTCCGGTTGCTGTAAATTTCAGGCCAACCAGGTTGCTGTTGTATTTAATTACCACAATGTAATTGGTAACAACACTTAAGCTATCGGTTATTTTGAAAGCCTTTTCAAAAGTGTAACCTGAATAATTTGTTGTCAGGTAAGTCGTAACCGCAGCAGGCAATGCGCTGGCAGCCACAGAATCCTTTTTAGAATGTTTTGAAAAGCAGTTTACCAGGTAAATACTGTCCGTACTTCCAGATGAGCTCGCAAGTGAAGCGATGGAGATTGTCCCGGAGGATGTTGTAGTACTGGTTGTAGTTGAGGTAGATTTTGCATCTTTCTTGCACGAAGAAAAAATGCAAAGGATGCCTAAAAGCATCATTGCGGGGTAAGTAAAATTTGTTTTCATTTTTTTTAAATTGATTTGCAATTGGTATGCGGTTCTAAAATTATGGTTGCAGGATATTTCATGCTACCATGTACCGACGAAGTGCGGAATTAAATCGATGAACTAATGCTTACTCTCTAATCATTCTTCAATCCTATCTGGTGGCCGGCGTAATCTGTCAAAAATTCGTTGCTGATAAAAAAGTCCAGGCTGAATATAGTCCGGTAGTCACCGGTAACATTGGGGTTTTCAATTTCGGTTAGGTTACCGGTGCTTGTAGTGGTATATGCATAAACAAACCCTTTATTGGTAGTTACGGTTACCTTGGTGTCAACAGGCAGTTCGCCAATACTGTTTGTGGCCTTAGAGTCTTCAATAATAGTAACGGATGGAGTGCCTGTATCAAACAGTATTTCGGCAGATGTGCTGTTACTGCCGTATGTTATAGTTGCCGGGATTTCGGGTGAATAACCGCCAACGCTATAATAAGTTAAAGGATGCATAATAAAGCCTGATGCTGATGCCAGGTCCGTAGATGTTAAACCAATGGTAAGTAATGCGGGAACATACTTTACAGTGCTGGTGAAATAGCTGCTAACCATGGTTGCCAGCTTAAACCCGCTGGTTAAACCTGTTCCGGGTGAGTAGTAGCTGAGGGGGCTTGCTATCAAATTACTGCTGTAGCTTACACCCGGCCCTACGCCAAATACATCGGCTGAATGTGCCGCCTCCTGCTGGCCATTGCCGTCTACAATTTTGTAATAGAGAAAAAACGGGGTCCTGGTGATGGATAGCTTGCCATTGGCATCGCCGATAGTTACTGCCGCATAGGCAAGGTAGCCGTATTCTTTGGTTATATCATCGCCGCCGCCATAGGCTATTACAGACTTCTGCGAGGTAATGGTAATACCATTTACCACCGTCGAGTCGCCGGTGAAGGTAATGCCGCTACTGGTGATCATGGATGCAGGGATGATATCCGCAGCGTCCAACGTCATCCCGGTTGAACCGGTATCAAATATCCCCAAATAAGAGATCGTTTTTGTGCCGATCTTGGTCAGAGGGATAAAAATCCGTTTGTCAACCCCCACAGCATACTCATACAAGCCGAGCGTTACAGGGCTGGCAGTAACCGATGATGCAAGCGAAGTACTGCTTTTGGTAGAAGTACCTTCCTTTTTACAGGAAGCAAATACGATAAGTAAAAATAAACAAACAACTATTTTGGGGTTGGTACTTTTCTTCTCCATAGCGGTTAATTTTAAATGATTAAAATTAAACTGCTACGAAGCAGCTAAAAACGAAACATCGATAAAGGTTGGTTATTTATCGACTAACCTCATTATTGGCAGCGAGACAGGCCATCGGTACTGGAATCATCACCTGGCTTTATGATCAGGGCCTTTTCGAAATAAGGTTTTGCCTCTGCTTTATGGTTGGCCATCAGCATGGCCCAGGCCAGCATGTGGTTGCCGTCATAATCAAAGGGGTAAAGGTTTACCACCACCCTGAAACATTTGATGGCTGGGTCGTACTGTTTGCGGTTGTAGTAAATAACGCCCGCCCAATAACTAGCCTGCGTATTTTGAGGATCGATCTTTAATATGGCCAAATATTGCTCAAGTACTTTATCCCAGCTTTGCAGAAACGACAGCGGTTTTACATAACCGAACTTGGCCTCAACCGATCCAGGCTTTATAATTGTAGCTTTTAGATAATACGACTGCGACGCGTTATAATTTTTATTGAGATAATTTAGCCAACCAAGCCGAATATTCACCTCATAACTATTCTCAGAATAATAGGGTGATATATCGCTTATCGCCGCCGGATAGTTCTTGTTATACTCATCGGTATAGCTATTATGAAATGCCTTTTGTAAAACAGCATTGGTTTGTGCACTTAATCTTATCGCACAAAAAACCAATAGAATAATAAAAAGTAAACGTTTCAAAATTTCCATAGTATCCCCGCAGTAATGGCGTATTGATTATAATTGAGACTGTGTGTTTCGTCGGTCTTTTTTTCAAAACTGTAATTCAGCTGCAACTGAGCATGTCTGCCAATTTGGTAAAAAGCAGTTTCACCCAGTTTTAATTTCGATACATCAATCGCGTTGTAAATATATAAAGCATCGGCATCAATATAATCATCTAAATTGCTGAACGTTGCTGAACTTTCAAGCCATGTATTCTTCATCAGCTTAAAACCGGCGCGTTCATCAAATATCATCCTGCCGTTGCTGCCTGCGCGCTGATAACTTTCTCTGCTTATGGCATACAGGTTAAGATTTCCCAGCGGGTACCATGTAATTCCGGCGTTATATTGCTGCAGCTTTTTATCAATCATATTTCCAAAATTCACATCAGCCTGTAAATCAAAATATGTGTCTGTGTATTTAAAGCCCAATAAGCCTATATGACTATCATAAGTTTTATCCAGGTAGTTTGTGTTCAAATAATGATAAGCCCCTAATATGATAATATTTTCTGTGATTGCATAGCGTAAACGTGCATAATATTCAAGCTGGCGATCTAAATGATTAGCTGTGTCGTGAGGCTCATCCAAAACTTTATTGTTTACCGATTGACCGTAATAGATGGCGGATAAGTCAAGGGTTAATTTCCAGTTTAGCCGTGTTTGCAGAAATATGCGGTTATAAGCTGCCGTTCCTCTATAGTAATTATCGTTATACTTTATCCCGGTTTCAAGGCCAGTGCTTAGGATATGGAATGAATAAAGATTAAAGCCTTGCTGATGTTCGGCATCAAGATAAGCCCCATTGTATGAGGCCCCCGGTTCCTGATTAAGGTATAAATGGCACAAGTAGGCATAATACCGGGCATCCTGGTTGTAGGAATTATTTTTAAATACCTGGTCATATGCATTTAATGCTGCTTTATAATTCCCGGTCATCATGTAAGCATAGCCCATTCTTGACCGCAGTTCGGGAAAGTCAATTCCATTTTTAATAGCCTGCTTTCCAAAAACTGCTAACCGGCTCCAGTCAGCTCTGCCAAATAACGTTGCCGAGGTGCTGTCAGCCTGTTCAAAGGTTTGTACCTGTGCCCGGGCTGAGTTTAAGCAAAATAAAAAAGTAAAGATTAATACATATTTTCTTTCACCCATTGTGCTTCAACTTTTTTGCCTTTATGGTCCACTATAAAAGTTTTTATTTCACTGCCGTCAAAATTTATAAGTGCCTCCATCGTCTGCCGCGCTCCACCAAATCCTTGCTTAATTTGTTTTGACCGTATGAGAGGATTGGTGCCGTTTAGTGTGCACGAACTTTCATAACTCAATTTTACAAATTGGTAAAATGGCGCTAATATATCATGCAACCATAAAACATACTTACCCGGGGCCAATTGCAGGGGATACAGGTCCTTCACTTCTATTACAGGATCTGTTATAAACATCACTTTATAAGCAGCTAAATAAAAACTATATAAAAGCGAGTTCTTATCACCATAAAAGCTGGTAAAGTAAAATGATGTGCCATTATTGATGAAATAAGCAGTTGCTCCCTTTGTTTTGCTGTAGATATAAGATTGATTAAACTCATCGGTAAAAACCTCAAGCATTTCCGGCTCCCGGCCTTGCGCCAGCAATGTGGCAATATAGCCGGGTTGAAAATTGAATGCTTGCTTAACAGCATTGTTTATAATCGCAGGGCTAATGGTATCGCCTTCAGCAGGAACTTCAAAACTTGATAATACGTCGCCTTTAAGATAATAAGCAAAAGGATAGGTCAGTGTTTTGGAGCCGATATAGGGTGTTGCCTGCACCTGGAAATGTAAATGCGGCTCGGGCGAGCGACCGGAATTACCCACAGTTGCCAACTGCTCACCCCGTTTTACATAGTCACCAATTTTTACCTTCAGCGAATTTTTTTTCAGGTGCGATATTTTGCTATAAAGGCCCGTGGCGTGTTTTATCACAATGGTGTTGCCCCAATTTTCGGCGGTATTTACCTGGCCAATGCCGTTATCATCGATGTGCGCTACCGCCTCTTCCACTACTCCATCGCCGCAGGCAAATACCGGCTTGTTAAAGCAATAATAGTTTGCGGCATCTGTTCCTGTTGATTTATAGGTTTGTCCATCTTCGTCCTTTATCACAAAATCCAGCGCCTCAGCCCACTCCCCCTTGTGCGTTATGTCACCCTTGTAACCTTGCGACACCGTCCAGTTGCCCATAAACGGGAGGCTGAATTTAAAATAGTAAATATCGCGCAGCCGTTCGCGGGTGTTGAGGTATTGGTACAGGTTGCGCTCCGGCGAATAATGCTGCAGCGGCGTCAATACCAGTTTGCCTGCTCTTGTCCTAAGCCTTAGAAAATAAAGCGTTAAAAAAGCGGTAACACAAAATGGGAGCGACAATACAGGCAGGTCATAAACGCCCAATATTTTTGTGAGCCCATTAATAAATAAAAGCGTTAACGGAACAGTGATAGCCGCCAATAAATATGAGCGGCCCGACGGGATGAGAAAAAAGCAGCCGGTTGCAGCTGAAGCCATCATTATATTACTGCCCAAATGATAATAGCTGATGCCTTCGGGGTAGGTGCCGGTAAGTGAATTAAACAGGCACGCGGTTATAAATGCAATTACCAGCAAGCTAAAATGGATGCGTGAATGAATAACAACACCAACACTGATAATTAACCCGGCCATAATGCTGTTTTGAAATAACACCGCGCTTAATGACCTGAAAAATAAGCCAGGCCAGTAAAGAAAACTTTCTTTGCCGGCGATGAATATCTCATTAAGAACTGCGCTGTTCTTTTGAGTTAGCCCCATGTGGTAAATGCTGTTTGCCGACGATAACAGCAGCCAGAATGTCAAGATAAAAGGGATAGACAGAATAGGGTAATTTCGTTTACCCAGCGCGGCAGCCATTGTTACACTCATCATGGTTGCAATGGTGCAGCCAATTATCAGCCATATAAAAAAGGTTGGATTAGGCTGGTAAAAAGTTCCGAAGCCTATGCCCAGAAGCAGTGGGTTAAAGCTGTAGAAACCCATCCTGATGCCTTCGCGGTTATATCCCAGCAAAGTAACCAGGGTGAGGGATAATGCCAAACCGATAAAACCTGCCAGGCCTGCGGTAATATTAAAAAAGGAAACAACAAGCAATAAGGCGCCCAGTATTTGATTTTGCGAGAAAAACAAAATAGCATAGCTGTTGATAACAGCCTGTGATATGAATTTTATTTGCTTGCTCACTTATTTGTTTTATCCGGTGTTAAATGTTCGGGTACCAGTTCAGGGGCTTCCATATATTCAAGTGTTTCCGGTTTTCGTACCTGGTGCACCCGGCTGTTTTCATCAATTAGTACGATGCCCGGCCTGCTGGTAATAAACTGCATCCATTGGGTCATGTTATAAGCGCCCACTTTATGAACAACCAAATTATCTCCCGGGTTAAGCATCGGCAGGTTAATGCTTTCGCGGATCACATCAATATTCATGCATAACGGGCCGTATAAGACCATGTTTTCGGAATGCTGCGAAAACTCCTGCGCCGGGGTAATTTGGTGGTTGTACCAAAACGACGTAAACAAAGTATTTACCCCAAAATCAACAATGGTGGCCCGCCGCCCGTCGCCGAGGCGCTTATTGGCTATTACGCTGCCAAGCAGGTAGCCAGCATCATCAATTAGCACCCGGCCGCATTCCATTATCAGCAGTGGCAGTTCGTCTTGGCTAAACCCGGCTTCCAATATGGCAGTCGTTATCGCTTCGGCAAAGTCGTCTACCGACGGCACGGTATCCACACCTGGCAAATAAGCGCCCTTTAAGGTATTGGTTGATGGTAAGCCGCCGCCCAGGTCTAAATATTCAATAGGGTTATTCAGCTGGCTTTTGCACCTTAATGCCAGGGTACACATTTTGCGGGCTGCTATACTGTATGCATTTACCGAGAGCATAAATGTACCGATATGGCAATGCAGCCCCACCAGGTTTAATTTGCCTGACGAAATGATCTTTGTTATTGCCGACCAGGCCTCTTCATTTTCATAATTAAAACCAAAGCGGTCCCATGACGGATAGATGCCGGTATCCATATTTACCCTTATGGCTACCCTCGGTTTTTTACTGATGGTTTCGCAGATGGAAAGCAAAGTGTACAGCTCATCCAAATGATCAATGTGCAACAGAGAATCGTTCTCTATTGCCAGCAAAAGGTCTTCTATTTGTTTGGCGGGGCCATTAAAGATTATTTTGTTGCCGGGAACGCCATTGCCCAGTGCTTTACGGTATTCAAAGCCCGATACAACTTCGGCCCAGCTACCTTCCTGGTGAAAGATGTTGCAGACGGCGTTGAGGTAATTGGTTTTATAGCTCCATGCAAATTGCACCGCCGGGTAACGTGTTTTAAATGAGCGCAACGCAGCGCGTACATTTTTGCGGATCTGCTTTTCAGACAGCACAAACAACGGCGAGCCATACTGCGCCAGCAATTCCTTTACAGGGTGCTCCTCAATCGAACTTACGTACTGCGACTCCGGCGCTGCGCCGAACTTATTCATCGGGTTGGCGTTCAGCTTTCTTATAAAAGGCCGTTCGTATTTAAGCTTTCCCATTTTTATAAATGAACTTTAGCTATACTAAGCTCACCAAAGGCCGAATATTGCTGAAAATCGGCAATATCAACCAGGTGATCCCATGAATAGCGGATAAACATTTTTCCTGCCGTGTATTCAGTAAAGGGCTCAACATCGGCCCCCATAGCCATTTTCACCAATGCAGCCGGCTGATTTTGACCAACCCCGGCAGTAAGATAAACCCATGCCGGGAACCGGGGATTTATCTCCATAATAAACAGCCTCCCACCTTCATCACGCATTATCTCCATTTCAAAGCCGCCCTTCCATTTGGTTACACTGGCAAACTTTACTGCAAGTTTAATTAGTTCCTCATCCTCAATGGTTATGCCCGCCCATGCCTTCCCTTTGTCAGTTAGATAAAGCTTCCGCATCGGGATAACGCTTATGGCATTTCCTTTTCCATCAGCCAGTCCTGCAATGTTTATTTCGGTGCCTTTAATAAATTGCTGGGCAATAACCGGCAAGCCCCATTTAGCGCTTAAATGATGGAATGATTTTATGGCAAGATCTGGCGTGTGATTTACAAACGCCTCGTAATATTTTCCCTTTACCACCAGCGGGTATCCGAGCTCGTGGCCGGCTTTGGTAATATCGCCCGCTGTATGTAGCTTATGATCAGCCGGGACGTTAAAGCCATGCTCAGCTCCAAAGTCAGATAAGTTCATTTTATCGCGGGCTGCCAACTGTTCTTCGGTTGGTAAATAAGTTCTGATCCCAATGGAATCAAGCCAGGGCGTTATTTTAATAAAATTATAAAGTTCAGCGTCGAAATTCGGAATAACCAAATCAAGCATCTCCTGTTCATGAATATATTGAAGTCGGCTTTTTAGCGCAGCAATGCCGGCAGTTGGATAAGGGATCTGGTAGGTTTTATCAACCATACCGGACATATAAATACCGGGTTCAAGCGATTCATAGCTCAGACCGATTATGCGCACATCATGCCCCAACTCATCCCTTATGGCCCTTATAACGGCAATACCCGGGCCCGGATTATCATTGGCATTTAAACCTGTTATAGCAATGGTCATATCAGCACTCAATTAAGTTTGCCTCCCTTAACTGTATTGTCCAGTCCTCCCAATCGCGATTAAGCTGCTCTGCCGTAACATCATATTTTTCAAGGATGTTCTTCCTGATCTGCTCATCAGGTTCATTGTTTTTCATTGCTGATAAAATAGCCGTAGCCATAGCATTTCCTGAAAACGAATCGCCGGTAGCCGGGTTAAATATAAACCCGTTCTCGCTGGTAGCTATGTTCTTTTTTATTTTCATTTGGCGGCAACAAATTTCAAGGTCATAAATGTAAGGTTTAACTACGAAGCCATCAAATACTCAATTCTTGACGCCAGCACATCCATGTCCTTCGGCTTAATAAAAAGTGCATCATACTTGTATGAGTCAGCAATAACTTTTTTGCTGCGGTATACGGTTACTACAATCACGGGGATCTCTCTTAACTGCTCGTCTTCCTTTAAATCGTTGATAATATCTTCACAATCTGCATCCAGCAATAAATAATCCAAAATAATCAGATCGGGATTCAACTCTTTTGCCCTGTCGTATACCGAGTTTGGGTCGTAAATAGTAAGCAGGTTATAATCGCCATAAAATAAAACCTGGTCAACCGCAGATAACAC
This sequence comes from Mucilaginibacter phenanthrenivorans, assembly GCF_024721155.1. Taxonomy (GTDB): domain Bacteria; phylum Bacteroidota; class Bacteroidia; order Sphingobacteriales; family Sphingobacteriaceae; genus Mucilaginibacter; species Mucilaginibacter phenanthrenivorans. The sequence continues at coordinate 211,739 of NZ_JAHVAP010000007.1, read as the reverse complement.
GCGGCTTCCTTTATCTAATACCAGGATGTTTTTTCTTGCTGCCGGAAATTCCATAACTTAATGATTTTAATGTAATTACATAAAGTTGCATAGAATTGCGACGGCGGGTAAACATTTATCGGTAAACCGGGGATATGTACCGATGAACTGGTGGAGAGTCAGTAGTCCTTGGTCTTAAGTTAGTAGTCGATAGTCGTTAGGTTTGCCTTCGAAAATCGCTCCATTTACTTTTTCCAGGATTCAATAGCTACATCTTATCTGACTTAATACTAAGGACTACAGACTCAAGACTACCTACTTCTGCCAGTTCTTAATAAAATCAGCATAATTATTACCAACCGGCACCTCTGCCATATTAAGCTTTACCTTACGGTTATGGATAGATCTTATCTTTTTTAAGGCAACAGCATAGCTTCGGTGGATGCGGGTGAACTGATCGGCAGGCAATTTTTCAAGCACGCTTTTCATCGACATCAAAGTTAAAATCGGCTTTTCGGCACTTGTGAGGAATATTTTGATATAGTCCTGCATACTTTCAATGTATTCAATATCCTTTAGCGGGATTTTGATCACCCGATACTCCGAGTGTACATAAATACATTCGTTGCCGGTGTCGCCGTCCGAATTCTTATACCTGGCATATTCAACCGCCTTGTTTACAGCGGTGGCAAAGCGCTTAATGTTTATCGGTTTTAACAGGTAATCCAGCGCTTCCAGCTCAAATCCCTCAAATGCAAAGTTTTTATATGCAGTGGTAAATATGATCATGGGTTTATCAACCAGTGAGCGCACCAGATCGACCCCGGTAATATCCGGCATGTCGATGTCAATAAATAACAGGTCCACGTGGTTTTTTGTGAGAAATTCAGCGCCGGAAACAGCATCTTCAAAAGTTCTTAAAAGCTGCAGTTCAGTAAACTCACCAATATACTTTTTCATGATCTCCAACGCCAGTGGCTCGTCATCTATGGCTATACATTTTAGTTTCATTTGTATTAATTTTAATATTAATAAACTACGTTTAGGCAGTTAACAATCAATCTCCAGCCTAACCGTAAACAAATCATCATTTGTGCTGATCTCCAGCTTATGCTTTCCCGGGTAAATATGCTCCAGTCGTTGCCGGGTATTTGCAATGCCAATTCCTTTCCGTTTGTTGGATGCGCTTTTTTCAAATATGGTGTTACTACAATAAAAGAACACCTTGCCGTCATCCACATCAAGTTTTATCTCTATCACTCCCTTTTTGTTTTTGCTGATACCGTACTTAAATACATTTTCAATAAAGGTCATCAGCACCAGTGGTGCAATTTTCTGGTTCTTTATTGCCCCATTAAGCGTAAAGTTCAGTTTGGTTAGTTTGCCCAGCCGCAGTTTTTGCAGGTCGATATAATCGTTAATACAATCTATTTCACTTTGCAGTAGTACAAAATCTTCGGTAACCTCGTCGGTAACATAACGCATAATGTTCGAGAGTTTCATAATACTCTCCGAAGTATGCTCGCTTGCAGTTACCGAAAGGGCGTATATATTATTAAGCGTGTTGAAAAGGAAATGCGGGTTTATCTGCGCTTTTAAAAAGGAGAGTTCGGCATGTGCCTTTTCTGCCTGGGCCTTTACCACCATTTGTTCCGTCACCTGCCATTTTTGGACGGTACTTATGGCAATGCTCAAGCCAATAACAATAATGAAAATGAAGAGCGCCACCAAATCGATATTACCAGACTGGTGGATGATGAGTAAGCGGTTTGCCGGCTTTAATAACGGATCCTCCATCCGCAGGTCCTGGTGTGGCAACGGGCCGAAGGGCAGATTCTTTAAACCGGGAGAACTGCTGTCGGGCTGCATCATAGAGGTGCCCGCCGGGTTATTCAGATTAGGGTTTTTCAGCAAGTTATGACCAAGCAGGTTATCAAAAGGCTGTAAAAAATAAACAAGGCCCGATAGCAGCAAAATGATAATGCCATACCTGATATATTTCTTTTTAAAAACAAAGCGCGGCACCAGCACCCAGGCGTTTAAATAAAACATGAAAATATAGGTAAGGCAAAACAGCCAGTAATAAGGCGACGACAGGATACGTAAATTATTGCTGCTGCCGTGTTGCGTGCGATTCATGAATAACAGCGGGAAGCCCAAAAACACCAGCCAACCAGCGGCGTGGATAAAAATGTTTGCGGCTTTAGAACGAAGCATATTCACTTTGTAATTATTTAAAATAGCTTTTGGTATGTTTTTGTTTACCGTTTCCATTACCCGATTATTTTAAAACCTTTTGCCACAGCAAAGGCACGTTCTTAGGGCCGTTAATATAGGAATAAACTATTTTCATTTATAAATAAAGCTTCCTTAAAATAAACACCTGCAACCGCAGGCGCTCCCAAGCGCGAAACCGGACAACCCGGGTTTATTTACTCTCCAAGTCCTATACGCAGATGAAAGGTCAAAACTGCAGTAATATCTCCGGGTGGCCAACAGTCAATCGGTGAACGGGTATTTTGTATGGATGAATGAGATGGGTGTAAATACTGAATAACATTTTGTTGCATATGTCGATGAATGCTGAAACAGATGCGCCGTTGAATTACTATCGTGGAACACCCGCAAAAACTCCTGAATGTTTTACCCGCCCCGTCCCTCGCGAACGCAAAAAAAATCAAAAAATTATATAGTTAATTAGTCGATAAAAACCGGCTCCCTGTCGATAATTTGATTGCTGCTGCGTCCGCTTCCTCCACATTTGGTCATTGTTTCACCAGAGAAAATTAAAACGCGTATGAGGTCATTCTGACTATTGTTTAATTATTAATTCTAATGTCGAATGAGATCGTATGTTCAAATTACAGGACTGCTTATCCTGATGCTAAGCGCCTGCCAGCCAAGTCTTTATAACACCCCTAAAACCCGTGCTGTTTCTATAAAACGGCTCATCCCGCCCGATGGGATGGTGTACATTCCATCGGGTACTTTTTTGTACAAAATGCTGAATGATGATAAGGCAGAGCAAAGGAAAGTGAGTGTAAGCGCCTTCTTTATCGACAAAACTGAAGTGAACAACAAGCAATACCAGGCCTTCGTAAACTGGGTTGCCGATTCGGTTGCCATTACCGATTACCTGCACGATGATTCCTTTTATCTGCCCGCAACCGGCGCCACCGTTGGGACGCGCAATAAAGAGATCAGGCTGATAGACTGGAGCAAGGTAAACAAGATCTCACCGCTCTGGAAAAAGGCCCCGCCCGAGGTAAAGGAAAAGCTGGCGCCAATGATGACTATGCTTAACGGCGCCCGCATGCCCAACCCCGACCTGATGATCTACCGCTTTTATTACATCCGCATGGATGGCGTAAAAAACAACGAGTATAAGGAGGATACCGTTAGGGTGTATCCACATGAGGCTGTTTGGTCGGCTGATTTCCCGAACTCGCAAATGACGGTTATGGATGCCAACTATTTCACCAACAAGGTATATCAATACAACCCGGTGGTAGGGGTAAGCTGGAAACAGGCAAGGGCCTATGCCGACTGGCGCAGCACGCAGCTGAGGATCATGATAAAAAACAACCCTAACCTGCGGAACTTTAAGCTCAGCTTCAGCCTGCCAACCGAGGCCCAATGGCAATATGCTGCCGAAGCCAAGCTTGACCCTGCAGATACTTTAGATCATACGGTTAAAACCACCGTTGATAAAGTATCTGGTAAGGAGCAGCTATCACTGAATTTTAAACAGGGTGAAGGAAGCTATTCAAGCGATGGATCGACATTTACACTGCCGGTTACCTCCTACACACCAAATGCATTCGGCATCTATAATATGGCCGGCAATGTTTCGGAATGGACGCTGGATGCCTTCAGTCCGTCTTCATCTCAATTGGTAAATGACCTTAACCCGGCGCTGTTGTATGACGCAAGTATTAATGATGCTCCGCTGATGCGCCGCAAGGTAGTACGCGGCGGATCATGGAAAGATAATGGCGAGATGCTAAACACTGACACCCGAAGCTTTGACGACCAGGACGCGGCGCATTCCTACATCGGTTTCCGCTGTGTGATGGCAGCCTTTGAGCTCACCGGCGAACAGGTTAAAACCAGGAAATACACTAAAAAATAAAATTATGAAAAACATGAAAAAAATAACCGCAGTAATTCTCCTGCTATTGGGGACCTGCATCCATACAGTATTTGCGCAGGCTGTTTTGGCCGATAGCACTATCACCGATACGCTGCCGGCTTACGACGTAAACCTGCAGCAAATTGATCTGAGCCAGGCAAGGCCTTTTCCGTATCCAAAATCAACTGCGGCAAGCATCCGGCTATACGCACGGGTTTGGCGGGTGATAGATCTGGCTGATAGCGGCAACGCCATCCTGAGTATCCCGGGTCACTCCCTGATGGAAACCATAATGAAGGGCATAGAAAAGGGAAAGCTTACACCCTATGAGAAGGATGATTTCAAAAAGAAATTATCTGCCCGACAGGGAAAGCAACGCTTTGCCGACTCGGTGCTGGTGCCAAAGTTTGATAAGGACGGCAACGAGATCTCGTCAAAAATGGTGCTCAATGAATTTAATCCCGACAGGATAACAAAATTCAGGATTGAGGAGGATGTGTTTTTTGACAGGCAGCGGGGCAGGGTTGATACCCGGATAATTGCCCTGGCACCTATGATGATGATCACGGGGTCGTCTGATCTGCCGGCAAACATGTCGTCGACACCTGCCTTCTGGCTTTATTTTCCGCAGCTACGTTATGCTTTGGTAAAGGAAGATGTAAGCGATCCGGATAAGGAAGTTTTTGATGTAACACTCGACGATGTTTTTATGCAGCAAAAGTTTACCGCTTACCTGGTTAGGGAATTTACACCCGGCAGAACGGATGGCGGTCAGTTTGATCCGGGCAGCCCCGAAGCGCTTAAGCTCGAACAGAAACTTGCCGGGTTAAAGAAAAACATCTGGAAAAATCCAAAAGGAATAAATGATAAGAACCTGGTTGATAAAACCATAAATAATAAGGAGGCAAAGCCATGACAATGCAAGGAAGATTAATAAAGGACTTTATCTGGTGGATGGTAATTTTAGCAGGAATGGCCTGGTGTGGCAAAGTGGAAGCACAGGTATTACCTGAATACAGTGCATTCCCAAAAACATCTGTTGGTTTGCAATTGGGCACACAGGGCATCGGGATACAGGGTACCGCAAGCTTTTTGCGCGCCTTTAATGCAAGGTTTGGTTTTAACATGGTGCCCGGCATAACCGTGCTTTATAATAGCCGTGATTTAAGATTGGACCGCAGCAGTGTATACGCAATTGTTGACTGGCAGCCACGCTATGGCGGCGGTGATTGGTGGTCGCGTAAATGGTTTGTGAGCGCGGGGATGGGCTACTATTTCAGCAACACCATTTACCGCGAAGGAATAGGCGCCACACCAAATTATTCGGTATCAATGTCGAAAGTAAGGCCATACATAGGTACCGGGCTCGGCAATATCCGGGTGTTTAATGACATCAGCATGCGTGCGGATTTTGGATTTTTTATCCCTACCAGCGCTCCAACATCAACCTATGAAAACAAGGCAAACACCATAACAAACGGGTTAAAGGGCCTTTTGCCCGGCATGAATGCTGGCCTTACATTTTATTACCATTTCTGAATTTATTAACCATTAAATTTTATATCATGAAAAAGACAAAAAAAATCAACTGGCTGCATGTAGCAATCTCGTGGGGAGCCAGCATAGTAATTCTTGGCGCAATGTTCAAGATCAACCACTGGGGCGGCGTGTTAGGCACTTATATGATCGGCATGGGGCTGACGGTAGAAGCGCTGTTATTTTTTACACTGGGATTTTTCCCGCCGGCACAGGACCCTGAATGGGAACGTGTATACCCCGAACTGGCTATAGACTATGATGGGGAATTGCCAACAGTGGGAACTGCTAAATTAAGCCCAACAGGTAATACTGCAGCGCTAGACAAACTGCTGGCGCAGGAAGTGAGCCCCGAAAGCATCAATAAGTTGGGTGAGGGATTAAGGGTTTTTGCCGATAAGATGAACAGGATTAATACACTGGCGGATATTTCATTAGGGACCGACGAATTCTCCATCAAGCTTAAACAGGCGTCGTCAAAATTCGATTTGTTTGGATTAGCATTTGAACGGGCCACAGCAGGACTTTCGGCAATTGCCGAAAGCAGGGCTGACACCAACGCATATCAGCTCCAGGTGGCAAAGCTTACTCATAACCTTGGGCAGCTGAACTCTTTGTATGAAACCGAACTGAAGGGGGCTGATGCCAACTTAAGGCAGGTGAACCATTTTTATGAAGGATTAAGCAGAACGCTTCAAAACCTTAATGAATCTGCGGATGACAGCAGGATGTTTAAGGACGAGGTTAACAAGCTGGCTAAAAATATTTCGGCACTCAATGTATTTTATGCCAACATGCTTTCTGCAATGAACCAGCCGCGGATGTAGATCTCGGCAGGAAAAAATAAGTTTAGGTATTAACATTTAAAACAAAGGATATGGCTGCTGCAGGAAAAGAAACCACCAGGCAAAAAATGATAAATTTCATGTACCTGGTATTATTGGCAATGCTGGCCCTGAATGTATCTGAAACAATATTAGACGCGTTTAAAACTATAAACGACAGTCTTACTGCTTCGGCAGGTAACGTAGGTAATTCAATACAGCAATTATTCACCACATTTGAACAAACCCGGCTGCGGGAGTCGCCGGAGCGGGCGAAGCCCATTTATGAAAAAGCCAAACAGGCCGAAAAGGTAACGCGCGACCTGGATGATTTTATCATGGACATAAAAAGGGAGCTCACCAATCAAAGCAATGGCGTTGATGAAACTACCGGCGATCTGAAGGATCGTGATAACCTGGATATTGGTTATAATGTAATGATCAATAAAAAAAGGGCGAAGGCGCTTAAGGAAAAGATCAAAGACACCCGCGAAAAGCTGAAGGAGATCCTCGGGAAGGACGACAGCCGCCTGGTATCATTCACCCTAAATGCGGATGATCCGGTTAAGCATTCGGGTAACATCCGTACCTGGGAGGAACTAAATTTTGGCGAAGGTGTGCCGCTTACTGCAACTTTCACCATCCTCTCAAAGATCCAGGCGGATAATAAAAATGCCGAATCGGAAGTGGTTAAAAAGATCCTGGGCAAGATGGATCAGGCCGTGGTTAACCTCGACAAATTTGAAGCTGTTGCGGTAGCACCTACATCCTACCTCATCCAGGGGCAGCCTTACAAGGCCCAGGTATTCCTAACGGCATACGATTCAAAGTCGGACCCGGTAATGCAGGTTGGCGGTACGCCTATTAATGTATCCGATGGTAGGGGCGAATACACAGTAGGAACCTCCCGCGAAGGCATTTTCAAATGGCAGGGAACCATAAACGTTAAGCAGACTGATGGCACCATAAAAACCTATACCACGCCTGAACAGCAGTATATGGTTGCCCGCCCGTCTGCAGTTGTTTCGCCGGATAAAATGAATGTGTTTTATATCGGGGTTGATAACCCGGTGTCGGTATCGGTGCCGGGCATCCCCTCAAAAAATATCAGGATCGGGATGTCGTCCGGCATACTTACCGGCTCATCGGGAAAATACATTGCTAAGGTGTCTACCCCGGGTACGGTTACGGTAACCGTGTCAGCTGAAGTTTCGCCGGGTAAAACGCAGGTATTAAGCAGCACACAGTTCAGGGCAAAAAGGATCCCCGACCCTATTGCAAGGTTCTCGGGCAAATCAGGCGGCAGTGTGCCAACTGTAGCACTGAAGGCACAGGACGCCATTTACGCTACGCTGGATAATTTCGATTTTGATGCGCGGTTCCATATTACCCGGTTTAGCCTCATCATTGCTAATCCAAGGGAAACGGCATCGGTACAGATGGGATCAGGCAACTCCCTTAGTTCAGAAATGCATGAATCGCTTAATGGCATTAAGCCTGGCTCAAGGGTGATATTTGACAATATTATAGCAGTAGGGCCCGATGGTTCGCCCCGGCAGCTGGCACCGGTAGCGCTAACGGCAAACTAAAGCGGCATGTAAAGTGTACCTCCGAGCTTCGTTAAAAAGTCTTCAGACTTAAGTCTGAAGACTCTTTTGTTTCGAAATCCCGTTTTGGCAACAAATACCCCATTTCTGTTGCAGTACTTTTGCTATTTGTCTAAATGTTGATGCTGTTGAGTTTGCGCTCAGAGGCAATCAACTCCGGCCATTCGCTAAAAAGCTGTTTGTAATAAGCTATCCCATTCTGCAGCTGCGCCTTAAATTTATCCAGGTGTTTTCTTTTCTTATCATTCAGATCTTTGATGTGTTTCTCCAGATCAGCCTGCAGGTAATCAATATAAAGGTTCAGTTCCTTGATAAAAACATGCGGCCGTTTAATATTTTCCAATAAATCGAGCCTGCCATAAATGTGGCTTACCATTTCCTCCAGCGAGTAGATCCTGGAGAAATAGGCCATGTTGGGGCCGGGGCAAATTGACACTGCGGTATTTTCCTTTGGTTTGTTGATATTGTATTTAAGGTATGCAGAGGAACAGAGGCCCTCGCAAAGGCAAATTTTCTCGGTTATGGTATCAAACTGTTCCTGGTATTCATCTTCAGGCAGCGACAAAGCCTGTAATTGCTTTATTTTTAAATTCTGGTATTCTCTCGATGATGTGCAGATGGGCTTTTCTGTAAATTCCGTATTGGTGCACAAGTACTTTTTGGTGCAAGGACTACCCGGACGATCGTTTTCAATCCGTTCGTTTCGTTGTTTTTCCATCGATGCCGGCTTAAAATTATTGAACAGGATCCCCAATGGCGATGCGCCGCTCAGGTAAAAATCCTCCTCCTTAGCTCCGGCCAACTGCATTAAAGTTTCCTCATCTACGTTGGTCACTTCCGGTACAAGCAGGAAGGGGCTTCCCCATCCGGTGGCATCCAGGTGGTAATACTCCATCAGGAAATTACTTTCCATGGCAGTACCTATCCCTCCTTGAACGCTCAGGCGTTGTTCCGGCACCCGATCGCAGGCAATGTTCTTGTTTATCAAAGCCCCCAGGTATAATGAGTAAAGCTCATCCACCATTTCCTGTCTTTTTTCTTTAAACTCTTCCAGTATCGGCCCTAGTAAGAAGCCATCTGTTGCGAAAGCATGCCCGCCGCAGTTCAAACCCGATTCTACCCTGAATTCTGATACCCACAAGCCTTTTTTAGCCAGGAATTTGGCTTGTATAAGGGCTGAACGAAAATCGCTCACCTTTAAAATTATCCGCTTGCGTAGTTTCCCCGTTTTATCCGGGAAAAAGTCATTAAACGATTCAATATAACTATACAGCCTTGGATTCATCCCTGCCGATAAAATAATTGCCGATTCCAGGTCGCTTTCTGCAAACCCGCGTAGTGCTGCCAATGCATCTGTATTTTCGCTGCCTGTATATTCTCCCTCAGCGGTAAAATTCATTTTATCCACCTTCGACATGATATTAACATCTATGGAGCCCTTGGTCATGTGCTGACGCAGGATATTCTGAAAGATTGTCTTTCGCTCCTTATCGGGATATTCCATCATCAGGTCGTAACCTTGTCTTAATAATGATTTTTCAGGCAGTAGTTCAAAATACCGGCACAGGTCGCTGCCTGCTTCAAATAATTCGGCCTTTAAACTTTCAAATTGTCGGTTTACAGCCCGGGCTAGCAGGTTGAGATAAGCGGTGATCCGCCTGGCCCTGCTATCCACCTCGGACTTTGAAATGGCATTGTATATTTCATTATTTTTTTCTGAATGGTATTCCCGCATTCTTTCAATCAACTCGTCATCAACGATGGAGAGCACTGAAGAAATACCATAGCGGGAAACTTTAAGTGGTGTATCGATGGAATAACCAAGTCCTAGTACAGGAATATGGAATGTGTGGCTCATGTTATCAGTATTGAATGGCCAAAGCTACATAGCCTGTTTTACCTAAAAATTGACGAAGGTCACATTTTGCACGTTTTATTGTCATTCTTTAATTTCTTCAAACCCGGCAGCTTTGGACGTTAAGAAAAACAAGCATGGCGGGAAGCACGATCCTCGAAAAAACCACCTGTTATCACTGCGGTGATGACTGCGACACTTTAAATATCAGCATTGATGAAAAAAACTTTTGCTGCAATGGCTGTAAAGGTGTTTACCAGGTATTATCTGAAAACAAACTTTGCAGTTATTATACCTATAATGACCACCCCGGCGCATCTCAGGAGCGTACCGATAAACGGTTTGATTATTTAAGCGAACCCACCATCATCAGTGAGCTGATTGATTATACTGACGCGGAAAAAACAATTGTTACCTTTTATGTCCCGCAGATCCATTGCAGTTCATGCCTTTGGCTGCTGGAACAATTGAATAAAATCAATCCTGCCATTCATTATGGGCGGGTTGATTTTCTAAAAAAACAATTAAACATCAGGTTTGATCACCGGCAGGTTAGTTTACGACAAGTGGTGGAGTTGCTGGATGACATCGGTTACGAACCGCTGATCAGCCTGCAGGATATTATCAAGGAACAAAATGCCGCAACAAAGGACAACCTGGTTAGTAAAATAGCAGTTGCCGGGTTTTGTTTCGGTAATGTGATGCTGCTCAGCTTCCCTGAATATTTCGGCATAGCTGCCGCGGAACAGTCCTTTAAATATTTCTTTGGACTGCTTAACATTCTTTTTATTTTGCCGGTTGTATTTTACAGCGGGAGCGGTTATTTTATTTCGGCCTGGCAAAACCTGCGCAATAAGGTTTTAAATATTGATTTCCCCCTGGCGTTGGGAATTGCGGTATTGTTTATTCGCTCTGTTGTTGAAATCATTACCAGGAGCGGCGCCGGATTTGCGGATACACTTTGCGGGTTGGTGTTTTTTTTGCTGATTGGAAAGTTTGTACAAAAGAAAACCTATCACCACATTTCCTTTGAGCGGGATTATCGCTCCTTTTTCCCTGTTGCTGTTCAAATTATAGAGGACAGTACGGAACGGCCTGTCCCTTTATCCCAACTCCACACCGGCCACCGTATAGTGATCCGCCATAACGAGATCATCCCTGCCGATGCCATTTTATTAAAAGGAGAAGCGCTTGTAGATTTCAGCTTTGTTACCGGCGAAGCAATCCCGGTTGGTAAAACTTTAGGCGAAATCATTTATGCTGGTGGCAGGCAAACTGGTGAAGCCATCGAGCTGGAGGTGATAAAGCCCGTTTCGCAAAGTTACCTCACCCAGCTTTGGAACAATGAAGCATTTACCCGAAAACAGGATAACCGCATGCAAACCTTTAATGACAAGGTTAGTAAATATTTTACCGTTGTGCTGTTGACCATTGCCTTTGCTGCTTTTCTTTTTTGGCTGCCCACTGATTTTAAAAGAGGTTTAGCTGCATTTACTGCCGTATTGATTGTAGCATGTCCTTGCGCTTTGGCATTAAGTACGCCTTTTACCATGTCTGCGGCGCTTGGTGTTTTCGACAAAAATCGTTTCTATCTAAAAAACACGGCTGTTGTTGAACAGCTTGCCGCTATTGATACCATTGTACTCGATAAGACTGGAACCATTACTAATGGGAATAATAGCAGTATCGAACTAAAAGCTGATCTGACAAGTGAGCAAAAGCAATTGGTATATAGTGTTTGTATGAACTCAAGCCATCCGTTGAGCCGTATGATTTGCCACTTTTTAGGCAGGGAGGAGCGTTTAGAAGTGACGCGTTATACAGAAATTGCCGGTAGAGGTATTACGGCCGATATCTATCCGCACAGGTTGCGAATAGGAAGTCGAAAATTCGTGCCAGGCCCACGGTCAACAACTCCGGAAGCAACTTGTGTGCATATAATGATCGACGAAAAGTATCTCGGCTACTTTTCCTTTGTTCAATCTTATCGTAATGGCCTTGAGAAAATTGCTGAACTTAAGGCAGGCTACAACCTGCAATTACTTTCCGGCGACCAGAACCACGAACTGCCCGAATTACTGCCATTTTTTGGGTTTGAAGCCAATATGCATTTTAACCAGTCGCCGCAGCAAAAGCTGGATTTTATCCAAAGCCTGCAAGCTAATGGGAATAAAATAATGATGATTGGGGACGGGCTAAATGATTCCGGCGCGTTAAAGCAAAGTGACCTTGGCATTGCCGTAACAGATAACATAAATAACTTCTCGCCGGGTAGCGATGCCATCCTTGACGGCGGCTCGTTTCACCTGCTGCCCGTGTTTCTCCGTTTTTCGAAGGATACCGTTAACATCATCCATTTTTCATTCTTAATATCTCTTACTTATAATTTAATCGGGCTGAGCTATGCCATAACCGGTAAATTATCGCCGTTAACTGCTGCCATACTGATGCCGGTAAGCACCGTGACCATCATTTCATTTACAAGCCTGGCTACACATTTTGCGGCAAAAAGGAGGAAGCTTTTATGAGCATCCTTTATTTTTTAATCGGTTGCAGTGTGCTGCTTGCCCTTGTTTTTTTAGGCGCATTTTTCTGGGCGCAAAAAAACGGGCAGAATGACGACTTATATACACCATCCATGCGTATGCTGCTTGATGAAGAAGATGAGATTCCGCCTGAAAAATGATGACTGTCATTTTTTTAACTAATAGGCGTCATTCCCCTGAAAAACGGGGCAGCCTAATTTTACAACCATTAAAAAGACACACTTTATGCAGCCTGAAAAATTTTACTACGACAACAAGATCGTTCGGAACTTCGGTATAGCAACCGTAATTTGGGGCATCGCCGGCATGACCATCGGCCTCCTGATAGCTATACAGCTATACTATCCCGGTGCAAATATGCACAACCAGTATACTACCTTCGGCAGGATCAGGCCCTTGCATACCAATGCGGTTATTTTTGCATTTGTTGGTAACGCCATCTTTATGGGCGTTTATTATTCTCTGCAACGCTTGCTCAAAGCAAGGATGTTTAGCGATAAGCTAAGCGCTATCCATTTTTGGGGATGGCAGTTAATTATTGTAAGCGCTTTGATCACCTTACCGTTGGGCATTACAACATCACATGAATACGCGGAGCTCGAATGGCCGATAGATATCGCTATAACTATCATTTGGGTGGTTTTTGGCTGGAATATGTTCGGTACTATATTTAAGCGCAGGGAGCGGCACTTGTATGTGGCCATTTGGTTTTACATAGCCACTTTTGTTACCATAGCAGTACTGCACATCGTTAACTCAATTGAAGTACCGGTATCGTTCTGGAAAAGCTATATGGTTTATGCCGGTGTACAGGATGCGTTAGTACAATGGTGGTATGGTCATAACGCGGTGGCGTTCTTTTTAACTACTCCATACCTGGGGATGATGTATTACTTTTTGCCCAAAATGGCAAATCGCCCCATCTACTCCTATAAATTAAGTATCCTGCATTTTTGGGCGCTCATCTTCATTTATATCTGGGCAGGCCCACACCATTTATTATATACCACCTTACCAGGCTGGGCGCAATCATTAGGTGTTGCCTTCTCTATCATGCTGATCGCACCAAGCTGGGGCGGTATGATAAATGGGTTGTTAACTCTGCGCGGAGCATGGGATAAGGTACGCGATGACGTGATCCTTAAATTCATGGTGGTTGGTTTAACTGCTTACGGTATGGCTACCTTTGAGGGCCCTATGCTTGCCTTGAAGCAAGTAAATGCCATTGCACACTTTTCCGACTGGATCGTTGCACACGTTCACGTTGGCGCCCTGGGATGGAACGGATTTTTAACTTTCGCCATACTTTATTGGTTGATCCCGAGAATCTATAAAACAGAGCTTTATTCTAAAAAACTGGCGTCATTCCACTTCTGGATCGGTACGCTTGGAATCTTATTTTATGTGATCCCGCTGTATTGGGCCGGTTTCACCCAGGGTTTGATGTTGAAGGAATTTACCCCGGAAGGCATTCTTAAATATAATTTCTTGGAAACCGTATTGCGTATTGTCCCAATGTGGGTTACCCGCTCCCTTGGAGGCGGTATGTACCTTACCGGTGTAATTGTTATGGCTTATAACTTAACACGTACCGCGCTACAAGGTAAACTGCTGGCAAACGAGCCTGCACAGGCCATGCCGCTAGAGCCTGTAAGTACAATGGTTAAAGAAAAAAGCTGGCATCGCAGGCTGGAACGCAGGCCCATCCAGTTTTTGATCGCTGCGCTAATTGTTATCCTGATCGGTTCATTTGTCGAGATCATGCCGACCTTAACGATTGCGTCTAATATCCCAACCATAGCAAGTGTTAAGCCTTACACCCCGTTAGAATTGCAAGGCCGTGATTTGTATATCCGTGAGGGTTGTCTTGCCTGCCACTCGCAAACAGTAAGGCCATTTAGGTCGGAAACTGAGCGGTATGGCGAATACAGCAAGGCTGGAGAGTTTGTATACGATCACCCATTTCTTTGGGGATCTGAGCGAAAAGGGCCAGACCTGGCACGGGTAGGTAGTAAATACCCCAATGCATGGCACTATAACCACCTAATGGATCCCCGTTTAATGTCGCCCGGAAGTATCATGCCGAACTATGATTGGCTGATTACACAGGACCTGGATACTACCACAACAATTGCTAAAATCAATGCGATGCGAAAAGTTGGTGTACCATATCCGGCGGGTTATGAAAAAATTGCTAACGCCGATTTGGACAAGCAAGCCAAAGGCATTGCTGCTAACCTTGCTACGGACCACATCAGGGTTTCCAGCAGGAAGGAAATAATTGCTATTACAGCTTACCTGCAAAGGCTGGGAATGGATATTAAAGCGAATAAAGTAACCACCAAATAATTATATCATGTTTGATCAATTTGTAAAAGATGTTTCAGGAAAAGAAATGTACCTGATCTTCTCCCTATGGATATTCCTTGTGTTTTTTGTTGTAGTGAGCGTCATGCTTTTTATCACCAAAAAACAGCACATAACTTACATGAGTGATCTTCCATTGGAAGATGGGACACAAGACTTACCTCAATCATTACCACTATGAGATACTTATCAATCATCACAGTAATTGACGATCACAGTTTGCTCTCTGGTGATCTGGAAAACTATATAGGCTACGGCGTTATCATTAGCATGTTGTTGCTGTTTCTTGTGGTAATGCTTGTGCTGTTAAGGACATTTAAAGTGCTCACCAGGATCGCTTTGAGGTCACAAGGCCTTACAAATGAACAGATCGAAGCAGAAATGAACCCGGTAAAACCTAAAAAGGATAAAAAGGCAAAAGCGGAGGTTTGGAATAAAATACTTTCTTTAAGGCCACTGTCTGAAGAAAAGGAAATGTTGATTGCCCATGATTATGACGGGATCCAGGAATTGGACAATCCAATCCCTGCCTGGTTCATGTGGCTATTTTATGGCACCATCATTTTCGCCGTGGGTTACCTGCTTAATTATCACGTTTTTAATACCGGGCCGCTTCAATACCAAGAATATAAAACAGAAATGGCACAGGCTGACATTGCTAAAAAAATATATTTAAGCAAGGCTGCCAACCAGGTTGATGAAAATACGGTAAAGCTGGTTCATGACCCTGTTGCAATTGCAGCAGGCAAAGCAATATTCGTGCAAAATTGTGTAGCCTGCCATGGACCGAATGGAGCAGGAAATGTTGGGCCAAATTTAACAGATGATTACTGGCTACACGGTAATAAAATAAGCGACCTGTTTAAAACCGTTAAATACGGGGTTTTGACAAAAGGAATGCCGACATGGGAAAAGATATTATCTCCTAAACAGATCTCGGATGTGGTAAACTATGTAAAATCTATCCACGACTCCAATCCGCCAAATCCCAAAGCGCCACAGGGCGTAAAGGAAACCGAGAAGGACGATAAACTGGCTTCAAACTAAAACAATGGATGCATTACTGGAGGCAAGTGACGATGGAAAAAGAAAATGGATGTATCCGTGGATCCGCAAGGGACGGTATTATAAATGGAGAAGTTGGCTGAGCTATGCTTACCTGGTTCTGTTTTTTACAGGGCCGTTCCTGCGGATCAACGGCCAGCCATTTTTAATGCTCAACGTGATCGACCGGCAATTTGTACTGCTTGGGCAGGTTTTCTGGCCGCAGGACATATTCCTGTTCATGCTGGCATCGCTGGTATTTGTGGTCTGCGTTGTGTTATTCACCATTGCCTTTGGGCGCATCTTCTGCGGCTGGATCTGTCCGCAAACCATATTTATGGAAATGGTTTTCCGGAAGTTGGAGATCTGGATTGAGGGCGATGCCACCAAAAGAAAAAAACTGGATGCCGGCCCCTGGGATAAGGATAAAATAAGAAAAAAAACATTAAAGCATTTCCTGTTCCTGGTACTGTCGTTCTTAATTGCCAATACCTTTTTGGCTTATATTATCGGAAGCGAAAACCTGGTTAAGATCATAACGCAGCCAATCAACATGCATTGGGTAGGTTTTTTTAGCATTTGGGTATTCACCATAGTTTTCTATTTGGTATACAGCCGGGTACGGGAGCTGGTTTGTACAGTGATATGCCCTTATGGCAGGTTGCAAGGTGTACTAATGGATGAAAACACATTGGTTGTTGCCTATAACGAGGTACGGGGAGAACCCCGCGGAAAATTAGACCGCACTGAGTTTTCAACAAAAGGTGACTGCGTTGATTGTGGTTTGTGCGTAGCAGTTTGCCCAACCGGCATAGATATTCGCAAAGGGACGCAATTGGAATGTATCAACTGCACCGCTTGTATCGACGCCTGCGATGAAGTGATGGATAAAATTCATAAACCACGTAACCTGATTGGCTACTATTCCGAAACAATGATCCATACGCAGCAAAAACCATCATTCAACAATCGAATGAAAGGGTATAGTGCGGTAATAGCAGCGCTAATGGTTGTGTTGAGTTATTTTATTTTTAGTCGTACCGACATGGATATAACGGTGATGCGGGGCGCAGGCATGCTTTACCAGGAACAACCAAACGGCTATATCAGCAATATTTACAATGCAGATATTACAAACAAGGCCAATACAAGCCGTTCAATTATCTTAAGACCCGAAGATCCGAATATCAAATTAAAATACATCCAGGCTCCGGGGATTGCAGGGAAAGGCGGCGAGGTAAAAGCAGTGTTTTTTATACTTATTCCCGCAAATAAAATCAAGGCATTAAAAACTGATGTGCGGATTGAGCTGATATCAGGCAATAAAATAATACAAACCGTTACGACCACGTTTGTAGGTCCGTTAAATAATTAAAATTATGAACTGGGGAAAGGCAACTGTATTGATCCTAATTGTATTTGTGCTGTTTATTGGCAGCATGAGCTATTATATGTTCAGGTCTCCCAAGGATGACTACGATCACCGGTATTATGAGGATGGGATAAATTTCGATCATGATTACAACCGCGAGGCACAGGTGGCAAAGGACCATGCACAGCCAGAGATTAATTATAAAACTGATTCCATCAAATTTACCTTTCCGCAGATAGTTGATGGGAAGGTGAAACTGATGAGACCCGCCAGTGATGCCGCTGATAAAATCTTTCCACTGGAAGGCAAGGTTATTACAATTCCTGTATCACAATTGACAAGGGGTAAGTGGCAGCTGGTGTTTGAATGGAAAAGCAACGATAAGGCATACCTGTATCACACAGAAATATTTATAAAATGAGCAATAATGAGATCGCTTTTTTTATTGGTTTATTTGGAAGCGTTCATTGCGTAGGCATGTGCGGCCCGCTTGCACTGGCAGTACCATCTTTTCAAAATCGCTGGTGGCTCATCGTGTTCGATAAGCTGCTTTATAATATCGGGCGTATAATCACCTACTCGTTTTTGGGCTTGCTTATCGGTCTTATTGGCAAACAGCTTTGGCTATCCGGCCTGCAACAGGGGGTAAGCATTGTGAGTGGCTTACTTATCATATTGGCAGGCTTTTCAAGGATCTTTAAAATTCAGTTCCCCGGCAGTAAGCTATTGCTGCCTGTTAACCGCCTGTTAAATTATGCACTCCGGCATAAGGCGGGGCATTTGGTTGTCGGCTTGCTTAATGGGTTTCTGCCCTGCGGGTTTGTTTACCTGGCCCTCGTGGGCGCTATAAATACCACTTCTCCAATAGCAGCTTCGGCATATATGTTTTGGTTTGGCATTGGCACATTTCCGCTGATGTTATTGGCGATGGTCAGCAGTGGCTTTATTAGTCCGGCTATTCGCAGGCATATTAATAAAGGAATGCCCTACCTGATGGTTTGCCTTGGCCTATGGTTTATGTTAAGAGGGATGGGCTTAAATATTCCCTACCTTAGTCCTCAAAACCAAACTTCAGGTACCAGCATTTGCAATTAACCCGATCAGCATGTTAAGACACCAGGGCACCAAACGAACATATGTACACAATGTTAAGTTAGCTTCCCTACTCGGCATTACAGCGGGATTTATAAATGCAGCTGGCTTTTTAGCATTTTCTGTCCTAACCACCAATGTGACCGGCCACGCGGCTTTATTCGCCGAGCGGATCGCCATGGAAGATTGGAAGACCGCAAGAGTAGTGGCCTTGTGGATGTTTCTTTTTCTTGCTGGCGCCTTTGTCTCCAGCCTGATCGTTTCGCGCGTAGGGCGAAACCAACGGTTCTCTTACGTTATTCCTATTCTTATCGAAATGAGCATTTTGCTGGGCGTGAGTTTTTTTGGCTACCGGTATGACCGGAGCCTTGTTGCGAAGGAAATTTTTGCTGGCAGCCTGCTCTTTGCAATGGGCCTTCAAAACTCCCTGGTTTCCCTTGTGTCTGGATCTGTTGTAAGGACTACGCATTTAACTGGAACCTTTACCGATTTGGGGATAGAGCTGGCCCAGGTACTGCAAAAGAAACGGGATGACAGGCCTGCGCTCAAATCAAGGATCGTGCTGCGGGCAGCCATCATCTTCTTTTTTATGGCAGGCGCTTTGGCTGGAGCTTTTCTTTATCGCCGTTTAGGCTTTTATGCTTTCCTGATCCCTGTATTATTCCTGTTGATCGCTTTACTTTATGATATTTTAAGAATCACGGTTACACGTTATTACAGGCAGCTGCACCCTATTAAAAAAGACTAAATGATAATTGTCATTTTTCGGTGCGATTTTGATCATTCTACTGCTTTTGTTTACTGACCATCTTTGTATAAATAAAATATATAAACATGGCAACTATAAAAATAAGCAGTACTAAAAATTGGAATGTTGACACTGCAAATCAAGTACAACACAGTTCTATATGGAATAAATTCACAAACATGGCAGATAGCCAGGCGGACAATAAAACGCTTTGGTTTGTGGTTTCGCTAATTGCACAGGGCGTATTATTTTTGCCGGTGCCTGCAATATTAATATACTATTACAATGCACCGGTATTGATTGTAGTAGCAACCCTGGCCTTGTTTTTTGCAAACGTGATTGCCGGAATGGGCGGAGCCGGAATCAGAACACTGTTAACCTTATTTTTTGCAAGCGTAATTGCTCACTTGTTGATACTGATAGTTTTTATCCTTTGATAATCAAAGCAGTATAAAAAAAGCGGCTGGCAAAAATGCCAGCCGCTTTTTTTATAAGCTCATACTGAATTTTTGGCTTTCGGGCTGGGCCTTCCACAAACGGTCATCGAGGGCCATGCAGATGTTTCTAAGAAACCGCCTGCCAGATTCAGTTACCTCAATCCCGGATGAATGGAGCCTGATCAGGCCATCGACGGCAAGAGGCTCTAATCTCTCAATTGCTGCCGAAACGAAAGTTTCTATAGCCGCATCCCACGTAGTAATACCTCTGCACATGATATTCAAAATGTGCAGGCGAATGATCATGTCTTCACCTGTTAATAAATGGCCTTTTAACACCGGCAGAACACCCTCATCTACCAGGCGCAGGTAATCTTCTACAATTTTAACATTTTGAGAAAATGCTGTTTCCGCATCGCTGATGGAGGAAACACCAAGACCAATTAATAATTTCGTATAGTGATCCGTATAACCCATAAAGTTACGGTGTAAAGTTCCTGATCGCTCCGCATAAAAAAGCGTATCGTCAGGCAATGCAAAATGATCCATGCCTATTTCCAGGTAGCCATAGCTTTTTAGTAAGTTTCTGCCTGTTTCATAAAGCAGTGATTTAGCAGCAGCGTCTGGCAGATCCTGTTCGGTGAAACGGCGTTGTCCCGGTTTTAACCAGGGAACATGCGCATAACTGTAAAACGCAATCCGTTCGGGCATAAGTTCCGAAACCAGGTTGATCGTATTGATAAGTCCATCCAATGTTTGCAGCGGCAGGCCATAGATAAGGTCATAGTTAACAGAAGTATAACCGATGCGGCGTGCTTGCTGTGTTATTACTTGCACCTGTTCAAAACTTTGCCTGCGGTTAATAATGAACTGCACCTTTGGATCAAAATCCTGGATACCCAGGCTCAACCGTTTAAAACCAAGATCATATAGCGTCTCTAAGTGGTCAACCGTAGTATTATCAGGGTGCGCCTCAAAACTAAACTCAGCGTCCTTGTGAATAATTGTATCGTTCAGGATGCCATTTATCAGCAGCAGCAGGTTCTCTGCACTAAAAAATGTTGGTGTGCCGCCACCTAAATGAATTTCACGGATAACAGGTGTTTCATCCATTAACTCCCGGTACATCTTCCATTCTTTTAACACCGCTTGAATGTATGGAACTTCAACCCGGTGATTTTTAGTTATCCGGGTATTGCAGCCGCAATAGGTACAAAGATTCTCGCAAAAAGGCAGGTGGATATAAAGGCTGATCCCATCCCTTTGATTGGTCATTTCAAACGTTTGGCTTACAGCCTCTTCCCAATCGGGCAGATTAAACGCGGCTGTGTCCCAATAGGGCATAGTCGGGTAACTGGTATAACGGGGAGCTGCTACATTATATTTCTCGGTGAGTATCATCAGAGTCATTTTAATACAAAACTATACCCTATTGCCATGTATATAATTGACTTTCATCAGCAAGAAATATGATGCTTGTCATTTTACCGGAGGAGCAAAGTGGATGTTATTCATAATGGTATACAAAACCTACGGCTAAATCGGACTCAAAATGTCAGCACGTCACTTTATAAGATGACATTTGTCATTATTAAGCCGCTCCGGAATATTCACCTTTACAACAGGTAAAAATCAATTCCAATGAAAAAATTTCTTCTACCGACCGACTTTTCAGCCAATGCACTACATGCTGCTGAATACGGGTATAACCTGGCAAAACAGGTAAAAACGGATGTAATTCTTTGCAACGCAGTCATTGTTCCTGCAGAGATGCCTCAATCGGGAATGATTGCCTGGCCCATAGAGGAATCGGATCTCCTGTTACAGGACAGCAATGATGAACTTAATAGAATTAAATCGCGCCTGGAAAACAGCACCGGTGCAGACGGCTATCGTCCTACCATCGGCTATATGAATGGGTCAGGCAGCGTTACAGATATTGTAAACCACCTGGTAGGCAGCCAGGAAATTGACCTGGTGGTCATCGGAACCCACGGAAGCAGTGGCTTATCCACTTTACTGCTGGGTAACCACAGCCGCCAGATGATTGATGAGGTAGCAAGGCCACTACTATTGGTTCCGCCGACAGCACCAATAAAACAGGTGAAAAAAATAGCGTTCGCTACCGATTTTACCAATCCGGAAGAAGATTTGATACATCTGCACAGTATAGTAACACTTGCCCGCTTGCTTAACGCGGAAATATTACTCACGCATATTTCCGATGAAAAGGCGCAAACACCGGAATTTAACAAATGGATTAAGGAGTTTGTTGCGGACTTGTGTGACGAGGCGGACTATCCTAACATCCACTACCACATTGTTAAAAGTAATAATGTAGGTCGCGGCCTTGATTGGTTATGTGAATATGGGGACATTGATATGCTGGCCATGGTACATCGCACGCACAATTTTATTGACCGCCTTTTTTACGGAAGTCAGACAAAAAAAATAGCTGCACATATTCCCGTTCCTTTACTTGTATTTCAACAAAAATGAAAAATGATCAGTAGTTAAAGGCAGAAGTAAAGCATGCAATAGGATTTAAATCTTTATTAAATGCAGCGGCCATAAGTGTTTCAGTAAAAGATGGCGTTGTAACGCTTACTACACAGGTTAATGTTTTCGAAGCGCCCGGTTTTTTTACTGATAATAATTCTATAAAGAATCAATTCTACATCGCTACCCACATCACTTGCATTGGGCGTAATTCCATGCGAGGGATGGTCGTCATCATTTTTCAGAAATGGTATCATCCTGTCAATCAGCTTTTGCATAGCCTCTTCCTTTTCACGCAGCACTGTTATTTCTTCATATGTTCCCCAAAGGATCACGCTCTGCCAGTTGAAAATGCTTTTAATATCATCTACTTCAAAGCAAACTTGCGGATTGCTCCGCATCATATCTATCTTCATGCCCTCGGAGGAATGGGCATAAATACTGGTTCCATCATAAAAGTAATTCACCGGCACTATGTAAGTAGTGTCGTTTGAATGGCAGCCTATCCGGCCAATTAATTGGCTCCTCAGCAACTCTTCTACCTGGTTTTCGCTTAATTTTCCTAACATAATGTAATTGATTAATTTTTCATTTTGCTCAGGTTTGCGATATTCAACAGGGTTATCGCACTTCCCTTTTTATCAATTAATCCCTCTTCCTTAAAATCCGATAAGGTACGGCTCACCGTTTCGGTAGCCATCCCGGCCATAGCTGCAAGATCTTCCCTGCTGATCTTAATCTGCGGGTCCTTGTCGTCTTGCTGCCTGTGCAGGCGCAGCAGGGACAGCGCCAATTTCTTCCTGACAGATTGGTAGGCCAATTGTAATAATTGATCTTCCTTTTCGCGGATATTATTTGATAAAAGTTTGATAAACTCTTTGGCTACTACAGGATAAAGATTTAAAAGCTGTTCTATCTGATCCTTAGGAATCAGGCACAATACGCTGTCTTCCAAGGCAGTGGCAGTATCCGAATACGGTTCATTGGCGAGGATCACGTTTACGCCCAGGTAATCATCAACGGTGTACATGCCTGTCATCAATTCCCGGCCATCCTCCGATAGCTTAATAGTTTTTACTCTTCCACTAATAACGAGATAAAGGCCATTACCGGTATCCCCGTCATAATAAATCACCTGGTTCTTTTTAAATTGCCTGGTCCGGCGTTCCTGCACAATTCTCCTTAACTCACCAAGCCCGTCGTTTTTCGATACAAGCGCATTTAATTTGTCGAGTGATTTACTGTAAAACTCCAGCGCGATCTCCTTTTTCTTAAGCCTGCTTTCAACGGCGTTTAACAGTTCCATATCGTCAAAAGGCTTGGTAAGGTAATCGTCTGCACCCATTTCCATCCCTTTCCGTAAATCTACACGCTCCGCCTTTGCTGTTAAGAATATGAACGGAATGGTGCCGGTTTCCGGGTTTTTGTTCAGCAGATACAGCACACCGTATCCATCGAGTTCTGGCATCATGATATCACATAAAATAATATCAGGTATAATTTTCGTAACCAGCTCCACACCTTCCTTCCCGTTTTTGGCACCCTGCACTGTGTAGCTGGCCAGTTCTAATATCTCGATGATATTTTCACGGATATCGTCATTGTCTTCAATGACCAGTACTTTTTTGCTCATTTTCCTGGAATGTAATAGTGAATAATGTCCCCTTGTTAACCGTGCTCGTAAAAATTTATAGTTCCATTCATCAGCTCAACAAGTCATTGGTTATCAATGATACTGATGCCATTTACCGCATTTTGAATAATTGCAGTTAACAGCGCAGGTGTTTGCATATAAGCTACTTGTGGGACAAAAAACCTCCAAAAACAAAGATTGCCAAAGCAAACCGGATAATAAGTGATCAAATTCAAATGAAAAAGTGATGCTGGTTACATTTTATAGCAATGAGCATCATTTTTTTCAGGTAGATACTGAAGTAAGTTTGTTTAAATGATGAGAGAGTTGGAAGATGAGTGCTTTAACCTGTGAAACCGATTAAATACAGATAAAATGAAAACCATACTTGTTTTTAATGACAACTCACCTGCAGCTAAGCACGCGATTGCCTTTGCCGTTAACATAGCGAAAACAACAGAGGCGGCAATTTTACTGGCCAATACCTCTAAAATAAGTAATAAACTGGCAGATATGGTGGCGGCCGGCACAGTTACGGAAAGTAAAGATGATGACCTGGCTATGGAAATACTAACGCCCGGAATTGAAGAACTGGACATTTCATCTATGGACGAAAATCAAATTGCCGGCTTCGTAAACAGCAACCAGGTATGGATGATGGTTAAAGGCATGCCTAACCACCCATCTGAACTTGTAGCTGAAGATAGTATAAATGTTCAAACTATACTCAATAAGGTGCTTTGCCCGCTGTTGCTGGTTCCCGTCAGCTGGCCAATAAAGCAAATTGAGCGCTTGGTTTATATTACCGATTTACGGTACTGCAGGATTAAAATAGTTCAATACCTCACCCAGTTGGCAAAGCCACACCAGGCAGACCTTCTGATTGCACACCTATCGGCAAAAGGTTTACCAGGCATCGAACAAAAATATGCAATACAACTATTTAATGACCAGGTTACTTCCAATGTTAAGTATGAACAGTTATTTTTCAACAACATCAAAGAGGATGACTTGCCAACTGCTGTTGACGTTATCATCAACGGGATGAATAATGATCTCCTTGTATTGGTCAACCACAGGTTTCATTTTGAAGAAATTATCGGGAGGTACCTGGCGGCCACGCTTCCCGCGCATATTACAATTCCTTTGTTAATTTTTCCATCCTGATCGTACCGCTTTGAAAGCAAAGAAGATCCTTAGGGGAAAAGTCGTTATCAGGCATTGAATTTATAAGAAATCAAGCTGTTCATTTTTGAAATAGTGCCGAATATCAGGTTTTGTAATGACCTGTATCATCAGACAAGCGCCGACGGCGAAGGATCTTTACAGCATAATTATGAGTACCACGCAAAAAGTCATGCAGTTAATTAGAATATATATTTTACTATTGCTGTTATTTGCAGCCTCCGATTTGAAGGCGGCAGATACAACCGGCCTCCGCGCGCAATTAGCAGCACACAGAAATGAATTATATTATCCTAATTCTGTAGAGCGATTTTATAAGGCATCTGGCTATCAACTTGCCTGGATCGCGCCTGATACAGCCAAAACACACGCATTTGATGCCATGCTCTTGCTGGATTGCGTAATCCAATACGGATTGAATCATTCCGATTACCATCCTGATCGGTTATTATACCCTAAACTCCATGAACTTATGGAGCATCCCGGCAAACCAAACAATCGGCAAGCGGCTCTTTATGATATCATGTTAACAGATGCGGTAATTGCTTTTGTAAATAACCTGCATTATGGCAGGCTGAACCCGGAATGGCCCGCATTCAAAATAGATAACAAGGTAACAACTAATTTTCGGGCTGAAATTACCCTGGCAAATGCAATCAGGCAAAATGATTTTTATAGTGCAATTATCAGCGCTCAGCCAACTTCGGCACCCTACAAATCCCTGCAATATAAAATGCACCTGGTTACCGGGCTTTATACCGGCGACTGCTACGAAACGCCGCAAAGTGAGATAAGGCTGATGGCTGTTAACCTTGAAAGAATGCGCTGGATAAATGCTAACGCTATTAATTTCATAACCGTCAACATACCGTCTAAAATATTGAGCTATTACACCAGGGATACCGTTTATAGATTCAAAATAAAAAACGGGATTTCCCGCGATTTACCTTCTGCGTTTAATGAGTTAGTTACCAGTAAAGGGGTAGTCATTCTACGGCAGCGAAAGAAACCACTAACAATACCGGTTGAAGGGAAGCAACTAACAACAAATAACTTTATTACCGTGCAGGATGCCACTAAATTAGCTTCTCTGTTATCCGGCCAACTGACTGTTAACAGACCGCCCGGACATTTTCAATTGATAAAACCATTGGCCGTTTATATAACATATTACACCTGCGAAATGCAAAACGGTGAACTAATTACCTACAAAGACATCGATCACCTCGACGCGAAGCTTGAAAGTGCTCTATATCACACTAAAAAGTCTCCAGCGAACTGAAATATTAAAAACGCGTACTACTTAGATAAATGAAACTCGCGCCGAATAAAATAATACTATCTTTAATTTGTTACTAAATTTGAGTTCGAAAATGGCTAAGATATTTTCACAAGCGCAAAAGCCAGGAAACAGATGGATCGTCAGAAAAAACCGACAGGCTTACCAACAGCATTGAATCAATTAGGTGATCCATATCCCAAATTATATTTCTACCGGCGGATAGTCCAGGCAAAACTTTTTATCGATCAGCATTTTGCCGAAAACATCGAACTTTTCTCTATTGCTGATGAAGCCTGCTATTCGAAGTTTCACTTCATCAGGAAGTTCAAGGAAATATATCGTAAAACGCCGCATCAATATTTGATTTCTGTAAGAATTGAAAATGCCATGAAATTGCTGGCCTCCGGCATTCCGGTTACTGCTGTTTGTGACGCGGTAGGTTTTGAAGAATTAAGCTCCTTTAGCCGGTCATTCAAACGCATAATTGGAATTAACCCATCCGACTATTTGTTAAAACAGCAAATCCTCAAAAAACAGATAACCGATTCACCATTAACGGTAATACCCCACTGCTTTGCCTATCAATATGGCTGGTTGGAGAAATAGCAATTTCGGACAAGTGAGATTGTTATTTTACCTGTTTCTTTGCGTAAACCATTAAAACGCAATGAAATGATAACAAGGATGACACATATGAACATCTACGTCCTGGACCAGGACAGCGCCCTTGACTTTTACGTTAATAAACTCGGACTAAAGGTAGTTATTGATGCGCCGATGAATAAAGACGCGCGCTGGCTTACCGTTGGCACTCCGGAGCAGCCCGGTTTTGAGATCAACTTAACGCCAATACACGAAAGCCTGTTACATTCAAAAGATACCGCTGAAGCGTTACGCGATCTTGTAAAAAAGGGAACTTTTGGCGTGGGTATTTTTACGTGCACCGATATTTTTGCAACCTATGAAGAGTTGCAGGCAAAGGGTGTAGAATTTATCAAACCTCCTACAAAGGAGTTTTATGGCACCGAAGCCTTATTTAAAGACGACTCTGGTAATTGGTTTTCACTGGCACAACTTAACTAAGAGGGACGATGAAAACTATATTTGATTCCAAAACAAGAGAAGAGGTGCTTGCAAGAATAAACACGCTTAATGAAGACAGTCATGCCGAATGGGGAGAAATGACTACCTATCAAATGATCAGGCATTGTATAAAATGGGAAGAAATGCTGCTTGGTAAAACTATCTACAGGCAATCTTTTCTTGGGCGGTTGGTTGGCAAATTTGCATTGAAGGATATGATGAAGGATGAACCTGCGAAACACAATCTGCCCACTGTTCCGTCGTTTAAAATGACCGGACATGGCGACGTGGCGCCCGCCAAAGCAGAATGGATCAGCCTGATCCATGAACATGAGCAGCGGGAGGGCTTGGGATTCGTTCATCCTTTTTTCGGCCAGCTAACGGCCGACCAGGCCGGTCGCATGGCCTATAAACACGTCGATCAT
Organism: Mucilaginibacter phenanthrenivorans; assembly: GCF_024721155.1. Classification (GTDB taxonomy): domain Bacteria; phylum Bacteroidota; class Bacteroidia; order Sphingobacteriales; family Sphingobacteriaceae; genus Mucilaginibacter; species Mucilaginibacter phenanthrenivorans. The sequence continues at coordinate 184,093 of NZ_JAHVAP010000007.1, read as the reverse complement.
CATTTGCGGCAATTTAATAGTTAGCTTTATGTCATTAAACCAATAAGCCTATAAGCAGGCATATTTAACGCCTGCTTATAGTTAAACCTGTTATGGGTTACAACGCCATCCCACCGGAAACCTCAATGCGCTGCCCATTCACCCACCTGGCGTCTTCAGTGCAAAGAAAGGCGACTACCCCACCAATATCCTCGGCCACACCAGGCCTGCCTAACGCCGTTACGCTGCTGATGAAATTTTGCAATTGTTCATCTCCGCGGAGGTGACCGCCACCAAAATCGGTCATGATAGCGCCAGGAGCGACGATATTAGCCCTGATCCTTCGCCCGCCCAATTCTTTAGCAAGGTATTTTGTAAATGTTTCCACCGCACTTTTCATTGAAGCATATGCAGATGATGCCGGCACTGTAACGCGTGTAAGTCCGCTGGAGACATTTACTATGCCTCCCCCGTCGTTCATTAATGGCAGAAGACGTTGCGTAAGAAAATAAACGCCTTTGAAGTGGATATTCAACAGTTCATCAAACAATTCTTCGGTTACATCAGCAATTGGCGAATAGCCGCCTACGCCTGCATTGTTGATCAGGTAATCGATATGATCAGCGTTAAACGTATTAGCCAAAACCCCGATCAGGCTGTCTGTGAATGTAACAAAGGATTTAAGATCACCTGTATTTAGTTGCAGTGCAGCGGCCTTCCCTCCCAGCCCTTCGATTTGCACTACTACGTTTTGTGCATCTTCTGCTTTGCTATTGTAGGTAATAACAACATCTAATCCCTTCTCCGCCAGGCGTAAAGCCATATCCTTCCCCAGTCCGCGGCTGCCACCGGTTACCAGGGCTATTTTATTTTTATTTTCCATCTTGATATTTTTCTACAAAGATGGCGGGTAAAATACGAAGCTTGTTTGTGTCAATCAATCCATTTATTGTATAAATCAAATAACCCCGTTGTTGGCAGATTTCGTTTTGCGCTGTTACTATTTATACCTGCCTCACCGGCTCAAGGCCATGGATTTTCATTATAGCCAGTATCTTTTGCATATCGGGAGGACCTCCGGCGTTGATGACCGCTGCAATCTCATGAAAATAAGCCGGGCCTATGTCGGCCGGTGAAAGTGTACAAAGGACTCTTGCAGGTTTGTCGTGTAGGTTATTAAAACCATGTACAATTCCTCTTTTTATAAAACAGTGATCGCCGGCACGAAGTTCACGTATTTCAGTGCCGACAGTTTGCGTAAGGGTTCCATCCAATATATACAATGTTTCATCAACGCCGACATGAAAATGTGGCGCCGGAACCTTAACATTAGGCGGCACGACCATCTCAAACTGTACCAGGGTGCCTTCTGTATCATTGCCATCAAGCAGAAAATTGAGTTCAAGGTTGCCTAAGCGGATGGTTTCTTTAATGTGCGGGAACATAAATAGTTAATTTGGGTGTAACAAGTCCTCATAAATTTATACAAAAATTGTAAATAAGCATTTTAAATTGACGATAAACGGTTCGGTTTCGGTCTTATTGGAACTACTTTAAATACGAAAGCCTTGAATCGAAGAAGTTGAGACCTTCTACCTCTTCCGTCTCCCTCTTTTTCCTGATAAACTTTCGAAACGATACAACACTTAACGGATAAGGCTGTCCTTAAAGCATTAAAACTTACAATCATGATCAAAAGCTTTTTCAAAACTGCTTTGCGTGCTATCCGCAGCAACAAAACCTATAGTTTTCTGAACATTGGAGTCCTGGCATAGGGAGCGGAACCTTACCGTTAATGAACCATATTAATTAAATATGGCCCAAAGGCTCAAGTTAAAATACTTAGGCTTTCTGTTTCAAATAGTGCTCAGCCCAAAGTGTGTTAGAAAAGGCGTAATAATTATTTTGCCGCCCCGATAATTATTATTAATTTAACTTAGTGCTAACCAATATCAATTATTCTTCCAAAACGATTTAAACCAATTATTCATGTCAAATTTCTTTACGCCGCTAATTATAGTTGCTGCGGGTTTGCTTGTAAGCAAAACTTGCACCGGCCAAAATAACAGAACTGCCAAGGACACAACGGATCGCAAGTGGTGGAAAGAAGCCGTAGTTTACCAGGTATACCCCCGGAGTTTTAAGGATATGGATGGCGACGGCATTGGTGACCTGAAAGGAATAATTTCTAAGCTGGATTATATTAAAAGTTTAGGGGTTGATGTGGTATGGCTTAACCCGATATACGGCTCTCCGAATGACGATAACGGCTATGACGTAAGCGATTACCGCAACATCATGAAAGATTTCGGCACAATGGACGACTTTGACACTATGCTAAAAGGCATGCATACCCGTGGAATTAAGCTTGTGATGGACCTGGTTGTAAATCACAGCAGCGATGAGCACGAGTGGTTTAAGCAAAGCCGAAGCTCACGTAAAAATCCATATCGCGAATATTACCATTGGTGGAATGCCGAAAAAGGCAAACCGCCATATCGTTATAGCTTATTTGATGTAAACCATGACGCATGGCGCTATGATTCGCTTACAAATGCCTATTACCTGCACTATTTTTCACGTAAACAGCCGGACCTCAATTGGGAAAACCCTAAGCTCCGCGCGGAGGTCTATGATATCATGAAGTTTTGGGCCGATAAAGGGATTGACGGCTTCAGGCTTGATGCCTTCCAGTTTGCGGCAAAGGATACCACATTCCCGGCATTTCCAAATGGATTTGAGAGGGACTTTACCCAATATTACGGGATGCAGGGAAACCTGCACGGTTACCTGCAGGAAATGAACCAAGAAGTATTGAGCAAATACAATGTGATGAGTGTAGCAGAAGGAGCCGGAAATACGTTTGAAGACGCACACAACTTGGTTGATGCTAACAGGAATGAACTGAACATGGCTTATGCATTTGAAGCTGTGGACATTGCAAAGCCTGATGGTTACAGCGTAGTACATTTAAAGGATGTATTTACCAAATGGGATAGTGCCTTTACAGATAAAGGCTGGTTGTCGATATTTTTGGCCAATCATGACCAGGCACGTTTGGTAAGCCGATTCGGAAATGATAGCCCGCAGTTTAGGGAAGCATCGTCAAAAATGCTTACCACTTTTATAATGACCATGCGAGGCACCCCTTACTATTACAACGGCGACGAGTTGGGAATGACCAATGCCGGATTTACAAAAATTGAGGATTACCGGGATGTACAAACGCTAAACGAATACCAGCGACAAAAAAATATTGGTGCCGATATGCAGGCATATCTAAAATTCATAGCTTTCAGCAGTAGGGATAACGGCCGCACGCCTTTTCAATGGGATGCCACTCAAAACTCCGGATTTACAAAAGGTACGCCCTGGATAAATGTAAATTCAAACTACAAAACAATCAACGCCGCAAGCCAGGAGAAAGACCCGAATAGCACACTAAATTACTTCAGAAAAGTTGTAAAACTCCGAAAAAACAACCCGGTACTGGTTTATGGAAAATACACCCTTATCGACAGGGAAAATCCAGATACCTACGCCTATACCAGGGAGTTGAATGGTAAGAAGTTACTGATCTTACTTAATTTCAAAAACAAAGCAATGAACGCAAAGACAGGGATTGACCTTAGTAAAGCAACAATTTTATTGTCCAATTATGATAAGCCATCTAATACCGGAAGGTTGAGGCCTTACGGGGCTGTTATTTATGAATTAAATTGAACTTTATTAATAGCACCTCTTCTGCGAACGACACCGTCTTGAAGATGTTTTATTTCTGCCCTATTTACGCTTTTAAACACGGACCTGAAATATTTTGGTTTACTTTTTGTATCAAACGTTTCAGGGTAAACATCGCCATTTAATCAACAGGTTATAAAACATCAATTGATTAATTGCCATTTTCTCACAACATAGCGTAAACCTTTATATTTCCCATTTCGTTTAACTTCGCCATGCCCTTTATCCCATAGAAGGTTTACGGTATTATACACGCCCTTATCATAATCAAAAGTTAGCCCATCGTCTTCAAATAGCTGCGCATCTGTTTTTGTAGTGCCGTATACATAACAGGTGACCTGGAATTTTGTATCCGGCGCTACATGCTCCACGGGTTCGGCAAGCGGCAAAATAGTTCCGGCTTTAATAAATATTGGCAATTGCGTAAGGCCTGGCTTAATGGTGTAGCTTTTACCGCCGTCAAATTTTTGGTTGGTATTAAAATCGTACCAGGTGCCGGCGGGTAAATACACGGTTCGCCCATCCGCCCTTTCGGTTAATGGCGCCGCAAGAATGCCATCCCCTATCATATACTCGTCAGATAGGTTGAATGTATTTTTATCCTTCGGATAGTCCATTACAAGTGCTCTAAATACGGGAATCCCCTTAAAATGATACGCAGCAAAAGCATTATAAAGATATGGGATCAGGCTCATTCTGAAATTAAGCAGCTTCCGAACATCCGCCTCAACATCCTTTGCATCCGGCATCAACTCATCCTTGTTGTTTTTTTCCTTATTGATCTGTAGCCACGGCGGGTTTTTAAGGTACCACGAGTTATACAGCGTTTGGGCGGATAGCACTGCGGTTTGGCTCCTGCGCATAAAATCCTTGATGGAAGTTGACTCCCTAACCTCCGGTGACCAGATCATCCCCGCAAAACCCGAGTTTACGATCATCCTGATGTATTCGTCATGTACGTAGGTGTCGCTGTATAAAGCAGCCGGGTATGATGAGGCAAATGCATTTGAGGCCCGCACATCAAGATAAGTGCGCTTGTTTGATTTTTTGTAGATGTTATAAATGGTTTTCTGGTAAAGCAGCCCGAATAACTGGTGCATCTGCTCGCCATCAATGCCTGATGGGAAGCTGCTTAATTCCGGGAAGCTCCAACTGTCACGGCCGAAGGCAATGTTTGAATTATCGCACTCATCCATTTTGAAGCCAGAGATCCCTTCGTTTACAAAGGTATCGCGATGATAGGTGGCAAAAATATTGGCGGCGGCTGTGTCAGCAAAATCAGGAACAAGACCGTTCCACACTAAATAATTTCCCGCTTTATTTTTCAGCGGTTCATACAACGGCGATTTTGGCGATGTAAAAGCATGTTCCCATAAATTTATATGAAAACCTTTATTTTTCATCGTGTCGATAAATTCATTGGGGGACGGGAAAAAACTTTTGTTCCACACGTATGAACAGGAATAGGATGCGGTTTGCCATCTCGGCTCCAAACCAAGCACATCGCAGGGAATGTGATTGTTCCTGAAATAAGCGGCCATTTTGCCTACCTGGCTTTGATTAAAATCCGCCTTGACCCTGTATTTTACGCCAAGCCCCCATATGGCAGGCAAAGCGCCACCACCGGAAAATAAGTTATAGCGCTGCATCACACTTTTAAGATCAGGCCCCTCAAAAACAAAAATATCTATCCCCTTGGCGCCGGGAATATCCACGGTTACATAACCTGCAGCTTTCTTATCGTTTTTGTATAATTCCTCGACGGAGTTACCCGTTTTACCAGCGTCATTCCGTTTGTTGTTCTTATTTAGCTTATCCGTTGTGCCGCAATAGAAGGTGGTGTAACGGGCGGTATTAATTAAAATACCGTAACCTTTGTTTGATACATAGAGCGTTGTGGGGCCGTGTGTGTAACCGAGATCATTAAGCGGGTTATCATTAACTATCGGGCGTTTTTTTAAACCACGTTGGTTAAACGAACCTATCTGCAAGCCAAAACCATATAATTGCTCCTCATCATCCAGCGGCACTTCAACTACCACACCTCTATCAGTAATATTGATTTTTATATCACCTATATCAAATGGTAATTTACCTGCCGGCAGCTTATCTAAAGCAGCAGCCATTGGCGCTTCTGAACAGAAACCGTAAGGCGTAAATTTATCAACGACGCCTGATGATATTTTCTTTACACCAGCGGCCAGTTGTACGGCTTGTCCAAAAAGGTTTATGGCAATTACCTGTAGGGCAATGCACAAAATGGTGGAATAAGATCTATGTTTTCTCATGTGATTGTATGACAATATTACGCAATGGCGGCCAATTTATATTCAATGCGTAAAATCAAACAACAGAGTGCCCTTCACTGGCTTACCATCGGCATGATTCGTCTGGCTTTGCGGCCCCATCACTTTGGCTGCCTGGAACTTTGTTCCAATCGGGCTTATGGCATTTAAGAACCCGATACTGCCTTGCGGAAATGGCGGCTCAACATTATTATTATCAAGCGCATCCTTTTCCCTGGCGGGATGCAGCATTTGCAGGTATATATTCTTATCTGTTGTATACACCGTGAAAGGCGATTCCTTATTCTCAATCACCACCCAGTTAACTTCGGCATGATAACCTTTAAATTCCGGGTAACCCCAGGTTTCGCCGGTGATGCTATTGTTGTAGGCTTTATGCCAAACGCCAAACTGCTGGCCTTTCAGCCTGTTTTTCCAAACGCGGTACGGGCCCCTCCCCAACCACGTCATACCCGTAATTTTTTCGTCCGGATAGCTAAAGGTAATCCCCATAAAATCGGCATCTCCTGACTGGATATATTGATATTCGAGTTTTACCTTTTGTCCCGGTGCAAAGGTCCATTTTACGTGTAGAGATGCGTCGCCTGTATAATCGGCTTCAACGGTATACTTTCCTCCGGCAGTATTGTGACTGAATCGCTTCAGCTCCGTATTGACGCCTGCTAAAACCGGCCCGCCAGACAATGAAACGGTTGTATTGGATTTTACTACCTTCTGAATATACCCGGTTGCCTTATCAAAATAATAAGCTATGCCATCGCATTTTACAACCAGTGTGTTAGCTGTTTCTTCCGCTTTTATTGTCGATTTTTGGGGTGCCGGGATGATTTTCTTAACAACATCCTTCGGAGATTTGATTGCCCAGCTCCAGGTAAAGATCTCTTTCTGATCGGGACCGATAGCTGTAAGATATAGTGCATCGTTTAACGACCATGTTTTTGGCAAGGTAAGGTTTAATGTTCCTTTTTCCCCTGGTTTAAGATTGAGGCGTGAAAGCGATCCGCTTACAGTTATTTTAGCAACTGTTGTTTTATCATGTGCCGATGGAAATTTCACCAGCTTCCATTTAAATGTACATTGATTCAGATTTGTGAATGAATACCTATTTTCAACAGCGATCTTTCCATTAAAGCTGCCTTCTACAGGCTTCGGCTCAATGTAAACCGGCGACCAGATTTCCTTTATCGCGTAAAAGCTGGCTTCCTTTTCGCGGTGCGGGCCAACAATACCGTCGGGCGCATGGTTACCGTCCGAATCATAAACGCCATTTTTATCCGTACGGATCACGGCTTCATCCAAAAAAGCCCATATAAAGCCGCCCGCCCCATGGGGATGCTTCATCATCAGCGCCCAAAAATCATCTAGCGCCGCCCCTGCTCCCCCATCATACAAGCCGTGCATAAACTCCGTGGGGAAAAACACTTCCTGCCCGGTTGCTACCGACTTTTTGATGTATTCATAATCCGGGTAATGTTTGGTATCAGTCCCGTTAAATTTCTCCCATGGATGGATCACCGTACGGTTTTGCGGATCATATAAACCATAGTCGTTATCTAAGGCCCTATTAAAACCGCCCTCGTTGCCGTTATCCCAAAATACAATTGACGGGTGATTTACATCGCGAACAACCAGTTCCCTAACCAGCTTGCGGCCTACCACCGTATCATATTTTGCCTGCCAGCCGGTAAGCTCATCCAGCACATACAAACCAAGCGAATCGCATACGTCAAGAAAATCAGCATCCGGAGGATAATGCGACATGCGCACCGCGTTCATATTCATTTCCTTCATCAGCCTTACATCCATTAATTGGATCTTATGGCTTAAGGTTCTCCCCGACTCTGGCCAAAAGCTGTGACGGTTACATCCCTTTAACATCACCCTTGCGCCATTTACATAAAACCCGTCATTTTTCCTCAATTCAACTGTACGGAACCCAAACTTTTGCTTAACCTGGTGAATAATGCCCTGTTTGTTTTTTATTGAGACAACTACCTGGTACAGATTAGGAAATTCTGCGCTCCACAATAATGGTTTTATGAAATTACTTTTTAGCTGCTGGCGATCGAGGGTAGGATCAGCTTTGATCGAAAATGACCTACCAATATTTTGGCCGTTTAACTTTTGTACCTGCGCTTCAATAGTTTCATCACCTTTTAAATTTTGCGGGAATACATCCATTTGAAAGCTGCCATCAGCCTTCGCATTAACAGCAACTCTTTCGACAAAGGTTTGCGGAACTATCTCCAGGTAAACAGGCCGGAAAATACCACCGAACACCCAAAAATCACTATTCCTGCGTTCAGCATCATTAACCGAGCTATTTGCCGACGTTTTATCAACCGTAGCCTCCAACAGGTTTTTTTCATTTGGCTTAAGCAAATTGGTGATATCGTATTTAAAACGATAGAAACTGCCCTGATGCACCGGCCCGGCTGATTTGCCGTTTATCATAACTTTGGTATCTGTCATTGATCCTTCGAAAACAATGAACACATTTTTACCACTTAAATCGCTTACAAAAAACTCGTGCTTATACTGCCCCTGTTCATTGCCCTTATTCTTATCGTGCCCATAGTTATAGGTACCAAAGCCCTGCAATTCCCAATTGGAGGGAACTGCAATTTTTGTCCACTCCCCGCTTTTACGTCCGCCGGTACAATAAAAATCCCATGGTACGGTATGATCTTTATCCGTCCCTGAGAGATATTTGATGATGGTTCCCTGTGAAAAGGAACTTAAACTGATAAACGTGAATAATAATTGCAGGCAGATCTTTTTCATTATTATTTTTTGGCAGCTGTACAGCCAGCAAATTAGTCAATTTTCACGTTGCAAGGCATTACCCTTTTGAAAGTTTTATTAATTGAACCTGGCAAGGCGTTCCATTTTTTCACATGGAACGGGTGGAACACTATGAAACATACTGATTATAAGCACTTTAAAATTTTACAATTTTTAACTACCCGATAATCAACTGATATTGAATTGAATGACTTTTGAGGAGTTATTGTAATTTATTAATAATCAACATGTTTCACTTTTCTGTCTGGTTGGATTTTTAACTAATCCCGTATAAAGTTTACACTCCAGTGCCTAGTTTGATTTCACCTAACTATCAGCGTTGTTTGTAACACAGTTATCGCATTACCAAAACGGGGGCCGCCAAAATCCGTTTCATCGCCGTTAAGAATGCGGCGGGATTTGAATGACCCATTTTCGTAAGCACCCTCCTCCACTTTCAAGTACTGCCAGGCTTTGCCCGTATTATTGCCGGTGGGCTGGAATGTTATGTGACAATGTGAGCCTACCAGGATAAATTTATTTTCATCTAACTGAACGATCATCATTTTCCCATCCGACCTTGCATCTGTTTTCAATTCACTATTCTCACTGCTTCCAAATGATATAATTGCCTTCCATGCACCCAGATCTATCGTTTGCTCCGCATGATCCTCCCGTTCAACAGCTGCTTTAATTTTCCCTTCAAAAGCCCATTTTGCAAGTTCGGGCATCATGGGCGCGGCAGCTTCGTATTCCTGTGCGAAAGGCGCAAGGCGTTCATTTAGTTCGGTTATTGTTGAACCATGTCCGTTGTCATCTATTCCGAAAGGGGAAAAACCAATCCCGCCGCGTGCCATCACTCCGTAAAGGTATTTTGCATTAGCGGCCATTAAACCGGCTTCGGGCACAAACAGGGGATTATCCGGGCGGTTGTATAAATCAAGTACCTTTAATACCCGTTCGCTGCCTGAAAGATAAATATCCGGCGCCAGCAGATCGAGTGCAGGCGCAGCAATTTTCCAGATCGGGATCACATTGTCTGTTGGGCCACCGCTTTCGTAATTTGTTGCCAGCGGGTTGGTAAGCGGGTCGCGCAGTGCGGCGTTAACATACATGGGTAAAGCGTATTCGGCTTTACCTGCCGCCGCCACCTGCCCAATGAACCGCGCAATAAACCACGCCTGGAAATATTCATCAGCCCTAACCCCAAACACCTTTTGCCACGAACCGCCGGAAACAACAGGAGCGCCGAGCGCTTTAAGCACACCCGGTTTTAGTAGTTCAGCAGGCACATCGCCCTCAAATAATTTTTGAGCAACAGCTGAATAATCCCGCATGGTATCCCACGAACCTGGTTCATTTTCCACCTGCACCATCAGCACCGTATGTTGCTGATCTGCCTTTTTTAAATAGCGCATAACAGCGGTAAAAGCTTTGATATCAGCATCCAGTGTAGCCTTACTGTGCGGCGATGGCGAATCTATCGAACGGCCATCCTTACTTATAACATTCGGGTATTTTGCAGCTTCGCGTTTCATCCACTCGGGCATATAGTGGTTGCTCCCATTTTTCCAGGTGGCAAACCAAAGTAATACCAGGTGCATTTTGCGTTCCCGCGATTGGGCAAGCAGGGTATCGATCATTGAAAAATCGAACTTGCCGGGTTGCGGCTCAATTTGCTCCCAATAAAGGGGCACTTCCAGCGTGTTGGCGTGCATCAGCCCGATTGCTTGCCACAATTGTGGCAGCATGGCTGGCCATCCGCTTGAGTTATGTGCCTGCCCTCCCAGTATAAAGTATGGCTTACCGTCTACCAAAAGCGCATGGCGGCCATCTTTTTCAACAATTTTGGGCATTGATTTTTCGGCAGACTGTCCATAGCCTTTAATAAATATTAGAAAAACCAGCACGAGCAAAAAAGATAATGTTTTAGTCATTTTATAGGTAAGATTTCAGGATTATAGCTTAGGTAAAAGTATAGTTTGAAAAAGTTTAAAGCAATGAAAAAATAGCTATTTATAATGAAAAAATAGCATGTTGCCCATAGGCAAGCCATGTTTCATTACACTCCGGGCTCGTGTAATCTGTTTTATCAAAGTTTAGCAGTATTCGGCCGTTAAATGATTAAACTGCTTAAAAAGCTTCATTCAAATTCAGGAAGAATCCTTTGGAATCGTATTTACCCCAGGCGTAGTCAAGGCACAAATTGGTGCGGGTTGCTTTGTTAAACAAAATGCGCAAACCGGCGCCATAAGCGGGTTGCCACGTCTGGAATAATTTGGTGCCTGATTCGTCGTTTGCGGTTTGTACGTTGGCAAAAGTTACGCCGCTTAAAAATTTATTATTCAGGATCGGGAAGCGGTACTCCACTTCAGAATAGTTGTATTTTGTTCCCTTAAAATAACCAGAGGTATAACCGCGTCCGCTACGGAACCCACCACCATCCTTAGATGTTCCGGGTAATTCAAGGTATGGCACGTTGCCGCTGATCAGGTATGATCCCCAGTTCCAGAAAGCAATAACGTGCTCAGGGTGCTCGTCAGACAGGCTGAAGTATTTTCTGAAATCGGTGGTAAACTGTACTGAATTTTTTGAACTGGCCAACCATCTCGAATTGATGCGAAACCCAGCGTCAATGTATACACCTTTGTAGGCGCGGTTTTGGTTATCGCGGGTAGTATATTGAACGTTGAAAAGCAAACCATCGGCGCGATAATCGCCCCCGTTGAAACCATGCCTGTCGTTATAAATATTATAAGGCGTTAATTGGTGGATTGATGTATCTCCCCTTTCCTTTATCCTTGTTCTGATGTCAAATGACGCGCCGGCCCCGATAAACAGGTTTTTTTCCACCTCCTTATACACCTTTTCCCGGATGTTAAAATAAAGGGAATTCAACGCCCGCACCTTGCGCTGCGGGTTAGCCAATATTTCGTCTACTCCGTTGCCACCGGGGTTGTTGCCAATTCCAAGGCCTTCATCCGGGCTCACAGTTTTTGCCACGACTAAATTACCCTGGAAATTCCATTTGTTGCCCGGCGTATAGATGTTATGGTTGATATAAAAATAAATAATGTTCTTGGTAGTTATTGATGCCGACGTGGCCGCCACAGACAACAGGGTATTAGGGTCATCGCCCAATTTCCTGCCCGCAACGGCTTTAATCCCTAATTGCGAGCCGATAGTTGGGTTTGATGCAATATTTGGCACGATAGTAATACCAGACGATTTTTTGACCGGGGCATCGGGATCTTTTTTGGGATGAAGAACAAGGTTAAATAAGTCACCAACGTCAAATTGCTTTTTCAGATCTGCCACTTGTTTTCTCTTTATGGCAGCTATTTTCGCGGTGTCGCTTTTAACCGAATCAACGGGGGCACCTACCTGGGCAAAGGTATAGTTGCTAATTATTATGAATGACAGAAATATTAATCCCTTAAATAATATATTAAACCTGCTACTCCCCTTATTATCCTTCACTTCTTGTTTGTAAATTAAAATCAAAATCAATGGCGCCGCAATATAGTGAACGGACAAACTCATTAACCTCAAAAGGTATCAAATGTTTCCACTTAAATAAACTTATGATTTTTGTATGATGGTATTTTTGCCCTATAGCCCTTATAAACAGCAAAAACGCGCATCAAAACTTAAATATTCGATGCGCGTTCGGTAAAATAAATATTATAAATATCAGCTATCCAGATATTAAATTCAATTTGCGGCAACAGGATCAGGTGGCGCAGGATGTTGCGGATCGTAAACCGCTACAGCAACCCTCGAATCGGCGCAGCCATAATATAAAAACCATTTCTTTTTAAAGTAAACCATTCCTTCTATAAAAACAGTTCCGTTCACATACTGCCCGCTTTTTTCAAAGGGCTCCATTGGGCGCAGGAACGGCAGATCAAGCCTTGTTATCGCTTTCGACGGATCTTTGCGATCAAATAACATCTGTCCCGCACAATACGAATTGGCTGTAAATCTTGTGTCGCGGCCGTCAGCCGGTTTATTTTTGCCATTGTAGAACAGGATGATCCCTTTATTGGTCATAATTGCCGGCGGCCCACATTCTGTTAGGTCGCTATCAAAATAACCATCCCTTGGTGAGATCAATTCTTTTAGTTCGCCATCCTTATTCACTACCGGTGCCCAATTAACCAAATCAGTCGAGGTTGCGCCATATACATGGTGCTCGCCCCAATACAGCCAATATTTTCCGTTGATTTTGATGATAACCTGTTTACCGTTAACCACTTTAGTTAATATCGATGCCGATTTGGTGGCGACATTAAAAAATTTGCCGTTATAAGCCTTTTTGAACATCGGCCCGTTCTTTTTCCAGTGGATCAAATCGCGGCTGGTGGCAGCGCCAAGGCGTGGTAAGTCGCGGTTCCATTCGGTATAAAAAACGACATAGGTACCATTAGCCGTTACAGCAACGCGGGGATCTTCACAACCGCCAGGCCATTCATATTTTTTTGCGATATCATTCGACGGATAAAGCACCGGGACAGGCTTTCTTTTAAACGTGATGCCATCGCTGCTCTCCGCATAACCAAGGCGCGACGTGCGGAAACCTATGCCGATGCCATAAAGATCTTCGGCACGGTACAAAACGACCACCTTGCCGTTTTTTATTGCCGCACCCGGGTTAAACGTGTCGTTTGCCTCCCATTGAACAGATTTTTTACTCACGGGATCAATAAATCTCGATGAAGTATCGGGCGAAATAATGGGATTAACCTTTTCAACCCGCACAAAACCTCCGAAAGCCCACGAGGGCAATTTGTTTTCAATTTGCTGCGAAAAGCAATTGTGGCTCAATAGCAAGAAGCTTAAAACACTTCCTGCTTTTAAAATATTTTTTGTATACATATATGATAACTAATAATAACTAAACCTGGGTGTATAGTGCTTCAATTTTTTCTAATGGAACGCCTTTTGTTTCAAATACATAACGGCTTACAAACAATACCATGCTGATGTTGATAACGCCATAAACACCAAAGGTTACTGCAGCGCCGCAGCTTGCCAACATAATGGGGAACGTAAGTGATACTATTGAGTTTGCTACCCAGTTACCAAAAACGGCAATGGAAGTTGCAGTACCACGGATTTTGTTAGGAAAGATCTCCGCAACATAAACCCAAAGCACCACACCCCAGGTACAGGCAAAGCCGCCGATGTACACGAAAATGGTTATCAGCACAAAGTAGTTTTGCAGCATATTCAGGTAGAACAAAGCCGCCAGCGTAAACATGCACAAACCCATCACCCATGATCCAAAAATCAATAGCTTTTTGCGTCCGAGCCTGTCGATCAACCAGAATGCAATAACGGTAAAAATAAGATTAACAACGCCAGTCAGCATAGTTTGATACAGAACGCTGCCGCCAACGTGTGTTTTTTCAAAGATGAGTGGTGCATAATAAAATACGATATTGATTCCGGTTAGCTGCGCGATTGAAGCAAAAACCAACCCAATGATAACCACTTTTCTGAATCTTGGCGTAAACACGTCCTTTAAAGCAGGGGTGCTTTCTGAGGCAATATCATCGGTTACAATTTTCACCTGCGCAGTGCTTTCGGCATTTGAGTAAATATTACCGAATACCTTTTTCGCCTCATCAATCCTGTTTTTCAGCACCAGCCATCTCGGGCTTTCAGGCACCAGCAGTAACAGGATAAAAAAGATAACCGATGGTATCACAGCTGCGGCCAGCATATAGCGCCAAAAATTATCATTACTTAAAAACGAATAATGTGCATTTACAATCAGGTAATTTGAAATAAACGACAGCAGAATCCCGGTTACAATAGCCAGTTGCTGCAGCATTCCCAGCCTGCCCCTGAACGTTGGCGGGGCAACTTCAGAAATATAGATTGGAGCCAGCGTTGATGCCATACCGATAGCTACCCCGCCAATAAGGCGGTAAACCACCAATTGCACAAAACTGCCCGCAATACCGCTACCCAGCGCCGCAATAATATACAGCAGCGAGGTTACGATCATTAGTTTCTTACGGCCAAAACGGTCAGCTAGTCTTCCGGCAAACAAGGCGCCGGGGATACAACCAAGTGATGCCGCGGCAACAACTAAACCAATCTGCGCATCATTCAGCTGGAAGAATGGCTTTAAATATTGGATAGCACCGGCAATTACTGCGGTATCAAACCCAAATAGTAGCCCCCCTAAGGCGGCTACTATTGAAATTAAGATGGTGTAACTTTTCATGTGTTATTAAAAAACATTGATAATGTTATCAATTCGGGCTTTCCTGTATAAATATGGAATGCACCTCCGCATCGGTTAGTACTTTGTTGTATAACCTCATGTCATCAATCGACCCCATAAAGAAACTTGCTCCATAAAAATATTGCGGGCTGGATGAGTCGGTAAAATTATAGCCCCCCTTAGGCATTTCGTTACCTATAGCCAGGTTCACGATGGTTGGCAGCGGAATTGGTGTTCCCGGCGAGCTAACTGTCTTAGTAAGCACACCGTTGATGTAGAACGTCGCAGTACCGCTGGTGTATGAAACAGCAACCTGCGCCCATGTGCCAATTGCTACAGCGCCCGGGTTATCGTCGATATCATGATCGCCGGCATCGGTGTTTATAGTTACAAAAGGAAAATTGTTGGATTGCAGCTGGAATTTGTAACCGTTCCACCTGTCTAAAGAAAATATATAATTTCCATTGCTTGCGGCAGCTACCTTAACCCAGGCGGTAATGGTAAAGCTTGATGGCCGCAGGCTGGCTGCGTACGGAACTTCGATATAAGCACCGTTATTAAAAGCGTAAGCCATATTTGCAACCCCATTCCTGTCGGTTGTTAACGTTGGCAAGGTACCACCATCACTAGCTGTGGCTACTGAGCTTCCCACCCATCCGGTCTTTAGCGTACCGTCATGCCCGTTACCCGAAGCATCCTTAGTATCGCCATCAAATTTCCAGTAAGCTACCAAGTTATCCGGTGACACTTCCTGGATAATATTAGTATTGAATGCTGTTTCAGCGCGCTTTAAGTTTGCCGCGGCATTATTTACCTCCTGTTGAGTAAAGCTTCCGGACTTAACACCTACTGCAAGGTCGATAGCCGTTTTAAAAACCGTCTTCGATCCTATGGAGTAATCCCCTGCTGCCTTGCCCTCTATTGCTGCGCTGTATAATGTTTGTGCAGAATCTATTTGCAGGCTAAGCTTGGTTTTATCGGAGTTGTAGTTTGGTTTGTTATTGTTTTTTTTGCAGGATTGTATGCTGAATATAACAGCAATCACCGCAATGATCACTGTTATTATTTTTTTTGGTTGTTTCATTTTTTACGATTTAAAAAATTAACTACTATAAACCTAACTTCAAATTAGTCTCTCTTTCGCTTTCAGGGATCGGGAAAAACTTATTCTTGTCATAATTAAACAACGGCTGATTTGATAAGGCTGAATTTGCATAAGCCGACCCATAACGGATGATATCAAAGAAACGGTGAAACTCCAGTGCCAGTTCTGAACGGCGCTCCCTGCGTATAATATCACGCAACGTAGCCTGATCTGTTGTTGTAATATCAGGTAATAACCCCGCCGGCACAGTACCATAACCCGGCAATGTAGTATCATGGAGATAACTTTCCCTTGCACGTTTACGCACCCTGTTTAACGGCGCCAATGCTTCCGCACCGTTTCCGGCTTCATTTAACGCTTCCGCTTCGATCAATAAAACTTCTGCAAAGCGGATGGCCTGGTAATTTAAGTTTCCATCACCTTTAACAGTCACCGGAATTTCTGACAATGGCTGGCAATGTTTTTTGCTCAAATAGCCCGTTGATGTCCACGTTGGATCAAAAGCGCTGTCGAAGTACGGATGCCCTGCTCTCGCAACTGAATAATCCAGTCTTGGATCATCTACCCCACCTGCTGATTTCTCAAAGTTGTTAACAAGGCTTTGTGTTGGATAATAAAAGCCGTACCCGTTTATTGAACGCGGAGCAAACCAAACGTTTAAGTTGTTTCCCTGGAATGGTACTAAACCTGTTTGATGCTGAACAGAGAACACGCCCTCGGCATTATTCTTTGTGGCTGCCCTAAAATTATCGGCAAATACCGGCAATAAGCTATAAACACCTAATGCATCTACTGACTTTGCTGTTGAAGCCGCCAGCGCCCATTTTTGTTCGAATAAATAGGTTTTAGCAAGCAGCGCCAAAGCAGCGCCTTTGGTAGCACGGCCTAAATCACCGCCAGTCCAGCTAGTTGGCAAAGCTGATGCAGCAGCAGTGCAATCCTGTTCAATTTGAGCGTAAATTTGAGCCTGGGTTGATACCGGCTTTTGTGCCTCCTGCGGCGTTTCAACCTTTAAATGCAAGGGAATATTACCATAGGCTACGGTTAGGTTGAAATAATAGTAAGCCCGCAGAAATTGCGCCTGGGCCAATGCCTGGGCTTTAACGGTAGCAGATACGCCTGAGCTGCCCGCCGCAGATAATCCGTCGATAACAACATTACAGGTAAAAACCCCCTGGTAATACCGCTTCCAAACAGCTTCAACAGCGGCATTTGAGGGGTTGATGTTAAATTGATTGATCAACTGAAAATCTGCCTGATCACCGGCGCTGCCGCCTTTTATTGCATCATCTGATGCAACATCACCCAACACCCAAATGGCATTTGACGATGCATCTGTAAACGTAAGCGAGGTGTATGCCGCGTTAACGGCAAGAACAGCGTTTGCGTCATTTGTGAAAAAGTTACCCGTTTGGTATTGCCCTAATATAGGCTGATTCAGGATCTTTTTGCATCCCATAGTTGAAAAAAACAGGATCACTAATAAATATATCGATATATTTTTTGCTTTCATCTTTCTGTAAATTAAAGTTAGAAACTAGCGTTAAGGCCACCTGTAATTACGCGTGCCGCCGGGTAGGTTCCCCAATCAATACCTACAGCTCTTACGCCATCGCCTAAGTTATTGCTGTTGCTGTATTGCTCCGGATCAAGCCCCGTGTATTTGGTAAACGTAAGCAGGTTTTGCGCACTTGCAAAAATCCGTACCGATGATAAGCCAAGGCCTTTCAAAACATTCTTCCCTAATTTATAACCAAGCTGAACATTCTTAAGCCTTAAATATGATCCACTTTCCAGGAACCGGGTAGACGGTTGCTTGTTGTTTGTAGCGTCGGACCATGACAATAACGGTAAGGTATTGCTTGTGCCGGGTCCGCTCCAGCTTTGCGTAGCTGCTCTTTCAGTAAGGTTAAAAGGCCTGTAGAAACCCTCAATATCCGTATTGATCTGGTTATAGATCTTGTTGCCGGATACGCCCTGGAAGAATAGGCTAAGGTCGAAGTTTTTGTAAGCAACATTACCTGTAAATCCATAAGTGAATTTAGGGATCGGGCTGCCAACTATGGTTCTGTCGGCATCATTGATAACGCCATCACCGTTAACATCCTTGTACATAACATCACCCGGCCTGATGTTTGGCCCCTGGTAAGCATGTGTAAATACCTGCTGTGCATTCTGGAAGATTCCCTCCTGCTGCAGCAAATAGAACGAACCTATCGGATGCCCTACCTCGGTAAGCGTGGCAAAGTAGTTGTTATCGATGCGACCACCTGCTATCGGCGGTGCGCCATCAAGGGAAATAACCTTATCGGTCAACGTTGCGAAGTTGCCGCTGACACCAAAGCTCCAATCATTATTGATCGTATGCTTGTAGGCCACTTCTAACTCAAAGCCCTGGTCGCGTACTTTGCCGGCATTAACAACCGGGGCTGCTGCACCTCCTGCACTGGTTGGCAATTGTAACGGTAACAACACGTTGTTTGTGTTCTTGATATAATAATCAGCGGTTACCGTAAGGGAATTATTCAAAAATCCGATGTCTAAACCCACGTCTTCCTGTGTGCTTACTTCCCAGCGAATATTTGGATTACCTATCGAATTGATGGTGTATCCCTGGTGAGTAGTGCCGCCAAACGGATAATAACTATTCCCGCTTAAAGTTGATACATACGGATAAGCACTCAAACCTTGTGCGTTACCCACCTGGCCAACGTCAACCCTTAATTTAAGCGACGAGATCGGCTTGATGTTCTTCATGAAATCTTCCTGGTCAATCCTCCAGCCTAACGAACCTGAATAAACCGATTGCGACTGCGCATCTGGATCGAGCTTGGAAGAAGCATCCCAACGGTAGTTGAAACTTGCCAGGTATTTGTTATTGTACTGATAGTTAACACGCCCAAATACAGAAGAATAGGAATAATGAGATTCACCACCTCCGTTTTGCTCGCCGGTGAGGCCGCCATTATCAAGGTATTGAAAAGCTGCAGTCTGGTTTACGTAACCTGTACGCGAACCTGAAAGCCCCTGCTGATCCTGCTTAATAATTTCAGTACCTGCAAGGAAAGTGAATTCATGTTTGTTAATGGTTAGATCATATGTAGCGGTATTCGTCCAGTTATAATTCAGGTCGTTATTATGCGATTGCGCCAGTGAACTCGGTGAATTGAAAGAGCGATCTGCACCATAGGTCGCAAAAAACTGCTTGTAATCGGTTTGGACAAGATCGAGGCCAACGTCTGATCTGATCTTTAATCCCTTAATTGGCGTCAACTCAACAAATGCGTTACCCAATACGGTGTAAGCATAGTTGTTGTCATTAGTCGCGTTCGCTTCCTGTGCCGGGTTTACACCATCTCCAAGAAAATTCCCTAAAACCGGGTCTTGCTTTGGAAGATCGACAAACTGTCCGTTAGGTCCATAAACCGGTGTACCCGGCGTACGAAACAATGCATAGCGGACCACGCTGGCCGCTGCACCAGAATAACCATCTCCCGATGTACCAACCATCCTGTTTTTTGAATAAGCCAGGTTAACATTGGTTCCTATTTTTAAATACTTGGTGATGCTGCTGTTTACAGCAGTACGCAAATTGTAACGACTAAACGACGAATTTTGAATTAAGCCGGTTTGGTTAAATATATTAGCGGAAACAATATAATTCGAACTCTCATTTCCGCCGCTAACAGCTAAGTTAGCATTGGTTATTGGTGCTGGTTTAAGCACTGCTTTTAGCCAGTTTACGTCAGATAAGGTGCTGGCCAAACTATCTGAGATCCGTGGCCTGCCGTCATTTGTAGCAGCGGTGTTGTAAGCGCTTACATACTGCGCATTATTTGCCATTTTTATCAGGTTGTCGGCAGTTTGTACACCTGCATACATACTCAGACTAAGCTTGGATTTTCCCGAAGCGCCATGTTTAGTGGTTATGATCACCACACCACCTGCTGCACGGGCACCATAAATAGCTGCCGATGAGGCATCTTTCAGGATGTTGATGCTTTCAATATCATCAGGCGCAACTTCATTTATACCATCGGTGGTCGGTACGCCGTCAACAATATAAAGCGGATTAACGCCATTGATAGTTCCTAATCCGCGGATATGCACCGAGATAGCATCGCCCGGCGCACCTGTATTTTGGGTTACCGAAACACCAGCTGCTTTACCCTGCAAGATCTGGTCGACCCCGCCAACGGGTATCGCGTTGATGTCCTTGCTGCTGATCACAGACACAGATCCGGTAAGATCCTTTTTCTTTTGTGTGCCGTAGCCTACAACTACTACCTCATTTAGGCTGCCTGCCGCTTCTTTAAGCACAACTTTAATAACTGTGTTGCTGCCAATAGGTACTTCCTGTGTGAGGTAGCCTATGTAGCTTACCAATAGCACCGTATTTTCCGGTACGGTTACTGCAAAGTTTCCGTTTGCATCAGTAACGGCTAAATTTTTACCGTTTTTTATGCCGATGGTAGCGCCAGGCAAAGTTTCGCCCTTTTCGTCGGTAACGGTGCCCGTAACTTTTATATCAGCAATTTGCGGTGCCGATTTAAGCGTTATTACAATAAGTTTTTCTGATAATACCTTGTAAGATAAGCCGGTGTTTAATAAAGCGTTATCTAAAATTTGAGGAACGGTAAGTTCCTTAGCGTCTACGTTTATGGTTTGGCTTGGTATAGCCTGGTTATTGTACAGGAAGGAATAATTACTTTTTCTTTCCAGGAGGTCAAAAAACTTCTCGAGGTTAACATTTTTTACATTAAGATTTAGTTTTTCCTGTGAATGCACCGTTGCAGAAACATGCAAGAGCGTTACCAGGATTAAAACACATGTTAATTTCACGCAGAGTATAATTTTTTTGACAATAGGACGCTTGATGAAAGAACTAAAAGTTTTTTTCATACTTTTGATTTGTTGAGGTTAATAAAATCTAAAAAAGCCTGAGATCCAGCCAGATATTAGGTTAATTGGAATATAGCCGCAATGGAGGAAGTGTTCCCGCACTTCCTTATTTTTTGGCTATCAAATTGGTGATGTAGCCTTTATGTCATATAGTTTCCCTTTCTTCCCGTTAAGTTTATTGGTAACTGGTTAATTACCATATATGTATTTGGTTATCTATTATTTTATAGTGAAATGCCTGCGTATACTGTAAGGCACGCATTACCTCGTTAATATCCTGGTCCTTAAATCTGCCAGTAAACTGCTTATCAACGTATTTACCATTATCAAAAATGATCTTCACATTAAACCAGCGTTCCAGTTGACCGGCCAGTTCTGTAAATCCCTCCTTTTTAAACGTCAGGTAATTGCTCACCCAGGCAGTTTCGTCAATTTCGTTGTTTGGAATTGCAGGTTTAACAGCTCCATTGTTCGCTGTTCCCACAGAATCGGCAACGGGTTGCTTATTTACTATCGTGATTTTTTTGACGATGTTTACTTCAGTGTTTACCCTCACCTTTTCATTTGGGTACAATACTATACCGGCGCCCGGCTTGGCGTCATTTAAAATTTCAACCTTACCTCTTATCAGTGTGGTTTCAATAAAAGCATCAGAATTGTAAGCCTTCACATTAAAGGCTGTACCTAAAACAACCACATTTAGTTTACCGGCATGTACAATAAACGGATGTTCGGCATCATGCTTAACATCAAAATAAGCTTCGCCATTAAGTGTTACTTCGCGCTTGCCACTTTGTGAATAGCCCGTGTATTTAACAGAGGAACCCGAATTAAGCCATACCACTGAACCATCAGGAAGCGTGGATTGAATACGCTTGCCATAATCAGCAACAATCAACTGTGGTGGCTCTATCTTTTTTGATTCAAAAAAGCGAACTGCAAACAGCCCGATTACAAAAAGTGATATGATGGAGGCGGCTATCATCCAGCCTTTATAGTTGCGGTTTGGTAATGGCTCAAGCCTTTGATTGAACAATGAACGTTCGGTAAACTCGTTTTCTGAAAAAATACGGTCGAATTTATCAAGCCCGCGTTCCATCGCCCGGCGCTCGTCTATTGAAGATTCAGGAACTTCCAGCCTTATTTTTTTTAGGTTCTCGTAATCAGCGCGGCGTTCTGGCTCGTTAATAAAAATCGATTCCATTTCCCTGAGTTCAGCAGGAGAAATTTCGCCTGCCAGCGCCCTTGAAATTAAAAGCCATATCCTATCTTCTGATGCCATATGTATAAAGACACAGAAAAAGTAAAATACCCCCAAACCCAACAAACAAATATTTTACAAAAAGCTTTTTAAGCTGATGATTAATATATCGTTAAAATAACACTACCTTTATTTCGCCAATTATAATACTGCAAACTACTATGCAAGTAATACTTAATGAAAAATTTGAGCGGTCTGTTCTTAAAGACGAACTTGTTTTTAAGAACGTGTATCGCCAATATTTTGTTAAGCTTTACAGGTTTTCATTCTCCCTTGTTCATTGCAGGGAATCAGCTGAAGAAATAGTTCATGATGTTTTAATCAACCTTTGGAAAAAACGTAACGATTTTACCGGCATAGAAAATCTTAATACCTACTTATATGTGTCTGTAAAAAACCTGTCCCTTAACTATCTTAGAGACCAGGCTAAACATAACCATGTTGATATTGAGACCATTTATGATGAGTGTAATTTCATTAGTATTGATCCGGAAAGTCTGCTGATAACCAAAGAGCGGGCAGAAAATTTAAACGCGCTGATAAACAACCTGCCTGTAAGGTGCAAAATGATCTTTAATTTGATAAAGATAGATGGCCTGAAGTATAAGGAAGTAGCCTCGTTATTAAATATATCTGCAAAGACTGTGGAAAATCAGCTATCTATAGCGATTAAAAAAATAGCCGAGGCCGTTAAAAGATCCTGATGGAATTAACTGCCAATTTTAAATTGGATCTGCTATATCGTTAGAAAACTAAACCCCGCTATAATGAAACCTTTTAAGCTTTTATCATTACCGCTGCTCTGTGCAGTTATATTTGGTTTTACCATTACCGTAAAGAAAGATCATTGGAAACAACTCTTCAATGGAAGAGACCTGACAGGGTGGGATACCTACATCGGCCCCAATCTCGACGATAACGGCAAGCCAATAACCGGTGAACCCATTGGCTTAAACAACGACCCCAAACATGTTTTCACAATTGTAAAGGACAACAACGAAAACGTGATCCGAATTTCGGGCGAGAACTGGGGTGCCATATCAACCCAAAAGGAATACGAAAATTACCACCTGCAACTGCAGTTTAAATGGGGAGCGCTTTCATGGGGACAAAAAAAAGGTAAAAAGAAGGACAGCGGATTGCTCTACCATTCCGTTGGAAAATATGGCGCCGATTATGGCGCATGGATGCGTTCGCAGGAGTTCCAGGTAGAGGAGGGCAATTGTGGCGATTATTGGGGTGTTGCCGGTGGTTTTGCTGAAATCCCTGTAATTAAAAAATCGGAAACCGATTACGTGTACAGCCCGCAAGGGGTGCTTACCGTATTTAAAGAAGGAAACAAAGAAGGCAGGCACTGCATAAAGGGCGGTGATGCAGAAAATCCATCGGGGCAGTGGAACACTGTCGATCTGTATTGCCATGGCGATACCAGCGTACACGTAATTAATGGGAAGGTGATGATGATATTATACCACAACAAGCAACTGGAAAACGGGCAGGAATTACCGCTTACAAAGGGAAAAATACAAATTCAATCAGAAGGTGCCGAAATTTACTATAAACAAATAAAAATCCAACCGATTGACAAGCTACCTGGTGAACTTTTGAAACAATAAAATCTTATTCAGCTTTTTTTGACGAGTTCCTGATCCTAAGCTCTGTTTTTAAAACAATGGCCTGTGGCTTTTGATGAGTTGATGAATTGTTAAGCCTGCTTAGTAAAACGGTGATCACATTATCGGCTATTTCTACTATCGGCTGGGCAATTGCGGTTACCGGTGTCGCATAGAGCTTAAACACATCATAGTCATCAAACGATATTACGGCTAAATCCGATGGTACTTTAATACCTAAGCTGTTTATCACTTTTAACCCGCATGTTCCCACATGGTTGGTACCAAAAAACACGGCATCCAAATCCTTATGCTCTTCCAAAAACGCTTTGATGGGCTCTATTATAAGCTCCTCATCCTGGTTAAAAACAATCTCTTTTATCACAGGCTTTAAGCCTTTGGCAATTAATGCATCCTTATAGCCCTGGAGCCGTGACAGCATCTGCGTTTGTTTAGATGCGAAGGTAATAAAAGCTATATTTTTATAACCCTGTTCAATAAGATGCAGGGTAGCATTATAGGTACTGAAAAGATTATCAATCTCCACAAAGTCTGTATCAACCTTAGGTAGGTGCCTGTCGAACATAACTACCGGCATTCCGTCTTTTATGAGTGAGGTAACATCGTCTTCTATTCCCTCTGGCGGCGCAATGATATAGCCATCCACATGCCTGTCGCGGAACATGCCGATCAAATCCTGGGTTTTGCGGGTATCATTGTCAGTGCTGCAATAAATTATTTTATAGCCGTTTTTGTAGGCCCTGTCTTCTATAAGCCTTGCTATACTCGCAAAAAACGGGTTGGAAATATCCTCGACCATTAAGCCAATAATGTTTGATTTACCGGTGCGTAAACTCTTCGCCAGCGAATTTGGCTTGTACCCAACTTCCTCTACAAATTTCTGAACCCGCTCAACCAATTCAGGACTTATCCGTTTTTCCTGGGCGCGCCCGTTGAGGATAAATGAAACCGTAGTTTTTGATACATTTAGGCTTTGGGCGATATCAACTATAGATAATTTTTTTTTCACTGGCTATGATATTCATCAAATATAAGGTAATATACTTATTAATTCAGCTTAACAGCAATAGCATTTTACCGTTTTACCTACAAAATAAATCGATTTACTAAATCAAATATAACGGTTTAAGCCATATTTTTATTCAGCCGCGGATACAGGTAGCCAAACGAAAATATTACCGCATAGCAAATAATAGGCAAATAATAAGCGGTGGCTACATTATGGTCAGCAACCCAGCCCATCAGGAACGGGAACAGCCCGCCCCCGACTACGCCCATAACGATAAACGACGAAGCCTGTTCAGTGTGCTTACCCAGATCCTTTAATCCCAAACTAAAAATGGTTGGAAACATAATACTAAAGAAGAAATTAATCATTATCAATGCAACGAATGAAACAATGCCGAAGTTTTGCGCTACAATCAAACACATGATGATGTTGCATACGGCAAAGATCCACAACAGTTTATTTGGTGCGATTGCATAACGCATCAGTAACGTTCCAACTAATCGTCCCAATACCATCATTAACATGCTCAGGCTAAAAAAGTAACTGGCTTTAGACGATGAAAGCCCCATGATATCATGCCCATAATTAATAAAATAAGCCCAGGTACCGCCCTGCGCTGCCACATTAAAAAGCTGCGCTACAGCCGCGAATACGAAATGCTTATGCTGGAATAATTTTTTCTCAACCTTTTCAGCTCCGGCAACGGCGTAAGAATCATTGGCTATAACATGTGGGTCGGCTAATACCGGAACTCTTACAAACGAAAATAAAACAGCGATAACGGCTATTCCAGTACCGATAATTAAATATAAGTTTTTAACGGCCACCAAATCGTTTGAGTGTATATTCCCTTCAGCCAACACAAAATAGCCGCCAACCAGCGGGCCGATTATGCCACCTAATCCGTTAAAAAATTGCGAGAAGTTAATGCGCTGATCGCTGGTACGCTGATCGCCAAGCGAAGCCACAAATGGGTGGGCAACAGTTTCCAGCGTTGCCAGTCCGCAGGCTAATACAAACAGTGCAAACCTAAAGAAACCGAATGATTCAGCATTGGATGCCGGTACAAACAAAAATGCCCCTGCAGCATATAAACTAAGCCCCAGCAATACACCGTTTTTATAACCAAACCGTTTCATAAACAAACCCGCAGGGATCCCCATTACCGCATATGCGCCAAATAGCGATAATTGCACGTAGGCCGACCTGGCTTTGGAGATGTGCAGCACATTCTGAAAATGCTTATTCAATGTATCTCCAAGCGACATGGCTATCCCCCAAAGCAAAAAAAGCAATGTCACAAATAACAGGATCACTACGTATTTGCGTTCGGTAAAATTGGGTTTAGCATCCATTACGGAGTTGGTTAAATAGTTTAAAATTGGAGTCGTAAATTAATTGAAAACTTTTTAAAAAACCGATAGGTTAAGATTGTTTATTTACCTACCATCACCACGAAACTAATTTTTGTTTATCACGATAATAAATTAGTTGTTTTTTGACAGCGAGAATGGTTTGTCGTCTTCGGCAAGTCCGCGGTTTAATGCCGGTTTATTGCTCATTTCAAAATGGAGCACGCCACCGTTCATTATGTCTGCATGGCTGATCCAATTATGTGTATAAGGCTTGCCGTTTAAGGTTGCCGACTGGATATATACATTTTGACTGCTGTTATTATTGGCCTCAACCGTGAATTTCTTTCCATTCTCAAGCGTGATAGTAATTTTTTTAAACAGCGGACTGCCGATAACATACTGATCAGTACCGGGGCAAACACTGTAGATCCCTGCGGCACTCAGCACGTACCACGACGACATTTGTCCCTCGTCTTCATCACCGGGATAGCCGTTTTCAGAAGCATTATACATTTTGTCCATCACCTCGCGCAAATGTTGCTGCGCCTTCCACGGTTGACCTGCATAATTGTACATATACAGTAAGTGATGAATAGGCTCATTACCTTGCGCGTATTGCCCCATGTTAAACTTCGCCATCTCCGTCATTTCATGAATCACGGTGCCATAGCCGCCAACCTTTATGGTGCCGGGTTCGCTGAATACGGAATCAATTTTTGAGGTGAAGTTTTTATCGCCGCCCATCAGGCTAATCAAGCCCTGCACATCCTGGAAAACCGACCACGTCCAATGCCAGGCATTGCCTTCGGTATAAGGGCCGCCCCAGTCCATCGGGTCAAACGGTTCTATCCAATTTCCCTTCTCATCCTTTGCGCGCATAAATCGCGTTTTGGGGTCGAACAGGTTTTTGTAATTATACATTTGCCGGCCAAACACGTTTTCATAAAATTGGTTGCCGGTCGCCTTCGCTAACTGGTAGCCGCAAAAATCATCATAGGCAAATTCAAGTGTCCATGCGCTGGCTCCGAGTGTTTTTGGCGTATATGGCACATAGCCATTTGCAAAATATTCCTTCCAGCCGGGCCTGCCATTGGCGCTGCCCCATGGGCCTTTGTTAGTCGCTTCGTGGTAGTAAGCTTCCAATGCTTTTTTGGGGTCGAATGTCCGAATACCTTTTACCCATGCATCCGTTAACAACGAGATGGAGTGATTCCCCAACATCCCGCCTGTTTCCGCCGGGAACGACCATGCCGGCAACCAGCCGCATTGTTGCTGCGCGTCAAGCAAAGCCTGGCAATATTGCCCTTCCATTTTTGGATGGATGATGGTATTTAAAGGAAATTGCGCCCTGAAGGTATCCCAAAAACCATTATCGGTATACATATAACCATCATGGATCTTCCCATCGTACGGGCTGTAGTAATAGGGCTCGCCCTCTTTATTGTATTCAAAAAACTGGTGCGAAAACAAATTAGCATGATAAAGGCACGAGTAAAAAGTAGCTTTTTGATCTTCTGTCCCGCCTTCAACCTTCATACGCCCCAGCAGGTCATTCCATATCTTATCGGCTGCCTTATGGGTATCATCAAATGTTTTATAGCCGCCTAATTCGGTTTTTAAAGTTAATTCCGCCTGTTCCGGGCTGATGTATGATGAAGCAACTTTAGCAGAGACCGTCTCCCCATCCTTAAATTGAAGATAAGCGCCTATTCCATCACCTTCGGCTGTTAAATTTTTTGCTGATAGCTGATCCTTTTTATTTTCCCAGGTACCGTAATCCTTAAAAGGTTTATCAAAAGCAATCACGAAGTAATTCTTAAAGTTTTGCGGCGCCCAGCGGCAATTGTTTACGTACCCTATTATCTTTCGTTCTTCAGGGATAATCTTCACCATGCTCATTTTGGTGTAACCATCAAGTACAATGTATGAGCCTTTGCCTTTCGGAAAGGTAAAGCGCAAATGTGCGCCGCGCTCGGTTGGGCTCATTTCTGTGGTAATATTGTTATCCAGCTTAACCTTGTAATAGCTCGGTTCGGCTATTTCATTTTCGTGTTTAAATGGTGTTGCACGTTCATTTTCGTTAACCGTTAGCCTTCCAGTTACGGGCATTAGCGAAAACACTGCATAATCATTAACCCATGAGCTGCATTGATGCGATTGCTGAAAACCACGGATGGTATGTTCAAAATACTGGTATTTCCAACCATCGCCGTTTTTGCCGGTTTGCGCCGTCCAGGTGTTCATACCAAATGGCAGCGCCGTTGCCGGATAAGTATTACCATACGAGAATTCGTATTTTGAATTGGTTCCCTGGCGGGTGTTTGCATAGCTAACAAGGTTGCTTTCCTGCGCCATCAGGCAATTAGCCGAAACCAAGGTAACCAGGTATATAAGTAGGTTTTTCTTCATTTTAATTGGTTGGAACAAATTGGTCTGCCAAATCTAATCAGCAAACAAAAATATTAAATAAATCGATTTAGCAAACTCTATATTAAAAATAATACAAAGGCTTAGAAACCGCAACTATTGAAATTTAACCCTGATAAAACGTGGGCGGTACAAATTAGGATGCTTTTCCAGGTCCTTAATAAACTCCACGGAATTGATGTTATAGCTAATCAGCAGTTCACCAGGGGCAGAAAGGCTTGGGTGCGCTTTTGCATTGTAAACCAAATAGGTTTTTTCCTCCAGGTCAGGCTTACAATCCCAAAGTTTGATAATTGGGCCAAATGGGCCGTAAGGGGTCTTCCCTATCCGCATGGCTACGTCGGTACTCATACCATTCACCTGGAAGACAAGCGCATAGCGGCCATCGGGTAATTCTGTTAAACTAAGTTCGTTTGATACATGGTTGGTAACATCGACCACTTTATTAATATCATTGCTCCAGTTTGTTCCATCATAATAGGTCCATTTATCAAAATGCTCAAAGTCCTTTGGTAAAACGCGTGCTACCATTACTTTTTTAGTGAACCCTCTTACGCCATAAACATAAATATAGCCATCTGCCTTAACCGCATGGGCCGCTTTGGTGTTTACAAACACCCCAGCTCCAAATGAGCCACTCTCCCCAGCTTCGTCAGTAAGGTAAAGTGGTGTGTCCATTTGGGATTGATCTGCATAAGGTGGTTTGCTACCATGCGGGATTTTTATTAACGTATTGCCGACTTCCTTAAACCCAAATGCGCCGCCGCTTACATTGCGTACCCGGTAACCGAAAATATAAATATTATTATTCAGTGCCTGGTTTACAAAGCCATCTCCAAGCCAGTAATAATCTGTTTTTTCAGTTTTTGGGGTATTAGGCGAAAAGATAGACCCAGCACCGTCCTTATCATCCTTTTTCCAATAAAAATTAATATTATTTGCTAAAGGTTTGTTACCATCCAGTATCGCTACTGCATTATGGATCATTTTGTAACCCGGCACCATAGTATTATTGCGAATGTTGCCTATCATGCTATCACTGAAAATGAAAAGTACTTTATCTTTTGCCGCTGCGACCCTGTTTTCAACGCCGTTTAATGGAATGGTGTAGATCCCATCACCACCAAACCAACCGGAATTGCGTTTCAAGAGATCGGACCACCCGGGTGCAGGGCTTACAGTAAATTTAATATGCTCCAGGTCGGTGGTATCGCTTTTTTTAGACGCAATCTGCCCGTTTGACGATAAATCAGCCAATAAAACCACAACGACCACAAAAGCAAGCTTCTTAATTATACTCATGTAAAAATCCTTTGATTCCTTTTTATTTTGCGATAGATCACAAATCCAATTCCTATAAATCCACCTATCAGCATCGCAAAGCTGATCCATTCCGCCTGGCTAAAGTTAATGCCTAAAAACCTATATTTTATATTAATTCGAATGGTTTCAATAAAAATTCGTTCAACACCACTTATAATTAAATAGATATAAAACATCAAACCAGCAGCATAAATATACCGTCGTATCGCCCACATAAATATAAACAAAAGCATACAAAGCACAACTTCATAAAACGGTGTCGGGTAAACTCCATTGATCAATTCGTTACAGAAATTCCCAACGCATCCTTTTATTGGCACACCCGCATTTATTTCGTTATGCGGATACTTGAAAGACCACATCCAGTCGGGCAACCATTGTAGCCAATTTGGTTTGGGGTTCATGTTTACTATCCCCCAATCACCGTCGCCGGATAGTTGACAACCAATACGACCTATGGCATAAGCCAGCATCATTCCCGGCGAGCCAATATCCGCCAAATGTGAAAGCTTCATTCCCCTTTTGTAGCAGATGTACAGGTAAGCAAGTGCCCCGAACACTAATCCTCCATAATAGGAAAACCCATTTGCTGAAAAGAGCACGCCCCATGGATCATACTTAAATCTGTCCAGGTGTTCAGCCATATCAAAAAGTTTGGCGCCGATAAACCCCCAAAAGCCAAGGCACAGCGTAAGATAAGGCATCAGTTGATAAGGGTGCACGGTTTTCTCAACCACCACTGGCTTAGGTAAGCGTTGCTTTTGCCTGTCGTACCAGGCCCAGCCTCCAAAAGCAATCCCGCAAATTATCCCGGTCACCAGATTACCGCGCGTTGAAACAATAAACGTTTTAGGATCATACAAAAACAGCTTGTACGCCAGTGCGGCTCCAATTATCTTAAAGCCAAACAGAAAACCAAGCAGCCCGTTAACAAATAATTCTAATGCAGATGCAGGATTACCGATGATTGTCTGTTTTGCAAACGAATGAATTTTCCCATCCTTTTCCTTGCGCTTAAATTCCGAAACAAAAACCTGGAACGAGAAAATAAAGGATAACGCCATAAAAAGCCCGAGGGTTTGAATGGGCAGCGTTATGTGGGTATGCAGCAAATAATTTATAAGGTCTGCAAGGGTTGGAAACATACCTCTAAATTAGGGTAAAAATTTGTCGTTCTGAATGAAGTGAAGAATCTTATGTAGTTGGCTAGTCTGCGTTACACATGGCGCATTCTTGTCGCTTGAATAAGATTCTTCGCTCCCGCTCAGATTGACAAACTGCGCTATTAAAACCCAATCTGCAAGCCTAAATTCACTACGCGTTGGTTAATGTAGGCATCACCCACGGTATTGGTGGCAATTTCCGGATCCTGTTGGTATTTGCTGTAATTATCCCAGGTTACCAGGTTATAAGCACTCATGTAAATACGGGCGTTACTAATATGGAACGGCAGCATCTTCGATGGAAACTGGTAACCAATATCAACCGTTTTTAACCTTACATAATAGGCGTTTATCAACCAGTAGTCAGATGGATATGCCGACGGGCTGTCAACTGTTCCCGGTACAGATGTTAACCGCGGAAACTCCGCAGTTGCTGCGGTGGCAGGTGTCCATCTTTTTAAATCAATTGGCTGAAACTGGCTCTGGAAAGGTTCAATTGCGGTGCCTGATAATATAAAGCTATAGTTGAACGCTCCCTGGAACAATGCCGTAATGCTGAATCCTTTGTAAACAATACCAACTGATAACCCAAGCGTTGTATTTGCCAGGTTTGGGTTACCGATAGCACGCTGATCATACACGTTGATCACGCCATCGCCATTCAAATCCTGGTATCTTAAGTCGCCCGGTTGCAACGGTAAGCCGTTATCGGGAATTGCAATTGGGTTACCTACGTTAGTTCCCTGGTGCGATGCCTTCCAGTTTGCAATTTCTGTTACATCTGCAGCAGTATAGTATCCAAGGTAATGGTAGCCAAACGGTTGGTTTATCGGGTGACCGGTACGCAATAACCAGGGATATGCCGGAGTTGATTCACTTTCGTACAGGATCTTGTTTTTTGCATACGAAAATACAAATGCAGTGTTGTATTGAACCTCTCCAATGGTATTATGATAACTAATCTGCCCGTCAAACCCCTGGTTTTGAACGCGACCTATATTAATTGCAGGAAGCCCCACGCCTAATAGCTCGCTGATACCCCCCGGGGTGATCAATTGATCATATCTCACATCATGAAAAACATCGATTGTAGCAGAAAGCTTGTCATTCAAAAAGTTCATATCAATCCCGATATCCGCTTTTCTGTTCTTCTCCCAAACCACATTGTCATTACCCAGCGAGCCTTCATAAATGGTAGTGTAGTTTTGCGGACTTTCGCCAAAGTTGTAGCCTCCACCCTTGTTATAATTTTGCGTATAAACATAACGGTTACCGGGTGCTGCATCCGACCCAACCAATCCAAATGAACCCCTGATTTTAAACAGGCTAAATGTAGGGAAGGCTTCTTTAAAGAATTTCTCCTTCGCCATGTTATAACCTACACCAAGTGCAGGGAAGAAACCGTAGCGGTGTGCTGCTGAGAAGCGATCGGTACCGTTATACGCAACGTTTAAGTCGATCAAATATTTGCCATCGTAATCATACCCGGCCTTGCCGCTGATCCCGCGGAATTTTTGCGGAACGCCAACATCAGCAGAGCCAAGCGTTGGATTGCCGTTACCATCCGCAGCTGCATATGGTGTGTATGACTGCTGGTTCAACAATAATAAACCGGTATAATGATTTTTCCCAAAAGACCGCTCGTAATTTGAAAAGAGCTGTATGTTTAAGTTGGTGTTATAAATATTGGTGTTTCCGAAATATATATAAGTGCCAAACACATAAGGAGCATTTGGTTTTAATGAATAACTATTGGTTACCGGATCGTAATGATAGGACGGATAATTGCCGAAGTTACTAACCCCCCTTGAAAACTGATCGGTACTTGCATAAGCTACGCGGGCAGTAACTGATAACCCCTGTGTTATATTGTCCAGTTTTTGAACTGCACCAAATAACGTATTGAAATCAGTACGCCTGAAATGCTGATAACCATCTCCGGCCAGCCTGGCATTTAAGGTTGGCAGTGCCCCCGGCGTAAACTTTGAATAGTTATAAGCAAAGCTGCCATTTGGATTGATAAACGGCGCCGAAAACGGAGTTTCCTGTGTAAAGTTATAAATCCCGTTTATGGCATTTTCAGAACCCGGTTGGTTGATATCCGAAAAACGGGTGGTAATATCCAAACGCAGATCCAATGTTTTATTAGCCTTCAAATCCAAATTCGAACGGAAGTTGTAGCGTTTAAAATAGTAATTGGTATTTACCTGGTCGGTTGGGTCTTCAAAATCCCTATTCAAACCATTTTGAGAAAGCGCACCGCCAGAGATAAAATATTTAATTGTGTTATTACCGCCTGATATATCAAGGTTCGTATTTGCCTGGTATGAGTATTTTTTAAAGATCTTGTTATACCAGTCAACATTAGGGTGTCCGTAAGGGTCGCTGCCGTTTTGAAACAAGTTCAAATCGTTTTGT
Source organism: Mucilaginibacter phenanthrenivorans (assembly GCF_024721155.1). Lineage (GTDB taxonomy): Bacteria > Bacteroidota > Bacteroidia > Sphingobacteriales > Sphingobacteriaceae > Mucilaginibacter > Mucilaginibacter phenanthrenivorans. The sequence continues at coordinate 150,448 of NZ_JAHVAP010000007.1, read as the reverse complement.
GAAAACGTTGGCACCAGCCCGTCATTGATCTGCGCCTCATTGATCAATTGCGCTGTTTGGTATGAGTCAAGAAATTTCGGTGTGATGGTCGGATTTTGCAGGCCGCCCTCAACCCTGAGGTTAATTTTAGGTGTGCCTGATTTACCACGGCGGGTTGTTACCACCAATACGCCGTTCGCTCCTTTTATACCATAAATAGCTGTTGTTGACGCGTCTTTTAAGATAGTGATATTTTCAATTTCGTTTACGTTGATCTGCTGCAATTGATCGTAGCTGTACTCAATATCATCAACCAAAATGAGCGGCTGATTTCCATTTGCATTCAATGAGCTGATACCCCTGATAAAAAAATCGGAAGCATCCTTACCAGGCTGACCTGAAGATTGCTGCGCAAAAAAGCCCGGCAATTTGCCCATTAATGCATTTTGAACGTTAGCAGTTGGTACCGTACGGATCTCGGAAGCAGAAATGGTGCTTGAGGCGCCTGTACTGGTGATACGTTTTGATGGGGTAAAACCTACAATGGTTACCTCGTCCAAACCGTTGCTGTTAGCCTGTAAGGTAACGTCAACCGATTTTTTACCGCCAACGTTGATCTCCTGGCTCACATAGCCGATAAACCTTACGATGATAATATTGGAGGTGCCTTTTAATGTCAATTTAAAGTGCCCGTTATTCTCGGTCACCGTGCCATTGTTGACTACGCCCTTCTCAATTACCGCAGCACCCGGAAGTGTTCCCCCCAAATCTTTAACCGTACCCGTTATTTCCCTGCTTTGCGCAAGTAATATACCAGGCAGCAGCATTAATATAAGTTGAAAGAAAAGTATTATTCTTTTCATAATGTCGTGATTAATTGGTTAATGTGAATTTTAACTACCATCCGGGATTTTGTTTCATATTTGGGTTCTTCAACACTTCATCGTATGGTACCGGGTACAAATACATTTTAGGTGCTACAAACTTTGTGGTGAGTACATTCACTGTGTTATAAGTGAATGAGCCGCCTGACTGGAAAACTGATTCTCCCTTGCGTGGCTGGTTCATTATGGCATCGGCAATTTTCCATCTGCGGATGTCAAAGTACCTGCTTTCCTCAAACGCAAGTTCAATTCGCCTTTCATTCTGGATTACTGTACGCATATCGGCCTGGCTTAAGTTTGCTTTAAGGCCGTAATGCCCATCTGCTCCGGGAGCAATACCCGCACGTAGTCTTAATTTATACAAGGCGTCGTAAACGTCGCCTTGAGCAGAAGTTGTGGTTTCATTCTCTGCCTCTGCATAGTTTAATAAAATCTCGGCGTAGCGAAATATTACCCAATCCTCGCTATGTGAGCTATATGAATTTGTACTTTCAAAATTTCCCATAAACTTACGGGCATAATAGCTGGTAAGAGTTTGTTGAAGGCCGTTATTTGGCTTACTTTGCCCGCCTTCATAGGTTGCCAGCGTGGTATTCAACCACTGCGACCCATTGTGCAATGTGGTGTATGACAAACGCGGATCGCGGTTTAAATAAGGTTGATCAGGATTGTAACCAGATGTTGGATCGGTAATTGGTAACCCATTTGCCATTGGATATGCTTCCGCAAGTTCTTCTGTGGGGCTTGTTCTGCCCAATGCGTTTGCAGCGGGAAAGCCTACCGGGCCATTAGCACTTTCAACTGAATTGCCATTATCGCCCTGGCGGATGAAGATCACCTCCGAATTATTTTGCGTAAGGAAAACATCCGTAAAGCTATTGTCAAGCGAATAAGCACCGAGGTCCATAACGTCCTTTGCGGCGGCGGCAGCCTGTTTCCAGCGATCTGCATTATTGCTCGAATAGCCTGTAAGTGGGTTTGATCCATCAATATTACCACCGTTAAAAAGTGGACTTGCTGCATACAACAAAACACGCGACTTTAAGGCCATAGCTGCCCCCTGCGTGGCCCTGCCGTAATACGCATTTGCTGATATGATTGGCGAAGTAAGCATCGAACCTTTTATCGCATCGCACTCGCTTACTATGTATTTGACGCAATCATCAAACGAGTTACGCGGTAGGGCTATATTATCGGTAAGCCCATAAACCTTGTCGCCCAATAATGGTACGCCACCGTAACGCTTTACCAGTTCGAAGTAAAAGTATGCACGTAAAAACCTCGCTTCGGCCTTCCATGCATACTTCATGGATACGCCGTTATACGTTTGCTGAACAGGTACTATGTCGATATTATTGACAAATTCGTTCACCATTCTTATTCCCGCCCAATAGCTTTTAGAGCCCGACCACACATTTTCGTCTGCAGGCATAGTAAATGAGTTGTAGGTTGCAGTAGCAAGTATGGTAACCGAGTTACTGCTTGACGCTGCCGATGATACGGCATCGTCGCTCGCAGCATCCAGGTAATCTCCTCCAACTGCGTTCCGTCCGTTCCGCAGCAACGCATAAATTGAATTTAAGTATTGGTGCGCATTGGTGCCTAATGAGTCATATTTATCAAACACAATATTAATTGGCACTTTGTCAACAGGAAATTGCTCATACTTTTTACACGCGCTAAAAGCCAGCAGCAGTAAAACCAGTCCTATTATATTTTTGTAATTCTTCATAATTTCAAATTTTTACCGATCAACAATTAAAGCTTAACACTTACCCCTGCGTTTATTACCCTTTGAATAGGATATGGATTAGGATTCAACGGATTTCCAAAATAAACTTCCGGATCGATGCCCTTAAAGCTGGATAGCGTTGCCAGGTTCTCTCCGTTTACAAAAACTCTTATGCTTGATAATCTTAATTTTTTGCTTACGCTGTATGGCAATGTATAACCAACCTCTGCATTCTTAAGTCTCATGTAATTTCCTGATCTTATCCAGAATGATGAAGTTGCGGTATTGTTAGCGTTACCTAAAGACAGCCTTGGTAGTTGGGCGGTGTTAGCAGTCTCAGGCGTCCACCGGGTGGTCAGTCCTTCATATCCCTGGCCTACGTATTGATTACCAAATATTCCCAGGCCATTAAAGCCCGAAAACTGGTTATCATTTATGCTGATCTGTCTGTTGGTTACACCCTGAACTATGGCGCTGAAGCTAAAGCCTTTGTAATTAAAACCAATTGTTGTCCCAAAAAATATCAGCGGCTTTGTGCCGGCTATAGGCGATTGATCAAATTGATTGATAACACCGTCGTTATTTAAGTCCTTATACCGAATGTCTCCGGCAACTGGTGTGTAACCAACAGTTGTTGGTGATGACGCTGCTTCCTGTGCAGTCTTGAAAAAACCAAGAGCGGTATAGCCGAAAACGGTACCCACAGGCTGACCTGTGCGTTTTACCCACGGATATGGCAATGGTTCCTCATCTGAGAATAATACCTTCGACGATTGGATTGACACGTTGCCGGTAACGAAGTAATTAAAATTATTAACATGATTGGAGTACGTTAACGATAACTCGAAGCCCTTGTACAGGTTAATTCCCAGGTTTTCGAAAGGATAATTAGTACCAAGCAGCGCAATACTGTTACCACGCTGTTGCAGCAAGTCATAATACTTATCGTGATAATAATCGGCTGTAATTTTAAGGCGTTCCTTAAATAGCGATATATCTGCGCCTATGTTAAACTTATGAGCATTTTCCCAGCTAATGTTCGGGTTGGCCAGCGGGTCGGCTATATAGCCGAATCCCAGGCTTCGGTCAGTTCCCTGCGGATAAGCTCCGTATACTGAACTGTAAGTTTGCGTATATTGAAAATAACCGTAATTATCAATGTTGGCATTCCCTGTTTTTCCATAGGTAGCCCGCCATTTCCATGAGTCTATCCAGCTAAAATTATCCTTTATAAAATCTTCCTTCCCCATCTGCCAGCCTATCCCTCCGGCATAAAACCAACCGAACTGATGACCAGGCGGGTAACGGTTATAACCGCTATTGTTGACCGCGCCTTCAATAAAGTACTTTTCGTCATAATTATACCCGGCCTTAAGCGCCCTGTTTGAGGCGGTCGTGCTTAAGTCGTATGTTAACGATACCGTCTTCACATCAGCAAGCAACATTGCTGATACATTATTTTTACCAAATTGCCTGTCGTAATTAAGACCGCCTTGCCCAAAGGAATAGCGCGCGCTGGTAACAGTATGAAATTCATTGCTTTCAGGAACTGTGGCGCCAACTGCGGCATAGCTGCTGTCTTTAACGGAGTACTGATATCCCTGATTTTGCAGGTTACGGGTAACAGCTGTTTGCGACTCGATAGACAAATTTCCCTTAGCCTTAAATGATAATCCCTTTACAAAACTGCTTAAATCATAATTCAAATCCAGGTTGGCCAATACATCATGGCTGTTGGATTGAACGTAGCCGGAATATTCTGTTTGAGATAACAGGTTATTGCTGTAAAACGCAGTGCCCCCAAAAGAGCCGTTCGGGTTATATACCGGGTAGGCATTATTGGGCGTACTATAAATTTGATTCAAAATATTGCTGTAACCGGCCCCTGGTTCAGTTCCGTTCTGAATACGTCCAAACAATTGCAGCTCAACTTTGAATTTTTTAGTTACATCAACACTCAGGTTCGAGTTGATAATATACCTGCTCAAATCATTGTTGGTGTTGTACGGGATAGAATTGGCTGTTTTGAAGATCCCGCCCTGATCTAACGAATTTAATGCGATGGTATAGCGGGCTGTTTCAGTTCCGCCGCTAATATTTAGCTTATAGCTGGTCATCGGCGAATACTCATTCAATAATGTTTTGAACCAGTTAACATCCGGGTGCCCGAATGGGTCTGTATGATTGCGGTAGGCTGTGAAATCCGCAGGAGAGTAAATGGGAGGCTTATTGTCGTTTTGCAATGCCTCGTTATACAAATAAGCATATTGATAGGCCGGCAATGGCGTTGGCAATCCCAACGATTGCTGTACGCCGGTTTGGGCGGTAAACGAAATGCGTGGCGCTCCGGCCCGTCCCTTCTTGGTGGTTACCAGCAAGATCCCGTTCGAACTGTTAATACCAAGCAATATATTTGATAACGCATCCTTTAAAACCGATACCGATTCAATGCTTTCAGGATCGATCGAAGACAATTCGCGCTGTACACCATCAATAATGGTAATTACACCTTGCCCGCGAATTTTCATACTTATTTCAGTATTATCATTAGGAACCACATTATGGCTGGTTACTACGTTGGTAAATATGCCGCTTTGTGTTTGAATGGCTGTTTGTGCCGATGTGAAGCCGCTATATTGCTGAGTATATAAACCAGGCAGCTGGCCCGGCAATGCATAAACATACATTGAAGCCGGAGTTGTAGTAAGCTGGTTGGTGTATATGGTTGATACGGCGCCCAGTGAGTTTTCCTGCTTTACTGTACCATATAAAATATCAATGTTTTTTGGCGACTGCAGGTAAGTATCCAACAATCGTACAGTCAAATCAGCACCGTCGGCTACCTTTACTTCCATAACATTATGGTTTGGATAGGTAAATACCAATATGCTGCCCGTGCCTGCTTTTATTTCAAAGCTGCCTTTAGCATCAGTGGCAGCGGTTATCGTAGTTTGTTTTACGGTAACCACAGCTCCTTTTAAAGGGCGTGCATCCTGGTCTATTACAGTACCGGTTACCATTCCGGGGGTTTTAACTGCCGTATGCACGGTTGTATCCTGCACAACGGCAAAGCTGGTTTTCACCAGGAACAGCATCAGTATGATGAATCCCGTAACGCATTTTTTTGAGTAGCAATAAGCCATAGTTTCAGTTTTAAATTGTTGGCGAAAAATTGAAAACATATTTTAGTACCTGCATAGCAACCCTAACCTTATATTAAAAAGGAGGTTAAAACTTTATAATTTAAGGGGTATGCACTGCCTGCAATGCAATAGTTATCTCTTCATGGTTTATGTTATTTACACTTAAATGTATAGGTGAACGGTGATGCCGTATTTCCATACCCCACTTTTATATTCCCCGTCGCGTCCGTTATGTAGTAGGTCATGTTCGTGAGCGTTTGTGCGTCCGTTATTCCAAAAAACTTTCGCGGCCAAATGGTTATCTTGTACCTGTTGCTGTTGGAGGTTGTTTGCGTAAGCTTTGTTTTGGCAGTCTGCTCGCAAACCGTAATTGATTTTCCATCGGCTGTATTTCCGGTTGCACACAGGTACACCGCAGCCGGATTTTTCAGGTCTGTATCTGCAACTGTTCCATCGTAAGTAATGGTAATAAAGTCGTTGTCGAGGGCTTTAGGCGGGTCGTAGCTGGTAAGTTGCGGGTTACAAAAATCTACGATGTCGCCGGGGCCACCTGTTAACTGAAAGCAGGGAGTGATCATTTCCGCAAAATATTCATATTTAACACCGGGGTCTTTATCGATAGAACCATCGGGATCATGTAGCCCGTCGCTCGTCTCTGCAACTGCATAACCCAGCTTGCACAATGTGTTATTACCATCGGCACCCATTTTCATATCGATAGTTAATTTTACGGATATATCCCCGCCATTACTTGTCACAACACTCACATCCGACTGATAAACTACCCACTCCATATCATCAATAAGGTTGCCGCCAATACCAAACTTTTTCTTCATAGCTGCAGACCAACTCAGGCCATTGCTCTGGGGCTCAATAGCAGCAGGATCCATAAGCTTCATGTTACCGATGCCTGAAGTAGCCGTACTTGTGTAAGTGATTTTTGCGTTTTGAGCCGTCGCCCAGCCTTTGGGGGCAAGGAAACCGAACACCAGGCTTTGGGTTTTGGATTGGTAGATGTTGTGATAGGTAAATTGAACTTTTATTGTTGTATTGGCACCAACAACCGCAGTATCGGGCTGATCGACAGTAAAATTGATAAGACTGCAGCAGGTAATTATGATTGCCATAATTATCGCAGCACACATCCCCCATAAGATGCGCCCTTTTATATTAATGTGTAAAAATGATCTCATATATATTTTTTTAGCTTAATTAATTGGCTTTCTTAAATGTGTACACATAGGTATTGCCCGGGCAGCCGGGGCTAAATGTTAGTGTCAGCTGCCTTATACCGTTCACAATTGGATAAGTGAATGCCGTAGCAACCGCCGTTTTGCCTGTTGGCGTGAAACTTATTTTAAACGGATATTGCGGATCGTCGAACGAGTAAGCTCCATCATTACTTACCAAAAATGGAAGTTTATTGATCAGCGTGTACTTTCCATCCTTAAAGCTTACCTTAAATTGCGAAAAATCAACTATGCTCATCAAATCCGTACCATTACGGGTTGCCGAAATAACCGTCCAGTCTCCCGAGATGTCTTTTGTACTTTCAGCTACCGGGGTCAGTCTTTCCACTTTGCATGATGCGAAAGTCATCACAGCGATAAGTACAAGCAGCCATGTTATTCTATTCATTTTGTAAAGCTGTTTCATGCTTTTATATTTTTTTGATGTTATTCTATTTAATTAATACCCCGGATTCTGAACCAAGTCGGTTGATTTAGCAAGTTCTCCCTGCGGAATTGGCCACAGGTACATTGCCTTCCTGAAATTGTGCTTCCTTACATTGAAGCGCTTGTAACTGGCCGTAGTATTTGTCCGGGTAATTTCCATACCGGTCATTTCCTGGTTTTCAGTCTGATCGGCAATCATCCAGCGCCTAACGTCCCAAAATCGATGTCCTTCGAAAGCGAGCTCAATCTGCCTTTCATTTCTAATCACATCCCTCATTTGGTCTTTGCTCAAGCCGGTCGGCAGCTGATAAGGATTAAGGCCAGCCCGCATCCGTATTTGCTCAACAGCGTTATAAACATTTGAAGTAGGACCTTCAAATTCATTAGCGGCTTCAGCATAGTTTAGCAATATCTCTGCGTAACGGAAGATCGGTAAACAGCGACTCGTATTGTGCAAAGCATCTGTAGATGCCGCATTAGGGTCAAGCATCTTGTTGGTATAATACCCGGTTGGCGTACCTGTGTAAACTGCATCGCTTCCTGCGGCAATGCCGTTGTAGGTTCCGAGATAAATATTTACCGGCGAAAAACCTGTTCCTAACCTGATTATAAGCGAAGTTTGATCGTGAATAATAGAATAGCCCATTCGTGGGTCGCGATTAGCGTACGGATTATTCGGATCATATCCCGAAGTTGGGTCTGTAATAGCTTTGCCATTACTCATCGGGAATGCATCCACAATTTCCTGGTAAGGAAACCCACCGCCAGAACCCGACCGCGATGGCGGATCCCAAACTCCCTCCAGGTCCCAATTGCCAGTCGGGCGCATTAGCGGTAAAATATATTCGGTATTATAACGCATTGGGAAAAGACTCTGAAATCCCTTACCAGGAGTCGAGTTGTCAATATTTAAACTGTAGGATTCCGAGCTGATAAGTTGGCCTGCTGCGTCTTCTGCCAGTTTCCACCTGTTCGCATCAGCTGTTGGATAACCGATAATCGATGCCAATGATCCGCTGGCCAGGGTAGTTCCGTTAAACAGCGGGCTTGCAGCGTACAATAATGTTCTTGAAATCAGCGCCATACAGCTTCCCCGTGATGCGCGTCCGTAGCCTAATCCGGTTTGCACAGAAGGCAAAGCCAGTGCCGCTGCATTACATTCTGATACTATATAATTAACACAATCAGAAAAATTACTGCGTTTTACCGGGATATGATCTGTATATGTGTAAAGAGTGTCACCAATCAGCGGCACACCTCCGTAGTGTTCCAACAGGATAAAATAATAGTATGCTCTCAAAAAGCGGGCTTCGGATATTATTTGCGATTTAGTGAAAGCAGATACCGGCGTATTATGAATATTTTTTAACAACTGGTTCACCGCCCTTATATTATTATAGCAAGTGCTGAATGCATCATCACTAACTATACCCGCATTGATAGTTCCTGTGGCCCAATCGCTGGCTAATGAAATATTTGTATTGCCTACCTCGCTCTCATCCGAAGCTACATCCAGGCCACCGTTGCCAAACCGGGTAACATTTACCGGGAAACCTATCTGGCTGTAAATGTTTGCAAGGAAATACTCCGTGTTGCTACTGTCTCTAAAAACAGTAGTTTCCGTTAAATTTGAAGTGGTGGTGGGAGCCAGGAAGCCACCTTTTTTACACGACTCTACGCTCAACAGCACAACAACGGGCACAATAAAAGCAATAACCTGAAAGTAAATTTTCCTCATACTATATGGTTTATATAGGTTAAATTTAATAGACTCTCTAAACAACTTTAAATAAGATTAATAAAATTTACAAAATCGTTTTAGCAGATTGTTATAAATTCCATTTATTCAGTCATTATCAAGATTCTCTTTTTGAATATTTATAATTGGTTTATATTATCAGATATAGAATCTGGTACTAATTTAGGATATAAAAACGATTTAGCAAATTTTTTTTCAAATTATTTTTATCCGCTCTATTTTTAATTTCTGTTATTATTTCGTTCATTTTCCGGTTTTTAAACATCTAATCCAAAACCTGTTAATACTGTTAATATTTAGCCGTGTTTTTTAAATTTCCGGTAAAAAAATGACTCAAATCAATTAACAGGCTTATTGAAAAAACGACTAAAAAACAACGCCTGGTAATTGATAGAATTACCCCAAAACTCCCAGGTATGCGCGCCCGGTCTTACCGTATAATCATGCTGAATTTTCCTGTACATTAATTCTTTGTGTAAAGCCTCGTTTGAGGGATACATGAAATCGTCGTAACCAACATCAAACGTTATTGCAAGCGAATTTGGCTTTATCATATAAAGCATGTTTATCACGCTGTTTTTCTCCCACCTTTCGGGATACTCACTGTATTTACCCAATACCTGCTCCACACCGAACGCGTCCGAAAATTGTCTTATATCCACTCCCCCACTCATGCTGCCAACTGCGCCGAAGGTGTTCAAATGTTTAAATGCCAAATAAAACGCACCATGCCCGCCCATGCTTAACCCGGTAATGGCACGACCATTCCGGTTTTGGATGGTGCTGTAATGCTTATCAACCCAATTTACCAACTCAACGGCCACATATGTTTCAAATTGCCATTCTTTACTCACAGGGCTATCAAAATACCAACTGGCAAAACCACCGTCGGGGCATACAATTATTAGGTTGTATTGATCGGAAAGACTTCTTATCGATGGCACTTTAAGGATCCAGTCAGAATAGTTACCGCTAAAGCCATGCAACAGGTACAAAACAGGAAATTTTTTATTGGCCGAATAACTATCAGGCCGGATAACTACCGCTTTTAAATCCTTATTCATAGCCGCGCTGTGCGTTAAAACAGTGTCAACAGTAGCGGCATTTACCCGTACGCAATTGGCGATCATGAAAATTATCGCCGGCAGAAAAAATCTTTTTATTCTATTCATTTTATTAAATGTTCTGTTTCTTATTTAGCGGCAGCTATGGTAATCCGGTGTGTCTGCGGTTTGTTTATGGCGTAAATCTCGTCGATGATCACGTTCATCTCTTTTTGCCAGGTTTCCCTCACGCTTTTATAGCGGGCGCGGGTATAATTATCCTTGTTGCCGTTCACAAAAACGTCCTTAACGGCATATTTGCTTATGGTGTCCATAGCGGCATTATTATCTTTATAAAGCATATTTTTTCCCTTCAAAAAATCATACTCCATCCACATATACATCCTTAAGCGACGTTCAATTTCCCAGCGTTCCTCGTTTAACTCCCGGATCTGTATAGCCTGCTGATATTGCGGTGTCCTGGTCAATTCCGCCATATTAACACCATCACTAAAATTTTGGGCGGCATAAGTGGCTATGCGCTCGCCATCTATCATTAAATTATAATTACCAGCTTTTAAGCCTTTAACAGTTAATATTTCCTGGTTAAATTCCTTTGTAAATGGTACCAGCTTTAGGGCATCAGCCTGTTTTTTCTTATTACCCCAGCTACGTGGAATGGTATCAATTGGGTAAGGCAATGAGTTGGCCAGATAATTAAATGAAAGTGAATCAGCAGAAGCCATTACATTCGAGATCCTGCAATTAACCGATTTGGTCACTTTCTTGCTTTCGGCGTTGATGGCAATATCCGCTACCGCCTTATTGTCCAATCCCTGAGTTTTTAAAAACAGGTATGCCATTACCAGGTGCCCATCATTATCGGGATGTACCCTGTCGTTTGGCGCAAGGCTGAATGTGGTATCCTTCGCCTGTTCGCGCAGGTTAATAGCAGTCATCGGGTGATAAAAATCAACAATGCCCCAATTGTTTTTCTTAGCAGCATCCTGCTGAAAATCAATAACTTTACTGAAGAGCGCTGTTTTTTTTGGATAGATATTCTTTGTGGTGAACTTTGTAGTTTCATCATAAGGTGACCCAAGGATAATTATCTTCCTGATCTCCGGTCGTTGTTTCAGCTTATCCTCAACCAGTGCGTAAGTTTTGTACGAATCACCAATCCTTTTATCCATAAAATCCTGTGCGTCGGCGCGATACCATTCAAAATAGCCGGTATCGTTCATGCCCCATGTTAGGGTTAAAACCGTTGGATTTTTAGAAAGTGCATCATCGTCAAAACGGGTATTGATCTGCCCTATCGCGTCCCCTCCTATCCCAACATTAAAACAAGTAATCCGCATGTTTGGGAAATGTGTCATGTAGTACAACCAGATATACGAGTGGTAATGGCCGCCATCGGTAATGCTATTACCTACGAATGCCACCCGGTCACCAGCTTTAAAGGGTGCTACTGTTTGCGCGTAAATACTGAAGCAGGCAGCCAGGTTGATCAATAAAATTGTAAATATTTTTTTCATGCTAATATGTTCGGTTTATTTTATTCCCCAGGTCTTATTCGGTGTATCGTCCATTGTTAATTCAAGCGTACCGCCTGCGGCTATGTCTTTATAATCGATGTAGCAATGATTATATACCTTTCCGTTTAGCTTAGCTGATTGGATATAAATGTTTTGAGCTGAATTATTTTTGGCGACGATGCTGAAGGTCTTTCCTTTAGCATATTTAGGATCGAGTTTAAAGGTCACCTTGTTGAATACCGGGCTGGTAATTTCCTGCCGCGGATCACCGGGGCAAACGGGATGGATACCACTCGCTGCCAGCACATACCAGGCAGACATTTGCCCCACGTCTTCATTGCCTACCAGACCCTCAACCGAGTTTTTATAAGCCCGGCGACAAATCTCTCTTGTCCATTTTTGAGTAAGCCATGGCGCACCTAAACGGTTATATAAGAAAGGCACATGGTGAACCGGCTCATTGGAGTGGTTATAATAATCATTCCACATCATGTTATCGGGGGTTTTTTCAAACAGGTTATTGAGATCGGCTATTGTCTTATCCCTGCCGCCCATCAGTTTGGCCATTCCGTCAACGTCCTGCGGAACAAACCAGCCCTGTTGATAGGGGTTACTTTCAATCGTACCATACCACTGCTTCAACCTTGCAGAATCAGGCCATGGCAGCCAGTTTCCGTCCTTATCCTTTGGCCGGAACCACCTTTTTTCAGGGTCGAATATATTTTTGAAGGCTTCGCCGCGAAGCGCATATTTTTGTTCATCTGCCGGTTTATTCAACCGTTTAGCCATTTGCGAAACGCACCAGTCAGCATAAGCATATTCCAAAGTATAAGACATGCTCAAAGGCTCGGTGGTATAACCTTTTTCACCGTTGCCAAATTTTTCAACAGAGTTCACGGAAAGCTTATAAGCTTCCGGAACATTAAAATTCCGGATCCCCTTGGCATACGCATCAGCAATAACAGAAACTGCGGGATTGCCGATCATACAGCCGCTGTAAGAGTTTAAGATCTCCCAGCGCTCCAGGTAATCCCTTTTCTTCTCGCCCGCAAGGGTAACCAATGAATTGATCATGTCATTAACCAACGATGGATTGATGATGGTTTGAAGAGGCATCTGACTACGGAATACATCCCAGCCGCTAAAAATGGTGCGCTTTTTAAACCCATTAGCACGGTGAACTTTTCCGTCACCCCCCATATAATTACCGTCCACATCATTTACAATCCGGGGATCGATCATGGTATGGTAAAGTGCGGTATAGAAAACTGTCTTTTGTTCCGCTGTACCACCTTCTATGCTTGCTTTTGACAGGGCGTTGTTCCACAAATCAACAGCGCGTTGGTGTACAGCATCAAAATCCCAGCCTTTTATTTCGGCAAGCAAGTTTGTTTTGGCGCCTGCTACGCTCACAAATGAAATACCTGATTTTAGCAGCACCTGCTCTTTGTTGGTAGTCGGGAATTCTGTATAGAAGCCTAAATGCTTGCCTTGCTTTTCTTTAACACCTTTTAAAATTGCTGCATGTGCAACCATTTTCTGGTATTTTTCGCTGGTTACATCTTCCAGTTTCCTTCCCTGTCCGTCAGGAATATCAGCGCTCCAAACACCAAAGTTTTTTATGGGCTTGCTGAATTGGGCATAAAAGTATACCGTATAGTCTGCGTGACCATCACCATTACCCCATCCGCCGCCATCGGGCGTGCATTTCATCCAGCCTTCAATGGTATGGTCATCAACCACCTTAACGTATTGCAAGGTTGAAGTACCGCCAACCCTGCGGGCCAGGTCAATTTGAATCCGTGATTGTTTATCTTCAGGGAACGTAAACCGTAACATCCCGCTATGCGGCTGGGCGGTCATTTCGGCCTTTACTTTATATTTTGTTAAAAATGCGCTGTAATAACCTGCCGATGCCTTTTCACTTTGTTTATCATAATCTGAGCGATAACCTTCTCCCGTATTTTTAAGCGAGCCGGCACTTGTCTTTAAATCGCCAGTGGTTGGCATCACTAAAAAATTGCCCAGGTCTCCATACCAGCCTACGCCGCTCATTTGGGTAAATGCAAACCCCTCAATACTGGTATGTTCATAGCTGTACCCGGAGCCATTGTCACCGCCGGTTATGGTATTAGGGCTCAATTGCACCATGCCGTAAGGCGTAGCAGCACCCGGAAAGGTTTTACCAAGGCCATGGTATACGCCTGCATCGGCTGTACTGGTGCTTGCCCCGATAAAAGGGTTCACAAATGATGCCGGGCCATGTGTTTTATTTTGTCCATATAAGGACATAGAAAAACAAGCGAATACTAAAAATAAGGCAGTATTTTTAACGTGCATATCCGATTTAAAAGTTAAGAATAATAAAGGCCAATTGGTTGTTGGTGATAAATTATCGTCCAAATTATATAAAAAAAACGATTTAGCAAATTTTAGCGCGTTTATTTTTTAATATTATTACCGCTTACTTATTATGTTTATTCCACTAAGCTTTATCGTCCTGAAACCAAACCGTGGTATGGTTAAATTTATAAGGGTTTTATCCCCGATTTTGGTTATTTTAACGTCACTCCTTTTCGTGCCGTTCAGCTCTACGAATTCGGCTTTGCGAACTTGAGCGCTAAAGGAAATTATCTTTAGTGAAGTATCTCCTTCAGCATTATACAGCCGCACCGACAGGTCATCACCATCAAACACCATCGATGAAATTTCAATGCCGGGCTTGTTGATGCTTATAAATGAAGCTGATTTATTTTTTGCAGCTGATTGTGAAACGGTTGTTATTAATGGCTCTGCCCATTTAGTAGTTGCCGTCCATGTGCCGCTTTTATCCCATTTGCCGGCATGAGGGATCAACGCATAGCTGATAGCGCTTGGCCCGTTTATTTTATAGTCCCGCCCCCACAAACCCATACCGGAATATTGAAGATCCAGCCCCAAAGGAAAATCCTTTCCATGTGTGTAGCTGGTGGTGTGGTCCGTTAACATGGTCATGCCATATTTGCCGGCGCCGTCGGTCACATCAACCCAATGTAAAATCACGTTGTTCTTGATACTATCCCAGCTGTTATAGAATGTATTTTCCAGCTTACTCTCTGTTACGTCAAAAGGTGCATCTTTGTAAACCTTTTGATTAGGCAGATTTAAAGGGAACAATGCAAGCATCTTAAAGCGGTCATCGTAAAATGCTTTGTTTGGATTTTGCCATTTATAGGTACCTGCCGGCGTTGGTTCGCCAATTCCCGGGTTACCCTTCCAATCGATGTTAACACTAAGATCGATCCTCTCCTCTCCCAGTTTTACCGTAAGCAATTGTATGAATTGATTATTTGCGATCGTCCCTTTTATCGCCAGCTTTATCATCAACGGTCCTTGCTGTAATATTTCTATCATTGCAGGGTTTTCTTCGCTCGATCTGAAACCACCATCGTTATAAAAATTTCCACGCAGTTCATTAAAGCCTTTCGGGTTTGCTTTGTCTACAAACTCACGGTTGTTTAATTTCTTTGCTATTAAGCTTTTGATAATGCCGCCTTTTTTAGGATCGATCAATATGGTATAAAGGTCAGTTTCTACCTGATACAGACCGTTGGGAAGCTGTTTTATTGTAGCGCCTTTTGTTACAGTCGACTTGCCTGGCAACAGTTTATAAGTGCTATACCCAATAGACGGGACATCGGCTTTGAACATTATTTTCTTAACACCATTATCTTCATTCACCTGTGAGACAACTTCCTGTCCGTTCGCATCAATAACTTTAAGCGACGCGCCAGCCAATTCTGCCGGGACGGTAGCAGCTACCATTTCGTTCCGCTTTGCTCCAACCGTGTTGTAAACCCTTACATAGGTCTCATTATTTTTGCTGCCTGCGAAGGCATTCGCTGAGGAAGCTATAATACTGTCGCTTTTACTGATTGTATTATTAGTCCATAATAAGATCTTATCTGCCCAGGTATTGCCGGGCTTACCATTATACGGCACTATCCATGAATCATGGTGCTGCGACAGCAATAGCGTGCGCCACGCAGCATCCAGGCTATCGGCCGGATAAGTTGTATCATTATAGATCTTTGCCAGCGAAGCCATTTTTTCGGCGCTAATGATCTTATTTTCAGCTACCCGCACCTCCTGTGCTATCTTCTGCATTACCTGCGATCCCCATACCAGGTTTACCAGCATATCTTCCTGCGTTGGCTTCCATTGTGGTTTAGCATCGCCGGCTGTTACGTTTTCAAAATAATTGCGCCAGGTGGTATATGTAGTTGTAATACCAAACCGGGCACCTATCCCCATAAATGGACCGCCTTTCCAACCAGCATCCTGTATCGTCATACCGATTGGATGCTTAATGCCGTCAGCATAAGAAGCGTTTACAAATGCCGGCGAATTTTCCCAGCCGATAGTTTGCCACGTTGATTTGGTGGAAAGCTTTTCAACGCCATATCGGGGGGCCGTGGTTATCCCTGTACCATCCGGCCCGATCCATGTCACCAATTCGCCGCCATGTGCTGCTGCATAGCCGCCAAAGCAGGTATTTGGATTTTTAAGGGATGCGTATTTATAACCAAAGGATCTAAGGATCTGCGGCAGCGCACTTGTAAAACATGGCTCCTCTGTTGAATAAGTACTAAACACAGCATCGGGAAAATGCATCTTTATCTTTTTTATCCCGTAACTGAACTGCCGGATAATGCTTTCGCCGGATATATTATATAAATAGCTTTGCGCATAAGCCGGGTTTATAAATTCAATCCGCCCGTTAGCAGACTGATCGGCGGCCAACGCCTTAAACTCGTTATAGGCTGCAGGGTCAACTAATTTTGCCTTGTCCCATGTTTCCGGTTCAATCTCGATATTGATACGCCAGTCGGGATGCTTGTTGAGCATATCCACCATAAAACGCGTAAAATTATCCGGGTACCCGCCGTAAACTCCGCCATGATAGCCATCGATAAAATATGCTTTTTGAGCAGATACGGTACCTGCTAAATTCACAAGTAACACAACCAACAGCAACAGTTTAAATTTCATTGACCGCATGTGTTCAGGCTTAGTATATTAAGGTTATCTCAACCCGGCGATTTACCGGTTTATTTGTTGCATAAATTTCGTCAGTAAGCAACGCGATCTCTTTTTTCCAGGCGTCGCGTACGCTTTTAAAGCGGGCCTTTTGATAGGTAGGAAGTGTTACAGCGACAAAAAAATCCTTCTTTGCAAATCTTTGCAGTGAGTCTACAGTTGCATCCCCATCGTTAAACAGCAGGCCATGAGGTTTTAAAATTGAAAAATGGATCCAGTAGTATTCACGCAGGCGGCGTTCAATTTCCCAGCGTTCTTCGTTAAGCTGCATTACAGCCATTGCCTCCTGGTATTGCGGAGTTTTATTAAGCACGGCAAGGTTGATACCTTTTTTGTACTCATCGGCACCCCAGGTTCCTATAATTTTATCATCTATCTTTAATTGATAATTTCCTGTTGATTTCAGCCCCTTTACGCGCAGGATCTCCTGGTTAAACTCTTCAGTAAAGGGTACAAGTTTTAAACCAGCTGATTGTGCCCTTTGAGGTTTGCCGAAACCGCTTTCAATGGTATCCATCGGGTACGGCAATGCATTAGCCAGGTAGTTAAATGTAACACGATCTGTAGTTGCAGCCAACGCCGTTACTGCGCAATTATCGACGCTTTCCACTCTGGGAGTCGAGGCGTTTATTACTGACTCAGCCACCTTTTTCCCGGCCAGGCCCTGCGCTTTTAAAAACACGTAGGCCATCACCATCATTGCATCGTTGGTAGGGTGCACTCTGTCGGCATTCTCCATGGTGAAGAGTGAATCCCTTTGCTCTTCCCTGATATTGATGGCGGTTAAAGGTCGGTTAAAGTCTACGAAGTCCCAACCGTCGGCTTTGGCTGTTTGCTGCTGTACGTCGGCAATTTGTAGCAAGGCATTATTTTTTCCGATGAAAGGTGTCAATTTACTTTTTGATGTTTCGTCATATGGCGGCGATGCGATCATGATCTTCCGTACCTCCGGATGTTGTTTGTATTTATCCTCAATCAGCCTAAAGCTTTTAAGAGATTCAGCGATCTTTGCTTTATAGGTAGAATCGGCAACTGCCGCAGTCATATATTTATAGCCGGTATCATTCATTCCGAAAGTAAGCGTAACCACTGTGGGATTATGCGAAAACACATCGTCATCAAGCCGTTCATAAATTTGTTTAGATACATCCCCTCCTATCCCGGCATTATATATATCAATTCTGCTATTGGGGAACCGGGTCATGTAATACAGCCAGATGTAAGAGTGATAATGCCCGCCATCCGTAATGCTGTTGCCCACAAACACCACCCTGTCGCCTGTTTTAAATGGTTTTATTGTTTGCTGGGCGATAGCGTGTATAACGGAAAAGGCAAAGCAAAAAATTGCAGTAAAGGTCCTGATCATAATTGGCTAAATTGATTTAGCAAATAAAATCAAAAAAAACGATTTAGCAAATAATATTTGAATGTTATAGGTAGATGTTACAATGTATTATTCCTGTACGCTAAAAGAGATTTATTTCAGGCCAGCAGCATGAATACCTGCGATAAATATTGAACGGGATACGGCTATAGCTTTCTATCTGCCCTTTTTGCCAAAGCTGGCAAGTCTCTGAACAGCGCCATCATAAGTTCATCCAGGGCGCTTTCGCACAGCGGCTGCACCTTTGCCGGGGTAACAAAAGGAATACCTTGTACAAGCGCGCCAGATATTTTTGACAATGCCTCTTCCTTTATCGAAAATACTTTATCGCCCGCTTTATTATAGATAATGATATGTGCACGTGCGTTTACCTTCACAACCGCCACGCCACCGAAACCCTTCTTTTGCAGATCAAAATCTACATAAACCTTCATTATTCCATCGCAGTCATTAAACATCTGCAATAGCTTTTTTTCATTCTCGGTCGACTTTAAGGACTGAACAACCTTATACCCTTTTATTGGCAGGTTAACGTCATCTTCCAATAGATTAGCGCTTGCCTTCATTTCTGGCGCAAAGTCTCTATAAGAATCATTCTTTATCACCTGTTCCTCCGGCAAAAACTGCAAGGGGAAATTTTTCAGGCAATCTCCAAAAAACTGATCGTGAAACCGTTTGAACGATGGTGTCAACTTAAAATTGGGATCGTTAGCAAGTCGTAACACGGCATCAGCAGTATTGGCGGTTCCAAAGTCCGATACATCGATCTGTTTATTAACGTAAAAAGTAACAACTGCTACTTTTTTGTCCTGGGCCTGAATTGTTGTAGTGAAAATTAGAATAAGAACTGGAAAAAGCAGCAATAATTTCTTCATGTTAGCGTACAGTAATTTAACGTGCGTAGCGTTGTTCAGCGCAAAAATAGTAAATAAACAACATCAGCCGCCTTTTACTATCTATGCTAAACTAACCCGATAAACGCGCAATTCAAAGCTTTGTTTCCCGCCTTAATTGATTTCGCTTATTTGCAGCACCACGCTGCTTCTTCCTGTATTAACCTGCGGATTGAATCCAACCTTCATCAAAAAGTCGCCCTGGTAAGTTTTTTCGCCATCTATTGATGATGAAGCGCCGGGATAAAGATTAATTTCCTTCAACTTATAATTCTTTTTCGGATCCAGCCCTTTTAGCCTGATCGGCGTTTTACTGCCCTGGTCGTAACGGTAATTTACAAGGTAATTAAACATTACACCATTGGCTTTGGCTGCGTCCAGATACATTATCGATGCCACATTTTTTTCACGCGGATCAGACAATCGGTATTGATCGCCCTGCCAAATAGTTTGCTTTACGGAGTTATAGGTCTTAACAGCATCCTGCGCAAATTGAAGATCGCTGCCACTCAACTTGCTTACCACAATATCAAAACCCAATCTGCCCATCATGGCTACATCCGTGCGGAACTTCAATGGTTGCTTGCCCCAATCGGTTACGTGGTTGGCGCTGGCCATTGCCGGGTAAAAATAAGAGTACTCCCATTGAATAAAGATGCGTTCAATCGGGTCGGTGTTATCACTTGGCCAAAATTCTGTGAAGTATTGAAGTGCGGCATAGTCAACACGTCCGCCACCGCCTGAACAAAGCATCATCGGCACAACCGGATATTTAGCCCTGATCCGTTCCAGCACTTTATATAAGCCGCGTACATAATCTACATAAAAGTGAGATTGATCCTTCAGACGGGCAGAATAAGCGTTATAGATCACCGCATTACAGTCCCACTTAATAAATGCCAGGCCTGGATTTTTAACGAACAATGAATCCACAATATTGAATACAAAGTCCTGTACTTTAGGATTGGTCAGATCAAGCACTAATTGATTCCTGAAATAATATTCATCCCTTTTAGGTTGCTTAACTACCCAATCCGGGTGTTTTTCATATAAAATACTTTTGGGGTTCACCATTTCCGGCTCAATCCAAATCCCGAATTTCACACCATCAGTTTGTGATTCCTTAACAAGCGCAGCTATTCCATTCGGCAACTTGCTTTTATTTTCCTGCCAGTCGCCAAGACCTGCGTGATCGCCATTACGCGGATATTTATTGGCAAACCAGCCATCGTCCAGCAAAAACAGGTCGACTCCCAACTTTTTGGTATCCTTCAATAACTCGCTTAACTTTTGCTCGTTAAAATCAAAATAGGTCGACTCCCAATTGTTCAGCAATGTCATGCGTGTGCCTTTTCCATCAAGCAGTTTGTAGTTGCGCGCCCAGCTTTGCAGCTTGCGGCTGGCATCCCCCCGTCCTTTGTCCGACAGTGTATACCAAACAGCGGGTGTCTTGAAATCCTCACCTGTTTTTAATGTATATGCCGATGCGTAATTGTTGGCGCCTGCAATTATCCGCAAGTTATCAGTTGGATCAAGCTCAAAATCCTCCCGAAAGTTACCGCTCCATTCAACGCCGCCATAAAGTACGGTGCCTTCGTCCTCTGTCGCCGGCTTATCCAACGATACCATAAAAACCGATGGCTCAAATAAATTAGCCCTGGTTCCTAATTTGGTGTCGATGGTTTTTACACCGTGTGTTATCTGTGTTTCTTCAGGCTGCATTTCCTTTGCCCAGTCACCGTGATATTGCCTTAACCAAAAGCTGCCTGCCTTTAAATACAGGTTAGCGGAGGCGAATTTATTAAGGGTTACTACACCTTTTTCATTGTTCTTTATCGTGCTCCATTGCTCAATTACATCGTCTTTAAAATATGATTTATAATACAGCGTAACTTCAAAATCATAAACCGGATCCTTAAGTTGTATTGTCAGTAAGCTCACATCATCGCTTACTTTGGTAATATTATGGCTAACATATTTTAAATCAAGCGAGTTATTACCATCTGCATGGGTAACGCTGATGGCGGGCTCAACCAGGTTGCGTGAGCCTGAAGAAGTATAGGCCGAGTTCAGCATCCCTGTATAGTCATCCTGGTTATAAACACCTGGTACCTTCCCGTATTCAGCAGCATTTGAAAGCTTAACACCGAAGTATATCGTATTCAGGTCCTTGTTTTTAGCAACTTGTAATACCATCGCATTATTTGCGGTTTCTATGGGGATGGTAGTCTCCTGCGCAAAGGTTGCGGAGGCTGCTACTGCAAAAAGAAATAGCAACGCAGCTGATTTATATCCCGATTTTAAGTTTGACGAATTAAAGCCCATTATGATGTTTATGTATTGGTAAATAATTTCCTGCAGTTGATGATCGGCAATTGGTTTTGCGGGGTTAAGATATCTATAATTTCACAGATGTAATATCCTTAACTTCCCCGTTAATTTTAATTTTTACTTTATGTGGGGTAACGGATGCAACCCGGTAGTTGGTAATTTTACCATCTGCCCATTTCATATCAACAGTAAATCCGCCCCGCGCTTTTAACCCTTTGGCCTCGCCGGTTGCCTTCCATGCATCGGGAATCGACGGAATAAACTCAATGTATCCCTGGTTACTTTGGATCAGCATTTCGGCGATGCCTGCGGTAGTGCCAAAATTTCCGTCAATCTGGAAGGGTGGCCCGGCAGATAACAGGTTCGGATAAATCCCGCCTCCAGCTCCGTAGTTTATCCCGGTCTTCAAAGTAGGCTTCATGATCTCCTTAAACAGCTTATAAGCCCTGTTGCCATCATGCAGCCTGGCCCAAAATAACAATTTGTAAGCTATAGACCAGCTTGGACCATCATCTCCCCTAACGTTTAATGTTTTCTTTGCGGCTTCAGCCAAATCAGGCGTACCATCAGATGTTATCAGCGATGCAGGGTACAAACCGTACAGGTGCGAAATATGCCTATGCTGTGGTTCTGTTTCCTTGTAATCTTCCAGCCACTCCATAATCCTGCCATCCTTTGAGATTCTTCCCGGTGGAGGAAGTTCTTTAAGCTTTGCCTGTAATTTACTACTGAACGCAGCATCCAGCCCCAAAACCTTTGAGGCGGTGATCACATTATTAAACAGCTCGCGGATGATCTGGTTATCAATAGTAGCGCCCATGCAAATACTGGCCGTTTTACCATCGGGCAGGTAAAAACTATTTTCGGGTGATGAAGAAGGCGCGGTAACCTGGTACCCGGTCTTCGGATCTTTGATCAGGATACTGTTATAAAACTGCGCCGACCCTTTTAATATCGGGTAAATGCGTTTTAAGTACGCTTTGTCATTGGTGAAGGCGTAATGCTCCCAAAGATTATCGCATAGCCAGCCTGCGCCGGCTTTTGTAATTCCCCATGAAGCGCTTTCACCGGGCTCAGTATACCCCCAAACATTGGTGATCACGTGTGCAATCCAACCGTCGGCGTTATAGTAAGCCATGGCTGTTTTCTCGCCGTGCTTTATCATCCCTTCTACCAAACTAACCAACGGCAGGTTTAGTTCCGACAGGTTTGATACCTCCAGCGGCCAGTGGTTCATCTGCACATTTACATCGAGGTGGTAATCACCGTTCCAAGGCGTGTGCACCTCATTGGCCCATAAACCCTGCAGGTTTGGTGGCAACAAGCCCACACGGGTGCTGCAAATGCTCAGGTAGCGCCCAAATTGATAAAACAACACCGGCATACCCTTATCTGCATCCGGGTTATTGTGGAATGAAATGAGCCGCTTATCGGTTGGTTCGTTTGCAGCTTCACTATCGCCTAAGTTTATCTTTACTCTGTTGAACAACTTTTGAAAGTTGGTTGTGTGCTGCTCTTTTTGTTGATCATACGATTTGCTGATAGCGGCAGCAAGCTTACCGTCAACACCGGCGATATAAGCTGGGTTTTTAAAATCTGTTCCTGCAGAAATATAAATTGTAGCCGCTGTGGCGTCCTTAACTATTAATGTATTGTTCTCAATAACCTGTGAACCACCTGTAAGCTTTGTTTTAAGCTTTGCCTCATATTTCATACCCTTCCCATCGGTTCCATTATCCAACTGACCAGCCAGTTTCAGTTCGTCACCAATAACTGAGACAACACCCCGTTCAGGCCTGCTTAAAGAAAGCGAAAAATTCAGCATTCCAGGCTTATCGGCGCTAAGCCTTATCACACTTACGTCATCACCAAAGCTGGTAAAGTATTCACGCTTATAGTTTACGCCATTAACGGTAAAACTACTGGTGGCAATGGCATTATTCAATGATAATTCACGGTAGTAGCCTGTAAACTTCACATCGCTGCCAGCATCCTTGTAATCGTATTTCAAATTCAGATCGCCAAGTAACTGGTAGCACCCAAACGGCACGCCACCTGATCCTTTTCCCACACAAATAAAATCCTTATCAATCAATGCCTGCGCCTCGCTGTTTTTTCCGGCCAGCAGCAATTGCCTTATCTCGGGCAGCTTTTTGTAAGCCTCATAATTATTGGCGTCCTGCGGCGAGCCGGACCATAAGGTAATATCGTTTAATACCACCTTCTCGGCGGTTACTCCTCCGTCCGGCATCATACCTAAATGGCCGTTGCCTAAAGGCAATGTTTCTTCCCAAACCTGTGCGGGCCTATCATACCAAAGTTTTAAGGGTTGCTGCGCAAAAGTGGCAGTAGCAGTAAAAAGGGTAACTAGTATAAAAAGATTTTTCTTTAGCATTTCGGCGTTGTTTTAAATTACCGGGATCAGTTCAGCATTTTTGTCGATGTCCAATTCTATAACCGAAACATTTTCGTCCGGCAGTGTATCAGGCAGGTTTATTTTGATGCCATCATTTTGGGTAAAGGTTAATGCGTTGCCACTAAGCCAGCCCGCTTTGGTTATTTTAATACCGGGTATGGCTGGCAATGTTAGCATCGCACCATCTTTTTTGAATAGCTCAATGTAGATCTTATTGCCTTTTCGGGTAGTAGCGTAACTGTCGTTTGGCTTGTAAGGTCCGCCTTTTGTACTGTAAATGGCGGTTCCGTTTTGTTTTAGCCAGCTGCCTATTTCAGCCAATCTCTTTACCTGTCGGGCTTCCATACGGCCATCCATCATTGGACCAACGTTAAATAACAAGTTACCGTTTCCACCGGCTGTTTTAGCCAGCGTTTGCAGGCATTCTTTTAACGATTTCATGCTATCGTTTGGCTTCCATGCCCATTGGTTACAAATGGTAATACAGCTTTCCCACGGGTTTACCATATCCAGCTTGCCTATCTGCTGCTCCGGTGTCAAATAATCGCCTACTGATCCCTCTGAAAATTTTGTTGGGTCACCCTTACCAAGTCGGTTATTAATAACCACACTGGGATCGACAGTTTTTATATACTGATAAACTTCCTGCCCGTATTCCTTTGTCCATGGCTCTTCCCAAAAACCGTCAAACCAAAGCATGGTGGGTTTATAATTTGTAATCAACTCATGCAGCTCATTTTTCATCCTGTTCACAAAAGCCCGCATGTCACCCTTTACGTTGAATTTTTTATCATTCGGATTATGGATGGGATAATCAGCGTCATGCCAGTCCAATACGGTACAGTAAATACAGAAAACTATCCCCTGCTTTTTGCAGGCTTTGGCCAACTCGCCCACTATATCCCGTTTAAAAGGCGAATTTGAAATATTATAGCCGGAATACGATGTGGGCCAAAGGCAAAAACCATCATGGTGCTTTGCCGTAATTGTAAGGTATTTCATCCCCGCATCCTTAGCTGCTTTTACCCATGCATCAGCATTAAACAAAGCTGGGTTAAACTCCTTGTAAAGCGAATCGTAATCGTCCTGCGCAACCTGCTGATTACGGCTCCATCCTATCTCCGTTCCGCGCAGGGTTACAGGGCCGAAATGAATGAACATACCAAACCGCATGTCCATAAACTGGTCAATCTTATCCTTGGGTGTTTTAAGGAAAGTTGGTGTGCTTTGCTGCGCAATAGCACCGCAGACAGTAAACACAGTAATTATTAGCAGGAATATTCTTTTTTTCACGATTTTAATTATTGTTCACTAGAAAGTATACTATCCGGCAGGCGTTTCCCTTGCTTGCATTATTTTTATCAGGGCTGATCTTAATTTTTAAAGTATGGGCCTTGTTATCTAAATGATCCCCCAACAGTAAGTACCAGGGTAAATGCAGAAAGCTGCTCCACTGCGTATAGAGGTCACGATCCTTAAAAGGGGCGCCATCTATTGAAAAGGAAATTCTCCCGGCATCTCCACCTGACACAACGGCTATCCCAACGGCATTTCCCTTAAACGAAAATGAGAGTTCCGCGCCTGGTTTGGTTGCACTCAGTACCGGCACGTGTACAAAGCCATCGCGGGTTTGCAAGCCATCCTGCGGCGTCCAATCCTTTGTGATCGTCCAATCCTTATCGTGTCGGGCATTTTCAATATTGCTGTAGCTGCCGTTCTCAAAGTTTGCTTTATTTAAAGGATGAGGGAGTCCCGACTTCAAATTATTGCCGGCAATTCCGGCATCTCCAAAACAGGTATTCAATAAGCTTTTGATGGTCGCGAAGTATAGTTCCTGTCCAAAAACTGCCGGGTGCAGGTCCTTAAAATCATCGTTCCAGGTAAACTCCTTATTGTTCATTTTGTCCCTAACTTCCAAGGCCAGGTTGATAAATGGCAGATTATAATGCCCTGCAACCAATTGGTGATTTTTTATTTCGACGGGCGTTATTCCCTTATTGTAATCAGCAGTTTTATCCGGGTCGGCAAAAGCCATGAAGACTACATCCATAGCAGGGTTGCTTTTCCGGGCATGGCGTACAATACCTTCCAGATCAAGCAGTTGAGTTACACTATCTGTACCATTTACCCTGTCATTCACCGCCGCTTCAACAAACAATAGGTCGACTTTGCCGGAATCAAGCACATCCCTTTGTAGTCTAAATGCATGAGGCAGGCTCCCTAATGATGGGATCCCGGCGGCGATAAAATGAAAATCAGTTTCAGGGAAACGTTCCTTTAAATACCTGCATACCTTTTGCCGCCAGCCGGGGTTGAAGGTTATAGATCCCCCTAAAAAAGCTACGGTAGCCTTTTTTTGAAGGGTTGCAGCATTATAAAAGCGCGGCAAACCTCCCGCGGTCTCAAAGTATTTATTATATGGCAAGGGCTGCTTTACTGGATACGAGTTATCGTATATAAATTTTGCGTAATAATCCGGCCTGTCTATCGGAAAGTGGTGCCCCTGCAATTCCTGTGGACCAATAGTTACCGGGCTTACACTCATGGGCCCTCCCGCAGCAATATAACGTTGCGCAAACAGGTTGCTATTTTCGGCAATAGGGGCAAGTTTATCATTCAACCCTATTACATGCAGAACAGGCACCCGGAATGATGCCAGGCCTTCTAGGTTATCAACCGGGTTATCATTGTATGCGAGGGCCTGTGCCTCTGTAAAGTGATACGCTTGTTTAAGTTGTCGCCATAAAGCGGTGTCGCCCGGGCCTTTTCCCTTACCACCCGGCCAGCTTTTAATATCGCAAACCGGGGTTTCGGCGTAAATGCAGCTAACCTTGTCTGGATTGCGCTTTGCCCAACCATAGGCATACAATGCACCACGACTTACCGCTTCAAGCGCAACCTTTGGAGCGAACAACATTTTGGCAGTAAGGTAATTGTAAAACTGATCCCAAATTTGTAATGATTGCGGGCTGCCGTACTGGTCATCAACATTGATATAGGCAACATAAAAACCTTTGGCCAGTAAAATACTATCCATATCCGTATGCCAATCGGGGAAAGATGATCGCCATATCCATGGGTTTCCGGACAAAGCGTGCGCCGGCGTTACATAATATGCCTGGTGCCCGGCTATTGAAAAATTAGTTCTTTTAAAGCCCTTCCAGTAAACCTGCCCGCTTTTATCCTGGCCTTTTACAGCAGCACAAAACAGGATGAATATGATTATTAAAGTAAAACTATTAAATTTTGTTACCACTTTATACAGGTATAATTCAGCGTTCGTCACCATAAACAAATTAACCAAAATCAATCAGTTGTTGCTATAAAACCCGGTTTTATTATATGAAACAGGTAATTGATTATAATTTGGTTTTGTTATCAGATTGGTAAATATATAGGCTTGCAATGCATCCAAAAATGGATAAACCTTTTAATAAGATGGATTATTAAATTATAACAATAGTCATAATTCTAAAGCATACAGCAATTATAACTTCAACACTGGACAAATCAATTAGTTATACCGCAATAATTTTTATTATAAACAAAAACCGGTAAATCATTCTAAGCAGATGACTTACCGGTTTTAACGGTTTATGAAAAGGTATGTCTGTTAGTTAAGCACGTTATAAAACATTGTGATCTCGCTTAAATTGGTGTAGCTGCCTTCACCATCGACGTTATGGATTATCCGAATCCGTACATAACGTACCGGAGTGCTGGTATTATCCAGGTTAACTTTAAGCGCAGCCTGCCCATCATCTGATCTTTTAACAGTTTTAAGCAATTTCCATCCTTTTGCAATAGCTTCATCGGCCCAGCCCGGGTCGTTTGGCTGTAGTTTAGTTGCGGCATTGGTAATGTCGGCTATACCCCATACCTCAAAGTTGTCGGGGTTATGACAGCAATTACGGCCGGTTTCTTCAATCTGGGTTACACTATTATAAACTTTGCCCATATCAAAGGTTAATGTTTGTGGGAGCGGGTGTGCCCCATCACTGTGAAATATATTGGGGTATCCCTGCGGACCGACGCTGCCATCCCATAATCTATCCTCGTCGGTATCACCTTCGTAAGGGTTCATATCATAAGGTAATTTCACCTTGGCAAAAAGGGATTTATTACAAGCAGCATATCCAAAAATCTGCGGGAAAATAGTGTAAGTAGCAACATTAAAAGTATCAATGGCTCCTATAACCGGCACATAGGTTGATCTGTAATCTAATGTAGACCCGCCTTTAAAATCAGTTATGGTTATACTGCTATCCCTGAATAGGTATTTTTGAGTGGCTTGCCCCGCTCTGTTCGTATACCTTATGGTTGTCGAAGTGTTATGAGCAAAGCTGAATGACTCACTTGCAGTATCTATCTTGTAAAAATTCAGGGTTACATTTCCGTTGGCATCCACTGTATATGGATTTGCTACCTTATAGGCCCGGTTAACAAGCCCTGACTGGTAATTCGGACCAAAGATCTTAACATTATTGATATTAAGCGGAATAGATCTATTGCCTTGTGCATCATACGAGTAAACTGTGAACGAATAAGAATATTCATTAAGATTCGGAACGATCACCTTTAATGTATCGGACGGGTTATGGTTTGTTGAAGTGTAGGTCAATGAATCGGCCTTGTTGTTCCAATAGATCACGTATTTGGTGATACTTGGATCCGGGCTCGGGTTAAACATTAATTGAACCCGTAAATTACCTGGGCTCGAATGCGGATTTGTTCCTATGCCCGGGTATATCAATTCCTTGTTATTTAAAAAATCCTTAAACTGCGTATCCCTTTTTACACAACCGGTAACTACTGCAAACAGCACCAGTACCATTGATATTTTGAAAACTAATTTCATATATTTTTATTTAGGCAGTAATAATTATTACTGCGGGTTACCATAAATAGAGAATTCCATTACGTGGGCAAAATCACCGTTCGACCACGTGGTATGAACCAATAAGCGGAAATATTTTACCACCGGCGCACCTGGCGGGATATCAAAATTCACCCCTGCTGACACAAAGGCTGCATCAGCAGCATTGGTGAAGCCGGGTGTTAAGCCGGACGGCGGATCAGGATAATGATAGTTGCCTATATTTACCCAGTCGCCAACCACAGTTCCAACAGGTGCCGATTGCGGTAACAACGCATCCTGCGGAGCCGGCTTATTTGAGCCCCATATCGAAAAATCTTTAGGGTTACCATGTGCATAAGCATATTGATCAGGCCTTTCCCACATAATAAACCGGCTCAATTGTGCCGATACGCCCATGCTGAAAGTACATTGTATAGGAGCAGGCCCGCCGGGAGCCGTATGCCAGCCGTTTGAATAGCCATCCGTTTTGTTGTCCCATAAATAAGGTACTTCCCACCCATACGCCGTAGGGCTGTCAGTTGGTAATTTGTATATTGAGAACTTGGTTTTGTCAAGCAGCGTTTCAAATATTGGCGTTACCACCGCCAATGTTGTGTCTGATATATTACCGTACTTGTCGGTAATGTAAACACCAACCTGGCGTGGCGTTGGTGAAAAGCCGCGTATGGTATAATTAATGGTATCCGTACTTGTGTAATGTTGATCCACTATTTCCAGGCCGTGGGTGGAGACATCGAGGCTTATCAGTATAACGCCTACAGGTGTTTTCCCCCTGTTTATCGCCTTTATATTTACTCCGCCAAAATCTGCTGCAAGTTTAACCGTTGGTTTTACCAGCAGATAATACGGCGTATCCGGGTGTACCGTTACGCTGACAGGATCCGACTGAATGTTTGCACGGCTAACCGACCATAATGTAACCGTGTAATCCTGGCTCTTAGCAAACCCGTCAACCAAAACGGTATCCGTGTAATAACTTGACTTGGTTTCACGAACGGTTTTTCCGTTGATATTGTATCTTGCCAACACGTATAAAAGGTTCTGTGAATTCGGCAGCGTATAAGTTATATACGCTGCTCCGTTCAGGTTTTTAACCTTTATGTCAGTTACTACGCCTGGCTTAGTTTTGTCGTTTGACACCGGCGCTGTGTACCCTTCGTTCTTTTTACAAGAGCCTAAGCCTAACAGGGCTACCAGCAATACCGTTAACAACGGTAACAGCTGCCTTGAATATTTTTTCATCTTTATCATCACTTTCAATTTTTTAATTTACTAATCGGGTTTAAGTACTGCTACCAGTAGGGGTTCTGTACCAGGTTATTGTCCACAATTATATCATTATCCTTAATTGGCCATAAGTAATTTTGAAGGCCAAAAACAGGGATCAACACCGTACGCGGGTGATAATAGTTACCAGCTTCAGATTCATAAATATTCCATCCCTGTAATGGGCTGCTTAATACGCTTTGTAGTTCCTTCCACCTCCGTAAATCCCAGCCACTTTGTGCCTCAAAACAAAGCTCAATTCTGCGTTCCTGGTGAATAATTGTCCTTAAACCATCTTTAGTTGAAAATTTCGATGGATTCTTTGAGTAGGTTGTCCATGCTTCCTGTACACCTTTAAGTCCTGCCCTGTCGCGTACTAAATCAATATACTTAAATGCATCCGGGGTTGGGCCGTTCACTTCATTCAATGCCTCAGCATATAACAGGTATAATCCAGCCAACCGCATTAAAGGCAGATGAAAATCGTTTGATACAAAACCATCATCGTAAACAGAAAGATAGCTGGCCAGCTTTTTAGGCCAATAGCCGGTGATGTTCAATGTATTCAAATCCTTGGGGCCGGCAAGCGAAGCGTTTCCCCGGGCCTCAACGTGATACATGTCGGCGGTAGTAGTTTTACCATTGCCAAACCAGATTCCTCCATCAAATGCGATGTTGGCATAAAATCTTGCCTCCCGGTTAAAATGCTCCTTTATGGTTGTATAACCAGGCTGAATATAAAAACGGCTCGCATTATCTCCAACCTGCAGGTTAAGCCTGCCTGCGTAATCGAATGTGTTATCTTCATTCAAAGGCACACCTTTATCAGTATAAAAAAGTTCGGCCGTTGAAATAGGTACAGCAAATGTAGATGGATTAGAAAAGATATTCACCGCTGATTTTGGGGTCATCCTTGGTGTAGCATAGCCCTGGCAGGGAAATGTTGGGTTTAAAGCCCATATCAATTCCGGGTTTTGATCCCATTTTTCGGTTACCGCATTTTGTGCAGTTAAAACTTTAGTTAAAGAATCAGGAACACTTATAGCCGCAGAATTAAACTTGTATAGTTTTAACCCCGCACTCGTTGATGCGTCAATAGCAGCCTTGCACGCGTCTGCTGCCTTTTGCCATTTTGTTGCGTCGTAGGCAGATGAAAAAAGTGGCGTACCATTTTTGTTCTTAACACCGGCAAAATCAGGATTTCCGTTAAACAAAGGGCTTGCTTCGGTAGCTAATACTTCTGCTTTAACCGAAAGCGCGATAACTGATGTTATACGACCTAACTCCTGCGCCTGGTTAGTAATTACCGGTGGTAAGTTTGGTGCTGCCTCATCCAACAATTGGGTTATGTAACTAAACACTGAGTCAACCGGCGATCTTGCTATACGCACTTGCTCGGTAGTTGCTGTAATATCTAAATTGGTTTTAATGATAGGGATCGGACCGTACAAACGTACCAGGTAATAGTGGTAATATGCCTTCAGGAATTTCACCTCGGCAATCCAGCGTTGTTTTTCTGCCTGGGTTAAATCAACCGGCTTATCAATGTTCTCCAGCATAATGTTACACCTGCGGATAGACCGCCAAACCGCCTGTCCACCGTTTTCTCCATCCCAGAAATTAAGCCCTACATTGGCACTGTTTTGAGTGCCGCGGATAAGTGCAAACCCGGTTTCCATAATCGGGTGGTTGGTTAAGTCATTAGGATAGATTATCTCTGACGAAGTTGTAAACCCGGCATTTGCGGTTGGGTCATACAGCTGCTGCAAAGTAGCATAGCAGGTGAAAAGATAGTTTTCTGCCTCGTTACGGTTTCTGAATGCATAATCAAGCGTGCCTGTATTATCAGGTACAACATTCAGGTATTTTTTACATGATGCACCGCAAACAAGCAGCGCTACCAGCAATAAACTTTTATAATATTTTTTCATAATTCTCTTATTTATCATTATAAACATTCCTATAAGGATACATTTATGCCCACGTTAAACACTTTTTGGATAGGATATGCAAATCCATTACCCCCCAATTCCGGATCCCATAATTTAAATGGCGCCCAGGTATACAGGTTTAAGCCGTTAAAATAAATGCGGCACTTGGTAACGTTTATTTTTTTGGTAAGCGATACCGGTAGTGTGTATCCAATTTCAACAGATTTAAGGCGTAAGAAACTGCCATCGCGCATCCAATACGTACTGTTCTGGCGGTTATTTTCTATTTGGTTACCAGTAACACCCAGCCTTGGATATTGAGCATATAAGTTCTGGTTATCTTCAGACCAATGGTCGTCTGCAAAAGCCTTTAGCAATTGTGTGTTACCATAAATGTACGGGTCAGGGCTTTGGATGAACGGGCTAACCCTGCTTGGATCAATAAAAAATGATACCCTTGTTTGACCCTGGAAGAATGCAGAGATATCAAGGTTCTTGTAGCCGGCTGAAATACCATATCCATAAACAATTTCAGGAACAGTTGGGTAACCAATAAAGGTTTCGTCCGCACCATCAATCTTACCGTCGCCATTTAAATCGCGGTATTTAATATCACCTCCCATTGGCGGGATGCCATTAGCTGAAAAGATTTGTGAAGGCGAGTTACGGGCTTCGTTATCATCCACAAACAAACGTTCGGCAATGTAACCGTATTGGCGGTTAATAGGCTGACCAGATTCATAACGATAGGCCTCTTTGTATTGCGGCTGTTCAAAGTTACCATAAGTACTTGTTGCATAAGTAAAGTTACCGCGGCCCTGCATCCAAAAGTTTTTGCTGAATACTTGTTTATAATCCATTTGCAGATCTATACCTTTTGAGTCAGCAGTACCTATGTTTGCAGTAACATTTGGCAGACCGGTATTGGGGTCAATTGCTTCAAGCCCCATTGTAGCAGGCAGCGAAGAACGCGTTTGTAAAATATTATACCTGTGGTATTTGTAAATTTCAGCAACCACATTTAAATTTTTCAGCACAGTAAACTCAAGGCCGATGTTTGCCTGGCGTGAAGTTTCCCACGTAATATTTGGGTTGGCATAGTTGTTAATGTAAACACCGTTACGGGTATAGCCATTGTTGGTACCAAAAGTTGCTGGGTTTCCACCACTCAGGTTAACATCCGAAAGGTAGAAGAAACGCTGGTTCCCGATATTATCATTACCCACAGTACCGTAGCTCGCACGCAGTTTTAAGCGTGATATAATGTCATATAATCCCTGGCCCCAGAATTTCTCGTCGGAGATTATCCATGATGCACCAAGCGTAGGGAAGAAACCAAAGCGGTGATCTGCCGAAAAACGTTCTGTTCCGTTATACCCGAAGTTGAATTCTAAAAAATAGCGACTTTTGAACGAATAAGTTGCGCGGCCTGCTACCGTTATGTTACGGTATGGCAATGAATACTGTAAACTGTTATGGTCCTTAGTAATAGGATTGTACGCATCCGAATAAATAGTTTGCTGCTGGGTAGCAATTAACGAACTGCTTATATTATGATTTTTACCCAACCGCTTGCTATAATCCAAAACTCCCTGGAAAAACACATACGTATTCTGGCTATCGGTATATGGATCACGATAGTAAGATAAATATTCAGTTGCAACATTATTGCCCGTAGGCTGCGGATTTAACCATTGCAGCGTGTATTGGTTTGTTGCCTTATCGTAATTCTCTACGTTATAGTAAAACGGTGAATAACCCTCCTGCGACTGAAAATAGGAATACCTGTTGGTATGAAACAATCCGTGGAAGGAAAGGCCATCTGTTATGAAATTTAAATTCTGGTTAAGTTCCAACTGTGCAGATAACCTCGATTCGTTATAGTTTTTATGTCCTCTTAATAGCGCAGCATAAGGATTGTTATATTGGATACTGTTATTGCCGCCAACGTTACCGAATAAAATATGCTTGGTATTACGGTTCGCTGAATCAGCAGGGAAATACGCAGGAAATAACACCGGGCTGGTATGTACCGCTATATTATAAAGATCGGTTTGAAACGATGCATCAGAGGTAAGTGGGCCATTGTACTCGTTAAACATACCTTCCAGGCGAACAATCAGTTCTGTTGTTTTCGTTAGGTTGATATTAACGTTTGAGCGAAGCTGGTAGTTCCTGAAGTTAACGTTGTTGTTATTATTGTTGGCGATGTCTTCTCTAAGAATACCATGATCAATGCTGTATGAGCCGGAAACATAATATTTTGCCAGTTCGCTACCGCCGCTAACACTCATATCTGCCCTTTGTGTAAGGGTTGACTTTTTAAATAACATCTTAAGCCAGTCAACCGCCGGATAAACGTACGGATTGCTACCCGGCGCGTGATCAACAGTTGCTTGCGCATTTATGATCTGGTTTGGTGTAAAGGCTGGCTGGGCAAGCGGATCTCTTGTAGTTGTTGCCTCATTAAATAATTTCATGTAAGTAATAGGATCGGCAAGTTGCAGTGTTTGTGCTGACTGCGAGATGGAATTCTCATACCTGAAATTAATAGTAGCCTTCCCTATTTTGCCCTCCTTGGTGGTTACTAATATAACTCCATTTGCACCACGCGCTCCGTAAAGGGCGGTAGCACTTGCATCTTTTAATATGGAAAAGCTGGCAATGTCATCAACCTGCAATCGTGCCAGGTCATTCGCCGATAGCTCAACGTTATCGATCAAAATCAACGGGCTCTTGTTGTAACCAAACGTGGTTACACCCCGGATAAAGAATTGCGCGTTATCCTGGCCCGGCTGCCCGCTGGGCTGGTAAGCAATAACACCCGCAACCTGCCCTGCAAGCGCATTGGTAAGGTTACTTGCAGGAATTTTCAGATCAGCCGGAACAACGGTAGTAACAGAACCTACTACGGCTTCCTTACGTTGCTTTCTACCGTAGGCCGTAACAACCACTTCAGCGGTTTCAGTACTTGAACTAACGAGGATAACGTTATAAAAAAGCTTATCCGCCGAGACCGTTATCTTTCTTGTAATGTAACCCACAAAGGATACTTCCAATTCAGTGCCATCGGGTGCACTTAAAGTAAATTTTCCTAATGCATCAGTAACCGTGTGAAGCTTTTTGTTTCCAACGGCAGCAATGTTGGCACCCTGGATCTTTGCACCGGCGGAGTCGGTCACCGTACCTGAGATCTTTAGTTCCTGCGCCCTGGCTTTTGTTGCTGTAATGCTTAGCAACAGCGTCGCGAAAAGCAAACAAGCCGAGGCCTTTAGCACCAGTTTTATTCCCCACAGGCGGTTAATAAAATTGTAAAATTGTTTCATATTATTATAGTGGTTTATTATTGGTTTTATATTGGCGATGCGCGTAAAAACGCACAATAGTTTTCTTCAGTTACACTGGTTTTACCAAAAAACTTAAACTATAATAAAGGCAAAAGAGGCCGTGTACACAGTTTTATAACTGCATATAATTGGTGTTATTTACGAAGTGCGTTTAATTACAACCTGTGGTTTCGGGATTGGTCTGCTGCTAAAATGCTGCGCCCGAAATTATTAGTGTTCATATGTACTTGTGACAGTTAAACACTTTTACAAGCTTTAGTTAACGATGTAAGTAAATTTTTTGCATAAATTAAGTTTTAAATCCTGGTTAATTGGTTTAGTAAAACTATTACCCGTAAGGTATTATTAAAATGGATAAATCTTTAAATTAGATGGATAATTCCACTACATGCAACAATATTATTACTTGTATAAAATACAATAAAACAGATATTCTACTTAAAAATCTTTAACACGATCCCGACTGGCATATATTTAATGGATTATACTACCAAATAACAATAACACACATTAAAGTCTGCGAAATACCCGGTGAAAATTTTGCAACGTGTGTAGGCCCCATATTTGAGAACAATTTTTTATTCAGTATGAAAAACTTCCTCCATATCGGCCCAGACTTTCCCGTTAGCGGCCGCCTCCGGTAAAGGCTGTTGACAGGGATCAGTTTCCTTCCACCATCGCTGGGTAGTAGGGTCATCAGCCATCTTTTTCATATCCGCCTTAAAATCGGTTCCGGTATATTCAAAATAGCTGAAGAGGTAATACCTATCCTGTATTTTTTTTAGGTAAATGGAGTAGTTACTGATATTGCAATCCTTAATCCTTCTTAAAACCGCAGGCCAGGCGTGTGCATGCAGCTTTTTATAATACACCAATTTTTCAGCCTTTAAACCGGTTATTGATGCAAAACGTTTTACATGAACGTTATAGCTCCGCTCAAAAGATATAAACAAAAAGCAAGTAAGCAACAAGGCAAAAATGTACCTTATTACACGTTGTTTGCTATCTGAAAACATAATACAATGCTCCTATTATTAGTAATAGTAATACCGATAATGTTTTATAATTACCAATTCCCTTCCAGGCCACCCCCTGCAGCGGTTCCCATACGGATCTCCAATAAAGTTTTGAACTCTCAGCAGTATGTTGTACCGGGTATAATGCCGAGAAAAATATTTGTATTGCCACGCATATACTGAACAAATAGAAGGCCATCATCATAAAGGGCACCTGGCCAATAATACTATCCGGGTAAAGCTTACCGATCACAAACACCAGTACGCCTAAGGCAGAACCAAACCACAAAGTGAGTTTTGCCGACATTGCAGATGCCCCTTTCCAAAACACACCCAGCAAAAACACGCACGTTATAGGCGGAGAAATATGGGCGATAATATCATTAAGTCCGTCAAATATGCTTTCGTATTTATTTAACAAAGGCAGTAAGCCAAGCGAAAAGACCAGTGCAACGCCCGCCGATATTCTACCGGTCAATACGAGCTGCCGATCGGAGGCAAGCGGCCGATAGCGTTTATACATGTCATAACTGACCAGCGTGGAGATGGAATTAAGCGCACCCGAAACCTGGCTCATTAAGCCCGACAAAAGGGCTGCAACCAAAACACCAATCAATCCCGACGGTAAAAGCTGGGTGATCATAAGCGTATATATTCCCTTTGAGTTCACCTGTCCTTTATCATCCAATCCAAGGCCGCTAATGTCAAGGTGTCCTGTTTTCGCCAATGCGTAAGCGAATAGTCCCGGTAAAACAAAAATGAATACTGGTAAAATTTTTATAAAACCACAAAACAACGGTCCTATCCGCGCATTGTTTTCGTCCTTGGCGCCAAGTACCCGCTGCACAATGGTCTGATCAGCACACCAGTACCAGATGCCCAAAACAGGATACCCCAAAAACACTGCGTACCATGGCAATCCGCTGCTGTCACCGCGCGGGCGTAACATCGAAAGTTTGTTTAATTCATGATGGCTCTTCAATACCTCTACCATTGGCTGCCAGCCGCCCATCCTGTTAAACGCGGCGTAGGTAATAAGTATCGCTCCGGAAAGCAGGACTACAGTTTGAATAGATTCTGTTACAACTACGGCTTTTAACCCGCCGACAATAGTATAAATCGCCGTTATAATACAAATGATGATCACGCTGACATACATATTGAGGCCGAACAACGTTTTCAATACGATACCGCCCGCCAGCATTGAAAAAGCGATATGAATTATTACGGCAGATATAACAGAAATGATGGTAAGCCAGTCGCGGCTGGAGCGATCATAACGTTTCTCTAAAAAATCAGGCAGTGTGGTAATGCCGGACTTAATATAGAAAGGCACAAAGAATAATGCCAGCAACACAAGCGTAAAAGCTGCCATCCACTCAAAATTCCCCTTTAGGAGGCCACTGTCAAACCCGCTTTGGGCAAGGCTCACCAGGTGCACGGTAGAAATATTGGTCGCAAAAAGCGCCAAGCCGATAGCCGGCCACTTTAACGATTTACCCGCCAAAAAGTACTCGCCGGCAGCATTTGCTTTGCTTTTACGGCGATGCCTAATGCCCACCCACAAACCAATAGCGAGGATCGTAAGGATATATATAATACTGATATTTAAGTCGAGTGATTTTAACATTGAAAATTTTTCCGGTTATCAATTCAAAGCTATCAAATCGCAGCTGCTGCCGGGCTGTTGCGGGGTTTTATAAACACCATTAACAATCTGTACCGGGTTTTCAAAATACTTTTGCAGGTGCGGAATATGTTCTAAAAACAGGGCCTCGTGCCCCATAGCAATGTGATTGAACAACACCAGATGCTGATGCAATTGCCCCATATCTCCCACATGCGGCACAACGGGCACTCCATATTTTTTGCATAGCAAGCTTACGGTAATAAATTCGCTTACCCCGCCTACCCTAACTGCATCAACCTGTATAAACGATGCGGCGCCTGTTTGCAAATAGTTTTTAAAGATTATCTTATTCGGCACATGCTCACCCAGCGCTAACTTAACCGGTGCAATGGCATCGGCGAGAGTTTTATGAGCGAGTACATCATCCGGATGGGTGGGTTCCTCTATCCAGTAGGGATTCATGCCCTTCAATTTGTTACAAATTGAAATTGCCTGCGGCAGATTCCATTGCTGATTGGCATCAAGCATCACCTTTACATTATCGCCTGCTACCTCGCGCACAATATGTGCGCGTCGAATATCCCTTTCGGGGTCGGTTGAGCCCACCTTTAGCTTCATTGCTGTAAAGCCC
This sequence comes from Mucilaginibacter phenanthrenivorans, assembly GCF_024721155.1. Lineage (GTDB taxonomy): Bacteria > Bacteroidota > Bacteroidia > Sphingobacteriales > Sphingobacteriaceae > Mucilaginibacter > Mucilaginibacter phenanthrenivorans. The sequence goes on along the minus strand of NZ_JAHVAP010000007.1, from coordinate 111,891 downwards.
TCAGCTACGGCCTTTTTGCAATTTTCACGCACCTTTTCATCAGAATAATTGAACCAGCCAATTGAAGTATCATATCCCGGGTAACCTGATTGCAGGATCGCTTCCCGCGACATTTGTGTTGATTCCTGCCCCTTCAGCAGTTCAATGGCTTGTTGCTGCGTCAATTCATCCTCCAGATACGAAAGGTCGAGCGTAGCTACAATTTCCGCCGGCGACAGGTCTATAAGCAATTTCCATAGTGGCACTCCTCTCTTTTTCGCCCAAAGGTCATAACAAGCATTGGTAACAGAGGCAAGGGCCAGGTGCACCACGCCCTTATGCGGCCCAAGCCACCTGAATTGCTGGTCGTTTGAAAGCTGTTTAAACAACTCGCCAAAATTGGCCATCGTCTCCTCAATATCCCGGCCCACCAGTTTGGCGGCATAATATTGGGCTGCCTTACAAACAAGATCGTTGCCCTCGCCTAATGTAAATGCGAGGCCGGTTCCGGTTACTCCGCTATCGTCAACCAAACTGGTAACCGCATATGAATATATTGGGTCGCGGTGTATGGCATCGCTGCCGGCGCTTCCGTCAAGTGCATAACGCCTATCTTCTATTTTAATACTTTTTATCATCCTTCAGCCTGGTTTTCCTGTACAATTTGATTTACTGACCTACGATAGCCTAATTCGGCACCGCCGGATACCGGTAAAATGCAGCCGGTAATGAACCTTGCCTGGTTTGATATTAAAAACAAACAAGCATCAGCCACTACGTCTCCTTCGGGGCAATAGCCCAATGCATGAATCTCATCTAAGTAGTGCTCAATTACAGATGCATCCGGCTGCTGTTTGCTCCAGGTTCGCAGCATGGGGGTCCATACGCCGGCAGGTGCAACCGCGTTAACCCTGATGCCAAATTGGGCGTAGTCAAGGGCCATTGATTTTGTTAAGGTGTTTATGGCGCCCTTTGTAGCGCTGTATGCCGCATGGATTTCCTGCCCTATGTCTCCCACAAGGCTGCCTGTATTTAAAATATTACCTTTCGTTCTCTTTAATTCGGCAATGCCAAACCTGGTGGTGTTATAAACCCCCTTTACATTCACCTCGAAAAGACGATCCCATTCCTCCTCAGTGGTTTCATCAGTGGTTTTTGAGGGGTTTGAGATCCCTGCATTGTTATGGATCACATCTATTTTACCAAATTTGTTTATGGTATCGGCAATAGCATTCTTTATTTCATCTGCATCCGAAACGTCGGCTTTTAAATAGATTATATTATCCGCCGAAAGGCGATCAACAGCCTCACTGATGCTGCCTTCGGAATTGGAGATGATACTGAGGCTCGCACCGGCATTGTGATATGCCTTGGCACATTCAAAGCCAATACCCTCGGTACCACCGGTTAAAAAAATTATCTTGTTTTTTAATAGCATGTTAATGTTATAATAGGATATTGCTTACCGGCATCGATTAAAATTTAACAGGATATAAGTAACATTAACGAAAATGCATTAAACACGGCTAAACAGGAATACGAATACCCTCAACTAAATGAGTAAGGTCAAAATTGGTTAACGATCAATCCAAAAGTAACTACAGCCAGCGCTTGCTATAATAGGTTAAACATTTATTTTAATGGACAATCCGATTAATAGCTATACTAAAGCATTTAAAGCAACAAAAACATAAAGCAGTAACAGCAAGGGAAATAAATGATTGTATTTGCCAAATGTTTTATCTATAATAGCGCTAAATATTGTAAACCAATTTTATAATGGAATATTCCATTATAGCGCCTATTTTATTTCATGAGTACCAGCTTTAGAAGACGTGATGGCTTTGAGGGAGAAAAATTGATAAGTATTCCCCAAAAAGTATGGAAGGATGCAAGAGAGCGTGATCCGGTTTTGTTCCCGGTGTATGTTACTCAAATTGGCTATTTTCCGAAAGCCGCAGGGCATTACCGGGAACGGAGGAAGGGCTGCGAGGATAATATTTTTATTTATTGCCTGCAGGGAATAGGACATTATATCTTAGATAACAAACGCTTTGAGGTACATTCAAACCAGTTTATCTTAATACCGGCCACCGATAAATACATGCGGTATTGGTCTGATATTGACGATCCCTGGACCATTTACTGGGTACATTTTACTGGGGACGTTATCGACAGCTTTAATAAATCGCTTAACTTAACCATAACCAGGAGCCCGGTACAAGTGCCGTTTAATGAAAAGGGAATTGAAACCTGGCACAACATTTATCAAACCCTGGAAATGGGCTACAGCGTGGAAAATCTTTGCAGCGCAAATTTTTGCCTGTATTATTTACTTGCCACCTTTTTATTTCCCGAACGGCATATTGCCAAGGAAAAGGATGACCAGGGCGATATTATTACGCAAACTGTATTAAACATGCGCAATAACCTGGGTAAAAAGCTTACCGTTGAGGATATGGCCTGCAGGCACAAATTGTCGGTATCACATTTTTCCAATCTTTTTAGAAAAGCGACCGGGATGCCGCCGATAGATTATTTCATTCACCTAAAAATGCAGCGCGCCTGCCAATTGCTATATGCTAAGGGCGCCAAAATAAAGGAGGTTGCCTTCGATCTTGGCTATGATGACCCTTATTACTTTTCTCGCATCTTTAAAAAATATATTGGTACCTCGCCGGAACAATACAGGCTATCTGCAAAAAATACCGGTTAATGCTTTTGGTTTAATTAGCTTCAATTATCCATCTAATTAAAAGTTTTGTCTATTTCGTAAGGTCAGGTTTGCCTATACTTTTATTCGGATAATTTGCTAATTATACAATTTCCATGATAAGAACATTACCGAAAAGGATACTCCTGCTTTGCTATATTGTTTTCCCGACAATTACACATGCCCAAACACAATTGAGATTATGGTATGATAAACCTGCTTCACAATGGGAGGAAACCTTACCACTGGGAAATGGCCGGCTGGGCATGATGCCGGACGGAGGTGTAACAAAGGAGAATATCGTTTTAAATGATATTACATTGTGGTCGGGCGCACCACAGGATGCCAATAACTACCAGGCTTACAAACGACTGCCCGAGATCAGAAAATTGTTGCTCGAGGGTAAAAATGATGAAGTCCAGGATATCATCGATAGGGATTTTGTTTGTACGGGCAAAGGTTCGGCGGGCGTAAATTATGGCTGCTACCAAACGTTGGGCAACATGGTGCTAAAGTTTAGCTACAAGGGCGTCGACAGCAATAATGTAAAATTCAATGACTACAAACGTGAACTTTCCCTAAGCACAGCCACGGCTACTTCCAGCTATCTGGTTAATGGTGTTACCTATAAAAAGGAATATTTTACCAGTTTTGGCGACGATATTGATATCATTAAGATATCAGCAGATAAAGCTGGGGCATTAAACTTTAACATCTCACTAAACCGGCCCGAGCGATTCACAACTACAGTTACGAATGATGAGCTGCAAATGTTTGGCCAGCTTGATAATGGGATAGATGGCAAAGGGATGCAATACCTGTCCGGCGTTAAAGTGCAGTTAAAAGGCGGCAGCCTTAATACTACCGGCAATTCATTGCAAATTAAGGATGCTACCGAAGCTATAATTTATATTTCTGCCGCAACGAGTTTCGAAAATCCAGACTATAAAGAGAGGGCAGCAAGAATTCTGGCTGCCGCGATAAAAAAGCCTTATAAGCTGCAAAAGCAACAGCATGTTACAAAGTTTCAAAAATTATTTAACCGCGTAAGCATTGATCTGGGCGGAACTGATATTGGATTGCCAACCGACCAAAGGCTTAAAAACTTCCATGCCGATCCCGCAACAGATAACGGACTGCCAGTGCTATTTTATCAATTTGGCCGCTACTTAAGTATTTGCAGCACCCGTGTTGGTTTACTCCCGCCAAATTTACAGGGACTGTGGGCAAACCAGATCAGCACCCCGTGGACAGGAGATTATCACCTGGACATAAACGTGCAGATGAATCATTGGCCTGTAGAAGTTTCCAATCTTTCGGAATTGAACCTGCCGCTGGCAGAATTAGTTAAGGGTATGGTAAGAAGCGGCGAGCGAACAGCAAAGGCTTACTATAATGCCGATGGCTGGGTGGCCCACGTAATAACCAACGTTTGGGGTTTTACAGAGCCTGGCGAATCAGCGTCATGGGGTATTTGCAAAGTGGGATCGGGCTGGTTGTGCGATAATTTATGGCAGCACTATGATTTTACGAACGACAGGAAGTATTTGGCAGATATTTACCCTGTGCTGGTAGGCTCGGCAAAGTTTTACAGTTCTATGCTGATAGATGATCCGAAGACAGGCTGGCTGGTAACCGCACCATCCTCCTCTCCTGAAAATGGATTTTACCTCCCGGATGGAAGCGGCAAACACGCAAGTATTTGTATAGGCCCCACCATCGATAACCAAATTATACGGGAACTGTTCAACAATGTGATCACTGCAACCAAAGTATTAGGCAGGGATGCTGCACTGAGAAAAACACTGGAGGAAAAATTAAAAAGACTTCCGCCTCCCGGCAGGATTGCAAAAGATGGCCGTTTGATGGAGTGGATGGAAGACTACAAAGAGCTTGAACCGCACCATCGCTGTATTTCGCACCTGTATGGTTTATACCCGGCCAACCTGATCACACCTGAACATACGCCTGATTTGGCCGAAGCCTGCAAAAAGACTTTGGAAGCGCGCGGCGACGATGGACCAAGCTTTTCAATAGCTTATAAAATGCTTTGGTGGGCGCGCCTGCATGACGGTAACCGGGCATATAAGTTGTTCAATCAGCTTATTACACCCACGCTGGCCACATTTATGAATTATGGCGATGGCGGCGGAATTTATCCGGATCTGCTTTCGGCTGGTCCGCCGTTCCAGATAGACGGTAACTTTGGCGCAACAGCAGCCTTAGCCGAAATGCTGGTACAAAGCCATGCCGGCTTTATCGACCTCCTGCCAGCGATACCAGATAAATGGAAAGCATCTGGCGAGGTAAGAGGACTTAAAGCGCGGGGTAATTTTACAATAGATTTTAAATGGAAGGATGGCAGGATCACCTATTACAAGATAGCTTCCGCAATACCGCGAATGGTGAAAATAAAAGTAAACGGCGTTGTTAAGAATGTTATGGCAACCAGAGTATAGTGAATTTCTGCAGTATCCAGTGTCATCCAAATAAAACAAAAAGAGCAGTATCCGGGCTATTTGCCGATACTGCTCTTTTAAGACTTCACATCCCGCTATTTTAAGGCTATGGCCCTGGTTTTACCTCCTGTATTGGTTATCTCAATCGTTTTGACGTCCTTATTCACCGTTAAAAACCTGCCTGATTGCGATAAAAACGAAGATCCATAATAAAACTCCTGCTTTTGCTTTACGCCATTATTGTAAGTAATAACAGCGCTTTGGTCATCAGGCTGAAGCTTTATATTTTGCACACCTCTTTTTAATTCAAATATTTTCAGGGCGCCGCGGTTTTGGCTCGCAGCCATCATATATTTGCCCGTATTGCTCTGCAACTTAACCAGGGCCTTACCATTCCCGGGTATATAAATACCACTTTGAAGTATACTTTGCGGTGCGAAGTTACCCTTGCCATCCCCTTTTAACATTAACCCGTTGAGCGCGTCATAACGTCCTGTACCCACTTCCGTACCAAAGTCATTACCGTTCATCATTACATCAAGGTTACCATCTCCGTCAAAATCATCAACCACCATTCCGCTTAGGGCCGACACCTGGGCCTGCTTAGGCAGCTCGATCATGGCAAACTTTCCATTGCCATCATTACGTAAATAGCAGGATGCAGAAGTATTTACGTTTAATCTTAGTGCTCCCTTGCGCTCCTCCGGGGTTAAAACTTCATCCATAGTGGCAAGTGCATATGACTTATAATTGGTAAACATTTTTCTCCGGCTGATCATTTCCTTCAAAATATCCTCTCTGCCCATTGCCGGAAATTCTTTTTTCTCTCCGTTCACATCGGGCAAAAAGATGGAAGTGATGGCATTATAACTTCCGTTCTTTTCAAAATCCTTGGCAGTGATATAAACCGGATATTGCTCGCTTGCCTTATACAAAGTATTTAAGCCAACGTTACCCACAATGTAATCCATCCTGCCATTGTGCCTGAAGTCGCCTGCTACAATGGTGTTCCACCAGCCGGTTCTGTTAGCCAAACCTGAAGCTTGTGTGGCGTTCTTAAACACTCCATGGTCATTCTTTAAGAAGGTAACAGGCATCCATTCGCCGGCCAATATCAAATCCGGCCAGCCATCGTTATCATAATCTGTAAAAAGAGCGTCGCAAACCAGGCCGATATTTTTCAAAGCCGGAGCAACTTCGTTGGTCACATCTGTAAATTTTACTACGCCATTCTTGCTGTCGTTGCGCAATATGCAACTTGATACCGGTTTGGGATATCTCCAGGGTTCAACCCTACCCGATACAAAGAGATCTGGTTTGCCGTCCTTATTATAATCAAAGGCACGTACACACATTTTGCTGACATAATTTATTGGCAAAGCATCTGGCGACAAGGTAAAGTTGCCCTTTCCGTCGTTCAGATACAGCCTGTCCTGGTACGCTTTATTGCCTGGCGAGTTACTATATCCCCCGCTGGTTATATACAGGTCTAATTTACCATCGCCATTGGCATCAAACAACAACAGGCCTTCATCAGTTGTTGTCTGATTGGTGTTATCTGGAACTTTCGTAAGGCCCCGTTGAATAAATTTACCGTTTGCCTGCTGCAGGAATACTTGTGCCTGGGAATAGGAATTGCCACCAACTACAATATCGTCAAGACCATTGCCGTCAACGTCCCCAACGGCCATTGCCGGGCCGTAATCAGAGAGCTTATGAGTCAATATTTTCTGAATGTTAAAGTCAACAAAATCATACTCAGCGTGGGTATACTTAACCCCTCTTTCACCTGTTACTTCCTTAAACAGGGTTTTGTCAGCAACTTTTGGAGCGGCCCATGTATACGGTTCCTTTGCATTTGCAATATCCGCGGTAAGCACCTGGTTCGTCTTTACACTCTGTAAAACCTGCTTTTTTCCATTATACCAGCGAATAACCACCGAATCAAGCTGCCTGATTTTACCCAGGCCAAAGTGAGCAGTATTTTGATTTGATGACAAGTAGCCCCTGTAAGGGTTATTTTCGGCGACCTGATGTTTGTTATGGTCGTAGTAAATATCAGCCCAGGCGCCCAGTCCGTTTAAGTTGTGAGCGTCACCCTTAAACTTTACCTGGATGTAGTTGGTATTTACAGTATCCTTTTCGCGGGATGTGTTTTTGTAAATAAGGGCTTCATCATCAATGTTATTAATTACCATATCCATGGCCCCATCGTTATTCAGATCGACATAAACCGCCCCGTTTGAAAAGGTTGGCAATGATAACCCCCAGTCGGTTGATTCGTCCTTAAAAGTCAGGTCGCCTTTATTTTGGAAAGCATAATTGTGGATCTTTACCGATGGTATTTGCTCCAGCATCTGTTTTTTAGGTACCGTTATATAAGCATTTTGCCGGTAAGCAACAAAATCATGGTCAGATACATCCTTTGGAAAACCGTTAGTTACGATAACATCCCTCAGGCCATCGTTATTAAAATCCGTTATCAGGGGCGTCCAGCTCCAGTCAGTTTGGGCAATACCGCTCATAAATCCAATCTCGCTAAAAGCGGGACTGCCAATGGTATCGTTTTGTAAAACCCTCGGTCCCTGGTTTAATTGCAGCGTGTTACGAACGTATTGATATTGAAAGCCATAATACGTAAAATTTTGTATGGCTGTATAATTTGCAGCTCCCAGCATCATTTTTTTACGGTAGTTATCCTCTGGATTCATATCGAGCTCAAAAACATCAGCAAGTCCGTCGTTATTTATATCGATAACGTCCTGGCCCATTGCGTTAAATGAAGTATGCTTAAAATACTCGCTCGATTTATTGGTAAAAGTGCCGTCGTGATTATTTATATAAAGTAGGTTAGCCGATAAAAAATCGTTTGAAACATAAATATCCTTCCAACCGTCGCGGTTAATATCAACAATAGTAGCAGCATGCCCTAAACCATGTATATTAACACCTGCTTTGTCGGAAACGTCCCGAAAAACAGGATGTTTCAAGCTGTCGCTCCATTCGTTATGGAATAACCTGCCCAAGCTTTGGCGCGGGGCCTTCGATGATGCGGGCCCGAACAAATTGGGGTAATAGCTTTCGCTTGCTTCGTTGACGGTGAGATACATATCAAGGTTCCCATCATTATCATAATCAAAAAAAGCTGCCATGGTTGACTGGACGTGAATATCAAGCCCATACTCCTTCGCCATCTCCTTAAAATGGGGAATTCCGTCCTTGTCTATTCCCTGGTTAATATACAGCAAATTGCGGCGACGGTTCGAATCGGCATAAATGGTATTACAAACGTATATATCCATTAAGCCATCATTGTTGATATCCACAACCGAAACCCCGCGGCCCCATCTGCCCATGCCCCCAACACCAGCTTTATCGGTGATGTCTTCAAACTTAAAATCGCCCCTGTTTAAATATAAGCGATTGGCAACCATGTTCCCGGTGAAATATAAATCCTGTAGCCCATCGTTATTAAAGTCGCCCACTCCAACGCCGCCACCGTTATAAACGTTCACCACATCCAATGGGTTTATACTATCGTTCTCTGTTATTTTATTATTAAAATGGATTCCTGAATGAGAGGAGGAAATCTGTTGGAATAAAGCCGGTTTTTTACACGCGAAAGTGGTCAGAAGAAATAACAATAAAAAAAAATGGTAAAAAAATCTCATTGGTTTTCAGGTTTGAATCAATCTGTTAATATATTGATTTGTTTACTATTAATGCAAATAAATTGAACTTTTTTGGAAGCTATAGCTCAATCGGGATTTGAAGATCGATGATTAAAAAACGGGCTTTTAATTAAAAAGGCTCTCGGATCGTAATCCGAGAGCCCGTATTTAATTAACTAATAAAATTTAATTACCGTAGGCAGGATTTTGGGTTAAGTTTGGATTTAGCCCGCGCTCTATTTGTGGAATTGGATATAAGTCACGGCCAGCCGGAATTGTTACCCCGTAAGTAGCCCTGACAAAATCGATAGCTACCCCCGCTCTTCTCAAATCATAAAAAGTGGAGTATTCACCTGTAAGCTCGTGCCTGTATTCGCTATATACCATTTGTAATGGATCGGTTATCGGCGTTGTTTTATCCCCGTCTTGCATTATAGCCGGGGCTGCACCACCCCAGGCCCGGTCTCTTACAATTTTCAAGGTAGCCAACCCTCCGGGTACATCACCGTTCCTTATCTGGCATTCTGCTTTACTCAACAAAACTTCGGCATAGCGTAACAAGATTTGGTTTTGTGCACCAAAAATTGTTGAATTTCCTGAATTAGCGTCAAGTGTCGGGTCACGCCACATTTTCTCGCAATAGTAGCCTGTACGCAATTGAGTGTTGTCTGATCCGCGCCATGGCTTAGTCTTTGTTCCGCACGTATTGATTATTTTGCCATCATCGCCTATATAACGCGCGTCACCTGCTGCAAAGCCTGCTTTAACCAATGGATAACCCGCTATGCCACCCCTGCCAATAATTCCGGGGCTGATGTTTGGATCGCCCGGGCCAATAACCGTTGCCAGCTTACGCTTATCTCCATTTTGGAAAGAATTATACAGCCCATCATTAGCATAATCATAACCAAAATTTGAAATTTCTTCCGGCCAGCTAAAATCCGAGATCCATGCAACTTCGTTTCCTGCACCCCAGCTTTGTGTACCGGCCACATCAAACTGAACTTCGAATAACGATTCAGGGCTGTTTTGATGGTCGTATTCGTTTACGTCGATAAAATTTGGCAATAGTGTGTATTTACCATTCAACTGATTGAATGACGCCAAAGCACCTGTATAATCCTTAACCCACATTTGCGCGGCGCCGAGAAAGCCATAGGCAGCGCCTTTTGTAGCCCGTCCTATTTCAGTAGTCGGAAGGTCTTCTTTCCATGGCAATAAGGAAGCTGCGGTCTTTAAGTCTGATATTACCTGGTTAAATACTTCATCCTGGGTGCTTCTTGGTTTTAAACCAAGGTTTGCACCTGTTGTCAGCTCTAACGGAACACCGCCAAAACTGGCCCCAAGATAATAATAGGTCATACCGCGCAGAAAATAAGTTTCACCGGTTAAGCGGTTCGCCAGATCTGCAGTAAGTACTCCCCTGGTTTTCATATCTGCAATAATCGGTAATGCAGAATTTGCCCTTGCTATACCGACATATGCACGTGTCCAAAAAGTTTCAATGGCCGAAAAATCAGAAGGGATTGCATAGGTATTGTAAAACCTGTCATTACCCCAGTTGAAAAAATCATGCGTTTGAAAATTGGCGTAGTACCAGATCGACTTCTTTAACAGATCGGCATTCTGATAGGTGTCATATATCGCGTTTATTAGGGCTACGCCATCGCTTGCTTTATTGAAGAAAGCGCTCGCAGTGGTTTGTTGTGAATCAGTTTGATCCAGGAAGTTCTTTTTACAACTCAGTGGAATCATCAATGCCGCACACAAGGCTATAAGGGCATATATTTTATTGATTTTCATATCTTTATATTTTATCTTCTCGTTATTAAAACGTTACGTTTATTCCTAATGTATAAAATTTAGAGGACGGATAAGTACCCTCGTCTACACCTGATGCTGTTGCACTTCCCTGGGTAGCCCCTGTTTGCGGGTTTGTACCACTTGGATTTCCAATTTCAGGATCAAGCCCGCTGTATTTTGTAAAAGTTAACAGGTTTTGAGCAGAAAAATATAACCTTATCCTGGTTACAAAAATCTTTTTTAGCAGGTCAGTTGGCAAAGTATAGCCTATTGTAACGTTTCTTAACCGCAGATAACTACCGTTTTCAACATATTGACTTGAAGCAACATTATTGCCGCTTACGTCATCATTGTAGGTAACCCTGGCGTAACGGTTTGAAGGATTGGTTGGCGACCAATGGTTCAGATAATAATTCACGCCGACATTTTCAACTCCAACAAATCCAGGAGCCTGGAAGCTCTCTAGCGTTCTTTCCTGGTAATTAAAGATCTTGTTGCCATAAGTACCATAGAAGTATGCGTTAAAATCAAACGCCTTATAAGTCAGGTCAAGGTTTAAACCACCATAAAATTTGGGAAGCGGGCTACCTAAGCTAGTTCTGTCTGAAGGAGTTATCTGGCCATCGCCATTGGTATCTTCATAATAACGATCGCCGGGTTGCGTGGTTGCCTTTTGATAATAAGGCGTACTTGGATGCAGTGCCGCGGCCTTTGCATTTAAGTTATCAATTTGAGCTTGCGTTTGGAAGATGCCAAGCGATTTATAACCATAAAACTCTCCAACCGGCTGGCCAATATTTGTCTGGCTGAACGTACCCCAACCATCGGCAGTTAAGCCACCTAAAGTAACGAGGTTGTTTATGAAACTTGTGTTCTTATTGATACTTAAAAGCTTATTGTTTACAGTAGTAACCGATAAGCCTACACCATATTTGAAATCCTTTATTGAATGGTTGTAATTCATCGAAAATTCAAATCCCTTATTATCTATGCTGCCAACGTTCTGCGTTTGATATGCAAAGCCTGTTTGTGTTGCAGTAGGCAGCGTTAATAGAAAGTCTTTCGATTTTTTATTGTAATAATCAACAGTGAATGTTAGGTCGCCATGTAAAAAAGCAACGTCCATACCTATATCAGTTTGATTGTCAGTCTCCCATTTTAAATTTTGGTTCTCCAGTTGGGTAAGCGCAATTCCGGGCTGATAAACTTTATTAAATGCATAGCCTACGTTATTGCCTGAACTTGCAGGGCCACCGGATGTGTACAAAGCTGCATATTGAAACAGGCCTATCGAACCCTGGTTACCAACCTCGCCATAACTGCCTCTGAACTTCAGATCGGATAACCAGTCGACACTTTTAAAGAATGATTCTTCTTTGGCCTTCCAGGCAATAGCTCCCGAAGGGAAAACGCCATATTGATGACCCTTATCAAACTTGGAAGATCCATCCCGTCTTACTGTACCTGTGATGAGATATCTATCATTAAATTTATAGCTTAACCTAGCAAATTGCGAAGCAAGGGAATAGGTTTGCTGGTTTCCAAAAGCCGTAAGATTTTGAACCTGGCCCAAATCTCTTATGGCATTATTCGGTAAATTATTACCGGCGCCGCCAACTTGCCTGAAAGTGTTTTCCTGTTCAGAAACACCACCTACAAAATCTATATTATGTTTGCCGAAAGTTCTGTTGTATGAAATGGTATTTTCCCAAAGCCATTCAAAAGTGTTATTAGCCGATTGAGAATAAACACTAAGTTGGTTGGGCCCGCCCAGGTTATATTGGTCATTGGAACGGTCATCCTGGGGTTGAAAATAATAACCGGAAAAATCGCTCACATTCACACCAGCATTGGTTTTTATTTTAAGACCTTCGATAATACTGGCTTCCAATGATGAATTGGCGAGGAAATAATTGTTCAGGTTTTTATAATCATTGGTTTCGATATTATAAACCGGGTTACCCCAGCTTTTTGTATAGATGTTCACCGGGTTATAAAAACCATAGTTACCATTTGCATCTTTAATCTGGTTGGTGTTTTTATTGCCTGTTATAGTAGGAATAAGTTCTGTTAATTGTCCCAGCGAACCTGTTCCGAAAGGGTTGTTCTGATCTTGTCGCGAATATTTGGCGCTCGATGAAGATTTAAGCCAGTTTTCAACTTTATAATCTACATTCATACCAAGATTTAATCTTTTAAAATACGAACCCAGCACTATGCCTTTCTGATTGTAGTACCCGGCTGAAAATGCCGTTTGAACTTTATCGTTACCTCCTCTAATCGCAAGGTTATAATCTTGTTTCAACCCGCTGCGATAAACAGCTTTTTGCCAGTCGACATTAGTTAACGATGACGGAGTGCTCCATTCAGGCAATTCATTAAACCCACCTTCAACGGCATGGTCCTGATTGGCGAGTGTAGCCCATTGTTCTGCATTTAATACCTTATACTCTTTAGGCCTGGTTTGCACAGAGCCATAAGCATCAAGGGAAATTTGGGTGCCATTCTTTCTTCCTTTTTTAGTGGAAATGATCACTACACCATTAGCTGCCCTAACCCCATAAATTGCTGTAGCCGACGCATCTTTCAATACATCAATAGTGGCAATATCGTTGGGGTTGATATTGTTAAGGCCGCCCGAGATCGGGTAACCGTCTACAACGTACAGCGGGTCATTGCTATTTAAACTTCCCACGCCCCTGATCACAACGCTAACCCCGTTACCCGGTGCGCCATCATTATTGGTAACCTGCACACCGGCAGCGCGACCTTGTAAAGCCTGGTCAATTGATGTTACAGGTATTTTAGCAATTGTAGCGGCCGAAACTGAGCTGATAGACCCTGTAAGGTCTGTACGTTTGGTAGTACCATAACCCACCGACACTACAACCACTTCAGTTAAACTGTTCACGGTCGGCGTTAACTTAACACTGTAAGTATTGCTGGCGCCTACTGGAATTTCCTGTGATTCATAGCCAACAAAGCTAAAAATCAGGGTTGCATTATTTGGAACCGATAGTGTAAAGGAACCATTAACATCAGTTGTAACACCTGTTGAAGTTCCTTTAACCTTAACGCTGGCACCCGGAATCGGTGTGCCGTCGGTAGCAGATACATTACCTGTAACTTGCCGGGTTTGGGCAACCGCAGCGTAACAGGTAAATAAAGTAAGCAAAAAAACGAGCATCGCCTTTTTGAAACTATTGAAATTGTTAAAAAGTAAATCTTTCTTCATTTCGATTCATTTAAATTAATTGGATTTATACGTTGTTAAATTGGTCTACAAAAATTCATCGCAAACAACAAAAACTATTACTGGTATCAATTACATTAAGCGTAGCTATTACAACCCATGTACATCCATTTATAATCACTGTTCAGTTTGCAACAAGCTTCGGTTTTTGATAATTGGTTTCTTTTATAAAAGTATAAATGACCGTATCAAACCAGTAACAGTATTGATAATGAATATAGCACAAATGTTAATCGATTTATATATTATTGATTATCAAATATTTAACAAAATAAACATCAAAATTTCATCAATAAATGCTAAAATAGTGATATACTATTTTAACGTTATTCGCATCCTAAATCAACATCTGGCCATATAATGCTATAAATACACCTTATAATAGATTAGCGTAAACCAGTGTAATCCTGTTTAGAAATATCACACGCGATAAAAATCAGTGTTGCGGCATTTTTATATATCTAAACCAAAAACGTAGTAAAATCTGCAGCTGCTTTTTCAGACGATTTAAAGACTTGCCGTTTTTCATTCACTATACATAACCCTATGAGAGCATCGGTTATGATAACTAAATTAATACAGTAAAGGCATAAAAAAACCAGGCAGTAAAACTGGCCTGGTTAATTGGTATCACTATAGGATAAGCGTATTATGCGATAATATGCTATTTATTAACTAATGAAATTACCGTGTCGAAATACCGTACTTCAACTTAAATTCATGATTTAAATTTGTACAATATTTAACCCTACATTGGTTATATTTTAACCACTACCTGTTTACCTGCATAGCTAACGGTTTTGTCCGCCTTGTTGCTGATACCGATATCTGAGCCATGTCCATCCTTAACAATTACAATATTGAATGTGTGCGTTTTCATCATTGCCGGGAAGGATCCCTTGCGGGCAGTAATGGTAAGCTGGCTTAATTTATCGTTCCATTTAAAGCTGAATGTTGACGAATTACCCTTTTCGTAATTGTAGTTATCATTTTCATCTTCATAAAATTTAAACTCGCCATTTGCTCCCTTGTAAATGCGTAATTCAATAGCGCCCGATGGGTTTTGATTAGCATATTCCACATTTGGGCCCATAGGTACAATTGATCCGGCCTTAACATAAAGCGGCATCGTTTCAATTGGTGCAGGTGCGTCAACCGACTGGCCGCCATCAAGCGATTCGCCTGTCCAGAAATTATACCATTTGCTTCCCTTTGGCAAGTAAACTTTTCTTGTTTTGGTTTCTGCGCTTGCATCCTTGCCTGTGTATAGCTGGCTGGTTACCGGGTTCACCAAAAATGCGGGACCAAACATATATTGATCAGGAATGGCGTACACATTTTTATCATCCCTGAAATCAAATGCCAGGGCGCGCATTATGGTGTAATTATCATTGGTCACCCTTGCTGAAAGCGAATAAACATATGGCAGCAGGCGATAACGCAACTTATCATAATTTAACAGGATGCCTTTTGTTTTATCATCCCAATTGCTTGAGAATAATGCCCTTTCTCCCTTGCCATGGATCCGCATGATAGGGCTGAATGTTCCGAACTGGAACCAGCGGGTAAATAGTTCGCGGTATTGCGGTTTCGACCAATCAGGAATTCCGTCCTTATCAATACGCGACATGTAGCCACCGATATCAGACGTCCAGTAAGGGATCCCCGACACACATGCATTAATTCCCTGTGGAATTTGATTGCGAAGAGATGCAAACGAACAACTAATGTCTGACGACCAAAGCGTAGCCGCATTGCGTTGCTCCCCGGCAAATGATTGGCGGATCAACAAAAAGCTGCGTTTACCCGCTATGTCTTTGCGCCAGCCCTGGTAAAGCCCTTTTGAATGCTCTAACGAGTAAGTATTAAAATAATCAATCCCTTTACCGACTGAAAAATCAGCTTTGCGGCGCTCATCCAGCAGCGAGCCGTTATCAGGTTCGCATTGATCAACCCACCAGGCGTCCCAGCCGTAGCGCTTAATAACGCTATCCCTTGCCTGCTCCCAGTAGCGTTGCCTGGCTTTGGGGTTATGCGCGTCGTAATAAGTGTCCCATGTGTGTGTAACAAAATTATCCCAGGTTATACTTGTTAAAAAGCCTTTGCTTTTCAGGTCATCAAAATCCTTTGTTCCGCTTCCAAATACCGGCCAGATAGAGATCATGGCGTGCATATTTGCCTTGTGCAGTTCATCAATCATCGCCTTTGGATCCGGGTATCTCTCCTTACTCATAATATGTGAGCCGATAGGTAATGGCGACCACCAGTACCAATCCTGCACAATGGCATCAACCGGGATGTGGTTATTGCGGTAATTGTCCTTCACGCCCAAAATTTCGTCCTGCCTGTTGTATTTGTCCTGCGACTGAAACAATCCAAACGCCCATTTCGGGTACATTGGCGCCTTACCTGTTGCTGTTCTGTACAGATCAATAATACGATCGAAGTCAGGGCCGTAGAAAAAGTAGTAATCTACCATTTTGCCGCTTTCTGATACATATTTGTATTGTGAATTCTCTGCTTCAGCGCCATAGAAATTCGACGCCGAATAGTTGTCCCACAATAGGCCATATCCTTTTGTGGATAACATAACAGGGATTGCGCCTGTCATATACTTGATCAGCATCTGCTGGTTACGCCCCTTATAATTGATAGAGAGCGAATCCTCAGGGTGACAACCAAGTCCAAAAAGCGCTTCGTCAGCCGGGGAATTAAAAGCCGTATTGCAGTTGTAAGTATTGATACCGGCAATTGTTGCGCTGTTCATGCTTTTGTTTTCAGAAGCCTCAGAAGTTACCGCTACGCCTTTTTTGTTGGTGTAGGTGATAGCGTTTGTGGCTTTGTTAATACTGATATTTAGCCGTGATGTGCTGATTACAATTTGGCCGCCATGCTCCGCAACTGTAAAAGGCGATTTTTCCTTCCAGGTGTTATTTACAACCAACGAGTTTTTTACCGGGAATGTGTTAAATATGGTATACCTAACCTCAATAATGTCAGCCTTACAAATCCTTATATTCATCAACCCTTTATCGAGCCTGAAGACGACGCCGTTATCGTTTTTAGTATAAGATTTTACCGAGGCACTGGTTATTTGAAACGATGCCAGGCTAAAAATTAAAAATGCAGCTGATTTTAAAATAAGCGATCTGTTTAAACTTCTTTTCACGTTAGGATTAATTATAAGATTTATAAAGGCTTATGTTGTTTTTACAAATGGGGTTTATTGTATAGCAAATAAAACGTGGCGGTAAAACTAACGTCGATTTTTAAAACGGAATAACAGATTTTTTAAAATCTATAACACAAATGTTTACTAAGGGGTTGTTTTGGAGGTGAAATAATAAATTTCTGGCGGGCCGGCATAGCAGTTTTGTTAACCAGCTACATGATTTGATAATACAGGGCAAAAATGGACCTGATAAATTTCTAATTTTTGCTTACCTGGCTGATCCATTCCATTACAAATGTTAAAGGCTATTTGGCATACGGTGGAACCAGCCAACATTTAGCAGTGGCGTATTTGGCGGCGGTATTAAATCCCTCCCCCAACTGATTGCATAAAACAACAGCCCGGTTACAAGCTACCTGGTAACTTGCAACCGGGCTGTTACCTCCGGGGGAACCAATTTATTATATCATTTGCCTGTGCCGGTAATACTATATCTTACGCCTTTTTTTGATTCGAAACTAATCACATAGCCATTGGCAGTTTTCTTTGCAACAGCGCTTATTGTTACAACCTTTATCGGTTCATTACTCCTGATGGTGCACCTGCCGCCGACAACGGACAATATGGATGCCTTAAACAGTTTCTTATTTTTCCAGCTTATGCCTACCTCAAAATTGCCCCTCGCCTTTAGCCCACTAATCTGTCCTGTTGCCCAGGCATCCGGCAAGGCAGGTAACAAGTAAATTTCATTTTCCTGGCTTTGCAAAAGCATTTCGGTCATCCCCGTAAGTCCACCAAAATTTCCGTCTATCTGGAACGGCGGATGCGCGTCAAAAAGGTTAATATACGAGCCGCCACCGCCCGAATAATTGGTGCCCTCCACATTCGTGGCACGCAAAAGGTCCTTTATCATCTTATAACTGTGGTTACCATCGAGCAATCGCGCCCAAAAGTTAATTTTCCAGGCGAGGCTCCAACCGGTACCTTCGTCACCCCTTAACTCAAGTGTCTTTTTTGCAGCGGCGGTTAGTTCAGGCGTTTTTACAGGCGAGATCTGGTGGCCGGGAAATAGTCCAAACAGATGTGAAACATGCCTGTGGTGTGGCTCCGGATCTTCAAAATCCTTATACCATTCCTGCAGGTTACCTTTTTTACCAATTTGGAAGGGGTATAGTTTTGCCTTCTTCGCAATGATGGAATCACGGAATGCCTTATCTGTTCCCAGCTCATTACTGGCATCTATCACATTATTAAACAGGTCGCGAATGATGGACATATCCATTGTAGTGGCGATTGATACGCTTGCTCTTTTACCATTGCTGTCAAAAAACGCATTTTCGGGTGATACTGATGGCGCCGTTACCAAATACCCATCTTTATCAGTCACCAACCAATCCTCACAAAACTCCGCCGCACCCTTCATTAGCGGGTATGCCACCTCGCGCAGATATTTTTTATCCTTTGTAAACTGGTAATGCCACCACAAGTGCTGCGAAAGCCATGGCGACCCCATTGTCCAGTTGGCCCAGGTGGGGTCGCCGTTACCCTTATCACCAACAGGGTTTGAAAGTGCCCAGATATCGCTGTTATGGTGTACCGCCCAGCCTTTAGCATGATAAAATTCCGTTGCCGTAACTTTACCGGTGACTGCAATGTTCCTGATAAAATCAATAAACGGCATATGCATTTCAGAAAGGTTCGCGACTTCTGCCGGCCAGTAGTTCATCTGCACGTTAATATTAGTAGTATAGTTCGAGCTCCATGGTGGTTGTAGTTCCTTGTTCCAAATCCCCTGCAAATTGGCGGGAACACCCAGCGTCCGCGAACTGGAGATCAACAGATACCGGCCATATTGAAAATAAAGCGTTTCCAGTTCCGGATCCTTCGTGCCTTTTGTATAGGAAACTAATCGCTCATCAGTAGGCAGCGATGCATTCCGATTGTCTGCAGGTGTGGCGAGCTTAAATGACACCCGGTTAAAGAAATGGTGGTAATCGGCCTCATGTCCTAAAAGCAACACTGACCAGGGCAAAACAGAAGCCCTTTTCATGTTCGACGAAGCAAGCTTATGCTCATCCTTGCCATCGGTGCCCGGACATTTTTCAAATCCATTAAAGCTGGTTGCCGCTGAAAGAAAAATGGTTACTTCAGTAGCATTTTTGACGGAGATTCCGCTGGTATCAGCACTTACTTGTCCGTCTCTGTTTATTGCCTTTACCTGCAATTCAAAACGCATTCCCCTGCATCCTGTACTGTCGTAGGTAATCGGGTCGCTCGACTCTACGTAATTAGGTTGTACGTGTGACGGGGCATTTCCTTTTAAAGCTATTTCATTGCCCGAAATAACTACAGGATGATGCCTTAATTTACTTGCAGTGCCAATTTTGAAATTCAATTGCCCGATTTTGTTAGCGGTCAGATGTATAATGATCACCTGGTCAGGCGCCGAGACGATGACCTGCCGGATGTAAGTAACACCGCCGATGGTAAAACGTGTTGTTGTTATCGCATCCCTGATATTCAAATCGCGGTAATAGGCTGATGTAACCGTGTCCTTAAAATTCTGTGTTATGGTTAAATCTCCCAGGGGCAAATACGATTCAGAGTAATAACCCTGCATCCCCTTAGCATAGTTGTAAGCCTTTGCATAGTCTTCATTTTTAAACAATGCCTCCCTTGCAAGTTGCAAATTCGCATACGCACCGGGGTTTACGTTGGTTTTGACCGGGCCGCCGCTCCACAAAGTGGCCTCATTTAGTTGAATAAGCTCGTGCTTAACACCGCCGAATACCATGGCGCCCAGCCTGCCGTTGCCAACCGGCAGCGCATCGGTCCAAACCTTGGCGGGTTTTTTGTACCAAAGTTTTAGGTTATCCTGGCTAAAAGCGTAAAACGGGAAGATAAATACAAAAAGGACGAAAAGCTTCCTTAACATAAAATGAAGTTTATTTTTAATTAAATAAATAGATGTTTTTTGATGTGCCTATACAACCGGTTCTTCCTTTTCCTTACTGCGAAGTTCAATGATATACTCCGATGGCAGCATTCCAAATTCCTCCCTGAACACTTTGGCAAAATATGCAGCATTATTAAATCCTACCTCATAAGCAACGTTTGCAATACTTAGCTTACTCTTTTCCAAAAGCTGAACAGCTCTTTTTAAACGAATGGTCCGGATGCAATCAACCGGGGTTTTGCCGGTAAGCGTTAACAGCTTTTTGTAAAGTGATACCCGGCTCAGGTTTAAATGCCTGCTCAGTTCCTCTACCGAGAAATTAGGATTTGTGACATTAGTTTCGATGCAGGCCAATGCGTTTTTCAGGAACTTCTCGTCTTCTGATACTACAACAATATCCTGCCCCTGGATCTCTATTTGTTTTTGGTAGGTTTTCTTATACGTCTGCTGGATCCTTAGCAAGCCATGAATTTTTGACAAAAGTATCTCGAAGTTAAAAGGCTTAACCAGGTAATCGTTGGCGCCGCTGTCAAGGCCTGCCAATTGATCCTCCTGCCCGGTTAATGCCGTCAACAGGATAATAGGTATCGATGCTGTACGGTTGTCACTCCTGATCTTCTTACACAATTCCAAACCATTCATTTCAGGCATGCTGATGTCGCTAACAATAAGCTTAGGATGCAGGGCAAGCGCCTTTTGCCATCCGTCCTTCCCATTTACCGCTTCAATTATATGAAAGCTGTTTTTCAGATTGTCCTTCAGGTAAAACCGCAGATCGTCGTTGTCCTCAATTAATAAAATTGTTGTCTTTTTTGCCGAGTTCTGTTCATCTTCTGATATTTTCACTACAGAGTATACAGGTTCCTCTTGCGGCGCCTCAACAACCAATTGTTCTTCTTGCTGCCTGCGAACTGGCAGATTAATGGTAAAACAAGTTCCATAATCCGGTTCACTTTCTATCTCTATGGTACCGCCATGCATTTTAACAAATTCCCGTGTAATTGACAGTCCAATGCCGCTTCCCTGGTTAAGCAGGCTTTCGGGCATACTATCCTGGAAGAACCGCTCGAAGATCTTTTCCTGGTTTTCCTTAGCTATGCCGATACCCGTATCTATCACCTTTATCTCAAGCCTTCTTTGATCAGGCAAGGATTCATCGGGTGTAGACAAACTCAAAATAACGCTGATGTATCCTCCTGACGGCGTAAATTTTAGCGCGTTTGATAACAGGTTAAAAAGGATCCGTTCTACCTTGTCATGGTCGAAATTAGTTACGAAGGAACTCGTTTCACTCTCAAAGAGATATTGGATTTGTTTTTGATGAGCAACATCCGTAAACGAGGAAGAAACATCCTTTATAAATTTGATGATATCGCCCTTTTTCAAACTAAGTTTCAACTCGTTGTATTCCATTTTTCTGAAATCCAGCAACTGATTAACCAGGTTAAGCAGGCGTTTGCCATTTCGCTTAATCATCACCAGGTGATGCTGCTGATCCGGGCTATCTGTTGTCTTGATCAGTTCATCAATTGGCGACAGGATCAATGACAAGGGTGTACGGAACTCATGGCTGATATTGGTAAAGAATTTTATCTTCATCAAGTCAAGATGGTGCATCCGGCGCGCTTCAGCCCGCTCATTGGCTATTTTCCGTTCTTCCTCTAACTTATCTTCCTTCAGTTTAAATTCCTGTTTTAGTTTAAGGATACCCTTGTGCCGCGCGTAAAACAAAATACCGGCTATAATAACCAGGTAAAGCACATAGGCAAATGTCGACTTCCAAAAAGGCGGTAATACCTTAATATTGAGTGTAATAATACTTGCATTTTCCGGGTCGTTAATATTAGCCGCCCTTACCTTAAAAACATAGTCGCCGGCATCAAGGTTGGTATAGGTCGCTTTCCGGTTGCTGTTTTGGGCATTAAGCCATTGCTTATCAAATCCGTCTAACCTGTATTGATAGGCAATCTTATCCGGGTTAAAATATTCGCAATCCGCAAACTCAATGCTAAAATCATTTTCGTTGTGGCTCAATGTTAAATCGTGAGTAGCTGCAATCGAGTTTTTTAAGATCACGTTTCCGTTAATCGTATCGCCAACAGCAATACTTTTATTAAATAGCTGAAAGTCGGTAAACAATAATTGGGGCTTTCGTCTGGTGATAGTTATGCCTTCGGGGTTAAACAGGTTAAACCCATGTGCGCCGCCAAATATCAATTGTCCGTTTCGTGTTTTGAATGCTGAATACGCGTTAAATTCTCTGCCCTGCAAACCGTCAGACTCATTAAATTTGTTGATCTGGAAGCTATAGTCGGTACCTTTTTGGGTTGCCCTGATACTTGCAAGCCCATTTGCTGTGCTTATCCATATTTTTCCGGCATTGTCCTCCAAAACCTTTAAAACATCGTTACCCGGCAAACCTTTTGCCTCGTTAAGGTTATAAAACGTATTAGTTGACGCATCTAAAATGCTTAGGCCATCCTTTGTGCCAAACCACATTAACCCTTTGCTGTCCTGGGTTATACTGTTTACGTCGTTGGCAATCAAACTATTGGAATTATGAGTACTATTTACATAATGTCTCACTTCGCCGGTAACCGGTTTTATCAAATCAATCCCCTTATCACGCCCTATCCAGATGTTTTTTTGCTTATCCTCGTAAATAACAGCCGTATAGTTGGAGAGCATAGGGTAGATTGGGTGCAAAAAGCTATTTGACGCCCGGTTGAAAATATTAATGCTTCCCGCAAAAGTTCCTACCCATAATTTTTGTGATGAATCTTCAATAATACTATAAACCCTGTCGTCTGAGAGACTCGATGGTATGTTGTCGTTATGACGGTAATGGATAAACCTGGTGCCATCAAAACAATCAAGGCCGCCAAAATAGGTACCTATCCATAGTTTGTGCTCATGATCAATGCACAAGCTAATCACAATGTTATTGGCCAGGCTGTTGGGATCATTGGCGTCATTTTTAAATTGGGTATATTTTTTAGTTACAGCATTATAGTTGATCAGGCCGCCGCCGTTTGTGCCTATCCATAGGTTGCCTTTGTTGTCGTCGGCAAAACAATCTACATCCTCATAGGGCAGGCTTTTGCTATCAGAAAGGTAATGGCGCACAAGCGGAAATTGTATAATGCTTTTGTGGTAATAACTTATGCCCTGCTTAAAGGTTCCGGCCCAAATAATGCCTGTGTTGTCCTTGTAAAGTACCACACTATTGCCCTTTAACGATTTGGTGTCATCCTCCCTGTTTAACAAATATTGCACGGTATTATTTGCCGGGTCGACCAGGTTAATCCCGCCGTGATCGGTACCTATCCATATTTTTTTATCGTCGCCGAGTATAATGCTGTTGATAACGTTGTAATTAAGCCTTATCCCTCCTGTTTCGGTGCTAAAATGATCAATACCCTTTGCACTCAAATTATAGCGGTAAACTCCCAGCGGGCTTTCACTTGCAAACAGCCACAAATTATTGTCGTTATCCAGGGTACCTGAGTAAAGCTCCGGTTTACTGTTATTTAACCTGGCCAAACTATTTGAGCTTGATACAACTGTATTGGTGCGGGTATCAAGCTTGTCAATTACACCGTCGTCATAAATCAGCCAGGAAAAATTATTGCCGCCATCCACTACATCGGTTATTGTATTTGAGTGCAGAGGTACCGGCGTTCTGTCATAACTGCAAATAAAAACCGTTGTGCTATCCTTCGGATGATAACAGTACAGCCCCTCGTTATAAGTTAGAAACCAAAAATTGCCACGCTTATCCTTTTTTATTAGATATAACTTATCTGTTAAAACCTTATACCGGGCAAGTTGAACTGCGATATCGTTTGAAAACTTTTCAGTGATGGGATCGTATATACTTAACCCATTATTGGTTTTAATCCAGATCTTATTTCCGGGCCCTTCAAAAATGTTTTTTACGGCATTATCTATCAGCGAAGAAGGATTGTTAGCCATGTGCTTAAACACCCTGAATTTATAGCCATCATACCGGTTTAAGCCGCCAATTGTGCCGAACCACATAAACCCGCTGGCGTCCTTATAAACGCTACTAACCTGGTTAATTGAAAGTCCGTTTGAGATATCCAGGTGTGAGAACTGGTAAACAGGGTTTTGAGCAACTAATTTTTGTTGCAGTACAAAGCACAATATAATTGAAACATATACTTTAAAACGCATCACATTTATAAATTGGCCTTATATCGGTTTACTAGCAACAATACCGCTGCTATAATTGTAATTTCTACATTCATAAAAATTACCGCTTTATTACTTCCGCTTATCAGGGCTTAGTCAGTCAAGCGGGTTAAGTAAGTTTTTCGGGATCAACAGATCCTGCGGTAATTTTTGGTTTATAAGAATGCTTACTGTAAAAATATAGCTTTTAAAAGTAATAGCATGCAACAAATGTTAAATTTAATGTGACATTGGTTAGCATAGTACCACAAAAAGGCGCTTTTATTGATTGTCGACGGCCTTTTCACCAGGTAGCTGAAATGATAACCGTGTATCGAAATAACGGACGAGTTTATTAGATGTAAACCTTTTTGCCTGAGTTATACGTTTCCCTAAACACTTTAGGAACGCACAATTTTTTCAGCTTAAAAATGCGATTGAAGTTGGAAATATTGTTAAAGCCACACCTATAAGCTATAGTGGTGATATTAAAATCTGTATCTGCAAGCATTCTTGAAGCATGGCCAAGCCTGATCTCGTTAAGACTTTCAACAAAGGTCTTCCCGGTTCTTTTTTTAAAAAACCTACTGAATGAGGTTGCGGGCATATTGGCAATTTTCGCCACTTCGGTTAAGGTGATTGATCTTTCGTAATTATTAAAAAGAAACTCAAATACCTTTTCTATACGCCTGCTTTTGTAGGGAAGTTTTTCATCAGAAAAACCTATATCTGAAAGTAATTGCGTGTTTGCAGAAAGAGATAGCGTATGTAAAATTGAAAGCAGCTCCAGTACCGCCGCAAATTGCGTTTTTTGTTTCAGGTTTAAGATGCGCTCAACTATGTTGTTAACAGTATCCCTTGGAAACAGGATCCCAAGTTGGGCATTATTAAACATGTTCCTGATCAAACAAAACTGATTCCTGTTTAAGAAATGTTCATCAAAAAGGTCCTGGTGAAATTGTATGGTAATTTCGGTAAACGACTGCGATTTGCACTGATGGGTAAACCACGCATGGTAAAGATTTGGGCCGATAAAAACAAGTTCGGCATCGTCTACTACACCAATACTGTTGCCAATAACCCGTTTAGCACCCTTGGCATTTAATAAAAGTGTTAGTTCATATTCATCGTGATAATGCAGGGGGAAATCAAATTTCGTTCTTTCCCGCGATGTTATGGTAAAACAGTCGCCCGCAGAAAGGGGCGTTATTTCACGCATTACGTTTGGAGCTAATACCTGGTGCATTGCCGTTATAAATTGGAGTCCTAAGTTTATCAATGTAAAACTATAGGTTTCCTGTTTTTTGGAATGCCACGAAAGTTAATGTTTGGTATAAAAAATGTTAACCGAAGCGCGTTTGGGAGCCAATTATGTCGATTGTTAGTGCTTATAGGAATTAAGCCATGATAAACACCGTCATTGATTTTGGTCCATGAGCACCTAATACCAATGATTGCTCAATATCCGCGGTTTTTGACGGACCGGCGATAAACGCACCATAATTATATTTTGATGAGCCGATCTTTTTATAAGCTTCGTGCATAGTTGGTACCAGGTTCTTCTCATCTACAATAACTACAAGGTGTTGGCAAATGAACGGTAAAGCCCGGTTACCCATCAAATCATCGGTAATCCATACAGCGCCGTTTTCTGCTACGCCAAAATGGGCTTTAATAATGGCGACATCCACGTCTTCGAACGCATGACCGGAAGCAGGGGTGACAAATTGCAGGTCAAGCGCCCGTCTAACATCTGGATCAGAGCTGTAAATTCGCTTTAGTTCAGGAAAGTCGTTTTTGATAGTTGAGATGACCTCGTCTATCGTTCCTTCACGGTGGTGTGCCTTCCCACCAATATTGCCTAGTATAGTAATAAATTGTTCTGTAACAGCTGCTGTGCCATTTATAAAAAAGGAAAGATCTGGCAGAGGTGTGCTCTCCGGTTTGTTCAATGCGACCTTGCCTAAAATACTATCTCTGCTCGTTGATGTGCTCATTACTGTTTCTTTCGATTTTCCTTATACCACTCGCCAAACGATTGCTCAGGCGCCGATGGTAAGTCGCGTTGTTTATACCATGGATTAAGCCGGTTATTAACGGCAAATGGCGCATATTTTATTACGAAACGGCCCATTTTTCCAGCTAAGTGATAAGCAGTTGGCGATGATAATGTATTGCTCATTACCTGCATGCTTACTTTTTTGGTTTTGGTTGCATAACCCTCCTTAACAATTACCTGCCGCCATTTATATAACTGCTGATGGATGTCAATTTTTACCGGGCATACATTTGAGCATGATCCGCAGAGCGTCGATGCAAATGGCAGATCAGCATAATCCTTCATATCCAGGTTTGGAGCCAATATAGAGCCTATAGGGCCTGCAATTGCATTGTGGTAACTATGGCCACCACTTCTCCGGTATACCGGGCAGGTATTCATACATGCTCCGCAACGGATACATTTAAGCGAGTTGCGAAAATCTGGCCTTCCCAATTGCCGGGTTCGGCCGTTGTCGACAATAATAATGTGCATCTCCCTGCCATTCTGTGGTGTTTTAAAATGGCTGGAATAAGTGGTAATAGGTTGCCCTGTAGCGCTTCGCGTTAGTAATCTTAAAAATACACCAAGGTGTTCTTTTTTGGGGATGATCTTTTCAATCCCCATGCTGGCTATATGCACGTTTGCTAAATGAGCGCCCATATCGGCATTGCCTTCATTGGTACAAACTACTATCTCGCCGGTTTCGGCAACGGCAAAGTTCACACCAGTTAGGGCTACCTTACGGGTAAGGAAAATCTCGCGGAGATGTATACGCGCGGTATTGGTTAAAAATTGGGGATCGGAATTACCCTTTTCAGTTCCCAGGTGAATGTGGAACAGCTCCCCTATTTCTTCCTTTTTTTTATGGATACAAGGCAATACGATATGGCTTGGGGCTTCTTCAGCCAGTTGCACGATTCGTTCGCCCAAATCAGAATCTATTACTTCAATGCCATGCTCTTTGAGGTACTCGTTCAAATGGCATTCCTCGGTAAGCATAGATTTGCTTTTTACCATGCGCAACACGCCCTGGTCAAGCATGATCTGGTAAACTATCTTATTATGCTCTTCAGCATTCGCGGCCCAGTGTACCTTAACGCCATTTTGCAATGCGTTGGCCTCAAACTGTTCCAAATAAGTATCCAGGTTACCCAGCACATGGTCTTTTATCTGCGATGCTGCATCCCGAAGCCGCTCCCATTCAGGCAATTGATTTACAGCCTTGTCGCGCTTAGCACGGATCCACCATAGGGTTTCGTCGTGCCAGTCAACACGGTCTTCGTCTTTGTTAAATTCACCGGCTAATTCGGCATGTTCTGCGTGGATCTCCTTCATCTATTCGCCGTTTAAAATTTCTGCCAAATGAATAACTTTTACCTTGCTGCCTTTTCGCTTCAGGATACCCTCCATATGCATCAGGCACGACATGTCGACACCGGTAATATATTCTGCCCCATGTTTCAGGTGATCATCTACCCTGTCAACACCCATTTTTGCCGATACCGCTTCTTCGGTCACGCAAAACGTGCCACCAAAGCCACAACATTCATCAATCCTGTCCAGCGGGATAATTTCGATTCCTTCAACCATATTCAGCAAACTGCCGGGCTTTGAAAACTGCGGTGCCACCAATTCGCTCATTTGTGATAGATGTAACCCGCGCTGACCATGGCAGCTTTGGTGCATCCCAACTTTGTGCGGGAATTTTGCAGGCAATGATTTTACATTCAATATATCCGTTAAAAACGCGCTCAGCTCGTAGATCTTTTCACTAATGGGGTGATGTAAATGTTCCTTGATATGCAGCACACAACTTCCTGAGGGCGCGACCACGTAGTCAAATTCAGCAAAGTTTTTTATGAAGAGTGCGTTGCAGTCGCCGGTTAAATGCTCAAAGCCTGAATTTGCCATTGGCTGCCCGCAGCAAGTTTGATTAGCCGGGTAAGCAACATCCACGCCCAGCTTTTCCAGCAATTGCAAAGTGGCAATGGCTGCGCCCGGGTAAAATTGGTCTACGTAACACGGAACAAATAGTCCAACGGTCATATGGAAGCGGTTTGACTGGCTGAGTAAAACTTTAAGTTTATAATATCATTCGGGATGCTCTTTCTGTTCCATTCCTTATGAATGGCCAGGGCTGCACCAACTGCGGTTGCCTGCGCCATTGAGGCTGCAAACACTTCGATACCCGGAAAGGCCGTAGCCAGCAGGTGCATATAAACACTGTTTTTACTAAAGCCTCCGTCAACAAAAATACGCTTAACGGCGGTATCCTTTAACACCAACTGCGTTGAAAACACCTGCAAATTTACCAGGTCGACTATTAATTGGTGGTATGCCTCGATGTCATCACTGAAATCAGAAAGGTCCCTGGTTTCAAAAATAGTTTTTTTATTTTCATTAACTGTATCGTCGACGGTTATTTTTTTCTTTTTTAGGTGATCGATGATGTCCTGGTCGAAAACCACGTTCCGGTATTTAATGATATCGGTTTTAAAATGCTCGGCTATCCGCTTTACCTGCTGCTCATGTTCAAAACCCGAAAACAAGCGGGAAGCCTTCACCGGCTTGCCCTGGTATTGCAAGTAGCTTAAACAATCGTTCTTAAGCTGCGATACAGTTAACGGGGAATCATTAAAGGGATTCAGGCTGATACACCAGGTACCGGTGGAGATTAAAATAAACGGTTCGCTAAAGTTTACAAGGTATGGGATAAGTGCGGCAGAACTATCGTGCAAGCCAACACCTACCTTATAACTATTACCCGGAAAAAGTGCCGGCACCACGGTATCGGCGTCAACAATGGGGGCTAGTTTCGATTCAATACCCTCATGTTTTATCCAATCATGATACCTATTTTGTGTAAAATCCCACATAGCGGTATGACAGCCAATGCTGGTAAGGTCGGAACAGGCGCTGCCCGAAAGTAAAAAACTCAGGTACTGCGGCAGATGCAGGGCGTATTTTATCTTCTTGAAAACTTCGGGCTTCTCCTTTTTTAACCGGTATAACTGGAGCCCTGAATTTAAACTTCCTAAAACCGGCGACGCAGTTTCAACACTGAATTTTTCCTCACCACCGTATTTTCTATAAAACTCGCTGCTGAGTTCTTCAGGATACGCTTTGAGATAATTATATAGCGGCGCAACCGGCTTGCCGTCTTCATCAATATAAACAAAGCTGGCTCCGTATGCCGAAAAATTCACCGCCTTCACTTCATATTGTTTCAGCCTGAAAATTTCGCTCAACGAATCAAAAACCGACAGCCTCAAGCTCTCCAGGTTTTCGCAGGCAAAGCCATCTTCATCAACGGTTTCGATAAAACGGGCCGATTTCTCAAAAACTATCTGGTAATTTTCATCGAATAAAAACAGCTTTTTGTTGGTTTTGCCAACGTCAAATATTGCTATTACGGGTATGGCGCTCATTTACTGGTAAATATTTGGCTACAACCCGGTAGCAACAGTTTTTAATCCGCGTTCCTTTATCAAATTATCACGCACTTTAAGCTTTCTGTACACACCAACCGGATCCAAAGCACCGCCTTCTTTCAGGCTTGCTTCTGCAATTAGCGGGCGAACATCTGTGCGATAAGCCTGCTGCAAGATTTCCTGTGCGAGGGTTACATCATTATTTTTTTGTGCGATCTGTAATGCTGCTTTATCAACGATCAAAGCCTGTGCGTAAGCAATTTTTATTGCCTGTACCGACTGCAACAAATCCTCGATAGGATCTTTTACATTATGCGATGCATCAATCATCCAGCCGATATCGGTTGCGTGGGTCATGCCGCGGGCATCCATACCTTCAACCAGCTCATTAAAGATCAGGAACAATTGGTATGGGTTAATGCTGCCTACAGTAAGGTCATCATCGCCATACTTCGAATCGTTAAAGTGGAATCCGGCAAGCTTGCCCTCCATCAGCAATAAGGAAACAATCTGCTCGATGTTTGCGCCTTGCAAATGGTGACCAAGATCAACTAACGTAGCCGCTTTATCGCCCAATTTATTCGCCAATAATAATGACTGTCCCCAATCGCCAATGGTGGTTGAGTAAAAGTTCGGTTCGTACGGTTTGTACTCTACCCAAACTTTCCAGTCATCAGGCAGGGCGCTGTAAATTTCCTGCAAACTTTCCAGTGTATTTTGAAAAGCAGTGCGGAAGTTTAACTGTCCCGGAAAGTTTGATCCATCAGACAACCAAACTGACAATGCTTTTGAATTTAGCTGAACGCCGTATTTTATTACTTCGATATTGTGCTCAATAGCCTGTTTCCGCACTTCCTTATCAACATGATGAAGTGAACCAAATTTGTAGCTGTATTTTTGATCCTTCTGATCCTGGAAGGTATTGGAGTTAACCGCATCAAAATGCAAACCCAATTGCGAAGCCAGCACTTTTATAGATGCTGCATTATCAGGAATATCCCATGGAATGTGCAGGGAAATGGAATTGCTTGACCTGTTAAGCGCATGAATCACGCCCACATCTTCAATTTTTTCTTCCAGGCTGCGTGGCTCACCGCCACCAGAAAACCTGCCGAAACGCGTACCGCCTGTACCTAATGCCCAACTTGGGATAGCGATATTGAACGCTTGTAATTTGGCCATTACGCCATCAAGATATTTCACATCGGCGCCAACAAAATCAAGCTTGCGCTTGTGGTTTGCCAGTTGTTCGCCGTTTATTTCTTCTATTTTATATTGCTCTATCCGCATAATATAAATTTAAATTGGTGTTTTTTAACATTCATTCACAGACTTCCGGCCATGAACCATCAACTATGAACCATGAACTAAAATTATCTAACAAATGCTGTTGCTACTCCCCCATCAACATTCAGCACGTTCCCTGTCGATTTGTTCAGCAGGCCACCTGTAAAAGCGAAACAAGCGTTGGCAATATCATCAGGAAGAATTACTTCATTCAATAATGTTCTTTTTGCATAATAAGCAGGCAGTTCCGCAACCGTAATTCCGTAAGCTTTTGCACGGCCTTCGGCCCATCCGCCGGCCCATATATTACTGTCGCTTATTACGGCATCAGGGTTTACGACGTTAACACGGATATGATCAGCACCCAGTTCAGCAGCATTAAGTCTGCTTAAGTGGAGCTGTGCAGCTTTCGCACTGCCGTAACCCGCATTATTAGGACCGCTAACCAGCGCATTTTTACTTACAATGTTCAGGATATCGCCGCCAATTGCCTGTTTTTTCATAACTGCGGTGGCTGCCTGGGTTACAAAAAACTGACCCTTTACCAGTACATCATACAATAAGTCCCAATCCTTTTCGGTATGGTCGGCTATAGTTTTGGAAATAGAAAGTCCCGCATTGTTTACTATAATATCTATCCCGCCGAAAGCCAAAGCTGCGGTTTCAAATGCTGCATTGATCTGCTCTTCGTTGGTAACGTCAAGCACAGCGGTTGTGTATGAATCTTTACCGAATTGTTTCTTAAACTCTTCACCTGCTCCGGCTAAACGCTCGGTGTTCATGTCGTTCAGGATCACAACAGCGCCTTCATCAACAAACTTTTTAGCAATAG
Source organism: Mucilaginibacter phenanthrenivorans (assembly GCF_024721155.1). Classification (GTDB taxonomy): domain Bacteria; phylum Bacteroidota; class Bacteroidia; order Sphingobacteriales; family Sphingobacteriaceae; genus Mucilaginibacter; species Mucilaginibacter phenanthrenivorans. The sequence continues at coordinate 80,100 of NZ_JAHVAP010000007.1, read as the reverse complement.
CTTTACCTATACCACCGGCACTGCCGGTAATAAGGGCAATTTTACCTGATAGTGCTTTAGGTTTTGGCATACGTTGTAGCTTTGCTTCTTCAAGCAGCCAGTACTCAATGTCAAATGCCTCCTGTCGCGGTAAAGATGTGTATTCAGAAATTGCTTCCGAGCCCTTCATTACATTGATGGCGTTAGTATAAAACTCTGCTGCAACGCGCGCTGTTTGTTTATCTTTTGAGAACGAGAACAAACCTACACCCGGATATAAAATAATTACCGGGTTGGCATCGCGAATTGCCGGGCTGTTATCATGTTTGCAGGTATTATAATAGTCTGTGTACATTTTGCGGTAGGCTTCAAATGCAGGGGCCAAACGCTCCTGTAAAGCTTTAACATCGCTTAAATCTTCGCCGGGTTTAAGATCCAATACCAGCGGACTGATCTTGGTGCGCAAAAAGTGATCCGGGCAGCTGGTGCCTAGTGGCGCCAAACGGTCAAGATCATTTGAGTTGATAAATTCCAGCACACGTGCATCATCAGTAAAATGACCGATCATGTGTTTTTGGCTCGAGCAAAATCCGCGCAGGATTGGCGCTATTGCAGCTGCCTGTTTTTTACGACCGGCTTCGTCAAGGCTTTCAATTTTTTGTCCGCCAAAAACAGGGCCTTTTTTACCATAGTTATCTTCCAGGTATTCAGCGCAGCGCTCAATTACTTCAAGCGTGTTTACATAGCTTTCGTAAGCGGTATCGCCCCAGGTAAATAAGCCATGCGAGCCCAACATGATGCCACGGATACCGGGGTTTTCATCAAGGCACTGCTTTAATTGCAAGCCCAGCTCAAAGCCAGGTTTTTTCCATTCAACCCACCCAATGGTGCCGTTGAATAATTCCTGGGTTATTTTTTTACCGTCTTTAGCCGCTGCAATTGCAATAGCCGCATCAGGGTGAAGGTGGTCGATATGTTTAAATGGTAAAAAGCCGTGCAAAGGGGTATCGATAGAAGGTGCCTTGGAGGCCAGGTCATAAATACAGTGGTTAAACAGTTCCACCATTTCATCTTCATACTGCACACCGCGGTAAACGTTTTTAAGGCTGCGTAACCTGTCGACATAAAGCGCCGCCAGTCCGCTCTTTTTAAGTGTGCCGATATCGCCTCCTGAGCCTTTTATCCACATTACTTCAACTTCGCTGCCGGTTAACGGGTCTTTCGAAATCACCTTGCAGGAAGTGTTGCCGCCACCGTAGTTGGTAAGCCGCAGATCTGCGCCCAATAAATTGGAGCGATATATTAATAGGGCTACCTCGTCGCCGGCAAGTTCGGCGGCTTTTGCATCATCCCAAAGGTAACTTACATGCTTAAATGATGTTGTGCTTAGTGACATAACTAAATTTTAATTTTATTTTATTGTTTAATAAGGTTTAATAACCGGATCAAATAGCGATTATGAAGTTACCTTCATCTAATTGGCTTTACAAATATGGCGCAACCTATTCAAAAAAATAAATACAACCGTCCCTCTCTGTCATGTTATACGAAAAACCGGTGATTTTTGTCTTACGGCGCAATAAACCCGATTTGACTTTACCTGACTCTTTTTAAAAAAGGTATATGCTGGAAAGTGGGTTTACAAAGGTTTACACTTTTCAAAAACTTAGATATTAACACATTGATTATGAACAATTTAAAAAAATCATGGTTTACATTTATTTGTACTGCACAAGTATACTAGCGACTAAACATCCACCTAAAGGTGACGCGAAAGTAGCTTTTCGCAATTTCATATAATTTAGCTTAATTGCATCATCAATTGTTAAAATGACACAAAATTTAAAAATCCCCAAAATAACCATCGGAAAGGCCGGTTTGTTTTTTCTCGTAAGTCTCTTTTCGCTGACCTGCCAATATTCAAAAGCACAGCAATTGCCGGTGTTCAGGGATGCAAGCAAACCGCTGGATACGAGAGTGGCCGACCTGATCTCTAAATTAACGCTTGAAGAAAAGATATCATTGCTTGGCTATCGAAGTAAAGCAGTGCCGCGCCTAAACATCCCGGCCTATAATTGGTGGAACGAGAGCTTACATGGTGTTGCCCGCGCAGGCGAGGCCACCATTTTTCCGCAGGCCATAGCCATGGCTGCTACATTTGATGATAACCTGGTGAAACAGGTGTCAACCGTTATTTCAACCGAGGCGCGGGCAAAATATAACCTTGCCTATGCAAAAGGGCAGCACCAGCAATATATGGGATTGACATTCTGGTCGCCCAATATTAATATTTTTCGCGATCCGAGGTGGGGCCGCGGGCAGGAAACTTATGGCGAGGACCCTTACTTGACCGCCAGGACCGGCACTGCATATATACAAGGGATGCAGGGTAATGATCCGCTGCATTTAAAGGTATCCGCAACTGCCAAGCATTTTGCCGTACACAGCGGCCCGGAAAGTGAGCGTGATAAGTTTAATGCCATCGTTGACGAAAAGGACCTACGCGAAACCTACCTTTATGCTTTCCACGCGCTGGTAAATGGCGGTGTTGAATCGGTGATGAGCGCTTACAACCGGATCAACGGGATGCCAAATTCTATCAATAAAACATTACTAACTGATATTTTACGCAAGGAATGGGGCTTTAAGGGCCATGTAGTCACTGACTGCGGCGCTTTGGACGATGTTTTTTTAACCCATAAGACTTTACCAAATAGTACAGAAACGGCTGCGGCGGCCATAAAAGCTGGCATCGACCTGGATTGCTCCAGTATTTTGCAGGATGATATTTTAAAAGCCATCAACCAAAAACTGCTGACCGAAAGGGAAGTTGACCAGGCACTGGCTGCACTGTTACGCACGCAAATTAAGCTGGGCTTTTTTGACGAGCAGTCTGCATCTCCCTATAAAAACTTTGGTGATGACAGTATCCATAATGCAGCCCATGTTGCGCTAACCCGTAAAGTAGCCCAACAAAGTATGGTGCTATTAAAAAACGACAAAAATATCCTGCCATTGAAAAAAAGCGATTATCCCAGCATTATGGTCTTAGGGCCAAATGCAGCTTCGCTTGATGCTTTGGTGGCCAATTATCATGGCGTTAGCAGCAAGGCGGTTAATTTTGTTGAGGGGATAACTGCCGCAGTTGATAAAGCCACCCGGGTTGAATATGATTTGGGGGCAAGCCATACGGATACTACCCACTTTGGTGGCACCTGGGCAGCAGGTAATGCCGACCTCACCATTGCAGTTATCGGCCTGAGCCCGGTATTGGAGGGTGAAGCAGGCGATGCCTTTTTATCCCCTAGTGGCGGCGACAAAAAAGATTTGAGTTTGCCTCCAGGCGATATTGCATTTATGAAGGAGCTGAGAAAATCGGTAAAAAAACCAATTATTGCAGTGGTAACAGCCGGCAGTGATGTAGATATTTCTGCTATTGAGTCTTACGCCGATGCCATTATATTAGCCTGGTATCCCGGCGAACAGGGCGGCAATGCTTTAGCTGACCTGGTTTTCGGGGCAGTTTCACCATCAGGACATTTGCCGGTTACTTTTTATAAATCGATAAAGGATGTGCCGGCTTTTGGTAATTATAACATGCAGGGCCGCACCTACCGTTATTTTGACGGGCCGGTGCAATATCCGTTTGGGTTTGGCTTAAGCTATACCAGTTTTAATTATCAGTGGCAACAGCAACCTCAGCAGAAATACACCGCTAAAGATTCTATAAAAATTTCGGTACAGGTTGAAAACACCGGTAGCATGGATGGCGATGAAGTTGTACAGGCTTATATTCAGTATCCGCAAATTGACCGTATGCCATTAAAGGAATTGAAGGATTTTAAACGTGTAAATGTTAAAAAGGGAGATAAGCAATCGGCATTGATAAGCATCCCGGTTAGCGATCTGCAAAAATGGGACCTTGAAAAACACAAATGGCAGTTGTATCCCGGTAAGTATCAATTGTATTTGGGAAGTAACTCCACAGATAAAAAATTGAGCGCCGAATTTTTAGTTAAATGATCTATTAAAACTGATAATTTGCGATACAATGTTGCGTGAATGTAAACAGCATTTCTTTATATATTAACAATGTAATACATTTGCCACGATTGCAAGCAAATCCATTTTTTACAAATGCATAAGTATTCAAACCAAACCCGACATTTATTAGCAGTTGATTGTATAGTTTTTGGATTTGACGGTGAATCACTGAAAATACTTTTGATCCAAAGGGCATTTGAACCCGAAAAAGGCAATTGGAGCCTTATGGGCGGCTTTGTGCGACAAGACGAAAGCCTGGAACAAGCCTCAAACCGAATTTTGAAGCAGTTAACCGGCTTGGATGGCGTATACCTTGAGCAGCTGCATACTTATGGAGATGCAAAGCGCGACCCGATAGAGCGTACAGTGTCTACCGCATATTTTGCTTTAATCGATATCTATAAATACGAAACCCAGCTAAGTAATGATTACCATGCTGAGTGGTTCCCAATGAAACGGGTCCCCAAATTAATCTTTGATCACCAGGAAATGGTTGAAGCGGCCAAAAGACGGATCAGATACAAGGCTGCCCTTCACCCCATTCTTTTTGAGTTATTACCGGATAAATTTACCATCCCCCAGCTTCAAACGTTGTACGAAGCTGTCTTTAATACGACCATCGACAAAAGAAATTTCAGTAAACGGGTGTTAGCCACTGGGTTGTTGATAAAATTAGCCGAAAAGGACAAGGCGGGTTCTAAACGGGGAGCCTATTATTACCAGTTAAACAAGCAAAATTACTATGCCAAATTCCAGGCATTTTTAAATTTCATACCCAACCCCGATACTCTTTCGCTGTAACAATTGATTAGCTTTGGCAGTTAGATTGCTAATTTTTTATTCAAAATTTCTTTTTGTCAAAAAATAAGTGTTATTTCAACACTAAATTATAAACAAGATATGACTACCGACCAATTTGTAATTGGGGTGGACTACGGATCCGATTCCGTCCGCTCTGTATTGATCGACGCAAATAATGGTGAAGAGATAGCAACCTCAGTATTTAACTACCCAAGATGGCAGCAGGGATTATACTGCAACGCACCTGAAAACCAATTCAGGCAACACCCCCTCGATTACATTGAAGGCCTGGAAACTACCATTAAGGATTGTTTAAAAAAGGCTGGCCCCGGAGCTGCAAACGCTGTTAAAGGCTTGGCGGTCGACACTACCGGATCAACACCTGTGGCCGTAGATAAAAGCGGAACACCATTGGCTTTAACACCCGGGTTTGAAAATAATCCGCACGCGATGTTTGTTTTATGGAAGGACCATACCGGCGTAAACGAGGCAGCAGAGATAAATGAGCACGCCACCAAATTTGATATTAACTACCTTAAATATGTAGGCGGTATTTATTCGTCCGAATGGTTTTGGGCTAAGCTATTGCGCACTTTACGCACTGATGAGCAGGTAGCAAAGGCATGCTATTCCTGGGTGGAGCATTGCGACTGGATCCCATTCTTATTAACCGGAGGCAACGATGCGTCGCAAATAAAACGCGGCCGCTGCTCTGCCGGGCACAAGGCACTTTGGGCCGAAGAATTTGGCGGATTACCACCAGATGAGTTCTTCTCATCGCTCGATCCGCTTTTAACGGGCATCACTTCAAGATTATTTAAGGATACTTATACATCAGACGAACCCGCCGGTACGTTAAGCACTGAATGGGCTGAAAGATTAGGACTATCCACCAACGTGGTGGTTGGTGTCGGCGCTTTTGATGCGCATATGGGCGCGGTTGGCGGGCAGATTGAGCCTTATCACCTGAGTAAGGTAATGGGTACATCAACTTGCGATATACTGGTTGCCCCTACCGCTGACATTGAAGGCAAACTGATCCGTGGTATTTGCGGGCAGGTAAATGGCTCGGTTATCCCGGGAATGGTTGGGCTCGAAGCCGGGCAATCTGCCTTTGGCGATACTTATGCATGGTTTAAGAACCTGGTTGCATGGCCATTGAACGCTTTGTCATCATCTACGCTTATCGACCCAAAAACAGCCGAAGCTTTAAAGGAAGAGCTTTTGGCTAAGATAATTCCCGAACTAAGCAGGCAGGCTGCCCTGTTACCTATTGAAGAAAACGCCGAACTTGCGATAGACTGGTTTAATGGCCGCCGCACACCTGATGCCGATCAAACACTTAAAGGTGCGATAACAGGCTTAGGCCTTGGTAGCGATGCCCCGCGTGTTTTCAGGGCGTTGGCTGAGGCCACCTGTTTTGGGGCAAAAAGTATTGTCGACCGTTTTGTGCAGGAGGGTATCCCTGTAAAAGGGCTGATAGGAATAGGCGGCGTCGCAAAAAAATCACCTTATATTATGCAGATGATGGCCGATGTTTTGGGAATGCCAATCCGTATTCACCAGTTTGAGCATACCTGCGCGCTTGGCGCCGCTATGTTTGCCGCCGTTGTAGCTGGCATCTATCCTACGGTTGAGGATGCGATGGTTGCCATGGGAAGAGGTTTTGATGCGGAGTACTATCCTAACCCGCAGAACAGGGAGATCTACCAAAAAAGATTTGATAAGTATACAGCCCTCGGAAAATTTATTGAGACAAAGCACTAATTTCTCGAATTTGTTCGAATTTCACGAATTAAGAAGATGGTAGAATTTATTATATTTTATTAAAATGAGTAAATATCAGCATATAAAACAAAGCGCGTACGAGGCGAATATGCAGCTGCCTAAATTGGGGCTGGTGCTTTTTACCTTTGGCAACGTGAGCGCTGCCGACCGGCAGCTTGGTGTTTTTGCTATAAAGCCAAGTGGCGTCCCGTACGATGAACTTGCGCCCGAAAAGATGGTGATTGTTGATTTCGACGGCAATACCATTGAGGGTGATTTGAGGCCATCGTCCGACACTAAAACACATGCCGTACTTTACAAGCAATGGGAGCATATCAATGGCATAGTGCACACGCATTCAACGTACGCAACGGCCTGGGCGCAGTCGCAACGCTGCATCCCTATTTATGGAACTACCCATGCCGACCATCTAACTGCCGATGTCCCCTGCGCACCGCCCATGCACGATGATATGATAACCGGCGATTACGAATACCAAACCGGGTTCCAGATCATCAATCATTTTGAAGAGGCAGGCCTGGATTACAGGGAAACGGAAATGGTATTGGTGGGTAATCACGCTCCCTTTACCTGGGGTAAAACTCCCGAGAAAGCAGTGTATAACAGTGCAGTTTTAGAAGCCGTCGCACAAATGGCTTATTTAACCGAACAAATAAATAACAACGCGCCGCGCCTGAAGGATTCGCTCATAAAAAAACATTTTGAACGTAAACATGGGCCGGATTCTTATTATGGACAGAGTTAATCAGTTGGCAGTTTTGAGTTTTGAGTTGGCAGTATATAAACACAATACAGCAAATCACTAATTCACTAAATCGTTAATTCACAATTAAAATACAATGATAGATTTAAAAATATTTGAAGTTTGGTTTATAACAGGAAGCCAGCATTTATATGGGGAAGAAACTTTAAAATTAGTTGCGGAGCATTCACAGCAAATTGCAAAGGGTTTGGATGCGGATGCACAAACGCCCGTGCGTGTTGTTTACAAGCCGGTTGTTAAAAGTCCGGAGGAAATTTACGCCACGTTGCAGGAAGCTAATACCACTGAAAATTGTATTGGGATAATTACCTGGATGCATACGTTCTCTCCTGCCAAGATGTGGATCCGCGGACTGAGCATTCTGCAAAAACCGATGCTGCACCTGCATACCCAATATAACCGCGATATTCCGTGGAGCTCAATTGACATGGATTTCATGAACCTGAACCAAAGCGCTCATGGCGACCGGGAGTTTGGCTTCATCGTATCGCGGATGCGCAAAAATCGCAAGGTGGTGGTTGGGCACTGGCAGGATCCTGAAGTATTGGGACAAATAAATGCCTGGGCACGTGCAGCAGCCGGCTGGCACGACTGGCAGGGCGCAAAGTTTGCCCGCATTGGCGATAACATGCGCTATGTAGCGGTTACCGAAGGCGACAAGGTTGAGGCGGAATTAAAATTCGGGTACTCGGTAAATACTTATGGCGTTGGTGATTTAGTTAAAGTGATTGACGCGATTAGCGATGAAGCTGTTAATAATTTGATTGCTGAATACGAAGCTACTTATGATATGGCTGCCGATTTGCTTAAAGGTGGCGCTAAACATCAATCAGTTTACGATGCTGCAAAAATTGAGCTTGGCTTAAAACAATTTTTAGAAGATGGCGGCTTTAAAGGCTTTACCGATACGTTCGAGGATCTGCATGGTATGATCCAGCTCCCGGGAATTGCAGCACAGCGCCTGATGGCTGCCGGTTACGGTTTTGCCGGCGAGGGCGACTGGAAAACTGCGGCTTTAGTGCGCGCGTTTAAGGTAATGGGCAGCGGCTTAAAGGGTGGTAATGCCTTTATGGAAGATTACACTTACCACTTCGACCCTAATAATGAGCTTGTTTTAGGCTCACACATGCTGGAAATAGATGCTTCGCTGGCAAATGGCAAGGCTGCATTAGAGGTGCATCCTTTAGGCATTGGCGGCAAAGCTGATCCTGCCCGTTTGGTGTTTAATGTTGCAGGTGGCGCTGCGCTGAATGCATCCATTGTAGATATGGGCAACCGCTTCCGTTTATTGATAAATGAAGTTGAAGCTGTGGAGCCGCAAAATGATTTGCCAAACCTACCCGTGGCCCGGGTGTTATGGAAACCATACCCTGATATGAAGACCGGCTGCGCTGCGTGGATCTATGCAGGTGGAGCACATCATACCGCTTACAGCCAAAATTTAACTGCCGAACATTTGCAGGACTTTGCTGACATAGCCGGGTTGGAATTTATTCGCATCGGCAAGGATACCAAACTTGATCAGTTACGAAATGAGCTGCGGTGGAACGACGCCAGCTACAAATAGCCTGATTTTTAACATACATATGAGCCGGATAGATGAAAATCTACCCGGCTTTTTTATGAATTAACCGTCTGCCCATACTTAAAACTGAAAAATAAGTTATAAAACTTAAAGTTTAGTTGTATAACTGAAAAATAAGTTATACATTTGAGTATGGAAGAATTAACAAAAACAGAAGAACGCGTAATGCAGGTGATCTGGAACCTGAAAAAGTGTTTTGTTAAAGATATTATTGAGGCCCTGCCGGATGATCCTAAACCGCCCTACAATACCATTTCGTCGGTGGTTAGGCTGCTGGAGAAAAAGGGATATGTTGGCTATAAGGCCTATGGGAAAACCTATGAATACTTTCCCGCCATTTCAAAAGCAGCCTATCGCAAAGCATCATTTTCGAGGTTTTTTGAAGGATACTTTGATAATTCAGCCGAAAGCCTTTTCTCCTTTATGATAAAGGAAGAACAGCTAAGCGCTGATGAAATAAAAAAGTTAAGAGAAATTATCAATCAAAATAAATAACAATGAGCAGCATCGTTTACCTTCTGCAGGTTTCGGCCTGTACCTGCGTGTTTTTCCTGTTCTACTACATGGTGTTAAGCAGGCTTACTTTTTTTACAGCTAACCGATGGTATTTCGTGGCTACCATTGTATTGAGCTTTATTATCCCAATTCTCCGGATGCCGTTGGACCCGCAGGAAAAATACATCCCGGTGATACAACAGGTGGTTTATATCAATACGCTTCAATATTCATCGCCTGTGCTTTTACATGCAGCAAAATCTACAACCATCGTATCACACAACATAAACTGGCTTTTGATACTGAAAGTAACTTATGTTTTAGCAGTGATCGGATTGATCTGTCATTTGTTGATTACGCTCCTGCTTTTTGCAAGGCGGTTAAAAAGCAGCACAAGTGTAAAACTTGAAGATGCTATCATTCTGAAAAGCAAGAAAACGGTAAATAATGGCTCGTTCCTGAACTACATATTTTTAAATGACGACGAATTATCTGCGGATGAAAAGCAACAGGTGATCGACCATGAGTTGATGCACGTTAAATTATATCATTCGATAGACCGTATCCTGGTGAAGCTGGCTCAAATTATACTGTGGTTTAACCCGTTCATCTATTTCTACGTAAAGGCAATTGAGGCAAATCATGAGTTTGAGGTGGATAGAAAAATGGCGTCATCTACCAATAAAAACAGTTACGCCAACTTGTTGCTTCAGCTTGCAGTTTCGGGGCAGGGAATGCTCTGCAATAACTTCAGCAAGGCGCCGCTCAAAAAACGTATCAACATGTTATTTAATAAACCTTCAGCAAATATGAAAAAAGCAATTTACGTGCTTATTGTACCCGTGGTATTGATAAGCTGCCTTGCATTCAGCAAGCTAAAAAGTATTAATGTAATAAAGAATTCCTTTTCGCGCCAGCTGCCGGATACGATGAAGGATTATCGTAAAAAAACAAAGCTTAGTAAAAACGAGCTGACAGAGCAGGAGAAATTTAAAGCCTACCGCTTAACGGACGATTTTAAAATCAAGGAAAAAGCAATAAAAAACATTTGGCACAAAGAAGTCACAATTACCATAAGTGGTATCATAAAGGATAAAAAAACCGGTAAACAAGCCGGATTTAACTTCACGTACGACAATTACAATTACCAGCTCCGCTCGATGTACGGACAGGAAAAACAGTTGAACGGGTTACTGAAGCCGGGTGATAAGATCACTATGCGGATGTTTACGGGTGGTTTTAATGTAGAGCAGCCGGTAATGGTTAGCCCTGCCTATATCCTGAAGGATAATGTAAAGATCTTTCAATTGGCCGAGGCTGATAAATTACCCAATTACCCTTTTTTATATGAAGCAAACAAGGTCCGCTTTGCGGAAGGACAAGTTAGTAATATTGTAAAGTACCCGGACGGAAAATGGAAAACAGCGCTGTTTGAAACTGTAAACGGCTACAAATTTAACCTAAGCTTTAAATCAGATGCCCCGGATTTAAACAGCATCGAATGGGGCGATCATATCACGCTCCGTTTTGTACACGAAGTTAAAACCGGATCCAAGGCCTATAAAATTAACGACTGGGTGTCGCTCTCCAAAAACAGTAAGGAATACGGCGTTAAAAATCCCGATCTATTTAACAAGTTTTACACCGCCATTTAAGGTGGTGTAAAACTTTTGCGGTTTAAAACTGTCATATCCTTATGAAGTATTTAACCCAGTTTTGCATTGCGTCAATATTCATCGCGTCTTGCTCGTCAAATAACAATAAAGCTGCTAATAAGGATTCTTCGGATGCACATGCTGCCGACACCGGCAAAATTACTACGACAGCACCGGCCGTGAGTTCGTTGTGCTTTTTGAAAACCGAGGGAAAAGACACTACCAGTATAGAACTTGTAACTAAGGACACCAAAGTTACCGGGATTATGAACTGGCTGCCTTATCAAAAGGACAGCAGGAAGGGAACGCTTGATGGAATAGTTAAAGGCGATACTATAAACGCTGTTTGGAGCTTTATGCAGGAAGGCATGAAGGATACCCTGAACCTGAAATTTGTTTTGAAAAATGGTGAACTGATGCAGAAACCGCTGAAGTTAAATACAAAAACGGGTCGCGAGCAAACGGACGAAACAGCGGGTTATACAACCGTTTACCAGGCATACAACAAGGTGAAGCATTAACTTAGTTAGCCATTGATCTGCTGCAATAACCCTTTCTTATAAAGCTGCCCAACCGGAATAAACGATTGATTTTGCAGGATGATATTGTCCTGAACAATCCTATTAATGAAAGCTTTGTTTACAATATACGAACGATGGCTTTGCACAAAAATCTCCGGATTAAGCTTTTCAAGAATACCCTTTAACGTATGGTAAATGATATGCGTTTGCTGCGCAGTAATGATTTTAACATAATCCCGGCATCCCTCAACATACATTATCTCCTGCTGTTTGAGTACCAGCAAGCCTTGTTTATCTTTTATAGTAAGCGTGCTTGCTGAACTTTCGGGTGCTGGCTCTGCATCAGTTTTTGCTTTTTGAATAGCTTTTACAAAACGCTCGTACGCGAATGGTTTTAGTAAATAATCTACCGCATCTAATTCAAAACCCTCGTAGGCATATTGTTTATAGGCAGTTGTAAAGATGGTTTTTGGTGGATTTGGCAGCGCCTTTAAAAAGTTAATGCCGTTCACCAAAGGCATCTCAATATCTAAAAACAGCAGATCGATATTATTTTTACCCAGGTATTCAAAGGCGTCAAACGCATTACGGAATGAAGCGGCATGCTGCAGGCCCGGCGTTTGGGCTATGTAATGCTCCAAAACCTGGTGCGCCAAGGGCTCGTCGTCAACAATTACACACTTCATTTTACAGCTTAATTATTAGTGTAGCAATATACTGATTGTCTTTTTGATCAAGCGAAAGTTCGTACCGGCCACGGTAATATAATTCCAATCGTTTTTTTATGTTGATGAGACCAATGCCGCCGCTTGCCGGTTTAGCCGCTGGCACAGACTGTTCATAAACATCATTGCTGATGATAAACCGGATCTCTTTATCGGATACAGTTAGCCTTGCCTCTACCCCTGCCGTATCTTCCAGTTTGTGCTTGCCATGTTTAAAGCTATTTTCCACCAATGGTAAAAACAGTAGCGGAGGAACGTTAACATCCGGGATCAGTTCAGGCACGTCCAAAATTATTTTTGATTTGGGGAACTTCTTTTGTTCCAGTTCAAAATATCCCTTTAAAAAAGTCATTTCGTCCTGTAAGTTTACCGTTTCAGTATCGCAATCGTACAAAATATACTGCATCATTTGCGACAGCAGCAGGATAAAACGCGGCGTGTCCTTCGATTCAGTGAGACTCATCCCATATAACCCGTTTAGGGTATTAAACAAAAAATGAGGTTGCAATTGTGCCTTTAACATGCCGAGCTGCAATTGCAGGTTATCCGTTTCCATTTGATGGCGGAGCTGCTCATTTTGATAAGAGAACCTGGCAAACGCAATACAGAAAAAAGCCAGCAGGTCGGTAAACATCAGGTTGAGATCGGGTCCAAACCAGCTTGATTGTATCACAAAAAACCTGTGTACTGTTAAGCCGTTTGTGCATTTAGCGAAGATCCATCCCCAGGCAACGTCGTTAATTGGCATAAGGAAAATAAACACCAGCACTGTTGCCCCAAACAGCAGCCAGTACCTTTTAAGGTGCAATAGCTTAGGAACCGCCCAGCGATAATATGGGATCAGGTATAAAGTGGAGCAGATACTATAAAGGCAAACCTGCAGGTAAGGAAAATTACTGTCCCGCAGAATTGGTAGGTGTGCCTGGTCTAAATAGTAAGAGTACTTATACAAGCATACATATAAGAGCCAGATGAGCACCTCAAATGCGATAGGGAATGTTATGGTCTTTTTCTTAGTCACGATGCTAATGTGCGGCTATTTATCGGGTTTATGAACTGCATTTTCGACTAAACCCACATTTTGCGCGACGAAAAACGACACGATTTTTCCGGTGGTGCAAATCCTCTATCCCGTCGAATAACAAATAAGGCCAATCATTTTTCGATGTTGATTTGCAGCATAAACAATTAAAGAAATGAAAAACATCCTGGTAACACTGATCGCAACTACGCTACTATTATTCTCGGCAAACAAAAAAGCATCGGCGCAGCCAAAAGCTGAACAACCTAATAATTTAACTATTAACCAAAGTGCTGCAAAAGCGGTATCGATGGAAAGCTACGAAGCTTTTAAAAAATCAATTAAACCGTTGATCGAAAAAATGGGCACCAAACAGATCATCGGTTTGGGCGAAGGCACCCACGGAACGGCAGAGTTTTATAAACTGCGCTACTGGATCAGCCGGATCCTTGTGGAGGAAAAGGGCTTTAACCACATCGCTTTTGAAAATGACTACAGTGATGGCTGGCTGTTAAACAGCAAGCTCAATACAACCGCGAACCTCGACAGCCTGATGAAAAAACACATGCTCAGCATTTGGCAAAATACCGAAACCAGGGAGTTGCTTACCTGGGTGAAGGAATATAACAGCACCCATGCTAAAAAGATAACTATCAACGGCATTGATTATGTTTTTATAATGCCTGATATTGAAGTTTTTAAACAGTTAATTGCGAACACTCCTGCCGCCAATTTTGCAGATTCGCTTGCCGTTATTGCCAAAGCTGCTGCCTACCAGGACCAAAGCTGGCAGGAAACGAATAAAAAGGATTCGAAATTTGATTTCCAGGCGACAGATAAGAGCAGTTTTTACGGCTATAAGGCCACTGATAAACTGGACAAACAAGTGGCAGCCTCAAACCTGCCCGCAAAAACCAAGGCCGATTGCCATTTAGCTTTATTGAACATAATGCAGGCATTTTCGCCTTTTTATGACGAGTTTATGCTGTTACCAGCTGCATCGCGGGATAGTATCATGGCGTACAACACATCATTAATTATGAAGGAGCCGGGTGCAAAAATGATCATCTGGGCGCATGATGTGCACCTGGCGAAAAAGGGAATTTACAACGATGAGGTTGGCGGAACCGGCGGTAAACTCCTGAAAATGTTCCCCAATGATTATTTCGCACTAGGCACGGGTACAGCAAGCGGAACATTCGCGGCTACAACCGAGCCAAGGGATACATATACCAACCCGATGAACGCATATCCACTGGCAATCCCGGTTAAAGGGTCGTGGGATGAGTTGTTAAACGGAATGACAGGAAAGGCTTTCTATTTTGATCCGGCAGCGTTTAATCCCGGTGGGACAACCAAACAAATGCGTTTTATAGGATACGGACCAGATAGCGGTGAAAAATCATACGATGCTGTGAACATGAATGAAATGTATGATGCCTATTTATTTATAAAGGATACACATGCAGCTACGCCTTTAAAATAATATTAAATACACAAAAACCTGGCTCCGCTTTGAGCAAGGTTTTTGAATAAAATCCGGTTTTTTAACAAGCCTCCAAAACCTTACATTTTACAGGCAATTCGGCAATTTTAATAACAGGTTTCACTTGTTGCTTTTCCTTTAATGCCTTGCGGTATTTATCAAGATTGATCAGCAATACACTGAACAGGATAACTGCCAGGCCGACGATCTGTAAGCCCGAAATGTGCTCGCCTGCAAACATCACACCCAATAGTACAGCAATAACCGGGTTTACGTAAGAGTGCGTGCTTACCTGGGTAGCAGGGCGCACCTGCAGCAGCCAAACGTATGCACCGAACGCAGCTATCGAACCAAAAATTATTAAATATACCAGTGCCATCCATGCCGACACAGGTACCTGGTGAATATTGAAACTGCTAAATTCCTTGTTGATAGCCGCTGCTGGTAAAAAGGCAAGCCCGGCAATAGTCATTTGCCATGCCGTATTTAAGCGGGCAGGGCCGCTGCTGCCCTTCTTTTTTGAATATAATGAACCGGCCGACCATGCAATTGGCCCGGCAACCAATAATATTATTCCCAGTAAATTTGATGAATTATGGCTACCGGACAGTACTTTACTAAGTTGTTCGCTAAATAGCAAGATTACTCCTGCGAAGCCGATAATGAGTCCGGAAATGACGTATTTGTTCTTGAAATTTGCGCGATAATTTCCCTTATCAAGCACCACAAACCAAATTGGGTTTGCCGATACCATAATGGCTACCATAGCGCTGGGCATTGTCCGCTCAACCCAAAAAACTATCCCGGTGGCTACAAACAGAGTAAGCAAACCGCTGATTCCAGAATTGATAATATCCTTTTTTGTCCAGATCCTATCGCCCTTGAAGGCACTCCAGGCTAATAATAATAGCCCGGCTGTTGTATAACGAATTGCGCCCAACAGCATTGGAGGAAAGCCGTGTACCGCCATCCCTATAAAAAAGTAGGTAGAGCCCCATACTACGTAAACTATAGCAAATGCAATTAAGACTAACAATGCAGGCGCTTTTTGTTGATTACTTGTTATCATGATATTTGATTTTTATTTAATAGTGAATCGATACTCCATTTGTAATTTGGCAGCGACGCCAGCAGCAGGCTTGCTGCACTTACCGTAAAAACTGAATAGCCCAGCGGCGACTCGATACCGAATGAGATTGCCATAGAGATGCCGAATGCAAGGCTTAATAAAGCGCTGCCTATTGCGGCATAACGGGTAAACAATCCGGCTAAAAGCAGTAGTCCAAACAAGCCCTCGCAAATTGTGGCTATTACGCCAAAAACAGGAATGATGGACTGCGGCATAAAAGCCATTGTTTGCCTTGCATAATCCATAAAGTGCGACCAATCGCCCCAGCCAACGTGTGGTTGCCCGTGAGCGCCGAGGATGCCGAGCCTGTCGGCCACCTCCCATAGGTAGCTGCAGGCTAACCCTGCGCGAAGGTAGATAGAAGCGAATATTTGATTTTTGATGACTTGCATAATATTTTCTTTGCTGATGTAAATTTACATTGCAATTGGCCTATCTTTATAGTCCAGAAAACACAAACAAGGTAGTCCAGATATGCAATTTCCGAATGGCCTGGTAGTAATTGATAAAAGCTCGCAAATCCCTGTTTATTTGCAAATAGCGAATGGTATTATCAGCCATATTCGCAGGGGAACTTTAAAGCCAACGTCTGCCTTGCCATCAAGCAGGGCATTGGCTGCTGATCTGAAGGTTCACCGCAAGACGGTGGTAGCGGCATACGACGAATTGTATGCGCAAAGCTGGGTTGATGCTTACCCGCGCAAAGGCCTTTTTGTAGCCAAAAACCTGCCCGATGTAGCGCCAAGAAAAATAGCGACAATTACGCAGCAATATGTTTACCCGGAAAAGACTTTTTTTGATGTAGCCGCCGAGAAGTTTCCTTTACCCACACCGTCCGCAAAGAAACCGGAAAACAATTTAGTGTTAAATGACGGCTTCCCTGATACACGCCTTGCCCCAGTCGACTTGATGGTGAGGGAATACAGGCGGTTTGCAGGGTACCAGTTTACTTCAAAATATTTGATGTACGGGCCTGAGCAGGGATCAGAAAATTTAAGGAATGAACTAGCCCGTTTTTTTGGCGAAACCCGCGGCCTGCAGGTTCAGCCTGAAAACATCCTGATAACGAAGGGAGTGCAAATGGCGCTCTATCTCACTGCAAAAGTATTGCTTACAAAAAACGATGTTGCCATCGCAGGCGACCCAGGCTACGATGGTGCAAACGAAGTTTTTGAACAAACGGGCGCTAAATTAATGCTGGTGCCCGTTGATGAACACGGGATAGTTGTAGATGCCATTGAAGCTATCTGTAAAAAGAAGAAGGTAAAACTGGTTTATGTGATCCCCCACCACCACAGCCCCACAACAGTAACCTTAAGCGCCGAGCGCCGGATGCAGTTGTTGGAATTGGCGCGGACGTATAAATTCGCCATAATTGAGGATGATTATGATTACGATTTTCATTACGCCAGCAGCCCTATCCTGCCATTGGCCAGTGTTGACTATTATGGCTCAGTAATTTATGTTGGATCTTTTTCAAAAACCATAGCGCCGGGTATTCGGATAGGGTTTATGATAGCCCCGCAAAATTTCATTAAACAGGCCACGCGGTTCCGCAAGCTTATCGACCGGCAAGGCGAGCAGCTTTTGGAGGAGGCGATGGCTAACCTGTTAAAAAACGGCGATATAAGCCGGCACCTTAAAAAGGCGAATAAAACTTGTCACGAACGACGGGACATACTATGCAGCCTGTTACATGAAAAACTGGACGGATATGTTCGTTTTAAAATCCCGGACGGTGGTTTTGCTATATGGATGGAATATCTGAACGGACTTAAACCACATGAAGTATCTGCGAAAGCAGCAACCATGGGCCTGAACATCAGTGATGGCAGGGGTTATTTTCATGATCCGGATTATCAGAATATTGGTATCAGGGTTGGCTTTGCATCATTAAATCCAAAGGAGCTTGAGCAGGCGGTTGAGATCTTAAAAAATGCGATCACTGCGCTGACCTCTGCTTAAACATGGAAGAAAGGTCGTTGAGACGCAATAGTTTGCGTCTCCTATGCAACTGGCATTGTAGATTTGCGTGGACGATAGTTTGCAGAATTTAAATAATGACCGTCTTTTCAGCGGGAGACGCAAAATATTGCGTCTCTACGATAATATTTCTTCTATCATTTTAACTTTATTCCTTTTTGGTAGAGACACAATGAGGTTTTATTTTTAAATATCATTCTTTTCAACACATAAAGCGAGCATTTTTGTTAGGCATTTTGAGCTTGCATAACCTGTGCCGGCCTGTTATTGCTATCACTTATTTATTATCTTTGCAAGCATCGTATTGTACTTATGGAACAAACCCAACTGGTTAAGGGCCTTAACATAAATTTTAATGAAACCGGCGAAGGCAAACCGCTTGTTTTTCTGCACGGCTGGGGCTCAAACCTGCAGGCCTTCACAAAAATACAGGAACACTTCACGCCTAATTTTCACATTTTCGCCATTGATTTACCGGGTTTTGGTAAAAGCCAGGAACCCAATGAGATTTGGGGGGTTGAAGAATACACCCAATTTATAGAAGAGTTTTTCAGGGTAAAAAATATCAGCAATCCAATCCTTGCCGGTCACTCCTATGGCGGCAGGATCTCGATTCTTTTTGCGTCGCGCAACCCGGTTTTAAAATTAATTTTGCTGGATAGCGCTGGTATTAAACCGAGCCGATCGCTTGAGTATTATATAAAAGTTTACTCGTACAAGGCCGCTAAAAAAGCACTGCCATTGTTTGTGGGCAACAATAAAGCCCAGGAAATAATGGAAAGCTACCGTAAAACTGCCGGATCGAGCGATTATAACAATGCTTCGGGTGTGATGCGGAATATTTTGGTTAAATCGGTTAACGAAGACCTTAAGCATGTAATGCCATCGATAAAAGCCCCTACCCTTTTAATTTGGGGCGAAAATGATACGGCCACGCCAGTTAGCGATGGGCAAACAATGGAAAAGCTGATCCCCAACGCCGGGCTGGTAGTTTTAAAAAATGCCGGTCATTTTAGCTTTGTTGAAAAGCTGCATGAATTTTTAATTATATTGGATAACTTTCTACAGGCCGATAAGAAAAACGCTTAATGGATAACATACTATTTTTTATTGCTCTTGCAGTTTTATTGGTTTATGCATTTGCAAAGCTCAGGTTCGAGTTGCACATGATGCAGTTAAACTCATACCGTAACGACCGGTATTTTAAATGGCTTAAAACCAATTTGATCCTTTCAACCCGGGTTCTGGAAGTTATTGTGCTTGTTATTACCGGCATCATAATCCTGCTTGCCAGCCCGGTTGTAAGCAGTGTACTATTTATATTATTGTTTGGTTTACTGGCCTGGTTGCTGTTTATTAAAAAGCAGAAAAAACCGGTAGTGTTCACAAAACGCGCGCAAAGGCTTTTCGGGCTAACGTTCGGGCTTTCTGTAATAGTTGCGTTGGTTTACTTTTTTGTAACCGGTAAAACGCTTTGTTCGCTGTGGGTTGGTGGTTTTGTATTATTGTTGAGTTTTGTTTTTATCGCGATAGCAAATGTTTTAATCGCACCGATTGAAAAGTCTATCAACAACTGGTATTATAACGATGCTAAAAAGATCCTTGCCGACAGGCCTGACCTGATCATTATTGGCATTACCGGCAGCTATGGCAAAACCAGCACCAAACACTTTTTATACAGGATCCTATCCGAAAAATACAACGTGTTAATGACCCCCGGAAGTTATAATACTACCATGGGTGTTATCAAAACTGTTCGCGAGGAATTGCAGGCTACCCACCAGGTTTTTATTGTGGAGATGGGCGCCAAGCAACCTAACGACATTAAGGAGATTTGCGATTTAGTACATCCTCAAATCGGCATCCTCACCGCAGTTGGAGAGCAGCATTTGGAAAGCTTTAAAACTATCCAAAATGTTCAAAAAACAAAATTCGAGCTAATCGACGCTTTACCCTCCGGCGGACTTGCAGTATTGAACGCAGACTACGAATTTATAGCCAATCGCCCGGTTGCCGACAGAGAAACAGCCCTGTATTCGTCGGATAATGAAAAGGTAGATTTTTATATAAAAGATATTTCTTATTCTGCACGGGGCTCAGCTTTTTCGGTTTATCAAAAAGGCAAACACCTTGCCGATTTCGAAACCAAGTTATTGGGCAGCTACAACTTATCGAACATATTGGCAGGATATATCGTGGCACGGCACCTGGGTGTTCCGGATAGCAGCGTAGCATTCGCCGTTAAGAAATTGGAGCCGGTGCAGCACAGGCTGGAAGTTAAAGTACATCCAAATGGTGTTACAGTTATTGATGATGCCTTTAATTCAAACCCGGTTGGCTCAGGTATGGCGCTTGCTGTTTTAAAGGCGATTGAGGGGCAGCGAAAGATCATTATAACACCAGGTATGATCGAGCTTGGCGAGAAACAGGAATATTATAACACCCTTTTAGGTGAACAGATTGCAGAAAGCTGCGATTATGCTATACTTGTGGGTAAAAACATAACTTTACCAATTATGAAGGGGCTGAAGAACAAAAACTACCCCGACAATAAAATATACGTTGCTCAAAACTTTAAAGACGCCGTAAATCATTTAGGCGGCATGACGCGGGCGGGCGATGTGTTATTATACGAAAACGATTTGCCCGATACATACGAACTATAGACTAATTATTTAGAGAACAAATGAAGATCAAAGTAGGTGTTATTTTTGGCGGACGGTCAGTTGAGCACGAAATTTCTGTTATTTCGGCACAACAGGCTATCGCTGCATTTGATAAGAACAATTACGAAATTACCCCCATCTATATTACCAAAACCGGCAAATGGTACACCGGCGACGCGCTTTTAAATGTAGATAATTATAAAAATACAGATAACCTTTTAGCGCAGTGCACCGAGATTTATTTGTCGCCCGCCTACGGCGATTTCACTATTAATGCGATGCAATCGTCCATTTGGAAAAGCAAGGAACTTGGCAAAATAGATATTGCATTCCCCATCATCCACGGCACCAACGGCGAGGACGGTTCGTTACAGGGTTTGCTTGAACTAAAGGGAATTCCCTATGTTGGCTGTGATGTTTTATCCTCGGCCATTGGCATGGATAAGATTATGATGAAGATGGTTTTAAAGGAGAGCAAGCTGCCCGTGGTTGACTATACCTGGTTTACCGACCGCAGCTGGCACCTGGATAAAGAGACCATCATTGAAAATATTAAGAAAATCGGTTTCCCGGTTATTGTAAAACCATCAAACCTGGGTTCAAGCGTTGGGGTATCAAAGGCGGCCGATGAAGCAGCTTTAATAGATGCAGTTGAGCTTGCCAGCCGATTCAGCGCCCGTATATTGGTTGAACGCATGGTAACCGACCTGAAGGAAATTAATTGCTCCGTTATAGGCGATTCAGCTAATCAAAGCGCCTCTGTTTGCGAGGAGCCTCTTGGTGCTGGCGATATTTTAAGCTATAAGGATAAATACATTACCAAAGGCAGCTCATCAAAAGGGATGACAAGCACCAAACGCCAGATCCCGGCTAATATACCAAAGGAACAAGCTATGCTGATCCAGGACCTGGCAAAGGAAACCTTCAGGGTCCTTTCCTGCTCAGGTGTGTCGCGAATCGATTTCCTGGTTGATAAAAAGGACAATAAGGTGTACGTAAATGAAATAAATACCATACCTGGCTCATTATCTTTTTATCTTTGGGAGGCAACTGATAAAAACTTCGGTCAGCTTTTAAAAACGCTGATAGACGTAGCCCTTAAACGCCAGCGTGAGCGCGACAATTTGATTGTGAGCTACGGTGAAAATATATTTAACATGAGCGCCGGATTGTCGAAATCGGGCAAATCATAAAACAAAAATGCTATGGCTGCTAAATATGTATCAATAAATAACCAGCTGTTTTTAGAGGAAGATGCCAAAATTGGCGTCGCCGACCTGGCTATGCACCGCGGCTATGGCATTTTTGACTACCTTAAAGTTATTGATAACCGGCCCATATTTATCGAGGATCATTTAGACCGATTCTTTAATTCTGCAAAGGAGATGTACCTGGAGGTTGAGCCTGACAGGGAACAGCTCAAGAAAACTATCCTTGAATTAATTGAAAAGAACGGGATAGCAACTTGTGGTGTTAAATTATTGCTTACCGGCGGTTATTCCACCGATGGATACGCAATGGGTAAACCCAACCTCATCATCTCGCAATATCCGCTCAACATGGAGCAGGAAAACGAGTTTGACATGGGCATGAAGCTGGTAACTTATGATCATCAACGCCAGCTCCCTTTCATCAAGACTATTGACTACCTGATGGCGGTAAGGCTGCAGCCTTTTATGAAGCAGAAAAATGCAGATGATGTGCTATACCACAACACCGGCGTTATAACCGAGTGCCCGCGTGCCAACTTTTTTGTAGTTACCGAGAAGGAAATCTGGACACCTGCACACAATATTTTAAAGGGAATAACCCGCAGTAAGGTTTTAAAATTCAGGATCAGCGGCTATCCGATAGTTGAGAAGGACTTCAGCATTGACGACTTCAAAAATGTTCGCGAAGCATTTATAACCAGCACCACCAAGTATGCCTACCCGGTATCATCTATTGATGGCAGGATGATCGGTAATGGGAAAATAGGCCCGGTTACCAGGCAGGTCAGGGATCTGTTGTTTAAATTGACTTACGCCAAATAGTATTAGCTATATGAAATCTATCATTCCCCTAAAATTAATGCTCCCAATTGGCTTGTTATTATTAGCTGCCAGCTTTATTCTGAAACACTTTTTTATACTGCCTGATTTTGTTGATGGATTCCTTAAAGGGATTGGTATCGGTATTATTTTCATATCCATAATCAAGCAGTGGTATATGAAACAGGAGAACGCTAAATAGAATACTACCCTTAGTATTGGCAATGTCTATTTCCGCGGAATTTTCACTTGAATTTCATCTCCCCATCACCTAAAAACCTTATAAAACGCTGCCTTCCCTCCTATAGTATCCAACAAAAAATATATAAAATTATCACCTGATTTATTAGTTTAAACTAAAATATTAGTTGTTTTTGTGCGTTCATTTGGCTCACTTAAACAACAAACAACATGAACAAATTTTTGATTTTAATCGCAGTATTTCTATTTACTTACCAATTTGTAAATGCACAAACGGAGAAGGGAAACCAAACGCTTGGTGTTAATCTTGGGTTTCAATACAGCAAAGCCAGTGATATAGCGGTAAACCCGGGCGACAACTCGGTAACAACTACAAAAACCAATTACAACAGCTTTAATATCGGCCCGAATTACAGCTATTTTATTGCCGATAAACTGGATCTTGGCACCTCGCTTTCTTACTCCAAATACCTATCAGATAATAGTAATAATGTGTCGAACCCAAAAACTACCGGGCATAGCTTCCAGGCGATGGTGTTTTTGAGAAAATACTTTTTGTACGATAATAAAATTGGATTTAGAGTTGGCCCCTACCTGGCTTACATGTATGGCGATTCAAAAAACACTTATGCACCTGTAAATTCCATTTATAGTGTTGAAAATAAAAACTACAATTACATGGGCGGGTTTAATTTGGCGCTGGTATATTACCCTACAAAAAAGCTGGGCGTTTCTGCCAACATAGCCAATCTTGAATACGATCACGCTAAAAACACCGCGAGCTATCAAAATGCGGTAGACAATGACCATGGCAAAAGTAATAACGTCTATTTCGATTTTATTAATAATGGTTTATCGCTCTCTGTATTCTACACTTTTGGCGGATAATGTCGATTAAAAAATCTCCAGGCGAATAAATCCGCCTGAAGATCTGAGAGCAGGTGAATCATCATATGGGATCCCGGACTAAGTCGACAGGATGACATTCCAAATTCAATTTCGGGCGTTTAAACGGCTTTTTTCTACAAAATCAGTCAATCTTAAAAAAAATAAAAAAAACTGAAACTTTCGAAAAATAGTTGTCGTATAACAACACTCATTGAGCGCCCTGCTCATCAATAATTTATCAAATCAAAAAGACTCCTGGCGCGAGGCCGGGAGCCTTTTATTGAGACTAATATAAATATTAAATTTATATTCTCAATAACGTTTTGATTCACAGGGCTTAAATTTTTAGTTTAGATAGTTTACTATAGGATGGAGTTTAGATAGCTGGTAAGAAATTACCGGCTATTTTTTTTATTGGAGATTCCACCGATTATTGGAAGATCGCACCGATTAAATAGATCTTGCGAAGATGATTTACCTGATTTTGTACCCAGTTTAACATAATGTTACTGCCTACTGCCTACTGCCTACTGCCTACTGCCTACTGCCTACTGCCTAACACTAATCCAACGCCTCTGCTATTTCCATGAAGCCTTTTTCGCGTGCAAGGTCCGCAGCGAGTTTGCCGCCTTCCATGCGGGTGGTAACATCGGCGCCATGTTCCAGTAATAAAATGAGCAGGTCGATATTGCCGTTTTGGGCCGCTGAGTGCAGCGCTGTTGCGCCTGCCTGCTGCTTTACATTTATTAAAGCATTGTTTTCAATTAGCATCCTGGCAATTTGGGTGTAATTGCCTGCAGCAGCAGAATGTATGGGGTATACCCGAAAACCATTGTTCGACGGCATATTTACGTCAGCCCCTTTTAGCACCAGGTATTGCGCTATTTCATAGTGACCGAAATAACAAGCCAGGCCAAGTGGCGTAAAACCATCCTCGGCGTAAAAGTTAATAGCATCAGGATGATTATAAACAAGATTGGCAACCACATCGAAGCGGCCAGCGGCTGATGCTTCAAAGAGGTTTATCTCGTCGAGATATTTTAGAATGATAGCAGTAACCTCCGGCTTTTTGTAATAGCAGGAAAGCATGAGCGGTGAAACCTGGTGACTGGTACGGCTTTTTGCCAGCGCAGGGTTCTGCGCAAGCAGGGCGTCGAGGCTGCCCAAATCGGCCATAGTGATGTATTGTTCCAGCTTTTCAACACTCATTATTTTTGCATTAACTACAGGTTAGTATATAAATTACTGGTAAATATAATAAATACCTGCTTTTTTTCACATTAAGCAAATATTCTAATTAGAACAAAGGCGCTAAACCGATCTAAATAGGCGAAAATTACGCAAATATTGCTGGTTGTGCTGGATTGACCTGGGTCGCAGGAGCATTTTAAACAAAAGAAGTCATGCCGAACTTGTTAATAAATTCCTTTAGAAGTGTTTGTTAATTGCTGCCTTCCGGTATTTAGTTTTGCTTTAATACGTTGACCTATAATTGCAGAATATTCTTCCGAACCGAGTTTGTTAAGGTGGAATACATCATCAAATTTTTCAGGGTGGTAGTTAAAACGTGGGTCTGTTGAGTAATCTAAAAAAATAACATTTGGATATTCCCTACTAATTTTTTCGATCAACCCCCTTTCTAAAGTTTGATTATCCAGGTAAAATGCATTGTTTAGTATAGTTGGCGAAATAATAACAAGCGTTGTAATTTTTTCCCTGGCAGCATTTTCCAAAAACCGTTTGAAATAATTTATCGCTTTTATATCGGCAACTTCGTTCTTTTTACGAGTTCTTAGCGCTCTTATATTCATCCTTTTACTATAATCCTCCATCTCCGGCTTCGTCATAGCTCCCGTAAGGGGTAAATATCCATTGTCATCCTTTTCGGCAGATTTTGCAAAGAAAATATTGTGGGCCAGGATAAAGGCTGAGGAATTATAAGGATAGGTTTTAGAAAATAGCTTATATGTTTCAAAAGGGCTAACCTCTTTTATATACTTTATAAATTGTTGGTGCTCATCGCAATAAGGCAATAAAATATCAAGCTTTTCGTATTTTGATTTATCAATGCCCAATTCTCTTGGGGTTATGTCTAATATGATAACTTTAGGGATATGCCTGCTTAGGGAAATTTCTTCCATAGCCGCTGAATAGGGAATCATAAGCCCGTCGCGACCTGAGTCATAACAACTTAGTCCGGTGTATTTCGATATTATACTAGGTGAATAATGTCGTACCGCTCTTGAACTTCCAAAAATCATAACATCCTGGAAGGTACTGTCAATGGCGTAAGTGGTTTGGCTAAATTGCCCTACCCGCTGGTTAAAGTATGCTTTTTTCAATCCAAAACCCACTAGTCGATCGGCTGCAATAAGTATAACTGAAAACCCCGCTAATCTTACGAAAAATCTAACGACTAATTTGTTTTTCATCAAAATTGAAAATATATGAATTGGCTGCCATTAAATACACCAAAAATAATTATCCAGAGAATTGTAAAAACCAGGGTACCCCATCTTAGCATAATATTTGGCGAACTGAAAAAGTTAAACTTGCCGGGGAAGTACTCTATCTTATATTCTAAAATAAACAAGAGCACGATGGCTAAAACAGATTGAGCAAAATTGCTGACCCCATCGCCTATAAATGGCATAGCCCCAAAGCTTTTTAAATTATGAATGAGCGTAAAGGCATCTTTAACAGAATTTGCCCTGAAAAATATCCACGCAAACGTAACCAGTGATATAGTAAATACAATATTACCGAACCGCATTAGCGCTGCGGCGAATTTATTTTCGGGTGTTTTACGCAGATATGGCTTGATGAGAATATATACCACAGAATACAAACCATGTAATACACCCCAAATAATGTAGGTGTAGTTAGCGCCATGCCATATCCCGCTCAATAAAAAAACGATGAACACATTTAAGTACCTGCGACCGCCGGACACTTTGCTGCCTCCTAAAGGAATATACACGTAATCGCGAAACCAGGTTGAGAGGGATATGTGCCATCTTCTCCAAAAATCCTGGATATTGGAAGCAAAATACGGTCGATCGAAGTTCTTCATCAGATCAAACCCCATTGTTCTTGCACAGCCTATAGCGATATCCGTATACCCCGAAAAATCACAATAAATTTGTATGGCAAAAAAAAATGATGCAATAACAATGGTAGTGCCGTTGTGCATATCCGGATTGTTATAAACGGAATTTACAAAAATCGAAAGCCGGTCGGCAATTACCAGCTTTTTGAAAAAACCCCATAACATCATTTTCAGCCCCGATTGCATCAGATCGTAATCGAACGAATGCCTGGTATGCAACTGAGGCAGAATATTTTGGGGCCTTTCAATTGGTCCTGCAACCAATTGCGGGTAAAACATTACATATAAGCTGTAAATACCAAAATGTCGTTCGGCCTTTTGATTACCGCGATACACCTCGATGGTGTAACTCATTGCCTGGAACGTATGAAAGGATAAGCCGATAGGAAGTAATATTGTTAAATAAGGGATGGGGTTATGATAGTTGAATTTGTGTAACAGGATATCGACATTGAGGTTTAAAAAATTAAAATATTTGAAAACAACCAGGATCCCTACATTAGTAATTAAACTTGCTGCCAATAGCAATTTTCGTCGTCGGGGAACATGTTCCGCTTCAATTAATATCCCGGCGAAATAATCAACAACAATGGTAAAGCCCAGTATGAGAATATAAACGGGAACAAATGCCATATAGAAATAGCAACTTGCCGCTAACAATATTATCCATTTGAGTTTGTGCGGAACGGCAAAGTATAAAATCGTTACGATTATGTAGAATATTACAAAATCAATGGAATTAAATAACATATCGCTTTAAGGAATATTGGCCTTGTACGCAGGTAATTGTCTGAAAGTTAAATTGTAATTAATTTTTTACAAGGACTGTACTTTTTTAAAAAGTGATTAAACCGGAAGATATAAATGTTTACTAATAAAAAATTCGACTAGATAAGTTGTTTAATCTATTAACTTTATATTTGCATAATAACAGGGTTACATCAGGATGCCGGTAAAGGGAAATCAATTTAAATCAAATAATTTCAAGGAAGAAAATCAGCCGCGCCAGCCATCTGCAAAGACGGAGAGGGAGAGGCCTGTAAAGCAAAAAGCTTACTCGCAGCAGTCGTACGAGGTATTGAACAGCAAATTGATAAAGATATTTGGCTTGTTTTTACTACTGCTTTCTGTGTATTTTCTACTGGCCTTTACCTCCTACCTGTTTACCTGGCAGGAGGATCAAAGTTATGTTTCTCCAACGAATGGCGGCTGGCATAACCTCTTCCGCACCACGCAGGAATTGATGGAAAATGGTGTAAAATCCCCCGTTACCGACAACTGGGCCGGTAAATTAGGCGCACTGCTATCCAACCAGTTCATTTATGAATGGTTCGGCCTTGCTTCCTTTGTATTTGTATTCGTATTTTTTGTTAGTGGCTATCGCTTGCTTTTCAAGGTGCGTTTGCTTTCGATGAGCAGAACATTGGCTTACAGCTTCATTTTGCTGATATTTGTTTCGGTAGCAATAGGCTTTTTCCACGCCTTTATGACCGATACGCCGAATTACATGGAAGGTGGCTTCGGCTACTGGAGCAACCGCCTGCTTGATGCCCAAATTGGCGAGGCAGGTACCGGCGGTGTGCTGATATTCCTGGCGCTAACCATATTGATAATTGCCTACAATATTGACTTTAAGATCCCTAAACGCAGCAGCAAAACTGTTGCTACTGCGGCTGTGGATGAAATAGTGCCCGAGCCCGTTGACCTTGTTGATGAAGAGATTTCCTTACCTGTTGAATGGCCCGGCAGCCGTGCAAACAAGCAGAAGGAATCTAAGCAAAACGTTGAAAAAACCGTTAATCCCGAGCCTGTAAAGGAACAACAGTTTGTTCAGAACCCAATCTTTCATGAACCTGTTGTGTTAACACCGGACCCTGAAAAAGCAGATGATACCGAAGAACAAAACGATATCCCGTTAACGGTTGGCCTTACCCGCCCTACTCCTATCTTAAACATTGAGGAGGCAGATGAAGCTAAGAAGAACAGCTTGCTTGATCAGTTCGGCATATACGATCATAAGCTTGATCTTGCATCCTATAAATATCCGCCGCTCGATCTGCTGGAGAATTACGGTTCAAACAAAATAAGCGTTGATTCAAGCGAACTGGAAGCAAACAAAAACAAGATCGTTGAAACGCTGAACCATTACAACATCGAGATTGACAAAATAAAGGCGACCATCGGGCCAACTGTTACTTTATATGAAATTATCCCCGCACCGGGTGTAAGGATCTCCAAGATCAAGAACCTGGAGGACGATATTGCCCTGAGTCTTGCAGCGCTGGGCATCCGTATAATTGCGCCGATGCCGGGTAAGGGTACAATTGGTATTGAGGTTCCGAACCAGCATCCGGAGATGGTTTCCATGCGGTCGGTGTTATCGACAGAAAAATACCAAAATACTACGATGGACCTGCCTATTGCCTTAGGTAAAACCATCAGCAATGAAGTATTTATTGCCGATTTGGCCAAGATGCCACACTTATTGGTTGCTGGTGCTACCGGACAGGGTAAATCGGTTGGTATTAATGCCATATTGGTTTCTTTGCTTTATAAGAAACACCCTGCTGAACTGAAATTTGTTTTGGTGGATCCCAAAAAGGTGGAACTTACCTTGTTCCGCAAGATAGAAAGGCACTTTTTGGCCAAACTGCCCGATGAGGCCGATGCAATTATTACAGACACAAAGAAGGTAGTAAATACGCTGAACTCGCTTTGTATCGAGATGGATCAGCGTTATGACCTATTGAAGGATGCGCAGGTGCGTAACCTTAAGGAATACAACGATAAATTTGTACACCGCAAAATAAGCGATCCTGAAAAACACCGTTACCTCCCATTTATTGTGCTGGTGATTGACGAGTTTGCCGATTTGATGATGACGGCAGGCAAGGAAGTTGAAGTACCGATTGCCCGTATTGCCCAGCTGGCACGTGCTGTGGGGATCCATTTGGTGATTGCAACACAAAGGCCGTCGGTAAACATCATTACGGGTACCATTAAGGCCAACTTCCCGTCGAGACTGGCTTTCAGGGTATTGTCGAAGATTGATTCGCGCACCATCTTGGATAGCGGCGGCGCTGATCAGCTGATCGGTCGCGGGGATATGTTGTTATCTACCGGTAGTGATTTGATCCGTTTACAGTGCGCATTTGTTGATACGCATGAAGTTGAGCGCATTTCGGACTTCATTGGTAACCAGCGCGGGTATCCGTCGGCTATGCTGTTGCCTGAATATGTTGGCGAAGGCGAAGCCAGCAGCACCAAGGAGTTTGATCCCGACAACCGCGACCCGATGTTTGAGGACGCAGCACGTTTGATTGTATTGCACCAGCAGGGCTCAACCTCGTTGATCCAGCGTAAGATGAAGCTGGGTTATAACCGCGCAGGCAGGATAATCGACCAGTTGGAAGCCGCAGGGATAGTAGGCCCGTTTGAGGGCAGTAAGGCGCGCGATGTGTTATATCCGGACGAATACAGCCTGGAACGTCATTTAGAAACACTTCAGAAAAACAATAATTAAACCTTTATCGTTACTATTGCTCTTAATGCTATAGAATTGATGAGCCTAACGGATCATTAAGAAGGAATGAAACATTTTTTTAAAAATACTTTCTAATACAAAGCGGATAAAGATCCGGAACGACAAAATGAAGAAATTACTCTTATTATCATTATTCACCATATTAAGCGCAGGTTACACCTTCGCTCAAAAGGACGTTGCCGCAAAGGACATTTTGAACAAAGTTAGCGCCAAATACAAAATGTACGATGTAGTAAAAACCGACTTTGTTTTTACTTTAGATAATCAGCAGGCCGGGGTTAAGGAATCTCAAACAGGAACCCTGGTTGCCAAATCAAAGCTCAACAAGTTTAAGGTGAGCCTTTATGGTAAAGATGCAGCTACCAAAAACGTTGCCGAGCAAGAAATTATCAGCGATGGCAAAACCCAGTGGACCTATCTAAAAAAGGATAACGAAGTGCAGGTGGGCAATGTTGATAACAGTGGCGGAGGCTTAAATCCGGCAAAGATCTTTACCATTTATGAGCATGGCTATAAATACATCTACACCGGCGAAAAGAAGATCGGTGGTGTAATTTACCAGGAGATTGACCTTACTCCCGAAGACGATAAAACATCATTTTTTAAAGTAAGACTGGAAATTGACAAGGCAAAAAAGCAGATCTATAGCGCGTTGATTTTCGATAAAAATGGGAACAAGTACACTTATACCTTAAAAACATTTGTGCCGAATGTAGCAGTTGCCGATAATACTTTCACTTTTGATGCTAAAGCGCATAAGGGTGTTGAAGTGGTGGATTTAAGGTAGTGATTGGTAAACGGAGGTTGAAAAACTTTTGTCATTGCGAGGAGGAACGACGAAGCAACCTCGTCGAAAGCATGGCCGCATTCAGTTCGTAAACCATTCCTTTTTGCCCTGTACAGCTACGAGGTTGCCGCGCTATCGCTCGCAATGACATGAATTTGTAAAGCAACTTCATCACCCCCAACTCATAACCTCAAATAAATTTTATTCTTATCCAAAATCTTTCCGAATGTCCAGCAGATGAGCATGTAAAAGATGGCAAAGAGCAATGAGCCTATTGCTCCCGGCGCTATTACCTGGAAGAGCACTTTATTGATCCAGCCGTAAATATTGTCCTGCGGGGTAATTTGGATCATCCATAGGCAGACAACAAAAAGCTCGGAGAAAAGATAAACCGGCAGCGGGTTCTTCCCTACTGTAGTAAAAAATGCCGTCCAGTTAGCTTTGTTATATTGCCTGATCTCGATAATGTAAACTAAGGTAGATATCAATATCAAATCGATACCTACTGTTAACAAGGTAAACGAACTCGACCATAGTTTTTTGGAGATGGGGAATGCCATGTTCCAGCACAAGGCTATAAAGATAAATAACGCCCCCCAAAGCATCAGCTTCGCGATGGTTTCATAGCGCTTGCCCTTTTCCTGTATATAGCGCCCGGCGAAATATCCACAGATAACATTAACTATAGCCGGCAGGTTACTTAAAAAGCCTTCGGGATCAAAGGCAACACCCTCGCCGTGATACAGGTGATCATCGCCAATAAGAAACTTATCCAGGTAGGTTCCTGCATTGGTGAGCATGCCATAAGGCTGTGCGTGATCGCCAAAAATGAGCAGGATAAACCAATAGCCAAACAACAGCAAAACGCTGATGATAACAATAGCTGTAGTTGATTTTATAAAATGGATCAGCAGTGAAGCGATCATATAACATATGGCTATCCGCTGTAAAACGCCAAGAATGCGGGTATGGCTTATCGGCGTTAACTGGAAATGCCAGCCGTTTATATCATGCAAAAAGAACGGAAACCACGACATTAAATAACCAAACAAAAAGATCAGGGCTGCCCGCTTAACAATCTTCCATACAACCGTCGAATTACTTTGCCCGGCAAACTTTTTCATGGCAAAGCTCATGGCATTACCTACGGCAAACAGGAATGACGGGAACACCAGGTCGGTTGGTGTAAATCCAAACCATGCAGCATGTTCAAGCGGTGCAAAAGGCGCCGCTCCGCTTCCGGGCGTGTTTACAATTATCATAAAGCAGATTGTCATTCCGCGAAATACGTCGAGTGCGAGAAAGCGATTTGAGCTTTTGTCCATAGTTTAATAAATCGTTTAAGGCTGATTGGGAGAAATAAGGCACAATATAGTCCGAAAGTAGGGAAAGTCCGAAAGTTTTTTTTACATCTTTTAGACTTCCAGACTTTACTGACTTTCGGACTTTCCCGACTTTTCTTCCTATTTTTGAAATCCGATGCTTACTGTAACCACCCATACCCTCGAAAAGCTTGAACTGCTGCTCAGAACCAGCGGTTACCGGGTGCGTTATGAAAAAGGGAACTTTAAAACCGGCGCCTGCCTGCTGCAGAACAGCAAGGTAGTTGTGGTAAACAAATTTTCGGGCCTTGAAAGCAAGATCCTGGCGATTAGTGAACTGGCGCGGGATTTAGAGATGGATTATAACTTGCTCGACGAAAAACAAATTGCCTTTCATCAGCAGCTTAAACAAACAACACTGGAACTGTGAAGATAACTTTTTTAGGAACCGGAACTTCGCAGGGCGTACCTGTTATTGCCTGCAACTGCGAGGTTTGTACTTCTACCGATGCCAGGGATAATCGTTTGCGTACTTCCATAATGATTGAGGATAAAAGCAAAGTTATAGTTGTTGATTCGGGGCCCGACTTCAGGCAGCAAATGCTGAGAGCCCATGTACAGCGCCTGGACGCCATAGTGTTCACCCACGAACACAAGGACCATATTGCCGGGCTTGACGATATCCGGGCATTTAACTACCGGCAAAAGGGGCCGGTTGATGTGTATGGCGATTTGAGGGTGCAGGCCGCACTGAAACGCGAGTTCTATTATATTTTCGAAGAATTTAAATACCCGGGGATTCCGCAATTAAACCTGCATACCATTGGATCAGAGCCATTTAATATCGGTCACATCACCTTTACCCCTATAGAGGTTTTACATTATAAATTACCCGTGCTTGGTTTCAGGATAAATGATTTCACGTATATAACTGACGCAAAAATCATTTCGGCCGAAGAGACGGACAAGATAAGGGGCAGTAAAATACTCGTGATAAACGCCCTGCAAAAGGAAAGCCACATTTCGCATTTTACACTGGACGAGGCTGTTGCCTTTGCACAGGAAATTGGCGCTGAAAAAACATACCTCACTCATATCAGTCACCGGCTGGGCCTGCACAGTGACATAGCTAAGGAATTACCACGTGGTATTGAGCTTGCTTATGACGGTTTGCAATTGAATATGGCCGACTAAATTATAATTCAACGAAGCTTACCCTGTCCATAGTAGCTTTATAATGGCCCAAATGGCCGGTATTGTGCAGGTCTATCCTGCCCCTAACCGTTATATTTTTGTTATTCATAGGTGTAAACCCGCCATCGCTAGCTTCAAACAAACCAGTGTGGGTACCCTCCAAATAAAGCGGGCAGTCCTGACTGAAGTTTATCCAAATAGCATGTTTATCAGAATGGTCGGTGAATAAGCTATCGTTATATAATGCTGATTGTTCACGTGCTTCCTTATAAATACCCGAAACCTCAACATATTGCTGATCATAGTTTTTAATGCTGTCGATAAGTTTGGTAAATGTTACCTTTTTAAAAGTGATGGCTATATCGCAGTTGCTTTTATAGACCCCTTTATTGTTTTTACAGGATAGCAAAACGACAGACATCAGACATGGAAGCGCCAGTTTACCATAAAGTATAACAGCAGAGCGTTTTGCATAGGTAGATGCCATAACTTTATGTTTTGTTATACTTATTTATCGCGTAGTGAGGTTGTTTGACCGCATTCGGATTCAATGGTTTAATTTTTTTTATTTTTTATTTACAATTTCCGGTTTATATCTTGCGCTACCTAATAATTCCATTTTTACCGTTTGAACTTTACATTTAAATTAAAATAATCAATCTATGAACAAACTATTCTCGGCGGCGCTTATATTACTTTGCGCATTCAGCGCCAAGGCACAGGACGACAAATTACACAAGGATTGGGCCAACATACAGGGTTACGAAGAAAGAAACAACAAATTAGCGGCCCCAGCCAAAGGCGAGAACCGCGTGGTATACATGGGCGATTCTATTACCGAATTCTGGAACAATAACGACTCCACATTTTTCAAAAGCAATTCATATATCAATCGCGGCATCAGCGGGCAAACTACCGGGCAAATGCTGGTACGCTTTCGTGAGGATGTGATCAACCTGAAGCCGAAGGTTGTGGTGATCCTTGCCGGGATAAATGACATCGCTGAAAATAACGGCCCGTCGAAACTGGAGGATGTGTTTGGAAACATTGTTTCAATGGCTCAACTGGCAAAGGCAAACAATATTAAGGTAGTGATATCATCTGTATTGCCTGCCAACAAATTCCCATGGCGGCCATCAATAACCCCTACGGAAAAAGTTATTCAGCTTAACGCAATGTTAAAGGAATACGCTGCTAAAAATAGTATTACCTACCTTGATTATTATTCTGCAATGGTGGATAGCGAAAAAGGCCTGCCGGCCAACCTGGCAAAGGACGGCGTACACCCAACGCTTGCTGGTTATAAAATAATGGAGCCGCTGGCACAGAAAGCCATTGCTGCGGCGATGAAAGTGAAATAATAAAACAAATAGTAAATGAATAAATAAGATAATTATGGCTTATATAATGGTAGATGTAGAAACTGATGGCCCTATACCGGGCGATTATTCGATGATTTCTTTTGGAGCAGTTTTGGTTGATAACGAGCTTGACAAAACTTTTTATGGGAAATTAAGGCCGATAGCTGATGACTTTATCCCGGAAGCATTGGCAGTGTCGGGGCATTCACGGGAGGAAGTAATGACATTTGACGACCCCAAACAGGTTATGACAGATTTTGCAGATTGGATAAAAGCAGTATGTAAAGACAGGCCTATATTCATCAGTGACAATAACGGGTTCGACTGGATGTTTATCTGTTGGTATTTTCATCACTTTACCGGCGACAACCCTTTCGGGCATAGCTCTTACAATTTGGGCAGTTTATTTAAGGGGATGGAAAAAGATACCTTCAAAAACTTTAAACATCTGCGGCAGACGGTGCACACTCACAACCCGGTTGACGATGCCAGGGGAAACGCGGAAGCATTGCTCACGATGAAGAAAACGTACGGGCTGAAAATTAAGCTTTAGCCGCCATTACGATACCCGATTTTCACTACATGCCTATCGTGATGGCTTCTCCGTGCTTTTTAGTTCAATATTTTTATTGATGCTATCTTGCCAACTGCTTTTCCAATCGCCTGTGAACTATTTGTCTTGGCTTATTCTTTTTTGATTTTTTCCGTTTTCCCCACCAAATGATAAACCCGGTTATTGGCAGGCTTGCGCAGATCAGGCTGGCTAAAAAAGCAATGATCTTGCCAGCGAAGCCAAGGATCTGCCCTACGTGGATATCATAGTTCATCTCATTCATCTTCATGCCGGGGCTTTTTTTAGTATGAGGCAGCAGTTGCAAAAGTTTGCCGCTGTACTTATCAAACGTATAGCTGTCGCTGTTATAAAAGTGCAGGGTTTTGGCGTATGCGGTTACGCCTACTGTACCGGCAATTGCGTCATCATCATAAATTAAAAACATTTCTGCCGCGGGAGACTTACTTTGAGCCACCAGCAATGCCCGGTCAATTACCGGTTTATTTATTGTGGCTGATTTTAACAAGGAATCGGATTTAAAAATTGACTTTTCAGATGCATGGATTGTACCCAAATTAGCTACATTATAAATTCCGTTGCGCACCCAGTCGAATGCTATAGACAACCCGGTGATGGCCAAAATAATGGCGATACTCGTTGCGTAAAAGCCTAATACATTATGCAGATCATAATTTACCCGCCGCCAGCGGCCGTTCCATTTTATTTTAAAGCTGCGCTTGCGATCCGTTTTACGTTTAGGCCACCAGAGCACAATGCCGGTTATCATGATCAAAACAAATATGATAACAGAGATCCCAACTACCAATGTCCCGATTTTCGGCGGCAACAAAAGGTACAAATGGATATACTCAACCACGATAAAAAAATTGCTTTGCGGGTCTTCTGTATGGGCAATAACTCCGGTGTACGGGTTTATATAAACGTACTTGAAACCCGTTTTAGGGTGATTTACCAATACCGCGGCGGGCCTGTCCTTACCATAATAATATATATAGTTTGCTTTAGCGCCCGGATGCTGCTTGAGCGCCGTTTGCTTTAAAGCTGAAGGCGCCAGGTATTGCTTGTTTTGTACCTCGACCTTCCGATAACGGTGAATAGCATCCTGGATTTCGTCCTGGAAACAAAAGATACACCCGGTAATACTTACAATAAACACCACCAGCCCGGTTATAAAACCGAGCCAGCGATGCAAAAAAAGTATAGCTTTTTTAAAAGGGGTCATTATTATAGTTTGTATGAAGCGCTTAAAACAAATTGACGGAGCTTTTGAGGATTCACAGTTGTATAGCCTGTGTAGTAATGTTTATCGGTTAAGTTGTTTGCGCTTAAACCAAGGCGGTATTTCGTCCTGTCTAAAAATACCGAGGCATTTACCAGTGTGTATGATGGCAGCGAAAATGTACCCTGGCTCACACTGTTAACTATTTTACTATCGCTGGCGTAGTTACCGCCAAGACCGAAACCTAAGCCCCTGATAGCGTTTTGCGGTAGATGATAGCTAACATATAAATTAGCCAGGTATGGCGATCCGGCAGTGGTTGGCCTGCGGCCCAAAACATCTGCATCTGCATTGGTGTATTTTGAATCGTTGTAAGCAAAACCAGCCACCACGTTAACCCCTGTTAACGGATTTGCAACAATTTCAGCTTCAAACCCCTTACTGTTTTGGGTGCCATCCTGTACCGAGCCGTATACAGCCGAATTTGGTATGGCGCGAAGGGAGTTGGTTAAATTAATGCGGTAATAGCTAATGGTACCATTTAACTTTCCGTCAAACAATGCCAGCTTAACACCGCCTTCAATTTGGTTTGCATTTTGAAGTTTGGCAACTGTAGGTTGGTTATCGCCATTGGTATAAACACCCGGATTGATAAAGCCATTTTGATAGTTGGCAAACAGTGAAAGCACTTCCTTAATTGGCTGATAAATCAATCCAAACTTTGGCGAAAACGCAGTTTGATCAAATGGCTTGGTTTTCTGAAGATGATCGATGTCATAGGTGCCCTGGTTCCTGTAATTATCAACACGTACGCCTGCAGAGGCAATAAGTTGCTCGGTTATGTTGATCACATCAGAAACATAAGCGCTATAGGTATTTGTTTTGTAGATATATGGATAGGTATTGGCAGCGGTTAACGGATTTGCTGCATTGGTTTCATTAACCAATTGCTTGTTAAATGCGCCGTAATCGAAATTTGGGCTGTTGATGGGCGCTACGCCATAAAAATTTCCATAATACACCTGGTTTGAATTGTTGTGCTGCAGATCGAGCCCGAATACAAACCGGTTACGCATCGAGCCTACGTTAAAGTCGCCGTTTATATTTTCCTGGATCTCGGTAGCGTTGAGCTTGCTGTTGCGGGTCGACTGGTCATACCTAAGGATGTAATTATTATTGCCAGGCAAGGGGGTAGCGCCAAAGCTTTCTGCCACGGCATCGGTAACAAGGTAATAATACGGGTTAGGTCCGTTTGAAAAACTGTTTGATGATGTAAACATCGTTTGAGATGTAAACTGATCAGATATTTTATAGGTAGCCTTTGCAAAATAGTTAGTGCTGCGCGAGTATTGATTGATATCGTCGTTTGAATATGCCTGGTTGTAGTTTATCTTCAACTGGTTGGCATTGGTAACGCCCATATCAAGCGGTGATGAATAGAAGAAAAAGAATGGCTTCGCCGAATTGTGCCCATAGAATAATTCGGCCTGGGCCAGGAAAGACAGCCTGTCATTCGCCTTTATCGACAGGCTTGGCGCTACGGCTAACGAGCGGGTCATCCCGTAATTTTGAAAGCTGCCCTCCGTATTGTAGGCTGTATTTAAGCGAAAAAGTACACTTTTACTGGCATTAAGGGGTGTATTTAAATCGAGCGTAGTTCGGCTAAGGTCGAAGTTGCCTACGGTATGGCCAATCTCTACTCCCAGTGTATCATAAGGCTTTTTAGTTACCCTGTTTATCGCACCGCCAAATGAGGTTAAGCCGCTGCCGAACAAGGTAGCAGACGGCCCCTTAATAACCTCAATCTTATCGATGTTTACGGCGTCTATGCTACTGGTAACCAGTCCTGCGACCCCATCGCGTAAAAGGGATTGTGTAGTAAAGCCACGTAAGGTAAAGTAGCTGCCCCCATCGCCTGCCCTGCCTGTAGCATCCCACAGTTTTTGTATACCGGGCGCATTTCTGAGCGCTTCATCCACTGTAAATACCTGTTGCTCTGTAAGCAGCTCGTTTGTTATGGTTGAATAGCTTTGTGAATTCTCGAGATTGCTCAACGGTATTTTCCCAACATCGGCGCTTATCTTACGGGTAAAGCGGTTTGCCCTGTTGGCAATAACGTTTACCTCGCTTAACTGCGACATGCTCGCGTTAACGGTAATTAGGGGCACTTCAGTAGTTTGGTTAGCAGCAACCGTTACCGGCACTTCAACCGGCTGTACGCCCATGTAAGATATAATCAGCGTATATGAACCTGCCGGAGCCTTAAAATTAAATTCCCCATTTTTATTGGTTGCAGAACCAAACCTGGTGTGCATCAAGCCAATGGTGACATTTTCGGCTGCTTCCTTATTTGCAGTTACAACCTTCCCACTAACAGTTCCATTGGATTGCTGGGCATAAAGATTCCCCGTAGTTACAAGGGTTAGTAATATTAAAATGAGCGTGAAAGTTCGAAGAGTGGTAGGTTGACATTTTTTCATTTGCTTTTATTTAGACTAATTATAAATAATGGCGCAAATGTATAACCGACACTTTTAAAAACAAAGCTTTTTGAGGAATTTATTTAGAATGATTCTTAGTAATAAAACAGGAAATTAAGGTACAGGAGCCTATTTAGCTGATTTACAAATCTATACCAGCGTCATTGCGAGGAACGAAGCAACCTCTACACAGGACAATCAGGAACCTAAATGCTTTAAGTGACCTTACAGCCGCTTGATTAGTTAACATTTGGCTTTTTACTCCAGTGCATGGATGGCGTAGAAATTGCTTCGAAGCAATGACGATATTTATGTTGTTTGTCAACAATTTACTTTACCACCGGCAAAATTATCTTCGATTGGTTTTGATAGATATTGATAGTCTCCTTTAAAAAGTCTTCGTCCTTTGCATGGTAAATATCGATGAACTGCTGCGGGTTGCGGTCAACTAATGGAAACCAGCTGCTTTGAACCTGTACCATTATTTTGTGGCCCTTTTTAAATGTATGGGCAACATCTGGCAAGGTA
This sequence comes from Mucilaginibacter phenanthrenivorans, assembly GCF_024721155.1. Lineage (GTDB taxonomy): Bacteria > Bacteroidota > Bacteroidia > Sphingobacteriales > Sphingobacteriaceae > Mucilaginibacter > Mucilaginibacter phenanthrenivorans. Next base: position 40,222 of record NZ_JAHVAP010000007.1, on the reverse strand, counting down.
TATTTAACCTGGGTTGGTTTATTAGGCACAAAAGCTTCGGGTGCTGAATAGCTATTGCGATACCTGCCGCGCATGATTTCGGCGCGTACCAGCATCTGGTAGCCTCCCATCGGCACTTTGCTGGTGGCATCGGTTTCGGCATAGATATCTACATCGTTATAACCTGCGCCGTCCGGAAATACGTCTATCAGCTTAACCACAAAATCTGCATCGGTATTTGAGATCGCTACCAGCAGATCGGCCACCACAGGACCTGCCAGGGTTACATCCTTATCAAGTGCCGGTGTTTGGTACACCAGCACGTCCGGGCGACGGGAAGCAAAGCGCTGATCGTCTGTCATGTAGTTACGAGTGCGGTTAAAGTGTACGTCGTCGGTATAAGGCACCGGTTTCGACGGGTCACTTACATAAGTATCAAATGCGGGTGCAAAGGTGTTTACGGCATCAAATGACAGTTTGCCTTTTTGCTGAAGATACAGATCCGTCGGCGTAACATCTGCTGGTGGCCATTGCTTCATGCGGTGCCAGGTATTCTCGCCGGTATAAAACACGGTGGCCTTGCTGATACTGTCGACAGAGCCTACACCGCGCAGATAATAGTCAAAAAACGGGATCTCGATATTATCAGCGTAATACTTGCTGGTGTTACTCCCCCATTGCACGTTGCCAAGGTGAGTACCATCATTATTGCGCCATTGTTCGTGGTACCATGGACCCATTACCAGGCGATTATTGGTCTCAGGGCTTTGCTTGTCGATGGCTTTGTACGTGTTCCATGCGCCAAAGCAATCCTCCGCATCAAAAATACCGCCTACCACCAGCATGGCAGGCTTAACATTTTTTATGCCGACACGTGCGTTACGCGCCATCCACCAATCATCGCGATTGGGATGGTTCATCATCTGGTTCCAGAACACGAGGCTATCGCCCGCTAATTTGGTTAGGTTAGACACCGCGCCAACATTCAGATAAAAAGAGTAGCTGTCATGATCAGGGTAGTCAAAACCTTTGGCTGGGATTGTTGTAGGTTTTGGATGCGGGGCACCAAAAGCAAAGCCCGCATAAAATGCAAAGGCATCCATCTGGAAAAATGCCCCGTTGTGATGAAAATCATCACCTACAAACCAATCGGTAACAGGCGCCTCCGGGCTTACCGCCTTTAAAGCCGGGTGACCGCTTAATGATGCCATGGTTGAGTAAAAGCCAGGATATGAAATACCGAATACACCCACCTTGCCATTGTTGTTATCCAGGTTCTTCACCATCCAGTCGATGGTGTCATAAGTATCACTTGCTTCGTCGATATCTTTATTTGTTTTTTTATTGAAGTTGAATGGTCGTACATCAGCATAAACGCCTTCGCTCATCCACCTGCCCCTAACATCGGCTATTACCATGATGTAGCCCTTTTTACAGTATTGAATTAGGTGATTTACCCAAAACGCACGGTATTGATCCTTGCCATAAGGCGCGCATGAATAAGGCGTACGTTCCATCAGGATCGGATGCTTTTCTGAATTGTCCTTTGGCAGGTAAGCCGAGATAAATAGTTTGACACCATCACGCATCGGAATGGTTACCTCTTTTTTAGTGTAATTATTCACAAACCAAACCGAATCTGCATTTTGAGCAGATGCGATGAAAGGGAAAAGAAAAGTTAGCAGGAAGTATAATTTTTTCATTGCGATAAGTTACAACAAACTTATGAATTTTAAAAACTTCTTATAGCCGGTTAGTTACTGCTTTTCACAGGAAAAAAGAAATTCACATTGACTGCACCAAATATATTTTTTATCTTTAATTCAACAATCCTAATCCTTGACCGAATGAACAAAACCTGCCTTACCAAATCATTAAAGTACTTGTTGGCCACATTTATAAGCACCGCTTTAACTGGCAATTGTTTTGGGCAACTCGTGTTAAATCAGCCTAACACTTCAGGGAATTATACAGCCCCTCAAAGCATCCGTTTAGATCCGGGCTTTTCAGTCACAGCAGGACAGTCCTTTTCTGCAAAAATAACACCCGGCTGCATTCCATTGGCAACAGCTTTAAGCAGCAACCAAAACTATATAGTTACCTATACGCCGAAAATAGCCGGATTGACTAACCCTGCCGACCCCAACAATACAACCTGCCAGGTTATGGCCACTGTGCAATATTATGACGGATTAGGAAGGCCTATACAAAATATAAAGGTAAAAGGCAGCCCAACTTTCCGGGATCTTGTTTTACCAACTGCTTATGATCCATTCGGAAGGGAGACGATAAAATATAATCCGTATACCGTTTTGCCGACTGCTCCGAGCGACGGAAGTTTTAAGGGTAACGCAATAACAGATCAATCTTCCTTTTATGCTAACCCTGCAAATGTTGGCACGTGGAATGCCCCTGGCGTTGTACAAACGCCCTTTCCTTTTGCTGAAACGGGATTTGAGCCTTCCCCTTTAAACAGGATAGTAGAACAGGGCGCTATGGGCGATAACTGGCAATTAACAGGTAAACCCGGTGCAATATCTCCCGGCCATACGAATAAGTTAGATTATGTAACTAATGATGCCGCCTCCCTTACCAGCGGAAGCAGCCGGTGGGCAAAGCTATATTCTGTTGCGCTTGACGCAAACGGAAAACCAACTTTAGTGGATGGCGGAAGCTATGATGTTAATCAGTTATATGTAACCGTTTCAAAGGACGAGAATTGGAAAAGCACGGACGGGAAAGCGGGTACCACGGAAGAATATAAAGACAAGGAAGGCCGTACCATATTAAAACGTGTTTTTAACACCGGGGGACAAATAATGTCAACATATTACGTTTTTGACGACCTTGGTAATACATCGTTTGTGCTGCCACCCAATGCCAGTCCTGACAATGGCGGAATAACACAGGCTAAATTAAACAGTTTATGTTATCAATACCGTTTTGATGCGCGAAATAGGGTTATTGAGAAAAATCTGCCGGGCAAAGGTGTTGAGTATTTGGTATACAACGCACTGGATTTGGTGGTGGCAACACAGGACTCGACAGAACGATTTAATAACACATGGGCTTTTACAAAGTATGATGCATTATCCCGCCCTGTTATTACCGGGATCTGGAATAATGGCGGTACTGCCATAACCCGGATCAGCCTGCAAAACCAGGTAAACAACCAAACTACACAATGGGAAAAGAGAGATAATAGCGATGCTGTACACAAATATTACACAGCTAACTCTTTCCCCACAAGTAACACAATAACTTATCTGACTGTAGATTATTACGATGATTATAATGTACCCAGCTTGCCGGCAACTTACAACAAGCAAGCCAGTTACAGCACCATGACCCGCGGACTGTTGACGGCAAGCCTGACCAATGTGCTTGGCACAGCAGATATGCTATGGACAGCTCAATATTATGATGACCTTGGCAGGGTAACCAAAACTATTGAACAGCATTATTTAGGTGGATCTTTGGCCACAGCCAACTATGATGAAACCGGTACGTCTTACGACTTTACTAACAATGTCATTGCTACCCACAGAAACCATAACACAGCAACCAACCCGGTTTTAACAATTTCAGATAGCCTCGTTTACGATCATGTGAACAGAAAAACAGAGGCTTGGAACCAGGTAAACAGTAACCCCAGGATTCTGATGGCTAAAAACGATTACAATGAAATAGGCCAATTAAGAACAAAACATTTAAATGGTATCAATGGCAACAGCAGCTTTTTACAGGATATAGCTTATACATATAACGAGCGGGGATGGATGACAAAAGACAGTTCACGCTTGTTTGTATTGCAGCTAAAATACAATGATGGTACTACACCACAGTTTAACGGCAATATAGCTAACCAGTATTGGGGAACAGGTAGTAATCTTACCAAAAATTACACTTACAGCTATGATAAATTAAACCGGATTCTTAGCGGCGTATCAAGCGAAGGTTTTACTGAACAAGCCATAACTTACGACCTATCCGGGAACATACAGGGAATGACCCGTTTAGATCCAAGAGTACCAGCTACCTACACCATTGGATATGCCTATAATGGCAATCAGCTCACAACTGTAAGCGGGCTTGCCGCTACAGGTAATTATCTGTATGACGGGAACGGCAATGCCAGCTTTGATGCCCTAAACAATGTGAAAATTTCTTATAATGTGCTTAACCTGCCTCAAAACATTACCGGCAGCAAAACAATAACCTACACTTATGACGCAGCAGGGAACAAGCTGAGAAGGGTAAGCAGCAATGCTGCTGTGGGTACGGATGACTATATAAAAGGCATTCAATACCACAACAACGCTGTTAATTTTATCCTTACCAGCGAAGGAAAAGCGGTAAGAAACCCCGCTACCGGCGCTTACAGCTATGAATACACACTTGACGACCAATTAGGAAACAGCCGAGTTTATTTTGACGACAGCACGAATGTTGCCCGTGTTATACAAAAAGACGATTATTATCCATTTGGCCTTAATTATAACCGGTATACATTTGGTGTGGCTAATACTTATCTTTACAATAAGAAAGAATTGCAACAGGAGTTGACGCAATACGATTATGGCGCGAGATTTTATGATCCCGTTTTAGGACGTTTCACGTCAATTGACCCCCTTGCAGAGCATTTTCCTTGGATGACGAGCTACCAGTATGGTTCTAACAATCCTACATCAAAAAGAGACTTAGATGGTCTTGAGGGAGTATTCTTTTTTGAAGAGACAGGAGTCACCTTTGAGCCAGTAGCTGAAAGTATTGCTAAAGCTGGCGGAGAAGTTGCAAAAAGAGGAGTAGAAGATACACCAGCGCCAAAAGAAGATCATCATGTAGTTCCAAAGGCTTCTAAAGCAAATGATTTTGTAAAAGACGCAAGGGATGGTGGTTTTAAGTTTGAAGGAGAGGAAAATAAAATAAAGCTTGATAAATATAGTAAAGCTTCAGGAGAAGGCGAGCATGGCAATCACCCTGAGTATAACAAAGAGATGGATAAAAAGATCGATGCGCTTAAGGAAAATAATCCAGATGCTTCACCAAGCGAAAAAGCTAATCTATTAAGAAATTTAGTTAAAGACGTTAAGGATGTAATTAATAATAACAGAGGAGTAAAGACTAATGATCTCTTCAAACCAAAAGCAGCGGCTCAAGATGCGGTAAAAAATGTAGTTCCTGTTGTTGTACCCCCGCAACCACCTAAAAAAGGCAGTAACGAAATTGGTTGGATATAGGATGTTAAAAGATTATTCGATCTGTCATTTGTACGTGACAACCATTTATTTTATTTTCCATCAATGCATTTTTTAATGCTTCACTAATATAGTAATTGCCATCAAACAAACTTATCTTAAAAAAATCCAATTGCATATCGAAAAACTCCTGCTTAAAACAAATCCTTTTCGCCCAAATGGTAATATTTATTCCGGGGTTGTCCTGTTGTACCTGTTGTCTTTTTTTAAAATAATCGTCCAGGGAATTAATGGCAATATTACCATCATCTAAACGATAATGTTTGTAAATAAAGAAAGAGGATTGGGGATAATCAATATATTCGGTAAAGTCAGGAATAAAATGAGCCCAGAAATAATTATCCAATACTTTCTTCTTGTAAATTACTTTAGCCGAATAAAATCGGTTGGTCATCAAATGATGATTTTCCAATATAGATTTTAGTTTTTGACTAACAAAAAGTCCTGAGCCGCTTGTAATTGCGTTACTAATCAAATCTGTTGGCTTTGCATGGCCATGCAAGATAAAGCTATCCAAATCAGGCACCCTATCTGGGAAACCATTAATTGACTTTTTGAGATAAGAGTAAATGGAATCGGGCTTATTATCATCATAACCGGGCTTTAGCTTTTGGATTTGAGGATAAACCGGGCCAGTTTCCGGAGTGTCGCAAGCGGGTTCCAGTATATAATAAGACATTATCTAAAAGTTTAATATTTAATCGTATAGATCTTTCTTGTTTTAATTCTTCAACTTAGAAAGATCTATTTTCTATTTTCATCGAACTAAACACGTATTGCTAATAAGGCCGGAACATTTTCCAAATTGACTAGGAAACCAAAGTTAATAAAAAATCATTTCCAAATACTATCCTAATATCGCAAGAAAGTACAACTATTCCTGATACATTGAAAATCAACATTTGAAACTAAAAATGTAAAACGGCAATCATTAATTGAACAACTAAGAACTCAAGAAAAAATATCGAACGATAATGGGTTTAAACCTAAGCTGGATATTAATGAATCTGCAAAACTATCTAAGCCTTTAAAAAATTCCTCATTTGATATACAAACTTATAAGTCATCCACTGTGACATTAAAAGCTGATGCTGTAAAAGTAGCACCCACAAATATAAAACCACCAGATCCGCCTCCTTTACCACCGGGTTGGTTATAATTAATAGATTTGTTAATATAAAATGATGTCTTTACATGGAAAGTGATCTTGAAATAATAATAAGGGTACTAAAAATGCAAGCCGAAGCATTTTTATTGGGCGCAAAAGAATTTTATCCCTTTGGCACCTATATTAATAAAACGGGAGAGATTGTGCCTGTCGGTGCATATTTGGGGAGTGACTATTCACCCTCATTACCGCTAATTGATTTACTTGAAAAAGATTTTAAACAGGGCATAGAAAATAATGAATATAAAATTGCTGCTATAGCCGTTGATGGTTCTGTAACGGAAAAAGGCATTGTATACGATATTATGGAAATACGCTTTTTTGAAACGGATAAAGATATTTATAAAAAGTATTATAAATATAAAATAAACCCGCACTCTGTTGATTTTTTAGAAAGTTGAACTTTACAGTGCGGGTTGCGCTATTTACACTAAAACAGAACGGTAGTTATAATAGCTTTTTATTTCAAAACAGGTAAAATCAGCTTCGACTGATCATGGTAAATATTAATAGTCTCTTTTACAAAATCCGAATCCTTAGCCTGGTAAATATCCACAAATTGCTGCGGGTTGCGGTCGGTTAACGGGAACCAGCTGCTTTGTACCTGTACCATAATACGGTGCCCTTTCTTAAAGGTATGCGCAACATCAGGCATGGTAAATTTTACCGGTGTAGGTTTATTGGGAACAAAAGCCTCAGGCTTTGAAAAACTGTTGCGATACCTGCCGCGCATCACTTCTGCGCGTACCAGCATCTGGTAACCGCCCATCAGGTATTTGGTAACCGGGTTTCTCGGCGCGTTGTCCGGCAAAACATCAATCAGCTTAACCACAAAATCAGCGTCGGTTTTTGAAATGCTTACCATTAGGTCGGCTATCATAGGGCCGCCCAGGGTGAGGTTATCTGTCAGCGTATCTGTTTCAAAAGTTAACACATCCGTACGGCGGGAAGCAAAGCGCTGGTCGTCGGTCATGTATTCTCTTGTGCGATCAAAGTGGATCCGCTCAGCATATGGAACCGGCTTTGCCGGATCACTTACATAGGTATCAAAACCTGGTTTGCCGGATTTGGTAAAAGACAGCTTTCCATTGTCTTCAAGGTAAATAGGCGTCTGCACGATATCTGTCGACGGCCATTCCTTAAATTTCCGCCATTTGTTCTCACCCGAAAAAAAGATGGTAGCCTTGCTGATGCTATCAAGTGAGCCTTTGCCTTTCAGGTAATAATTAAACCATGGCACTTCTATATTATTCTGGTACCATTCGGAGGTATTATTATAGAACATAACGTTACCCAAATGGGTGCCATCCTTACTGGCCCATTGCCCATGATACCATGGGCCCATTACCAGCTTGCTGGTGGTTGCCGGGCTTTGTTTAATCAACGCATCGTACGTGTGCCACGCGCCGTAACCATCCTCTGCATCAAACAATCCGCCTACCACCAGCATGGCGGGCTTTACATTTTTAATGCCCGAGCGTGTATCACGCGCCTTCCACCAATCATCAAGATTGGGGTGCTTCATCATATTATCCCAAAACTCAAGCGAATCGCCGGTTATTTTGGTAAAGTTGGGTAGTGCACCCATTTTCAGATACCAGGAATAATTGTCGCCGCCTGAAATATTAAATGTTTTCGCGGGCAGCATTGATGGTTTCGGGTGTGGCTGACTAAAGCCATAGCCTACGTGAAAATCAAAGGCATCCATCAAAAACAACACGCCGTTATGGTGGTCGTCATCGCCAAAAAAACGGTCGGTTACCGGTGCCTGCGGACTAACAGCCTTTAGAGCCGGGTGCCCGCTTAGCGCTGCCTCGGTTGCGAAAAAGCCAGGGAACGAAATACCAACTGCCCCAACATTGCCATTGTTATTTTCCACATTTTTTACCAGCCAGTCGATGGTATCATAGGTATCGCTGGCTTCATCAATGTCCTTGTCTGTTTTTTTATTGGGATTGAAGGGCCTAACTACTTCAAATTTGCCTTCGCTCATCCACCGGCCACGAATATCCTGAGTTACCAAAACATAGCCTTCGCGGCAATATTTCATCATATAGCTGTACCAATACTGGCGGTATTTTACGCCATAAGGCGAACAGGAATATGGCGTGCGGGTAATCAGGATTGGGTGTTTTTCCGACTGATCTTTAGGCTGATAAATAGAAGTAAAAAGTTTTATACCATCCCTCATCGGGACAGTGACTTCCTTTTTAACATAATTATTTACAAACCAAACGGAATCGGCATTTTGGGCAAAAGAAATAAACGGCAAAAAGAGAAATAAAAGAATGTATAATTTCTTCATAATAATGAATTAAGCGGTCAGCAAGTAAATATGCTGATTTTTAAGGAAGAAAGGAAGATGATGTGCGAATTTTTGATGTGCGAAGTGCGGATGCACCTTTTGCCGCAAATAAGTTCACGAGATCGTCATTGCGAGGAACGAAGCAAACTCTGAACTGTGCAAATCAGGGAACAATAATATTGTGACAACCTAACAGCGGCTGTAAAATCCATTTAACATTAAGGTCCGTTGATCATCCTGCGTAGAGGTTGCTTCGTTCCTCGCAATGACGATTTGATAAGTTATTTATTACCAGGTTACCTACTTATTCAATTCCCGCAACTTTTCCCTGATGTAGATTCCTGCCGGGGTTAGCTGTTCCTCTGTCCAGTTGCCGGTTTCCGGTGCGCCGGGGAGCAAAAGGGCTGTGGTTTCCTGTTTATCAGTAATGTTCCAGTTCGTCCAGCTCAAGTGATTGGCTTCCATCCATTCCATCCATGTTTTTACCTGGTCGCGATTGAATTTACCGTTACCGTTTGACTCACCTACGCCCCACTCTGTTATCATTAGTGCGAGGCCCTTTTTGATAGCAAGATCACCTTTAGCACGCAGCTTTTCCTGATGACTTGGGTCGGATGCGTAAAAATGAAAGGAATAGGCAATGTTCTTAAACCCGGTAATGGAGTTTGTCGCCGCAAGATCCACGTCCTGATCCCAATGAGGGCTTCCTACTACAATTAAATTATCCGGATCATATTTCCTGATCTCCCTGATTACCTGAACCGCGTAATTTTTAACGGTGTCCCAACTGATAGCTTCAGGTTCGTTCCAGATCTCATAGATCACATTCGGAACGCCTTTATACTTTTGCGCCATCTCCGCAAAAAAGTCCTTTGATTGCGCAAGGTGCTGATTGCTGTGGTGATCATGCCAGTCAATCAAAACGTAAATACCATCCTTAATTGCCTGGTCAACCACATTTACAATTAGTTGCTTTTGCAGCGCAGGCTCCTGCAAATACCCATGATCAGGCTGCACACCCATGGATGCCCTGACGAGTGACACTTTAAAATCGCTGGTAAGCCAGTCGACCACCACCGGATTATAATATTTGCGCCCCTGCCATAAGCTCCATGAAAAGCTGATGCCGCGCAGTTGCGGCGCAACATCGTTTTTGTTTACAATTTTATCGCCTTCAACCCTTAAAGCGCCATTAATGGCTACCGGTGTTTGTGCGAAAAGTGATGTGGTAAAAAGAATAAATAGAAAGATCCCTGCCGCCTGTTTCATCAGATTTTATAATTGAAAACAATGTAACAGAATTTATTTACAGGAAGATGAAGATGCAAAAAATGAATTATAAAAAGGGAAAAAGTGATCAGATCACCCGTAGAGACGTAATATTTTGCGTCTTTATTTAAAGATCTCCAGATAACGACTGACCGAGCGCGTAAACATCTCCCTGGCGCCATTCTCAATGTTTTGCCATTCAAAGGCGCCATACATTGCATCAAACTTCAAAGGGCTAACCCTGTCACTGATCTGCAAAATAGCCTTTTGCGGAAGCGGAATAGCATTAGGGTAACTGTACATCATGCTGATAAATTTACGATCGACGGCAACGTAAAGACTATCGCCCACAAACAGGCTGCCATTTATACCGATACCAGGCACATGCAAAACAGTGCTTCCCGGGAAATGCCCGGCTGTATGAATTATTTCCATACCATCCCATAACACCTTTTTTTGTCCCTGCCAAAGCTCAATTTTCGGGCTTTCGTCCATTATCCATTGCTTATCACCTTCGTGCAAATAAATTGGGCAATCAAAAATGTCGGCCCATACAGCCATCAAGCTGTAATAATGCGGATGCGATATGGCGATACCTTTCAGTCCGCCTAATGATTTGATAAAAGCGACCGTGGGCTCATCGATAAACGGAATGCAATCCCAAAGCAGGTTACCTCCCGGTGTGCATATTAAATGTGCCTTTTGCCCAATGGCAAACGGGGGCGTTATCCGCAGATCATAAAGATTGGACAACAAATGGTTAAACCTGATGCTCCTGCCGGTTTTAACCTCATCATAACTTATCCATTTCTGACCTGTTGGAAGCACGTACTGGCGGTCATCTGCACAAATTGTACATATTTCAGGAACATTGCCGGCATATCTTGTACCACAGGTTTGGCAGATATTTCTGTCCTGGTTATTTGCAATAATGGTCATACGCAGCTTTTGCAATTTTTGCGATCACCGCATCGCGGGTGGCTTCATCATCGGTTGAGTTACATACAAAAATGGAAATAGCAAGGTGCTTGCCGTTTGGCAGGGTAATTATTCCCACATCATTTGTCGCCGGCGATAAACCACTGTCATTTGTTGGAGATGTTCCAGTTTTGTGAGCAACCACAGTACCTGCCGGTAACAAACCTTTTATGCGGTGAGGGCCGGTGCTTGTTTCGCTAAGGATTTTATATAAAAAATCAGTATTCGGTTTTGAAAGGATTTCGCCCTTATAAAATTTATCCAATAAAATGGTTGCTTCCTTCGGCTTGCACCAGTTGGTGTATTGCAGTTCCCATGACGATGCCATGTCCGCCTCGGATGCTCTAACGGCAATCCCCCTTATTCCAATGTGCAACATATAATCCTGTACTGTCTTGGGGCCGTCAATCACCTTTAATAAAATATCGCAGGCATCGTTATCACTTAAGGATACCATATAGCTCAAAAGATCGGCGATGGATACGTCAACATTGCCATCAGGGTATTTATCACGCAGCGGACTGTAAGTTTTTGGCAGGTCCTTTTTTTTGATGTGGATCTTTTTATCCAGTGTAAGCTTACCCGAATCAACCCAATGCAAAACGGTAAGCGCTATCGGGAATTTCATTACGCTGTGCATTACCAGTCGTGCATCGCCGCTGACTGATAAAGTATCACGGCTTTCCAAACCTAAAATGGATACGCCTACAATACCTTTTGACGATTTTGCAATAGTGGTTATCTGTTCACGAAGCGCAGTTTGCGCTTTAACAAAAAATGGGGGCAAAAGTATCAGCATTAAGCCTGCTGAAAGGAGAAATTTTTTCATAGTTGGAGATTAGAACTAAGAGTCAAGAGCCAGGAAAGATAAAATCGCTGAATCTGATCGTCAAAAATAAAATTAAAAAAACAATCTAAATCAGAACTTATCCTGATCGTCATTTTTTCTTGATTCTTGACTCTTGCATCTTGACTCTAACATTAACGCATTTATTTTACATGAATTTTAATCCAGTCGGAAATTATCTTCATAGCTGCGGGCGACATGGTTTCTTCGATCTTTTCATACTCTGATAAATCGCCGGTTTGTGCAGTTTGCATCAGGTGGTTAAGGCCGGGCATCGCTTTTATCTCGACATCCTTATTTCCATTTTTTGTGAGGATCTCCCTTATTAAACTTAAATTACTTGCTGCATCCACCTGGGTATCCTTTTCGCCATTGATTGCCAGTACCGGGCATTTTACCTTGCCGAGGTCCTTTTCAGGATCATAGGCAATAAAAAAACGCATCCACGGGATGTTATACAAACTGTTGTACTGTTTATAAACGTCCTTTATGTCAACATTTTTAGCGTTCAGCGCCACTAATGTTTTATCGGTTTGCCCTTTCTTCCAGTTCTCAAATAAGGGCGTAATCTGCTTATCCAAACTATCCACGTTGGGCAATGTCGCAAAAAGTTTAAGGATCCCCAGGTGAAGCTGCTTAAATGCGTTGATCGACGTAGTATCGACCCCGACTCCCTTCAAAGCGTAGATATTTTGTTCGGTATTGATCGCCGCGCCGCCAACCCCGGGCCCTCCCCACATTACTATAAAACTAACATCCTTGCGACGGGCTGCTACCATAGGCGCGATGATCCCGCCTTCGCTGTGTCCTATTAAGCCGAGGTGCTTTTTATCAACATCCTCCCTTGTCTCCAAATAATTTAAACTGGTTTCCACATCGTACGAAAAGTCGACGCTCGTTACATTTTTGCCGGCGCTGCCAATAGTGCTTTTGCCTGCTCCCCGGTCATCAACCCTTAACACGGCTATGCCATTTTTGGTAAGGTAATCAGCCAGTACCCAATATAATTTATGCCCGAATAAAGTTCCGTCCCTATCTTGTGTACCACTTCCGGTAATTATAATTAGGGCAGGGTATTTTCCTTTTCCGTTCGGCCGGGTAAAGGTTGCGCCATAATGCAGGCTTTTATCGGCATTGTCATATTCCACCTCTTCGGTAAAATAGTTAAAAGGAGGCTTGGGTGTTTGCGGCCTGCGCATCAGTTGCAGGCTAAGCGGCAGGTTCGATCCTCCCTGTTTGAAAGTCCCGGTGATCCCACCTTTTCCATCCCACAAACCCTTGTAAAGAATTCCGGCCTGCGCAACCTCTATAGAAAGACTGTCCTTTACAATAGTGGTTTTACTGCATTTTATCCCAAACGCCTTTTGATCAGGGCTATCGAAGGTAGCACTGTAGCTGCCGTCTGCTGCTTTATCCACATTAAAAATCACCTGGAGATTGGTGCTTGCAAGGGTTAACGAGCCAAGGTAGCTACCGCTCACGTCCTGTGCGTGTAGTTGTTTTATGCCGATTAGCATTAATACACAAATGATTAATTTTTTCATAAATTTTGATCTGGCTGGTGTTTTTTGAAATAGATATAGGAGTAGATAACTGGTATAAATACGATAATCCCAACGCCGCACATAAATGCAACGGTCGCTGCCTCAGGCGGCAATACTAGCGTGAGTACGGTAAGGATAATCCCTCCGACAAACCATAATTTTCCTGCTAATCGATGAGTTACACGCCAAGTGTCTTCGCTCTCCAGGGTCCACGGTGTACGGATACCGGCAAAATAGTTGGGTTTGATGCTGTGCATAATGTTGCCCATAAAGGCAAACAACAAGCCGGTTAGGGGTAATATCAGTTTATCTATCTTAATCCCCTTATGAGCGGTGGAAAATATAATTGCAATGACCAGGGCCGATATAAAAAACACTATCCCCAAGGCCAGTTTTTGAAAAGTACCCTCCCCGGACTTTACTTGCTTTTTAGGATCGATGCCCGGCAAAAACCGAAGCAGCAGGTAAACAAATAGCTGCGTGCCCAGCATGATGGCCACAAGGGTTATCAGTTCACTTTTATTGCCGTAGCGATTTACCTTGCCATCCATACCATAGTGCATGGGCACGGTTTCCGGCAGCGACGCGTACACAAAAAACAGGTAAATAACCGGGATTAGCCATATCAGCAGGGCGGCCAAGTCGATATATGTAAACTTTTTCATTGTGATTATATTTCTATTTTTTAGGTGATTGCAAACTGATGATCCATTTGAGCATCTCGTCCATAACGGTGGTGTTTAAGGAGTAATAGATAAACTGCCCCTCCTTAACCGATACTACCAGGCCCGCCTGTCGCAGCAGGTCGAGGTGATGCGAGATGCTTGGCTTTGAAATGTTAAACTGATCAGCTATTTCGCCCGCTGTAAGGTCCTTGTCCTTTAGCAGTTCCAGGATCTCCCTCCTTGTGGAATCATTAAGAGCTTTGAATAGCGCGTTCAATTTGTATTTATATATTTAGACAAATGTCTAAATACTTTTTGAGATTTCAAAGGGGAATATATCGTGCGTAGAGAAGACTCACCCGACATTGCTTCGCTCGTTGACATCTCTTCCGCAAGCGGTAAAGAGGTGGAGGAAAATTTTCTTATTTTCTTTCCCCTCTTTGCGCAGCAGAGAGGGTGGTCCAGCATAGCGTCGACCGGGTGAGTCCGCTCTGCGCCATGGATTCACACTATTATCTTTCCAAACCTTTTCCCGCTTACCCAAATGATTTTTCTGTTACCATCCACATAATTCCCTAAAATTTCGTTACTTGTAGCTGCTAATCAACCCACCATCATGCAACGAAGAAACTTCCTCAAAACCGGCTCGCTTGCCGGACTTACTTTAACCACCCTTGCTGCAACATCCTGCAATTTAGTTTCGTCCGACAAAGACAAAAGCACTGCTGATGGACAGAAGAAAGATGACTTCGCCTTAAATGAAGTAACTATCGATATGCTTCAGCAAAAGATGAAAAGCAAGGAATATACTTCGCGCTCCATCACCGAAATGTATTTGAAGCGGGTTGATGAGATTGACAAGAACGGGCCAAAGCTTAACGCCGTTATCGAACTCAACAAGGATGCACTCAACATGGCCGATGCAATGGATAAGGAACGCGCCGCCGGGAAAGTACGCGGGCCTTTGCATGGCATCCCGGTATTAATTAAGGACAACATAAATTCCGGCGACAATATGCACACCACCGCCGGTGCCCTCGCCATAGCTGATAACTTTGCCAAGCAGGATGCATTTATTGTGCACAAGCTCAGGCAGGCCGGCGCAGTGCTGCTGGGGAAGACCAATTTAAGCGAGTGGGCCAACTTCCGCAGTACACATTCAACCAGCGGATGGAGCAGTCGCGGCGGGCAAACAAAATGCCCTTATATTTTGGATCGTAACCCCAGTGGATCAAGCGCTGGCTCAGGTTCGGCCGCTTCGGCTAATTTGTGTGCCATTGCGATAGGCACCGAAACTGATGGCTCTATTGTGTCCCCATCATCGGTAAACGGCCTGGTTGGCATCAAGCCCACGGTTGGGCTTTGGAGCCGCTTTGGCATCATCCCGATCTCGAAAACTCAGGATACCGCCGGGCCAATGGCGCGCACTGTAAGGGACGCCGCTATTTTATTGGGAGCCCTAGCAGGCGAAGACCCACAGGATGTATACACCTTAACCAGCAAAGGCAAAATTGAGGCAGACTATACCAAATTTTTAGATGCGGATGGCTTGAGAGGCAAGCGCATCGGCATTGAAAAGGATGGCATGAAGGTTAGTCCCGCTATGGATCTTATATTCCAGCAGGCTGTTGATCTGCTAAAGGCCAAGGGCGCAACCATTGTTGAGGTTGAACTTTACAAACAAATAAAGGAAGCCGGCAAAAATGGATTGACCGTACTGCTTTACGAATTTAAGGACGGATTGAACAAATACTTAAGCGACGCCAACTCAAAGGTAAAATCACTGGCGGATGTTATCGCATTTAACAAAAAGAACGAAGCCAAGGCCATGCCTTTTTTTAAACAGGAAATCCTGGAGCTTGCTGACAAAAAAGGTGGCCTTGATGAAAAGGAATACCTGGATGCCGTGCAAAAAACAACAAGCATCACCCGAACTGCCATCGACATCATTTTAAAGGAAAATAAATTGGATGCTATTGCAGCACCCACCAATGGCTTTGCTGTTTGCATCGACCTGTTGAATGGTGACTATGACAATGGCTTTTCGTTTTCAGGCCCGGCTGCTATGGCGGGGTATCCGCACATTACAGTGCCAATGGGCTATGCGCACGGATTGCCTGTCGGGCTTTCATTTATCAGCACTGCTTACAGGGAGGCTGATATTATTAAGCTAGGCTACGCATATGAACAGGCATCTAAAAAAAGGGTAGCACCACAGTTTAAGGATGTTGTAGGATAGTTGATTGAGTTAGGTATTAATTATTTTATTAAATATCAATTTATTCAACTAATCACTATTTTTATTGCCAACTATGGCCGAGCACGAAATAATAAAACACACCCGCGAAATAATAAAGGTAGTTAAAAACCCTGGCGACCTGAAGCATAAAATTGGTGATACCATTTTGGAAATTGCCATTATTGTTTTTGCCATAACGCTTTCTCTTTTTGTGGAGCGCTACCGCGAGCACCAGCAGGAACAAACCCTTGAACATAATTTCCTGACCAGCCTGGTAGGCGATTTAAAGGGTGATCTGCTGCAGCTCCATAACGATTCGGCCAATTATGCCCGGATGAATAAAAGCTTTGCCTATTTGAGACAAGCCTACACCGGCAAAAAACTGAATCCTGATAGCGCCTTAAAGGCAGCCGAATATTTATACAATTCGGTTGAGTTTGTTCCATCAAACAGCAGGTATGAAGCGTTAAAAGCCTCCGGAAAGCTGGATGTTATTGAAAATAAAACACTACAGGTGGAAATAGTGAACCTCTATCAGCAAACCATGGCAGGTTTAATATTGTCGACCAAATCCTTCTCGGCCTTTAAGAACAAAATGAGCGATTACGCCGACTATAATATTGTGTTCACCAAAACGGGGAATAACATTCAACAGGTAATGGAAAGGCCGGTAACCTACAACCTGTTAAATAAGGCGGGGTTTATTAATAACATCATAGACCAATATCATCAAACTTCGGTAGAAGTAAGGAAGATTATTACCGAGATAGAGGAAGAAGAACATAAATAGTGATCTTTCAGTCCGAAAGTCGGAAAAGTCCGGAAGTCCGAAAGATAAAGAACAACGCTTCCTGCCATGAACTATGAACCATTAACTATCAACTAATATGGAATTTGGCCGTGTAACACCAGGGGAATTGATGGAAGTAGATTTTACACTGCCTCCCGATCCCGAATTAACTATAAAAACTTTGGCTTCGGCGAAAAGCGACCAGCCCTTACAGGTTCATGTTGGCTGTGCCAAGTGGGGACGTAAGGAATGGATCGGCAAGATCTATCCGCCTAAAACAAAGGACGCTAACTTTCTCGACGAATATGTAAAGCACTTCGACAGCATTGAGCTGAATGCCACCTTTTACAATATCTACCCGCCCGAAACCATTGCCAAATGGAAGGAAAAGGCGGCGGCAAATCCCAGCTTTAAGTTTTGCCCAAAGTTTTCTCAAAGCATCAGCCACATCCGCAGGTTAAAGAACGCGGACGAGATCACCACACAATATTACAATGGCATTATGGCCTTTGGCGATCAGCTCGGCCCGCTGTTTTTGCAGGTCGGTGATAATTATACCCCAAAAAGCCTGCCCGATCTAAAAATCTATCTGCAACAATTACCTAAGGATGTTCCCGTATTTTTAGAAGTACGGCACAAGGAATGGTTCGCCGTGCCTGAAACCCGTGATGCATTATTCAGTATGCTGCATGAGTTGAATATCGGCGCGGTAATAACAGATGCATCCGGACGGCGCGATGTAGTTCACATGGAACTGCCAACTCCCCATGCCTTTATTCGTTTCGTGGGGAACAGCCTCCACCCTACTGATTATGCCCGCTGTGACGAATGGGTAGAACGCATAGCCCAATGGCAAAAAATGGGCTTACAATCTGTTTGGTTTTTTATGCACCAACATGATGAACGGTATTCACCCGAATTAGCAGATTATGTAGTTGAGCAGCTTAACGAAAAGCTAGGTTTGAGCTTATTAAGGCCAACGTTTTTAGACAGGGATCAACCGGTATTATTTGACCTGGATTAATTAACCGGGATTAAGAGATTTAAAGTATTTACTTTTAAGTTCAATAGATCATCCGCGTGATTTATTAATCTAAATTTTAAATCCAAAATCAATCCCTCTAATCCATTAATCCCGGTCCTTATTGAGCCACCAACCCCGAGATCACGTTAATACTCAACGCCAGTATGGCTGTATTAAACGCAAACGACAACAGTGAATGGATCAAATTAAACCTGCGGATTTGCCTGGAACTGATGGAAACATCAGAGGTTTGAAACGTCATGCCGATAACAAAGGAAAAATATACGAAGTCAAGGTAATCTGGTTCGGGGCAACCGGGAAATTCCAGCCCGCCGATCTTCTTTATCTCGCCATCATCCGTGTTGGTATCATAATAAAGATGTGCATATAACAGCGTAAAGATGGTATGCACAAGCCACCACGATACCACCACCGCAAAAATAGAAAGCAGGATATGCCCGTTGACATTTGCCGCGTGCCCTTTAGCTGATTTTAAGAGTGAAACAATTGCACCCATGCTAGCTACTGCCGCGCAAATTACAAACATGAAGATCGCCGTACGACTCGAATCCTGGAGCTTGGCAATTTTGCGTACCTCCTTAGGATGCGAAGTAGCTATGATGATCCAGTCAAGCACAATAACGGTAAGGGCAAAGCTAATCCAGGTAAACAGCACCAACGATGGCAATGCAAAATGCGTCCGGATACAAAAAAACGTGATAGCAGCAACTGTCAGCGAGATCAGCAAACGATAATGCGCATCGAGGCGGTAAAAAAATCTTTTGTCGGGTTTTAGTGCTTTTGCCATAGGGGAATTTAGTAGAGTCGGTAAAGTCCGAAATCCGGAATACTATTAAAGGCCTAAGATATAAAGTTTTGAGAGAAGATTTAATCTTCTATAATTTCTGCCACGCGGCCCACCTGTCCATCTTCCAAACGCACCTTTATTCCCCGGGAGTGATAAGCCGAGCTGGTAAGCAGGTCTTTTACAATACCCCGTGTTAATTTGCCTGAACGCTGATCCTTTTTCAGGATGATTTCAACTTCAAGGCCAGGATATATGTCGCTTCTGTTTTGTCCGTTCATTAAAATTTCAATTTGTTATTTCTGAGTTCAAAAAGTTCTTCCGTAGTGAGTATATTGGTGAATCCTTTTGTCTTTAGCCCGTTAAATAGCTTTTTGTCTCCCGACCAAATCTTACACTTGAATTGCTTTGAATAAGCTACATACTGGATATCATTCGCGTCGATACCACGAACTAACTCATAAGCCTCACTCCAAAACTTATGATCTATCTGTTCTTCGGATATGAATGTAATTTCTTTACATACCAGGTATTCGGCTTCCTGCACCTGTTCAATAGTCAGTCCTGATATTGATTTAAGCCGTTCGTACTTCTCTCTTATTTCATACCTCAAAAATTCGGGAGCAATAAAACTGAATTGCTTTTTTGAGTTGATTAACAGGTCCCCAATTTTACCATGAGAATTCAATATGCCACTGAACACGATATTGGCATCGACTATAATCTTCACTTAATAAAACGAGATTTATTGGCCTCCCACCAGGAAGAATTAACTTCATCAGCAAGCTTATCTACTTCTGCTTGTTTTGCTTTAGAACCGGATGTAGCTTCGAGATATTTGAGATAGTCGATTAATCGCTGTAATCCAAACTTATCTATGGATTTGGATACAGTGATAGTAATATTGTTATTATCTGCGTTTTCAATCAACATATACAAATATAATAATTTACATCAGCAAATTTCAACTTTAAGGTTTTACCAATTTCTATATCCATCTCTTCCCCATTCAAAAATAAAAAGCTTCCAGCTATCTTAAAACAACATAGTTATTCCCCATTATAAATTTGCAGCGATGATTTTCTTAAACGCGGCCTCACCGTTAGGATCGGCTCCGTCAATTTCACCTACCAGTTTTCGTTTGTTGTTGATGAAATAAATCTTCGGAATAAACCCAAGATTATAAAGCGCTGTTAGATTATTTAAGTTTTTAGCTTCAATGTCGAGCTGCTGCCATGGCATCTTCTGAATTTCCAGCATTTGCTTCCATTTTGTTTTGTCCTTATCCAGTGATACGCTCACCATCCTGAAATTATTATTTTGATAGCCTGCATATATCTTTCTCAAAACAGGAATTTCCTGTTTACACGGCCCGCACCAGCTTGCCCAGAAAACTACCATGTTTAATTTTTTGGTTGTGTCGATCATTTCTGCCTGCTTTTCATCGATGGTTGTCAACAACGAATTTGGTATCAAACTAGAATCATCGGGACGCTGTTTCAAAAAAGCGGCAACGACTCGCCCTAAGTATGCTTGCTTTACCTCGTCATTAAACTCAGTATACAGGCTTTTTATTTCGTCGTTTTTTAAATAGAATCGCCAACTGTACAAGGCAAACATTGCCTGATAGGCATTAGGGTTATCGTGGATTAGTTTTTTTAACCTGCCAAGCTGCGACCTATGGCTTGTGCTGTCTTTAGTTATTCGGATAAATGGCAGGTAGATGTGCCTGAAATTAAAATCATTTTGTTCACCACTCTCTATTTTAATACCCGCATGCCTGTTTTTGGTCAGATCGCCTGAAAGCGTTGTTGTGCCGGGCTCAATATAAAAATCAACGAACAGGTCCGGCTTGTCTTTGTGTGGTGAATATGGGTTAATAATGCCCAGTTGATTTTTTGTATTACCGACGTCGGTAAACCCGATAAAGCCCATCTCAGGTTGAAATAGCGTATCAGTGTGGATCTTAAATTCGAAATGGTCGTTAACCACCTTTGCCGAATCAATTGCCGTGCTGCCAACCGGGAAGGTTTTATAAAGATAAACCTTAGTCGTATTTACGCCTTTTATATCTCCCTTGATAATTATAGTTTTCTTATCGGGATGACAGGCGGACAAAATGCCGATCAAAAAAAGACAGGTTACTTTTATAAAATTGATTGAGCGATGCATAGGTTTAGAATTGATATTGCAATTTACCTATTTAATTCATCTTTAAGAAACCAGTGCTGTTACGGCTTGCTCTACCTTCCCAAAATCAAAGCTGCCAACTATCTTGTCAAACGATGCAGTGATCTCGGCATTCATCAAATTGCCGATGCTGCCTTCATGGGTATGGTTAACCTGCTTGTCCGGGTTAAAATCGCCTTGTTCAATGGCATGGCCAACTTGCTTGTAAGCATCGCGGAAAGGCGTGCCGTTCAATACCATCCGGTTTACTTCTTCCACGCTAAACAGGTAGGCGTATTTCGGGTCATTCAGGATGTCTTTATTTACGGTGATATTTTGCAGCATAAAGGTTGCCATGTGCAGGCAGTTTTTCAAGTCGGTAAATGCAGGGAACAACAGTTCCTTTAGCAGCTGCAGTTCTCGGTGATAGCCCGATGGCAGGTTGGTGGTCATCATCGCAACATCAGTCGGCAGGGCTTGCAAACGGTTACATTTGCCACGCATGATCTCCCAAACGTCCGGGTTCTTTTTATGCGGCATAATACTGCTGCCGGTGGTCAGGGTATCCGGGTAGCTTACAAAAGCAAAATTCTGGCTCAAATATAAAGCTTGGTCCATTGCCATTTTTGCCAGCGTGGCAGCTATGGATGATAGGGCCTGCGCGATGATCCTCTCGGTCTTCCCCCGGCCCATCTGTGCATAAACTACGTTATAGTTAAGGCTGTCGAAACCCAACAAATTGGTAGTTAATGTACGGTTAAGCGGGAACGACGAACCATAACCAGCTGCAGATCCCAATGGATTTTTATTGGTGATCTTATACGCCGCCAATACCAGTTCCAGGTCATCTGCCAAACTTTCGGCATAAGCGCCAAACCATAAGCCGAACGACGATGGCATGGCCACCTGCAAATGGGTATAGCCCGGCAATAAAACATCTTTATGTTTTTCGCTCAATTCAATCAGCTGGCGAAACAGTTTTTCAGTTTCCTCAACAACTTCCTGCAGCTCATGACGGAAGAAGAGCTTCAAATCAACCAGCACCTGATCGTTACGTGAACGGCCGCTGTGGATCTTTTTACCGGCATCGCCAATGCGCTGGGTCAGTAACATCTCCACCTGGGAATGCACATCCTCAACCTCGGGCTCAATGGTGAAATTACCGGCTTCAATATCTTTGTAAATGGTTTTTAATTCCTGTTGAACCAGCTGCAAATCATCGGCATTCATCAAGCCAATACTCTCCAGCATTTGTGTATGTGCAAGTGAGCCAAGCACATCAAAGGCAGCCATCTGCAGGTCAAACTCACGGTCGCGGCCAACAGTGAAGTTTTCAACGAGTTCATTAACGGTAACTGATTTCTGCCAGATTTTTGCCATGGTACAAATTTAGCCCTCTCGTCATTGCGAGGAACAAAGCAAACTCTAAACTATACAGAGCGGCTCTGCAGATCGGGGTTTGCTTCGTTCCTCGCAATGACGGGCGGAGATATTCAAACTTACTTCT
This sequence comes from Mucilaginibacter phenanthrenivorans, assembly GCF_024721155.1. GTDB lineage: Bacteria > Bacteroidota > Bacteroidia > Sphingobacteriales > Sphingobacteriaceae > Mucilaginibacter > Mucilaginibacter phenanthrenivorans. The sequence goes on along the minus strand of NZ_JAHVAP010000007.1, from coordinate 17,675 downwards.
TTTGTATTACTTATTTCTTAAACAATGCTGCTTAGCATTTTAATATACAACTCAATCCCCTCTCTTACCTCATCCACATAAACAAACTCATCCGCGGTATGTGAACGCGCCGAATCACCGGGACCAACCTTTAATGATGGAATATCCAATAATGATTGATCTGATGTTGTTGGCGAGCCGTAGGTCGTTCTTCCCAAAGCAATTCCTGCCTGAACTATGGGGTGTTCCCTGTCGATTTTAGATGGCTTCAGGCGAATAGAGCGCGGGGTAACATCGCAGCTTACATGCTGGCGAATGATCTCCAATACTTCTTCATTGCGATAAGCATCAGTCACCCGAACATCAACTGTAAAAGTACAGCTTGCAGGCACCACGTTATGCTGTGAACCGGCATTAATAATGGTTACCGACATTTTTATCGGCCCAAAAACTTCCGACTCATTTGGAAAGCGGAATGTTCGGAACCATTCAATGTCAGTTAATGCCTTGTAAATAGCATTGTCGCCCTCCTCGCGGGCGGCATGGCCGGCTTTGCCGTGAGCCACGCAATCCAATACCATCAGGCCGCGCTCGGCAATGGCTAACTGCATCAGGGTAGGCTCTCCTACTATTCCAAAATCAAGCGGACCAAGATCCGGGATGATCAGCTCAAGTCCGTTTACACCGGAGATCTCTTCTTCTGCAGTAGTAGCCAGGCAGAAGTTATATTTTAAGTTTTCCTTTTCATAAAAATAAAGGAAAACGTTGATGAGCGATACCAGACATCCACCTGCGTCATTGCTGCCCAAACCGAAAAGCTTGCCATCTTCAATTTTGGCATCATAAGGATCGCGGGTATAGCCGGAGTTTGGTTTCACCGTGTCGTGGTGCGAATTAAGCAGGATGGTAGGCTTAGCCGCATCAAAATGCTTGTTCCATGCCCAAATATTATTCAACTTTCGGTGGGTTATCACGCCGTGACCCTGCAAAAACTTTTCAATAACATCGGCAGTCAGGTTTTCTTCCTTGCTGAATGAGGGGATGGCTATGAGTTGCTGCAACAGGTTTATGGCCTGTTCATATAATGTGTTTATTTCGATCATAAGAATGTGGCTGCAAAATTAACTTTTTTCCAAAGCAGACGGGGAAAAATCTATAATTGTGACAGCGAAACAGGATCAATTCCTAAAAAACGTTGGAATTACGAGAGCAAAACGCCCTTTTACCCCTGATAAAAATTTCGATTACGAGGGTAAGGCAGGTTTTGCCCCTGTTAAAATTTTGGATTACGAGAGCAAAATGATTTTCACTCCTGATAAAATTTCGCGTTACGAGGGTATAACACCTTTTGCCCCTGATAAAATTTTAGATTACCATGGTAAACAGCTTTTCACCCCTGATAAAATCAATCCGATAAATTTATTAAAACATTGATTTACAGATATTTAAATAAAAACAGGTGAAATTAAGCTAAAGATTCGCCCAAATGAAACTTCCTGATGCCGGAGAATGATAAGAAAAGAACTACCCTTAAGGGCGTTTACAAATATAAGATTTTTTCCCCGGATTTGAAAATCAAACAACTTATTCCGGTACCAGCGCAGGCCGTTGACCTGCGTTGTTAAATTTCGCCCTTTCAAGGCTTGGCTTTCTCATATAACTTTGCTCCCCTGACCCTGGATGGGTCTAATTTGTCAGCGCAGGTCGCAGGCCTGCGTTAAAATGTACAATTAAAAATATTGTCTAATCCGTCTTAGTGTAATCTTAAATTAAACATAGAAAAATTTACAAGTAGACTCTGCCCCGTCATTACATTTTTACATGTCACCCCTACATTTCAGCCTTATAAATCCCTATTATTGCGGCTGAAACTGAAAAAACTGACCATGAAAAAAACACTCGTACTTGCGGCGATTTTATCTGCCATAATTATAAAATCTGCCGATGCGCAAACCACCAGCAGAACCTACAAACACGGCGGCTATACGCTAACCCTCACCAACAACGATGCAACGCTTGATACTGCCGAGTTAACCCGCCTTGTAAAAACATTCTACATCGTTTACCCGGAGCTGGCTAAGGAATACAACCCTGCAACGCTTAAGGATGTAAAAATGGCCGTTGATACCAGCTATAAAGGTGTTGCCGCTACCGCCGATGGTAAAGTTACCATTGCTGCAAGCTGGCTGCACAAACGTCCTGAAGACATTGACGTAGTAACCCACGAAGTAATGCACATTGTACAGGATTACGGCGAAAGCGTTGGACCAGGCTGGCTTACAGAGGGCATTGCCGATTACGCGCGTAACCAGTTCGGCGTAAACAACGCTCCTGCCAAATGGACTTTGCCTGACTTTAAACCAACCCAAAACTATGACAACGCCTACCGCGTTACCGCTCGTTTTTTAGTTTGGATAGAGAAAAAAGTTAAACCGGGCCTGGTAAAAGAGATGGATAGCCAGATGCGGAAACATACGTATACCGATGCCTCATGGAAAACGCTAACCGGCAAAACGGTTGACGAGCTTTGGAAAAGCTACAGCGAAAATCCGGCTATTTAAATAAAATCATGTTGTCATTGCGAGGAGAAACGACGAAGCAACCTCCTCGCAATGCATATTCGCCAAGCAAGTATTATACTTTTCTATTCGATCTGTAACCGACGAGGTTGCCACGCTGCGCTCGCAATGACAAATTTTTAATAATAAAGCATCAATCCTCAATCTTCGAATGCTTGTGCGTGTCATTCATCGTGATGTACAGGATGAGTGATAACGCTATGCAGATGGTAACATACCAGTAAAACCACTCCTGGTGATGGTCGGTTTTAAACCATAATGCAATATATTCAGCTGTGCCACCAAAAAGAGATACAGCTATAGCGTATGGAAACCCAACCCCTAAAGCCCGCACATTAGCAGGAAATAGTTCAGCTTTAACCACCGCATTTATCGATGTATAGCCGCTGACAATGATCAGCGCGCACATGATCAGCGCAAAGGCTATCCAGACATCTTTGGTATGGCTTAAGGTGGCAAGGATTGGAACCGTTGTCAGCGTTCCTAAAATCCCGAAACCTATCAATAAAGGCTTACGCCCGATCTTATCTGATAACAAACCAAATACCGGCTGCAACAACATAAATACCACCAGCGTAAGCGTAGAAATTAACGTGGCGCTGGTTTTTGAGAACCCCGAGGTATTCACCAAAAACTTTTGCATGTAGGTGGTAAACGTATAGAAAGCAACCGTGCCGCCAACCGTTAAACCTATTACGGTGAGCACCGCCCTCGGATGTGCCGCCAATGCTTTAATAGTTCCACGGTTTGAGCGGGTTTTAGTATCCGGTTCATCTAAAATTACCGATTCCGTCATACTTCGCCGCAAATACATTACCGTTATAGCAAGTATCGCTCCTACCACAAACGGGATGCGCCAACCCCAGGCATGCAGCTGCTTATCGGTTAAAAAAGCCTGCTGTAATAAAACCAGCACACCCAGCGCCAAAAGTTGCCCCATTATGAGTGTTACATATTGAAAGCTGGAATAAAAGCCACGGTGCTTTTTGGTAGCCATTTCGCTAAGGTAAGTTGCACTGGTACCATATTCGCCGCCAACACTCAGGCCTTGGATAATCCGCGCCAACACCAAAATTATCGGTGCTGCTACCCCGATTTGCTTATACCCCGGTGCGATAGCGATGATCAGCGAGCCTACGCTCATCAGTAATACCGAAAAGGTAAGCGCTGCTTTACGCCCCCGCCTGTCGGCATAAGTCCCCATTACCCAGCCGCCAATCGGCCGCATTAAAAAGCCGATGGCAAAAATGCCTGCGGTGTTTAGCAACTGTACCGTTTCGTTTTCCTTCGGAAAGAACGCAGCCGAAAAGTAAAGGGAAAACGCGGTATAAACATACCAGTCATACCACTCAACAAGGTTACCTAATGAGCCGCCGATGATGGAGCGGATGCGTTCGCCGGTTGTTTGGGGGGTGGTGATGGCTTTTGTTTGCATATAGCTTTGTAGTCGGATAAAGCTATCATTTTTAACAGGATTATCATAATTCCCGAATTGTCCTGCGATCTTTATGTGTAAATTAGTACCTATAATTTTCCGGCGATGAGTGGAAATTTTAGCTATTTTAGCCTGTATAAAATCATTGATCATAATAAAAAATGGATGAGAATTTCAAGTTCCGTGCGACGATGAAATCGGACGAAGAACTTCATGAATATGTGGATAACCGGGAGAAATATTTGCCGGAATCTGTTGAATCGGCAGTTGAAGAATTGCAAAACAGGGGTGTAGTTTTTTCGGACGAAGAATTAAAAGTGATTGCTGAAGATATGCAGGCCCGCCGGGAACTTGCCGGCACGCCGCCAACCAGCCCGAGTCTATTTGCATTTTCAGACATTAACAACCAGATCGACGATCCTGATGCGCCGGAATTTTATTCGAAACGTGCCATATACGTATTCTCTATTCTTTTTAGCGTCCTGTTTGGTTCAATAATGCTGGCTATCAATGTAGCCAAAACGCCAAAAAGCAGCCGGGCGGCCCTGGTAGCACTGTTTGGACTAGGCTATACAGCTTTGACCATCGTCATTGCTGAGCTACTCAATTTACCTGCCGGCGCAGGAATTGTTATCAGCATACTGGGTGGCTATATCTTAAATGCATTTTTCTGGAATAAATTTATAGGCAACGATACACTTTACAGGTTAAAACCTATCTGGGTCCCTTTAACTATCGGTCTTGTTATAGCTGGCGGACTACTATTTATTATATTTAAATACGGTACAAAATGAAAAAATTCTTATCCCTCACCTCGTTTATGCTGCTGGCGATACTGTCCTGCCACAGCCAGCAAAAAGGCATCCCATACGGCAACAACCCTGCCGCCGGTAAATATTACAACATCCGCGGTATTAAAATGTACTGCGAGGTTTATGGCGAGGGGAAACCGTTGCTGATGATCCATGGCAATGGCGGAAGCATCTCGGCGTTCAGCAAAAACATTCCCTTTTTCGCCAAAAAATATAAGGTGATCGCGGTGGATAGCCGGGCGCACGGCAAATCCATCGACACGAAGGATTCCCTGAGTTTCGAAATGATGGCTGACGATTTTTCGGCCCTGCTGGATACCATGCATATTGATAAAAGTTATGTGCTTGGCTGGAGCGACGGTGGTATCAACGCTATACTGCTTGCCATGCGTCACCCGGATAAAGTGATAAAATTTGCCTCAACCGGCGCCAATTTGTGGCCCGACTCCACAGCTTTAACACCCGCAACCTGGAAGGATATGCGCGATTACTATGGTAAAAACAAAGACACCAAATGGACCACGCCAAAAGAAAAAAACGACTGGAAGATCTTCATGCTCGACTGGCTGCAACCCAACGTAAAGCTATCTGCCCTAAAAGCCATTACGTGCCCGGCACTTATCATCTGCGGCGATCGTGACCTGATCCCGATTGAGCACACTGCACAAATTTATGAGAACATCCCCAAAGCGTATATGTGGGTAGTACCACATTCAGGCCATGGTACGCTGATTGAGCATACGGAAGACTTCAATAAAAAAGTGGATGACTTTTATATGCACGAATCCTTTTAAGCCTGTTACCTGTTAAAGCTCCAGGTGTTTTCTTAACGGCTGCGGATCGTCTGCCGGCCAGGGGGTATATTCGTTATCGATAACATCGCCTATCTCGTCGAGCGGGATGATCTCGGTACCGAAAAGATGCTGGACCCGTTTCCAGATCCCGAAATCGTTTTTGGCGATGATGTGACAGGTAGCGTAATTAAAAACGCTGAAAAAGTAGTTATCGCCGCTGTTGCGGATAACCCGGTAGGTTTGGTCGTTTACTGTTATCTCTATTGCTTTCATATTGTGATGCAACAAAGCTATAGGCTAACACCATGTAATACAAATAATTACAGGGGGTATTATAACCCATTTTTAAAGGGTGATTTAACGGGGTGCGGTTGGGGTGATTTAAACAAGGTCTCTCTCTTGTCATTGCGAGCGCAGCGTGGCAACCGCGAACTTTGCAACGCGTACAGAAAGGTTTGGGACTTGCATCGCGGTCGTGTATAGTTCGCGATTGCCTTGTTCCTCGCAATGACAAATGGGCTATTTATTCACCATTTTCATCGCCCCTTCAGCATACCGCGGCCCGGTATTTGAAAATTTATCCATCACGCTTTGAATATCCTGCAAATCGCCGGCAGACAAATCAACATCAACACAACCGGCATTCTCCCGCAGGTATTTTGTTTTTTTAGTTCCGGGAATCGGGATAATGTCCTCGCCCTGCGCCAGCACCCAGGCTAACGCCAATTGGGCAGGCGTGCACTCTTTTTTCGCAGCAAGTTCGGCAAAGGCCGATGCGAGGTTACTGTTGTTCTCCTTGTATTCATCAGCAAAGCGCGGCAATGTTTTGCGAAAGTCGCCGCTGCCAATCTCATCCAGATTTAAGGTATTCGTTATTAAGCCGCGCGAAAGCGGACTGAAAGGCACCAGCGAGATCCCCAGCTCCCTGCATACCGGCAGGATCTCATTTTCCACATCGCGGGTTAGTAAGGAGTATTCACTTTGCAATGCCGCTATCGGGTGAACAGCGTGAGCCTTACGGATGGAGGCAACCCCGGCTTCTGAAAGGCCCAGGTAACGCACCTTTCCCTCCTTTACCAGTTCGGCCATAGCACCTACCGTTTCTTCAACAGGTATATTGGGGTCGATGCGATGGGCGTAATACAGGTCGATGGTTTCAATCTTTAATCTTTTCAAACTTAGCTCAACGGCCTGTTTGATATAAGCCGGTGAACAATCAACATACGATCCTGCCCCGCCTGGCATACCGCTGCTGTTTTCCTTTTGCCTGAAGCCAAATTTGGTAGCGATGAAGATTTTGTCGCGGTTGGCCGAAAGCACTTTCGATACCAACTCTTCATTTTTGCCATTGGCGTACACATCGGCAGTATCCCAAAAGTTAATACCGAGATCGATGGCAAGGTTCAATGTGGCAATTGATTCCTCATCGTTAAAAGTTCCGTAGCCATGGTTCATACCCATGCAGCCCAATCCTATCGCCGATAATTGCTCACCGGTTTTTCCAAGTTCCCTGAATTTCATAGTAAGATTTTTTACAAATATACGGGGCCTAAATCCTCTCCAAAGGAGAGGACTTTAACTTCGCTCTTTTACATTTTATTTTAAGCCCCTCTCCTTTTGGAGAGGGGTTTGGGGTAAGGCTTGATTACTGATCCCGGCCCAGCAAACTCAGCATAAATGCATATTTCAATGCAGTAAGCTTCTGCCTGTCGAATCGTCCTGAATCTCCGCCATGCCCGGCACCCATATTCACTTTAAATAAAACAGGATCGGTACCGGTATTGTTTTCACGAACTTTTGCCACCCATTTCGCCGGTGAAAAATAAGGCACTTGTGTGTCATTCAATCCGCCCGTTGCAAAAATTGCCGGATACTTTGCCTTCTTCACGTTATCATATGGCGACCAGCTCAGCATATAATCATAATAATCCTTCTGGTTCGGATCGCCCCATTCCTCGTATTCAAGCGTTGTCAGCGGCAGACTGGTGTCCAGCATGTCGCTAACAACGTCCATCCAGGGTACTTCGGCAAGTACGCCACGGAAAAGGTCGGGCCGCAGGTTGATGATCGCTCCCATTAGCATACCACCGGCGCTTACACCATTTGCAAACAATTTATCGGGCAATGAATATTTATTATCAACCAAATATTGGGCGCAATCCACACAATCAGTAAACGTATTCTTTTTGTGGAACAGCCTGCCTTGTTCCTTGTACCAATAACGGCCCATCTCCTGCCCGCCACGGATATGAGCGATAGCATAAACAAACCCGCGATCGAGCAAACTAATTACGGCACCATTAAAAAACGGGTCGGAATTTGCTCCGTATGAACCGTAGGCATACAGCAACATCGGGTTGCTGCCATCCTTTTTAAACAGGCTCTTTTTATAAACTACTGATACCGGCACCATTACACCATCCCGGGCTTTCACCCAAATTCGGTCGGTTTCGTAAAGTTCAGCCTGGTAACCGCCGCCAACATGCGCCTGTTTAAGCAAAATCTTTTCCTTAGTTGCCAGGTTGTATTTAAATTGTGTAGTAGGTGTTGTTAGCGATGTATAGGCATACCGGATACTGTCAGAATTGTAGTTATCAGTAGATGAGCTCATCGCTGCCATATAAGCGTTCTCCTTAAAATCAACATAATACGACGATCCGTTTTCCCTGTTGATCACCCTGATCTGCACCAGCGCCTTTTGCTGGTATTGGCATACAAAGTATTTTTTCAGGATAATGGTGTTGGTCAAAAAAGCGTCAGGCATGGTTGGAATTATGTCCTTCCAGTTTTCAACGCCGGGATGTGCTATTGGCGCAGTTACCAATTTAAAATTTTCAGCCTTGTAATTTGTGCCGATATAAAAAATATCGCCACCATGGTATTGCGCGGAATACAACACATCCTTCAACCTCGGCTGGATCAACACTGTGCCGGCCGCCGGGTTTTGGGAATCGATATACCTTACTTCGTTGCTATTTTTGCTGGTGGTGTTAATAAACACGAAGCGGTTATCGTCAGATGTACGAACATCCACCGCGAATGTGCTGTCCTTTTCAGTATAGATCTCCTTGTCCGTGGCAGGATCAGTACCCGCGGTGTGCTTCATCACCTTGTAGCTGCGCACAGTAGCATCGTTGAGGGTGTAATATATTGTTTTTAAATCAGCGGCCCAGGCATAGCTGCCGTCTGTATTGCCGATAACTTCCGGTAAAAATGTACCGTCAGAAAGGTTTTTAATATGCAGGGCGCTTCTGCGGCTTCCGGTTGTGTCCGCCCCCAATGCCAGCCATTTACCGTCCTTACTTATTGCAGTTCCGCGAACCAGGTAGATCTTATGTCCCTTAGCCTCGGCATTTTCGTCGAGATAAACCTCCTCCGGAGCGGTTTGGGTTAATTTTTTGCGGCAATGAAGCGGATACTGGCTGCCGGCTTCGTAGCGGACATAATACCAATAGCCATTTTCCTGCACAGCCAGCGATTGAAATTTTTGTTCTATCCGTGCCACCAATTCGTCATATATCTTTTTTTGAAGCCCTTCAGTAGGTTTCAAATAAGCTGCGGTATAAGCGTTTTCCTCTTCCAGGTGTGGAATCACCGCTGTGTCCTTAGGATTATTGAGCCAATAGTAATCGTCTGTGCGGGTATTGCCATACTCGGTAAATACCTTAGGTACTTTTTTAGTTTTAGGGGCAATTAATGTTTGTGCATTGGCTGAGAAATAAATACCTGCGAAAACTAAAAATAAATATTTTTTCATGTGATTGTCAGTTAACGGGTTAGGTTATAAATATAATAATATGTTTTAATAATATTCGGCTGTTTGGTTTAAATGGCGCTGAGTAAACCCACCCAACAATGCGTCGCCTGTAGGCCTGTCTTTGCTTGCGCCGAAAGAGGCAAAAGACGATTTTACATTAAATTTTTACCGGTTATTGCTCTTACGACACGTTTTTACCATCCAAAACCGTATCTTTCACCCCCTCAAATCACCCAATTGTCAAAATACATGTTTAAACATCTTTTTTTAGCGCATGCGTAATTCTTTGTATTACATTTGTGACAAAGAAATTTAAAACTCTAAAAAGACAAAAACAATCATGAAAAAATTAATCATTTTAGTTGCAGTTGCCTTAATAAACACAGCGGCATTTGCACAAACTACCTGGAATTCTGACAAAGCGCATTCAAAACTTCAGTTTACCATTACTCACTTAGCAGTGTCTGATGTTGACGGCTGGTTTAAAGATTTTTCTGCTACCATCGTTTCTGCAAAACCAGATTTCAGCGATGCTAAATTTACCTTAACAGTAAACACTGCTTCCATCAACACTGAATCAGATCAACGCGATGGCCACCTTAAATCTGCTGATTTCTTCGATGTTGCTGCTTACCCAACAATGACTTTCGTTAGCACAGGTATCAGCAAAACTGCTACTGCTAATCACTATAAATTAAACGGTAACCTTACTTTACATGGTACAACCAAGGCAGTAAGCCTTGACTTGTGGTACCGCGGTACCATCACTAACCCAATGAGCAAGGCTGATGACGCCGGCTTCCAGGTTACTGGTACCATCAAACGTTCTGACTTCGCTTTCGGCAGCAAATTTGGCTCGCCAATGTTAAGCGACGAAGTTGCCATCAAAGCTAACGGCGAATTCGCAAAAGCTAACTAATTGTTAAAGATTAGAAATTGGTTAATTAGAGATTAGTTAACCTCCAAAAAAACAGCGCTCCGGATACCGGGCGCTGTTTTTTTATTTTAATTTTTATTTGCCAGCTTCTGCGTAGCTTAACAAGCATTTTCTCTTGACTCTTGACTCTTGACTCTTGACTCCTGACTCCTGACTCTTGACTCTTGACTCCCTCCTGCTTCCCAACCACAAACTTTTTACATCCTCCAATAGTGTATCTCCTACACAACTCCTATATTTGATTAACCAATATATCCTATCCTCATGAAAAAACTGTTACTGCTGCTTTTACTGTCGTACTCCTTCTGCGCATCAGCCCAGGAAAAAAACATTTACCACAAAGGCTGGGTTGATTTTAACAAGAATGGCAAAATGGATGTGTTTGAAGATCCGTCACAGCCGATTGACAAACGTGTTGAAAACCTGCTGAGCCTGATGACAGTTGAGGAAAAAACCTGCCAGCTGGCTACCCTTTATGGTTACAAAAGGGTTTTAAAGGAAGAAATGCCAACGCCATCATGGAAGAACGAAGTTTGGAAGGATGGGATCGCCAATATCGATGAGGAGTTAAATAACCTCACCTCCAAAACAGATGATGCACCTACGCAATATTCATATCCATATAGCAAGCATGCAACAGCTATAAACACCATTCAAAAATGGTTTGTTGAGGAAACCCGCATGGGCATCCCGGTTGATTTTACCAACGAGGGGATCCACGGCCTCAACCACGACAGGGCAACTTCGCTCCCCGCCCCTATTGCCATTGGCAGCACCTGGGATAAGGCATTGGTACGCCGCGCCGGGCAAACCGTAGGCATGGAGGCAAAAGCTTTAGGCTATACCAATGTGTACGCACCAATATTAGATGTGGCCCGCGACCAGCGCTGGGGCCGGGTGGTTGAAACTTATGGCGAAAACCCATTCCTGATCGCAGAGTTAGGCAAGCAGATGACGCTCGGAATACAGGAGAAGGGCGTTGCATCAACCTTAAAACATTTTGCTGTTTACAGTATGCCGAAGGGTGGACGTGATGGCGCTGCCCGCACCGATCCGCATGTGGCGCCGAGGGAAATGTACCAGTTGTACCTCTACCCCTTCCGCCGGGTGATCGAGGAAGCGCACCCGCTTGGCGTAATGAGCAGCTATAACGACTGGAACGGCGAACCCATTACCGGCAGCTATTATTTTTTAACCGAACTGCTGCGTCAGAAATTTGGATTTAACGGCTATGTAGTGTCAGACAGTGAAGCTGTTGAATACCTGTATAGCAAGCACCACGTGGCCGGCAGCATCCAGGAAGCCGTTCGCCAGGCCTTTGAGGCAGGATTAAACGTGCGTACCAATTTCAGTATGCCACAAACTTATATAATGCCGCTGCGCGAACTTTACAAGGAAGGCAAGATCAGCATGAAAACACTTGACTCGAGGGTTGGTGATGTGCTTAGGGTAAAAATGAAGCTCGGTTTATTTGATGATCCGTATGTAAATGATCCAAAGGCTGCCGATAAAATCGTACACAGCGAAGCATCTTCGGCAATGGGTTTACAAATGAACCGCGAGGCGATGGTGTTGTTAAAAAACCAGGATAATTTATTGCCGCTTAACAAGGCATCCATAAAAAACATATTGGTAACCGGTCCGCTGGCTGCCGAGAAAAATTATGCAACCAGCCGTTACGGACCATCGCACAACCACGTAACCAGCGTACTTGAGGGCATAAAAGATTATGTTGGTACCGGCGCAACAGTAACTTATACCAAAGGCTGCAACATAGTTGACGCCACCTGGCCCGAAAGTGAGATTATGGAAACCCCGCTAACCGCACAGGAGCAAGCTGATATCGATTCTGCAGTAACCGCCGCCAAAAAATCAGACGTGGTGATTGCTGTTGTAGGTGAAGATGTAGAGCGGGTGGGTGAAAGCCTTTCGCGCACCGGATTAAACCTGCCGGGCCGCCAGTTAAAATTGATCCAGGCCTTACAAGCCACCGGCAAACCGGTAGTAATGGTGATGATAAACGGGCAGCCACTCACCATAAACTGGGAAAATAAATTTGTACCTGCCATATTGGAAGCCTGGTTCCCGGGCCCCGAAAGCGGTAAGGTGATAGCCGAAACCTTATTTGGCGATAATAATCCCGGCGGAAAACTTTCTATCACCTTTCCGAAAACTACCGGTCAGCTTGAATTTAATTTTCCGTTTAAACCGGGCTCCCAAGCCGGGCAGGGCGGTGCAAACAGTTGGGGAAAAACCAGCGTTAACGGCGCACTATATCCGTTCGGCTATGGTTTAAGCTACACCACCTTTGCATATGATAACCTGCAGGTATCGCCCGAAAAGGAAAACCAGCAGGGCGATATCACAGTAACTGTTGATGTAACCAATACCGGCCAGCGCAAAGGCGATGATGTGGTTGAGCTTTACCTGAAACAAGAGATCAGTAGCGTAACCGTTTATGAATACGACCTGCGCGGCTTCGAGCGCATCAATCTCAACCCCGGGGAAAAGAAAACAGTGACCTTTACCCTGCACCCGGATGACCTGGCCATCCTGGATAAAAACATGAACTGGACGGTTGAGCCGGGAAAATTCCAGGTGATGATCGGGCAGTCATCGGAGGATATAAAGTTGAAGAAAGAGTTTGAGGTGATGAAGTAGGTTTGATTTCGGAGGGCTGATGTTAGATTTCGGATTTGTTTTTCGTCTCCGCAGGGTTTTCTCTTCGGAAAACCCTGCGTGTATGTTTGGTATGAACTAAACCCTGCGCACTTATACCTACCCCTTCAACAACAATGCTGTTACAAAGACAATATTTTTTGATTATTGGCCGATTTGCCGGCATTGTACCGCGCAGATTGGCAAGTTACACCGCGTGCATTATTAAAATATATTTAACTGATAAACAATCACTTAAAATAAATTTAAATCTCTTTCCCGTGAATACTGTCACACTTACAGTTTTTTTAGCGTCAATTTATTGACGTAAGGTAAACGCTGAATTTTTAATAGGAAAACGTTTTTTGATAGCTTTGTAGTGTTTTTGACGTATGTAGCATGCCTTGTATGTCGTTACATTTTTTTTAATTTTAGAAGATTAAATATTATAGTCGCTGCCGCGTCAGCAGGAAAAGCCAGAAAATCAGATAATTGAATGGAAGTTAAGAACAAAAGTGTGAAGGGCAGCCAGCTAAAACACATGATAACAAAATGCCTGTATTTTAATAAGGCAATGTCATGCGCAGAACTGGCGGAGTTATTTGATAAAAGTATTCCATCAATTGCCAAGATAATTAATGAATTGATTGATGAGGGTTTTGTAGTGGAACAGGGCTACGCCCCCTCAAGTGGCGGCAGGCGACCATTGATGTACGCCATTAACGCCGATGCCATGTATATACTGGCCATAGCCATGGACCAGATGAACACCCGCATTCAGTTGTTCGACCTGCGAAACCAGGCGGTTGCTGAAATGATGATGTTTGAATTGAAGCTTGGCGGCAATGATCAGGCTTTAACCACTTTGGTTGAAAACATCAACCTGTACCTGGAAAACTGCGGCGTACTTAAGGATAAAATTACAGGCATAGGCATAGGAATGCCCGGCTTTATCGACCCGGTTAAGGGTAAAAACTATACTTACCTTAACAGCGGTGAGCGCAGCTTGTCTCAATATATTTCAGAAGAAACCGGCTTACCAACTTACATAGATAATGACTCCAGCCTGATAGCCCAGGCCGAACAGAAATTCGGCATAGCCAAATCGCAAAAGGAAGTGATGGTAATAAACCTGAGCTGGGGGATTGGTTTGGGAATGATAGTGAACGGCGAGTTGTTCAGGGGCCGTAACGGTTTTGCGGGTGAGTTTAGCCACATCCCGTTGTCGGAAGATGGCGCACTTTGCGAATGCGGTAAACGCGGATGTTTGGAAGCTGAGGCCTCCATGTCGGTGGTATTGGAAAAGGCAATTGAAGGGATTGAACAGGGCCGTATTACCAGCCTTAAGCTAACAGACAACGAAAAAAGCAAGCAAATGGTTGATGCCGTAATGAACGCAGCAAATAACGGCGACCAGTTTGCTATTGAGCTATTTTCTGATTCAGGCTACAAAATAGGGAAAGCGCTTGCGATACTTATCCATATCATGAACCCGCAGGTTATCGTGTTGAGCGGTCGTGGAGCAAAGGTTGGCAAAATCCTGCTGGCGCCAATTCAACAGGCTTTACATAAATATTGTATTCCACGTCTTTCGGGCGGTACCGAACTACTGATCTCCGACCTCGGCTTCGATGCTGAACTTATTGGCGCAGCCATCCTGGTAATGGAAAACTTTGACCAGGAAGTAAAAAGTCAGGTGGTGACAAATTAATCCGAAAAGCCAATAAAAATTGCGTCCGATAGATGATTTCTTCCTGCAAAAAAACGAGCCTGTAAAAGGCTGCCTTCAGTTTTTACGGGATTTGATACTCAACCACGACAAAAACATAACCGAAGCCTGGAAATATGGCATGCCGTTTTATTGTTACAAGGGCAAAATGTTTTGTTACCTGTGGGTTCACAAAAAAACACATAGCCCGTATATCGGGATTGTTGAGGGCCGAAAGATAGAGCACCCTTTGCTTGTAATTGAAGATCGCGCCCGGATGAAGATAATGCAGCTTAATGCAGGGGACGACATCCCGGTCGAAACAATTAAGGCGATCCTGAAAATGGCGATCGATATTTATAGTTTTTGATTATCCTTGTCCATGCAAATAAAAAGAATATCCGCTTCAGAATATAACCTCGTTATCGCCTTGTTTAACAGCTATCGCGTATTTTACAAACAAGAGCCTGATCTTGCCCTTGCCGAAAGCTACATAAAAGCACGCCTGCAAAATAATGAATCGGTTATTTTTGTGGCGATGGTTAATGAAGAACCCGCCGGATTTACTCAGTTGTATCCCCGCCTTTCATCAGTTAGAGCGGCGAAGAACTGGTTACTTAATGATCTGTATGTAGATGAAAAACATCGCAAACTAGGTATTGGCGAGGCCCTTATAAAGGCAGCAATGGATTTTGCCCGGAATGACGGTGCTACGTTTGTTGTGCTGGAAACCGCTGTTGACAATTACACCGCTCAAAGCCTTTATGAAGCAATTGGTTTTGTAAAACAAAAATCCGACGGATCGTTTTTTACCTATCAAATTCAACTCTAATAATTCATCTATCCCAATAAACAAAACATGCAAAAGCCCGATAGCCTGATATTCGACATGGACGGAACCCTTTGGGATGCCGTTGATACCTACGCCGAATCGTGGAACCTGGTATTTAATGAATTGGGAATTGATATAACTGTTTTGCGGGAGCAGGTGCTGAAAATGGTAGGTATGGAAGCTTCAAAGGTGACAAGCAGGGTGATGCCGGATTTTGACGATGAAAAACGCCGGGACATGTACAAAATTGTAAACGAAAAGCGCCGGGAATTACTGCCCGTAAAGGGCGGCATTTTATACCCGGGTGTAAAAGAAGGATTAAAAAAACTTGCAGGAAAATATCAACTGTTTATCGTTAGTAATTGTGATAAGGGCATCATCCCGTTATTTATTGAATGGGCGGGTATTAATGAATACATAACCGACGAACTTGCCCATGGCGTAAACCTTATGCCGAAGAACCATAACATTAACCTATTGGCTGATAAACACGGCCTCAAAAAGCCCGTTTACATTGGCGATACCGCAGGCGACGGCCAGGAAAGCCGGAAGGCAGGAGTCCCGTTTGTGTTTGTTAGCTATGGCTTTGGCGAAACCGAAGACTACGACGCGAAGTTTGATGATTTTGACTCGCTTACTGATTATTTTATGAGCCTTGAGTAAAACGTTTTAATAGTTTTTTACCAATGTAAAGCCATTTGTTTTTGCAACATCCTTCAATCTGTCAACTAAGGCATATTTGTGGTAACAGCCTACAATAACCGCAATATTTTTACCCGGATATTTACGTGCATAGGTAATAATATTGTGCGCCATGGTATCATTTCTCAAATCCCAAAAATCTGCATCTTCTTTAGCAAACGGGTACCACGTTTTTAAGTCGTCATTATTTTTAATGAAAGCCACCTGACGCTGATAAAGAAGATTTTGCCGGCTAGAGGCAACGTCCATATACGCTTTTGAGTTAATATCATTAAGCTGCATATAGCCGTAATTATTCAGGATTTGTGTAGCGCTGCACAGAGAGCTGGTTATAAACCAGGTAGTATCGTTCATCATGTTGTTTTTGAACAGGCTGTCTATTACCTTACCCATCTGGTTTTCTTTGGCAAAAGTTTTATGTTCGGTGTAATACTTATTGCGGTAAACAACATCTATTGGCCTCAGCACGGTACCGGCATTGGCCTGACGATAAGATTGCGCTGTGCCAGATTCCAGCGACATTTTTCCCGGATCCCTCTTAAAAATCCCATTATTGTCCATTAATGAAGTATCCAGCTCAAGGAGAATTACATCGGCCTTGAAATCTTTGAGCGCCTTCAACAATGTGTCTTTAGTAATATACTTGGTTGGGGTATGTACCGAGCCCAGGATCATTACACGTGTTTGTGCGCTGGACGTTAAATAACAGAAAAATAGCAATAAGATCAGTTTGATACGGTTCATTTGAAGCGATAATTTTCACTAACAGACAGCTAAATTTACAGTGTGTGACATAAAAGTTTTCATTTCTTCCAGCCTGCTGACATAGGGCTGTCATTAGCGCATAGTTTATTTGAATAAACAATTAAACATAAACGCTATGGATATCATCCCAATGTTATTAAAGGAAATGGAGCAGGAAGCCCAAACCACCCGTAAAATGCTTGAACGCATTCCGAATGACAAGCTTGACTGGCAGCCACATGTAAAAAGCATGACCATAAGGCGGCTGGCTACGCACATTGCCGAACTACCATCATGGGTTAGCATGACCATTTTAACCGACCATCTTGATTTTGCCGCCAGTCCATATATTCCAAGCCCTGTAAGCAATTCAGCGGATCTTTTGGCCCTGCTTGAAAAATCGCTTGCTGAAGCCCGGACTGAACTGGAAAAAACCAATGAAGAGGAACTGTTAAAGGACTGGACGTTGCGCAACGGCGACCAGGTTTACAGTGTATCGCCCAAAATAGATATCATCCGCATGGCATATTGTCAAACCGTGCACCACCGCGCTCAGCTTGGTGTTTTCTTGCGCCTGTTAGATGTGCCGATACCCGGAAGCTACGGGCCGAGTGCAGATGATGCCGAATTTTGACAGGTACTTTTAAACTTGCCTTTAGATTAGCTTCAACAAGAATTAATATGTTATTATTATTGTTGAAGCTTTCTTTTTGCTTCTTTTTCTTTGTTAATAACACT
>NZ_JAHVAP010000006.1 GCF_024721155.1 Mucilaginibacter phenanthrenivorans | reverse complement strand
AAACAATCTAAAAGCAAATATCGAACCTTTTCTAACTTTAAACCAGCGTATTAGGCCCTTAACTTAATGACATTGACCTACGGCACATGAATTATTTGTGCGTTTTTTTTCTACCAATATTAGGCCCCGATGGGGCTGGAAAAAAATCGATCTTTAATTATGTGACAATTGATATAGTGAAAATGGATGTTGAATTCCCCATGCTCCGTTAGGAGCAAAATATCGGTAGAAAAAACAAAGAAGAGATTTGCGCGCCGTAGGTGCGAAACCTATTGAGCTATTTATTGGCAATTGACTTTGCAGCGGGGTTGTGTACCTACGGCACACGAATTATTTGTGTGTTGTTTTTCTACCAATATTAGGCCCCGATGGGGCTGGAAGAAAATACATTCAATAATGGGTATGAATCGATAGCTATCATATGCATTTAGGTTTCTGTTTCACTCTTGTTTCGCGTTGTTCGGCACAAATAAAAAACGGAACAAGATTTAACCAGTTTGCTTATTGAATCCCTGTTTCACTCTTGTTTCAATATGTTCGGAACAAGAAACGAACGGAACAACATCCCGCCCAATCTTTATATTGATAAATACTATATATAATATACCTATCAATAAGAATAACTACAACGATCGGTTTGGTCCCGATAGAAACTTGGGTAGGGTGGCACGCTGAGGTACTCGAAGAGCGCCGTGCGCAGAGGCCAATCCGCGTGCTAAATATGGCGCAGAGGCCTTTGCCCGCATGCTTCGAGTACCTCAGCATGACATCCCATTCTTGTTATTTCACCTTCCTAATCCAGCTGATTTTACGACTCTCAATGACGCTGATAGGTATCAACTTGTTTTGTTTCGTTCGTTTTTTGTGCGACACACCCTGAAACAAGGTGAAACAGCGGATAATTAAATTGAGATGTTTGTTCCGTTCGCTATTTGTGCCGAACACCCTGAAACCGGGTGAAACAGCAATTATTGCAGATACGCCCTCTTATTCAAAAAATCAGCCAGCTCATTGATCTTATCTGTGCCGATAACGTCGGAATGCAAATCAATCAACTCCTTCCAGCAAACCGGGTTATCAGGCGTATCCCAAAAGCGGATCTTTTTGCCGGCAGTATGGGCACTGTCGATTATGCTGTTTAACCTGCCGATGCTTTCCTGGTCGATGTTACCCGTACCATCCCATTTGGAATACCTGCTGAACGGGACACTTACCAGCCCGATTTTTGTAAGCTGCGGGGTGGTAAATCCGCCCACATGATCCACATCAAAATTGAGCCATGCCGGGTAGTTTAACATGACCGCCCCGGGTGGCACCTTTCCTGTCATCACTATTGACAATCGCCCTGCATGACCGGGGTAATCAAAATATTGGCTAAGTGGCTTAAGCTCTTCCATCACCAGCGGCAGGGTTACGGTGTAATCTCTTTTTATTTCGATGAGCAGCCTTAGTTTTCTCGCGGTATCCTGTTTTAGTTTCAGCACCAGCGGATCAATATACATCAGTTTAAGCGACCGCTCCGGCGTGATCTCCTTTTCATCATGCGCCACCATCAACTGCCCGTTAACCGCAAACACATCCGCTTCTATCGACCCAAAACCTGCATCATACGCCCGGTAAAACGGGATGCTGTTTTTATAGTCGTTATGTGAATGAGCATCGGCAGGGGTATAGGTTTTGGTAGAGGTGTGGCAGGATAAAATGGCAAACGATAATGCTATTATGGGATAAATTGATCTTAATTTGATCATAGCGCTTTTGTTTATTAAATACTATTGTCATTGCGAGAAGCGTAGCGACGAAGCAACCTCGTGGCCTGCAAATCGGCCATGCTTGCGACGAGGTTGCCACGCTGCGCTCGCAATGACAAAGTTTGATAGAATACCTTTAATTCCGAAATACAAAATCCGAATTCCGAAATCAACCTTTACATATTAAACGTCCCGTTTCTCTCCTGCTCTTGATAGTTTTGTACGGTTTCGATGGCGTTGTCAATTACATCGCTTAGGGCAACTATAAACGTACCGGGTTTGGCAAGGCTCATGGAGTGCTTAATGGCATCCACCTCGTTAGGAATGATCTCGAATTTCTTATCGATATCCACCGACTCAATCCCCTCAATCAATAACGTCAGGATGTTTTCGGCGGTACGGCCGCGCAGGTGTTTTTCCTGGCGGAGGATGATGTAATCAAACATCTCGGCAGAGAGTTTGCCCAATTCGCGGATATCCTCGTCGCGCC
Source organism: Mucilaginibacter phenanthrenivorans (assembly GCF_024721155.1). Classification (GTDB taxonomy): domain Bacteria; phylum Bacteroidota; class Bacteroidia; order Sphingobacteriales; family Sphingobacteriaceae; genus Mucilaginibacter; species Mucilaginibacter phenanthrenivorans. The sequence continues at coordinate 491,643 of NZ_JAHVAP010000006.1, read as the reverse complement.
TGTCGCCTGTACCGGCTATGATGCCGATCTTTAACGGCGAATCGATATGATCCAGGAATGCCTTGATGCCCTTAAAGCCTGCCGGGTTATGCGCAAAATCGATCATAAAGCGGAAGTCCTTAAAGTTAAAGATGTTCATCCTGCCCGGTGTTTGCGCTGCCGACGGGATAAAGGTTTCCAATGAGATCTTGATATCGTCAGTCTTAAAGTCGTACAGGTAGGTTGCCAGTGTAGCCGCCAGCACATTCTCGATCATGAACGGAACGGTGCCGCCAAAGGTTATCGGGATCAGTGTGGTACGTTGTACGCGGATCTTCCAGTCGCCTTTTTGAATGGTGATAAAACCGTTCTCGTAAATACAGGCAATGCCGCCCTTTTTACAATGCGATTTAATGATGGCGTTATTTTCATTCAGGCTGAAATAGGCCACCTTGCAATGCGCGTTTTTACCCATGCGCACGCAATATTCATTATCGGCATTTAACACTGCCCAGCCGTCTTTTTTAATAGAGTCAACAACCACGCCCTTTACACGGGTAAGGTCATCAAGGGTATGGATATCTGCCAAACCAAGGTGATCCTCCTGGATATTGGTTACTACGCCTATGTCGCAAAAACCAAAACCTAAGCCGGAGCGCAGGATACCGCCACGTGCGGTTTCAAGTACTGCAAAATCTACTGTAGGGTCTTTCAGTATAAATTCGGAGCTAACCGGGCCGGTGGTATCGCCCTTCAGCATCATGGTGTTTTGCACGTAGATACCATCGGATGTGGTAAAGCCAACCCGGTGGCCATTATTCTTAACGATATGCGCTATTAAGCGGGTGGTAGTTGTTTTGCCGTTGGTGCCTGTTATGGCGATGATAGGAATGCGTGCCGATTTGCCCGGAGGGTACAGCATATCTATCACATGCCCGGCAACGTTGCGCGGCAGTCCCTCGCTTGGCGCAATGTGCATCCGGAAGCCCGGTGCTGCATTTACTTCCAATACCACACCGCCATTTTCGGTAAGCGGTTCGGTTAGGTTCTCGGCCATTATATCTATGCCGCAAATATCCAGCCCGATGATCTTCGAGATACGTTCGCAGATGAATATATTTTGCGGGTGTACATGGTCGGTTACATCAACGGATGTGCCGCCGGTGCTCAGGTTGGCTGTCGATTTTACAAAAACCTTTTCGCCTTTGGCCGGAACGGTGTCAAGTGTATAGTTTTTCTTTTCCAGCAGATCAAGCGTGTCGCGGTCTATAGTGATCAGGGTAAGCACATTTTCGTGCCCGTAACCACGGCGCGGATCACTGTTTTCTGTATCGATGAGCTGTTGAATGGTCGACACGCCATCGCCCTTAACATGCGCAGGATCGCGCAGGGCGGCGGCTACCATTTTGTTATCTATCACCAATACGCGGAAATCATACCCGGTAATAAAGCGCTCCACTATTACCCGGCGCGAGATTCGGGCGGCATGTTCATACGCGGCAACCGCATCCTCGCGGGTGCGGATGTTGATGGAAATACCACGGCCATGGTTGCCGTCAAGCGGTTTAAATACTAAGGGGAAGCCCACCTTGCGGATGGCCTCATCCACACCCTCTAAGGACGAGATGGTAATGCCCTTGGCAACCGGGATGGCCTGCTCCTGTAAAAGGCGCTTGGTTTCGTCCTTATTGCTGGCGATGTCTACCGCTATGCTGCTGGTTTTCTCGGTCATGGTGGCGCGGAAGCGTACCTGGTTTTTACCGTAGCCCAGCTGGACCAGTGATTGATTGTTGAGCCTGATCCATGGGATATCCCGCGATATGGCCTCTTCAACTATCGACCCGGTACTTGGCCCCAAACGGGTATTTTCGCGGATCTCCCGCATTTTCTGGATATCTTTCTCCAAATCGTAGTCTTCCCCTTTTATCAAGGCTTCAGCAATAGCTACGGCTGATTCCGCAGCAAATACACCTACTTTTTCTTCAAGATAAGCGAATACTACGTTGTAAACACCTTTGGTTTTTGTTTCGCGGGTGCGGCCAAAACCGGTTTCCATACCGGCCAGCGACTGGATTTCCAAAGCGATGTGTTCAATCACATGCCCCATCCAGGTGCCTGCCTGCACGCGCTGGAAAAAACCTCCCGGAACGCCCGGTGAACAACGGTGACTGTACAGGCTCGGCATCAGTTTTTCAAGCCGATCATAAAAACCGTCGATGGTATTTGTCGGGCGGTCCTCCATCTCCTGTAGGTTAAGCCGCATCTGGATCAATTTTTTACGACTAACGCTCCAGATATTCGGGCCGCGCAATACTTGTATATTTTCTATCTTCATTTGGACGATGCAATTTTTATAAGGGGCAATTTTCTTTTAAAACTATAAAACTTAACAGTGTAATAAAATTTTTCAGCATAAAAAAGGCATTATTATTTACAACAGCCTGCCTTTATGCTGGTTTTTATTTTAATTTGTAGTGTGGTAGGAGAGTGGTTGATTAAGTGAGTAGGTTGATTGAGTTAGATTGAGTCAATATTTAGTAGTGTTAAACTTAATAAACTCAATCAACTTAGTCTAACTTAATCAGCCATTAATCCTAATCTAACTTAATTAACTAAAAGATGACTGTCCCGAAGGGTAAACTGATAATAATTGGCGGAGCCGTTGACATGAACACCAATTTGGGTGCCCAGGAAAATATCTTAAAGCCCGATCACCTTAAATTTTTTGAACAAGGCATACTCAAGCGCATTATTACCGAATCGGCAAAACAGTCGGCATCAAAGGTTGAGGTTATTACAACTGCATCGCAAATTCCCGAATTAGTTGGTGAGGAGTATACAGAAGCCTTCAACTACCTGCTGGCTAATCCTATCGGCGTAATGGACATCCGTAAGCGTGAGGATGCATCAAACCCTGAATATTTAGAACGCATCCGCAAGTGCGATGTAGTAATGTTCAGCGGCGGCGACCAGTTAAGGCTGAGTTCTATTTTTGGCGGGACGGAGTTTCTGCAGATCATGAAAAGCCGCTACGAGAATGAGCATTTTGTGATAGCCGGTACATCGGCAGGGGCAGCGGCGGCATCAACCAATATGATCTACCGCGGGCAAAGCAGCAAGGCGCTGATAAAAGGCGAAGTGCAGATCACAGCCGGGCTAGGCTTTATTGATTCCGTCATTATTGATACTCATTTTGTTCAGCGTGGCCGTATAGGCAGGCTTTTGTATGCGGTAGCCAGTAATCCCGGCATGTTGGGGATTGGTTTGGGTGAGGACGCAGGCTTGCTGATCACAGATGGCACCATGATGGAAGCTATCGGTTCAGGAATGACCATACTTGTAAACGGCCGCAAAATGGCGGAAACCAATATTTACGATGTAGAGATGGGTTCGCCGGTATCCATTAAAAATATGCGCGTAAGCGTTATGTCGATATTTGATAAATACGACCTGCTAACCAATCAGCTCATGATCAAGAAATCGATCAGTGCTGAGGATACTTTATTGAATACTTCCCCGGGAAGCTAACGAACAGAGACTAGTGATTGGAGGTTGTAGATTAGGAAAAAGCTTTTTTTCTTTCGGACTTCCGGACTTTTCCGACTTTCGGACTAATAGATCTACCTATGAAAATAATAATCCACGGTGGTTTTTTCAGTGAATCGCTGACTAACCAGGGAGTTAAGAAAGCCAAGCAGGATGCACTTACCGAAATTGTGAAGCTTGGCCATAAATACCTGCAAACACATACCGCTTTAGAGACTGTTGTTTATACCGTGGCTTTGCTGGAGGACTGCGACTTGTTTAATGCAGGCACGGGATCACAGATCCAGAGCGATGGCAAGATCCGCCTGAGCGCCTCTTTAATGGATGGCAAAACCATGAAATTTTCGGGGGTGATCAATATCGAGGATGTAAAGAACCCGATCTGCATTGCTGAAAAATTGTTGACTTATGACGATCGTGTATTAAGCGGGAAAGGCGCACAGGACTTTGCACGCGAGAGCGGGTTTGACTATTATAACCCCGAAATACCGCAACGCCGCAAGGAATATGAAAAAAAACTAAGCGATTCCATTCGTTTAGGTACTGTGGGTTGTGTAGCGCTGGATGCGCTTGGCAACCTGGCAGCAGCAACTTCAACCGGCGGAAAGGGCTTCGAGATCCCCGGCAGGGTAAGTGATTCTGCTACCACGGCAGGTAATTATGCCAATGCCTTTGCCGGAATTTCATGTACCGGTGTAGGCGAAGATATTGTGAGCGGCGCGGTAGCATCAAATATAGTAACCCGGGTTACCGATGGCATGCCGCTGGCTTTGGCTACAGAAAAAACGCTTAATGAATTAAAGCCTTATGATGGCTTTGCAGGGATAATTGGCATTTCCAGCAAAGGTGAAGTTTACCACGCAGATACCCATCCTTATATGGTTTGGGCGGCGTATGACGACAGTGTTTGGGTGTTTGCTTAGCTAACATCAGATTTACGAAGTTTAAAGAACTTCGTAAATCCTTACATTGCTGCTAACCTACTCAAAGCGCTGGTTATACAGTTTTAATGCCCTGTTGCCGTGTTTTCCTGCTTTAACCCAATTAATTATGGCTGCGGTTAAAAATCCGGTCGCAATACCGGTTAATACATAGGCACCGGTCAGGCTATGGTGCTGGTAAATAAATTCCGGCTGACCGTTTACAAACCCAGTTGTTTCCCCGGCATGTTTGTTATGGGTAGCAAATTCAATTACCGCCGCAAGCTGCGCCACAACAAATCCGCCGCCTGACACATAACCCCAGGTGAGGTTATTTTTGGCCTGCGAATATTCCTGTGCCGAGGGGGCATAGCTCAATAGCCTGATCTTAACATCTTCGGGAGTTTGAAGTTTCCCGCCGATGGTATAAAGAAATGATGTATGCCTCCCCTCCCCAAAAGGAATAAGCTTGATAACGCTGTCGGGCTGGGCCCTAAATTTTGTAGTGTCCTGCGCTTTGACAAGGAACGACGTGAACAACAATGAAATTGTGATAACGATTAGTGTTTTCATAAATAAATTTGATTTGTTTGACAGTTTGACTTGGGGAATACGCGTTGGTTTGATGGCTCGGAGGTAACAAATCAATTACGATAATAGGCTGTGTGCGAGTACTAATCCGGATAGTGTAAAGGAATTGAGACAGCGTTGAGGAGGACGCTTTTTAATTGACTACAAGCGGGGTGTTGCCCCTACAGGGCAAAAGATCTTTTTTCTGTGTTTGCTACCAATATTTGGCTCCTAACGGAGCCGATGGTAGGTCGTCATTGTCGGGAAATCATCCAGTGATATTTATGCTCGTCATTCCGAGCCCATGGGGCTTGTCACTAAGTTAACCCTATTAGATTTGTTTTTTTCCTCTTTGCGCAGCAGGTGATCCAGCGCAGCGTCGGCGGGGTGAGCCGAACCGTTGTGCATTCGTGCCAGTGCACTAGCGCGAACGTAATTGCGTGAACATCGCGCGCAGATTTACCCACCCGGTCGACGCTTCGCTGGACCTGCCCTCCCTTTGCTGCGCACAAGGAGGGCTTGCAGATTTACCCACCCGGTCGACGCTTCGCTGGACCTGCCCTCCCTTTGCTGCGCACAAGGAGGGCTAAAAAGCTTAACTTAATGACATTGCCCAAAGAGACCAATCCCGGTAGAAAAATCAAAATCAAGTTTTGCGCGTCGTAGGTCAATGTCGTTAAGTAAGGATGTCATTGCATTTGACCCCACCTAAATCCTCTCCAAAGGAGAGGACTTCAGCTTCGCTCTTATTTAGAACCCTCTCCTTTGGAGAGGGCAGGGTGAGGCAACCAAGGCTTGTGGGAAGAATTGGCTACTCGCCATCCCTCAAGTTTAACTTAATGCATTCCACGTCGGGATCAAACCCCGGCAGAAAAATAGAATTGTCAAGAAGATGTTCGACAGATCTTCTACGTATGCGATTCACCGACCCCATCGGGGTCAAATCTTGGTAGAAAAATCAAAATATTAAGAAGTCGTTCGATAGGCATTCTACTTATGTGCTTCCCCGACCCCATCGGGGTCAAATCTTGGTAGAAAAATCAAAATCAAGTTTTGCGCTCCGTAGGTGCGCTACCTCGCCAACGTTCAACACGCGTTAATTATTATCCACCTGCCTGTTCTTTTTATAAGCTATCCACACATAAAACGGGATGCCAGCCATCAGCAATAAAAACCCCCAATAAACCGTGCTTTGTCCCGAACCGGCAACCGCCCAGATAGAATAGGCGAACGCAAGCGTACCAACCAGCAATGAGGTATATAATCCTTTGGTTTGTTTTATTTTTAAGCGGATGATCACAAACGCGGCCGCACAAAAAAGGTAGGGCACCAGGGTTGTTAAGGTAGATAGCAGCACTAAAAATTTAAATTGTTCAACCATGCCTTTGGTGTAGTTCATCATCATAAATAAGGAAACAAAGGTGCTGCTGATAATGATACCTACGTATGGCGCTCCCTTTTTATTCTGCCTTCCGAAGATAGCAGGGAACAGTTTGTCCTTTGCGATGGCGTAGGGTAGTTTGCCTTGAACAAGCGTCCACCCGTTTAATGCGCCAAATGCTGCAATTGCTGCACCACCGCTTGCCCAGTAACGGGCGTTGCTGCCAAACATGATCACTGCCGCATCGGCATAAGGCGTAACTGAATGTTTAAGTTCTTCGGGCGGTATTATGCCCATGATGCTGATGCTCCCCAATAAATATACCAGCGTACAGATAACCAGGCCAAGCATGGTTGCCCTTGCGATTGTTTTGCCCGAGTTTTCAATGCTATCGGCGGGAATGGTGGCGCACTCAACACCAACAAACGAAAAAAGCGCAATGGTTGCAGACCCGTTAATGGCATCGTAAACCGAACCACCACTGCTGTTAAAAGGGTGGAAATTTTCAAGACGGATAAAGAAAAGACCACCGATGGATATAATTGCCAACGGGGCAAGCTTTAAAATGGTGGTAACGAGTTGCATTTTACCGGATGCAGGCACACCGCGCATATTGATCCACGCCAGGAACCATATTGCAGCCAAACCTGTTCCAACCGCAGCAACTGCACTTTCACGCAGTACCGGGAAAAAGGTGCTCATTGCGCTCACAAATGAAATAGTGATGGCGGCGTTAGCGGTAATTACGCAGATATAATATCCCCATGCCACCAGGAAGCCTGCAAAGTCGCCAAAGCCCTGGTGGGTATAGGCATACGGGCCGCCTGTGCTTTTTGGCACCATGGAGCTTAGCCTGCTAAACACACGTGCCAGGAAAAATGCACCGACTGCCGAGAATACCCAACCCAGCAAACTTACACTGCCATAGGATGCCATTGCTGCGGGCACCATAAAAACGCCTGCGCCTATCATACTGCCAACCACCAGCGAGGTGCTTGTCCAGAGGCCAATTTTTTTGGGAGGTTGGGTCATTGGTTGGTTTAAATCAATTGGGATACAATGTTTAAATATATTGATTTATCCAATAAAACAACCTATGCCATTTTTTCGCAAGATGACAGCAATTTTCATAATTCTGTATTTTATTGAAAATTATTTACTTTTGCATGTTAATTTAAACTTGGGGACAAAGATTAAATGAAATTTATCCTGCTTATTATCTGCTGCTTGTTTGGCCTTTCGGCTTCGGCGCAGTGGTATCGTGTAGATTTAAGATTAAAAAAGCACCCACGCTATCCTTTAATTGAAATTCCCGCCGATAATTCGATGGCCCGGTTAAAGTTTAATACTTCAATTAAAACCGTTAAAATTCGTCCTATTATTTTAGACAGAACTGAATACAGCTTCCAGGCGGCTGAAAATATAGTGATGCGTACTGCCCAGCACAATATGCGCTTCAGGGTTTATAACGACGCGAGTTACAACTTTAGCGAACTTGCCAGGCTTTATATCCAGCAAAACCGGTATTCAGAAGCTAAATGGTATTTATTGCAAAGCAACATCATATCGCGCCAGCAAAACGACGATAAACATACCATAGCTAACCTGATTGACCTTGCAACTATAAAATCAGACCTTGGCGACTTCCCGCAGGCGCAACAGGATCTGTCAGAAGCCCACGACCTGGCCAATATGCGTGGCCTTAAGGAAGAACTGGCAGCCATCGACAAAAAGATGGTATACATCAAGCTAAATAAAAACAACGCGCCAAAAACCGATGTGCGCTATGCCGAGGTTCCGCTTACGAAAGCTGAACTTAAAAACCAGGAATTAAAAGACAAGAGCCAGGAAAACTTAAAGAATTAAGAAAACGGAGCTGCCTGGGCCGTGATCAGGTGACTCTATTATAGATTTTTTTGACAGTCAGGCGCTTACAAATTCTTCTTAACTTTTGCTTCTTGTCCCTTTATTCTTTTCTCCCCCTGTCTCTTGATTCTTGGCTCTTGATTTCTTGATTCTTCAGCACCGGACAATAAAATTGTAACAATACCGTAAAATGTATGTCTATTTTGTGAAAACAATACAAACATTATTGTAATATTGTTATTCAATATGAGACGGCATTTAAGCTGTCTCTTTTTTTTAAAATTAGCAAACCGAATTTAGGCACAAGTATTGATGTTTTATAAAATTCCCGACTTAAAGAGTGTAAAAGATATGTTCAAAAAATTTTATTTAGTGCTGGTTGTTGGTGCCACACTGGCGTGCAGCGCTAAACCAGCCAAACCGATAAGAGTTGATGGCTCAAATAATATACAGCCTGACGAGAAACAAGCAATAGTTTGTAAAACCATTGCTACCCTGATATCAAATTACAATTATAAAAAGGTTGTTCTTAACGATTCGCTTTCAACCGAAGTTTATAACCGGTATATTAAATTGATGGATGAGAGCCATAATTACTTTCTTGCATCAGATATCCAGGATTTTGATAAGTATAAAACCATGCTTGACGATGACGTGAAGGCAGGCAACCTGAGCGATGTTTTTTACATCTTCAACGTATACCAGAAAAGATATATCGACCGGATAAAATATTCGATTACCCAACTGGATAATAATTTTGATTATTCAAAGAACGATACCTTTACTTACGACAGGGATAACCTGCCATGGGTGTCATCCGAAACTGAGATGAACAAGCTTTGGAGCGAACGTGTAAAATACGACATGCTTAACTTAAAGCTTGCGGGGACAGACGTTTCAAAAAACAAGGAGACTTTAAAGAAAAGGTACGAGAGCTTACTGTCGCAAGCCAATAAGCTGAACAATCAAGACGTGTTCCAGGTGTTTATGGATGCCTTTACCGAAGCAATTGATCCGCATACCAACTATTTTAACCCGGCAAATGCAGCCAATTTTAATATTGACATGTCGCGCCAGTTAGAGGGTATTGGAGCAGGTTTAAATATTGAGAATGAGTTTGTGATCATCAAATCATTAACTGCCGGTGGCCCCGCTGAAAAAAGCAAGCAGGTAAATGTTGACGACCGTATCATCGGCGTTGCACAAGGAGCCGATGGCGAGTTTCAGAATGTTGTAGGATGGAGGATAGAAAACGCGATAGCGCTCATCCGCGGTAAGAAAGGCACCACCGTAAAGCTGGAGCTTTTACCAAAGGGTGTAAGCGTTGGCAGCAAACCAAGGGTTGTTGAATTGGTGCGCGAGAAGATCATCCTTAAGGACGAATCGGCAAAAAAAGAGATCAAAACATATAACGAAAATGGTAAGACCATTAAGATAGGAGTTATCTCTGTACCGGCTTTTTATATCGATTTTAACGATTACAAAACTGGTAACCCTAATTACAAAAGTACCACGCACGACGTTAAATTGCTGATCGATTCGTTAAAACAGGAAGGTGTTGACGGTATTGTGATGGATATGCGCCAGAACGGCGGTGGTTCGTTGTTGGAAGCAGTAGACCTTACAGGTCTGTTCATTAAAACCGGCCCGGTAGTACAGGTTAGGAACCCTAACGATGAAGTGGAAGTTGATAAGGACGAGGATCCGTCAATAGCATATTCTGGTCCGCTGGCTATTTTAGTGGATCGCTTTAGTGCATCGGCTACTGAGATCTTCTCAGGCGCTATACAGGATTACGGGCGTGGTATAATTTTGGGCACCCAGACTTACGGTAAGGGTTCTGTTCAAAATGCTATCGACCTTGACAAAGTTATTTCGCCATCAATGCTGGAGCGTGTTGCCGGTTTAGTGAACAAGGACAAAAAAACAACAACTGCCATGACAGGCAGCCAGAGCGTATTTGGTCAGCTTAACTTAACCATTGCTAAGTTTTACCGCATAACAGGTAACTCAACCCAGCATAAAGGTGTTACACCTGATATTGAGTTTCCGTCGATAATCCCGTTGGATAAATATGGCGAGGATACCGAGCCGTCTGCAATGCCGTTTGACGTAATTGCAAAAAGTTCATATACAAAGGTTGGCGATTTCAGCGCAGTATTACCGCAGCTTAAGAAACTACATGACCAGCGTATGGCCGGCAGCCCTAACTACAAATACATGTTAGAGGATATTGCTGAGATCAAAAAGCATGAAGCAGAAAAAAGCGTTACCCTGAATGAACAAAAACTAAAGGAGCAACGCGATGCTGATGATAAAAAAATGTTTGAAGAAAACAACCTGCGCCGCGTAGCAATGGGCTTACCGGCTTTGAAAAAGGGACAAACCAAGCCCCGTAACGAGGACCTTGACTTCCTGAAACGCGAAGCAGGCCAGATCCTGACCGACTATATCGGCCTGGATAATAAGTTCACCAACACAGTTGTGCCGGTAACCAACAAATAGTACTTAATAATATTATAATAGAAAATCCTGGCTTAGGCCGGGATTTTTTTGTTTAAGGGTATTTGCACACTCAAGTTCGGAATCGCGAATCACTGCCCCGCACGGCATCATTAAGATCCGTCTCGGCTTTTCTGCAAAATATATATGCCTGGAAATGATGTTTTTGTCAAATATAATATTTACTATTGTGTTGTAATGACACAATGAAAGTTTTGCCATTAAAACCAACCAATATTAAACCATTTTTAAAGTATTAATTATGAAGAGAGGGTACAGGTTATCGGCAGGACTGCTTGTGTTGTTGTGCGCCATCCAATTAAGTGTAAATGCACAAGACAAGGCTAAAAAGCCGGTTCCGCAATTAGGCAAAGCCACATTAAGGCAGGTTATTAACGCCATGACGCTGCAGGAAAAGTCAAAGCTGGTTGTGGGCATGGGCTTCAAAATGCCGGGTGTTCCTGCACCGGTAAAGGGTGAAAAACCAAAGACTGTAGATATCGGTGGTTTTAAAATGCCACCATCGGACCCCGAGGCTTATGAAATTCCTGAAAAAGTGCCCGGCGCTGCTGGAAGAACACATGCTATCCCGCGTTTGGGAATCCCGTCTATCACAGTTTCTGATGGCCCGGCCGGGTTAAGGATTGAGCCAAAACGGCCAAATGATCCGAATACGTATTATGCTACCGCATTCCCGGTTGCCACTTTGCTGGCTTCTACCTGGGATACAGCAATGGTTAGAAAAGTGGGCGTTGCCTTTGGAAACGAAGTGCATGAATATGGGGTTGATATATTACTCGGCCCGGCTTTAAACATTCACCGGAATCCTTTGGGCGGGCGTAATTTTGAATATTATTCGGAAGATCCGCTGATTGCCGGCAGCATGACAGCAGCAATTGTAAAAGGCATCCAGAGTAATGGCGTAGGAACATCCATTAAACATTACGCGGCAAATAACCAGGAAACTGAACGTAACAGTGTAAACGTTAATGTAAGTGAACGTGCCATGCGCGAAATTTACCTGCGCGGTTTCGAACTCGCGGTTAAAACTTCGCAGCCATGGACGGTAATGTCGTCATACAACAAACTGAACGGTACATATACGTCCGAACGTCGCGACCTGCTGACCACCATCCTTAAAAACGAATGGGGCCTCAAAGGCTTTGTGATGACGGATTGGTTTGGCGGCAAGGACGCTGTTGCCCAGATGAATGCGGGTAATGATCTGATCATGCCCGGTAGCCCGGATAAATCGGACGACATAGTTGCAGCCGTAAAAAGCGGAAAATTGAGCATGGCGCAATTAAATGCCAATGTGGAGCGAATACTAAAGGTTATCGTAAAATCGCAAAGCTTCCTCGGGTATAAATATTCTGACAAGCCCGACCTTGCGGCGCATGCGAAAATAGCCCGGGAGGCCGCTGCGAACGGGATGGTGCTATTGAAAAATGATGGTGATGTATTGCCGCTATCGATAAATAAAAGAGTTGCCCTATTTGGGAATACCTCCTACAACCCTATAGCAGGCGGAACAGGGAGCGGCGATGTAAATAAGTTGTACAATATCTCAGTTGCTGAGGGCTTAAATAACGCTGGCTATAAGGTGCAGGAAACTTTGGCTAAAACCTATAAGGATTACGTGGCAGATGGTAAAATAAAACAACCGAAGCCCAAAAATTTCTTTATGCTGCCGCCGCCAATTCCGGAAATGGATGCCAATGGGCTGATATTGAAGGAAGCTGAAGGGGCTGATGAAGCGGTAATAACCATCGGCAGAAACGCTGGTGAGGGCTCAGACCGAAAGCTTACCGATGATTATTACTTGACCCCTGGCGAAAAAACGTTGATTGAGAATGTAAGCAAGGCGTTTCATGATAAGGGCAAAAAGGTAGTTGTGGTATTAAACATAGGCGGCGTTATTGAAGTTGCCAGCTGGCGCGATAAGGTGGACGCAATTTTGTTAGCCTGGCAGCCCGGCCTGGAAGGCGGAAATGCGGTTGCTGATGTATTAAGCGGAAAAGTAAACCCATCCGGAAGACTTGCAACTACCTTTGCAATGGATTACAAGGACGAGCCGACAGCCAAAAACTTCCCCGGAACACCGGCGGAAAAGCCGGCGCAGGTTAATTACGAGGAAGGTATTTATGTGGGTTACCGTTATTTCGACTCGTATAAAATTAATCCCGCCTACGAGTTTGGTTACGGTCTGTCGTACACCAAATTTAAGTTCAGCGATATGGACGTGAGCGCACCGGATGCTAAGGGTAGCGTATCGATAAAGGTGACTGTTAAAAATACCGGTGATGTTGCGGGCAAGGAAGTGGTGCAGCTATATGTAAGCGCTCCCCACAAAAATATAGATAAGCCGGAGCAGGAACTAAAGGCATTTGCCAAAACAAACCTGCTGGCGCCGGGGCAACAGCAATTCCTGGTGTTTACCTTACATGCAGGCGACCTGGCATCATTTTACACCAGCAGATCGGCATGGGTAGCTGATGCAGGGGAGTACAAAGTTAAGATAGGTACTTCATCAAGAAACATTGAAAAAACAGTTTCATTCAAACTAGCTAAGGAAATAGTTACGGAAAAAACCATCCCGGCGCTTAAACCCATAAAAGCCATTAATGAATGGCACAAGAAATAAAAGCGTAACAAACTATAATTGACCCGGCCCTGCAGCATTAATGTTGCAGGGCTTTTTTTTGGCGTAGATTTCGACCGCTGATTTTAAGATGATTTAAGGATTTCGCTGATTTTATTCGGGAATAAGAATGTAGAGACGCGATACTTTGCGTCTTTTCTCCATTAAATATCACAAAAAACATTAATTATTCTATAATTTCTATAGTTTTAGTAGTAATTAAAATAAATTTATATATTTGCGGCGTTAAACAATAGTAATGAAGACAATTTTACATCCTCATACTGAATTCAAATCCTGCTTGCAGCGCTGCTACATGCGGATGTGTTGTACCTGTTGTTGTTGCTGATTCCGGTAACATTCTCCTATTAGATCCTACTGATCAATTTAATTAATAACGGTTTTATCGCTGTTTATGTCAGTATTCGTGTGACCCTTTAAAATACAATAATGAAACTTTAGACCCCTGTAAAAAAAGCAAACCGGCAAGGAAGCCTTGCCGGTTATTTCAACGAGAGACCGGCCCGTAACGCCAATCACTAACCGATCCTCATAAATAGTTTTACTAACAATTACTCATTAACATAAAACAGCTAAATATATGGAATTATATATCCATGCAAAACGAATACGTCCCCGGTTTTTATACACATTTCTTTTAGTTCTGCTTTCCACGGTTGCATTTGCACAAACCGAAACCGTACCGCTCATCAATTCAAGGCTGCTAGGTACCGTTAAAGATTCATTAACCAAACAGCCCGTAGTAGGCGCAGTGGTTCACATTAAAGGAACTACACATGCTGTTGCAGTAGCTGCCGATGGCAGCTTTTCCTTTGTAACCGGTCAGAAATTTCCTTACACGCTGATCATCACTTTTGTGGGTTATAGAACAAAGGAAGTTATCGCCGATGGCAGCCCCATATCCATAGTACTTGCCGAAAACGTAAGCCTGCTTAACGATGTGGTAGTGGTAGGCTACGGCACCCAGAAAAAAAGCGACGTAACCGGGTCGATCGGTTCCGTATCAAAAAATATCCTTAATCAGCCCGCCGCCTCATTTGATAACCTGCTGCAAGGCGCCGTTTCTGGGGTTGCGGTAACGCAAAACTCCGGTCAGCCCGGCAGTACCGCAACTATAAGAGTGCGGGGTGGTAACTCCATATCGTTCGGCAACGCGCCACTGTATGTGATAGACGGGTTTATTATTTATAATAATAACGACAACGCCAACGTGGGCGCAAACGGCACCAGCGTAAACGCGCTATCAACCATCAACCCAAATGATATTGAATCCGTCGAGGTTTTGAAGGATGCTTCGGCTACCGCGATTTATGGATCGCACGGGGCGAATGGGGTGGTTATTATCACGACAAAACGAGGCAAAAAGGGCACCAATAATGTAAACTTCAGCAGCTATTTCGGCACGCAACGGGTTGCCAAAACACTCAACCTGCTGAACGCTTCACAATGGGCGGGGTTAGTTAACGATGTGAACGTGAGCGACGGTGTTGCCAAAACTTATACCGATGCGCAGATTGCAGCTTTGGGCACAGGTTCAAACTGGCAGGCGGCAGCTTTAAAAAGTGCGCCTACATCAAATAATGAGCTGACCATATCCGGCGGGGATGAAAAATCGAGATACCTGATTGCCGGTAATTACTTCGACCAGGAAGGAACCATTTTGCATACCGGCTTTAAACGCTACTCGGCAAGGGTAAATTACGAAAAGGAGATCTCCGACAAATTCAAAGTTTCCACTAACTTATTCGGCAGCCGGTCTATCGAAAACAAACTTTACGGCAGCCCTTATAACAGCATCAACTTTAGCAACGCGTTTTCAAATTTAATACTAACCTCGCCGGTGGCCCAAATAAGAAATGCAGACGGTAGCTTCAATATCACTAATCCGTTCAATGCGACACCCACTAATCCGCTGCAGGACATCACCAATACAACCAACACAACAACGCTAACACGTGTGCTGGGTAATGTTGCCGGTGAGTATAAATTTAACACCGATCTTACCCTGAAGGTAACCGCCGGGGTTGATATTCTTAATGCCGGGCAGGACTATTATGCACCCTCAAATACAGGTTCACCAGCAGGTGGTTCAAACGGCTATTCGGCCAGCGGCTATGCATCGGTTGGTGCAGCTAATTCACTGAGCTGGTTGAATGAAAATACCCTGACATATGATCATGCGTTTAACCGTACCCACTTTTTAAATGTGCTTGTTGGTTATACCACGCAATACCAGCACGATGAATCATCGGTAGCCTCTGCACAAAAATTCCCCAATGATTTAACTACGTATAACAACCTGTCGTACGCGGGAATTGCGAACCTGCCGCTTTCATCGGCACATAACTCAACCATGAATTCATACCTGGCGCGGGTGAATTATTCTTTCCAGCATAAATACAACATTACCTTGTCTGAACGTGCGGATGGCTCGTCGAAACTTGGCGCCAACAATAAGTGGGGCTATTTTCCATCGGCTGGATTTTCATGGAATGCGGGCCGGGAAGATTTCTTTAAGCCGCTTGCTGAAACCGTCAACAACCTGAAACTGCGCTTAAGCGCCGGGCAGACCGGTAACTCAGAAGTGCCGCCGTACAGTTCACTTGCAGCACTCGCGCCAACAAATTATTATTTCGGCAGCAAGCTGGTAACAGGCATAGCGCCGGTGCAATTGGCCAATCCCAATCTGAAATGGGAAACAACCACGCAGTATGACGCCGGGGTTGACATCGGCTTATTTGACAGTCGCATTAACTTAACCTTTGATGCTTATTACAAGAAAACCACCGATCTGCTGCTGAATGTTCCGCTACCACTTTACACAGGGTACGCAAGTGCGCTTGAGAACGTGGGCAGTGTGTCAAACCGGGGTCTTGAGCTATCATTAAATACAGATAATATCAAAAGCGATGCCTTTAAATGGAGTACCAATATTGTATTTGCCGTAAACAGGAACAAAATTTTGAACCTGGGCCAGGGAATAACCAGCTTTTATCCACTAGCGCCTACCGGGCAGGTTTCGCCGGTAATAGTACAAGTTGGATTGCCGGTTGGTACCTTCTGGGGATACTCGACTCATGGCCTGTTAACCGCTGCTGATATTGCCGCAGGTGTGCCGCTTTTAGCCGGGGTGCCGCAGAAAGTTGGCGATACCAAATACGTAGATGAGACCGGTGACGGAAAAATCACCACTGCCGACAAACATAACCTTGGCAGCGCCCAACCCAAATTTACAGGGAGCATTACCAATACTTTTACCTACGGCCATTTTGATCTGTCGGTGTTTTTTGCAGGATCATACGGTAACAAGATCTTTAACCTGCTGCAGCAGAGTTTAGAGCGGCCAACGCTTACGTTAAACGCATCTGCAACTTTGCTGAACAGGTGGAGCCCATCTAATCCTAACGGAACGGTTGCGCGTGCTACAAACTCACCGGTTCCGCAGGTAACGGACAGGTATATCGAAAACGGATCGTACCTGAAGCTGAAGAATGCTTCGTTTGGCTATACATTCTCTAATGAGTTGCTTTCAAAGATCCATGCCAAACAGCTAAGGGTTTATGTATCGGCACAAAACCTTTTCACCATAACCAAATACACCGGGCTTGATCCGGAAGTAAGCTTTTACGATAACGACAACACCAAGCAGGGCATTGATTATGGCACCTATCCATCGGTGCGCACATTCCTGGCGGGCCTAAGTATTACCTTCTAAAACTTCGAATATGAAAAAGTTACACACTTATATAATTAGTTCATTACTGCTATCTGTTGCGGCGCTATCATCCTGCAATAAGCTGAATGAGAACCCGAGCTCGGTGATAGTTAGCTCACAATTCTTCAAAACACAGTCAGACGCGGTTGCGGCGGTGAACGCGGTTTATGGCACTTTGAACAGTGATCCTGCGGGCGATTTCCCCCTATACGGCCGCCAGCTTAACCTGCTGGTTGAGAACGGAAGCGATAACCAGGTTTACAGCCCCAGCAATACCAATCCTGACGTAAGGGCTCTGGGAACGGCAACCTATATCCCGTCAAACAGTCGTGTTCAGAAAGTTTGGCAGCAGCTTTATTATGGAATTAACCGCGCGAATATTGCCATTGATAATATTCCCGGCATCCAGATAGATACTGTTTTGCGGTCGAGGCTGGTAAGGGAGGCTAAATTTATCCGGGCGCTTTTATATTTCGACCTGGTGCGCTTATATGGTGATGTGCCCCTGGTATTGCATAACCCAAACAGTATTGATTTAGATAAACTGTTTGTATCCAGAGCTGCCACGACTGATGTATACACACAGATAATAAGCGATTTGCAGGATGCAACCAACCTGCCAAAATCATTTTCAGGCACCGATCTGGGCCGTGCAACAGGCGGCGCAGCACATGCCCTGCTGGCCAAGGTGTATGTTACCCGTAAAAACTGGAGCAGCGCCCTAACCGAATTAAAAACGGTAATAAACGGCGGCTACGGCTATGCGCTTTTCCAAAATTACCGGGATGCATTTCAAAAAGCTACCAAAAACGGGGTCGAACATATTTTCTCGGTGCAGTATGAAACCAATTTAGGAGAGGCAAACAGTGTGCAGAATTTAAGCCAAAGCTTTACCTCGTTTAACACCGGGACGTTCCCGATAGATATCCCGGCGGATAGCGGCGTGTCTAAATTGTTCAGCAAAACCGATACGCGGCGTGCCGTAACCTTTTATGACTCGGTTTATAATGCAGCAACAGGCAAGTACGTGGTTTTTAAAAATGCCTATACGCCTTACTTCAACAAGTTTGTTGATTACAGTTTGTCGCCGTTGTCTATTCAATCACAAAGCGCGGTTAACTACCCGGTTATCCGCTATGCGGATGTGCTGCTGCTTTATGCCGAAGTGCTTAATGAAATAAACGGCGCACCTGACGGCGATGCCTACAATGCTATAAACCAGGTGAGGAACCGCGCCAATGTAGCCAACCTTACCGCGGGGCTGGGGCAAACAGCTTTCAGGGATTCTGTTTTTCTGGAGCGCCGCAAAGAATTTATACAGGAGGGACACCGTTGGTTCGATCTTGTGAGGCAGGGCGGCACCGCGCTGGTTGATGCGCTGCATAAAATTCCGGCAAAATCTGCCGCGGGCGACAAAAATAATCTATTCCCGATCCCGCAGGTCGAGATCCAGCTAAACCCGGCGTTGAAACAGAATCCAGGCTATAACTAAATCAATTAATCATCAATAAAAAACCAAAGCGTATGACAGTATCAGATGTAACAATTTTAGGGAAGAAAATACTGGTTGGCATTATCGTCACACTGGTACCCTTCATCATCATTTTCGGCGGATTATGGCTCACAAGAAAACTATTATCCGACAATGAAACAGCTAAACAACCCATTGCTAAACAAATTAAAACCAATAAACTATGAAGATAGAAGAAGCCACCAAACAACGAATAGTCAGGAACGCGTTCCTGAGCTTATTCATTTACGTGCTGCCTATAGCACTTATGTTCATCACCTTTTCCATAACCGGACAAAGGCCATGGAATAAAAAACAGCATAAAAACGAAGCAACTAAATCAGTAAACTCTAAAAACTCAAGCAACAATGGAAACAGCGATTGAATTTGTAAAAAAGATAGTGGCAAACCTGGACAGCTACGGTTTCCCATTTTTAGTATTTTTTATCGGCGTACTCGAATTTTCATTCGGGCTGTATAAAAGGAAATGGCCTAAAAATGAAAAGTTTGTTGATATCGCCTGCTTTACGCTTCCGCGGTTGATTATAAGGCCTGCAGTAGCATACTATTCACTTAAGCTTTTGCCATTGGCGCTTCCGGCATTTAAAAATGAATTTGGCTGGGTTCCGCTCTTTTGGGGCCTGATAATTATTGCTGTAGCAGATGACCTTACACAATACTGGTACCACAGGCTACACCATGAAATTCCGTGGCTATGGCGCTTTCACCGTACACACCATTCGGCCTCGTACATGGGGATGGCAATGGCGAGCAGGCAAAATGCTATCTACACGCTTTTCTTTTCACAGACCTATTTGACCGCAGCCCTGGTTTACATGGGCTTAGGTATCCCGGCCATTATTGTGCGCGGCATAAAAGGAACCATTACTACGCTTGCGCATTCAAGCATCCCGTGGGATAAGCCTTTTTATAAATATAAAGTGCTTCATCCCTTAGCCTGGGTGCTGGAACGTACCATATCAACCCCGGCAACACACCATGCGCACCACGCCGCTACTACTGATGATGGCGTTGGGCATTACAAAGGCAACTTTGGCAATATGTTCTTTTTGTGGGATATTATTTTCGGTACGGCTTTGATCTCCCGTCAATACCCTAAAGCATACGGGATCTCGCATTACGAAGGCGACCAATGGTATGCGCAATTATTGTGGCCGATATTTAAATCGAAGGTGGAGGGCAGTGAGCTGGCAGCCAATGGGCCGGTGGTGCGTTTAGACGATTTTAATAAATCGGCAGCGGAGCCGAACGAAAACAATAAAAGGATAGTGCAGCCCGGTTTAACAAACGAACTGGCGGCTGTTTATCAAAATTAAACCTCTATCAACCATAAAAAAATGAAAATATCAGTAAAAACCATCAGTAAGCTCAGCTATTTATTAGCTGGCTTATTGATGGTTGATTATGCATCGGCACAAAACTTTACCCAGCAGCAACAGCCATTTAAGGGTACAGTTGGTAAAACCCTTGCAGATTCAAAGGAATCATGGAACACTAACATTAAGGCGCCCAAAGGTGCGCCGAATGTGGTGTGGATCTTGCTGGACGATGTGGGCTACGGCGCAAGCTCAACTTTTGGTGGCGTTATCAGCACGCCCAATTTTGACTCGCTGGCCGGCAAGGGGCTCAGGTATACCAACTTTCACACGGCGGGGATCTGTGCGCCAACCCGGTCGGCGCTGTTAACCGGGCGTAACCATCATTACGTGCATATGGGCGGATTTGCGCACACTGCATTGTCGGCAGGCTTTCCGGGTTACGATGGTCGTATCCCGTCGGACAAAGGCACCATTGCCGAGATCCTGCGCGAGAACGGGTACAATACCTTTGCTGTGGGTAAGTATGGCTTAACGCCTGATGAGGATGCTACAGACGCCGGTCCGTTTGACCGCTGGCCATCCGGTAAGGGCTTTGATCACTTTTTTGGATTTTTAGGCTCACAAACTGACCAGTACAAACCAGACCTGGTTGAGGATAATGCACATGTACCAACAGATGGCAGGAACCTGAATGAGCAGATCACTGACAAGGCGATCAGTTACCTTAGCAGGCAGCAAAAAGTAGCGCCCGATAAACCGTTCTTTCTTTATTATGCGCCGGGCGCAACACACGCCCCGCACCAGGTAGCAAAGGAGTGGAGCGACCTTTATAAAGGAAAGTTTGACGAGGGATGGGATGTGTTCAGGGAAACAGTTTTTGCCAGGCAGAAAAAGCTGGGAATAATACCTGCAAATGCGGTATTGCCGGAGCGTAACCCAAACATTAAAGCCTGGAAATCGCTTTCGGCTGATGAGAAAAAGTTGTATGCGCGTTTTATGGAGGTGTATGCCGGCTATTTAACCTATGCGGATAACGAAGTAGGCAAGCTGATTACCTATCTGAAAACCAGCAAGCAGCTTGACAATACCTTAATATTTGTAATCATAGGCGATAATGGCGCAAGTAAAGAAGGTACGTTAAATGGCGATATTGACCGTGCTTCGCGATTACAGGTAAACGAACAGGAAAATATACAACACAACCTGGATAAAATAGGTGAAATAGGAACCCCTGAAGGTACGCAAACCAATTATCCGTTGGGATGGGCACAGGCTGCAAATACACCGTTTAAATACTGGAAGCAGGACGCCAATGCCGAGGGTGGTACCCGTAACCCGCTTATTGTTTATTATCCGAAAGGGATAAAGGACGGAGGCAGCATCCGTACGCAGTATGGGCATGTAAATGACATTTTGCCCACCACACTGGAGTACCTGGGCATAAAGGCGCCGGAGTATATCAGGGGCATTAAACAGGATACATTGCAGGGAACTTCGCTGGTTTATTCGTTTGAAAACGCGTCGGCTCCATCAAAGCACCTGTTGCAGTACTATTATATTTTTGGTTCCCGCTCAATTTATAAGGATGGCTGGAAGGCGGAAGTTTATCATCACCCTGATTTTACTGATCTTACCAAACCACATCTGGACAAAGCACCCGGAGCAACAAACTTTGACTCGGATGTATGGGAGTTGTACGACCTTAAAACCGACTTTAACGAGCGGATCAACCTCGCTGCAAAATACCCGGATAAATTGAAGGAGTTAGTGGCGCTGTATGACGACCAGGCCAAAAAGAATAACATTTATCCGTTTATTGATTGGGAGGATGTAATTAAAGGGCGAATCCATAAAACGGATAAGCCGCCGGTTGATCCCAGTAAATAATGGCAATTAATTGTTGATCAGGATGCGACCATTGAAACTAATAGTTTTATTAACCGGTTTTTGCTTTGCGTGTAAGCAAAAACCGGTTCCTGTTACCACGACTTATCCTAAACAGCCAAATGCTATTGGCAGTAAAAGAAGAATTTGCTGTGAATCAAATATCCCGGCCCGCTTTGCCTTTGTTAAGGCCAATGTGCAGCCAACTATAGCAGCAAGTGGTATTGATAAATTGCATCCGGGTATGGTTTTAATAAAACCCGGTGCATTTGTAATGGGCGGTAATAACAGCCAGGCCGAAGAAGATGAATATCCCCGGCATAAGGTAACAGTAAAGGCCTTTTGGATGGACGCAACAGAGGTGACAAATGCGCAATTCAGCAGCTTTGTAAAAGCTACCGGGTACGTTACAACGGCAGAACGGAAACCCGACTGGAACGAGATGAAAAAGCAACTGCCGCCGGGAACGCCCAAACCCGATGACAGTGTGCTGGTAGCCGCCTCGCTGGTGTTTACACCCCCGAACCATGCGGTGGCGCTAAATGATTACAGCCAGTGGTGGTCGTGGAAAAAAGGGGCCGACTGGAAACATCCGCATGGCCCCGGCAGCAGTATTAAAGGGAAGGGAAATTACCCGGTCGTACACGTTTCATGGGATGATGCCGCTGCGTACAGCAAATGGGCGGGTAAGCGCCTGCCTACAGAGGCAGAGTGGGAGTGGGCAGCCCGCGGAGGCTTACAGGATAAAGTTTATCCCTGGGGTAATGAACCCGTCGACGAGGGTAAGGTTAAGGCAAATACCTGGCAGGGGCGTTTTCCCGACAATAATACCTTAAAGGATAAATTTTACGGACTTGCCCCGGTTGCCTCATTTGCAGCAAATGGGTATGGACTATATGACATGGCGGGAAATGTATGGGAGTGGTGCGCTGATTACTACAACAATAAATATTACAGTACCCTCACTAAGGGCGCGGTTAATCCTAAGGGGCCAGCGAATAGTTTTGATCCTGACGAACCTTATGCAAAAAAACGCGTGATAAGAGGAGGTTCTTTTTTGTGTAATGAGAGTTACTGTACAGGTTACAGGGTATCGCGACGGATGAAAAGCACGGAAGACAGTGGGATGGAGCACCTGGGTTTCAGGTGTGTAAAGGATTTATAAAAACGCTGTATATATCAGCATAAAAATAATTAACTGTTAACTGACCGGGCCCTGCAGCAGTTTTGCTGCGGGGCCTTTTTTGACTAAGATTTATAGGAGAGAAGGATTTTAGGAGCCTTGCAAAGTACCTCGCGTTATCTTAAAATCTTTCTCTCCTGTAAATCATAGTTCATTAAGGTAAGGATTTTAGGAGCCTTGCAATCTTTAAAAATAGCAGCAAATATCTCCCGCGTTATCTTAAAATCTTTTTATCCTATAAATCTTAGTTTATTTTCAATAATTACTGAAAGTTTAAAATATTGTTTATATTTGTTCTGTTATTGTAGAGACGCAATACTTTGCGTCTCTGGAAGAAGCCAGATCAGCCACAAAAACGCTGATATATTTTTTATCGATATATTTCATTAATTATTGAAAGATATGAAAACATTAGAAAACCACACGATCCTGTTTGATGGTGAATGCCCCATGTGTAAAATGTATACCAAAGCATTTGTAGATACCGGGATGCTGGATAAAGAAGGCAGGGCTCCCTACCAGGAAGAGATGGGTACTTGTCCGCTGATTGACAGGCAGCGCGCGGTGAATGAAATAGCCCTGGTTAACCAGGAAACGGGAGAGGTAACCTATGGAATAGCCAGTATCTTTAAAATCCTGGGTAATGCCTGCCCGGTATTTAAGCCGCTGTTTGCCTTTAAGCCGTTTACCTGGCTGATGAGCAAAGTTTACGCTTTTATCTCATACAACAGGAGGGTGATCATCCCGGCTGACGAAGCCGGTAACAGTTTTGCTTACCAGCCCACATTTAAAAAACATTACCGCGTGGCTTATTTGCTGTTCACCTGGTTTTGTACCGGTTATATTTTAACGGCGTATGCACATTTATTGAGCCCGGCTGTGCCGCTGGGAAATGCTTACCGCGAATACATGATTTGCGGCGGACAGATTATTTTCCAGGGCATCATCATCAGCACTTTCGCAAAAGACAAGCTTTGGGATTACCTTGGCAATATGATGACCATTTCCTTTGCCGGCAGCTTGCTGCTTTTGGTTATGCTGATATTTAGTCACCTGGTTCAGATCCCGCCATTGTTTTTTATTGTGTATTTTATGGCGACCGCCGGTTTGATGTTTTTAGAACACATCCGCAGAACGAAACTAATGCAACTGGGCTGGACGATGACCATTAGCTGGGCGTTTTACAGGGTGGCATTGTTGGCAGTAATATTCTTAACTTAATCAACCCAATCCAACCTAATCAACTCAATCAACCAAACAATGAAATACAAAAAGATAGTCCTCGCCGGAGGTAATGGTTACCTGGGCAAGGTGCTGGCTGATTATTATAAGGATAAAGCCGAAGAGGTGGTGATCATCAGTCGGCGTGAACAAGAAACGGAGCATAACATTCGCACCGTAACATGGGACGGCAAAACCCGCGGCAAATGGACCGCCGAGCTGGTAAACGCCGACATGCTGGTAAACCTGTGCGGCAAAAATGTGAATTGCCGCTATACCGAAAAAAACAAGGCAGAGATCTATGCCTCAAGATTACAGCCAACAGAATTATTGGGCGAAGTGATCCATGATCTTTTTGAGCCGCCAAAGCTTTGGATCAATATTACCTCAGCAACCATTTACCGACATGCGGAGGACCGTCCGCAGGATGAGGAAACCGGTGAGATCGGTACCGGCTTTTCTGTTGATGTATGCCGACGCTGGGAGGCCGCCTTTAACAAATTTGAAACACCAAAAACCCGGAAGGTGGCATTAAGAATGGGCATTGTGCTCGGCCGCAGCGACAGCGTTTTTCCGCGCTTGCTGAACCTGGTAAAGCTGGGCATGGGCGGCATGCAGGGCGATGGCGAACAATATGTTTCATGGGTACATGAGCACGATGTTGCCCGCACAACAGAATGGCTGATCGATCACCAGGAATTGAAGGGCGTGTTTAATTGCACCGCGCCAGTGCCTGTAAAAAATTCCGTGTTGATGCGCACCATCCGCAAAATTTATGGAATGCCATTTGGTTTGCCTGCACCTGCCTGGCTGCTGGAAATGGGTGCAGTAGTGATTCGCACCGAAACGGAATTGATCTTTAAAAGCCGGTGGGTATTGCCAAAGCGGTTATTGGAGAGCGGGTTTGTATTTGAGTATGGGGAGATTGGAGGGGCGGTGAGGGAGATATTGGGGAAGTGATTCACGTTCCCGCAGGATCTCTCGCAGAGGATCCTGCGATGGTTTGTAGAATGTTATGATCATGAGGTGATGCCGCTTATATACCTGGCAGGCGGCGCAGGTTCCCTTTCAGGAGAACCTGCGAAGACATAATTGATCTTTAAAAGCAGGTGGGTATTGCCAAAGCGGTTATTGGAGAGCGGGTTTGTATTTGAGTATGGGGAGATTGGGGGGGGCGGTGAGGGAGATATTGGGGTGAGATAGGTGCAGTGATTCTGATTCTGTCTCCGTAGGGCCTACCTGAGATGGTTTGCAGAAAACGGTTGGACATAATTACACCGCCTACATACCTAGTACATGGCACAGGTTACCTTTCGGGAGAACCTACGGAGACAGACATCAGGCTGCTAGGAATTACTTGCCGCAGAAGTTGCTTATGCTTAAGTTTAAATATCCATTGTTGTTTTAACTTAGCTCTTATCAATCATCAAGTGCCCTACACGTGTCAAAGTCCAAAATATTTTGCCGCTTGGAGAATTAATCTTCTTAACTAACCTTTGTTGCTCCAAATCATTTAAAAGAAGCTCGACTATATCGGGGGTATAAAGTAACTCTTTGGCAATCCCGTTTACACTTCTAAATTTGTAAGTATCTTTAAAAGAATTTAATATATGCTGCCTTTTTATTGTTAAATCATTATCCAAGTTAGATGACACTTCTGTGTCATAAATAATAGCTCGTGATTCAGCGTCACTATCATCCTCGTCCAAATCATTTTCGATTAACGTTTCGATTATCTGAGAGGTTTCTTTTAATAGATTTGCATTTTCATCAATATTATTGTTCGCTTTTTCTACATCATTCTTAGTTTGTTGAATTTCCTTCAAAATCTTTTCGCCTATAGAATCTATAAACCTATCGGAAAAATAACCTGCAATAAAGCAGAACCCCGCGAAAACAAAATAGTTGATACTATCATAGTTTGATTGATATTTTATAAGATTGCTAGAAAGCATATTTAGAAATAAAGGGACTAAAGTCGCCGCTCCGATGCCAGAAAAAACATATTGATACAATTTTTTATGAGGTACAATGTTTCTAAACGAATTTATAAATCCCGCAAAACCTCCAACGAATATCAACAATACGACTAAAATTATTTCATGACTATTGCATGTGTACATTTCTGCTTTTTCCATATCAGATAAGGTCTATAATCGAACTATCACTTTCAATTTCTTCATTTAGATAAAGCTTTAACGATTTCGTAAACTTGGGAACGTTCAGTTTTAACGATTTTATATGAGGCTCTAATATTTCTTTAATCTTAGCATTTGCATTTTTTGAAACTGTTAAAGTTAATGTTCTTTTTGATTGCGGGTTTAAATTGTCTCGCATAATGCCCATCCTGGCGATTGAAAAATCTGAAACAATTGCTAAAAGGCCGGATAAGATATCTAATTTGCTGTGTGTCATTGATAAATAGAAAAGCATCGACATCGAAATATTTTCACCCTTCGTGGAAGTTATGGATGATTTTAAATCATTTGTAATTTGTTCTAAAAATGGAATTGTCAAATGTTTAATTACGCCTTGTTCATCTTGTTCCACTAGTAGACTAAAAAAATTATCCTTAGTTATGAGTTCGATAATATCATAGTTTTTCAAAGAATTATAAATTTTCAAATAAGCTTCTTGTTTAGGTTTGCCTTCTAACCCAACAATATACAAACTGGAAAAATATTCTTGCAGAGACCTATGAGGAAACACATAATCAAGACCCTCTTTTTGCAAAATGCATATTGCCACTTGTAAATCATCTAATAAATGCTCATTACTAAATGTCAAATTCTTCTTATTTTCTTTTATTTTATCTAAAATGCTATTTATAAATGCTTCATCAAAAACAAAAATCTGCTTAAAGAATGAAATATAAGAAAACATCTTTAAGACCTGCTCAAACTGTTCTTTACTAAGCCCTGACTTTTTTTCTCTGTCATACGCGAGTTTTGACATACTATCATGCAGATAGTATAACGAGTCGAAAACTTGGTGATAAAAGGCACTTTTTTTAGGAGGAATATTCGAATAGGTCTGAAATGTTAAGATAAACATTGATAATAATAACGGATTACTCAAAAAAGTCATATAGGATTGGTTGCTATCTTCATTTATAGCTTCCAATATTTTTGAGGATATCTCATGCTCAGTTGTAGGTATTTGCTTTCTAACGAATTGCTCGATTTCATCGTTGTTAAGCTCGCAAACTTCAAAATTTGAAAATCCAGAAAGTAGTTCAATATTGGTATAAGGCCGCGATGTCAGTAGATAATAGTTGTTTGAATACGAGGTTGTAAAGTCATTAATTTCCTTTGTCGTCCTTTCTTTTATCGTTGAACTTAACTCATCGTACCCATCGAAGAAAAAAACAAACTCGCCGGAATTTAAAACCTTGGCTATCGTCCTTTTGTCAATATTTAGAGTTTCGCACTTGAATATTTCTTCTTCAATAAATTTTAACAACGTGCCATTGTATTTATTTAGATATCTCAACTCAATCTTAACAGGAATTTTGAAATTTATATCAGCACAATTGACAGAAAGATATTTCACAATGGTGCTTTTTCCGCTTCCTGCGGTACCTAGTAAAGTTATAAATCTATTACTGCCAAACAAATTACTGGACGAATGAGTTTCGATTCTTTCATCTCGGTGATTTTTACCATATTTTCGAATAAACAAGGGTTGATAAAACTCATTCAGCTTTACTGGCTCTGTTCTGTGTAAAATAGTCTTAGAATAATAACATCTATTATATTCCTCTGTTTCGAAATCTTTTATTCTATTGTATAGTAACGCATATACGTCTGGACTAAGCTTTAGCTTTCCTAATGCTCTTTCTATTAAGTCTTTAAACAATTCCATGGTTTATAGTCGAGGTTAGTGCAGGAAGTTTTAATAATTAAATTTATGTTAAGAAACGTGAATTCAGGTTAAGTTTTTAAATATAATAATAAAAAGCAAAAGATAAATAAATGCAGAATTCGATGGCATTATAGTTTTGGCTTAAATGCCTCCGTCTTTCTCAGAAGTATGTCCCATTTTGGCGCTAATGTAGCGCAAAAACCCAAAGAGGTGGAGTTCTTGTGACACCACGTTTAGGTAATAAAGAGGATGGTAGCCAACAACCCAATCACAAATAGCATAAAACTACAATTTGTATTATAAAATGTTACTTCGGCAACACCAATCCTCCCTCATCAAGCTAATCCCTAAATCCCCTAAATCAAAGTTCAGACAAATTTCCACCATCATTTGGTTAGCAGAATTATGATAATGATTATGCCGTTTAAATACTTGGTAAGCGGCGCAGGTTCCCTTTCAGGAGAACCTGCGAAGACAGGAGAAATAACAATTTTTTTATTGTCAAAATATTTAACAACAAAAAAATTGTCAAATAGCATTGGGCTTCCAAATCCGCCCCCAATTTCGTATCTTTGTATCAGCCGCAACCGAAGAGCTAAATCCTCTCCTACCTCCCTACAGGTTCATTCAATATTTTTCACTTTTTTAACCGTTCTTTTACTTATTTTCTGTATATTTTATTGAATTTCAATTAGTTAATAAATATTCTTCTCAGGGGTAAAACGCGTTCTTCCATCGTAATTGAAATTTTTATCAGGGGCAAAAGCAGGGTTTACCATCGTAATCAAAAATTTTATCAGGGGTAAAAACAGTTTCGCCCTGGTAATTGATTTTTTTATCAGGGGCAAAACCTCCTGCTCCATCGTAATTTAAATTTTTATCAGGGTTAAAATCAGGTTTTACCCCTGATAAAGGCGCATTTATTAGGCGCTTGGGTGTGTTTTATTAATGCACCAGGCGATTTTAACAGGGTTGATAGCTCATAAAATGCTTTCGGCCGGAGTTATAAGACTTACGAAGTTTCGCAAACTTCGTAAGTCTCTAGAAATTAAGTAAAAAAGCACCCACTATGCTTTAAAAAGCTGCATATTAACGCGTATAACCTTAGTATTTAATATAAAAATCCGTATTTTTGCAACCTCTAAAATTTGAGGTGGATGTACAAGGAATATAAGCAGTTAAACTTATCGCAGACAGGCAAGGATGTACTTGATTTCTGGAAACAGAACAGCATTTTTGAAAAGAGCATCAGCAGTCGCCCGGCAGATAACCCGTACACATTTTACGAAGGGCCGCCGAGTGCAAATGGCATGCCCGGGATTCACCACGTAATGGCGCGCGCCATAAAAGATATTTTTTGCCGCTACAAAACCCTTAAAGGGTACCAGGTAAAACGCAAGGGCGGCTGGGATACCCACGGCCTGCCTATTGAGCTGGCTGTTGAAAAGGCTTTGGGCATTACCAAGGATGATATCGGCAAAAAGATCTCGGTTAAAGATTATAACGACGCCTGCCGCAAGGAGGTGATGCGCTATACCGATATCTGGAACGACCTTACTGAAAAAATGGGTTACTGGGTTGATTTGGAAAATCCTTACATCACCTACAAAAACGAATACATTGAGTCGCTTTGGTGGATCCTGAAGGAGTTTTACGATAAAGGATTATTATACAAAGGTTATACCGTACAGCCATATTCGCCAAAATCGGGTACCGGCCTTAGCTCGCACGAGCTGAACCAGCCGGGTACTTATAAAATGGTGAAGGACACCAGTATCACCGCACAGTTTAAGCTGAAAAAAGATCAGGATTCGGAGTTTTTGTTTGAGAACATCAATTCGGACTTGTACATATTAGCCTGGACAACTACCCCATGGACCTTACCGTCAAACTGCGCACTGGCAGTTGGGGAAAAGATAGATTACGTAAAGATTGCCACCTTTAACCCTTACACTTTTGAGCCTGTTACGGTGATATTGGCTAAAGATTTAGTTGGCAAGCACTTTAAAGCCGAAGGCGAAAACGCATCGTTTGCCGATTACAAAGGCGGTGATAAGGTGATCCCATGGGAAGTAAAAGGAAATTATAAAGGGTCACAATTAGTTGGCCTGCACTACTGGCAGCTGATGCCTTATGTAACCAACGAACTGCTGGAAAAGGATGCTTTCCGCGTTATTCCTGCTGATTTTGTTACTACTGAGGATGGTACCGGCATTGTGCACACGGCATCTGTTTTTGGTGCGGATGACTTCCGGGCCTGTAAGGAAAACAACGTACCATCGGTGATGGTGAAGGATGAGTTTGGCAAGGATGTGCCGCTGGTAAACAAGCAGGGCAAATTTGTTGACGAGGTTACTGATTTTGCCGGCTACTACGTTAAGGAAGAATATTATACCAAGGAAGAACGCGAAGCGCCGGGCTTTAAAGCTACCGACGTTTTGATCTCGATCAAACTAAAGACTGAGAACAAGGCGTTCGACGTAAAAAAATACGAACACAGCTACCCGCACTCCTGGCGCAGCGATGAGCCGATATTATACTATCCGCTCGACAGCTGGTTTATCCGTACCACGGCGGTTAAGGATAAAATGGTTGAGCTGAACAAAACCATCAACTGGAAACCGGAATCGACCGGAACAGGCCGTTTTGGTAACTGGCTGGAAAATTTGGTGGATTGGAACCTTTCCCGCTCCCGTTACTGGGGTACTCCGCTGCCGATCTGGCGCGAGGAAAATGGCGGCGAGGAAAAGTGTATTGGCTCTATAGCCGATCTGGATGCCGAAATTGAAAAATCGATAGCAGCGGGTTTAATGCCGGAGGGCTTTAAACTTGATGATCTGCACCGCCCTTATGTTGATGATGTGATCTTAACTTCATCAACCGGCAAACCAATGTTCCGCGAGCCCGACCTGATTGACGTTTGGTTCGACAGCGGGGCCATGCCTTACGCACAATGGCATTTCCCGTTTGAAAATAAAGATGCGTTTAAAAATGCCTACCCGGCTGATTTTATTGCCGAAGGTGTTGACCAAACCCGCGGCTGGTTCTTTACCCTGCATGCCATTGCGGTAATGCTGAGCGAAACCAGCGATGAGGTTAAAAAGATAAATGCCGAAGTCGGCAATAAGGGCGTTGCCTTTAAAAACGTGATCTCGAACGGTTTGGTGCTGGATAAGAACGGCAACAAAATGTCGAAGCGTTTGGGCAACGGCGTTGATCCGTTTGAAACCATTGAGAAATTTGGGGCCGATGCACCGCGCTGGTACATGATCAGCAATGCGGCGCCATGGGATAACCTGAAGTTTAATGTTGATGGGATCGATGAGGTTCGCCGCAAATTCTTCGGTACACTGTACAATACCTATACATTCTTTGTGATGTATGCCAACATTGATCAATTTACTTACAGTGAAGCAGAGATCGCGATAAAAGACCGCCCGGAAATTGACCAGTGGATCATCAGCTTACTGAATACCCTGAGCAAGGAAGTTGATGCTTTTTATGCTGATTTTGAGCCTACCAAGGCCGCCCGCGCCATCCAGGATTTTGTGGATGCACATTTGAGCAACTGGTACGTGCGTTTAAGTCGCCGCCGTTTTTGGAGGTCGGATAATTCGGAAGATAAACTGTCGGCTTACCAAACGCTGTATACCTGTTTAACTACCATCGCGAAGCTGATGTCGCCAATTGCGCCTTTCTTTGCCGAGCGTTTGTATACCGATCTGAACAGCATCACCAAAAAAGAGGAATTTGAGTCGGTTCACCTGGCTTATTTCCCCGAGTACCATACTGATTTGGTGAATGAAGCTCTGGAAGAGCGGATGCAGATGGCGCAGGATATTTCTTCGCTGGTGCTGTCGCTTCGTAAAAAGGTAAGCATTAACGTAAGGCAGCCATTGAGCAAGATCTTATTGCCAATATTGGATAATAAGTTTAAAGCACAGATCGAGCAGGTAAAAGACCTGATCCTTTCTGAAACCAACATAAAGGGCATAGAATACATTACCGATACCGCGGGCTTTATCAAAAAGAAGATCAAACCAAACTTTAAGGCCCTGGGCGCTAAGGTGGGTAAGGATATGAAGATTGTTGCTGAAGCTATCGGCAACTTAGGCCAGGATGATATTGCGAAGCTGGAAAATGACGGCGATTTACTATTGCCGACCCAACATTTGATCAACCTTACCGATGTAGAGATCATTGCGGAAGATGTTCCGGGATGGCAGGTTGCAAATTTGGGAAAACTAACCGTGGCCTTGGATGTTACCATAACGGACGAACTGAAACAGGAAGGTATATCGCGTGAGCTTATCAATCGGATCCAGAATCTGCGTAAGGGGAATGAATTTGAAGTTACCGATAAGATAAATGTGAAGCTCAGTAACCACCCTTTTATTAACAAAGCCATAAATAATAATTTATCATATATTTGCGCCGAAATTTTGGCGGACCGCATTGTGCTTGATAATGAGCTTAATGAGGGTGAATTGGTTGAGATAGATGGAAATGAAATTTTGATTGCTATTAGTAAAATATAAATGAAACAAGAAAACGAAAAAACAAGGTACTCTGAATCAGACCTGCAGGAATTTAAGAGCATTATATTAGAGAAACTGCGCAGTGCAAAGGAAGAATTAAACGCCCTTGCGACTTCGCTAAGCTCGCCTAATGCAAACGGCACTGACGATACTGCCGGTACCTATAAAACACTGGAAGACGGATCGGCTACGCTGGAGAAGGAACAAATAAACCAACTGGCTGCACGCCAGAAAAAGTTTATCGAGCAGCTGGAAGCAGCTTTGGTTCGTATCGAGAACAAAACTTATGGCATTTGCCGCGAAACCGGTAAACTGATCCCTAAGGAGCGTTTACGTGCAGTACCTCATACTACCTTGAGTATGGAAGCAAAATTGAAGCAATAAATGAAGGCGGTTTATTTAAGACCTTTTTTAGTAGCTGCCTTTATTGTGTTGATTGACCAGGTTATTAAAACCTGGGTTCGAACGCATATGGATTTTAATACTGAAATCCATTTTATGGGCAGCCATGGCATGCTGCGCTATACCGAAAACAACGGCATGGCCTTTGGCTGGGAGTTAGGCGGAAAGGTTGGAAAACTGGTATTAACATTGTTCCGCATTTTGGCGGTTTGCGGTATCGGGTATGGGTTGGTTTATCTCATTCAGCATAAATACCACCGTGGATTGATCATGTGTGTGGCACTGATATTTGCCGGTGCTTTGGGTAATATTATCGACTCAACATTTTACGGTTTGCTATACCAGCATGGTCATCTTTTTGAAGGCCGGGTAGTGGATATGTTTTATTTTCCTTTAATTAAAGGCACGTATCCGTCGTGGTTTCCGGTGTGGCATGGCCAATATTTCGAATTCTTTCAACCGATATTTAACCTTGCAGATGCATCAATATCTGTCGGCGTCATCGCTATCCTGATCTTCCAGAAGCGTTATTTCAAGCACGAAGTGCCGGAAGTAAGCAGCCCGAATAGTGAGATGGAGGAAGTTTAGTTAATCAGAGGTTAGAGACTGGAGATTAGTTAAAAGGCCTTTGTTCTGAAATAGAATGACAAAAGTGGGATGTCATGGTGAGCTTAGTCGAACCATGTGGGCAAAGGCCCTCCGTACCATGGTTAGCATACGAAGAGGGCTCGTCGCACGTCGCCCTTCGACAAGCTCAGGATGACATCCCACGCGTTATTAATCTTCTCTTAACATAAACATGTTACCTTTAGGTAAATGATATTTCTAACATTTTTTATCGGGCTGATAGCAAACTTCATCGGTTACGTTCCGCCGGGAAATATTAACCTTACGCTGGTACAGATCACCATCAACCGCGGGCTTAAGCAGGCCCTGATGTTTATTATAGCATTCTCGTCTGTCGAATTCTTTTTCACCTACTTTATTATGCACGCCGATAAGTGGCTCAGCGCCGAGGTGCATTTGGATACTATTATCGATTGGGTAATGGTTGTGCTATTTGGTGTGATGGGCATAGTTACCTGGATCCACCGCAACAAACCACCCGAAACCAGCTACTCCGACCGGGAAAGCATCAGGTACGGCATCCTGCTTGGGTTTTTAAACCCCATGCAGATCCCGTTTTGGATGATAACCGGAACCTATTTAATTACCCATGAATGGATTGTTGACGGGCAGGTAGCACTGGTGATATTTAGCGTAGGTGCCGCCGCAGGTGCATTTTTAGCGCTGTTCCTGTATGCAAAGTTTGCCGAATACATCCAAAGTAAATTCGCCCTAAGCACCCGGCTGGTGAATACAAGCATTGCTGTTTTGTTTTTCGCCTTTGCGGCGTATCACATTGTGAAGCAGTGTTATTTGGTGTTTTTCAAGCATTAAGCCCCGATCTAAACAAAATTATTTCGTCAGATAGTATTCCGTGTGATTGATCGTATCGGTCAGTCGTGGGCCCCAGCAATCCGTGCATAGTTCTGTAGAAACGCTGTAAACCCTATTGTTTATAATATCGATTTTACTTCTGTCGCTATTGGCGGGCTTCAATATTAGAAGTTGATTTTTAAATGCCCATACAAAAGGTACGTCGACGCCTTCAGTGGTTCTGATCGACCCTTTTTCATCTTTTTCAAACGTAAGCGTAGGGCAACTATTTGAACTGGCACGTTCGTCCTGCTTGCACATCATCCAATCACCCAAAAGAAATCCGGCAGCCTTATTCTCTTTAGAGGGATTATTTTGGCAAGATAAAAAGACGCATACTATAAATAAGTATATCGGAAAGCATTTCATATCAAACAATTGGGGCTGCCATGATCAATGAACCATCAACTATGAGCTTTCCTGAAATTCCAAATCTTCTCCGCTCTTCTCCCTATCAACCAAAAAGATAACCCTAAAATGGCGAAGAATAACGTCTTGTTTGTATTATCCCAAAAGTATTCGAAGTATTTGGTGTAGATGGAAATGAGCAAAAAGGTGATGCCGAACTCTCGGGCGATAACATCCTTTGACTTAAGGCCGTAAAGCAGAAATCCTCCTGCAACCAAAGCAGAGATGATGCCCCAATAAAACAGGCTGATCTGCCGGATGTGCCACCAGGTATCTATGCTGCCCAGGTTACCAAAAATGCTGAGCAGCCAAAGCGACATAAACAGGTAGGTTAAACCTACCACATAGGTAAGCTCCCAAAAGCGATCAAACCATTTTCGGTTTTTAAGCAGGTAGATGGCCGCTAAACACACCATGCCGAACAGCACGAAGCGCAGCGGGTAATTCATGCCTAAGAAGTAGTCGGCCCAGTGGGTTTGATAGCCGGTTTCGGTACCGAACCAACTGCCGAGCGATACCAGCGCAAACAGCCAAATGAGCCTTGAATCCATGCGATAGGCCAATACACCATAAACAAAAATCGACAGTAAAAACAAGAGTGAATAATGACCGGAGCCCTTATCCAAAGCCTTGCCCAGGTAGGCTATACAGCAAGCGGTAAATAAAATGCCGGTAAAAATAATAGCCTCGTTGCTGAACACCTTTTCCGGGTATTTCAATTCCCAGCGCCTGCCAAAATAAAACAGGACAACCGCAGCCGCTCCTGCAATTATACTGATGGCGATATCGGGGGTATAATAAAGCCCTTTGAGCCAGTTGATCACCTTGTCGTCAATGATCAGCGAGCCAATGGCTATAAAACCACAGGCCAAAGCAATCCAGAAGGAATATTTTGCAAGCCGCATCCAGTCGAAGCCTTTTACTTCGTAAGAGGTACGCAGGTTATCAGCGAGGCCTGCATCTATTAAATGCTCGTCCTCCCAATGCTTAATAGCCTTGTTTAAAAATTCGCTTTCCTGTTTATCTAAGTTGAGTTTGGCCATGTTTTATGTTAATGGTTCATAGATCATGGGGATAGTGATCCGACGTGATGGTTTATTTGTATAACAACGTTAAAGCAAGATAGTTATTTTGAGGTGAAAAATGAATGTGGTATTTAGTGAGAAGCTCAGCGTAATAAACTTTTGTCATTGCGAGGAGGAACGACGAAGCAACCTCGTAACTATGCATATCCGCACTGTAAAGTTCGCCTTGTATAGCTACGAGGTTGCCGCGCTGCGCTCGCAATGACAATTTTTATAAGAGTTAATTATTCACTCCCCAGCAACGCTTCCACATCCAATTTATCCTTGCGGATCTGTTCCTTCAAATCATCAAGCGAATCAAATTTCATATCGTCGCGTACAAAATTGTAGAACTCCATGCGGATCTGCTGGTTGTAGATTTCCTTGTCGAAATTGAAAATATTGACTTCGATATTGCGCCTGGTACCATTAATAGTTGGGCGTGTGCCGATGTAGGCCATGCCCCAAAAGGTTTCGGCATCAACCTTAACTTTTACAGCAAAAATGCCGTCCACGGGAATCAGTTTGTACTTCTCATGGATCACGATATTGGCTGTCGGATAGCCTATGGTACGGCCAATTTGGTCGCCTCGTACCACCCTGCCAGTGATAAAGAAGGGATAACTTAAAAAGGTGTGTGCCAGCTCAATTGCGCCATTCAGTAGCGCTTCCCTGATGCGGGTTGAGCTAATCGCAACTTCGTAAATGTCCTGTTCCGGTATTTCAACCACATCAAAACCGTAAACCGGACCAAGGCGCTGCAGGTCCTCAAGTCCGCCCTGCCTGTCCTTGCCGAAGCGGTGATCATAGCCTATTACGATCTTTTTTGTGCCGATCTTGTTCACCAGCACATCGCGGATATATTCTTCAGCTGTTTGGTTAGAGAAATCGCGGGAGAAGGGGGTAATGATCAGGTGGTCGATACCAAGTTCCTCCAGCATTTCGGCCTTTTCGTCCATGGTGTTGATCATCTTGATGCTTTCATCCTCCGGGTGCAGGATCATGCGCGGATGCGGGAAAAAAGTAAGCACCACGGTTTCACCGCCAGTTTCGGCAGCAAGCGCTTTAAGGTCGGCTATTATTTTACGGTGACCGGTATGGACACCATCAAAGGTGCCGATGGTAACTACCGCGTTATTTAATCTTACAAAATCGTCGATACTGTGATAAACTTTCATTATTAATTTGCGATTACACTGATTGCAAGGCCGATTTCACCGATTTTTTGATTCGTGATATCTCCGAGCTTATAGTTTTTAAACGGATATACGTTTTACTTCACAGCTTGCGTTGCCAAAGTTTATTAATAAACCGGTTTTTACATTACTTGCTTTTAAATATGAAAGCAGTTGACCATGGAATAAATTGGGAATGTGCCCTGTTACTGATTTAAGTTCAACTATCACTTTGCCTTCGACAAAAATATCGCATCTGAATTTACCGACAAATAGATCTTTAAAAACAACATTAAATTCCTTTTCAGCAACAAAGCTTAGGTTTTCAAGTTTCAATTGATGCTCTAGTGCCCTGGCATAAATTTTTTCGACAAAGCCGGGACCTAGTAAACGATGAACTTCAAAACAACACCCGATAATTTTTCTGGTTAATTCATCAGGTTCAAAATTTTTATTGATTGGTTCGGTCATTTTAATCGGTGAAATCGTTATTCTATAATCGGTGAAATCATTTTAAATCGCGGATCGTATTCACCAGTTCCATCACCTCCCATGCGTCATCAACCTTATAATCGCCGCTGCGGGTGCGCCTTAATTTTGAAAGATAGGCACCATTATTTAAAGCCTTGCCAAAATCGTTTACGAGCGACCGAATGTAAGTGCCCTTGCTGCAAACTACCCGGAAGTGTACTTCAGGTAATGTGATTTCGGTGATCTCAAATTCAGTTATAGTAACTGTTCTTAAACGCAATTCAACCTCTTCTCCACGACGGGCTTTTTCATAAAGGCGTTCGCCATCAATTTTTATAGCTGAATGGGCGGGCGGATACTGGCCGATCTCGCCGATAAATTGCTGACAAACTGCTTTTATTTGATCTTCTGTGATATGGCTGATATCGAATTTTTGATCGGCTTCAGTTTCCATGTCGTACGATGGCGTGGTTTCACCAAGGATCATGGTGCCGGTATATTCCTTCTCCTGCGCCTGGAAGGTGTCGATCTGTTTGGTCATTTTTCCGGTGCAGATAATAAGCAGACCGGTTGCCAGCGGATCGAGCGTACCGGCGTGGCCCACTTTTAGCTTCAAGGGTTTAAATGAGTTGCGGATCTTGCCCACTACATCAAAGCTGGTCCAGTTATAGGGCTTGTTGACTAATAGTAACTGGCCTTCGGCAAATTCTTCTATATTTTTAAAAACTGATTTCACTGATTGTTTTTTGATTTCACCGATTATCGAATCATGATTAAAGGATTTTTGGGATGTATAAACGATGCTTATTTCTTTTTTTTTTATCTAAGAAATCTGTTTAATCCATTAATCCCGGTTCAGAAATATGCTCTCCTTCACCTCTGGAATAATATGATTTTCAAGCGCTTTATCGAACAGCAGTCTGATCGCCCTTCTTCCTTCGGCGCCCAAATCTACGGAATACTTATTTACATACAGCTCAATATGCTTATACATCACCTCCTCGCTCATTTCCTGGGCGTGTGAGCGGATGAATTCCAATCCTGATTTTGGATTTTCAAATGCAAACTCCACAGACCGGCGAATAACGCGGTTTACTTTATGCTGAACATCCAAAGATAAATTGCGGTTAGCCACAATGCCGCCAAGCGGGATGGCGCAGCCGGTTTCCTTTTCCCAGTAATCGCCCAGGTCGATGATCTTTTTGAGGCCCTTATTTTGATAGGTAAAGCGGTTTTCATGGATGATGAGGCCAACGTCGACGCGACCATCAAGCACGGCATCTTCAATATCTGAAAATACCAATTCAACTTTGTTGGTAGCATTCGGGAATGCCGTCCCTAATAAAAAGTTGGCGGTAGTGTATTTGCCTGGAATCCCGATCTTTAGATTTGAGACGTGAGATTTGAGATCTGAGATTAGTTTTTCAGGGTCATCTTTGCAAATTAGTAAAGGACCTACACCAAAGCCTAAAGCGCTGCCGGCATCCATCAATACATATTTATCGGCAACGTATGCGAAGGCGTGGTAACTTAATTTGGTGATGTCCAGCTCACCGCGCATGGCTTTTTGGTTAAGGGTTTCCACATCGTCATAAA
Source organism: Mucilaginibacter phenanthrenivorans (assembly GCF_024721155.1). GTDB lineage: Bacteria > Bacteroidota > Bacteroidia > Sphingobacteriales > Sphingobacteriaceae > Mucilaginibacter > Mucilaginibacter phenanthrenivorans. The sequence continues at coordinate 452,367 of NZ_JAHVAP010000006.1, read as the reverse complement.
ATACTTCGAAGTCGAGGCCTTCGGTGTCAATTTTATGATGGATCATGGCATCAAAAATAAAGGTATCGTTAGGGCAGGGCGAAAAGCCGAGGGTTAGTTTCATTTTCTAAAAAATAATAAGCCATGTCATTGCGAGGTACGAAGCAATCGCGAACTTTGTATTACCGCTCTGTATAGCGTGCGATTGCTTCGTACCTCGCAATGACAATTTTATAAATCACGCGTACAGCTTCAAAAACTCAATGGCAAAGGTATTCAGATTTTTTATGGCGAGCCCTATGTTCCAGTTGGCGCGATTGCGTTTTTCCACATAATTTGACACAGCCCTGATCTGCATACAAGGTACATCAAATTGTTTGCAGGCATAAAACACCGCAGCGCCTTCCATGCTTTCTATTTGCGGACCTAATCGTTCGGCCACTTTTTGTATAGAGGCCTCGTTACCATGAACCGTATTTACAGTTATAGCTGTTGCCTGTGTCAGGTTGAAAGTATTAAAGAGGTTGTAAAGATCAGCGAGTTTTTTTGACGGATAATAAGTTGCTTCGCCAAAGCCCATATCAGCAATCGGCAGGAAATTAGTATCGTCTTCTGCGCCTAATTCCGCAAAGGTATCTTGAGTTATTTCGACAACATCGCCTAAAGCAATACCGCGATCAAAGCTACCGGCGATTCCCAGGTTGAGGATAAGGTCGTATTTGTTTGATGACAGATGCCTGCCGAGTGCAAATGCTGTAGCTGTCATTCCAACGCCGGTTACGAGTAGCTGGCAGTCGTAAGTTTTTCTTGAGTCTTGAGTCGAAGGTTCTGAATCTTGAGTTTCCTTTTCTTGATTCCTGGCACTTGACTCTTGATTCTTACTCCCGACTTCTGACTTCAGACTTAAGACTTCATCCTCCGTAGCCACAACAATCAATATCCGCATATTGCTTTATTTTGACCGCTAAGATAAAACATAACGCCTGCTTTTGTTTTGTATATTTGCACCATTATTTGTTATGATGATATATATTACGCGTAAAGAACATTTCAACGCGGCACACAGGATGTACCGCGAGGAGTGGAGCGAAGAGAAAAATGCCGAAGTGTTTGGCAAATGCGCCAACCCAAATTGGCACGGACACAATTACAACCTGTTTGTTACTGTAAAAGGCCAGGTTACCCATGCTACAGGCTATTTAATTGATTTGAAGGACCTGAAAGTTATTATAAACGACTACGTGATCGAAAAGCTCGACCATAAGAATATCAACAAGGATGTCCCCTTTATGGCCGGCAAAATGGCTTCCACCGAATTGCTTTGCATCGAAATCTTTAACCAGCTAAAGGCGCCAATCGAGGCACACGAAGGTGTGTTTTTGCATTCAATAAAACTATACGAAACCGAAAATAACTCTGCCGAGTATTTTGGTGATTAATCCTTAAACATGAGTAACGAAAACTATATCCACGACGAGGATGATGATATTGACGGCTACGTAAAGATTGACCGTTATAACCCCGACCTGATAGCCAGCCTGTCTACCCATTACAAAGAGGTTTTAAAACAAATAGGTGAAAAACCGGAGCGTGAAGGCTTATTGAAGACCCCCGAGCGCGTGGCCAAAGCCATGCTGTATTTAACCCAGGGCTACGACCTTGATGCAAAAGAGATCCTGAACTCGGCAATGTTTAAGGAGGATTACAGCCAGATGGTGATTGTGAAGGACATCGAAGTATACTCGATGTGCGAGCACCACATGCTGCCATTTTTTGGTAAGGCACACGTGGCGTATATTCCAAACGGGCATGTGGTTGGCTTAAGCAAGATTCCGCGTGTGGTTGACGTTTTTGCCCGTCGCTTACAGGTACAGGAACGCCTTACCAATGAGATTCGCGATTGCATCCAGGATACGCTGAACCCATGGGGTGTAGGTATAGTTATTGAGTGCCGCCACCTGTGCATGAGTATGCGCGGCGTACAAAAGCAAAATTCAGTTACCACCACATCGGCATTTACAGGTGAATTTTTAAAGGAAAAAACAAGGACGGAGTTTTTAAATCTTATCTCAGCGAAGCTGGGGTAGGTTAGTGGTCAGAGGTTGGAGATTAGAGATTAGTTTTTTAGCTTTATCTCAGATTTTCAATTTCTAACCACCTAAAAGGCAACTAATCTCTAATTAACCAGTCTCTAATCTCTAACATGAAAGCATACATTTTCCCGGGGCAAGGTGCCCAGTTTGTTGGTATGGGTAAGGACCTGTACGAAAAATCGGAACAGGCACGTGCCTTATTTGAACAAGCTAACGAAATCCTTGGCTTCCGCATTACCGACCTGATGTTTGATGGTACCGACGAGGATCTTAAACAAACCAATGTTACCCAGCCGGCCATATTTTTACATTCTGTGATATTAGCCAGTGTTTTGGGCGATGATTTTAAACCTGAAATGGCAGCAGGTCATTCCCTTGGCGAATTTTCGGCATTGGTAGCCTGTAAATCGTTATCATTTGAAGATGGTTTGCGTTTGGTGGCTGCACGTGCAAATGCTATGCAAAAAGCATGTTTGATCCAGCCATCAACCATGGCGGCTATTATAGGCCTTGATGATTTTACCGTTGAAGATATTTGCCACCGCATAAGTGATGTTGTGGTTCCGGCAAATTATAACTGTCCCGGCCAGCTGGTAATATCAGGCACTATTGCCGGTATTGATAAGGCGTGCGAATTAATGACCGAAGCAGGTGCAAAAAGAGCGTTGAAATTGAACGTCGGCGGCGCATTCCACTCACCGTTAATGGAATCTGCAAAAATTGAGCTGGAACACGCCATTGTAAACACCGAGATAAAGGAACCTATCTGCCCGATATACCAAAATATCGACGCAAAACCATATACTGATCCGGCACAAATAAAACATAATTTAATAGCGCAGTTAACCGGCCCTGTACGCTGGACACAAACTGTTAAACACATGATGGAAGACGGCGCCACCTCTTTCACCGAAGTAGGGCCGGGCAGCGTTTTGCAGGGACTGGTTAAAAAAGTTGACCGCCACATGCCAACTGAAAGCGCTGTGGTAGAATAGTCCAAGTCAATAGTCGAAAGTCTTGAGTCGTCAGTCAGATCCGTTAATTTGGACTCAGGATTAATGACTCAAGACTTTCGACTCAAAACAAAAACTTAACACGGCATTTTTGGTTACATTTGATATTATTTAAACAATCCAATTGGCTACATCCGGGAAAATACGTTTAATGCTGGCATTGCTTTGTGCCAGTCTGCTGCTGACCGCTGTTATTGTTCGCCAAACGTACACTCCTGTAAATAACCTCGATCAAACTGCAAAAATTCTTGAAGGCAACCTGCAGCAAAAGGAAGCTTACGTGAACAGTTTTATCAACGATAAGGCGAGTTATAATAAATTAAAAGATCTGCAGGATAGTCCGCATACCTCTATCGACCTGATAAAGGACTTTACTGCTGACAGGAACATCTGGTTCATCACCCTGAAAAATAACCAGCTTGATTTTTGGAGCGGTATAAAGGTGATACCGGAACTGCCCGCCACTATAAAGGAAGGATATTCCTTTCATAAGGAATCGAATGGTTATTATGAAGTGATCAGGAAAAGCGAGGGTAACTTTAGCGCCATATTTTTTATACCGGTAAAAATAAGCTATACCTTTCAAAACCCCTACCTGCAAAATACCTTCGCGCCCGATTTAACTAAGGACAATAATATTGAAATAGCGGATTTTACCGACAAAAGCGTTTACGAGATCCGAAGCACAAATAATACCTATTTATTTTCTGTTAAGATAAAACAGGGCGAAGTAAGCCATACCTTTTTTTACTACGAGATTACCATTTGGCTGCTTACCCTGCTTTGCTTTTGTATCCTGGTAAATAATGTTTGTAATTACATAGCAACAAAGGGATATGTAATAGTTTCGGTAATTACGCTTGCTGCTTTTATTGTTTTAGTACGCTGGATCAACTTATATTTTAACTGGCCCGAATTTACTTACCGGCTCGAGGTTTTTAACCCCACATTATATGCGTCGAGCTTTGCTTACCGGTCGCTTGGCGACCTGTGTATTAATATATTGGCTATCTGCTGGTTTGTAAGCTTTTTGTATTTACGGCGCCGGAGCATATTAAAGGGTACCCACAGTAAGGTTAGTGCTTATGCTATTTTAGTCACAGGTACGTTAACACTCATTATTGTATCTGCCGGGTTGCTGAATGTTTTTTATGGCCTGGTGATGAATTCAAAGATCAGTTTTGATGTAAGCAATGTGCTGAATCTTTCGCCTTTTAGCCTGCTTGGCGTTTTAATGCTTTGTTTCAGCTTCCTGATCTTTTACCTGTTATCCGAAGTTTTCTTAACCATAACTGTAAGGCTTCCGGTATCCAGCCTAAATAAGGCAGCGATACTTATTGCAGGAGTTGTGCTGGCTACTATTATAAGTGCATATTACCAGGGGTTCACCATGTTTTATTTGCTGTGGGCGGGGCTTGTGTTTACAAGGGCTTATGCCCACCGGTACAACAGCGGCAAGATAACCGCCATCTCAATGGCGATGATTATTTTAATTTGTGCGCTTATATCAGCTATAAAGCTTAATTATTTCGAATCGGTTAAGGAAAATGTAACCCGCACGGCGTTTATACAAAAGCTTGAAGTACCCGATGATGCAAATGCCGATATAGCGTTTAAGAGGGTAGAACACCAGATAATAAATGATGCTTCAATAAAACAGTATTTTACTGATAGTGTTCAAAACACCAACTATGTAAAAACCCGTTTTCAAAAATTATACTTCAACGGTTATCTTTCAAAATACGACTTTAATGTTCACGAATTTAATGATAAGGATCAACCCCTTTCGGCAGATAAAAGCTATTCGCTGACTATTTTTAAGGACCTGGTGCTATACAGCTCATTTAAGGTGTCGGACTTCTTTTACAGGGTGAATGAATCGTTTGGCTATCAAAATTATTTTGCCATTCTACCGATAGTAAAAAATGGTCAAAACCTTGGTACCATAGTTATCGAGCTAAAATCAAAACCGCTGCAAACGTTTACATCGTTCCCCGACCTGCTGGTTGACGGACAGGTAAACCTGGAGGATGAATTTAAAAACTACTCGTACGCTTTTTATATCGACAACAAGCTGATAACACAAAGCGGGCCGTACGTTTACGACCTTGAGAATACAGAATTGCAGGGAAAACTAAAGAAATACATTGAAAAAACAACGCTAAGTACCCGGTCTGAGTGGTACTTACACTTTACAAATTACAGCCACTTAATTTATAAGCCAAGCCAGCGCAATTTAATTGTGGTAAGCAAGGAGCAGAATTTACTGTTTATAGGCATCACCTCCATTACCTTCTTTTTTGTTGTATTCCTGCTTTTTAGCGTTTTGATATTGATACTCAGCTGGCTGTGGATAAGGATTAAAATATTGAACATTAAAAATAACCGGATAGGATGGAGCTTTAAACTGAACTTTGACCTGATACTTTATAAAACACGGATCCAGTTTTCAATGATATTTGCGGTGGTAGCCACCCTGGTAGCTGTGGGCTTTATCACATTCTTCTCCATAAGTACCCAATATCAAACCCAGCAAGATAAAACTATCCGTGAAAAGATAACAAGGATAGCCAGTGCGCTTGAAGCCAGCAACTACAACAAATATCTTTATGATATTAATGAAGAGAGCCAGGTTGAATTTAATGAATTTGCCAACACCTACGCCGCCGATCTTACGCTGTATGATGTTAATGGCATGGAGCTGATCAACACCCAGCCCAAAATTTATGAATTTGGATTGCAGGCCCGAAGAATGAATGCCAGGGCTTATGTGTATTTAAAGAAGTTTCAAAAGTCGGAGTTTGTTAACGATGAGATCATCGGGAAGCTAAATTACAAGGCTGTTTATGTACCCTTACGCAATGGGAACGGAACAATCGCCTATTTACAGCTGCCTTATTTTGCCAACGAGGCAGATTATAAGGAGCGGATCGGGGCGCTGTTAAACATTATGATTAACGTGTACGCGTTGATATTTATAGCGATAGGGCTTTTTGCAGTGATTATTGCACGGCAGATAACAGCCCCGTTAAGCTTCATTCAATTTAGCTTAAGCAAAACAACCTACGGCAAAAAGAATGAGCCTATTCATTGGGACCGCAATGACGAGATTGGCGCACTTGTAAAGGAATATAACAAGATGATAGCTGCGCTGGAAAACAGCGCCCAAAAGCTAGCCCAGAGCGAAAGGGAAACGGCCTGGCGCGAAATGGCCAAACAGGTTGCACATGAAATTAAAAACCCGCTAACCCCGCTAAAATTGGGCTTACAACTGCTTGATAAGTCGTGGAAGGATAAGGATCCTAAGTTTGACCAGAAGTTTGAGCGGTTTAGCAAATCATTCGTAGAGCAGATAGAAAGCCTGTCGAACATTGCGTCGGAGTTTTCGGCTTTTGCAAAAATGCCCGATACAAAATTAGAGAAGCTAAACCTGTTTGATGTACTAACCCAGGCCGTTACCATTTTTAAGCAAATGGATAATGTAAGGATCGTATACCAGGCGCCAAATAGTCCATTTATCATAAATGCCGACCGCGACCAATTGCTACGATGCTTTAACAACTTATTAAAGAATGCCATTGAAGCTGCGCCTGCTGACAGGTTTGGTGTAATTGACATAAATTATACCATAACAAACAAGAATGTGCTGCTTACCATAAAAGATAACGGCAACGGCATTCCGGAAAATTTAAGGGAGAAGATCTTCGAGCCCAACTTTACCACGAAAAGTTCAGGCACTGGCCTCGGGCTTGCCTTTGTTAAAAATTCGATTGAGAATGCAGGTGGCAAGGTTTGGTTTGAAACCCGCCTTGGCGAAGGCACTACGTTTTACTTCAGCCTGCCTTCGGCTTTGGTATAATAGTGAGGGGTTGGATTGAGTTGATTAGGTTGATTAGGTTGATTGGGTTAGATTGAGTTGATTAGGTTGGATTGAGTTGAGTTCAGTTCAGTTCAGTTCAGTTCAGTTCAGTTGCCTCGGTTTGATTGATTGGATAAAACATATTAAATGCATTAGCGGCATTGTTTTTACAACAATGCCGCTAATGCATTTTCTAAATAAGTTAACCTAATCAACCATTCACTTAATCAACCCAATCAACTAAAAGCTTACTTAAGCTCAAAACTGGTTTTACCCATAGTGTACCCATCAGCATAAAGCAAAACAGTATACGAGCCTTTTTGGAAGGCTACAGGGTTTATCCAGTCGATGGTATAGCCGCTGCCGTCATCCTTAAACTCGATGGAAGTTTTATAGGTGAATTGCAGGTCCTGACCGTCAGCATTAAATGTGCCGGAGTCTGTCCCGGTTATTAAGTTCCCTGTTGGATCAATTACCCTAACGTAGATATCATGCATTGCCTTAGCTGCAACAGCATTGCTGGCAATTGTTAAATTTATCTTGATCTTTTTAGCAACGCTCGACCGTTTGGTGTCAACCTCTTTGCCGCTGCCCTTTATTTTGTATGCAACTACATTCACGGTAGCAACCTTAAGTGCCGATGCAACCTTCACCTTGGTATCCAGGTCCTTGTTCTTTTGGGTAAGGTCGCTGTCTTTCTTAGCTGCGGTAACTAAGTTGGTCTTTAAGGTATCCCTTTCGGTAGCTAATGATTGGTTTTGTTTCTTAAGCTCCTCAATATCAGCAGTGTATTTTGTTACAAAGTAGCGCAGTTGTTTAACATCCTCCTGTGCTTTTGCAAGTTCGGCTACGGTTAACTTGCCTTTTGCAAGTTCGGTACGTAAAACCTTTATCTTGGCCTTCAGCGAATCATTTTTGGCCTGCAAGCTTGCCGACATCCTTGTTTTGCCAACATTCACCTGTTCAATTTGTGCTTCAAGACTGTCGAGTTCGGTTTGCAGCCTGGTTTTTTCGCTGTCCTGGTATACTATCCGGGTGTCAGATTTATTTTTTTGAAAATACAGGTAAATGTCTGTAGCAAATAATGCCAAAATCATCACAATCAGGAAATATACAAGATTGGAATTTTTTCTTGGCGCCTGGCTTGGTTGGTTCTCCATAACAATTAATGTTTTAAGTTTTCAATAATAGTTAAATGTTTGCCGGTTTTCTAACATTTTAATGTTGCAACTTGTTTTATTTGATTTAAAAACATTGGTTGCGGCAAATTAATTATTGATCTGGTCCATTCAAAAAAATATAAAGTTTGAAAACAATAACGCAGAAGTTGCCTTAATTGATATAATAATAAGTTATAGCTGGGTTAAAATTAAGCAGAATATGATTAAAACACAAAATACGGTCAATTATTATTCACTATACTAAAACCGCTAAGCCATGAGTTTATATCTTTGCAGCTTTTAATAAATTGTTTAATGCGCATCTACCGGTTAGTGATTTTTCTGTTCTTAACTTTTACAATCTGCATAAAGGCCAGGGCGCAACCTCAGCACAAAATAGAATCGTTGCCCGTAGACAGCGGCCCGATTTCTATTCCTGATACACTCGACCCTAAACGCGAGTTCAGGGGGGTTTGGATCGCCACCGTCGAAAATATCGACTGGCCAAGCAAGCCGGGATTACCCACAGATCAGCAGAAAAGAGAACTGATAGACAGGCTGAACGCTCATCAACAAGAAGGCATCAACGCCGTAATGTTCCAGATAAGGCCGGCTGCAGATGCGTTGTACGCCAAAAGCCGTGAGCCCTGGTCAAAATGGCTCACCGGCAAACAAGGAACGCCTCCCAATCCTGCTTACGACCCACTTGAATTTGCAATTAACGAGGCGCACAAACGCGGAATGGAGCTGCATGCCTGGTTTAATCCCTACAGGGCCACTAATGATGGCAAGTTCGCATTAATAAGTCCTTCACACATAACGCGGATAAAACCTGAGTGGTTTTTTACCTATGGCGGCATTAAATTGTTTAATCCCGGCATTCCCGAAGTGCGCGATTATATTGTTAAGGTGTTTTTAGATGTGGTTGATAATTATGATATAGACGGGGTGCACCTGGATGATTATTTTTATCCGTACCAGATTGACGGGCAGCATATAGACGATGCCGACGCCTTTAAGAAATACGGAACGAGCTATGCCGACATAAGGGACTGGCGTCGTCATAACGTGGATACCCTGATTGAAATGCTGAGCGACAGTATTCAAAAACATAAGCCCCGGGTTAAATTTGGGGTAAGCCCGTTTGGCATTTGGGCCAATAAATACCAGAATCCCGACGGAACCGATACCCATGGGGGCTCATCCTATTATGAACTTTTTGCCGATTCGCGCAAATGGATCAAGGAAGGCTGGGTTGACTATATAAACCCACAATTATACTGGCCGATTGATGACCGTTCTGCAGCATTTAATAAACTGTTGGATTGGTGGAGCGACAATACCTATGGCAGGCATTTGTATATAGGCATGGGCGCCTATCGCATTAACGAGGCGCGGCGGGGCAAGTTTAAGGACCCGGCGCAGATGCCTGCTCAAATAAAATATCTGCGTAAAAATCCGCGGGTGCAGGGCAGCGTTTATTTTAGTTCAAACTCGTTGTTGAAAAACCCGCTGGGCTTTACAGATTCGCTTAAACAAACGTACTACAGGCATCCTGCATTGCCGCCGGTTATGCTTTGGCTGGATTCTATCCCACCTAATGCGCCTGTGAATTTTACTGCAACGCCAACAATAAAAGGAGTAGAGTTAAGATGGGGTACCCCGGCGCCCGCAAAGGACCTTGAGCCCGTTTACGGCTACGTGATTTATCGGTTTGAGGGCACTGAAAAGGTGAACTTAAACGACCCGGCGCACATCATCCACATACAATATAACAACAATACTTTTTTTACGGATGATAAGGTAAAAAGAGGGAAAACGTATTTATATGTGGTAACGGCCCTTGACAGGCTTAAGAATGAAAGCGAACCGTCGCCTACCATCGCTGCTATTTTAAATAATAAAGGAGTTTTGTAAGGAGATAAAAAATAATTATTACATTTACGAAACATTCGTAGATGTAATAGTATGAAACGCTGCCTGACTTTTATCGCCATATTGGCCACTTCGTTAAATGTTTATTCAAACAAACCCGGCATTGATGCCTCGCCGGTTTTAAACAAAGTGTTGACCCGGTTGAACGGGTTGAAAACCGTTAGTTACACCTACAAAAGGATTATCGATTATCCTGGTGAATCTTATCACGACGAGATGACCGTTGATTCTTATCTTGAATTTAATCCGTCGGCGCAATTCATCGGCTTAAGGTACCAGTTTAGCAACAGCGGCCTGTTATCAATTTATAATGGCGCGGAAGGTTTTTATTGCAATAAAAAGGAAAAGACGATCGAAGTAAATTACTCGCCTAAGCTCAACGGGTTTAAAAATTCATCAAACCTTTTCAATTCATATCTTACCCTGAAAAATGCCTTGCCTGCAATTATTGCCGATAACAGCATTCCGAAGGCGTTATCCGACACTACAATAAGCGGGAAGCAGTTTTATGTGGCAGATATCACCCTTAAAAACGAGACACTAAACTCCCTGGGCGAATATGTGCATACCACAATGGAGCTAAAGTTTAGCTATAAGGTGATAATAGATAAGGCCACTTTTATGCCGGTAGAGGTTATCCAGCATACACTCAGCAATAAGGATATCACCAAAACACAATTCACGGACATCAACCTTAGCCCGGCTGAAAAATCGGAAACATCATGGTATTCATCCAGCTATGATGACTACAAATTGAAAAAGGATGAAAAAATTGAATTGATTAAGCCTGGTACCACAATCCCGGAAACACCACTTATCTACTTTAGCGATCAAAAAGCTGTGAAGTTGAGTGATTTTAAAGGCAGCGCCGTGCTGATTCAATTTTGGATAAAGGATTGCGGGCATTGTATAGAGGATGTGGATCCGTTAAATACGCTATACGCAAAATATAAAAGCAAGAACTTTAAGCTGCTGGCGGTAAATACACACGATACAAAAAATATGATTGGTCTTTTTATAAAAAACCATGGTATAAAATACGATGTGCTAACTGCGTCCAATGATATTGAAAAAAGCTGCGGGATTTCCGGCTTCCCGGCTATGGTGTTATTGGATAAAAGCGGAAAAGTAATTTATGCCGACTACGGGCTTAATGAAAAAAAGCTGGTATCTATTATTGAACAAAATCTCTAATCGATCAGTTTTTTGTCGCGGAGTTTATCCAGGTAGATCTCAATTTCCATATCGCCCATACCATAGATCTTTTCCGTTTTCCAGAATTCGAGGTAGATCTCCGGTTTTGTTTTGATACCGGAGTTATAGATGGTAAGCAGTTTTTGTTCGATATAATTTAACCCTTGTTCATTTAATTGCAGGCGTTTAAGATGTGCTTCTAATGCTGCCTTCAAAAAGTGCAGGCTGCCCCAAAAAACCGTTGCCGATAAAAAGGCACTTAAGCTTGACGCATCACCAGTTACGTACACCTTCCAGGCCTGCTGGGCAATTGCAAAATCCTCGGTGCTTAGCTGTTCGCGGATGTTATCATACAGGTATTCCAGTTCTTCGCCGTTTAGTTCGCCCATACCCCTGAAATCGTCCTTGCCGGGAAAATCGCCGGGACAGATCAAATAGATAGCAGGGGTGGAGAGGTCGGCTTTTTGTTCCAGGTAAGCCATAACGCCAAGCAAGTTTACCTGGCAATGCAGGTCAAACTCAAACCAAAGGTTGATCTCGTCATATTGTTCATTGAGTACGGAGAGTTGGTCGAGCATTTTATGCTGATAGCCTTCAGGGGTGTCATTGATCCATTCCTGCCGCGCGCGCCAGAAATGGGCCGATGAAATGTTTTCCTCCAAGGGGCCCTGCGAGAAGACCTCGCGCCAAACCATTACATCGCCGTCAAGGCCGGTTTGTTCAAAGCCATGGAGTGTTGAATCGCCGTTAAGGATATGGAGGATGTTCATTTTTTGAGCTTAAAGCAGAAAGCGTAAAGACCAAAGCTAAGATTTTGATCGCTGAATTGGTTGTAATTTGTTAATAATGATTTTGGGTTGATAATTGTTTGGAGCAACGCTTGTTTGATGGTGTTACGCACCTACGGCGCGGACTTATTTGTTTGTGCTTTTTCTACCAATATTTGGCCCCGCTGGGGCCGAACCGCGGCTTAACGCGGTAGCCTTGATGGCACCAGAGGTGCCCAATATTGGTAGCACTATTGATCACGCATTTCCCATCGGTATTTGACTCCACTGGGGTCCTGAAAACAAATTTGCCATCAACCTGATGGCACCATCGGTGCCCAATATTGGTAGAAAAACAATGTAAATAAATTTAGCGTGCCGGAGGTACGCAACCTATTGAAGCGATAATAATACGGTATTTAATTATTCCCCCAACAGCGCCCGCAAGCTTTCAATGGTATCCGCTTCCTCCTTTGGCTTATCGTGCCGCCATCTCAGGATCCGGGGAAACCTTAATGCAATGCCTGATTTATGCCGGGACGACTTATTTATCCCCTCAAAGCCAATCTCAAAAACCAGCTCGGGTTTTACCGTACGCACCGGGCCGAATTTTTCCAGCGTGTTGCGCTTGATAAAATAATCCACCTTATTGATCTCGGCATCGGTGAGGCCGCTGTAGGCTTTGGCAAAGGGTACCAGCTTGTCGCCATCCCAAACGGCAAAGGTATAATCAGTATACAGGTCGGCTCGCCTGCCATGCCCCTTTTGGGCATAGATCATCACCGCATCAACCGAGAGCGGATCAATCTTCCATTTCCACCAGTCGCCACGCTTGCGGCCAACCTGGTAGGTGGCGCTTTTGCGCTTCAGCATGATACCCTCAGCTATCATCGCACGCGATTGTTCCCTTGTTTTGGCCAGGTCATCCCATGTTTCAAAAGATATCAATGCTGACAGGCGGAAAATTTCGGGAAACGGCGTAGCCGCCTGTAATTCCTCCAAAATCAGCCGCCGTTCTGCTTGTGTTCTATTACGGATATCCTCGCCATTATATTCCAGGCAATCATAAGCAATTACGGCAACGGGGCTTTCCTCCAGGATCTTTTTAGTCAGGTTTTTACGCCCGATGCGCGTTTGCAAAACGTTAAAGGGCATGGGTAAGCCATTTTGGAAGCTCAGTAGCTCACCATCTATCACCGTTCCATCAGGTAGCGCGTTTAAAAATGGGTACAATTCCGGAAACTTATCGGTAGCCAAATCCTCGCCTCGACTCCAGATAAAGATCTCGCCGCCGCGTTTTATCAGTTGTGAACGGATGCCGTCCCATTTCCATTCCGCTTGCCATTCGCCCTCATCACCCAAAGCAATTTTCAACTCATCACTCGATTTTTGCTTTTCAGATGTTTCCTGGATTGGATAGGCCAGGAAGAAAGGATAAGGCCTGGATATATCGTCAGACGCGCTATCCTCATGCACCAGCTGCTCATAAGTATATGTTGCCGGCATCCAGCTACCCATAATCCGGTGCGTAAGGGCAGGCGCTTCAATACCGGTTATCTCTGCCAAAGCCTTCACCACCAAACTTTGCGACACGCCAACCCTGAAGCTTCCGGTAAGTAATTTATTAAACACAAAACGTTCGCTGGTATCCAGCATCGCCCATGAATCGAGCAGCCAGAGCTTTTTTTCTTCCTCAGTTTTATCACCCAGGGCATTTATTTCAGCAATCCATTCGGTAAGGGTTTTGCTGCTGCTGCCACGGTTTTGGGGCATTAGTAACGACATTGTTTCCGCAAGATCGCCCACTACATGATAACTTTCCTCAAATAGCCAGCCCGGAATGTTCGATGCCTCGATAGCCCAGTTACGCACAAGCGTTGAATTGATCTGCCGCTTAGGTTTTCTGCCTGAAAACAAAGCCAGCATGTGCATCTTATCCGTATCAGGTACGTTGTTAAAATAATCCTTTAAAACCTTAACCTTTTCGTTGGTTTTGTTGGTTTCATCGAGAGAAAGGAAAAGTTGAGCAAAAGCCTTCATGATAAACGCCCTCCCGCCTCACCTAAATCCTCTCCAAAGGAGAGGATTTGAACATCGCGCTTATCAGAACCCTCTCCTTTGGAGAGGGCAGGGTGAGGCACAGCGTGAACTTCCGGCTCTTCCTCCGGCACGCTACCAACCCCCTCATCATCCCCATAAAGCGTATGCACCTCGTGTGCATCAAAACCTATCTCATTTAAATACCTGGTAAAAGTTGCGGTGTAGCCATGTGTGAGGTAAACGCTGTCGCAACCGGTAGCATCAATAGCACTCACAAGACCGTCCCAATCGGCATGGTCCGATAATACAAAGCCGCGATCAGCCGCCCGCCGGCGTTTTGCGCCGCGGATGGCCATCCAGCCGGAACAATAACCAAAACTATACGGCCCGAACTTGCGCATCCAGGGTGTTCCTACTGACGATGGCGGCGCGAGGATGATCCCCTTCCGCACCTCTTCCTTTACCGATTCGGGTGTGATCCTGGTGGTTGGGTTCAATATAACGCCGTTGCGGCGCAGGGCCTCATTGGTGTTTTCAATAACACCATGTGTATACACGTTACCTATTGACAGATCCAGGTTTTGCAAAATGCGTTGTGCCTTACCTAGGGAATAGCCAACTATAACCGTAGCCAGGCCATGTTCCACATTGCTGCGCCACCAATTGTTTACATCGTTAAAGATCTCAACCTGCGGCTTCCATTGATAAACCGGCATGCCGAAGGTACATTCGGAGATAAAATGATTACAGCGCACCGGCTCGAATGGTGTGGAGATACCATCATCCTCGACCTTGTAATCGCCCGAAACCACCCAAACTTCACCCTGGTGTTCCACCCTGATCTGCGCCGACCCAATTACATGGCCCGCAGGAAACAGGCTGATTTGCACACCGTTTTTTATAACTGTTTCGCCGTATTCGACCGTTTGCAATTGAATTTCACCAAGTCGATAAAGCAATACTTCGCGCGACAGATGATGTGCCAGGTAATGCTTATGCCCCCAATAGGCATGGTCGGCGTGGGCATGGGTGATCACGGCATCGTCAACAGGCTTCCATGGGTCGATGTAAAACTTCCCTATGGCACAGTAAATTCCCTTGTCGGTAAACTCAAGCAGCGGTTTTTTGGGCATATATTAAATAACCTAAATATAATCAATTGGTTTTAAACCGGTGTTGCGCAATACCAAAACCATCCTTATGTAATACTTACGCTATTTGTTTTGCTTAAAATATAATTGCGGTATTTTAGCTGCTCAAAATACTTTTTTCAGCGTTCATGGCTTACAAATCAACATACCAGGCGGCAAGTGTGGCAGCGCCGGCAATAGAAGCTCATTTTATAAAGCTTTTGGCATCCGCCCTGCAGCAGGGCGGACAGGATTTGGCGCCTGAACCGTCTGCAAAGGTTATCGAAGCGATAATCGACCTGGCATTTTGGACGAGCCTGCGCCATGAAGAGGGCCGGTCGCCAAAGGTGTCGCTTACTTACCTGCCGCCGCAGCTTGCAGGGCAGCCGCTTATTTTTGAAGAACGTATTTTAGTTACACCGCATGTGCTTACCAAATTGGCGCCCGCGGTTGAACGCTCCGGCATACACCTGGGTGTTTGGGACGAAGATGGGGAATTATATGTTTGGGGCACCACCCGCTCTGTTCCCGATTGCAGCTTTGTGCTGGAGGTAGTTGAGTCAGGGTTGTTGGTTATTAAACACCGACGGATAAAAGGATTTGGCAAGTTTATAAATGTAGCTGTGATAAAGGGCGATGAAGTAAAAATAATTGACGAACACAGCAAAAGCCTGCCCGATTGCCCGGCGATGCTTACCTCGCTGCTGGATTATAACTCACCTACCGGTTGGAACGATTCGGTGAATGTATTAGTACAGCTGGCTGCATCTATGCGCCTGCATGGCCATGGGGGCACATTATTAGTCGTGCCAAACAATAGTGAAGCCTGGCGCGACTCCATCATCCATCCCATAACTTACCCGGTTACCCCGGCTTATGATGAACTTAAAAAGCTGATGAGCGAGGTAGTTAACGAACGCAGCATGATCCTCTGGCAGGAGGAAGTTAACCGTGCCGTTGACAGCGTGGCCGGCCTTACTGCCGTTGATGGTGCAACCATTATCACCGATCAACTGGAACTGCTGGCTTTTGGCGCAAAAATAGCACTGTCATCAAACGGGGTGCCGGTTGAACAAATACTGGTTACCGAGCCCGTTGTTGGCACCGCGCAATCCATCATTCACCCGGCACAAAATGGCGGTACCCGGCACCTTTCTGCGGCGCAGTTTGTTTTTGATCAGCGGGATGCCATTGCATTGGTATCATCGCAGGACGGCCGGTTTACCATATTTTCATGGTCGCCCTGCGAAAATATAGTGCACGCGCACTTTGTTGACTCGTTGTTGCTGTAAAAGTTTTTTAGATAGATGAGAACATGGTTTGCGCCGTATCTCCTAAAAGCGGGATAGGTTTTTTCTCACCCTGGATTGCTCCGATAAGCCCTATCACCCAAATAATAAAAAACGCAAGATCAACCAAACGCAAAAGCGAATACAGCGAGAGAAATCCGGTTGATAACCACACGGCAGCTAAAAAAATGCTAAGGCCCCATCTAACTACCATCCAGGCGATATGGAAAAGCAATGTTTGCCTGAGCTGGTAACTGCCTAAACTTGTTCTGTTGTTTTGATGAAATGCAAAATACGCAATAAGCCAGCCCACAATGGTAAAGTAGCTGATTATTCCAGCTGTTTTGCCATTGTCAGACGTTCCGAAATTGTTAACTGGTTCCATAAAAATTGAGGTTGGTTTATAATTGAAATTAAATGTAAATCAAATTATTATAACTTGTTCATTTAATGGCAAATAATTATGCAGCCTTAGGTTGGCAGATGCAGCGGCATATTCGGCAAACTTATGATCGATCAATCATTATTCCCAGGATGAATACTGTTCAAATAAATTAAAAGAACTTTTATTAAGTTATTTGGTTTAACTATTTTGTTGCCCGGTGCCTGCGTGTTTGCATCCATTTGCGGGCGACAATGAACCTTTGCAATTGAGGATTAATTTAAGTTTTATCGCGAAAACATCTACCAATGAGCCAACCAGCGCCGCTATTAAGTAACGAGCAATTATTACAGGTTTTATCCTCATCAAACAATGCAGTAGCTATTCATATCGGCGAAAATGCCGTAATACAATACGCCAGCGACCGGATGATCGCTATCTGGGGAAAGGACAGGAGTGTTATAGGTAAATCGCTGGAGGATGCGTTGCCAGAACTTAAGGGGCAGCCTTTTATTGACCTGTTTAAACAAGTTTGGAACGAGGGTATAACCATTAGCGGTACAAACACTGCGGCGCAACTTGTGATTGACGGCGAGCTGCATACATTCTATTTCGATTTTGAGTACAGGGCGGTAAAGGATGATCAGGATAAAACCTATTGCATACTTCATACAGCAACCGATGTAACCGAACGTTATTTAAATTCAGAACAGGTACAGAATCTAACGGAGGAGCTAAAGGCATCGAACGAAGAGCTTAGGGCAGCCAATGAAGAACTGAATGCTTCAAACGAAGAATTAAGTGAATCGCAGCAGAGCCTGCGTGAGGCGTATGAGGACCTGGCAGAAGGCGATCTTCGTTTTCGCAACATGGTTAAGCAGGCCCCGGTCGGTATCTGCATTATCAGGGCAAAGGACTTATTTATCCAGGAGGTTAATGACAGCTACCTGGAATTGGTTGGACGACAACGCATCGAATTGGAGAATAAAACCATTTGGGAAGCGATACCGGAAGCCGCTGCTACTTATGCGCCTGTAATGAACGAGGTGATCAGCAGCGGTGTGCCCTTTTTTGCAAAGGAACACGAGCTGATATTAACCAGGGACGGGGTGCCCGAAACAGTATTTGTTGATTTTGTATACGAGCCCATAAAAAACGATGGCAGCGTAACCGCAATAATGGTCTTAGCTATTGATGTAACTGATAAGGTTATTGCCCGGCATAGTGTTGAGGACATGGAAGAGCGGATAAGACTGGCTGTAGAAGCTGCGGAAACCGGGACATTTGACCTTGACCTTGTAAAGGGTATCATGCTTACTTCCGACAGGTTTAATACTATTTTTGGGTTCGACAGGCAGGTTTCATGGGAGATGTTTGCATCTGTAATTCATCCGGACGACCGTGGAAATCGCACTGCTGCGCATGAAGCTGCCTATAAAAACGGCAAACTTTTTTACGAAGCCCGGGTAATGTATAGTGATGGGTCAATTCATTGGATCCGGGTGCAGGGTAAGGTTTATTTTAAGGAAGAAAAGCCGGTGAGAATTTTAGGCACCCTGCTTGATATTACCGAGTTTAAGCGCCTGCAGCAACAAAAGGATGATTTTATAAGTATAGCAAGCCATGAACTAAAAACACCCATCACCAGCTTAAAGGCATCGTTACAATTGCTGGAAAGGGTAAAAAATGATCCCTCGTCTGAGTTACTGCCGAAGCTGATAGATCAGTCGAGCAGGAGTATGCATAAAATAAGTGCATTGGTTGAGGACCTGCTGAATGTTAGCAGGGCAAGTAAGTCAGAACTGCACCTTAACAAAACGATGTTTACCATTGCCGAAATGCTGGATGTTTGCTGCAACCATGTGCGTATTGCGGGGAAGCATGAACTTATTACCCAGGGCGACCGGCAATTGGAGGTTTATGCAGATGAGCACGGTATTGACCAGGTAGTGGTTAACCTGGTGAACAATGCGGTAAAGTATGCACCCGAATCGAAGGAGATCTATTTGATCGTATCGCGCGAGGGAGGCAAGGCTAAAATAGCGGTAAAGGATAGTGGACCAGGAATTCAGCCCGAGAAAATCCCACATTTATTTGATCGTTATTACCGTGCGGAGGCATCCGGCTTTCAAAACTCGGGGTTGGGATTGGGCCTGTTTATCAGTTCAGAGATAGTAAAGCGCCATGGCGGCGAAATTGGTGCGGAAAGTGAGTTGGGGAAAGGCAGCACCTTTTGGTTTACCCTGCCGCTAAAATAGAATATTCACCCCGGTGATAACAGTGTCTGTCAACCATAAAATTACGCATAGTCTTGAGTCCAAAGTCTTAAGTTCTGAGTCATAAAAACGCCAGATTTGACTTAAGACTTTGGACTAAAAACTGTTGACTTTACACCAGTGCACCGGGGGAATACAAAATATTAATTGAATTTTAAGTTTATATTTCCGCTTGATGCTCTTGCCGTAACGGCAATACCGCCACCGTTAATTTTTCCGTCAACACGATCTTTTTTCCATTCGCCGGTAAAGTTTGATGGCTGGTCGCTAACCTCATCAGCCCTTAAAGCAATGTCATAACCTTGTTTAGAAGGTAATTTAAGGTCGATATTACCAGAACTCGCGCTTAGTTTCAAATAGCTGCCGACGTGCTTCATTTCGGCGCGTAAGTCGCCGGCGCTGGTGCTGGCTTCCAGGCTGCAGCTTAATCCGCTCAAATCAATGCCGCCGCCAGATGTTATGGTATTTAATTCACCTTCAATATTCCTGCCTTCAATACCGCCACCGCTGGTGTGTGCAACAATATTTCCTTTTAAATCAAAAAGCTGCAAGCCGCCGCCCGACGTGATCAACTTTATTTTGCCGTTACAATTCCTGGCTTCAATGCCGCCACCGCTGGTCGACAGGTCAATATCTTCGCTTGAATTTGAAACCTCGATGCCACCACCCGAAGTACGGCCATGGATCATCCCGGTAAGGTGATCGATCTGCAAACCGCCGCCACTCGTTGAGAAGTTTTCAGTTCCACTAAGATTATCCAATTGGATCCCGCCGCCGCTGGTTGCTAAATGACTGGAGACCTGCTTTGGCACATAGATCTTAAACGAAATACTCATCTGGTTTCTCCAGTTGGAAAAGGTATGCTTGTTTTTTACTGTCGCGCTCAGTTCATGGCCGTTAACAGTTATGTTCATGTCATAATCCTCGGCAAGGCGTTTTTCTATTTCCTGCTTTGACAATTCCTTGTTGTTGTTTCCCCTGATATAAACCTCTATTCGCGGAGATTGGCCGGCCTCGCCGCTAACTTTAATGCCGCCTGCCGAGGTGCTTACCACAACGCTGTTGATGGCATCATTGGATAATGATTTTGTTAGGTAAGGTTTTTTGCCATCGTTATCCTGGGCTAGCGCCACAACGCTTTGGCAGGCTACTATGAATAAGGTTAAATAAGTTTTCATAAATTTAAGTTTGTTTATCTAACAGACTTAAAATTGTGTGGATGCGTTGCATGAAAAGCTAATTTTATTTTTAACGGAGCAGCAACTCATTCAATCGCTTTTATAACCCTGCAAGGGTTACCGCCGGCAAATACTCTTGCAGGGATATCTCGTGTTACTACGCTGCCCGCACCAATTACGGCTTCATCGCCGATGGTAACCCCGGGGCAAACAATAACACCTGCGCCAATCCAAACCCTGTTGCCAATGGTTATCGGCTTGCCTAATTCGGTGCCTGAAAAATTACGCTCTTCGGGATTAAGACTATGAGTAGCGGCAAGCAATTGCACTTTTGGGCCGCACATCACGTTATCACCAATGGTTACCGGCGCGACATCCAAAATAACGCAATCAAAATTCATGTAAAAATCCTTGCCTACCTTGATATTGAACCCGTAGTCACAATAAAACGGTGGTTCAATCCAGCTGCCTTTGCCGGTTTCGCCTAAAATACCTCGAAGCATATTGCTGATCTTATCTGCATCATACGTGGGTTCATTGTTATAAGGTGCCAGTTTTAGCCGTACCTCACGGCGCAAGGCTACCAGTTCAGGGTCATCTGCGCGGTATGGTTCACCGGCGATCATTTTTTCTTTCTCAGTCATATAATCAGGTCTTTACTTTTTGGCGCCGATAAATAATAATGCCATAATATCATAGTGGCAATTGTCTTGTTTGGCTGCCACTGAGTGGCTATCTTCATCAGCTGTTCCTTTGTTGTACCCGCCGGCAAATGCTTTACACGTTTCATCGCATTTACAGCCGCAAGATCGCCGACGGGAAAGATATCCGAATGCTGCAGCACAAACATCAGGTATACATCGGCCGTCCAGTTGCCGATGCCTTTTAGCGCTACTAATTTGGCGCGTACCTGGTCGTCGGGCATTTCTTCCAGTTCAGCGAGGTTAAGCTGCCCGCTTAATAAAGCCTCTGCCAAATATTTGATATAGCTTGTTTTTTGGCGACTGCAATAACACGCCTTCATTTCCTCATCGGTAAGCAGCAGCAACCTTGCGGGTGTTAACTGCTGCACGCGCTCCCTTAATTTATTTAACGCTGATAAGGCAGATGCCAGCGAAACCTGTTGCTCCAAAATAATATGCACCAAGGTCTCAAACGTATTTGGCCGCGACCAAAATGGCGGATAGCCATAGGTTTTTATAATAGCAGCCAGATCGGCATCAATGCTTCCGAGCTGATCGCAAATGGTGTGGTAATTATCGCGGATAAACTTATTGGTCATATCGTTGTTTTAAACTTACTAACTTTTTTAGGATTTAGCATTTAGTTTTCTGAAATTTACCCAAATGAATAACCTACCCCCATTAGCCGAGCGCATGCGCCCCAAAAACCTGGATGATTACGTGGGGCAAAAACATTTGGTGGGCAAGGGTGCGGTTTTACGGAAGGCCATTGAATCGGGCGCTTTGCCATCTATGATCTTTTGGGGGCCGCCGGGAGTTGGAAAAACCACGCTGGCCTATATCATCTCGCAAACTTTGGATCGGCCATTCTTTGCCTTGAGCGCCATCAACTCGGGTGTGAAGGATGTACGTGAGGTGATAGAAAAGGCATCGCTGCTTAAGGAAGAAGGCCAAATTCTGCCGGTATTGTTTATTGATGAAATTCACCGTTTTTCCAAATCGCAGCAGGACTCATTGCTGGGTGCGGTTGAGCGTGGCATCGTTACGCTGATTGGCGCCACCACAGAAAATCCATCATTCGAAGTCATCTCGGCTTTGTTGTCGCGATGCCAGGTGTATATCCTGCAGTCGTTAAATGAGGACGACCTGATGAGCCTGCTTGCTAAAGCGATGAAGGAGGATGAAGTGATCCGCAAAAAGAGCATCACCATAAAGGAAAACGAGGCGCTGTTGCGCTTATCAGGCGGTGATGCACGCAAGCTGCTCAATATTTTTGAGTTACTGGTAAATGGTTTCGACAGCAAAAAGATCACCATAACAAATGATGCCGTGCTGGAACACGTGCAGCAAAATATGGCACTGTACGACAAGACCGGTGAACAACATTATGATATCATTTCGGCCTTTATTAAATCCATGAGAGGAAGTGATCCTAACGGTGCCGTTTACTGGCTGGCTCGGATGATAGTCGGTGGGGAAGATCCTTTATTTATCGCACGCAGGATGCTCATCCTGGCATCAGAAGATATTGGTAATGCTAACCCAAATGCGTTGCTGCTGGCCCAAAGCTGCTTTGAGGCTGTGAATAAGATCGGGATGCCGGAGTCGCAGTTGATCTTGTCGCAAACGGCTATCTATTTGGCAACATCGGCCAAAAGTAATTCTGCCACTACTGCAATTGGTGCGGCGATAGCCATGGTAAGGCAAACCGGCGATCTGCCTGTGCCGCTGCACCTGCGCAATGCACCAACCAAGCTGATGAAAAACCTGGGCTATGGCAAGGACTATAAATATGCCCACAGCTACGATGGCAATTTTACCGATCTTGATTTTTTACCCGACGCCATCAAGGGAACCAAGCTGTATAATCCCGGCAATAATCCGCGCGAGTTTGAAGCAAAGGAAAAGCTAAAAAAACTTTGGGGCGACAGGTATAAGTATTAACCCACAGCTTGTTGATCGAATACCCCGTTTTTATAGTCACTGGTAAATTCCGCATAATTCTCCTTTACCTTCGCACAGTAAGCAACACAATATTTTAATAAAGCCTGCTGCCAATCGCTATTATCGCCAAAAGCTTTTAATTCATCGATAATTGCCGAACCATTCATGCCGCCGCTTCGCAACTGGGCAGAAGCGGTAAGCGCCGCCATATCATCAATCACCTGGTAAATATCGCGGTATTGGTCGCGGATCAGTTTAAACTTTATCGTGTCCTTAACGGGTTGTAATTCTTGTAACACATAAGGCTCGTCATGAAAAAGGGTTGCGCTTAACAACGAGGCGGATACATTTTGCATCCGCTGCTGTATGGCCAAAATCCTTTCCGCCTCTGATTGCCAGGCAGGTTGTTCCGCATTCGCGTAGGGAGATAGTGAAGACGGTCGCGATTGCTTCATATCAACCAATAAATATTTGTCCTTAGTGTTGGTGCTTTTTAGTAAAAACAGGTAGCGTTTTTGCCCGATGCTGCCCGTGCCCGCCAGGCGAAACACCGCGTCCTTAACCTTGTAGTTATAGGGACTGTCGCTGCTGTGTTCAATCCACTGTTGAATGTGATCCATCAGTACCAGCTTCAAATGTTTTTTTATTTTAAAATGGCGCTCGTCGTCAAGCGATAGTACTACCTTCTTTTTTTTCTTGTCCGTACGCTTCCTTAGTACTGCTATATATTTATTTTCAGCTGCCGCGGTTAAAAAATCGCACACTATTCCCCTGGCGGTCCGCGGCTCAATACTGGCTGCCTTTCCCTTGCTTAGGGCAGCGGCGTACGTTTTTATAAAAAGCTGCGTCATTTTATCTGCCTGCTCGGGAGCAATTTCCAACTCGTCGAAGGCAATGTAAATACTGGTGATCATCCTTGCCACTTCCCACAAAGCAGGCGCAAGAATACTTTCGTCAAAATCATTCAAATCAAAATAAACCAGCTTATTATCCGCCTTGTAGCTGCCGTAGTTTTCCAGGTGCAGATCGCCGCAGATCCAGGTTAGCGGCGACGCCGGGAATTTTTTAACAGACGACAGGTCCTCATAAAACAGGTGACAAGTGCCCCGGTAATAGCGAAAAGCGTTTTCAGTCATTGCTTCATACTTCAGCTTTACCATTTCGGGCAGCAGGTCTTTATTGAATAGTTTTAATCGTTCGGAAAGTTTGGACATTTGTTTTAACGAATAGTGGTATTAATACACTAAAAGGATAGGAATAGTTTGAAAGAATTTATGGTATTCTGCTGCATTTTCCGCCAACCTGTAGAATAAGGCTACAATTTTACTTTAGGCGGGTCTTTATTAATCGTTTGATTTTAAGTTAGATAATCACCTGTTCGGTGTTGTGGCACCATTATGAACCTGTTATTGGCATCATACTTAAAAACAAAAATTAAATTATGAAAAAATTCATTTTATCAGCAGCAGTAATAGCGGTAGCAGGATTAGCTACAGTTAAAGCAAACAACCTAAATACAAACATGCACACTGTTGCAATTGTTAGCCAGGCCGACAGCGTACAAAAAGCGCCAATAAAATTAGAAGCTCTTCCTGATCCGATAAAAACGGTTCTGCAAACAGACGTGTTTAAAACCTGGGTACCATCAACTGCCTTCGCAGTAACAGCGGGTACTACTCAATATTACGAGGTTGATGTTAAAAAAGGAACAGAAACAAAGGCTTTAAAGTTCGATAAGGACGGAAAAATGCTCCAATAAACGCGCAATCATATTGTTTTATCAATCAAAAGGCTGGATTTACTCCGGCCTTTTGTATTTTTGCCATACATCCACACAAAATACCTATGGCGAAAATACTAATCGTAGAGGACGATCTTACGTTCTCTCAATTATTGCAGGGGTTTTTGCAGAAGCATCACCATGAAATTTTTACAGCACAAAATATAAAGGCCGGTCTCAAACTTATCACGCAACATACCTTCGACCTGTTATTACTTGATTACCGGCTGCCGGACGGCATAGGCCTTGACGTGCTTATCCAAACCCGCGAAACCGGCTCAACGGTGCCGGTTATCATCATGACCAGTTTTAACGATGTACGTACAGCGGTAAAAGCCATCCAGTCGGGCGCGTTTGATTATATCACCAAGCCGGTTAACCCGGATGAGTTGCTGATGATAATGAGCGAGGCGCTCGGAGTGAAAAAGGAACCTGCTGCCGATAAAACAGGAGAGCAGCCGGATTTTGTAAAGGGAAACAGTCACCATTCAGATAAATTACACGAACACATAGATGTAGTTTCGCCTACCGATATGTCAATCCTGATCCAGGGCGAGAGCGGAACAGGGAAGGAATATGTGGCCCGGATGATCCACCGGCAAAGCAAACGGGCATCCAAGCCGTTTGTGGCTATTGACTGTGGCGCTTTGTCAAAGGAGTTGGCTGCCAGTGAGCTGTTCGGCCATATCAAGGGTGCATTTACCGGCGCTATAGCCGACAAAAAAGGCATGTTTGAATATGCCGATGGTGGCACTTTATTTTTGGATGAAGTGGGCAACCTGAGCTACGATGTGCAGGTAAAATTACTGCGTGCCCTACAGGAAAAAGTGATCCAGCCGCTTGGCAGCAATAAAACAATCCCGGTTAATGTGCGGGTAATCACTGCAACCAATGATGATTTGGTGAACAGTGTAAGCGAGGGCGATTTCAGGCAGGACCTTTATCACCGTATTAATGAATTTAAGATCCAGCTATCACCGTTGCGCGTTCGCGGGCATGATATCGATATTTTCATCAAACATTTCATCCGACTGTCAAATGCGGAACTTGATCGCCATGTTACCGACATTGCGCCCGATGCGAAAGGCATCTTGCATAAATATGATTGGCCGGGAAACCTGCGTGAGCTAAAAAATGTAATCAAACGTATGGTTTTATTGAGCCCGGGCGAGATTGCCGGAGCGGATACATTACCTGATGAGA
The DNA here is from genome assembly GCF_024721155.1 of Mucilaginibacter phenanthrenivorans. Taxonomy (GTDB): domain Bacteria; phylum Bacteroidota; class Bacteroidia; order Sphingobacteriales; family Sphingobacteriaceae; genus Mucilaginibacter; species Mucilaginibacter phenanthrenivorans. The sequence continues at coordinate 426,462 of NZ_JAHVAP010000006.1, read as the reverse complement.
TGCTGTTCGCAGTATCGAACAATATTCCTCAAAACCGCGAATCTGATCTTAAGGCACAAAACGAGGTTCACGAAAAACAGCTGATCCAAAAAACGCTGATCCAGGTTAAATACAACAAATCGAAGGCGGCCAAACTGCTCAATATCGACAGGAAAACGTTGTACAGCAAAATTGAACGGTACGGGTTGGATAGTTAAGGAAGTATTGTTTTTTTGACGATAGCGTTCTCTGTGCATTCTCTGCGACCTCCGTGTTTAATTTTTACCGCAAAGTGCACAGAGGAGTTCGCAGAGTAACAGAGGAACAACACAAAGGCTATACCGTTTCAATAAAAGTATAATCCCTCGTTGCAATAGCCAAATCGCTTAGCTTTTTGGCAAGGCTTAAAATGGTCTTGATTTTCTTTGACGATAGTTCCCTATCCACATTCAGTTCCATTTCAATTAACCGGAAGCTTTCTGCCAGTTCACGTGCACCGGCTTGCGCTGTACGCCCGGCAATGCGATGGGTGAGCAAGAGTATCTTTTCGATATTTTGGCGCTCGATAGCAGTCTTCAACTCCTGCGCATCATTGATGCTGTCGGCTGCGAAACGGGCGAGGATCTTAGCGGTTTGTTCCGGGTCGCCAAAGGTCATTTTTTCAATTGCTTTGATATTGATCTGCGGCACATCACTATAATCTGCCGGTTCGCCTTTTACTAAAGCTACCAGTTCGCTTTCCCTGAATGGCTTCATCAGCAAACCGTTAAAGCCCTGCTGCAAAACAGATTCGCGCTCACCAGGTAGTGCCTGCGCTGTAAGTGCGTAGATTTTCACATCGGCCGGAATCTGTTTGCGTAACAATTGACAAAGCTCTATCCCGCTCATATCTGGCATCCGGATGTCAAGCAGCAGGTATTTTACATCGTCGTCCCATGCTGTGTTCAGCATTTCGTGGGGCGAGGTAAAACAACGATAGGCAACTTTATTATGATCAAAGATGCGTGAACACAGTTCCAGAATAAATGTATCGTCATCAATTATCCAAACTTTTCCGCCAGCTTGTTGATTTGTTGATGCCTTGTTATTTACATTATTACTAACCGGCTGTTCTGCCTTTTCAAATTCAAGATCAAATATAAAGCTGCTGCCCTTCCCTGGCTTGCTTTTTACCTTAATGGTGCCACCCTGGCTTTCTATAAGCTCTTTGGTTATAGGTAAGCCCAGCCCGGTGCCGGCCTGATTTTGCTTTTCGTCGCCCGCTTGTTCAAACTCATTAAAGATCCGTTCAATATCAGCAGGCGTTAGGCCCAGGCCTGTATCAGTTACATCAAAATGGTAAGTTATTTTATTATCAATCTGTTTTCCTTTAACCGATAAAATAACTCCTCCGTGTTGGGTAAACTTAATGGCATTACCCAACAGGTTAAACAGGATCTGTTTCAGCCTGAACGGGTCGCCGGTTACATAGGCAGATACAGTGTCGTCGTAATCAGTTTTTAGGGTAATCTCCTTTTTGTCGGCCTGTAGGGTCATCACCGCGATTGCGTCATCCAGTAACTCTTGCAGCTCAAATTCCTGGCTGGCAAAGCTAAATTTCCCGGAGATGATCCGGTTATAGTCAAGCACCTCGTTCACTATCTGCATTAAATGCCCCGACGAACGATAGATTGCCTCAATGTCCTTTTTCTGCGGATGTTCCTGCTGCTTTATCATTTCGGCATAGCCAATGATGGACTGCAAGGGCGTGCGGATCTCGTGGCTCATGTTCGAAAGGAATCGATGCTTGGCCAGTGCGTGGTATTCTGCCTCGTCCTTAGCCAGCTCCAATTCCTTACGGTATTTGTTTATCCGCGAAATATCCCTCAAAATGAAATAAACCAACAAAATAGTGAGGCACACAAAAGCCAGCATGATCAGGCTAATGCGCTTGATACTGCCATGCACCATGTTTTTAGCTGCCAAACTGTTTTGGGCGGTTTGCGCAACAACTTCGGCTTCCACCTTTTTCAATATGGCCATTATCTGGCGGATGATGTTTGAGCTTGATCGTGTAAGCACCGCTTCCCGGTTTACAAATAAAGCGCTTTTACGCTGTTGAATAGCTTCCAGGTCCTTCATGGTTTTGCCCAGCCCCTTCAACAGGCTGTCCTGTATGGCCATCGCCAACGTGTCATGCTGCACATGAAACTCTTCGTTAACAATCTGGTAGGGTTTGTTTAACGAATCAACCCGCTTTGTTTTCTTCTTGCCAAAAAGTTTATTAAAAAATCCGCGATTATCGCTCTTTGTTTTCGCTGTATCGGCGGGATAAACGGTGGTTGTAGATGTCTTTTTTTCCGTAGTTGTTACGGTGCTGTCGGCTTGTTTGGCGCTTTCATCTACAATATTATTTAAGTTTTCTACCTGTGCCGAGAATGATTTATTATTGATCAGGCCTTCTCTTACCCTCAGATAGTTTACAAAAAGGCGGTCCCTGTCCTGTAATAATTTTTTAAGCGTGCTCAGCCTCACCACCTGTACTGATGCCGGCGGATACAAAGATTTCAGCGTATCTATTTTGGAATTGAGCTTTTTGGTTTCATCAAAAAAACCGGAATAACTGACGGCGCTATTTAGTAAACGCGCCCGCTGCACCTGGTCTATCCTTGCTAACCCGTTTGAAAGCTCATTAACCAGTCGCAGTTTTTCGTTTGGCGCAGATACGTTTTCAAAAGCATCCAGCATTGCCGTAAAAGCATCCTTGCTGGTGCTCCACGCCAAAAATAAAGCAAAGCAAGCCAGGGTGGCTGCAATGATTATTTTCCCTTTTACCGATGTAATGAACCTGGGTTTATGCATCTAAAATTTAAAACTCCCTATCCATTAACGCAAAAACGAGAAAGATGTGTTTTTTTAGATGAAATAGGGGAGATTAGGTTAATTAACCCAAGCAAATTGCCTCACCCAAATTCACAAAAAGCCATGCGAGTGATAGTACCTGCTAACATGTGAGATGCAATTTAAAAATCATGTCATTGCGAGGAGGAACGACGAAGCAACCTCGTAGCTATGCATGTTCGCCGTACAGGTTTTAAACTTGTCTCTTCGCTCTGTAAAGCTACGAGGTTGCCGCGCTGTCGCTACCCATGACAAATTTATAGAGGTTTATTCTCCCCCGCCGGCTTTTGCCAAAAATAATCCGGGTTATTTGACGCATACACTGTTTGTCCGTAAGCGGTTTTTTTAGGTAAACCATGGATAACGCTGAATCCGCCGGGATACAGATCAACATACTCCATATTGGCTTTGCCGGCTTTGTATGTTTCCAGGTCCCATTCACTTTTAGCGGAACATTTTAACCAATAGAGGTTTTTAGACATGTACCTGCCCAGATAATCCTCTTTGGTTTGTTTTACCTTATTGTTCCAGTTGGCATCATCATTTAACACAAGGGGTTTGTCGTTTATCAGACGCTCACGCACTTCCTCAATATTCAGCAGGTTGCCCTTTTCATCGCTTACATAAGCATTAAATGTAGGGTCCATCCAAACCCATTTGTTTAGGGTTTTTGACCACACCACGGTTATTACATGGCAATCAAAATCTGCAGTATCCTTCGGCATGCAGGTTACCATTCGTGCTTTAAATCCCTCGGCCTGGTAAGCATCCTTTAAAATGGTAGCCATCATGCGGCAATTAACGCCACGGTCATCTTTTTTACAAACAGAAATTAAATCGATTGCGTTTTTTGATGGCGGATTATTTGCACTACCGTCATGCCTTACCACATTGTGCGCCCAATAAAGCAGGTTTTTGATCTTGTTAATTTCATCGCCATTTCCGCTGATAGAATCAAGGTTAAACAGTTTCCTGAAATTTGCCAGTTCCGGTGCATCGGCAGATTGGTAAGTGAACACCGGCAGGTCAGGCGTTATTGCACGATTGTAACTGCCGGCTTTTTTAAGCACATAGTTATAATCACCTTTTTCGCGGATCAGGGCTAAAGCAGTTTTATATTCGGGATCGTCATGCAGGCTGACCAGGTCGCTGTCGTTTGCCATATTGGCATAATCGGTAAAACCAGTAGCGGCGGCTTTTTTGATATAATCGACAGCCCTTGTTTTTTGCCCGGCGAGGGCTGTGTAGCAAGCCTGGTTGTAATACATTACCGGTAAATAGCCGGGGTTGTTTTTCTTAAAATCAGCAGATAATTTGTCATAACGGCTAAACCATTCATCGCCTATCGTTATGGCTTGTTTGTATTCCTTTTTGGTATAATCCACGTGCATATTATTCATTACGGTTGTGGTGTAGGCGCCGAAATCGTCGGCCTCTTTATTTGATTGTGCATCAGTTACCAAGGCGAATACGCAAATAGCGCAGGTTAACAGTAGTTTTTTCATTTGTGATATTTTTTATTAGATGAAATATTAGGGCAAAAGGTTGCCACGGCGGCATAATTTCCTTTATCCCGGTTAATTTGTTTTTGAAATTTGATGATGTTAATTTAGCGTAGGGGCGTAAAGCTTACGCCCTCGCTTGCAAATTCCTCTATCACGCTGTAAAGGGCGTAAGCTTTACGCCCCTACGGATTCCTGTATTTATTATCAACCCGTCTCCAGCGCCTTTTTTACTGTGTCTTTTTTATTGCGCGATACTGGTACTTCCGATCCGTTAAGCAATAGCAAAAAATCGCCATATTCCTTTTTCCAGCTTTTAACAAATTTTTTATTTACCAGGTGCGATTGATGACAGCGGATAAAGCCATAATCCTTCAGGATCTCCTCGAATTCGTAGATCGGTTTGCAAACCAATAATTCTTCATCGCCCTGCAAAAAGAAAGATGTATAGTTATTTGACGATTCGCAGCGAATGATCTCACTCGTTTTTACAAATCTTGTTTCTTTGAGCGTAGTAAGCGCTATCCTTTGTTCTTCCTTATTTTGCTGACTTTTTAACAAGTGAATCAGGTTTTCCAATTGCTGGTTCTGCACCTTCAACCGGCATTTTTTAATTGCCCTGTCCACCGCCGATTGCAGTTCATTTATATCTATCGGTTTTAATAAATAATCAATAGCGGCAAAGCGCATGGCCTGGATGGCATAGTTATCAAACGCCGTTACAAAAATCACCTCGAAATCGTAACTGCTTAGTCCACGCAACAGATCGAACCCGGTTTTATTGGGCATTTGGATATCCAGGAAAACAATGTCGGGCTGGTGTTTCAGGATGATGGACGCGCCTTCGTCAGCACTTAAGGCGGTAGCCACAACAGTTACCTGCGGGCAATATGCCTTCAGCAATTCCTGCAGGTTATCCAGGTTATGCTTTTCGTCGTCAATTAAAACTGCCTTGATACTCATAAAAACCAGTTATTAAAGGTAAGCGTTATTTGGGCTCCCGAGGGTTTGTTGTTTGATACTTCAAACGTTATCTGCTGACCTTTGGTAAACTCATTCAGCAGTTTTATTCTGTCGTACGTAAGCTTTAAGCCGAAGCCATTGTCGTTTGCATTTGCTAAAAAACCGTTGCCATTGTCTGATATGATAACCAGCATGTTGTTTTGCTGCCGTGTAAAAGCAACTGTAACAATACCTTTATCCTGCAAAGCAGATACACCATGTTTAACCGCGTTCTCAACCAAAGGCTGCAATAGTAACGCAGGGATTTCTGTTTCATAGGTGTTAATACCTTTATCAATGTTTATATCATATTTAAACCCGAATCGCAATTGCTCCAGCTTTAAATAGGTATCAAGCGTTACCACCTCTTTATCCAATGATGTTTGATCCTTATTGTTGTTGTTTAGCGACTCGCGCATCAGCCTTGCAAAATCCGACAGGTAGCTGTTAGCCCCCTTTATATCCTGCTTGTTGATCAATCCCTGGATGGAGCTGAGCGCATTGAAGATGAAATGCGGGTTAAGCTGGGCATAGATACTTTTGAGTTCCAGTTGGAGCTTTGTCTTTTTAGCAAGTTCCTGTTCTGCCTTTTGTTTTTGCCTAATGTTTACAATTACTGAAATAATGGCACCCAAAAAAGCACAAATCAAAATGCCCGCGACAATTTTAAACCACGTTGACTGGTACCATGGCGTTGTTACTTCAAACGTAAAATTGGTAACGTTTTGCCTTTGTGCCGTGTATCTTATTTTTAACTGGTAATCACCCGGTGCAAGCTCTTTAAGCCACACGAAATTGTTGTCAAAATCATTGAACTTCCAGGGTATGGATAATTCGCCGTTTCTCAAAAGTTCATACTCCAGCTGATCCCGGTTATAAATATCCTCCGACAAATAAAATATCAAGTTGTTATCAGTTGGTTTAAGTATAAGCTTGTTGTGTACATAGGTTAGAGTTGAGGGTTCATCCTTTGCCCAGGAGTGCTGCAGCTTTTTCAAAAAAGCATTCAGGTGGTTTGTGGTGTAAATATTCCTGATAACCGGTTTAATGGGCGTCCATGCTACAACGGCAGTTGTTACTATTTTTTTCAGATCTTTTAAACGCACATCAACAACGATGGTGCTGCCAACTTCTGTGCGATAACCGCCGAGGTATGCTATTGGTGGGATGCTAAAAGGCTTTACTTTAGTTGCGTCTGTAAATTTTGTGATGCTGCCCCACGGCACAATTACTTCCTTATAATCTTTTAACACCCTGTATTCATAATCATTCGCATTGCTTTTGAATACGCCGTGCAAAACAAAATGGGCCTTTGAAGTATCAAAAGTGGTAATGGCCACAGAATTTTCGGGTCGGCGGTTATTTGTAAATGAGGTGTCTTTTCCCAACCTACGCCCCAGGCCATTATTGTCCTGATGCTCCCAAAAAGAATTATTTTCTTCTTTAACCATAATGACTATCCCGAAGTTATAGGGTTGGTCGAACGTACCGTTTGGAAAGCTTTGCGAATATTTGGGCCAGTCAATTTGTGCCGATGCATGTTTTACTATCGCGATGGTTAGTATTAAAAGAAGCAATGACCTTTTCATATCTGTTTATTATAATTCAAAGATCAAAGGTTTTCGGACGATATTTTTCGGCACTGTGAATCTGGTAGGGTAGGATGTGAATTGGGAGATCCAGCAGAAAGTAGTTAACAAGCTTATAACCTTAGTCAGAAATATTCTCCCAGCCCAATACCTTATAATTGCTTCGTTCCTGGTTTTCAACTCCTCCGTAAATAAGCGTTTTATTTACCTTTTCCGGCGCTGCTATTTCGGCAAAGCGGTCAAGCTCTTTAAATAAGGCCGATGTAATTGTTTGTGTGGCCTTCACTTCAAAAATATCAAATCCATTGTGTTTTTTTATCAGGAGGTCAACTTCATGACCACTGCTATCCTGCCAAAAATAATAGTCCTGATGAAGGTAGCGGTGATGATTTTTCTTTTGATATTCGGCCAGAATCATATTTTCAAAAATGTTGCCTTTTAACCGATTCTCGTTTAATTCTTCAGCAGTTCTGATTCCAAGCAGATGATTTAACAAACCGGTGTCGTAAAAATATATTTTAGGACTTTTAACCAGTCGCTTATTAAAGTTTTGATGATAAGGTTGAAGCAGGAAAATAATGTAGCTGCTTTCTAAAATCGACAACCATGCTTTGGCAGTGGGCTGAGATATATCACACTCATTAGCAATAGCACTTACATTTAGCAGTTGTCCTGCCCTTCCGGCACATAAACCTAAAAATGTGCGAAACAATTTCAAGTCTTTAATATTCAGAAGTTCCGTCACATCTTTTTCGATATATGTTTGAATATAGTTGGCGTAAAATATAACCGGGTCAATATCCCTGTCGAAAATTGCGGGGTAAAACCCTTTTACTGCGGCCGATGTATAAGTATTTTCTAAAAGATCATTTGCTTTTAATTCGCTGAAATCCAGCGGCAACAATTTAAAAAGCGCAACCCTGCCGGCCAGTGTTTGTGTAATGCTGGTTAGTAAATGAAAGTTTTGCGAACCGGATAAAATGAACTGCCCCATGTGCCCCGATTCATCAACTCGTGTTTGAATATAGGAAAACAAGGATGGTACGCGCTGTACTTCGTCAAAAATAACCTTCTCATTATATTGATTTAGAAAGCCGACCGGATCATCGGTAGCAAAGGAACGCGTGTCCGGATTTTCCAGGGAAATATAACGGTAGTCAGAAAATAATTCTTTCAGTAAAGTAGTCTTACCCGACTGCCGAGGCCCGGTAACTGCAAGCACGGGAAATTTGGATTGCTGAGCCTTAATAATTTCAGTAATCTGCCTTTTAATGTATCCGCTCATATAATCAAATATAATACTTATTTTGAATTTACATGGCTTTCATTTTTAAATTACATGACTTATATTTTGAATTTACATGAAAAATACGCATAACTACTTGATAATCAATAGTGGCTTATTTCAACAAAAAAGGCATCTGCAAAAATGCAGATGCCTTAGATTTCTTTTGAAACGGTACGGTTATAACGTAGCCATATCTATCACAAAACGATAACGTACCTCGCCTTTTTCCATACGCTCGTATGATGGAGTGATGTCTTTTATGTCTATGATCTCTATATCCGAAACAATATTGTGTTCTGCACAGAAATCAAGCATTTCCTGGGTTTCGGCTAGTCCGCCAATCCCTGAACCGGCTAAACTTTTACGACCGGCTAATAAGCTGAATGCAGCAATTTCTGCCGGTTTAGGCGGAACGCCAACGCAGATATGCGTACCGTTTGTACGTAGTAAAGACAGGTACATATTAAAGTCATGTTCGGCAGAAACGGTATCCAAAATAAAATCGAATGTTCCTGTTGCTGCTTTTACCTGTTCAGGGTCAGTAGTTACCACAAAGTGGTGGGCGCCTAATTTTTTCGCGTCTTCCTCTTTTTTAGGTGAAGTACTTAGTACAGTTACTTCAGCGCCAAAAGCAACGCCAAATTTAACCGCCATGTGGCCAAGGCCGCCAAGGCCGAGTACGGCCAATTTATGTCCCTTGCCAACTTTCCAGTGCCTTAATGGCGAGTAGGTGGTAATACCGGCACATAACAACGGTGCGGTTGCAGCAAGATCCAGTTTATCAGAAATGTGAAGTACAAAATCTTCGTTTACTACAATGGTATTTGAGTAACCGCCATAGGTTGGTGTTTTGTGGTCCTGCTCTAAACCGTTATAAGTTTGCGAGCTGCCATTTAAACAATATTGCTCAAGATCCTGTTTGCAGTTTTCGCATACGCGGCATGAATCAACCAGGCAGCCTGTTCCGGCAATATCGCCTACTTTAAATTTCTTAACGTGATCGCCCACTTTAACTACGCGGCCAACAATTTCGTGGCCCGGCACCATAGGGAAAATTCCCGGGAACCAGTCGTTTTTTATCTGGTGCAGATCGGAGTGGCAAACGCCACAAAATAAAATATCAAATTGCACATCGTGCGGGCCCACGTCACGACGCTCAAAAGTCCATGGGGCTAATGGTGTGTGTTCGTTTTGGGCAGCATAAGCTTTTGTTTCAATCATGGTTGGCTTGTTTTTATTGTAAGGTAAATTTATCGGGTATTTGGAGATACCGGGCACAAATATACATGTGCACCTTTAAAAAGGTATTGCCACCGCTAACATTTAATGTATTGCTAATGTCAGATTTTAGCTGCAAAAAAAGCCTTATCAGTTGCCTTCCGTATGCTTTTTAAAATTATTCATTATGGCCTGCCAGCCGGTCAGCTGCTGTTCAATGGAATGTGTGCCTTCTGCTTCAAATGTTTCAACCACTTTGGTTCCGCCATCCTCGCTGCTGAACGTGATCTTTACTTTCCGCCCATCGGCTATTTCGTATTCAATAACACTATGTTTCTTAACATCGGTGTAAACGCCTTCAAAATCAAAGCTGAAGCTGCCGTCTTTTGCGGCCATTGTAGTTTTGAATTTGCCACCGGTTCGTAAATCGTTTTCAGCATGTGGTGCATGCCAATCATCTGATGCGAATGCCCATTGGGCAATATGTTCAGGTTCCGTCCAAAATTTCCACACCTTTTCAATGGGTGCCTTAACCATAGTTTCTACGGTTATTGTTTTGTTTGTTGCAGTTTCCATTAGTTCGGTTTTATAATTTATGATAAAGGTAGCATAACATTTTGGGCAAAAAAAAGCTCCCGGGAAATTAAACCGGGAGCTTCCTTAAAAATATTTTTTGTTGATTTTTAAATAGCCGCAAAGATAAGCTGTGCCGGTTTCCCTAACACTGGGATCGGTTTTTCCTGCCCGTTGCTCGCGCCAATTAAACCGTAGATCCAAAGGAAAACGAATGTTAGGTTTACAAAAATGACCAAGTTACCTAATGAGTACATACCATTTAGCACACCGCATTTATCTAAAATTATAAGTACACCATATCTTGTGGCGATATATGTTAAATACAATAAAAGTGTTTGACGTAAGTGAAAGCTGCTTAAGCTTGTTTTTTCGGTTTTGTGGTAACCGAAGTAAGAGATCGCCCAACCTAAAACAAAAAAATAGCTGCACAAGCCCGCTATTTTACCCTCATCCTGAACCCCGAAAATATCATTCCCCCTCATAATTTTCTCCGTACCGCCTTTGGTTATAAGCCTTTAATAATTAGTTAGTTATTTTGCCGGTAATCATTACGATCCGGCAATTATTACCTTGTACGAAATATTTAGGCTTTTTGTTTGCCGGGTTTTGAAGAAAAGGGGAGAAATTTTAACCACAATTTCGGATGTTTACAGAGCACCGGAGCAAGACAACGCTAACGGGAAGTGGTGGTTGATATTTGAAGGACTTAATCGGGCACGAGTTTTTAAACAGAAGGAGCCCGGGATATCCCAGGCTCCTTCTGTGCATTTATCAGCATGCCGGTAAAATTAATTCTGTTTTTCAGTCAAAACAGTTACTGGTCCAAGCAATCCGCTGACTCTCAACTTTGAATCCTTCGGCGGTCCGCTTATCGTCCATGTTTTTCGTTTTTCTTCTGGCTGTGCGGCATCATAAGCCAACCTGTTAAACCAGGTACTGGTAACTTCCACCTGTATGGTGTTTTTGCCCGGTGTAATTCCTTTGGTAATATCCACCTGGTAAGGGTTTGCCCAAACCGTGCCCATATCCTTACCATTTACAGTAACTTTTGCTATCATGGCAACTTTACCCAAATTAAGGATAAAGCTATTGGCGGCTCCCGGGTTGCCGGCATCAAATGTGGTTGTATAAGTTGCAGTGCCTGAAAATGCTTTGCCTTCATTCGTGATGTCAAGGTCCTTCCAAGCTTTTAGTTCATCAACCTTAACCGACTGCGGTGCGCCCCAACCATCGGGAAAGGCAAGCGTCCAGTTACTATTAAGCGGTGTGGTGGAGATTACTTTAGTAATTACGGGATCCGACGTTTTTTCATTGTGATGAAAAACCACAAAACATGAGCCTGCCTGGGGCAAATCAATTTCCACCGATGAACGGCCGTCTTTTTCTTTACTCATCACCGGTTTAACAGCGCCTGTAATGGCATCCCATAATTCGACGCTGCCATTTGTCCTGAAGTTCAGAGTGCCTTTAAATGCCTTGCCTTTCGGCGCGGTCACGAAATACCAATCGGCACCCTGTACTTTCCTGTGTAACCAAAGGGCGGTATCGCCGCTCACATCGGGTGTTATTTTTAAATCATTTAATGCTGCCTGTAATGATAAACCAGCAATGATCTTGCCTTTTCCAATCACGTGAATGCCTGCCGATCGGCTATTTCCCCAGATATTTTTTACTGCCGCGTTAAAACGGACCTGCGCGGTATTGCCCCCGCTTAAAGTTCCTATTTCTTTCGGTGCATCCCCAATAACAACAGCTCCTTCATTTATCAATTTGCTGATCTTTTCAAGTGTTTTGGGCAACATGTGCGTGGTTTTTGGCAACCATAACACTTTATAAGTAATCCCTTCCGGGGTAGTAAGCAGACCATTTTTAACGCTGAGCCTGTTAAGCAAAACGTCAGGATTACAATAATCGTATTTAAAACCTGTGGGGAAGGGCGCATTTTGATCCGGTTTATGGTCGATCTCATCACCCAGGTACCATAACACGTCAGATACCGGTTTACCGCGCTCAAGCAGGTAGCTGCATCGTGCAAAATAAGCGTTGAGGGAAGGCATGTGCCTCCACCATGTTTCGCCCCTGAGGAAAGGGGTTCCGATAAATGCGCCGAATGACGTTCCGGGAGGCAGGAAATTAGTTTGCGGGTTATGCGTATAGGTATGATATACCAGGTGCGTTACACCTTCTATCATATTGATGTTCGCAATCTCCTTAAGCATTTCCCATTGCTCGTCCCATGAAAGGCTAATATTGGTAAATGATTCCGCAGCGACCCGGTTTTTACCATAAAGCCGGGAAGCAGAGGCACAGGGTTTTATGGGTTTAAAATTCAGTGAGCCAACAAATCCATCTGTCATTGGCTGCCAGAATTCACACATTGGTACATCGGCAAATTTATAATACTCCATAATATCCGCAGGGAACACATCACCTGCGGCGGTTTCATAGGTAACCGCCAGGTTGTTTTGCTTAGCCAGGGCCGACATCCGCCCGAAAAAATTATTGGTATACAAACCGTTGATAACAGATTTCCAGTCGTGCAAAAACCGGAACGTTGTTTCCTGGTCCTTTAAAACATAACCCATCAATGCGGGCATCCATTTCCTGAGCTGATAACCCGCCCCTTGTTGAAAATCGGCTTCCATATTACTTGTCCAGGTTTGTGAACCGCACTCCCAGCTATCCATGGTCATACTGGTAAGCAAACCGTTTTTTAACGGCCCGTCACTCCCTGAAAGGCGACCAATATACCCGGCGAAATGAGCGTTTGCCCCGTTTTGCGAGAGTTTGTCACATTCCCACCCTGTCCCTTCAGGCGGAGCGGGGCCATTTTTCTTGCCCGCGTTTACATGCCCTATACGCAGGATGGTCCAATCACCGGGAGGCGCGTTCCATTCCAGCACGCCCGCTGCGTTTACAAAGGCGGTGAGATCCCGTATTTGCGCAGGATCGATATAAGCTTTCTTATCCTGGTCATATTTTCCATCGCTTTTACCTACGCTTCTTAATACCCAGGCCGCTTCAGTTTCCCAGTTGTTTTGGCGCGCCGCAGAAAAAAAGCGACAAAATGCAACGTTGATATCATGTTTATTAATAAATGAAACTCTGAATTTTTTGGCCCGGATGTCCTTTGAACAGGCTAACGTAAGGGGTACATCATCCTGCCAGTTGCTTTGCGGCAGGTCTGTGTTGATGATTTCTTCTAACCGGCCGTCAGGAAGAATAGCGTCAACCTTTACCTTAACTGCCGGCTCGTATGCCCATGTGGTATTTAAACTATTTATACTTGGCAGTTGAACCGTCCTGATCACCGTTGCGTCAGCAAATGTAATTTCAAACCAGTTCGGTTTACCGGCGGTTGCCGCTTTAACGGATACCGACTTTTTAGTTTTCCCCGTTAACAAGCCCTCCCATAAAGTATTTTCACTTTTAACCGAGACACCTTTCAGCGTATCCCCGTTATCGCCCAGGGGCCGTGGGAATGCCAGTACGGCAATACTGTTATAATCGCGCCATGGCTCGCTGCTTGGCTGCGGCATTGCCAACGGCATCTTTATTTTGCCCTTGCCGCCGCGTATATCTGTACGCGACCAAACCAACTGGCGCATCGCTTGCGAAGGCTTGATCCAGGGGCCGCCGGCCATAGCCCAGCCGGGGCAATTTTCCATGGAAAACTTTAATCCTAAACGCTGGCATTCAAGCGCTGTATGTTTAACGGCATCTTCCCATAGCGGGCTCAGGCAGGTAATAGGCGTATCCACACCGGGCCACCTCCCGCCAAATTGCCCGTGAAAAAGCGTTATGCCCGAGGTGCCCGCACCTGCAATAGCTTCCAGATCGGCAGTGATGCCTTTTTTTGAAACATTGCCGCCAATAAAATGGAACCAGCTTTCCGGGTAATAAACCTTTTCAGGAGCCATAAAGGCCGTTTTATCCCGGCTTCCGAAAACCTGGTTGAGGCTTTTTCCCGATGGAGTTACGGGGGCCACCTGGGCCACCAATACACCACTGTTTATTAATATCAAAAATAAAATAGCAGCCGGGTAACAAAAGGTGGGTATTTTTAATGACATCTTTTTAGGTAATAAAATATTTATTGTAACCCACCAGCGGAAATCAAATGATGCCGACTGATGGGTAAAATTAAGACAGATTAATCTAATATCCTGTAGTTTGACTTAAACTACCGCCACTCGACCGGATTTCCTGGGTTGCAATGGGTAAGTAATATAGTTTATCATTCCAAACGCGTGTAAGCAGGTTGACCCGGTTATAAGTAAAAGTGCCGCCGTTATTGGTAATGATCACTCCCTGAACTGGTTTGGTATCTGTTGTAGGCGCAATTTTTAGCCTGCGGGTATCATAATACCTGTGGCCTTCAAATGCTAATTCCACCTGTCGTTCATGAACCATCCTGTTAAATAACGCGGTCCCGGTTTCAGTTATGGCCGGCATGCCTGCGCGGGCCCTAATTTTGTTCACATACAGCCTTGCATTATTTTCATTTCCTAAGTTAAATTGGGCCTCTGCATAAATGAGGTAAATCTCTGCCAAACGAAAGTGGATCCAGGGATTTGTATAAGGAGTTGTTGCCGAAACAGGTAAACTTTGGTCTATAAACTTATACAATCCATATCCGGTAGGTGTAGCATCTTGTCCGATAAAATCAGTTCCCCCTTTGTACGGCTCATAAGTCCTGCTTTTAAAAGGTGCGCCGTTATACAAAATTGAGGCATAAAAGCGGGGATCACGGTTAGCGTAAGGATTATTTGGATTATAAGTATTTGCCGGGTCGGGGTTTACAACTCCGTCGATTACCGGGATTACTCCGTTCGTCATTTCATAAGCATCAACCAGGGTCTGTGTTGGCGTGCGGGTAGAGTATCCGCCATCGCCTTGAGGCCCGCTGTAAAAACCAATATTTTGGTAAGTTGCTGTCGAAAAATATTTGGCAAAAATGATCTCGTTATTGGCTCCGGCTCCGCCGATAAATAAACCGTGAAAATCTGTAGCCAGGGAATAGCGATTTGTATTAATTAAATCTAAAGCCGCATCTGAAGCATCCTGCCATCTTTTTTGATCGTTGGATGGATTATTTAGGGGGCTTGCATAATACAGCAACACCCGTGCCTTTAATGCCCTTGCTGCATCGGCTGAAGCTCTCCCAAGATTGGAACCGGTTTGCTGCCCTGGTAATCCGGCGATAGCTGCGTTTAAATCACTTAAAATATAAGCTATACATTCGTCGTAAGTATTGCGCTTTACACCGGTAAGAGTTTCGCTTATTGTGTAGGCTTTATCAATTATAGGCACGCCGCCATAATTCCATATCAGTTTGGCATACACAAAGGCCCGCAGAAACTTGACTTCTGCAATCATTTTTGCTTTTGTAGCCGCATCGGTGGGCACTGCATCAATTTTTTGAAAAAAGATGTTAAAATTCCTGATCGCAGCATAACCATTGTTCCAATAGTAAAAATAAGTGGATAAGGAGTTAACGTTATCCGGTGTAAGCGCAGCATTCGCTATTGTGGTTGGGTACGGTGTCGGCGCATTCGTATTATAGGCTTCATCACCGTAGTTTTGAATGTTGTCGCTACTGTTAAAGCCAAAACCATCCTGGAGATAATTGTATTGCGCATTGATAAATAATTGCGGTAATGTAGCGTCCGTCCATACACTTGATTCGGAGATCCTGTCGGTCGGCGTAATATCTAATATGTTTTTTTTGCACGACCCTAACAGCAAAAGGCTAAGCATCAATGCTATATATTTAAATTTCATGTTTACTATTATAATGTAAAGTTTATACCTAGGTTAATTACTCTCAGCTGATCCATTCCCCAACCCCAGTTAGTTTGTTCAGGATCAAGGTTGATGTCCTTAAAATTATCGTGAATAAAAAATAAATTGGTTCCATTAAGGAAAACCTTTGCCCCCTTCACTCCGATTTTATTTAGCGATTTGCTATCGAAAGTGTAGCTAAATTCAGCCGTTTTTAATTTTAAGAACGCCATGCTGGCATAGCGCCAGGTTGTGTTTGTTGTTCCATTGGTAAAGTTTTGGCCCGGAGCCGGATTAGTGCCGTTTGGATTAGATGGCGACCAGGCATTTTTTGCCATTGCGGAAGGGAAGTCACCCCAACCAACGGGATCGAATGGTAACACGCTGTATTTTTCGCCATAAGCCTGGCCTTGCCCCTGGAATCCAAGATTTAACTCAAAATTCTTGTAACCAAACGTAAAGTTTGTGCCATACACAATATTAGGTGTCGGGCCATATTTTTGTCTTACTTGATCCAGGCTATTGACAACGCCGTCATGATTGGTATCCACATATATCAAGTCGCCGGGCACAACACCTGCCAAATGCGGCGTGCTGTTTATTTGGTCCTGGCTTTTATAAATGCCGTTGGTTTCATATAACACAACAGTCCCTAATGAAGCGCCGGTAGCACGTTGGTAAGATGGTGTACCTGGTGTTTCATCCTGGAACAGTACAGTATTTTTGGCATAAGTGAAATTTCCCTCAATGGTATAAGTAAAACCGCCAACGTGACCGCTTGTTGACAGATCAAGCTCTATACCCTGGTTTTTTATCCTGCCGATGTTTTCGAAAGGCAGGGTCAAGCCGGTGTAAGCCGGTACAGAGGCATTCCTGGGTGCAAGTATGTTACTGCGATTGGTTCTGAATACATCAATAGTTGCCGTCAAAGCGCCGTTAAAAAATCTGCTATCTATACCTATGTCGGTTGTTTTAGCTACCTCCCAGGTAATATTCGGATTCGGTGCATTGGCCTGCACCAAACCCTGGTTTGTAGTGCTGTTAAAAGGATAATTACTTCCATATTGATAAGATGTTAAATATTGGTAAGCGCCTACATTATCGTTGCCTAATTCGCCCCACGATGCCCTGAGCTTCAAATTATCTATCCATTTAACATCTTTTAAAAAGCTTTCTTTGGAGGCTATCCAGTTACCTGAAACGCCCGGGAAAAAGCCATACCGCTTGCCGGGTGCAAAATTATCGGAACCATCATACCTGAATTGAAACTGTACATTGTATTTATCATTATAAGTATACAATGCACGGCCAAACAAATTTTCGCGACCGGTCCTGGATGACCTTCCATTGTTTGACTGGTTAGCGGTATTTGAATCCCCGGCAAAGATCTCCTGTATAGTACCACTGGCATAATTATTACGGCCGGCGCTTATGAAGGTGCTTGAAGTGGTATTTTGTTCATAGCCAATAAATGCATCTATCGCATGCACGCTGGCAAACGTATGAGTATATCCAAGCTTTATATTAGATGTAACAGAGTTGCCGGCGGGGAAGGTTGCCAATAAATTGGGCGACGCAGTATTTGAATTCTGCATCTTATTATATTGACCGGTTGCCGGATCTAGTATGTAATAATAAGTCACACCCTTCCAGGTTTTGTTGTAATTATTATCATAATCGTAAGCAAAGTTGCCGGATACTACCAATCCATCAACACCGGGGATTTTGTATTCCACAGAAGCCGTGCTGGTAAAATTGCCTGCATTTTGCTGATAGAAACCGTAGTTGGGGTTACTTGCCATCAATACAGCATTATTCCCGGTACGGCCCGGCCCGATCAGCCCATTAGGGTAAATGCCGTTTAGCACGGGTAATCCTAAAAAGACGTGGGCCCAATCCATCAGGCTTGAAACATTGTTCCTAACCCTGCCTGACAAATTAAGAGATACCTTCAGGTCCTTACTGATCTGTGCATCGATGTTTGATATAAAATGGTATTGCTTATCGTAAGTAAAACCATTTACAAAAGGAGTCCCGTCGTGAAGATATCCGGCACCAAAGTAATATTTTACACCCTCAGTGCCCCCGGTAGCATCAACATCTGCACGCTCCTGGTGTTGCCAATTCGCTAATGTCAGTTTCTGCCAGCTGGTATTTGGATGATTTAAGGGATCACTGCCATTTTGATAGAGTGCAAGATCATTAGCAGAGTAGGTATCCGGAAGTCCTCTAAGTTCGTTTTCAAGATTAACCATCGATGCATAAAGTGAGGCATTGGCAGACTCGGGGATTCGCTGCGGCTGCATCCATGCCTGGTTGTAAGTTGCATTGATTGCTGCTTTTCCTAATTTACCGTGCTTAGTGGTAATCAAAATAACGCCGTTAGCCGCCCGCGACCCGTAAATTGCTGCGGAAGCATCCTTTAATACGGTAATGGATTCTACATCTGCCGGAGGGATATAATTCATTGCTCCGTAATCGCGCACTATTCCATCTATTACAATTAACGGAGATGCACTCCCGCTCGTACTTATACCACGGATGTAAACCGACACCCCGTCATTTCCCGGTTCGCCGCCCCGGTCATTAATTACAACACCGGGAATCCGGCCTGCTAATCCAGCGCCTAAATTTGGCGACGGGCTTAATGCAACTTCCTTTGCTACAACCGTTGTTATTGCGCCGGATACTTTTGCTTTTGATTGTGTTCCGTATCCTACCACAACCACTTCATTTAATTTATTGTTGCCCGGTTTAAGCTGAACGTTTATGGTTGAGTTGCCATTAACTTTAATTTCCTGGGTTTCGTAGCTCACAAAGCTAAAAACCAGTGTTCCGTTGGGGTCAGGAATTGTGATGGAATAGTTTCCGGACACATCACTAGGAACAGCCAGCGCCGATCCTTTTAACTTTACGGTAACGCCCGGAAGCGGGATACCTTTTTCGTCGGTAACCTGTCCGCTTACTTTTAATGCCTGAACTATCACTGCTGTATTTGCGGCATCGTTGCTTTTAAGGGCGATGGTTTGCTGTATAATAGTATAACTTACAGGTAATCCACCAAGACATTTGTCAAGCACGCTGGTTATAGTGGCATTATCTGCATCGATGCTTACCGATTTGGTTTTAAGAATTTCAAGCTTGCTATCGTATATAAAATGATAGGCAGTTTGCTTTTCAATTTTCAGCAGGATTTTTTCAACGGGAACATTGTTCTCGTGAATCGATATAGTTTGCGCATAGCTATCGGCGTGCGCCTGCGACAATGCAATAAATAGGAGAACGGCAATTAGCTTCATAGCCAAAAATATTTTGGACATGCCGGGCCATATAGCCACCGGCTTTAATTTAAATTTCATACTTTCGTTAAGTTTGGGTTAAACGCTTAAGTTCAATTCGTCAGTTCTGATTGATTGGGACCCAGATAACAGCCGGTTAGTGGGTGAAACACTTGCCGGCATTTTTATGTGCGCTATCCTTGCGGCGTAATATAAATTACCCTTTCGTATAGCTTTACATCATGGATCCCTGCTTTTTTAGGAGTTTCGAGGTATCTTTTTTTTCATGCTAAATTTTAATAGGTTAATAATTGATTAATTGGCTGTTATTAAGTAAACCTTCTCATGAGTTCGCTTTTCTTAATTTATTATCGTTACATTTCTTCCCGCTATCCTGAATTTGACACCCTCAAATTTTAACAGGTCTATGAGGCCCGAAAAGTTAACATTGCGCGAGATGCGACCTGAGATCTTCAAATCCGGCACCTTGTTTTCGTAGATGACCTTAAAATCATACCAGCGGGAGGTATTATTCATCACCTGTTTTATATCAGCGTTATCAAATTCAAACAATCCGTTTTTCCAGGCCATGGCCTCGTCGAGGTTTGCATGGCGGATCACTTTTATAGCCTGTTGCCTGTCTGCATTCCTAACCTGCGCCTGTTGCCCAGGCTTAAGCGTCACATGCTGATCATCAACCGAAACCTTAACTGCGCCTTCCAGTAACGTAGTTTTCATAACAGGCTCATCGTCATAAGCATTAATATTAAACTTTGTGCCGATATCTTCAATAACCTGGCTGCCGGTTACTATCCTGAATGGCGCTGCATTGTTATGCACAACTTCAAAGTAAGCTTCGCCCTTTAGCTCAACTTTCCTTTCGTTCCCGATAAATGACGCAGGATAGCG
This sequence comes from Mucilaginibacter phenanthrenivorans, assembly GCF_024721155.1. Lineage (GTDB taxonomy): Bacteria > Bacteroidota > Bacteroidia > Sphingobacteriales > Sphingobacteriaceae > Mucilaginibacter > Mucilaginibacter phenanthrenivorans. The sequence goes on along the minus strand of NZ_JAHVAP010000006.1, from coordinate 406,457 downwards.
TAGTGATGAACCGGCGTTTAAAAACACCCGGGTACCATCAGAAAGGACTACCCAATATTGGCCCCCCATTGGAGTAGTTACCGTATTATAAACCAATTCCTTTGAAGCAGAAGAGGTGGTTGTGGGGTAAACGGTATAAACCAATTGTCCGTTTGCAGTTTTGCTGATTGCCGTGTTCCCTTGATTGCCAAATTTTCCACTTCCGGCATTGGTTAAAATTACCTGTTTGCCATTTGCCAGTGTAAGGATGGCCTTGTTACTACCCGGCACTATTTTATTAGGATGGTTTTTAGTTAATTGGTGTTCCTTTTGGCGGGTATTTGTGATATAGAGTTTACCCAGGTAGAAAAACAATAAAAGACAGGCAACGGCGCCAAGCCATGGCCAAACAGACTTAATACCGGGACGCTTTTCGGCAGGATGAAGCTTGTTCCAGATAGCTTCTGCATCTTCCAGTCGCTCTTCAAGCGAGACAGCTGGTTTTTTATCTTCGTTATGTTGCAGGTACCAGCTTTCAAGGAATGCAATTTCCTCGTCGGTAGCAGTGCCGGTTTGATATTTGTGCAGTATTTCTTTAAGCTGTTCTTCTTGCATAATATTTAAGGTTATTATTTCCCTTAATTATTAGTAAGACAAGCTGCTAAGACGCAACAGGTAAAAGAAAATGAAATATTTTGATTGTTGTTGTGATTTTCCTCTTATCGTGGCAGATTATCTTCACTTATAATGGCATACTTTTTCACTTGTAATCATACGCTTACTTAAATTTCATTATGGTCAGCATCGGCTCAAATCAAAAGCGAACAGCCTGTTGAACGTTTTTATTACAATCCCCATTATACTTTAATGCTAATTTGCAATATATCAGTAATTTGCATGATTGGAATAATGATTGAGCATAACAAGTACTTTGAAACCTCTTATACTTCATATTAGCTTATACGATCTGCTTTCCCTGGCAACTTTGTTTACCGGGTTGACGCTTGCAGTACTATTAATACTGATCAAAAACACCAGTCAAAAAGGGAATCTATTTTTAAGTTTAGCCTTAATGGCGTCCGTACTTAAAGTCAGCAGTGTCTTCGCATTCTTTCTACCGGCTTTAGGTCCCTTATTATATTTTTATGTGCGCCAGTTAACAAGGCCTGACCGGCAATTTGATCGCAGAGATATCCTGCTTTTTTGTCCGATGGTAGCCGCGTATTGGATGCCGGCCTGGTTAGTTTTAACATTAATAGTTATCTATCTGTATTTTTCGCGCCGCCTGATACATAACTTTTATAGTCGGCTTACACCGATATTAATGGATAAGCCTCGTTTTGCTTTTCGTCAATTAGAAAGAGTAATGATTCTGATCGGGTTGTTCTGCATTTTCGCTATACTGAATGATGCCTTCCTGTTTGGAGTTGCCTTTGTACTCCTAAGAATATCGGCCGAAATGGTACTGAACCCGCATAAAGACATCCGGCTGCAGCTAACTGTATCAGACAAATCAGACGCGCGAGAGAAAAGTCGCAGACTGAAAGAAGCTGTGGTGGTTAATCGGCTTTACGAGGATGCCGAACTTACACTGTCTTCACTGGCAGTAAAACTGGGCATCCATCCGCATGAGCTGTCCAGAATAATTAATACCGGATTGGATAAGAACTTTAGTGATTTTATTAACGAATTTCGGGTACGAGAAGTTTCCCGGAAAATGCGGGACCCGGCGTATGATCACCTCACCTTATTAGGTATCGCCTACGAATCAGGCTTTAATTCTAAAACAACCTTTAATCGTGTTTTCAGGGAGATCACCGGCAAAACACCGTTGGAGTATAAAAAAGAAGTACCAATTGATAAGTTGGCACCCCGCGCGGCCATGAGGCCGGTAATATTGCGTTCAGAAACACCAAAACGCAAATTTATGATCAGGAATTATCTAAAGATCGCATATCGCCAGTTACTCAGACAAAAAATGTATGCAACCGTAAAGATCGGGGGCTTTGCCCTGGGGATCGCTGCCTGTTTACTCATTGGGTTGTATATTCATAACGAAATGACTTTCGATCGGTTTTATCCGGGTGCCGACCGTATTTTCCGTGTTGTGGGCGACGGCGAAATGAGCCGTGGGCTGGCATGGCCCGCACCCATGTCAAAAGCTATACAGCAAGACTTTCCTGAAGTTGAATTTGCCGGGCGTATGCGGCTTGTTAACTCGTACCTTGGCCATGCCGAATTGCGCAGAGCCGATCAGCGGCAAAATACTTATGAGCGAGGTATTATCTATATTGATCAGTCATTTTTTAGCGCTTTTAAGCTTCCCATGGTTTACGGTGATGGTGCTACAGCTTTAAAAGAGCCGCAAACCATGGTGATCTCTAAAACGATGGCCGACAAGTATTATCGTGGACAAAACCCAGTTGGCCGGGTCATGTATATTGACAATGACCAGTCGCATCCATACCGGATAGGTGGCGTCATGGCCGATATTCCTGCAAATTCGCATCTGAACCCGTTCCACTTTTTTATCACGCTCTCCGGTATGGAATTTGGGGCCGGCGAGCAAAATAGCTGGCGCTGGTTTAACTATATCCAGTACATTAAACTGAAAGCCGGCACCAATGTAGCAGCATTTGAAGAAAAGCTCAATACCGGCCTGCGAAAAAATTACTGGATGCCTGAAGCCAGCAAAGGAGGTGCGCAAGACCCCAAAACAGAAGCTGCGAAGTTCCATGTTTACCTGCAAGCGGTGCCCGATATCAACTTACATTCGGCCGAATTTTCAGACGGGTTAACCAATGGCGATATCCGTTTTGTCTGGCTTTTCGGCGCTATCGCCTTATTTATCCTGGTCATTGCCTGCATTAATTTTATCAATCTTTCCACCGCTAAGTCGGCTGGTCGCGCTAAAGAAGTGGGCTTGCGCAAAGTTGTAGGCTCGTACCGCAGCAGCCTTATCGCACAGTTCCTTACAGAATCGCTCATCTACAGTTTCATCTCTTTTATCCTGGGCATTATGGTAGCGTGGCTGTTATTGCCTTATTTCAACAGCATCGCGGCAAAATCACTGACTATGCCGTGGCTGGAATGGTGGTTCGTTCCGGTTATCCTGCTTTCTACCCTCGTTGTTGGTACATTAGCGGGTTTATATCCTGCCTTTTATCTTTCAGGCTTCAGTCCGGGCCAGGTATTAAAAGGGACAATCAGTACCGGCAGCAAAAGCCCTGTGCTACGCAATGGGTTGGTCGTGTTCCAGTTCGCGGCTTCCATTATTCTGATCATCAGTACGGTTGTTATCTATAACCAAATGCATTTTATATTGAACCGTAAGGTCGGTTTTGACAAAGACCAGGTTATGGTATTACAAGGCACCAATACACTGGGCAATCAGAACATAAAGAATTTTAAAGCAGAACTAGGTAAAATAGCTGCTGTTAAAAGCGCCTCCATAAGTGATTACCTGCCGATAAACGGCACCGCGCGTAACGGAAATGCTTTTTTTAAAGAAGGGCGTGAAAAAATTGATCCTCCTGTTTTGGGGCAGATTTGGCAGGTAGATGATACTTACCTCGCGACATTAGGCATTAAGTTAATTGAAGGAAGAAATTTCTCCTATGGGATGGCCGATGATACTGCCGGAAGGTCCATTATCATCAATGAAAACATGATTAAAAAATTGGGGTTAAAAAATCCGGTAGGCGCACGCATTTACGATGATGGTATCTATACGGTTATCGGTGTGGTACAGGATTTTAATTTTGAGTCGATGCGTGGGGAAATGAGCCCCCTGGTGCTGCATTTTGGGTTGAGTACTGCTATTATGACCGTAAAACTTCGCGGTGGAGAAGTACAAAATGCGATTGCCATTGTCAGCGCGTTATGGAAAAAATATTCGCCCAACCAACCCATACGCTACACCTTCCTGGATGAAGAGTTTGCCAATATGTATGCCGATGTAACGCGCACGGGTAAAATATTTACCAGTTTTGCCGTACTGGCTATTATTATCGCCTGCCTGGGTTTATTCGCGCTCTCGGCTTTTATGGCCGAGCAGCGAAGCAAAGAGATCGGCATCCGCAAGGTCTTAGGTGCCAGTGTGCAGGGTATTACCACCTTGTTATCGGTTGATTTTATAAAGCTGGTGCTGCTGGCTATTTTAATTGCATCGCCTGTTGCGTGGTGGGCCATGTACAAATGGCTCCAGAATTTTGCCTACAGGGTCACCATCAGTTGGTGGATGTTTGCAATAGCAGGGCTTGGTGCTATTTTGATTGCACTGATAACGGTAAGCTTCCAGTCAATCAAAGCCGCACTGGCAAACCCGGTGAAAAGTTTGCGATCGGAATAGTATAGATCAGGTTTTTCCATAATTGCTGGTTGCATGTGGGCTGCTCCTTTTAAGTTTTGGGCAGCCTAAAAGCAGTTGGCGATGGCACCAAATGAGTTTAGTGCTGACATGCGCCATCATTAATGAAGAAGTGTGCCACTAAAAGAGGAAAATTATATTATGGAAGTAAATAACACTTTTTAAACTCGCTTTTTTACATCGTTTAAAGTTGTGTGTTTAAGATAAAATAACACGCAACTTAATAGCACAACAGTTTGGCATATATTGTACAGGAGTATATGCCAGGAGTTTGTAAATTTGGTTTAATATTATTAAAAAAGTTATGCTTGCTTTACAAAGCACCCATTATTTAGGCCAGTTAAACCACTCCAAAGAAGCAGGTGGTTTTTCGGCGGGCATAACTACTTACCCGAATGTTCCCTACGCTGAAAATTTGCACTATCACGAAGCCTTTATTTTGAGCCTGGTAATAAATGGGGGCAACCTTGAAAAAAGAAATGGGGGCGAGGTTGAGCGCACTCCTGGCACTGTAACCTGTCATGACGCCGGAGAACCTCATCAAAGCACCCGGATGCTTTCTGGTTCCTGCCATGTTAACGTGGAGATTGCCGACGGGTTTATGAAAGCGCATGAGTTGCACACCCATGCTGCTGCATTAGAAAAGGGCAGTTCCGCCGACGCCCGTTTCCTGATGCTTAATATCTATAAGGAATTGGTAACCAATGATTCCGAATCTTTGTTAAGTATCGAGGCCTCCTTATTGCATTTACTGCAATTTACAGGCAAATCCGACCGCCGGCAAGATTCCCCTGCATGGGTATTGAAGGTTAGGGAAGCGCTGTACGACAAATGGAATGAAAATCTGACGCTCAACGAACTTGCCATCATCGCGAACCTGCACCCTGTTAACCTGTCCGGTTATTTCCCCCAATATTTTGGCTGTACTATGGGTGAGTTCCGCAGAAAAATAAAAATGGAAAAGGCGCTTGAATTATTAAAATACCGGGACCTTTCCTTAACTGCAATTGCCCACGATTGTGGTTTCGCTGACCAGAGCCATTTTACCCGGACTTGCAGGGAACTGACCGGGTGGAACCCCAAACAGCTAAAAGCGATGCAACACTAAATCCATTCTATTTTTCGTCAAATGAACATCGTTTCTTTGCTGTATGAAGTTCATTCAAATCAAGCGGGTTGTCGGCATTTTTATCATAGGAATACTGTTCATTCACAGCACCTGGGCGCAGGGAAACCTGCCTATCCTCAAAACCAATACAAAAACACTGGATGTACGTGAAGGGCACAACTTTTATAAAGGTTACTGGGGAGTGTCGCCGGAGGTAAAAAAGGATGTTTATTTTGCACACAGGTTTAAAAAGACAACCACAATAACATTCTATTCAGATGTCGACTCTATTTCCTTTCGTGTGAGTCCCCGCAATACTTATGATTTTATTATCCTGCTCAATAATAAGGATACCTGTTACACGCAAATATCAACCATCCGAACCAGCTATTTTAAGGAGTGCCATGACTGCATAATTTCAAAGGATACGATCCCATTTACGCTGGGGAACGATAACCGGATTTATGTTGCTGCAAAAGTGAATGATTCTGAAACGATCAAACTCTTTTTTGACACAGGTGCAGATAATATCGTCCTTTTCCCTTCCGCTTATCAAAAAGGAGTGAAATTAAAATTTGACGGGTCGATTGCAAACCGCGCAACGGGAGGAACGGAAATAAGGAAGACCAGTAATTTAAATGACTTAGCCATTTGCAAATTAAAATGGAAGGATGAACAGGTAATGTCTATCGGCAAGCAAATAGGTGAAGGAGACGGAACGCTGGGTTATGATGTATTTGAAGACAAGATAATCGAATTCAATTATGACAAAAAACTAATGATTATCCATGATTCCTCATTTAAGATCGATAAGGGATATGTTAAATTTTCGATGCAACTCCAGGGTGGTGAAGTTCCGTTTCTGCCAGGTACATTGATTAATAATGATAAAAAATATAAAGCAGACTTTATGTTTGATATGGGTGCTACCGGTTGTCTTTTCCTGAACCAGGGATTTTTATTCAAAAACAAACTTTATGGTGCGTTTAAAATAACCGGGGAATCACAAATGACAGGGGCTGGGGCGCAGGCGATCAAAACTACGCGCGTGTTACTTCCCGGATTTGTTTTTGGCAATTATGAATTAAAACAGGTCCCGATTTATTTGGAAAGCCCGGCTGAACATGATCCCGGTACAGGTGTTTTGGGTATGGATCTTTTAAAGAGATTTAATACCATCATCGATTATCAAAATAATATGATCTATTTAAAGCCAAATGGTATAATTAAATCACCGTATAAGTAATATCGGAAAAACTAAGTTGCAACTCTTTTTAGATTTCGGAGAGAAACAGGCGATAGCGATATTAAACTGCTTTAAAAAATAATATAAAACCACGCCAGGTAAATAAAGGCGCCTAATTTAACGTGTAATATTTTAAGCGCATTTGTTACGTGTTTGCTGACTGTTTGCTCGGAGATGTCCAATCTTTCAGCAATTTCCCTGTGCGACAGGTATTCCCTTCGGCTCAATTTAAAAACTTCGCGCATTTTGGGCGAGAGGCTTTCTATTTCGTGATGGATCAGATCCATTAGCTGGCGTTCCCTGATCCGGTGATCTGCTATAACCGGTCCCTGTGCTGCGAATTGTTCCAGTGACAATAAATACCTCGATTGCACCTCCTTTTTTGCGACCTGGTTTAAGAATGCATTTCGCACGCACGTATATAGATAGCCCGATAAGTTAATAGCCGGATCAATTGCATCGTGCTTTGCCCATAAATGGGTGAACACTTCGTGTACAAGGTCTTTTGCCTCTTCGCGGTTGCGTGTTTTATTGTAGGCATGATTTAACAAAATAAAGATATAGCGCTCGTAGATCTCTTTGAAGGCACTATGATCCCCCGATTGAAGCAACTTAATAAGCTCGTTGTCCGGCAGGTTAGTATAAATTTCCATTCAAATACATTTTAGCGTATAATCACTTGTCTTCAGCTACTAAATATTATGACCAATCACGGCTGACGCATTTAGGCTACCTCCGGCACGATTTTGAAATAATAAAATTTTTAAAAGAAAAACAGGTTTGTATTTATAATTGACAGCCAAACTAAATAATGCAAATGGCATAACTATCATGAACTGTCTTGGTTACAGACAGATAATAACAAAGGAAGCAACGGGATATATAATTAAAGCCTTGGGTTTTGCTGGCCTGGAATTATCCGTGTTATTTAAAATAGCGAACAAAAATATCACGTTGATTATTAAACTATTCAGCTTGCAAATTTTTATTTATGTTTACAAATGCTAATTTAAGCCTCCCGGCTAAATAGACCCAATTTCGGCGGAACGTACAGATTAAATGAGAATTGAAGATTATAGTGAATCCGAGCTTGTCGCATTATTGCAAATGGACAATATAAAAGCGTTCGATCAGCTTTACAAAAAATATCATGCTCCGATTTACAATAATATTCTCCGGCTTCTAAAAGATGCTGATGAATCAGAAAATATACTCCAGGATCTATTTGTAACTCTTTGGGAAAAACGCCTTTCCATCGACCCACAAAAGCCATTGGCCAACTGGCTTTTCCAGGTGAGCTATAATAAATCAATAACACAATTAAAGAAGAATTTAAAGCAGGCCTTAGCCTTTAAGCATATTGAAAACGATATGCTGTTAGCAGATGAAAAAGATATCTACTTTAGAGAGGCGAAGATAAAAATACTTGAAGAAGCCCTGGTCAACCTATCACCACAAAAGAAACGGGTATTTGATTTATGTAAGATCCAGGGTAAATCTTATGAAGAAACAGCCCGCGAGTTAAATATTTCCAAGCATACCGTTAAAGAATACTTGTCTGTTGCTGTCAAAGATGTTAAACATTATGTGGAACAACATCCTGTTAGCAACGTCGTATTTATCTATATAATAGTGGCTTTGAAAATAATGATGTAATTTATTTTATCATTCTCAAAAAAAAGTTCCGGCGTATCCCCCCTTTTTCTTCCTTGCGGAGTATTAACACATAATAAACCACTGTAAACTACTTTTTATCTTTTTTTGAATTGCCTGATAGCGTATTGGTGTATTCTGCAATATTTTTTATAAAACCAGCTTAAAAAAACAATTTCATGAAGGACGACAAAAAATATCTGTTGCAATTGCTTGATAAGAAGGAGTTGTCTTTTTCGGAAAAAAGCTGGCTTTTAAATTATATCGAGAATACTGATCAACGAGTATTAATGGAGGTGCTTGAAAATCAGTTTACAAACAATCTAAATGATTCACAGGAATTAAATTCAGAAAAGAGCATCAAGATCCTGTCCGAAATCCATCAAAAAATATGCATCCCTGAGGCTCCATCAAATGTCTTCCAGCTATGGATAAAACGTGTTGCCGTAGCAGCGTGTTTTATCGGTGTAATCTCCATAGGGGTTCTTTATTTGACTCAAAAAAATACCGGTAATTTTGCGGCCAATCATCGTAAATCTAAAACGTTTTCAAATGATATAAATGCAGGGGGGCAAAAAGCCACACTTACCTTAGCAAATGGCACTAAGATATTGCTGGATGATGCTAAAAATGGTACGCTGTCCAACCAAGGTAATACCAAAGTGATCAAAACAAATGGAAAGCTGGCTTACAACGCTAACAATAGTGACTTAATACCTAATGTTTTTAATGAGGTATCAACGCCGAGAGGCGGCCATTACCAGGTTATTTTGCCGGATGGCAGCCAGGTTTGGTTAAATGCAGCGTCATCAATACGTTTCCCGACAGCTTTCACAGGTAAGGAACGAAAGGTAGAAATTACCGGCGAAGCTTATTTTGAGGTGGCGAAAAATAAGACCTTGCCCTTTATAGTAAAAGTTAATAACTCGGAAGTAAGAGTTTTTGGTACCCACTTTAATGTGATGGCTTATATCGACGAGGCAGCCGTTAAAACAACCTTATTAGAAGGTTCTGTACAGTTTAGTAACGGTTCGTCAAGTTGTATGCTTAAACCAGGCGAACAGTCGGAATTAAATAGGAGCGGACAGGTTAAGGTTGTCTCAGGCGTAGATGTGGACAACGTTATTGCATGGAAAAACAATCTATTTGAATTTGAAAATGTTGACATAGAGGTTGTTATGCGTCAATTATCCAGGTGGTATGACGTTGATGTGGTCTACAATAAAAAAGTCAACGATCATTTTTTTGCGGAGATTCCAACTACAGTTAAATTATCTGAAGTGTTAAGGGCGCTGGAACTAACCGGGAAAGTGAATTTTGATATCCAGGGCAGAAAAATTATTATAAATCCTTAAATAAAAACTAACCAATTAAAAATTTATAAACCTAAAAAAATAGCATATGACGGAAAACACATAACCCACTTTTGCTGATCATAGTCAGCTCCCTTTTTCAATATTAATTGGTCTGAAAAATTAAACCGGAAGTGTTGGTACCACCCCCGGTCGCTGTTCAGGCTATCCAATATTGACGTGTTGCGCACTCTTTATTCTCGAACCCAAACAAAACAAATTTATGGAATTAATTTCGAAATGTAACCCCATGCTTTTCGGCCGGGGCAACCTTCTCAAAAAACTTCTGATAATGAAGCTTACTTTAATAATACTTTTAGGTTTAACGCTGAGCAGCTATGCCCACGTGCTTGCTCAAAAGGTTAACTTAAATGAAAACAACGCTTCGCTTAAGGTTATCTTTAAAAAAATCAGGAAGCAAACCGATTACACATTTGTATTTACTGAAAGCCAAATAAATAAAGCTGATAAGATAAGTATCCACATAGAAAATGCCTCAATTGAGGATGCACTTAAGGCATGTTTTGCAAAGCTGCCGCTGAGTTTTACTATTTACAACAAAATAATTATTGTAAAGGAAAAAGAGGAAACTCCTAAAATACCCAATAATGAAAAACAGGCCCCAATAGTTATCAGCGGAAAGGTAATTGATGATAAGGGCCTTCCTTTACCCGGAGCAAGTATTAAAGAAAAAGGAACGGCAAATGGCACCACAAGCAATGAAGACGGCTCCTTTACCATCAAGGTTGCCGGTGAAAGCTCTGTGCTGGTAGCTTCCTTCCTTGGTTTTCAACAAAAGGAAATAGCAATAAATGGGCAAACCAACATTGTAATTGCTTTAGCCCCATTGGACGCAAAACTTAATGAAGTGGTTGTTGTGGGTTATGGCACCCAGAAAAAGGTAAACCTTACGGGTTCAGTTTCATCTGTTACCGGCGAAACAATGAATAAACGCCCGGTGGTGAATCCGGCCTCCATGCTGGAAGGTTTGGCACCCGGTGTGCAGATAAATACCGGCTCTGGCGAACCAGGCAATGAGAGCGTATCTATCCGCATCCGTGGTAACAGTACGTTTAGCGGCGCGGGCTCAGATCCGTTGGTATTGATCGATGGCGTGCCCGGCAGTTTTAGCGATATTAACCCAACCGATATAGACAACGTGTCGGTACTGAAGGATGCGGCTTCTGCATCCATATATGGTTCAAGGGCCGCCAATGGCGTTGTGCTGGTTACCACCAAGCAAGGTAAAGCCGGGCAAATGTCCATTACCTATGATGGCAACGTGGGCTTTTATAGTGCTACCAAAATGTTTAAACTGGTAACCAACTCGGCCCAGTACATGGAGATGTTTAACCAGGCGCGCATTAACAGCGGCACAACAGACCCTGGTTCGCTTTATCCGCAGGATCAGATCGACCTGTACCGTAACAGTACAGACAAGCTGCATTACCCCAATACGGATTGGCTAAGCCTGATATTCAGAACCGCGCCAACGCAAAATCATAACCTGACATTTACCGGCGGTAATGACAAAACCACTTATAATGTATCATTGGGTTACGTTAATCAAAATGGTATTGAAAGAGGCTTTGATTATCAACGATACAACGCCCGGATCAATTTAACTTCAAAGGTTAACGATCATATTAAATTCGGAACCAATGTGCTGTTAAAATCAGGCACAAGGGATGCCGTTGCCGGTACCCCTTCATCACCCAGCCAATGGGACGGTTCTTCCATGGACCTCTTTCTTTCGGCCATGTCACAAGCACCTACTTATGGTCCGTACCTGACTGATGGAAGCGGACATTACACCTACAAAGCCTATGACTTTGAGTATAACAATAAGAACCCGATAGCTGTACTGGATCAAAACTTTACCCGGGTTACTAATGATTATGCCGTGAATGCGCAAGGCTGGGTTGAAGTTCAGTTCAGTAAGGATTTTTCCTGGTACACAAAAGGTGCTGTAAACTTTAATATGGATAAATACAAGGATTTTAAAGCAACCCTTGATGAATACAATTTTAAGACCAATCAACTGGAAACCTCGCTGGACCTGGGAAAAGGCTTAACCGACCAGGACGAACAAACGGTTTACACCAATTTATATAGCTACTTAAATTATGCGCATGATTTTCACGGGCATAATATTAAGGCGCAATTTGGCTACAGCATTGAGCAAAGTAAATATGAATACTTATCCGGCTATCGCAAAAACTTTCCTGACCTGGATTTGCAGGAACTGAACGCCGGAGGTTCGGACATACAAAATGCCTACGGTACATCTAATCAATGGGCTTTAATGTCATACTTCGGCCGTTTGAATTATGACTATAAAGGCCGGTACCTGTTAGAAGCTAACATCCGTGATGACGGAAGTTCAAAATTTGCGGGTAGCAACAAGTGGGGGGTATTTCCATCGTTTTCAGGAGGCTGGCGGGTCACCGAGGAGCCTTTTGTAAAAGCCATGAATTTAACCTGGCTGGATAACTTTAAGCTCAGGGGATCATGGGGGCAATTGGGTAACCAGAATGTGGGTAACTATCCATACCAGGCCCTGTTAAACCTGGGGTATAATTATTCGTTTGATAACTCAACGCTAACAACCGGCATCGCACAGCAGAACCTGAACAACCCGGCTATTAAATGGGAAACCACCACCATGACCGATATCGGTTTGGATCTGACCATTCTCAAAAACTTTAATTTAACTGCCGATTGGTATAATAAAACCACGTCTGATATTTTGAGGACTGCGCAGGTTACCGCTGTGGTAGGTTTAGGTGCGCCTACCATTAACGATGGCGTTGTGAATAACAGGGGTATTGAGCTTGGGTTGTCATATAACAACGTTATACGTGATGGCGCGTTAAGAGGCTTTGCTTATAATTTGGGTGTTAACGTTGATCATAACAGCAATAAGCTGGTGAAATTTGGCCAGCAGGAAATTGGCGGATATACCATTAATCAAAACGGGCAGCCCTGGAACTCCTTTTATATGCTGCAGGTGATCGGGATATTCCAATCAGCAGCAGAAGTGGCCAGTTCGCCTAAACAGTTTTCTGACTCCACCTTACCAGGCGACCTGAAATATAAGGACGTAAACGGCGATGGTAAAATTGACCAGAACGACAGAACCATTGTTGGCGGTGTTTATCCTAAATTGAATTATTCATTTAATCTTGGGGCTGGTTTTAAAGGTTTTGACCTTTCGGCCATGTTCCAGGGGGTATACGGCGTAAAGTCATACGTGTCTGGCTGGGGAACTATCCCATTTGTTCAGGGCGCATCGCCAACTACAGACTGGTTAAATGCCTGGACGCCTGAACACCCTTCAACCACTATGCCGCGCATTTATTTCGGGCAGAGCGCGCCGGATAAGATCGGCCGTCCATCTACTTTCTTCCTGCAGGATGCATCGTATTTAAGGCTTAAGAACCTGGTGTTCGGTTATACCATTCCCACACAGGTCACCAAAAAGATAGGTGTTAACAGGGTGCGGGTTTACTTTGCCGGCGATAATTTGCTAACTATAACCAAGTTTAAAGGCCTTGATCCTGAGCGTTATGGCAGCGGAGACGTGGTGCAATACCCGCAAAATAAAATATACTCTTTTGGTGTAAATGTTTCTTTTTAATTAGCCCAACATGAAAAATCGAATTATAATAACCATCATATTAATTACATCGCTGTTTGCAGGCGCGTGTAAAAAGGCGCTTGATCTGAACCCTTCGGATCAGATTGCCACCTCAACCTTTTTTAAGTCGAAAGCCGATTTTGATGAGTCTCTTGCTGCTGTGTATGCTGCTTTGCAACCTGAGGAATTTGCGGTAGGCATAGGCTTCAGGGATTGCTTTACCGATAACGGGTATAACCAGTTTAACTCGGGCAGCTCTAAGGATTTTGTCCAGGGTAATTTTAACCCAACTACCGGCGGTTACGAAACCGGCATTTACAACGATAGTTATACCGGTATTGCCCGGGTAAACCTATTCCTTCAAAACCTGGCTAATTATAAAGGCGGCGACATTTCTGACGCGCAAAGAAAAGTATACGAAGGTGAAGTAAGGTTCATCAGGGCTTTTTTCTACTTTCAGCTGTATAGTATTTATGGCGATGTGCCATTGGTGCTGCAACCGCTTGACCTGAGTAATCAAAAGCAACCAAAAGTGCCGGCTGCCCAAATTCTGACCCAGATTACGGCTGACCTGGACTACAGCATTGCCAACCTGAATACCGCTGCTTACTATGCAAATGGTGGCCATGCGGCGGCATCTTCGGCAAAAGCTTTAAAAGCAAGGGTGTTATTATTTGCAGCTTTCGGTAATACAGGTACACCTGACGCGACTATACTCACGCAAGTGAGGGATTTGTGCCTTGACCTGATGGGCCAATACAAACTGAGTACCAATTTTGAGGATATATTTCGGGATGCCACGCAAAAAAATAATACCGAGATCATTTTCTCAATTAACTTCCTTGCGCCCAATAATACAGCGCCCTGGGATCTGTACTATGGCGATTACGATGCCTGCGCGCCGCTGCAAAACATGGTTGATGCCTTTGAGTGTACCGATGGCCAACCTTATGGCACCTCACCATTAACCGATACCAAAAATCAGTTCAACAACCGCGACCCAAGGCTGGCGAAGACCGTATATGCAGATTCTGTTAATTTTGGTCCGGGAAAGGTGTATCACCCATCAAACCTTCGCCCCACCGGTTACGGAACTATTAAATTCCTGGAGCCTAACAATATGCCTTATGGCTTTTCTACCCTGAGCCAGCAGGACGCCGTTATATTACGTTTGGGTGATGTAATGCTGATGTATGCCGAGGCTCAGAATGAGATTGCCGGTCCGGACGCTACCGTTTATAAAGCAATGGCAGATCTGCGTGCGCGCGTAAATATGCCGCCATACCCTGCTGGCTACACTAAAGATCAGATGCGCGAAAGGATAAGACATGAGCGCCGGATCGAGCTTGCTTTTGAAGGCTTACGTCATTATGATTTGTTAAGATGGCATATTGCCGGACCGGTACTAAACGCGGTAAAAACCTCCCTTATCAATTATCATTTTGAAGATAAGTTTTATCAATGGCCGCTGCCACAAACGGAAATAGATAAGAGTGGCGGGGTGTTGAAGCAAAATCCTAATTATTGAAAATTAGAGGCTTGATTGTACAAGGGGCTGTCCTTTTGGGATAGCCCTTGTTTTTTAGGCGAGGGACCTCATTAAGCTTTGAATAATGGGTTACTTTAATCTATTTTGAGAATTAAGGTAAAACCTAATCATTATGATTAAGCTATATGTTTTTTATTTTGTATTCGGATTGTATATGCTTTTTGAAAGCTACTATATATGGGTGTTTAGAGCTTTCAATGATGGAAATGCGGTGATAACTTATAGCGCGCTAATATCATCTGCTGTATTATTTTCAATTGCTTCGGGGTTGCTAATATATCGCCCAAAAAATGGTTTAATAGTGGGATTAGTTACATTAATAGGGGTTTTTCCTTTTGGTATAAGATGGCTTATCTATAGATATACAATGGAATCTTCAATCATACGAGGAACCCAAAATCAAATAATATTATTGGCTACGGCATTGTATGCGATGGGATTGTTCTATTCCCTAAAGAGGATAATCGCCTATAAATATTTCGATGATGTTGTTATTATGAAAAGGCCGTTCAAATTATTTCTTACATTTTTCCCCGCCTCTTTGCTTTTTATATTTATTGTTTTAACAATGATAAATCCTTAACAAAAGTCAGAAGCCTAATTTCTAACTATTTGTAATAGTATTGATATTCAATTGGTCTTGATAGCCATTTAAACGCTAAGCACTGATTTCAAATTTTGTATCTTTATACTATTGTATTAAAAAATAAGATAGCGGGATGTTTGATAAAGCAACGTTCGATGCAAAAGTGAAAACCTGGCTGAATGAACAGATCAGGAAAAGTGTTGTAAAAGAAGTTACCGAGTGCTACGATCTGATGGACAAGGATAGCACCACTCGCTGGAACATTTTCCGCATCTGCAAAAAACAGTTAAACGCGGTGCGCTCAAAGATCGTTTTGAGTTATGTAAAGGTACTTGAATTGGTAGTGTTGGTCTATAAATGAACGGTTTAGCCAATTAAGAAAATTATACTTTTTTGCTTTATATCTTCGGCTCAACAAATAAACGATGGCTTGAACCGGCGGGGAGTGTTGGGGTGTTGAAACAAAACCCCAACTATTAAAAATCAAGGGCTTGATTGTACAAGGAGGAGTTACTTTAAAGTAACTCCTTTTTTTGTGAATTAATAAACCGGTATAATGTTCAGGATGCAATAAACCGGCTAATTATCAGTTAGATAAGTATAGTCCTTAAAAATACTACAAAGCACCTGCTGTTTACGGCCCGACAGGCCAAAGACGTTTACCGGTTGAATACAAGCGCACCTTAATCATTACCGCGCTGGTGCCACCGGACAAATCCAGGCCAACAGTGACCCATTACCCTCTCTGTTTACTTACCTGCCACCAGTCCTGGAAAAGCCATGCCTGTTATTTATGCTATTCATCCCATTTTTTATGATCATTCTGATTTTTTTTATTGCCCACTGGTTCCTGTCTCTGTTCTTTCAAACATTTTTCCAGCACCGTTACGCCTCGCACCGCATGTTTACCACTAATAAGTTTTGGGAGCGCGTATTTTATTTATTGGCCTATCTTTTTGAAGGCGCCTCGTTTTTAAATCCCCGTGCTTATGCAATGATGCACCGTCAGCATCATGCCTTTAGCGACACTGAAAAGGATCCGCATTCTCCGCATTTCTTTGTTGATATCTATCAGATGATGAAGGCAACTATCATCACTTTTGGCGACTATGTTAAGCGCACCAAGGACCCAGAGGCGCAATTTCCCGGTCATTACCCGGAATGGCCAATTGTTGACCGGATGGGCTCCTCTATCTTGTCGAGATTGCTTTTTGGTGCTGCGTATACCTGCTTTTATATCTTTTTTGCCACACATTGGTGGTTGTTTTTATTGTTGCCTATACATTTTATGATGGGCCCGATACACGGTGCTATTGTAAATTGGTGCGGCCATAAATACGGTTATACCAATTTTGATAATAAGGATAAATCAAAAAATACCACGCCGTTTGACTTCCTTATGCTCGGGGAATTGTTCCAGAATAACCACCACAAGCACCCGAATAGCGCCAACTTCGGCAGTAAATGGTTCGAGATCGACCCGGTTTATCCGGTAATGAAACTATTGCATTGGATGCGGATCATTACCTTGAGAAAAGCATGTTGAACAGGCTGATGCCCTGGATCCAATTTCGATTCGATCCGGGTCAATAATTCGATGATCTGGTCGGGTTTGTCGGCTATGCTCATGATGCAAAGTTATTGTGGTAAAGTATTTTGCGCGGAATTATTTAGTTTAGCGGTATGCCAGCAAAAAAATCAAAGGTCGCCGAGATCAAGACCAGGCCGACCGCGGTGAGCGTGTCGGATTTTATAGGCGCGCTGCCGGACGAACAAAAGCGTACAGACAGTTTAATGCTGTTGGAGATCATGCAGCAAGCCAGCGGTGAGATTCCGGTGTTGTGGAGCAATGCCATTGTCGGCTTTGGTTTGAAACGTTACGAAAGCCCGGCCAGTGGCAGGCTGGTGGATTGGTTCAGGATCGGTTTCGCGCCACGCAAAGCGAACCTGACGATATACCTGATCGATATGCGCAGGCATGCAGCAGCCCTGCAGCAGCTCGGCAAGTTTAAGACGGGTGGCGGTTGTTTGTATATCAATAAACTGGCGGATGTGAACCTGGATGTATTGAGCGATATGATAGCCGCGGCATTAAAATAATAATATCTCCGCCGGTTCAAGCGTCCCGAACTTTATCCCTGGTCAGCGCCCCGCTGACGTTACCAAATAATCAGGTTTTAGCATTGAGGCTGTTTTATTTGGCTTGACCTATGCGCTCAATGACCAAAATCAATGGTCGATCATTTTAGACGTTTAATTCGATCCAGCCAGGGAGTGGTGGCTGCGGGGGCATTAATATTCGCAATACTTATTTAAACTAATTATAAATAATATTTTATAATTCAAATCGTGATTATATCTTTGCGCTTAATTAGACTTAATCTAAATAAAACGTGAAAAAAATATATTACTTATCTGCTACCTTCTTTTTTTTGATGCTGGTGTTGGTTTGCAACATCGTTAAAGCTGACGACGACCTTACGACCGGCAAAATTTCAGGGATGGTTAAAACATCTGATGGCCAGCCTGCGGCATTTGTAATCGTGTCTGTAAAGGAATTAAACAGGACAACCAGCACCAGGGATGACGGTAGCTTTGTTATCAGTAATATTAAACCCGGCAGCTACACTTTGGTGGTGTCATTTGTTGGAACACAAAGCCAGGAAAAGCCGGTTACCGTGCTTGCATCAAAAACAATTACAGTAAATTTTATATTAACCGAAAGCTCGTCGAAATTAAATGAGGTTGTTATAAGTGCGATAAGGAAGCCTAAGCCCGTATCATTGGATAAAGCGAATATTCGCGCCCTTGATCTTCCTCAAAGTACCGGAACGGTAAGCAGCAGGGTAATTGAAGACCAGCAGATTAACCGTTTGGGTGATGCCATTAAAAATGTAAGTGGTGTTTCGTTAACGCAAACAAGAGGCGGCGTAGGTGAAACATTTTCTGCCCGTGGATACAGCATTGGTATAACCGGTGCATCAAGCAGTATTTTTAAGGATGGCGTATTAACCAATACGGCGGGTTTCCCTGAAGCAAGTACGCTGGAATCAGTAGAAGTATTGAAAGGAAGTGCGGCATTGCTTTATGGTAACGTATCCGGCGGCCTTATTATTAATATGGTTACTAAAAAGCCGCAATTTGAGAGTGGCGGCGAGGTTTCCATGCGCTACGGAAGTTACAATATGTTTAAGCCCAGTGTAGATATTTATGGGCCTGTTAGTCAAAATGTGGCCTTTAGATTGATTGGGGTTTATGAAAACGACGGCAGCTACCGCAACCATGTTTACACGGAGCGGAAATATGTAAATCCTTCATTATTATTCAACCTCGGAAAAAAAACCACCCTGCTTGTTGAAGGCGATTATTTAAAAGAAAGCCTGACGCCCGACTTTGGCATAGGATCATTAAATAACGGCCAGGCTATTCCTACAATGGTGCCACGCTCGCAATACATCAACACTTCATGGGCATATAGCCATATGGATCAGTTTTCGGGTATGGCAACTTTAAACCACCAGTTTAATGATAACTGGCACTTAAATGCTATTATATCCGGACAGGGAACCCACATAGACTCGTACCAGGCCAGCTTACCCAATACGGTAAGCGCAACAGGCGAATGGAACAGGGGACTAGCCCGCGCAAAAACTATTGAAAATGACTATACCGGCCAGGTAAACTTAACCGGTAAATTTAAAACCGGCTCAATAAGCCATCAAATATTAGTTGGAACTGATGTTACCAAAGTTGTAAACATTACCAATGGCTACAGCGTTGCCGGCAAAAATATCAGCACTTATATTTATGATAAGATAAACACCATCGACCTGAATAAATATACCCAGCGTACCGATATTCCAAACGCTACTGATACAGCGCGAACAACAGCCCCTGTATATCGTTTGGGCACCTATGTACAAGACCTGGTGAGCCTTACGGATAAAATTAAAGTACTGGCTGGAATCCGGTGGTCATGGCAGCAAACGTATCAAACCAATATTCAATACCTGCTAAAACAAACTTCAGGTAACGGAACGGCCATAACCCGGTATGATCGCGCATTTTCACCAAAAGTAGCGTTCATATATCAGCCGGTTAGTACAAGCTCGGTATATATAAGCTACAGCAATAATTTTATGGTTAATAGCGGCACCGATGTAAGCACGGGCCAGGGCCTTAAGCCGTCGCTGGTGAATCAGTATGAAGCCGGTTTAAAAAATGAATTGTTTGACGGTAAGATCATTGCTAATTTGAGCGTATACCGTATTGTTAACAGCAACCTGGCTGTGGTGGCCCCTTTTAAAGCCGATGGCACCGTTAACAGCGACAACACCATTAAACAACTTAACGGACAAACTACCAGCGATGGTTTTGATGTTGATATAACGGGACATCTTTCAAAGAATTTTTACTTTATTACCGGTTATTCTTACAACAATGCGCGCTATACAAAAGTGTCGGGTTTAAAAGGATCGCCTATATTGGGCGAGCGATTAGTGATCAGCCCGGTAAGTACGGCTAATGCAACCCTGTTTTATACATTTAGCAATCCAACCTTAAAAGGGTTTAAAGTTGGGGCTACAGCATTTTACACAGGCAAGAGGATGGCGGGTTACAACAACACGGTTGGGCAGGCACAAGCCTACAGCCGGCTGGTTCCCGTTGGGGGCTTTACAACACTCGATCTTTCAGCCGGATATACTTATAAACAGTTCTCGCTGCTGGCAAGTGTAACTAATGTTACCAATACATTGAATTACCTGATCCATGATAATTATAGCATTACACCAATTGCCCCCCGCCAGTTGTTAACAACATTGGCTTATAAATTTTAACGGGATCTACCTATACAAAAACAAAAGCCGGCAAAATCAAAAATTTGCTGGCTTTGTTTGTTTTTGATAGCTGATGGGGCTGTTTGGACATTCCGAAGCCATTGATCACTGCGTTCCGGAATAGCGAACCGTTAGTTCTGCAACACTTTGACTATATCAATTCATTGATTAATAATTGCCATTTTTAAAGTGATAACACAAACCGGCGGGGGCTATTATACAAAGTGCTAACAGACGCATTGCTTTTTTAAAAAAGTTAACATTTAGCCTCCTATTTTCTGACTTTTATCTCCCATCACTAAATTATCTCTTCTGTAGTTTTACTACTCAATTAATAAACCTGGTACTAATCCAAATATTGCTAACTAAAATATGCCTATTGTTTCAACGGCTGTGTTTTGTTGACTTTAATTGCACTATTTTATTAATTGTCCTTCTGCTTCTGAAAAACAAGATTTAACCAATTACATAAATAAACCGGCTCAGGCCCGTTTTATCCTATCGAAAAATGAAACTAATGTTAAGCACCGCCTTATGCGGAATGGCAACTGCCTTATCATTATTTTTTTTAATACCTCGTTGGCTAAAGGCAGTTGTCAACACAACTCCCTATACCAATAGCTATATAAACCTTACAGGCAATGATAAATATTTCCTCGTTTTACCTGGTTGTCTGACACTTTCGCACGCAATTAACCATTTTATTAATAGCGGCAGATTTAAATATCGCCAACCTAACCAATTTTTTTATGAAGAAAAATTTAATTAATCTTTTATGCATCGTGGCAATTCTGGCATTGACAAAATGCACGAAGCAACCGATCGCCAATCTGGTCATTAAATCGATTATTTCAAAAAACATTAGTAATTCATTGGCTTCGTATCCGAGCTGGAACACAAACCCGATCGCACCGGATCAAACAGGGATGACCAGTACAGCAGCTCAACTGGCCGCAAACATGACCTTTGGTATTAATATTGGTAACACCATGGAAGCCCCCAACAACGAAAATGGATGGGGAAACCCCAATATTACCCAGGCACTCATTGACAGCTATAAACAAAGGGGGTTTAACGCCATAAGGATCCCTTGTAATTGGGATTGGTCGCATATCTCAAATACTTCGACCGAGCAAATAGACCCGGCCTGGCTTAGCCGCGTGCAGCAGGTTGTGCAATACTGCATTAACGATGGCATGTATGTAATATTAAATATACACTGGGACAACGGATGGTTGGAGAATAATGTTACAACCACCGCACAGGCGGCCGTCAATGCCAAACAAAAAGCACTTTGGGAACAAATTGCAACACAAATGCGTGGTTTTGATCAACACCTGCTTTTTGCCAGCGCGAATGAACCTGGCGTATCGGATACCACAGGGATGAGGGTTCTGCTTTCTTATCATCAAACTTTTATCAACGCGGTGAGGTCAACCGGCGGACACAACAGCTACAGGACTTTGGTTATTCAGGGGCCAAGTACCGATATTACAACAACAAACAACCTGATGAACACTATGCCTACCGATCCGGCATCTAATCGTTTAATGGTGGAAATACATTACTATACTCCAATCAACTTCTGTATAATAACCTCAGACGCATCATGGGGCAACATGTTTTACTATTGGGGTTCGGGGTATCACACCACGTTCGATCCTACGCGCAATGCCACCTACGGTGAAGAGTCGGCTGTGAATACATCGTTCGGGCAGATGAAGACAAAATTCGTTAATAACGGGATCCCGGTAATAATGGGCGAATTTGCAGTAGTAAACCGAAACCTTACCGGAGACTCTTTAAACTTCAACCTTGCTTCCAAAGCATATTGGTATAATTACACTATGCACCAGGCCTTGGGGAACGGTATCCTTCCATTTCTTTGGGACACCGGGTCGATCATCAACAGGTCAACTTACACGGTACAAGATCAACGGGAATTAGCAGCCCTTCTGCAAGGAACACAAACTGGCGCATCACCTGCATTTCAGGTTGGTGGTGTGTACCAGATTATCAATAGGTATAGTTTTAAGCCTTTAGAGATCGGTGGCTGGTTAAGTGCTAATGGGTCGCTGGCAGATCAATGGGATTATTTAACCGGAGCAAATCAGCAATTTAAAGTGCAAGCTGCGGCAAATGGCAGCTACCTGTTAACCCCTATGCACGTTAGCGGCAGGTGTTTGGAAGCGTGGGGTTGGTCTCAATCTAACAGCAGTCCCGTGGATATTTGGGATTATACAGGTACTGGCAACCCCAATCAAAACTGGTTAATTCAACCAACCGACAATGGATATTATAAGATAATCAATGTAAATAGCGGAAAAGCCCTCGAAGTTGGGTTAGGGAATAATGCGGCAATTCCATTCAGAAATGGTAGTGCGGTAGACCAATATACTTATAGCAGCGGCAAAAACCAACAATGGGCGTTTGTGCACATATAAGTAAAATACAAAGAAAACAATAAAATTATTTCACCAATTGCTAAAAATCTCTAATGCCTCTGTTTTAAATGAGTGTTAGAGATTTTTTGTTAAGTATTGCAGGTTGGAGTAGTTTCTGTTGGTCGGATAGCCGAATTTCGTGCAAAAACCCGGATTTATCCGTTGTGTTTTTATCGAAAAACCTGCCCTGCGGGTATAAAAAAAAGCCTTTCCTCCCGCCGGTTCAAGCGTCCCGCTGAACTTGATCCCTGGTCAGCGTCCCGCTGACGTTACCAAATGATCAGATTTCAGCATTGCTGCTGTTTTGTTTAAGAAAGTGTTGTAAATGGGATGCTTACATTTGTTTGGGTTCAAGCGGGGTGGTTGAACCGGGCGGGAGGTTTAATTGGATTTTGGTTTTGCATATTTGAATATAAAGCAAAAATATCTGGAAGTCCATTAGGAAACAGGAAGATATCTCACCTGGAGATTAAGGGTTCCCAAAGCAGGTAAAAGGCTATTATGCAAAATTTCGTCACCAATGATAAAACTGCTACTATAATAACCTTGTTCATTAATATCCTTAAAAACGAACATAACGGCAGCCTTTCCTTTAATTACCCTGTGAACGGCATGCTTGTCTATTTCGCTTTGCCTGATCGCGATTGTCCGGTTCTTGGGGTGTGTACTAAATATCTGTTCAACAGCAATAATGATGAGTAACGGATGTGGACTGTCTGCATGTTGTTTGATCTTTTCTTTAATCTTATTCTGGACCCTGACATTTTGTTCGGCAACGGTCTCCCTGCAAAATGCATTTGCTTCAATATGAGCCATATTAGTCTGGATATCGCCGCTTACCCTAAATTTAATTGAGCCCGGAAATTTGGCCAGGTACTGATTATATTTTTTATCAAAGTTGCCACTAAACATCGGTTCGATCTCAAATTCAAATTCATCATTCTCAATTTTCTTGGGAATAAGCAGCGTATTATTTTCGGCCTTCCGGTAACCATCTATAAATTTCTGTATTTGGTGACCAATAAGCTGTTTCCGCTTTTTGATCAAACTTGGTCGCCGGTATTTAAAAGCAAAATAGCCGGAGAACAATTCATCTTGCGTTAGTAACTTTTTTAAAACTGTTTTCCCGATCTCCTCGAGAACCTCTTGAGACAACGCGACAATACCTTCCTTAAATGTGTCATAAAATTTTGTTATTTCGACATTGTAGGTTCTTCCGCCCGCATCCAGCAACAGGTCAATTTCCTTGTTATTTCCAGATTCGCTGGTGTAGAATTGCCCAATCTTATATTTGAATCCGGCCGAATTAAATATATACCTCACATACAATTCATATAGGCCTTCCTGCAACCTTTTGTAATTGACCCGGCCTTCGTTGTTTTTTAAATGATAATCGGCTTGGTTGGATAAACTACGATAATAGCGAAGTAATTCGGCAGTTTCATTGATCACATATAAAGAGGCGTCCTGTAAATTAAAAAAAACATGATAGAGCCAGTTATCAGGTTCAGGTTGAATATCCATGGCAAAATCCTTAAAATCAAAAAACAATGCCAGTTCCTGTTTAATGGCATCAAGGTTTCGGAGGTATGGATCGTTTGGCATCGCCCTTTTCCACTTGAGCAATTGCATGTGTTCATGCCAGCGATCTATTACATTCATCGAACTAAGTTACGTTGAATGCGATTATTATTTTAGAAGCAATTTGAAGTAGGCTTGTGTTTCTTTATCGACACAATAAATATAAAAGCCTTTTCATATCCTTATTCTGGTATCATTGGGATTGCAGGGGGGATAATACGACCCCTAACAAGAACGATTTATTTTTTTCCATACGCCTCATTAAAATAATCCCTAGCCAAGAAGCGATTAACCACCTCTTAAATGAGGTATCTTTGTTGTAAACTACTTGAACCTAGATAATGCTCAGAAGTACGGAAGATGTCATAGCAGACCTAAAAAAGCTAATTCATACGCAAAGCTATATTTATTCGCTTTGCCTCATCTTGTATGAAGATTTCCATTTGGATATCAATAAAATCCATGAAATTAATCACCGGGCAAAATTAAGTGTGAAGGAATGTTCACTGATTTTAGGTTTCTTAAGCCAAAAGGAAATTAATTTTAGTACACCAGCGTCACCGGAAGAAGCGATAGCGTTGAAAGATAAAACATACGAACTCATGCGTGAATTGCATAGTTCATTCATGGCTCCGCAACTTACCAAGATTCAGGACATGCTGGAACGGCAAAAGAATGGCGAAGTATTTGAAGACGATTGGGCGGAAAGGTTAGATTTCTTTGTTAAGGACAAAGGAATGATGGAACCGATGTTTTATGCGGGCGATGGTGTTTATGACTTTCAATACCTGGAATATTTAGAACCGAAATACAAGTACGATCGCGACTGGCTTTTGGAAAACAAAGGGTTTGATATTGACCAAACAAAAGAAATCATAAATACCATAAGGCAAATCCATACTACTAAAACCAAAAATGTCACTCCATTTAATTTAAAAGATGTTTTTCCAAAAGTTGCGGAAAAAGCGCGCAAAAAATTAAAGAAGCAACTGCCCAAGGAAAAAATCGATGAAATAGAGCGTCAGCAATTTGTCGCGATCACATTCTATCAATTTAAAGCGCTCTTCCCTACGCCTGAGATCATGCAAGATGATAATAGCGAGGGGTGGCAAGAATTTTATCAGAACCTCCTGGGATTATTTACTGTATCGCCGTCAGAATTTACCACTATAAATCAGGAAGCGGTACGCCGATTCTTTCAAAACTTTTCATTTGTTCCAGCATGTAACGAGGGCTATGAGGGACCCGGATTTTTCAATATACTCAATTCCCGTCCTATCATTGATTTGGCGGACGGACGATATTTTATCCCTATTAATTACCTGATGACCGAGGCTATTTATGAAAGCCCTTTCTACTGGATGTTTGACGACGCAAAATATCGCGACAAGCTTGCCGAACATCGCGGGAAAGTGGGTGAAGAAATCGCCTATAGTTTTCTTTCCAAGGTATTTGGCACCGATCACACTTACCGATCTGTTGTTATCGAAAAAAAGAAAGGCCACCGTGACACGGATATCGACGTGCTTTGTATATTGGGAAATAAAGCTTTGTGTGTACAGGTAAAGTCCAAAAAACTGACACTTAATGCAAAACGCGGGGATTTTGATCAGTTGTCAAAAGACTTTAATGGTGCAGTGCAAGATGCCTATAACCAAGGGTTGGTTTCCCGAGATGCGCTATTAAACGGCGGATGTAGGTTCTTTAATGAAACTGGAAAGGAGATCTTCCTGCCCGAAATCAATGAAGTATATATTATGGGGTTAACGACGGAGAATTACCCGTCACTTGTGCACCAGGTACATATGATGCTGGTTAAGGAAGCCCAAGACCCTTTTCCATTATTCCTTTCTGTTTTCGATTTGGAATTGCTCGTACATTATCTGAAAGACCCCTATGATTTCCTGTATTATGTGCGGCAAAGAATTGACCTGATGGATTATTTCCGGGCAGATGAAGAATTGGTCTACCTGGGCTATCATCTTGACCGGAAACTCTGGCGGATGGAAGGCTATGATCACGGCATGATAGAAACAGACTTTGGTGGGATCATCGATAGGAATTATTACCCGCATAAGACCGGGATGTTGCACCTTTTGCCGGAAAAGGATGATCCGATTTTGAACAGGTGGAAGGACCCGTATTTTGATGTTCTTGTAAAAGAACTCAAGTCGGCAGGACATGCTAAAGCCACTGACATTGTTTTTCATCTGCTGGATTGGTCCGGCGATGCGCGTAAAGACATCGTTACGAAAATGATTAGCCTAAAGGATACTTCCCGGAGCCAGAGGATATTGAAATCAATGACTACGTCCGCTGCTAAGTTTGGACTTAGCTATCTGGTATTGAACAATACCGACCCGTTGGAGTTGCAGGAAAGAGCCTTAACGTATGCCACGCTGAGGAAGTATTTGTCCAAATCCGACACCTGGCTTGGTATGGGTTCCTTTTCCACCAGCCGAAACTTGATCGATACTTTTATTTATTTGGATGAACCTTGGCAAACCGACATGGAACTCGAAGCGGAATACAAAGACGAACTAGCGAAAATGAAGACTAGCAGGGTTGTACCTATAACGGGAAATCATAAAATCGGAAGAAATGATCCATGTCCTTGTAAGAGCGGAAAAAAATATAAAAAATGCTGCGGAATGAACCTATAATCAGATACGTACTGCTTATTTACCCTTGAAAGCTAAAACACCCAGTGTCAACGCGAGGAAAGCAGCAGTGGCAACCTGGCAACTTTCTTTTTTTCCATAACGGACTTCATTGGCAAAGTGTTCACAGTTGTAAACCAACAAATTATAGGGCGTACCCAATAATGCTACAGCTCGTTGGATAACCTGGTTTTGCTGGTAAATATTCCCGTAGAATTTTTCAATGCGGGCAATCCGGCTGGCTTTTGCAAAAAAATCACTGGCCTCCAGTAAATGCACGCCTACGCCAGCCAAGTTTTGAATGATAATTTCCTGACCGTACTCGTCACGCCCTAAGTAAATAGCAAAATGCTTGGTCAAACCAGTTTCAAATAAGGGAAGAAGAATGCAATCTCCTATTTCCAATCCATAGTGTTCATCAAAGTGTCTCATTTGCTGTTATTTTAGTTAGCCTAAATTAGCGATAAACCATAAATTGTACAATAGCTTATGATTGCCTTTCATTGCACATGAGTTCCCTAAAGTTCCCTGGAATGCCTTAACTTTAGTGGTTTAACCTTATACAATGAAATTTGATATTGCCGATAGCGATGAATTTAAAACGATCATATTGCAAAACCGTGCGCGGGAGATCCATGAGTTGTCCCAGCAGCGTTTTTGGGGGCATGTGATCGTTTATGGCGAGCCGGGTATCGGTAAGACGGCTTTACTGGAGGCTTTTAGGGATAAGAACCCCGTGGGGTATCTGGGTATTACTTTTTTGCGCGGACATGAGGTCGAGTTAAATGAATCTTTGCTTGCGCCGTTTTTGATCTCAAAGCTGCGTCGACCAAATATGAATGGATTTCCTGAGCTACTGATTATTGATGATTTTGACCAGATCATGTCCAAGTCCATTCGGGAGAAAGTTGCGACTATGCTCCAAGAAGGACGTAAATGGGGCTACCGAGTTATACTGTCAGCGCGGAAACAGATCAATGAAAAAGTATTTGAACAATATGCTAGTGTGATTCATTTAGGCGGGTTAAATGAAAAAGACACTCTTATGCTGTTTGAACTGTTCGAAGAACAGCTCGGTCAATATGCCGAACAATTACCACATCTCAGGCAAATGGCGCTGGATCTCAACGGAAACCCACTTGCCATTCTGGACTTTATTCATTTATTGACAGAAGTCGAACAGAAAAAGCCCATTATTTATCAAAGCCCGGTATTAATCACTGAGTCAGATCGGCCAGGAATTATTACCGATTTGCGACTCATTAATCAACGCATATTAGATCGCATTGGTCGAAAACCCGAAGCGGTGCGTCATTTAACACCGCGGCAGTTTGAGGAACTCGTGGCGGAATTGTATGAAGAACGGGGTTACCAGGTTAGGCTAACGCAACAAACACGAGATGGCGGCAAGGATCTTATCATTATGAACCGGAGCGATATTGGTGATTTTATGATTTATGCGGAATGTAAGCATTATGCACCGGACCGACCGGTCGGCGTTAGCGTAGTTAATGAACTATTTGGCCGGCTCAATGCGGATAGGGCTACGGCCGGTTTAGTTGTCACCAGTTCTTATTTTTCACCTGATGCTAAAGTCTATCAATCCAAACTCCAGCATCAACTTAGCCTAATAGACTTTGTAAAGCTCAGTTCAATGATGGAACAGCTTTAAGGTTATCGACAAATGCCAGCGTATTAGCCAGGATAATTTGAAAACGTTCGTTCATCCCCCCCCGCCTGTTCAAGAGTCCCGCTTGAACTTTATCCTTGGTCAGCGTCCCACTGACGTTACCAAATAATCAGATTTTAGCATTGCGGCTGTTTTGTTTAAGAAAGTATTGTAAGCGGGACGCCTACATTTTTTTGGGTTCAAACGGGACGCTTGAACCGGCGCGGTGGTTCGACTTTCGTTCTGGTCGGGCTTCGATCAATAAATAAAGTTTAGTGATTCATAGTTATTATTTTAATGGCCGACACTAATCATTCGGGTAACTTTCCACTGCCCATCTTTCCATTGCCAGATGCTGGTGAATTTATACACGCTGGAAAAGGTCTGCCCGTCACGGATGAGCGTAAAGCGGTGCTCGCCATATTCCACTGCGCCGTAACCAGGTAGCGGGTAAATGTCAAGCGTACCGGCAATCAAGTCCCGATGCAGGCTTGGCGTGCTGTTAAACATCTTTTTAAAATTTGAGATGGTCGTCTTGTAATCTCCCATACCATCCCTGTCATGGTAGAACTCAACGTTCTCGGAAAAAACGTTTTGTAGCACCCCGATCTGATGATTATTAAACGCGTCGAATAAAACACTGTCCATGTGCAGGATGGTTTTATAAAGGGACGTCCTTTCCTGTGCGCTTGCAGCATATGAAGCAAGTATTGCGCAGAAGAGAAAAAAAAATAAAATAATAGGTGCTTTCTTCATGATCTAAACTTACAAACAATTTTCAGTTTTGCTAATTATCCTAATCCCGGAAGACGCCAGTCTTCCCGCGTTCGGCTATCTTCAGCTTTTCGACTTTATTCGATCCCGGGCGTTTTGTGCGGAAGACCGGTGCCCGATATCCGGGTTTGCAATTTGAGACGACTATGCTTGTAGATTATGTCTGCCGTAAAACAAAAATTGCTAAACCTATTGAATGCTATTATAAAGGGTGGTGGTGTGTATTCCCAGCATAAAAAAAGGCTTTACGATGTTTCGTAAAGCCTTGATTATCAAGTGGAGAATATCGGAGTCGAACCGATGACCTCTTGCATGCCATGCAAGCGCTCTAGCCAGCTGAGCTAATCCCCCTTTTTGTGGAGTGCAAATATATACCTTTCGGGCAGAAATCCAAAGCGGTTTTATTTTGATTTTAACCGGGGGTAAATTTGTGATTTAATGCGAGTGAGGCATACCGGTTGCGCGTAATTGCTGATTGTCAGTTATTTACAAACGCTAAAAATTAACTATTTGATAATGAGGATGTTTCACAGCGTTCCGCGTGTTCCACTTACAAAAATGGAACGCTTGCGGTTGGCGATGGGTATTTACGTGTTAACCCTCTAAAAAGTTAAATGGTTGACTATCAAATATTTAACTCAAAATATTCGCAAATTATGTTAACCCTGTTACCCCCCCCCTCTTGTTCCACAGCGTTCCGGGTGTTCCGCTTACAAAAATGGAACGCTTTGCCAGCGCATCGCCCTGAAGAAAGTTTACACTTTTGGCGGTTAACCCTGGATAAAGTTTACACTGCTCAGTAGTGAGAATTTGAAATGGCTGATAATGAGGATGTTTCACAGTGTTCCGGGTGTTCCACGTGCAAAAGTGGAACGCTTTGGAACAAACTCGCGTTAATCTTCCGCAAGCACCCGCTCCCTCACCATAAATACCGGCAGCGAGCCCAGGTTTAAAATGCGGTCGTGAAAATCCCTGATGTTGAATTTCGCGCCTTCCCGTTTTTGGATGGTCTGCCGCCATTGCATGATCTGCCCTGCACCGTATTTATAGGTGATGCATTGGGCGGGCCAGCGCTTTACGCGGGCAATTTCGCGCAAGGCTATGTCATCCTGGTTTTTTATATTCTTTTTCCAGAAGGCGAGGGCCTGTTCATCCGTCCAGCCGTAATAGTTAAGCCCGATGTCCATCGGCACCCTTACCGATCGCACAAGATCCCATTCCCATTTGCCAAGTTCGTCGTAAGGGGTTTTATAAACACCGAGGTCCTTGCCGAGTTCTTCGCAATAAGCTCCCCAGCCTTCCTCCAGTCCCAAATAATAAAAAAGCTGCTGCACCTTTGATTGCTTTACGGCAGCATTGATACATGATTTATAATGATGTCCCGGCACCGCCTCATGTATAAACAACCAGTCGACCTGCCTTTTGTTATAGGGCTTGTTAAACTGGTTGTAGTAAAATACATTATCGTCATAATAGCCGGGAGCCTGTGCCATTGCCTGGTTGGTTCCCTCTTCAATTTTCAGGGGTGGGATGGGGTGTTCGTTAAAGTCGTTATGCAGGTTGTCGTAAACAATGGCTTTTGTATGCTCAAAATATTGCTGTACGTCCTTTGGGTTGCTGATGAAAAATTCCTTGTCGTTTAAATGTTTGTAAAAAGCATCCTCACTTAGGCCGCTCTGCTTTTGGATGGCTTCGATGTGGCCCTGCACCCGCTTTACTTCAGCCAACCCAAATTGGTAGATTTCATCGGGAGTAACATCGGCGCTGAGCCAGTTCTTCAAAAAATAAGCATACCACGCTTTTCCGTTGGGGATGGTAGCTAATCCACGGTCTGAAATTTCAGCAGGTTTGTTGGCTGTCCACTGTTTTTCAAGGCTTAGCCGCTGCAGGTTCATGCCGGTTTCATAGGCTATTAGCTCATAGTCCTGTTTTTGAGCGGCGTTTAAATCTTTAAGGTTAAACTGTTTTTGTTCCGATTTAATAGATTCAAAAAAGGCAATCTGTTTTTGAATCTCATCTGCCGGTTTTATTTGCTTTAGCATAGTTACATAGCTAAGCTCCAGTTGGGGGATCTTAAGTGCCGTATATCCCTTTACGAATTCGTCTGTAAACTGATCAAAGGTTTCGGGACTTTTAAATCCGCTTAAACAAAACAGTATGGCAGATAGGCAGATGAGTTTAATTTTCATAGTTTATATTAAACTTAGGTATAACAGGCGACAATTATTTTAATTGACTCAGTTGCTGGCTGAAAGTTACACGATTATTTAAATTCGGTGTTGTGCGATTGGATGGGAAATTTTACGGAAACGAAACCTATAGAAACAAGAAGCGCCCCTGATGGGCAGGGGCGCGTTCTAACCAATTATAAACCTAAATTATGAGAAGACTTTTTTAATGTTTGTCACGGTGTAAAAGTAACACTATCTTTTAACATTTATCGAATTTATTTGTAATTTTTTTGTAAAAAACCGATTTGCTGTTATTCGATTCACAAAAATACAAACATTTTGTTAATAATATAATAATTGTGAAATTATTTTTAATTTTTTTATTTGATTATTCATTGTGGTGGTATTTATTGTATAAAAATTAAAAAATCAAACATCAAAAATTATGTAATTATATTTTTTATGCTAAAAATTGATTGTTTTAATCAAATATTTCGATTGGTTTCTGATTATCAGTCAAAAATTACTCCAATAAAACTGATTTTGACAAAATTTATTGTTCGTTTTTGATTTTTAATCGATCTATTTCCCTAAAACATTAAAAAAGTCTCTTTTTTCTGTGGTTAAATAAATCTCAATCATGTAATAAAAACAAATCAGGGTGCTAAAGCGCAAAGCAATTATTTGTTATTTGTGTATAAAATTCTCCCAAACTGTGCTGTCATTGGTAAAAAATTGCTCAAATCAAACATCATTTTAAAAATGCTTTACCACTTTTGCGGTGGTTTTTACTCACTGCATTATTATGTCCAACGTCACGACTCCCCGCAAACATCCTGAACTTACTTCATTAACGCTTTGGATAATGACCGTCGCAACCGGGTTGGTGGTAGCTAACCTTTATTACAACCAACCGCTGCTGGAAGATATTGCCCGTACGTTCCATACTTCCCGCGCTAAAGCCGGGCAGGTTTCTATACTCACACAAATGGGTTATGCCACTGGGATGTTCTTCCTGGCTCCGCTTGCCGATATGGTGAAACGCAAGAGATTGATGGTTATTTTATTTGCGTTTATTGTTTTGTCGCTTTTAATCACTGCGCTTTCCCCGTCAGTCAACATATTAATATTTGCGAGCTTCTTTTTAGGGGCGGCATCTATGATTCCCCAATTGCTGGTGCCAATGGCAGCACACCTGGCCAAACCAAGTGAGCGGGGTAAAAAGATAGGCGTTATTATGAGCGGCCTGTTAATAGGAATCTTGCTTTCGCGAACTTTTAGCGGTTATATTGGCGAATACCTGGGCTGGCGCGCAGTGTATTATATAGCCGCGGGTATAATGTTATTAATGTGGCTGATGATCGGCATATTCTTACCCGAAGTGGAGCCCGATTATAAGGGCACCTATAAAAGCCTGATGACATCGCTGATTCACCTGGTTAAGGAAGAGCCAAAATTAAGGCTGGCAGCCCTACGCGGAGCATTATGTTTTGCCTGTTTCAGCGCATTTTGGACAACCATTGTGTTCCTGCTGAAGCAAAACTTCAACATGGGCAGCAGTGTAGCGGGGGAATTCGGCCTCGTTGGCGCCTTTGGTGCAATTGCTGCGGGTTTAATGGGGCGACTAAGTGATAAAATGGACGCCTACAAATTATCCGGGTTCACTTTACTGCTGATCTTGATCTCCTTTATCATCTTCATTTTCTCAGCGCATAGCATAGCCGGCCTTATTATAGGAGTAATTGTGTTGGACATGGGCGTGCAGGCAACACACATTTCGAACCAGTCTATAATATTTGCGTTGAAACCTGAAGCACGCAACAGGATTAATACCATTTATATGGTTACTTACTTTTTAGGGGGCTCACTCGGAACATTTATCGCCACCCAACTTTGGAAAAGCTACCAATGGAACGGTGTATGTATAACCGGGATGGCAATCTCCGTAA
Organism: Mucilaginibacter phenanthrenivorans; assembly: GCF_024721155.1. Classification (GTDB taxonomy): domain Bacteria; phylum Bacteroidota; class Bacteroidia; order Sphingobacteriales; family Sphingobacteriaceae; genus Mucilaginibacter; species Mucilaginibacter phenanthrenivorans. The sequence continues at coordinate 372,889 of NZ_JAHVAP010000006.1, read as the reverse complement.
TAACCCTTATTATTCATTTTCTCAATCACCCGCCGGCAGCCTCTGCAACAAAGCCCGTTAATGAACCCGCGACCGTATAGTTTTTTGACTACTGTTTAAAAAAGTGGACTATTATTTTGTACACTCAAGAAGGCAGGTAGTTGTTCCTGATATTTTGGCAAAAAGACGTTTTTATAGCTGACTGTCATGCTATTGTCTTACGAACTACAAATCAAAAGCAGGTCGTTTTTATCGCCAAGGATACTTTGGCATTAATTTAGAACAATACCTATCAAATGCAATACAGGATGGCACTTGATAGCAAAAAACGCGAAGGCGAAGAGAAGGAATGGGAAAACCCTGTCGAGCCCGCAAACACATCGGACGAGCGGGATAAGGAGCAACTGTTAAGGCAATACAAAGAAGCCAAACGCAGGAAGGATAACCTGACTGAAGACGAGGAAACTGATAAAAAACTAAATAAAACTATTAACTAACGAAACGCTCTACCTATGAAAACTTACAAAAAACCGGCAGCAAGCAAATTAGTTGCAAAGTTTGATAACGAATTAATGAACATCCTGGTAAATGACTTAAAATTATTTATGGCTAAGAATCCATTTTCAAATAGCAAAAAACAGGCTATGGTACAATCTACCTTGTCGGTAGCCTGACCATTATATATCTATCTACCGAAAAACAGTAAACAACATCATCTATGAAAACGATAGAGCTTTGCAATATGCAGGGCTCTATTTTTTTGTGGCGTATTTTATAATCAGCTCCGCTGTTTTAGCTGATGCACCGGGTTTGCCCATTTTTACATCAAGCTCGTCATAATCGCCCAGCATACGGTTGCGGTAGTTTTTATTGTCGATAATCTTATCCAATTCGGCAGTGATATTTTCGGGGTTACAATCCTGCTGGATCAACTCTTTTACCACCATTTTATCCATAATGAGATTTACGAGCGAGATAAATTTAATTTTAACCACCATCCGTGCTATACCAATGGATACGGGATGCCCCATATAAACTACCACTTGCGGCACGTTAAATAGAGCAGTTTCCAGCGTTGCCGTTCCCGATGCTACTAATGCTGCTTCAGCATTGCTCAGCAGATCGTAGGTCGCATTAAATATAACCGGGACGTTTTTTTCAACGATAAATTGCTGGTAATAATCTGCATTAAAAGAGGGTGCGCCTGCGATAACAAATTGGTGATCGGGAAATTTGTCGGTAACACCAAGCATTGCGGGCAGCAAACGGCTGATCTCCTGTTTGCGACTACCGGGTAATAATGCAATTATTTTTTTTGCAGATAGGTTATTATTAGCAACGAAGTTTTCATTCGGGCTAAAAGCAGCAACTGCGTCAAGCAGCGGGTTGCCTACATAATCAACCTCCATGCCCCATTCCCTATAAAAATCAACCTCGAAAGGCAGGATGCAAAACAGGTGGTCCACTGTTCGCTTTATTTTAAGCACGCGCTTTTGGTTCCAGGCCCAAACTTTTGGGGAGATATAATAGCAAACTAAAATATTGTTGGCTTTGGCAAACTCAGCTATCTTTAAATTAAAACCGGGGAAATCTATTAATACCAAAACATCGGGTTGCCAGGCGGCAATATCATCCTTGCAAAACTTCAGGTTTTTTAAAATAGCGTTCAGGTTCATCACTACCTCGATAAAGCCCATAAAAGCCATATCGGCATAATGCTTTACCAATATGCCACCTTCAGCCAGCATCAGGTTGCCGCCAAAAACACGAAACTCCGCCTGTGGGTCTTTCTCTTTTAGCGCCTTCATTAAGTTGGCTCCGTGCAGATCGCCCGAAGCCTCGCCGGCTACCAGGTAATATTTCATCGCAGGTAGGCTTTAAATATAAAAATTGCAATCATCGCCGCAAAGCTAGCGAGCATTATACCATTACCGGTTTTATCGAGGTCTTTTTTGAATGCAAATCGCAGCATGATCAAATTTAAGCCAATAGCTATCCAGTAAGGCAATGCCGGGCGATTGATCAAATCGATATTGTTCTTTAAATAATGTGCCGTTATCCAGGCGATGGCAGGAAAGATCAAAGCGAGCAGGATGCCTATAAGGAGACTGTTTTTGTTTAGCATGGTTTATACATTAAACGTCCAGCTGTTTAAAACCGGGATGGCATGGTGTGCGGTCATATCAAACTGCACGGGAACCACGGATGCATAATTATGCTCCAGCGCCCAAACATCAGTATCTTCACCATGATCATTATTCTGAAAGACACCGGTTAGCCAATAATAAGGGCGGCTATGCGGATCAATGCGCTCGTCAAATTCTTCAGCCCATTTGGCATTCGCCTGGCGACAGATCTTTATCCCTTTGATATTTCCGCCAGCCGGGAAGTTTACATTCAATAAGGTTGCTGTTGGCAATCCATTTTCTAAAACCTGCAGCGCAATTTCCTTCACAAATTTTAGGCAATGCGAGAAATCAGCCTGTAGGGTATAATCGTCTACTGAAAAACCTATAGATGGGATACTTTCAATAGCACCCTCAACGGCCGCCGACATGGTGCCTGAATACAAAATATTAATAGAGTTATTCAAACCATGATTAATGCCCGAAACACAAAGATCAGGCTTTTTGCCCTTAAAGATCTTGGTTACGGCAAGCTTAACACAATCAACCGGGGTACCCGAGCAACGGTACATTTCAGCCCCGTTGTAAATGTCAACCTCGTCCAGTCGTAAGGGTTTGCCAATAGTAATGGCATGTCCCATACCCGATTGTGGGCTATCCGGCGCTACTACTACAACCCTGCCAATTTCGGCCATGGTGTCCATTAAAGCCTTTATTCCGGGGGCGGTTATGCCATCATCGTTTACAACAAGTATGGTGGGTTTGGTTTTTGTCATTTGGCACAAAATTAATTATATTTAGCTTACCCCACGGAGAGAAATATGCAATGCAATATGTTCTTCGTAGAAATGCAATACATTGGGTCTCTAGCCAGGAGATAATTTGCAAACCTTTGTCGTGTATAAAGACGCGAAGTATCGCGCCTCTACAGGTTAGATGATTTTCTTCACCCCCGGCACCAACACAATAACCGAAGCCAGTAAAAAACTACCAACCACCGCCAGCGGCCCAACCACCAAAAGCTTCGCGGCTGGATCAATAGCCCAACCCCTTACCGCAAGCGACAGAGAGATCAACACCAGCGGGTGAAAAATATAAACCGCAAATGTGTACCGCGATAACTTATCCAATATAACTGACGACCTATTCCACAGTGCCTTGCCATAGCTCAATAACATGGTTATGATCGAAAAGCCTAATACCTGTTCCCAAACGGCATATAACAACGACTGCCAGTGCCATCCGCCGGAAAACCATTCGAGCGGCATGTCGAGTTTTAGTTTGATTGCGTAGAAAACCGGGAAGAACAGGATCAGTACTATTACAAGGGCCAACATTCGCTTGCCAGCCTTGAATGATAAAGTATTCAGCCAGTTGTTTCTATAAGCGATCAACCCGAATATAAAAAGTGCAATGTATTGCGAGAAATGTGCCGGCTGGAAACCAAGCGGGTTTAACACCCAGCCTGTGGGGAAAACCGTGCGCACAAGAAAGCTGACTGCACCCACAACTACTGCTGTAAAAATGATTTTGCCTGTAGATGGTGCAGGCATGTTTTTGGATGGCCCATTTTTTATTACGAGCCGCCATAGCACATAGGTCAAAGTAAATAACAAAAGCGCCGCGACAAACCAAAGCACACCGAAATCTATCCAATGATGAAAGCCGCCAAGGTATTGCAGGGAGGTGATGTGATTCCCGTCGGCAAAATAATAAACCAGGTAACTTAACAAGGGCGATAAGATAAAGGAGTAAAACACAAGCGGTAACCCTAGTCTCAACAGTCGGTCGCTCACAAACTTTGCTGCTCCCTTTTTATTGAACGATGGACCGATAAAGTACGCCGACAGGAAAAAGAAGAACCCCATAAAGAATGCCTGGTTAACGGCCACGAACATTGTCATGGGTATAAGCGCACCCATTTGGGTGGTCTTTTGGGTGTAGTACCAGCCACCCGGCGCCCCGAACGTAATAAATGAATGATGCAGGATCACCAATACGGTTAACACCACCTTTAAGTGGTCAATATAATAGATCTTCTTGGCTTGTTCAGGAATTAACGCTGATGGTGACGTTGGCATAAGCTAAAGGTTGATTGTTACTAATAGACAACCGGATATCTGCTTAGTTACACTGACAATAAAAAAGGAAAGCTTTCGCCCAGTTTAATCTATTGGTCGCTGTTGCAATACCTATTTGCGTATTCATCAGCCTTGGGTTCGTTACGCAATTTTGCTATTGTGAAATCTGCACATGCTTCCATTTTTTTGCCTAAATGAAATTCATAAATACCACGGTACAGAAATACAGTATTTGAATTAGTATTTAAATCTATTGCTTTTGTCAGGTCATTAACAGCCAACTGATATTGTTTATTGTCACCATACGCTACCGCCCTGTTAAAATAGGCATTTATATTATTGGAATCTATTTTTAATACTTCCGAATAGTCATCGATTGTACCTTTAACATCTCCAACATTACGCCTAAAAGATGCCCTTGCGGAAAAAGCGCGGTAAAAGTCGGGTTTGAGTTTAATTACTTCATTCAGGTCTTCAATAGCTTTCTGCTGGTCTGCAATCGCCGCATATTCAACGGCCCTGTTGTAATACGCAAGTGCAAAATCACTTTTCAAACTGATTGCTTTGGAATATAAATTTATAGCTTTTTTTGATTTACCTTCAATTTGATTAGCCTGCGCATCAACGTAGTAAGCCATGGTAAAGTCCGGGTTTATTTCAATTGCTTCGTCAAATGCTGTTATGGCTTTCTTGTTTTCGTCAGAATAAATATAACAATTACCCAATCCATAATAAGCATTGGCGTTTTTGGGATCATCTTTTATAGCAAGTTGAAATTCGTCTTTTGCTTTTTCAAGATCGTCAGCCAGGAAATAGTTAAATCCATTTATATAATGGGCATCGCTAACATATTGAACTTTGTTTTTGCAGGATGTTGCCGAAAAAATGATAGCAACTACAATAAGGCTTTTGAGGTATTTCATTTTTTAAATATAAAACACTTTATATTTAAAAATAGGCTGGCTGTAAATAAAAAAGGGAAGCTTCCGCCTCCCTTTAATAGTGTTCTTATAAACTGTTGAGCCATTTTACCAGCTCATCTCGGGATTTGCCCGTTTTTTGCTGAAGCTTACCGAGTGTTTCATCGTCCTTACCTTCTTCGTGGATCAGGTCATCGTCAGTTAAATCGCCGTATGCTTGTTTTATCTTGCCCTTCAACTCGTTCCAGCCGCCTTTTAATTCTAATTTGTCCATGATGTTTTTTTTAGATGTTATTAAATAACACCGATATCATCATTTCGGTTTTTAAAAATAAAAACTTCGGCCATGAACTATGAACCATCAACTATGAACTTCCCCTACAACGCTCCCGCCTTTATCTCATCCACAACGCCCGGATCAAGTAAAGTGGAAGTATCGCCCAAATTGCTGGTATCGCCTTCTGCAATCTTTCTTAAGATCCGGCGCATGATCTTTCCTGAGCGCGTTTTTGGCAATCCGTTTACAAACTGGATCTTATCCGGTTTAGCAATGGCGCCAATGATGCGGGTCACCGTCATCAGGATGTCCTGACGTGCAAGGTCATCGTCGCCATGCTTGTTAGGGCAAACCACAAAAGCATATACCCCCTGGCCCTTAATATCATGCGGGTAACCCACTACTGCCGATTCAACAACGCTGCTGTGCATATTAATGGCGTTCTCCACTTCGGCAGTGCCAATGCGGTGCCCGGATACATTCAGTACGTCATCAACACGCCCTGTTATGCGGTAGTAGCCATCCTGATCGCGCAGGCAGCCGTCCCCGGTAAAGTATAAATTCTCGTAAGTTGCAAAATAGGTTGTACGGCAGCGTTCGTGATCGCCATACGTGGTGCGCAACATGCCAGGCCACGGAAAGCGGATACACAAATTACCGCTTACGCCGTTGCCCTCAATTATATTCCCGTTTTCATCAACCAGCACAGGTTGTACACCGGGCAGGGGTAAGGTAGCATACCCGGGTTTTGTTGGAGTGACGCCCGCTATCGGCGAGATCATAAATCCACCGGTTTCTGTTTGCCACCAGGTATCAACAATAGGGCACTTGCCCAAACCTATTTTTTCATCAAACCAATGCCATGCCTCCTCATTGATAGGCTCTCCAACAGACCCCAGCTTTTTTAACGAGCTGAAATTCTTTCCTTTTAGCGCATCATCGCCAAAGCTCATTAGTGAACGGATAGCAGTGGGTGCCGTATAAAGTATATTAACCTCGTATTTTTCTACAATGTCCCAAAAACGACCCGGAGTTGGCCATGAAGGGATCCCCTCGAACATTACTGTGGTTGCGCCCTGGCTTAATGGCCCGTAAGCAATATAGGAGTGGCCGGTTATCCAGCCGATATCGGCTGTGCAAAAGTAAACTTCGCCGGGTTCGTATTGAAACGCATTGGCAAATGTATAGCCGGTATAAACCATATATCCCCCGCAGGTATGTACCACGCCCTTTGGCTTGCCGGTTGAACCTGATGTGTACAGGATAAATAGCATGTCCTCAGCGTCCATAACTTCGGGCGGGCATTCTAAATTTCCCTGGGTTTCTATTTTTTGGATCTCATCTTCCCACCAAACATCACGGCCCTTGATCATTGAAACCGGCGTACGGCTGCGTGTAAGCACAATTACCCGCTCAATAGTCGGGCACTGCACCAGGGCGTCATCAATGATATTTTTTAATGGGATTGCCTTATTGCCCCGGAACCCCCCATCAGCAGTGATAACCAGCTTACAGGAAGCATCATTAATTCTATCGGCAATGGATTGCGCTGAAAAGCCGCCGAAAACCACGGAGTGGATGGCCCCGATCCGTGCACAGGCCAACACTGCTATCGCAAGCTCGGGCACCATAGGCATGTAGATACAGATCCGGTCGCCTTTTTTTGCTCCGTTGTTTTTCAGCACGTTGGCAAACTGGCAAACCTTATCGTAAAGCTGCTGGTAGGTTAATACCCTGTGATGCTCCTGCGGATCGTTGGGTTCCCATAAAATGGCGGGTTTATCGCCAAGCGCTTCCAGGTGACGGTCGAGACAATTTTCGGTAATATTAAGTTTTGCACCCTGGAACCATTTAATGGACGGATCTTTAAAATTCCAATCAAGTACTTTATCCCACTTTTTACGCCACAGAAAATTTTCGGCGATGCTTTCCCAAAATTGCTCGGGTTGTTCAACGCTTTGTTTATAAACTTGCTGGTATTCTTCAAAAGATGAGATCTTCAAGGTGGTTTTCATAGACTACTAAATTGGTGGGCGTAAATTAGTAATTTTTGTATTAAGCGAATAATAAATCGAAACTTTTTAAAATAATTTAAGAAGTTCCGATTTAGCTCTTAGGCCTAAAAAAAATGGTTATAACGAAATGGGACATATACGGAACTGAAAAGCACCCATTATTAATTGAATAACCGGATGCTATTAACCTCAATTATGTTCAAAACTATCACCCTAAAATAATTTAAAAAAATAATTTAAAACAGTATTGCCTATTTCACATAAAATCCTGATATTTGCAAACTCTTTACAAAAAGGGAGAATTAAAAAGATTTGTCATGTCAAGAATTTGTGATCTAACAGGAAAAGGATCTTTAGTAGGAAATAACGTTTCTAACTCAAACGTTAAAACCAAACGCAGATTTCATCCAAACTTAAAACTTAAGAAGTTTTATATTCCTGAAGAGGATAAATGGATTACCTTAAAGGTATCTACTTCAGCTGTTAAAACCATAAGCAAAAATGGTATAACTGCTTGTATCAATAAATTTGTAAAAAAAGGGTACATATAGTAGTTGATTAGGTTGAATGATTGATTAACTCAAATCACTAATTCACTAATTTGCTAACTCAATAAATAAAGAAAATGGCTAAGAAAGGCAATAGAGTTCAGGTAATTTTAGAATGCACCGAGCATAAAACAAGCGGCATGCCTGGTATGTCTCGTTATATTACCACCAAGAACAAGAAAAATACAACAGAAAGACTGGAAATGAAGAAATTCAACCCGGTTTTAAGAAAAGTAACTGTTCATAAGGAAATTAAGTAATTGGTTGATTAAGTTGATTGGTTGATTAGGTTAAATAAGCAGCCAAAATTCACTAAATCAGTAATTCACTAAATCAATAATTAAAAAGACATGGCAAAGAAAGTAGTTGCAACGCTAAAGGTAGCAGGTAAAGGCAAAGAATATTCAAAAGTTATCACAATGGCTAAGTCACCTCGTACAGGTGCTTACTCATTCAAAACACAAATTGTAGCTAACGATTTCGTTAAAGACGCGATAGCCGGAAAGTTATAATAATAATTTTTGATCAAAATATAAAAGCCATCTTGTATTACGAGAAGGCTTTTTTTGTTGAGGCGATTTTGAGAAGCAAATGAATTTAAGTTGAGATATGTCTATCCACTTACAATCAGCAGATAATAAATCCGCACATTTGCATATCCGCACATTTGCACATTAAAAAAACATGGGATTATTCGATTTTTTCAAAAAAAAGGAAAGCACTCCGCAAGAGCAGGAAGCGCTGGACACCGGATTGGAAAAAACCAAGGATAACTTTTTTTCAAAAATAACCAAGGTCGTTGCCGGTAAATCATCTGTTGATGATGATGTGCTTGACGACCTGGAGGAAGTGCTGGTAACGTCAGACGTCGGCGTTAAAACCACGCTGAAGATCATCGATCGCATCCAGGCCCGCGTTGCCCGCGATAAATATATAGGTACATCTGAATTGAATAACCTGCTAAAGGATGAAATTCAGCAACTCCTCGCCGAAAATAACAGTAACGATTTTACCAGCTTTGAATACGGCAACCATAAGCCTTATGTTATAATGGTGGTTGGCGTTAATGGCGTAGGTAAAACTACCACTATTGGAAAGCTTGCCCATAAATTGAAGCAAGCCGGCAACCAGGTAGTATTAGGCGCTGCCGATACTTTCCGAGCTGCTGCCGTAGCACAGATCCAGCTTTGGGGGGAACGTGTAGGGGTGAAGGTGGTGGCGCAGGCAATGGGTTCTGATCCTGCTTCAGTTGCCTATGATACCTTGCGCTCGGCTGTTGCGAATGGTGACGACGTAGCAATTATTGATACTGCCGGTCGTTTACATAATAAGGTTGGTTTGATGAATGAGCTTACCAAGATTAAAAATGTAATGCAAAAGGTAGTTCCCGGCGCGCCGCATGAGATCCTGCTGGTGCTTGATGCCTCAACCGGGCAAAACGCCATTGAGCAATGCAAACAATTTACCGAGGCAACAGATGTGAATGCGCTGGCTTTAACCAAGCTTGACGGTACTGCCAAAGGTGGTGTAGTAATAGGAATCTCGGATCAGTTTAAGATCCCCGTAAAATATATAGGAGTTGGTGAAAGTATGAATGATCTGCAGTTGTTTGACAGGCAGGAATTCGTGAACAGCCTCTTTAAACAATAAAAAACATTGTCATTGCGAGCGACAGCGAAGCAACCTCGTCGCAAGCATGGCGGTCATGCTTAGTTACGAGGTTGCTTCGTCGTTCCTCCTCGCAATGACAATTGGGTTTAAAAATGAAAACAAAAGAAATTTATCGGCCGGAAAAAATGAGTAAACCACGTGTAAACGTAGTTACTCTTGGCTGTTCAAAAAACATTTACGATTCCGAGATCCTGATGGGACAGCTGAAAGGCAACCATTTTGATGTAATTCATGAGGCCGAAAAGGTAAACAGTGATGATATCATTGTGATTAATACCTGCGGTTTTATTGATAACGCCAAGCAGGAATCTATCGACACGATTCTGCAATACAGCGAACTGAAGGAACAGGGTAAAGTTGGGAAAGTAATTGTTACAGGCTGTTTGTCTGAACGCTATAAGCCGGAGCTGGAAGCCGAAATTACCAATGTTGATTCCTGGTTCGGCACCAACGACCTGCAAAACCTGTTAAGCTCTGTAGGCGCTAATTACAAACACGAGCTGATTGGCGAACGTTTGTTAACTACCCCAAAACATTTTGCTTATTTTAAAATAGCCGAGGGCTGCAACCGTCCCTGTTCATTTTGCGCCATCCCGCTAATGCGCGGCAAGCACCTGAGCTCGCCAATAGACCAATTGGTTAAAGATGCCCAGGCCTTAGCCAAAAACGGCACCAAGGAATTGATCTTGATTGCCCAGGATTTGACCTATTATGGTTTAGACTTGTACGGCAAACGCAATTTAGATGAACTGCTTCGCCGTTTGTCTGATGTTAACGGCATCGAGTGGATCAGGCTGCAATATGCTTATCCATCCGGCTTCCCGATGGAAATCCTTGATGTGATGAACGAGCGCGACAATATCTGTAAATATATGGATATGCCTTTGCAACACATCAGCGACGATATGCTGAAGTCAATGCGCCGCGGTATCACCAAACAAAAAACCATAGATGTGGTAAACCAGATTCGTGATAAGGTTCCGGGGATTGCCATGCGTACCACGCTGATAACCGGCTATCCCGGTGAAACCGAGCGCGATTTTGAAGAAATGCAGCAATGGGTTGAAGACACTAAATTCGACCGCCTGGGTTGCTTTACTTACTCGCACGAGGAAAAAACACATGCCCACTCATTGGTTGATGATGTGCCTGAGGAAGTGAAACAGCAGCGTGCTGATGCCATCATGGAAATTCAACAAGGTATTTCCTTTGATAAAAACCAGGAGAAGATCGGCAATACGTATAAAGTTTTGGTGGATAAAAAGGATGGCGGCTATTTTGTTGGTCGTACCGAGTACGATTCGCCCGAAGTGGACAATGAAGTTTTAATTGATGCCAGCATTGATTACGCTACCATCGGCAGCTTTGTAAATGTAAAGATCGATACTGCTGAAGACTTTGATCTTTATGGACATATTGTAAAATAAAGCCCTTTTGATTTACAGGATGTTTATTTTATAATTTTAAAGTATAAATTCGACATCTTTAACAATGGATGGCAGCAATGTTCCGCCGGATTCCCCTAAATCCGAAATAGAACATCCGGCATCCGAAATCAAACGATGGACTCAGCCTGTATAAACTATAAAGACACGGGATCCTTTTCCCCAACTGTTATCGATTACCTGGAAGACGCCCCGGCGCTCCGTCCGTTTTATGGCTCGCGCCCGGATCTGAAGGGATTTGCTGAGTTTTTGAAAACCAAAAAGGTAGTTGCCGACAGGGAAATCTTAGTTGAGGTTTTATTAGATCAATACGCCAGGTTATCCAATGATCCGCAAAGTATTGAGTTCCCCCTTCAGGGGGTTAGGGGGCTCAGGAACAACAACACGTATACCGTTACTACCGGTCACCAACTTAATATTTTTGCTGGTCCCCTATATTTCCTTTTTAAGATCGTTACCGCTATTAAGCTGGCGCGCCAGCTGAAACAGGAATTTCCGGATAAAGATTTTGTGCCGGTTTACTGGATGGCATCCGAAGACCATGATTTTGCGGAGATCAACTATACGAACATAGGCGGTAAAAAAGTACATTGGTGGTACGAGGCATCGGGTGCTACTGGTCGTATCAACCCGGATACCATGCGCCAGGCGCTCAATCAATATAAGGGTGCTTTAGGCATCGAGCGCCATGCCCATGAGCTGGCCGAAATTGTTGAAACCGCCTACACTAAATTTGATAAGCTGGCCGATGCCACCCGGTATTTGGTGAACGCATTGTTTGGTCAATATGGTTTGGTAATTATTGATGCAGATGATCATCGCTTCAAGCAATCATTTGCGCCGATAATTGAGCAGGATATCATCGAACAAAACAGCTTTAAAAATATTGAGGCTACGAATAAGCAATTACATGATATCGGAGTTCACATCCAGGTTAATCCGCGTGAGATCAATTTCTTTTATTTGCTGGAGGGCCTGCGTGAACGGATAGTTTTTGAGCATGATGTGTACAAAGTGTTAAACAGCGAAATTCAGTTTACAGAGGCTGAACTAAAGGTTGAGATCAGTAAATATCCTGAGCGGTTTAGTCCGAATGTGGTGATGCGTCCGCTGTACCAGGAATGCATTTTACCAAACATTGCCTACATAGGCGGCGGCGCCGAAGTGGTTTACTGGCTGGAGCTGAAATCGAACTTTGAGCATTATAAGGTTGATTTTCCAATCCTGATATTGCGTAATTCAGGCCTCGTAATTGGTAAGGAAACTGCATCCAAAATAGCCAAAATGGACCTATGCCCGGTTGATCTGTTCAAGACGGCAGATGCAATTAAAAACGACTGGATCACTAAGCACAGCAAGCATAATTTAACCCTCACCGAAGAGTGGCGTGAACTAACCAGTGTTTTTGAAAAAATAAAGCTGCGTGCCTATAAAATTGACAATACGCTTGCCCCGTCTGCCGATGCAGTGCAGGCCCGCTTAAAACACGCCATAGATAACCTGGAGAAAAAGCTAATTAAAGCCGAAAAACGCAATTATCAGACCAGGTTGGAACAGGTGGAACATATTAAAAGCGACATCTTCCCTAAAGACAGTTTACAGGAACGCAGCGAAAATTTCGGCCTGTTCTATGTAAAATGGGGGCAGGAGTTTATTGATGAGCTTATCCGCCATTTTGAGCCGCTTGATTTTAAGTTTACGGTGTTGACGGAGAAGTAATTAACAAACTTTGTCATTGCGAGTTTAAAAATCCGCTGGATTGCGAAGGTGAAATGACAAGAAAGGGATGTCATGCTGAGGCACTCGAAGCATGTGTCACTTCGAGTGCCTCAGTGTGACACCCCACCCTAAGATGTATAACTTGTCATGGGTAGGAGGAACGACGAAGCAACCTCGTCGCCACTTATTCGCTATAAAAGTAGTACACTTTTTTGTCCGCTCTGTACAGCTACGAGATTGCCACGCTACCGCTCGCAATGACAAAATATATAAATATTTACTTAAATCATGAAGTTCCAATCCACCATCCTCATCATTCCCGGCCTTGGCAATTCCGGCCCGCAGCATTGGCAATCTATTTGGCAAAACAAGTTTGATTTTACTCGTGTTGAGCAGGAGGAATGGGATACACCTATTTGCTCGGATTGGATTGAAAATATCAACAAAGAAGTAAGCAGGCACGATCCTGCAAATGTGATCCTTGTTGGGCATAGTCTTGCTTGTACAACCATTGCGTATTGGGCATTGAAATACAATGTCAATATTAAAGGCGCACTGTTAGTAGGCCCAAGCGATACAGAAGCCGATACCTACCCGCCGGGAACAACCGGTTTTAAGCCTGTGCCGCTTTTTAACCTGCCATTTAAAACAATAGTAGTAGCCAGCACCAACGATTTTTACGTAGCGTTCGACCGCGCCAAACAATTTGCGGACGGCTGGGGCAGCGAATTAATCAATATTGGTGATGCCGGGCATATCAATGTATCCTCGGGGTTTGGCGAATGGGATGAGGGATTGGAGATCTTGAACCGACTGGATAAATAATAACTTCCCCAAAGATTTACGAAGTTTCTAAAACTTCGTAAATCTGGCTCCATGTAAACCCGCTATATTTGTCCATGCTTATTTCCCAATCAGCCCTGCGCAGCTTTACTCAAAACATTTTTCTTGCTATGGGTTGCAATTCAACACATGCAGCGCTTGCTGCGGATGTACTGTTGCAGGCTGATCTGCGCGGGATAGACTCGCATGGCGTTGCTCGTTTAATTGGCTACGTGCGCTTGTGGGAGAGCAAAAGAATCAATGCTAACCCGAATGTCACCATTGTTCATGAAACACCTACAACGGCCACCGTTGACGGTGATGCGGGCCTTGGTTTGGTTGTAGCCCCGTTTGCCATGCAGTTGGCCATAAAGAAAGCGGAGCTATACGGCTCCGGCTGGGTATCTGTGCGTAATTCCAACCATTTTGGCATTGCGGGTTACCATGCACTAATGGCGGTTGAAAAGAACATGATCGGCTATGCTATGACAAATGCAAGTCCGCTTGTTGCCCCTACGTATTCGAATGAGCGTTTATTGGGCACTAACCCCATGTGCTATGCATTCCCCGCAGGCGACTATCCGCCTGTAGTGGTTGACATGGCTACCTCTGCCGCAGCCAATGGAAAGCTGGAGATTGCCCAGCGTGCAGGCAAGCCGGTACCAGAGGGGTGGATTCAGGATGCGCAGGGTAATTATACTACCGACCCTCATGCGTTAAAATCGGGTGGCTCATTACTGCCACTGGGCAGCGATAAGGAGCATGGCAGCCACAAGGGATTTGGGCTGAGCGCAACGGTTGATATTTTATCAGCGGTTTTGTCTGGTGCCAACTACGGTCCGTGGGTGCCGCCATTCGTGGCATTTTTAGATCCGCCGGCTGATCCTGTCGGGCTAGGCATAGGTCATTTTGTTGGGGCGATGCGGGTCGACGGCTTTCGCCCGGTTGATGAGTTTAAAACGCACATGGATAACTGGATCCGCCGATTCAAATCGGCACAAACAATTGACCCCGATCAGAAGGTGATCATCCCCGGCGAGCCCGAATTGGAAGCGGAAAAGGATAGAAAGGCAAACGGCATCCCGTTAGTAGATGCCGTTGTTAGTGATTTGAATGGGTTGGCCGATAAATTTAATATTGGTCGCCTTACCGCCTAATTCAGATTCTTTAAATCCGAAATAGAACATCCGACTTCCGAAATCCCTTAATGAATTCCTCTGAACAACCTGCTCCACCTGATCTTGCTGAAGAACGATGCGTTATCATCCCAGCTCATCCAGATAAAGAGAGCTTTCCCTACGATGTGATCCTCGGGTACAAATCCCCAGAAGCGTGAATCGTCGGAATCGTGGCGGTTATCGCCCATCATCCAGTAATAATTCATTTTAAAGGTATAGCTGTCTGTTTTTTTACCATTGATATAAATATCCCCGCCTTTTACTTCCAGTTTGTTCTTTTCGTAAACACTGATGCAACGCTCATACAACGGGTAGGTCATGCTATCCAGCTTCACTGTCCATCCCTTTTTGGGGATGATGATCGGGCCGTAATTATCAACATTCCATTTATAATCAGGTTGTTTGCCATTTAGCATTAAAGCCGGCGGCCCAACAGGGTGCATCTGGTTTGTTGGATAAACAGGACTATTCGGGTCGGTAGCGCCTTTAGGTGTAATATGAGGTGCAAGCGATTTAATATTCGAATAACCCTTTAACGTTTGCGCCGAGCCGGTGGTCATCGTCCAGCGTGGCGGGTTAGTGTTTTCGTAGTTGGTGGCGTGAAGATCGTCCCAAACCTGCGGATTTATATCGGTTCCGTTGGTGGTATAATCATAATCTATCTGCCCCTCCAGCGGATTAACTGCCTTTTTGCTGCCAATAAATACCTGTCCATCAACAACACTCAGCGTATCACCGGGAATGCCCTGGCAACGCTTTATGAAGTTCTCGCGCTTATCAACCGGCCGGTAAAAGGGAGAATCGGCGTCCATCGGGTAATTAAATACCACAACATCACTGCGCTTTACATCGCTTAGTCCGGGTAAACGGTAATAAGGAAGTTGAATACCATCCCAGTAAGCTTTGGTATTGATAAGCGGCATGGTATGATGGGCAAAAGGAAAAGCTATAGGTGTTATAGGTGTCCGGGCGCCGTAGTTTACCTTGCTCACGAACAAAAAGTCGCCAACCAGCAGCGATCTTTCCATTGACGGGGTAGGGATCACATAAGCCTCGATAAAAAAGGTTCGGATTAAGGTTGCCGCAATAACGGCAAAAACAATGGCGTCGGTCCATTCACGCACGGCGCTTTTCTTTTTTTTAGGGGTATTTTTCTTTTTACTCCAGAATTTCCAGTTCATGTTACAATATTGGGAATTTATTATCAGAAACAAGAGTCGAGAGCCAACAATCAAGACAAAATAAAGTGTATCAATGTTTTTCTCAAATCTCGCGTCTCAAATCTCACATCTATTTAAAGTCAAACATATCCTCAACCGAATAAAAGCCTTCCTTATCCTGGATCCATTCGGCAGCAAGTACGGCACCTAAGGCAAAGCCATTGCGGTTATGCGCTGTATGCTTAAATTCTATCGAATCCACCTCCGAATCGTAAATCACGGTATGTGTGCCCGGCACACTGTCTATCCGGAACGACTCTATCAGCAATTGATCATTTTTTACGTTGATCTCGTTTTCCTCACCATCAACGCTGAGCGCCTTTACCCAATCCTTTTTTGAATCAAGATTTTCAATGATGCCTTCGGCAATAGTTATGGCAGTGCCGCTTGGTGAATCCAGCTTTTGGGTGTGATGGATTTCTTCTACCTGTACCTCGTAATAGGGATAGTTGTTCATCAACTTAGCCAACACCTTATTTACATGGAAAAATATGTTTACGCCCACGCTAAAGTTTGATGCATACATCATGGCGGTGCTGCTGCGTTCATATTTCTCCTTCAGGTCCGGTAAGCTGTTATACCAGCCTGTGGTGCCCACAACAATTGGAACACCCGCATTAAGGCAGTGCTCAATATTGCTTAAAACAGTGTGCGGGGTACTGAATTCAATGGCAACATCGGCTAGTTGCAGGTTTTCTGCAGTCAGGTCGTCAAGGTTATCCTGGTCAATTTTTAGTACGATTTCGTGTTTGCGGTCGGTGGCAATTTTTTCAATTATCTTGCCCATTTTACCATACCCTAATAATGCGATCTTCATTGGTTTATTATAATGCTAAGCCTCGTGGTGTTCAAAATATTTACACCTAAACAATTATTAAAGCGTAAAGTTAATTTTTATCCCGGGAATATACCGACTTGAAAAATTTTGAGCGTATAAAGACTGATTTAGCAAAGTCGGGCTTACGTGGAATGAAAAATTGTTATCGAGGTTATAGCTATGAATAAACTTGGCATCAATATAGGCATCAACCGCATTTATGCCCCATAATGCAAGTAGGCCAAGATAGGAGAGGTCGCGATCACGACGGGCTATGTCCTTGGCATCGTAAATTGCCTGGTCGGGCTGGTAGTTTGGTCGTGTGCTGTAGAGCTGGTATTCAGCATAGTATGGATCAGTCTTTTTAGGTATTTTCTGTTTATACCGATAAAGCGATAATTGCAGAAATTCCCTGTAGCTTTTAATATTAAATACAACAGCCCAGCTTAGCATACCCAATCCACCGTAAATGATGGGGGCCTTCCAGATCTTCTTGTTGTAAACCTGCCCCCAGCCGGGAATAATCAACGACCGGATCACCGCTTTTTGCGGACTATGCAAAGTGTCGTTGTGATAAGTCTTAGGCTTCTTTATTTTGTGAACACGATTGCTCTTGAATAGGTCAGTGTCGCTTAGGCTTTGATCAAATTTGCCTTTTGGGTTCGTTAATGTAGTATCTGCAGACTGCGCTGTTGCAGCAAATACAGCCGAAATTAAAAACAGGATAATAAAAACGGTTTGTTTAAAAGATTTAGATGGAATCATTGATAAAGTAGTCTGTTTTTAACTAAGACTTTAGTTTAAACAGGGTTTCTATCAAAAAATTATTAGAGCGTTAAAGTAATTTTTAATCCGGGGATATACGACGCGGCGGCAAAGCTTTGTCCGAATACAGGTTGCCCGATCATGGTGGGGGTAACATGCATTGAAAAGTTATTATCCAGGGTGTAGCTATGAATAAATTTAGCATCAATATAGGCATCGATAGTTTGCACACCCCAAAAGGCTATAAAACCTAGTATGGATAGGTCGCGGTTTCTGCGGTAGCCATCCTTTGCATCATAAATGGATTGATCAGGCACACTGGAATACAAGTTGTATTCAGCATAATAGGGATCCTTTTTGCCTGGCGTTATCAAATGGTTCCGGTAGATGGATAGCTGCAGGAACTCTTTATAATATTGGGCATTAAATACATATGCCCAACCAATCAGTCCCAGTGTTCCATAAACAATTGGTACCTTCCAAATCCTGTGGTTATAAACCTGGCCCCAGCCTGGGATCATTAATGAGTGCATAACCGCGAGGTGCGCGCTATGCGTGGTATCAATATGGTAAACCTTTGGCTTTTTTACTTTAGGAATATTTGAACGTACAACATCAGTGTCCTGGCGGGTGGCTTTTAAAGTATCTGCCGCTTTACCTTTTATAACCTTTGATGAGGTTGTATCGGGCGTTTGGGCCCGTGCAGTAAAAATAAAAGCGGCAAGCAGCCAGGTTACGATCAAAAATTTATACATCTGTCAATTAAAAGCCCTGTTTACAAGGGTAAGTTACCACTCCATAATTTCGAGGATGCGGGTAAGATCGCTTTCTGATAAAAAGGGGATCTCAATTGTGCCGCGGCCATGGCCTCCAATTTTCAGCTTTACACGTGTGCTGAACTTTGATGCCAGGTCGTCCTGTATTTTTTGAACCTGGAACGAGATGGGCTCAGGTTGTTTGCCCTCCTTTTTTATAGGGGCCCTTTGCATATCACGAACCAGTTCTTCTGTCTTACGAACGGATAAACCTTGCTGTATAATATGCTGATGGATAAATATTTGTTTGGCAGGGTCTTCAATGGTTATCAGCGCCTTTGCGTGCCCCATGGTAATTTCGGATTCGCGGATGGACACCTGTATGGCGGGCGGCAGCTTCAGCAGGCGCAGGTAGTTGGCTACTGTCGACCGGTTTTTGCTTACGCGATCGCCAAGTTCGTCTTGTCTTAAGTTACACTCCTCAATCATCCGCTGCAGGCTTAACGCTACTTCAATGGCGTTCAGGTTTTCGCGCTGCAGGTTTTCAATAAGCGCCATTTCCAGCATTTGCTGGTCGTTAGCAGTGCGAACGTAAGCCGGAATTTGGGTTAACCCGGCAAGCTTTGAAGCGCGGAAACGGCGTTCGCCCGATATAAGCTGGTAACTGTGGGCATTAAGACGCCTGACAGTTATAGGTTGAATAATGCCTTGTAGTTTTATCGATTCAGAAAGTTCGGTTAAAGCTTCCTGGTCAAAATCAGTACGCGGCTGAAACGGGTTAACTTCTATCTCTGATAGCTTTATCTCATTGATCGAGCCCATGCTGTTAACTTCGGGACTCGATGAAACTTCTGTTTTATTTTGATTATGGTGATTATTCTGGTTAACACTATCAGAGTCATTCAGCAATGCACTTAATCCTCTTCCTAAAGCGTTTCTTTTTTCTGCACTCATCTTTTTATACTATTGCTGTTTTTTCAGTAGGTTCTTCTTTAACCAATCCGTTTTTGCGTAAAATTTCGCGGGCCAGGTTCAGGTAGTTTATCGCTCCCTTGCTGGTGGCATCATGCATAATTACCGATATGCCAAAGCTTGGCGCCTCGCTTAAACGGGTGTTACGCTGTATAATGGTATCAAAAACCATATCCTCAAAATGGCTCCTTACTTCCTCAACAACCTGGTTCGACAAACGCAGCCTTACATCATACATGGTTAAAAGGATTCCCTCAATCTCTAATGTCGGGTTTAATCTCGATTGAACTATTTTGATGGTATTTAACAACTTGCCCAAACCTTCCAACGCGAAATACTCGCATTGTACCGGGATAATAACAGAATCGGCAGCAGTTAAAGCATTAATGGTAATTAAGCCTAATGAGGGCGAGCAATCGATGATAATAAAATCATAATCATCCTTAATGGTATTTAAAACCGCCTTCATTTTATACTCGCGGTCGGTAAGGTTGATCATCTCTATCTCCGCGCCCACCAGGTCGATGTGAGCCGGCAGTAAATCGAGATTTGGCGTCTCGGTTTTTTGAATAGCCTCACGCGGATCTATCTGGTTTATGATGCACTCATAAATACTGTTCTTTATATTCCTCGGGTCAAACCCTATACCCGAGGTTGAGTTAGCTTGCGGATCGGCATCTACCAATAATGTTTTGAACTCCAATACGGCTAAACTTGCAGCCAGGTTTATGGATGATGTGGTTTTACCAACACCGCCTTTTTGATTGGCTAAAGCAATAATTTTACTCATTTTATATGTTAAAATTTTTTATAAATGGGTTTTTAGCAACAACGAAATAAAGGGATAGAAACTTATCCTTCCCTAAAGTTTTTAGTGCGGGATAAAGATACATATTTTAATAATTCCGAAATCCACAGGTTTTGGCTATTTACAAACAAGTTGGGGGGAGTTAGTGATTTAGTGAATGAGCGAATTAGTGATTGATTTAAAGGTGAATTGCTTAAGTGATACGAACAACTTCGCGTTGGATTACATTCACTAACTCACTCAATCGCTAATTCACTAATTATTTATTTACTTTGTTCTTTCGTGGGTTCCCAAATCGCTAATTCACTAAATCGTTAATTGAATCAATGACAACTACCATCATATCGTCTACTAACCGCCCTAATAGCTCAACGTTTAAGCTGGCTCAATATTACCAGAAAAGGCTTGCCGAAAAGGGAATGGAGGCCGGGATCTTGTCGTTGATGGACTTGCCCCCCAATTTAATTCAAACCGATCTCTACAAGAAACGAAGCGCGGAATTTTTGCCGATCCAGGACATTGTTTCAAAAACTGATAAGTTCATTTTTATTATCCCGGAATACAACGGCAGTTTCCCCGGTGTGTTGAAAGTATTTATTGATGCCCTGGATTTCCCGGGAAGTTTCTATGAAAAAAAGGCCGCGCTGGTTGGCTTATCGTCTGGGAAATACGGCAACATTCGCGGTATCGATCATTTTACCGGCGTGTGTCATTATATGCACCTGGAAGTAATGCCCTTAAAAATCCACATCGGCTCCATAAACAAGGAGTTTGACGAACACAACAACCTGTATCAAAGTGATACGCTGCAGTACACCGAAGAACAGATGGATAAGTTTATTTTATTTTAGTGGGGATTACACCGATAGGAACACCAACCACTTAACCTAATCAACCCAATCCAACTCAATCAATTTAAAAAATTACTTCACAAGCATCACCCAGCCTGAAAGTTTTGGCGTATTATTTTTCAGGTCGATGATGTAATAATAGGTGCCTTCGGGTAGGGGTGAACCGTTATAAGTACCATCCCACGGCTTTGAATAGCCCGTACTTTGGAAAACCCTTTTGCCGTACCTGTTAAAAATCTGGATGTTGCTCTCCGCATAAGTGAACAGCGCTTCAATGTTCCACAGGTCATTAATGCCATCGTTATTTGGCGAAAAGGTATTTGGGATAACAATTTTCTTATAAACCTTAACAAAAACAGGCAAACTGGTGGCAATGCCGCAGCTTTGGGAGGTTACAGTCATAACGTAGGTGATATCGTCGGTAGGATTAGCAATTGGAGTGGCTGAAGTAGGATCGTCAAGCGCTGTCGTGGGGAACCATGAGATACTCGCTATGTTGTCGCCGGTTACAGTGCCGTTCAGCTTTACCGATTGTCCTTCAAAAATCTTTTTATCGCTGCCTGCATCGGCTGTCGGAAGCTTCATCACTGTAACTGTTACCGACTTTGTATTGTCGCTGCACGCATTATTACTTGCGGTTAGGTTATAGGTAGTGGTTACCGATGGATTAGCTTTTGGGTTTGGAATATCGTCATGATCCAGCCCGGTTGATGGCGTCCATTTATAATATAGGCCGCCCGATGCATTTAGCTGGGTTGTTTCACCGATACAAATGGGGGCAACATCATCCACTTTTATCACCGGCTTTGGCGTAATGGTAACCTGTACATCTGCAGGCGTGCCGGCACAGCTAAGTTGAGAATTCGGGGTAATGCGATAGGGAGTAACGGTATATTTTCCGGCATCGGCAAGCGTTGCATTACTGATAACCAGCGGATTTTGTGAAGAGTTCTGAATGTTGGTGCCCGACCATACATAGGTATCACCACCGGATGCCGTTAAAATTAATGGCGTCCCCTCGCATACTGGCCCCAGAGGGGTTATAGATGCCACCGGAAGCGCGTTCACAACTACCGACAAAGGGGCAGAGTAAGTACGGCAGGTGAGCGTATTAATATCTCCACCGCCGGCAACTATACCAACCCTATATAAATAGGTCCCGGCAACAGAATTATTGGCAAGTCGTACATATGTATCTGAATTTGCGCCCGGAATGTCTGTCCAGCTATTGCCGACCGTATTAAAAAATTGCCACTGATAAATGGAGCTACCATCGGCCTTTGCTTTTAAAGTGACCGTTTGGCTGTCATTTAAACAAACATCCTGTGTTGTTTTTCCGGTGACGGATGAAAAGCCGGTCTGGATGATTGGCCCACATGCGCGAAAGGTAATATCATCCAGTGCAAGGTCATTCCCACATTGATCACCTCCGGGCTTATTATTTACTATTCTTACTATTACGCTGGTAACATCTACCGGCGTGGTAAAATAAGTTGAATATTTTATCCATCCGTCCTGGCCCTGTTCTACCGAAGGAACATCGTTGGTATTGTATGGCTGCCCGATTGGAGTTCCGTCAGGCTTTTGAATGGTGAATGTGAGATTGGGTTTTACGCCCGCCCCGCCGCAGCCACCGGGCAAAAGGACATTGTTTATATAAGCCGAAAATTCGTATTGAGTCCCGGGGCAAAGCTGACCGGCTGGTACGGCCTGTGTGTAAAAAAGTCCGGGCTGGCTTGATGCGTTAATCAGCATGAAATATCCATTTGGGTTTCCGGTATGGTCAGTCATAGTGCGCCATCCACTGAAACAACCGGATGTCCTGTTTATGATGGTATAATTTCCGTCGTTCGGGCAATCGCTGCCGACATAAGGATAATTAGTTACAGCGCTGCCGAGGGCCGGGCCAGGGTTTGTGCCTGAGCCAAAATCTTCCTTAAATACAGGATCGCCAAGACTTCCGGTACATTCCTGTGTCTGCCCATGGCTTTGTTTAAAAAAGCACAGGCAAGCGGCAAGCAAGAAAAGTTTTATCCAGGATGTACGCATCAATGGGCGATTACAGTTTATAAAAGGCGATTCCAAAAATAATTTAATTAACGATACTTAGTGTATAAAATACAAAAACGATTGCTTATTAATGGAATTGTTACCATCTGGCTTATATTGTGGCCCGTAAGGAACAAAAAAACGACAGCCCGGTTAATAAAAATCATATCAATAACCATGATAATAAGACGAATCGTCCTCACTGGCATAACTACATTAATGATTGCAGGGTGCTCCTCAAAAAGGCCCGATCCTGCTAAAGCCGATGATATTATTACCCCTGCCAAACAGCAAGTTAAGCTGGCTGCGCCTTATCAAACCAAATCAACCCGTAACTTTTGCGAGGTAATTGGATGGCCGAAAGGCAAAATGCCCGTTGCACCCGCAGGCTTCAAAGTGAATTTATATGCTGAAGGCCTGGATAATCCACGTAATATTTATGTAGCTCCAAACGGCGACGTATTTACCTCAGAAGCGAACACCGAAATTGGCGGAATAAAAAGGGTAGGAGCCAACATTATAGGCGCAAGTAAATCGCAGAATTATAATAAAAGCGCCAATCGTATCACCCTATCAAGAGACACCAATGGCGATGGTGTAGCTGATATTAAAAAAGTTTTTTTAAGCGGCCTGAATCAGCCTTACGGGATGCTGATATTAAACGGTTGGTTTTATGTAGCTAATACCGATGCGTTATGGCGATACAGATATAAACCCGGACAAACCAGTATTAGCGGCTCAGGGGAGAAGATTTTGATATTGCCCGCCGGTGGATACAATAATCACTGGACGCGCAATCTAAAGGCAAACAAGGATGGCAGCAAGATTTACATCTCAGTTGGCTCCGGTACAAACGATGCGGAGCATGGTATGGATGAGGAAGCACGGCGGGCTGATATTTTGGAAATCGATCCCGATGGAAAGCGCGAACGGATTTATGCAAGCGGATTACGCAACCCTGCCGGTATTGATTTTGAACCCCAAACCAATGTGTTGTTCACATCTGTAAATGAACGCGATGATCTGGGCGATAACCTGGTGCCCGATTATTTAACCAGTGTTAAGGATGGCGGCTTTTATGGCTGGCCTTATGCATATTTCGGTAAGCATGAAGATCCCGACCATGTTGGCGAACGGCCTGACCTGGTAAAAAGATCTATCACGCCTGATCTTTCCCTTGGATCGCATACTGCGTCGTTAGGACTTGCTTTTTATACAGGAAAGACATTTCCTGAGAAATACCGGGGCGGCGCATTTATCGGTCAGCATGGATCATGGAACAGTTCGAAACCGGTTGGATATAAGGTGGTATATGTCCCTTTTTTCAACGGAAAACCTACGGGCACAACCGAAGATTTTTTAACGGGATTTATTGCCGACCCGGTAAAAATGCAGGTTTATGGCCGCCCTGTCGGGATAGCCGTTTTGTCGGATGGATCGATACTGGTAGCGGATGACACCAGTAATAAAATTTGGCGGGTAGCGGTGAAATAGATCGATCAATATGGGACGTGATAAAAACAGGGTGTCATGGTGAGGCACTCGAACCATGAGCGCAAAGGCCTTTACGCTCTGCTTAGCACGCGGACAGGCCACTGCGCTCATCGCCCTTCGACAAGCTCAGGGTGACAGCCTGCTAAATATACCGGCTTTAGCCACAACTAACCCATTGATTCCACAATTCCGGTAAACAATAAACTGGCTACATATTTAAAATTAAGCTACTTTTGTTTTCCTTTAAAACCCCATGATTAAACGTTGCCTTAGCTTAGTTTTTGCCCTTGCTGTAGCAACAGGCGTTTACGCTCAAAATTCAATTTACATCCCCAAAAAAGATACTTCAAAAGTACTGGATCCGGTAATCATCAAGGCTTATTTATCCGAGCAGCCTTTGCTTAGCGCTCCGGCATCTGCAAGCGTGCTTAATAAAGACCAGTTGAGTAGACAGCCGGATAATTCATTTGTATCGGCATTAAATAGCGTGCCGGGCGTTAGGGCAGAAGAGCGATCACCGGGAAGCTACCGGCTTTCGATCCGTGGAAGTGTGATCCGATCGCCATTTGGTATCAGGGATGTAAAGATCTATTACGATGAAATTTCACTAACAGATGCGGGCGGCAATACCTATCTAAACGCACTCGACTTTAACAGCATCAACCATATTGAGATTTTAAAGGGCCCTGATGGCAGCTTATTCGGCGCGAACTCCGGCGGGGTAGTTTTGCTGAGCCCGATAAACCGGCGTTCGGATAGCAGTTTTGCTTCGGTTGCATTAAACGGTGGCTCCTATGGATTGGTACATGAAAATGCTGCTTTACAAACGCAATTGGGTAATTCAACATTCAGCCTGAACCAGGGCTATGAAACGTATGCGGGTTACCGGCAAAACAGCAACATGCAGCGCCACTTCATCCAGGCTGCTGACCGCTGGAAATACAATGCGAAAGATGAATTGCGTGCACTTGCCTTTTACTCCGATCTGAATTACGAAACACCCGGTGGGTTAACCCTGGCCCAATATCAAACCAACCCTACGCTGGCGCGGCCAGCCACCAAATTTGTACCCGGAGCACTTCAGCAAAAAATTGCCATCGGCACAAAAATGCTCTTAGGCGGATTGGTGAATGAACTGCATATTACCGACAGGCTGCGGAATGTACTATCCGTTTTTGGCAGCTATGTTGATTTTTCAAACCCGTTCATCACCAATTACGAGCGGCGTTACGAGGGTACTTATGGCCTGCGTACTTATTTTGAGCTTACCGGTAAACCGCAAACTAATTTTAACTGGCGGCTTAACCTCGGCCTTGAATGGCAGCAAACCAATGCCGATATCAATAACTATGGCAACCGTAAGGGCGTTAGAGACACCGCCCAAACGCTGGACAAGGTAAATACCAATCAGCACTTTTTCTTCACCCGTTATGCCGCCGATATCGATAAAAGGCTCCATGCTGAAGCTGCTTTGAGTTTGAACTTTTACGATTACAAATTCCGCAACGTTTACCCAAACGCTGAGACTGATTTCACTAACCGGAGTTTCACGCCGCAGTTGATGCCGAGGATTGCATTTTCGTACGACGTTACTAATGATTTCATTTGGCGTGCGTCGGTAAGCCGTGGGTATTCAACACCAACTACTGCTGAGATCAGGCCGACGGATAATATTATTAACACCAGCTTACAGCCCGAGCATGGATGGAATTACGAAACAGGTTTCCGCCTGCGCAATAAGGACGAAAGCACTTACCTGGACGCCTCGGTATTTTATTATCGCCTGCAAAACGCAATTGTTATCAGGGGCGTTGACGAGGTGAACGAAACCGAGCATTTTACCAACGAGGGTGGCACAAGCCAGCCGGGAATTGAAGTGTATTTTACTACATGGTTTATCAAACCAAACAGTTCAGGATTTATAAGGGGATTGCAATTTAGTGAGTCAGTAGCGTTAAGTAAGTTCACTTTCAAAAACTACAGCGACTCCACAAAAAATTATTCAGGCAATAAAGTTCCGGGAGTTCCGGGGCAGGTTTTGGTTACTAATATCACCTTTAAGTTCCCGCAAAATATTTATTTGTTTACGCAATACAACTATACGTCAAGCGTAGCCTTGAATGACGCGAACTCCATATTTGCGGCGCAATATCATTTATTGCAGGCCAAAGCCGGATGGCAGTTTAGCATTAACCGTAAGGGAAAATTCGAAATTTATGCGGGGGCAGATAACCTGCTGAACCAAAAATATAGCCTGGGAAACGATTTGAATGCTATTGGGAGCAGATACTTTAACCCTGCGCCTCCACGCAATTGTTACATTGGCTTTAGCGCAGGGTTTTAAAAAGTTTAACAAAGGCAACCTCAAATGCCCCTGTTAGTTGTTAGGGAGTAACAGCTTCTGAAACGTTGCCACCCCGCCCTTTAGTATCAAATGCACGGAACTTTACATTGCTTCCGTCAATTGTAACAGCATCGTTATAGAGCTTGCTTTTTTCATCCGGATCCTTGCCGTTGGTGGTGTACCTGATGGTCAAGCCCGGGAACTGGATGTTGGCCGCATATTTACCATCCTGCAAAATAACACCTGGTTTTGGTACACGGTAGTTATAACCACCATTATAATAGCTCAACCTTGGCATTTCGCGTTTACCCAACACGTTTAAAAAATTCACCCAATCCTTTTGATACAGCGAATCACTTTTTGCGATATTCTTTTCCGTTGCCCATACAGGGTCCTGTGCCCAGGCACGTTCGGCAAAACCTAACAGGCGGGGCAGCAGCATATATTCCAGTCTATCGGTAGTTTTAATATTCTCGCCCCAAACGGCGCTTTGCAAACCAAGGATATTGCTTTTGCCATAATCGGTAAGGCGCTGCTTGCCGATGAAGATATTACGGTTTAACGGCAGCCCATCCTTATCCACCTTTGAATTCTTGAAATAATCAAACGGGATAAAAGAGAACGGTTTATCTATATCAGAAAATGCGCCCCAATAGTAACCCGGCTCATCGAATGATTTGTAATGCGCCATATCAAAATACATATTGGTTACGCAGGTAAGCACGGTTTTGTATCCCGCATTTGCCAGCTTATAAGCCAGGTCCTCGTTGCCGCCGCCAAGGGTATTGTTCCAAACTTCGGCTTGCAGGTGCTCAGGCATAAAATCGGGGTTGGGCACGTAAACAGGTTGGCCATCCAGCGCGGTTTTGCGCAGTGCCATTTCTTCCCATCCCGACAGGTAAAGCCCCTTTGCCTTTACCAATTGGTTAACGCGGCCATAAAAGTAATACCACAGATCGCCGGTGCTTTTAATTTCAGAGTGAGTTGCCTTGAGCGCCAGGTAAGCCGGGGATTGCTCCCAAACATGCGCCGGAACTTCATCTCCGCCAAAGTTGATGGTTTTTAATTGCACACCGGCATCTTTATACATGTTCACTATGTCGCTTATCACCGTTTCAACAAAGTTATAGGTTGATGGCAAGGATACGTCGATCACGTTATCTGTCCAGTATTGGGCGGTGCTGTATGTAGATTTGTCGTTAGGATCATATAATAGATATTTTTCGGCCTCGGCTTTTTTACCTTCAGCCATCAGGCGATCATACCGGGCGGTCATTGATTTTACAGCGGCGCGGGCATGGCCAGGCGCCTCAATTTCGGGGATAACCATAATGTGCAGCTTATCGGCATATTTCAGGATCTCGATAAAATCTGCACGGGTGTAAAAGCCGGTACCTGTTTTGTTATCCAGTTCGCCGCCGGAGCCATGGGAAGCCGGTAAGAAATGTTTGCTGTCTAAAGTATGCCCGCGTCTGGCACCAACTTCGGTAAGTTCGGGTAAGGAAGGCATTTCTAAACGCCAACCCTCATCCTCGGTTAAGTGCATGTGGAATACGTTGAGCTTGTATAGCGCCATTACGTCCAGCACCCTGAAGATCTCCTTTTTAGGCTGGAAGTTACGGCCAACATCCAGCATAAAAGCACGGTAGCCAAAACGCGGTTCATCCTTTATCTCAACGCATGGAATTTGAATTTCTTTTTGCGGATGAGCCCAAGCGGAAGGTGAAATCAGTGTTTTGAGAGATTGAATTCCATAAAACATACCAGTGGAATCAGATGCATTGATGGTAATTCCCGTTGGAGATACATGTAACTCATAACCTCCTGGTTTTATTTCAGGGCCTATTTGTAAAAAAATATCGTAGCCAATTTTTGGTCTTTTTTTAATTTCAGATGGAGCGGGAAGAATCGATTTTCCAAATAATATTGCTAATTGTTCTGCAAGATAATCTGTTTGGTCAACCGAACTATGACTGGTAATCCATACTCTATTATGTAAGGTAAAAAATCCCCCCGTCTCCTTATAACTCACCGGCGTAGGAAATACCTTGGTTAACTGTGCTTCAGGTACATCGGTTATATTTTTATTCAGATCATAAATTATAGCAGGTGTTATCAGTCCTTTATAATTGGGTTTAAAAGGCTTGATGATAAATGCCCCTGTATTGTAGCCTTTGTCCGGTTGGGTATCCCAAACTACATAAAAACCCTCGGGGCCGTCTGTTACGGTAATTACCGGGTCCTCGTCAATAAACTCTACGCGCACGGATTGGCCAGGTTTGATATCGCCAAAAGTTGCGGTAGGTGTAAGGCTGAAAAGGTCACCGTTTACGAATTTGATGGTGGCGTTGCCCGTAACAGCTTGTTCTGCAATTAGTCGTGCCGAGTTGAAATACATTTTCCAGCCGGTAGCAGGAAAGGTTGTTTTTCCATTATTTGTAATGGTGATGGCATTCAGCGCCTGCGCCTTGCCCTGGTAATCATTTTGCAGCGCTTCCCAGGTTATACTAAGATCGTGCGTATTGAATTTTGGTTCGTCTTTGGGTTTGGCAGCGGTACTTAAACAAAATGCTGCCATAATAATAACAAGGAATTGCCGCATAGGATAAATTATCAGGTTGTTAATGAGGTAGTAAATATAAACTATTTATGAAAAATCAATAACTTTTTAAAATATTTTAAGAAGTTATTGATAAGATGCTTAACAGATGGAAATAGCTACTTATAGTCGATGTAGGGCGGTTTAGCGCCGATAAGTCGCGAATTTTAACCGATAAATCGAAATAAATCCGCTGTAAATCAACAAAATAGATTTTGTCGACTGTGGTTTATGGTTTGTCTATAACTCGCGTTCCGGGGTCTATTTCGTTTTTACACGCGGCAAAAAGGTTGTTGCTTTGAACATTGAAAACAACAAACACAAAATCAACCATTAAAATATTACGACAATGAAAACATCACTTTTAACCATCGCTATCGCTATCGCAACCACATTTGGTTTCAGTAAATCAACTTTTGCAGCAACTGGTAACAATACTGAAGAAAGTACTGTATTAACCAATGTAAATAATATCACTGAAATAGAAATTCACGGAAATGTTGAACTTTATTTATCAAGCGGCGATGCCGACCGGGTAAAGGTTTATAACAAATACTATTCAGACAATGCATTGGTGCAGGACGAGAACGGCGTATTGCGTATAACATCATACACCACACAAAAATTAAAAGTGTGGGTTACCGTAGCCCAGCTTCAAAAATTGAGCGTTTATGATAATGCCGATGTAAGATCATTCGGAAAGTTCTCAGCTATCGAACTTGACGTTAAATTATACAACACCGCATCGGCTAAGTTAAATATGGATGCCTTTACCGCCAGCGTTACCTTAAATGACAATACGAAAGCCGAGCTTATGGGCAACGTTAACGAAGGGGAACTAAAATACAGCCGCGCAGCATATGTTAATATCGATAATTTAAAGGCAGAGCACCTTGTTAAATCCGAAAAAATGCACAGGCCGGAATTTAACCATGCCGATGTGTTTGCTGTTATTTAATTCCTAGCCCCTATATATATCATTACCTGAAGGAGCGGCCTCTTGAGTTAATCAATGAGGTCGCTTGCTTTTATGCCGGTTTTTCAGCCTGATTAAAAAATGAAACTATAATTGTTTCACGGGTTAACCGAATGTTAAATATTGACGCTTTTTGCCGGGTTACCTTTCAAATCGTTATTTTAGCTGTGTTTAATCTTAAACATAAAGATTTCGCTAACCTTTTTTGCCGCTCACAATTAAGTCTATGAGTATATCCATCAGGAAAACCATTATTAAAACCCTAAAAATAACCGGTATAACCATCGGTACGCTGCTGATACTTTTATTCGCGCTGCCCATTTTATTCCCTCAAACAGTTAGTAATAAAATAAAACAGTGGGCTAACGGGAGTATAAATGGCCAGTTGGAGTTTTCTAAAACAGGATTATCGTTCTTTAAGCACTTCCCAAATCTTACGCTAACCCTGTACGACCTGGACTTAAAAGGCAGCGCCCCCTTTCAAAAAGACACGCTGGTGGCAGCCAAGGAAGTTTCGTTCGGGATTGATTTGAGTACATTGTTTGAGAAAAAGCTTACCATCAACAAGATCTTTTTGAGCAATGCCTTTATCAATATCCAATCGGACACTGCAGGGCATGTAAACTATAACGTTTATAAATCTGCTGCCAACAAAGGCGCGGGAGCTGCAGATACGAGCAGTGCATCGCTGGGGATAGACCAGATCCTGATTGAAAACAGCAGGTTTGTTTATAATGATCCGTCGATACCAGTGAAGTTTGTTGCCCGCGGTGTAAATTATACCGGCCAGGGTGATTTGACAAAGGACGTATTTGACCTCCACACCCACACCGAAATGCAGTCGGTTGATTTTTATTATAACGATGTTCCTTACGTGCTATCGAAAAAGCTGAATGCTGATCTGATAACGCAGATAAATACCAAATCGCTGGCATTTGTCTTCCAGAAAAACGACCTGCTGTTAAATACCCTGCCTGTTAATTTCATCGGAAAATTTGCTTTCCTGAAGAAGGGTTACAGCATGGATTTTAACATCAATTCAAAGGATAGCCAACTTCGTGACGTCATAAATGCTTTGCCGCCTGCCTATTTGAAAGGGCTTGATAAAACAGAAATAAAGGGCACCGGAAATATCAAGTTCCGCCTGGCCGGTTTATACAATGCTGCAGACAGCACACTGCCCGATCTGAGCCTGAATATCAAAGTTCGTAATGGTTATATCAATAGCCCAAAAACGCCAACTCCCATCAGTAATTTATATGTTGATTTTGATACCCAACTGCCCGGTCTCGATCCGGATAGCTTGAAGGTGAATCTTGATTCACTGCATTTTAATATGGGCAGGGATTATTTGAATTCGGTAGTAAAAGTTAAAGGGACAAAAGCTCCAATTGTTTACGCCAAACTGAATACAGAAATGGACCTGGAAAAATGGAATACGGCGTTTGGCAAAATGCCCGTAAGCCTGAAGGGACAGTATACTTTGCACTTATTAGCCCAGGGAAAATATGCAACTGTCATCCATCGCATAAAAAAACATAAGGCGGACACCGTTATTACGAGTATTCCAAAATTCAATGTACAGTCTACATTCAGGAACGGCTATATTAAATACGCAAGCGTGCCCGAAGCTGTAAAAAATATCAGCTTTGACATGAGCGTGGTTTGCCCGGATAATAATTACCAGCATACCAGTTTCTCAATAGATAATTTGAACGCCAACGTGCTTGAAAATTTTATAAAGGGACACTTTAAAATGAATGCCGAACCGGGTTTTCCGATGGATGCCGATTTAAAGGCAAAGTTCAATATGGCTGACATCAAAAAGGTTTACCCGATAGACAGTTTGGGCGTATCCCTTGCCGGAAACCTGAATGCTGATCTGCAAACCAAAGGCAAATACCTGCCCGCGAAAAAGATCTTTCCAACTACAAAAATTAACGTTCAGCTTAAAGACGGGGTAATCCAGACAAAGTATTATCCGCATCCTATTCAAAACATCCAGGTAAATACCAATATTGTAAATAACAATGGTTCACTGGCAGGAATGAAGGTTAGCATCAAGCCTGTTTCGTTTGTGTTTGAGGGCAAGCCCTTTACCTTTAGGGCCGACCTGAAGAATTTCAATAACATCGAGTACAACATTGCATCGCAAGGCACGCTTGACATAGGTAAAATTTACCAGGTATTTGCAGTTAAAGGCTACAATGTAAAAGGGCAGATAAAAACCAAACTCGCATTAAAAGGCAAGCAAAGCGATGCCGCAGCAGGTAATTACGCAAAACTGAATAACTCCGGCAGTATGCAGGTAAAGGAGCTTGCGGTTACATCTGACCTTTTCCCGAAGCCATTCCTGATTAAGAACGGTACGTTTAGCTTTAAGCAGGATAAGATGAACTTCGACGCATTTACCGCAACTTACGGCAAATCAATAATCACGTTAAACGGCGCATTGTCAAACGTAATTGAGTATGCAACCAAGCCGGGCGCTACGCTCAAAGGCGATCTAAATTTCGGTAGCCCGAACATTGTAGCGGATGATTTTATGGCTTTTGCCAGCTCCTCTCCAACCCAAAGCGGTCACCCGGGCTCAGCTTCAACCGGGGTGATCATGGTGCCTAAAATACTTGATCTGAACCTTACTGCCGATGTGAAGAAGGTAAAATATAACGGACTTGAATTAACTGATGCAAAAGGCCAGATGGCCATTACAAACGGCAACATCGTTTTGAAACAAACGGGCTTTACTATAATTGGCGCGCCCGTAATCATGGATGCAACCTACAGCAGCCAAAGCACGAAAAAGGCCACGTTTGACTACCACATCAGCGCGAAGGAGTTTGATATAAAAAGAGCCTATAACGAAATTAAGCTATTCCATGATATGGCCTCATCGGCCAAAAGTGCGGAGGGGTTGGTATCGCTTGATTACCAATTGAGCGGCAGGTTGAACAGCAATATGTACCCGGTTTATCCTTCCTTAAAGGGTGGTGGTGTGCTTTCGGTTAAAAAGGTATCAGTGCATGGGTTCCATCTTTTCGGCGCAGTAGGCAGTAAGACTGACCATAAAATTGACAGCGGCGATGTATCCAAGGTGAATATTGAAACTACCATCGCCAATAACATCATCACCATAAAGCAAACCAAAATGCGCATGGCCGGCTTTAGGTTAAAGTTTTCGGGGCAGGTAAGCTTTGATAATGTACTGAATTTGCAGTTCCGGTTAGGGCTGCCACCGTTCGGTATTTTCGGTATCCCGATGACCATCACGGGTACACAGGCAAATCCGAAGATCAGGCTGGGCAAAGCGAAAAAGGATGATGAGATAAAGGAGACGGAGGATAATGGGGAGTAAGCAAATATGTTCAAATAAATAAATGGAATAGGCTTATTTTTTATAACTTAGTGTACAGGATGTATTGCAGTTTAATAATATGCCGGCTGATAAAATAACTATACTTTATGTAGATGATGAAGAAAATAATTTATTTTCTTTCAAGGCTACTTTCAGGATAAAATATAATGTACTTACTGCGCTGAGCGGCGACGCGGCTTTAGAGATTTTGGGAAAAAGTTTGGTCCACATTATTATTACTGATCAGCGGATGCCGGAAATGACAGGCGTTGAATTTTTAGAGAAAGTATTAGAAAAGTACCCAGACCCGATGCGGCTCCTCTTAACGGGTTACGCCGATATGGAGGCTGTGGTAGATGCAGTTAATAAGGGAAAAATTTTTCATTACCTCTCCAAGCCATGGAATGAAGAAGAATTGGATCTAACTATACAAGCGGCATATGCAAAATATCTTGAAAGAGCCGAGTTAAAAGAAACAAATAAAAAACTGGAAGTATCTAATGATCAGTTAGAGTTTTTACTTCGACAAAAGCTGCTTTCTTAGGCCTTTATTTAATGCTCCCCATCCTCACTTCGTTGAGTAGCGAGTTTAGTTTATCTTTTGTGAGGGGTTTTTCCACGATGCTGTTTATTTTTCTATAGGTGAAAATTCCGTATAAATCTTTTGGGTCTCTTGAGGGTGATAATACAGTTAATATAATAATTATATAATTCTTTTGAATTTCAGGCGAAAGTTTTTCAAACTCTTCGACAAACTTAAAACCATTCATCCGCGGCATTTGCAAATCAAGTAAAATTATAGTGGGCAGATCTCCCTCCAAACTATGGTTTTTACCGATTGTATCCAGCGCATGTTCTGCATTATTAAAAATCTCAATAACGAAGTTTTTGTTGGTACGCTCCAAAAACTTTTTTGTAACAAAGCAATCAAGCTCACTATCATCAATAATTATAAAAGAAAATTCTGCTTTCATCACGTGGAGGGGATTGTTACTTTAAAAGTTGTTCCCTGGTGCAAAACAGAGTCGACTTCAATATGACCATTTAATTTTACTAATGCACTTTTTACATTGTATAACCCAAAACCAGACCCTACTTCGAGCGAATTTGAGCGGAAGAAAAGGTTAAATATTTCTCCAAGGTGACTTGCTAAAATGCCTATCCCGGTATCTCTTATATAAATT
Source organism: Mucilaginibacter phenanthrenivorans (assembly GCF_024721155.1). Classification (GTDB taxonomy): domain Bacteria; phylum Bacteroidota; class Bacteroidia; order Sphingobacteriales; family Sphingobacteriaceae; genus Mucilaginibacter; species Mucilaginibacter phenanthrenivorans. Next base: position 337,919 of record NZ_JAHVAP010000006.1, on the reverse strand, counting down.
ACCGCCTCGCTTTTCTTTATCTCAATGTCTACCTCAACAGATTTATTTTTACTGCTTTTATCCTGGTATTTAAACGCATTTGATAAAAGATTATTTAAAATAAGCCTTAATGGAGCTTTATCGCTGAAAAAAACTTCGTCCTGCTTAACATTCACTTTAAACGTAACATGATTTATTTTTGAGTTTACAGAATATATGGCTTTTAGTTCATCCATAATGTTATTAAAATCAATTTCTGTTATCTTTAACTCTCCTCTTTGCAAGCTATAATAGTCATGCATGCTTAAAACATAGGTATTCAGTTTTGTCACCGATTTTTCCATTAAAAACAGCATCTCTTTCATCTCATCAACATCGTCTACATCCCTTGCAAGATTAATGGCCCCCAAAATCCCCGACAATGGGCCCCTGATATCGTGGCTAACGCTATAGGCAAACTTATTTAGTTCATTATATGCTTTTTGCAACTCATCGTTTTTAATTGCAAGCATTGAATTGGCCATGTAAAACTTATTGGCCTCGTCAATAGCCCAGATGATATCGGCTTCTATCCACGGCTTTCTTACATACCTGAATATGTGCCCTTTATTAATAGCGTCAATTATCGAATCAACATCCGTGTAAGCTGTGAGCATGATCCGTACGGGAAGAGGGTGGGTAATCCGGATTTCTTCAAAAAAATCAACCCCTGTTTTGCCCGGCATTCGCTGGTCACAAAAAATCACCCTTATTTCAGGATCTTTATCCAGGTAACGTATGGCTTCGGGTATATTTACTGCGGTGAAGATTTGATAATCAAGTCTTAATGATGCCTTAAAACCTACCAGGTTCTCAGGTTCATCATCCACATATAAAATTTTTATTTTTTCAGCCACAGTGTCTCAGTTTAGGTAACCCAATTCTAAAGCATTCATTTTATTTATTATCAAATGTAAGATACAATTTGGGGGTAAAAAATGATCGGTATCGGTAAATGAGTGATAGCTGTCAATAATGTAAATGACCGGTGTCACTTAATTGGCTGGTTGTCTGACCTTAACAGTGTTAATACATATTACACGAAAACAATACGTGCTTTATTCAACCCTTTAAAATTTATGTATTTATGGGTATTTGTAAAACAAACTCGGTTCCTTCTCCCGGCACACTATTAACACTTATAGTGCCATTATGTTTTTTAATGGTATTGTATGCAATTGACATCCCTAATCCAGTGCCTTCCCCTACATCTTTGGTGGTAAAAAATGGTTCAAAGATCTTTTTTTGAGTTTTAGCATCCATGCCGGTCCCGTTATCTTTAAATTTTATAAATACATTTTTTTCGTCATGGCTTGTCAGGACAGTTATTTCACCACCTTCATTTTCACCGAATTTTTTATGCACTGCATAAATTGCATTGGCAATAATATTTAAAAATACCTGGTTTAACTTTCCTGCATAGCATTCTACATTTGGCAGATCTCCATATTTTTTAATAACTTTTATTTTATTGTTTAGCATATTATTTGCTATAACCAGGGTTGAGTCAAGACCCTCATTGATATCAGTCTTTTTCAGGTTGTCTTCATCCAGGCGCGAGAAAATTTTCAGGCTTTTAACAATTTCAGCGGTGCGGGTGGCACCTTCATTAATCCCTTTTATAAGGTGCTTGATTTCTACTGTTAGATAATCAAAATCCAATTCTTCTTTGTATTCCCTTATTTGTTTTTGCTTATCAGCAGTGGTAGAATCGGAGAGCCCCACATTTTCAATAACGGTAAGCGCTTCCAATATTAATTCAATATCCCTGTTTAAGGGTTTTATGTTTGAAGTAACAAAGTTTATGGGGTTATTAATCTCATGCGCTATTCCTGCAGTTAACTGGCCAAGAGAAGCCATTTTTTCAGATTCAACCAACTGGCTTTGCGTTTGCTTTAAATCATCAAGCGTTTTATTCAGTTCAAGATTTGATTCGCTTAACTCAACGGTACGTTCATTTACCTTTAATTCCAATACCACATTTTGCTCCCTTATAATGCGTTCATTTTCCATGGCAATATTCAGGGCTTCTGCTTGCGATGCTGCTTTTTCTCTTTTTAAAATGTTTATCCTGTCGGCCAAACCAAAGGATAGCAATGCCATTTCTATTACAGAGGCTCCCTGCATGGAATAGCTGGTAAACGTATTATATGGCAAAATGCCGTTATCTTTTAGGGCAAAGATGATGGCCCCTATGAGTAAAACCGACCATGAAAAGAACACAAACTTTGCCGGCCGATATCCATTTCTCATTACAATAGCAGATCCTATGAGAATACTAAAAGCAAATAAGGTGGTTGACATCTGCATGAGCTGGAACCCAACCTGTACTTTGCCGGCAAGCGTAATTAAAAATGCTATGGCCTGAAGAATAATAACGATGATAAGAACTACGTCAAATTTTCTCGCTCTTTCCCGCGTTAAAAGAAATGACCTGGTAAACAGCGTAGCGGCTATTGCACCTAAGCACGCAAAAAGAATTACACTCTTTAATTCAAATGCCGGAAAGTTTCCCCATAGATACTGAAATGTAAATCCTTTTATGCCAATTTGTGTTAAACCAACAGAGGCTACGTAAACAACATAATATAAATAGCTTTTATCCCTAACTGTGAAAAAGATAAAGAGGTTATACAAAAACATAATTAACACCGCTCCGACAAAGATCCCCGTTAGCTGGTTTTCCTTACTTAGAAATTGCCATAAGTCCGTTTTTTGATTAACCGAAATAGGTAATATTAATTGTTCCGAACTTTTAATTCGCAGGTAATAAGTTTTAGTGGTATTATAAGGAACATTAAGATCAAAAATGTAATCAGGATGTTGGTATTTGCGGGCATTGAAATTCCTGATCTCGCCCATCAAAATACTATTATACTGATTTTGAGCATCCGGCGTAAAAAGTTCCACTTCATCAAGTATAGGGTATGCTATATCCAAAAGAAGATCCGGCGTTTGGGTTTGATTGGTTACAGTAAATCTGATCCAGGTACTAACTGCAGAAAATCCAAGATTAGGAACATCTTTATCATATTTTTTAAACCCTGCCGACGCTATTACATCTTTAAAGGCAAGCTCCTGTTTGCTTTGCAGTACCGAAATTTGCCTGCCGATCATAATTCTGCCTTGAGAATTACTGACAATCACATCAGCGCTTGCACCGGTGCTTAAAAAAAGGAAAGAAAAACAGATCAGTAACCTGAAAAAGTGTTTACACATATTGTTTATCTATTTAATGCATGACGCCAATACGAGATTGATGGAGCAGGCGAAATGGTTTTCATCATCGGCCTTTTGCAATGCTTTATAAAAAGCATGATATTCCTGCTCCTTAATATAGCCTTTTTCAACAGCCTCCTGTATCATCTTTTCAATCCAGAAATATTCATTTGCCTCTTTTAAAGTATTAACAACAAAAGGATGAATTTCGAACTTAATGTCCCTGAAATTGCTCAACTGCAAATAGTTAATAAGCTTTTCTGCAGCAAAGCCATTGTTTACTTTAACATTTGTTAAGTAGGTGTTCACGTTTTTTTGCGTCTCAACAAATTCAGTATAGAAGGATAAGCTGTTCCAATCCGTTTCAATAATTACCAAAGGTTGGTCCTTCTTCAGGATCCTGTTAATCTCGGCGATAACTTTTTCGGGATTCTTGAGATGCTGGATCAGGCGCTCGGTTCTAAGTCCTGATATTGTTCCATCTTCAAATGGCAATGGGCAGGCTTCCGATAGTATGAAATCAACATTGTTGATCTCCTTCGAATCTTCTTTTGCTTTTTGCAGCATAACGGGGTCATGATCAACCCCAATTATTTTAAGATCTTTTCCGGTTATTTTCGCCAGTTCAATAACGTCATTCCCGGCTCCGCATCCCAGGTCAATAATAGTTCCATTATTTATGCTTCTAAAAAACTTATAAGAATGCTCTTTTAAGTTTATCAGCAAACGTCTTGAGTTTTGCAGATAATTGATATCGTAGTGTTTGTTTTCCATGGTTTGATCAAGTAAATTTATTAAAAGCTATTGCTTTCTTCGTGAATTTCCGATTTAAAAAAATTGCTTTCTGCTGCTGCAATAGTCTGGGATAGATCCCATTTATCCAGGTGTGGGATACTAAGTTCAAAATCTATAGTTATCTCTTTTTCCTTTAATTCATGGATCTTTAAGCTATCGGGGTTAGCTCTCATTTGCAATATGGCAAGCTTATCCTCTTCAGCAGCCAGGCTCAAATCCGAAACATCTTTTAAGATCATTGCAGTTGCAATAAGGTCAAGTTTGGGGTAATAAAAGGTTCCATTATTGCCTACACTATCTATTAGCACCATCCCGCAATTTACAACAGGCTTTACCGTATAAGGCGCACATAATGCGAAGAGCGATTGCAAACCAATTTGTGATGAAATTGCAATTAGCGTACGGATCAGCAAAGGTGTTCCTATTCCATATCCGGCAAGTTCCTGCGAATTCCATAAACCGCAGATCTCGCCTGTACCTTGTTTTGAAAATTCCCAAACAAGTTCAAATATCCCCGGATCCATTGTCCCTGTAGCTTGCTCAATAGGTAATGGTTCTGACCCGCCGGCAACGTGTACCCTCGCGCCTCCATATAAAGTTTTTCCATCTATTGATTCTACAACTATTACAAAAACAGCGGGGTTTTTGGCCCATCCATTTTTAGAGGAGGTAACCTTTGTAACCCCTATACTGGTCAAAACAGCTGTATGCCCTTTAATAAATAACTCACAGGTTTCCGGCTCGTCAATTGCCCTGTAGGCCCGAAGCCTTAATTCGGGTCGGCCTTTTTTTACATAGTCTTCCATTTATCGGATTTTTTTCCCAATTCACGATCACCCTCCAAAATCAATAAAATAGACTGATAGACCAGAGTAGCCTCCGGTGCGAAAAAGTAAAATATAACCAGGAAATCTTTGCTTCAGGTTAAATCAACAATGCTATCAGTTAATCAAATCAGCTGTTTTCTTACTGGAAGTAAAAAAATCAGATTAAATCAACTATCAATTAGTTTTAAGTCTTCAATAAGTATTTCTTACGTAATTTGCCGGCAAATAGATATCATTATTTGTTTTGCAGCAAGCGTAGTTAATACCGATCAAATATCGGTAAAATATAACCGAACCAGGAGATAAACAAAACGGTTATTTTACACCCCAAACCTGATCCATCCATCACCCTCATAGCCAAAAATGAATTGCTTTGGATGAATGATCTCGGCAAGGATCTCGATGGAATCAACTATCCTCGGGCCGGGGCGGTTAAAATATTGGTTGCCATCAACAATATAAACGCGGTTGTTTTTTACGGCCTTTAGTTCATTGAAACCTGGTAATTGTAATAAAATATCAACTTCCTTTAATGTACGTTCTATGGAAAAGCCGCAAGGCATTACAAGTATCAGTTCCGGATCGTGCAACCGGATGTTGTCCCAATGTACATAAGGTGAATGTTTGCCGGCCTCGGTCAATATATTTGTCCCGCCGGCTAAACTTACCAGCTCAGGTACCCAATTGCCCGACAGCATCATCGGCTCCAGCCATTCTATGCAGGCAACCGTTGGCTTGCTGTCGCTGAATTTTAATTTATGGCGGATGATGTCGACACGCTCCTGTAACACTTCAATCACTTCATCACCTTGGTGGGTTACATTTAGAGCTGTGGCAACTGTTTTAATATCATTGAAAATATCATCCAGGCTATTGGGTTGCAGGGACACGATCTTTGCTTCTTTGTCCAGGTAATTTTCAAGTGCTTCTTCAACCTCCTGTAGAGACACAGCGCACACCTCGCACTGCGCCTGGGTAATTACTACATCGGGTTCAAGTTCTTTAATTACCTCACGCTTCACGGTATAAACGGATAGGGCATCGGCCAAAATCTCCTTCACCTTTACGTCAATAGCCGCGCTGCTTAAATTGTCAGGAAAATTTGCTTCCGAACATATCGGCAATTGCGTTACCGATTCAGGGAAATCACACTCATGCGACCGCCCCACCAGGTTTTGTTCAAGCCCCAAAAGGCAGACTATCTCGGTTGCCGAGGGAAGCAGGGAAACTATCTTTAACGTACTCATATTTAAAGGCGCTAAGTTATGGATTGTAAATAAAGGGTAGGGGAATAAAATAGCATACCCTGTAACAAAACTTCAATCTCAAAGTCAAATCTCCTACAAAACCCTGGATATGAACTGGAAACTTCCCTTCAAAAAGAAAACCGACAGTAACAAACCGAAAAAATCAAAGACTCGTGAATGGGCCGATGCTATTTTATTTGCACTGGTAGCATCGACTATTATCCGTGGTCTATTATTTTCTGCATATGCGATCCCGTCGGGATCAATGGAGGGTACGTTACTTACCGGCGATTATTTGTTCGTTAGTAAGATAAGTTATGGCCCCAGGATGCCTTTTACCCCGGTTTCGATACCTTTTTTGGAATCGACCATTACAAAATATAACATTAAAACTTACTGGGACGGCATTAAGCTACCTTACTTTCGCCTGCCCGGCCTAACCGAAATTAAGAAGGGCGATATTGTGGTTTTTAACAAACCGGAAGAGGCGGATCCATCGTACAACAGGCCGGTTGATGCCCGCACAAATCTTATTAAACGCTGCCAGGCAATACCGGGCGACAAGCTTACCATTGTAAACGGGCAAGTATTTATTAACGGTAAGGCCGCGCCCAATGCCGAAAAGGCGCAAACATCGTACGATGTGGTGACCAACGGTACTGAAATTAACCCGCAGATTTATCATGATTTGAGCATTGACCTACGGGGCCAGAAGGATGCTAACACTTATGAGATGATTATTCCTAAAGCGAATTTGGCAACCTTTAAAAGTTATTCAAATATAAAAAGCGTAACACCTGTTATTGAACCGGCAGGAAATTATGATGCTTCTGTATTTCCGCATAATGAGAAATTCAAATGGAACCAGGATAACTTTGGTCCCCTGGTGATGCCAAAACGCGGCATGACCGTCCCTCTAAATGATTCGACCATGGCGCTGTACCGCAGAGCGATTGAATTGTATGAGAACAATAAGGTAGCTATAAACGGTAAGGATGTTTTAATAAACGGGAAAAAGGCTGAAAACTATACCTTTAAAATGAACTACTACTGGATGATGGGCGACAATCGCCATAATTCACTCGATTCACGTTTTTGGGGATATGTGCCTGAAGACCATGTAGTGGGTAAGGCGATGATCACCTGGATGAGTATTGATTCAACCGGAACGTTCCTTGACAAGATCAGGTGGAACCGGATCTTAAAACCAATCAATTAAAACTTAATCCATACTTTCTTTTATAGTATTTATAGCATCAAGGTGCGTCTGTAAAATAGGCAGCATTTTTTTAGCGAATGCTTTTATTTCCGGGTCCTGGCAATTTTTTGATGCCGCATCAAATGTGCTGATATCCTTTTCATGATTGGCGATCATGTTTTTAATATACGCTTTGTCAAATTCGCCCCCTGTTTTCCTTGAAAGTTCGATGATTGTTCTTTGTTCATCGGTATTCGGGGCAATTGGGATTGCGATTTTCTTTGTTGCTGCAAGAACTTTTATTCCATCGGTTAATTTGGAATGATTTGCAGCCATCATTTTACCGAAATTTTTAATCCGGAGATCAGTGGCTTTTTGTTGTGCGAGTTTCCCCAGCGCTACTTCTTCCATACCACTGCCGGCGGCATCAACTATAAATTGAGCGTCGCCTTTTTCAACAGCAATATTAAGTTTCGGTGCGGTATCATTTAATGCACTGGCACTGCTGTCAATATCAACCATATCGTCATCATGGCTGGAACTTCTATTACAAGCCTGCGTTGCCAGCATAACCGGTATTACGATTGTCAAAAGCGTTGCTTTATTCATAATTATATTATTCGGAGGTGCCTGATTAACAAACTATATACGGTTTAGTTTCGGATGCCGGATGTTACCATCATTCAATGGAATTTTTATAAGCTGTTATTTATTGCGTTAGCTCAAAGTTTTATTATTTTTGGGCCATAAATTAAAAAACTATGGAGTTTCCTGCAGGATTAAAATACACCAAAGACCACGAGTGGATTAAAGTTGAAGGCGATATCGCTTATATTGGCATCACTGAGTTTGCACAGCGCGAATTAGGAGATATTGTTTACATAGATATCTCTTCGTTAGGAAAGGAAGTTGCCAAAGACGAAGTTTTTGGTACCGTTGAGGCAGTTAAAACTGTTTCAGATCTGTTTATGCCGGTTACCGGGACTATAACTGAGCTTAATCCAGCGCTGGACAAACAGCCTGAATTGGTAAACTCCGACCCTTATGGCGAAGGATGGATGGTTAAAGTTACACTATCAGATGCCTCTGCTGTTGATTCTTTATTATCCGCAGATAGTTATCAATCGCTTGTTGGGGCTTAATGAGTACATTTATTAAATATTACTGGCCCGCTCTTTTGTGGGCCTTATTTATTTTAATAATGTGCACTGCGAAACTGGGAGAGATTTCTGAATCGCCTTTATTTTTTCCTGGTTTTGACAAGCTGGTACATTGCGGTTTCTTTTTTGTAATGATAGTCTTTATTGCCGCCGGTTATATAAGGCAACAATCGGCCTACACGGTGTCGTATAAAACGTTATTGCTGATAACCATTATTGCCATTGTTTACGGCGGGCTCATAGAAATTTTGCAAAAATATTTCTTTACCTGGCGCAGTGCCGAATGGAACGATCTGTTTGCTGATGTTATAGGAACATTAATGGCGGCTTTTAGTATATTTATAACGGTAAACGCTTTAAGTTATGAAAAGAAGTAAACTAATACTAATAGGGCTTTTGGCAACGCTTGCCCTTTCATCATGCGGTATTTTTCATAAAGGCTGCGGCTGTCCTACATTTGGGCAAATAAAATCTCATCCACCCGTACAATCCCCCGAGCTTATTTCGTAAACGTATTGCAGCAATGCACTGCCTTCCTGGTCGCCGCACGGCGGCTGTGCCCCTTTCGGCGTTAAATTCCCGGTCATTTCTTAGTTCATTTTGTTAAAAAATGTTAAAACAAGCATTTTTTACTACGAAATAATCGTAGATATACGATAATTTCGTAATTTAGTTGCTGTTATTTCGCTGCTGAATTTAGTTTTAACATTTATGACAAAAAACCTTTACGCCACAGTTACCGTTCTTGCAATCATTCTATTATCATTCACGACATCTGCCCAACAAATAAAACGGCAGGTAAAGGGAAAACTTGTTGATGAAGCAGGCAAAGCCATTGATTACGCAACAATATCCGTAGTAAACGCCGCAGACTCCTTGCTGGAAAAGAGCGCGGTATCTGATAAGAATGGAGCATTTGAAATAAGCGATCTTAAGAATGGGAGTTACCGCCTTATCGCTTCGCGACTCGGCTTAAAAAACTATGTACGTGCGTTCACTATTACAACAGCCAAGCCAGCTATTGATTTCGGGGCATTAACAATGGTTAAGGATATTCGTAATTTGAACGAGGTTGCTGTTAAGGGCGAAAAGGCGCCTGTCACCATAAAAAAAGATACGGTGGAATTCAACGCGGGCTCGTTTAAAACACAAGCCAACGATAATTTGGAGCAATTGCTTAAAAAGATCCCCGGGATGGACGTTGACAAGGACGGCAAAGTAACCACGGGCGGAAAGGATGTAAAGAAGGTGATGGTTGATGGGCGTGAGTTTTTCGGGAACGACCCTAAAGCGGCAACCAAAAATTTGCCCGCTGATGCAATTGATAAAGTGCAGGTAATTGATGACAAAACCGATAAAACAAAAAACACAGGCATTGACGATGGTCAGCGCGATAAGGTAGTAAACGTTACGTTAAAGGCCGATAAAAAGAAGGGCTGGTTCGGCAATGCGACGGCTGCCGGCGGCACGCAGGATCGTTACCTTGGGCAATTTAACCTCAATCACTTTGATAATAAAAAACAATTGTCGTTCCTGTTCCTGAGCAATAATGTCAACGAATCGGGTTTTAGCTTTGACGACCTGAATAATTTTACCGGCGGTAATGTATTTGATGCGTTCTCAAGTGGAAACGGAAGTACCTCTATTTCGATTAACAGCAGCGGGCGGGCAAATGTAAATGGAGCGTTCTCAGGTGTTAATGACGGCTTGATCACCAACCATAGCGGGGGTATCAACTACTCTGATATTTACGGGAAGAAGGAACAGCTTAAATTTAACGTCAATCTTATTTCAGTGATCTCTTCAAACAAGCTGGTAAAGCTTTCAGATCTGCAGGATAATCCAAATAACCTGTTCACCAAACAACTGACAGGCGGAAACAACACCCTTAACAGCTACCGCTTGAATTTTAGCTTTGATTACAAGATGGATAGTTTAACCAATCTTAAATTTAAGCCAAGCATAAGCACCACACTTAATAAAAATAACTCATCGCTGTTTTCAAATACATTAAATGGGTCCATGGATAGCGTGAATAATATAAGCCAGATGTTGAATGGCCGGAAAACCAGTCCCGCTTATGGCGGCCAGTTCTCTGTAAATCACAAACTACATAACGGAAAGGGCTCGGTAAACTTTTTTGCAAATGGCAATTATTCGAAGTCAGATTACGACTATACCAATATATCTTCCTCGCGGTATTTTGCAAGCGGGCAGCCAAATTCAGATCTTAACCAGCAGGCAAGCCAGGATAATAACGCCACCTTTTTTTCGGGAACGGCATCATACGTGAGGCAATTAAGTGCGAAGCAAAAAGTAAACCTTACGCTTAGCCAAAGCTTTGATTATCGCAAGCAAATTGCCGATCAATATACGCTGGATTATAATGGAGCAACCGGAAAGTACGAAATTATCGACCCCTTGCTTAGCGGCAATTTCAATAACCGCAACTGGCGCTACACAACCACGGCGGGATTAAATAAATCAACAGATAATATTACCGTAAACGTGAACTTTGCCGTTGCTGATCTGGGTTTGCAGGGCGATTTTACAAGCAATAATAAATTCAGCACCGTGAAAAGGGATGCTTTTGCACTGGTGCCAAACGCTACCTTTTCGTACCGCAAACAGAACGGGCCAAATTTGTATTTAAGTGTCGGCACGGATGTTACCCTGCCATCAGCTACTGACCTGCAGCCGGTATTTAATAACACTGACCCGCTTTATATCAAACAGGGAAACCCTAACCTGGTGATGTCACGGTCGTTAAACACCAATGTTAATTACAACTACTTCGACCTGAAGAACAACTACTACTTTAATTTCTACGGAAATTTCACACCCACGTGGAACGGATTTTCTACAGCAAGTACTATTGACGCTAATGGTATAACCACATCAAAACCGATCAACACGGATGGTAATTACAGTTCCAATTTTGGCTTTAATTTTGGCAAGCCTACAAAAATAAAGGGACTGAAGTTAAACATAGGATTAAATGGCAGTGTTAACAGGTTTGTAAATTTCATAAACGATAATGAAAATGCTGTACGCCGTTTCTCGCCCGGCCTAAGCCTTGGAAGTAATTACGATAATGATGTTTGGCAATTGACCTTACGCACATATTCCACCTATAGCAGCGCGAAGAATTCCTTCCAATCGATGGCCGACCAGCATTATTTTACCTATAACAACTCGTTTACTGCAAGTGTAAAACCGATAAAAGATTGGCGGATCTTTAGCGACGTTACCCAGCGCCTGTTCAGGGGAACCCCGGCGAGCGCTAATACTTCGTTCTATATCTGGAATGCCGGGCTGGAGCGTACCTTCCTTAAAAAACAAAACCTTACCTTCTCGCTAAACGCTTTTGATATCCTGAACCAAAACTCCGGGATTCAACGCAACATAACTACTACCGGCATCGTACAAAACGACCAGACCAATACCATAGGACGGTATTTTTATGTGAAGCTTATTTACAAGATAACCAAGGTGGGAGCACCTGCTAAAAGCACCCCCGGCATAATTATCATAAAATAAGTATTCCTCATGTAAATTTCGCTTCTTCTTATTTGGATTTAATTTAAATAAGCAATACATTTGGCCTAAGTTTTAAATAAAGATATGACGCTTTCAGAACTTGTACCAGGCGAAATTGGGATTGTAAAGGAATTTACCGACTTAGAAATGTCAGTAAAATTGATGGAAATGGGATGTTTACCGGGTGAACCGATCACCGTATCGCGTATTGCGCCAATGGGCGACCCTATTGCTATCAATGTTTCCGGCTACCAGCTTAGCCTGCGCAAATTTGAAGCTTCTACAATAATTCTGCAGTAGCACTTTAACATTGAAAGCCGATATAAGAGTTGCACTTGTAGGAAATCCAAACACCGGTAAATCAACTCTCTTTAATACATTAACCGGTTTAAATCAAAAAATAGGAAATTTTCCTGGGGTTACGGTTGACAAAAAAACCGGTTATTGCTCCCTGCCCGATGGCCGCACCGCCGAAATTATAGATCTTCCCGGTACTTACAGCCTATATCCTAAAAGCCAGGATGAGTCTATCGTATTTTCTGTATTGGCCGACAGGTCCAACGCGCACACGCCTGACCTGGTTGTTGTGATTATCGACGCAACAAATCTAAAAAGAAACTTACTGCTCTATACCCAGGTAGCCGATCTGAAGATCCCGGTCATTATTGCACTGAATATGATCGACCTGTCGAAAAAGGCAGGCATTACCATAGATATCGATCTGTTTGCCAAAAAGCTGGGCGTACCGGTGGTTCCTATTTCGGCCCGTAAGGTTGAGGGAATTGATAAGTTAAAACAGACAATAACCTTTGCCAACAAAATTGCCCTGCAAGAGCCATCCATTGATGTGGAAGCTATTGCACCGCAGCTGATAGCTCAGATAAGTGAAGACTTAAAACTTGATAATCCGTACTTTGCCCTGCAGCTTGCCCATCAGCATGAAACCGTAAAGTTTTTAACCCCCGCTGAAAGCGACCGGATAGAAGAACTGGAACATGAATTTTCATTCCATTCGCAGAAATCCCAAGCTACGGAAACCATTGCCAGGTATAACTTTATTAATGACCTGCTTTACGATACGGTGAAAATTCCTGAAACAGCACAGGACGAATCCATAAGCAACAAGATAGATAAGGTACTTACGCATAAGATCTTTGGCTTTGTCATATTCCTCGGAATACTGTTGTTTATGTTCCAGTCGATATTTTCATGGTCGGCTTACCCAATGGAGAAGATTGGCGACCTGTTTGCATGGACGCAAAACTCATTACATCAAATTTTACCCGCCGGCCCGTTAGTGTGCTTGCTGGTTGACGGCGTAATCGGCGGATTGAGCGGCGTAATGGTTTTCATCCCGCAGATCGCTATTCTTTTTGCTTTTATTTCGATATTGGAAGATACAGGCTACATGTCGCGCGTTACGTTTATGATGGATAAGTTGATGCGCAAGGTTGGCCTTAACGGCAAATCAGTAGTGCCGCTTATCGGCGGCTTTGCCTGCGCAGTGCCGTCTATCATGAGTACACGTACCATCGAGAATTGGAAGGACAGGATGATCACCATAATGGTTACGCCATTGGTGACCTGCTCGGCGCGATTGCCTATTTATGTGCTGCTGATTGGCCTGGTAGTGCCTAACAGGAATGTATGGTGGGTATTTAACCTGCAAGGCCTGGCGCTTACCGGGATGTATATCTTCAGCCTGATCTCGGCCATAATAGTAGCGTTTGCATTTAAGCTGATCCTAAAGGGCCGCGAGCGTGGTTACTTTATAATGGAACTGCCGGTTTACCGCATGCCAAGATGGAATAATGTTGCCTTCAGCATGTATGACCGGTCGAAGGCATTTGTTTTACAGGCGGGTAAGGTTATTATAGCCGTATCGGTAATACTTTGGGTATTGGCATCTTACGGCCCCGGCGACCGCTTTGCCCGAATTGAACAAAAATATCAGCAACCCGAGTATACCAAACAGCTTAAGCCGGATGAGCTTACCAAAGCCATCAACTCCGAAAAGCTTGAAAACTCATACGCAGGGGTATTGGGTCATGTAATTGAGCCGGTGATTAAGCCCCTGGGTTTCGACTGGAAGATAGGGATCGCTTTAATCACGTCCTTTGCAGCACGCGAAGTGTTTGTAGGCACTATGGCCACTATTTATAGTGTTGATGGCAATGCCGACAAAATAGAATCGGTACAAAAGAAAATGGGTTCGGCTAAAAACCCGGAAACAGGGAAACCTGTATTTTCATTGGCGGTTGCATTTTCATTGATGATGTTTTATGCCTTCGCTATGCAGTGCGCCAGCACAGTGGCAGTAGTTTACCGCGAAACCAAGAACTGGCGCTGGCCGGCTATCCAGTTTGCTTACATGACGGTGTTGGCCTATGCGGCGAGCTTGTTAGCGTATAATTTGCTGAAGTAAGCTGAAAGCAAAAAGCCTAAGCTTTCCCGTTGCTCTTATAATCAAGTATCTAACTTTTCGCATTTTGCTTTACGCTTTCAGCTTTCGTCTTTCTGCTTTTTCCCCTATCTTTGCAACGAGGTAAAAATTGGATAAAGTAAAAGTTTTAGAAAGGTACCTTCCACCTGATGCTGCCCCGCTCATTGGCCGCTGGATCGACTACTTTAAATGCGAATTTAAAATTTCGCGCAATCGCAACACCAAGTTTGGCGACTACAGGCCACCGCACTCCGGCAAAGGCCACCGCATCTCGGTAAATTTTGATCTGAACCCTTATGCATTCCTGGTTACCACAGTGCACGAATTTGCGCACCTGCATACCTGGAACGAGCATAAACATAAGGCCAAACCGCATGGCACTGAATGGAAGTTGAACTTTAAGCGGATGATGCAGCCTTTTTTTGAAAAGGAGATCTTTCCGGCGGATGTAAAACGCGCCATTGTTAGCTATTTGGATAACCCGGCCGCATCCAGTTGTTCCGATTTGAATCTATACCGTTCACTCCGGCAATATGATGCGCCAAAAGAATCGGCAATTACAGTTGAGAAGCTGCCCATGAAGGCAATGTTCAAGTTAAAAGATGGTCGCATTTTTAGCAAGGAAGAGAAGCTGCGGAAGCGCTATAAATGCATCGAGGTAAGTTCAAAACGTGTATATTTATTTAGTCCGGTTGCTGAAGTTGAAATTATAGCCAATTAATATAAGGATGAATCACGAGGAGATTATTGATAAAACGGTGGCGTTTGTTCGCCAAACGCTTAAAGATGCAGAAGGCGGGCATGACTGGTGGCATATTCAACGTGTTTGGACAAACGCAAAGCTTATCGCCCAGGCGGAGCAGGCTGACTTATTAACCGTTGAACTTGCTGCATTATTACATGATATTGCCGACAGTAAATTCAATAATGGTGACGAAGAGATAGGGCCGAAATTGGCCGGAGATTTCCTGGAAGGTATTAATATTGATGAAGAACGTATTCGGCACGTTCAACAAATAATCAGGCATATCTCCTTTAAATCCAGCTTTGATAAAGCCGCTTTTAAATCAATGGAGCTTGATATCGTGCAGGATGCCGATCGCCTGGATGCGCTTGGCGCCATAGGTATAGCACGCGCCTTTAATTACGGCGGTTTTAAAGGGAGGGAGATTTATAACCCGGAGATTGAGCCGAATCTAACCATGACCAAGGAGGAATACAAAAATACCAATGCGCCATCCATCAATCATTTTTACGAAAAACTGCTATTGCTTAAGGACAAAATGAATACGGCCACAGGTAAAAAGCTGGCTGAACAGCGCCATAACTTTATGCTGGGCTATTTGGAACAGTTTTATTCGGAGTGCCGCTAAGCCTTTTCTTAATTATTTATAAAGAACAATTTGGCTGCAATACAGTTACTTACAGCTGTCGGCACGTTTTTTAAAATAATAAATTTAGACTTGTCTAAATTTATTATTAGATTTGCTTAAATAATTGCAATCGTGTTGCCTTTACATTAATTAAATATCTGCTTTATATCAAAAACTTACTTTTGCCCTTTTATGAAAAAACACATACTATTCTTTTTACTGCTAATTGCTATTGTTAAACTTTCAGCCGCGCAGGATACAGTAAAACAGGAGCGTTTCAGCTTCCACTTTCAGCAGACAATTATAACCCAGTACAAACCCGGGTTTAGCGCCGATTACAGCGGACTTAACAGTTTATCAACTAAAGAGGAAACACAAAGCTCCATAACCTCCACCTTTTTTGGTGCGGCAAGGTTGTGGAAGGGAGCTGAGGCTTACTTTAATCCGGAGATCTCCGGTGGCGCAGGTTTAAGCAAAACTTTGGGTATTGCCGGCTTTCCAAATGGCGAAACTTTCAGGGTTGGGGCCGCCGAACCAAAAATTTATATAGCCCGGCTTTACTTTAAACAAAACTTTGAATGGGGAACTGAAAAAGATACCATAAAAAGTGATGCAAACGTTTTAGGCGGATTTAAAAGCAAGCGTTATTTTTCAATAGCCGCCGGCAAGTTTGGAATGGCTGATTTTTTTGACGGCAATAACTTCAGCCATGACCCGCGTACACAATTTATGAACTGGGCGTTGATGGATAATGGCGCATGGGATTATCCAGCTAATACCCGGGGCTATACGATGGGCGTGGTAACGGAGTTGGGACAGCCCACCTGGACATTGCGATTTGCCTTAACAATGGTGGTTACGCAGGCCAATTCATCTATTTGGGATGCCAAGGTCGGCAAGGCTAATACCCAAACTCTCGAATATGAAAAGCGATATACCCTTAACGGGCAACAGGGCACTGTGCGAATTTTAGGGTTCAGGAACAATGGAAAGTTTGGTAATTATAACCTTGCTATCGCCCAAAACCCTACCGCGCCAAATGTTGACACTACACAAGCATACGGCAGGCACAAATACGGATTCGGCATAAGTGCAGATCAATATTTAAGTAAAGATTTTGGTGTGTTTGCCAAAGCAAGCTATAATGACGGGCACACCCAAACATGGTTCTTTACCGAAATTGACAGATCTGTATCCTTTGGCGGTGTGTTAAAAGGTTCTTCGTGGAAACGAAGCGATGATGAGGTTGGCCTGGCATTTATTGGCAACGGCTTATCAGGGCCGCACCGTAATTATTTAGCAGCTGGTGGTTACGGTTTTTTAATAGGAGACGGGAAACTAAACTACGCTCCCGAAATGATAGCCGAGCTTTATTATAAAGTTAACGCATTTCAAAATAAATTCTTTTTAACGCCTGATTACCAGTTTATTCTTAATCCTGCTTATAACAAGGACCGGGGGCCTGTCAATGTGTTTTCTATAAGAGCGCATGTGGAGTTTTGATTGAGATTTTGCTTTTTGATTTGTTTAATGATCAACTAAACCTTTCTGTTTTTTCATGATCCAACTGTAAAAATCACCTGCGTTTATAATCATTCTAAACAAAATGCGTTAATTAGTACAATGAAAAAATTACTGCTGCCCATATTGCTTATTATAATAACCGCGAGTGCCTTTACTAGTTCAAACAATACGGTTACCCGTTCAGCGATTACTTTTAAAACCAGGAATATGGGGATAGGAGTAGACGGAACTATTGGGGGATTGCAGGCCGATGTGCATTTTGATGCTGCAGATCCTGCGGCAAGCACTATTGAAGCTTCTGTTGATGTCAACACGATTAATACCGACAACTCCAGCAGGGACGAGCATTTAAAAGGCGAAGATTTTTTTGATATAGCACATTACCCGAAGATTACCCTAAAATCAATTTCAATTAAGCACAAGAGCGGCGATAATTATACCGGAAAATTTAACCTCACGCTAAAGGGTAAAACTAAACAGGTTGACATTCCTTTTTCGTTTACTCAAACAGCAACCGGAACAACATTTAAGGGCGGCTTTAAAATAAATCGTCTCGATTATGGGGTGGGCACCAGCAGCCTGGTATTATCTGATGAAGTTACTGTTAATGTTGAAGCGGAGGTCAAGTAACAGGATAATCTTTGGGCTATCTTTATAGAGATTGGATACCTAATGCATCGGTCTGCAATCCTCGCTCTATCATATAAACATATTATTGTTTGGCGTATGGGTTTTTTATATATTTGCCATAAATATTAAAGATATTATTCATCATTCTATTCATTGTTGCAACAATAATAATATTATGAAAAAACCTTTACATTTATTTAAGTCTCTTTTTAAAAAGGAGTTCCGTCTTATCCTCGCCTTTGTACTTTTGCTTGTTTTGCTTTGTTTGGCTGGTAGCATTTAACAATAATAGTTAACCGAACAGGTAATTTGAATAAAACTTTGAGGGATGCCACGCGCCATTAATGTAGTTTAATTGGTGATACACTGACATGTATCTAATTTCTCCTTGCACCTATCGGCCCCCGGCCTCAACCCCGCCTTAACAATTTAATAACCACCTGCTAATTGTCAACCTCGCATCACGAATCGTATCTTTACGATTATGAAACTTCGTATCCTTGTTTTAATCAATGCAGCGGCCGTTGCCGTTACACTTTCGGCTGTAAATTATTATTTTCAGCACAGTTGGTATAATGTTGCCTTAACCTTTTTTATTACCATTATTACCAGCTTCCTGGTTTTCTATTACCTGATAGAAAAATACGTTTATTCCAAGATAAAGCTCATCTATAAGCTGATCCACAATTTAAAGCTTGGCCGCGACCTGCGCGATGCTCTTGGTGAACATGTGAGCGCCGATCCTATCAACGATGTGGAAACCGAAGTAAAGGAGTGGGCCAAGGAGAAAAAGAGCGAGATTGATGAGTTGCGCAAGCAGGAGAAGTTCCGCCGGGATTTTTTATCCAATATTTCGCACGAATTTAAAACCCCATTGTTTGCCATACAGGGGTATATAGAGGCGCTTCAGGACGACGACTTCGAGGACAAGGACATGGCTAAGCAGTTTTTAGCCAAGGCAGCAAAAAATGTAGACAGGTTAAGCTACCTAATCAAGGATCTGGACGAGATCTCCAAGCTGGAATCAGGCGAAATCCCAATAAACCTTACGCGCTTTAAAATAAACGACCTGATCAAGGAGGTTTTTGAATCACTGGAGCTTAAAGCCAGGCAGCATAATATTAAATTAATATTTAAGCAAAAATACGACGAGCCGATATTGGTAAATGCCGATCGTGAAAAGATAAGGCAAGTGTTGGTTAACCTGATCGACAATTCGTTTAAATATGGAAACGAGGGAGGGAACACCTCGGTAAGTTTATTTGAGTTGCATGACCAGGTGCTGGTTGAAGTAACTGACGATGGTATCGGCATTGAGGAAAAGTTTCTTCCAAGGCTGTTTGAACGCTTTTTTAGGACAGACACCAGCCGGTCCAGGCAGATTGGAGGATCAGGTTTGGGGCTTGCAATAGTAAAGCATATTATCGAGGCGCATGAACAAACCATTAACGTACGCAGCACCGAAGGTTTGGGGTCTACATTTGGCTTTACGCTGCAGCGTTCAAAGCAGACTTTACATTTACCTAACATACCAAATCTAAAAAGTTAACATTAACTTAACATTGCAAAGTTACCTTTGCCCAAATTCATAATAAATTATGTCACTAAACAGCATCTTTCAATATTTTGTTCCGAAGGATAAGAAGGTATTTTTCCCGCTATTTGAACAGGCTGCAGCCAACGTTGTAGCCATGGCAACTATACTGGTCGAGGCCGTAAATTCAAATATTCCGGACACCCGCGAAGAGTTGTTTAAACAAATTGATAAATTGGAGAACAAGGGCGACGAAATTACCCACCAGGTACATTTGGAGCTCGGTAAAAACTTTATTACCCCGTTTGACCGTGAGGATATCCACGCGTTATCATCAGCGATTGATGACGTAGCCGATTATATCCAGGGTGCGGCAAACCGCATGAGCCTTTACCGTATTGATGATTATAACGAACACATCCGCAAGCTTTCTGAACTTACCCTGCAGGCCAGCATCGATCTTGAAAAAGCAGTGCGCGAATTGAAGGATTTGAAAAATGTGCGTAATATTGCTGATTCCTGCATCAGGATAAACAGTGTTGAAAACCAGGCCGATTATGTTTTTGATCGTGCGGTCGCTGATCTTTTCCTATATGAAAAAGACGCGATCCGTCTTATTAAGTATAAGGAGATCCTCTCTGCACTTGAAACGGCAACTGATATGTGTGAGGACGCAGCTGATGTTATGGAATCAATTCTGGTTAAAAACGCATAAGCTCCTATGGTTACACCTATACTTATTGTTGTAGTTTGTTTGGCGTTGATATTTGATTATACCAACGGGTTTCATGATGCAGCAAACTCCATCGCTACTATTGTTTCAACCAAGGTATTAACGCCGTTCCAGGCTGTTTTATGGGCGGCTTTTTTTAACTTCCTGGTTTTCTTTTTTATAAAGGAGCATAAAGTTGCCAATACCGTTTCAAAAATTGTTCAGGAAAACTTTATCACCATGCATGTGATACTGGCCGGCTTAATTGCAGCCATAACCTGGAATCTCATAACCTGGTGGTTTGGTATTCCGTCCAGTTCATCACATACGCTTATCGGCGGATTTGCGGGGGCCGGTATTACCAATGCTATTTATATGGGAGCCAGCCCCATGAGCGCTATAAACAGCACCTATATATTTACAATTTTGGCTTATATAGTGCTCGCACCTGTGATAGGCCTGGTTGTGGCTTATATAGTTACGGTGGTGATATTACACATCTGCAAAAACGCCCGCCCTGCGGTAGCTGAACGGTGGTTTAAACGCTTGCAACTTGTTTCATCAGCGGCATTGAGTTTTGCACATGGCGGCAACGATGCACAAAAAGTAATGGGAATTTTATATGTAGCGGTGTTTACGTCGCACATTATAAAACCGGGCGACCCAATGCCTGAATGGATCCCGCTGGCATGTTATTCGGCCATTGCGTTAGGCACCATGTCGGGCGGATGGAGAATTGTAAAAACTATGGGGTCCAAAATTACCAAAATAACGCCGCTTGAAGGTGTAAGCGCTGAAACAGCCGGTGCGCTAACCTTGTTCTTCACCCAGCAATTTGGTATACCGGTTTCAACAACGCACACTATTACCGGGTCAATTATAGGTGTTGGCCTAACCAAGCGTTTATCGGCTGTTAGATGGGGCCTAACCATCAATATTATCTGGGCCTGGATAATTACTATTCCTATCTCTGCTGTTATAGCTGCGGGCATGTTTGCCTTATTAAGAGTTTTAGTTAAATAATTTTTCTGCTGGAAATTTTGTTTATTTTGGTGGCGATAAATTAATCGCTCAAACTACTCTATTTAAAGCTAAGCGTTATGAAAAAAACATTATTATTAATCCCGGTCCTTGTTATATTCGTTACATTATCAAGTTTTGCCCCGGCCCGTCTGGTTGCCGCAGGTACCATTCAAATAAGCATTCCCTCTAGTTTGGATATGGGCACTGCGTTAAAACAAGCGCTGCAAAAGGGTACTTCTAAAAGTTCCGACCAGCTTTCAGCTGTAAACGGTTATTTTGGAAACCCAATGGTAAAAATACTTTTCCCTCCACAGGCTCAAAAAGCTGAAAAAACATTACGTAGTATTGGTTTAGGTAAGTTGTGCGATAACGTAATACTTTCATTAAACCGTGCTGCCGAAGATGCTGCAAAGCAGGCAAAGCCCATATTTATTAAAGCAATTACCCATATGACTTTGCAGGATGTTGAAAGCATACTGTTGGGCGGCCAGGATTCTGCCACACAGTATTTTAAAAGGACCACTACTGTTGATTTAACAGCCTCATTTAAGCCTGTTGTACAGGGGAGCCTGGATAAGGTAGGCGCAACAAAGTACTATGGCCAGGCTGCGGGCGAGTACAATAAAATTCCGTTTGTAAGCCACATGAACCCCGATATCAGCGCGTATGTAACTCAGAAAGCTATTGACGGGTTGTTTTTAGAAATTGCGCAGGAGGAATTGAATATCCGTAAAAATTTAGGTGCGCGCACTACACCTGTAATGCAAAAGGTATTTGCTTTTGCCGAGAAAAATGTAAAGCACTAATTATTTAGTGAATTTAATTCGGATAGTTACCTTTTCGGGTTGTCTGTTTGAATTGCCAAGCCATTCAGGGCCATCACTTATCAAGTCGATGGCCTTTTTATCTGTAGCGGGGCTGAGACTTTTTGCAACAGCTATATCGCTGACCTCACCATAGCGGTCAACAGTAAACGAGAGTTTTAAAGTACCGGTTTTGCCATCGGGCGATTTGGCATTTTCTTTTAGGTATTTTCTTAAACTTCCCCAGCCATCCTTAGGGCGTGCAGCAATGATTGCCACTTCATCATCCGTTTTTTTAGTGCCGTATCCTACAACCACAACTTCGTTCAACGATTTGTTGCTCGGTACCATCGCTATAGTTTTAAGCGAATCGCGTTTGGTTATGTTTACATTTTGCGACTCATAGCCAATAAAGCCAATATTTAGCCTGGTTTTATTACTGTCGACCGGGAGTTTGAAATGGCCTTCAGCATCTGTCAGGGTTCCTGTATTTGAGCCCGCAATCCTTACCGATACACCAGGCAAAGGCAAGCCATCTGTTTTATCAACCACCCGACCCTCTATTCTTCTTCTTAACGATGAATCAAAAAAGCCGGTAAGCGGCTTACCTTCAGCAGGCTTTACCTGTACACCCGCCACTCTTCCGGCCAGGGCGGTATTTATATTGGGCTGATGAAAGGTGTGGTTTTTATTTACTGTATCCATCAGTTTGCTTTGCGCAGCGTCCTTGTTTTTTTTCGTCATATCCACCACCACCATTTCGGCTAATGAAGTGTTATCAGTATCGGCGCTGGCAGGTTCTTCTGCGCTTACATCCGCACTGGTTAAAGGATTGGCATGGGGGCGCTCGTCTGCTACACTCTTGTAGGCTTTAATGACCGGGCGGGGGGGCTCTAAGGCTTGCTTATGAGAGGGCGGGGGTAAGGAGGCAATAACGTTGTCCTGTACAACAGAATCACGGGAGGCTGTAACTGTTGCAGGCTTTGGTTTTTGTTTATACAATTGGGCCATTTTCAAAGCAACGGGTTCCCTGTCCCTGTAAAGCCATAACCCGCCTATTGTAAAAAACACCAATATTGATGCCGCTATGCCTAATATCCTCCACGGAATTACCCGCGTTTCCCTTTTAGTGATTCGTTGTTGTAAATCTTTCGTCAGGCTATCCAAATTTACGCGCTGATCATTTTTCGCCTTTTCATATCCCTCGATGGCATCCATTAAAAAAGGATCATCCTGGGCGCGCCGCTCAAGCCGGTGCATAGCAGGGCCGTCAAGTTCCCCGTTCAGGTACTTCCTTATCAGCAATATGTCGGCCTCTTGTTTACTCACTATCTTTTTCCAAACAGATCCTTAAATTTCTTTTACCATTCTGTATATAGCTTTTAACCTCGTTAAGGCTAAAGCCGGTAAGTTCGTTGATCTCTTTATAACACTTTTCATTTAAATAAAACAAGCTTATGCTTTGTTTTTGATTTGCCGGCAATTTATCCATACATCTTTCCAACGCCTGCATTGCGGCTTCCCGGTTGTTATCATCAGGATGCAGAATTGGTGTAAATTCCATAAAATCATCCAAATTAACTGTTTCCGTCTTTTTCCCCGACCGCAGCTGCATCAAGCAATAATTGCGGCTTAATACATACAGCCAACTCCTGAACTGTTTAATATCGTGCTGCTTAGCCTTAACAACCAATTCTTCAAATATGCTCATCACGGCATCTTTGGCCTGGTCCTCATCCTTCAGGTATTTCAAACAAACTCCATAAACCAATGGCATTTGCTTTTCAAAAAGCTTTCCTAAAACCAGCAGATCACCGCTTTGGCGGTAATTGTTTAGCAGTTTACTGTCGTCTGCATCGGTTTGTTTAACTGGTTTATTAAAAAAATTCATTCGGGGCGACTAAAATAAATGTTTTTAGTGGGTTATGGAAATGCATACTGCCGGCGGGCTGGGATTAAAATCCGGTCCGGGTATTTTTCTGACCGGCTGTTTGCAAGGCCTTATGCACCTTTTAGCACTTTACCTTATGCCGGAAAAACTATACGCTGGTGAGTTTGGCACAACTTTAAGATGCCTATTGGGACTAACCGCGCCACATCATGCGCCAATTTTTCCACAGTTTTATAAAGTCGATTTCCCCTCATGTTTGTATTTATTAATCGCGGGTAAAAATATTGTTCTACAACAATAATAAGTGCACACATTCACCCCAAAATGTATGTGGCACACCTATTGAACTTTATTATCCGGCATTATTTCATTATCGTTTTGTAATGCTTTTTTTACAAAAAAATTATTGGTAACACGTTAGTTTTAAAATACTTATATTAGCCATTATTTTAACCCATCTGTTTATGTGCAAACTTGTAGTAATTGATGATAACCCAACGGATCACTATATTATGCAACGCTTATTGCATAATAATTACAACTGCCAGCAGGCAACCTATACGTTCGACGGCAGGTTGGTATTAGATTACCTGGAGGAAAATAAGGACGGCGGCACGATGCCCGACGTTATTTTGCTGGACCTTGACATGCCACAGCTTACCGGCTGGGAATTTCTTGATAAGCTTGAGGTGTTTAATGCCGATACAAAAAAGAATGTAAGGGTACATATCATGAGTTCATCTATTCGTACAGCGGATGTTTTTCAGTCGAAAAAATATGCCTGCGTTAATTCATTTATGACCAAGCCCCTGTCCCGCGATTTGGTGAACCAGGTATGTGAGCAGGCCAATCCGTTTAATAACCAGCAATTAAATACAGCATCGTAACAAAACTCGCTACAGTTTTCCGATTTGCACATCTGCACATTATTAGCTTATTTTTACGGCAATAATGGCAATCCGCAATAAATTATACTTCGCTTCCGATTTTCATTTGGGTACAGGTACTTACGCACGCAGCAGGGAACGTGAGGACCGGTTGGTACGCTGGCTCGACTCTATCAAGGCGGATGCCACCGAGGTTTTTTTAATGGGCGATGTATTTGATTTTTGGTTTGAGTATAAAACCGTTGTTCCGAAGGGATACATTCGCTTTTTAGGCAAGCTTGCCGAATTATCTGACGCAGGTATAAAGCTTTGGTTTTTTAAAGGGAACCATGATATGTGGATGTTTGATTACTTTGAACGCGAGTTGGGCGCAACCATCATCAGCGACGAACTCGAAATTGAGCGAAGCGGTAAAAAATTCTACTTGCATCATGGCGATGGGTTAGGGCCGGGCGATACGTTCTACAAAATGTTAAAAGGATTTTTCAGAAGCCGCCTTTGCCAATGGCTGTTTGCCCGCATTCATCCTAATTTCGGTGTAGGCATAGCCAACTATTGGTCAACACACAGCAGGATAGCCAACGATAAAAAGGAAGATCATAAACCCGGGGAGCAGGAGTGGCTGGTAACCTATTGTAAAGATGTATTGAAAACCCAATTTTATGATTACCTGATATTTGGGCATCGCCACTTGCCTCTTGACATTAAGCTGTCGGACAGAAGCCACTATATTAATTTAGGCGAGTGGGTAAATGCTTATAGCTACGCTGTGTTTGACGGCGAAAGGGTTAGCCTTAAGTTTTTTGAAAAGGGATAGCGTCATTCAACTTTATAATGATAAACCTGCCTGCCCAAATTACCTTCAGCATCTATCCCTTCAACAACCACGCGATAGTTGCCTGTTCCATCGGCGTTGTAGTAGTTGAATGAAGCATTTCCATTGCTGTCAGTCATCAATTCAGGATTCCAGTAAATGGTAGTTCTTAAATCCTGCATACTATTGTTCGTTGGATGGTCGTATTGCGGTTTGTAAAACTCACGGGCCTTATAAAAACCGTTGGTCTTATAAATAATTACTCCTGGCGCATCACGGTAATAATTGTTCACCATCCTTGCCTTTTTCTTCATGGTGATGATCAGTACGCCACCGGCAGCCCTGCTGCCATATATTGCTGCATAGTGTAAGTTCCCAAATTCTACGCTCGCTACATTGTTTACATCAATTCCCTCTATAAAATTGGGAAAACCTTCTTTATATGGTTGCCCAATAGGCACGCCGTCAACTATTATTTCCACAAGGTCCTGCATTGGGGCCTTACCGTCATTAGGTTCTTCCGTATCCCACGGTTTTAATTGCATAGCTTGCAGATGGGGGACTGATCGCCGCGAAACTATCTGGTGTTTAAAATTAAATTCTACACCGGTAAGCTTAGCCTTTAACGCATCCCACAAACTCGAAAAACCCGAATTTTCGAACCAATCCGAGGTTATTACCTGGTCAGCGTGGCCTGCGCCATTCAGGTTTTCAGATTCCTGTATTGGGTCATTATTCTTTTTTTTGTCCTTTATCACCACCTCCTTGAGCATAAGCGCATGCTTATTTATTCCATATTTTGCCTGCTCGTTAAAAAACTCTTTACTGCGCAGGGTATATACGTTCACATTTTCGTTTTGAAGTGCATAGTATGCCATTTTAGCATTTACTGCCGGCCCCGGGCCCATTGAATCCAACAACACATCTACGTCTTTTTCCCCTTTTGCGGTTCGCGCCTGTATTACAAATTTTGTGGTATCATCATAAATGAGCCTGTCAAAAATGAACTTGCCATTTTTATCGGTGAGTGTGTCCAGCATTATCCCATTTACCCCTTTGCTAAATAACTTTATTTTGCCCTTTTCAACAGGCTTTCTATTAAACTTAACGGTACCACTAATAGTAAAATCCTTCTCAGGTTGGTAGGTTATTTTAGAAGGACCATTGTTGTCTAGTATTTGTTTCCATTCATATTTCCTGTAACCATGAGTAAGCATTACCAGGTCAAGATCGGCAGCAGTTTTCTCATTGCTATTTGTGAAATAATAGTTGGGCTGTTCAATATAACCCTTCAAATCGGAAGTTAGCAGCAGGTTATTGATGATGGTTGATTCGGTATTTTCATCAACAGGCACCTTGCTCTCGTTAATAACCGCTACAGAAAAATGGCCGGGCACAGGTTGGCCAGTTGCCTTGCTTACATTTAGTTTAATGCTTGTGTTTGATCGGGCAGCGTAGCTGTTTTTATCGGTGTTGATGTCTAATTTAAGCTGATCATTATTTTGAACGAACAGTAAGCGCTCACATAGCGGTTCGCCTGCAGCAGAAAATAGGGTAGCTGTTGTAATACCCGAATGCAAGTCTTTTTTAGGGATCTCAATGGTTACTTCCTGGTTTTCAAGTTTTACTGTGTAACTACTTGGCACGCCGCCCGAATAGATCACCAGCGTATAGAGTTTGTTCCTGTATTGCTGATATGTCTGTTTACCTGCACTTATTTTTACACTATAAACCCTGCCGGCGTCCGTAAAGCTTGCAGTAATCCCGTCTGCGATTCCTTTTGGCATCTCAATAGCACTGCTTGTTCCGTCGGGATAGCTTACTTTAGCAGTATAAGTTTTTGTTTCAGACGGTGTAATAGTAAAATACCCCATCCCCAGATGTGTTGATGTAAAGGTGGCAATTTGGTTGTTTTCATTGTCTGTCACTACGCCCTTAACAGCTACTCCAAGTCCGTTTGCTGCGATAGCCTTAAAAGCTATCTTGCTTTTGATCCCTGCAACGAGATTTCCGCTTTCGGGGAAGAATTTAAGATCGGGTTTTAAGCCAGGTTGCTTACTTGCCGGAATACCGCTTTCCGGAACGCGGATAGCAGCAGTGGAGCCTATTTGTATGGTTTTGTCAAAAAAAGCCTCATCGCCTTCGTTTCTCATCAATTGGGTATAGGCCCTAACCCTATAATCGCCTTTTAACAGCGCCGGGTCAAGTGCAAAATCGCCCCAACCTACCCCGTCGGTAACCTGTAGTTTTTCTGAGTCAATTACTTTATTGGCCGGGTCTATTAACTCAATATGTAATATGCCGCTTAAATGGTTTAACTTATGATCATCTCCCTGGGTTAAATAAGCTTTAAAATACATGGTGTCGCCGGCGGCATAATAAGGCTTATCAAAATGCAGGTAAGTTTTTTCTGTAACGTGCTGAGCCGCATAGCTGTTCATTTTATCGGTTAACTTTTTTACCACTGCACTGTCAACCTCCTGGCCTGTGATCTGTTGCGGTTCGTAATCCACAGGTAGCAATGTAGCCAGTCGGCCCCTCATCCAAACACCGTCGAACGTTAACCCACCGGGGTTGATAAATGAACCATTTTTATCAAACAACAACCGATCATAATCGAAGCTTACAAGCGTATTGTCTTTATTATCCGGATCGGAAAGTTTGCCAGGGGCGCTCCTGTTAAAATGATGATACTTGTTATAAGAGATAAATAAAGCATCCCCATTAAACAGCAGGGAATAAAGCCCTTGTTTGTTCGGCCCCTTCAACAGATCTTCCCTTTGTAACGGTACTGGGTTTAGCTTGCCGGATGTTTTAGGCAGCGCCGCCTTTTTTGACCAGTATTTTAACGAGTCGCGAAAAGTCTTATCATTCTTAAACGCTCCAAAAATGCGAATTTTCTCCTGCACAACACTGTCTGCGGGGCGCATCGGGTTAGCGGGTAAACGAAGAATCCTAAACCCATCCCGGTCGATGGTACCGGCAATTAGTGATTGAAAAAAGTGCGTCTGTGACCCTTCGTATATTTCCTGTCTGCGCCGCTGCCATTGCTGTTGTTCGGCAGGGCTGCCTTTCATCGCTTCAAAAAATACCGAACCTGAATAGTTAAAGGTGTGGGTTCCGTCTTCTGCATAATTGAGGGTAAAATCTTTAAGCATATATTTTATCCTGTAGCCCAGGGCATCATTCTGAATCACTAAAAAATCAACCGACGAAGCTTTGAGGATGTTATTTGCCGCATCGTAATTAAAATCTATCAATTCGGGGTTCAGGATCCTGCATTCTTTCGCGATATCAGAGTTGCCTAAAAACTCGCCGGTAAACTGTGCCATGTAGCGGGGGCGCTCCGGATCGGCACCTTTGGTGCCTGTTATTTTCACTTCGGCAAGTCCAATTGATTTTGGATATATGGTAATGGTTTGCAGATCTACGTCTCCATTGCTTACCGTTACCGGTTGTGTATAGGTATCAAACCCAACTATTGAGATCACCAGTTGGTATTTACCCGGCTTTACACCGGCAAGGTTAAATGAGCCGCTTGCCGTTGTATGATCGCCAATTGTGGCATTACTTAAAAATACGCTTGCGTTGGCAACAGGTTTTGTATCAGCCTGGCTAATAATATGCCCCTTGATGCTAAATTGAGCGCAACAGCATAGAGTAGCTAAAACTAACAAGAAGGTGAAGGTAAATCGACTCATTTTTTGTAATGTTTTTTTATTCAACTTTATAATAATAAACCTGTCTGCCTAAATTCCCTTCGGTATCAATGCCTTCAATAACTACCCGATAGTTCCCTGCACCATCGGCGTTATAGTAATTAAACGAAGCATTGCCGGCACTATCCGTTGTTATTTCGGAGTTCCAGTAAATGGTTGTCCGCAGATCTTTTTTCGGATCAATCGTTTCGGGATGATCATATTTCGGTGCGTAAAATTGCCTGGCTTTATAAAAGCCGCCAGGTTTTACCGTTATTACGCCCGGTGCCTCCTTGTAGTAATTATTAGCTCTCCTGCCTTGTTTGGTGGTAACAATTATGGCCCCACCGCTGGCTATGTTGCCGTAAATGGCTCCGTAATGCGGGCCTATAAGTACTTCAACGCTTTCTATATCGTTTGCATCGTAATAATCTAAAACGCCACGCTCCATGTTATTCTTAGGGTCGTCAAGCATAAGTTGAGGACTACCGTCCACTATCACAGTCAGATAATCTGCCGTTTCTGTGTTTGTTAATACGGTTCGGTTTGCGCGCAATTTGTGAGTTTTGGTGAAAGTTACAAAAGTTAACTTGGCCCTTAATGCATCATAAAGGCTGGTGTATCCCGAGTTTTCCAGCCATTCTGCGGTAACGGTTTGATCTGCATTACCCGCCCCGTTTAAGTTTTGGGAATGCACAAAGGGGTTTATCTTTTTGTCTTTAATAATTACCTCCTGTAGCTGTACTTCATTTTTGTTGATACCGTATTTTCGCTGTTCTTCAAAAAATTGTTTGCTGCTGTGTTCATAAATTGCCAGGCTATTGCCAGCATCAGGACCAGGGGTGCCTTTGCCGGTAACAACAGCTTCTGCTGCTAACGAATCAGGTTTTACATCTACTTCCTTCTGATCCTTCGCTGTGCGCGCCTGCACTACAAATTTTGTAGTATCATAATAGGCGAGTTTATTAAAGATAAACCGTCCGTTTTGATCTGTCACCGTATCCAGCATCAAGCCTCCCGAGGCCTTACCGAACAGCTTCACCCTACCCTTGTCAACTGGTTTGCCATTAAACTTGACAATGCCGCTAACTGTTAAACCTATTTCAGGTTTGTAGGCCATAACCTGGTTGTCGTCATTATTTAATATTTGCTCCCACTCGTATTTTCTATAGCCATGTGTAAGCATTACCAGGTCAAGATCGGCGGCAGTTTTTTCATTGCTGTTGGTAAAGTAATAATTGGGCTGTTCAACAAATCCCTTCAAATCCGAAGTAAGCAGCAGATCATTAATGATTGTCGACTCGGAATTGTCGTCAACCGGCACCTTGCTCTCATCAATAACAGCAACCGAGAAATGTCCCGAAGCGGGTTCACCTGTAGCTTTGCTTACATTTAGTTTGATGGCGGTGTTTGCGCGCGCAGTGTAGATGCTCTTGTCAGCATTAATGTCTAACTTAAGCTGTTCGCAGTTTTGTACAAATAGCAAACGTTCGCACAACGGTTCCCCGGTTGCCGAAAATAGCGTTGCGGTGGCTATGCCGGCATGAAGGTCTTTTTTTGAAACGTCAAGGCTAACGTCCTGGCTCTCGAGTTTTACCGAGTAGCTTTGCGGTACGCCACCTGAGTAAATTATAAGCGTGTATATCTTGCCCTTATTTTGCTGATACCATTGTTTTCCGCTGTTTATCCTTACGCTCCATAACCGGTTATTATCGGTGAAGGCAATCTTTATCTCATTTGAATTGCCGTTTGGGATTTCAATGGCATCAGTTGTTCCGTCTGAGTAAGTTACCCGGGCAGTATAAGTTTTTGCTTCGGAGGGGATAATATAAAAATAGCCCATTCCTAAATGTACCGAGGTAAAAGTGGCTACCTGCTTGTTTTCGTTATCAATTACTACACCCTTAACGTCAACCCCCAATCCGCTTGAAGCGATAGCCTTAAAGGCGATCTTGTTTTTTACGCCGGTAACCAGGTTGCCGCTCTCGGGGAAAAATTTAAGATCAGGTTTTAAGTGGGATTGTTTATTTGCGGGAGTGCCGCTTTCAGGAATACGAACGGCAGCAGTTGAGCCGATCTGTATGGTTTTATCAAAAAAGGCATTATCTCCTGCGTTGCGCATCCATTGGGTATAAGCCCTGATTCTGTAACTTCCCTTTAGCAAGGCCGACGACAGAGCAAAATCACCCCAACCCACGCCGTCAGTAACCTGTAATTTTTCCGACTTAATTATTTTATTGAACGAGTCCACCAGGTCAACATATAACACCCCGCTTAAATGGTTAAGTTTATGATCTTCGCCCTGGGTTAAATAGGCTTTAAAATATACGGTGTCGCCAGCGGCATAGTATGGTTTGTCAAAGTGCAGGTACGCTTTTTCTGTAACATGTGCAGCCGAGTAAGTATCCATTTTAGCGGTTACTTTTTTCACCACCTCACTGTCGATCTCCATACCTGTTATTTGTTGCGGTTCATAATCCACTGGCAGCAATGTTGCCAGCCGTCCCCGCATCCAAACCCCGTCGAACGATAAACCATCAGGATTAATAAAAGAGCCGTTCTTATCAAATAACAACCTTTCATGATTGAAAGTTACCAGCGTATTGTCCTTGTTTTCCGGGTCGGAAACCTTGCTTGGGGCACTCCTGTTAAAATGATGATATTTGTTGTAGCAGATAAATAAGGCATCATTGTTAAATAGCAACGAATATAGGCCCTGCTTGTCCGGGCCTTTAATTATGTCCTCTTTTTTTAAAGGTGTGAGGTTCACCTTATCTGATATTCTGGGAAGCCCCGCTTTTTTTGTCCAGTATTTTAACGAATCGCCAAAAAGCTTATCATTTTTTAATGCAGCAAACATTCGGATTTTTTCCTGTACCACGCTATCTGCCGGGCGAAGCGGATTTGCCGGTACGCGCAATACCCTAAATCCATCTTTATCAATTGTGCCGTTAATTAATGATTGAAAGAAATGGGTTTGCGAGCCTTCATAAACTTCCTGCCTGCGCTGCTGCCAATTCCGCTGTTGCGCGGGGCTACCCTGCATCGCTTCGAAAAAAACTGAACCGGAATAACTAAAGGTATGAGTGCCATCTTCAGCATAGTCGAGTGTGAAATCTTTGAGCAGGTATTTTATTTTGTAGCCCAGGGCGTCGTTCTGAATTACCAGGAAATCAACCGATGATGCCTTGAGGATATTATTTGCGCTGTCATAATCAAAATCAATCAGTTCCGGGTTTAATATCCGGCACTCCTTTGCAACATCTGTAGTGCCTAAAAACTCGCCGGTAAATTGTGTCATGTAGCGGGCGCGATCCGGGTCGGGACCCTTGGTTGCCTTTATCTTCACCTCGCCAAGTGCAATTGATTTTGTAAAGATGGTTATGGTTTGCAGGTCGATGTTGTTGTTTGTTACCGTTACAGGTTGCAGGTAAGTATCAAACCCTACCACGGATATTACCAAATCATATTTGCCCGGTTTTACATCGTGTAGTGTAAAGGAGCCGTCGGCTGCCGTGTGGCTGCCAATTGTTGCGTTGCTTAAAAATACCCCCGCATTCGCTACAGTTTTTGTATCCGCCTGGCTTATTACCCGCCCGGTTATACTATACTGTGCAAAGCAGCAAAGCGAAAGTAAAATAAACGCAATGGTAAAGGCAAGGTTTTTCATTAACTAAAGTTATCAAAAAAGCGCTGTTAACGCAACTGAGTGGCATTTTTTTTGAAAAATATTCGCGTCGTATTAATAAAACACAACTTTTTTTATCACTCAATTAATTTGTATTAACTTTCGCTCTGTGATTAAACTTTATCAATGTTAGTTAAGACTTTTGGGAGCGCCGTTTACGGGATTGAGGCAATAACTATTACCATTGAGGTAAATATACTGGCGGGCACCAAATATTTTGTTGTTGGCCTTGCCGATGCCGCAATTAAGGAAAGCTATTTTCGTATTGAGTCAGCCTTGAAAAATTGTGGCTTCAGAATGCCACGGCAGCAAGTTGTGGTAAACATGGCGCCTGCCGATATCAGAAAGGAAGGGTCTGCATATGATCTTACGATAGCTATCGGTGTGCTTTCCGCATCAGGCCAGGTAGAGAATGAAAACCTTGATAAATATATCATAATGGGTGAGCTTTCACTTGATGGAAGTCTGCAACCTATAAAAGGTGCGCTGCCTATTGCCATACAAGCCCGCAAAGAAGGCTTTAAGGGTTTTATATTGCCCAAACAAAATGCCCGTGAGGCGGCTATTGTAAACGAACTGGAGGTTTATGGCGTTGAAACTATAAAAGAGGTAGTAGATTTTTTTAATGGCGATAACCAACTTACTGCCGAAGTTGTAAATACACGCGATGAGTTTTACAAAAGCCTTACCAATTACGACAGCGATTTTAGCGAAGTCCGCGGGCAGGAAAATATTAAACGGGCGCTGGAAATTGCTGCAGCCGGCGGGCATAATGTAATACTGATCGGTCCGCCGGGAGCGGGAAAAACTATGCTGGCGCGCAGGCTGCCATCTATTTTACCCCCGCTAAGCTTATACGAATCATTGGAAACCACCAAGATCCATTCCGTAGCGGGTAAGCTGTCTGCTGCTGATGCATTGGTTACTACCAGGCCGTTCCGCTCACCGCACCATACCATCAGCGATGTGGCCCTTGTTGGCGGCGGCAGTAATCCGCAGCCGGGCGAAATATCTCTGGCTCATAACGGGGTATTGTTTCTTGATGAATTGCCCGAGTTTAAACGTTCAGCCCTTGAAGTAATGCGCCAACCCCTTGAAGAGCGACGGGTAACTATTTCGAGGGCTAAATTTACTGTTGATTACCCGAGTTCGTTTATGTTGGTGGCGAGTATGAATCCATGAAGTGGTGAGAAGTATTCTTTGGATTTTGAGGAAGCGGGGGCGCGTATGCCAAATTAATCGTGATGTCGGATTGGCCGACTTCGATTGAGGTGGTTATTGTTTCCACGATGCCCCGGCGTTGCTCAAATGCCAAGTTGTTCCATTCGTCATGCAGGGTCCGTACTTCCGTTAATACCGAATCACTCGACATGAGGCTGATGGTGCGCACGTCAATTTCCGCTTCCAGTCGCGGCAGTTCTGCGTCAATCTGTTGCAGTTGCGCTTCAAGCGGTACGTACGTTTCCATGTACCGTTCCTTTGAGAGGGAGCCGTCAAGGCGCAGTTCCAACAGGTCGTTGATGCGCTTGGATAGTTTTTGCCGTTCCTTTCGGGAGGTATCCAATAGTATTTTGCATTCCCGCAACTGGGTGTCGCACTGCGCCATGTAATCCGCATGGTTGATGCTCACCAGATACTCCTTCAAGTACTGCTGGTATATCTCATCGAGGTCGGCGACCGCGATACGCACCTTGCACTTCCTGCATGAATAGACTTTTGAGGAATGCTGGACGTACATAGGAGTACCACAGGTGCAGAACGCGAAGCCGGACAGCAGGTACACTGCTTTCTTTCCAACCGGTGTTCTTCGTTTGGTTTGCGCATCCAGTATTGCATTGCACTCGTTCCACGTTTCCTCCGACACGATTGCGTCACAGGGAATGTATATCCATTCGCTTTCGGGCTTGATTGTCCAGTTCTTGTCCTTGCCGGGACTCTTGGTGTAGTTGGAGCGGCGCAGCCCCTTTGCGGTGCTGTCGCGCAGCAGCCGGTCGATAGTGGTTGCGGTGAACTTGGTTCCATTTCGGGGACGAAAACCCCGCTGGTACAGTTCCTCGGCTACGGCGTACTTGCGCTGGTGCTTCAAAAATAGTTCATACATCAGCTTGCGAATGGGTGCTTCCGTTGGATGGATTGCAAAGTCGTTGCCGTTCCATTGATAGCCAAATGACGCCTGTCCGCCGAGCGGCTTGCCAAGCTTTGCCCTGATGGGAACGGATGCCTGCACGCGGGACGCGATCTCCTCTCGTTCCCATTCCGCCATGGCGGAAATGACCGTAAAGAATAGCCTGCCTGCGGGAGAACTGGTGTCGATGTTTTCGGCAAGGGAGATGAGGTCAGCGTTTTCTTTCCGGAAGATGTCCGCGAACTCCAAGAGTTCCCTGGTGCTTCGGGCAAGGCGGGCAAGTTTTGAGAATACCAAGCCGGTGATGCGCCCGCTTCTGATATCAGAAAGCATTCGCTTCGCCTCGGGGTGGTTGATGACCGACTTTCCGCTCACGGCGTCTAGCCGGTACACCTCGCAGACCGTCCATCCTTTTTTTGATTCGACGTAGTGGCGGGCACGCTGTTCGTGATGTTCGGGGCTTTCTTCTTTTACCTGCTGGTCGGTGGATACCCTGATCCAAATACCGATGTGCTTGGATTGTTCCATAATTGGGTGGTTTTTATTTGGTTGTGAAAGGAATTGGGTTATTTATGTTAAATATAGCGAATTTATTGAACAAGAAATAGTTAAGCAAAGGAGTGGGTTTACCCAGTGTTTGCAAAGGCCCCAAGGCGTTAAGGTACAGCTGATTAAATTAAAAAAAAGCCGAAAAGTATTCTTTTTTCTGATTTGGTTTTAGTATATTGCAATTGAATCTAACAAACCTTGACACATGAAAACATCACTCAAACCTTTATCGACCATTTTTTTGGCTTTCGTACTAATTTGTCCCGCCTTTGGCTTCAAGGGCGGCCCGGGCACGAAAAGCAGTCCAAGGGCCATCAGCCTTGATTTAGCCATACCGGTCGTTTCCAACACAATTTTTGTGAAGAATGGCGAATATATTTCCATCGGTATTAAAAACATGCTTCCCTCCGGCCAATATTCAATTGCGCAGGATCTTCAACCCAATATTCCGCCGGTACTCACGTCTCCGCCTGTACACGCGTTAGCTGCTCCCCCTGCTGCCGCCTGCGCTGCTCTTGAGGCACAATTGGCCGCCGCAGCGAGCGAAGCTAACTTTGGACTGCTTATGGATAAGGCGAAGTCCATCCCGTGCAATGACCTGTACAATAACTACTCGGCGGTGTCAACCAAAGACTTGGGAACCTTTACCCTGAACAATCAGACGCTCACCGTCACAATCACCAATGTGGTTTCAAAGACTGTGTGGACCTTTGCATTCAAGACGCCGGAACAAGGCAAATGGCTGACAACATACGGCTTCACGTTCATCCCGCTTGCCTGGGGAAAGTCGCACAAGTACTTCGCGCAGCAAAGCCAGGATTCGACCATGCCGGGGAAATACAATATAGTTGAATCGAGAAACGAATCACATTGGATGTTTGCGCCCACTGTTATGTTTCACTATATAGCGTATTCAGAGGGAGCGGTAAGTATCAGCCCCACAGGAGGACTGGGGATCAATATTACCAATACTGCCGATAACGGCATTTCCCCATTAGTTTTTTTCGGAGTTTCATTTCTATATCGAGCCAATCTGGGGTTGAATTTTGGAATAGCCGGTCATCAGGTTGACAATTTAAAAGGCAATTATAGTACTTCTGTCCCGATTGCCACCAACCTGGATTCAACTGATCTGAATCAAAAGGTAATAGTGCTAAATCCCTTTGTCTCCCTAACGTTGAGATTTGGCGGCTCGCACCCTTACGCTTCTGCCACGACGACTACCGGAACTAACTGACGTTCTTATCCTATGGACAGCAGCATATGAATCAAATTCAACAAACATAAAAGAGCGGTTTACCCGCTCTTTGTATTCTGTATATGTGCAGCTAATACCGCCTCAAATACTTTTGCATGATATTGATTTTTATGTTTT
Source organism: Mucilaginibacter phenanthrenivorans (assembly GCF_024721155.1). Lineage (GTDB taxonomy): Bacteria > Bacteroidota > Bacteroidia > Sphingobacteriales > Sphingobacteriaceae > Mucilaginibacter > Mucilaginibacter phenanthrenivorans. The sequence continues at coordinate 300,846 of NZ_JAHVAP010000006.1, read as the reverse complement.
TGTGCTTGCTCGTGTTTTTGCATTAATGATGGATAGTGGCTTGCGACGTATCGCATCATATCCGCCGTATTTCTGGCACCGACGATATGGCGCTTTAACTCTGACTTTGTGCAGGTCTTCACAATGCAGCCGTGATAGTTGCATTGTTCCGTTAGCTTGGCTATAAGCGCACGTACCGATTCCGGTTGGTGTGATCGTGGTGGTAATTTAATGACCACCAATTGTATATGATAATGAACAAGGTATTTTAAAAGACGCTTAACAATATAATCTGCCTTTTGCGCTGTCCACGGTGCCCGGAATGAGTGAACATTTTCGAGTATCAACTCCTTTCCGTTTATAATTGCAATCCCGCTAGACGTTGTTCCGAGGCTAATTCCGAGCGTACCCATTGGTATCTCGGAAGTTATTCACTCTGTTAACGAAGATCGCCGCTCTTGAAGTTATGATTTGACTTGCAGGTATTGCACAGGCGATATCTAGTGACTTCTTAAGAAAGTCATGCGGGTATTGTTTTGCAAAGCGCAAGAACTGGGTTAATGATCCTGGGTCGTCCAGTCGCTCTGCAATTTCATGAGCCAATTGGATGTTATCGGGCGAGTATATGTCAGTATAATTTTGAATGTGCTTCATAATAATTTCTATTACTATTAATAGAACCGTTCGTTCGCTCGATTTTTTTTATTTTTCTCGTTTGATCGTATGCTTTTTTAATTACTTTTCACCCATACACTCCTAACGGACACTGCTAAAGGACATCACTTCGTTTTTCAAAAAAGTGCAGTTCAACTTTGTCCAATGCGTATTTTATTTCCTTGAAATATTCCGGATATAGTTCGTTAGGATAGGTGCGATACAGGATGCTCAGCTTAATGAGGTTCAGTGTGCTTGGTAATGCCTTACCTTGCTCCCAAGTGCGGAGCGTTACGGGGTCATATAAGCCTAGCAACACAGCCACTTCCTTTTGCCTGTATCCTCGCAGTCGACGATGTGAGAGTAATCTATTTGGAATAGGGCGAATTCCTGGTTCCATGTAGATTATTTTAACGGCGATATTGAAATTAGAGTAGTAAAGTAAAAGGGTGTGAATAACCCATAAAAAATTTTAGAGTTTCCTTAGGTCTTTTCTTAACAACATACTTCAATAGTGCATACATTTTTATCGATGAGAAATTCCCAAGATTATTGATCAACGTCAACAACAATTGAAGCGACCCATAGAGCTTTTTTGTCGTAATTTTTTAAAAACTGACTAACGGTGAAGTCGTTGCTTGCCACCACTTTTTTACGATAGACCAGCTTCCCGTTTACGGTTATTGAGACTTCCCTATTCAGGTCGACCATCATGGGATTGATGAGAATTTCAAACTTTGTGACCCGGGAAGTTTCAACGGCGAATGAATTGTCCTTGTAGCTTGCCTTAATCGCGGCGCTTTTATCGAGACCTATATAGTAGGGGTATGCCATATAGGTCTTTTGAACCTTGTTATAGGTTTTAACGTTTACCGTTCTATGCCATGCGGCGGCAGCTTCTTGTAGATCCCAACTGACAATGTGCATCCAGTCTATGCTTGCGCTGGTTGAATCGTTAGTCTCCCAATAGATAGACTTTGGAAAGGGATTTCTAACGGTTGTACCCAAAAATAGTACGCTATTCTTAAAGTCTTTCATTAGGTGGGCGTCCATATGTTTGTAGCCCGAATACTCCTTATATGTAACTGGAGCCTTGATGGAGTCAAGCGCGCGAACAATCAGTTCGGTTTGCTGGATCGGCCGGATGTCATCCAGGTCGGAGTGCACCAAGTACAGGGGGCGATTCAAGGTGTTTTTCAGGTAGATGTTGTAAGTGAAGAGGTTGGTGAGCATCGAATTGTATGCAACGAAGCCGGCAAATACGGATGATTTGTAAACATCTAACATGAATGTCCCATCCGAACCGTCGGAATGCCCGAAACTGAATACCCTGTTGTCGTCTACGTTTAGCACTGATTTTATCTGTTTTATCAGATTTGCCAATGAATTAAAGGTGGGGTTCGCGTGTCTGCCGTATTCAGCACTTGACCAGTTGAAATTCTTGCCGTTATCGCCGTACGGCATTACGACTATATAGCCCTGGGAGCGAAGGGCTTCAATAAAAGGATCACCCTCGACTTCGGAGTCCTTAGTCCTGTTAAAGGCGTCGTTGAAGCTTGCCAATTGCACCGCACCATGCAAGAGAAGAACCAGCGCGTTCGGCCTTGACGCATCATAAGAAGCTGGGATGAATATTTTAAAGGGTATCTTTTGGTACGTTGGGTCGGTGACATAAAAAATGCTGTCCCTCCGCAGCTCTGACGGATTTGCGTACTGGCTAAAGCTAGCGATCTTCTTCAGTAGCTCCTCGCTGGATATATGTTTCTTATCACCCAATTGGGCGACAAAGCTTCTGAACTGCCCTCCGGAGACATCCTCGAGGTTTCGGACTTGCGCCTCGCAATTAAATAGAGTGGCCGAAAAAAGAAGAAGTAAAAGTGTCCCACATTTTCGCGAAAATCTGTGACAAGTATGTCCATTGTGTGAGCTTTTAAAAATTGAATTCATGCATGCTGTTTAAGTTTCAGTGATCTGTCTAGGTCTGCCCGTCTTCAAAGCTAATTATTAATCTAAAATTAATATAAAAACCTCCACATTACTAAGGAATCTGCAAATGCCATGCACCAGTGCAAATTTTTGCTTTTAAAAACCCTGAAAATTATTTTAATGTAAAGCAAAAAGCATTATATTGCCGTCGAAATCTAAATCTTATCCATGCGCAGGATATTACAATTTACCGCCATATTTGCCATAATAGCGTTTTTTACATTTGCAAGTTCTGCCAGGGCAATCACTAACTGTAGGGCAGTGGCTGTCTTCCCAATTCAGACCGGGAAAAATGGCGATACCACCGCAAAACCGACAACACACCCTGATACCGGCAAATTAAAAACAAAAGTTCTAAAAGAGGTAACCGTCAACGGCAAGCGCGTACTGATCATCCAGCATGTTGACAGGGCGGTGATTAAGGTTGAAAACAACGATGTGTTCAAGGGGAGCAACCTTGAAGAGGTCCTGGAAAAAGTCCCCGGAATATCCTTTGACGGAAACAACAATCTGATGATCAACGGGTCGAGGTCCGTCAAGATACAGATAAACGGGAAAGACGTAATATTCGATTCCAGTTCGATTCCCGCATTACTGAAATCTATTCAGTCTGCTAGTATCAAGGACATCGAAATCATAAACCCGTCGGCGAAGCAGGACGCCCAAAGCTCAAACAAGATATTAAATATCAACACCGTCCACTCGACGACAAACGGATATTCCTTTAGTTCTGGGGCAAGTTACTCCCAGGGACATTATCCCCAATATGGCCTTAATTTGTTCGCCCAGGCGAAGATCAATAAATTGTCTCTCCAATTTTTTTCTTTCGCAAACCGATCAAATGAGTATTCCACCTCAAACTCGACGATAGACTATTTTAACCAGGGGGGCACCCTATCAAACAACGGGCATTCGCTGAACGACAAGAAATCGCTCTTTAACAAGTTTGACTTAACCTATAATCTAGACTCAAAAACCAGCCTGGGGCTCTCCGCCGGGGGGAATATGCTGCGGGCGGGCGACAACGGAACGTCGCTTTATCAGTTTCAAAAAAGCGGCCAGACAGACTCAACTTCCAGAAACACGAACGCTTCGAGAGTGGATTTCAGCTACTTTGTTTACAACTTTTACGTAAAACGGTCGCTTGATTCCTCCGGCCAGGCACTGGATTTTAACCTTGATTTCAACAGGGCGACAAATACCAAGGGTGACTACTACGACAATGTCATCACAAGCGAGAGCGTTGCGGCCCCGGTCCCCCTTTCTCAGGAGATTCTTAACTCGACAAAAAGATCAACTATCAGTATACCAGCAGTGCGGATAGACTATACCAAGCCCTTTGCTAAAAACAATGGAAAGATCGAAGCCGGGATAAAATACGCTCACCTGACGGACGACGAATCCAACGAATTTCTTAATAGTCCGGCGTCTTCGTTCAGATACAAGGAAGACATTTTCGCGCAATACATCTCCGTGCTCTATGAGAAAGGATTGTCAGGCATACAAGCCGGCCTGAGAGGAGAAAATACGAACGACGACGAGATGGTTAATTCGTCACAGTCGGCGAGGAAAAACTATTATGAACTGTTTCCCTCGATTTCCTTGCAGCAAAAGATCAGCAAGGACAAGGATATGACCGTCAGTTTGAATTATCGCCGCAGAATTCAGCGGCCCAACTTTTTGGCACTGAGTCCTTTCATATACTACACGTCGCCTTACGAGGCGTTCAGGGGCGACCAGGGAATCAAGCCAACGACGTACGACGATTTCTCAACGTCAATTAGCTGGAAAGCGCTGTATGTGAACTTCGCGTACAGTATTTTAAACAACGGAATATCTAGCGTTCCCCTATTGGTGGATTCCGGCCAGACCGTCCTTAATCAATATGTAAACATTGACAGGCAGGTGTACAAGTCGTTGAACATATCCTACAGATTTACCATACGGAATATCAATTTCGATCCGAACATATCTACGGAGTTCTCGAGTTACAAAACCATTATCAACAACCAAGCAGTTGAAAAGAATATTACAAATTTCGTCGCTAACCTGTCGGCATATTATAAAATCAACGACAATTCTCGGGTCGAAATGAGATCGTTTTACGAGCCCCACGTTCAAACCCTATCCTCGACGCTTAACCACAAAGAAAGCGTGACGCTTCGATACATCCGGACAATGTACAAGGGCCGGCTCAGTCTCCGTATCACCGCTGAAGATATATTTAACACCAATAAGGAATCTGGAACCTATCAGCTACTAAATTACAACGGCAGGTTTTCAAACTTTTTTGACAACAGAAAGATCGGTGTGTCATTAACGTATTCGATAAAAAAGGGACAGAAAGCCGCGTTACACAACAACAGCCAAGGGAACAGCGAGAATAGCGATAGGATAAACAATTAGCCGATTAATTTAACAACAATATCAACCAAAGACCAATGGTATGGAGGGCCTGAAAATGAGATAAATAACAATGAACTCTGGGTTTGCACCCTACAACGTTTGCACAAATGTGTAAAAACTAACTATTGAAACCATTTTTATTAACATTTAAATTAATAACATGAAAAAGCTAACATTAGAAAACTTAACATCATATAAAGAGTCTGTTGATGGAACATTGTACTTCACATACGGAGGATTTATATCGATCGACCATGACAATTCAACCACGTCCGATAGTTCTACCACTATCGACAATTCAACCTCGTCCGACAAATGTACTTCGTACGACAAATCTGACAACAACGATACGTCTGATAACAACGACAGTTCGGATAACAGCGACTAAGCAACTAGCTTGTTCCACTCTATAGCTAACGTTTTAGCTATAGAGTTTTAAACACGAAATTCTAACATCACAAAGCAAGTAATTTGTAGAAAAAAATGATTGTCATATTGTCATTTGATTATTTTGAACAAGGTACAGACCCGGTAATAGAATGGCTGCTTTACTACAACGTTCCGTTTGTGAAAATCGCCGTCGAAGACCTACTGCATAAGCGGCATAACTATTTTCTGGACGTCAACAAGGGGCGCTTGTTTGTCAACGGTGTCGATATCACCGACGATGTCGAGGTGATCTTCTACCGCCGGTTTTATCGGTATCTCCAATTTGAGCCAAAGGAAACGCTCGGGGACATTTCCAAAAAGATACACATTGAATCGAATAAGGAGCTGGAGGAAATAGTCGATTTTTTGTATGTCATGTTTCAGTCGAAAGTCTGGCTGCCCAAGCCAGCACGAGTGAACGTCAATAAACTGGAGATAAGCTTTATTGCGCACAGGCTGGGCATTAAGACCCCGTATTCAGTCATCACCAACAATAAGACCCAGCTACGGGAGTACTTTAATCAGACGAATAAAAACCTCATTACCAAGGCAATCAACAGATTGAGTTATTACACCTTTGGAAAATATACCTACAACACATACACGACCAAGATTACGGACGATATCATCGACTCCCTACCCGAGAAGTTCTTTCCAACTTTATTTCAGGAAGCAATTATTGCAAAATATGAAATCAGGGTGTTCTATCTTGACGGGATGTTTTACGCGACAGCCGCAGTCACCAGTAGTCGCAGGCGCGAAGTGGATATAAAGCGAAGCTTTAACAATAATGACCTCCATTGGATTCCATATTTGTTGCCTGACCAGTTAATGGATCAAATAAAAAAGCTGATGATCGAACTGGACTTAATAACCGGGTCGATGGATTTGATACTCGACAAAAGCAATACCTATCACTTCATCGAGGTTAATCCTGTGGGGCAATACTTAGCACCATCGTCCTATTGTAACTATTATATTGAAAAAATCATCGCAGAATGGCTAATAACAAAAAACAATCGTCAGAGAACAGCAATTTAGAATCTCCATTTTTGGAGGAGCTCTTGGTGAAATTGCCCATAGGATTCAGGTTTATGGTGAAAACCGAGACTGAATCCATAGGAGAACTCTACCGAAGAGTAAGGTTCAGTCAAAGCCGTTTGCATCAGAGCAAACAGTACATGAACTATGCCTCGTTCAAGCCGCTGTCTAATATCCTATTGCAGGAACAAGACCCAGAAACAGAACATACGCATGAATAAGTACCTAATTATGTACGCCCATTGCATCCCCGTCCAAGGGAGTGAGCGTGGCGCGATCTATGATCTTAACAAGGAAAAAATATTATACGTGCCCAAGTCGATGATTGACCTGATAGGCTATCTGAAAAAATTCACAATCAAGGAGTGCCGGGAGATGGTCGATTCGGATGAGTACTTCAATGAATACGTCGATTATCTCATCGAGCACGATATGGCGTTTAAAACCAACACGCCCATGCGTTTTCCCGATCTGGACTTGGCGTTTCACTCTCATGAAAGGATCAGTAACGCGGTAATTGAGTATACCGCCGGCGCGTATGATATTCGCGCACTCTTTCATGACCTCAATTTGTTGCGATGCAAGCACGTTGAATTACGACTTCCGAAACCGGACATGGATGGCATCCAGTTAAAACAGATGCTGAGAAATTCAAATAGCACCACAATTCGGTCAATTGACATTCACATGGTTTATTCAGAAATTGTCGGCGATAAGGACTTTCATGCACTGCTTGATGATAACAAAAAGGTTAGATCAATCACCGTGTACGGCTCGAAATCGCGGACGTCGGACTACACCCGCAACCTGCACTATGTGTTAAATGACCTCGAAATCGAAACTAGAAAGCACTTCCCTGCAAACGTATTTGTCGTTAACATGAAGTTCTTTACAGAGTCCCACCATCACAACGTCTACTATCACAAGAAAGTCTGCATAGACCGCACCGGCGCAATTAAGAACTGCCTTTTGCATTCGAAAAGTTTCGGTACATTTAGTGAGGCCAACAGGTTGCAGGACATCGACAAAGATCCTGAATTCACGAAGCTGTGGAATATAAGACCCGACGACATCGAGGAGGTGAGAGAGCTTGAAGCAAGGTACGCGATGCTTTTTAGCCAGGATATAAAGTGTGAAGACGGAAAGTACTACTTAATAGAACCGAGTGGAAAGATTTGACAAGTTTAAGCGGTTTCATCAGTTTGACGGGATGGACTGTGGCGCCACTTGCCTGAAGATGGTCGCAAACTTTTACGGTGCGAATTATGACGTGGCGTACTTGCGCGATCTGGTGGACACATCGCGCCAGGGGGCAAGCATCGCCGGGATATGCAACGCAGCGAACGCGATTAAGTTGAAGACGCTGGTTAGTACGGGAACAGTCGAAACTTTAGTCAACGAGCATCTTCTGCCCGCGATCCTGTACTGGAACCCGGACCATTACGTGGTCTTATACAAGATAAAATCCACCGTTAAAAAAGGTAAGGTGGTGAACGAGTTCTTCATTGCTGACCCCGCATTCGCCAAATTCAAATGCACGGAGCAGGAATTTCATAAAAGGTGGGTGTCAGCGAACGCCGATAGCAAAGGCATTATTGTGTTTTTTGAGCCAGAGGAGGATTTCGGCGATACCTTTAAAGGCTATCGAAGAGACTACGTTGCGCCGGCAAAGCATTTTTATTGGCAGTATTTCGACTTTCACAAGAAGTCATTTTTGACCATCGTGGCGATAACCGTGCTGTCGTCATTGCTAAACCTGTCGTTCCCAATACTGACCCAGAAAATCGTTGACTTCGGTATTCCCAAAAAAGACCTATCGTTTATCTCCTTGATTCTGACATTTCAGATTGTCGCATTTTTGGGCAGTTCGGTTCTCGAATTCATCAAAAGCAAGCTGCTCTTTACTGTGACGACGCGGCTGAACATAGATATCTTAACGAAGTTTCTGCTAAAACTTACCAAGCTTTCCATCCGGTACTTTGACAACAAGATGGTTTCGGATATCACCCAGCGGATCGCCGACCATACCAGGATCGAGCGCTTCCTCACCGGTAACATTATTAGCACTCTGTTTTCAATTTTCAATTTTTCACTGTTTGCCGTCCTGATCTTAAAATACGACTACAAGATATTCCTGATATTCTTAGCTGTTACCGCCTTTTCAATGATATGGATGGCGACCTTTGTTGGTAAGCGAAAGGCAATCGAATATAAGCGATTCGAAGCCTATAAGAACAGCTCAAATTCGGTATACGAGGTTGTCTACGGAATGAAAGAATTGAAGCTAAACAACGCCCAGGTGGCTAAGGTCGAGGACTGGCGGAAAGATCAAAATGTCATCCATGACATAACCAAGACTTCCCTCTTGTTGGAGCAAAAGCAAACCATAGGGAACGTGCTCATCAATCAGGTACGAAGCGCTGTGATAACATTTTACTGCGCCTATCTCGTAATTAATCATCAAATCAGCTTGGGTGAAATGATCAGCATCTCTTACATGCTGGGGCAACTGGCCTCGCCCTTTACCCAGTTTTTCGAATTCGTCCGTGGCTGGAATGAAGCAATATTTTCGTTTGAGCGGATTAACGAAGTTAATGAAAGGAAAGACGAGGATCAGGAGAATCTGCCCAAAGACTCCATATTGCGACCAATCAGCAATTTTCAATGCATCCAGATCGACAACATGAGCTTCAGCTACGACAGATTGACCCCAAAGTACGTCTTACAGGACGTAAATATCACAATCACCAAAGGTCAAAAGGTTGCGTTTGTCGGTAACAGCGGTAGTGGAAAGACGACCTTGCTCAAAATGCTGCTGAAGTTTTACACTCCCGTATTCGGAGATATTTTAATAGACGATCATCCCCTCTCTGAAGTAATAGCGGACGACTGGAGGAATCTCTGCGGTGCGGTACTGCAAGACGGCTACATATTTTCGAGTTCGATCCTGAAAAACATTGCGTTGAACTCCAAGGAGCTTGATCTGAAACGGGTAAAAGAGGCTTGCAGGCTGGCTAATATCGACAGCTTCATTGAAACATTGCCAAAGAAGTATGAGACCACCATTGGCGGTTCTGGAACGGGGTTGAGCGGCGGGCAATCACAAAGAATATTGATCGCGCGAGCGTTGTATAAAAATCCACAAATATTATTTTTTGACGAGGCCACGAGTTCTCTGGACACCGAAAACGAACGAATCATAATGAACAACATAACTGAGTTGTACAAGGATAAGACCCTAGTCGTCATCGCTCACAGGCTGAGTACGGTTAAGAATGCGGACGTGATCTATGTATTTGACAATGGGAGAATAGTCGAGGCAGGAAACCATGAGCAATTGCTTGAAAAGAAAGGCCATTATCTTAGACTAGTCAGCAACCAACTTGAGCTATCAAAATAATTTTCTTTTTTTAATAATAATATTTACCTTTAGTAAATTAACTTTTAAACCTTATTAACGCATGAAAAAAAAGCTAGTACTTCAAGATCTGAGCGAATTTCTCAAATCTAACGTTTCTGATGTAATGCTGTATGACACCTATGGTGGAATCATGTCGGTATCTTCGGACAAATCTACGACCGATGATACGTCAGATAATAACGATACGTCAGATAATAACGATACAAGTCAAAGAAATGATCATTCCGAAAGCTATGATACGTCTGGCATGGCTGACTAACATATTTTAATAAATAACTTACCTAAAAACTTATATAATATGAAAAAATTAACCTTAGAAAGCCTTAAAAATTTTGTTGGCCAAGACGAAAATTCCATCATTTACAACTGTTACGGAGGAATTGTATCAATAACTTATGACACTTCGGTCATTGGTGACCACTCAACGTCGTATGACAAGTCTTCAAATAGCGATGCATCGGAATCATTTGATTCTTCAGACTCGTACGATAACTCTGACAACAATGACGCCTGAGAAATCAGCATTTCTTAGAATATATTAAATCACCAGAAGTACCAGTACCAATAGAGGTGAATAGAATATGAGAGAGTCGGCTTTAAGCCGGCTTTTTCTATTTAGCTAAGGCAATTGCTTTTGATTCAAATCCAACGGAATTGATTAAGGGTGACAAATATATGTCGCTGCATTTTCTTGTTGAAACAATAAGCAAAGATTCAACAAATTACTATTTTTCTTTCGCCGTAGAATACAGTGACATTGCTGGAACAAGATTTAAGCAAGGGATATTTTGCAGAAATTATTATCAATTAGGAGAAGAGATAATGGCTTTTATGCCGGAAATAATTATCTAACTTGTTTAAAAATCAGATATCTAGTTTTGGACATTTGAACATCGCACATTTTTAATAAATTTGACCTAAGCCGGACAGGCCATAACTAAGCCCAATCACAATACCAACAAAGCGATTTCATGATAGGTAATTTAAGAATTTATGAATTAAAGCCCTTAAAAGGGCCTGATCGTTTATTGAGGATACATGTTTTAATTGACGATGCGCATGAAATGCTGGCAAATATTGAAATGCTTGGGGAGATCGTCCAGGCGTTGATATTCAAATATCATAAAATTGACATGGAGTTTCCAGTTTCCTCAATAATGGGCGCACTGCCTATTAATCCCCAGTTTCATGGAAATAAATATGGCGAGTTTTTAAACGGAGTTTTAGGTATTGAGATGCTGATTATGTACAAAAGTAATAGCATCTTCAAAATGCGTTATTATTCGGAACAATTGGAGTTTGAACGAAAGCTTATGAATATCGATACCCATATACTTATGAATGAAATTGACATGCAAGAGTTTCGGCCACAATTTACTGTTACCGATTTAAGAAATGGCATCGATGCGGAGCCTTTACAAATTAAAATAACCTATATCGCCACTTAAAAAAGTTCCTTGTGTAATTCAATGACCTTATCTCTTATTGATGAATCCAGTTCCTCACCATTCAAAAAAATCAATTTTGGGTCATCTGTCCATAGACTAAGGTTGATAGGCTTACTGAATTGAATTTCCAGTTCGCGTACTTTACTCTTAAATAACTGTTCTTTAGCTAATTCTGCATCTGTTAATATACGGGGTTCCATAAATTTATCTTTTACCTTTCAAAAACAACTTATCAAATATACCGATTATCTTAACTAAAAAATCTAAGAAAATTAGCATCTTTAAGAAATTAATAAACCAACCATGCTTGAGGGAAATATCGCACTATTAAATCGCACAAGAGCCATGTACGCCGTAAAACTTTCAGACGGAACTTATTCTGTGTTCGAGATGTCAGACTCTACGGAAATCAATTTGGGTGACGTCATATCTGGCCCATTGGATGAAGAGGGAGACTGCACGCTTAACAATGTGACCGAAGATGAAGAATTTGACGCAATTGTGCAAAATGCTGGGCTAAATCTAAAAGACGCCAATATTAGGATTTTGCGTAATTAAAACATTATTGTATCAATTATATAATGACCATGTTATTAATCGCGAATTCCGTCAGTTTCTATACCCCTGTTGTCGCAGGTGTAATCGGTTTATTCACGGGATTGTTTTTGGAAAAATTCAAAAACAGAACATTACCCATCATGCGGATCATTGTGACATTTATTCTGTTAGGCATTAGTACCTATTTATTGATTTATAGCAGCGAATCCAAAACCCTGCCCTGTTCCATTATCAGCGCAGTAACGGGGTGTTGGCTGAAATAACTCTTTCACATATGTGGTGTTGCGGAGGGGTTAAAAAAGTTACAAGCAGCATTTACAACTAATCAAATCAATTAATACAGATATTTAGAATAAATGAGGTCATTTAACGAATTAAGCATCACTGAAGCTACTGATAACTGGAAAAATCAAATCAAATCAGAGGTTGAAAGGCAGACCAAAGAATATATCCTAAAAGTTGACGAAAATGAATATCTAAAATATCTCCAAAACAGATATGCCCTAGAACCCTTAGTTATTGATTTATCCACTGAAAATATTGGCGAGCCGGTAAAGAAAAGAGAGTCTCGTGAAAGCCGTTTTCACGATGAAAGGTATGTGGTAGATGTTTACTATTTTACGATTAGTTACCAATTTACAGGGGCGTCCGACATATTCCGACTACGACCAAATCCATGGTCGATGACCTCATATGACATAAATGTCAACGAACATCGAGGCAGTGTGTCTTTCACTTTTGGCATTGATAAACAGGACGCTGGCGAATTCAACAGACAAAAGGAGCAAGCGAAAAGTGCGGCCTTTGCAAACCTGAACAACGCCAATACAAATATTAATGCCTGGAATAACCAATTATCTGGAATTATTGAACCAATTTTTCGCCAACGCAAAGCGAGCCTGTTAAAGGAAAACGAGTTCTTCGCAGCCATCAACTTAAAGGTGAACGATGACACAAATTCCCTATTTAGTGTTCCTGTGATTCAGCGAAAAATTCTACCGCAGCCCAATGTCGATAAAAAGAAAGTATTTTCAGCATCCCCATCAATCGCCCAAGAAACGTACGAGCACCTTTTAGAATTATTAAACGGGGTTGGAAGAGGGATGGAAAGAAAGCCGTCCCTTTACAAAGGAAAAGATGAAAACGGCATTAGGGACGTATTTTTAAGCCAACTCGAATTGCGTTATGATGGTGTAACTGCAACTGGTGAGACTTTTAACAGTGGAGGCAAGACAGACATAATTCTGAAATACGCCCCCGATGGCAGTAATCTCTTTGTTGCAGAATGCAAATTTTGGACAGGAGCCTCGGGTTTTCAAGCTACAATCACGCAGCTATTTGACCGTTATCTTACTTGGCGCGATTCAAAAGTAGCGGTTATGATGTTTGTAAAAGGGAATGACTTTACAAGCGTTCTAAATAATATCAGGACCGAAGCACGCCTTCATCCCTATTACGTTAGAACCAACGGTCAGCATGGCGAAACCTCATTTAGCTATATCTTCCGATTGAAGCAGGATGCGGAAAAAGAAGTGCAAATGGAAGTTATGGCATTTCACTTTGATAAGATTTGATTGAATACTTACTGAATTAATAATAAATCAAAGTAAAATGATGAGCATTCTATGTGACTTTTTAATACTTTTAAGTACCTTGATATTGGGTCTGCTAACGTTTAGCAAAGAAATTGCCCAAAAATTTAAACGCCCTTACCTTGATGAATTTGGGTTTAAAATTTTAATGTTAGTAGTTTGCGTAATAATTGGTGCATTAGCAACGAGACAAAAAGAACACATTAGTTCTAATGAAACCAAAGTTCAAGAAAAAAAAGTTGATTCACTTAAAAGTGAATTTATTGAAGAATTGAAAGGTGCAGATTTGCCAATTTTCACCGCATACGTATACCCTAAGACGCAAATATTGACATTTGTTTTGTCTAACAGACATCGATTACCCATTTATTCCCTGTCAGTTAATTTTATAGATTATTACGCGTATGCTAAGTCGAACAAATTAACATCTATTTCTAATGAAAGAGACTCCACATTTTTTTCATCGCTATTTATGAAGAATGAGTCGATATTAGTAATAAGTCCCAAACGCTATTATCATTTTTACTCTGCTGATATAGGTGATTCGAAATTGAGTTCATTTTTCTATAACATAAATGTTGCATGGAGAAATGGTCATTATAAATGTAAAGTTATCGTGGAAAAAAAGGATGGTCAATTTTTTATCAAATTAATTGAGTATAAGTATCAAGGTCAGAAATATGACCTGCAATCATTCCTAAAAAAGTTTTACCCTACGCTTGAATGGGATTGGAATAAAGATGATTAACTAATTAAAATCAGTAATTTGCTTCTCCTAACCGTAATAATATTAGTAAGAAAGCCCAGTACTTCATATTTGAGATTCCTTTCAAATTCTCCGAAAAGTTCGACTTTCGCTCGTTGCAAAAGCCTTAAACAAAACGCTGAGAACCCTTGTGTTTAGACAAAGCTTAGACTAATAAAGGACAGAAGCGATGATGGTTTAAGTCTGAAATAATAATATGTAATAAAGGCTCATTTTCTTATTAGTCCCAATTTCTCAGCCGATCTTCACCATCATAAATCCAGCTTTTTAATTTATCAATATAACTTTCTATATCACTAATTTTCTCCTTGCACTCATCCAGCCATCCGTCACATCTTTCCCTAAAGCTATCCGAATAGGCGCTTTCGAGTTTTTCCTCCAAATCATCTCGATGGAGTTCTTGTTTTGCTAGTGCATGTTCGGCCTTTTCAAGCTTTTCCCTGTTGTTCTCTATATTTTCAATTAAACTGTTTTTTGCCCTTTCCTTTCGCTCTTGTCGTTCTTCGTAGTCCTTTCTTCGATCCTCCTTGGCCTCATGTAGCTCTTGCGACCGATCTTTAAAATTAGTCCAAAACTCGTCGTGACTTTCCCTTATTTCCTTTATTTTGTTAAAAACTGTAGACTTGTCATCTCCCGTCATTTCGTGTTTGACTGATGAAAAGTACTTTCCCGCCTCATTTAATTTTTTCCCATTTTCAATCACTTCCGCCTTGATTACGTTTAATTCGGTGAAAAACATTTGTCGTAAGCCTTCCCTCAACTGCCAATATTCCAATCCTCCAAGCATATCAAATAGCATATCCTTGTGATTCCCTGACACGTGCTCAAATCTTTGATTTTTTTTGAGAAAAATTTCTTGTCTCAATTCAAAAAACTCTTGCCAGGCACTGTCCCGGTCTTGCCTTGTCGGGTAGCGGACTGACTTGAAATCTTCTTGAATTTCTTTCATCAAATCACCTATTGTTTCCCAAGAATTGACGATATGAGAGGTCAGAAGTGTGTACTTCAGACCGTTTACCTCCTCCCGTAGTTCGGAAATTTTATCGTTTAGTTTCTCATAGCCTTCTCGAAAAAAAGTGCTCATGTTTTAAAGTTTAAGGTTCAAATTATCGTCAAAAAAACCCGACATTGAAGTCGGGTATGTTTCCTATGTCCTCTACTGTTTGAAACATTAAGCAATAGAGGGCATTTCTGTTTCCCGTATCCAGCGACCGAAAGCATCGTCTTGCTGGGGGTAAATATTCATTTGTTCACATAATGATAGCAAACAATCAAGACTTTGTCAAGCATTAAAATTAAATATAAGACGCTAACGGTCATTCAGTACCGCTTATGTTTTTCTTGATATACAGAGGTTTAGCCGAAATAAGTTCATTGTATTTCTAGAATTCCTGATGCATTTTAATATGGAGCAGTAGGAGTGACAAATATTTTAGACTTCGGCCACTCCTTGTACTTTGATGGGCAGAGGTTTCCGGCATTTTGCTTTAAAATGTTCAGCAACAATGAATGACTTAGGGTTACCGAATTTTTATTCCTGTTCCTAAACTGCAATATAAATGTATAGATATCCGCCAATTGCAAAAAGCGGCTTAGATGGAATGAGTGAAATGAACGGATTCAAATAAGTTTTTTATGGTCCGTCCAAACCCAAACCAAACTCGGTGCCGGTGTCACGATACTTTGAAAGGTCAGTTGAAAACCTCTCTGACACTTTGTCGCTCTCGCGGTCGCCTATCAAAATGCCGATGGATTTATGTCCTCGAACAAAGTCGTTTACCTTTTCACAAAGAAACATAAAGGCAATATCGGCGGCGTTTTTCCCCGCAGCGAGCGAGTCGCAATTTATCTGAATGTCGATAGTCCGACCTCTTTCTTCGGTAGGATTTCAACGAACTTTGCCAAGATAGCTACCTTTTCGGCAGGATTAGTCATTCCTCTAAAGACTTTCTTACCATGGTAGATGTCTACTGCGTGGAACTCAGTGGCCGAAGATAGTTGGCTGTCGTCAAAAACTTCTAAGGCAATAGTGGTGATTTCTTTCTCAATGGCAAATGCGGTCGCTTCGTCTAAGCAAATTGCACCGATATGATAATACGGATTATCAGGCTGGCATTTGGACTCGTCAAAAAAGCCAAGTATCATAAATTATCACAATTGTCTTCTAAATTTAGCTACATAACACGGAGCAGAGTGAAAATCCTCAATAACATTTATACTATTTTTTACTAACCGGCGCTTTTGGCGTTGAGTCTGGCTTAGTTTTTTGATTTATGGCGTCAATAAGACTCTCCTGACGCTCTTTCTCTCTGTCTAGGAATTGGGTAATCTTTTTTTCAAAAACGACCATACACGGTTTAATCACTGGGTCAACAATTTGCTTAGTTTCGTTGTCGGGAAGACTTAAAATTCTTTCAAGTTCACTATTACTAAAACGCTCCACTAACTGTTCGGCTTTACACTGACAATTGTCTTCGTATAGTACTTTAAGACTGTCCATAGGGGTTATAAAACGTATTCTTGCAAAATCTCTGTCGATTTTTTCATTAACTGACAGTAAGCAGCCCCCTTTATATTCCTTGATTCTATCCTGTTTGGATGGTTGGCAACTAACGAGTATTACTATTACAAAAAGATACTTCTTTTTCATATCAACGAAAGGCATTTAGGAATCTAAATTTATTTAGATTTATTCGTATTTCCTTAACTATTTTATCATAATAAAAAAAGCGTTGCATGAACGAGTTTACAAATCGAGTCCAAATCAAGTTTGTTTTTATTTTATCGCTATTACTATGCTGTATTTCAGCAAATTCCATGAAACCGAAACCTGTATACTCAGATAGTCTCATACGGGTAACTCCTATAAAATTAGCTAAGCGTGGTGTAGATTCAAATTATGTTTTTTTGGGTATTAAAGATAGCACTTTAACCTTAGATCCAGTTAAGTCGTTGCATGCAATTATTCGTACAGATAATAATTATTCGTCTGTACCACACAGTATCGAAATAGGGGGAAGTCTCATAAAAGAAATTCAAATGAATAATTTTGAGATGCCGAGATTTATTCTAACTCTTAGTAGACTAAAAAGTATCAATTTCTTTCACGTCAGGGGCTATAATTTTGACTTAATGAAAGATACTGTTGAGTCGCACGATATGCATGAAATGATAATTCGTGACTACAACTTGTCCGAGTCTTCATTTAAGACTTTTACAGCAAGTTATAACCAAATAGCAAAGCTTCGAGTTGATTATAGCCATTTTTTAAATGAACTTGAATTTGATCATAGCCTTTTTCGAAAAGTATCGATAGCAAACTCAATTGTTGGCAAAATACAGTTCAGTGAAATCACAGTAACAGATGCCATGTCAATGAGCGATTGCAGTATACAAAAGGACAGTTATATTTCAGGAAACTTGGGAGCCAGTTTGTCGCTAGTAAATTTAACTTTCGACAATAATGTTACGTTGGATTTGAGAAATTGTCGTAAAATTAAAGGAAAAGTGAATTTATACGTGCTAAATGTTCCGATTGAAAATCTGCAAATCGATTGGAGAAATTTTAAACTTGATTCTACAACGAGGGCTGATTATACATCTTGCAAAGTTATTTACAAAAGGCTGTTGGAGAATTTCAGCAAACATTATCAAATCGAAAGTTATGAACTGGTGGATAAAGAGTATCAAAACTATCGATATCTTCATTTCAGTTTTTTGAAACTAGGGTGGGTCTTCGACAAGTTCATCTGGTTGTGGTGGGATTACGGTTATGGCGGCTGGCAGGTTATTTTATGGATGGTTTTATTACCCCTTTTATGGGCATTGATTACCTATAGAAGCTACGACAGTCTACACAAGCATGTTTACAAAATAGACAATTTTACACCATTTACAATCAGTCCACATCCTCACAATCCCCAAAGAACGTTTGGGAATGCTTTAATATATGTTTCGGTTATTTTTTTTACAGTAGGGGTGAAGTTAGATAAACTTAAATACGAAAGACGCCCCCTGTTACTGCTTTTTCTAGCTATTTATTTAAATGGATTATGCTGTATCTATTTTTTAATCAATTACTTGTTAAAAAGTTAAAAACTGCTGCCTAATTTTTTCAACGAGAATTCTTTATTTCGAGCTCCTCTACTTTTGTTTAAAGATCTATTCATTTTGCACGAGTGCGGACGCTCACAATTGTTTTTCGGTATGCTCTAAAATTGTGTGGGTATTTTATGTGTTCTCGTATTGGTTGATAGAATTCTTAGAATGCACGATCAACTGTAAGTCCTCCAAAAAGTTCGACATTTCGCGCGTTCCGTCTACCAAGCGCGCGAATTCCAAAGAAAACTCTGGTATTCCGCGCTTCTCTCATGTCATCATGATTTTTTCCGGAATAATTCAAGAATTGATTTGCGGGTGTAAGTAGACTTTCATTAAAAGCAGCCTTTTGCGTGACAGCCGCTTTCTTCTGCTTAGCAAACCCTCCAACCACCTTGTCGACTGGTACCCCATACAGGAGGGATAAGGTGACCAAGTGCTGCGTTGCAGGCACCGCTTCCCCGTTTTCCCAGGCGGAAAGCCGACTGGCACTGGCATGTCTTAAGGTGACCAAGTGCTGCGTTGCAGGCACCGCTTCCCCGTTTTCCCAGGCGGAAAGCCGACTGGCACTGGCATGTCCCAGATGCCCGAGCACTTCCTGCTGAGTGAACTTTCGTTTGAGCCGGTAGTGGCGGAGGTTGTTTGGGTATTTTGTGGTATTCGTCATGCCGCCATGGTACCAGGTATAATGCAAATGGCCAGTGGCAGTTTTATCGAAAGAACAGGTCAGCTTCATCGTCTTGCGTTATAGGTTCTTCGGGTGTGAGGATCTGCTGAAGCTCCAAAAGCTCGGAAACTATGGTGTCCCAGTATTCCTTTGAGCCTGCCAATTCATTCTTTTGTTGAAAAGGGTGGGTCGAGAGGGTGTTTTTTCCTAGGTACCTAGGGGGCACTATAGTAAAAAGGTGGGACAACCCCCTCTTTTACCTCACTTTCCCTTATACCATAAGGGTGAAAGGGTTATTGTGAACTTCCTGTTTGCAGGAAGTCAGCTTCCTGGTTTTCTGATAATGCAATACAAAAAAACCCTCTAAATGAGGGATTTTTTGTTGACAACCATAAAAATGTTGATATATATTCCTTATATGCATTTTTTGAACCTTTAAATTGCGTATTTATTACATATGAGAAAAAATAAAAGGCCTTTATAGAAAGACCTTTTACGGAAAACAATGGTGCGGCAGTATCATTGCTACAAACAGTAAGTGAAGCCGGGCACGGCTTTGTGAATGTTAACCCTTGAGGCTGATCCCCTCAGGGGTTTTTTGTAGATACGAAAACCAGTGTATTCGGATTTGTGAATATAAAGAATAATCTCTTAGCACTATATATCATATTAGTGTATCCAACAATACTCCCATGATTCTTGTTAATCCTTTGGACTTTTTTCCCTAAAATAAGCCGCCACGATGAACTCCGCATAGATGTCCAGCAGTTCTTCCATTGCCATGTCGTCGTGATTATTTCCGAAATAATGCAAGAACTGGCTTTCGAGCTTGGGCGAGCTTTCACCGGCAGAAACGGATTCTTTGATAGCGGCTTTCTGTCGCTGCTGTTTGGCAAATCCTCCCACCAACTTGTCGACCGGTACCCCATCCAGGAGGGATAAGGTGACCAAGTGCTGCGTTGCAGGCACCGCTTCCCCGTTTTCCCAGGCGGAAAGCCGACTGGCACTGGCATGTCTTAAGGTGACCAAGTGCTGCGTTGCAGGCACCGCTTCCCCGTTTTCCCAGGCGGAAAGCCGACTGGCACTGGCATGTCCCAGATGCCGCAATACTTCCTGCTGGGTGAACTTTCGTTTGAGCCGGTAGTGGCGGAGGTTGTTTGGGTATTTTGTGGTATTCATCATGCCGCCATGGTACCAGGTATAGTGCAAATGGCCAGTGGCAGTTTTATCGAAAGAACAGGTCAGCTTCATCGTCTTGCGTTATAGGTTCGGGCGCGAGGATCTGCTGAAGCTCCAAAAGCTCGGAAACTATTCCGTCCCAGTATTCCTTTGAGCCTGCCAATTCATTCTTTTGTTGAAAAGGGTGGGTCGAGACGGTGTTTTTTCCTAGATACCTAGAGGGCACTAACTGGGACAAAGTAGGCTCAAAATCATCTTTTAGCTTAAAAATCCTACATATTTTAGGTGTTCGAAAATTTAATCCATCAAAGACTAATCCATCAGGAAAGTCGAACACCTGCAATTTTTTCCTTATTTTAAAAGGGCTTTTTAACCATAGCTTTTGCGGCTCAGGCAGCACTTCGGCAGCGAATGCCAGCAATTCTGAAATGTTAAACATTACTTCCTTGCGATTTTTTAACAGGTCCTTTAAGTACTCAATTTCAGTTTGAAACTTTTGAGTTCTATGAGTGAGCATGTCCAAACTTATCCCCCCATTTGCCTGCAAGTCGATTAGTTTGTCTATTTGGTGGTTTATTTCCTCAATGCGGTTTTCAATTGTATGGCGTTCACTATGCTGATTTTTAATATTTTTTTCAAAATGCATTTCTAAATAATGCTTGATGATATTTAAGTGCTGAAAATCGAAAGTATACCGTCCCAAAAAAATCATAAACTTTTGCTCGAGTACTTCCTTGCGGACCGTTGATCCCGGACTTTGGAATGAATAATAGGGATACTTCAGCCGCTTTCCCTTTGACCAGTAGCCGGTTAGCTGCTTGCCGTCTTCGTTCACAACGAACCGGCGCAAGGGGAAATCAGGGTTTTCATGCTGATAGTATTTGACCTTTTTTGTCTTGCCTTTTAAGATATTTTGAACCTCGTCGAACAGTTCTTCGGAAACTATCGGGTCAAACGTGCCCTTAGAAGTAATTCCAAATTTTCTTATTAAACCTTTATACAGTGGGTTGCGAATTATATTAAAAAACTTAGACCTAGCGATGGGATTGCCCTTTCTTCCCACCAGGCCCTCCTTTATCAGAATCTGCCTGATTTCTTCAGAGGAATTGGTTCTATCGACAATCATTTCAAAGGCTTTTCTGACTAACGGCGCCAGGTCGTTTTGCACTATAGTCGACTTGCTGTTTACTTTCGCGTTGCTGTAGCCAACAGGAGCCATCCACACATACCGTCCCTCTTGCGCCGCCTCTTTCATTCCGCCGACGCTTCGTTCCGTTCTGACATCGTTGTCGAATTGACCAACATTGGCGATGATGTTTTCCATAAACCGGCCAGCCGGCGTGTCCTCAAAGAATTCCGTGGCTGATTTTATTTCTACGTTGAACCTTTTCAGTTTTACCCGAATGTAGCTGTAGTCGGCTAGGTTTCTAGAAATGCGGTCAACTTTATAGGCAATTACGGCGTCGACATTCCCCTTTTTCGTCGTGCAAAATGCCAGCAGCCGCTGCAATTCCTTTCTGTTTTGAGTTTTTGCGCTTTCGCCTTTTTCAATGAAGACCTCAACTACTTCATAACCATCTTTAGTGGCATATTCGCGGCAAATACGCTCTTGCGATACAAGGCTATTTCCCTCGTCAACCTGTTCTTTTGTCGACACTCGGCAGTAGATGACTGCCTTTTTAACTTTTGTCTCCGCCTCTTTTGTCATGAAAATACGCCTCAACGATTAATGCCGCCAGTGTGTCCAGTAAGATGTCTATTGGCGGTTCTTGGTTTCCAAAACCCAAAGCGGAGCCACGCGTAACGTCAGTGCTGCTAGGCAAAAGACTGCGTGGCTCCGCTTTGGATACGTTACTGATTCTTTTGCCTAGCGATTCCATCATATCATTACTCATATTACTTGTATAGAACTAGTATGAGGAATTTACTGGCATGGCATAAGTACCGCACAAGGCCGGGCTCACCCATCCTTTTACTCTAATTATTATTTCTTTAATAATTTCATACGATAGAGTGGTACATGCAACCCTATGACCACTCAAAACCATTCACCCCCATCGGCTATACAAACTGGAGAAACACCAACCGGCTCTTTGGCGTCAAACTCCAAGACCGATTTTCGCATATATACGCTATTGGAAAGACAGGTGTGGGAAAAACGACCCTGCTGTTAAATATGGCAATTGATGACATTTATAAGGGTTATGGAGTGTGCCTGGTTGAACCGCACGGAGACGCCAGCCTGAAGCTATTGGACGCCATTCCCGAACACCGGAAAAAAGACGTCATATACTTCGATCCTACTAGTGACGCCCACCGCACCGGCTTTAACCCGCTGTTAAACGTGCCGGAAGAATCGAGGCACTTGGTAGCGTCCGAGATCGTGCTTTCATTCAAGAAGATATGGGGCGATTCCTGGGGGCCGCGCCTAGAATATATTTTACGCTTTTCTATATTGACTCTTTTAGACTACCCCACCGCGACGCTCCTGGACATCCAGCCGCTGCTGCTGGACCAGGCGTTTAGGAACATGGTGTTACTATACACCGACAACGCAGTCATCCTGTCCTTTTGGCACAACGAGTACGACAAATACACCAACAGCTTCAGAACCGAGGCCATTATGCCGATTCTCAACAAGGCAGGCATATTCACCGCCAACAGGATCCTAAAGGATGTTGTCGGCCAGCAGGAGAGCATTTCCCTAGAAGAGATCATGGGCAAAGGTAAGATTCTGGTCTGCAACCTATCGAAAGGCAGTATTGGCGAGGATGTGTCACAAATCTTAGGAAGCCTTTTGACAAGCTGCATCCAAACCGCAGGCATGAGGAGAGCCATCATTACAGAGGAAGAACGAAAGCCCTTTATGGTTTTTATTGACGAATGCCATTCCTTTATCACAACCTCCTTTGCCACCATGATGAGCGAGGTTCGCAAGTATAATGTCGGCCTTTTCCTCACGCACCAATACCTGGAACAGTTGCCGGAAGAGGTTCGAAGCGGGATATTTGGAAACGTGGGAAGCATTATTTGCTTTCGCCTAGGAACGCAAGACGCAAAGCTTATGGCCGAGGAGTTTTATCCGACATTCACAGTTGACGACTTCATCAATCTGCCGAGGTTTAGCATTTACTTGAAGCTGCTGATCGACGGAGCGGGATGCAAGCCATTTAGTGCTATTGTAAAACAAGCCTATGCTTTAAAATAAGGCTCAATATATGAAAGTCTGAATTGTGGCTCTATATCGATTACGAGATCAAATCTTATGGGGTTTTGTTTGTATTATTCTTATTTTTGATTGCGTAGATTTCTAACCTGTCAGACGAGACTCAAAGAACTCTACCAAATGATTAGCAATCATTGCTCTAAACCTTAAACATATCTATAAACAGCGATGGCAAATACAATATATGACGAGGCGGGCTCCGCAACAAGTGTAAATAACAATAGAGACGAGGCTGAAAGGGTTAAAGCGGTCAAAAGCATTATTTTAATCGCTTTTGTTTTTGCTGCAATTAAATTCCTTTTCCTTGTTTACATACTATTGTTTTCACCCTGGGGCAGCTCTAAATGTCTATTGTATTAAAGTTGCCGTTATTGTTTTAATCTTATATTTGTTAATATAATTTCATTATGCCAGATAAAGAACCTGCCAAAATAGTGGCGGAAAAACAAAAAGAGTTGCCGCCATCAGCTGTTAAAACCCAGCAGATTACCGACAAGGTTCAGGTTAAAAACAATTCACACATAAAAGGTGTAAGGTAATAGCTAGGATCGGAGATAAGAATAGTCCCCACATGGTAATCTTGATGGCCTTAAGGTTTCTGCCGGACCTTGTTTTGTTGGAAAGATTGTTTTGACCTATTCGATATTTATAGTCACTGCATACTTGTAGCAATATGGGCAAATACTGATCATCGCCCTTAGTTTCATTGCTTATAAAGTTGTCGTTGATATAAGTTTCCGCAAGATTTCCTGGGATTCTGATCGTGTAAGGCCTTATGTTTAAAAATACGAATACCAATGCTGCTACTAGAAACAGGAATAAAATGGCGGCAGTCAGATAGAGCGAGCCTTTGGGCTTATCGACTAATGTAACCAGGTATGTCAACAACGCAAAAATGGCAGGGGTAAGCAAGGACAGGAGCTTATCCGCCCGGTCCTGGATGCTCTGGGCGGTTTTTACCGTCTCGGCAAGCTCCGTTTCAGTCTGATGGAGGGCGAGTTCTGCCGTTTTCGGTTCGATCTTATTCCACCACGTTACGTTTTTCGGCCATTCTTCTTCCATGATTACTTAAAAATATGCCTTATTTGATCAATAGACGGCAGCAGGTTCAGGAAGAAAAGCGCGATTATCCCGAAGACCAGCATTGTTATAAAACTTGACCAAAATGACTTCTCGTTTAGCTTTGATTGGGCATTCGCCTGAAAGGGGTTGGCGCAAATGGCGATTAGCAGTAAGCCGCTAATTAGCGAAAATAGGATGCCAAGCAGTTTATAACCCAGGCTTATTTTCAGGTACCAGGGAAATATAATCAGGAATAACAGCCCCAATAGCCCGATTGCTGAAATAAGGCTGAAAATGGCCTTTTTCTTTTTGTCGTTGTCTACCACTTGGATGTTGTACCGCAGGTTGAGGTTGATTATCCTGCTAAAGGGAATGATGAAGCAGTCTCCCGGTATGTCTTTGAACCTTTTCTCCGTTTCGGAATATTTCTGTGCGCCAGTCAAGTGTATGGTCTCAAGTTCTCCGGTCTTGGGGGAAATATTGTACTGGGTCAGAAAGCCCGAAACGAGCTTGTTCTTTTCAGTGGCGTCGTCAATGAGCATGTCCACCATGGTGGACAGCACCTTTCCCTTCTTCGAACCCTTGAAATCCCTCGTCGCCAGAATGTCCCCCCGGAAATAATAGTCCCATTGATTGGAAAACCTCAGCACGTTGAAATGCACGTCTATTTTGAAAAGCCGAACGATTTTGTGTAGGACCATTCCCGAAAACGCAGCCATGACTATAAACGAGACCAGATAGCCTAGAATATAAATCAGGTATTCATACAGAACGCTGGGCATCAAATCCTTTTTCAGGTCGGTATAGGCACCGTCAACGTACTTTTTTATGCTTAGGATTGTAAAACCGAATAGGTGGCTGTAGATCAGAAAGGTGATTATCTGCACGAAGACACCCCAAAATATACTCGTGATAAGCCGGTCAGCAAAAAGGCCAGCTCCAAATTGCTTTGTGAACTGGCCCTGATAATAAAACCGTTTGAAGATAACCCCGGGAACGATAAGCCACACAATAAATATGATGCTACTTATCGTAAACTGTGTTTCCAAGTTATTACGATACTAACGTGATCTTTTCATTGGTCGAAAGCGTAATAGTCTCCTCCTTGTCGCGAGTGTACTTCAGTCTTTCCACCGCCTCTACGTATTTCTTTTTGTCTTCCTCGTTAGAGAATATCTTTTTTGCTTCGGGGCTCATTACATCCATATCCGAATTGAAGTACGAGCCTAAGACATTTCCTAACGCCTGGCCTATGAGCTTAATTACTTCCATGATATATAGATTTAAAGAAAAATATAATGAATTATAAATAACAGTTGATTAGCAAAAATAGTACCATATACGGCCTTATTTCCTGCAATGTTGCATCAGTTAGTTTTTTAGTCAAACAAATATAGACATCTTTTTATGAAGCTGGCAACGGAATGCCTCAATAAATTTAAGTTAACTGAACTCTCAGCTATCCCGTTAACTGTAAACTGAAATAAATACCCAATCCCGCGCTTACTTTATCAGGAATTGTATTTTCTGAGTATTCTCGTTTTTGGTTTAGCAATGTGTGGATGTTATTTTGCAAAGTAGAAGCTCGTCCTCAATCCATATTCAGAAAAATTAGATAGCTCGTAGCCATTAGGATAAACACTGTAAAATACATCGAATGAAAATGGAAAATATTTTGCATCAGACGGAAAAATTCTTAGCAGTCCGCCGAACCCAAAACGTAGGTGGTAACCTCCCGGTGTAATTGGCTCGTTGGAATTAGGGGCTGGAAAATGATACGTTTCTCTACATAAATTTGAAAAATCAAAAGAAAACTGCAGAGCATTTTCGAAATTGAGCATGTTTACGTTCGCGTCCAACTTATAGTAAGGTTTTACTGGGGAGCTAAACGATTTAGTGGTTGCACTTCCAAAGGAACCTTCTACAGAGATGCCTTTAACGATTAGATAATCGACTCCGATTCCTATTAAATTAATGGAAGTGCCTTTGTCGCCGTTAAAATTTATCCCTGAGTAGTTCAAAAATGGACTTATTCTATTTTTTCTCCGGAATTGCAAATCAAAATTATAATCTGCACTATTATTGTTGTCGTACGTCTTTAAAACAAAGTGCGTTGTTGACGGGATAGGTATATTGTCCAAGGCATCTAGTTTGCCGAAAAGACTGAATTTATTATAAAATTCAGGGTGTGGCCCCACGTAAGTATGGGTTGAGTCATTTCGAAAAATGAACACCGTAGACGGTATCTGCTGCTGAAAAAAATCAAAACGACCAATAATCGGAATCTGTATCTCCCCAATACTATACCGCATATTGGTTGTGTCATAATGCGTTACTGAAAAATTTAAATGTGATAGTGAACTAACAACCTGGATATTGTTAACCAGATTAACCCAATTTTTATCGACATCGATTGTTGTATGTCTTGATATAGGTAAAAAAATATTAAAAAAATGAGAGTCGTCATTTGGAACGAACTTTTTTTGATATGTATAAAGTCGAATCCTCGACTTGGAGAAATCGTTACCAAGTTGTAAAAATAAATCCAATTGTGGCCTTTCTGATGCAATTATTAAACAAGTTGTATCTGCAGTATCCTGACCATCAGTTACAGTCAACTTAACGTGATACCTGTGCAATTCTTCTACATTAAAATTAACCGTTTGTGCAAATGCAGTAACGTCATTATTGGGACACTCTTCGCAAAGTAAATGCCATTGTAACTTTAAACTACCAGGAGAGGTATCTGGGGCATCTGCAGCACCCGCAAGTTCTATGTTTCCAATTGGAACATAAATTGAATCTTTAATAGGTTTATTATGGTATAAAATATAGGGCTTGGGTGGGGTATTCGCCTCAAAAATCACCTGATGTAAATTCATCCGAATGATTGACTGATAGTCATCGTTCTTGGGATCGATGGAAAACGAGATTGCTCTATGCTTGAGTGGATTGAGTTTTTTGAAATCAAAGACACCACTATCAAACATTTGATAAAGCGTAAACTCAATCCCTAAACTGCCGTTGTTTAGCGAATTGATTTTTACTAGCAAAAAATATTGAACATTCTTTATCTGCTCAAGTACCGAATTGTAGATAGCTAGAGACTGTTTTGATGGTTGTATCTTTTCGTCAGAATGGTCATTTTTATCGAACAGTTCGCCTTTTACCACAATTCGTTCACTTTCACTATATCCGGCTAATAAAAAATTTAAGCCCACTACAGTATGGAACATTTTGGCATTTGGGTTGCCCGCAACATTAAGACCTAATAAATCACGCTCTATAGCTGAAGCGAGATATTCATAATTTTCATTATCAATATCAAAAAGAATATTTTTTCCAGATGCAATCTTAATGTTCTTTGAATCGTCATTTTTACCTTGACCGAAAGTCGTACTGATTAAATACGTTGCAAAAAATATATTTAGCGATATGAAGAGTATTGATTTAGGCATTCTTTCAGTTTTTTACATATATATCCGATCTCGCCAATGACAAGGGAGTCTATATTTCTTCTTACTTGAGCTTTTACCACGTCTTCACGCAATTCAGGAACCCACGGCAAATGGCATTTTTCTATAATTATTTGGCCGCAACTACTATACACCGTTAATTTACCAGGTAAATATTCTGCTGATCCATTGGACTCGTTAGAAGCACCTGGCGGATAGGTAAACATCAACTTTACCGTATCTTTCGTGTTGTTCTTTAGGATCGCATTCAGATTTTTCGAAATCACTGAATTTAATTCTGAATAATTTGTTATAACTCTCAAAGGTATCTGTGAAATTACTGGGACATTTAATCTCCTTTTAGCGTCAGTATCTCTATTATTTATATTAACAGTTCCATTGTAGATATTTTGGACATTGTTAGAGTGATCGTCTTTTACTTTTGAAATTTTAGAAGTACTCGATTGTATATTCTGATCAGGTGTTTTTTTACAGGAAAGTTTATCCAAAGCCAGACCGCCAACAATAGTTATAAATAAACCAGTGCCGATTTGTCCAAGTAGCTTTAAACGAGCATTAGTAAAAAAACTTCTTTTAGAAGTTTTTTTGGATTTTGCTGTAGTATTTGATTGTTCTTCCAATGTTGTATAGACAGTAAATAGTACTGATTATCAGCCACAACATAAATCTACATGTAAAAGACTTATTTTGCAATAAAAGATATACATTTTGGATGATTGCCGTTGCATTAACAATAAATGCTGTATACGTTAGGCTAAGGAGCATTTTTTTCGCTAGTTTTTCCATAATACGTCTGAATTGTGACGATTACGGATTATCCTAGATTATTTTAAAAATACCCCCCAATCATCACAACTCACACATATTTGTAAATTTTTACCATTATACACTAGTGGTATAATTTGTCAAATACTAAAGTTCCATCTCAAAAAATCATAAAAAACTTTTCGTATAAATCATTCATAGCTTGTTAAAGTCTCTTTGTTTTTAGGGTTTTATCTTTTTGGGGTTCTCGGTTAAACTATACTTTTATTGTGAATCTAAGGGCAGGAAATAAGGCATTCTTCTCTCCCAAGCTTCACAAAAAGTATCGCCAGGTTTTCATCTGTATTTATATAAGCTTTCCAAGCACATATAAATACAGATCAGCTCTAATCCGCTCCGCGGGCTGAACCTGTCATTCCTTTTGTCGAAGCAAGGTCGCTCATCATAAAAGCTTCCCTTGTCTTTTGCAGCGCCTCGCGTTCGCTTCTGCACTGCAAAAGACAATCGCTTTTCTTGCATGGCTCGCCTGCTCTGTCGCAACAAGCTTCACTACCTAAAGCGCGTGCCATATGCCCGAGCGCTATCCACCGCCTTACATGCCACACTGCTATCGGTAGTTCGTGTCCAGACATTCCAGTCAGTCGCGCTGCTCCCTCTGTCTGGACTTGCTGCTCCGCTCGCGACAACACTCCGCGTTGTCTTCGGCGGCTCGCTGAACCTTTCGCTTGATGAATTTAATCCACCCGATGTCATATTCCGTTTAACTTCAAGTGTGTGGCCGTCCTGATGTCGGACACCCGCGCCTGGTAGAAGTCATAGTGATTGTGATCGACATCGTGAGTATTGGGGAACATGTACGCTTCAATGGTGTGATTGTATCTGATGATCTTCCAGCACGAATCAGGCACGGCAACCGGGCCCATCGTATCCTTGTGCCCGAAGCTTCCGCACCACACTTCCACCGTTCCGTAGAGCTCGACCATGTGCCGAGTGTGGTCTTCGAGATCGCCCCAGGTGTGTTCATTCAATTCCAAGGTCTGGGGCGTGATGTTGGAGAAGTAGTGGCACTCCTTCATTTGCTGCAAATTGCAGCTGTTGTCGGCAGCGTCCATGTTGTGACCCCGCTGGTAGCCTCCGGCATTATTTTCGTAAATGTTGCGCAGCCTGGTATAGTCGGCCAGGAGCGGGTCCGACCTAAAATAAGAATCAGAACGTTCCACCCGGCGCGGGGTATGCGGTTTGCACACGTCATTTGAGGTCACGATCCAATGCACTAATACGGGATAATGGAGGTTCTTGTCAAAGGTAGTGGTAAAGCGGGTGTGATGAATGCTAACAGTGTCTTGGGCGTGTGCAGTCCCGAGTAACAGCAGCATTCCTATGAGAATTCTTTTCATGATAAGTGCGGTTTGCTAAATATACGCACTTATTTACCTTATATACAATAGTTTATGATTTTTTATGCTGGTTTTTACAGTAACTTCCACAAAAAGGTATCAAGGAACTCCCGGCGGAACGTGTCGATGTCTATGGTGTCGTCATCTAAAGCGTGATAGACAGCGGCACGATCACCCCAATTGGTATCGGTGGCGGTGCCATCGCCGTGCTGCGGGATGTACAACTCATACATCGTCTGCATCAAGTTCTCGAAGCATTGGAGGACAACGGTGCGTTTTTTCTTGGATAGTCGTGGAACGTTTGCCGTGAAGTCGGTTAGGATTTGTTCGGTATACCCTTTAAAGCCGGATGAATTGTCAGTGCGCACATTTTCCCCCTCGTAGCGAAACAATGACATGGCATCGTCAGTTGGCCGAAATAACTTGTAATACGATCCTAAAATGGATTTCGTCGCCTCTACTATTACAAGGTTCTTTTCTATTCTTGATAATCCAACGCCCATGGGAACAAAAGTACAATTCTTATTGTACAGACTTTGGATGTCAAGAGCGGCAATAGCGTTAAACTGCAAAACGCCAAGTGATCGGCTTGGCGTTTTGTACAAGATGTGTGAATAAGCCAATTCAAGTAACTAATTAGCATACTCTTGAATCAGATGTTCTCATCAAAAGACTATTTCTTAAAATTTTTGTGAGTAGAAATGTGATGAGCTGCTCGTACTAATGTAAAACGTGGATGTGCTCCACAATGATTGCACGGGGGAAAGTGCTCACCGATAACGGCCGTTACCTCGTGTTCTTCTTTGTGAACAGTGTCATGAATTACTTTGTAAATACCTGATAACGGTACTTCATCTCCTGGTTTATATACTTCATTTGCCATAACGTAAAATTATTTTTGTAATTATTAATGTGTTAAATATCAAAAACCCCCTTGACAATAAACGTTGTCAAGGGGAATTGGCCTAGAATCTGTCCAGGCTTAGTAGGTTGTCAGTAGTGGTACTGTCCGGTTTCGTCCGTATGTACTCTTTCCCAGAACTGCTTTTCTGATGGATTACAGTAATGGTATAGCCCCGAATAGACACGTAATACTTCATGTCCATTTTTAAATATGAGACTACCTGAGCCACGGTTTCTGTGAATGAACCTCCACTGTCGCCGACCCCTTTCACATCGGTAATATGTTCTTCTGCATAGCCACCCGATGATAGCCGTACATGCGTTATCTTGTATCCCATTTTCTATGAAATTTTGATTGTTAGCCATCTTGGTGATGTCCGGAATGAATGGCAATTCCTCGGGTGAGTATAGGTCGTTAATGCAATCTTAATTCAATTTGCGAATTAAAGTAACTTTAATAACTTTGTGTAATTCTAAGAAATCAAAAACTGCTTTGGTTGTATAGCCGGCAGGAAAATTACTCTCACTAAGTAATTTATTGAATAGGCTGTTATTGGTAGTAACAGTCTATTCTTATTTATACTCCTCCTCCTTTATAAAATATCATCACTTTTCTCCTTACGCTTTATCTCGCGTTTCTTTGTAAATACATATAAGTCTTTACCCTCATATTCATCCTTTGTTATGTCGAACATTATTGTAAAGGTCTTATAGTCATATTTCATTACTTCAAACGCATCTGCTACATTTAAGTAGTAGTAGTTTCCTGCCTTTGCAACTTTTGCCGCTTTCTTATCATTGTCCGTCTCTAGTAGGTAGAACACGTCACTCTTTTCTTCATCAGTTGCTAATAGATACGAACTCTTGTTCTCTAACTTCATAAACTCAATAGCCTCCATATTAAATCCCAACTTCCCTGTAACATGGATCGTTGCCTTCGGTTTGCTCTTATTAGTGTCTATTTCTAAGAATTTTAACTTCATCCAACAAAGTTTAAAATAATTACTTGTATTTCCAAATATTATTTTCGTATTTGATTAATACACATACTTTATTCAAATATTAAACCCATTGCAAACTTTATTCGCTTTTGAAAGTGTACAATAAAGTGTATATACATCTATATGTATATGTGTTAATTCTATTATTAATTAATAATAAATTATATTTTATTTGTTTATTCATTTGTGTTTTAATTTGTGAGTGTTTTTTGAACAAGAAGATAAATTCATCAAAGATACCCGGCTCACACAGCCCGCCCTAAACGCCCCACAAGAAATTCCGGCATAAACCCGCTTGGCCAAAACCCACGCAGCCATTTAATCCGTTGCTTCTTGCGGTGCGTTCCCGCGCCGGGTGTAAAGATTTCTTTTTTCTCTTTTTGTTTTTTTGGAAATGATAGATTGGATTGCGTGTTTGGCGGGGGTGAAAAAACGGTGCACAATGGGTTAAAACACCCTTGAAACTTACCCTGACGCTTCCGACATTTATGGTAAAAAACACCTTAACCAATTATCGCCATGAGTAAACCCGCCGTATTCGTGCACAGTTTCCACCATTTCCGAGACGTGCAGCTTTCCGCCCAGGACTTCTACCGCGAACTTCAAGACGCCATCCAAAAAGCCGAGTTTCCCCAAGTCGACCACGGTCTCACGTACTTTTCCGACCGGGGCTGGTTTTCAACCAAACGCGACTACCTTGAAATCCGGTACCACCGGTACCGGTACTACGTCTGCGCTGCGCCCTTTGGCAGAAATTTCTTCATCAGTTGGTGGCTGAAAGAGGAGAAGTCCGAATGGGAGAGGTTCGTCGCCTGGATCACCGGCGGCGACCGCCAGAGCTTCTACCAAATAGATTCTGCCGAGATATTTTCAAGCAGCATCGTGTCGCTCATAAAGACCAGGATCCGGCAGATTGAGAGCGAGCAGGGGCTGCGGGAACTGGATAGTGCAGCAACGGCGTAATGCAGGTCCCGTCAGACATCCTCACCACCCAGTTCTACGACTGGGAGCGACAGGGCCGTGGCTGGGCGATTGCGGATTTTCCCTGCGAGCTTGAGCCGCCGTTTCGGCCGTTTCGCGGCCACTATATCCGGCCGCTTGCCATCATCGATGATGGTAAGCGGGAGCCTTGGTGGCAGAGGCTGGCAAGCCTGGTGATGCCGCCACCGGACGTGGCGCAGCCTCCAAAAGTGCCGCAACGCATTGCGCGTCCATACCAGGGTTCAGACGAGCTCTCCATCCTGTCCCTTTCGATACCCGTAACGTTCAAGCAGCATGCCGCCCGCATGGAGCAACTGCTTGTGATGCTTTCCTGCCGGGGACGTCCGATAAGCTTCGAACTGATCGGCACCGCAGACGAGATGGCAATACAGTTGACGGTGCGGGAGTCGGACGAGGAATACTGCCGCACCCAGCTTTCCGCGTTCTTTCCGGAACTCTCTGTACAAAACGCCCCGGTTGACATGGTGCAGTACGCGCTGCGCGTTGCGGGCGCGTTTGCCGTGACGGATTTTGGGCTTGACGAGGAATTCATGCGACCCATTGCAATGTCCTTGCCCGAACCGGACTGCTACACGCCGCTCATTGCGCTCATCGACCGGCTGACGGGAGATGAAGCTATTGCCGTGCAGGTATTGTTCACTGGCGCGCGTTCGCCCTGGGGCGCACACATGGTCGCGTCCGTCACCGGCGCAACGGGAAAGGGGTCTTTTTTTCTCGACGCCCCCGAAATGCCCGGGCTTGCAACCGCGAAAGCGGCAAAGCCGCTGTGCGCAGTGTCGGTGCGGGCACTTGGCCTGGGCCGCACCATTGACGAAGCGTTTAACGTGTTGAAAGACGGGGCGCTTGCAGTGTCTTACGCCAGCCATTCGCCTTTTAACAGCCTGGGCATTCTTCAGGATGAGACGTATACACTTGACGACCGTATGCAAGACATCTTGTTTCGTCAGAGTCATCGGGTCGGCATGCTGCTGAACGTTGCCGAACTTGCAGCCATTGCGCATATTCCAGTGGTGCGGTCTGAAAAACTGCATCCTGAAAGGCGTGCAACCGCACCCGCGCCTGCCACGCTCACGGGGCACCCGTACATCCTGGGAACGAATGCCCACCAGGGCAGTGAGCACGCGGTATCGATTTCAACCGACCAACGGTTGCGCCATGTCCATATGATAGGAGCAACCGGCACCGGGAAATCAACCCTACTCAAAAACCTCATCGTGCAGGACATTTATGGGGATACTGGCCTGATGTGCCTGGATCCGCATGGCGACCTGATCGAGGATATCCTGCACAGCATTCCGGCGCACCGCATCAAGGACGTGGTGCTGATTGATCCGAGTGATTCACAGTTTCCGGTCGCGCTTAACATCCTCACCGCGCATTCTGACCTTGAAAAGGAACTGCTGGCGTCCGACTTGGCGGCGCTCTTTCGGCGCTTCAGTACCTCATGGGGAGACCAGATGAACAGCGTGCTTGCAAACGCCATACTGGCATTCGTGTACAACAGCAGGCAATTTCATTTGGGAGACCTGCGGCGCTTCCTGATTGAACAGTCCTATCGCACCAGTATTCTCTCGACAGTCACCGATCCCGACATTGCATACTATTGGACTCGTGAGTTTCCCCTGCTCAAGGGCACGTCCATCGGCTCGATACTTACCCGCCTTGACGCATTCCTGCGCCCGAGAATCATCCGCAATATGGTATGCCAAACAACCTGCGTTGACTTTGCGCACCTAATGGATACGGGAAAAATAGTGCTCGTGAAGCTTTCGCAGGGACTCCTGGGCGCGGAAAACAGCTATCTATTGGGCGCGTTCATCGTCTCGAAGCTGCAGCAGATTGCGATGGCACGGCAGGCGCAGGAACGGGAGGCACGCGTGCCGTTTTTCTGCTACATCGACGAATTCCATCACTTCGCCACGCCCTCGATGGCGGAAATCCTTTCGGGAACGCGAAAATACGGGCTGGGGCTAGTACTGTCGCACCAGGACATGCAGCAGGTGTCAACGCAGGACACCGAAATAGCGGGCAGCGTGCTTTCAAACGCGGGCACGCGCATCTGCTTCAGGCTCGGTGACACCGACGCGAAGCGGCTGGGAGAGGGCTTCGCCCGCTTCACCGCAGCCGACCTGCAAAACCTTGCGGTGGGCGAGGCTATCACGCGGGTCAATGCCGCTAGCAGCGATTTTAATTTGGATATTCAAGCAGACCAAACTTCGCTTGGTCATTCCCACCGCGAGGCAATCGTGGCGCATTCCCGGTCACTGTATAGCGCTCCCGTTATAGCTGAACAGGAGAGCGCGCCAATTGTGCAGCCGGAGCCGAGGCAAGAGCCAAAGGAGGCTCCCCCAATCGAACAGCCAGTGCCCGAATCGGCACAAATGGAATCCGAACCACCCACTACGGTGGTTCGGGAGCACCGCTATTTACAGGCATTTGTAAAGGCCCTTGCCGAGGGGCATGGATACAGGGCGCAGCTTGAGGTGCCAACACCCGACGGCGCAGGGATGGTGGACGTGCTGCTGGAAAAGGACGATACTGCAATTGCCGTTGAGATTTCGGTATCAAACAGCGCCGAGTATGAAGTACGCAACATTCAAAAATGCCTGCGGGCTGGCTATGGAAAAGTGGTGCTGTGTTCAAACAATGCCAAGAAGCTAGTAAGGGTTGAAACTTTACTGGAGGAGATACTTTCGAAAGAGGAACAGGTTAAAGTCCATTACGTATCCCCGGACGGATTGAGTACGGTGCTCGATGCCCAGCCGAAGCAGGAAACCCACATGGTGATGAAAGGCTATCGGGTAAAGGTGCAGTATGACAAGGACGGCCCAAGCAAGAGTGATATTTTGCAGAGCATCGCCAAAGCCGTGCAGCGGAAGCAGTAACGGTCAGCAATCCGGCTGGCAATCATGTTTCATTTAATTGGGTCATATAGCAATCTGGATATATCAGCTAATATAGAATATACCTAATGACCGGAAGCAGTTTGAAAAACTTTCGAATAAAAAGTTGGGCCAACGAGAATTACCATTTACCAATTATTAGTTAATTGAAGCTAAACGACCAAAAAGTGAAGCACGAAAGTGCTTCTTTTGGCAACTTGTTAGCAGTCGCAGCAAGATCTGGTAAACGGAAACAAATAAGATTTAAATTTCTGCCTGTGGTGTTGTGGGTGTTGTCGCCGATCCTTGTTGTTGAGGTATGTTAAACTGTCTTCCAAAAGATATTCCATGAGTATTCTCATAAAGTTTGGAAAAAGGCATCATAGATAAACTTCCGTTAATAGTAATATTAGATTCCCATAAGAGGTCGCTTAATTCAGAATCGCTTTGTGAAATGGCTAATCCAAAGCCACTTATTTTTTCGAAAAGTAACGGCCTTGAATGTATTTTGTGCTCATCATAATTAGAAAAATACTCAACCGCGTGCTCAATAGTGGACGGCTCACCAGTTCCATTAAACATATACTCATTAAGCCATGTTCTTACTAACTCCTTAGACAATGCAGCTGCGTCATTGCACTGTTCCAGTTGTGCTAAAGTGTACTTTTCAATTAATGGTATATACGCAGGTAACGCTTCTGGGCCTTCCCGTTTTATAGCTTCTTTTACATTTTCAAAGCCCCTAATAATTGATCTCGCCGGTATACCATTTAACTGAGGATCAATTGGGCCTAATGTTGCACTGGGGTGCAATGTAATTGAATCTCCAGAAAGTGCCAACATAGTCGCGGCAGAATATGCTGAATGAGGGATTAAAAAGTGAACTTTATCGAATTTATTTCGCAAAACCGAAACTATACGCTCTGTTGCGTCTGGACTACCTCCGGGGCTATGAATAATAATATCTATTTCACGTACCGACGAATCTATATTCATTAGAACATCAGTAAAACCGTCTACGTCGTCCAAAAGAATAGAATTTCCGTTGCCAACAAACTGAGCTAAAGATGTGGTAAAATTACTGGCGTAAACAATAAGCGGTCTTTTCCTGTATTTCTCTATGTCTAAATAGCATTGTTGCCTAACAGTATACAAATCCGCACCAGTTTTAGGTCCTGAAGAAATAAAGTTGGACCAATCTAAGGCGGTTTTTAATTTAGCGCGTGCTGGCGTGGCTGGTTGTGATGACATTTGCGTTTATGGTTGAGGCTATAGTAGTAGTTTGAATTTTTATAGTCCTTCCCATCGCAACGTGTGTGCGTTTTATTAAATCATTAGCTCTGTCATAATAACTTAAAGCCGCGTTAGTGCTATTGTCGATTACTAAATCTGATTCAGTAATAACTCTTTCTGTTATTGAACTTGCCATTTTGATTTTGTTTAATTCGTGAAAGGTCGGTGTTATAAAATTGTTTATTAATAATTTACATTGTTATGCAATATTATAATTTAGTTTTTATAAAACCAACACATGATAGTAAAAAAATTTGCAAAAATAAAAAAATAATTCAGTTTAAAAAAAGGTGTTTATAAAATAGTTCCAAACAATTAAGGTCTGTATTTTAGACACAATTATTATAAGTGCTAGCACCAATTCTTTGTACGGGAAATACGCATTTATGGTTACGCCATGTTTTTGGTGTAAATATGTATACCAATGCCTGCTTTTTTATCCCAAAACAATAGCTTCGCCCGATGATTCCCAACAAAATATTATTGCACAAACTTGGATTGCGCATCGAAGAAGTTAGAAAAGAAAAGGCGCTAACGCAATTGCAGCTTGGAGAGGCCATTGGCAAACCTATTAAATATATTAAACGACTGGAAGATGGTAACTTTGACGTGCCCGCAGTGGATCTTATTGCGCTGTCGAAGGCGCTGGGCATGACATTCTCCGAACTAATGAACTTCGAGATATGATATGAATACGTGACATTGAGCATCTCTCTGTATGGACTTGCTAAGGTATAAACTAAGCGTTTTTGTAAAACAAAGCCCCCTTACACTCGCTGCTTGGGGGCTTTAACCTAAACCTTATCACAATGCACGCAAGAACGCGTGCTATGAATTGCAAAGATACTAAAAACGTCCCTTTAGATACAGTTTAGGTTTCTTTTAAGATTTCATGAGATACTGCTGCAAAAACAGCGCATGAATAGCAACACTAAACTCACCTCGCTCTTTGAACAGTTTGCCCACGGGCAGAACCACGCCTCCGCATTTTCAGACATGCTCGACTTCTTCCTTGTATCCTTTAAGTGGCACGACACGGAAGACGGACGGATAAAGGCGGTAAACCAACTGCGGAGCCATCCCAAGAAAGACAAGCTTCTCGAATTGTATGCCGAAATCGGCGAGCTATCGGAGGGTTTCCGTGATCCCATAGGAGCACTATACGAATCAGAAATTTCCAAGGGAAAGAACGGCCAGTTCTTCACGCCGTATCCCATTTGCGACCTTTTGGCAATAACAACAGGCGTCGGATCATTGGAGGCGGGCAAGGCCGCGTACGACCCGGCCTGCGGTTCAGGCAGAATGCTACTTGCGGCAGCAAAGATCAATCGACACCTCAAGTTCTATGGCGCGGACATTGACGAGGTCTGCTGCAAAATGACGGTGGTAAACATGCTCCTCAATTCTCTCACTGGGGAGGTCTGCCACATCGATACTCTGCGAAATTCGTTCTTCAAGGGATACCGATTATTTACCGTGTTACAGGACGGCTATCACCTACCATTCTATAGGGAATTTAGCGACTCTAACGAAAGCCACATTTGGCTGCGCCCGAAAGATCCCGAGGCGAAGCAAAACAGATTTAATACACCGTTTGAGCTAGTTAAATCACCGTTAATGAGCAATGGAGTGCAAGGTGACTTATTCAGTCAGGGGTAATTTACAACAACGCCAGAATACTGGCGTTTTTTTAATCAGGATCGCTTTTTAGGGAGTAGTAAAATCCAGCAGTTCCGCGAGGCTGATTCCCAAGCCAAGTGCGATCTTCTTCAGCATGAGCACGGTCGGGTTGGTATTGCCTGCCTCTATCCGCCGCATGTTCGTCTTCTCAATATCACACCGATAACTCAGTTCGACCTGGGTGATGTGCTTTTCTTTCCGTATCGAGGCGATGCGGTTCCCCAGAGCCTGCAAGAACATATCATCCGCTTTTTCCCTCACTTTCATGTGTGGGGAAATTTCCAATTATTTTATGCAGATGTAGTTATCATATATGATAACTTTTCATATATTCGTGTATTCGACTACTAATGTTATTTCAAACACTTAAAAACCGTATATTATGAAAAAACCTCTCCAACACCTGTTCCTGTACGCCGTTGCCGTATGCCTTGTCACCCTTGTTTATTCCTGTTCCAAAAGCACTACAACTCCCACTCCGAAGAAGAAAACCAACACAGAACTCCTGACCAGCGCCGCGTGGAAGATAAGCGCCTTTGAGCTCAAAGAGCAGGACGGCACGTGGGTTTCCGTTCCGCTCACCACGTTCCAAACCACAATCCGCACCACCTACAAGGCTGACCTGACCTATTCCTCCACATCAGCCAGTAATACGGGTGGCACAAGCACCGTGTCCGGCACCTGGAAGTTCACCAACGACGAAACCACCCTTGTTACCACCGATAGCGGCGGCACTGTTTCCTCAACCGATATAACCTCGCTCACTGACACCGAGTTCAAGGAAAAGGGTCATGACGGCTCATTCCCGTACCCCAACGCCTCCGGCGTCATCACCCAGTTCTACGGAAACCGCTTTAGCTGGTCGCACTAACCATAAAATGCTTTCACACTATTCACTTACAATTTAATATTATGAAAACAATGCTTACCAGCCATTTTCTCTCCGTACTATCATTAGCGTTATTCACCTTTATCGGCTGCAAGAAATCAGGCTCCGGTGATAGAGTAGAGGCCGTTCCGATCTTAAAGGTCGGCGGAGCATACGCCGTAAGTTCCACAAGTATTGAAGTATCGGGCGTGGTCACCAACAATGTCTCGTGGACTGAAACAGGAGTATATTATATGGTGGCAGCAAGCGGCGAGACCGAGCATTACATTCCCGTTACGACCGCGCCGCAGCAGGAAATCCACGGCACCATAACCGGCCTCACGCCCAATACGGTCTATTTTGTAGGGGTGTACGCGAAGAACAGTGGCGGAAAGGGGGAGGCAGGATACTCAAACTCAGTGCAAACGCCGAGCAAGTAGGCTTGGCGGCAACGTCCATAAAAATACCGCCCTTTTGGGCGGTATTGAAATCAAATCTACCCTGCATCTTTAACACCCGCCTACCAATCCACTCATTCACAAAACTTATAGTTTCGCACCCGACATGGCAGCCCGGTTTCTACAATTTTGATTTTCACTAAATTTTGCCCGTACAATTTCCTTACCCCATATCTTACGTCCTGCGCGTTTAGGGTTGGTTTTGAAGTGCTGATTTCGCGCCTCAAAATGACGACTGATAGCGTGCTTGCACTCGTCAACGGACGCATAGTCGCTGTTGTGAATAACTGCCCTTGCCAAGCCCGCAAAGACTGATTCAATCACATTGAGGAATTGCGTGCACGCGGGCAGCGGCGCCAGTTTGATTTCCGGTTTCTTTATCTTATTATGATCCTCAATGTAATTCTTCAGTATCCTGGAATTGTGCCAGCTTACCGCGTCCCAGCAGAGGTATAGCGTTTCCTGATCGGCGTATTGATCTAGCAGAACATCTATCAGTTTAATCATCTCAAAGGTGTTCTTCTTGGCAGAAAAGAAATGCGTGACCTGGTTGGTCGATAGCTCTAGTGCAGCGGTGCATATGAGGAACCCTTTGGCTTTCTGTTTTTCCGGAACTACATCCGGACTCTCGTTCTCATGCTTTAGGGTTCGGCCTCCCTTAATTTTTATGGATACGCCGCCATATTCGTCGATGGAGAAAAACTTCTCGTTCGGCTTAAGCGTTTGCAGAATCGACTGTATCTTTTTAATCTTTTCCCGAAACTTCGGATCGGGACTTGTCAGCATCTGGCGCGTCTTTTTATACCTATAGCCCATCTGAGT
The DNA here is from genome assembly GCF_024721155.1 of Mucilaginibacter phenanthrenivorans. Classification (GTDB taxonomy): domain Bacteria; phylum Bacteroidota; class Bacteroidia; order Sphingobacteriales; family Sphingobacteriaceae; genus Mucilaginibacter; species Mucilaginibacter phenanthrenivorans. The sequence continues at coordinate 259,787 of NZ_JAHVAP010000006.1, read as the reverse complement.
GACGCAACGGGAAATCTGCATGTAGCTCACGGCAGGCGCATAAAGCTTGTTGTACACAAGGGTCAGCGCGCGTACGCTCCAACTGGTACGGTTCAGGCCGTATAGCTTCGGTGTTTCGTGAATCAGCTTGAACAGCCTTTCCTTTCGTTCCTTAATGATGGGGATATAGTCCTTTCGTTTGACGTGAGGTGCGGTTTCAAACGCTTTCATGCCTTTGGCCTTGTATCCTGCCATCCATTGGTTGAGTGTTTTGTATATCGTTTCAACTTTGTCAATAATTTCCTTTCGCGAGGCACCCTGCAGCGCCATTTCAAGGGACTTGGCGATCTGCCAGTGCCGGTGGTCGTTTGAACTGCGCCACTTCTTGAGCACGGCAGCATCCTCCGGGGAAATATGATCCAGTAATTTCCGGGGCGTCGGAGTGACATGATCCCTGACCCACTGTACAAAGATGCCCTTAAAAGAACGCCAGGTATAGCGATCCGAACTGAGCAACAGGTATTTTTTAAAAATAGCACTTGTTTCTAACGTCGGGGTATGTTCATCGGCGAGCAATGCGGGCAGGATTAAGGCGAGTTGCCGGTACTTTGGCGTATCCCAATGGGGACGCGGCGGTTCGCCCGGATAAAACCCAAAGTCATTCAGGCGGTCCGGATACTCAGCCCGTATGCGCTCAAATTCACGCTTGTAGCGCCAGGTCGTAATGGTGGATACGCGAAGCTCCTTGGCAAGCAGGTACGAGTGGTATTCGCCATCAATAAATCGCTGGCGCAAAATGTTGGCCTTGTCAATGGAAAGCTGGTACCGGTGCATATGCATGATAGTTACACCTCAACTAACAGCGCGACTTATGAAAATGTTTATTGTTACATAAAATGGTCGATTGAACATGCGGGTTGTTGTTGTATTTCTTTATTCAATATGTTCTGGGCTGCGGGGTGTGTTTAAATTCTACAGAAATAAAAATACCGCCAAAGTGGGCGGTATTGCGTTATCAACCTATGAAGCGACTGTCAGGGTTTTCTTAGCAGTCGGTGTTATGACTTTATAGGCAATCGTCTTCTCGACGTGGTATTTGTTGCGTTCCAGAACGTATTCATACATGTCGGAGCAGTTGCTGATGCACCAGTTGGTCATGACGCACCGCTCGATATTTAATTGTGTGGTTTCACAGTCGGTCGACTTGAACACCATGCGGATGAATGTGGAGGTGAACTCGCTGTAGTGGTCGGTCGGGCAGAACTGCTCGATGCCGAAATGGATTGCATAGATGCCGCTTACATAGTGTTCCAACCGCAGGTAGCACAACGGGTGCACCAGTTCATGGATGACCGTTTCTGATTTGCCGTCGTTCATGGGACGTTCAAGGTATGACCGCAGGGTATCGGTGTCGAGCGTTGCGATAAGCTGTTTGGTCTTTTTTAGCAGTTGCTTGTAGACCTTTTCCACCGTCTCGTTAAAAGAGATCGCGTCAGGTTGCTTAGATGGTTTTGTTGCTTTCATTATTTTGTTGTGTTTGGGTGAGTGCTGGTTCGAGGCTGTTCCAGCGAGCCGTTATAAGCAATTGTGTGGGCTTTGAGGGAGGATTGCGCTTCATCTCCCATGACCGTATTGTTGTGGAATGAACGAGAAACAGTTCCCCGCACGCTTCAAAGGATAGCCCCAGGCAATAACGCACCTGTTTGAGTTTTCCAGCGATACTTTTGGTTTCGTGATCAAAGGGATAGTATCCAAGGAAGCGGATGATATTCGGATAGTGCTGCACCTGGGGTGCGCTTCTCTCGTTCTCCCAATACGTCACCGAGTCCTCAGACACGCCGATTATGGCAGCCACATCTTTTTGCAAAATGTTCGCCTCGATCCGCCTTTTTTTGATATGTTCGCCAAGGGTTTGGGGATGTGGGTTGTACGCTTTTGTCTGTGGCTTTTTAACTATTTTCGAGTATGGAAGAATACTTCTCACCACCATGCCCCTGCGGCTATTTCAACCACCCCGAAAAAGAATGTATTTGCCCGCCAGGCGTAGTGCAAAAATATTTAAGCAAGATCTCGGGCCCGCTGCTGGATAGGATTGACCTGCACGTGGAGGTAACACCGGTAAATTTTGCCGAACTGGCCAGTGATCGGCTTGCCGAAAAAAGTGAACTCATTCGCGATAGGGTGATCAAGGCCCGCGATATCCAGGCTGAGCGTTTCGGCAATAAGCCTGATTTGCACGCCAATGCCCAGATGAGCCCGCAAATGGTGCGCAACATCTGTAAAATAAGCGAAGCAGGCCAGAATCTGTTAAAAAGGGCGATGGAAAAGCTGGGCTTATCGGCAAGGGCTTATGACCGTATACTAAAAGTATCACGCACCATTGCAGACCTGGCCGGAAGCGAGGAAATAGAGCTGGAGCATTTGGCTGAGGCAATTCATTTCAGGAGCCTGGACAGAGAAGGTTGGGCAGGTTAAAACGTAAAATAGAACATATGTTCAACATAAAAAAGAAGTTTCCCTGGTTTGATGGGTATCAATGGACCTGGATATTATACATTTTGGTAGCAATAGTTTGCTGGCGGCTAATGTACGTAAGGCAACTTGACAACAATTTCAAAATTTTCAGGGAATCATTCTATCATTTAAAAGATCAGTTGAATATGTATGCTGGTTATCCTAAAGCATACCATGACTATTATTATTACGGGCCCCTGTTCGGTGTGTTTGTTTTGCCGTTTGCGTTGCTGCCGGAGTCGGCAGGGCTTCTTTTATGGGAAATTGTCAATGCCCTTACGCTTTTAGTTGCTGTAAACCTTTTACCCATTAGCACCCGGCGTAAAATGCAGCTATTGCTGTTATGCGCTATCTGTTTTGCGAACTCGGAATTTTCTACCCAGTTTAACGCCATGATAGCTGCGATGATAATCATCAGCTTTTTGTTGGTTGAAGAGGGGAAGGATACTTGGGCTACATTGATTATTGTAGTAGGGGCGCTGGTGAAATTATACCCGGTGGTCGGGCTGGCATTTTTTCTATTTTCGCGCAATAAAGCAAAATTTGCAATTAGTACTATAATTTGGTTTGTGATATTCCTGGTCTTGCCCGTACCTTTTACAAGCAAGGGGTTTATCCTAACATCATATCATCAGTGGTTTGCGGCCCTGAGTTTTAAAACGCATTTGAACCATCAATTTATTGCCAGGTCGCAGGATATGTGCATCATGGGAGTAGTAAGAGATCTGGCCCATAACCCGAATATTCCCGATTTGCCTTTTTTGATTTTTGGCGCTATAATTTTTGCAGTACCTCTGCTGAGGTTCAGCCAATTCAAGTCGTATAAATTTAGGTTGCAGGTGCTGGCTAACGCGCTAATTATGGTAGTTATATTTAGTGCAGGTGCCGAAAGCCCAACATTCATAATAGCGGTAGCGGGTATATTTTTGTGGATGATGATACAGGAGCGCCCATTTACTACCCGAAATATTATCCTAATTATATTGCTGCTGGTATTTACCGGCCTTGGGGTTACTGATGCCATGCCTATGCCGTTCAGGCGCGACGTTGTTGGTAAATATGCAATTACAGCATGGCCCTGCATTGCAGCATGGGTAATTATTTCGTACGAGTTATTGTTTAAAGATTTTATGACCGGACAGGCCTTAACTGCAGAAAAGGCTGTAATCGCCGCAGGCAATTAGTTAGTAACGCCCTGCTAATATCGGGCACAAATTTTTTTGAGCTGCCTTAAATAGTATTGTTGTACTCTTTTCTAATCATTTTGTCCCCATTTGGGTATCATTATACTGTATCATTTTAACTTATTGTAAAATGGTTATACTTCCCATTGCCTTGTTTTTTGAGGTAAAATAGCTAATTATTTGATTTTTAGGCGATTGTTGGAATGTGTTTTGCGTGTTGTATATTCCCTACACCAATACCTAATATACTACAGATATGATTAGTTTCCTGATGATCGACGATAACCCCATTGAACATCTTATTATGCAACGGATGTTTGATAAGTTTCATTTATTTCCCGATGCCGGGCACAGTCTGGACGCAAGGTTAAGCATGGATCTTTTTGAAAGGTATTATTTAGTAGCAGACGTATTACCCGATGTTGTGTTCCTTGACCTCAACATGCCGGGTTTTAACGGCTGGGATTTCCTGGAAGGATTCAATAAAATATACAAGCAAATTAAAAAGCCGGTTGATATTTATATCCTTTCATCATCAATAGATCCGAAAGACAAATTACTTACAGACAAATATGAATTTGTTAAGGCGAATATATGTAAGCCGGCGAAATTAGAGACGCTTCTTAATCTTTATTCGCTATACCAATCTTCCAAGCGCGCAGCCAGTTAAGGCTTGTTGTCCGCCGGGATTTTTTATCCTACTCCTGTAGCGAATTTTACAAGTACCGCGTAATGACTAATAACCAAGCCAATTTTTATACTTTATATCATGAGATTAAAGCTTACCATCATCGCGGTTTTCATAGCTATATTTACACAATGCATTTTATCCTGTAAAAAGGGAAACACTAATGATATGCAAATGATCCAGGTTGATGCACAGCAAAACGGCAAAACAATTGCCGTTTCAAAGGGACAAACAATAAAGATAACGCTGGGGAATCCGGGCGATGGCGGCTATTCTTTTAATGCACCCCAATACAACTCTGCCGTATTAAGTATCGGTAGCCACACACGGATCCTATCCACCACAGGTGCTGTTGGCGATGCCGGAAAGGACTCCTGGGAATTTACGGCCCTCACACCAGGCCAATCCGATTTAACATTTACAGCAACGCGCGGCAATGATGCAAGCAGCGCGATAACTATATTTTCGGGTAAGATTACTGTGAAATAACGCGCAAACTCAAGTCCCCGCATAGCCGATAGAAACCTCTCCTCCCTTCTGTCTTATATTTCAAATTAGGTGAATATCAACCTTTAATTTATTTGCATTACACCAGCATCTATACGGAAGTTTTTGCTGGATAAAGGGGTTTTCGGCAAAAACGCATCTCTCAAGTGGAAAATTCTTATATTAATAGGAAAACATTTGTTTTTATTGAATGGAATGTATAGCTTCACACAGCTCTTAGCCAATGAAAAACCACAACAAGAAGATCATTATTTTTGATGATGATGAAGACATCCTTTCTATTTGCAGTTTTATTTTAGAAGAACAAGGTTGGAAGGTAACCGCCTTCACTGATTGCAATAATATAATTGATAAGGTTTTGGCTATTATGCCCGATGTGATTTTGATGGATAACTGGATCCCGGATGATGGCGGAATTATTGCATCGCAGAAGCTTAAACAAAACGAAGTTCTGAAAAGTATCCCTATTATATATTTTTCGGCAAATAGCGATATTGAGCTGCTTGCAAATCATGCCGGCGCCGAAACATATCTTGCAAAGCCATTTGATTTGGAAGAACTGGAAAGAGTTATCAACTCGGTACTTGAACCTACCAGGTAAATAAGCGTAATTATTAAAATCAAAAGTCCCCGCCATATGAACCAGCGGGGACTTTTGTATATGTAGTAGTTTATTGGAGATCGCTGCTCGGACCGCCCGGAGGACCTCCTGGATTACCACCACCATCCCGGCCACCACCTCCGCCGCCTCTTCTAAATCCACGCGATGAAGGATCGCCCTGTAACGGAGATTTACCCGCAAATTTTTGTAAACGAAACGTGAACGTGGCTAAATAATAACGTGAAAGCTTATTGGTTTGTGTTTGTGTAATAGCGCTGGCAGTTGTATTTGATGTAAACGAGGTGTTTTCATTAAACAAGTCGTATGCTGCTAAGCGGATGGTCCCGCGGTGATCCTTCAAAAACCTGCGCTCAACATACATGTTTAAAATGTTAGGATTGGTTACCTTAATGTTTGAGGCGTAGCCATAGTTAACAGCCCTGCTGAATTCATAGCTAACTGTCCAGTCGCCAAAGTAATTTTTGCCGGTCACGCCGCTATTCCAGGTCCTTACGTTCGAGGTTCCGTTTGTAAAGTTGTTTTGTACTGAATTACTTGTTCTGTTGATAACGTAGTTGGTAAGGATCTGCGCATCAATATGGTCTGTAATATCAACCCGAAACGCTATCGACGGTGTAAGCTGCAGGTTTTTAGCGATGTTCTTCTGCATAGTTTGTGCAAAGCTTGCAGAATCCACATCCGTTAAATAACCCACATTATTATTGTATGCCACGTTCCCTGCTAATGTTAATGTATATTTGCGGTTTTCCCATGGCTTTGAATAGGTTACACGGCCATTAACGGTGTAATAACCATTGGCGTTTAAATATTGGGTTAGTATAGTGTTTTGAAACCTTTTATCAAGTGGATAATTTGAAGGATAAGTAATGGTATTGGTTACTACCTGGTTTTGAATGGTTGAAGCGTTTAAGTTCACAAAAAATACGTCGCCTGTAGCAATGCTGAAATTATTATACCTGATGGAGAAGTTATTGGTGAATTGCGGCTTCAAATTTGGGTTACCCTCGGTAGGGTACAAGGCATTCGAAAAATCAACAACAGGCTGCAATTGGGTAAAAGTAGGCTGGCTGCTTGATCCGTTATAATTTACGCTGAAATTTTTAGTTCTTGAAAAATTGTAAACAAACCTGGCCGATGGAATTACGTTGAACGTTGACTCGTGTGTAGTTATCCCGGTTGCCGGCGAAATTCCATCCAACACGGCAGGCTGTACGCCTACACCTAAAGTATAATTGTATTTTTTCTCGATAAAGCGATAGTTTAAACCCACCTTGTTTGTAGTGAAATTATAATTGTATTGTGTACTCAATGCGCTATCGCGTCTGAATACGTAGTTTGCAGGATCGTATAGTGTATCAGCTTCTTTATTATTGTCGGTATTTGTACGGCTGAAGGCATAGTTTAATTCCAGGTATGAGCGCTTGCCAAGTGGCTCAAGGTATGAAAGGTTTATGCCATATGTTTTTGAATGACTTTCGGTGTTTATAACCTGGTTCGCGGGCGCAGTGGGCACACCTGCGGTAAAATCGTATATGGGGTTTTGATAGCTATTGGTTTGGGTTGAGCTGAAACTTGCATTTATGCTCAGATTGCGGCGGTGCCCGAGCCTGCGATTATATAATGCAATAAATCCGAAAGTTGGCGCCTGCGAATCACCGGTTGTAGTTGATGTATAGGCTGAAGTGGTTACATTATTTCTTAAAAAATTAGAGTTTTCAAATTCGTTGGTATTGGTACCCGCGTATGAAAATGTTGGCGTAATCTTTAAATAGTTAACGGTGTCCGGCTTATACTCCATGTTCCATGTAAAGCGGTGGTTAATGTTCTGGTCGGTCTCGTTTGTTTGCTGCTGTTGAAGCGTGGGCCTTACCGGTGATGTATTTTGTTGTAAATTGTTGGTAATGGTATTTGTAGTGTTATCACCAAAACTGTAGCTGCCATAAACAGATAGTGCTTTTCCCCATTGATCGCGAAAGTTGGCGCCAATAGAATGTGCGTTGGTTGTACCGGTTTGCGAGGTTGTAAGGCTTCCGGTGTTTCCGCCACCGCCACCACCACCGCCTCTGCCTGCGTTGCCACGCCCGCCGCCGCCGCCGAAACCGCCGCCCGCAGTGGAACCAAACGAAACGGTACTTACATTTGTATTATTAATACTGCCTACAACTGCGATACTCTGATCGCCGTTAAATTTAAAAATGTTTAACGCGCCGATATAACGGTTTTGATCAGGAATACCGCGATCCTTTGGTAACACATCTTCACCGTCGCCGGCTGTTGCCTGACCGAAATAACCATAGTTTTTATCCTTACGGATGGTGATATTCATGATTTTATCAGGCTCACCGGTTTTTACCCCGGTTAGATTGGCCTGATCGCCGTAATCGTCAATCATCTGGATATTCTCAATCAGGTCGGCTGGGATGTTCTTAGTAGCGCTCTGCACATCGCCCCCCATAAAATCCTTACCGTTTATGCGCACCTTGGTAACTTGCTTTCCCTGTGTGCTTACATTGCCGTTAACGTCAACATCTACGCCCGGGAGTTTCTTTATGAGGTCCTCGGCAGGTGCATTTTCACGTACTTTATACGCGCTTGCCTGGTACTGCACGGTATCCTCTTTTATCGTTACCGGAACAACGCCAACGATGGTAACTTGATTAAGCATAGTAGATTCGGCTTTTAATACTATGGTGCCCAAATCCGCGGCATTGGTAGTATTATCAAGTGTATAGTGGCGTTTAAGCGGCTGATAGCCTATGTAAGTGATAGTAATAGTCACCTTAGAGCCTTTTATATTCTGGAAAACAAACTTCCCGTTCATATCAGCAATTGATATGGTGCTGTCGCCTTTGTCAGATACTAACTTTATACTGGCCGAGGGAACAGATAATTTGGTAGTGTCAATAACGGTGCCGTGTACTTCGCGTCCCGTTTGTGCGTTTGAATAACCGATGGAGAGTAGAGTGATTGCTATAGCAAAGAGTAAAGATTTCATTTCGTTTTAATGTGCCTCAGGGGTTAATAATATCGTTAAGACACTATTTAAGTACAAATGTTCAACAAAAATCCCTAAATAATTAATAATCATATCATTGTTACATATAAGCAAAAAAAGCCACCTGTTGCCAGGCAGCTTTTATATTTATAGAATATGAAGTTAGTACTTGCGTATTAATTTGATAAATGCAATGCTTTTGCTACTTCACTAAAGTTCCTGATGTTAAGATTAGGATTTGTTGCGTTTAACACTGTTACAGAAGTTCCAGGAATTACAACCACTCTAAAGTCAATTCCTGCTGCTTGAGTAAAGTTGGCTTTAAGGTCGATATAACCAACACCGTAGTCGTTAAAGTCAATGGTGTGGCCTGCTTCAGCATAAGGGATGGCAAACCAGCCAGTACTTGAACCTGTGTTGCGTAAATAAACCAAAACAGTTCCATTATCCACTATGCTTTGGGTAATTGCAGGCACGCTAAATTTGGTAAGGCCAGCTACAAATACGCCTTTATTTAAAAGTACAAAATTTTCAACGTTTGCGTTTCCGGGATCACCCTTATCACCTTTTGGTCCTTGTGCACCAGTAGCGCCTGTAGCACCAGTAGCGCCTTGTGCACCAGTAGCGCCAGTAGCACCTTGAGGACCAGTTGCCCCAGTTGCGCCTGTTGCCCCGGTAGCTCCTTTAGGGCCTGTTGCCCCGGTTGCTCCAGCGGCTCCTGTGGCACCTGTTGCTCCTGTAGCACCAGCAGCTCCTGTATCGCCCTTTGGTCCCTGAGCACCTGTAGCTCCGGTTGCACCTGTAGCGCCTGTAGCGCCTGTAGCACCAGGAGTCCCTTGGGCGCCAGTAGCACCTGTCGCTCCGGTAGCGCCCGTAGCACCAGTTGCGCCCGTAGCACCAGTATCACCCTTTGGTCCCTGTGGACCTACCGGGCCTCCCGCCGGACCCGCCGGGCCTTGAGGACCTGTAGCGCCGGTAGCACCCGTTGCGCCGGTAGCTCCTGCAGCACCAGTTGCGCCTGTTGCGCCGGTAGCTCCTGCAGGACCTGCAGTTTTGTCTTTTTTACAAGCTGTTATGCTAAAAAGGCATATAAATAAAATTGGAAATAAAAGTCGAAGTTGTTTCATATTCAAGTAATGATAATTGATTGTTATTTGGACTTTCTACGGGAATAATTTCCAATAGGTTACAATTGTTGTTATATGAATAAATTTTGCTTGAGATTTTAGAAAATTAAGTAGCATGATTGTGCACCATGGGGGCTAACAATTGTTTAAAAGTTAAATAGCATTGGGGTAACAATATGGCATAGTTTTCGTTAGAGATTAAAAAACATTAACCTATGGCTAACATCAATTTATCATTGCACGCTAAAGTGCACAGCTGGATCGACTCGATCGGATTCCGGCTCAACGGGTCTCAACCCGGAAAAAATAATGAAACCATTAATCATTATTTCTTCGAAACTTTCAACTTTTTTGAAAAGGCTAAGAATAATGATCTGAAAAATTCGAAATTTTTGTGCTTCGATGCGTATGGCGAAACAGTAAATGTTAAATCGCTGCTCGATCTGCAAACCGCGTTTTTCGAGAATATTAGTCAACTGTAGAGATCAGAGGCTGGAGATTAGAGATTAATTGAAGTATTTACAGATATTAGCCATATCAATATAAAAAACAATACACGCTGTATGTAATTTAATACGGCAAAAAAAGTCCCGTCTGTTTTACAGTACGGGACTTTTTTTTGAGCGATTATATCTGTGTTTCAGATTATTACCATTAAATCGGGATCAATAGTTTTCCAGCTTGCTTTTTTCAGGGACATCTTCCGTTAAACCCCTGCCACCAGGAGTTGCCGGCAAGTTTACTATAGGCCTTGTCGGATTTAAGGCTTCCTTTATCCTGAGGTGCAAATCGGTATAATGAGCTGTAGTAATAGCGTCACCTCCTTTAGGCAGTTTTGCATCAATAGTTTTTAGTTCAACGCGTACCATTGGTCTGATGTCAGACAGTGCCATGTTTATAGGCGTTAAACCATAATTGGCTAAAGCAGTTGCAGATACGCCTGGAATCCCCTTATAGTCGTCGTTGAGCAAACTTTTTAAATCTTCTATATATCCGCGCTGCAGGTTACGTTTAAAGGCATCAGGCCGGCCGGCAGTAAAGATTCCTCCGCGCAGGTCGGTGAATAGTTCAGCAACAGTGTATGCCTTGCTGCCATTTCTGGCTTCGTTGTCATACATACGTGATAATCGTGAGGGTGAAAGTATGTTACCCAATGTAGCAACCTGGAGGCTTTTGATCCTGTTCAGCATAACACCGTTATCAAATTTGGCCAGTTCCTGGCTGTCGTACAACCATAATGGGGTTGTAAACAATTCCTTGTTAAAGAATGACACGGCATCTCGTTGCAGGCCTTTCGGCACAAAATCATAAACAGGGCCCGACTGGTCGTATGTTTTAAAGTTTTCGTTCATGCCCCCGATGTTTGTTGCAACGTGGCCCATGTAACGATAAAATTGATTTAATACTTCGCCGTAAATTTCCTGCAGGTCACTGTAGTCTTCGCCTGGTTGGTAAGTCCATTTCTCGATATTTGGTAAGATGCGCTTGAGGTTTGCAATACCGTAGGTACTTGCTTTCATGGCATTGTCGCCAAGGTCCTCATTTTGTAAGCGGGGATCAATGCTTGTACCCTGGCGGCCGTAGTAGTAAAGCGGATTGCCTGCTTTTGCCTTTGTCCAAACATCAAGTGTTTCTTTTTCCTGTTTAGGCGTTTTTTTGCCAGGGAACCAGGTATAACCCCATTTTATAGCCCAAAGGTCATACTCGCCAATTTGTGGGTATAGGTGGGTTACGCCATCGCCCGGCTGTGCAATGTAGTTAAAGCGGGCATAGTCCATAATTGATGGCGCCGTGCCATGCTTGTCGGTAAATGATTTTGACCGTAATGAGTCAACCGGGTAAGCATAGCTGGAACCGAAGTTATGCGGCAGGCCAAGCGTGTGCCCAATTTCATGTGATGATACAAAACGGATCAGTTCGCCCATTTGTTCGTCAGTAAACTTTGCCTTGCGTGCTTCGGGGTTCACTGCTCCGGTTTGTACAAAATACCAGTTGCGCAATAATTCCATCACATTATGATACCAACCCACATGACTTTCCAATATTTCGCCGGTGCGCGGATCGGAAAGGTGCGGCCCATAGGCGTTCTCAACATTCGAGGCAAAGTATCTTACCACACTGTAACGTGCGTCTTCCGTGCTAAATTCAGGGTCTTCCTTAGCTGTGGGTGCTGCCTTTCCAACAATTGCGTTTTTGAAGCCGGCTGCTTCAAAGGCTTTGTTCCAGTCGTTAATACCTGCTATCAAGTAAGGCACCCACTTTTTAGGTGTAGCCGGATCGATATAAAATACTATTTGCTTTTTAGGTTCAACAAGTTCGCCCTTTTCATAAGCAGCCTCGTCCTTAGGTTCCAGTTTCCAGCGATGGATATAAGAGGTAACTTCTGCCTTTTGCGCATCACTGCCGTAGTCAGTCTGGCTTTGCCCAAAAAAACCAACTCTGGCATCACTTAAACGGGCCTTCATGGGGGTTTTCGGTAACAATAGCATCGAGGTGTTTAATTCAAATGTTATTGCTGCGTTGGTGTTGTCGGTTGGTGATTCAGCCGAACGGTATGTTTTTAATGTGCGGGCCTCAATATTTATAGGGAAGCTTTTGATAGTATCAATGTACGATCTCGAATTATCCAAAGCCGAAATTTTATAAGCTTTTTTGAGATCGTCTGAAATGGTTATCGCAGCTATGTCTCCATTGTAAAAGTCGGTAACGTCAATCACAACACCGGTTGTATCCTTGTTGTAGGCTTTTATATCAAACGAAGCCAGCACAACATCAAGATTTGAGTTCTTTACCGATTGGTACATATCACTTGTGCTATCAGCCCTTACCGAAAAACTTGGCACGCGGATAAACACCTGCTTGTCATGGCGCTCCCATTTCCATACCTGGTCGTTTGCTTCCTCGCCGCCATATTGCTGGTTTGAAACTTTGATATTAGTTGGTGTTTTGGCAAGCCGGGTAATAACCTCCATTTCACGGTTCAGCAGTGAATCCGGAATCTCGAAGTAGTATTTACCATCTACCTTGTAGGTGTTGAAAAGTCCCTTGTCCACTTTGGTTTTGGCAGGTATAAGGTCGCCGAATTTCTTAATGCCTTCCTTTTTGCCGGCGCCTATTGTAGCAGTAGCGCTTGATCCTGTAGGGGTAGAAGTGGTTTTAAGCGTGACAGTTTGTGCTGCAGCCTCCTTTTTTGCCTTACATGAACCTGTAATTACTGCAATAATTAAGGCTGACAAGCACAGATAATAGTTAGTACGTAATGATTTCATCATATATTAATAGTTAAATAAATCAGGTAAAATGTAAACTTATGGAAAATACAAACTATTTCGAAATAGCAACATTTTTGTTACAACTTAAAGGTAGGGATTTGTAAGGGCGAAGTGTGCGGACCGGGCGCATTAGGGAGCAACCTTTGCATGTGATTGGCTAATTATGTTATATCCGCCGCTTCAGGGTGAGGATTACATCGTCCCTCCGATTGTCGTGGTAGATCTCCAACAGCAGACTGCGGTCATTTTGCGACTTGAAAATATTATCTATTTGTTCCAACGTCATTTTCATAACCGGTTTTAAATTTATCATCAGTATTTCATCATCCTTTTCCAATCCTATCATGTCTGCAGGTGAACCCGGTTCAACGCGGCTGATAATTACCCGGTTAAAGTCTGTACCGGAAGCGTAATATTCCAGTCCGCTCATATCATGCTCAAATGGCGTTTTAAAATTTATCCCCTGTTGTAAGTAAATAACGCTGTCGGGGTAGTCAATAATTACATTAAACCGTTTCAGAATTCCTATCCCAAGATTCCCGTCCCGTTTTACCGCCAGCGATTTGAACTGCTCTCCTTCGGGAAACGACGTTATCACATTCTTAAGTTTGAACTTACCAATATCCAGTTCCTTTACCCTGCTCAGGAAGCCATTTACCGGGCCGGTTAATCCTACTCCTAAATTAGCAGCAATGAACTTTTCAGGAAGGCCGTTTTTATTAATAACATTTTCAAGCGAAAGCGAATGACCGGCGCCAAGGTCCAGGATCAACTTATCCTCAGCTTTGCTACCATCAGGAAATACAATCCTGGTTTTTATGTAAGGCTTCCTGTCCTCAACTGTTATCGGGATTTTATTGCCCTTCCTGAAAATACGCATATCTATTGGCCTCGAAACAGATAAGGTGCTGTCTGAAAAGTTGATTTTAACGGCCAGATTGTTAAAAAACTCATAACCCAGTAGACCATGTATTGGAATACCTGCAAAATTCGAAAGCCCAAAATGATCGGTTTTTAATATAGCCGCAGCAACATCATAACTAACCAACCCGGGAATCTGTATGTTTAACGACGAAGTAACATAAGCTTCGTAGGCATCACCCTCGCCAATGCCAGATATTTTTAAGGTGCGCTTGTTAACAATGTTTATCGAATCGACCAACTTTGGATCAGTGATCAGCATGAGGCCTACACCGGTATCCAAAATGAAATTGAAGGGACCCTTGTTGTTTATGGTTAACTTTATAATGATCATATCCCTGATCATTTGGAACGGAATAGTAACATGTTTCCGGTTATCCTTCATGTCAAAGTATTGGCCGCTCACAGATAAATGGCTGCAACATAACAGCATCATCAGTATAACAACACGAAATAAAGTATACCCCTTAACGGGGCGTTTTATACTATGGGAGAGACTAATCAACAAACGTTTATATTTGGTTAATAAATATACGCATTAATCATATAAAATTAACATCGTGCAAGGAAAAGTATATATAATATTAGTTGTTGTTTTGAGTCTTTTTATAACTTTTCATGACGCAGATGCGGGCAAAATAAGAAAGCGGAAAATCAAAAAACAGTTCAAGCATTCGCAGGTAATGAACAATCATTTTACCGGGTTTGCGTTGTACGATCTCGACAATAAAAAAATGATTTATGAGCTTAATGCTGATAAATATTTTACGCCTGCATCAAATACCAAACTCTTTACTTTTTATACCTGCCTTAAAATGTTGGGCGACTCGGTACCCGCTTTGAAATATATTATCCGGAATGATTCACTTGTATTTTGGGGTACAGGCGATCCGTCGTTTTTACACAGCGATTTGCGCGGAACCAACGCATGTGATTTTTTAAAGCGCAGCGGAAAAAAGCTTTTCTTTTCCCCGGGAAACTATAACAGTACATTTTTTGGCGCAGGCTGGGCCTGGGACGATTACAATGATTATTACCAGGCCGAGATAACCGAACTTCCCATTGAGGATAATGTCGCAGTTGTTTATGCCGATAAGAATGATTCGCTTCAAATCAGCCCATCATATTTAAAGCGGTATTTAAAATGCGATACGCTTTTTCATCCGGCTAAGTTTACAGTAAGGCGCGATTTTGCAGGTAATACGTTCGTTTACCCGTTTATGCCTTTGCCCAAAACCTTTAAACAGGAAATTCCATGGAAAACCAGCGCCGAACTAACCGCAGCTTTACTACAGGACACCTTAAAACTGCCGGTTAACATTATCCATTTGGCAATGCCGGCTGGTGCCAAAACATTGTACAATACCAACGCAGATTCGGTTTATAAACGGATGCTGCAACCCAGTGATAACTTTATTGCAGAACAGTTGCTGCTGGCCTGCTCGTCAACCAGATTTAAAACCCTCAGTACCGATTCGGTGATAAATTATTCAAAAGCTCATTTTTTAAATGATCTGCCCGATTCAGTGCAATGGGTTGATGGCTCAGGGCTTTCACGCTATAACCTTTTTACGCCGAGGGACATCATCGGGCTTTTGTGTAAGATCCTGGATGAAGTGAAGAATGAAGACCTGGTTCATAGCCTGCTTCCTGCCGGTGGTGCGGCAGGGTCGATTAAAAGGATTTATAAAACCGAGAACGGGAAACCTTTTGTTTGGGCGAAAACAGGGTCGTTATCAAATAATTATAACCAAAGCGGCTACCTGGTCACCAAAAAAGGCAAGCGGCTGGCTTTTTCGTTTATGAATAACAATTCAATCCAGCAGGATACCGTGGTAAGAAATGAATTGGTAAGGATTGTGACGTTTATACATGATAGCTATTAGTTGATAGTTCATGGTTCATAGCCGGAACAAGAGCATCAGTTTATTTGGAAATTCAGTTCAGTACCGGGCACGGTGCCTTTTTTTCTATGAACTATGAACCATCAACTATGAACTTTCCTTCGCCTCCGGCTTTAAACTCCCCTTAAGTTCAGGGTTTTGTGCGGGGAGTACCTTAACATCTCTTATTACTTCCGTTTGCTGTACGCTCACTGCATATTCTGCCGGCTCGATATGGCTGCCAATGGCTTCGGCATATACCTGGGTAAATTCGGCACCTATATAAAGTATTGCTGCTGTATAATAGATCCAAACCAATATCACCAATATAGAACCGGCAGCGCCGTAAGCTGAGCTTTTTGCTGTGTATTGGATGTATACATTAATGGCGTATTGGCCCAACATGAAAAGTATTGCTGTAAAAAAGGCCCCGGTGCGTACATCCCGCCATTTTATCTTTACGTCCGGTAAAAACTTAAAGATTATTCCAAAAAGTATCGATATTATGATGAACGTAATCCCCAGGTTTATTCCCTTTATCAGAAGCGTAGTAATGGCGTGCAGAAAATGGCCTATCCAACTGCTTAAGGCGGTCATTATCACACTTAACACCAGCGATACCAGCATTAAAAAGCCAAGGCTGATAATTAGCGAAAACGATATGAAGCGATTTTGAATAAGCTTTACCCATCCCTTTTTTGGCTTAGCCTTCACCCGCCAGATAATATTCAACGAATCCTGGATCTCGATAAATATACTGCTGGCCCCAATTAACAGGGTTACAACGCCTATAACCACCGCAGTGCCCGACTTGCCCGACAATTGGAGCTTTTTTAAGATGTCCTGGATTTGCAAAGCCGCAGTTTGACCCACGTAATGTTGTATTTGAGGATAAAGCTTATCTGATGTAGCATCGGCTCCCCAAACCAAACCTGCTATTGAAATGATAAGGATGAGTAGCGGGGCAATGGAAAAAATGGTGTAATAAGCCAAGGATGCGCTTAGTTTTAATCCATTATCATTGATGAAACCCATAAAGGTTGCCACCAATATTTTCCAGATTTCTTTAAAGTATGCTTTGCTGAAGACCTTCATGCTTGAGTTAAATGCCATGGTAACGTATAATGCTGTATCACCTTAAATTTAATTAATCTATTATACAATATTTTACAGTCCGAAATGTTTGTATGAATTTTAAGAAGCTTATTAAATGGCAGCAAACGGTATATCGAGCAGGGGGTAATTGGGCCAGCCATTATAATCATAGTGCCACCATTCGGTCGATATAACTTTAAAGCCATGGGCTGCCATTACACTTTTTAGTAGCTCCCGGTTATCAATTTCCTGTTTGGGTAATTCGGCATAGTTTGCTCCGGCCTTCCTGCTAAAGCTATCAAAACCGGTGGGCATATCCGTGTCCTTACCTGTTTTTAAATCGATAAGGCCAAGATCGATAGCACAACCCCGGTTGTGTTTTGAGCCTTTCTTCGGATCAGCAACAAAGTTGGTGTCGGGCGTTTCCTTATAAAACTTTACCGTGACCGAATAGGGGCGATAGGCATCGTAAATTTTAAGGCCAAGCCCGCGGGTTTTCAGATCAGCCTCCACATCCTTTAGCGCCATAACTACCGGCAGCCGGGCAAATGCCCTCGCCTGCTGGTACATTTTGCGGTGCATAAAATTATTGGCGGTGGCATACCTGATGTCAAGGGTAATTTCGGGAATATACTTTTTTATCTCCACCAATTTTTTATTGGGATCAGCCTTTACCTCCTCCAAATACTGCGCCTGGTTTTCAACGTGCAAAATGCTGCTGTAGTCCTGTGCTTTTGCTGCTTTAAGGCCGCAAAGCAGAGGGATAACGAAAATCAGTTTAGAGTAGCTTTTTATCATTTCATTGCAAATTCCTTGTTATCCGAATCCACCATCTTTTTAAAGAAGGTATTAAACTCTGCTGCCCTTGCAGCCGGAACAACTTCCTTTAATAGCTTAACAGTACGTGTGATGGTTATTTTGTTGCCTATTTGTTTTGGAATAATGCTGTATTCAATAATGTCGTTCTTAAGCACCACCGGGGTAATGGCCTCCACCATTTTTTTGCCGGGAGCCAGGTTCACAGTTATTGTTTCAACTACATTATCGGCGTCGAATACCTGGCTTAAGTCGATGTTTGAGTACCTGGGCAAGGTGATCTGCAAATCTCCCGCCGATGCCTTGCCCGACCATGGCAACGTGAAAATGTAAATGCTGCCAATGGTTTTCACGTAATTTTTCAACTCGTAGCCCAGGTCCATGTAAACCGTATCGCCAACGTTTTTGCGCTCTATAAAGCGGTATTTCAACTTTGAAACCTCGTTATCGGCATCCATCGAGGCCAGGGCTTCCTTCATGTTTTTAATCTGATCCTTGGTTGACAAGTCGCCTAATGATTCGCGCATCGAACCTGCAATTGCTGCGGTTTTATACGTTTTCTCATCAATCAACATGTCCTTGTCCCTGAAGTTGACGGTTGTATTTCTTTTTACATTGTTGGCCTTGCGGGTTGTTGGATCAAGGTAAGTAGTGCCGGTAATATTCGCAGTGCCGATATCAAGCATGGTAGAGTTTAATGAACTGTTAAACAAACTGCCGAAAGGCAAGTACTGCGATGTAAGTTCGATATAATAATCACGGTTATTTAATACCACCTTTGCCATACAATGGTTAAAGTCGATACTCGGTAAAGGCATGGTAAGCACGCCGTTGTCGTGTGTTTTCACCAATACCAGTTGTGCAGGTATACCGGCTTCCTTGCACATGGTAACAAAAAGGGTTGAAACATCCTTACAATCCCCAATGCGGGTGTTGATCACATCAGCGGGGTTTTGCGGGATCAGCCCGCTTTGCCTGAATGACACTTCGCTGTAGGAAATGTTTTTGGTGATATAATTATAGATCTTTTCAACCTTTTGCAGCGCAGTAAGGTTTGGTTGCCCGCCAAAAAGATCGCGCACAACTTCCTTTACTTCGTAATTGGTACGGGCCTTGGCCGAAGCAAGGTCATTATACCATTCGGATATAAATTTCCAGTCGGGTATTGAGGTTAGGTACAGTATGTTAGCCACATCGTCAAGCGGCGGCATTTTATCCTCGTACTGTAAGCTTTCCTGCTTGTCCTTTTGCCAAACGTACATATCAAAATCATCAACCGAAGTTTTTACAGGTGTAATTGGAGCCTGCGAAAATTTATAGTTGAATTTTTGGTTTTTACTGATCAGCAGTGAATATTTTGATGTCACAAATGGCCTGCCGCTCGAAAAATAATACGAATCCCAGAAATAGCCCGAAAGCTTGCCCTGCGAATAGCTGCTGGTTTTGTAGCGGATGTTTATTACATCGCCAATTTCAAGATTGGTGAATACAAGGTTATTGTCATTTGTTTCAGCAGGCACCTTGCTGCCATTTGCCTTTATAACTTCAGCGGTTTCAACTACCAGGTCCTCCCACTTATCGTAATCAATGGCATATTCTTTCCAGCTGTCTATTCCCTTCTGGTTAAGCACCTTTATAGTAATAAATGTTTTTTGCTCCGATCCGCCCTGTGCGTATACAACCTTTTGTACCTCCTCGTTTAACGTTACCACGTTATCATCAGGGTAATCGGTAGCCTTTGGCGCGGCTTTAATTATTGCGTCAACGTCGGGCTCCTTAAAATAGCTAAAAACATCTTTTTTATCCTGAAGCTTACGCAGCGCCTTTATTGATTCATAATCATTTTGGTTAAGCTCAAGACATTTCTGATAGTACAGGATGGCCTTGTCCTTATGATTACTCATCTCGTTAATTTTTCCTAACGAAGAATAGTAGGTGCTGATAGTAGGGGCAATCCTGATGCAGTTTAAATAGCATTCTTCACTTTTATCGTATTGCTGCAAATTATAATACTGGTTGCCCAGGTTTGAGTATATGCCAGTGCCGTAAGGCTTATTTTTAATTTGATCTTGCAATACCTTTATCCCGGCGGGAGCATTGCCCGCAGCGAAATAGGCATCAGAAAGTTCCTTGGCCACGGCGTAGTTGTCATTGTTGTCGACGTAAGTTTGCAGGATATCAAGCGCCTTCGGATTTTTCCTTACCTGTTTTTCAATTGCATATTTTAATTCAGCAAAATCTTTATTGTCGGGAAATTTGGCGTAGGCTTCTTCGCCTAGCTTTATAACTTCGTCCTGGTTTTTATTTTTACCGGCCAGGTTTATTTTGCTCTCGTACAGAAACGCGCCTAATGTTGGCATTTGCGCTTCTATCTGTTTGATCATATCCGCTGCCTTGTCATAGTCCTTTTGGGTATTATACTCGGTATATTTCCAGATCAGAGCATCCGGAAGGGTAGGGTCGAGGTTCTTAATGGTTTCCTTAATGGTTTCAGAGCCGGTGCGGTTGTCTTCCTTGTTAAATACTTCATACAGCATCACGTTTACAAAGGAGCTGTTCGGATATTTCTTTTTTAACTCTTCAATCAGTAATCTCGCCTCATAGGTACGCTCGTTACGCAAGTATGCCTTTGCCAGGAGCACCTTCGGAAGCGCAGCATCGGGTGACTTTTTTATTTCGTCTTCAAAATAGGTAATTGCAAAGGGCTCCGTTTTCTTAGATTCAATTTTGGCAACCTTAACGTAGGGCTGTGCCTTTGCCTCGCTAATAAGGTTGGGAATAGGATGCCCGTTATTATCAGTTAGCCTCACCAAAAAGTTCGACCGACCAGCGTAACTCTCTCCAATCTGTACAAGGATGCGGTTATATCCTTTGTTTAATTTTACACTTTGAATGTAGCTATCCAGATCATTATTCCGTTCTTCGGGAACAGCCAGCAACAGGGCATCATTAACCCATACCTTCACCGAGCCGGAAACGCCTATGCGGAATTGCACTTCCTGCTCCTGTTCCGATTTTACAAAAGTTTGCGAATAAATTATGGAGTTGTCGGAATTGGTGTAATAAGTGAAGTCCACCCATTTGTCGTGCCGCAAATCGGTAACATCATGCCAGCCTATCTTGGCACCACGCTTGGTTGTAAACACGGCATCAGCTTCCGGATGATCTATAGGGTCATATTTGCGATCGAAGCCGCTGGTTGAAATATTTTCAAACTCACCTGCTATCTGCCATTTGTCAAGTGCGCCGGTCTTTGCATATTCAGCGTCTGCCTTATCAAACTGGTTGCCGGCCTCAAAATGTTTGCCTGTCATTGCGCTGGCCATGGCTGCCAACATACCGTCATAGTCCTTGTTTTCGGCTACTGATTTAAAAAAGGCCAGTTCCTCGGGTCTTTTTTTGCCCGATGTTGGGTTAACCGACTCGGTAGACCATAAGGCATAAATATATGGCTGCGGATATTTGCTTTTTGAACAGAACTTCTGAAAATTGTCAAATGATTCAGACGACGGCCTATCCATGTGTGCCAGCAGACTCAGCCCCAGGTAGCCCTCTGCTGCGGATGCATTATCCTGTTGCGTTGCCGTGGTAAATAATTTACGGGCATCGTCACGCTTGTTGTCAAAAAAAGCCTGCCAGGCATTTTGTAAGTTGGTTTGTGCATAAAGATTGCTGCACAATAGTGTTAAAATCAAAAAAACAAATGATTTTAAAAGGTTATAGGGTTTAATCATGTGATAAATTAGCGGTGCGAAACGATAAGCAGGTCAAGATCTTTACAGGAGATTGAAAAGCGCTCGCCAATGTGTTTGTTGGTTAATTGTCCTTTGTAAATATAAACGGAATCACGCATCCCTGACTTTGCCCAGATCAGGTCCTTAAGGCCGCCATGTTCACCAATATCCAGCAGTATGGGCGCAAAAATATTGGTTAACGCATACGTTGCAGTGCGCGCCACGCGCGAAGCGATATTAGGTACACAATAATGGATAACATCATACTTCCTGAACACAGGATGCGTGTGGTTAGTTATTTCCGAAGTTTCAAAACAGCCGCCCTGGTCAATGCTCACATCAATGATTACTGAGTTTGGCTTCATCTTGCTGACGGTGGCCTCCGAAACTATGCACGGACTGCGGCCATCTTCGGCACGCATTGCTCCAATGGCAACGTCGCAGGTGGTAATTGCTTTTTCAAGCACGATGGGTTGTACAACCGATGTAAACACCCGGCTGCCAATATTATTCTGTAGCCGGCGCAACTTATAAATGGATGGATCGAAAACCTTCACTTCTGCGCCTAGTGATATGGCAGTACGTGCGGCATATTCGCCTACGGTGCCTGCGCCTAAAATTACAATTTCCGTTGGTGGTACACCTGTAATCCCACCCAGCATCAGGCCCTTACCATCAAAAATGTTGCTTAAATATTCGGCTGCTATCAGTATGGATGTAGCGCCTACAATCTCGCTCATGGCCCGTACCACACTTAGGGAGTTTCCTTCATCGCGCAGGTGCTCAAAACAAAGCGCTGTGATCTTTTTGTTGATCATTGCATGGATCGTTTCAGCTTTAAGTGATGATAGTTGCAGTGCGGATATCAGCGTTTGGCCAGGTTTCATCATTTCTATCTCCTCCAATGTGGGTGGAGCGATTTTTATGATGATGTCGGCCTCGTATACCTTTTTAGTATCGTAAACAATTTGTGCTCCCTGTTCGCTGTAATCCTTGTCTGAGAATTTAGCGGCCTGCCCGGCGTTGCTTTCCAGCATTACTTCGTGCCCGTTATTAATTAACAAGGCTACCGATAAAGGTGTTAAGGGAATCCTGTTTTCCTGGAAGGAGATCTCTTTGGGGATGCCGATGTAAAGTTTGTGTTTTTTATTCTTTACCTCGAGCATTGATTCCTGTGGCTGCATCAAAGCCTGCCTGGCAATATCCGAAAACCCACTATATTTCCCTGAACTCATTGTGTGCTAATTTCTGGCTGATGAAGATAAGGAAAAAACAAATTATCTTTAAATTAAATTTGCGCTATAATTATCTGCCTTGAGTTATCGGGAAGTGTGGTAATTTTCACTTCAATATAATGATCGGGTAACAGATCCGGGATCTTCTCCGGCCACTCAATAAAACAATAGGCGTCTGAATAAAAATATTCTTCATAGCCCATATCAAGTGCTTCCGTTTGGTTTTTCAGGCGATAGAAATCAAAGTGATAAATCCTGTTTTTTGTGCCGATGTATTCATTAACGATAGAAAAGGTTGGGCTGGTTACCGGCTCGGTAGTCCCGAGGCATTCACACAACGATTTAATGAGCGTGGTTTTTCCGGCACCCATATCACCATAAAAAAGAAAAATACGATTAGCCTTTGCAAAGGAAATTATTTCGGATGCAAGGGATGGGAGTTGGGTAAGGGAGGTAGCAGTTAAAAGCATACGTATTAATTCAATTCATCACGAAGGTGTTTTTGGATAACTAAAGCGTTTTAATTACCTCTCAATTTGCCGTTGAATTTTTTAGCATCGAAACCATTTAGTTGTTCGTCATGGGTTAGGCTATTTGAAACTTCATCCCAATTCAAAAGTCGTTCAGGATTTTCTTTTATTTTTTCAAGTCTTGTTAATACCAAACTTTGATGCGTCACAGGAATTTCTGTTATTCCTATAAGTTTCGCTAATACTAAATTCTGATGTTCCTTGTTCGGCTTTTTCATGATAATCAATCTGAAGGGCTTATCAAACTCTGTCATTGCGAGCGATAGCGCGGCAACCTCGTTGTAAGCATGTCGGACATGAATAGTTACGAGGTTGCTTCGTCGTTCCTCCTCGCAATGACAGGAGAGGGTACAAATTTAATATTTTTTACTTAGGCCCGTAAACCGCGATCGGTATTAACACTTCCTCTAACGAAATGCCCCCATGCTGGAAGGTCTCATTATAGAAATTAACGAAGTGATTGTAATTGTTCGGATAAACAAAATAGCTGTCTTCCTTGGCGAATACAAAGCTGGAACTCACATGCAGCTTGGGCAGCATGGCATCGTGTGGGTTACGTACGTGGAATACTTCCTTCGGGTTAAAATTAAGATTTTTGCCTTGTTTGTACCGCAGGTTGGTATTGGTGTTCCTGTCGCCCACAATTTTACTTGGGTTTTTAACTCTGATGGTACCGTGGTCGGTAGTGATAACAACACGTACCTGTTTTGCAGCTAAGAATTTAAGCAGGTCGAATAATGGCGAATGCTCAAACCAGGATAGGGTTAATGAACGGTAAGCAGCATCATCACTCGCCAGTTCGCGGATCATTTGCATGTCGGTACGGGCATGCGACAGCATATCAACAAAGTTGTAAACCACCACATTCAGTTCATTTTGCATCAGGTTGCTAACCGACTCATTCAAGGCACGACCCTCATCAATGTTTAAGATCTTATGATAGGAGTGCTTAATATCCCTGCGTAGTACCCGTTTTAACTGGTCGGTTAAAAAGCTTCCTTCAAATAAGTTCTTTCCACCCTCGTCTTCGTCGTTTTGCCACATTTCAGGATAACGTTTCTCCATATCCAATGGCATCAAGCCCGAGAAGATGGAGTTACGCGCATATTGTGTAGCTGTAGGTAAAATACTATAATATGCATCTTCCTCTTCCAGCCTGAAATATTCGGTTAAAATAGGATTGATGATCTTAAACTGATCGTACCTTAAATTATCTATCAATATAAAAAATACCGGCCCTTTACCGTCAAGCAATGGGAATACTTTCTTTTTTAATAGCTGTGAGGAGTTGATAGGCGCGTTCTCAGGCTCCTTTAACCAGCGTAAATAATTGCGCTCAATAAACTTACAGAATTGAACATTGGCCTCGGCCTTTTGCAGGGTAAGGATCTCGTGCATTCCGGCATCTTCCAGTTGCTCCAGTTCCAGTTCCCAGTAAATTAATTTTTTATAAACATCAACCCATTCCTGGTAGCTCAGGTTATCATTCAGGGTCATGCCCAGGTTGCGAAAATCCTGCTGGTAGGCCATTGTGGTTTTTTCGGTAACCAGCCGTTTATTTTCAGTAAGCTTTTTGATGGTAAGCTGGATCTGTTTCGGGTTTACCGGCTTGATCAGGTAATCATCAATCTTGGAGCCAATGGCGTCTTCCATCAGGTATTCTTCCTCGTTCTTGGTGATCAGCACAATAGGGACATCGTTATTGATATTCTTAATCTGCGACAATGTTTCCAGCCCGGTTAAGCCCGGCATATTTTCATCTAAAAAAACAAGATCGAAATGGTTATTTTTGAACGCTTCAACGGCGTCATTGCCGTTGGTAACGGTAGTTAGCTTGTAGCCTTTTTCTGTTAGGAAAAGTACGTGGGGTTTTAAAAGGTCAATCTCGTCATCGGCCCATAATATAGTGGTATCCTGCATGGTATGTATTTTAAGTAGATTGTTCTAAATTAGGATTTTAGATTAACATAATCTAATAGTTGAAATCGAAAAACAACCTGTGAAATCATATTATTAAACCCCAAAGCACGGCTTTTGTTGTTATTTATTGAAGTGATTAACATAAATTAACAAATATAAGACACTGCTATTACCTTTATTTAACACTTTTGCACAGCTTATAATAACATTGAATAAAAAGAAAATAATTAACGATCCCGTTTACGGGTTTATCAGCATCCCAACAGAGCTGATCTTCGACCTGATTGAACACCCTTATTTTCAGCGGCTAAGGTATATTAAGCAAGTAGGTATGACTCACCTTGTATATCCAGGCGCTTTGCACACGCGGTTTCACCATGCGCTGGGCGCTATGCACCTGATGAGCATGTCTATCGAAACGCTACGTAACAAAGGCCATGAAATTAGCGATGAAGAGGAGGAAGCTGTTACCATCGCCATATTATTGCACGATATAGGCCATGGTCCGTTTTCGCACGCTTTGGAGGATAGCATAGTTGAGAATATCTCGCACGAGGATATCTCCACCATGATAATGCAAAGGCTCAACCTGCAATTTAATGGTAGGCTTAGCATGGCCATAAATATTTTTGAGGGCAATTATCCTCGGCAATTTCTACATCAGCTGGTATCAAGTCAGCTGGATATGGACCGCATGGATTACCTTAACCGCGACAGCTTTTTTACCGGTGTATCCGAAGGGGTGATCAGTTCAGACCGCATCATCAAAATGCTCAATGTTGTTGATGACCAGATAGTAGTTGAAGAAAAGGGAATTTACTCGATAGAGAAGTTTTTAATAGCCCGCAGGTTAATGTACTGGCAGGTGTATCTGCATAAAACCGTCATAGCAGCCGAGCAAACGCTGGTGAAGATCCTTAAACGCAGTCGTGAATTAGCTTTAAATGGGGTAGAAGTTTTTGCTACCCCGGCGTTGAGCAAGTTCCTGAAGAAGCCGGTAAGCCGGGATGCCTTTATGAACGAGGACCATTACCTGGAAACATTTGCCAGTTTGGATGATACCGATATTATGGCTGCTGTGAAGATCTGGGCAATGCACGATGATTTTGTATTATCAAAGCTTTGCACTGATCTTGTTCAGCGCGATTTGTATAAGGTAGATATAACAAACGAGCCGCCCGATAAGGCGTTTATTGCCAAATTACTAAAACGTGCTGTCGCGCAATACAATATCAGCGAGCACGAGGCTTCGTATTTCGTATTTGAGGATAGCATCCGAAATAAGGCCTACAAATCGGGCGACG
Organism: Mucilaginibacter phenanthrenivorans; assembly: GCF_024721155.1. Lineage (GTDB taxonomy): Bacteria > Bacteroidota > Bacteroidia > Sphingobacteriales > Sphingobacteriaceae > Mucilaginibacter > Mucilaginibacter phenanthrenivorans. The sequence goes on along the minus strand of NZ_JAHVAP010000006.1, from coordinate 233,461 downwards.
GCAATATCCAGATCTTAATGAAGAATGGAGCAATAAAAGATATTACCGAAGCCAGCGACAATTCAAACCTGGCTGCACTGGCAAAAACCGTGGAAAAATATATACTTTGCTACAAGAAGGAATTGGTTGATTAAGTTGATTAGGTTGAATAAGTTAGTCTTTTTAGCCCAATCAATCGCCCACTTAATCAACCCAATCAACTAATTTTGTTACTATACTATTAACGATTAAATTTGCCCGATGCAATTTACCGCACAGCAATTAGCTTCGATGCTTAATGGAACAGTTGAAGGTGACCCCTCGGTGCAGGTAAGTCAGCTAGGCAAGATAGAAGAGGCCCAGGCCGGGTCGTTGTCTTTTTTGGCGAATCCCAAATATGAGCAATACCTATATACCACTGATGCATCAGCGGTAATTGTAAATAACGACCAGGTACTTGCAGAGCCCGTAAAGGCTACACTTATCAGGGTTGAAAATGCGTATACCGCCATTACCGTTTTGCTGGAGATGTATAACACCATCAAGCTTAACAAAAAAGGCATCGAACAGCCAAGCTTTATCCATCCGTCGGCCACTATTGGCGACGATGTTTATGTTGGCGCATTTGCCTATATTGGCCCAAATGTAAAGATTGGTAACAACTGCAAGATATACCCGCAAACATATATTGCTGACGATGTTACGCTTGCGGATAACGTTACTTTATATGCAGGTGTAAAAGTTTATTTCGATTGTAAGATCGGCAATAATGTAATTATCCATTCTGGCACAATTATAGGCGCCGATGGGTTTGGTTTTGCTCCGGTTGGCGATGGCACCTACAGCAAAATAGCCCAAATAGGGAATGTGGTGATTGAGGATGACGTGGAGATAGGGTCAAATACAACTATCGACAGGGCCACAATGGGTTCAACCATTATCCGCAAAGGAGTTAAGCTGGACAACCTGATCCAGGTGGCGCACAATGTGGAGATCATGTCGAATACGGTGGTTGCAGCACAAACCGGCATCTCAGGCAGCACGAAAATCGGCGAAAATTGTATAATTGGTGGCCAGGTTGGCATTGTTGGTCACATTACTGTAGCAAAGGGATCACAGGTACAGGCCCAGTCGGGCATAAGCCGTACATTGGCCGATGAAGGCAAGAAATGGATGGGATCGCCTGCGCAGCCGTACTCCAATCACATGCGTTCGCAGATTGTTATTAACCGCCTGCCCGATTTAGAGAAAAAAGTTAACGAACTTGAAAAAATAATTACAGAATTGAAGAAGGATGTTCATTAGCTCACTGGTTCATTAGTTCATTGGTTTTACCGAAGTGAGCTTTTGAATAATGAAGATAATGCAGAATTCTAAAAATGGTTGGGTTCTACAAGTTTATATCACTCTGTGAGAAGCAGAAACAAATAAACTAATGAACTAATGAACCAATGAACTATAAAGATGAATGTAAAACAAAGAACTATTAAGGCGCCGGTTTCGGTTTCGGGTACTGGTTTGCATACCGGGCAAAGTGTTACACTTACCTTTAATCCGGCTCCTGAAAACCACGGTTATAAATTCAGGCGTGTTGATATGGAAGGTTCGCCGGTAATTGATGCCGATTGCGACAATGTTACCGATACTTCACGCGGCACTACCATTACCCAAAACGGCGCCAGTGTTAGCACTATTGAACACGTATTGGCAGCGTTAGTTGGTTTAGAGGTTGATAATGTGCTGATTGATATGGATGGGCCGGAAACACCTATAATGGATGGCAGCTCGATCCAGTTTGTTGATGCTATTAAAGATACAGGCTTTATTGAGCAGGAAGCTGACCGCGAGTATTATCACATCCCATATAATATTCATTACTCCGAGCCCGACCGTAAGGTTGAAATGGTAGCAATGCCTTTGGACGATTACCGCTTTACCTGTATGGTTGATTACAACTCGCAGGTTTTAGGCAGCCAGCATGCCAGTATTTCTACCATATCCGAATTTAATAAGGAGATTGCCTCATGCCGTACTTTTTGTTTTTTGCATGAATTGGAGATGCTGCTAAAGCATGACCTGATAAAGGGCGGTGACCTTAACAACGCTATTGTTGTTGTGGATAAGGAAGTTGATGAAGAAGAATTGGCCCACCTTGCCAGGATCTTTAACCGCAAGGATATTAAAGTTGCGCCACAGGGAATCCTGAATAATATCGAGCTTCGCCATCAAAATGAGCCGGCAAGGCACAAACTGCTGGACATGATCGGCGACCTTGCGCTGGTAGGAGTGCCGTTACGCGGGCACATTATGGCGGCAAGGCCGGGACACGCTGCAAACGTGGCCTTTGCAAAGAAGATAAAATCGTTGATTAAAAAGGAACGTAGCCGCAAGCACATAAAAGTTTACGACCCGAACGCTAAACCGGTATATGATACCGTTGAGATAATGAAGATCCTGCCGCACAGGCAGCCAATGTTAATGATAGACAAGATTCTTGAATTGACAAAAAGCCATGTGGTAGGATTGAAAAATGTAACAATGAACGAGGAGATTTTCCGGGGCCATTTTCCGGGAACACCTTTGTTCCCCGGGGTGTTGCAAATTGAGGCGATGGCGCAGACAGGAGGAATATTAGTATTAAATACGGTGCCCGATCCTGAAAATTATATTACCTTGTTCCTTAAAATTGAAAATGCAAGGTTTAAACTACCGGTAGTACCCGGTGATACCATCATATTCCATTGCAGCCTGATAGCCCCTATAAGGCGCGGTATTGCACAAATGAAGGGTGTTGGAATGGTTGGCGACCGTGTAGTGGTTGAGGCCGAGCTAATGGCACAAATAGTAAAAAGAACAAACACTGAAGAAGCATGATCCAGCCTTTAGCATACATACATCCACAGGCCCGAATAGCCGATAACGTGGTAATTGAACCCTTTGTTACCATACATAAAGATGTGGAAATTGGCGAAGGTACCTGGATAGGTTCAAACAGCACCATTATGGATGGTGCCCGGATAGGTAAAAACTGCCGCGTTTTCCCTGGCGCTGTAATATCGGCTCCTCCGCAGGACCTGAAATATAAAGGCGAGCAAAGCACCGTCTCTATTGGGGATAACACAGTGATCCGCGAATGCGTAACGCTTAACCGCGGCACCGCGCTTGACAAAAATACAACTACCATCGGTAGCAATTGCCTGCTGATGGCCTATGTTCACGTAGCGCACGATTGTGTTATTGGCGACAATGTGATCATTGCAAACTCGGTGCAGCTTGCCGGCCACATTAATGTATATGATTATGCCTTTATCGGAGGTACATCAGCCGTACACCAGTTTGTTGAGATCGGGGCACATAGCATGATCTCGGGTGGCTCACTGGTGCGTAAGGATGTTCCCCCTTATACCAAAGCCGGTCGCGAGCCGGTATCGTACATCGGTATAAATTCGGTAGGCTTACGCCGCAGGGGGTTCTCTGCCGCCACCATAAACGAGATCCAGGAGATCTACAGGATCATATTCCTGAAGAAATATAACGTGACTAAAGCTCTTGATATCATCGAGGCTGAGTTTAACCCTACTGTTGAACGTGACGAGATCATTAACTTTGTTCAGAACTCGCAACGCGGCATCATGAAGGGATTTGGGAATTCTTAAGAGTTCATAGTTGATGGTTCATAGTTCATGGTAGCTTCGGTAGTGTAGAACTCCTGGGTTAGTAAGCTATAAGCCAAAAACGCTTCGGCTATGAACCATGAACCATTAACTATGAACTACACCATCTCCCTCCAAAACATTGGCCGCCGTTTTAACCGTGACTGGATCTTCCGGGGGATTAACCATACTTTTACTGATAATAAAACTTACGCCATACTGGGGCCGAATGGCTCCGGAAAATCGACCTTGCTGCAGGTTTTAAACGGCAGCCTTGCGCCATCCGCAGGAAAGCTCGAATACTTTTATAATGAAGCCCCGGTTGAGGTTAGTGAGGTATATCAGCATCTAAGCCTTGCGGCACCTTACCTGGAGTTGATTGAAGAATTTACTTTAAGCGAGGTAATCGATTTCCACTTCAAGTTTAAGAATTATAAGTATGGATTAGGTAAAGATGAAGTGATTGCTTTGCTAGCGATGGAGAACAATAAAAATAAAATGATCCGGTATTTTTCATCCGGCATGAAGCAGCGGCTAAAGCTGGCTCTTGCATTTTGCTCAGATACGCCGATGCTGATGCTGGACGAGCCTACCTCAAACCTGGATACCCAGGGGGTTGACTGGTATTTAAGCCTTGTTCAAAAATTTGCTGCAAACCGCCTCACCATTATCTGCTCAAACCAGGAGCATGAATACAGCTTTTGCGATGAACGGTTGAGTATTTCGGATTATAAGCAGAAAGGTTAAAGACTAAAGCAAAAAGCCAGCCTTTAACCTTTCCAACAATAAGTAGCTTTGAGCTTTACGCTTTTGGCTTTCAGCTATAAATACGCTTTCCTGAGTTTTATGATCCTCACCCAATGCATAACTTTCATTACCGGGTAAACTGGGTCGAACTCGAACCATTTGGCGGCAAAATTTGCATTGTTGGGGCGTTTGTGGTGGTTGTTCTGGAATAGTTCGCCTAACATAAGTAAATCAAACGGGGTTGAATTTTTTGATTTATCGCCGTTGTCAAAATTGGCATAACCATATTTATGTCCGCACCAGTTTACTATTGCGCCATGGATAGGGCCCATCATAAAGTGGATAGGCAGCAATAGGAACATCCACCAATGGGTGGCAAATGCTACATAAAATGCTACATAAAATACTCCGAAAAGAATTCTTGAAGCATAGGTTGATCCCCAATAGTCAAGCAAACGCCATTCAGGATAATTCCCTTTAAACTGAGCATCGGGCTCCTTTAAACGTTTTTCGTAAAGCTTATAGCTTTGTGCGGTGCGCCACATCATTTGAAAAACATCCCTGAAAAAGTACGGAGAATGCGGATCTTTTTCTGTGTCGCTGTAAGCATGGTGCTCACGGTGCATTATAGCATATGCGCGCGGATTCAAATAAGATGAACCCTGGCAAACAAACGTTAATAAATGAAAAATGCGTTCGTTGATTTTATGCGTGCTAAACATTTTATGAGATGCATAGCGGTGTAAAAAAAAGGTCTGGAAAAACAGTGATAGAAACCAATGTGCCAGGAAGAATATGAGAATGATCACAAGGATATAATATAATTGGTAATAGAATTGTTTTTATTATCAGCAGCAAAGATACAATTAAAATAATTTGACTGGTATTTATATTCTATTGCTACCACGTTAACATACGGTACGGGCGATCAAAAAGATTTAATTTATTTAATAAAACACAATGCAAAATTGGCAAGATCGGGGTATTACTTAGCGGTATTTTCTCCTGAAAAATCAAATTTACTGATGTTATGTTGTTATATATCAGGTCAATTATCTTTAAATGGGTGTTTTTCTGCGATGGTGTTTGCCTTTTTAATCTGAAATGTGAAGGCATGAATTAAGTAAATGAACAACCCCACAATTCATTAAGAATTATTTTGTTAATTTTTAAAATGACCAAAGTCAAGTTAACTTGGGAGCGGGGATATTCTTAATTCATCAGCCACCTCTTCATTTAGCGCTTAATCTTCACTATCACGCAGCGCCTTTATTTGATTATGTGCCGCAATTATCCCCATCTGCTGGCGCTGTACAATTGCAGTAAATTCGGGTGAGAGCCCATTTTCAGGATCTAACGCAGCCTGGTAAGCCTTTTTTATGGCATCCTCACCACGTTCGCATTCTTCCAAAACCGTTTTACGATCGTGCCCGCTAAAAGCTGATTTAATATCAAGCCACATCCTGTGTATAGCGCCGCTGCCACTCATGCCCATTTCCACCTCGCCGCCACTTTTGTTTATAGCTGTACCGAGCTCGTGAACGTAGCTGCGGCTTTGGTCCCTAAATTCAAGGAATAACGTTCTTAGATCGAGATCCTTTTCTTCCAGTTCCTGTGCTGCATGAACGAACCCGGCTACACGGTCGTTATTTATTTCTATCAGGTCGTTAAATACCTCTATCGGTTTTTCGATGGTTTCCATAGTAATAACTTTTGTAATGAATTATTATTCAAACAACTATCCTGCCAGTGTTAGCGATTAGTGACTGGCGATCAGAGATTGGGCTTAAAAACGCGACAGTAACTAATCTCTAGTCTCTACTTAACTAATCATCTAACAAAAACTGCTCCGCTAATAACTTGTAGCTCGTCAGCCTGTCCTCAAAACTCTCCGTAATGGTAACTGCTATAATTTCATCAACCTTGTAATCTTCAGCGAGCCATTTCAGCTTTAATTTTATCTGGCCGGGCGTACCGGTTATTACGCGGGCCCTGTTGTACATAATGCGGTCCAACTCACCTTGCGAATACTCAACATCTTTAATATCCTCGTAATTTACCGGGGTTAGGCCACCGCCTTTTTCGAACTGGTTAAAGCGGTAATCCATCAAAGCCTGGTGCTGGCGGATTTTCTCCTCATCCTCCGAACAAAAAACAAATATGGCCACGTTTGCATGTTCGGTTGCCATATCGTCCGATGGTTTAAAACGATCCCTGTACAGGGCTACTGCTTCCGGGCCGCCAACCGGGTTTATGAAATGTGCAAAGGATAACCCCATGCCGAAATGTGCAGCAAACAGGCCGCTTTGTCCGCTTGAGCTTAACAGCCACATAGCGGGAACAGTTTGTACCTGGGGGATGGCACGGATCTTTAGCTGCGGCGTGCCGGGTTCGCCCCGGTCATGAAAATAGTTGTTAAGCTCGTAAAGCTGCTCAATAAAATCTTGCTCACGGAACTGGTTCGATGGGTTAAGCATGGAGGCTGTGATCCTGTCGGTGCCGGGCGCGCGGCCCATCCCCAAATCCACACGGCCCGGAGCCAACGCTTCCAGCATCCTGAAATTTTCGGCAACTTTTAACGCGCTGTGATTGGGCATCATTACGCCGCCCGAGCCAATGCGAATATTTTTCGTTTGCGATGCAATATAGGCCAGCAGTACCTCGGGCGTTGAGCCTGCCAGGCTGCCGGTATTATGATGTTCTGATACCCAAAAACGGGTGTAGCCTAATTGATCGGTATATCTTGCCAGCTCGATGGTTTCCTGTACGGCTTGCTCGGCTGTAACGCCTTTGCGAACGGGAGATTGATCCAATACGCTCAGGCGGATCTTGTTTGTGTTCATAGTATGTTAAAACACAAAAGTAGACAAGGGTTTGTAAAGTGAATGTAAATAGAAATATGCTGTCTGGGTATATTATTCTATATTTTTATAGCTAATTTTGTTTTAAAGATCTCATTATGACAACAGCAGCAATAAGAGAAAGATTATACGATTATATTAGGGTAGCTGATGATAAGAAAATTAAGGCTATTTATGCCTTGCTGGAAGACCAGGTAATCCCGGTTACAGATTGGTCGGAAGATGAAGAGTTTGTTGCTGAATTGAACGAACGGGTAAGGAGATGGGAGGAAGGCATCGACCCAAGTTATTCACTTGCTGAAGTTAAAGCAGAAATGGAACAACTTGACCAGGAATCGGCCAGGAAAAATAAAAAATGAGTTACACTGTCGACCTATCGTTTAGAGCACGAAGGGAACTCGTCGAAAGCCGGAATTGGTACGAGGAAAAACAGCCAGGCCTTGGAAGGCGTTTTGTCCATGAAGTTTTTGCCAAAGTACACCTGATAGAAAATAACCCTGAACACTACCCGCGAAAAAAAGGATTCCACGAAGCGAAAATAGATGTGTTTCCTTTTCTGATCGTTTATAAATCTTTTAAAAGCAGTAATATGATTATCATTATTTCGATCTTTCATATGAGCAGACACCCTAAAAAGAAATATTAATCGATTTGTCTTCAAAAAGCTTGTTTATCTCGCCACCCATTTATTATTGGTCACATCTGCATCCATAAAAATTCCGCCATCAATAACTATCGAGGTTATGATCTGTTTATTTTTTAAGTTAAGTGTTGCTTGTTTTTGATTGCTTTGCCAAATCGCGGGTGTTTGATGGATTATGCCTGTTGTGCCGTCGCTGTAGGTTAGTTTTACATCAAATGGTACATCAAATCCGCCAATATTGTCAATAACAATTTTGTAGCCCGCGCCAATTTTTGTTACGCTTTTGATACCAAGGTCGATGTAATAATTGGTGTAAAACCAGTTTTCAAAGAACCAGTTCAAATCCCTGCCAGCGCCTGAATTAATGGAGTTAAAATAATCCCATGGGATAGGGTGCTTGCCGTTCCAGTTACTCATGTAAGTGTGCAGTGCCTTTTTAAACAGGTCGTCGCCCAGCAGGTCTTTTAAAGCCATATAGCTTAATGATGCCTTGCCATAGGCATTGTGTGCATAGCCATCCTTTAGTTCGCTGGTTGGGGTAATTATAGGCAGGTCCTCGCTTCCTGACGGGTCATTGATCCATTGCGAAACCCTGAAGTTTTTATAGTTTTCTATAGCCTTCTGTTTACCCACCTCTGTTTCATTAACAAAAAACTCAAAGGTGGTTGCCCAGCCTTCGTCCATGTAACCAAATCGGGTTTCGTTAATGCCCATATAGAACGGGAAATAGGTGTGCGCCATTTCATGATCCTGCAGGAATTCTGCATCGGCAATGTCAGGATCGTGCGAGTCATTCACCATCATCGGGAACTCCATATCTGCGAATCCCTGGAACGCCGTCATTTTTGGGAATGGGTAAGGTACACCCGGCCACTGATTCGAAAACCAGTTCAATGCATGCACGCCGAATTTAACCGCCTGGTGAAAATCAGCCGAACCATCTGCATAGGCAGCCTGCATACTTGCCCGGCGCCCAGTGGCATTGTCGACAATTGTACTGGCGGCATCCCAATTATAATGGTTGCTGATGCCAACCGCCATGTCGCTGATATTGGCCGCCTTCCAAATCCAGGTGTTCATATCGTTTTGTGTGGTGATATTATTTTTGGCGAGATCAGATGGGGTCGCTATATGAACAACGGAATCTGTCGACATGGATGCCTTCAATCGTTTTAAATATTCAGGTTGAATAACCTGTTCCGGATTTTGTAATGTGCCGGTTGCCCAAACTATGAAGTTTTTAGGCACGTTTACGCTGAGGGTATAGTCGTTAAAATCGTTATAAAACTCCTGGCGATCGTTAAACTCCAGCTTGTCCCAGCCATTATAATCGTCATAAACAGAAACGCGCGGGTAAAAGTAGGCGATATAAAAAGTGGTTGGGTCGATAACGCCCTCGCGGCCTGCGCCGGTTGCCAGCTCATAATGCCAGGTAACGTTAAGCGTTACAGAATCATGGGGCAATAGCGGAGTTGAAAGATCCAAACCCTGGTTGGTTGCCCTGGCCTGTTTGTTATCCCATTTTTTTGGCTGACCGTTTACCGCTATTGAATCTACCTGCATCCCGTCAGTTATGTAATCAGGGTCAGTTGGCCTGAAACGGGTTGCGCCCGCATGGTGTACATTTAAGATCAGCTTCATATTTAGCGCTTTCAGCGTATCCGGGCTATTGTTAATATAGGTGATCTGCTCGTGTCCCTTTACTGTCTTATCGGGCGGCATAACAGTTATTGCAATGTTGTAGTGGGCGGTGTTTTGCCAGTATTTGCTGCCTGGCTTGCCGTCCATTGATCGGGTTTGATTTTTATACGCTTTTTTTACATCGCGCGGCATGTAAAGGCTTTGCGCATTCACCTGTAAAAAAATAAAGCACAGCGCAGCTGAAGCGAAGAGTGATTTTAGCATCGGGTAATTGTTGAGGCAGTTAATGGGATAAATATAGGAAAGAAGACAGGAATTATCTGTCTGAATCAGAATTTGCGGAATTTTAGAATTAGCAGAAATCTTCCGCCTGTTTTGGGGTGTATTCGTAGAGACACGATGCGTCGCGTCTCTACCGAATTTTTATCTACACATTAAAATGATACAGAAAAACCACCTCACCTGTATAAGCCGGTTTTTTCTCATTCTCAATTTCCATGGTTACGCCAATAGTGGCTTTGGTGATGCCTCTTAGGTTAACTATGGCCACCAATTTAGCATGAAGCCTTACCTGGCTGTCAACCTTAACAGGCTGGGCAAACCTTATATTTTCAATGCTGTAATTGATCTGCATCTTCAGGTTTTGAACATCGGCTATCTGGTGCCAGAAGTAGGGCAGCAGCGATACTGTTAAATAACCATGCGCTATAGTAGCCCCAAATGGCCCTTCAGTTTTGGCGCGTTCCGGGTCGGTGTGGATCCATTGGTAATCAATAGTAGCCTCAGCGAATTTGTTTATTTGTTCCTGGGTAATGGTATGCCAGCCTGATATGCCAATTTCCTTGCCAAGGTAGCTTTCAAATTCGGGGTGGTTTTGTATGGTTATCATGAGTATAAAGTCTTTGTTCGATTAATAAATGGGTCTGTAAAAATAGTAAACTGGCTGAAATTGCGAAATATGAGTTTGTAGACAAATGTCTTAACTGCCTCAATTAAAAATAAAATAGGACAAGTCGAACTTGACCCCATTTGTTTGCCATTGGGTTACTACTTTTTCAAATTCCTGGTTATGATCGTACGATTTGATCGCGAAGCGATTTTTATAGGTTTTGTTGTTTTTATCCGTAATCTCTACTCTGTTACCTAACAGGTTACCTGCCCTTTTCCTGTTCCAGACGCCAACTCTTAACTTGATGTTGCTTGCGTCATTTAGGGGGATTTTAGTTCCGTCAATGACTACGGTTTCTTCACCTAAGATCAATTCTCCATCTTTAATATATGTTCTTACCAAGCCTGTTGATACGATCACTAAAAATGCGACAGTAGTAAATGATCCAATTATCAGTAAAGCGTCGATAAGTGGCATAAGCGGCGTTTTAAACTGAATATTAAAAGTACATCCGGCGGCAATAACTATCAATGTTATGATCGTAATGCCTTCGGATATATAGAATAGTCGTGTCTTTTTGGTATACACGTCAAAGCTTACGTTCATAGTCAACTGTAAAAATATTTCATGGAATAGGGCATGTATGTAACATATCTTACCCCACCAGCCATTTGCTCTTCGGCAGAAAAGATAAAATCTTAACAACTATAAACGTAATGACAAAAGCACAAACCCCCATCACCGGAATTTTAATAGCGGCGCTTGAAAAGCGATGATCCAGCAACGAATGAACGGTATTTAAAATAAGGATATGCGCCAGGTAAATACCATAACTCTTACCTGCAATATCAAGCAGCAACCTTATAAATGGTGTATCCGGATTTTTTATTTTGATATTTTTGAACATCAGGAAAGCACCGGTGGTCATCATGGCAACGTTGATGGTTTCAAAACCCCAGGTGAGTGCAAGCTTATTAATGAACTTTTCGGTATCGAGGCGGTATAAGAAGCCATAGGTTGTAATAGCATAGCCAATAATCATAAGGGCAGCCCCTGCGAAATAGTTCCATCGGCGGGGCTCCATATGGTAGCGTTTAATATAGTTGGCCAGCACCACGTAACCTAAAAAGCCTGAGAAATAGTAAAGCATTGGCGTGCGGTTCCAAAAGGTTTCGCCCCACACTTCGGGAATGATCAAATGGATATAGGGGATGGTAAGTGTAACTACCCATAGTGCCAGGTATAATTCCATGCTTTTGCGATTGGCGGTCTGGATCCACGGCGAAAGGATAGGGGCAAACAGGTATATACCCAGCAGCATATAAACAAACCAAAGGTGACCTATCTGGGCGCCATAATTTATGGGGATATTGATAATATTGGTGAGGGTAGTATTTATGTCGGCATAGCCCCTTGCGTAATAATAGAGGGCATAAAACACACACCAGATAACAAAGGGAATCACTATCCTGCTAAACCGCTTCTTAAAAAACGCGGGCACATCAGTTATCGGGAACAGAAAAAGGCCCGAGATCATCACAAACAACGGGACCGATATAATGCAAATTGGATTATACCAGCCTACCCAATAAGCATCAACAGTATTGGTGATTTTGCCGCCGTTGCCAATAAAATAAAACTCACCGGCATGTGCCTGGATCACCATATAACAGGCAATCACCCTTAAAATATCGAAACCATAATTGCGTGGAGCCGCTGCTTTTGTCATCCTGCTTTATAAAATAATCGAACAAAAAGCTTTTATACGGATATGGGAAAGGGAATGTTAAGATGAATAAAATGCAAATGAAGGCAGGTTGATTTGATGACAATACTAATCAAGCGCAGCCAATGCCAATTTAATGATATCGTCGAACACCGTTTTGTCGCTGATCGACTTTGCGGTTACGCGGATGCCTTTTACCGTGTTGAAGGTAAAACGGGCCAGTGCCCGGGCGTCCTGTGTGTTGGCGATCTCTCCACTATCCTGTCCTTTTTTTATCACGTGGTAAAAGGCATCTTCAACCATCTGATCATTTTCACATACCAGCTTGGCTACTTCAGCATCGTGCGGGGCATTTTCAACCTCGGCGTTTACCATAAAACAGCCTTTTTGCATTTTGTCGCCAAGCAGGTCATTGACGGTGAACTCCAGCAGCTTTTTTAACGTTTCTTTCGCCGCACCGGGAGCGTTAGCCACAGCGCAAAGTTTATCCGAACCCTTGGCTTTATAGCTTTCCAGCGCTTTAATAAACAAGGTGTGCTTATCGCCATAGGTGTCGTACAGGCTTGAACGGCTGATACCCAATCCGTCAACAAGGTCCTGCATGGAGGTGCCGTTATAGCCTTTGTACCAAAAAATAGCTATGGCCTTGTTCAGTACCTCGTTTTCATCAAAATCTTTCGTTCTTGCCATAAAGCGGAATAGCTTTGCCTATAAGTAAGCAAAGCTATTCATTTTAAAAGTGTTATTGAAATAGAGTTAAAGTCTGAAGTCGAAAGTCAAAAAATTAATTAATTTAAAACAACTTCTTGACTCAAGACTCGGTACTCCCGACTTCCTTCTTATCTAACCCCGCCGCCTGCAAGCAAAGTTTCGCCTGTCAACCAGCGTGAATCTTCAGATGCAAGGAATACAGCTAATAAGCCAATATCTTCCGGCTGACCTATCCGTCCCAATGGTGCAGTGCGCTCTTGTTCGGTTTGAAAATCACTACCGATAAAGCCGGCGGCGTGAGTTCCTTCGGTTTCAACCATGCCTGGGTTGATGGAGTTTACCCTGATCTTCTTCGGGCCAAGCTCCTTGGATAATACGTGGGTAATGGCGTCAACCGCACCTTTTGTTGCGGTGTATATAGAGCTGCCAATAGGGGCAATAGCGCTCACTACTGATCCTATATTGATAATGCTGCCACCATTTTCATTAAAGGTTTTTACTGCGCCTTGTGTTGCCAGTAACAGGCCCAATACGTTGGTGTCAAATTGGGTATGGAATTCTTCTGCGGTAAGTTGTTCAATTCCGCCGAACTTATAAACGCCTGCATTATTTACCAGGATGTCAACCGGTCCAAATGCTTTGGTAGTTTCTGCGAATAAACGGGCGATATCAGCTAAATCTGATACGTTACCCTGAACCGCAATAGCTTTACCGCCATTGCTTTCTATCTCGGCAACCACCTTGTCGGCGCCTTCCTTTGACGATGAATAATTTACTACTACAGAAGCGCCCTCTGCTGCCAGGCTTTTTGCTATGCCTGCGCCGATCCCTTTTGATGCTCCTGTTATTACTGCTACTTTATTTGCTAATTTTTTCATGTTGTTGAATGATTAATTTTCTATATTTGGAATAATCGTTCCGCAAAGATATATCATAATCGGAACGATCGTTCCTATTTGTTAAAATAGGAGGCGGGGATGACAAAAGGGCTTTACCGGAAGCATTTTTCTTCTAAATTTGATCAACAGAACTATTTAAGCCATGAAACCAAAATACCTGATCCTGATCCTCCTGGTGCTTACTTTAAAAGCCCATTCCCAAAATGCCATACTTGATTACAAAGTAAAAACCACCGCCAACGCAAAGGAGCGCACCGAAATGCTGGATGCTTTGCGCGCTTACTTGTGCAAGGATTTGAAAATGACGCTGGAGTTTTATGTAGATCATCTTAAGGTAGCTAACAATTACGCCTGGTTCCAGGGCTCGGCTGATAGAAAGGACGGCAAAGCCTTAAAATTTCCGGATGACGGCGAATACGATTGCTGCCACGTAGAGGCCATGTTTCAAAAACATGGTGGTAAATGGGTGGTTGCCGAGGGCGGAGCTTTTAGCACGGACGTATGGTACGAAGCTATCGCAAAGAAATACCCGGCAGCGCCTAAAGGCATTTTTCCAAAGGGCTCGGCGGCGTTGTTGGCGCAGTGAGAGGCCTACTTATCCGCATCCTTTTCCCAAAGCTTAAGGGCTTTTTTATCTGCGGCAATGGCCTTTAGCTTATCTCCACCCAATCGGTACCAATCTGCCATGCTTTGGTATTGCTTGGCTAAATAAGCCGCATCCTCATCAGGCTCCGATTGGTCGATCTTGACCTGGTAACATTCGGCGCCTAACAGATAGACCTCCTTTGGCGTGGTAAGGTAGCGCAGCGAAAAGTTAATTTCTTCAATAACCATTCCATAGGCGTATTGCGCGTAAGGCGACGCCATCGCCTCCGTGGCATATTCGCAGGCCTTATGCGGATCGGTGATAAGCAGGGCGGCGAAGGTGTGCGATGCCATTTCGGGCGTGTATTTTATTTTTGGCTCCTTTTTAACCATGTCGTTGATCACCACCAGGATGGAATCGGTAAAACCCTGCAGGTTCTCGTTGCCCGACCGCAGCTGCAATCGTTTCGTTTTAGCGATCACTGAATTATCCAGCGTATCCAAATAATTCTGGCTGCTGTCTGAGTATTTTCTCCTCGCTGATTCCTGTTCAATGTCCCAGGTGTTGTTTACTATTTTCTGCAGTGCGGTATCCACATGTGCTGAGTTGCCGGTCCATGCCACTCGACCCTGCCCGTCAATTATAAAGCTAACGGGGATGTAATCCAGGTGAAAAGCATTCAACCAATCGCGCTGCGTAAAAGCTGTATCTTCCGACGCTACACTGAAATCCATTTTATCGCCCATACCGTCGACAAAAGCCTTGAGCTTTTCGGGGGTTGCGCCCCTGGTTCCGCGGTCTTCCCACACGCTAACGGCCGCAAAGGTTACCTTGCCTTTGTACTTGCGGGCCAGCTCCGAAAGATGGGGCATGCCTTTAATACACCACCCACACCAGGTTGCCCAAAAATCAATTACGTACACCTCGCCTTTTTCGAAATTTGTAATAGGCTTGCCCTTAATCCAATCCTTAACCCGCAATTGCGGAGCCGCATCACCCATATAACGCGTAACAAGAGGCTCCTCTTTTTTTACGCTATTTACTCTTGCCGTCGAATCCTTCTGAATCTCAGTAAATTTAAGCGAGGTATCGATCTGTGCAGTTTTAGCCTTAACCGACGTATCGTTTTGCGCACCGGCACCTAGCGCCATCATACAAAACAAGGTTAATAATTGAAATTTTGGTTTCATTTATGCTGATGCTGTTGTTATCGGTTTATTGGCGGGTGATGGATGCCCGGTTTATTGGATCAGGATTATAACTATAAAGTTAGGTAATTATTAATTGGAAGAGAAATTTTTTGGCAAAGCGTTCCATTTTTGCACATGGAACAGGTGGAACGCTATGAAACATGTTGATTATTAGTATTTTAAATTTTGCCCGTCTATTTAATCATAATCGAAAATGACACCGTTTCGGGCGGTAAGCATTTTTCATCGTTGCAGGTCATATATTCAAGGCTGCCGTTAACAGTTACGGGGCCGTTAACATTCAGTTTTATTTTCTGCTGAAATATTACGCTATTCTCAAAATAAGCTACCTCTATACCAAATACCTTCTCAAACCTTGTTAGCGGCTTAGGCTCAAGCGTTGTGCCAATAAGCGCATAGTTTTTTGATGGCGAAAAGGCAAAGGAGGTCCTTGTTGGTCCCCGGTCCGGCACTGTTTGCGAATAGAGGTGCCAGTCTTCATCAATGGTAGCCTTTATAAAAACCACGGCCTCTGTTTTACTCAATCTTTTTGCTGCATAACTCCACCTTACAGGCCTTAACACCTGTGCATGTAGAGTTGAAGAAACAGACAATAGCACAAAAAAAGCCAATATTATTCTTTTCATAATAGTTTGATTAAAGGATCAATTGCTTTGCTGTCCCTTTTTCAATAACGAGGAGATCATCAGCTCCAGTGTGCGGTGATTGCTGCCATCTATCCGAAAGTTGCTGAAGACAATCTTTCCATCCTTATCTATCAGGAAATTTTCGGGCTCGCCCTGCACGCCGTAGTTTTTAGCAGCGAACTCCGCATTGCCGCGTAGGGGGATAAATGAATATTTGTTATTTTTCATCAGTGGAAGCACAAACCCATCCTGGAGCGGCGATACATCGATGCCGACATATACCACATCATCGCCCTTAAATTTATTGAGCACCGCCTCGAAGTGCGGAAATTCCGCCCTGCAGGGGCTGCAATTAGGGAACCAGAATGTAAGCAATACCACCTTGCCCTTCAGATCCTTTAAACTTAGGTTGCCGGTACTGGTATAAAGGCCCAAATCGAATGGATAAGCAGCAACAGCCGTGCTGTTCCTGGTGGT
Organism: Mucilaginibacter phenanthrenivorans; assembly: GCF_024721155.1. Lineage (GTDB taxonomy): Bacteria > Bacteroidota > Bacteroidia > Sphingobacteriales > Sphingobacteriaceae > Mucilaginibacter > Mucilaginibacter phenanthrenivorans. The sequence continues at coordinate 216,812 of NZ_JAHVAP010000006.1, read as the reverse complement.
TTCGATGTCTTTCGCAACCTGTTCTTTGTCCTTGCCAAGCTTACTTCCGTACAATGCAAGCGGGGCATAAAGCTCTTCGGTTGGGAGTTTTGCAAATCGTACAGCCAAACTGTCGTAGGCGGCTTTAACGTCGCCCGACTGTTCGCGCAACGCAGCTTTTTTTATTGCGATATAGTCCTTAATGAAATTGTACCGTGGCAGCTTTACCTGGTTCAGTTCAGTAAGGGCATCCTTATAGTTTTGGCCCTGCTCCAGTTTATTTACCCTGATCAATGCTTCGGCCACCTGTTTTCTTGCCGGCCAGGGTTTTTCCCCGCCCATTTCGTTGATCAACGCCAATGCCCTTCCGGGATCTGTTTGCAGGTAAATGTCCACTAACTCTATCATCCCGGAGGCCGACCAGTTAAATTTTTGCGGAGGGTAAAGTTTACGGAGCTCTTCGAAATAGGTGATCTTGTCCGCACGATTAGTGGCCTGTTCGCCAAGCTGGCATAAGGCATAGGCGCCGGCCTCATTTTGAGGGAAGCGCTTTACAAAATCAAAAACCTTTTGCTTGTAAGCAGCCGGATCGCCGCCCGAGAACGAAAACAGGTAAGACACTGCATAATCGGCATTTGACGGATCTGCCAGCGTTGCCTTCTTCTTATATTCAATTGCCAAATCCATTTGTCCCCTTGTGAATGCATCGCCCGACAGCATCGACCAGATCTTCGCGTTCCCGGGTTCCATTGCAGAGGCCCTGAGCAAAAACTCTCCGGCCTGCGGCATTTCAGCGTTATAATAAACGGTACCGATAGACAATGGGATGGTCTCATTTTCTGGGTATTTTTTCATCCATTCCCTGTACTGGTCCACAACTTGAGTTGTATTGATGCCCATGGCATAGATATACTTCTTATGCGCCGCCATGCTGTTCATGTTGGTATCAAGGGCAAGCCGGGCCTTTTTTATTTCTTCGGCAGGGGCGGGGCCGGTGCGTACGGGAATTTGGGCCAGAGCAGGGCCTGCGGAACACGCTATCAGTAATAAAATCAGGTAAACCGGGCGTTTTAAATTGCTTTTTATCATGGAGTTATTTCAAGAGATTACAAGTTGGTTTAATGCAAACTATAAATATAGTGATATAACTATAAAGATAGGTAATTATTGAATAAGGAGAGAAATTTTTTTGGCAAAGCGTTCCATTTTTACAGGTGGAACACCCGGAACGCTATGAAACATGCTGATTATCAGGTGTTTTATTTTTACTGATAATTGAATAAACCAGATTTGTAAAATTATCGGGAGTGCCTGAATTTAATTTGCCGGTTGTAGAGACGCAATATTTTGCGTCTCCGGCTATACAGAGCGAATTTGTAAATCGGATTTTTAGCGCGAATACGCACGCTGGATTTGCATACGGGAGACGCGATGCATCCCGTCTCTACTTAGAACGCCTATCTGCAACTTGACGGCATTGTTGCATGGTCAGAATAGAGTTCAATACCTGGCAGCGGCGTCACGAGTGCCCCACCTCTTATGCAGGCGCTACACACTCGCGCCAGGTTAAGAATGGGGCACGCGGTTCTTTCTAACCGTCCCGCTGTACATATTATTTATCGCCAACCCAATGCAGGGGCAACATGCTCCAAAATAGCAGACAGCACATGGATATTGTAATCAACGCCCAATGTGTTCGGTATGGTCAGCAACACCGTATCCGCTTCCCGGATCGCTTCGTCCTGTGCTAATTGTTTGATGAGCTCATCGGGTTCGGCTGCATAACTCCTGCCAAAAACTGCCCGCTGATTGGCCTCAATGTATCCAAAACTATCGGCCGCCTTTGCTTGCTGGCCAAAGTAATACCTGTCCTGCTCCGTTACCAGTGCAAAAATAGAGCGGCTTACCGAAACCCTCGGTTCGCGCTGATGCCCGGCTTTTTTCCAGGCTTCTTTGTAAAGCCTGATCTGTTCCGCTTGCTGGATATGGAAGGGTTTGCCGTTTTCGTCGAATTTTAAGGTGGAACTTTGCAGGTACATGCCATTTTCGGCCGCCCAAACTGCCGTTGCATTTGAGCCTGCTCCCCACCAGATGCGTTCCCGCAGTCCGTCCGAATGCGGCTCCAGGCGCAACAAGCCCGGCGGATTCGGAAACATCGGGTTAGGGTTAGGCTCGGCAAACCCATCGCCTTTTAATTTATCCAAAAACTCCAAAGCCTTTTGCCGTCCCATATCTGCATCGGTTTCCCCCTCAGCAGGTTCATAACCGAAATAGCGCCAACCTTCGATCACCTGCTCCGGCGAACCACGGCTGATGCCCAATTGTAAACGCCCACCCGAGATCAGGTCCGCAGCGCCGGCATCTTCCACCATATACAGGGGGTTTTCATAGCGCATATCAATTACGCCGGTCCCTATCTCTATTTTGCTGGTTTTGGCCCCGATAGCGGAAAGCAAGGGAAAAGGCGACGCCAATTGGCGCGCAAAATGATGAACCCGGAAGTACGCACCATCCAAACCAATTTCTTCCGCGGCAACAGCCAGGTCAATTGATTGCAGCAACGTATCGCCTGCGTTACGGGTTTGATACGAAGGATGGTCGGACCAGTGTCCGAATGATAAAAATCCTATTTTCTTCATCATTAGTTTAATTATTATCAGCAAATGTAAGCATCCGGCGCTCCGTGCAGGTCACCAATTGGTAATAATGGGTTTCGGGTACAACAGTTGTACCTGATGCTAATATTGAACGAATTAATTAGTTCGTTGTAACCTTTTTTTTTGGGTTGAGTATTCAATGCAAACGAATTAAAAATTTATATGAATCTATTTTTTTACAAAGTCAGCACATTAAGTTTTCTTTTGCTTTTAAGTTTAATTTATCAAAGTTCTGCACAGGCTGTTTCTGGTAGAGTAATAGAAACCGGGGGTAGGGGAATTGAAAGTGCAACTATAACAGTTTTAAATGCAGCAGACTCAGCCGTGGTAAAATATGGGGTAAGTAACAAAGAAGGCTATTTCGAGCTCACTAATTTAAATAACGGCGTATTTACCGTTAAGGTTTCGTGCATAGGCTACAACAGCCAGTTGTTAAATAATATTAGATTTAACGGCTCTTCAGTTAAATTAACTGATGTCGTTCTCAACAAGCAATTAAAAGAGCTCAAGGAAGTAGCCATTGCAAGTACACGTCCTGTTCTTGAACGAAAGGTTGACCGATGGATATTTAACCTGAACAACACTATAGCAGCGAATGGTTCTTCCCTCTTTGAGGCTTTGCAGGTGGCGCCTTTTTTAAAGGTATCCGACAATGGCGTTTCTATGGTGGGCAAGGGGAGTATGGGGGTTATGGTAAATGAGAAAATAGTTTATTTAAGCGGAACCGACCTGACTAATTATCTGAAAGCACTCAGATCTGAAAATGTAGAAAAAATCGAGATCATTACCACCCCGCCGGCAAAATATGAGGCCCAGGGAAATGCCGGCCTGATCAATATTGTTTTAAAGAAAAACCAATCATTGGGCTGGCGCGGGTCAGTAAGTTCAACATATTATCAGAGGCCCTACTCACCCTCATCCTTTAACAATAGCCTGGCCCTTTTTTTCCGGTCAAAAAAAGTTAGCAGCTCCTTTACATTTAACCAATCAATTTTTCACAGTAAGCTGAACGATTCGCTCAATATAATTGGGAACCCCGGTCAAATCCTTAGTAACGAGCAGCGGATATCAACTACACCAGGTTTGCAGGCCGGTTTAAGTATAGATTATGAGTTAAACAAGCACAATAACATCGGGTTTATTTATAATATTTCACACAGCAAAGAGAAGGATATCTTTGTTAATAATTATAGCTATGGTACGAGCAGTACTGTCGATTCGGTTTTGAACACTAAAGGCGAAATGGCAAGGCCATTATTTGCACAGACCTTAAATCTATACCACGATTTAAAGATTGATTCGGCCGGAAAGAAATTAAGCAGTTCTGTTAATTTTTTCAGGAACAGGCCTGAAGTAAGAAATAGTTTTGTTTCTGAATCTGCAAACACCTATGCTGCAGTTCAAAATAATAACATGTCAAAATACGATATCTGGTCTGTTCAATCAGATTTAACATTGCCTTATAAATGGGCTAAAATAGAAACTGGTGCTAAGTTTGCTACCTATAATAACAATGCCAGCGTAGCATATTATAATAATATCCACGATAATCTCTTGTTAGACCAAACGCGCAGTAATGATTTCGACTATACCGAAAAAAACCTGGCCGCGTATTACAGTATGGAATCTGAACTATCGAAAAAATGGACAGCCAAAGCAGGATTGCGTTATGAGTATACCCTGATGGATGGCTATTCGCCTACTTTAAACCAGCGTAATAAGCGTAATTATGGCGCCCTATTCCCTACGGCCTATATCGTTTACAAAGCTGACGCCGATAACACTTTTTCTTTAAATTATTCGAGGCGGATCAACCGCCCGGGCCTCGCTTCCTTAAATCCCTTTGCCTATTACACAAACATTTATACTTATTCTACCGGGAATCCACTGCTCTTACCTTCATACAGTAACAATTTCGAACTTAATTACCTATATAAAAGTATGTTTTCTTTTACTGTATTTACGCAACATACCAGTGATGTAAATTCATTACTTACAACGATTGAGGGGCCATTAGTGGTTTCAAGCAGAGGAAACTTTTTAACACGGGATAACGTGGGGGCCTATGTTTCCTTTAATCGGGCATTTTTTAATTGGTGGGAAAACAGCAGCTCCGCATCTTTTTTTTATTCATCCTCAGCATCCAAAATAGAAGCTATTCCCATCCAAAACGGAACCTCTGCATCGTTTAGTGTCAATAATAATTTCAAGGCAACTAAACTGTTAAATTTCTATCTGAACTACAGCCAAAGCCTTCCCTCAACCAGTGGAAATACTTACACATACAGTCAACGTGATTTCAGGGTGGGGGCCAGGTTAAAGTTGCTTAACAATAATTTGATCATCAACCCAACTTACTATCTGGGTACGGTAAACAAATATGATGCACGTTTTAGCGAATTTGTGCAGACAGAAAGAACGGACTATCATTATAGAATCTTCAGTCTTGGTCTTACCTACTTATTCGGAAGATCAAAGGTTTCCGGAAACAACAAGAACATATCTTTTGATGAGAAAAGAAGAGCTCAATAGTAACATGATTTAAAATATGGTAAATAGCAATTTGTACATTTATGATTGCTAAACGCTAAGAATCACCTCCCTGGCGCGGGAATGCAGCCACGGCCCAGAGAGGTGGAGTTCTCGTGACACCGCGTTTAGGCAGCCAACATGCTATGCCGCAATATCTTTATCAGATCCAAAATTGCTATCGCGCCTGGCTGAAAGTTAAATGGTTACTTGTCTATTAGCAACTTGTCTTCGGACCACAAGCGAAACGCTTGCGGTAGCGGTGTGTATTTGACATATAGAAAACAGGCATATTGAATAAAGCCTTGTTATGCCCCTCTCCTGGCGTGAGAATGCAGCACTGCCCAAAAGAGCCAGCTTACTTGTTCCCGGCATTTATGTAGCCCTCTTCATTAACAAAGCAGTTATTTTAATACAAAATTTATACTTTTAAGATTATGTTGATTAGTTACCTGTAGCGACCCACAAGGCTAAAGTCTTGCGGCAGCGAGTGCATCCATAACATTATTGCATTCAAGATTTAACGAATATGCCTTACGACAGCAGAAATTACTAAATGGAAGATAACTGGAAAGAACAATATTGGAAATACATGGTTGCTGAAAATTTCGAAGAAGCAATACCCCTTAAATATGAAAATTTTCCAACCTCATTTTTTAAATATAGAGGATTAACCGAACTCACAATTGAAGCAATCGAGCAGGATTATATCTGGTTAGCTGAAATTTCATCTTTAAATGACCCATTTGAATGTTCAATTCAGTTTGACAACGATGAATGTCTACGAGAATTTTACGGCTCTGAAAAATTCCAGCAATTCTTCACATTTCATACAGGAGGTAAATTAAATAGTAGTGAAATCAAAATGTTAACTACTGCGGAAAAACCGTTTTTAGAATACAAAAAAATTTGCGACAAGAGAGCAATTCCATTTATGCAATCATCCGGAGAACAAATTGGTAAAGTTCAAAAACGCTGGACAGAGATTGTTGAAGAAACAAATAAGAACCTAAGGATTTGCAGTTTTAGTTTATATAATAGTTCCTTATTATTATGGAGCCACTATGCTTCAGAGCACAAAGGAATTGCTGTAGAATATGACTTCATTGACACTGACCAGCTAAGAACTTTTATGCAACCGGTAATCTATCGCGACAAAGTACATAAAGTTGGAATTTTTGAAGAGTATACAGTTATGCAAATGATTGCTTCTAGCCTTATAAAATCTAAAGATTGGGAATATGAACAAGAATGGCGGTTAACAATATTTAGGCAAAATGATTCATTCCCCCAAAAAATGACTGTACCATATCCGAAAGCCATTTATTTAGGAACGAGATTCAATTCAAACGGAAAAGAACTTAGAGACAAATTATTCAAAATTGCTAAGCAGAAAAAAATACCTGTTTTTCAAATGGTTAAGCATCCGAATGAATTTAAACTCATACACTCGCTGTAATACTTCCGCTAAAAGGGTGTTCGCAATATGACAGCTTAACATTAGCAGGGCCCCTCGCTGCCCAAGCGTGTGATATGAAAAAAAATGTAACACATCTGTTGAAAGTAAATGGCTGTCTATTGGCAACTTGTCTCCTGGCAGAAGCGACATGTTGTGACAACAGTGGAGCGGCTCACCACGTCAAGCTTTGCAGTAATTTTATATCTTTTTTGAGTCATGAAGTTTTTAATGTGCGAATTTGATTTAATATAGAGGGAACTTCAGACCATGCATCAACCCAGAGAGTGCTCACACCAAAGGACTCCGTATCTCTCTCTTCAAATTTTTCAACAATCTCAATTAAAAATTTTACAGTCTTATCAAATTCGAGGTTTGCTAGAGACTTTTCATCCAAAAGCTGTTTGTTCTCATTTAACAAACTATTTAGGCGCTGTTTTACGTCCGCTTCTTTGTGACGCATTTTAAAAATAAAATGAGAATTTGGAGACTTCCCTTTTTGTCTTCTTGCAATATCCAATAGTCGTCTGATGTTAGGATCAGTAAGTGATGTTCCTATAAATATGCAATTACAGTCTCTGAATTTATTGATTTGTACAATATTATTCCAACTATAAATATCAATATATTGTTTATGATAAATGGATTCGCCGAAAGTTATTTGGTTATCAACGGATAAAGCGCCCTTATGCGGCAAAAAACCGTGGACATGATAAATTGGCAATTGTCCATGTGCGTTCATTTCAGTGCCAAAAATTGATTTAAAGGGAACGTCTATGCCAATGCTGTCGATGCGTTGTTCTAGAATGTCATCAAAATTATAGGTTATTATACTATCAAGACTATGTCTTTTTCCGGGAGCGACACAAAAGTTAACGATTTCATCCATGAGCTCGGATTGTTTGTTCATATCTAAGCTCGAGTAGAGGATTTTCTGTACCGCTTCTTCAAATAGCATTTGTTTATCTTCATAGTATTTTTGAAGAAATCGTCCAGCAATTAATGGGCTTGGTTGAAAAATATTGGTGAATAATTTCGACAATACAGTGGATACGCTTTGTTCTTTTTCAATTGTGGTAATCATTAATTTTTGAAGCAAGGCATCCCAGTTTGGTAAACCAAAACCCATCGAAACCCCTGCACCCAACACTAAAACTAATCGGTCGTCTTGATAATTTCGCTGAAAGTTTGCGATTATATCTTTTTTAGGTGTTTTTTTTACAGACGGGATTTTATTTATAAAAGCTTGTTTACTTTTAAATGTAGTAATGTACTGAAGAGCTCTTTCCAGTGTTTCTTCACTTATTTCGTTAGATATTGAAATTGACATTATAATTAGTTTAGGATAACGTTCAAACATAGTAATAATTTAAATATTCGTCGTGATGCTTACTGTTTTCTCTTCTGACGTGGGAATACAGCCACAGCCTTCAGAGGTGGAGTTCTCGTGCCCCACGTTTAGGTAGCCAGCATGCTGCGTTGCAAAATCTTTCATATCCTTAATTATTATCAAATCTGCCTGAAAATAAAATGGTTATTCGCCGTGATTTTTGAATAATAGTATATTTGATGATGCTGAAAATCCTAAAAGCCATTTTTAACGCCGGCCCGCCTAATCAGCCAATATCGGCGGACGTTAAAAACCGGCTGCGATTCGATAGTATTCATTCTGATAAACAACCTAATTCATTAAAGGATATTTACGGAAGACTTATTGGCAATGATGAATCGCTTTCGGACGAAGAAATCATTGAGCGCTACCAGAAATTTTCAAACGGCATTCAAACCAACTCATTTTCTGCTGCAGAACTCGAGTTAGTATCAATTTCCACCTTGTGTTATTTTCGACCACAATTAACAAGCCTTTTGATTCGCGCCAGCTTATTATCTATAATTTATTCCATCGGAGATAATATCACATTCGAAGACGTTATAGCTTTTTTACAACAAAGAGTCCTTGCCGAAACTGTTGAACCGTATGGAGGGCGGCCTCATGACCAAGGACTCACATGGCTGCTTGATATTCTTCCTGCTAGTAAGAACGAAATCACCCCGATACTCATTGACGTTATCAAAATAAATAAAGAAGAATTGGATGCCATATAGACTCCCTGATATCGTCCCTTCGATGCCGCAAGCGAATGAAATTAGGGATGTAAGTTATATTTAACCGTAAGTATAAGCCATATCAAATGAACAATATAGATTCAATTTTTTTCCATGAGGACGATTATTGTCAGATAGAATTACTTCCGTTAGTCAATTTATTAGCTAATCTAAATGAGGTTGATAATCCAATATACCTTGCACAAGAAAACCATACAAGTTTTGGCTTTTCGGGTCTTTACAATAAAGACGCAACAGTAATTTCTCTATCGGTTCTCAATATTTTTTTAGACGACTTTGAAAAAATATTAAGAAAAAACGCTTTGTTCTGTTTTAAAAAGGTGTACACTGGCTATTCTTCTGAAAGGATACTAAAAGATAATATAGGCGCATTTGGGTTTGAGAATTACGTCATTTATTATAAACATGAAAACGGTATCATCCTCACAATATGGTTAGGATTTAGCCCACTTCTCGACACTTTAAAAGTGTATCCTCAAAAGTTGATTAATAGTCTTAATGAATTGGGGTTAGCATACAACTTAATTTTAACCGACTGGATTGAAAATATAACCGTAAACCTAAAAAGCACACATATTATTTCAAATTATTTTAAAGAAGTTTTGTTATAAATCCTCATAATTCTCATCCTGGCGCGCGAATGCAGCCAAGGCCCCAAGAGGTGGACTTCTCATAACACCGCGTTTAGATAGCCAGCATGCTACGTTGCAATCGGATACTTAAAAAAGCCATTAATTTTATCTGAACATATAACCCAATGAAATGCTGAATACACTGTTGTGTATGGTAGAGTTGTATGATGCAATATTTGAAAGGCCGTAACCATAACCTGCATCTATAATAAATTTATTTTTTATTTCCACCCCGGCAACAAGGTTTACTCCAAAATCCGGATTCTTATAAGTGAATTTACCATGGGCAGATCTTGTGGCTGAATTGAAATCGGGATATGTTACGGTTTCTGAAGTGCCGTAGCCAATATAAGGTCCTCCACCCAAATCAAACTTTATTCCAGGTGCAACTTTCCATTTGTACAGAAAATTGACAGGTATTTCAATGTAATTCAAAACGATTTTCGACGAAAGGTATTTGGTATTTAAGCCGTCACTGCCAACAAATTCCATTTTGTCCTTTTCGCCTTTGGTGCTATAAAAAACACCTGGCTGAATTGAAAAATTTTGAAATCCTATATCCACTATGCCACCCACTCTAAATCCTGCCAATATTGAACTGCCATAACCATTAGGGTCGCTGTGTGTGAGTTCAGATAAATTTAATCCTGCTTTTACGCCAAAATTGATAGTTTGCGCGTTTGAAAATTTAACTATGCTGATTAATAAAAAAGCGAAAAGAAGTTTTCTCATCATAATGTTTAAGTTCTTAAATATAGATTAATTAAAGGGAACTCCATATAGGTCACCTTCCTTACAAATCGGGTATCATCCTGTTATGTAAATCGTGTTAACCCCTGTTTTTCTCAATTAATTGATTAACAGGTACCCTCTCAAAGCGCCATCCCTAAATCCTTTAATCAAAAGAATCATGGTTCAGACAAAAACGCCAATCAGCCGGACGCAAGGTCACCCATCAGCATAAGGGTTCCTGATTGTCCTTAGCAGAGGTTGCTTCGTTCCTACTCATGACAAGTTATATTCAACTAGGCGGTGGGGTGTCACCCTGAGGCACTCGAAGGGCGACGTGCGCAGAGGCCAATCCGCGTGCTAAGCAGGGTGCAGAGGCCTTTGCCCACATGCTTCACTTCGAGAACCTCAGTACAGGCTTGTGCCTCAGCATGACATCCCATTCTTGTCATTTCACCTTCGCAATCCAGCGGATTTCGTTCCTCGCAATGATGCGCGGAGGAGCTTCGCAGCACTCACCTTCACGTCATTGCCTGGTTGCTGTTTTCCTATAGTTCAATCAGGAGAAAAAATCACTTTACCCTGTTAAATGCTCTCACTTTTGCATATCTTAGTAGCAGTGGCCTAATACCTGTAAAATGATCAGAAACTACATCAAAATTGCCTGGCGAAATTTATTGAAACATAGGGGTTTTTCCTTAATTAATATTCTTGGTTTATCTGTGGGCATTGTTTTTACGTTGCTGATCGGCGCCTATGTTTGGGATGAGCTCCAGGTGAATCGCAACCTTAAAAATGCCGGGGATCAATATATTATCCTGAGCAAATGGAAAAACCCTAACATGGGTCTCGAAGTCACGTCTGTTGCCCAACTATCCCAGGCATTAAAAGACGAGTATCCAGGTCTGGTGGTTAATTGCTATAATTCAACGCCGGCATTTACCAATGTTTCAAACGGCAACAATCATTTCCGTGAGGGTTTACAGATCGGCGACAGCACGTTGCTGAGTATGTATGGTTTTAAACTGCTGCATGGCGATCCGCGGACTGCCTTTCGCGAGCCTTCAACCGTAGTGGTTACCTGCCAGGCGGCTAAAAAATATTTTGGTAAAACGGATGTAATAGGTTTGTCGCTCTCCTTCGAGGATTTCAAGGGGCACAAAAAAGATTTTATGATCACAGGCGTTCTGGATGAGCTGCCTGAAAATACCGTAACCAAAGTAGAATACCACGATGTTGATTTTTTCTTTAACGTATTTGCATCAAACTATTTTAATCGTCACATTAACGGCTGGAACAACAGGAGCGTTGTTGATTATATCCAATTAAAAAAAGGCGCAGACCCTGCCAGGGTAGAAGCCGTAATGCGCGACCTGCTAAAACAGAATTCATCTGCCGAGATCTATAATAACCTTACCCCTTATTTAATGCCGCTGAAAAGCTATCACCTGCAGGCGAATAATGGGTTAGTAAATAAAATGTTATGGACGTTGTCGTGTATCGCATTTTTCGTATTGTCAATGGCGATCATCAATTTCGTTAATATCTACATCGGCCGGTCAGCAAGCCGGATGAAGGAAATTGGGGTCCGCAAGGTAATGGGCGGGATGCGGAAGCAGCTCGTTTACCAGTTTTTAACAGAGTCGGTTTTTATGGTAGTGCTGGCTACTGCGGTGTCGCTTATCATCTATTTATGGGTAAGCCCTTACTTTGGCGACCTGATCGGTAAGAAGATCACTGCGCTTTTTTCGTTTCCCGTTTACTTTATTATCATACCTGTTTTGTTTTCGCTGTTAATTGGGCTAATCGCAGGAATCTATCCTGCGCTCATTCTATCAGCATATAAATCAATCGATTCGCTAAAGGCAAATTCAAAAGGAGTTGCGCGAAATGTGTTTTCGCGGAAGGTGCTGGTTGCGTTTCAATTTACAACGGCGGCTGTGGTGTTTATCAGCGTTATCATTATCTCGCAGCAAATAAATTTATTTTTCAATAGTAATTTGGGCTACAACAAAGACTTTGTTATTTACGCACAGGTGCCAAGAGATTGGTCGGCAAAAGGTGTGGAAAAAATGGAGGCGATAGGTCGCCAATTTGAGCGGATGCCCCAAATAGGCAACACCTCATTATCATGGGAGATCCCCGCAAATATCGATTGGGAAAACGAGGGGCCTGTTTACCGCCAGGGCGATAGTCCGATGGGGTCTGTAGCTTCCAAACACCTGACAGACGATAATCAATTTGCTGCAACCTACGGCATATATGTTAGGGCGGGGTCGTTTTTTAAACCTATAGTAACAGAGAACGATTCGAGCCAGGCTGTAATTAACGAAACTGAAGCGAAGGCGCTGGGCTGGAAAAACCCGGAAAATGCAGTTGGTCAAAAGATTGTGTTTATGGAAGACGTATTTACGATAACCGGGGTAGTGGCTGATTTTCACTTTGGATCGATGCAGGAACGGATCCAGCCCCTGGTTTTCACAAATGTTAACTATTCTAACAGCTACCGGTACCTGTCCTTTAAACTTAAGGGTGGTGACCTTACAAAAAGCATAGGCGCCTTACAAGCCAAATGGAATGAATTGATGCCCGGTGAGCCCTTTGCCTGGAGTTTTATGGATGATGCGCTGAAGAAGGTTTATGCCGGCGAGATCAGGTTAAAACAGGCGGCTACCGTGGCTGCGGTTCTGGCTTTTGTGATCGTGTTGCTTGGAATCCTGGGGCTGGTGTCGCTGAGTATTCAAAAACGTACCAAGGAAATAGGGATCCGGAAAGTATTGGGGTCGCCGGTTGCGACTATCATATCATTATTTTTAAAGGAATTTTTAAGTATCGTTACTGTTGCCTGCCTGGTTGCCTGTCCGCTCGCCTACATGATAATGGACAGATGGCTGAACGGCTATGCTTACCGGGTCAGCATTTCTATCCTCCCGTTCATAACCTCGACGGTAGTAATCATATTTATAACTACTATTTTAATAATAGTGCAGACTGCAAAGGCAGCGAACGTTAGTCCTATTAAAAGTTTGAAGAGTGAATGAGGGTAAGGGGTAAGTAGCCTTATTTTTTAAATTGAAATTGTGTTCAGCGGGATCGCGAGTGCCTCATCTCTGTTGACCGGCGCTGCACACTTGCACCAGGAGAGGAAATGACAAAAAAGGGTGTCATGCTGAGGCACTCGAAGCATGTGGGCAAAGGCCTCTGCGCCCCGCTTAGCACGCGGACAGGCTACTGCGCACGTCGCCCTTCGAGTGCCTCAGGGTGACACCCCACCCCAGGTGAAAATAACTTGTCATGGGTGGCTGGTTGTCCGCAATCGGCTTCGAAGCAATCTCTACGTCATCCATGCACAGGAGTAAAAAGGCCATGTGGTAACTAAGCAAGCCGCTATATTGTCTCTAAACGCATAAAGGTTCTTGATTGTCCTGTGCAGAGTTTGCTTCGTTCCTCGCAATGACGTGATGGAGAGGTTATTGTAAGTCAACCCAACCCGCGCCGCAAAGGCTTTTATCATCCATTTGTTACAATTACCAAAACATTAAAAAGATAGCATTACAAAATGTAGTTTAGTGCAACTTATTCTTTTTAAGATGATACAAATTCCTAAGGACCTGGTAGATCACCACGCACACATCAGGTTGCGATTGTCAGACATGTACGGCTTCGTGATTGATAAAAAGCGACCTTTCAGGTGTGATGATACCCTGCAAACTGCACATTGCCTCGAGGTAATATTAACAGGCTCGATAGATGTGAGGCATGGAAGCTATGTGCAGCACCTTATGGCCGGCGACATCCAGTTCAGACGGCGGGGTAATTACCAGTTGTTTCCGTCGGACGATTATACCAGCGTGCTCATTTTTATGGAGAACGAGTTTGTAAACTACTTTTTAGAAAGCCATGTTCCAGAGTTCAGGCAGGAAAAACTCAATGCCGACCTGCCCCCGTTCACCTTTAAAACAACTGAGTTTATAAAAGCTAACATAGCACAGGCTATTCAGCATATTTTACACCCGCAGGAGTATTCCAGGTGTATTGTGAAATTTGTGGCCCACCAAATACTATTGCAGATCCTGTCGGGCGACAAGTCAAAAACTTTCGTGTCGTTTTTAAAGGACCTGGTTAGCGATAAAAAGGTGGACCTTGCCTACTTTATGGAAGAAAACTTTAACAGGCAGCTTTCAATCCCCGATATGGCCAAGCTTACCGGGCGAAGTGTAAGCGCCTTTAAAAAGGAATTCACCGATCGTTTTAACACAACGCCTGTAAAATGGCAAATAAACCGCCGGCTTGAATATGCCGAATACCAGCTAAAAACGTCGAACGACCCGGTATCGTCAGTGGCTTACAGCAGCGGGTTCGAAAACATCTCGCATTTTTCAAAGGTTTATAAGCAAAAGTTTGGTGCGTCGCCTAAAAGCGCAAGGAGCGAGGTGGTGGTGTAAGATATGGTATCGGTATAAATTAGTTTCAAGTCGGGAGTCTTAAGTCGGAAGTCCCGAGTCAAGATTTGGGCGGACAATAATCAAGGTATAAGTATCAGCTTCATCAGTTTAATCCATTAACATCTGCGATTAACAAACAAATATGGCCTCACAGCAAAATTTCGGCCCCTGTAAAGCTGCAATTTTGAGGTATGAAAACAATAGAAAATACCAACCCTGCGCTGATACTAGTTGATATACAGCAGGGTTTTGATAACATCCCGTACTGGGGCGGTGAACGCAATAATCCCGATGCAGAAGTAAACGCCCGCAAACTGCTCGATCACTGGCGGGCAAACAACCTGCCGCTGTTTCATATTCAGCACTGTTCAACCAACCCCAACTCCATGCTGGCCGAAGGTAACCCGGGCAATGCCCATAAGGAAATTGTGAAGCCCCTGCCGGGAGAGCCGGTGATCAAAAAATCAGTAAATAGCTCCTTTATCGGCACCGATCTGCAACAACGACTTGATGCTGCCAACATCGATACTCTGGTTATAGTGGGCCTTACAACGGAACATTGCGTATCAACCACAGCCAGGATGGCCGGCAATTTTGGATACAACACCTATGTAGTAGCCGATGCTACCGCGGCCTTTGCAAAAACGGGCATCAACGGCGAGCATTACGATGCCGAAACCATCCATTTAACTGCTTTGGCAATGCTAAACGACGAATTTGCAACTGTTTTAAATACCGATGAGGTGATTAACGCTTTAAAAAAAAACGATGATTTTCTTTAGCAACTTAATGAAGAAGCTTCTTGCGCCCTATCTGCCGGTTTCGCAGGTGCTTTCTGTAATGAGGTGATTGAATAGTTGGCAGTTTTGAGTAGGCAGTGGGGAGTTTTTGCATAGTTTGAGAAATCGTTCCTTCACTTAAACCCGATTAAATCATTTTATGATGGTAACTTTAAAATTCGTAAATTAGAATGATGAAAAAGCAACCCATCAATTATCTTGATATTGAGATTGATAAGTTGACACGGTCTATTGAAAATGCGGTTACAGGTGATAGCTTTGCCACCGAAGTGTTGTATTTTACAAAAAATGATGCGAAACAGGTTGCTAAAAAGAATGGTTGGGATTTTGCCTGGGGAAAGGAATTGGCTGAAACAGACAGGGAGGTTTACAAGTTAACAATAACCAATAATTCAAACGTGATACAAGGGTTAATGAGTTTAAGAATAGAGGACGATCATATTTATATGCCCCTGATTGAAAGCGCGCCATTTAATAAAGGAAAGTCCAAAATGTATTTGGGCGTGCCCGGTAATCTTATTGCGTTTGCTTGCCGGCTTGCATTTCAAAAAGGATTTGACGGCTTTGTTTCATTTCATTCGAAAACAAAGTTGATCGGGCACTATGAAAAAACACTTGGCGCTTACCATTTTGGCGGACACCTGATGATTATAAATACTAATGCTGCAAAAGTATTGGTTGAAAAATATTTTAAATCATGATATTATGGGACTGATTAGAGAGCCTTTAGACGTAGATTTTACTGTAGAGCCACATGTGCTGACAGAAGAAGAAAAAATTGCTATAAGTAAATACATCCGCGAATATAAATTGAAGGAAACCGGAAGCAAACAATCGTCGTCGATTAATGGTAAAACCTCCGCAAGAAAAAGGGAAAAGGTAAAGTCTTAGTTCCAACCTTAATTAGTTAGCAGTTTTTCACTACCAGATCAAAGCGGCATCCTGCAATCCCTTAATCCTAAAAATCATGGTTCAGACAATTTGCGTTAGGGATTGCAGAGGATACCGGCCCGCGCCTAAGGCCTGAAGGCGTATGAGCGGAAAGCCCGGCCGCTCCTATCAGCGGGAACGCCCTTTTGAAAAAGTTGGCAGTTTTGAGTTGACAGTAGGCAGTGAAGGATCTCCTTAACCTTTCTCGCAGGAGACGCAAAACATTGCGTCTCTACAAAACCCTACCCCAGAAAAGTCCAACATTCCAACCTTCCAACAAAAAATCAGTGTGATCCTATTTCCCAACCGATGAAATCACAAATCACCCAACCTTAAAACCTTCCAACATTACAACCTTTCAACGGCTCCCCAACCACTCACTTAATCAACCTAATCCAACTCAATCAACTAAACTTAAAATCTATTTGCAATTAAAACAATTAAGCGTATCTTTGCAGTCCCGAAAATGCGGGGTATAATAAACGTTTAATTAATTTAATTTAAAGCAAGTGAATACGTTAAGTTACAAAACTGTCTCAGCCAACAAAAAAACCGTTAACAAACAATGGGTTGTTGTTGACGCACAAGGCGAGATTTTGGGGCGCTTGTCTACGAAGATCGCAATGATCATCCGTGGAAAAACCAAGCCTGATTTCACCCCGAACGTAGACTGCGGCGATAATGTTATAGTTATCAATGCAGACAAGGTAAAACTGACCGGAAACAAATTCAGCGACAAACGCTATGTTTCTTACACTGGTTACCCAGGTGGTCAGCGTTTCATTTCTCCTAAGGAGTTAATGGCAAAGCATCCAACACGCGTAATTGAAAAAGCGGTGCGTGGTATGTTACCTAAAAATCGTTTGGGCAAAGCATTGTTTGGCAATTTGCATGTATATGCAGGTGCTGAGCATCCTCATGAAGCACAAAACCCAACAACCATTTAACTTTTAATTTAGGAGAAAAGAAAAAATGCCAACAACAACAAACACTTCGGGCAGAAGAAAAACAGCTGTTGCGCGCATCTACTTAACAGATGGTAGCGGCGCAATTATCGTAAACGGTAAAGATTACAAAGAATACTTCCCAACATTACCACTACAATACATCGTTACTCAGAGCACTGAGGTTTCGGGTTCAACCGGAAAATTTGATGTTAAGGTTAATGTTGCTGGTGGTGGTGTTAAAGGACAGGCTGAGGCCGTTCGTTTAGCTATTGCGAAAGCTATTGTTGAACTTGATCCTGAAAAGAAACCTTCACTGCGCGCTAAAGGTATCATGACACGTGATGACCGTATGGTTGAACGTAAAAAACCAGGACGCAAGAAAGCACGTAAGAGATTCCAATTCAGTAAACGCTAATCAAGAGGAGACAACAAAATGGCAAGAACAACATATCAGGACTTACTGGATGCAGGTGTACACTTTGGTCACCTTACCCGCAAATGGGATCCGAAAATGTCACAGTACATTTTCATGGAGCGCAACGGTATCCACATTATCGATTTAAATAAAACCTTAACTAAGGTTGAAGAAGCTGCTGCAGCTATAAAACAAATTGTAAAATCAGGCCGCAAGGTATTATTCGTAGCTACAAAGAAACAAGCGAAAGATATTGTTGCTGAATATGCAAAAGGCGTAAACATGCCGTTCATCACTGAAAGGTGGTTAGGTGGTATGTTAACCAACTTTGCGACTGTACGTAAGTCGATCAAAAAGATGTCAAACATCGATAAATTGACTAAAGACGGTACTTACAGCAACCTTTCTAAAAAAGAAAGACTGATGATACAGCGTGAGCGTATTAAATTAGAAACTTTGTTAGGTGGTATTGCGGACTTAAACCGTTTACCTGCTGCATTGTTCCTGATTGACGTTAAGAAAGAGCACATCGCTGTTTCTGAAGCATTAAAGTTGAACATCCCTACATTTGCTATGGTTGATACCAACTCTGATCCTTCAAACATCGATTTCCCTATCCCTGCGAATGATGACGCTACCAAATCAATCTCATTAATTACCGGTATTATTATACAGGCAATTGTTGAAGGTTTGGACGAACGCAAACGCGAGAAAGAAGACGAAGCTGAAAAAGAAGCAGCCGTTGCTAAAGCGAAAGCTGACGCTCCGGAAGCTGCACCGGTTGACCGCGCTCCTGCTGCCGAAGGCAAAAGAACCCGCAAGGTAGCTGTTGAAGCTGATGCTGCTGTTGAAGATACTACTCCAACTGCTGAGTCGACAGAAGAATAATATTACGTTGTAGAGGTTGTAAGGGTTGTAATGGTTAAAAGGCCGCTACAACGTTTACAACCTTTACAACATCTACAACATTTTAAACATAAAACAAGAAATGTCTACATTACAAATATCTGCAGCCGACGTAAACAAACTGCGCCAGCAAACTGGTGCCGGTATGATGGATTGCAAAAAGGCTTTAACTGAAACCAATGGCGATTTTGAAGCTGCTATTGATTTTTTAAGAAAAAAAGGCGCTAAAGTGGCTGCAAGCCGCCAGGATCGTGAAAGCAATGAAGGTGTAGTTATTGCACGTTCATCTGCTGATGGCAAGTTCGGTGTAATTATCGAACTTAACTGCGAAACTGACTTCGTTGCTAAAAATGCTGAGTTTATTGCTTTCGGTAACCAGATTGCAAATGCAGCTGTTGAAGCCAAACCGGCTTCTATCGAAGCACTTTACGACCTTACTATTGACGTTGAAAGCACTACTGCTAAAATTGGTGATGTGATCATCGACAAAACAGGTAAGATCGGCGAAAAGATCGGCGTATCTAAATACGCTGTTGTTGAAGGCGAGAAGGTTGTTGCCTACATCCACGGTAACTTCCGTTTAGGCGTATTGGTTGGCTTAAGTGCTGCCGTTGCAGGTGCTGACGAAGCAGGTAAGGACGTTGCAATGCAGATTGCTGCAATGAACCCTGTTGCTATTGATAAGGACGGTGTTGACGCTACTACAATTGAGCGTGAGCTTGAAATTGCAAAGGAGCAGATCCGTGCAGAAGGCAAACCTGAAGAAATGATCGAAAAGATCGCTGCAGGCAAGCTGAACAAATTCTACAAAGACTCAACCCTGTTAAACCAGGAGTTCGTAAAGGATTCTTCGAAGACAGTCGCCCAGTTCCTGGGTACGGTTGAAAAGGGCCTTACAGTTACCGCCTTTAAGCGGGTTGCTTTAGGAGCTTAAATATTTAATCCCCTTCGTGAAAACGAAGGGGATTTTTTTTGCGATAATAAATAACTTCTTCTCCCTGTCATTGCGAGCGCAGCGCGGCAATCTCGTAACTATACAGGGCGAATAGAACAGTGTACAACCTGCTTGGTTGCTATGCGTTCGACGAGGTTGCCGCGCTATCGCTCGCAATGACATGAAGTTTAATAAATATCATGATAACAGCCCTCCACAATCTCCAGCTCATCTCTGACGGCCACATTACCGGTGGCAAGGTAATTTTAATTACCGGCGAACAAATTATTGCCATTACGGATGAAAGTGCGATGCCCGATGGCGTTGAAAAGATAGACCTTAACGGTGCATTTGTTGCCCCGGGTTTAATCGACCTTCAGATCTACGGCAGCGGCGGCAAGCTATTTGCAGGAACACCCGTAGTTGAAGCGCTGGAACGCATGGAAAACGACCTGCTGAGCCAGGGAACCATCGGATTCTTCGCCACCATCGGCACAAACACAAACGAGATTGTTGAAGAGGGGATTGAATCGGCTAAGAGTTATCGCGAAAAAAGTAAAGGCAACTTTTGGGGACTGCACCTGGAGGGACCTTATCTTAATCCAATTAAACGTGGGGCACATCCCGAAAAATTTATAAAAAAGGCCACCCTTGCAGAAGTAAAGGGCTGGATTGAAAAGGCGGATGGCGTAATCAAAATGATGACCATTGCACCCGAGCTGCAGGATCAGGAAGTGATAGATTACCTGCACGACCATGGTGTGATCCTTTCCAGCGGGCACAGCAATGCAACCTATCAGCAGGGCAAGTCATTTTTAAATAATCCAATCCCGGCGGTAACGCATTTATTTAATGCCATGCCGCAAATGCATCACCGCGAGCCGGGCTATATCCCTGCGATATTTGAGGAGCGGCCTTACACCAGCATTGTTGCCGATGGGATTCATGTTGATTTTGCAATGATCCGTTTAGCTAAACGTGAGCTGGGTGATAAACTTTATTTAATTACTGATGCAGTAACCGCAGCCACAGAGGGAGCGTACCAGCACCAGTTTACCGGCGACCGATATGTAATGCCGGATGGTACCTTATCAGGCTCATGCCTTACCATGTTAAAGGCAGTACAAAACTGCGTGGAACATGTGGGGATCGGATTGGCGGAGGCTATTAATATGGCTTCGTTATACCCGGCGCAATTAGCATCTCTTCCTAAGAAAGGACGCGTTGCCGCAGGCTGCGATGCGGACCTGATTGTGTTTAATGCCGACTTTGAAGTGCTGGGAACGGTGTTCAAAGGCAATTTAACAGGCACGAAGGGCGCGAATTTCACGAATTGATTTTGAATGAGTATAGATGAGACCTTTTCCTAATTCATGCAATTCGAACAAATTAGTGTGAATTACTGCCTATTTATTCACAAAATTTTAACACTGATTATATTTCTATATTTTTGGCAAACATAACTACCTCATGGCATATAAAAGGATCCTACTAAAACTTAGCGGCGAATCGCTGATGGGCGATAAACAATACGGAATTGATAATAAGCAGGTTTTACAATACGCACAAGACATAAAGGCAGTAAAGGACAAGGGCATGGAGATTGCCGTTGTGGTTGGTGGCGGCAACATTTTTCGCGGCTTAAGCGCCGAAAAATCGGGCATGGACCGCGCCCAGGCAGACTACATGGGTATGCTGGCCACCGTTATCAATTGCATGGCCCTGCAAAACGCACTAGAAACTATTGGGGTTGAAACCCGCCTGCAATCAGCCATAAAAATGGAGCAGATCTGCGAGCCTTATATCCGCCGCCGTGCCATGCATCATTTAGAGGTTGGCCACATCGTGATCTTTGGCGCCGGTACCGGAAACCCATATTTTACTACAGATACAGCCGCATCCCTGCGCGCTATAGAAATAAAAGCAGACGTTGTGCTGAAGGGAACCCGTGTTGACGGCATCTACACCGCCGACCCGGAGAAAGACCCGACTGCAACCCGCTACGACGAAATTAGCTTCCAGGAAGTTTACGACAAAGGCCTTAACGTTATGGACATGACCGCCATTACCCTTTGCCAGGAAAACAACCTGCCGATCATCGTATTCGACATGAATAAGGAAGGTAATTTTATGAAGATTGCTAATGGGGAGAAGATCGGTACGCTCGTAAAATAGGTTTTTAGTCCGAAAGTCAGTAAAGTCCGGAAGTCCGAAAGAAAGAGTTTGAGAATTAATTAGATACGGTAGGTTTTTCAGCCAACAAGTTTGTCATTCTGAGCGATATAAACTCTACCGGAATTTGAAAGCGAAAAGATAAAAGAGGGCTGTCATGCTGAGGCACTCGAAGCATGTGGGCAAAGGCCTCTGCACCACGCTTAGCACGCGGACGGGCCTCTGCGCACGTCGTACTTCGAGTGCCTCAGTATGACATCCCACCGCCGGCTGAATACAATTACCACGGATAGCAGAACTAAAAAGGCTTCAGCGAAAGCTATTAAACATAGTGCAAATATAGCGCAAGCCTGTCTGCCTCTGGTAATTCTTCATTGTGCTCAGAATAATAAATGCAAATTATTAGCTTTTTCACAGCGACAACTCAACACCTCCACCAAACCACCCCCCTTTCCGATAAACCCCATTTAACTGCGTTTTATCAACCTGCCCGGTTGCTAAATACAGTTGGTCGTTACCGTTGCCGGTTTGCCAGTTGAAATAATTATAGCCAATGTTTAGGCCGATGTTGGGGGTGATGTTGTAAACCAGCTTCAAACCGGCATCAACACCATAACCGTTTGCTGCATGGCGGTAGCTTACCGGGTGCTGAAACTCGTTGATCAAATTCCAATTGCCTTGCGAGGTATATTTTACCTGGTTGTAGGTAACATCCGCTGCCAGTTTTAATGCCCGCCAGATCTTTAGCGATGATCTTACTTTAAAAAAGGGGCCTTTCCATTCGGTATTATAATCGCTGTTTAAATCGGGAAATTGCCCGGTTTCATCAACAATAAAAAGCGCCTGTTTATTGACGCCATAGGCAACGTACGGAACAAGGCTGAACAAGCTATTGTTAAAAATAGTATATCCGGCCCCGGCATACCAGCCGGATGTTGAACCCTTGTTATCACTGAAGTTTTGGTTGTAGGTAGGCTGGGTACGGTTATCGGCAGCATAATCGATATCACTCACGCTGCCCGATTTTACATTCACCCGGTTATAGCTCCCGAAAATCCAGACCTTTTGCCACACGTTCCATTGCAGCGTTGCGGAATAATCCTGACCGTTCACATTCTTCCATTTCAATTCTGAAAATACATTAGGGCTTTGCCCATTGCTATTCCCGGCTATAGACCAGTTGAAGTCTTCCTTTTGGTGCCCGGTTGACAGAGATAGCTGTAATTGCTTTTCAATGTTTTGCCCGCGTGCGCACAGATAGCCGCAAATAATAATTAATGATAGGAAGTGAATTTTTATGAGCCTGGTCAATTGGAATGTTTATCAATATTAACAAAATTCCAGGCACCGATTGTACCGGCACCTGGATAAACTAAAACAGCTTTTTTCAAATATTAGCGATAATGCTAAGGTCTTTATTGATTCACTTTAAACGCTTCCCACCCCGATGCCGATGTGCGGTTACATGTCATAGCCTGGGTGCCGTTTTCTGATGAAACAAAATCGCCATTGTTGCCTTGCAGCGTAATAGTGCCATCGGCATTGGTGCCCCAGGTAAACGTTTCCCACGCCCCAACGCTGGTGCGGTTACAGGTGATAGGCATGGTGCCATTTTCGCTGGACACATATTTACCCATGCTTTGCAGGGCAACCTTGCCACCACCTTCGTCAATCACTGTAAATTGTTCCCATGCGCTGGCGGTGGTGCGGTTACAGTTCATGGCCTGAGTGCCGTTTTCACTGCTCACGTAGTCGTTATTAAAGCCTTTCAGGGTGATGGTTTGTCCAATCGGAGGACCGCTTGTAGTGGTTGCTGTATAAACCCGTACATAATCAACCAGCATACTCGAAGGCAAGGCGCCTGTGTTCACGGTCTGACCGGGTAGATCTCCGCCTACAGCAAGGTTAAGGATAATGTAAAAGGGGTTATGGAAAGCCCCGGTATTGTTGATGTTGTTCAGGATGTTGCCTGTTTGATACAAGGTGTTGTCCACATACCAGCGGATGCTGCTGGTGTCCCACTCTACGGCATAAACGTGGTAGTCGGTAGCTGTAGCCGTTGTGCTGCTGCCGTACTGTACGTGGCCGCTGCCGCCGTTCCAGTGCATGGTACCCAATATGGTGTTGTTGGTATTTACCTGCTCCATAATGTCAATTTCACCGCAGGATGGCCAGCCAACGGTATTTATATTATTACCCAGCATCCAGAATGCAGGCCAGCTGCCCTGGAAAGCAGGAAGTTTGATCCGGGCTTCTATCCTGCCATAAGTGGTAGAAAACTTGCCGGCAGTTTCAAGTTTGGCCGATGTGTACGGCTGACCGCCTACGCTTTGATTTTTAGCAGTAATTACCAGGTTACCGCCTGTTACGGTTGCATTTGCCGATTGGTAATATTCCTTTTCGTTATTAACATTCGGATTGCCGTTGTCAATGTTCCATTTTGATCCGTCAACGCTTGTTCCGTTAAACTCATCCGACCATACCAATTGATAGGTAACCGCACGTGCAGCAGTTGTTTTTGAGGGGTTATCAGCAGCGTTTTTTGATTGATTGTTGTAATCCTTTTTACAGGAAACGATCATGCTCACCAGCGCCAATGCCAGGCCGGCGCGGGTTAAAAAGGTTAAGATTTGTTTTTTCATAATGGTTTTATTTAGTTGGTAATTGGTTTGTTAGCTTCGGAAATTGAGAGTCAAGAACCAAGAGTCAAGAATCAAGATGGATTGCTTTTCTCTTTTCTTGCTTCTTGATTCTCGCTGTCTTGAGTCTTTTCTCTACTGGTTTACTTTAAATGATTCCCAACCCGAAGCCGAGGTGCGGGTACAGGTCATGGCCTGGGTGCCGTTCTCGCTCGAGATATAATCGTTGTTATTTCCTTTCAGGGTGATGGTGCCATCAGTGTTTACGCCCCAGGTAAATTCTTCCCATGCGCCGAACGTGGTACGGTTACAGGTAATGGCCATGGTGCCGTTTTCGCTTGATACATATTTGCCCATGCTTTGCAGTGCAATTTTACCACCGCCGGCATCAACTACCAGGAATTGCTCCCAGGTACCGGCTGTGGTGCGGGTACACGTCATGGCGGTTGTGCCATTTTCGCCGCTCACGTAATCGTTATTAAAGCCCTTTAGGGTGATGGTTTGGCCGATAGGAGCACTGCTGCCTGTACCGCCTGATTGGGTGCCTGCCCATTTAAAGGTGGCTGCAGCGCCTGCAGGCAAAGTATAGGTGAATGATTCGCTGCCCCATTTTATTTTGAATGTCTGGCTTGATGAAGCGGTGTTAAGGGCAACCACAACCTTTGTTCCATCCGGATTTTTAAAGGCTACGTTTTGAATACTTGCTGAAAAGGTATTTGACGAAATGCGCACCGCACCAGCCTTTACAAATTCCGAGGCGTGGGCCACGGTGTAGTAAGCCGTATTGCGGGTATAGCTATTCCCAGATATGGTTACCGCCCCCTGGCAGTTTGAGCAGCCACCGGAGGTATGCGGATTGTAATTTGGATCGGCAGCCAGGTTCCATTCCAGTACCACACGGCTCCAGTTGCGTGGCGCGCCGATAATCAGGTTATTCATGTGCCATGACAGGTCGCCACCGAAGTTGCCGGGGCCGCCTATGAATTGCTCAGTGAAGTAAATATTTTTTGCAGGATAGGCATTATGTACCGTTGTTAAAGCGCTGATATCACCTGCGTAAAGGTGGAACGCTGAACCATCTACATAAGGATTGGCGCCCGCATCTGCAAAAACAGCTTCGGGGTATCCGGGCTGATCACAGTTGTGATCGTAGGCGATAATCTTCGTGGTGATGCCGTTCGCTGCAAACTGGGGGCCCAGGTTGTTTTTTATAAAGTTAGCCTCCTCGTTCGACTGCATGGTCATCGCAGGATTGTTATATGGATTCAGCGGCTCGTTTTGCGGGGTAACGGCATAAATGGTAATGCCCTGTGCCGCCATTGCCTGGATATATTTTACAAAATAGCGGGCATAGGCATCATAATAAGCAGTATTTAAACTGCCACCGGTGAAGCCGCCATTGCCGGTAGTTCCGGTTTTCATCCATACGGGGGCCGTCCATGGTGTAGCCAGTATTTTGATGGATGGATTTATGGCGATGATCTTCTTTAGCACAGGCACCAGGTCGGTCATTTCCTGGCTGATGCTGAAATGTGTTAAGCTGTTGTCGGTTTGTCCTGATGGCATATCGTCATAAGTAAAATCGGATGAACTTAGATCCGATGCCCCGATAGTAATCCTGACGAATGCCGAACCTACATGCCCGGAGGTAGTTGAAAACATCTCGGTTAAAAATGTGCTTTGATTTGCACCAAGCCCGTTTATTAAGGATGCGCTGCCCCCGGTTAAGGCATAGCCAAAACCATCGATGGTTTGGTAGGTGGTATTTTCGTCCACAGTGATGGTTGTGGCATTTGTGCCGGCGTCTGCCGCAAAATTAACGCTGGTTTGCTGTGCCAGCAGCTTGCTTTGGTCTGATGTGGTTTCCCAGATGCTGACAGTTTCGTTAGCGGCTCTTGCAACGGTAGTACTGGTGGTGTTTGACAGGCCGGGAACAGGTTTTGAAGCATCCTTTTTACAGGAGTAGAACAGGAGCGCCGGCAAGAAAATTAGCACAGCCAGCAGCCTTAAAAAGTAAATAGATCTCATAATGGTTATAGTTTGTTGATTGGTTTCAAAACATATCCAATTAACCATCGCCACAGCAAAAGCAAACAGCCGTCATTAACCTATGCTTAAAAAAAGCAGTCGATCAATCAACCCGGAAAAATGCGGGATAATTAGGTGTTTTCAGCAATTAGGTAGATGTATAGTTTATATTGGTATCACAAATCTATGTTAATTAATATTTAATATCCAAATATATTTTAACATAAATAACTGATTTATAGTAAGTTATAAATATGTTAATACGCTTGAAACACAAAGTGTATTTTGTACAAAAAGGGGCTTTAAAAAGCAGCAGGGCAGGTTTTTATATTTCGGCGGGATAATGTTGATACGCTTGCTTCACAGTTAATTTGGGTGGAGAGACCAGAGATTAGTTAAGAAAAAAGTTAAAAGGTAAGTTATCTGTATAAAACAACTAATCTCCAATCTCTGGTCTCTAATCACTATCGATCACCAACTTACTCCAGCCTTTATCGCCGGCGTTTTTGATCTCTTTCTTTTTGCTTTCCATCACCTTTTTAATGCGCGAGCTGTAGGCCCAGCAGGTGCTTTGTCGGATGGACAGGATCTCGGATAGTTTATGTGAAGAGATCTTCCCCTTGGTTGAGTACATCAGGAAGATCATATAGAAAGCTTTATTAATGGGGATACGTGTATTTTGCAGGATGGTATAGGCAATTACCGATTCCTCATAACCACATTTGGAGCACCTGCGGCTGTAAGGCAAATGCCCGTGTCCATAATGGGTATTGCTGCATTTGCGGCAGGCATAGCTGTTCGCCCATTTTAGATCGGAAAGGAATTTGAAGCAGGTTTCCCTGTCGGGATAGATCTTGCTGAACTCCTCAAAATCCACCTCGGCCGACATCACCCTGTTATGTGTTATCTTTTCAATATCGTGGTGCAGGGTAAGGTTATCGTTCTCGAGCAGCACGTTCATTCTCGAGATCTCTTCGGCTTGTTGCTTTAACAAAACATTAACCTCTTTTAGCTCGTTGTTTTGTTCCTCGATTAGGTTGGATTTTTCAACCAGTTCCCTGGTTCGTTCCTGTACCTGCGCCTCCAGGTTTTTATTTAAAGTATCCTTTAACTCCTCATTCAATTTAAGTTGCCTGATGATACGCAATTGAGCCTGTTCCTGTTGTTTCTTCAACAGGCGCACTTTATCGCCTATGGCAAATGAGATGAAAACCATCTCCATAATAAAGCAAATGCTCAGGCTGTAATAGGCGGTGGCTGTTACCGGTGGCCACCATAGGTTTAAGGCGATCATGGCTTTGATGACGAAGCCGGTGAGCAAAAAGGAATAGCCGATCACAAAAAAACGTGCTGCGCGGTAGCCCTTTACTAAAACGTAGCATCCGGCAAAGCAAGCCAGTGTAAGCGGCACAACCTCAATTATTTTATAACTGAACCAGTTTGGGTTTACAAAAAAGCACAACAGGAAATACACGCAGCGCAAGCCGATTATCCACCCCACAAGCTTATTTAATCGCGGTGCGGTAACCTTTAAGTTTAGCAGGCTTTGTGTAAACAACACGGAAAATATACTGGCTGAGAACAGGGCCACGCCGTAGGCATTATGGTTCCACATGGGTGAGCCGGGCCAAACATACTGGTAGGCAATGCCATCGGCGCACATTTCATAAAGGCCGATGCTGAGGTTGTAGGCAACATAATATAAATACTGTCGCTGCCGCATGGCAATAAACATCATCAGGTTATACAAACCAAATACCAGGATCATCCCATAAAAGATCCCGAAGAAAAAATATTCATCCAGCGCATAGGTGATAAACCAGTTTACCGAACGCAGCACCATAATAACGTTTACCGACTGGTGTGATTTTATCCGGATATAATAAACCTGGCTACCGCTTAAGTTGTTATTTATATTGAGACTGAAGTTTTTATGCTGGTAAAGGCGGGCGGAGAACGGCCTGCTGCTGCCTAATAAAGTAGCCGCATAATTATGGTTTTTATCGGGCGAATAAACGGCAATACTATCAATAGTCTGGTCAAAAAATTCAAGGATCCAGTTGTTTCTTGATTCGGGATTGGGGTTTACTTTTACACGGTACCAGTAAGCCGTGCCGGGGTCGGTGGTTACTGGGGTAGCTTGTTTACTGGCCTTGAATTTACCGGCAAATTCATCACTTTTAATTTTGTCGAATGTAAGCCGGCCATTTACATCCTCCAGGTAGTCAACTTCGCCGAACCTGAAAATATGTTGCTTTTCCTTATCGCGAATGTTAACGGCAACCTGGGCATTGGCTGCAGCAGTAACACCGGCCAAAAACAAACAAACAGGTATAAAAAATCCTAATAAAAATTTACTCATACGCACAGGTAGCTAATTTAAGCCTATTGCTTTATCCGTATTATATATTAGTTAACAATTGGTTTTTAACGGATTTGGTCCAGGTGAGCAATTATAATATTTTTCTTTTTTAAATCCTATTAAGTGTAGTTTGTACAATTAGGTATTTAAGCTTAAAGGCTAAAGCGAAAAGCCCACTTACGCGATATTCGCTTTCAGCTTTAGTCTTTTAGCTTTCTGCTCTTCTAAGGCGTTTTCAATCCAAGCGCTTCGATATAGCCCTTATTGGGCTTGCAGTTTTCAAATTTGCAGTTGTTTAAAAAGCCATAAAGAGCTTTTACCAGTTCCTCCCGATTTTCGGGGGCTGCCTTGCGGATGGCGGCAAAATCGGAGCGGGGCTGCTCGGTGTAGTCAATAACTTTTTCGTAATTGGCAGGCACGTCAAAAGTGATGATTCCGGCAGTATTATCCAGTTTTTTATACGGCCAGTAATGCCAGCCGATGTTGTTTTTCTCCAGTAAGATCCTGAAATCCTTTACCCACGGATCCTTGTTCTCACCGGTCTCGCCGCAATAAATAGGCACGTTGTATTTATCCCGGAAATCAACATAATCCTGGATCACATTTTGGGTTGGCTCTGTCCAGTACTTATGAAACTGGTAAACCAGCTTCGAATCAAACGGCGGGCCGAAGGGCTTAAAGTTGCTGTCCCACTGTGCACCGCCTAAAATGATGATATGGTTCTTATCAACCATACGGATTGATTTGGTGATATCTTTATAAAGCGGCTCAAGGTAAGGGTTAAAATCTTCAGCCTTAAAATAAGTGGCGATAGGTTCGTTAAGCAAATCATAACCCATAACCGTGGTTTCGTTGGCATAATGGGCAGCGATGCGGTGCCAAACACTAATAGCCAATTGCTGGCTTGCCTTGCTTTTAAACAGGAATGGATAACCAACACCATCATCAATATTATCGCCGGTTTGGCCTCCGGGAGCACAATGCATATCTAAAATAACATACAGGCCCTCCTTTTTGCACCAGCCGATGACCCTATCCAATAATTCAAACCCGCGGTTAGGGTTATTTTCGCCCATGTATGTTTCTGAGGTAAACAGGCGATAGTTGAAAGGGATCCGGATGGAGTTCATGCCCGATGCCTTTAGAAAGTGAATATCAGCGGCGGTGATGTAGGTGTCCTGGTATTGCTTCCAGAATGCTTTGATATCTTCGGGGCCTAATAATTCGGAAAGCGCCTGGTTGATGAGCTTGGGCGAGTTAACGCTTTTAAATTTAAACATATAACCCTCCGGTACCAGCCAGTTGCCGAGGTTCGTGCCCCGCATTAAGAAGGGTTTATTGTTTGGGCCGATGATCTCCTTACCCTTAACGGTAATGAACTTACCGGTTTGGGCCTTTAAGAATACAGGAGCTATAACCAGCAATAAAAAAGCGAATGTTTTACTTAATTTAGTCATGATAAACTGGAAATTGTAGTGATGTATATTGGTTTTACAAGCTAATATAGTGCTATTAACCATTAACATTTATATACATTTGAGCGAAGATTTTTGGGCAAAAAGTAATGCCGGAAATTTTGATACGCTTTAATAACAAGGTATCTTAATGCACTGTTAGCTATTTGCATAAAAATGGATAAAACGAAATACATCTAAATACCAATGCTATGAAACAAATAAAAATTTTATTTGTCGCCTGTTTTATAATGATTTCGCCTGTTTTTGGTCAGAATTTAAAGGTGGCGGTGGCTGCCAACCTGCAGGCGGTGATCAAAGTGCTGCAAAGTGATTTTAAGAGCAAAACGGGTATCACGATCGAACCGATCATCGGCTCATCAGGCAACCTTTCAACCCAGGTAAAAAATGGCGCACCTTATGATGTGTTTTTATCTGCCGATATGACCTTTCCTGAAATGCTGTTCAAGGATGGCTTTAGTGCAAAAAAGCCGGTTGTTTACGCACAGGGCAGCCTGATCATCTGCAGCAGCCAAAACATTGGCTTTGACAATTGGGAAAGGGTATTGCTTACCGAAAGGATTAAGAAAATAGCCATTGCAAATCCGGCTATTGCTCCATACGGCAAGGCGGCTGATGAAGCACTAAAGGCCAAGGGGATTCTTGATGATATTAAAAATAAAGTTGTAACCGGTGAAAGTATTACACAGATAAATACTTACATCACTACAGGTGTAGTTGAAGTTGGTTTTACAACCCAGGCTCTGGTTAAGGATCCTGCCGCTAAAACCATATTATACTGGAAGGTGATTAACCCTAAATTATACGCGCCGATAGAGCAGGGGATGGTGCTGCTAAAAAAAGGCGCTAATAACCCCGACGCGGAGAAGTTTTATCAATACATTTTAAGCCCTGCTGCAAAAGCTATTTTTGAAAAGTTTGGCTATAAGATTAATTAAAAGGTGGGTTTAAATAAGACGTCATTTATTTCGCAGGCCTTCGACTTCGACCTGCGCTATTTTGTATCGCCCCTTCAGGGCTTTGTGTTTTTGCCTGGAACCTGCTACGCCAGCCCTGAGAGGGCGAAATACCACAGCGCGGGTCGAAGGCCTGCGGTATATAAAATGGGTTTCAAATGGATCTAACCCCAATCTTTCTCACCCTCAAGCTATCAGCCATGACAACCTTATTGCTGCTGGTTGTCGGCTTGCCGTTAGCGTGGTGGTTGTCACGGGGGCGGTCACTTTTTAAGATGGTGCTGGAGGCAATTATTACCATGCCGCTGGTTTTGCCGCCATCGGTATTGGGGTTTTATTTGCTGCTGGCTTTTAGTCCGCAGCATGGTATTGGTAAATGGCTGCAGGATGTTTTTAATGTACAGTTCGTGTTTTCGTTTAAGGGCCTGGTGCTGGCATCTATTATTTACAGCATGCCCTTTATGATCGGGCCAATAAAATCAGCCTTGCAGCAATTGCCTGTTTCGCTTTCACAGGCGTCTTATAGTTTGGGTAAAACAAGGTGGCAAACGTTTATAAAAGTGCTTTTGCCGAATATAAAGCCTCCATTATTTACGGCCATTGTGCTAACGTTTGCACATACATTGGGCGAGTTCGGCGTAGTGCTGATGATCGGCGGTAATATTCCGGGTGTCACACGCGTTGCATCAATTGCCGTTTATGATTCTGTAGAGCAAATGGATTATCATACGGCCAATATTTACTCACTTATTCTTTTTGCCATAACTTTTGTGTTGGTTATCGGCGTGTTTGTGTTTAATAAGTACCGTTTAAAAAGCCCGTTGGAATGATCAGCATCGATATAGAAAAAAAACTAAAGGCCTACAAAGGGCAGCAGGTTTTGCGGGTAAGGCAGCAATTTCCAACGGGAAGCATTACCAAAATCTACGGGCCGTCAGGTGCCGGGAAAACCACGCTTTTAAAAACTATCGCCGGGTTTAATAATCCTGAAAAAGGCAAAATAGTGGTGAACAGTATTACCTGGTTTGATGCCGATGCTAAAATAAATCTGCCGCCGCAAAAACGGATGTGCGGGTTTGTATTCCAGGATTATGCGCTATTCCCCAATATGAATGTGCTGCAGCATTTGGAGTATGCAACACAGGATAGGCTATGGATAAACAGGCTAATGGTCATTGGCAAACTGGAGCCATTTGCAGATCACAAACCGGAGTACCTTTCGGGGGGGCAGCAACAGCGGCTGGCTATTTTAAGAGCGTTAGCGACAAAGCCGAAAATATTGCTGATGGATGAACCTTTTTCGGCTCTTGATCCGGAAATTAAATCGACCCTGATTGCTGAATTGAGGGAGATTTTTGAGGAGTTGAAAACGACTGTTTTAATAGTAACCCACAATCCGCAGGAGCTGGATGGGATAACTGATCGGGAACTTAAAATAAAATAAGTGACACTAATTATCATGAATTAGTGTCGAATTTCATGAATTGTTAAAACATTTAATTCACGTCAATTTGTGAGATCCATGTTTCTTCAATTCGTGAAATTCGTGTCAATTCTGGTTTTATAGTACGGCAGCTATTGAACTGATAGACGCCCGCTTTGTATAATCCTTATCAAACTGTACAAATACAATTTTTCCGGAACTATTGATCACATAAGTAGCAGGTACCGGCAACACATGATCAGTATTACCATTGTTTTTTTCCAGGTCGACACCATAGCCCTTTAATTTAGAATAAAGGTTTGCATCAACTGTGTATTTAACATCATAAGCTTTCATAATCTTATAACCAGCGTCCTGTACTATAGAGAAGGAAGCATGTGTTTTTTCAACGGTTTTGTTGATATTATCGCCGGTCTCGGGCGTTACGCCAATCACGTAGGCATCTTTTGAGGTAAGTAACTGCAATGAATCCTGAAGTTGCTGAATATGTTTATTGCAATACGGACACCATTGTCCGCGATAAAAGAAAAGCACTACCGATTTGTGCTGTTTAAGCAATGCCTTCAAATCAAGAACTTTTCCGGAATTGTCTTTAGCGGTAAATTCCGGGGCCTGCACTCCTGTTTTTAGCCCGGTTTGCGCCATGATTTGTAAGCTGAAAAGTAGTGATGCGGCTATTAGTATATATATTTTCATAATTGAATTACCAGGTGATTAAACAATAAAAAAGGGGCGGGCAGGAGAAGCTCCACCCACCCCAATAAAACAAACACTTACATTTTGCCAGAAGAGTCCTTCTTCATTTTATCCATCTTCTTGTCCATTTTCATCTTGTCCTTCGACATTTTGTCCATTTTCTTTTTCTCCATCTTGTCCATCTTCTTGTCCATTTTCATTTTGTTCATTTTGCCGGTATCGCTAAGGGCAATGGTGTTTGCTGAAGAATGATTAATTGTCTTTGCCTGGCTGCTTAAAGAAAGACATGCTACAATGGCAGTTGCTAAAACTGCGCCCGAAATAAATGATTTCATAATTTGTTTTTTAGTTTTTACTGTTATTTCCCCTTTAGTCGGGAGGCGACAGTTAACCTTACAAACTATTTTAAATAAATCGAATGATTTCGTTCTCCTAATTTTTATTCAGTTCTTCCTCAATCCTGTCCTGCAATTCCTTTTTAAACCCATCATCAAGTTTTGCATTACGCTGCATCGAGCTGCGAAATAACTCCTGCACCATTTCATTGATTACCCGGCTTTGTTTTTTGTAGATGCGGCAAAATGAGCAGCCATACAAATGGATCCTCAATTCAATGGCTTCCCTAAATGAGATTTTACCCATCGATTTCTTTTCTATCAGGAATGTAGCCTGTTTACAGTTATATATAACTCTTTTCAAATAGCTCATAACTTTAAAATTTAAATCCAATTTTTTTGAAGACAGGCCCTAAGATTTAACTTGGCGCGATGAATGATCACCCAAAAGTTAGCCTGTGTTACCCTTAACTCTGTACAAATCGTCTCGGTAGGTTCCTCGTCAATGTGCTTCATTGTAAATACCGACATCCACAAGGCAGGCAGCTTCTGTAAACATCGCTGCATGATACGCTCAAACTCCTTGCTCACCAGGGCATCCTTATCCTCGATACCAAATTCCTTTGGACAGTTATTTATCCAATGCCCGTCGTCAGCATTAAAAAAATCGCTTTGCTCATCTTCCGCTTCCCTTATGTCGCTGGTTCTTAGTCCCGACGACTTTTTGCGGTAGGTATCAATTATTTTATTTTTAAGGATAGCCGTAAGCCACGTGCGCTCTGAGCTTTTACCAGCAAAGCCTTCCACTTTTTGGAGGGCTGCTAAAAAAGTTTCCTGCACAAGGTCCTTCGCCAGCTCATCGTCGTTGATTCGCGTTATGGCAAAGTTGTAAAGATAGTCGGCGTGCGCCGTGACCCATTTATGCGGGTGTAGTTGGTGATCCATATTGATTTGACACTAATGTTCACGAATTAATTCGAAGTACACGAATTTAAATCTGCTTGTTTGCTTAGTCGCTGACAAATAGAAAACCTTACATTAAAAATAAAAATCGGCACGAATTGCTGCGAATTAAATCGAATTTCACGAATTGATATTACACTAATTTATTCTAATTCACACGAATTTCACTAATTTTTGACGGCAGGGAGAATTCGCGCCAATTAGTCTCATTCGTGAAATTCGAGTCTTTCTTGTACAAGTTAGTACAAGTTGATTCATTGGTGATTATAAAAATAAAAAAATCTAGATTTATTGTAAGGAATCAAAAAGTCATCCGACTAACCCAGAAAATCGTAAATACTAAAACAACATAAAAATGAAAACAGTAAAGATCTTTAGCCTTGTAGCCGTGCTTTTCGCAGTGGCTTTGGCATCGGCAGCTTTTATTAATAATCGTAACATAAGGAAACCAATCGCTGATAATAAAGGCTTCGCAGTGATTGAGCTGTTCACGTCTGAGGGATGTTCCAGTTGCCCGCCCGCAGATGCGTTAGTTGCCAAAATTCAACAGGAAAGCAAAGATAAGCCGGTTTACATTTTAGCGTATCATGTTGACTATTGGGACCGGCTGGGCTGGAAGGATCAATTCAGCAGTGCTGATTTTTCAAAAAGGCAATATGAATATACAACGTATTTAAAAACGCAGGGCCCCTATACACCACAGATAGTCGTAAACGGCAAAACAGAATTTGTTGGCTCGCAGGAAGGTACATTGCGTGATGCAATTGGTAAGGCGCTGAAAAAAAATTCAGACACCCAGATCAGCCTTAATGTTGCTGCCACCAATTCAAAGCAGGCCGAGCTTAAATATACCTTGAGCGGTGGGGATAAAAACACTGTATTGGAAGTAGCAGTAGTAGAGAAGGCTGCCACCTCAAAAGTGGCCAGCGGCGAAAATGGGGGCCGAACTTTGTCGCACGTTCAAATTGTTCGTTCATTGCAGCAGGTGGCTTTGTCAGATGCAGCAGGTTCGGCTACAATTTCGCTACCTGCGGGCTTTGATGCCAAAAGTTGGGAGATCATCGGTTTTTTACAAAACAGGAAGAGCGGAGCAATAACCGGGGCAACCAAGGCTACCCTGCCTGCCGGTACGAATCCAACCGCCGCCGTGAAAAATTAGAAATAGATTTTATTTAGCTAACTTCACGGTATTTGCGTAGCACTATGAAAACCATCAAAGAAAAACATTCTTTCGTTATGCGGTGGACACATTGGGTTAACTTCCCGATCCTCGCCATCATGATCTGGAGCGGTATGCTCATCTATTGGGCGAATGACGAATATAAGATCACCATTTTTGGGCATACATTTTTTCGTTTTTTTCCTGACTGGTTTTATCATGCTCTGAAAATCCCATATCATTTATCGGAAGGAATGCAGTTTCATTTCCTGTTCATGTGGTTCTTTACACTAAATGGCATCCTCTACATTTTGTATACGATCATCTCTGGTGATTGGCGTGAGCTGGTACCCAAAAAGAACTCGTTTAAGGAGGCATGGTTTGTATTACTGCATGATCTGCATATCCGGAAAATGGCGCCGCCGCAAAAAAAATATAATGCTGCACAACGAATAGCTTACACTGCCATCATATTTATGGGCCTTGGTTCGGTAGTAACGGGACTGGCCATTTATAAGCCGGTTCAATTTTATTATCTAACGTGGATTTGCGGTGGGTATCATTTTGCACGTGTGCTGCATTTTGCCTTAACGATTGGCTATGTTCTGTTTTTCGTGATCCATATCGTACAGGTTGTTATAGCCGGATGGAATAATTTCCGGTCCGTTATATCTGGATTTGAAGTAGTGAATGAGACCCCTAAAACTGTTAAGAAATGAGCGCACCGGAGAAGAAATCAAAAAAAGAGCTCACTATTGAGCAAAAGATAAACAGGCGCAATTTTATCTCGTTTGCCAGTTTTACCGTGCTGGCAGCAGGTGCATTTGAGGGCTGGCGCTGGCTTTATAAGTCGCCGGAGGAGGCCGCCGGAGGGATAACAGCAGGGGCACGCGTACCGTTGAGGAGGGCACTTAATCAAACGGAATTGATTTTCAGGCGGGTTTTTAGTCCCAACCATTTGGTTAAAACGTACCCAAAATCAATGGCCGCCAAACACGTAAGGGTTAACAGCGATATTGGCGTTGAAGCCGCCAAAAAGTTTGATCCGGCGACGTGGACCTTAAAGGTGATTAAAAAGGGCGGTGAGGTTTTACAAATCACCTTGCAGGAATTAATGGCGCTGCCTAAAACCGAGATAGTTTATGATTTTAAATGTGTTGAAGGCTG
This sequence comes from Mucilaginibacter phenanthrenivorans, assembly GCF_024721155.1. Taxonomy (GTDB): domain Bacteria; phylum Bacteroidota; class Bacteroidia; order Sphingobacteriales; family Sphingobacteriaceae; genus Mucilaginibacter; species Mucilaginibacter phenanthrenivorans. The sequence goes on along the minus strand of NZ_JAHVAP010000006.1, from coordinate 179,930 downwards.
GGACCAGATCTCGCACTGGGGCGGCGTAAAGTTCAGCGATTTTATTAAACATTTTCAGCTGGATGAATATACTAAGATGGAATATGTTGGGATGGAAACACCCGATAAAACCTATTATTTAGGCTTAGATATGCCCAGCGCCATGCACCCGCAAACCATGCTGGCCTACGAAATGAATGATAAGCTATTGCCTTTGGAACACGGTGCCCCTTTGCGCCTCATCATTCCGGTTAAGTATGGCATAAAAAACATAAAACGGATAGGCACCATATCGTTCAGCAATAACCGACCAAAGGACTACTGGGCCGAACGTGGGTATGATTATTATTCGGGGCTATAAGGGAAGGCTGAAATCTGAAAAGGCGAAAGGCAGGAAAGTATACTCCAGGGGTGAAAGACGCTAAATAATCTCGTTCTTAAACAGTTTGGCAGATATTTTCACCGAATACACAAATCAAATTCGTTAAAACCGTAATAATTTGTGTAATTCGTGTTAAATAGATATGCCGGTTGCCAAACTGCCCTTTAATAAACAAATAGCTTATGCCTGCGGGATGATAGGGTGGAGCATCATGACCAATATTATTATTGTGATGCTGCCTTATTTCTACCTGCCACCGTCAAATTCAGGTCTTATGCCGTTTGTTCCGCAGTTGCTTTTGTTTGGCGTGTTGAATATTATGTCGGTTATTGCTGCATCGGGTCGGTTGGTTGATGCCGTGTTTGATCCGTTTATCGCTTCATTAAGTGACAAGAGTAATAATAAGAAAGGCCGTCGCATTCCATTTATGAAATGGGCCATTTTACCTGCAATTATTTTTTGCGGATTAACCTTTTGCCCGCTTGTAAAAGCTGAAAGTATCCACAACGCCATATGGCTTGCGTTTACGCTTATTTTCTTTTTTATGAGCGTAACAACCTATATCATTCCGTATAACGCCCTGCTGCCCGAACTTACCAGCACGGCTGCCGAAAAAGTTAAGCTTTCGTCATTCCAGCAGGTAGGCTTTGTAATCGGTATTATAATTGGTGCATTGGTAAATAACTTTGCCGACCTGGTACAAAGCAGTTTTCACATAACTAATCGCGACACGGCAGTTCAGTACACCATTTGGGGGCTTTGCGTTTTTGCGGGTTTAATTATGCTGATTCCGGTGTTTGCTATCGACGAGAAAAAGTATTCTGAGAGCAAGCCATCACACTTGCCAATTTTACCCGCCATTCGTAAAACGTTCAGTCAGCCTAATTTTAAGTATTACCTGATCTCCGATTTTTCGTTTTATATGGCGCTGAGCATTATATCCAGCGGGCTGTTATTTTTTATCACCGTACTGCTGCACTTGCCAGAATCCATGGGCGGACTATTGATGGGGGTAATGGTGCTGGTTTCACTTTGGTTTTATCCGCTTATTAATTACCTGTCGAAAAGGAACGGGAAAAAGCCAATTGTGCTGTTCTCCTTTGGGTTATTGAGCCTGATATTTGCGATGATATTCTTTTTGGGCAAGCTCCCGTTACCGCCAAAGGTACAGGTGTATGCTTTGGTGATCTGTGCATCATTCCCGTTAGCTTCACTGGGGATCTTGCCTAATGCCATTCTTGCTGAAATTGCTGAAACAGATGCCATCGAAACGGGTGAAAACCGGGAGGGAATGTTCTTTGCCGTAAAGTACCTGTTTGTAAAGCTCGGTCAAACTTTGGGGATTGCCTTATTTGCATTCTTAACGGTTTATGGAAAGGACCCCGGGCATGATTTCGGCTTAAGGCTTAACGGCATTTGCGGATTTGCACTTTGCCTGGTTGCCTTTATTTTCTTTACACGTTTCAGAGAGAAGAAGCCGGGGTTGGGAAAAGTTGGCAATAGACAGTGAGCAGTTGGCAGTCAGTCGACTTTGAACTTCTGCAAACTGTAAACCGGTAACTGCAAACTTTAACGGCTAGTATTGTTCGGCCTTGAGTAAACCAAATGCATCACATTGATATTTCTCATCATAAAGGCGGCCTCACAATAGCACAGGTAATAATTCCATTTGCGAATGAAGGTATCATCAAAACCCAATGATCTTACTTTTGACAGGTTTGCATTAAATGCGTCATGCCACAGCTTTAGGGTTTTGCCATAATCAAGGCCGATATCCTTTAAATCAACCATAGTCAAATCGCCGGTGCGGTTTACTGATTTGTTGATAGCGCCTACCGATGGCAGTAACGAACCGGGGAAAATATGCTTTTGGATCCAGTCCACTCCCTTCCTCAAACTATCGAACCTGGAATCAGGCGAGGTGATCACCTGGATGGCGAGAATACCGTTCCTTTTCAATAAGTCATGGCATTTTTTAAAGTAAACATCCATAAACTTATAACCTACAGCCTCCAGCATTTCAACAGATACGATCTTATCAAATGAGCCTTCCATCAATCGATAGTCCTTTAATTCGATGTTTACTTTATGGCTAAGCCCGGCTGCTTCAACACGCTCAACAGCCATTTTGTACTGCTCTTCTGATATGGTTAATGAGGTTACCTTACAACCGTAATTCTTAGCCATGTAAATGGCATTGCCTCCCCAGCCGGTACCTATTTCCAATACGTGGTCTGACGGCCGCAGGTGTAATTGTCGGCATAACCGGTCGTACTTGGCAAGTTGTGCTTCTTCTAAACTTAAGCCATCCCTGAAAAAGTAGGCACTGGAATAGGTCATGGTAGGATCGAGGAAGCTGGCGAAGAAATCGTTATTCAGATCGTAATGTGCGGAAATATTTTTGCGCGATCCTTCAACTGTATTTGCTCTCTTAAAATGGGTTACCTTATTGTATAATTTAAGGAGGTTGAGCGACAATGCCTGCACTTTACTGCCCGAAATACCGGGTGCGTTATCAATATTGTGCAATACCCAGTTAATAACGTTGGTAATGTTATCGGTGTCCCATAAGCCATCTACATAAGCTTCGCCAAAACCAATATCGCCGTATAAAATGATGCGTTTGTAAAACTCAGCATCGTTAATAAAAATGTTTGCCGTGATATTGCCTTCGCCATCGCCGATAACAATTTCTTCGCCAGTAGGCAGGGTAAGAAACAAGGTGCCCTTGTTCATTTTACTCAATACTTTAATAACCAGTTCCTGGTAAAAGCTGCCTTTTTTAGCGAGTGTAATTGTGTTAGCCATGGCTCAAACTGTATGCAAATTTTGGTATAGTTATATGTACGTAAAATAATTGGTCGAAAGTTTTATCAATATACGAAGTTTGTAATTAATTGTAGGGTCGGTAAACTTCTTTTTGCAGTTGCATATTGTCGCCTTTTTTATGATAGTGGATTTTCTTCAACCACAACTTCAACGCCTGCCAGTGTATCAGCACTATCACCTTTAGCGTAATAAGCGGAAAACTGAAAAAGTAGAGCAGTAGATTTGAATCTGTCAGGGGCTTTCTTTCGCCGCTTAATGTGCTGATGAAAAAACGCTTGCCCTCCTTGTCATAGTCGTCTATTTTTAGTTGTAGCTTTTCGCCTGGAATTTGGAGGTCGAAATCGAAATTGGTATCCATATCAATGAACGGAGACACATAAAAGTATTTTTCCGTATTTAATTTGAAGCTGTTATCCTGCTTTGTAGCGGCTCCTAAAAAATAGGGCTTCATTTCCAGGAAGGTATTACAAACTTCAACAATTGAGCAAGCAGGTTGGTTTTGCTCATCATAACAAAAGTAAAACGACACCGGGTTAAACTGGTAGCCAAAGGTGCAAAGATTGGTTAGTACCATTATCCTGCCGTTACCAATTTGAACGCCGTTTGTATGCAAATAATCAGTAATGTGTTTGCGGATTTTTTTTGATTGATCCGGATTTTCTCTTGGCAACTGCAAATGGTCCTTATCCCGAAAGTTGAAAAGGTTGAACCGGTTGCGGCTCATGAATTTTAGTTTTTTGTCCAGCGTATCAATCTCATCCAGGTCCAGGTAAAACATAAACACGTCGTAATGAAACCGGTGAACCTTCGGCGCCAAACGGTTGTGCATTACGCGGGCTTTGTATAGGCAGGAATTCATAATGTAAGTTACGAAAATTAATAAGGGAGGGATGTAAAAGATAATTATAGAACGCAATGTTTCGTTAAAGGGAAACTTTTATTATCTTTGTTAGAGAGTTTTCTAAATGAACAAACTTTTTGATATTATATTTTTAGATGATGTTTTTGAGTTTCTAAAGAATCTTGATAAGAAGCATTCAGAGAAGATACTTTACAATATCCGTAAAGCGCAAATAGAACAAGATCATGATCTGTTCAAAAAACTTGATAATGATATTTGGGAGTTTAGAACCCTTTTTCAGGGATTACAATATCGCTTGCTTGCATTTTGGGATAAAACTGACGCAAAAAGCACTTTGGTTGTTTCCACTCATGGTTTTATAAAAAAGCGGAGTAAAGTCCCGGACAACGAAATTCAGAAAGCTAAACAATTACGGAATAAATATCTAAAGGATAAACAGTCAATTAATAAGAAAGAGAAATGAAAACATATACTTTAGACCAGGTTCAAGACGAAGTTATCGGGAAAATTGGCACACAAACCCGGGATAAGTTTGAGTATGAATTGCAAATGGATCTTATTGGAAAGGCGATTAAACAAACACGTATAGAGCAAAAGTTGACCCAAGAGGAACTTGGTAAGCTGATTGGCGTTCAAAAAGCTCAAATTTCAAGAATTGAGAGTAATGCAAGCAATGTTACCATCGGCACTTTAATGCGTGTGTTTACCGCTTTAAAAGCCAAAATTACTTTTCAAGTAGAGTTGCAACACTTGAATATTAATATATAAGTATTCAGGAAAGATCATTTATAAATCTCCTTCTCCAATAATTTCGAACACAACTGCACCGCACTTGCAAAGGCATCTTCATGAAAGCCATACTTAAAATAACTACCACAGAAGTACACGGGGCCGGTTTCATTTAGCTTGTGTAATTCTACCTGGGCGTTTATGGCAGGTACGTCAAACAGCGGGTGATCATAATCAAGCTCTTTAATGATCTTGCTTTCATCCAGTCCGTCATGCGGATTTATGGAAACGAAGTAGTCCTTTTTGTCTGATACGCCCTGCAGCTTATTCATCCAGTAGATGGTAGTAGGTGTAAGTTTGCCATCCTGCATTTTTATGCTGTAGTTCCAGCTGCTCCAGGCTAGTTTGGCTTTTGGCATAATGCTACTGTCGGTATGCAACACAGCTTTGTTGTATTGATATTTAAAGTTTGATAACAGCCTTTGCTCTTCGCCGGTTGGATTATCCAGCATGGCTAAAGCCTGGTCGCCGTGAGATGCGATGATCACCCGATCAAAAACTTCCTGTGAGCCATCCGATGCGTGAACGGTTACCGTCCCATTTTCACGGCTTATTTTTACAGCTTTGCGGTTCACGTGGATCTTATCCTTAAAAGGTTTGATCAAAATTTCGCGGTAGGCCTGGCTCCCTTTTTCAAGGGTATACCATTGGTGCTGGGTATCCAATCCTAAAAATCCATGGTTCAGGAAAAAACGGATCAGCGTTACCGCCGGGAAATCGAGCATCTGCTCCATCGGGGTCGACCATACCGCCGAGCTCATTGGCACCAAATACTTCCACAACATTTCCTCCCCAAAACCAAACTCTTTTATGTATTGCCCGATGGAATAATTGGCATATTGAAGATCGTCAACGATCTTCACACTTTCTTTATTAAACCTGCCGATCTGCTGCAGCATTTTAATGTATTTCAGGTTGAAGATGTTTTTCCGCTGGGCAAACAAATGGTTAACGCTCGACCCGCTGTATTCCAGTCCGCTGGGTTTGTGCTGCACACTGAAAGACATGTCGGTTTTCTTGATCGGCGCTTTTATCTCATCAAACAGCTTGCAAAGGTTGGGGTAGGTTTGAAAATTAAATACCATAAACCCGGTATCGACATACACGGGCTTGCCTTCTTCATCAACGGTTACCGTATTGGTATGGCCGCCCACGTAATCGTTCTGCTCGTAAATGGTAAGGTCGGTTTGTTTGTGCAAAAAATGCGCACAGCCCATCCCGGCAATTCCAGTCCCTATAATCGCTGTTTTGCCCCCTTGCCCCCTAAAGGGGGAATCAATTTCGAGTTTATTCATCAGTATTTATCTTTTCTTTATACTCCCCCTTTAGGGGGCTGGGGGGCTTGTTACAATCTTTAAAAAAGTTTCAACCGCATAAGTTGATAATTCACCGCCCGGGCCGTTTAAATTATAATCGAACCCGTGGGTTGCCCAGGGTAATTTTAACCAGTAATGCTTAATGTCGTTTTGCTGCAGTTTTAAATTCAGGCGGCGGCTGTGCTCTGGTGCTACCAGCACATCGTTGGTTCCATGGATCAACAATGTAGGTACGGATCGCTTGTTTACAAATTCCAAAGGTGAGCACGCAATATATTTCCCGGGCACTTTACTGTACGACCCGCCGATGTAATCCTCCATCACCTTTCGTGAATCCATTATCAGCGGATTTGACGGGATAGAATATCCCCAAACCATATCGGCAGGGCCGTAAAAATCAACTACGCCTTTCAAGCCGGGTTCATGAATCGTATATGCTGCAAGCAAGGCTATCTGCGCACCGGCAGAGCGGCCCAGCAAAACAAAATTAGTTGTGTCGATTTTCAATTCGGCGGCATGTTGTTTCAAGTAATTAATACATGCCTGAACGTCTTCCACCGGTGCAGGCGTTTGATATTTTGGAGCCATGCGATAATTGATGGCAGCAACGTTGTACCCCTTGGCAGCAAGATCGCTGTTAAGCTCCGGCAGTTGCTTACTGTCGCCGCCTGCCCATGAACCGCCATGAACAACTATAATACATGGCCGGGTTTTACCGGCGATCTGCGCCGGGTAGAAGTCAAGTGCTAAAGACGTGTCGTTATACTTTACATAGGTTAAAGTGTGATAAGCAATATCTTTAGTGCTTTTAAAAAGATTTAAAAAACTGAAGGGTGGCCTGCTCGCCGGGAAGGCAGTTTCTGAACCCGGGAAGGCGTGTGTCATATCTTCTTTAACATCCTTAGCAACCCAATATGCCCTTACAATTGGCGAAAGGAAAATGGCCATAGTGACAATCCCTAATATGGTACCTGCCAGCTGATATTTTTGAACCCAAAAGCCCGTGGCGGTTATAAATAATGTTATCCCGGCAAACAACAACGGAAATTCCGTTACACCTATAGCCAGCAGCCACAAATAATAGGCAGGTGCCTTTAAAAAGCTTAGCAGGGAAATAAGGAAAAAAATTACAATAAGATAAAAGCGGATCATTTTTAAACTGTTATGTAAACACAATTTTTGCGTTTACTACGAATGATGTGCGTGTTTTGTTATGGCTTTGTTTTATGAAATAAATAATGACTTACAATCCATTCGTTACCGTCGTTATAGTTCCACAACTCGGCGCAGGCCATATAAAATAAACGCCAGTAAACCCACCATTTTGTTGCCTGGTCTTTACCGTAAGTTTCTTCAAAAAGCGGGATGATCTCAGCTTTGCGGCTGTCCATATTTTTAAGCCAGGCCTCGGATGTTTTGCCATAATGGGTGCCGTTAACGTGCCAGTGTTTTTCAACAACCAGGTCATCGTTAAAATAAAACATCAGGTCGTCGCTTGGCATTATACCGCCGGTAAAAAAGTATTTGCTCATCCAGTCGGTTTCATCAATCACCTCAAACAGGTAGGCATATTCCTTATGGGTAAAAATATGGATGAACAATTTGCCACCTGGCTTCAGGAACCCTGCCACCTTTTTCATCAGCAGTGTATAGTTGCGCATGTGCTCAAACATCTCCACCGATACCACCCTGTCAAACTTGTCTTCAATTTTAAAGGTGTTCATATCGGCGGTTATCACCGTTAAATTGGTAATGCCGCGCTGTTTGGCTTGTTCGTCGATGTGTATTTTTTGGGTAGATGAGTTTGATACTGCCTTAAAAGTGCTGCCCGGAAATTTTGCAGCCATATACAGGGATAATGATCCCCAGCCACAACCCAGCTCCAACACCTGCTGCCCGTTTTGCAGATCTGCCCGTTGGCACGTTAGCTCCAGCATGTCGTCTTCGGCCTGGTCAAGCTCCGTTACGCCAGGTTTGTAATAACAACTGGAATATTTAAGATTTTTGCCCAGGCAGTACTGGTAAAATTGGGTCGGTACCTCGTAGTGTTGCTGGTTAGCATCGGCTGTATTTACCGCGATTGGCGAGGCTTTTAACTTATCTATCAAAGCCATCAGGTGGGCCTGTTGTGCTTCTACGCCGCCTTTATTCTCGTCATCAAGCCTTTGCTTTAATAATTTACGGATGCCCTGCCTCAATAAAAAATCAGGGACCTTGTTTTGTTCTATTAGTTTATCGTACCACATTTAGTAAGCCCGGACTTTAGTTTTTATTGTGATTATTATGTTTTAGTGAGTTTACGTTTTTTAGACGATGATGGATTGTGAAAAGTGAAATTTTTAGAGCCGTGAGGAGTAAGAGCCAGGAAGCAAGAACCAAGAGTCAAGAAAAAATGGCCATCTCCATTTCTTAATATTCCATATTCTATCTTGATTCTTGACTCTTTATTCTTTTCTAAACCATGGCACAAACACGCTCACTTGCTGCTGATATTTTTTAAAGGCTTCACCTTTAGTGCGTAAAGATTGTTGCTCTGTCATCGGAATCCCGGTTACCTTCAACAACAGGTATAGAATTATAGCAGGGCTGACAATGGCTATATAACCATAAGGAGAACCCAACGCAAATACAAAATAGGAGAACCACATCAGCCATTCAAAAAAGTAGTTTGGGTGCCGCGAATAACCCCAGAGGCCGGTATCGCAAACTTTGCCTTTATTGGCAGGATTTTTTTTGAAATTTGCCAGTTGCTGATCGGCGGTGGCTTCGCCCAATACACTTATCAGCCATAAACCTGCGCCCGCATATTCCAGCGGCGAAAGTTCGGGGCTGGTATTAAGTGCTGAGATAAAAAATGGGATAGCCAGCAATACATTTGATGCGGCCTGCATCTGGAAAAAGCCGGCCATTTTTGGCTCCGCATTGGCGCCCCATTCCTTGCGGATCTGGGCATAACGGGGCTCTTCTTCATGCAGATGTTTAAATATCCTGATAGCCAGGTGTGTTCCCAAACGCGCACCGGCAATTATTACCATGCTGCAAAGCAGCAGCCTGCGGGTTTCAAAGCCTGGTGCCAGCAGTAGTAATATTATGGCGATAACCGGGAAGTTGTATGACCAAAAGATATCCACCACACCCGCATTTTTTATCTTGTACGACCACAGCCATACAAAAAACATAATAACACAGCAGGCAATCAAGCTATAAATTACCAGCGAATAAATTGAGTGACTATCCATTTTGTTTACCGAAAAGCTCTTTTAATCCTTCATTTGGTTTAAGCCTGAAAAGCTGAATGAGCACGTAGGCGCAGCTGGCTATACTGCCTAAAGCTACTAATAAAACAAGCCAAACTATTTTCAGCGCTAAATATTTTTCCTTGTGGCATACCCATAAAAATATAACGGTTACGTTGGCGTAAAAATCCCAAAGGGTGGCCCGCATCCAGGGTATCGACCCTAAAAAGTCCCACTCCTTAAACAGGTTGCTATTGATGCTGGTATTTATTACCTGGTAACACATCCATACGAACAGGATGCTGAAGAATATTTTGAGTGCGGAGATCATTGATGGGGGTTGTAAAGGTTGTAGTTGTTGTAAATGTTGTAAGCGTTATTGAAGTTGTCTTCCTCATCTTTCGGACTTTACTGACTTTTCCGACTTCCGGACTCAATAAAACTATTTATGCGCCTTTATAAAAGCCAATGCGTCATCAGCATGTTTTTTGCCCTGCATCATGGCTTCATAAGCGAAAACCACTTTGCCATGCAGATCGATCACAAAGGTTTCGCGGCCTGTCATGAACATTTTATTCTTTACGCCAAACAGGTGATACACTTTATTATCCGGATCGCTCAATAACGTGAATGGTAATTTATAATGCTCAGCAAAGCTTTTATGGCTGGCAACTGTACCACCGTTTATGCCGATCACTTTTGCGCCTGCTTTGGTAAAATCATCAAAGCTATCCCTAAACTGGCAGGCCTCCTTTGTACAAACCATGCTTTCATCCTTAGGATAAAAGTAGATCACCAAATAGTGTTTGCCTACGTAATCGGCGCTATTAAAGGCTTTTCCGCTTTGATCTGTTAACGTGAATGATGGCATTTTATCGCCAACAACCAATGTTTTTTGTTCCGCCTGTGCCTTTGCATTGGTAAAAAACATAACAGAAAGCAGCGCGGAAAGGATTAAACCCGGGATGAATTTATTTTTCATAAACTAATTTACGAGATGGTTAGGCATAACGATTTTATAAATCTAATTTTTTTTGCACACAAAAAAACCGGACGCTTTATTTGAATGCCCGGTTTCTTATATGATTGTTCATTTGCTACACTAAGTTCTTTTTTATGTAGGTAATGCTTTGCGTAATGCTATCATATGGGCTACCCGGACAAACATCCTGCTCAACAAAAAAGTATTTCATACCTGCTTTTTTTGCATGTGTAAAAATCTTTTTAAAGTCGATAACGCCATTACCTACTTCGGTAAACATGCGTTTTTCTGTTTTGTCCATATCCTTAACGTGCCATAGCGGGAACCGGCCAGGGTGCTCATTTATTAAGGCGATAGGGTCCTGGTTGGCTTTGGTTACCCAGTAAAGGTCCATTTCCATTTTTACAAGATCCTTGTCGGTTACTGAAAGCAAAGTTTCGTAAGGGTACTTGCCGTTTTCCTGTATAAATTCAAAGTCGTGGTTATGATAGCAAAGCTGGATGCCCGCTTTTTTACAGATCTCGCCGGCGGTATTCAAATTGCCACCGATCTTTTTATAATGCTCAAGGGTGCCCCTTTCAGATGGAGAAAGCCAGGCGCATACCATATATTTTACGCCTAAGGCGGCGGCGTCATCTACGGCTTTTTGCCAATCATTCAGGATGGTGCCTTTCATGCTTGCATCATCCTCACCCAGGCGGTAGTGGCAGCTCGGTATTACCAGGCCATTATCTTTTAAAACCTGTGCAAATTTTGGCGCATCCATGCCGTAAAATTTCTCGCTGCCCGTATAGGTGGCGCCCTCAACAGAGGTATAGCCTATTTGTGCAACTTTAGCCAGCGCAGCTACCGGATCAGCTCCCATAGCGTCGCGAACGGTGTATAATTGCAGGCCGATGTATTTTTTGTCGTATGCAAATAAATGCGGGGCCACTAACAATCCGGCCGAAAGCATAGCCGAAGTTTTGAGAAATGATCTTCTGGTACTCATTGGTTTAAAAATTGGTGATGCTAAATATAGTGTTAAAATGACACATTGGGAATAGTTGATTAGAGATTTGTTGTGAAGATAGTTAATTAGAGATTTGTGAGTAGAGATTAGGTAAAAGCAAAAGCCAGCTCAAAAAACGCTAATTTCCTAACTAATCGCTAGTCTCTAGCCTGTGGTCACTATCCCTAATCTCTGATTAACTGGTCTCTAATCTCTAATATTTACAAACCAACAACAATATTTTATATAAACTTGTAACATTTATATCTATTAAACCTATAGTTTTAGGGCGATAATTAAATGGCGTTTAAAACGTCTTAATAATTAGTAACCGGTAACCAATGATTAACGAATTTTACAGGCAGATTTTTGACAAACATAAAAATGTTGAGGCGGTGCCTTCTAACGATGAAATTACTGCCTGGGCCCTGCAGGTAATCCGCCTTTTGTTTCCTGAACAATCCAAACAGGAGTTTAAGACTGTTGATGAGCTGAAGCACGAGTTTAAAAAACTTGAGAACGAATTGTTCCTGATCATGAACGCAACACAGGTTTGCGAAGATTGTAATAATGAACAGATCAGCAAGACGTTTTTTGAAAACCTGCCCGTAATTTACCAATTGCTGAATACAGATATCCAGGAGATTTTTGAGGGAGATCCCGCCGCGCGTACGGAGTTTGAGGTGATTCGTACTTATCCGGGTTTTTTTGCGATATCATTTTATCGCCTGGCAAATAGTTTATATAAACATAATGTGCCGCTGTTGCCCCGGATCCTTACGGAGTTTGCTCACTCAAAAACCGGGATAGACATTCATCCCGCTGCCGAAATAGGCGAATATTTCCACATAGACCATGGCACCGGGATAGTTATAGGTGAAAGCTGCATTATCGGTAAACATGTGAAGTTGTACCAGGGTGTTACTTTGGGTGCATTAAGCGTTTCGAAAAACATGGCCTTTACCAAGCGGCACCCTACGGTGGAAGATCATGTGGTGATTTATTCGGGCGCCACTATCTTGGGTGGCGAGACAATCATTGGCCATCACAGCACTATCGGTGGAAACGTGTGGATAACAAAAAGCGTGCGGCCAAATTCGACAGTTTATCATAAGCCTGCGCTTATTGTACTCAATAAAAATAAAGAATAAAATTATGGCTGGTTTAATTGATTTGATAGGCAACACGCCTATGGCCGAAATACAACGACTAAACCCTAATCCCAACGTTCGCATTTTTGCGAAGCTGGAGGGAAACAACCCTGGCGGTAGCGTAAAGGACAGGGCTGCGTTAAATATGATAAAAAGCGCTTTGGAGCGTGGTGATATAAAAAAGGGAACCAAGCTGGTTGAAGCTACCAGCGGCAATACAGGCATAGCCCTGGCTATGATTGCCAGCTTGTACGGGTTGGAAATTGAGCTGGTGATGCCATCCAACTCCACTCGCGAACGCACCCTTACCATGGAGGCCTTCGGAGCAAAAGTAACCCTGCTGGAGGGGATTGAGCTGTGCCGCGATTATGCCGAGGAAAGAGGCGCAAGCGGCGAATACTTTTTATTGAACCAATTTGCTAACCCGGATAACTACCTGGCCCATTATAAAACTACCGGGCCAGAGATCTGGCGCGATACCGAAGGGCAGATCACACACTTTGTTAGCGCCATGGGAACAACGGGTACCATAATGGGCAATTCCAGGTATTTTAAGGAAATAAACCCTGAGATCCAGATCATAGGCTGCCAACCAACCGAGGGCTCATCTATTCCCGGCATCCGCAGGTGGCCGGTTGAATATCTCCCTAAAATATTTGAACCGGAGCGGGTAGACCGGGTGTTGGATATCTCCGAAGCAGAATCTGTACAAATGGCACGTCGACTGGCAAGGGAAGAGGGAATTTTTGCGGGCATGAGCAGTGGTGGAGCAATGGCAGGAGCGATAAAACTTGCACAGGAACTTACCGAAGGCACCATCGTTTTTATCTGCTGCGACAGAGGCGACCGTTATTTGAGTAGCGAACTTTTCGGGTAGAAGCTACCGAAAGTTAAACAATCCGTTTAAAAACATGTTAAGCCATAACATTAATTATAAATACTATGCAATGGTTTGGCGGACGCGAAAGCGATAATGTTGAGGAGGGCAGCAGCAGCGGCGGTGGTCGCGGTTTGTTTTTTGGCGGTGGAATAATAGGGTTTATCGGTCTGTTAATTTACCTGTTTACCGGCGTTAATCCGGCCCAGCTATTTAATGGGCAGGGCGGCGCTGACAGTACACAACAAAATACCCGGGTTACTAACGGTGCGGAAGGCACTCAGAAAAAATTTGCGCGCGTTGTATTGGCAGGCACCGAAGATGTTTGGACACAAATATTCAGCAGCATGAACCGCACCTATACCAAACCAACGCTGCATTTATATAGCGAGGGCGTACAGGCCCGGGGTTGCGGCTTTGCCAGCTCAGCAACCGGGCCGTTTTACTGCCCTGCAGATCAAAAAGTTTATTTAGATACTTCGTTTTTTGCCGAAATGCAACAGCGTTTCCAGGCGCCGGGCGAATTTGCCGCGGCCTATGTTATAGCCCATGAGGTTGGTCATCATGTACAAAACTTGCTTGGTATTTCTCAAAAAATGGATGAGGCAAGGCAGCGACTAAGCCAAACTGCCTACAACAAGCTTTCGGTTAAACTTGAGTTACAGGCCGATTTTTATGCCGGCGTTTGGGCACATTATGAGGCAAAGAGCCATCAAAATAATATTATAATTAACCGGTCGGATATTGATTCAGCGCTGGTGGCAGCACATGCCATTGGTGACGACCGGCTGCAGCAAAAATACCAGGGCCGCGTTGAGCCCGATAGCTTCACCCACGGCACATCAAAACAACGTGCTTATTGGTTTAAAAAGGGTTTTGATACCGGGGATATTAACCAGGGTAATACCTTTACAGCAAACGATTTGGAAGAAGAACAATAATAGCAAAAGCGCTTATCTATTATTTTATTACCCTTGCTTGCACCCCTTCATTTGTGATCTTAACAGGCTCGATCATCCCATTCTTATCAAAATACATTTTATCGATACAAACCACGCGGTGATTGCCGTCGGTTTCACCAAGCGGGCGGCGGTGGTATACAATATACCATTCATCTGTTCCCGGCACATTGATAACCGAGTGGTGGCCCGCGCCGGTAGCAATATTTGGATCCTGCTTTAATATAGTCGCTATCCGTTTAAACGGACCGAAAGGCGTATTACCAATGGCATAAGCTACGCGGTAATCGGGGCCTGTCCAGCCACCTTCGCTCCACATTAAATAATATTTGCCTTTGCGCTTAAACATCACCGGGCCTTCAACATAATCCTTGGGTGTGATGAGTTTAAAGGTTTCGCCATCGTCAAACGGGGTAACGCCTGTAAAATCGTCCTTCAACTTAGCAATGTTGCACTGACCCCAACCACCATATATAATATAGTATTGGCCGTTATCATCTCTAAAAACAAACTGATCTATCGGTTGCGCCTTGTTATAAATTTTGCCGATCAGCGGTTTGCCTAACAAATCCTTAAAAGGGCCAGCCGGACTATCAGATACGCCAACACCAATGCCGCCAATTTCCTTTTGATCATCATGAATATCATTCGCGCCAAAGAACAAATAATATTTGCCACCCTTTTCGGTTACCGCAGGAGCCCATAACGCACGCTTTACCCATTTTACCTGGCTGCTGTCGATAACATGTTCATGCTTTGTCCAGTGCACCAAATCGGTTGATGAAAAGGCATCCATAAATACCTGGTCGTTGTATTTGGCAGAGTAGGTAGGATACACCCAATAAGTTTTATCGAAGATCTTTGCTTCCGGATCAGCATACCAGCCTTTAAAGATAGGGTTGCCGGATGTTTCCTTTTTTTGTGCTAACGCGATGGTAGTTTGAGCTACCAAAACGATCAACAAAATCCTTTTAGCTAATTTCAGGTACATGGTTTTCATCATGTTGTATTATTTTTATTTTCGTGCCTGGCCTTTATTACCCCAGCGTTTTTGAGGGGGCCTCCTGTTGGGTGAATGTTCCTGCTTAACCTGCTCAATTGACCTTAATTCATCAGGCACGTCTATCAGGCGGATAGGTTTGTCTATCAATTGTTCAATGCTTTTTAGCTTGCGCTCATCACGGTGATTTACGAAGGTGATGGCGGTACCTGTAGTTTCTGCACGTGCGGTACGACCGATGCGGTGAATATAATCCTCCGGATCGCCGGGAACATCGTAATTGATAACAAGGTCGATACCCTCCACATCAATACCTCGCGAAAGTGCATCTGTACCGATGATAACCGGAAGCTGCTTGTTTTTAAAGTTGAGCAGGATCTCTTCGCGTTCCTTTTGTTCCAAATCGGAATGAAAGGCGCTAACCTTAAAATGGGCTTGCTTTAATTCCTTCGTTAATGATTTTACGATCTCTTTTCTCGAGCAGAATATGATCACGCTGGCATATGACCCATTTTTCAAAATCATTTGCAGCAAAGGCGTTTTCTGCTGATCATGAACGCGGTAGATCTGCTGATCGATCCCCACTGCCGGTTGCGATAACGCAATGTTTATTTGCTCAGGGTTATTCAACACCGTTTTTGCAAGTGTGCGAATGCGCCCGGGCATGGTGGCCGAGAACAACAACGTTTGCCTTTGCTTGGGCAGGTAGCTGATGATTTTCATAATATCGTCCGAGAAACCCATGTCGAGCATGCGGTCCGCCTCGTCTAATATTAAATGCGTCAGGTGGTTAAGCTTTAACACGCCTGAGGTAAGGTGAGCAATCAGCCTGCCTGGTGTAGCAATGATGATGTTCACATTATTCTGGATGCCGCGGCGCTGTTGCTCGTAAGCACTGCCGTCGCCGCCGCCGAATACAGCTATGGAGCTGATGCCCGTGAAATAGGCAAGCCCTTCCACCTGCTGATCTATCTGCTGGGCCAGCTCACGCGTTGGCGCTAAAATAAGCGTGCTGGTGTGGTGCTTATTGGTTTTGCCAATCTGATCCAGCACCGGCAACAGGTATGCGCCTGTTTTGCCCGTACCTGTCTGTGCGCAGGCAATAATGTCTTGTCCGTTTAATATGATCGGGATGGCCATGGCCTGTATTGGGGTTGGAGTAGTGAACCCCATGCTCTCGATGCCTTCGAATAAATCGTCGTTAAAATTGAATTCCTTGAATGTCACTATATGTATATAGGTGATGAGGTATGCAAGGTAGGAAAAAAATGTTGTGTTATACGCCCAAACCATTAAAAAACCGTTGGTAACGGTTGAATAACCTATGTTATTATTTAACATCTTACTTCATTTGCCTCAAAAGTTTATGAACAGGATCTTATTTATTGGCTGCATATTATTAACCTATGTCACAACTTATGCCCAGGATGTTAAAACCGCAATACTCAAGGATTCCGCCCGGATTTTTGGCAAGGATGTCATATCCAAAGGTGATTTTGTTTTTAATGCTTCTTTTACACCTGGCAATAAAACTGTATATTTTAGCAAGGCTACCATAAACTTTGGGTATATCGCTATTTTCTATTCGGTAAATAGCGGCTCGGGATGGTCGGAACCGGGGGCTGTTGATTTTACCGGCACCTATCGCGATACAGATCCGTTTGTCTCGGCCGATAGCAAGCGGCTGTATTTCGCATCAGACCGTCCGCTCGATGGCAAGCCATTTAAGGATTACGATTATCATTACTACTATGTTGAGCTAAGTGGCAATAAGATAATTTCAAAGCCTGTTTTATTCGATTTGCCTGTACCTGCAGGTTCTACGCCTACCTATCTCTCATTTGCCGACAACGGGAACGCTTATTTCTTTATTTCGGATGGTAAGAGCGACGCGGATATTTATACTTGCAAACTTCAAAATGGTAAATACCTGCCGGCAGAAAAGCTATCCTTTGATGATCCGAAGTATTTTGATTTTGATCCTGTTATCGCTCACAATGAAAGCTTCATTATCTTTTGCAGCAACAACCGCAAGGGGTTAGGCTCCGGCGATTTGTGGGTTTCATTTAAAAAAGATAATGGGTGGACCGAGCCGGTAAACCTTGGTCCTAAAGTAAACACCAAAGGCAATGATGGTGCGCCGGGACTGTCGCGGGATGACAAAAAACTATATTTTACTTCGTTCAGGGAAACTACTGACAGGCCGGTTTATAAGAATGGAAGGGCAAAAACCGAAGCAATTAATAAATTGATGCATTCAACAAAAAATGCCATCCGGAGCATTTATGAGATTGATATATCTGATCTAAAAAATCGGTAAATGGTTATACTGTGGCCCTTAACAATGGCACCAGCCGGATCAGCTTTGTTAACCCATACGATAAAGCAAGCACTACTATGCCCTTAAAAGGGATCACCCAAAGCAAACTTTGATTGCCGAAACCCAAACCCAGGTATAACTTGTCGAACAGTAAACGCATCCAAAGCACATGCACAATATAAATACCATAGCTTTCCCTACCCAGCTGGCTCATGACGCTTTTAAACCAGGTTTGCCCTGGCCCAAAAGCATGGTTCTTGAGTAAAAGGAACAAGCCCGCCAGCGTAAATGGAATTTCCGGTGTAAAATCACTTTCAATTATTTCAAGGGCACTTTTATCACCCTGGGTATGCAGCAATACAGTGGCTGCTATTGACGCAACGATGGACAGAATGCCTAACCCGTAAATAATATTCAATTGCTGTTTTGAAAAGCTGAAGTGCTGCAAATAATAGCCCAGCATAAAATAGCCCAGGTAGCCGGTGAAGCCATATAATTCGACGCCAAGGGATAACCCGTATATAATGCCGATCATCCCAAATACACAATTGGTTATAAACCATAATACAATGAAATAGAACACCAGGCTTCTGCTTGCCGCACGCACAAACGCATTTAACACCGGATATATAAGGTAGATGCCAATAAGCATATACAAAAACCAGAAATGGAAAACCAGCGGACCCTGGTAAAAGGTTTTGAGAGCTACTATCAAATGAAACTGCCCATAGCCCTTATCGGTGCTGTATTGAAATATTTCATAAAAAACACTCCATACCAAAAGCGGGATCACCAGGCGGGGGAGGCGTTTTGTAAATAGTTCCTTAATGGTAATTTCCTTTGCAGGATCTAATAGCAGCGCCCCGCTCAGCAGCACAAACATGGGCACACAAAAACGGGTTAAGCCATTATAGAAGGCAGCCGACAGCCAGTCAGTGGTTGGCAATTTGCCATATTGGTCCACCTGGTCAGCAGAATTGTGCAGGATGATTACCGCAAAAATTGCCAGTGCCCGTAAAAAATCAAAATAAAAATTGCGATCTCTTGTTTTATCCTGTTTTAGATCGGCCATTACAAATTGATGAACGTGAATATCGTCATGGCTGATCTTTAATTATGGTTCTACGATTGAATGTAACTCTTTAAATGTTCAATGGTTTCCTCGTGCGAAATTATGGTTTCCGTAACCACATCGCTTATGGATATAATGCCGCACAACATGTTATCCCTGAAGACGGGCAGATAGCGGATATTATTTTCACTCATCACATGCATGCAGGTTTCAACAGAGTTTTCGGGGATCATATGTGGAAATTCCGTGCTCATAATTTCCCTTACCTGTGTTTCAAGGGATGATTTGCCCTGCAGGATCACTTTGCGGGCATAGTCGCGTTCGGTAAGTAATCCGGCATACGCACCATCTTCAGTAATAACAACTGAGCCAATATTTTTGTCAGACATCAGTTTTAGTGCGTCTAAAACGGTAGTGCTGCCATCAATGGCAATTACGCTGCTTCCCTTACGGGTAAGGATGTTGGATACTTTCTTCATAATGGTTTGGTTATCAATGGTGAATTGGTATATCAAATATAATAAATGATATTCAAGAAACTATATTAAAAAAAGGAAATTTAGATGAACAATTACTGGTCTAACTACTTAACTATTAGTTAATTGTAAAATAGCGATTACAATTAATCTATCTAAATGTAAAAGCGTAAGTTTGCACCCCCTCTTTTTGATAACCTATATTAGATGCCGATGCAGAAGAAAATTCTTAGATGCCACAAATGTTCCGCACCTTATCATTTTACCAAACCCAGGAATTGGATTGGGCGTAACCTGCTCTTTTTTTTACCAATAAAAAGATTTTTTTGCGCTAAATGTTTAACAGATCGTTATCGTCTTATTACAGACAAAGAGCTCGAAGAATATAAGAGAGTCTAGGTGATAGTAGAAAAGTCCGAAAATAGGTAAAGTCCGGAAAATAAAGCAATTGTTGATTTTAATGATTGTTGGATTTTAGTTGGCGGGTTTTGTCTGATTGTTCCGACTGCTTTGTAGTTTTTATTTATTGTTTCTCTCCTTAGGGTTTGGCCAATTTTCGGTCTCCCTCTGTAACAATATTCCCGCTGTTTTTTCATCGAACAGAAAATTATTCTAATTTTACTACCCATTGTAATAGCTGCAGAGCGAACGCGTTTGTTAATAAACTAAATGCATTTACTGCTGTCAAACACAACAAACGAAAAACTAATCATCAACATGAAAAAAATTCTGTTAAGTATCCTTGCAACCGCGGCTGTAAGTTGTTCGCTTATGGCGCAAACCACCAAATTATTCGACGGCAAAACTACGACTGGCTGGCACAGCTATTTAAAAACCGGACCCGGCGCATGGAAGGTTGTTGACGGCGCATTACAGCTTGATCCGAAAGCAGCCGACGGCGCCGATTTGGTTACCGACAACGAATACGAAAATTATGAGCTTTCATTGGAGTGGAAAATTGAAGCAGGCGGTAATAGCGGTATAATTTTCGGGGTTCATGAGGATCCGTCTTTTGGGGCAACCTATTTAACAGGTATCGAAATGCAGGTGTTGGATGATAAAGGTGCTGAAGATAATAAAAAGGCTAATCACCTGGCAGGTTCACTGTATGATTTAAAGGCGCCATCTGCGGCCGCAAAACCAGCCGGTGAATGGAATAAAATAAAACTCCGCTATGACCATGGTCAAATAACCTTCTGGATGAACGGTATCAAAACCGTTGACGTAAAAATTGGTAGCCCCGAATGGCAGGAATTGTTAAATAATAGTAAATTTAAAACCTGGAAAAGCTTTGCCACATACCCGAAAGGACATATCGCTTTGCAGGATCATGGCGCAGTAGTTTGTTTTAAAAATATCACGATTAAGCAACTTTAATTACTTTAGCCATTCGTTAGTGGTCATTAGTCGTTAGTATCGATTTGGTACTGTTGGCAATAAATGACCAATGACAAATGCCTAATGACCAAAACAACATGGATAATAACATACAAATTAAAAAATCGGCAACCGTATACGACGCTATAATTGTTGGCTCGGGTGCAGGTGGCGGCATGGCAGGATATGTGTTGGCTCATGCCGGTTTAAAAGTTTTAATGCTGGAGGCTGGTCCGTTTTTCGATCCGGCTAAAGACTCGCTTCAATTAAAATGGCCGTATGAGTCGGCCCGTCGCGGTGCGGGAACTACCCGTTACTTCGGCGATTTTGATGCTGCCTACGGTGGCTGGCAAATTGAGGGGGAGCCTTACACTACAAAGGACAACACGGAATTCCATTGGTTCCGCTCGCGGATGCTGGGTGGCCGTACCAATCACTGGGGCCGTATTTCGTTACGTATGGGCCCAGATGATTTTAAGGGACATCACCTTGATGGTTTAACAGACGACTGGCCGATCAGCTATGATGATGTAAAACCATTTTATGATAAAGTTGACCGTATGATTGGTGTTTACGGTACCGTTGAAGGTTTGCCAAATGAGCCGGACGGCATATTTTTACCGCCGCCAAAGCCAAGGTTGAACGAACTTTACATTAAAAAAGGTGCTGCAAAGGCGGGCGTTAAGGTAATTGCTGGTCGTGGGTCTGTACTTACAGAAGCTTTGCCGGGTAATAAGGACCGTGGAGCATGTTTCTTTTGCGGACAGTGCGGACGTAGCTGTAAAGTTTATGGCGATTTTTCTTCGTCATCATGCCTGGTTATCCCGGCTATAAAAACAGGGAATTTAAAGGTTATTGCTAACGCGATGGTACGCGAAGTGCTTACTGATGACAATGGCCTGGCAACAGGTGTATCGTACATCAGCAAGGAGGACATGCAGGAATACCAGGTAAAGGCGGGCATCGTTATTTTAGGTGCAAGCGCCGGCGAATCAGCCAGGTTGCTGCTTAACTCAAAATCGTCAAAACACCCTAATGGACTGGCAAACAGCAGCGGGGTAGTTGGAAGATACCTGCATGATTCAACCGGATCAAGCGCAGGTGGCTGGCTGCCTGAACTGATGGACCGTAAGCGTTATAACGAAGACGGTGTGGGCAGTGTGCATATTTATGGTCCGTGGGTAAAAGATAATAAAAAACTGAATTTTCCGCGTGGTTACCACATCGAGTTTGGTGGTGGTTTACACATGCCGGGCTACGGCTTTAGCGGCGGTATCCAGGATATGAATGGTGTTGTGCCGGGTAAGGACGGCAAAATGAAGGAAGCCGGTGGTTTTGGCGCTGATCTGAAAAATGACTACCGTCGTTTTTACGGAACCGGCTTTGGCATGGCTGGTCGTGGTACGGCCATTGCCCGTTATGACAACTATTGCGAGATTGACCCGGATGTGGTTGATAAATTCGGGATCCCTGTTTTGCGTTTCCACTACAAATGGAGCGACTATGAGATAAACCAGGCCAAACACATGCAGGATACCTTCCAGGAAATTATGCACAACATGGGTGGGGCTATTTATGGCCCTCCTGCCGGAAAGGAAACCAGCTACGGTTTGGAAGCTCCCGGCATGATCATCCATGAGGTTGGTACCGTGCGCATGGGCGATGATCCTAAAAAATCGGCCTTAAATAAATACAGCCAGGCACATGATTGCAAGAACTTGTTTGTGGTAGATGCAGCGCCGTTTGTACAGCAAGGCGACAAAAATGCTACCTGGACTATATTGGCATTAAGCATGCGCACCGCAGAATACATTTTAGCTCAACGTAAAAAAATTAACGTTTAATCATTACAACATGAACAGACGCGATTCCCTAAAAGCTATAGGCTTCGGTACCCTTTCAACAGGGATCCTGCTGGAGGCCTGTAAGCCAAAAGATAATAAATTAGCAGAAGACAGCACCGGTACAGGCGCTGCAGCCGGCGACACCACAGGCAGGCAGCCCTTTGAAGTTGAACTTGAAAAAAAGCTTAATGCTGAGAAATTCTTCAACGACCATGAAATGGCCACAATAACTGTATTGGGCGATATCATTATTCCAAAGGATGCCCGCTCAGGCAGTGCGTCGGATGCGAAGGTGCCCGCCTTTATTGAGTTTATTGTAAAGGACATGCCCGATCATCAAACGCCGATGCGCGGCGGCCTGCGCTGGTTAGACCTGCAATGCCTGAATCGTTATGGCAAAACCTTTGTTGATGCCAGCAGCAGCCAGCAAATTGAAATGGTAACGGAAATTGCTTATCCTAAAAAAGCCAAGCCGGAAATGGCGCAGGGTGTTTCCTTTTTTAACCGGATGCGCGATTTAACCGCGTCAGGTTTCTATACCTCTAAAATAGGTATTGAAGATTTGGGTTATGTGGGCAACTCGCCAGGCAAATGGGATGGCGTACCGGCCGATGTGCTAAAGCAATACGACATCCAGGACCCATGGGGAAATAAATGGTAAACTAAACTAAGATTGAACTAAGATTTTTAGGAGATAAGGATTATAGGATTGCCTGGCGAAGGGCAATCCTTTTTTTGTGGGTTTGATAGTGGTGTTTTAAAAATAAAAAGCATCTTTTGTCATTCTGAGCGAGAGCGAAGAATCTTCAGTAAGCGACATTCACGATAGCAAGGTATACCGACTACTTATCGCACGCAGACTTTTCGCTCTTTCAAGATTCTTCGCTCTCGCTCAGAATGACAAAACAAATCAAAAATCACTCCTTCCTAAAATCATAAGCTCCCTGCTCCACAAAATCGGCAACCTTAACGTGAATGCTTTTTACCGTGCCGTTTTGTACAGTAAATGGAAAAACTGCCTTGCCTAAGGTGGGGTCGGAGAACGTTGCATAAAAGCGATTCCCGCCCAGGGGCTGCAGGTGCGTATACATCTTGGGGTGATGCTCAAAGCGGATCTCCAGGTCATTGTTCTCGCCCTGGGTAATGGTTAAGGATCCATAAAAATCATTCACATATTTACCCGTGTAGCTTGAGGCCGATAAAGCAGGCGGACGATTTAACGCCACGGAATCCCTTAGCTTTTTATCAGCAGCTTGCTCAGTTGCTGAATTATTTTTATACGCCGCTAAATAGGTATCAGTATAGTCACGGTATTGGAGTTTAAAATATGCGTCCATTATCTCCCAGCGCAATGCGTCGTAAAATTCGTTTTGGTCGGTATTGGTTAATATAACTATGCCCAGGTTGTCTTTAGGTACCAGGGTAACCGAGGATAGATAACCGTTTACCCCGCCATCGTGCATAACCAGGTGATGCCCTGCATAATCCTGTATAAACCAGCCGAGGCCATAAAGCTCGTAATCACTTTCGCCATTCAGGTGGTTTACATTACCAACAATATCCTGTGGCTGGCGGGTGGCTGCTATGGCTGCAGCGGGGATCACCTGCCTTGCACCAACCTTGCCATTATCAAGCAAGGTGTAGATCCATTTGCTCATGTCATTTATGGACGAGCTAATGCCTCCTGCCGGGGCCAGCGCGTCTATCTGGCAATAGGGGATGGGCGACAAACGGCCATCGATAAGCGTGTGCGGCACTGTCCTGTTCAATGATTTTGGCAGTTCGGCGCTTAATGCCAGTGTATTGCTCATCCCCAGTGGGGCAAAAATATTTTCCTTTATATAGGTTTCCCAGGGCTTCCCGGTAACCACAGGAATGATCTCGCCTGCGGTTAAAAACGCCGCGTTGGTATAACCCCATTTGGTACGGAACGGATAGGCTGCCTTTAACGTACCAAGCCTTTGAATAACATCGGCGCGGGTTAAATTAGTGTTATAAAAGGTGAAATCGCCCTGGAAGGTCTGGAAGCCGAGTCGATGACACAGCAGGTCGCGAATGACGGCCATTTCGCCGGCGGCTTTATCCTCCAGCTTAAATTGCGGCAGGTATTTGGTAACCTTATCATCCAGCGACAGCTTTTTGTTGGCTTGCAGCATGGCTAGAGCAGTTGCGGTAAATGCCTTGGTATTACTGCCTATCATAAACAATGTATTGATGTCGACCTTGGCAGGCTGCCCAAGCTCTTTAATACCATATGCTTTCATCAATACAATTTTGTTATCCTTAACAATACAAACGGCAGCGCCGGGGATGCGCCAGTTGGTTAATGAGCGGTTTATATAGAAATCGAGGCTATCCCGTAAAAATTTACTCCTGTCGATCTTTTGTGCGAAAGTGAACGAAACGGCGATAAAAAAGATGGACAATACAACAAGTATTTTTTTCATTACAGGTATTTATTACACATATTAATGTGCTAATTTAACGGAAAATTTACGGCAGGATTATTTCTGAACAAAATAAACAAAAACTAAATCAATGATTATTAAAATTTACAGAATGAGGTTAGTACCTCTTATTATTTTGGTACTAATGCTTTCGCAGCTGACCGCGATGGCGCAGCGCAGCAAAACGCACTGGGCTGCTGATGGTTATCAATATTATCGCCAGCAAGCGTCTGGCATAGTAGAACTGGATACCCGCGATCCGGAAAAGAAAACAGTTATAGTATCTACAGAAATGCTAACCCCTCCGGGGAAAAGTCCGCTTAAGGTGGCCAACTTCTTCCTATCGGACGATGGAAAAAAGGTTTTGATATTTACCAATACACAACGTGTTTGGCGCTATAATACCCGTGGCGATTATTGGGTGTATGACATGACCGCCAAAACCCTGAAACAAATAGGAACTGCACGGCCGGTATCATCCCTGATGTTTGCCAAGTTATCGCCTGATGGTACGAAGGCAGCCTATGTTAGCGAGCACAATATTTTTACAGAAGATTTAGCAACAGGTGCGGTTAAACAACTAACTACTGATGGTACCAAAACCCTTATCAATGGTACATTCGATTGGGCTTATGAGGAAGAATTTGATTGCCGGGATGGTTTCCGCTGGTCGCCTGATAGCAGGAGTATTGCTTACTGGCAGATAGATGCCGCCAGCACCAAAAAATATTTGATGCTGAACACTACGGACTCTATCTATCCATATGTGGTTCCGGTTGAGTATCCTGTTGCAGGCGAAAATCCAAGCTCATGCAAAATTGCGGTGGTTGATGTTACCTCCGGTAAAATAACCTGGATGAACATTCCGGGCGATGCGATCCAGCATTATATCCCACGAATGGAATGGACAACCAGTTCAAACGAGATCATCCTGGAACAACTGAACCGGGCACAAACAGAAAGCAAGATCTTCACAGCTAACATATCGAATGGGACGGCAAGGGTGATCCATAGCGAAACTGATAAAGCCTGGATTGATGGTAAATCACGATGGAACGACGGCGACCCGGTAGGATGGGAATGGATAAACAAAGGCAAGGATTTTTTATGGATCAGCGAAAAGGATGGCTGGAGACATATTTCAAAAATCGACAGGGATGGTAAGGAAACGCTGATCACCAAGGGTGACTACGATGTAGAATCCCTAAATCTTATTGACGAGGCAGGCGGCTATGTTTATTTTATGGCGTCGCCGGATAATGCTACTCAACGATATCTTTATCGTATTAAACTGAGCGGTGGCAAGGCTGAGCGCGTTACACCGGCAGATCAGCCGGGAACGCATATTTATGAGATTTCTCCAAACGGAAAGATCGGCTTGCATACCTTCTCTAACATTTATACGCCTTACTTAAGTGAGGTAATAAGCTTACCCGATCATAAACACATCAGCGGTGCGCCTATTAAATTAAATACCGAAGCCAAAAACAAGCCCGAGTTTTTTAAAGTGAAAACAGTTGATGGCGTGGAAATGGACGGCTGGATGGTTAAACCAACCAACTTCGACCCGACAAAAAAATACCCGGTTGTATTTTATGTTTACAGCGAGCCGGCAGGCGCAACTGTTAATGATGCCTATGGAAATGGGATGAACGGCGAGTACGTTGGCAATATGGCAAATGATGGCTATATCTATATGTCGCTTGATAACCGGGGTACACCGGCGCCTAAAGGAGCTGCGTGGCGTAAATCTATTTACAAAAACATAGGTATTGTGAATATTGAGGACCAGGCCATGGGCGCAAAGGAGATCCTGAAATGGCCTTTCATCGATTCAACCCGCGTAGCAGTTTGGGGATGGAGCGGCGGTGGCTCCTGTACGCTTAACCTGATGTTCCAGCACCCTGAAATATATAAAACAGGGATAGCAGTTGCAGCAGTAGGATGGCAGCTTACTTATGATAATATTTACCAGGAGCGTTACATGGGTGTGCCCATTGACGACGAAAGCCGCCAGGTATTTATAAAAGGCTCACCTATAACTTATGCTAAAAATCTACGTGGTAATTTGCTGTACGTACATGGCACAGGCGATGATAACGTACATTATAAAAATGCAGAGATGCTGATCAACGAACTGGTTAAATATAACAGGCAGTTCCAGCTGATGTCGTACCCTAACAGGTCGCATGGTATTTATGAAGGGCCGGGTACCAGCTTGCATTTACGTACGCTTTATACGCAATATTTGAAGGAGCATTGCCCTCCGGGGGGTAGATAATACCGCCATATTGTCATTGCGAGTGATAGCGCGGCAACCGCGAACTTAAAGGGCGAATAGAAAGGTGTATAACCTGCAAGTAGTCTTGCATAGTTCGCGGTTGCTTCGTACCTCGCAATGACATATTGAACAACAAAAGCCACGAGGAATACCCTGCGTGGCTTTTTATTTATAGTTATAATTGGTTCAATAAGATACAGTGTCCGAATCTGCAATTCCATCCGATGCC
This sequence comes from Mucilaginibacter phenanthrenivorans, assembly GCF_024721155.1. GTDB lineage: Bacteria > Bacteroidota > Bacteroidia > Sphingobacteriales > Sphingobacteriaceae > Mucilaginibacter > Mucilaginibacter phenanthrenivorans. The sequence goes on along the minus strand of NZ_JAHVAP010000006.1, from coordinate 152,531 downwards.
TTTGCAGTAGATCTTCCTATGCCATCACCCTCAAAATCGGTTTTGCGGCCGAGCAAGGTAAAGTTTTCTGCAACTACTTCTGTGGTGTATTTTTTTATGCCTTCCTTGTCTTCAAATGAGCGGGTGCGTAGTTTGCCCTCGATATAAACAAGCTTGCCTTTTTGCAGAAACTTTGCAGCCACATCAGCCAGCCCACGCCACATAACAATATTGTGCCATTCGGTTTGTTCAACCTTGCGCCCATCCTTGTTAAAACTTTCGGAAGTTGCTAATGGAAAACTCACTACTGAAACACCACCCTCTAAAGAACGGGCCTCCGGATCCTTACCCAGGTGACCCACTAATATAACTTTATTAACGCCAGACATATATATTGTAAAGCAACAAAAAATATATTACAAATTAAAAATATTTTTTAGAAATATAAATATGATCCTGGGCAGTGCTATGTTTTTAATATTTTCAACAGGCGTATAAAACCAGTTCTCCTGTAATTTTATGGGTTGATTTTGCAATATGATGAGGCGGACATATAACCTTTGATGCGTAAGTACGTGCTTTTTTACAGGAGAAATTTCAGAGATTTTAAGTTCGTTGCCAAAAAAATCAACCACTTGCGGATGGGTGAAAAGTTCCTCGGTGGAAACCATGGCGGGGGTTTCTATTAACGGCAGATCGTACATATTTGCCCAAATATCAGAATGGTTCCTTTTGTTAATCAGTACTTTATGATCGTCTGCTATCAAGAAGTAACTGAAGTATCGTTCTCGAATCTTTAACTTATTCAGCTTAACCGGAAGTGTGTTAATGGCATTGTGCGTAAATGCATAGCAGCCTGTGCGGACAGGGCAAATGCCGCATGCCGGATTTTTTGGCTTGCAAACTGTGGCGCCAAACTCCATCATCGCCTGGTTATGTAATCCCGGGTTTTTCTTATTAAGAAAATCGTTTGCCGCTTGTTGAAATATTTTTTTTCCTTTTGTGCTGTTTATAGGTTCGTCAATGCCAAGATAGCGCGCCAGTACCCGGTAAACATTCCCGTCCACCACTGCCTTGGCTTCGTTTGCCGAAAATGAGGCGATAGCTGCTGCGGTGTATTCGCCGATCCCCTTCAATTTAATAAGCTGGTCATAACTTTGCGGAAATTCGCCATCGTAAAGCTCCTGGACAAGTTGGGCGGTTTTTAGCATGTTCCTCCCGCGGCTGTAATAACCCAGGCCCTGCCAAAGCTTCAGGATGTCGTCTTCATTGGCGGCGGCAAAGGCGCTAACATTTGGATATTTTTCAACAAAACGGTTAAAATAAGGTAAGCCCTGCTCTACGCGGGTTTGTTGTAAAATAATTTCCGATAACCATATAGTATAAGCGTCTGTTGTGTTTCGCCACGGCAGGTCGCGCTTGTTTTCAAGGTACCATTGTGTCAGCTCGTTGTTAAAATTCATCGGAGGCAAAAGTAATAAGTAAAAGGCTGCATTTTAACGCTAAATTTGCTGCCTTGGGGCTGTAATTCAGCGTGTAATAAAAAAAATATGTTAATTATTTCAATCTTTAGTAATAAAGAGATACTTTTGCAACCCCAAATCAGTTAAGTAATAGTATAATAAATAAAAGAAAAAGCAGATATGACTAAGGCAGAAATTATAACTGAGATCTCATCCAAGACAGGTATTGAGAAAGTTGACGTTCAGGAAACTGTTGAGGCGTTTTTTAAAGTAGTGAAATCCTCAATGATGGGTGGCGAAAACGTTTATGTAAGAGGTTTCGGTAGTTTTGTAGTAAAGAAAAGAGCTAAAAAAACAGCTCGTAATATTTCAAAAAACACTGCCATCATTATCCCTGAACATTTTGTACCAAGCTTTAAGCCAGCAAAAACATTTGTTGATAAAGTTCGTACAGGTAACAAAATCACCAAGTAATTTTACGGCACAATGCATAAAAAACAAATAGTAGTAGTTGCAATAGTTTTTGCTGTTATGACCTGTTTGTTTTTTATGCCTGTTAAAGGGCTTATCAAAGCTAAGGAGGATGCGGGACATTCAAAACCCGCCGCCGCCCCAAGCAAGCCGGTTACTACTGTAGATGTAACTATGGTATCATCGGCATCTAAAATTTTAATAGGTCCTGCACTATCGGCACAGATCAATGACACCGAGGCCCGGTTAAAAAAGGCCATGGATGAGTCAGACAAACTGAGCCTGGAAAAGAAATTGGCAAAGCTTTGGGACGATGTAAATCAACCAGGGCCGGCAGCATTTTACTACCAGGCTGTTGCCGAAAAGGAAAACAAGTTTGATGAATGGGTAAATGCCGGCAGCCACTTTAATGATGCCTACAAGCGCACACAGGATACGGCGGCGCAGCCTACATTTGTTATAAACGCAATTGCAAGCTATAAAAACGCCGTTAAGCTTAATTCAGCCGATCTTGATGCTAAAACCGGTTTAGGTATTGCTTATGTAAACCAAACCAGTTCAGGTATTACTGATCCGGACGGAGGTTCGCCAATGCAAGGTATCATGCTGCTGCTTGACGTTGTTAAGCAGGATCCTAAAAACCACAATGCAAACTTAAGCCTTGGTTTATTTGCAATGAAAAGCGGGCAGTACGAAAAAGCTGTAGCAAGGTTTAAAACAGTAATTGCACAGAAGGCCGAGGCCGAACCTTATTTCTACCTCGCTGAAAGTTACAAGCAATTAGGACAAAAAAAGGAAGCTATCGACGCCTACGAAAAATGTAAGGAAATGATGTCTGATCCACAATTTACTCAGCAGATTGACCAATACATAAAGGAATTAAAGAATTAATCACAAATAAAAATTATTATTATGCCCAGCGGTAAAAAACGTAAAAGACACAAAATGGCTACCCATAAACGCAAAAAGCGTTTAAGAAAGAACAGACATAAGAAAAAATAAGCAGTGTTGTTAAGTCGATAGTCTTTAGTTGTAAGTCTAAAGTCTATTCGATGTTTTATTGATTCGGTGCTACCGACTCAGGACTTAAGACTATCTACTTCCCACACTAATACCCCCGGCTTATATTCCTGTTTATTTACAACAGGCGATTTTGTTTTTTACCCACTTATTAACGTGCGGTTTAATAACCGCTTTAAGAAATGGAGTAGCAGTTGATAAAAGAATTAATTATCGATTCATCCCCCAGCGGGACTACTATTGCATTATTACAGGACAAACAGCTTGTAGAACTACACAAAGAGCAGATCAGCAACAATTATACTGTTGGTGACATCTACCTCGGCCGGATCAAAAAGATCATGCCCGGGTTGAATGCTGCTTTTGTTGACGTAGGCTACGAGAAGGATGCCTTTTTGCATTACCTTGATCTTGGTCCGCAGGTGCAGAGCCTGCTTAAGCTGACCAAGCAAGTACGTAGCGGGGGATACCAGTCAAAGCTTTTAGATAATTTTAAGCTTGATGCTGATATTAATAAAGGGGGTAAGATCTCGGAGTTATTATCAAAGAATCAGCTTATACCTGTACAGATAGCCAAGGAGCCCATTTCAACAAAGGGCCCGCGCTTAAGTTCAGATATATCTATAGCCGGACGATACGTAGTATTGGTGCCGTTTTCGGAGGTTATCTCTATCTCGAAAAAGATAAAGAGCAACACCGAGCGTACCCGTTTGCGTAAAATTGTTGAAAGTATTAAGCCGAAGCATTTTGGAGTTATTATCCGCACCGTATCTGAAAATAAGGGTGTGGTTGAGCTGCAAAAAGATCTGCTGGACCTGATCTCGAAGTGGGAGTCGTTTATTACGCGCCTGCCATCCATTGAGCCTGCTAAAAAGGCACTCGGCGAGATTGACCGCACATCAACTTTGCTGCGTGATATTTTAAACCCGGATTTTCAGCACATTTATGTGAATGATAACAGCATGTTCGAAGAGGTTCGCTCTTACGTTCATGAGATCTCGCCTGATTTGGAGAGCATCGTTAGGTTCCATAAAAACAGTGTGCCGATATTCGAGCATTACGGCATTGACAAGCAGATAAAGGGAGCCTTTGGTAAAACAGTAAACCTTGCAGGCGGCGCCTACCTGGTTATTGAGCATACCGAAGCGCTGCACGTTATCGATGTAAACAGCGGTAACCGCACGGCTAGTAAAGAGAACCAGGAGGAGAATGCTTTCCAGGTGAATAAGGAGGCTGCCAAGGAAATTGCACGCCAGCTTAGGCTGCGTGATATGGGCGGCATTGTGGTTATCGACTTTATAGATATGCACAAGCCAAACAACCGCAAGGACCTGTTTGACTACCTGCGCGGCGAAATGGCGCACGACAGGGCTAAGCATACAATTTTGCCGCCAAGTAAATTTGGCCTGGTACAAATAACCCGTCAGCGTGTGCGCCCTGAAATGAACATTGTTACCAATGAGGTTTGCCCAACTTGTAACGGTACCGGTGCCATCAGGCCTACTATTTTATTGCTTGATGATATCGAAACCAACTTTAACTATATTTTGGTTGAACAGAACGAGAAGAACATTACACTTATTGTTCACCCTTATATTGAAGCTTACATTAAGAAGGGCTTTATAAACCGCCAGGTAAAATGGTTCATGAAATACAACCAGTGGATTAAGGTTAAAAGCAATCCTGCTTACCAGATCACTGAATTTCACTTCTTCTCAGGTGCTGAAGAAATAAAGTTGTAATGTGCGAATTCCGGATGTGAGAATGTGCGGATGAGAGAAAATATTGAATGTGCGGACTTCGAAAGAGGTTCGCACATTTTTTTTAAGACCCTATTTGCATTTTTAATCCGCACATCCGCACATCAAAAATCCGCACATTGTTCTTTCTTTTGCTATTATTTTTAGTATTTTCGTGGATCGTAAAGCGTTTTGTTTAATGACAGGTACATTAGCCCAGCTTATTTCATTGGTTTCATATGGGAATGAATTTTTGGATTCGGGCGTAATGCCTGAAAATTTCTATCCTGAAAACTCTGTATTCCGGTTTTGTAATGGGGTTAAGTTTGTGGCATTTAGAAAGAAGCTCTTTTCTTCTGAATTTAAGGAAGTTGAGATAGCTGATGATCCTTATAAATGGTTCAAACTGTTAAAGAAGGAAAAGTGTAAAGCGCTGCGTGTATTTTACGAGAGCTCAAAAGATCAAACCAGAGGCCCTGACCATAAGCTGGCCGGTTTTGTTGGCGGTGGCGGAACATGGCTGCTAGAAGCTATCTTTAACAAATATTCGGATTTCTATGCAAACAACTGGACGGTGACCAATAAGGATGCTGCTGACAAAAGGATCTGGAGCATAAAATATGGCAACACCGCATGGGATCAGCCTATAGTAAACCAGCAGTTTGATTTGTTGGAGACAAAAAATGAATTAGCTGATGCTTTGTTGATGATCACAGCATTCGCAAACAAGCATAAGTTGAATAATTGGGCGGATGTGTTTACCAGGGCGCAGAAGGCGCTAGAAAGTGATGAGCCATCTGCAGGATTTTACCACACCGACCTGGTGGTAACCGAAAACTATTCATTAGCTGCACGGGAGGTTTTGTTTGCTGCGGGACTGGCGTGGGTTTTCGGAGGCATGGGCTCATGGAACGACCTGGGTTTTAAAATTGAAAAAGATAAGAAAGCTTATGATGAACTTTCGGCAGCTTTGTATGCTGCGATAAATAAAAGTATAGTAGCGGCAATAAATTCAAATAATTAATAATGGTGACGCATAAGATTAGCTCTGTGTTACCTGGCGTTTTCTCTCCGTGTCTCCGCGGTAAATAATAACCACAGAGTTAGCAGAGAAGGCACGGAGATCGCAATAATATTCGTAAATCGTAATTCTAAAATTGTAAATCAATTGGCCAAATCAAAAATTGCATATTTCTGTCAGAGCTGTGGCTATGAATCGGCTAAGTGGCTGGGTAAATGTCCGTCGTGTTCACAGTGGAACACCTTTGTTGAGGAAGTAATTGAAAAGGCAAACGTATCGGTTCCCAACTGGAAGACTGCCTCAACCACCCAGCAGCGCGCTAATAAGCCGGTGCAGGTTGCCGATATTACCTTTACCGAAGAAGACAGGCTGCTAACCCCTGATGCAGAATTTAACCGCGTTTTGGGCGGTGGAATTGTTGCAGGGTCATTAGTATTGATAGGCGGGGAGCCGGGCATAGGTAAATCAACATTGATGTTGCAATTAGCCCTGAACATGCCGAATTTGAAGGTGCTTTATGTATCCGGTGAGGAAAGCGACCGGCAGATAAAGATGAGGGCTGAGAGGTTGGCCCCCCAACCCCCTGAAGGGGGAGTATTAGGAAGCGGCTGTTTTATATTAACAGAGACATCAACCCAAAACATATTTAAACAGATTGAAGCTTTGGAGCCTGATTTGGTGGTGATCGATTCTATCCAGACTTTACATTCCGCGCATATTGAATCTACGCCGGGGAGTGTGTCGCAGGTTAGGGAATGTACTGCAGAAATGCTGCGTTTTGCAAAGGAAAGTTCTACGCCGGTATTTTTGATCGGCCACATTACCAAGGATGGCATGATTGCCGGTCCGAAGATATTGGAACATATGGTTGATACCGTTCTGCAGTTTGAGGGTGACAGGCACCATGTATACCGCATTTTGCGCACGGTGAAAAATCGCTTTGGCTCGTCATCGGAACTTGGGATTTATGAAATGCTTGGCGAGGGGTTGAGGGAAGTTTCCAATCCGTCGGAGATCCTGCTTTCTCAACGCGATGAACCTTTAAGCGGGATTACAATTTCGGCTACCTTAGAGGGGATGCGCCCAATGCTGATAGAAACCCAGGCATTGGTAAGTATTTCGGCCTATGGCACCCCACAGCGTACCGCTACGGGCTTTGATACCAAGCGCATGAGTATGTTGCTGGCTGTGCTTGAAAAGCGCTGCGGGTTTAAGCTTGGCGCAAAGGACGTGTTCTTAAACATCACCGGCGGCATCAGGGTAGAGGACCCTGCTATCGACCTTGGGTTGGCTGTAGCCATCATTTCATCGCATGAGGATATCGCTATTTCCACAAAAACATGCTTCGCGGGCGAGATCGGTTTATCAGGCGAGATCCGCGCAGTTAACCGCGTGGAGCAACGCATTGCCGAGGCACAGAAACTAGGTTTCGAACAGATCTTTATTTCTAAATATAACCTGCCTGCAGGCGGCCAGGACAGGAAAAAGATCGATCTGTCCCGCTATAAGATAGAGGTACGGGTGGTAAGTAATATTGAAGAGGTGTTTGGAATATTGTTTGGGTAATATCAATTAAAAACTACTATCTCCAATTTTGTCATTGCGAACGAGGAACGAGTGAAGCAACCTCGTCGCCATGCATATCCGCTCTGCTTGCGACGAGGTTGCCACGCTATCGCTCGCAATGACAAAGTTTTATTAAAATCAGGATTTCTTCGGATATTTCTCTTTCAAATACTTCAAAATCTCCGGGAAAAAATCAGCAAAGTTTTTGTACTTGTTTGAGTTGAGATAATTGTCGTAAATAAACGGCGCTAAACCCTCTACATAAATGAAATTGTTTGCGGTTTCACGCGCCACCTGGCGTTTGTAGGCCTGTTCGTTGCGGTATTTTTTATAAAGCGACGCAGTTATCGATCTTACCATGTTTTCGTCGAAACAATAAGCCCAGTTGCTGATCTGGTTGCGGTGCATCCCCTCATCATCCTTGTTGAACAGGTAGCTCATATCGGCAATCTCCTTTTCATACTTTTTAAGTAAGGTGTTGATGTATACATGGCTGCCCTCATGCCAAACCAGGTTCTCGAAGTTCTTAAACTCAAAAACAGGGTCGGTGTTAACGGAGCCGCCCTCCTTAAAATAGCCGGTATTGTAAACCAACCAATCGGAAAATTGGGGATTAAGGGTCTTGGTCATAATGGCATGCGAACCCCAGCTATTTAGCGGGTCGATGCAGATATACCAGTGAATGTCTGTATCGTATTTGTAAAAATCCTGCAGCTTCCTGATGAGTTTGCCCGAATCAACGTTGGCCTTCAGCTCGTCGCCCCATTTGGTATAACGCGCCTGGTGCTGCTGGAAGAAATCCCAGAAGTGGGTATCATTAAAGAAGTCTTTACAAAGCTTGATGTATTCCAGTACGTTTTCCTTGCCGTACATTTTATACCAGCTCATTTCCACAGGTTCATAGATCTTGATATTCGGGAAATCGCTCATACACCAGCCAAGCTCAACCAGGTCGGTATAGGTTTTGTCGAATGACATCACCTTTTTTACGGCCGGATGATCTTTGTATTTCCCGAAATAATCCATCACTTCCTTGCTATACGCCGATGGATTGGGCTGCGGGTATTTATCTCCCAGGATCTGTACAATGGTAAACAGCTCAACTCCCGGATGAACGGTTACCTTAAGCTGATCCTGGCAAAACGCCACTGCCGGTAGTAGCGCGATCAGGCTGATGACTAATATTTTTTTCATGTTGATAAAATTTAATGGCACAAACATGAAGCGAATAAAGCCTTCTAAAAATTACGATTGATGAACCGGGAAATTTTATTGATGAACCCCGATATCGCCTTGTCTTGATGTTGAACTAAAAATAAAAGCGTTCGTCATTAAATTTTAGGCGTTCATGTATTTGGATGACAATAAGCTGTAAAGCTGTTTTATCTTTAAGCGATGAAACGCAAGTACGTTATAATACTGCATATAACTTTTTGGGTGCTCTTATTGGCCAATAACCTATGGGGCTCAATAGGGAGGGGGATTTTGAGCGGACACCAGAGCCGGCCAATCGACCTGCAACTGTTTTGCAGGTACTCAATTATTGAAATAGGGTTCCTGCTGCTGCCTGTAACCTGCTTTTATAGCGCCTGCCTGCTGGTAGCTCCTCAGCTTATTGAAAAGAAGAAGTACGTAAACGCAGCACTGCTGGCTGTAATGTTGTTTTTCTTTATTGTGGCATTCCGTTATGTAATGGAATACTATTTTTTTGTCCCGGTTTTAAATTTTGATAACTATAGAGGGCACCCCTATTCTCCAGGGCGTTATCTAACCAATGTTTTCTTTGTTTACTTCCCAAGCTATTTTGTTTATGGGCTCATGTATTTTTTTGTTGAGGACTGGTACAGGGCCCGCCAGCGGCAACAGGAATTTGAAAAGGAAAAAGCTACTGCAGAACTAACTTTTTTGCGCTCGCAATTAAACCCCCATTTTTTGTTTAACAGCATTAATGACATTTATTCGCTCACTTACCAGCAGTCGGAACAGGCGCCGGCGGCTTTACTGAAGTTGTCAGAAATCCTGCGTTACATGCTGCGGGAGGGCGGGCAGAACACCGTTTCGCTGCAAAGCGAGGTTAGTTACCTGGAAAACGTGATAGCGTTACAACGGATCAGCACCAAGGGCGCGGCTTGCATAAATTTTAACATAGAGGGCTATATCGGCGGGCAACAAATAGCCACATTGCTTTTAATTGCCTTTGTAGAGAATGCCTTTAAGCACGGTGTGCTAAACGATGCGGTTAGTCCGGTAGATATTAGCTTGCACGCCACAAATGAAGAAATTCAATTTAGCGTTCGCAACAAAAAGAACGACCATCAGAAGGATAAAACATCCGGTATCGGCTTGAACAATGTACGCCGCAGGCTGGAACTGATGTACCCGGTGAAGCATATTTTAACCATTGACGATGCACCTGAATTTTATACCGTTAACTTAACGCTGCAATTGACATGAAATTGAGGTGCCTTATAATTGATGATAAACCTTTAGCTATTGACATCCTGGCTGATTATACGCGTAAGGTGCCTTTTCTTGAGCTTGTGGCCACTACTACCAATCCTATTGAGGGGCTGAATATAGTTCGTGAACAAAACATCGACCTTGTGTTCCTGGATATTCAAATGCCCGAACTAACCGGCATTCAGTTTATAAAAATATCCGGAAAGCAATGCAAAATAGTCCTCACCACGGCCTATACGGAATATGCGCTGGATGGCTACGAGCACGACGTGGTGGATTACTTGCTAAAGCCTATCGCGTTTGAACGATTTTACCGTGCTGCGGAAAAAGCATTTAACTTAATTGCAATTCAGCCGAATAGTAACATCAAGGCTGCGCCAATAGTAGTTACCGAAAAACCTGCGGAATATTTATTTGTAAAGACAGAGCACCGCATCCAAAAAATAAACCTGGTTGATATTTTATATATCGAAGCGTTGCAAAATTACGTTTCCCTCAATACTACAGCGGGCCGGGTAATGAGCCTGCAGCCGCTAAAGAAAATTGAAGAACAACTGCCTGCCGTTGAATTTATCAGGGTACATAAATCTTATATCATCTCCCTAAGGCACATCAGCTCGGTTGAACGCAGCCGCATCTTTATCGGGGATACGATTATCCCGGTAGGAGATAGTTACCGGGATGGGTTTTATAAGGTGATAGAGAAGTCTTAAGTCGGAAGTCGTTAGTTCTGAGTCTTTTTAAATATTGACTCAAGACTACAGACTATGGCCTTAGAAAAACTATTCAATACAATTATCCTTTCGCCTGGTATCAACAATATAAATTATTTTCCAACCATTGGCAGTTTTCATTAGCGAAAACACATCAACCCCACAATGACTGAATTTATCGCCCAGGTAAAATTTATAGGGAGCCCAAACGCTGGCCAGGTCGCCGTCAATTTTTATATCGCCGTAAACAATACGCTCGTCATAAACGCCTGTATGTGGGGTGCCAATGATCTTTGCAAAATCATTGGCGCTGTCAGTTGAGATAGCAGATTTGCCGTCTTTGCCTGTTGAAACGCTTTGTAATACCATTTCCTTAGCAAAAACGGATTTCAGCAGGGTGCTGTCGCCCTTGCGCATGGCATCGAACATGGTGTTGATAGATTGTTTAACACCATCCGTTGCAGATTGTTGGGCGAAGGTGCTGATGGAAATCATCAATAGGATAATGGCAGGTAGTAACTTCTTCATATTTAATTATTTGATACAATTTAGGTATTTTTTTAATCAATTAAAAACCTTGTCATTGCGAGGAGGAACGACGAAGCAACCTCGTAGCTATACAGAGCGACAGAACAGTGTAGAATTTGCATAGTGTTAATGCATTGGCGATGAGGTTGCCGCGCTATCGCTCGCAATGACAAGTTTTATACGATAGATAAATAACTCCACAAAAAAGCCCTGCATTCTCATGCAGGGCTCCGATAAATATTTATAAGATCAGTTAAGACATTTTAAGCTTCTTCTGGATATCGGCTACATAGCCCTTGAATTTTTTGTCGGTATCAATTAAGTCTTCAACTGTCTGGCAGGCATAGATCACGGTTGAGTGGTCGCGGCCGCCGAAGAAATGACCGATTGATTTTAAGGAACTCTTGGTATGCGCCTTAGCCAGGTACATAGAGATCTGGCGGGCCTGTACAATTTCGCGCTTGCGGGTTTGTGACTTTACCATTTCGATAGGTACTTCGAAGTACTCGCAAACAAGGTTTTGAATATACTCCATCGAGATCTCCTTTGAAGAGTTCTTCACAAAGTTTTTCAACATTTGTTTAGCAAGGTTCAAATCAATCTCCTTACGGTTAAGGGTCGACTGTGCCAGCAGGGATACCATTGCGCCTTCCAGTTCACGCACATTGTTATCAATGTTGTGAGCAACGTATTCTATTACATCGTTTGAAAGTTCAATGCCGTCCTGGTAGGTTTTGTTTTTAAGGATCGCCATGCGGGTTTCCAAATCAGGAACCTGCAGATCGGCGGAAAGCCCCCATTTAAACCTTGAAAGCAGGCGTTCTTCCAAACCTGCCAAATCCTTTGGCGCCTTATCAGAGGTGATGATCACCTGTTTGCCTGATTGGTGCAGGTGGTTGAAGATATGGAAAAAGAAATCCTGTGTTTTTTCTTTGCCGGCAAAGTTGTGCACGTCATCCATAATGAGTACGTCAATCGCCTGGTAAAAATTAACAAAGTCGTTTATATTATTATGTTTCAGGGCATCAACAAACTGCTGGGTAAATTTCTCGCATGAAACATACAGCACCAGCTTATCTGGCAGTGAATTTTTTATCTCGTTACCAATGGCTTGCGCCAAGTGAGTTTTACCAAGGCCTACGCCGCCGTATATCATCAGCGGGTTAAATGAGGTGCCGCCCGGTTTTGCCGCTACTGCGTATCCTGCGGAACGGGCAAGCCTGTTGCAATCGCCTTCAACAAAGTTATTAAAGGTGTAATTGCGGTTAAGCTGCGGATCTACGTTTAGCTTTTTTAGCCCTGGGATAACAAAAGGATTCTTAATGTCCTTATTTATTGAAATAGGTATCGGCATAGACTGATTTTTTGATTCAGCGCCATTACCATTTGATGGTAAATTGGTGGTGTATGGCTTGCTGGATGATGATTGTTCTACAACTATATTATATTCCAAACGTCCGTCGTCGCCTAATTGTTTTTTTATTGTTTTGCGTAGCAGGCCAACATAGTGCTCTTCAAGCCATTCGTAGAAGAATAAACTTGGTACCTGTATGGTTAATACGCTTCCTTCCATCCTTAAAGCTTTTATCGGCTCAAACCAGGTTTTAAAGCTCTGGGCCGGTATGTTGTCCTTTATGATCTGAAGGCAGCTGTTCCAAACGTTAGTACAAGTTTTTTCCATAAGTAATTTTTATTAAAATATTGATTTCCAACCCCCAGCGAAACATCTTTTGGAACTGCTACGGAACACCGAATATTCAAAAAAAAGGTGGATAAAAAAATTAATTTTCAACTTTTTAGTAAAATAAATTTATCAAATAATAACGTAATCTATGCCGTAAATTCAATATTAAATATTACATTTCGCGGGTAAAAAAACAGCTTATTCCTTTATTTAACTATACCAATACTTTTTTAATTAAAATCCAATTCCGTTCATCTAAAGCAGCTTACGCCGGGATTATAGTGAACTGCCAACCGGCAACTTTTGAGCCATTATAACGGTTGTTTTGTCTTTAAGTTCTAAGTTTTTTTTAAGTAGTTGATAATGGCGTTGATAACTTTTTTGAGTGTTGATAACGCAATTGTGGATAAGAATTTTTGGCAGGCTGTCAGTGTCAGTATTCCCCAAAAACGTGGCGCAATGTGTCAGAAATTTCACCCAATGTGGCATATCCTTCCACAGCATTTAATATGTAGGGCATTAAATTCTCCTTACTCCTGGCGGCTTCACTCAATTTTTCAAGGTTTGCCTTAACTACAACATTATTCCTGGAAGCCTTAAGCGCGTTAATTTTTTCTGTTTGCTTGATGCGGATAGAATCATCAACTCTGAAAACGTTTATGGCTGATGGCTCAGGCTCGGTGAATTTATTAACGCCAACCAGCACCTTTTCGCCGCTTTCTATCTGGTTTTGGTATTCATAAGCCGAACTGGCAATTTCCTGCTGGATGTAATCCTGTTCTATAGCTTTTACCGAGCCGCCCATGGCATCTATCTTATCAATATAAACCTGGGCCGCTTCTTCCAGTTCGTCCGTCAACGCTTCTATAAAGTAGGAACCGGCTAATGGGTCGACAGTATCGGTAACACCACTTTCAAAGGCGATGATTTGTTGTGTTCTCAGGGCAATCTTTGCAGCGGCTTCGGTAGGCAGGGAAATAGCCTCGTCGTAGCCATTGGTATGTAATGACTGTGTGCCACCTAGTACCGCAGCCAGCGCCTGGTTGCTTACCCGCACAATATTGTTCATGGGTTGTTGCGCTGTCAAAGTCGATCCCCCGGTTTGGGTATGAAAACGCAGTTTTTGCGCGCCGGCATCGGTGGCACCTAACTCCTTTGTTATATGCGCCCACATTCTGCGCGCCGCCCTGAACTTGGCGATCTCTTCAAAAAAATTATTGTGACAGTTAAAGAAAAAGGAGAGGCGTTTGGCAAAAACGTTTATGTCCAATCCTTTTTGCAGTGCTGCCTTTAAATATGTTTTGCCGTTAGCTAAGGTAAATGCCAGCTCTTGTACTGCTGTGGAACCAGCCTCGCGGATATGGTAGCCCGAAATAGATATGGTGTTCCATTTGGGTACTTCCTTACTGCAATACTCAAACACATCGGTAATGAGTCGCATCGAGGCTTCGGGCGGGTATATATGGGTGCCACGCGCTGCGTACTCCTTTAATATGTCATTCTGGATAGTGCCCGAGATCTGTGTGAGATCGGCTCCCTGTTTTTTTGCTAACGCGATATACATCGCCAATAATATGGGCGCGGTAGCATTAATGGTCATGGAGGTAGTAATGTTCTTTAGTTCGATGCCATCAAACAGGATCTCGATATCCTGTAAAGAATCAATGGCCACGCCCACCTTGCCCACCTCGCCTTCTGACAATTCATGATCCGAATCGTAACCGATTTGGGTAGGCAGATCAAACGCCACAGAAAGCCCCATGGTGCCCTGCCCCAGCAGGTAATGATAGCGCTTGTTTGATTCCTCGGCAGTTGAAAACCCCGCATACTGGCGCATTGTCCAGGGCTTACCGCGGTACATGTCTTTTTGAATACCACGCGTAAACGGAAATTCGCCAGGCAACTCGTTCATTCCCGATGGCTTGCAATAAACCTCTTTTATCTCAATCCCCGATGTTGTGGCAAATTTCTTTTCACTCATATATTTATATAGTGTAGCCAGTGCAAGTAATTTCTGGCTGCTAACTAACTATTAAAAACTATATATCCGGCGTAAGTCCTAATCTCTGATCTCTAATTAACCAGTCTCTAATCTCCTCTAATTACCTAACTAGAATATCTCCTCAACATCCTTCCTCAACATGCTTGCACCAATTTCGTAGGGGTTATCTTCCAGCTGGTTAATATTCGCCAGTAGTATTTTGCTTAGTTCAAGCCCGGTAGCAGTGTCAGGGATGCCCTGCATAGCATTATTAATAATACCAAGCGTATCTTCCTTTACGTGCATCACCACACCCCAGGCACGGCTGCTTACATATATTTGCTGGGTAATGTTATGCTGGTATTCGTTGCGGATCTCATCAACGATAATACTATACAACTGGTGCGCCGAATAAGCAGGCGCATTTAAACGAACCAGCATATTAGCCGGGTTTACCCGCTCAATAAACAAAACCAAGCGCTCGTAAGCCTGCAGGCGTAAGGGCAGCGTTTGATGGCTGATTGTTTTCCTGTATTCAAGTAATTGGATCTTTTCATCCCTGTCAAGGTATGGTTTAACAAGGTAAAATGCTATCCATACAACACCCAGGCCTGAAATGGTGTATTTTATAATATCTAAAAAGTAAGGTAAATAAGAGTTCATGTTTGTGAATGTTAAATACAGGTCATAAATAAAGGGCTTGCTGCAAAAATCCGCATTTTACCTTATATTTGTGTAGTTAATTAAAAATAAGATGAGTACTGCTGTTGAAACTGCCACCGGACCTGTAACTTTTACTGAAGGCGCCGTTAAAGAATTGAATAAATTAAAAAGCCAGCAAGAGATGGGTGATGATTTTGGCTTGCGCGTTGGTGTTGAAGGCGGCGGTTGTTCAGGCATGAACTATGTTCTGGGTTTCGACCAGAAAAAGGACGGCGACCAGGAATTTATCATCGACGGAATAAAGGTTTACATGCATAAAGCCCATGGCCTTTACCTTGCAGGCATGCAGATTGACTTTCAGGACGGATTAAACGCCCGCGGATTCACATTTAACAACCCAAATGCTGCCAGCACATGCGGTTGCGGGACTTCATTCTCAGTATAAGCGATAAAATATCTAATAGTATAAAATAAGAGCGGCCAAACCAGCCGCTTTTTTTATGGACTAAAATTAGTGAACAGGCTGAAAATACTACGCTGAGTTGCTATTTAACCTCGTCAATGGTTTTTTTGATCCAGTAAGGCGTATTTAAGCCGAATCCAGTAGCGTGGAACCTTACAACCCCCTGCTTATCAACAACTACATTGGTAGGATACGTGCGTATGCCGTAGTCGTCGGCAATATGGCGGCCATATTCCACAATATGGTAGGCAAATGGATTTTCCTTTACAAATTTTTTCAGATCTGATTTATAATCAAGCGCAACGGCTATAAATATGATGTTTGGATCATTAGCATAGGATAGTGCCATTTTGTTAAGCTCCGGGATTTCCTGTCTGCATGGCGGGCAATCAATAAACCAGAAGTTGATAACCAAAGTTTTACCGGCAAGCTCCTTTGGCCTCAGTTTAAAACCTTCAATGTCATTTGCACTAAAAAGGTCCAATTTTTGGCCGGTAGTAAAGTATGTAGTTTCCGCCGGCTTGGGCATTATTTGTATCAGTTTCGTTTTCGCGGCTTCATCCAATTTCACCAACAGGTAGGCAGTGCTGTCGTTACCCGGTTTAATGGATTTTAGGGTATAGTTTCCCGTTCTCATTAACTTTTGCCAGTCGGCATAGGCATATCGGTTACCAGATGAATCCTGCACAACTGACGTTTCACCAATGTGGTGCGATTTCTGGACAATGGTTTGTACCTGTGCATTGGAAAATAAATGGCAGGAAATGATGAACGTAAAAAGGACCAGGATTTTTTTCATTAATGATAATGCGTTTAGCGAAAATGAAATTAAAGGTTGTTTGGCAGATAAACAAATTGATTGTTAAATATAACGCTTGCAGTGTTGTAACAAACGGAGGGCTACTATAGTCTTACCACCGGGTTTTGTTATTTTACACTATGGCCGTTAAAACTACTTTCAAGGAAAATATTGCGATAGCTTTACAGTCGATAGCGGGAAACAGGCTGCGTACTGCACTTACCGCGTTGATTATCGCTATCGGTATTATGGCGTTGGTAGGTATTTTAACAGCAATTGAAGGTGTTAAGCAATTCACCAATGATGCATTTGCCGGCCTCGGGGCAAATTCGTTCACCATTCAAAACAGGGGTTCGGGGCTTAACTTTGGAAATGGCGGACACCGGAAAATATACCCGCCGGTCCGTTATGACCAAGCTGAGCGATTTAAGAAGAAATTCGCCCTGCCATCGGTAATCACAATAAAACTACAATTGTCAGGCACTGCAATTGCAAAATATGGCAATCAAAAAACCAATCCAAATATATCTGTAAGCGGAGCGAACGAAAATTACCTGCTTACCAGCGGGCAAAAATTGGCTTTTGGCCGTAACTTCTCTGCTGCTGAGATTGAGCACGGAACTAACGTTGTTATGATTGGTAACGAGATAAAAAAGAAGCTTTTTAAGAACGAAGACCCCATAAACAAATTAATATATGTAGGTAATAACCAGTATAGGGTAATTGGCGTATTCGCGTCAAAAGGCTCAAGTGCAGGGTTTGGAGGCGATAAGTTTTGTGTGATACCCATTGTTAAGGCAAATCAGCTTAAAGACTCTTCGCATACGTCATTCAGCGTTACTGTAATGGTGAACAACCCTGCTGCGCTGGATGCTACTATAGGGGAGGCGACTTCGCTTTTCAGAAATATCCGGAGCCTCAACATAGGCAGCGATGATAATTTTGAGATTGAAAGAAGCGATTCCATACAAGCAGAACTTTCGGGACAGCTTGCTTACATGACAATGGGCGGCGCGACAATTGGCATCATCACATTAATTGGCGCTGCCATCGGGTTGATGAATATTATGCTGGTTTCGGTAACCGAACGCACCAGGGAAATAGGGTTACGCAAATCATTAGGCGCCACACCGGCAATAATCCGCAAGCAGTTTTTAATAGAGGCGATTGTAATTTGCCTTATCGGCGGCGTATTAGGAATTATACTAGGAATGGCAATAGGTAACCTGATAGCTGTGCAAATTAGCGGAACGTTTGTAACACCATGGCGCTGGCTGTTTGCAGCAATAGCATTATGTACCTTTATCGGCCTCATCTCCGGCTTTTATCCCGCAAAGAAAGCATCAAAGCTTGATCCTGTTGAAGCATTGAGGTACGAGTAGGATGTGCGAATGAATTGATGTGCGAATGCGGGGATATGCAAATGTGCGAATGAATGGATTTGCAGCCGATGTGTTAAAATGAATCCGGTTGATTGTTGGTCGCGTTTAATCTTTCGAAATCTAAAGTCAATTTATTCGCACATCCGCACATCAAAAATTCGCACATCATTCTTACATCAGCAAGCTATTCTTCAACGGGTAATCAAACATTACTTTTTCCAGGTAAGGCATTTTTAGTGCATTTTTTAGTGCCTGGGCGTGCCTTGGATGGTGCATGTCACTCGAGATAAAATCTACAAGCTGATTATCTATTAATTCCTCGGCAAGTCGTTTTGATTCCTTACCATAATACCCGGCAAGCGATATGGTGTTTACCTGAAAATCAACACCCCAGTTATGCAAGGCTTTAAACTGATCCAGATCCATATACGGATATCGCTCGGGGTGAGCCAGTATGGGTTTGTAGCCCAGGTCGTTAAGTTTTTGTATAACGGGAATTGCATTAGGCGGCTTATTGATGAATGAAAATTCAAAAAGCACATAATTATCGCCCATGGTCATTAGTTTTTCCTCGTTAACACGAGCCTCAAAGGTTTCGTCGAAATAATGCTCAGCTGCAGCTTGTACTTCGATATCCATTTTCTCCTTTACCAGTTCTTCTTTAAGTATCTCAAGAGCGCCATTGATAGTCTCGGGTGTGTTCTTGTAATAGTCAATCATGATGTGCGGCGTGGCAATAATTTTTTTTATGCCCAGTTCCATCATACGTTTAATAAGAAAGATAGACTCCTGCGTATTTTGCGCACCATCATCAATTCCAGGTAAAACATGCGAGTGCATATCAACCATCAATGAACTATAGTCGAACGTGATGTGTTTTTTTTGTTCCTTCTTTTTAAATAACCCAAACATGATTAACGGTTGTTATATTGGTCGGTATAATATTGTTGATAATGGCCTGACGTAACATCGTTAAGCCATTTTTCATTATCAAGATACCAATCAACTGTTTTCTCCAGGCCTTCCTCAAAGGTAATTGAGGGTACCCATCCTAATTCATCCTTTAGTTTTGTTGCGTCAATAGCATATCTTAGATCGTGCCCTGCCCGGTCTGTTACAAACGTGATCAGACTCTCCGACTCCCCGGCGGGTCTGTTCAGCTTCTTATCCAAAATTTGGCACAGTAATCTTATCAAATCTATATTTTTCCATTCGTTATGGCCGCCTATGTTGTAGGTGGTTCCGGCAGCGGCATTATGAAATATCACATCAATAGCCCTTGCATGATCCTCAACCCACAGCCAGTCGCGAATGTTTTCACCTTTGCCATAAACCGGCACCGGTTTCATTTGTTTGATATTATTAATGGCAAGAGGGATCAACTTTTCAGGAAAGTGATATGAGCCATAGTTATTTGAACAATTGGAGATAACGGTATTTAACCCGTATGTATCGAAATAAGCTCGCACAAAATGATCAGATCCGGCTTTGGATGCGGAATAAGGTGAATGCGGATCATAACCAGTTTCTTCAGTAAACATACCGGTTTCGCCCAGTGTACCGTACACCTCGTCGGTTGATACATGGTAAAAGCGGGTTTCGTCATAACGGCCCTTCCATGCCTGGCGGGCTGTATTTAGCAGGTTTACTGTGCCAACAACGTTAGTCATCACAAATTCCAGGGGATTAGTTATTGACCGGTCCACATGCGATTCGGCAGCCAGGTGTATCACGGCATCAGGTTGCTCTTCAGTAAATAACTTTTGTATAAACTCGATATCAACAATATCGCCCTTTACAAACCGGTAATTTGGCTCGTCTTCGATATCCTCAAGGTTAGCCAGGTTGCCGGCATATGTTAATTTATCAAGATTGATAATGCTATAACCAGGATAGTTTTTTACAAAGCGCCGCACAACGTGCGATCCAATAAAACCTGCCCCTCCGGTGATAATTATCTTTTTCATTAAACGTTGTTTGGATTACTTATTTACTGGCAATGTGAATGATATTACCAGGGGGGTAAATCATTTTTTATAATTTTTTGTATTAGTGCTACCACCAATATTTGTTAATCTTAATATTTAATTATAATGGGTTTTCAGCAATATACTTTTCCCATTCCCAAGCCGACGACATCATGATGTCAATACCCAATTGCGCCTGCCAGTGTAATTTATTTGTCGATTTAGTAACATCGCCCCAAACCTTTTCAACATCTCCTTCCCTGCGTGGGCCAATTTCGTAATTTAACCTTACGCCGGTGGTGTTTTCAAAGGCTGCGATGATTTCGAGTACGGTATTCCCGTTTCCGGTCCCTAAATTAAATACGTCATAACCTTTAAATCCTTCGTTCTCCATAAGCCTTAACGCAGCTACGTGTGCCTTTGCTAAATCAACAACGTGGATATAATCACGAACGCAACTTCCATCCTTAGTATTGTAGTTATTACCAAATACAGTTATTTTTTCGCGTTTGCCTATGGCCGTTTGTGTTATAAATGGAACCAGGTTTTGAGGAACCCCGTTTGGTAATTCTCCTATTAATGCCGTGTCGTGTGCGCCAACCGGGTTGAAATACCTAAGTGCTATTACCTTTTGCGCCTCGCCGGCAGTAATTGCATCCCTTAAAATTTCTTCGGCAATTTGCTTGGTGTTGCCGTATGGCGATTCTGCCATTTTCACCGGTGCATTTTCAGTAACCGGCAGTTCGTCAGGCTGCCCATAAACGGTACAGCTTGATGAGAAAACAAAATTTATGGTTTTAGTTTTATAAACTTCCAGCAGGTTAAGCAGCGAATAAAAATTATTCCGGTAATATTTTAGCGGGTTTCTTACCGATTCGCCTACGGCTTTGAATGCCGCAAAATGAATAATGCCATCAATTTCGGGTTCAACGGCTATAAACTCATTTAGCTTTTGCATGTCGCAAAGATCAAACTGATAAAAGGCCGGTTTAAAGCCAATAATCCTGCTCAGCTGATCAAGAATCTTAACATTGGAGTTTGACAGGTCGTCAACTATTATGGGTTCATATCCGGCTGCCACAAGTTCGACCACGGTGTGTGAGCCGATATATCCCAATCCTCCGGTTACTAATATTTTAGCCATTAATTTTTGTTATAGTAGGTAAAGTCCTTATGTTGAATTTCCTTTTCAGGAAGTGATTTAAAGTAATTGTAAGTGATTTTTAAGCCCTCACTTCGTGAAACTTTTGGCTCCCAACCCAAAATACTTTTAGCCTTGGTGATGTCTGGTCTTCTCTGCTTCGGGTCGTCTGTTGGTAGTGGCAGGCTTATCAGCTTTTGATCGGTTCCTGTTAATTTGATTATTTCCTCACCAAATTGACGGATGGTGATTTCATCAGGATTGCCGATATTCATTGGCTGTGCATAATCGCTAAAGAGTAAGCGATAAATACCCTCTACCAAATCATCTACATAACAAAATGAACGGGTTTGTGAACCATCGCCAAACATGGTCAATGACTCGCCACGTAAAGCCTGGCCAATAAAGGCGGGTAACACGCGCCCGTCATTAAGGCGCATACGCGGGCCATAAGTATTAAAGATCCTAACGATACGGGTCTCCAGGCCATGAAAGGTATGATAAGCCATGGTTATGGCCTCCTGGAAGCGCTTAGCCTCGTCGTAAACTCCTCGGGGGCCAACAGGGTTAACATTCCCCCAGTATTCTTCGGGTTGTGGATTTACGTTGGGGTCGCCATATACTTCAGATGTTGACGCGATCAGCATCCTAGCCTTCTTGTTTCGCGCCAGACCCAAAAGATTATGCGTACCTAACGAGCCAACCTTTAAAGTTTGGATAGGGATCTTTAAATAGTCAATCGGGCTCGCCGGTGAAGCGAAGTGCAAAATATAATGAAGTTCGCCCGGGACATATACAAACTTGGAAACATCATGGTTATAAAACTCGAAATTTTCCAGTTTAAACAAATGCTCAATATTTCGCATATCACCTGTTATCAGGTTGTCCATGCCAATAACATGAAAATCCTCAGCAATAAACCTGTCACAAAGGTGCGAGCCTAAAAATCCGGCTGCCCCGGTTATCAATATCCGTTTTCTTGCTCCCATTTAACCAACTATTTTACGCCCTATGCTGTTATAGTAAAAACCATAGTCCTTCATCCTGTCCAGATCGTAAAGATTACGTCCGTCAAATATAACAGGCGCTTTTAACTTTTCTTTCATAAAATCAAAATCAGGAGTTCTGAACACCGGCCATTCTGTTACTATCAACAATGCATCGGCATTTTCAAGCGCAGAATACCTGTCTGTGGCATAAGTTATTTTATCGCCAAGTATCTTCTTAACGTTTGGCATACCTTCCGGATCGTACGCAATAACATTTGCACCTGCGGCCAGCAGCTCGTCAATTATATATAATGCAGGGGCTTCACGGATATCGTCAGTTTCCGGTTTAAAAGCAAGCCCCCAAAGTGCAAAGGTTTTGCCCTTTAGGCCATCCTTGCCATAATAGTCACGCATTTTCACCACAAGGCGCCTTTTCTGCGTTTCATTAACCTCCATTACGGAGTTCAATATTTTAAAGTCATATTTATTTTCCTCGGCCGATTTTGCCAGGGCTTGCACATCCTTAGGGAAACAGCTACCACCATAGCCAACACCTGGAAACAGGAAACGCTTGCCTATCCGCGCATCAGCACCAACACCTTTTCTTACCATGTCAACATCTGCACCAACCAGCTCGCACATGTTGGCAATTTCATTCATAAAGGTAATTTTGGTTGCCAGGAACGAGTTTGCGGCGTATTTTGTAAGTTCCGAAGAACGCTCATCCATATAAAGTATCGGATTTCCCTGGCGTACGTAAGGAGCATACAGATCGCCCATTATCAGCCGGGCCTTTTCATCCATAGTACCAATCACTACACGATCGGGTTTCATAAAATCCTCAACAGCTACACCCTCACGCAAAAATTCGGGGTTTGATACCACGGCAAAGGGCACGTCGGTATTTGCCTTCATAACGGTCGTTACTTTATCAGCGGTGCCTACAGGCACGGTTGATTTGGTAACAATAACCTTATACTCAGTAATTAATTTAGCTATGTCCTTTGCCGCGCCAAGCACGTAGCTTAAATCGGCAGAGCCGTCAGCTCCCGGGGGGGTTGGCAGTGCAAGAAATATAACCTTGGCTGGCGCTATGGCCTCGGCCAGGTTTGTTGTAAACGTTAACCTGTCCTGCTTGATGTTACGATGAAAAAGTTGGTCGAGCCCGGGCTCATAGATCGGCATTTCGCCTGCCCTCATTTTGTTGACTTTTTCTTCAACTATGTCTACACAAACAACCTCGTTGCCTGTTTCAGCCAAACAGGTTCCGGTCACCAAGCCGACATAGCCCGTTCCGATAACAGCAATTTTCATAAATAAAGTATTTTTATTGTGATTACATTTATCCCCGCGAAGTTAATAATTCATAATTAAAATGCTCTTACTATATAATACCGGGGTTCAATTATATTTCGTTGCAATTTATATCGCTTCATTTTTCAACAAAAAAGCCAAACTTTGGGTAAATGGTCGAAAAGAACAAGCGTTTATACGTTTTTCAGGGTGCATTTGGTTTCATTTTGCTTCACTTGGTGAGTTTGAACAGGGGCGACCTGTTTTAGAGGGAATACGCGAACTTTATCCCGACGAGAAAATCGTTATCACCTTTTTTTCACCGTCTGGCTACGAGGTTCGGAAAAATACACCGCTGGCCGATGCTGTGTACTACTTACCGCTTGATACCGCCGCTAATGCACGGTATTTTATTGATTTTTTCCAGCCCAAAATGGCTGTTTTTACCAAGTATGAATACTGGTATCATTTCTTCAACGAGACAAATAACCGTAACATTCCGTTATATGTAATTTCGGGCATTTTCAGGCCCAACCAGGTGTTTTTTAAATGGTATGGCGGGCTGCACCGTAAAATGCTGGGTTTTGTGCGCCGTTTTTTTGTGCAGGACGAAGGCTCACTGGAGCTGTTACATCAAATTGGGGTAACCAATGTAACCGTAAGCGGCGATACCCGGTTCGACAGGGTGTGGGTAAACTCCCTGCAACCCAAAGCTATCGCCGGCATCGCCGAATTTAAAAACGACCAAAAAATATTTATTGCGGGCAGCACCTGGCCGGCCGACGAGCAGTTGATAGCCACACTAACTACTCAATATCCAGGCTGGAAATTTATCATAGCCCCGCACGAGATTAGTGAAGAGAAAATAGCAAAGCTTATATCTATTTTACCATCGGACACTACCCTAAGGTATTCCCAAATTTCAAATCTCACGCCTGATATCTCATATTTAATCATTGACAATGTTGGCATGCTTTCTTCATTATACCAATACGCTGATATCGCGTACATTGGCGGCGGGTTTGGCGCGGGAATTCATAATACGCTTGAAGCTGGGGCTTTTGGCCTGCCCGTAATTTTCGGCCCGGAATATTCGAAGTTCAAAGAGGCTAAGGATCTGATTGCCTTACAGGCCGGGTTTAGCGTAGCTGACGAAGCAGCGTTGAAAACGATAACAGGCAAGCTAATTAACGACCATGTATTTTATAATAAAGCAAGCCTTGCAGTCACAACTTATGTGAAGGAGCATACCGGAGCAACTGCCGCTATCATCAATTTTATTAAAAACTAAAACACCGGAAACTGATGTGCCCGGTGTTTTAGATGATTTTCATAGATAGGCAGATGCAGGGTTAGTCCTTTAAATGTAACGCCTGTTGTACCTCTTTATAGTTTTTAAGGTTAACAAGCCCTAATGTATGTACGCCACCCGGAATAATCACATACCTGAATTGGTGTGCGTTTGATATGTTGGTATAAGCATTTATACTACTTGTTAAGCTTATCGCTACATTCCCAACTGTGCAAAGTGCCGACCATGTATCAAGATTAGGAGTAGTACCACTCATATAATTGATTAAAATAGGCAGTTGACCCACCTGGTCAGTAGGCCATATAACAGGGTTATATCCATTAAGCTTACCATATACTACTACTGTACCCTTGTCTAAAATATCCTGGGTAATTTTAGAGGCAGCGATATCGGCTGTAAAATAGATCGTGCCAAAAACGGTTGTTTTTGTATATGTGGCTGGGGTATACCAGTCAGAATAGATCACGTTAGCAGTTCCGGTATCACCTTTTGGTCCTTTTAGATTAATGGGTGCCGACCATGCATTAGCAGCCTTAGGGCCGTAAAATAAATAGCTGTTAACATCCAGGTAATAGTCGCCGTTTTTGCCTACAGATGCTGCAGGAACGCCCGTGCCGCTATAAATTTTTGAACCTGCTGCACCTGCTGCGCCCGCAGCACCGGTTGCGCCGGTTGCACCTTTCAGATTTGTAGGGGAACCCCAGCCTGCGGCAGTTTTAGGCCCGTAAAAATCGCTGTTGGTGGTATTGAGGTAAAAATCGCCGTTAACGCCAATAGTTGCTGCCGGCGCTGCTGCTCCCGAAAATATTTTTGTACCATCTGCACCTGTAGCCCCGGTTGCACCTGTGGCCCCGGTTGTACCTGCTGCACCTTGCGGCCCCACAGCGCCATCTTTACCGCACGAGGTAAGCATTACAGCTGCAGTAATAAAAGTAAAAAGTAAATAATTTAAATGTTTCATAATGGTTAATGTTTAAAATGGTTAATAAATTGTAATCAGGCTTTCCTTAGCCTTGTCTTAAATCACAAAGCAAAACAACCACTAATTGCTGTTTTGTTAGTCCGTTTAAACACGTGATTGTCATGTGGTTAATACGCCTTTTTTATTGCGTTTTAACCGTTGTTAAACAGCGGATTTAACGTAAGTGCAGTTATGCAAGGGGTGATGAAACTTTTTAGTGAGAGGCAAAAGGTTATTATTTATTCTTTAATTTAACGCCATAATACTTAAAACCGAAATAGCTTTATAAAGTGATCATCGTTATCTCCATAACCCTGTTTTTTATCGTGTTGCGGTTTACGGTAACGCTTTTCAATTTTTTATCAAACCCAAAGCTAACCCGTGTTAGCCGCCGGTACGATAGCCTGGTATCTATCCTGATCCCTGCGCGAAATGAGGAGGCTAACCTCCTGTCCCTGTTACAATCCATCCAAAAACAGGATTATAAAAACTACCAGGTAATTGTTTATGACGATTGCTCAACGGATAACACCTATAAAATTTGTGCTGACTTTGCTGCCCGGCACCCCGACTTCAGCGTCATTAAGGGAGATGATTTGCCGGACGGATGGCTCGGCAAAAACTATGCATGTTACCAGCTCGCCCAAAAAGCTAAGGGCGAATATTTTTTATTTTTAGATGCTGACGACGAGGTAAGCAATCATTTGATAAACAGTGCTGTTCACCGCATGTATATTAATAAGCTTGGGCTACTGAGCTTGTTCCCCAACCAGCTGATGAACACCATGGGCGAGAAGGTTACCGTGCCGCTATTGAATTTTTTGTTATTGAATTTATTCCCCCTGCGACTGGTTTTGTTAACAAAGCAGGCATCGTTTGCTACAGCCTGCGGGCAATTTATGCTGTTTGATGCAAGCCTTTACCGCCAACACCAATGGCACGAACAAGCAAAGGATAAGGTAGTTGAGGATGCCGAAATTATGCGCCTTGTTAAAGCGGCATCATACAACGGGGAGGCCTTACTGGCAAACGGTATGATAAGCTGCCGCATGTACAAGAATTACCCGGAAGCGATAAACGGTTTCAGCAAGAACGCGCTGGCGGCCTTTAGCTATAGCGTTTTTGGGTTGATGGCCTATGTCCTGTTGCTCATATGCGGGCCAATGATCATCCTGATGACGCTCAATTATAACCTCATATTCTTTATGCTGGGGCTAATTGCCCTTACCCGGGTGATGATCTCGCTGGAATCAGGTCAAAATGCGCTGTATAACGTTATTTTACACCCTGTGCAAATGGCCAATATGGTTGTTATTGCCTTTTTATCGATCCAGAAACATTTGACGAAGACAAATGTGTGGAAGGGGAGAAGGGTTTGATGTGCGGATTGATTGATGTGCGGATGTGCGGATTATTTTCTGAACCATGATTTCTTTGATTATAGGATCAAAGGATGCATTTGGTAGAATCAGGGTCATCCTTAAATCCTAAAAATCATGGTTCAAAAGGAAATATAGCAAACAACTTTAAACAAACCTTTTTTGCATAATATAGGTCTTTCGGCAAAAGGTGCAATAATACTTCCTGATTTCGAGGAAGAATAAAAATGTTTTCACAAACCAGCCCCGGTGTTTTTTACAATCGAAATTATCCCCGCACGACGGGCAATAATGGATGGGTTTTAGCTTTATAACAGTTCTCAATAAGTAGGTTTTTTACCGTATTACGGGAAACCGGTGCTTTTGGTTTTGCTGAATTTAGTACATATGGGAAAATTATGGTTCAAAACAAAGTGCAACAGGTGAAGCGTTCAATTAGTTAAATGTGAAGCCCAGTTGTAGGTTTAAGCCCAATGAGTAGGGATCGCTGTTACCAAACCGGTTGGGAAGCGACAGGGCCACAAAATAATTTACCGCCTTTGAACGGGCATAAACCTGGTTAAAAACCGGGGTGAAGCCATACCTGCCCGATGTTTCAAAGGCCAGGCGGGTGACGATGGTAAAGCCGTGATCGAAACGAAACATAGTACCCGGATCGATCAATAAGTTGCTAACCTTGCTGCTGCCGCCCGACGCCCTAATGGTAGGCGTAAGCTCGTAGCTAAAGCCAAACCTTTCGCTGTACAGCACATTTACACCCACAGGGAAACCAATGCTGCTGGTGTGATGAGCAAAGTTGGGTGTGAATTTACCGGCTGACAAGGTTTCGAGCGGAAGGATAAAACTCAGGTAGCCAACGACCCTCGGGTAAGCTGGCTTGGGTTTTATTTTTTGGTAAACAGAGCCTGCATATCTTATCGAGTCGGGTGGCACGTCCTTTATTTGTGCGGATGCGGTTTGCGATAAAAACGATGTGGCAATCATCATTATCAATAAGGAAATTTGGAGCGGACGGTAATTGGTAGTTTTACGGGTTGGTAGAATTAAATTTTTGTTCATAATGGTAGAAGTAAGGGACAAAAGCAGACGAATATAATCGTTGTATATTAAAAAGTATAACGAAAAACAAATAAAGCACATTGTTTGCATAAAACGCCACATTTTTAATACTTTTAATTGATGATGGATTCAACATTCACAATAAACGGGCGGATCTGGCTGGAGCGGGACGGGCAAAAGCTGCTGGGGCGCGGCAGGGTTGAGCTGCTGGAGCGCATCCGCGATTCGGGTTCCATCAGGCAGGCCGCGCTGCAGATGGCCATGTCGTACAAACAGGCGTGGGACATGATCAACGATATGAATGCCCGGTTCGATTCGGCGTTAGTGACATCCCGCCGCGGTGGTAAGGGCGGCGGCAATGCAACCGTTACTGAAAAAGGACTCGCCGTTATCGAGCAATTTCACGTGCTGGAAAATAAGTTTAAGGATTTTATGGCGGATAGCGTCGGCGTGGTTGAATTTTGAGTGTCGACAAAAATTATCAGGCCTTCGGAGGTAACAACATTACAAAGCGCAAAATCATCTATCGCAAGTGTTATTGTAAAGGTACTTCTATTATCAACAGTATAGCGTTATTTGAGAGTGCTTCAAAAGCTACTTCATCCACATCCCATAAAGCCAGGCCGTCTCCCTCGTGTAGTAATCGATATTGTACCTCAAGTGCACCTTGTACGGAATATACAAACACGCCGTTTGCCGGATTTTTCTTATAATAGGTGTCCTCCTGGCGTCCGTTCAGCTTTATTATGGCACCCGAATAGCTGCTGTTTTGAGGCGCTTCGGCGTGGAAAAGATCAATTAGCTGATAGTTGCCTAAATCGAACGTGGATTGGAAGGAGGAATACGTTTTATCCGCCAGGGTTTTAATCCAAATCTGCAGGTACTTTACCAGCTGATCCGGGTATGGATTTTTAACCTCGTAGCTGCCTCCCGAAGGAAGGCTCAACACCTGGATCATACCGGCTTTTAAAATGCCTGTATTTTCGTTACCGGCTGAAAACTCAATTGCGCCAACCACCGGCAGCAAGATTATATCCGTGTTTTCCTCCACCAGCCATTTTAAACTTTTGCCGCCATCCAGCGTGTCTTCATTAAGCACATAAAGACTGCCAAAAGGATTTTTGTGTTCACGCTGATAGCTGCCAAAATTAAACATATATAAACTGCGGAACCAGCTGGTTTCGGTAAGGCCCCGTTCGTTAGCCAGGTAGATTTTGCCTTTAGATTGTGTGATCATCTGCGGTTATTTTTTTAAGGAATAAATGCTCAAAAATGGCTGCATTGCAAATATTTCCGTTAAAATTTCTCCATGTTCATCAAGCTTGCCATTATCGGCAGATACCAGCAGCTGGTTACCTATCGTATCATACCAGGTTAACGGCTCCGAAATAAAGTTAATGGCAATTTGGTGTTTGGAGATGTCCCTTATATCAGAATTAATAAGCTCGAACCGGTAATTTTTAAACGGTAAAAAGCGTTTGCCCAGCGTGTTAATAATATCAGGCATCTTTCCATAAAGCTGCTTTAAATACCCGATTACAGACGCGCTGACAAGAAAATGAAGTTTTTCGGCCCCGGGAACATAGTGGATCAGTTCTCCGAATGTGAAATATTTTTTATCGGCATTAAAAGTTTGCGCCTGCATTAAAAACTCCTTATAGGTTTCTTCAAACACAAACTTTTCCCATGGGTCCTGCGAGGATGCGCTGATGATCTTCCGGTATAATAAACGAATTGTGGCTTTTTCCATGTTAGGTAAAATAAGAGAAGACGCTGATAAATAGCGCCTTCCCTATTTATAATTATTCAACGAAATTAGGCGGCAGCATAAATAGTCATTGTAAGTACATATCCTGCGGATACACTCCCGGTAACGGTTGATAATTCAGTTGATAAAGAATCACTGAAAACCATATCGGCAGTGTTCGCAGTATCCTGAACGCCCCGATTGGAGTAAGGAGATGCCGTTGTATAAACCGTATTGCAAACGTCGGTTGGAAAGGCAATTTGGGTTATCAATAGCGATGTGCCTGCTGAATTATAAATATGGGCGTGAATATGCGGCGCTCTTGGCGAATACCATCCGGGGAAAATACTGGTAAATGTTACCAGTCCGTTAGCATCAGTGGTTTGCCTGCCTCGCAAAAAATGAGAGGCTGTGTAATCTACTGTGGAGTAACCACCTCCCGGGGTATCGGTATATTCAGAATAATAACCTAAGGCTGTGCAATGCCAAATATCAACCAGGGCACCGGACAAGGCGGCACAGTTGTTATTGGTATTGCAAACAGTAATCTTAATGGTTAACGGCACGCCTGTTTGCCCGTCAACAATATTGCTCCTTACGTATGACGACGGCGTTATTGTTGGATAAGGGCCCGCGGTTTCAGAAGCGGTTGAAGTACATGATCCGCTGGATGATGAGCTGCTGGACGACGAACTGCTTGATGAACTGCTGCTGGTGGTCGTTGTTGTTGTGTCAGAATCCTTTTTGCATGAGTTAGCTAAAGGAGCTATAAAAGCCACACCCAGTGCAGCTAATCCGCCTTTTAAAAATAGTTTTCGTTCCATTGTATAATTGAGTTAAAGCCGTTGTTATTAAAATC
Organism: Mucilaginibacter phenanthrenivorans; assembly: GCF_024721155.1. GTDB lineage: Bacteria > Bacteroidota > Bacteroidia > Sphingobacteriales > Sphingobacteriaceae > Mucilaginibacter > Mucilaginibacter phenanthrenivorans. The sequence goes on along the minus strand of NZ_JAHVAP010000006.1, from coordinate 121,892 downwards.
AATTCCTAATTATCCTTTTCGTCGCTTTTGGTTTTGCCCTGGGCATTGTTGAATTCCTTAATACCACGACCAAGGCCCCCCATCAGTTCCGGTAGTTTTTTCCCTCCGAATAAAAGTATAACCACCATAATTATTAAGATCAATTCAGGTGCTCCTAATCCGCCCATAATTTTTATTTTTTAAAAAGCTGTAATAGATAAATTAATTTCACTTTTAGTACAAGGGATCTGTTAGTGCCTGCAGCACATATCTTCCTTCTTAAAAGCTTAATGTAAAAGTGCCTTTGAAAACCTTAGCAGGTTATTCTTTATCGACGAACTTATGGTTTGTGTCGATATAATATATATTAATAAGCAGGATGGTATTTTAATATAGGGATGGGGTTTGGTTACTGTGGTTTTTTTGGGAGAAGATAAGGGAAGCGGGAGGCATTTGAGGTGAAGCCTGCCATCATATAAATGCCATGGACTATATTACTCCCGAATCGGATAAGGTATTTTGTAACATAGCATTTGGGCTTGCTAAACGCGGGCACGCCCTCACCCTTTTGTCGGCGCTGCATACGCATATCCCGCACCATTAGGGATAGCTGCGGCGCGGTTGAATTTTGAGGATATAATTACACCTACAACCGTTTAATCCGGATATTCCTTAACCACACCTTTTGCCCGTGGTGCTGCAGCATGATGTGCCCGCCGGTTGATTTGGCGAAGTTAGGGTTGGTACGGTATTTACTTTTGGCGATAAGCTCATTCAGTTCCTTCGAATTGATTTCGTACTCCACTACCTTTTCGCCATTGATCCATTGTTCCACATGCCCGTGGTTAACCAGCAAGCGGGCGGTGTTGAATTCACCAACCGGTTTAAGGTGTTTGTTTGTTGGGGCGATCAGGTCATACAACGAACCGGCGGAGCGCCTTGGTTCATGGTCGTTAAAATCGATATCATCCAGGATCTGGAACTCAAAATTATCAAGCCAGTTTGGGCTGTTGCCATTCCCCGACTCATGACTTGAATTTTCCTGCACATTATAGAAAATACCGCTATTGCCTGCTTTGGATACCGCCCATTCTAATGTAAGTTCAAAATTTGTATAAGTTTCCTTGCTTACCAGGTCGACGTTTGGCACGTCGGGCTGAGCTACCAGGGCGCCATTTTCTACCTTCCATGCATCCGGAAAGGTATCCATTTTGTAGCCGCGCAGTTCATTTACGGATTTTCCGTCGAACAAATAATGCCATTTATGGTCATTTTGGGCACAGGCGTTATGACCGATGCCAGCAATTACAAAAAAAAGGAACAAAAGTTTTTTCATTGTTTCACAACCTGGTGATCATCAAAGCTATTGAAAAAACGCGGAATGCTGATCTATTTAACCACCAGGTCCGCCGCCTTTTTCACGTTGCGTTTTTTTACGCCCGTTTTCTTGCTGATGACGCCCGAAGCAAGGTCTTTTGCCTCATCCTTCAACTTATGTTTTATGGATTTTCGCACTTCGCCGCCGCTCTCGGTTAAATATAAATAAGCCAGCGCGCCGGTAGCCACTACTGCAACCACAGCTAATGCGATCAGTCCGGTGTTGTCCTGTTTTACAAATGGATTTTTCATAGGGAGTAGTTGTTTTAATGTTACCCAGATAACAATTCGTACTCCCAAATGTTTATCGCAAAAACAATATTCTATACCGCAGTGATAAACATAAATAGGCAATCACGCCTCTGCCGGCATTACTACCAAATGGTTATCACAGGCGTTTGATTTTATTGTTTAACAGTTGCCGATTTCTTAATAACGAAATTGAATTTCTTACTATCAAGGCTTTTGATCTGTGCGGAATCTGTTGCTGCTGTTTTGTACTTTCCGGTTTCAATATTTTTTTTCACCTGCAGGCTTTCCTGCGATTTCGGATTGGCCTCCAATGCCTTATTTACCACCTGCATTGATTGTTCTTTTTTATTTACCAGGGCAAGCGCTTTGGCAACTACCAGGCTTGATTTCTCATCGGTATAAACGGGCTGTTTCATTGTTTTCAAAATCCCCACAATTTTTTGTGTAGCGGCGGGGGTTAAAGTAGCTTTACCGCTATCAGCGGCGGCAATGCTGTTATCCAGTTGCCTGATACTTTGCTCGTAATTGTTTTTTACAGCCACTTGCTTTTCTATCCCTGCTTTTAAATTGATCGCCTGCGGCAAAGCGGCGTTTAGCGACAACGCCTTTTGGTTATAAATACTGGCATCATCATATTTTCCTAAAGCGTAATAGGCTTGAGAAATATTATTGAGTGCAACAGGATCATTTGCTGCCCGTGTGGTATCAAAGGTGGCAACCGATTTTTCCAATTTTTTCTGCAAAGCTGTATCAGCAGGGTTTTGAATCAGCTCAGTCGCTGTTTTTTCGATATCAATTTTTCCATTATCATAACTAACGGATTTTATGGCTGGCCACCCGATCATCACAATCGGCAGAAAAAAGAACGGCAGCAAGGAAACAATGTTTTTACCCTTAATAACATTCCAGATCAATGCAAAAACCAATGCAAGAAATAAAATCCCGCCGGTGATCATCAAAATGATTTCGTATAAATAAAGACCCTGCAACATGGTAATGAGATTTGAAATTAACTATTTGCGATAAAAGGTTTTATTAGTTAGGGGCTACGGGCAAAAAATATTGCTTTATACACAATATTTAACTCTAAGTAACGAAAAAGAATTGAAAATCAAGCATTATTACAATAATGCTAACCGGCTTAAAACAATAAAGAACAGACCATTAAGCCTGTTCTTTATCAAAATTAATTAACCTGCGAACAACTTGTAAAGGCCCGCACTATTGTTATTTATGGCGCGTAAATGGTACTGGTTCCATAAAGGGCATTGGATACGCTGGTTAAATAAGTATGGGTATCAGCGTCGGATAAATTATAGCATAAGTAAATACCATAGGCGTTATTTACAGTTTGCGTAGCTAAAGAAGCCGCTGTAGAAGCACTGGTGCTTTGAATATCAATAGCAGCAGGGCCTAAGTTGCTTTTAGCTAAACCCGGTACGTTTGGTACAGAATAGGTTCCGTATATCGCATTCCAGCTATAGTTTACCTTTGAACCTACGGTAACGCCATTAAAAGATAAATGTGACGCTGCAGGCCCGTAATCGTAAAATGAAATGATTTTTGTTGGCATCAGAGAGCGCAGCGCAGTTACCAAATAAACAAATGAACTTGAATTTGGCTGACCGGTTCCATTAGTTCCGTAATCTGCGTACTCATCATCAAAGTCTATCCCGTCGAGCCCGTAAGTGGTAACCGCATTGCTTAATAACTGGGCAAATGCAGTTGCCGCCGCCTGGGTTGGGAAATTACAGATCCCTGCGCCCTGGTGGTTTCCTAAGATGGACAATAGTACTTTAACCCCCTTAGCCTGCAGCGATTGGATATAGGTAGTGTGCCCGGTAAGTACAGCCTGTGTTTGGGTGTTGTAATAAAGAACAGCCGTATGTGTGGTTGTGTTATAATTGATATTGGCTGCAAATATTATAGCGATATCAAAGAGCTGCTGGCCGGTTGATAATTTGTATTTACCTACATCCCTGATGTCGTAATTATTTACTTCAACATAGCAAACAGCTTTGGGTCCGCTAACGCCAATGGCGTCGGTATGTAGCTTATTTGCTGTTGACAGGTCTGGCGAGGCATCAGGAGCTTTCATAGCGTCCTTTTTACAGGCAGAAATAAAGATCAGCATAAAACAAACTGCAGCTACGGCAGCCTTTTTTTGGAATAAAGTTCTCTTTCTCATTTTTGTTTTTTTTGGTTTATGTAAAAAATTGATTGTAGAAGTACTGTTATGCTTTCCGTTTATCCATAGGCAATTGTTTTAAGTTGATATTTATTACTTTGGTTAAATAAGACCTTATCATTTATTTTTTATTTAGGATTTAAAAAGAACCGCCCGCATTGCCGGGTGATATGGAATAGCATAATGCCAGAAAAAACGATGGCCTATTAAAATAATTGAACTTGATTTTGTTTTGTGTCATTTAAGTTTAGGTTAAATCGGCCTTGCAATCAATTTGGTTATGCTTGTAAATCCGGCAGGTAATGGAAATCCAAACCCTGGATTCCAACCTGTATATTGATTTTATTGTCGAATATAAGAGTATTATTTAAAACCAGAGAAAATTTGAGTGCTTATTAGTTAATTAATTGACTGCGTTCAACAGGGTTGAAACACTACCCATGGTTTATGCCTGCGCTGTATCTCGCACTATTTGTGAATTCGCCCTTGTTACTCCCGTTAAAAGCTAGATCCTTTTCTCGTATTATTATTTCGTTGCACATTTGGCGCTAACGTCAATTCGCTTAAATGCATCAAGTCTTTGATTTGAACTTTAAGTTCACAAATTTGCGTCCTGCTGGACTATGAATTATTATTTATGAATTCAGTCTTCCTAGACGCGTTATTTATGATGTTTGATAAGAAAAGCCCCCAATCGAATTCGTCGTCATCGAGATATTCGACAGGTGGTATATGGTTAAATGCAATTTCAACGGAGTACTTAAAACTTGCAATTAGTGACGTTTCGTCAAAGAGAGAGAATTTTCTTTGCCCATTCACATTTAAGATTTCGGTTTTTGCGGTAGTACGTTCGTCGACAACGTATCTGAGGTCGTTTAACTGCAAAAATAATTTGTTGTGGTCAGCAAATAAACCCGAAATTAAGCCGTCAATATCCGTAAACCAACCAACCGTTTTTCTTTTGGAATTGTCTGTTAGCTTTGTGTTATTTCTCAAATCAAAAAATTGATTTATGGAGTTAAAATTTTGAAGAAACATATTGTAAAATTAAATTTTAATAACTAGGTCTTCGTTGCCAGTCGTTAATGCGCCTTCTATCCCCCCACTTTGCGCGAAAATGCCGAGGCGGCCTTTAGAGGCGGGGTTCTCGTGACCATTCCAAAATGCCCATGATTTGTACCCGCCAACCAATGTGGATGATGCCCATCGTTTACTTACCTCCGGATCAGCTAAGATATCTAAATAAAAACACCGCATTGCCGGTTATTTGGCAAGCGGTATATTCTCTCATTTTGGCATTTTACAACATAGCCTATTGGCTACCTAAACGCGGGGCACGCGTACGCTTTTGACAAGTGTAAACTTATAACCGGATTAATCATCAAAATTGTAAAGCTGTTTTGGGAACGCTGATAATCAGCATGTTTCACAGCGTTCCGGGTGTTCCATGTGGAAAAATGGAACGCTTTGGAATAAAAAAACCTGCGAATATGCTGTCTGCAGGGTAAACTATATCTTGTTAGGGTGACATAAAGTGTAAACTTATAACAGGATTAATCATCAAAATTGTAAGGTTGTTTTTTGGGAACGCTGATAATCAGTGTGTTTTCATAGCGTTCCGGGTGTTCCATGTGAAAAAATGGAACACCTAAATGGCGGAACGACACAATTTTTCAGCTCAAAAACTTACTATCCAATAACAAACATTTTCGTTAATTTTGTGGCACCATGGGAGATTACCAGTTAAAAGTTACTATTGACCAGGATTCGGGTTTTTGTTTCGGGGTGGTTTATGCCATTGATATGGCGGAGGAGATCCTGGCGGAGGACGGTTACCTGTATTGCCTCGGCGATATCGTACACAACGACGAGGAGGTGGAGCGCCTGAAGGCCAAAGGCCTGCGCATTATTGATCACGCCGAACTGGTAAACCTGAGTAACGAAAAGGTGTTGATCCGCGCCCATGGTGAAGCGCCGGATACCTACCGCACCGCTTTGGAAAATAACATTACGCTGATAGATGCATCGTGCCCCGTGGTGCTGAAGCTGCAGAACCGCATCAAAACGTCATTCGATGCCAATGAGAAGATCCTGATCTTCGGCAAGCATGGTCATGCTGAGGTGGTGGGCCTGCAGGGACAAACCAACAATGAGGCGCTTGTTTTCCAGGATCTTGCGGAGTTGGATGGTGTGGAACTGCCGGAAAATATCACCCTCTACAGCCAGACCACCAAAAGCATGGAAAAGTTCTACAACGTGAAGGACCAGCTTTTGCAACGCGGATATAACCTGAAGGCCAACGATACCATTTGCCGCCAGGTATCAAACCGCGATAAGGACCTGCCTAAATTCGCAACCAGGTTTGATAAGATCGTTTTCGTATCAGGCCAAAAATCATCTAACGGAAAGGTATTGTTCGAGGTGTGCCGCAAGCATAATCCCAATACCTATTTTGTGTCGTCGGTGAGTGAGCTGCAAAGCAGTATGTTTTCTCCGGGCGATACCATAGGCATAGCCGGTGCAACATCCACTCCAATGTGGCTGATGCAGGAGGTGAAGGCGGCTTTGGAGGCCTATTAATTGGCAGCGTAACAGCCGCCCGGTTCAATGTTTACAACCATTAACTCTATTTTCAACTAATCGCTGATCTCTGATCGCTAATCTCTATTTTTGCTCCGCAAAATCATGGCTAAAAAAGGAATTTTACTGGTTAATTTGGGTACGCCCGATAGTCCTGAAACTAAGGACGTACGCAAGTACCTCGATGAGTTTTTAATGGACCCGAGGGTTATTGACATCAATCCTATTTCACGTGCCTTGCTCGTAAAAGGGATTATAGCGCCGTTCAGGGCACCGAAGTCGGGTAAACTGTATAAGTACATATGGGACAAGGAAACCGGCTCTCCGTTGATGCATTACAGCAAACTACAGCACCAGGCACTCCAACAGCGTTTAGGCGATCAATACCAGGTGGAACTGGCCATGCGTTATCAAAGCCCGTCTATCGAGGCGGCGCTGGGACGGCTTAAGGCTTCGCTCGTGGAGAGTATCCAGGTTATAGCCTTGTTCCCGCAATATGCTTCGGCAAGTACCGGTTCGGTTTATGATAAGGTGATGGACCTGGTGCGTAAATGGCAAACCATCCCGTCCATATCATTTGTGAACTCGTTTCATGATAACGATTTGATGATCAAGGCTTTCTCCGATAATGGAAGAAAATACAATCCCGAAACGTACGATCATATCCTGTTCAGCTTTCATGGTCTGCCACAGCGTCAACTGATAAAATGTGACCATACCGGTAATTACTGCCTAAAATCGGCAGATTGCTGCCAAACGTTTAACGATGTTAATAAATATTGCTATTCAGCACAATCATACCATACGGCTAAACTGATTGCCGAAAAACTTGATCTGCCAAAGGAAAAATATACAATTTGCTTTCAATCGAGGTTAGGCAGCGACCCCTGGGTTCAGCCTTATACCAGCCAGGTGGTCGCCCAATTGGCTAAAGAAGGCAAGAAGCGCCTTTTGGTGTTTTGCCCCGCCTTTGTTGCCGATTGCCTGGAAACTGTTTATGAAGTTACGGTAGAATACGGCGACGAATTTAAAGCTCTCGGTGGTGAACACGTGCAATTGGTTGAAAGCCTGAACGATTCCCCAACATGGATTGATGCACTGGAAGAAATGGTTGTGGGGAAGAAGTCCTGAGTTTTAAGTCTTAAGTCCCGAGTCTTAATTAAAACGCTAATTGCTTTTGACTAAGGACTACAGACTTCTCTAAAATAACTGTTCAATAATATCATCAGCCGATAGCCCCTCTGCTTCGGCATGGTAGCTGCGAACTATGCGGTGCCTTAGGATCGGTTTTGCAATAGCCTGTACGTCCTCAATATCCGGCGAGTATTTACCGCTGATCACTGCATGACATTTAGCGCCTAAGATCAAAAACTGCGATGCACGGGGGCCTGCGCCCCAATTTAGTAATCGCTTTATTTGTGGAGATGTAAATTCACCATTCGGGCGGGTTTTAGCTACAAGTTTCACAGCATATTCCAGCACGTTATCGGCCACCGGAATATTGCGAACCAATTGCTGAAAATAGATAATCTGCTCGGCGTTCAATAACTTGTTTACCGTTTTAACATCTGTACTGGTGGTGTTCCTTACTACCTGTAGTTCCTCCTTAAATGTAGGGTAATCAAGCGCCACGTTAAACATAAACCTGTCGAGCTGTGCTTCAGGCAGGGGGTAGGTGCCTTCCTGCTCAATAGGGTTCTGTGTAGCCAGCACAAAGAACGGCTGCGAAAGCTTGTGTGTGACCCCCGCTGCGGTAACCGCCTTTTCCTGCATTGCCTCTAAGAGGGCTGCCTGGGTTTTTGGCGGGGTGCGGTTAATCTCGTCGGCAAGAATAATGTTTGCAAATACAGGGCCGGGGATAAACTTAAAATTGCGGTCTTCACCTAATATCTCAGAACCGATAATGTCTGAGGGCATTAAATCGGGCGTAAACTGGATGCGTTTGAAATCGAGATCCAACACCTGTGCTACGGTTTGTACCAGCAAGGTCTTTGCCAGGCCGGGTACACCAACCAACAAACAGTGCCCATTACTAAAAATAGAAATGAGCACAGATTTAAGCACTTCCTGCTGGCCGATAATTACCTTCCCAATTTCAGCAGATATTTCCTGATAAGCCTGCCTTAAAGCGTCAGCAGCCTCCACTTCTGAGCGGTGTTGCATATATTAGTTAAGGTTTTGTTGTTGATTCAGCTGGTGTAACATCAACAATTGCAGGGGTAGGTGTACTCCAGCCTTTCAATACCGGGCAACCCTGGTATTCCGGATCGATGCGAATAAAGGTTTCCTTACGTTTCTTTTCAAACCATTCGCTAACTGTGCGGCCTACCTTTTCGTTATTAGCAAACTCTTTTATTTTCGGGTAATCCTGTGCTAAATTTGCCTTATGTGCGTTGCTGGTTGATTTTAGATATAAAATTTTATAACCTTGCTTACCATCTGGTCCGGTAAATAAAAATGGCTTCGAAATGCTTCCAACCTTCATAGTGTCGGTTACAAGAGCAACCTGCGGATCAAGCTTATCGGTAGGAATAAAAGTTGAACGGGTTTCAACGCTCTCGGCATTTAAAAGCATACCGCCGTTAAATTTGGTGTCCTTATTATCAGAGTAGTAGGCAGCTGCGGATGAAAAATCAATCGTTTTGTTCTTTCCTAATAAAGTATAAATACTATCAGCCATTGTTTTGGCCCTGGTTAGGCTTTCCTGGGTAACAACCGGGATGATCAGGATGTGACGCACGTGTACCTGTTCACCGCGGCGTTCGATCACTTGTAAAAAGTGAAAGCCTGTTTCCGTCGATTCAAAAACCGGAGAAATGTCGCCCGCCTTAAGCTTAAATGCCATCGCAGTAAACTCTTTTACATATGCTGTACGATCGGCAAAGCCTAAATCACCACCGTTTGGCGCCGAGCCAGGGTCCTGGCTGTAAAGGCGTGCAAGCTTACCAAAATCTTCACCTCCTATTACCCTTTTCCGAAGCTCTTCGGCTTTGGCTTTATACGCTTCTTTTTCAGCAAGCGTAAGTTTCGGGTAAAATACTATTTCACCTACTTCAACCTCTTTGTTAAAGGTTGGTAAACTGTCAACAGGGATCTTCTTATAAAACTTTTCAACGTCTTGCGGTGTAGTGTTTACGTTGGTGGTAATTTTTTGCTGCATCTTTTGAGCAATAAGACCCTCCTTAATATCCGGGCGAACTTCATCCTTATATTGAAGGACTGTTCTGCCTAAATATTGCTCCAGTCGATCCTGGCCGCCAGCTCTCTGGATCATGGTGCGCATCCTGCGATCAACGTCAGCATCAACTTCATCATCCTTAACTTCAACGCTATCGATGATTGCTTGCTGTGCCAGCAGCTTTTGCGTAAGCAATTGCTGCAAAATCAGGCATTTAAATGCAGGGTTTGGTTGCATACCCTGGGCAATATTGGTTGCATATTTTAATTCAATATCTGATTGAAGAATAATGCTGCTGCCTACAACGCCTGCAATTTTATCAAGCGTATGTTTTGGTTGCGCCTGTACGGCGGTTATAAATAAAATAAAACTAAAAATGGCTATCCCAAACTTTCTCATGTACCTTATGCTAATTACTGTGCCGGTTATGCCGGGCTTAAAAACTTTCGAATTTCGGTAAAATTTATGAATTACAACCCTTTAATTAGTTGTAACTGTTGATAATTGTGCGAATATGCCGATAATGCTTCAAACTGTTTACTTACTTTTGGTTAAAATTTGTTAAATACTCCCTATCAGGGGTACATTAATTTGAAGCCGAGTGAACATAGAAAACCCGATAGCGTATAGTTTTATTATGCAGGACGAAATTTACCTGCTGAATAAGGATAAAGAATTTTATAAGGAACACGCGGTGTCTGAACAGGTAGCCACGGTTGCCCCGCCTGAAGTTGCAGTCACAGTGTCTGAGCCTGTAACAATTGTTGCTGAACCTGAACCGGCGTATATCGCGACTGTTGTTGAGTCAATGACAAAACCACAGCCTGTAAGCTTTAATTATTTAGGGGGCAATAAGAGGAATTTCCTGGTTATAGTTCATTACCAGGAGCATGATTTTATGCATGATAAACATCTTACTGCCCTTGAAAGCACCCTTAGCCGTTTAGGCTTTAACAGGGACGATGTGGCGATTTTTAACAAAGCGAAACAAGATGCTGAATTGGAGGGTTTGACCGCATTCTTTAAGCCGGAGAAGTTGCTGATAATGGGAAAAAATAGTTTGCCTATAGGCATTTCCATCGAATTAAATAAGCTGACGCAAATAAGTAACTACCCGGCTTTGTTCACCTTTAGCTTTGACGAGATGATGGACAGCGTGGAGAACAAAAAGGCGTTTTGGGAACAAATGAAGCAACTGTAAGTATGCACAAGTTAGTTTTTGCCACAAATAACGCCCATAAGCTGGAAGAAGTTGCCGCTAAAATTAAAGGGCAGATCCAATTATTAAGTCTGGATGATATTGGTTGTTTTGATGACATTGCTGAAACAGGGGTAACGTTCCGGGAAAATGCTTCAATCAAAAGCCATTACATACATGATAAGTTTAAGCTGGATTGTTTTGGCGACGATAGCGGCCTTGAAATTGACGCCCTTAACAGCGAGCCAGGCGTTTACTCCGCGCGATATGCCGGCGAACACGGCAATCACGAAGCCAATATAAATAAAGTACTTGCCGGTCTAAAAAATGAGACCAATCGCAAGGCTCGTTTTAGAACGGTGATCTCGCTGATTTGGAATGGGGAGGAGCATTTTTTTGATGGAACAGTTGAGGGAACAATCCGGCACGAACGATCAGGCAGCAAAGGTTTCGGCTACGATCCCATTTTTCAGCCTGATGGATACAACATAACATTTGCTGAAATGAGTTTGGATGAAAAGAACAGGATAAGCCACCGGGCAATAGCGGTAGAAAAGCTGGTGGCGTTTTTGAGCAAATAGTTTTTTACCTGATCGGTTTAAAACAGGATCTAATTCATAAGAAAGTCAGTTAACCTTACTGTTCTGCAGGCTTTTTTATTACTCCCGGTTTGTTGGCTGTGCTATCCTTTGCTGTTTTACCGGGCACCGCAGGTAATTTAGTCGGGTCAACCTTAGTAGCCGTATCCTTAGCTGCCTTAACAGCGGGTAGTTTTGCAGGGGAGTTGGTCACACTGTCCTTAGCCGCTTTTACCCCAGGCAATTTTGCAGGAGCAGTACCTGAGCTATCCTTCGCCGTTTTTAAGCCAACTGGTTTTGGCGGACCTGTACCGGTACTGTCCTTCGCCGTCTTAGCGCCGGGCGGTTTTTTGGCATCTGTCTTAGCCTTTTCCTTTGCAGCCTTAGCCTGGGCCTTCCGGGTGTAGGATGGGATAATTGATTCCTTGGAGATTGGTCGTTCCTTGGGCTTCCATATAAAGCCCTTTAATATTTTATCGTCCTCAGTAACCTTGGCTATCGGCGTGTACTTATGCTCGGGTTTAAGGTAAAAGCCTACGTTGGTAGCCTCGTTGTTTTTGAAATCCACGCGAATGCTGGTACTCAGGGACCGCTCCATACCGCTCACCTTTGTTGTTCCGCTATCGCGGGCAAAGTAAATACTTTCGGCATTGCCGTCAATAAACATCCGGTGCAGTTTATCATCCTTAAAATAGCCCCGCATTTTCTTGCCGCCAATCTGGTTAAAATGCACGGAGTCATCCTTCTCCAGGTTTACGATGAAGGCGTGCGGAAACATGGTCATGTTATCCATTTTTTTATGCTTCATCTGCAGGTAAATGGTATCGCCGGATAGTTGTGAGCCCTGTGTCCAGATGATAGGGTTAACATAACAGCGTATGGTTGAATCACTATTGCTGTAAAACATCGAATCGCCCTTAGCCTGCAAATCCGATTTAAACAGCTTAAAATTATGGTGCGCTATCACAATTCTTATCCGCGCGGTATCAAGGGGCTCCAGTTTCTTAGCCGTTGCTACTGAGTCATCGAATTTAACCTTTCGCACACTATCAGCAGCAAGCTGTTTTTTGCTCGGCAGCTTTACCGGTTTTTTAGGTGCCGGTTTAGGCTTGCCAAAAAACTCACGGTGATAAAAAGAAGTATCCTTTTTAATACCTGCCTGGATGCCGGTTAAAAACTTCGACGGCTTTTCTACCTTTTTCGGCTTCGACGAAGTATCCCTGATATGCGCCAGCCGTTGCTTTTCCTGGTAGATCTTCAGGTCCTTATACATGAGGATCTGCGTTTCTATCGTATCGGCCGACATATAAACCGAGTCGCGCTTTATATGGCTGGTATCCTTAACCACTTTAGGTTGCAGTGGATGTGGTTGTCCTCTCATTAACGGGCTGCTCCCTGTTTTTTGAGGCGTTTTAATTTTTACAATTCCCGGAATTATTTTTTCCTGAACTGCCTTCAGGTTAGTGTTTTTTAACCCAACAGGTGGCTTTTTTATTAGGGAATCTATTTTTTTATGGATGGTTCCCGTGTCTACTGGTAGTTTTTTTAACACCGAATCAACATTCACATTGCCCGCTTTTTTTAGCAGATCGGGATTGTATTTACGTGTGTTTAATACCGTATCGGTTTTGCCGGGAATGGTTTGCTTTATCAATTTTTGCATATTGATTACAGGCTGCCCCTTTGCCGGTTTAACCTTTGCCAATGAGTCGGCCTTTTTGACGGAATCAACTTTTGCCAGCGAGTCGGCATTTGTGGTATCCTTTTTCTCCGTCACTATAATTATATAGGGATCCACGGTCATTATGGTATGCTCCTCGGCTTTAAAATAGGTGCCCAGGCCACCCTTTATGGTCGTTTTTTGCTCCTTGTCGGTAAATGTCACATGTTTAACGGCCCGGCCATATCCCTTAATCTTGTCATAAAATAAACTGTCACCCTTTAGTGATTTTGTTCCGGCTGTGTACAGGTTGTTTTTGCCGAATGCCGCCTGCTCCGTTGTGGTATTGTAGGTTCCGTTTTCGGTGTAAAGTGTGTCGTTGTCCTTTTTACCCTTTTCCTTTTTTGTGCCGTAAATATGGGTTGGCCCGTAAAAATAGGAGATCTTGGTATGCGTATTATACCGCATGGTATCGGTTATTACCAGCGCGTCGGGTGTGGTAAGTGACACATTATAGCGAAAATATGAATCGTGCGAACCGGCAAAATAGTAACCATTCTTACTTAATAGTGTGTTGTCCTTATTTACCAGCTTGCCGCCATCGGTATAGGTGCCGATCTTTGTTGCCGTATTGTAGGTTAAATAGTTTGTGGTAAGTGTGGCGTCCTTGTCAACCATGCGCACATTATCCGTAAGGATGGCGACTTTGGTGTTGCCGTCGTAATGCAGCTTGTCGGAATAGATGTTCAGCGTATCACCCTGGTTAATGATCACGTGGCCGAATGCATCAACCAACTTGTCCTGCGGGTAGAAGTAGGCGCTGTCGGAAGTCAGCGTAGAGAAATCCTGCCTGAACGTGCCCTGGTAAACCTTTATCAGGTCCTTGCCGTTCACTTTACTGCCAAAGCTTTCCTTAGATTTAATAAGGTTCACCACAGTTTTTTTCTGGCAAAAAGCTGCAGTAGTAATTAGTAATAAAAAGGCAGATAAGACGTATTTCCTCACGCTGGCAAAATTAGTTTTTTGTTGGGGTTTTAAATTAATAATTTTGATGGATGCTGCCGGTTAAAAATTTCATTGATTTTATTGCTCAAAATAGCTTGTTTAGCCAGCAGGATAAAGTGCTCGCTGCGGTAAGCGGGGGTATGGATTCTGTGGTTATGGTTCATTTACTCAAATCAGCAGGCTTTAACTTTGGCATTGCACATTGTAATTTTCAACTCCGCGGCGATGAATCAACCGGCGACGAACAATTTTGCCGCCAGCTAGCCGGGCAATTTGAAGTGCCCTTTCATCACATTAGCTTTGATACATTAAAACACGCTGCTGACGATAAGGTTTCAACTCAAATGGCCGCCCGTACCCTGCGTTACCAGTGGTTTGAACAGGTAAGGCAACAGGCTGGTTATTCGGTTATTGCGCTAGCTCACCACCAAAACGATGCAATTGAAACAATATTGTTAAACCTTACACGCGGTACAGGAATTGCAGGGCTGCATGGTATTTTGCCGAAAAACGGACTGCTGGTAAGGCCCATGCTATTTTTAGGTCGGGATGAAATTCAAAATGCCATAAATGAATTAGAGATTGCTTACCGCGAGGATAGTTCAAACGCATCAGCAAAGTACGCCCGTAACAAGATCAGGCTGGAAGTCATCCCCAAATTGAAAGAACTAAACCCTGGGCTGGAAAAAACCTTTGAAAATAACCTGCAGCGTTTCAGGGAGTTGGAAGAGCTATTAGCAGCCAAAGTTGCTGAATTAAAGGAAAAAATAATTGTCGATAAGGGAAGCGAAGCCCATATACCATTGGGCGATATAAAGGCGCTGCAACCACAAAGGTTGCTGTTGTTTAACTTACTACAGCCTTATGGTGTAAATGAAACCATTGTGGATGATATAATTGCCTCGTTGAATAAGCATTCCGGCAGGACCTTCGAGACTGCGGGTTTTAGGCTGATCCTTGACAGGGGGAAATTGATAATCACGGTGAATAACACTAAACCGTTGGAGGAAACGCAAATAAATATCAACGACAGGGAGGTAAACTACACCAACTATAAGATGAATATTTTACATGACGATAGCCCCCTTATCGTAAAAAATAACCCAATGGCGGTATCTGTAGATACTGCATTGCTTATATATCCGTTAACCTTGCGCGGCTGGCAGCAGGGCGATTATTTTTTTCCGCTGGGAATGAGGGGAAGGAAAAAGGTGAGCGACTTTTTTATCGGCGAAAAGGTATCTTTGCATCAAAAGGAAGCAATCCCCCTGGTGATTAACGGAAACGGCGACGTGGTATGGATTGGGGGCTACCGGCCGGATGATCGTTACAAAGTTACCGATAACACCAAAAAAGTAACTATATTCGAATTGTATAAACTATAATGAGCGATAAACCGGCTTTTATTGAAAAACAGTACCTCGGCAGGGAATTTATTCCCATTACCATTCGCCTGGTGCTGGCTATGTTTTGTTTTGCAGCTTATTTTTTTACGGATGAGCGCGAACGGAACGGCAACCTGCTGATAGTTGTTGGTTTTGCTATCATCATCATCTCCATCATTATGGGGTACCTGCTCCATTTCCGTACCCGCATCGAAAATAAAAGCATTTTGCTCGACGGCCTTTGGACAACCCGCCTGGTAAAAATTGACTTGAACAGCATTGTTAAGATCGAAAAAAAGGAATACAGCCGGTATTTGTTTAACAACCCGGTTTATAACCTCCACCAAAAGGGTACTATCCGCTTCTACTGCGCCGGCAAGGATGCCATCTACTTAACCGACCGCGACGGGCTTGTTTATATCGTTGGCTCGCAACACCCCAATGAATTTTTAAGAGCGATTAACGAGGAGCGGAAAGGGTAAAGGTTCATTTGTTCAGTCGTTCATTAGTGCATTGGTAAATTAGCAGATAAAAGATAGGCGAACTTTCTACTAATGAACGAGTGAACTAATCAACCAATAAACTATTTCAAAATCAAATCACTCATTACCGGGTAATGATCCGATAATTTTTTCTGGATGATCAAATAATTTTGGATCTCGAACTGGGGGCTTGCCATGATATAATCTATCTGGTAATTGGGGAAATCGCCGTTATAGGTGCGGCCAAAGCCTGTGCCGTCTTCGCGAAAGGCATTTTTTAACCCCTTCGACATTTGATTAACAGCGTATGAGGATGGTGTGTCGTTAAAATCGCCCGAGATGATATAGGGATATGGGCATTGTGCCGCGTGTTCCTTTATTTTAACCACCTGGTCGCTGCGTTTGATGAATGCAGTTTTTAATTTACTGCCCACCCGCTTTACAGAGGAACCATCGCCCTTGCCTTGTTTGGAAATGCTGTTTAGGTATTTATAATCGTCCGGATCGAAGCGGATAGATTGCAGGTGTACGCTGTAGACCCTGAATTGCTTGTCGCCCTTTTTAATGTCGATATATAAACAGGAGTTTTCGCCTAATTTATTGCTGAAAGGAACAATACCATGGGCTACAATCGGAAATCTTGAAAAGATGGCAGGCCCAATGGCCTCCTGGGTGTTAGCTATTACCGGTTCAAAATAATACCAGTTGGTACCCATTATTTTCAGGATGGAGTCGCGCATATCATACTGCCCGGTTTTACGGGTGTAAAATTCCTGGAAGCCAATAATGTCGGGCCGGTGTTCGGCTATCAGTTGCAGGATCTCCTGTTTTGTAGAGATATCGTTATTGGAGCCGTAACGCTTAAAATTATGCACATTATAGGTCATCATATGCGTTACCATCGCGTTTGGTCCGTATGAGCCCGACGATTGCATATGCAGTGCAAAACTGTTACGCAGTACATTCCATCCTACAATAATGCAAACCAGGGAGAGTAAAAAATGCCATTTTCTCCTCAGCATCCAGTAAAGCATAAAAGCAATGCTGCCAATTAATAAAAGCGGATAAGCAAGACCGAAAAAGGCAAAGACCCAGGCTTTTTTGGGATCGACAATAGGGGCAAGATAACTGATGAGGAGGGCCAAACACAGCAGAGCGTTTAACCAGAAGATTATTTTATCAAAAAACGAGAGTTTGCTTTTAACCTTCATTACTGCTTGCCCGGAATAATATTTCTTTTTCCTGTTTATTCAGGCTATCATATCCCGATTGCGAAATTTTATCTAATATAAGGTCTATTTCTTCCTGCCGCGGCTTTCCATCCGATTTTCCGAAAGAATTTTTTGAAACCACCTTTAATTTCGATTTTGACTTGAAGATGTTTGCAATGCCTGCAATCCAGTCGTGGCCTTTTTGCAATTGTTTAATGTATACGAAGCCCATCAGCGCACCACCCAGGTGGGCAATTTCGCCGCCGGCATTGGGGCCGATGGTTCCCAGAAAGTCAAGAACAAGAAAAAAGGTAACCAGCCATTTTAATTTAACCGGGCCTATTAGTATGATGGATATTTCATAGTTGGGCAGCAAGGTGGCGGTAGCTACAATTATAGCCATTACAGAGGCCGACGCGCCAACCAATGTGCTGGTGGCAGCTGCGTTATCCTGTGTGAAGAATGGCAGCGTATTGTAACATAAAATATATAATAAAGCGCCTGCCAGGCCCCCCATAAAATACAGCCCTATTGTGCGTTTATTACTCAAATACTCTTCAAAGATTTGCCCAAACCAATACAGCATCAGCATGTTAAAAAGGATATGCAACACTCCCGCATGCATAAACATGTAGGTAACAGGTGTCCAGAATCTTACCGGTAAAAGGTGCAAATTGGCAGTCAACAATAAATATTCGTTACTGAAATTGTCAATAATATGACTGCGGAATAATAAGGTTTCTAAAACGGACGTAATGTTAACCAGCAAGTAGACAATAACATTGATCCCGATAAGCAGGTTCAGTTTATTACCTGATCGCAGCATTTTATATTGTAAGTTTTGCCAGAGCGTACTCATAAGTTTGTGTCCTTTATTAGCTGATAACTAACAATTTGAAAAAAAGTTGTAGCGTATTTTCTATTTTACAATTTATAAACAGAAGTCGCTCTATTTTGAATAAAAAATCACTGAATCCTATGCAGTTTCCAGGCTTTTATCAATATAAAACCAAGTAAAGCCCCGCCAATGTGTGCAAAGTGGGCAACAGAATCGCCTGTGGTCTGTCTAAAGCCTAAATAAATTTCGAGTAATACATAACACGATACCAGGTATTTGGCCTTTATCGGGACCGGAATAAAAAGCATCATCAATTCCATGTTGGGATAAAGCATGCCAAAAGCAACCAATATCCCGAATATTGCCCCGGAAGCTCCCACAAGTGGCGCAAAATAGATTCCATAGAGCTTTTCTGCCTGGTCAACTTGCAGCGCTTCGGGAACGCGAAGCTGGCTAAGCAGTTGCTTATCGGCGGCAGTAATAGTAAATGCCCCGACAATATTATGCACCTCAATAGCCTGAACAAACATTTGAAGCAAACCGGCACCTATACCGCAGATAAAGTAAAAGTTCAGGAATTTTTTGGGGCCGATGGAATATTCTAAAATAGGACCAAATGAAAACAGGGCGAACATATTAAATAAGATATGTTCAAAGCCGCCGTGCATAAACATATAGCTGATAAATTGCCACGGCCTAAAACCCGGGGAGTCAAAATAAAATTCGCCAAAGATCTGGGTGACAGGCCCCTTGGGCGATTGATGGTCAAACAGTAAGTAAGCAAGAAAAAATATGACATTAATGATCAGCAGGTTTTTTACAACCGGTGTTAAATTAGCGAATGGTGATTGCCTGTATGCGCTCATAGTATAAATTATGCCTTGTGGCTATTTTTCAAATCGTTCTAAAAGTTCGTTCAGCGTAAATGTAGTAATTACCAGCTTACCGTTTAATGCAAGATTTGGCATCTGGCAGGCAAAAAGCTGGTCGATCAACAAATTCATTTCTTCTAATGACATCTTTACGCCTGCCTTCGTTGCAGCGTTACGTGCTAAACTTCGTGCAAGGCTGTCCCGCTTGTCGAGTTTCAGCACCGACTGGTTGTTTTTAAAGCCTTCCAGCAGCTGTTCCAATATCTCGTGTTCCGAGGCATTGTTCAGATCGGCCGGAATGCCCTCAACCACTACCGTGTTTTTACCAAACTCGCGGATGTCAAATCCCAGCGCACGAATATCGGGTAAAAGTTCCTTTAACAGTTCAAAATCGCTGCTATTTAATGTAACCGATTCCGGGAACAGGCTTTGCTGGCTTACACCCGAATGATTTTGCAGCTGCTGTAAGAAACGCTCGTACAGGATTCTTTCGTGTGCCGCCTGCTGGTTTATCAGCATAAAGCCCGATTTTATGGGCGATAGGATGAATCGGTTCTGCAGCTGGAACAACTGCCGTTCACTAGGTTTGTTAATTTCCTGCTCGTCGGCAATAATGCTGATCTCCTCGTAAACCTCGTGTTGTACGTTGGTTTCCTTTTTGCTGATCTCGTACAAAGTATCCCAGTTTTTCGGGGTGGGTGAGCTGCGATAATCGCCATTGCTTCTTAAAGACGGCTCTTCGCGATAAGAATTGCCACCACCGGTATTAAACGGGTTAAAATCGGGGTTGAAAGTTATGGTAGGGGGAACTATCTCTTCCAGTGGTTTCAACGTAACCAAATGTTCGATGCTGTTCTCCTGATCGAAATCCAAACTTGGGGTAATATTATATCTACCCAAAGAACGCTTTACCGCCGACCGGATAATGGCGTAGATGGTTTGCTCATCCTGGTATTTTATTTCTGTTTTTGTGGGATGAACGTTGATATCGATCTTTGCCGGGTCTATCTCTATAAATAAAACATACAGCGGGAACGTATCCTCGGGCAACAGCTCCTTAAAGGCCATCAGCACTGCGTGGTTTAAATAGGCATCCTTTATAAAGCGACTGTTCACAAAAAAGAACTGCTCACCGCGGGTTTTACGGGCAAACTCCGGCTTACCCACAAAGCCCTGCAGCTTAACCACGTTCGTATCCTCTTCAACAGGCACCAGCCGCTCGTTATAATTATTGCCGAACAAATGGATGATGCGCTGCTTTAGCGTAGTTGCCGGCAGATGGTAAACTTCCTGCCCGTTATGGTGCAGCGTGAAAAATACATCCGGGTGTGCCAAAGCAATGCGTTGCAGCTCATCTATTATGTACCGCATTTCCACCGGGTTGCTTTTTAAAAAGTTACGGCGGGCGGGCGTGTTGTAAAACAGGTTTTTTATGGAGATGGAAGTACCGGGGTTAGCCGAGCAGGCCTCCTGGCTGATCACTTCTGATCCCTCTATGTTAATACAAGTACCCAGTTCATCCTCATGCCGGCGCGTTTTTAACTCTACCTGGGCAATAGCGGCTATGGATGCCATGGCCTCGCCACGGAAACCCATGGTGCGGATGGCAAACAAATCCTCGGCCTTGCGAATCTTGGATGTTGCGTGGCGCTCAAAGCACATGCGTGCATCGGTAACGCTCATGCCGCAGCCGTTATCAATAATTTGAATTAACGATTTTCCCGCGTCCTTTACTATCAGCTGGATCTTATCGGCCCCCGCGTCTATCGAATTCTCTATAAGTTCCTTTACCGCCGATGCCGGCCTTTGTACCACCTCGCCTGCGGCTATCTGGTTGGCAACTGAATCCGGTAAAAGCTGTATGATATCTGACATTTTCTAAAAATTCCCTCCTCCGCCAGGTAGCGGATCAATTCCGCCGCTAAATTAATTATTTGATGGCATAAGTTTGTTGTTGCAGCGTGATTAATGTATGTATATGCAAGGCGCAGAGTTGACTCACCCGACATTGCTTCGCTCGTCGACCTCTCTGCCGCAAGCGGCAAAGAGGTAAAGAAAAAAATATAAATACTTCTCTTCCCTCTTTCCGCGCAAGCGAAGAGAGGGAGGTCCAGCGTAGCGTCGACCGGGTGAGTCCACTCAACGCGCGATATTCCATTCAATCCCCAAATTAATTATTTCCCCGCATAACTTTATGTATTTGAATTTGTATATAGTTTTGTAGTTTACAACTTTTATTAATTAACGTATCCCTATGAAGAGATTATGGCCCGTTCTGTTGCTGTTTACCATGGCATGCAAACAAAAGGAATACAACGCCGACCTGCTGGTAAAGAACGCACTAGTGTACACTGTCGACAGTAAATTTGATACAGCCGAAGCTTTTGTTGTTGTTGCCGGGAAGATCGTTGCTGTTGGTCGCGCCGATTCTTTACAGGAAAAATATAATGCCAAACAGGTAATAGATGCCGGCGGTAAAACCGTTTATCCCGGTTTTATCGATGCCCATGCACATTTTTATGAATACGGACTTGGTCTGCAGGAAGCCGCTCTCGAAAAAACGCAGAGCTGGCAGGAAGTGGTGGACTCTGTATTATCCTTTTCACGGAAGAACCCTGAGGGCTGGATTGTTGGCCGCGGCTGGGATCAGAATAAATGGAAGGTAAAGGAGTTCCCAAACAAGGCCAAGCTGGATTCCCTTTTCCCTGCCCGCCCCGTGATACTTAGCCGAATTGACGGTCATGCCATTATGGTTAACCAGGCGGCACTGAATATTGCCGGCGTTAAACCGGGCCAAACCATAATTGGCGGCACCATCGAAACTATAAACGGTAAGCTCACCGGGCTGATGATAGATAATGCGCAGGGCATAATCACCCGCAAGATCCCGCCGCCGACGGATACAATAACGCGGGCTGCTTTTTTAGATGCACAGAAAAACTGCTTCGCGGTTGGCTTAACAACAGTTGACGACTGTGGCCTGCCTTATACCATGGTGAATACCATTGCCCAAATGCAGCATAAAGGCGATCTGAAAATGAGGATGTATGTAATGCTGTCTGATCAGCCGGAAAACTACGAATACTTGTTTAAACGTGGCGCTTATAAAACGCCTTCGCTTGATGTGCGTGCGTTTAAGGTTTATGCTGATGGCGCGCTCGGTTCAAGAGGGGCATGCCTGTTGCAGCCATATGATGATAAAAAAGACTGGCGCGGATTTTTACTGAGCCAGCAGGCCCATTTTGCAGAAGTTGCAAAAAAAATATACGACCACGGCTTCCAGATGTGTACCCACGCCATAGGCGACTCTGCAAACCGGGTGATGTTAAAGATTTATGCGGCTGCGCTGAAAGGTAAGAACGACCGCCGCTGGCGCATTGAACATTCGCAGATCGTATCGCCAGAGGATGTTAAATACTTTGGCGACTATAACATTGTGCCATCTGTACAGCCAACTCATGCCACATCAGATATGTATTGGGCCGGGGCAAGGCTGGGTAAGGCGCGTTTAAAAACAGCCTATGCCTATAAAAACCTGCTTGATCAAAACGGCTGGATACCACTTGGTACCGATTTTCCGGTGGAGAACATCAACCCAATGTATACGTTTTATGCCGCTGTTGAACGCAAGGATTTAAAAGGATTCCCCGAAAAAGGTTTCCAAATGGAAAACGCGCTTAGCCGTAAGGAAGCATTGCAGGGCATGACCATTTGGGCAGCCAAAGCAAATTTTGAGGAAAAGGAAAAAGGCAGCATTGAGCCGGGCAAGTTTGCTGATTTTGTGATCCTTGATGATGACATCATGAAGGCAAAGGGATCGGTACTGCCAAACATTAAGGTTTTAAAAACGATTGTAAACGGAGAACAGGTCTATGCAAAGAAATAAGTGGCGTTTGCTACCTTCAATAATTTTAACAGGATTTATACTATTTAATTCAGCCTGCGCACAAAATCCCCCATTTTCTGGCTTATCATATGTTGCAGAAGAAAAGCTGTCTGAGCAATCAACCGTGCTGCTTAACGATGCATCGTATTTAGTGCCATTGCAAAACCTGGATGAGCTTAGGATTGCCAGTGTGCATTTTACCAATACCTATGCAACCGGGTTTGATAGTTTGCTGAATAAGTATGCTAAGGTTGCTGTTTATAAGGGAAGTGATTATTCCGGCGCGAAGAGTTTGGATGACCTGTCGTCTGATCTTAAATTCTATAATACCCTGATCATCCAGCTTAATGATGGCGACCTGAATAACCCGCTTATCCTCGACTTTATCAATACTAATCAAAAGGTAAAAAATGTGGTGGTGGCTTTGTTTGGCAGTGGGGTATCACTGGCAAAGCTGAGTAACACAGCTGTGCCCGTGATCTGGTGCGAACGGGTTTCGCCGGTTTCTGCATTTTATAGTGCACAGGCTGTATTCGGAGGTGTTGCCATTACACAGAAAATTAAAAAGGAGATTTCGGCTCAATATCGAACGGGCATGGGTTTTATTACTGCAAAAACCCGCTTACAATATACTGTGCCAGAGGCTGCGGGTATTAGTGCTGCTAACCTTGCCGGGATTGATAATATTGCTAACGAAGCCATGATGGAGCAGGCTACGCCGGGTTGCGTTGTATTGGTGGCAAAGGACGGTAAGGTGATATTTAATAAAGCTTATGGATACCACACCTACAGCAAAACAATCCCCGATAAAATAACTGACATTTTTGATATTGCCTCCATGACCAAGATCTCGGCAACCACTATGGAAGCCATGATGCTGGTTGACCAGGGTAAATTAAATATCGACTCAACCGTGGGTAACTACCTCCCGATGGCGCGCAAAACCAATAAGAACGATATTAAGGTTCGGGAAGTTTTGGAACACCAGGCCGGGTTGATCCCCGATATCCCAACATTTGAAAAGATCAGGCCAACAGACCACACCACGGATTCTTCAGCCGCGTTCCCAACTAAGGTAAACGAGAATTATTATTTGCGGAAAGACTATTTCAAGGATGTGATGTGGACTGAGATGTTGAACTCGCCATTAAGGACGCGCGGGCAATACGTTTACAGCGACCTGAGTATGTGCTTTATGCAGCAAATTGAGGAAACGCTTACGGCAACACCGTTAAACCTTTTTGTTCAGCAGGAGTTTTATGAGCCTTTAGGGATGCAAACCGCCGGATTTTTACCGCTTTATCGCTTTAAGCCGGAGCAGATCCCACCAACTGAAGATGATAAAAAAGACCGCCATGCCTTGCTGGATGGTTATGTACACGATCCTACCGCGGCATTGATGGGCGGTGTTGCCGGTCACGCCGGTTTATTCGCCAGTGCAAATGACCTGGCGATCCTTTACCAAATGATGCTGAACCGCGGGACCTATGGCGGTGCATTGTATATTAAACCCGCAACTGTAGATCTGTTTACGGCTAAACAATCTGCCGTGAGTCGCCGTGGATTAGGTTTCGACAGGTGGGACCCTTTGCGCGATCATAATTATCCTTCAAAACTGGCATCCGATCAAACCTACGGGCATACCGGTTTTACCGGCACATGCGTTTGGGTTGATCCGAAATCTAACCTGGTTTATATCTTCCTGTCAAACAGGGTGCATCCCAATGTTGGCAGTAAATTATCCAGCCTGAACATCAGGCCAAGGATCCAGGATGTGGTTTACCAGGCGATACAGAAGGGTATGTAGTGTCTGAATCAGAATTTACAGAATTAGTGAATTAACAGAATGCAATGCAGCATCTTGCAATTTTAAAATTCTGTAAATTCTGATTCAGACAAAATTCCGAAATTCCCATCAATCATTTTACATCCGCATAACACTATTCCCATAAATTGCTGTTAAACTTGTAGTAGTGAATTAGGTTGGCTAAAAATGTATTTTTGGCTTACACCAAGTTCAGCATCACTTAAACAGCATCAATGAAAATTGGAATAGTTTGTTACCCAACGTTTGGTGGGAGCGGCGTTGTTGCCACCGAATTGGGTAAGGCCCTGGCCGATCGCGGTCACCAGGTGCATTTTGTAACCTATAACCAGCCTGCAAGGCTGGATCTTTTCTCCGAAAATCTTTTTTATCACGAAGTTTCCGTATCCAATTACCCGCTTTTTGATTTTCCGCCCTATGAGCTGGCGCTTGCAAGCAGGCTGGTTGATGTGGTTAGGTTCGAAAAGCTCGATATCCTGCATGTACATTACGCCATTCCCCATGCTTCGGCGGCGTTTATGGCAAAGCAAATCCTGATGACCTACGGTATTTATATCCCGGTAGTTACCACACTGCATGGTACCGATATTACGCTGGTTGGCAAGGACCGTACATTTAAACCGGTGGTTACCTTCTCCATCAATAAATCCGACGGCGTTACTGCAGTTTCGGAACATTTAAGGTCAGATACCTATAAGTTTTTCGAGATTGAAAATGATATAAAGGTAATCCCTAATTTTATCGACCTGAAAAGGTTTAACCTGAAAACCCGGGATCATTTTAAGAAGGCAATCGCGCCTTTTGGCGAAAAGATCATCGTTCATACTTCCAACTTTCGCAAGGTAAAACGCACTGCCGATGTGGTAAAGATCTTCGCCAATATCGTAAAACACATCCCGTCGAAACTGTTGATGGTAGGTGATGGTGTTGAACGCTCATACTGCGAACAATTGTGCCGCGATCTTGGTGTTTGGAATGATGTTCGCTTTTTAGGCAAGCAGGATGCCGTGGAAGAGATCCTTTCCGTATCCGACTTGTTCCTGATGCCATCTGAATCTGAGAGTTTTGGTTTGGCAGCTTTGGAGGCTATGGCCTGTAAGGTGCCGGTCATCAGTTCAAACGCCGGCGGTTTGCCTGAACTTAATGTTGACGGCGAAACCGGGTTTTTAAAGGATCCGGGCGACATTGAGGGCATGGCAGAAAAATCGATCTATATTTTGGAGGACGAAGAAAGATTGGCAACGTTCAAGGAAAACGCCCTTGCCCGCGCCAAAGTGTTCGACCTGGCCAACATTCTGCCGATATATGAAAATTATTATGTAGAGGTATTGGAGCGGGCTAAGGAGAAAGCGTGAGTGCGGGAGGTTAAAGCTGAAAGGTAACCCCATTTTGTCATTGCGAGCGACAGCGCGGCAATCGCGAACTTTGCATTTACGTCTTACAAGTTCTACACCGTTCTAACCGCTCTGTAGAGTTTGCGATTGCTTCGTTCCTACCCATGACAAGTTATATTCAGCTTGGGGTGGGGTGTCACACTGAGGCACTCGAAGTGCGACGTGCGCAGTGGCCAATCCGCGTGCTAAGCAGGGTGCAGAGGCCTTTGCCCGCGTCGTGGTTCGACAAGCTCACCATGACATCCCACCCTTGTCATTTCCTCCTCGCAATCCAGCGGATTTTACAACTCGCAATGACATGTAGGCGAGGATTACTCCGCCGCAGTAAATTTCAAACAAACAGGGTTCCCGATTTCAATATGCAATCCTATCATTGTTAATTTTCCTGTAGTTTTATCTATCCTGTAGGTAAAAATACTATCACTATCCTGGTTGGCGACTAATAAAAAACTGCCGGTTGGGTCGATAGCAAAATCGCGCGGGTTTTTGCCAATTGTTGGCACCTGTTGAACCTGGGTAAGCTCGCCTGTTAACTCGTCTATAGCAAATACTGTAATATTATTGGTTTCCAAACGGTTTGATGCGTATAGGAATTTGCCATCGGGTGAAAGCTTGACAGCTGCCCCTGCAGTTTTCCCTGTAAAGCCTGCCGGTAAAAAGGAAGCCGTTTGCTTTTCCTTCAGCTTGCCGCCGTCGTAGTCAAACACATGAATATTCGAGCCCATTTCGGTAAGCAGGTAAACGTGTTTTTTGTCGTTCGAAAACACCAGGTGCCTTGGGCCATCGCCTGGTTTTATACTTACGAAGGGAGGTTTTACGCCGGTTAGCGGGCTATCCTTACCCGGTTTGTACCGGGTAACATTCAGCTTGTCGGTACCAAGGTCGGTATAGAGCACATATTTTTCATCAGGCGAAAGCACGGCAGTATGTACGTGCGCCGACTCTTGTCTTTCCTTATCTACACCATGTCCGTCATCGTGTATGGTTTGAACACAAGCGGCCAATGATCCGTCTTTATTTATAGGCAGCACCGCAATTGTGCCGCTGCTGTAATTGGCAACAAAAGCACTTTTCTGATCCTTATCAACAGAAATATAGCAAGGATCGGCGCCAAGGGATGATTGTTTATTGATAAACTCCAATTTGCCCTGCTTTGCATCAAATTTAAATGCACTTACTTCGCCATTCTTTCCATTTTCATTTACCGCGTAAACAAACTTGTTGTTGTTGGCAACAGTAAGATAAGATGGATTGCTCACGTCATCAATCTCGTTCAAATAGGCCGTTCTGCCTGATTCCGGGTAAAAACGGTACACGTAAATGCCCTTGCTTTTGCCTTTGGTATAGGTGCCGATCAATAGATCAAAGGAAGTTGGTCCGGTTTTCTTTTTTTGCGCATAAATAAGCGCAGGGAATAGCAGTGAAATTAATACCAGGAATTTTTTCATTGTATAGACGAATTGGTAATTGGATGCAATATAGTGATAAGAGGTTAGTTAATTAGAGATTAGTTTTTTATTGGAGAGCCTGGCAATGGTTAAACCTTAAATAAAATGACCCTTACAGCGCTACACGGGCCATTTTTATTTACAAAGGACAGAACCTAATCTCTAATTAACTAACCTCTAGTCAACCAAATATTAGAGATTAGTTTTTTATTGGAGAGCCTGACTGCGATTAGATATGAAATAAAAACGCCCCTGCAATGTTTGCAAGGGCGTTGTTTTATACTACAGACAAGAACTAATCTCTAATTAACTAGTCTCTAATCAACTAAATAAGATGCTTCAACTGGATCACTTCCTTTTCTTCCAAAAAGCGCCACCTTCCGCGGGGAAGGTCTTTTTTGGTAAGGTTGGCGTATACAGCCCTGTCAAGCTTTACCACTTCGTAGCCTAAGCTTTCAAATATGCGGCGTACAATACGGTTTTTACCGCTATGGATCTGGATACCTACCTCACGTTTTGAACCGCCTGCAACGTAGGAGATAGAATCAGGCTTGATTAACCCATCTTCCAATTCCAAACCAAAGCCGATCTTGTTCATATCGCCTTGCGTTAAGCTCTTGTTCAGCTCAACCTGGTATAATTTAACAATGCTGTTGCGTGGGTGTGAAAGCTTGTCGGCAAGGTCGCCGTCATTGGTCATCAACAATAAACCCGTTGTATTCCTGTCTAAACGACCAACGGGATAAATGCGTTCCTTGCTGGCTTTTTCAACCAGGTGCATTACGGTACGGCGTTCCTGCGGGTCTTCAGTAGTCGTTATATAATCCTTTGGCTTATTTAACAATACATAAACCATTTTTTCGCGTTTCAACAACTCACCATTATAGCGGATCTCATCCTTAAATGGATCAACCTTGTGGCCAAGCTCGTTGATCACGGTGCCGTTTACAGATACTACGCCTGCTGCAATCAGCTCATCAGCCTTACGGCGGGAGCAGATGCCTGCATTTGAAATGTAGCGGTTAAGCCTGATGAGGCCGGTATCTTTAGGTTCCGGGCTGTTCTTGCGGCCGCGTAAGGTTTTTACGGGTGCATCACGGTCCGGAGTTATTTTATCGTATTTTGATTTACGCTGTGGCTTATCAGCATCGTAAGGCCTGTCGCTGGCTGGTCTTTTAAAACCTGCGCCTGTTGCTGGCCTGTCGCTGAATTTTTTATCAGTTGTTCTTTCGCCGCCAAAGCTTCTTTTAGGTTTGTCCTCGGCATTAAATGAGCCGGTTGATTTTCCACGGGATGCAAAAGGTTTTTTATCACCTGCTCCTGCACCACCGAAGTTTCTTTTGGGTCTGTCGTCAGCATCAAATGATCCTGTTGATTTGCGCGATGTAAATGGTTTTTTGTCTCCGCCACCAAAGCTTTTGCCTGGTCTTGGATCATTGTCGGCTACTCTGCCGGTATATGGCCTGCCTTTAGGAGCGAATGCTTTTTTCTCGCCGGATGATTCACCATCTGACGGACGGCCGCTATATGGCCTGCTTTTTCCGCTGAATGCTTTCTTCTCGCCAGGGCCGCCGCTGAAGCTGCTGGCAGGCTTATCATAGCTACTTTTTCCGGGCGATGAAAAAGATCTTTTTTCGCCGGGAGCTTCGCTGTTATATTTTTTTGATGGTCGGGAGCTTTTGGTTTGATCGGAACCTGTAGAATTTCCTCTTGTTGAGGGTGATCTTTTTGGCTTGTCACCGGCCTTTGGAGCCCTGTTTGATGATCTGCCGGATTTGTCGTCGCGACTGTTCCCTGGTCTGTTAAATGCCATAATTTTTTTGTTTGCGCTTTCGCAGCGTGAGGGTCAAAGTTAGGGTTTTTTGAGTGATTTTTATAATTTTTTTACAATGAACAAAATCGCCGTTTAAACGTTTTAAACCAAGTTTTTGAACCGAAAACCAAGGTGTTAAAAACGTGCCGCAGAGGTAAGTATTTGATAATCTGACTTATATAAGTTACCTTTGCAGCACATTCTACCAAATGTGTAATTTATGGATAAAAAAGAAATGACTAAGAGACACTTAATTACGTGCTCCGTAATAGTGTTGCTGGTTATCATTTCAGCGATCAATATTTGTGGAACAAAGGCCGTGCCAACCGCAAATATTCGCAACGAAAAGGCTCCTTTACCGGTTGCAAAAACGGTAAAATTAAGCCCGCGCATCTCGACATTTATTTACAAAAGCAATGAGGTTGTAAATGAATACAGTTTCGCCAATGAGGCGGTACCGGTTAGGGATGCAGGTGTAACCCGCAAGTTGAAGCGTTCGCTTCAGATGCATAGTTTTAAATGCGTTCAATCGAATATTCTGCAAAGCAAGGCAGAAAAATTATTCCCTATTATTGAGCCGATCCTAAAAGCCTACGGAATTCCCGACGACTTTAAATACATTCCCCTGGTGGAATCAGGTTTATGCGAAGGTACATCTCCGAGGGGTGCAAGAGGGCTTTGGCAGTTTATGCCGGGCACCGCGCGTACCTATGGACTTAAAGTGGGACATGGAATTGATGAGCGGCTGAATATTCGCAAATCTACCGGTGCGGCTTGTAAGTACATCAAGGAGTTATATGTTGAGTTTAACAGCTGGACATTGGCCGCTGCTGCTTACAACAACGGATCGATAAAACTCGCGAAGAGCATCAATAGGCAGAACGAGGATAATTATTTCCGGATGCATTTGAACCGTGAAACCGGTAATTATGTATACAACCTGATTGCTATGAAGGCCATCATCACACAGCCGAAAAAGTACGGCTACGACTATTACGCAATAAAAGATTTAAGCAGCGGATCATTTGAACTGCTGGCAGTTAACTAACAAGCGGATTTTTATCCGCCTAAGGTAAATTTATATTACGGAGCACTTTGAGGCCGATCTTCCGGAGGGAGATCGGCCTTTTTTTGCGTATATTTGCGGGGAAATAGTTAGTGAATTATTGAATTAGCGATTTAGTGAATTTGCCTTTATTGTATTTAAATAAATTGTCTGTCTGCTAGCTCATTTTGTTGATTTAATGGATTAGCGACTCGGTTATTTTCAATCACTAATTCACTAAATCACTAAATCACCAATTGAAAATATGAACAAAACATCCATCGACCTGGGCGAGCAAAACGAAGTTGAAGTATACGGGGCCAGGGTACATAATTTAAAAAATATCGATGTTTCATTTCCGCGCAACCAGCTGGTGGTAATTACCGGCCTGAGCGGTAGCGGGAAATCTTCTTTGGCATTTGATACTATTTACGCCGAAGGGCAGCGCCGTTACATGGAGACGTTTTCGGCTTACTCCCGTCAGTTTATGGGAGGGATGGAGCGTCCGGATGTAGATAAAGTATCGGGCCTTAGCCCGGTGATTGCTATCGAACAAAAAACTACCAGCAAAAACCCAAGGTCGACAGTTGGGACGATAACCGAGATCTATGATTTTATGCGTTTGCTTTTTGCGCGTACAGGAGAGGCTTACTCATATGTGAGCGGCGAGAAGATGGAGCGCATGTCTGAAGACCAGATCCTGAAAACTATTACGGAGAAATTTGACGGGCAACCGGTAAATATCCTTGCGCCTGTGGTAAAAGCGAGGAAGGGGCATTATCGTGAGCTTTTTGAGCAGATCCGCAAGCAGGGCTACCTCAAAGTTTGGATTGATGGTGCAATGGCGGACGTGGAACCAAAAATGCAGCTGGACAGGTATAAGATCCATGATATTGATATTGTTGTAGACCGTTTGGTGATCAGTGAAGACAATACCAAACGTTTGTATACATCCATACAAGCGGCCTTAAAAATTGCAAAGGGAATCATCCGGATAGGGGATAAGGATAATAATGTAGCCTATTACAGCAAGTATTTGATGGACCCGATCTCGGGTATCTCATACGATGAGCCACAGCCAAATACATTTTCATTTAACTCGCCCTACGGCGCCTGCGAAAAATGTAACGGGTTAGGGTATATTTTTGAGGTTGATGAGGCGTCGGTTATTCCAAATCCTAAGCTAAGTATTTTGAATGGTGGTTTAGCGCCAATTGGTGAGTACCGCGAAACCTGGATCTTCCAGGTGTTAAAGGCGCTGGCCAAAAAATATGAATTTTCTTTGTCAACCCCTATAGAAAAACTTTCACGCGATCATATCGATATCATCCTTAACGGATCGACAGAAATGATCACTGTTGCGGTTGAGTACAATAAATGGAACGTGCAAAGCTACCAGGTATCGTTCGACGGGATTATCCGAATGCTGGAGGAGCAGCAGGAACGGAGGAGCGAGGAAGGCATGGACGATATGGAAAACTATCGCGTGCTCAGAACCTGCCCCACCTGTGATGGCGCCCGTTTGAAAAAGGAATCGCTGCATTTTAAGGTTGATGATAAAAATATTTTCGAACTGGCCTGTATGGACATCCGTACGCTACAGGAATGGTTTGCCAATTTGGAAGACCGCCTCACCGAACGTCAGAACGTTATCGCAAAGGAGATCCTGAAGGAGATCCGCGCAAGGATAGTTTTCCTGTTAGATGTTGGCCTGAACTACCTAACGCTTGATCGCACTGCGAAAACGTTATCAGGCGGTGAGGCGCAGCGCATCAGGCTGGCTACGCAGATTGGGTCGCAGTTAATGAACGTAATGTATATCCTGGATGAGCCAAGTATCGGTTTGCACCAGCGTGATAACGAACGTTTAATTAATGCCCTTAAAAACCTGCGTGATCTCGGCAATACCGTATTGGTAGTTGAACACGATAAGGATATGATATTACATGCCGACCATGTGATCGATATGGGCCCGGCAGCAGGTGTACACGGCGGCCAGATAGTTGCACAAGGCACACCTGAAGAATTGATGAAGGCGCATACGCTTACCACATCCTATATAAACGGTGAGCGTGAAATTGCCATCCCTGAAACAAGGCGCGAGGGTAATGGAAAAACATTGAGTCTCAAGAAGGCTACGGGTCATAATTTGAAAAAGGTGTCGGTTGATTTCCCTTTGGGTAAATTGATAGGCATCACCGGCGTATCCGGCAGCGGTAAATCAAGCTTAATTACTGAAACACTTTACCCAGTTTTAAACCATCATTTTTTTAGGGCTAAAAAGCACCCGCTTCCTTACGAAAAAATAGAGGGGCTGGAGCATATAGATAAGGTGATCGAGATAGATCAAACGCCTATCGGCCGTACGCCGCGCTCGAACCCTGCGACTTATACAGGCGTGTTTTCTGATATCCGTAATTTATACGTACAGCTACCCGAATCAAGGATCAGGGGATATAAACCCGGCCGTTTTTCGTTTAACGTAAAGGGGGGGCGTTGCGAAACCTGCCAGGGTGCCGGATTGAAGGTTATAGAAATGAACTTTTTGCCCGATGTACAGGTGCCTTGCGAAGAATGCGGCGGCAGAAGGTACAACCGGGAAACGCTGGAAGTACGTTATCGTGGCAAATCAATCAGCGATGTGCTGGACATGAGCATTGAGGATGCTACGCCATTTTTTGAGCATATTCCTGCCATCTACCGTAAGGTAAAAACACTGTTTGATGTGGGCTTGGGTTATATTACTTTGGGGCAGTCGTCAACTACATTGTCCGGCGGTGAGGCACAGCGTGTTAAGCTGGCTTCGGAGCTTTCCAAAAAAGACACCGGCAATACATTTTATATCCTTGATGAGCCGACAACGGGATTGCATTTTGAGGACATTAATGTGCTGCTTGGCGTACTGCAACAATTGGTTGATAAAGGCAACACGGTATTGGTAATTGAACACAACCTGGATGTAATTAAGGTGGTGGATCATGTGATTGATCTTGGTCCAGAAGGTGGTTCAGGTGGCGGCAAGATCCTGTTCAGCGGTACACCTGAAGGTTTGTGCAAGGTTAAGGAAAGCTTTACCGGGCAATTTCTGAAAAAGGAAATGGGAGTGAAATAACATGTACAGAAAGTTGTACATATTAAATTCGTTTTATACCTTTATTGAAAATCGATAGTAATGCAGGTTACCACTTACACAAATTTTCGCCAACAATTAAAGTCATACCTGGATAAGGTAAGAAATAATCACACTCCTCTTTTTGTTACTAGTGCTAATGGGGAAGACGTGGTTGTACTTTCAAAGTCCGATTATGAAAGTATGGAGGAGACCTTTTATTTGCTTAAAAGTCCGAAGAATGCTGCTAGATTGCTAAAAAGCCTTGAGGATTATGAAAATGGGCTAGGTAAAGAAAGAAAGCTTATCGAAGAATGAAGATAGTTTTTCTTGATCAGGCCTGGGAAGACTATCTATACTGGCAAAACACTGATAAGGCAACATTAAACAAAGTCAATTCATTATTAAAAGAAATCGAGCGGATTCCATTTGAGGGGAGTGGAAAACCGGAACCCCTAAAACACAATTTTGCCGGCTGGTGGTCACGGCGGATAAATCTCGAACATAGGCTGGTATATAAAATTGATGATAATGCTATTGTTATACTACAATGCAGATATCATTATTAATTCTCCAAACAAAACCAAACAATCGTAACTTTAGCTTATATGTTACCATTGTTAACTTCTCCCCAAATTCGCGAAGGCGACGCCTATACTATAGCCAATGAGCCCATAAGTTCTGTTGATTTAATGGAACGTGCGTCAAAGGCTTTTGTCGGCTGGTTTGTGAATCATTTCCCGGATAAAAAGAAGGCCATCAGCGTTTATTGCGGCACCGGCAACAACGGCGGCGACGGACTGGCTATTGCCAGGATGCTGAATGAGCATCAATACAAATCGATAAATGTTAAGGTTGCCCGTTTTTCGGACAAGGCGTCTGATGATTTTAATACGAATTTTGACAGGCTGCAGCAAACCACAATTTCGCTTACAGAAATAAAACCGGGGGAAGGCTTACCGCCGGAAAGTAGCCCAATAATCATTGATGCCCTGCTCGGTAGCGGGTTGAACAAGCCACTTGAAGGCGATTATAAACGGTTGGTTAATTATCTAAACAGTTTAAAGACTACAATAGTAGCCGTTGATGTGCCGACAGGCTTTTTCTCCGAGGGAGAAATACAACCGGATGCCATTATTATAAAGGCAGATTTGGTGATCACATTTCAACAGCCCAAGATCAATTTTTTACTCCCGGATTCGACGCCTTATATCGATTGCTGGGAGGTAGTTAACATAGGTATTGATGAAAAATTTGTGCGCTCGTTAAATTCACCATACCAGGCTGTCGAGGAAAAGGATATTCGTAAATTGTTAAAGCCAAGGCATAAGTTCAGCAATAAAGGTACTTATGGTCATGCCCTTATAGTGGCGGGACAGGAAGAAACCATGGGAGCGGCCTTGCTAAGCGCTGCTGCCTGTGCTTATGCTGGCTCGGGATTAACTACAGCCTGCGTGCCTAAAAGTGGATTGACGGCTTTGAACAGCTACATGCCGGAGCTGATGGCTATGGTGCGCAACGGAGCAGAAGTGCCGGTTATTGAATGGGATAAATTTAGTTCGATAGGAATTGGCCCGGGTTTAGGAAAGCAGGAAGATGCGCTGGCTTTGTTTGCCGATGTTTTAACAAACTATGAGAAACCCATCGTAATTGATGCAGATGCGCTTAACCTGCTTGCAACGCATGGGGAACTCTGGAGCGAAATTCCCCCCAATAGTATTTTAACTCCTCACATGAAGGAGTTTGATCGGCTGTTTGGCGATCATGCCAATTGGTGGAGCCGCATTCAAACCGGACTTGTTAAGGCTAAGGAACTCGGGCTTTATATCCTGCTAAAAAATGACTATACAATAATAATAACACCCACCGGTAAGGTGTATTTTAATACCACCAGCAATGCCGCCATGGCAACAGGTGGCATGGGCGATGTACTTACCGGGATAATCACTTCTTTATTGGCTCAAAAATATTCTTCGGAGGAAGCCTGTATAATAGGCGCTTATGTACATGGTAAAGCTGGCGACGAGCTGGCCCTGCCAAACAGGTTGAATGTGGTGATGCCCGCACAATTGGCCGCGCGTTTGCCGGCAACAATGGCAAAATTAATGGCATAAAAAAAGGTTGTAAGTATCGTACAACCTTTTTTAACTATTAACTGATCTTATAAAGAACAAAATACTCAATGGGGCGATTGTAAACACTTTTTTTGACATCATTTTATTGATAGCAAAAGCCGTATTCAAATTTTATATCTATAAGACGTTTGGACTATTTGTTTAGTTACAAAAAACAGTAAAAATTTATTCAGCGACTTTGGTAGATGTAAAATTAGCTGAACAACAACTTGGTTTGCAGATTGTTTTAAGAAAATAATTTTTTTTGGAGTTGATTAAGTTGGAATGGGTTAGATTAAGTTTACTAAGTTCGTATTGCGGGGATGACCAAGTTTTTAAAACTCAATCAACCTAATCAACTTATTCTAACTTAATCAACCTAAAACTTACCCAATACCATCATCTCATCCATGGTAGGGTTAACGCTTCCGCCGCGCGGCTCGAGGGTTACAGCAAAGGCATCCGTTTTTACTGCAGCTATCTCCTTCATCTCTTTCATGTCGGTAGAATCAGGATTTGCATCAAAAACACCAAGATCAACAGGCTTTCCGGCAACAATGGCCCAAAGCTGGTATTGGTGAGCCTTATCATTCAATGGCATTTTTAAGCTTGCCATATCAATCATTACCTTTTTCTTTGCGGGGCTCCATGCAATAGTAACAGCGGCGCCTGCAGGTGCATGTGCTGTTGCATTTAACTTGAGGAACTTAAAGGAAGTATCGCGAAGGATACCTAATTCGCCTTCCACAAAATTTACCCTGTTGGCAATATGTTGGTTATTTGATTGCAAAATAGCTATTTGCGTATTTGACTCCTGTAGTTTATTATATAAATTCATCAAAGCTATGCCGCTTGCTATTAATAAGGCAAGGCAAGCTGCAAATGCGTATTTATAAAAATTGTTTGGCTTTTGCGTTGGCAGCGCAACAACGTTGTTTACAACTGGTTCGTTTTTCGCATCAAAATTACGGTCATCGCCGAAATTTGTAAGTATGCTGTTTAGCACCCTGCTACGCAATTGTTCTGAAGGCTCAACTGCATTATGTTCAGCATATTGCTCCATCGAGCGCTCAATATCGTCCAGTTCAGCCTTTATCACCGGATGATTAGCAGCCATAGTCTCCACTTGCAACTTTTCTTCCGGGGTAATATCCCCAAGAACATAAAGTTCCAAAATGCCCGATTCTATATATGCCTTAATATCTTCCACTTTCCCCTTCAATTAAAATGTTTTCTGAGTTGGAGTATAGCCATCCTAAGCCGTGTTTTAATGGTGCCAAGCGGTACGCCCAATTCATCGGCGGCCTCCACGTGGGTATATCCCTTAAAATACACGAGATCAAGAATCGACTTCTGTTCAGGCTTTAGTGTTTCTACTAACTCCTTAATACCCAATAGCTCAGGTTTGTAAACCGTGTTTCTTTGTTCGTCTATGAAAGTTACGTTATTTTCGAGTTCCTGGTTTTTATTTTGATTCTTAAAATCCTTCGATCTTAATTTATCTATGGCCAGGTTGCGCGCAATATTCACCATCCAGGTGAACAAACGGCCTTTTTCGGTGCTATAGCTCGAAAACGAATGCCAGATCTTTACGAAGGTTTCCTGCAGCACATCTTCGGCGGCGGCCGTATCAGTTATTATACGGGAGATAACGCCATATAAAGATGACGAATACATATCGTACAACGCCTCGATAGCGATTTTTTCACGATTCCTTAGTGCAAGCACCAATTCCTCTTCCGATAGCGATATTTTTCGTTTCTTACTCAATTCGGGTTCAAGATATGAAATGTATCATCAAATTTCAAACAGGTGTTTCTCTGCATGATAAGAAGACCGAACAAGCGGTCCGCTTTCTACATACCTGAAACCCTTATCTAACCCAAATTGTTTGTATCTGTCAAATTGATCCGGATGGATCCAGTCTATTACCGGGTGATGATTACGCGTAGGCTGCAAATACTGTCCTAAAGTAAGGATCTGTACGCCCGCTTCCAATAAATCGTCCATGGCTTCCAACACGTCAGCTTCTGTTTCGCCCAAACCCAGCATGATGCCTGATTTGGTACGAAGTCCTGCCTGTGATACATGCCTTAAACAGTCAAGACTGCGATCATATTTAGCCTGGATACGTACTTCCTTTGTCAGGCGTCTTACCGTTTCCAGGTTGTGTGAAACAACTTCGGGCCTGGTTTCCAATACGCGGGCAAGGTTTTCCCAGTTTCCTCTGAAATCGGGCAATAAAGTTTCCAGGGTGGTGTCAGGGCTTTCCCGGCGAATAGCATTTATGGTTTCAGCCCAGATTATGGAACCACCATCCTTAAGGTCATCACGGTCGACTGAGGTAATAACGCAATGCTTAACCTGCATCAGCTTCACTGAATTTGCGACGCGGTTTGGCTCATCGGTATCAACTGCCAATGGGCGCCCGGTAGCAACGGCACAAAATGAGCAGGAACGTGTGCAAATATTGCCTAATATCATAAAGGTGGCAGTACCCGCACCCCAGCATTCGCCCATGTTAGGGCAATTACCGCTTTCGCAAATGGTGTGCAGCTTATGCTCATCAACCAAACCACGAACATGTGCGTATTCTTTTCCGATAGGAAGCTTCACCCTAAGCCAATCAGGCTTACGCTGGGCCTGGCTTGCAGCAGGAACAACCGGCAATTCAATCATGATACAAAAGTATGTAAAAAGTCCGAGAGTCGGGAAAGTCCGAAAGTCGGAAAGAAAGAGTTTACACTAATTACAGATAAAATAAAAGAGCTTCAAGTTGTTGGATCGAAATCGATGGAAAAACTCGAAATTCCTCAAAATATAAACGCTTTATAGCTTTTAAAATCTTTCGGACTACCCAATCACTGACATCGCCTCATCAACAGAAACCTCGCCATGCGAAAGATCAAGCACACATTCGCCGTCTTTTATTACCAGCATTTGAGGGGATTCGTGATGAACGATAAAATCTGAAGCGATCTGGTTGGAGAGATCGCGGTATTTTATAAGATCGAGAAAATATAGGGGGATGTTATTGGGAAGTTTATCCCAATCCAATTCGAAGCGTTTTTTCACCATCATACTGATGGAGCAACGGGTGCTGTGTTTAAATATTAAACTATACCCTTCCTGTCCTTTTATAGCATTAATTTGCTCTGCCGACTCCAGCGATGTCCAATTCATAAAATTTATAAGGATTATTGCCCAATTAAAATACAAAACAACACAAAACCTGTTGTGGTTTTAGGCAATTATTAAAAAATGACATTTAACTGTTAGCGCCCGCTTTTAGGGTAAGAGCCATAAGCCGGGCACAGTTTGTTGGAGCATGAAGCCATGCTGCCTAATACTAAAGCGATAAGAGCGATGTAAATTACTTTCTTCATGTTTTTATTCGTCTTAGTTCTTTTACGAAAATTAGCCGTTTAATGTTTCTGCAAGATAAGCCATTTTTATGGCAGTTACAGCACCTTCAACACCTTTATTTCCATGTTTGCCTCCCGCACGCTCAACAGCCTGCTGCTGGTTGTCGGTAGTTAATACACCAAATATAACTGGTTTTGAGTATTTTATTGCAACATTACTTAAGCCATTAGCTACAGCATTGCAAATAAAATCGAAATGCCTGGTTTCGCCCTGTATAACACAGCCAAGGCAAATAACTGCATCCAGTTTACTGTTTTTTAATAATAAATCAGCGCCAGACGTTAATTCAAAGCTGCCCGGGACAGGATATACATGAATGTTTTCTTTTAATGCGCCGTGTTCCAGCAGGCTGTCAAATGCCCCCTGGTATAAGGCATTTGTAATATTGGGGTTCCACTCGGCAACAACTATCCCAAAATGGTATGGTGCGGCCGATGGTACTTCTGTTTCAGAAAAATCAGATAAGTTTTTAAGACTGGTAGCCATGTTGTATTTCGGATTTCGAATTTTCTATTTCGGAGTTAGAACGATCCGGATGTTCAATTTCGAATTCAAATAAATCCGAAATCGAACATCCGACTTCCGAAATTCTAAAGTTTCGCTTCAGTACGTGCTATAAATGCGTCGATGCTTTGTGCTTCGGTACTTTCAGGATAGTCGCTTTTTATTTTTTTGTAAGTATCGTCAGCGTCCTTGTTATTGTTCTGTGCTTCGTAAACTAAGCCAAGCTTTTTAAGGTACAGCGGAGTCAAAAATTTATTGTTTGCTTTGTCAGCAGCTTTTTTGAAATAGGTTGATGCTTTATCGAAGTCCTTCAATTCAACGTATGCATCAGCAGTACCGCCAAGCGCTTCTGCTGCAACCATGCCGTCGTTTCCGCGATAGTTTGTTAAATTATCGATAGCTTTTTGAAATTCGCCTTTGTTTAAGTAAGCAATACCTAAATAGAAATAGGCAAGATTAGCAGCTTTTGTGTTGCCGTAATCAGAAATGATCTTTTCAAAACCAGGGTAGCTGTCATAACCTTTGATAGCCTTGTCCCACTCTTTTTTAGCCCAGTAATCCTGTGCAACATGCATTTGGTTGGAAGCTTTAACTTCCTGCGGGGCTATATAAAATTTTTGATAGGCAACATAAGCAATAATCATTATTACTATAGCACCTACTATAAATATTAGACTCTTTTGGTTCTCGCGAACAAACTTACCGGTTTGCCCAAAATTCTTTTCTTGCACTACTACCTTGGTATTCGCCTGGGTTTTTGACATTTCTTCTCTAAAATTAAGTTTGCAAAAATACAGTTTTCAAAATTTTTATCAATACCTTTTAAATTAAATATTTATGGGCACGGCTAGAGACTAGTTAATTAGAGATTAGGCCCTTGCAATACGAAAATAAACGCATTTTAAACTAATCTCTGATCTCTAATCGCTAATCACTAACTTTACCCGTTCTATGTATCTAAAGCAGTTATCGGTCATCAACTTTAAAAATTATGCAGAAGCAGGGTTAACCTTTAGCGAGGGCGTGAATGTTTTTACCGGTAATAATGGCGCCGGCAAAACCAATTTGCTTGATGCTATTTATTACCTGTCGTTATGTAAAAGCTATTTTAACCCGATAGACAGTCAGCAGATTAAACAGGCAACTGATTTTTTTATAATAACCGGCAATTTTAACCGGGATGGTAAAATTGAACACATAGCCTGCTCGGTAAAGCGTAACCAGAAAAAGCAATTTAAGCGTAATAAGAAGGATTATACCCGGCTTGCAGATCATATTGGCCTGCTGCCTTTGGTAATGGTATCGCCTTACGATATCAGCATTATTATTGAGGGAAGCGATGAGCGGCGTAAGTTTATCGATAATGTGATCTCACAAACCGATAATGTGTACCTCGACGAATTGCTGGTATATAATAAGGTATTGGCTAACCGAAATGCACTGCTAAAGCAAATAGCTGATACGGGGCGTTACGACCCCGGATTAATGGAAGTACTCGATGAACAGTTAACGCTTTCGGGGAATCGCATTTTTGAGAAGCGTAAGCTTTTTATGGAGCGCTTTACCGAAATATTTAACAAGCACTACCGGTTTTTAAGTGAGGATGCTGAGCAGGTGGAAATGGTATATGAATCGCAGTTACTGCAAAATAATCTCGCCTCTTTATTGAAGAAAAACATAGAGAAGGACAGGGTACTCGAACGCACCAATGCCGGTATCCATAAGGACGACCTGGTATTTGCCATTCATGGTATGCCGATGAAAAAGTTTGGCTCGCAGGGGCAGCAAAAATCCTTCCTGATAGCATTAAAACTGGCGCAGTATAGTTTCCTTGATCAGCAGAATAAATTTAAGCCCATTTTGCTGCTTGATGATATTTTTGATAAGCTGGACGATCAGCGCGTTACCAAACTAATGCAAATGATATCAAACCACGATTTTGGCCAGGTATTTATTACTGATACTAGTGAAGGGCGGGTTAGGGGTATATTTGATAATATAGGTGTAGCAATTACGCTGTTTAAAGTAAAGGGGGGAGAAATAGATGCGTAAGGCAAATGATAAATCATTAAAGGAAGCTATTGAGCAAATGCTTAATGTTTACAAGATCAAACGGAAGTTTGATGAAACATCAATAGTGGCCCATTGGCCCGAGTTGGTTGGTAAACCCATGGCAAACCGTACAAAGGAATTATTTATCCACGATAAAAAACTGTTCCTGCGCGTTGAATCGTCCGTTATAAAAAACGAGTTGATGATGATGCGTACGCAAATAATAGATAAGATAAATGACGAAGCTAAGGGAATACTGGTTGAGGAAATTATTTTCCTCTAGTCCACCTTGGGAAAAACGATCTGAAGTTTAAATCATCGCTCATTCTTGAGAACGCAAGGATAAATAATCCCGGAAGAATAAAAGCGAGTTGCGCTTCGGGGTGGGTTCTATAAAGTAATATAGTGCCCGAAACCAAAACGATTATAAGTAGTAAATACAATATATATTTAAGCAGTAATCTCATAATTTTAGTTCCAGTTTACAATTAAAGGGGGCTTCTGCAAGAATACACTTCTGCAAAATCTCAATAAAAATAGAGACTTATTTTCAAAAAACAAAATAACAGGATGTTTTTATTAATAAAACATCCTGTTAACTAGTAAATTAGAACTTTTCTAATGCCGAAAAAAAGAAGCTGCCTTCAATTTGGGCGTTTTCGTCAGAGTCTGATCCGTGAACAGCATTTGCACCAATTGATTCGGCAAACAGCTGGCGGATGGTTCCTGGTTCGGCTTTTGAAGGATCTGTAGCACCTATCAATTTACGGAAATCTTCAACTGCATTATCCTTTTCAAGAATGGCAGCCACTATTGGTCCTGATGACATGAAGCGTACCAGTTCGCCGTAAAAAGGGCGTTCCTTGTGAACTTCGTAAAATTTTCCGGCGGTTTGCTCAGTCAATGC
Source organism: Mucilaginibacter phenanthrenivorans (assembly GCF_024721155.1). Classification (GTDB taxonomy): domain Bacteria; phylum Bacteroidota; class Bacteroidia; order Sphingobacteriales; family Sphingobacteriaceae; genus Mucilaginibacter; species Mucilaginibacter phenanthrenivorans. The sequence goes on along the minus strand of NZ_JAHVAP010000006.1, from coordinate 79,586 downwards.
GATGTATTTCATGGCATTGATTTTAAAGCCCGCCTTAATAATCTGATCTAAAATTGCTCCGATATGCCCGTTTGCAACAGCATCAGGCTTAATCATGGTGAATGTTTTATTACTCATCTGTGTGTTTTGCTTTTATGTATTTTTAGCAGTTCGTGGCCCATAGTTGATGGTTCATGGCAGCTGTGGTAGTTTGATAACTTACGAAGTATTACGACTTCCGGCTATGAACTATGAACCATCGGCTATGAACCATTGCCATTTTCCCGCAAAAGTAGCTTTTTACAATTGAAACATAAAGGTTTTGCTTTAAATTAAGATTTTGTATTTGATTTATTTATTTAGCTTTGCAACTCTTTTTTAAAAACGGATGTTAGATACAGACTCGCTTATAAAACTTTTAGCGCAGCCACAAAAAATAGTAATTACTACCCATCATAAGCCTGATGGTGATGCTATGGGCTCGTCTTTGGGTTTGTATCATTATCTTATCCAGCAGGGGCATCATGTTAAGGTTATTACTCCTACCGATTATCCTGAATTTTTGTTTTGGCTGCCCGGTAATGGCGAGGTCATCATTTATACTGAAAATGTTACTCAATCAGCGGAACTGATTGCTAATGCCGATATTATATTTTGCCTCGACTTTAATGCCTTAAACCGCATCAATGAAATGGGTGAGCTGGTGGGCGCGAGCAGCGCGTTTAAAGTAATGATAGACCATCACCTGGAACCACAGGATTTTGATGATTATCGCTATTGGGATATTAACGCATGTGCTACTGCCCAATTGATCTATACATTCATCACCGAAGAACTTCACAACAAGAAGTTTATTAATAAGGATGTTGCCACCTGTTTGTATACAGGGATCATGACAGATTCTGCTTCGTTCTCGTTACCTAAAACAACATCAGGCGTTCACCGGATAATTGCCGACCTGATTGATGCAGGCGCTGTAAACTGGCAAATTCATGAGCTGATGTACAAAAACTCGTCAGAAAATCGTTTACGTTTTTTAGGTATTTGCCTTACTGAACGATTAGAAGTGCTTTATGAATATAATACTGCTATAATTGCAGTGCCGAAGGCCGACCTGGAAAAATATGATGTTATTACTGGCGATACCGAAGGCATTGTAAATTATGCGCTGTCAATTGCAGGAATTAAGCTGGCGGCTTTTATTGTTGAACGGAACGATAAGGTAAAATTGTCGTTACGGTCGAAAGGGGAATTTCCGGCGAATGAAATCTGTAAAAAATATTTCGAGGGTGGCGGACATCGCAATGCTGCCGGCGGGGTATCAACAGATAGCCTTGAACAAGTTGTAAACCAATTTAAATTAATATTACCTGAGTATAAAAAACTATTAATGCAATAAAAATGAAAAAAAGACTAGTGTTTTTAGCGCTTGCTGCAATTGCCTTAGCAAGCTGTAATGGTGGATTTACCAAAGGCGACGGCGGAATGGAATATAAAATCCTTGATGATAAATCAGGGCCCAGCATAAAGGAGGGTGATTTTATATCATTTAACTTTATTGTTAAGACTGACGCCGATTCAGTATTACAGAGCACCTATGAAAAAGGACAGCCAATACGTATGGCCGTTCCTAAGCTGACAGGTAAAGGTAATATCATGACTCCGTTTTCCACATTTAGTGAAGGCGACAGCGCTATGATCAAAGTGAATATCGATTCAATGTCAAAAGGTCATCCAAGACCAAAGGAGTTGAAAGGTAAATTCCTTGTATATGTAGTAAAGATTGAAAAAGTTATTGCAAAAGGTAACCTTACCGACCCTGTTTTCCAGGGCCGCATCCAGGATTACATAAAAAATATTTCAGAAGAAGCTAAAGCTAAAGAGCCCGCCTCAATCAAAAAGTATATTGATGATAACAAGCTTAAGGTAACTACAACCGCATCGGGCTTAAATTATGTAATTAATCAACAAGGCAGCGGTCCACTTCCCGCGACTGGTGATACTATAGTAGTAAACTATACCGGTAGATTTATGAATGGTAAAATTTTTGAGACTAGTGTAAAAGCTGAGGCCATCAAAAATAAAATGCAGATTAACCCAATGAACCCTTACAAGCCAATTCGTTTTGCGCTGGGTGCTCCGGGAATGATCCAGGGATTTACCGAAGGATTTATGTTGTTGAACAAAGGTACAAAGGCTACATTGGTAATCCCGTCAAAACTTGCTTATGGCGACCAGGGCAACCAAATGATGCAGGCTTACACACCGCTTGCGTTTGATGTTGAGGTGGTTGATATTATTCACCCAAACCCTAACGCGCCAAAGCCTGCGCAACCAGCAATGCCAACAGTACAGGCACCTGTTAAAAAATAATTCTTAATTATATACACGCCTTCCTGTTACAACAGGAAGGCTTTTTTTATTTATGATGAAATATATTCTATCGATTTTGACGCTGATGATAGCGATTGGGGCCAGTGCGCAAACCGATATGCAGCATACGCCTAAAGGGGCATTATACAAGGTTTTTACTAATAGTACGAATGCCAGGGTTAAGGATGGCGACATTATTACCTTTCAATATATCCAAAAAACAGATAAGGATTCGGTTCTTTATAGCACTTATGTAAGCGGCCAGCCGGGGCGCGCTCAAATCCACCCCTCACAAAATGTTGGTGATATGATGGAGATCTTCCCGCTTTTGACTGTAAATGATAGTGCTTTGGTAAAATTACCTACTGATTCAATATTTAAAGGACATGAAGATCAGCGCCCACCGTTTTTTCCTAAGGGCAGCAACCTGAATTTCACCATTAAAATTCTGAAGGCCCAAACGGTAGATGAATTTAAAGCAGACCTTGTGCAGGCTGAAATTACCGGTTCGGCCAAATATATTGCCGACCATAAGCTGAACCTGCAGACTACACCAAGTGGCCTGAAATATGTAATTACCCAGGCTTCAACAAAACCTAAGCCGGTTAAGGGTGATACTGTTTATGTAAATTACACAGGTAAAAACCTGGATGATAAGGTATTTGACTCTGATATTGAAGCAGATGCCAAAGCAGCAGGGTTACAGCAACCCGGCCGTACCTACGAGCCGCTTCAGTTTGTTATTGGCGCCGGTGGCATTATTGCAGGCTGGGACGAAGGCATGCAGTTATTGAACGAGGGCTCAAAGGCTATATTCGTTATCCCATCAAAGCTTGCTTATGGCGAACCGGGATACAATGGAATACCTCCTTTCAGCACTTTGGTATTTAATATCGAACTTGTAAAAGTGGTACATGCAAAACATGTTGCTGCAGCGCCAGCAAAAAAGCCGGCTGCAAAAAAGCACGTTTATAAAAAGAAGGCTACTACAACAAAAAATTAAATGAAAGCCTCCTGATACATCGGGAGGCTTTCTTATTTTTGCGCCATGGTACTTACCGACACGCATACCCATTTGTATTATGAAACAGATGAGGTTAAGAGAGCCCTGTTGATACAGCGTTGTAAAGACAATTCAATTAACCGCCTGTTTTTACCTAATGTTGATGCCTCGTCAATCCCTATGGTTTTCGGGCTGCAGGCATCTTATCCGGATATGTGTTACCCAATGATGGGTTTACATCCATGTTCGGTAAAGGAAACGTGGGAGGAAGAGTTGGAAGCCATTGAACAAGCCCTTCATCAGCATAAAATATATGCTATCGGTGAAATAGGGATCGATCTGTATTGGGATAAAACCCATTTAACAGAACAAATCCAGGCATTTAAGAAGCAGATTGGCTGGGCTAAGGCATTAAAGCTGCCCATAGATATCCACTGCCGCGATGCCTTCGACGAGGTATATGAAGTACTGCTGCAGGAACAGGACAATGACCTGCGCGGCATTTTCCATTGCTTCGGCGGCACTCTTGAACAAGCCAATAAATTAATAGATATCGGCTTTTACCTGGGTATTGGCGGGGTGGTTACCTATAAGAATGCGGGGCTTGATAAGGTGGTGGCACAAATCAGCCTGGATAATATAGTTTTAGAAACAGATTCTCCGTACCTTACACCCGTTCCGTATCGTGGCAAACCTAACGAAAGCTCTTATTTAATTTATATTGCGCAAAAGGTTGCCGAAATGCAGCAAACAGACCTCGAAACCGTGGCCGCTATCACCACGGAAAACTCGAAAAAGGTGTTTGGGATTTAATTGTTTTTAGATAGCTTTATTTTTAACACAACCTAATATACATGAGCCAGATCTTGATCATTTACACCGGGGGGACAATCGGTATGATGAACGACCCGCAGACAAAGGTGCTTAAACCGATCAACTTTGAGCAGATAATGGATAATGTGCCCGAGCTTGAAAAGCTTAATTGCAAAATTAAGGTACACTCGTTTGAGCAGATCATCGATTCATCGAACATGAACCCGGCCATCTGGAGCGAGCTGGCCAGTCTTATTGAATCAAATTATGATGATGTAGACGGCTTCGTGATCCTTCATGGGTCAGATACCATGGCATTTTCGGCCTCTGTGCTTAGCTTTATGCTGGAGGACCTGGGTAAACCTGTAATATTCACAGGCTCGCAGCTGCCAATAAGTGCCATCCGCACCGATGCAAAGGAAAATTTGATGACGGCCATTGAAATTGCAAAAGCTAAAAAGCACGACCGTGCCCGTGTGCCCGAGGTTTGTATCTACTTTGATTACAAATTATTCAGGGGGAACCGCTCGTTTAAATATAACTCATCTAAATTCGAAGCTTTCCGTTCGCCAAACTACCCGATCCTGGCGGAGTCGGGCGTGCACCTGCGGTTCAGCGCAAACGACATCAGGCATCCGCGTGAAGGCGAAGGGCTTAAAGTTCATAAAAACCTGGTAAGCGATGTAGCTGTGTTAAAGCTGTATCCAGGCATTAGCCCGAAGGTTGTGGAAACCATCCTTACTGCTGATGTAAGAGGCATTGTAATGGAAACATTTGGCGCCGGCAATACCACTACCGATCAATGGTTTGTCGACCTGCTCAAAAATGCTATCGACAGCGGCAAGGTGATCCTGGATATATCGCAATGTAAAGTAGGTACGGTTGAACTTGGCCGTTACGAAACCAGCAAGCACCTCAAGGATGTAGGCATTGCTAACGGTTACGATATGACATACGAGTCGGCTGTTACTAAAATGATGTATTTGCTGGGCCAGTTTGAAAATCCGCAGGATGTGAAACAATATTTGGAAACAGATATCAGGGGTGAGATAACGGTGTCGTAAATAGATCCATCGGGAAACTTACGAAGGTTCTAAAACTTCGTAAGTTTAATCATTCTCTGCAATCGCCTGATATTTAAATATTTACAATTCATTAATATACATCCTCAATTTTTCTCCCTAATAAAGCGTACCTTTGCAAAATTATTTTCTTGAGCAAGTTGCTAATACATAGCTTTTTAATCAACGACGATAAGCATATTTAGCACATTATGAAAAAAATTGTTGATTACAGGAAGCTGTTAAATGTAGGTGAAGCGGCTGAACTACAGGAGTTAAAGACCATTTACCGCAGCCTGATGAAAACCTGGCACCCGGATAAATTCCAGGATAGCGCAGAAGCCAAGTTAGAGGCAGAAGAAAAAAGCAAAACCATAATTGAGGCTTACCATTTTTTGGTAAGCATTGCGCCCGAAACACGTAACCAGTCGTTTGGCGAATATACCATTACCACCACCACATCAAACATTGCTGATTTTGAATATAAGTCGCAGGTTTTGACCGTTCATTTTTTAGACGGCAACTCATACGAATATTTTGATGTACCTAAGGAAGTTTACAGGAAATTCATCAATGCCGATTCTCCCGGCAGGTTTGCACGCAGGCATATTTTTAGCAATTATGTGTACCGCAGTTTGAGCAGGTTGGTAGCAACAGCATAAGCACGTAGTTAAAAGGTTGATTAAGTTGATTAGGAGAGTGGTTGAGTAAGTTAAACGCACCCAACTCAATCCAACTTAATCAACCTAATCTAACCCAATTAACCGTGCTTGCTAAGTTGATTAAGAGAGTGGTTAATTAAGTTAAACACAGCAAACCCCATCCAACTTAATCAACCTAATCTAACCCAGTCAACTATTTCCTATATTAGTTTCTTAAATCTCCCGGTTTATGAAGAGGCTAATTTTTCTATTACTTATTTGTTCCCTATCCGCGTCAGCACAAACTTTTCGCATTACAATCGATCCTTCGCTCAAAGAGCAGGTTTTGGATGGCCGCCTATTACTGCTGCTTTCAAAAAACAACAACGCCGAGCCACGTTTTCAAATCAGCGACGGAGCAGCTACCCAACTGATATTTGGCGTTGACGTAGAGGGGTGGAAGCCTGGTACAACACAACTGGTGGATGTGCAGGCAATAGGCTATCCTGTTGAACGGCTAAAAGACGTGCCCGCCGGAGATTACTACGTGCAGGTATTAATGCATAAATACGAAACCTTCCATTTAAAAACGGGGCAAACCGTGAAACTGCCAATGGACAGGGGCGAAGGCCAGCACTGGAACATTGCACCCGGGAATATCTATTCAGCACCTGTGAAAATTCATTTTGATCCAACTGCTACCAACGAGATTCCTCTAACCATTACAAAGATCATCCCGGAGATAAAACAACCGGAGGATACCAAATACATCAAACATATCCGCATCCAAAGCAAGCTACTGACCGAATTTTGGGGACGCCCGATGTTCCTGAGCGCTAACATACTGCTGCCTGCAGGTTTTGAAGAGCATAAGAATGTTAAATACCCATTGGCGATCTTTGAGAATCATTTTAGTCCTGATTTTGGGGGCTTTAGCACGACCAAACCCGACACTGCGGCCATGAAGCCTGATACTTCCGAACGTTTTCATATCACCGGCTATAACAGAATAGTAGCACAGGAAGCTTATGATTTTTATAAGCAATGGACAGGCCCTGGTTTTCCACGGGTAATTGCGGTGGAGCTTAATCATGCTAATCCTTACTATGATGATTCTTACGCGGTAAACTCCGCTAACCTTGGCCCTTATGGCGACGCCATAACTTATGAACTGATCCCGGCGATTGAAAAGGAATATCGTGGCATTGGTAAAGGCTGGGCGCGTTTCGTTTATGGCGGTTCAACAGGCGGATGGATCTCACTGGCGGTGCAGGTATTTTATCCAAATGAATATAATGGCAGCTACGCGGCTTGTCCCGACCCGGTGGATTTTCATCATTACACAACCATCGACATTTATAACGACAAGAATGCTTATTACCCTGAAAGCGACTTCAAGAAAACGCCGCGCCCCGGAGAGCGCAATTACCTTGGGCATGTGTTAGCTACCATTAAAGAAATGAACCAGCATGAACTGGCTGAAGGAAGCCGCACCCGAAGTGGTGAGCAATTTGATATTTGGGAGGCAGTGTTTTCGCCGATGGATGCAGATGGCTATCCCAAACGCATTTTTGATAAATATACCGGCGCAATTGATACTTCGGTGGCTCATTACTGGCGCGATAACTTCGATCTTACCCATATCATCAAACGTGACTGGCCAAAGATCGGCAGTAGTTTGAAGGGGAAGATCCATATTTATGTAGGCGACATGGATACTTACTACTTAAACGATGCCGTTTATACTGCCGAAGACATGTTGAAAAAGCTGGACAACCCTAACTGCAGTTGCATTATTGATTACGGTGATCGCGCCGAACATTGCTGGAACGGTGATCATAGCCAACCCAATTACATCAGTCGCTTGCGCTACCACCAAATGTTTATTAAAAAGTGGGCGGAGGAAGTGAAGACAAGATCGCCAAAGGGTGTTGATTTGAAATCGTGGAGGTATTAATATCTCCCAAGACTTACGAAGTTTTTAAAACTTCGTAAGTCTGATCTCCGCGTTAAATTTTGTTAAATAAATCACCTGTTTAACAACCCTTTACTTTGTTCGTGTTATTTTTGAGTATAACCTTAACAGCGTATGTTCAAAAGCTACTTAAAACTCGCTCTGCGTAATCTTTGGAAACGTAAAACCACTACTGCTATAAATGTTTTAAGCCTCTCGGCTGGCTTGGCATGTTGTGCCCTGGTCTTTTTGTTCTGGCAGCATGAACTTAGCTTTGACAAGGGTTTTGATAACCATGACGACATTTACCGGATAGTTTCCACATTTAAAGGTGACAGTAAAGCACCAACTGTTGGCTTGCCTTATGCTAAATACCTCAAAAGTGAGATCCCCGAAATTGACCAGGTGACGCGGCTCGATCCTACAAACGGCAGCACGCTGGTACAGGTGCAAGGTGTTGAAAATGCTACACCATATATGGAAGATTCAGGTTACTGGGTTGATCCGCAGTTTTTTGATGTGCTGAGCTTCCATTTTTTACAGGGCGACCGCAAAACGGCGTTTGCTGCACCGAATACCATTGTGCTTTCGCAATCGCTGGCTAAAAAACTTTTTAAAGACGCTTACCCGGTCGGCAGGGCCTTAAAGGCAGGTGGCGGTGTTTATACCATCACAGGGGTTTTTAAAGAGGATTTCTTAAACCACATCCAGGCTGATTTTTACGCCTCAAACAACAGCGACCGCATCAGGGAGCAAATGGCCAACAATAACAGTTGGGTGGTAAACGATAATTTTTATACTTACATTAAAGTAAAGCACGGCACCGATCCGGAAAGGTTAACCAAAAAGCTGAACGCATATTTGATACGGCATGCCGGTGCCGAAATGAAAGCGCACAGCGATCATATAACCAATTCCCTGCAGGCATTGACTGACATCCATTTAAACTCGTCTGAGTTCCAGGATTACCTTGCCTATAAGCAAGGCAACATCAAATACCTTTACCTGCTGGGTTCTATAGCTTTGGTAGTACTGCTGCTTGGCTGCATCAACTATATGAACTTAACCACGGCCCAGGCCATAAGCCGCGCCCGCGAAGTTGGTGTACGCCGGGTGATGGGTGCCGGGAAAACCTCCATCCGGTACCAGTTTTTGATAGAAACCTTAACCATTAGTATTTCTGCGTTGTTTATTTCCATCGGGCTGGCATTTATTTTATTGCCGGTATTTAACAGCTTTACCGGGCAGTCGTTGTCCTTCTTTGCTAAGGAGAACGCTACTTTAATTTTGTGGATGACCTTAGTCGCTGTAATAACAGGACTTGCAGCCGGCTTATATCCTGCGTTCTACCTGTCGGCATTTAAACCGGTTAAGGTGCTGAAGGGCAAGGTGAGTGATTCATCGGGAATGTTTGGCGTACGCAAGGTGCTTATCGTTTCCCAATTCATCATTTCAACCTGCCTGGTATTTGCTACCATCGTGATCTGGAATCAACTGCATTTTATGATCAACGCAAAAACCGGGGTAGATATGGATCAGCAACTGGTGCTGAATCTTAACAGCGAACAAGCCCAGAAGAACAGTGCATTGTTGGCGAGAGATCTTGCCAATAACAGGAACTTTAAGTCGGTTACTGTTGCAGCTGCGCCATTGGTATCGGGTGATATGAATTTATACCCGGCAAACAAAACCATAAACGATAAGCAAATAGTATTCTTTGATTTTGCTGATGAGAATTATGTAAAAACGCTTGGTTTGCAATTAGTTTCAGGCAGCAATTTTAGTCCTGAGGTATTTACCAATACCAACATGCTGGAGGATTCTGAAGTGCATGATTTTGGCAAGGAGGTAATCTTAAATGAGGAAGCCGCCAGGGCATTGGGATTTGATCCGAACACCGCGCCCGGCAAATTCGTATCGCACCTGCACAATGGAGTTGTTTATACCTACAAGATTGTGGGCGTAGCTAAAGATTACCATTACTTTTCGCTGCATGCAACCATTGGCCCTTGTGCCATTATGAATGTAAATCCGTTAAGATGTGGTAATATTATCGCCAAGGTGGACGGACGTCATATCCCGGCGGCGGTACAATGTGCCACCGATCAATGGAAAAAACTAAACCCGGATACGCCCTTTAATTACAGTTTCTTAAATGATATTTTCCAGGCCGATTATTTACAGGATAAGCGGATGCAGCAAATGATCGGCGTGTTTACTACCGTTGCCATCTTTATTTCGTGTCTTGGTTTACTAGGGTTGATCACTTACTCCGTAGCACAAAAGGCAAGGGAAATAGGCATCCGTAAAGTAATTGGCGCCAATGTTAGCGGAATTGTATTGTTATTTAGCAGGCAATATTTAAAGCTGGTTATCATAGCCAACCTGATTGCATGGCCCCTGTCCTGGTATTTTATGAGCAACTGGTTAAGCGGTTTTCCTTACCGCATCCATATCAGTTGGTGGATGTTTGCGGTATCCCTATCAGCAGGATTGATCATTTGCTTTTCAACAATAGCCTTTAAAACCATCAAAGCAGCCATGGCGAACCCGGTGGATAGCCTGCGTGCGGAGTGATTAGAGATTAGAGATTAACTGCATTATGTTAAGCAGGGGATCTTACTAACGCTAGTTCGCGCCATTGGGAGTGCAGCCTTCGCTGCACTCCTTTAACGCAATCAATATAAGTAGGGGTATTAATTCAATTTATTTGCTCCTGATCACTACACCGCTTTCAACTCTTTTGCGGTACGTCCAGAAGAACACGATAGGGAAAACAAACAGGTTAAACACGGTATTGGTAATTAACCCGCCGATAACCACAATGGCTAACGGTTTAGATGCCTCAGAGCCTATCCCATGAGACATTGCTGCAGGCAATAAGCCTATTGCAGCCATCATTGCCGTCATCACTACCGGGCGCAGCCTGTCGGCAACGCCGGCCTTTATGGATACCGCAAACGATGTCCACGTGGTATGATGTTTAAGCTCGGTAATGTTGCTTTTGAATTTGGAGATCAATATCACACCGTTTTGCACGCAAATACCGAACAGGGCAATAAAGCCGATACCGGCAGAAATATTAAAGTTTACGCCCGTGATCAATAGCGATAAGATGCCGCCCATTATGGCGAAAGGAACGTTATTCAGTACCAGTAGTGAATCGGTGAAGTTTCCGAACAGGATGAATAAAATAAAGAAGATGATCAGCAAGCTGATTGGCACAACCTCGCTTAAGCGTTTTGTTGCACGTTGCTGGTTTTCAAAATCACCGGCCCATTGCAATGAATACCCTTTTGGCAATTTAATTTGCGATTCAACCTTATCCTGGGCTTCCTTAACCGTGCTGCCCATATCGCGGCCACGAATGGAGAATTTGATGGCACCGTAACGCTCATGATCGTCGCGGTAGATCATACTGATGCCGGTAATCTTTTTAATATTCGCAATCTCACGCAGTGGAACTGTATTTCCGCTCAAACTTGGTACACGTAAATCGCCTATGGCTAGTTCGTTATTTCTAAAATCCTCAGGGTACCGGATTCGGAGATCAAACTTCTTCTCTCCCTCATAGATCTGCGTTACTGCCTTGCCGCCTATTGCCATTTCAATTACAGCGTTGGCATCGGCGGCTGTTACGCCGTATTGCGCCATTTCCTCCTGGTTAAGGTCGATCTGCAGCTCCGGCTGGCCAACATTATGCAGGATGCCCAGATCCTGGATGCCGTTTACACCTTTAAGAATGGCGTTGATCTTCACTTCTTCCTGTTCGATGTACTTATAGTCGTTACCGAACATTTTTACTACGATAGATCCTTTCACACCTGATACAGCTTCCTCTACGTTATCCGAGATGGGCTGCGAGAAGTTAATGTCGACACCGGGATAAAATTTCAGCTTTTCCTGCATCCGCTGGATAAGCTCTTCCTTGGTTTCCTTCCGTTTCCATTGAGCTTCAGGATATATGTCTACATGGAACTCAATATTATAAAAACCGGTGGCATCGGTACCATCATTTGGTCTGCCGGTTTGCGACATTACCTGTTTCACCTCATCAAAGCTCAGGAAGATGTTACGCATCTCGTTGGCCATCTTAACAGATTCCTTCAGTGAGATGCTTAAAGGGCCGGTAGCACGTACATAAATGGCGCCCTCGTTCAGCTCGGGTAAAAACTCGGTACCTAATAGCTTAAAACAACCCAGGCTCACAACCAACGCACCTATAGCAATAAAGAAAACTAATTGCCTTCCTTTAAAGCAAAACGAATAAAAACGCATGGCTCCATTAGTGATAGCCTCTACAAAGACGTTGTGCTTTTCCTTAACATCCTTCTTTAGCAAAACGCTGGCTAAAGCGGGTACAAAAGTGAACGTAAGAATAACAGCTCCCAACAAGGCGAAGCCCAATGTCCAGGCCAGTGGCGAGAACATTTTACCTTCAACCTTTTGAAAGCTGAAGATGGGCAGCAAGCCGGTAATGATAATTAGCTTTGCAAAGAAGATGCCCTTCCCGTTAACCAAACAAGCCCTTTTGATAAGGCCCAATTTGCTCATCTTGTTGTAGTTGGCCATGCCTACCTCTTTGGCTTTATGATCGAGCACCACGAAGATGCCCTCAACCATTACCACCGCCCCGTCAATAATTATCCCGAAGTCGATGGCACCCATTGATAACAGGTTGGCCGACATTCCCTTTAATTTCAGGCAGATAAAGGCAAATAATAATGCGAGAGGAATAATGAGTGATACGATAAGTGTTGTGCGCCAGTCGGCCATGAACAGGAACACGATAACAGTCACCATGATGATCCCTTCGGCCATGTTGTGCAGAACGGTATCGGTGGCAAAGTTTACCAGTGTTTCGCGATCATAAAACGTGTTTATTTTAACATCATCGGGCAATATCTTTGTATTAAGGGCATTGATCTTCGCTTTCAGGTTCTTAATAACTTCGCTTGGGTTTCCGCCTTTGCGCATTACCACGATGCCTTCAACAACATCCGGGTCCTTATCCCGGCCAACCTGTCCCAACCTTGGCAACGACGATTCGGTAACCTCTGCTATCGTTTTTACATATATCGGGGTTCCCTTAATATTATTTATAACGATGTTCTTTATTTCGTTGATATTATTCAGCAAGCCAATACCGCGTACAACGTAAGCCTGGCCATTTTGGTCAATGACATCCCCACCTACGTTTACGTTGCTTTTCGATACCGCCTCAAATAACTGCAGCGGAGTAACATTGTATTGAACTGCTTTTTCGGGATTGATGGTGATCTGGTAAGTTTTTACCTCGCCGCCAAAACTGTTTACATCAGCCACGCCGGGTACTGCCCTTATTTCGCGCTCAACAACCCAGTCCTGGATAGTTTTTAATTCTTTTACTGATCTTTTGTTACTGGTTAACGTAAAGCGGTAGATCTCCCCTGTAGGCCCGTAAGGCGGCTCAATGGATGGATTAACATTGTCTGGCAGGCTGGCGTCACCAATATGGTTATTGATCTGCAGGCGGGCCTCGTTATAATCTACCTCATCGTCAAAAGTAACCTTCACCACCGATAGCCCAAACAACGACGACGACCTGATACTGGTCTTCTTCTCAGCCGGGTTCATGGCGATCTCGATGGGGCGGGTAACAAATTTCTCCACTTCCTCGGCGCTCCTGCCGGGCCATTGGGTAATTATAGTAACGGACGTATTGGTAACATCAGGAAACGCATCAATACTGATGGTTTTAAAGCTGATATAGCCAGCAACAGCCAACAGCGCCGTCACAAAAAATATGAAGAACCTGTTACGGAGCGCGAACGAAAGAATATTTTTTATGAACTTATTCATTGTTTTTATTTCAGATTTCGGATGTTCGATTTCGGATTTTACCCGCTATCCGTTTTTAACTGATCTCTAATCTCTAATTAACTAACCTCTAATACTCACTCCTTCAACGATTCATACAAATACACTTGCCGCGATGCAATCACTTTGTCGCCGGGTTTTAAACCTTTGCTGATGTAGGCCCTGTCTTCAACTGTCTTTGCAATTTCAACCGGCTGGATATGAACCTTTGCCTTGCCATCAACCACAATTACATAATTTTTATCGTTATCAAAAACCAATGCCTTTGAGCTTACCTCAGGCAGGCTTTCGCCCGATTTCGCCTTAATCAGCACATTGGCAAACATGCCCGGCTTTAGCAAATTGCCCGGGTTTTGAATTTTTATGCGGGCATGCATCACCCTGTTATCAGGGTCGAGCATGTTGTCAATCTTGTCTATCTTTCCTGCAAATGTTTTATCCGGGTAGGAGAGTGTTGTGATGGACACCGGATCGCCGGTTTGGATCTTCGAGATATCAGACTCATACACATTTACCAGCACATATACGGTTGAAAGGTCGGCTATGGTAAACAGGTTTTGACTGTTGTCCGCGCGTACCTGGGTATTGCTGGTCAGATTCTTTTCAACCACATAGCCCGATAATGGCGTTTTAACCTCATACCCGTTCGCATTGCTTTTGTTGATAGATATTACTGCACCGGCACGCTTACCTTCGGCAACTGCCTTAGCGTAATCAGATTGTGCCTGTTCCAGGTCCTTTTGCGATGCAAGCCCGCTTTTGTATAAGTCGGAAGTTGATTCCAATATCCGTTTGGTGTTCCGGATATCAGCTTCGGATGAAACATAGTCACGGGTAAAGCCGGCCATTTCTGCGCTTTTTAAAATGGCCAATGTTTGGCCTTTTTGTACCACGTCGCCAAGCTGTACATTTACGTCCTGCGCAACACCGCTCACAAACGGGAAGATCTTCACCATCTTGTTTTCGTCTGGCGCAATGCTCCCCGTTAAAGTTATTTGTGATACTGCGCCGGCTTCCTGTACAGTGTCTATCAAAAGGCTGTGTAACAGGCTGTCGGTAACCTGGAAGCGCGTGTCCTTTTCAGAACTCTCGTCGGCATGATGGCAGCTTTGCAGGGCAATTGCAGCCACTGCAAGCGTTATGGAAAAAGTGAGTAGTTTATATTTAGTATACATGTTTGTTAAAGCAATCATTGATTAAAAAAAGGCGTCCCGGTAACATAATTCAGCTGCTCCATCGAGGTTACCCGGTTAAGCTGTAGCGCATTTAATTGCAGGGTATTGGTTTTGTATGAATCGTAAAAGTCAAGGAACTCTAAAAGGCTGATGTTCCTTTTCTCGTAATTCTTAAGAACTTCCTGTATCAGGTGCGTAAAATCGCTTTTAAAGGCCGGGTCGAAGCTGTTGTACAAATTCTCAAGCCTTAAGGCATTTTTATAATTTACGGCAACATCGCTGGCAACATGGTCCTGCTGGTTTTGAAATTGTGCCTTGCTTTGGTCTATCGCTATGCGGGCCTGTTTAATGCCACCCTGGTTACGGTTAAAAAATGGCAGGCTAAACCCGATGCCAGCGCCTAAAAAGTTGGTGCCGTAACCCCCAAGCTTATCATAGTTAAGCGATAGGGAAACATCAGGAACGGCGGTTGCCTTTTGCAGCTGTAGGTTTACGTTGTTATAATCAATAGTGGTTTTTGCCAGTTTAAGGTCGTACCTGTTGGCATAGGCTGAATCGAGTAATGTTTGATAAGCTACCCCGGCTACTATTTTTTCTCCACCGGATTTGTAATCAACTACCGGTTGAATAGTGCTGTTTAATGGCGATTTGGTTAGCAATTTAAATTCGCTCTCTACTGTATCAATCCCGGTTTGCAGATTATTATACTCCGCTTGCAAGGTGTACAGCTGCGATTGGATCCGCAATACTTCCTTTTCGGCAACATTGCCCTTTTTGTATTGCTCCTTAAAAACGGTTAAGGCCTTTGCCAGCGAATTGATCTCCTGGTTGTAAACCATGGCCGATTGCTGCTGAAAGTAAATGGTATAAAAATCGTTGTGAAGCGTGAATTTCAGCGTACGCAGCAGATCGAAGAATTGGTATTTAGCTTGTTCTACGCTGATCTTAGCCAGTTGGATGTTTTTATTCCGTTTGCCTGCCGTGGTAAATAATTGCGAAATGCCAAATGATTGGTCCTTATAAGCCGGCCCCTGGGATGCGTCGTTGGTGTGGATCCCGTTAGAAAAGTTGAAATCGGGATTGTTAAATAAACGGGCCGTAATAACCTGCGCATTTGCATTATCGATGTTGTAACGCTGGATGATGAGCTGCAGGTTATTTTTCAGGAACAGATCCTCCGCCTGCTTTATATTTAATTTTACAGTATCGCCTGCCAGGCCCTGTGCAAATACATTGGGCGAAATAAATAGCCCCGCTTTTAAAAATATGATAGCAATAACAACCCTTTTGAGCATAGTAGAATTTGATGGTGCAAATTTATACCAGCTATATTAGAGTGAAGTTAAAGTGAGATTAGAATTGGATTAGAATTTTACCTGCTGAATTTAATGGTAAAAGTTGTGTGATCGTTTGGAACGGATTCAATCTTAATTGTTCCGTTAAAAAGATGCACAATTTTGCCGGTTACATAAAGGCCAACGCCATTGCCCTGGAAGCTTTTTACATTGGTGCCCCGGTAAAACGATTCAAAAACCTTTTCCAGTTCGTCGGGAAGGATCCCCACGCCTTCGTCAATTATTTTTATAATGATATTTTCATCATCGGCATACAGGTCGCATTGTACGCGCTTGTTTTTTGAAAACTTAAACGCATTACCAATTATATTATTAAGGGCAATAGTTAGTAACGATTTATTGGCCAGCAGTTGCAGCTTTTCTTGCTCTTCGGGCAGTTGTATAATATTAACACTAAAAAGGCCCTTGCCTGCCTTTTCGTTCCAGTAGTCATTAAGCTCCCAAATTAACTCATCAACCGCAACCGGTTTATAAGCGGGTTGGGTATAATCCATATCGGCGTTTGCCAGTTCAAGCAGGCTGTTAATGGTTTCGTTAAGGCGTTCTGCATCTGCTAATACCGACCTGAACGATTCCTGGTATTCGGTATGGGTGTGCAGTTTGTTTAGCGCCAGTTCAATTTCGCCTATTATTGTTGTTATCGGCGTGCGCAATTCATGCGAAGCATTTGCCACGAAGGTTTGCTGCATTTCGAATGTGTTTTGCAGGTGAGCCAGCAGCCGGTTAAAATTGTGTGCCAGTGCGCTTATTTCATCCTTGCCGTTCCCCTCATCAACCCGCAGGCTTAGGTCCCCGGCCCTCACCAGGCGCATCTGGCCAATTACCTTATCGAGCGGCTCCAGGGTTTTTTGCGCAAACCAACGGCTTATTAAAAACAGACCGGCAGTAACACATACCAGCAATATCGCCATGGTTTTTATCAGGTCCTGCAGCCGTTTTGCCCCTAAAGCATCAACTGCTGAAACCAATATTACAAAATTGCCCTGGTTATCATTATAATAAATGCCCACAGTTTGCCTGTTGCCCTCGGTAAATTCCAGCTGTTTGTTTTTTCGCACATTGTCAATTATCGGGCCTGCCCAAAACTGGTTTTTATCTTTTATAAAGGATGCTATATTTTTTTCGTCGTATAGCCGAATTACTTCATTGTGCAGGCTCTGGAGGTAGTGTTCCTTTACGTGGCTTAGGGAATCGGGCGAGATCTCATCGGCTTCCAGGTATAATTTGGCAGCCACATTGGCTCGGTCCATCAACTGGTCGTAAAAGTTGGAGCGAATGAGCGAGTTAAAAGCTATACATATAACCACTTGTACCATGAGCAGTACAATAGCACTTATTGCGGTAAAATAAAGCGAAAGCCGGTTCTTAATCTTCATTGGGGTAGGGGTATTTGATATATCTTGTCTGCAAAAAGGTAAGCCCCGTGGGGTCACATTAGCAGCGGTTCTTCATAAACGGCAATTCTTCTTATTTCTCGCTCTTCAGGATGTATCCCATCCCTATTACGGTATGGATCAATTTATTGTTAAAGCCTTTTTCAATTTTTTTACGAAGGTAATTTACGTACACATCTATAAAGTTGGTGCCGGTATCGAAATCTATTTTCCAAACCTGCTCAGCAATGTATTCGCGCGATAAAACCTTGTTAGGATGATTCATGAAAAGTTCCAGCAAAGTATATTCCTTAGCGGTAAGCGCAATTTGCCGCCCAGTCCTTTCCGCAATATTGCTCCAGGTATCAAGTCGCAGGTCGTCAAAAACTAAAACGTGAGCAGTAGTTTCAACGGCCTTTTGCCTGCGTAACAGCGCCTCGATGCGCGCCAGCAGTTCAACAAAATGGAAAGGTTTTACCAGGTAGTCATCGGCGCCCGCTTTTAGGCCCGATACCTTATTTTGGATCTGGTCGAGCGCGGTAAGCATTAAAATTGGAGTTTTTGTATCGATGGACCGTATTTGGCGGCATAGCTCTATACCGTTGATATCTGGCAGCATTACATCCAGGATCAAAAGGTCGAAATTGCTTTTTTCCAAAAGAGCCTTTGCCGACGCGCCATCATTTGCTACGTCGATTTTATAACCCTGCTCCTCAAGCCCCTTGCTTACAAATGCAGCAACTTTTTGTTCATCCTCAATTAAACAGATGTGGGCCATAAGGGGCAAATATAAACTAAGATCGGTAGGATAAAAGGATTTTAGGATTAGGATTTTCTAATCTCTTAATTCCTTTAATCTTCCCGTCCTATAGATCTTAGTTAAAAGATCCGCTGGTTTATCACCGCCATAAAGCCATCCTTAAACTTTTCGCTGATGGGAATCTGTTTTGTGGCGATATAAATGTGGTTATCCTGGATCTTGATGATCTGTTTGGTGTTAACGATATAGGAGTTATGCACCCTTACAAATGGCGGATTCAGTTGCTCTTCAATGTCCTTCAGCCTGCGGTAAATAAGCAATTGCTCGGTAGGGGTCACCAGGCGTACATACTCTTTTTCGCCCTCAAAATATTGGATTTCTTCCAGTAATATTTTCCTTAATACTTTGCCTGATTTTACAAAGAAGTACTCGTTGCCTCCCGACGGTAACGTGTTGTGATTAGCAACATGGATTGTAAAATAAGCCTCAATCTTTTGCATAGCCTCCAAAAAGCGTTTAAGCGTTATGGGTTTTAGCAGGTAATCGATGGTTTGGAAGGCGTAGCTTTCGGCGGCGTACTCAGAGTAGGCGGTGGTAAAAACAATTTTTGTATCTTTTGATAACAGGCCTGCGAGTTCCATGCCGCTCAGCTGTGGCATATTGATATCCAGGAAAATAAAATCAGGCTTGTTCTCCTTTAAAAAGGCCATCGCTTCCAGCGCATCATAGCATTTTGCCAAAAGCTGCCATTTGGTATTCTGGCAGATCAGGATCTCGAGCAGGTTTACGGCATTAGGCTCATCGTCAATAATTATACAGCTAAGGGTCATGCTATCGGTACTTTTAAAAATGCGGTAAAATAATTGCCGGGGTTGCTTATTTTTAGTTCAAAGTTTGAGCCATATAACAGCGTAAGGCGCTTGCGTAAGTTTTCAATGCCAAAGCCGTTCGGCTCGGTTGTCCCCGGTTTCTCATGGATCTGGTTTCGTGTTTCAAATAACAGGTAACCGTCCTTTTGTGTTAACGACAAATCAATCTTATTTTTACTGCTCGATTTATCGATGCCGTGCTTAAAAATATTTTCGACAAAGGTCATCAGTAGCATTGGTGGAATGCGGAGGTCGGCGTTGCAATCCTTAATGAAATTTAGTTCAATTTCGTGCCGGATGCGGATCTTTTCGAGGGCGATATAATTCTCTAAAAACTGCACCTCTGTAGCCAGTGAAACTTCTTCTTTGGGGCTTTCATCAACAAAATAGCGCATAATGTCTGATAGCCGCTCAATCAGCTTTGCTGTTCGTGGCGCCTCGCGATAGGCTTCGTAATAAATGTTGTTGAGTGTATTAAACAGGAAATGCGGCTGCACCTGCGATTTTAATAGGTTTAATTCGGCCTGGCTTTTTTGCACCAATATTTTTTCCGATTGCTGCTTAAGTGCGAAATAAGCAATAGCGATGCGGAAGATAAAACTCAATAGGAAAGTTAAGAAACCGGCAACAATAAAGTAGATGAACATGTGGATTGTCATCGGCGTGGGCTTCAGTGAAAAAAAATGAATATCCAGGTACATGATCAAATATCCCCGTAACATACCACCGCCTATAAGGAATATCACCACATAAAAAACATACTGTGCCTTATGCCCTTTCTCGTAAAAACGTGGGAACAGGAAATTTATATTGCCATAAATTAGTATGATATAAAAAGCAACATTGATAAGCGCAAAGGTGCCCGCCTGGTAAACGCCGTCCTCGGGCAAATAGGTGAAAAAGATAATAAAGAGAACCGCTATCCAAATCAAGTATTGTAATTGTACAATGCTTGCCTGCCACTTCATAAATTTCATTTTTAAATTTACAAAGCTTTTTGATTTTGACAGCCTGTTTTCAATAATCAGGCTTTTTTATTCAACAAATGATGGTATAAAGTAAATACGGTCTGTTGATATTATTGGGTAAATCATTTAAAATAAACACCATAAGGTTTAAATGATTTGCCCGATTATGCAATAAAATCAAGCTTTATTAAAAATTCTGTTCAACCGTACATAAAAAATAAAAACCTTTGATATGAAAAAACTTGTAAATGCCTTTATCATCATGGCATGTCTTCAATTCGGCTTTATTAACCTTGTTAGCGCGCAGCTAACCTCACTGCCAAGCGGCGGAAATAAAAGAGCATCTGTTACCGAGCAGATTGGCATTACTGACGTAACTATTAAGTATAGCCGCCCGCACGTAAACAAAAGAGACGGCCATATTTGGGGAGAACTGGTTCCCCCGGGATATGTCGACCAGGGTTTCGGCACCTCGAAGGCAGCTCCGTGGCGAGCCGGCGCCAATGAAAATACAACCATTGAATTTTCAACCGATGTGAAGATTGAGGGACAGCCACTGCCCGCCGGAAAATACGGGTTCTTTGTCGCTTATGATCCAGGGGAATGTACCCTGATCTTCTCGAAAAACTCGACCTCATGGGGGAGCTTTTTTTATAGCCCTGCCGAGGATGCCCTGAGGGTAAAGGTAAAACCGGTTCCTGCGGATAAAAGTGTGGAATGGTTAAAATACGAGTTTGGCGACCAAACACCCGGAAGCGCGACGGTGCAATTACAATGGGAGAAACTGGTAATACCGTTTAAAATAGACGTTGATGTTATAAATACCCAACTTGCATCATACAGGAGGGAGCTGAGGAGTGAGAAAGGATTTACCTGGGAAAGCTGGGCCGAGGCTGCTACGTATTGTGCCAAAAATAAGACCAACCTGGAAGAGGCATTAACATGGGCAAACACAGCCATCGGACCGGATTTTGGCGGAAGCCAGAGTTTCCCGGCATGGAGCGCCAAAGCAACCGTACTTGACAGCCTTGGCCGTAGTTCAGAAGCGGCAGAAGTGATGAAAAAAGCTTTGCCTTATGGCGATGAGAACGAACTGTATTTTTACGCCAGGACCTTAACCCGTGCAAAAAAAGGTAAGGAAGCCCTTGAAGTATTTAAGGTGAATTATGACAAGCATCCTGATGAGTTTTTAACTAACGCAGGTATGGCGCGGGGCTATTCGGCTGTTGGCGATTATAAAAAAGCGCTAACGTTTGCTCAAAAGGCGCAGTCGCAAGCGGTTGATCAGCCAAACAAGAATATCACCGCCAAATTCATCAAGACTTTGCAAGAAGGTAAGGATATCAACTAAAGGCAATCATCTCAATAAAAAATCAGTTATGCATTTTCTATATTGGCTTGCAAGGGAAATCGCGTTCGGTGTAATTATTACCGTGTGCGCTGTTTTCTCCGTATTCAGCCAGGCTTCACCGCCTAATATTGTTGACACTGCGTCAAGGCCAAAGGTATTTGCAGAGGGCGTTGTATCAACCCCATTTTCCGAATGGGCCACCTCGTTTTCCCCGGATGGTAATACCGTCTATTTTTCACGCGGCGCCATTTACTGGACCGTTTGCTATTCAAAACTTGTTGATGGTAAGTGGAGCAGGCCCGTAGTGGCCGCCTTTTCGGGCAAGTATAATGATACCGATCCGTTTGTAAGTCCCGATGGTAAAAGGATGTTCTTTATTTCTAACCGCCCGTTCAAGGCCGGCGAGGAAAAGCCGCAGAAAAATTATCATATCTGGTACGTCGATCACCTTTCGGGAGATGAATGGTCGGAACCGAAGCATGTGGATTCACCGGTATGCCTGGATGGAGCTAACAACTATGCACCATCCGTAAGCAGTAAGGGGACGCTTTTCTTTTGTTCACGTGGCAGGGAAGGCAATGCAGGTATGGCCAGTTACTCTGCCAAATGGCTTGGCGATCATTACGAAAAGCCTGAAAAATTAGCCTTGCTTGGGAAGGAAGATATGCAGGACCCCTTTATAGCACCTGATGAAAGCTACATGGTTTTCTTAAGCGGGAACGATCTGTATTACTGCTCCAAAAACGCCAACGGATGGGGGACTGCCCAAAAGCTTGGCCCGCAGGTAAACAATGGCGATGGCAATTCATCGCCCTACGTATCGCGCGATGGTAAAACCTTGTACTATTCGTCCAGCCGCATCCAGGGTTTTTATAAACGAAACATAAAAGGTAAGCCGCTTAATTACGACGAGCTGGAAGCAGAAAACATAAGCATTTTTAACAGCGAGGGAAACATATTAATGATCCCGGTTAATCTCCCGGCATCGAAATAATAATACATCAATGAAAAAGCTCTTATACATTATCATTATAACATATTGTTCAATAAACATCGCTTACGGGCAAATAGATACCATTCGCCTTAAGGACAAGCGGTTAAATACATCGGTGTTAAAACCGGCGCTTAACCAATACCTGGTATATTTCCAATTTCCGAAAACGCCAAAGGTGCTTAGGTTTTGGTATTGGCTTCGCGATGTTAAAACCGAAACCCGCAACGGCGAAAAGGTTTTTACCATCACCCAGCACTGGTATGGCAGCGATACTACTTCGTACCGGCAGGCATATTCTGTAAATAAAGCTGCAGATTTTGAACCGGTATATTTTTCGGAAACAGTTCGCGGCCAAACCGGCGCCTACAACTGGAATGCTGATAAAGTTACAGGCGCAGACACTGTAACAGATAATGACAAAAAAGGTTTCTCGCTTGATTTTAAGGAACCTAACTTTAACTGGAACCTTGACATCGAGACTTTTGAAATGTTACCGCTGGCTACAGGCAAAACCTTTGCCATCAATTTTTATGATGCGGGGCTAGATCCACCAAAGTACTACCTGTACAAGGTAACCGGCAGCGAGGTATTAGCCACATTGGGCAATGAAAAAGCAGACTGCTGGAAACTATTCAGTGAGGGGGACAGCCCCAACGGGCATTTTACCCAAACGTTCTGGATCAGTAAAAAGGATCATGAATTTTTAAAGGAGGAAGATGTGTTTAACGGCGGATACCGTTATAAGGTGAAAATATTAGGAGGTGCAACCGATTTGATGCCCCGGTTCTCAAAATAGGAACTTTCCAATTATCAACCTTAAGCAGTTCTTTGTAGAAGATACAGGGGCTGCTTTTTTATTTAAGCTTAACTACCATTTTCTTTTCCAAAAATCCGCGGGTAATGCGATAACAAATAAAAACTATTCCCGGCGCAGCGAGGATATCAATGGTATAGTGAATGTGCTGCACCAGCAAAAGAAAGGCAACAATTAGTGTCGCAATAAAGCCGATGATTTTGTCGTTTCGTTTTTCGAGGCATAAGAAGATAAGGGTAAGCGTAGATATATGGCCCGAGAAAAAAAGATCTTTTATTATAGCTGCATGGCCGTAAAAAACGGCAGTTAGTGGGTCGATGAGTGGTTGCAAGCCTATAGGTGGCTCAAGCGGCACTATGCTGATGGAAATGAAGCGAAGCAGGGTTATGGGGATAAGTGCCCAGCAGTAAGTTATGTAGATAGACGGTTTGTAGGCGGCCCTGATTGCGCAAAGCAGGATCATGCCCCAGATAACCGCAAAAATTAATACCGATACGTCATGCGGAGGGATAGCTGCTAAAACCGGATCTTTTATCAACGTGCCCTGCCGTTTTTCAATATGGCCAAAAAATAAGGGCATTGTAAAAACCACCGACATCATGACGATAGTGCCAATAACAATTTGCTGACGCCTGTAAGTTAATCTCCAGGTTTCTCTCCAAATATTTTTAACGGACTTTAGTGACACGTAGGAACATTTAACTTTTAGCGACCGCAAAAGTAATAATTGATAAACGATTAGGAAACTCTAAAATAATATTAAATTAACATGACTAAAAAAGTAATTTTTAAATGCAATATGGTTGCATTTGTTATTATATTTGCAGCATGAAACATTCAAAGCACTCGTCGAAGCTGGATAGTGTGGGGATGACAGCCTCCATATTATGTGCTATACATTGTGCCCTGGTACCCTTATTAATTACCAGTTTGCCCTTACTTGGATTAGGCTTTTTAGCCAATCCGTGGTTTGAATGGGGGATGATCACTTTGGCAGTATTTATAGGATTTTACGCCATCGGTCTATCTTATTTTCGCTCCCATCATCGCGTTTTACCTTTAATACTGCTGTTTGGCGGCTTTGCAGTGATCATCATCGGCCACCTTTACGTTACCAGTTGGCGCGAGGCAATCATTGTGCCTTTTGGGGGGCTGCTGATTGCTACGGCGCACTTCTTTAATTATAAATACACCACCATTTGCAGTTCAGATAATACCTTCTTCCATTTAAGCCACAGCCATCCGCATAAGTAAAGTCGATAGTCTTGAGTCTTTTATTTACTTAGGACTTAAGACTACTGACTTAGGACTTAAATATGTTTTATTCTTTTTAACTTTGCTGTCGTAAATTATTAATATTAAAAATGACTCACACTCATAATAATAATTTTGAGGACCTGCTTGAAAAGCATCATTTAAAGAAAACCGGACCGCGCCTTAAGGTACTGTCTATGTTATCAGCAAAGGATGTTGCAACCTCTCAGCCCGATTTGGAGGGTGTTATGAACGACATCGACCGGGTTACCTTATACCGCATATTGAACGCCTTTGAAGAAAAAGGCATAATCCATAAAGTATTTGATTTAAACGGTACGGCAAATTATGCCATGTGCTCGTCGGCCTGTGGTGAAGATCATCACCATGATGAGCACCTGCACTTTAATTGTACCTTGTGTAAAAACGTATACTGTTTGGATGAGCTTAATTTACCCGAAATAAAGCTCCCTAAAGGCTTTAAACCCGAGGGGTTCACCCTATACGCAACCGGGCTGTGTCCAAAGTGCAGCAAACCTGCGCAAAATTGAAACAATTTGTCAGTTAAGCGCTTATCTATTTTAATGACCACGCCAGCCAAAAGCTCAAAGATATTTGCCCCGCTAACACTGCTCCTGTTTTTTATATTAACATCCTTTGCCGGTGGTGATGATGGCGCTAAGTCGTTCTTTAAGTTCAGGACAGTTGTGATTGACGCCGGGCATGGCGGTAAGGACCCGGGTGCACATGGCTCATATTCTTTTGAAAAAAATGTAACGCTGGCAATAGCAAAAAAGGTGGAGCGACTGCTTAAAAAGGATATGCCGGAAATAAACGTAATTATGACCCGCAGCACCGACAGGTTTGTTCAGCTAAACAAACGTGCCGATATTGCCAACCAGAACAACGCTAATCTATTTGTATCCATCCATTGTAATTCATCGCCCGAAGGAACAGCTAAGATTGCACACAAAGAAAAGGGCGTAATGCTGTTGGTATACGGCTATCACCGCAAGGAAGAACAGATGGAAGCACTAAGGGAGAACGCGTCGATCTACATTGAAAAGGATTACAAGAAAAATTATGACGGGTATAATGAAAAAGACCCGACATCCATGATCGTGCTCAATACTTTTATGCAGAAGTACCGCAAGCAAAGTATCCTTTTCGGCGATATTTTGGAAAAACAGTTCAGGGATAATGATGGCCGAAGAAGCCGCGGAGTTAAGGAGCAGGGAGTTTTGGTTTTGGCTCATAGTGCCATGCCGGCCGTATTGGTAGAGACCGGCTACATCAATAATAACAGTGAGGAAAAATACCTGAATTCGGAAGATGGGCAAAATGCAATAGCCGCTTCCATTGTAAGGTCGATAAAAATATACCGTAGAGAAACAAGTACACCAGAATAAATCAAACCCCTATGAAAAAGTTAATACTTTCAGCTTTTGCAGTGCTAATATTTGCTGGATCGGCGTTAGCACAAAACCGTTTTTCTTCAGATGATTTCGCCAAAAACCTGGGTAAAACCGGAACCCTCTGCGATACCGTTTATTCGCTGCGGATAGTGAGCGATACACTCACTTTATTAAACATGGGGGCCGCTTACCCTAATCAGAAATACACAGTTGCGGTAAAAGGCAATAAAATAACCCTTGATTATACCAATCTGAAAGGTAAGCCACTTTGCGTAACCGGTGTTTTTTTAATGTATAAAAATCGCCCCGAAATTCAGATCTCTGAGCCTGCACAGGTTAACGCGAAGTAATCTATTAGAGTCAAGAAATCAAGAGCCAGGAATCAAGAAAGAAGAAAATAAAAATTGCGTTTATCTTGACTCTTGATTCTTGTCCTCTTGTCTCTATTCTCCCTAACTCCAATCAAAATCAACTTCCCTGTTGTTTAGTTTCCATTTTGCGGGAAACTGATTGGTCATCCAATCTAAAGGTTCGCCAAGGGGTTGTACTGTGGCGGCTTTGGCAAAGCATTCCTTAACCAGTTGTTTTTGTTCGGCACCCAGTGCTTCAGGTTGTGCAGATATAAATAGCGGCGCGCTGCTTTCAGCCAGCAACTGCATCCATTGTTTGCTTTTATTCCACGGGACATCTTTGGTTATTCCTACGCAATCACCGTCGGCGGCATAAAAAGCGTTATGCTGCGGGAGACGGAAGCCTAAGGTGTTCACCCCCATTTTACGGGTACGGGCCCATTCTTTACCGCTGGTGTCATCGCCAATTCGGCAAAGTTCAAATACACCTGCAGACAAATGGCTCATAGTATTACAGCCTATCACATAAATATGTTCACCTGCCGCCTCGCGGATTGATCTGTATAAATGGTTGATGATCTCGGCTGTGGTTTTGCTTTTATCATTAAAACCCCATCCCGGCGAGGTAATACTGTCCTTCATGTCAAAGCCCCAGCGGCCGGTGATATCGTATGTGGTAAAATCGTGCTTTACCATATCATACCCCCATTGTTTGTATACGTCGAAGTTGCGTTTAATACGCTCAATGTTTTCAGGGATGGTTGGATCGAGCACCGGATTTTTTGGGTCGTCCCTGCCGGGGATCTTTGGCGCCAGCAAATTTGGGTTCTCATCGTGACGTGCACAAAGTGGTCGCATCCACAAACCTGGTCGCATGCCGAGTTTCTTGATCTCGTCCCCTAAGGTGTGCATGTCCTTGAATTTATCATTGGGTTTTGAAAAATCCTCGTTCCAGCCGCCATCACCGGGCAGTAGCGGCGAGTATTGTGCCCAGCCAGCGTCAATTACAGAAAATGGCTTGTTGTTGGTATCGGTAACCAGTTCAGCCATTAACGCAGTGGTTTCCCTGATCAGTTTATCCGAGTTATTCCCGTAAGCAAAATACCAATCGTTAATGCCGTATATAGGTTGTTTGGGTAAACGCGGCTTATCGCACATCATTTTGCAAAACCTGTGGTCGGTTGCAAATGCATTTTCACCTATGCCGCTTTGCGTTGTGATGATATCTGCAGCATGCAGCTTTCGTGTGCCTAACTGAACGCCTGCCCCGCCTGAATGCGTATCAAGTGTTAGTTCCAGGCTATTTTGAGTAACCGCCCACCAGCAAATAGCATCCGCGCCGGTTTTAACGCCGAAACAGGCCGTGTGGCCGCTATCGTTGAATAAAACATACCATGGATTTTTTGTACTGCCGCCTAGTGTTTTCCAGGCAAGGTCGCCATAGGACCGTTCCCAATGGTCACCCAATATTTGTACTGCAGATTGTGTTTGGTGCTTCCACTTAAGGCGAATGCCGGTTAGGTGACTTGTAGGCGACTGGATATAAACCCCGGTTGAATGACCATTTACTTTCAGGCTCACCTCAATATCGCGATATACAAAATTATTGCCCGATGATTTAAACTGAAACCAATCAGCGCCCGCCTGTCCCCACACCTCATCAGGGGTATTCATTAATGCAGTGCTTCCATTTGCGTAGGTAATCCTGCTGAATAATAATGCAGCCATGGTTGTAGCCGAAAGCTTTACAAAATTGCGTCTGTGCATAAAACTATATTAATTGGAGCCCGGCCTCGAACCGGAACAAGGTTATAAAACGATTTGTTGGCGTAAAAATAGATTTTTTATCGTTTTATATTCAATTAAATACAGGGATAGCAGCAGAAGGGGAAATTAGAAGGCAAGCGCCTGTCTATTATCTTAGCAGCAGCCTGTTACGCTTGCACCTATAGCACCTGTACCGTTTAAGAGGGAGCCAGAAAAGAAACGTTTTTACAAAAAAGCCCCTGGGTATACGATCCAACTCCGACCGGCTAGCTCTTCCACAAGGGCATAGGTTTTCAGTACCAGAAACATTTGTTGACATATCACTACCGATTAAAGTAAAACTTATGCTTACTTCTCACGCATATGATCTATAATTGGGTTTGATCAAATATACGACTTATATGAATAAATTTAACTAGAATTCAATAATTTGGGGCATTTAATTTCGTTTAATGCAACCTTAAAGCTGAAATTTTGAGAGTTTTATAATTAAGGCCACGCCTTTTTTAAAAAAGATTATATAAGGCGATTTAAAAACGGCTTTTTTTATGATTTTGGCAAATCGGCAAATTAAAATTATGGGTAACTATAGAATAAATCTATATCACATAGATACTTTATATAAAATAACTATTTAAAAGTTGGTATATTTGCAATAGAAATTAAAAAACATTAAAAATATGCTAACTATCGGTCAAAAATTCCCACAATTTTCTAAAACAGCTGTTGTGAGTATCGAAAAAGGAAAAGAATTCGAAACTATCACTTCTGATTTCCTTGTTAACGAAGATAACGTTTGGACTGTAATGTTCTGGTGGCCAAAAGATTTCACTTTCGTTTGCCCTACCGAAATTGCTGAGTTCAACAAAAGCTACGGCGAGTTCCGTGATCGTGACACCCGTTTGATCGGCGCCTCAACCGATACTGAATTTGTACACGCAGCATGGAGAAGAGATCATGCAGACCTGCGCGACCTTAAGTTTCCAATGCTTGCAGATACTTCAAAATCTTTAGCTGAAGAACTGGGAATATTAGAACCAAACGAAAAAATTGCTTACCGCGCAACTTTCATTATCGATCCAACCGGCATTATCCGTTGGGTGTCTGTTAATGATTTAAGTGTTGGCCGTAACGTTAAGGAAGTTTTACGCGTACTTGATGGTTTGCAAACCGACGAGCTTTGCCCTTGCAACTGGGTTAAAGGCGAAGAAACTATTACCGTTTAATTAATAAACATATTTGGTCCCCGCATTTAACGGATGCGGGGATTTTTTATACCATTACATTTAGAAATAATGAACGAATCTACCGAAATAATAAACGAATTATTGACGAGTCTTGGCGTTGACACAGCTTATCGCACCAGCAGCCTTACCCTGCTTGAAGCAGGCGAATCACGCTACCTGCGCGATTTGAAGCTGAACTTTACCAGCACCCTTACATCTGAACACATAAGTGCAAAAGAATGCGCTTTGCTTGGCCTTTCTACCGCAGTAAATAATATCAATGCGCCGCTGACAACCTTCTTCACAAAATACGCTGAAGAACAAGGAGCAACAGCTGCTGAAATTGGGGAAGCTGTAGGTTGTGCATCATTACTGGCATCAAACAATGTGTTTTATCGTTTTCGCCATTTTACGCAAAAGGAAAAATACACCCAGATCCCTGCACGGATCCGGATGCAACTGATGATGAAGCCTGTAACAGGCAAGGAATTTTTTGAACTGATGAGCCTGGCTATTTCTGCCGTTAACGGCTGCGAAATGTGTGTTAACGCTCATGAAGATTCCCTGATAAAATTAGGTACTACCGAAGAACGTGTTTTTGATGCGGTAAGAATTGCATCATTGGTAACCGCTACCGGAAAAGTTGTATTTTAAAATGTCTTCCGCAAAAAAATAGCGATGGGTTTTAAACCCATCGCTATTTTTTATGCTATTCTATCTACATAAACGACAAAGAATTTCCCGGCTTAACACGCGCTGCTTTGACAGACGGCACGTTCTTCCTTACCCAATTTAACATAAATTCTGAACCGGCATCCTCGCTGGCAATGTGACCGAGAACTACCAGCGCAGTTTTATCGCCCTTGGCTCTTGCATCGCGCACATATTCGGCAGTTTCCCATTCGGAAATCTCGCCGCAGATCATAACGTCGGGTTTTATTTTTGCTATCGACTGGATCTGGCGTTGCCCGCCTGCTGCACCAGGCATAAACAGCACATGTGAGCACGGCTGTGACGGGTCACCGATATAACGCACCATTTCGATCCCCAATTTTCCTTTTACGTAGCCCACCATTTCCCGAAGCGAAGTTTGCGGAATGGAAAGGATATTTGGAATTGTTTTATCGGCATATTTTTTCCACTCCAATTGATCAAGCACGCCGTCTGTAACGCCGTCGGGAACTATGGTATGGATATAATCGTGGTTACGCCAAATAGCTATGTTATGCTTTTTTAAGAGATCAGCTTTATACCTGTAAATATCGTCGTTTTGCAGCCAGCTGGTGTCGTCCAGGTGGTTGTAAAAAGTAGGCTCGTGGACGATGATAAAATTTGCACCCAGTTCGATCGCCTTCCTGATCACGTCAATTGTAGCGAACATCGCCGTAACTATCCCGGTAACTACAAGATCCCTGCTGCCCGACTTTAAAGTATCAACGGTGGTGGCTTTAACGCCGCCCGGTACCTGTTTTATAAACAGATCCATGATTTGGCCGACGGTATAAGTTTCATCGGCCTTAATAAAACCCGATGCCCTGTTTACAAGTGGTGCAAGCATTAAAAGGCCGGTTGCCTTTGCGGTATTGGCTACAAATGTCCGCCTGTTTACAGCCGGATGGTTTATCGGAGTAGGTTTATCGCTCATAGGATGTTTTTTAGTTTAAAAGTAAAACATAATTCAATAATTTTTTAGGGCGATGGTTATTTTGATGTATAAATGCGATGATTTTACATTGGTAGTAGTAAAGTAGTGGGCGGCAAATGAGTTGGCGTGTGGTTAGGGGCTAGATTTGTGAATGGAAAGCCTATTTCAGCACTTTGTAACAATTACCTGATATAAACAACGGTATAAAATACAGGCTGTACATTTAACAAGTAAACCAGGCGGGTAAACCAAACAACCTGTACCACACCATGAAGAAGATTATTTTAGCAGCGGTAGCTATTTTATTAATGCATTTTATTTGCTTCGAGAAATTAATAGCTCAAGGCAAAGATGGCGGTGGTAAATCCATCTACCAATCCCGTTTGCAGGATTCGGATGCTGTTTACTTTACGCCGGAGAATTTCAGGATCAAGGCTGATGGTAAGACTGATGTATCCGATGAATTACAAAAGGCAATTACAGATATCAAAACCAAATACAATTTCGGAATCCTTTTTATCCCCGAAGGGGAATACCTTATCTCAAAAACTATATTCATTCCTACTGCTGTACGACTGATCGGCTATGGTAAAAACCGCCCGCAGATCATCCTCGCAAAAAATTCACCGGGCTTTCAAACCGCTGATTCTACTGATAAAGGGAAGGCGAAATACATGTTCTGGTTTGTAAGCAATCTTTCAAAACCTGGTGATGGTGTTCATGATGCCGGGGCGTCTACCTTTTATAGTGCGATAAATAATATCAACCTAAAAATAGAAGATGGCAACCCGGTGGCGGTAGCTATGCGTGCACACTTTGCGCAACACAGCTTTGTAGGCAATGTTGATGTGAATATCGGTAATGGCAAGGCGGGGACTTTTGACGTAGGCAATGCGATGAACAATGTTCGCTTCTTTGGCGGACAGTATGGTATTTATACCACTAAGCCTTCGCCCGGCTGGCAGTTTATGATGGTAGATACTTATTTCGAGGGTCAGCGTGAGGCTGCGATTAAAACACAGGAAGCCGGATTGACCATCGTGCGTATGAACGTTAAAAATGTGCCGACGGTTATCAGCATCAACCCCAATTACCACGAAAAGTTGTTTATGGAAAATTGCAGGTTTGATAAGGTAAGCGGCCCGGCGATTATCATCAGCAACGAGGAAAACGCGTTCAACCAGATCAGCCTAAAAAATATTGATTGCCGGAATGTGCCGGTTTTTGCCAGCTATCGCCGCAGCGGGAAGCAAACGCCTGGTAGCGGTACCATATACAGAGTGAAGCGTTTTATCGACGGTTTGCAGATGGATAGCCTTACTGCCGACCCGGTTTATAAAACCATTAATGACGTTGAAACTTTAACCGTTTTTCCGAAACCGGTAAAAAGTGACATCCCCGAATTGCCTGCAATAAATACGTGGGTAAATTTGAAAACACTGGGTGCAAAAGGTGATGGAACAACAGATGATACAAAGGTCATCCTGGAAGCAATAGATAAGTATGCAACCATCTACGTGCCGCAGGGCTGGTATCGGGTGAGCGAAACCATTAAATTAAAGCCCAATACGGCATTGATTGGATTAAACCCGATTGCCACGCAATTTATTATTGCGGATAATACGCAGGCGTTCGGAGGCTTTGGCGGACCTAAGGCACTGTTGGAAAGTGCAAAAGGCGGCCAAAATATTTTAACCGGAATTGGGCTCTCAACCAGTGGCGATAACCCACGGGCGGTGGCGTGCAAATGGATGTCGGGTGAGCATTCCTATCTGAATGATGTAAAATTTATCGGCGGGCATGGCGGTTTGGAAAAGCCCGCAAAACCAACGGAACCTAAAAAGGAACGAACCGGAATTTATAACAGGGGGTATAATGGCGTAGATCCGGCCTGGGATACGCAATATTGGAGCCTTTGGGTAACTGATGGCGGCGGCGGTACGTTTATGAATATCTGGTCGGCAAATACGTATGCTACTGATGGCGCCTATTTTTCAAATACCACAACCCCAAGCCATGTTTACGCCTTGTCGGTAGAACACCATGTGCGCAACGAGGTAAGGTTTAATAACGTATCCAACTTTAACGTGTACGCCTTGCAACTGGAAGAGGAAAGCCGCGAAAGTACGGAATGCCAGCCGCTGGAGGTGGAGAATTGCAGCAATATGGTTTTTGCAAATTTGTACACCTTCCGGGTTATCCGGGTGAACAAGCCTGCACCGTACTCGGTAAGGGAGTGGGGCGGTAAGAACGTCGAGTTTTTGAACGTACATAATTACAGCCAGATAAAATATACAACTACCAATCCACTATATGATATTAACAGCGACACCGAAGTAAGGCCATGGGAGTTTGCAAGGTTGCTGATTGATGATAAAGCCCCAAAGCCATCTACAGATAAAGTTACGCGACTGGCGACAGGATTTGAGTTTGCAATCAGTGCCTGCACCGACAGCAAGGGCAATATTTATTTCAGCGAACAGCGGATGAAGCGCATTTATAAGTGGTCGGCAGAGAGGAGAACGATCAGTCTTTTGGCTGATTATCCATGGGAGCCGCTATCGTTAGCCTGCGATAAGAATGATAACTTGCTGGTTGTTTTTAAATATGTGCCGAAGCCGGGGTACCTGGTAAACGGCAAACCGGAGGAATTTAAAAATCCACCGGATGCGGCTGGTACTTCATTCAGTGGCTGGGGCAATTCCGGTTTTGGAACGCTGGTTTATTCCATCGACCCAAACAATCCTGATGAAACAATTCAAATGCTGAAAAAGGCGCCGATAGGCAGCATTAACCCGGTTTACAAGGCCCTTTACCCAGCGCACCGCTGGCGCGACTACCACGATTTTAACACCATAACGGTAGCCAAAGCAACAGAATGCTTTGTCGCGCCGGATGGCGTTACTATTGTGCCGATTGTTTATGACCTTGCCCGTTCTACGGCGCTGACAACTGCTTACCCAGGCGAGATATTTTACGCCACTGATGAGTATGATAAGCGTACGGTTAGCATGAGTGTAAGCCCGGAAGGGTACCCATCTGACCTTAAATATTTTGCAGAACGCGGCGAGTTTGATTCAGCTACGGATGCGCAGGGGAATGTTTATATTGCCGACGGACAGATCTATGTTTACAACAGCGCTGGAAAGCAAATAAATGTAATTAAAGTACCGGAAAGGCCAACAGCATTAACGTTTGGTAAGGATGGTAAAACGCTTTATGTAACGAGCCATAATTCGGTATTTGAGGTGAAAACTAACTAAAAACTTGTCATTGCGAGGTACGAAGCAATCGCGAACTTTGCAAGACCATCGTTCAGGTTCTAAACCATTCTATTTGCTCTGTAAAGTTCGCGGTTGCCACGCTATCACTCGCAATGACAATGTGTTTATTTACCACTGTAAGACTAAATCGGCATAACTATATTTAAAATTGAAGATTAGATAAACATCATATGAAACCATTAAAATCAATAGCCATCCTCCTGCTATGCTTCTCAACCCTAAGCACCATTGCCCAGCCAAAAAAACACGTTGTCATCGGCTACGTGGGTGGTTACCGTGGATTAATTGATACCAGCCTGGTGAACGCCAAAAAGCTTACACACATTAACTATGCTTTTGTAAATGTAAAGGACAACCGGGCCTGGCTAACCAATATCCGCACCGATACCACTAATTTTAAAAACCTGCTGAAACTAAAAAAGGTTAATCCCGATCTGAAGATCCTGATCTCCATTGGCGGCTGGGCATGGAGCAAGAATTTTTCGGATGCCGTAGTTTCCGATACTTCACGGAACGCCTTTGCCGCCAGTGCGGTCGAGATCATCAGGAAATATAATTTAGACGGTGTGGATATCGATTGGGAATACCCTGATAATATCGGCGATGGCAATGTTTATCGTCCCGAAGACAAGCAGAATTATACGCTGATGTTTAAGGCGATAAGGAAGGAATTGGATAAGCTTGAGGATGAAACCGGCAAAAAGCTGTTCCTAACCGCTGCAGTTGGTGGGTTTAAAAGGTTTACCCAAACCACCGAAATGGATAAGGTGGCAAAATACCTAAACTATATTAACCTGATGACCTATGATTATTTCCAGGATAGCCTGGGTATAGCCGTACATCATACCAACCTGTACGCATCAAAAAAATACAATACGCTGGATTATGCCGCCAAGGCGGTAGCCGATTTCGAAGCTGCAGGTGTACCTGCCAAAAAGTTGGTAATGGGAATGGCTTTTTATGGCCGCTCCTCGCGGGTGATAGATACTGCTGCAAATGGCCTTGGAATCAAAACGGATGGCAAGATGCGGGCCGGTGGGTTTACGTTTATAAAAGATAGCCTGGTGAGCAATAAAAGCTTTAAATATTACCGCGACAATGACGCGGCTGCACCCTATTTATTCAATTCGTCAACCCGGCAGTTTATATCGTATGAAGATGAGTGGTCGATAAAAAACAAGTGCGATTATGTCAGCAAAATGAAGCTGGCCGGCGTTATGTTTTGGGAATATAGCGATGATAAAAAGGAGTATTTGTTGAATGAGATCAACAGGGATTTGAAGTAGGGGAGGAGAGTCCGAAAGTCCGAAAAGTCAGTAAAGTCCGAAAGAAGAAAATTAAGAAATTTCGCTTGCGTATTTAAAAAAATTGTAATTGCGAGGAACGAAGCAACCGCGTAGCAATACAGAGCGAATAGAAATTTGTAGAACGTCATCGCTTCAATGCATTGACTATAACGTTACTTTGTCGTAACGCCTTACAACAATTAAAAGGATGGTTATTTTTTAAACCTGTATTTCTTCAATTTTTCATACATGTACCCGCGCCGCTTTGCCGCACCCGCTAACGATTCATCGGTGGGGTAGTCATTGTCTAATATTTTAGGAACGGCTATTTTTTGTGAGCCATAAATGCCCGAATTCCCACTGAAAAAGTATGCAGTGAAGCAAGCTACGGCAAATAACAAGGCATATTCGCCGCCAAACAGTTCAATGCCCATAAATGTACATGCTAAAGGGGTGTTAGTGGCCCCCGCAAAAACAGCAATAAAGCCCAGTGCCGCAAAAAGGCTAACCGGGGCATTTAATAAACCCGCCAGGGTATTTCCCATGGTTGCGCCTATATAGAACAATGGCGTAACCTCGCCGCCCTTAAAGCCGGTGCCAAGGGTAACGGTAGTGTAGATGGTTTTCCAGAGCCAGCTCCAGGTATCCGCCCCGTCTGCACTAAAGGCAGATGGGATGGTAACTGCGCCATGATACTCGGCATCAACACCCAGGCTCAGGTAATCGGGCTTGCCATTGATAAATGTGAGGCCAATGATAATTAGTCCGCCAAGCACGGGGATCATCCATTTATGTTTAAATACCTTAAGGCATACCGCCTTTATCTCATGTACCATTCCTGCAAACAGCAAGCTGGCCAACCCAAAAGCAGCCGAAGCTATAATAACCTTGCCCAGCAAAAGCAGGTCGAAATGCAGGTAGTTGTTTACAATATTGACGGAATGAGTTACTATGTCGATATGGTATTGCGTATGTTTTACGTGCCATGCGCCAACTGTGATATCGCCAACTACAGCGGCTATTAACGCCGGAAATAAGGCATCGTACTTAATACGGCCAATGGTAATCACTTCCAGGGCAAAGACAGCCCCGGTTAAGGGCGTTCCAAATACGGCCCCAAAGCCCGCTGCTACGCCGGCAGTAAGAATAAGCCGCATATCAGCGCCACTAAGTTTAAGCCATTTGCCAAACATTGCAGCAATGCTGCCGCCTATCTGTACCGCTGTCCCCTCGCGACCAGCCGAGCCGCCGAATAAATGGGTAATTATGGTGGTAAATAAAATAACCGGCGCCATCCGTTTGGGTACGCCGCCGCCCTCTTCATGAATTTGGTCCATGATCAGGTTGTTGCCTTTTTCGGATGATTTACCTACTGTTTGGTAGATAAAATGGATCAGCAAACCGGCCAGTGGCAACAAGTATAACAACCATTTATGATCGAACCGGAAATGGATAGCGGCACTTAGCAGCCACAGAAAAAAGGCAACTATGCTGCCGATAACTAATGCAACAGGTATAGTAATAATAGTCCAGCGGAACAAATGTTTAACAATGGCAAAGTGTGCTGCAAAGGGGGACGATTGACTTTTAGTCATTTTGCTTAATGGCTAGGTGGTTAATAAAATTGCAGGCAATAAAATTACAGACGCATAAATTCGTTTGTTGAATTTTAAGAAGTATGTAATTTAAACTTTTCACCTGCACAAAATTATATCAACAAGCTTTATTGCTCTTGATTTTGTTGCAGGCGTCATCAGCGAATGCGGTTTTTGAAAGGAAGACACCATTTCCTGATGCAAGGTAATATTTATTTTTTTATTTTTGGTTATCACAATTAACAATTCATGTCACTATGTTTTATGGCGGCTCCTATTATTACCTCGTAGTTATACTGGAAATCTTTTGCGCTATCCATTGCCTGCGCCGTGGTACCCAGGGCAAGTGGCTTTGGATCATTATAATCTTGCCGCTCATAGGCAGCCTCATTTACGTTTACAGTGAGATCCTTTCAAACCGCAGTTTTCGCGGACCTAACATCGATGTGGGGTCGGTGATAAACCCCGGTGGCAAAATAAAAAAACTGGAAGAGGAACTTCAATTTACTGACACGTTCGCTAACCGCATGAAGCTGGCAGATGCGTATCTCGCCGCTGCTCAGTATGAAAAGGCTGCGGAATTGTATAACGCAAGCCTAACCGGCGCGTTTGCCGAAAATGAACATGCGCTTGCCCAGCTAATGATCGCTTATTTTGAATTGCAGCGGTATGAAGAAGTTATTCCGATAGGCAAGAAGTTATATAAGCTGCCCCAGTTTGCGCGGTCAAAGGCGCATCTCGCCTATGCTATGTCGCTGGAGAGTTTGGACAGGATAGAGGAGGCCGAAGCTGAATTTAAAGCCATGAAGGGCCGTTACTCCTACTTTGAGCAACGCTATCAATATGCCCTGTTTTTAATAAGGAACAACCGCGACCAGGATGCTGCAACCATACTTTCCGAAATGCTTAACGAGGAACCACACCTTGGCCAGGTGGAAAAGCGCAGTAACCGTAAATGGTTTGCATTGGCAAAAAATGAGCTGAAGGATATTCCTGTACGGCAAAAAACGGCTTAGGCGTTTATACCCTACCTATATAGATTTCTGTTTGGTAATGAAAATTCACCTTGCCCTTTGTATTGTATTTGGCGAAGGCATCCTGTAATAACTGCTGAAATTTTTTACCTGCATCGGTGTTTTGTGGTGGCACGTACGATGATGAAAACGCCCTGCCTAATAAGCCCTGCCAGTCAAACACCTGTGCATTTGGGTAGATCACCTTTTTATATTCCCCATCCTTAAAAAAGGCTTTGAAATCTATATCGTTTACGTTTCGGTGGTTTACCTTGTTATAGTCTACCGAGTCCTTCTTTAGGAGCTCTTCATAAGCTTTTGAAAACTCATCAACATCTATCAGCCTGTTGTTCCAAATCAGGGCGGCCAACCTGCCATCCTTTAATATTCTTTTAAACTCAGCCCGGGTACGTTCGTCATTAAACCAATGGAATGACTGTGCGCAAACAATAAGGTCGATACTTTTGGGGGATAGGGTGGTAGCTTCAGCGGCGGCGTCTATTGGCGTATAGTTTTTATTGCTCCCGAGCCATTGTTTGGCAGCTTGCTGCATGGCCTGGTTAGGTTCAATTGCATAAACCTTAAAGCCCTTATCGAGCAAGATCCTGGTAAAGATGCCGGTACCAGAACCAATATCCGCGATGACAGACCTGCTGGTTAACCCACATTCCTTTTGTAAAAACGCAATTACTTCGTCAGGATATCCGGGGCGGTATTTTACGTAGTTATCAACCCGTTCGGTAAATCGTTTGGTAGGATCGGCACTCATTGCTTTGGTTTTAGGCTTTAACGGTTGATGTAAAATTTCAGTGCCTTTTCTGCCTGTTCTACCAGGAATGTTACAGAAATAGGCTGGACTTAGATACTGATAAAGTAAGCAGCTTCAAAAACATGACCGGGTTTTAATTGCTGAATAGCCTCTTTCTGGCTGATGTCTACATGCTTATCAACAGTATCAGCACATCCAAGCCATGGCTCAATGCAAACAAAATCAGCGCCGGGCTTTGCCCAGATGCCGAGGTAATTAAAGTGCGGAAACTCCACAGAGAGAGACTGTTCATGCTTATCACTCTTAATGCAAACCTCGCGCGACTTCAAATTCTTAAATACCAGTGCATCGTCCTTAAACAGATCCCGGGTTAAGTACAGCCTGTTTTTCGGTGTTGGCACCGGGTGGGTTTCGCCGTTAAAAAAGCCGTCCTTTGAGAGTAAATGTGTTACCAGCTTTTCTTCCGTTTCAAATTCTATATAGTAATCCTCATATTTTTCGCCTGCATTAAACGGTACGCTGAATGCCGGGTGACCACCTACAGAAAAATAAATGGTCTTTTTATCATGACTGATGAGCTTAAAGGTTAACCTCACCGCATTCTCTATCAGTGTATATAAAATCTGGAAATCAAATTTATAAGGATATACTTTCAGCGTATTTTCACAACTTGGCAGCGAGAAAACGGCATGTTCCTCATCACTTTCCAATAAAATAAACTCCGACTGTCGCGCAAAGCCGTGACGACTCATATGGTAGGTATTGCCATCAACCAATAGCTCGTCATTTATCAAACCACCCACCACCGGGAACAGGTTTGGTGCATGCCAGGGCCAAATAGCAGGGTCGGCTTGCCAAAGGTGTTCTGTTTTGGGTTCCTTATTGAATATTGATGTAAGTTGTGCGCCTTTGGTGCTGATCTGTACCTTCAGAAAGTCATTCTCTAAAATAGCCATGGAGTTTGATGTATAGCTTTTAAAACTTTCTAAATTATGAATTTGTTTTTGAAAAGGAAAGATGCAAAATTGGCATTGGTTTTATTTGCCAGTGCAAGCTGAAAGCTTGCAATATGCCGCACCACGGGTTACGCTGCGCTAAACCCGCGGCAGCGATTAAAAAATAGAATTAATATATTATTTTTGTTAATAGTAAATAAGTAGGGGGATGAAAAACTTAGAGAGAATTACACTTAACCCGGAAATAATGGGGGGAAAGCCCTGTATCAGGGGATTGCGAATGACAGTAGGCACAGTTATTGGCCTGCTTGCTTCCGGCCTTTCTGAAGAAGAGATCTTGAAAATGTACCCTTACCTCCAGCATGATGACCTTATGCAGGCCCTGGCTTATGCTGCGTGGCGCTCTGAGGAAATTGAAGTGCCATTAACCAGTGCATGAAAATACTTATCGATATGAATTTATCTCCTGAATGGGTACAGGAGTTTAAATTTCATGACATAGAAGCTGTTCATTGGTCCACAGTAGGTGCGTTTGATGCTCCTGATGGTTTGATATGAACTGGGCGAGGCAAAACAACCATATTGTTTTTACACACGACCTTGACTTTGGAACGGCATTGGCTCTCACTAAATCTGAAAAGCCAAGCGTGATACAAGTTAGAACTCAAAATGTAACTGTACCGCATTTAAGTAAAATGGTAATCCCGGCTTTATTAGCGTATGCTGACTTGTTTGATAAAGGAGCCTTGCTAGTTATTGATGAAGATAAAAGCCGCATCCGGATCCTGCCGTTGTAACCCAATATTCTTACGTTGTATATACAAAAATTCATTCTATTCCCCCTTTAGGGGGTTAGGGGGCTAATCGTCATCCTTTTTCTTTTTCTCCAAAATCACAAATGCGCTGCGTTTCGGTGCCGGCATTGTGGCGTTTTCGCCTTTTACGTATTTCCAGATCACCTCATTCAAATCCAAATCAGGCACGGCATCTTCTTTGGCGAAGTTAAAGTGAGCCGAACGCAGGCTGCTTTTGTTGTCGGCAATGTTGCGTTGCTCCAGGTTAACTTGTGCAGGTTTGGCATTATAGGGCGAAAAATCGGGTTTGCTGGTAAAGCATTCGTACATGGGTAGTGCTGCAGCATCATACTGGCTCATCGGCGGCAGGCCCAGGATCAGTTCTATGGTGCGCAATACGCCAGAGGTAGAATACATGCTGTGTACAACTGCATTGCGTTTTACATAAGGCCCGGCAA
This sequence comes from Mucilaginibacter phenanthrenivorans, assembly GCF_024721155.1. Classification (GTDB taxonomy): domain Bacteria; phylum Bacteroidota; class Bacteroidia; order Sphingobacteriales; family Sphingobacteriaceae; genus Mucilaginibacter; species Mucilaginibacter phenanthrenivorans. The sequence continues at coordinate 38,432 of NZ_JAHVAP010000006.1, read as the reverse complement.
CAAAAACAGGCGAACGGTGCGCATCAATATGGTCGGGGCCGTTTTGGGCGTCATCCTCCAAAATAAAAACTACCGATTCTTTCCATATGGAACTGTGCGAAAGATGATCTAAAAAACGGCCTATGCCCTGGTCGTTGTCAGCAACAGCAGCGATGGGAGAGATGGCGCCCTTTTTTTGTCCGCTGGTATGGTCGTTACAGATGCGTACGGTGTTGAATTGCGGCACTGCGTTTATGGCGAGCAGCGAATCAAAATCATGTGCCCAAACTTCAGAACGTTTTATATCGGTAATGTCCAGGTCGAAGCTGGGCGCCTGCAGGCAATAATGATCCTTTAGTACCTTGATATTTGGCTTGCCATCATCGGCAAATTCGCCGTAGGTGCGGTAAGTTACGCCTGCGCGTTTACAATAATCCCAAATGTAACCATCGCGCGGATCCCCGACTTTGCGGGTGCCCTCGCTGTCATAGTTCCCTCCGCGACCACCATAGCTTGTTGGCCATGTTTTCTCGATAAAATCAGTAGCGTATGCTGCCGTGCTCCAGTTGTGCCCGTCTGCACTAACCTCGGCATCTACATAAAAATTATCCAGCAAGGCAAACTCACCGGCAATAGCATGGTGGTTTGGCGTAACCTTTTGGCCGAAGATACAAAGCGAGGTATCGCCATTGCCCTGCGGCATATCGCCTAAAACCTGGTCGTACGTGCGGTTTTCCTTGATGATGTAGAACACATGCTTTATCGGCGATTTCTCACCCCTTTTTCTTGGAATAGGATTGCCAGCCTCGCCGGCCGCTGTCGCCGCTATTTTGTTATTGAATGGCGTGTTGGCATAAACCTGTTTTGTATAAGTTTTAAGCTGAAGTTCGGCAGGGGCATCTATAATGGAAAGCGTGCCCTTAAATAAGCCGCCGATGTATTGTTCCCTGCTGTTAACCGCACCCTTTTGGTAGCCGCTGTTGTCGGTCTTTTTTACCGGTTGTGGGCCCTTGGGGTTAGCCATAGAGGTAAAGCCCTTGCCGTTGGCTACAAATATTTTATTGCCCAGCGTTTTTACATTGGTAGGGTACCAGCCCACCGGCACAAAGCCCTTGCTTTGGCTATTGCCGGGTTTGGTAATATCAAATACTGCCAGGCAGTTGTTGTCGGCATTGGCTATGTACAGCGTTTTTTCGCTGGGGGATAGGGCCAGTCCGTTTGTGGTTGAGCCGGTTAACCGGGTAGGGTATAGGGATGTTGAAACAACCTCTAAAGTTTTATGGGTAATGGTGTTGATGATGCAAACGGAATTGTCATTCGCGTTAGCAACGAAAAGAAGCGTGCCTTTTTTATTTAACAGCAGTTCATTGGGGTGATTGCCTGTTTTTATGCTGGTGACAGTGCCGGTAACTGTGCTGTAGCAGCTTACCTCTTCGCCGCCCCAGATGGAAATGTACAAAGTTCTTTCATCAGGCGAGAGGACGCAGCTGTAAGCCTCTGCAGCCAGCTTGATGCGCTTGATTACCTTGCGGCTTGTACGATCAATCACATACAGGGCGCTATCCTCCTTGGTAACGGTATACAGCCGGCTATTGCTTTTATTTACGGCGATGCCTGTAGTGCAGATCTTGTCTTTAGGCCAGCTTGCGCCCAGCTTTATGGTATCGGCGGCGCCTATTTTATTGTCTTTTATCGCGTAAGCCAGGATGCGGTTATCATTTCCTCCCGATGCATACAGCGTTTTTTCATCATGACTGAATGCCAAACCATACCACGCCTTTTTTATAATGCGTTCATCCAGTTGCCGTTCTGTTTTTGGGTCGATAAGCTGGATGGATTGAGTGCTTTGACCATTATTGGTAACCGCCATTAACCTGCCCGATGCCGAGATCTGCATGTTTAAAGGCAAATCGCCAAGTGGTAATGCCCTGCCTGCGGGGCTCAGCTTCCAGCCGTTGGGTAATAATACCTGGTTGGTGGCGGCAATTTTTCCGGGTGTTTGCGCAAGCGTATGTAAACTTATGGTTAACGCGGCGAAGCAGATGGAGAGTTTGTTTTTCATGGTACTATAGAAATGACGATCAAAAGTAGGCATTGCATTTGAATGAAAGGATGACTTAACATAAACATAATGTAACGATTTGGGTATGGTTTTAGCTAATAAAAACGTATTTTTAGGTATCTTCGCGCATTGGCAATCGTTAATAAAAATTAAGAGGTATGAACATCGCTCATAATACAGAAATCGGAACCAAACAAAAAGCGCTGGCCATTAATCTTAACGATAAAATTTACGGCTCGTTTGCCGAAATTGGCGCCGGGCAGGATGTAGCTGCCAACTTCTTTAAAGCAGGTGCATCATCAGGAACTATCGCCAAAACAATGTCAGCTTACGATATGACCTTTTCTGACGCTATTTATGGTGCGCAGCAGGTTCGTCGCTATGTAAGTGAAAATCGCCTGATCACCATGCTGGAGCACGAGTATGGGCTGTTGATTGAACGCCTTGCCAAGCAGCGCGGCGACTCCACCACCTTTTTCGCCTTTGCCGATACCATTTCCGCAGTAAACTACCACAAATCAAACGACGGGCATGGCTGGATGGGCGTGCGCTTTCAACTGGAGCCTAATGGCGCCTATAATGATGTGGTGCTGCACGTAAAGTTGCTGGATAATGATAACAACATGCAGCAGCAGGCTGTTGGTGTGTTGGGGGTAAACCTTTTATATGCCTGCTTCTACTATCATGAAAATCCGCCGGTGTTTTTGCTTTCGCTGATGGATGACCTGTCAAAGGATCGCATCCAGATAGATATGATCCGCTTTGAAGGGCCGGGCTTTAACAAGGTGGACAACCGCCTGATGAGCCTGCACCTGGTGAAATATGGGTTTTCTGACGCTGCGGTATTCGGGCCGGATGGTAAAAATCAGCAGCCGTCGGAAGTGTTGTATAAAAAGCATATCGTTGTTATCCGTGGCCGGTTCCGCCCGCTGATTAACGTACACATGGACATGCTGCGCACCGGGGTGAAGCAATTTAAGGAAGAACCCGATGTAGACAAGAACAACGTGATGGTAATCACCGAACTTACCCTGCAGGCCCTGAAGGAAAGGGACGCTGATATAAATGCCGACATTGACGAAAAGGACTTCCTTGACCGCGTGGATATTCTTTGCTCGCTGGGGCAAACGGTAATGATCTCCAATTTTCATGAATACTATAAGCTGGTGGCCTATCTTTCAAAGATCACCAAATTAAAGCTTGGAATGGTGCTGGGTTATCCCAACCTTGAATATATTTTTTCGGAGGAGCATTATAAAGACCTGGAGGGCGGCATTCTTGAGTCGTTTGCCACGCTGTTTAGCCGTAAGGTGAAGCTGTTTATTTATCCTACCCTGCGCGACGGCGTTATTTGCAACTGTTTGAAATTTCACCCGCCTGCACACCTAATTGACCTTTACCGCTACCTGATAGCCAATAATAAGATAGAGGATATTCGCCATTATACCGAAAGTAACCTTAACGTACAAACCGACAATGTGCTGCAGCTGATAAAGCTTGGCGCACACGGGTGGGAAGAGTATGTGCCTGCCGAGGTTGCCGTTATGATTAAAGAACGACACCTGTTTGGCTACGAGGAGAAACCCGTAGCAGGCGTAGAAGCCGTGCCCGAACAAAAAAGTTAATTGTCCGCAAGCACCTCATTTTCCTCTTCGGGAAGTGATTTAACACATTGAGCCCTGCCAACAATGGTGCCGGCTTAGCCACTGTATCGGTTACGCCTTTTAAAACGCACCCGGTCCATGTGCCCCACCGAACGGATACCTGTTTACCCGGCCATGCGCATGGTCGCAATAGGTGTGGTTGCGGTAAAGTGTTTGAACTTGGATCTGACGGGGAGATAACTCTGACTTAATAGTCTCAGTCTTACCAGGCTGATTAACTAAGGTAGCTTTTTTTTTCATGACTTCCTTGTATTAACTGGTTTATAATTGGTTACACTAAGGTAATCAATAACGCGCTCATTTCAAACAATTTTGTGATAAATATTTATTGGGGATCATTGCGCTTATCAACCTGTGGTTTTACCAGTTAAAAAGGTTGATTGGGTGTCCGTCCGGTAGGTGGATGGAGGTGACGCAGGCGGACAGGGATACCTATAGGTAAAATTGCGATAGTATCCCGGTTTGAGTTATTCATTGTAGCGTAATGGCAATGCCGGATCGCCGCTATTATCCACCATTAATAATCTGCCGCATCCAAACCGGGATCAACTTTTTCCGTTCCTGCATCAGCGCAACAAATTCATCGGAGGTAAAATAACCGGATTCCAGCATGCGCGGACGGGTTAAAAATGGGAAGAAGATCATTCCCGTAATATTCCAAAGCAGGTTAACCGGGTGAAAGCTAATCTTGCCGTCGGTATGCAAATCCTTTAGCTGCCGGGCGAAGTGCGATTTCTCCAGCGATTTCATCTTGTTCACCATGCTTAGGTTGAGACTGCCGCTCATCACTTCGCTCACTGTAAAAAAAACGAAGTCGGGGTTTTCCAGTACATTGTCGATATAGTAACCCACGCAAAGCTCTATCTTTTCATCAATGGCCATGGTTTCGTTATTTAAAACCGGTTCAATTTTATTGAAGAGTTTGTCAATGGTTTCATCCATTATAAATTCAAAGAGCTTTTCCTTGCTCCTGAAATAATAATTTATAGATGCGATGTTGATGTCGGCCTCGGTAGCAATATCGCGGATAGTGGTTGCTAAAAATCCCTTTTTGGTAAAGATCTTTCTTGCCGCATCCTTTATCTTTTCTTCCGTTGAAACCTCGGTAACTGAAGACATATTTAATTTTAGATTATTTGTAAAGCTAACCAATGCCTTACAAATAAATCTAAAAAAAAAAGCTTAATGCGAATCGACGACAGCTTTTTGTCCTTTAACAAATGGGGCAAGGAAAACCAGCGGGATGGCACACAGCATAGCAATACCCACCACCCAATATGAATCGATATAACTTAACAGGATGCTTTGCTTTTGCACTGCACCATCAATGGCCATATAAGCCATATGGGTTGCATCAAGCACCGATTTTCCCTTTGCAATAAATCCCTGTGTTAAGGCATTCAGTCTTTCGGTAAAATAGGAGTTGTAAGGATTGACATGCTCCAGCAGGGTACTCCGGTGAACGGCCTCCCGGATATGGATCAGTGTGTTTAGCCCGGCTATCCCGAATGAACCACCCAGTTGCCGCATCATATTATTTAAGCCAGACCCCTGGCCAATCTCCTGGCCTCTTAAGCCACCCAGGCCTAATGTAGTGAGCGGCACAAAAAGTAACGCTAAGCCTACACCTCTTATCGCCAGGGGCCAAAAGAAATCGCCTGTACCCGATGTTAGGGTTGAATTACCGAGCATGCATGAAAATATAAAAAATAAGATCATGCCGGTTATCGCCATAAATTGGGCGGGCACTCCCTTATTAAGCATGATACCTACAAAAGGCATGGTGGCTATCGTAAACAACCCGCCGGGAAACAGGATCCATCCGCTCTGTTGTGCCGAAAAGCCCAAAAGGTTTTGCGTAAACAGCGGGAACACATAGTTGGAGCCATACAAACCGAGGCCAAGGATAAAGGAGGTAAGCATACCCGTAGAAAAGCTACGGTGCCGCATAATTTTAAAGTTAACAATGGGATGATCGGTGCTTAGCTCGCGCCATATAAAAAGCAGGATCCCAAATATTGAGGTCACCGTTAATACGGTAATGTAAGTTGTGGAGAACCAATCTTCATCCTCACCTTTTTCCAGTATGGTTTGTAAACTGCCTACCGCTACAGCCAGCAGCGCAATTCCCCACCAGTCAATCGGCTTGTCTTTACCGGTGCTGGGTGTCGACCTTATAAACAGCAGCGTACAGGCCGCTGCCAGGCAGCCAATGGGGATGTTTACATAAAAGATCCACTGCCATGAGGCATGGTCGTTAATATAGCCGCCGAGCGTGGGACCAATAGTTGGACCGAATACCGCACCGAAGCCGAAGATAGCTGTCGCTGTCCCTGCCTGGTTAGGAGGCCACGACTCTAAAAGGATTGCCTGGGCTGTTGATAATAAACCACCACCTGCTAAACCCTGCAAGATCCTGAAGCAAACCAGCTCAGTAAGGCTGTGTGAGTTGCCGCATAAAAAAGAGGCGATAGTAAATACGATGATGGAGGTCATGAAGTAGTTCTTGCGGCCGAAGAAGCTGCTCAGCCAGCCCGACATGGGCAATATGATCACGTTGGCTACGCTATAGCCGGTAACCACCCAGGCCGTATCTGTGATGGTCGACCCGAGGTTCCCCTGGATCTGCGGGATGGAGACGTTAACAATTGTTGTATCTATCAGTTCAAGCAAGGATGCTGTTACTACGGTAATGGTGATGATCCATTTTCTAAAACCCGTTTCTACCATGTCAATTAATTTTTAATTCGCTTCAAAATTAATCAATCGATTGATTTAAACAATTGTTTAAATCGGTTGGTTGGATTTGTTTACATTTTATTGACGATACTTAACAAACTGAAATTTTAACTACCAGGATAAAGGTGAATTTTGAGAAATTATGCAGTGAGGGGTGTTTTTAGGTGTCCGTCCGCTTCCTTTACCTATAGCCGATGGACAGACGGACACTTAAAGCACAAGATTTACTGCTAACGCGAGCCATGATACACTCCCCGGGAACTGGTAGATTATTATAGGAACGTGTGAGGAAGTATTGCTGCGCTGCAAATTTGCCAGTTAAACGCGGACCGCAGTAACTATTAAGGTCTTTCCCATCTTGGACTATCGCCAGCGTAGCGACAAAAAAACGCGAAATTATCTTTTAGTGACCGATGTCATTTTTTATCTGTTGGTGCTGAATTAGTTTTATTCATCAATTTATTTCTATATGACAGATTATGAGTTTGCCATCGATTACCTTAAAAAGGTTGAAACGCGACACAAAGATTACTTTGAAAACTGCCGGCTAAGCATATTGGATTGCGTGATGATCATCCTCGATGGATTACCGTCCGTACATGTATTCAATGAGGAGTTGCCGGTTGAAATCAGGCAAGATATTGAAATGATGTTTTGGATAGGTTAATCATAGGGCCAATCGTTTTAACAACTTTCTATAATAAAACTGCGTTCGCTGAAGGCAGGGGGGGCTGCACCTTCAAAAAAATGTTGCAGTTCGTCCTTGTTGTCCATCAGCCCCCCAGGCTATACAATAAGCGTATCTGTAAAGTTTTTAAGGTTGCTTAATGTTCCCAAAATATCGATCGTTGATACAATAGCTAAATAAATGCATGTTCAATAAGATCTAGTCTATTGTGATGCTGTCAATTGCCTTTTGCATGGCGTGTTCTTTTACTTCCGGCACTTTTAAGCCCTCGGCACGGAACACCGTTTGATCTGTCATCCCCAAAAAACTAAGGAAAGCTTTTAGATAAGGAGCAACAAAATCGTTTGCCTTGCCCGGGCCTTCTGAATAAACACCGCCTGATGACATGGCTACATAAACCTTTTTCCCGGTTACCATCCCGATGGGGCCGTTAGCGCCATACCCAAAGGTTATGCCCGGCCTGGTAACATGGTCTATCCAGGCTTTTAGTGCAGAATGGATGGTAAAGTTGATGAGCGGCGCGCCAATAACGATAATGTCGGCAGCGAACAGGGTTTTAACCAGGTCGTCAGAGAGGCGGATCAATTTCTTGTCATCATCCGTAAGCTGATCTGCGGGAGTAAAGAACGTGCGGAGTGCGGCAGCGTTAAGATGCGGCATTTCGATGTCAACCAGGTTTAATTCCTCAACGGTACTGCCCGGGTATTTTTCCTGGATCTTTTCGACGATATGGTTACCCAATTGAATGCTGTACGACGCTGCCCCCTGGATGCTCGATTTTAAATGAAGTATGTGTTTCATAGTATTTACTGATTAATTTTCAGGGGCAAAACTATGGCGACTAAGTGATAAAAAGTTAGTACTTACCCAAAGGAAAGCGCTTACATTGAGGTAAGTGACTACCTTTGCAGGTATGAAGGTGATTAAAAATGAACCCCTTATGAGCCGGGAGGAATGCACGGGCTCGCTCAGGAACGTGCTTGATGCGCTGTATGTGCTGAATGGAAAATGGAGGCTGGCATTGATCCTCTCCATGGTGCAATCGTCAAAGCGTTTTAACGAGATCCAGCATGACATCACCGGCATCTCGCCCAAGGTGCTGGCCAATGAACTAAAGGATTTGGAACTGAATGGCTTTATCACCCGTAACGTATACCCTACCACGCCGGTAAGCATTATTTACGAAGCCACCGAATATAGCCGAACCTTAAAAAGCGTATTAAAGGAACTGGGCGCCTGGGGCAAGCAGCACCGCGAAAAAATTAAGGAAAGCATGCGGAAGCAATACTAAGCCCTTTCAGCTTTTAGCTTTCGCCTTTTAGCTTTCTCCTCAAATAGCCATTATTCTAGTCTTTTTGTCATGTTTGCTTGACAATATGAAATGTTTACTTATCTTTGCTGTAATTAAACATTAAAATAATGGAACAATCTAAAAAAATCGCGAACCAGCAATCTATTATCTTCGCCCTTATTCACGGGGCAACGTATATCCCGGTAGTATGGCTGTTAAAGCATCATGTAATAGTGCAGCCTGTGTCGTTCATTATCGCTTTGGTGCCGGTAATAACCTTTGCCATTTTTATTTATAAATACATCAAAGCCTTTTCGGTGATGGACGAGGTGAAGCAGCGCGTACAATTTGAAGCCGTTGTTATCGGGTTTTCATTAATGGCGATGCTGATAATGATCCTTTTTTTGCTGGACCTGTGTGGTATCCCCAACCCCGACTGGTTTGGCTATGCGTACCTGTTATGCTATTGCTGGCTGTTTTATTTTATTGGCTGGTTAATTTCAAAAAACAAATACGGCGTATGAAAAACACGATAAAGGTTGAACGCGCCAAAAAGAACTGGACACAGGCTGATCTTGCCAAACACATCGGGATCTCCAGGCAGGGATTAAATTCCATTGAAACCGGGAAATTTATCCCGTCCACGGTACTTGCCCTGCGAATGGCTAAAGTTTTTGATACTACGGTAGAGGTTTTATTTCAGCTGGATGAAGCGGAGGGATGATTATGGCAAGGGTAGCAGCTCCGGTTGCGCTAATATCCTTTTAGGTTTACCAAAAAAAACGAGTATAGGTTAAATGATCATGAACACCTTTAAAGATTGCAGGCTGCATGCCCGTTTTTCGGGGCATCCTTTCATGTGCTCAAAATATTACGGGCACCCTGCACGGTTTCAACAGCCATTAGTATTTCCTATCGTGGTACTGGCTGCTGCAAGCCTGTGGTTTGTCACCGCGTTTAGTTACCCGATCAGTACAGTGGTAAATACTTTCCAGTGCCACCTGCACCTTACCGTCGCCTCGCCACAGCATATTGACCCGTTGATCCGGATAGTTCAAAACTTACTTTCCAGGTAGGATCGGGAAAGGCTGTTCTTCGCAAATACCTGATGAAAGAAAAATGCGCCAAAATACTCTTTAATGACGGTCGTCATTTTTAATTTGTTGATACAGTGTTAGTTTTATTGCTCAATCATGAAATATGAAGGAGCATGAGTTTACGGTGGGCTACCTTAAGGCGGTTGAACGGCATAACAAAGAATACTTTAAAAACGCCGGGTTCACTATAATGGATTGCGTGATAATTGTTGGTGAAGACCCCGTAGCAGTGCATATTGTCAATAAGGATTTGCCGGCTGAAATCAGGCACGACATTGAAACGATGTTTTGGGTTAGCTAAGGCTTTTCCAGCAAGCACGTGATGATGAGCCACGAAATTGCACAAGGTTAAGGAATATCTATAGCAACAGTAAAGACTTTATTATAGATACCACCGGATAAACCAGCAAGTTCAGCACCTTTGTAAATAAATTGAACATCAGCCACGCCGTCCACTCCGGGGGCAGGACTAATATTGGTTACAATACTTGCCTCGAAATGCTCTCCTTTTTTAACAGATGGGATCACGTAAGTGGTGTCGTTGTTTTTGCCCGGTATGCTAAGGATTTTTACACCGGCGCTATCCACAAGAGAAAGAGTTAAGTAGGTTGCAGGTGAAAGTTTGGTGATCACTATACTTAATGGTGTAGGCGCAGGCGGCGTTGTACCCGTAGGCGGATTTGAACCTGCAGGCTTTGTGCCTGTTTTTTTACATCCATAAAACGCAAAAAAAAACAATATTAAAATCAGGAATAACTTTTTCATAGCTGAACCCTCTATGTGTTTAATTACAGTTAAACGAAATTAGGAAAGCGCTATAACCTGAATATTAAATCTATGTGATTTATTGCTTATTTCGATTGCTTGCCGGGTAGGATTGGCGGCTTTCGCTTTTAAGTATTAAGCTCCTGTATGTCCTGTCCGTCCGCACACTTACCTCATACCATGTGAACCATCCGGACGCTTTTTATAAGCAGTAAAAAATGTAATAGCAGAATTACACGCGGCTCACATACGGCAAACTTGCGGTGGCAGCGTGATAAATTTTAATGATATTTCCATCAGGTAACTAATTCCTGCATCCCGCTAAAACAATTATAACTAATTGTACTTTTATGCAATACTATGGCCCGCGCAAAAGAATACCCGTTTTATTTAAAGAGCACCGTCATCCTTTTCGGGCTCATCCTGCTTGTTTATATTTTTAACGTATTGGGCACTATAATGGTGCCGCTGGCTTTTGCGGCGTTTCTGGCTATTTTGCTTAATCCGCTGGTGAACAAGCTGCTGGCCTGGAAAGTACCCAAGGCACTGGCCATTATTATCTCGCTTTTTTTGGCGCTGTTTTTTGTAACGGCGTTGTTCTACCTTCTATCTACCCAGATCGCGCAGTTCAGCGAGTCGTTCCCGGTACTGAAGCAAAAGTTCATCAGCATTACCGACGCGCTGGAACAGTGGATCTACATGCGGTTCAACATCTCTACCGAAAAGCAGGTGCAGTTCATCAAACAGGCGTTGGATAGCAGCCAGGCGGTGCTGGGCCAAACAGTGGGTACGGTGCTGGGTACGCTCAGCGTAGTGTTTCTGCTGCCGGTTTATATTTTTATGCTGCTGTTCTACAAAACACTCATCCTGAACTTCTTTTTCGAGGTATTTAAGGAGGAGAACAGCAAGGAGGTTGCCGAGATCCTGCGCGAAACAAAAATGGCCATCCAAAGCTATATCGTGGGCCTGCTTATTGAAATGGTGATGGTTGCCACGCTTAATTCTACGGCGTTGCTTATCCTCGGTGTAAAATACGCCATCCTGCTGGGGGTGTTAGGCGCCATCCTGAATATGCTGCCCTATATTGGCGGCATTATTGCCATTGCGCTGCCGGTGCTGATAGCCACGGTAACCAAAGACGGGTATTCCACCCAGCTCGGCATCGTGATCGCCTACCTGGTGATCCAGTTTATCGACAATAACATCATCTTCCCGCGCTTCGTATCCATAAAGGTGCAGATCAACGCGCTTATATCCATCATCATCGTTTTGCTGGGCAATGCCTTGTGGGGCATCTCGGGCATGTTCCTTTCGGTGCCGTTCGTAGCCGTCCTCAAAATCATCTTCGACCGCATCGACGAGCTCAAGCCCTGGGGCAAACTCCTCGGCGACAACGTGCCCACCCGTTACCTTGGCCAACGCAGGGCTAAAAAAACCGTGGTGGAGAAGATGGTGGAGTGACATTAGGCCAGCCTTGCAGGGAGGTGATCGCGAGCCAGTACTGAGGTTTTTTAGTTTTTGGTTTTAACCTTTCTGCTTTCACCACACTGTCCGTCCATATCCTTTCCTCATAGTGGGTGAACCATCCGGACGTTTTTTGTTTAGTTGTTGAGGCAATCTTCGCGTGGTAAATTGGGTACTTGAACACGGGCCACAAGCGACAAGCTTGCGGTAGCGGGGAGCTACAAGTGCTTCGCATGCAAAAGACCAATTTTCTAAGAGTAACGGATGGCTTAATAATTAGCAAAATAAAGTTGGTTGTTTGCCAACTTTTATCTAGCTTTGTTTTGTCTCGGGAAAGTCCCGGGATGTGTGAGGCTCAGAGATAAAGTTTAACTTACACCGAACTAATTTATTTACGCATAAAAGCTTGGCAAGAAATGGAAAAGAAAACTTTAACACAAGATGGTAATTATCTATCAAAAGAAATTGCAGGATTTTGCGAAGAAAAACGCAGACGCCGCTAACAGTTTAAGTACCTGGCGCAAGGTTGTGCTGGACGCCAAATGGAAGAAGGGAACAGACATTTTAGCTGATTTCCCTAAAGCGAAACTTATTCCCGCCAGGCGGGCCCGTTTCAAGATAGTCGGCAACAAATATCGCCTCATCATTGAGGTAGATTATGACGACGGTATTGTAGAAGTAAGGTTCATTGGAACCCATACCGAATATGATAAAATCGATGCGGGTTCGGTATGAGCCGGACAAAAATTTAAAACATGAACGAAAAACCACAATGGTTTTTAATAGAAACCGAACAAGAGTACGAGAACGCTGTTGCCCGGTATGAAGCGATCAAGCATGCAACAACAGGAGCAGATCATAAGGAAAAACTCCTGTTGGTGCATTTGATCCAAAACTATGAGAACAGCACATGGGATCTGCCTGAAGTGGATCCCGTCGAGATGATCAAGATCCGCATGGTGGATTTCGGCTATAAGGCAGCCGACCTTGCCAGCGTATACGGTGATAAGGGGACCGTGAGTAAAGTGTTGAATTATAAACAACCGCTATCCCTGGCTATGATTCGCAAATTCAGCGCCTTACTACACCTGCCTGCAGGGGAATTGCTGAGGGAGTACCAGTTGGTAAAATGAAGGAGTTAACCCGCTGCCGCGCGCGTGTCGATTGTGCCCTGCTTTCAGGTTATGAATCAGGATTATTTTAAAATGTCAATACGAGCGACAATACATGCGTCTAAAATTTTCATGGTCACAAAATATAGAAGTTTGATTTTAGTTAATTAACTATGTCAACCAAGAAGTATACCTCTGTATCAATTTTGATTGTGGGCCTGTTGTTTATTGTTCAAATGTCTTTTGGACAACAGCCGGAATTAGACTCGGCAAGTAATAAGCCGACACGAATTATGTTAGCCGAATTTCATCGACGAATTGATCGAGCCACCAGGCTTCTTCTAACAAGAAAACTTTCGGCGATTTCAGACAAAGACCATGTAAATATAATGATGTGTTTAAATACCATTTTTTTAAATGATCGTGTCAAAACGTTCAACGATGCAGAATGCAAAAGGTTTTTAGCAGTTGCGAATAAAAAAGATTACAGGAATAAGATTGGAAAGGTTTACCCGGAATGGTTATTCAACCGGGGAATGGGGCAATATTATCCCAAATTAAAAATGGAGCTTTATGGCACACCAAATATGTATGCAACATTTGAAGTTCTGAATTGATAATATTGGTGACGTATGTAGGTATCGCTACTAAGGCCCCGCATGCCTATAGTAAATGCCTTAACTAAGTACCTGTCTGCAGCTTCTATCACTCCAAAACATCCCACTCCATTATCTGTACAGCTTATAGATTGCTTCGTTACTACCCATGACAAGTTATATTCAACTTGGTGGGGTGGGGTGTCACCCTGAGGCACTCGAAGGGCGACGTGCGCGGTGGCCTATCCGCGTGCTCAACATGGTGCAGAGGCCTTTGCCCACATGCTTCACTTCGAGAGCCTCAGTGCAGGCTTGTACCTCAGCATGACACCCCATTCTTGTCATTTCAGCTTCGCAATCCAGCGGATTTTACAACTCGCAAGGACGTAGGGGAGTTTATCTATATGACAAAACAGTGTCAGCATTAATGCCCGGAGAAATGCTTATATTTGAGTTCATTCACGCTAAAGATATTAATTCATCTCTTCTTCAGTTGGGGCACGAGTTTAATGCTTGCCGGCATTTCGAATAAATCTTTATTCCATCCTGTTCTTTCTCATCTTATTATAGCTAAACAGCGGCATTATGCACGCATTTTCTTTGCATTTTCACAGGGGTAAAAGGCCATTTTGATATCGTAATCGCGTTTTTTATCAGGGGCAAAATGAGGTTTCACCCTCGTAACCGGTTTTTTTATCAGGGGTAAAACGCCGGTTTGGTTTGGTAATCGATTTTTTTATCAGGAGCAAAATTGAGTTTATCCTCGTAATTGAATTTTTTCTCAGGGGCAAAACAGGTGTTTACATTGGTAATTTGGTGCTTTTTGCAGGTAAATTGAGATTTTTGCCGGGGTTGGGTATGGTGATATTTGTATAATAAATTAGATATCAAGTATTTAATTAAAATTTGCTTTGTCGACGTCGCTTCCTTTTTCCTGTCATCAAACATTTCCTTTCACCACGGGTTTACACACCATCAGCATAAATGATCTGTTATGAAAATTAAGAACTGGCAACTGGCGCTTGCGGCCGGAATTGGTGCGGCAGCGGTTGCCTTGAATTTTACTTCCTGTGTTTCCATCCCCAAAGGGGCGGTGGCCGTAACGCCGTTTGATAAGGAAAAATACCTGGGCAAATGGTACGAGATAGCCCGCCTCGACTTTAAATACGAAAAGGACCTGGATAACGTAACCGCCGAATATTCCCTGCGCGATGATGGCCTGATAGCCGTAAAGAACCAGGGCTTTAATTATGTTAAAAAGGAATGGAAGCAAAGCACCGGCAAGGCAAAATTTGTTAACGATGAGCATACGGGCCGCCTGCAGGTTTCGTTCTTCGGGCCATTTTATGCAGGTTACAACGTGATCGCCCTCGACCATGATTACCGCTATGCCCTGATTGCAGGGAACGATTTGAGTTACCTGTGGATCCTTTCGCGCGAGAAAACTGTCCCGCCATCAGTAAGAATCAAATACCTCGAGCTGGCCAAAAGTTTAGGCTACGATACTGATAAATTGGTATGGGATAAGCATGACAGGATGTTTTGAAAGAATTAACTTTTATCCTTGTATTTTCTTTTGATAATATTAAGAACTATAAATAGCAGTATTACCGTTCCGATTGAATAGGCTATAGATAAATCAGTATTCAATGGTATTTTATGCCCGCTTCCGTGGGCCGCTAGCCAGATCAATAAAAAGAAACACAACACTAATATCAATATCACCTGGGTTATTAGAATTGCTGATCTCATAGTTATATACCGCTAAATATATTTTATATCAATATAAACCCACAAACAATGCATACAAATCCGAAGCCCAGGCCATTAACATCGTAACCAAGTGTGCCCCGTTCGCCTCTTGCAAAAAATCTTATCTTTTTTACAGTGAGCCAAATCCCAAATAAAACTAAACCTGCTCCCAATACCACGTTCCAAATATTCATGAGCATTGATTATTAATGATAGATTAAAGTTATCAATTACCGTCAAACTCAATAACGAAATATAGTAGCCAACTCGATATTGATCGGAGCTGGCCAAAAGTTTAGGGTACGATACCCATAAACTGGTTTGGGATAAACATGACAGGATGTTTTGAGGGGGAGTTCCAAAATATAAATAAACGACAAGAGGGGTGTCATGCTGAGGTACTCGAAGCATGTGGGCAAAGGCCTCTGCACCATGCTGAGCACGCGGATAGGCCTCTGCGCACGTCGTACTTCCCTTCGATAAACTCAGGACAGGCTTGTGCCTCAGTATGACATCCCGACGCTAAATGCGAAGTATTATCAAATCAAAAAACTATCTATTTCCCCATTTATTTCCCACCGCTCAAATTGTATCTTTGGGGATGCCTTTTACGCTTGCACATCCTGCCGCAGTTTTACCCTTTGGAGCATTAACAAAGCGCTGGCTGTCGGTCACCGGTATGGTTATGGGCAGTTTGGCGCCCGATTTTGAATATTTCTTCCGGATGAAGCTGGTGAGCCGTTACAGCCATACCTGGGAGGGGATGATCTGGTTTGATCTGCCGGTGGCATTTGTGCTGGTGATCATATACGAGCTTTTTATAAAGGATAAACTTATAGCACACCTGCCGGCAGCCGCTAACCGCCGCTGCTATTGGTTCAGGGGATATAGGTATGTGTTTTCGGGCTGGTATTTGATCGCTATTGTGATCTCTATATTAATAGGTGCGGCCTCGCACATCGTATGGGACGGGTTTACGCACCCAAAAGGAATGTTTGTACAGCAGTTCGCCATCTTAAACCAAATAGTGGATGTTTACGGTCACCGCGTGTATGTTTTCCACCTGCTGCAATATGTCAGCGGGTTAGCAGGCGCCATAATAATTGCCATTACCTATTATGCCCAACCCAAAGGCGAGCTAACAAAGGCAGCCGGTATTGTCGCATTCTGGCTGCAGGTGATATTAGTTACCGCAGTAACGGTCGCTATTAAGCTGGCCACGGGTTTGCCGCTGCATCAATACGCCAACATGCTGGTAACCGTGATGGATGGCGCGATGATAGGAATTGTAGTGGCATCTGTATTGGCGGGGTAGTTCAGTTGGCAGTTTTGAGTTGGCAGTTGGCAGCAGGTATTCGTCAATCAAAAAATCATTCGCACATCCGCACATCCGAAATTCGCACATCATTTCGCATATTTGCACATCCGCTTATCCGCACATCAAACACCATGCTCCAGATCCAGGAAAACGTATCGCTTAAAAATTTCAACTCCTTCGGCATTGATGCCCGGGCCCGCTTTTTTGTGGAGATCAATAAAAAGGACGAGCTGGTTGAACTGTTTATGGATCCGCAATGGCAGCAAATGCCGCACCTTATATTAGGTGGCGGCAGTAATATGCTGCTGTTGAATGATTACGACGGGCTGGTAATTCGTATCAACATCAGGGGCATCGAGCACCGCATCAGTAAAGATGATGTGTACGTAGAAGCCGGCGCAGGCGAGGTATGGAACGACCTGGTGAACTTTTGCGTAGCCCGCGAATATGCAGGACTGGAGAATTTAAGTTTGATCCCGGGGTCGGTAGGGGCGTCTCCTATTCAAAATATCGGCGCTTACGGTGTGGAGCTAAAGGACGTGTTCTACAGTTGCAATGCCTTTGAACTGGCAACCGGCACTTTCAAGACCTTTACCAAAGCCGATTGTAAATTTGAATACCGCGAGAGCGTGTTTAAAAATGAGCTGAAGGGGCAGTATATTATTGTATCTGTGAAGTTCCATTTATCCATGATCCCCAATTTTAATTTAAAATACGGGGCCATAGAGCAGGAGTTGCAGAACCGTGGCATCACATCGCCCACGTTAAAAGATGTATCGCAGGTGGTTTCACATATCCGTGTATCCAAACTGCCCGACCCCTCGACCATCGGCAACGCAGGCAGCTTTTTCAAAAATCCGATAATTACTGCGGATGAATTTGCAAGGGTTCAGGCCAGCTTTCCGGATGTAGTGAACTACCCCGCTGGTGACGGCCTGGTAAAACTTGCTGCCGGCTGGCTGATTGAACAGTGCGGCTGGAAGGGAAAAGTAGCCGGAAATACCGGAACATGGAAAAACCAGGCGCTGGTTTTGGTGAACCATGGCGGCGCAACCGGAGCAGAAGTGTACAACTTTTCGTCGCAAATCATAGACAGTGTGTACACTAAATTTGGCGTTACACTACAACGCGAGGTTAATATTATTAGTTAAATAAGTTTATTTAAACTACAATTTCACCTAATTTTCATCGGCTGCAAATAATATTTCTGTTGCAGTAACATTTCCATCACATTGTTTTAAAATTTAAATTATAGCAGTTAACAACTCTGTTTTTCAGTTAGTTAATTGTAAGCTAAGTGTAATAATTACACACTTGAATTTTTGTTCTTATTGTTGGTGTAAACAACATTTTGCCCTGTTTGGCATACGGTAAATGGCACTATGCTTGCCTAAGTGTTAGTACAAAACTTTAACAGTATGACAAAGATTGAGTTTAACACCCTAGTACTACGTCAGGCAACCTCACTAAGGTCTTATGCCTTACACTTTACCCATGACGCAGATGATGCTAACGACCTTGTCCAGGATACAATGTTGAAGGCCATAACTTATTACAATAAGTTTAAGGAAGGAACAAATTTAAAAGGGTGGTTATACACAATAATGAAGAATACCTTTATTAATAACTACCGCAGGTTTATAAAAATGAACACTTTTGTTACCAAGAGTGATGAGATCAGCTCACCTAACCTGGTATTCAGCTCTACCAAAAACCAGGGCGAAGCCAAGTTTGTTATGGATGACTTGAAGAAAGCATTAGACAGATTGCCTTCTGACTATTATGTGCCATTCACCATGTATTTTGAGGGCCATAAATACCACGAAATTGCCGATCATTTAGTGATCCCGATAGGAACAGTAAAAACCCGCATACACGTTGCCCGTAAGCTATTAAAGAAAAGCTTAAAGGCTTATGATAACGGTATTGCAAAACCAGTTTACGCAGAAAATTAATCTAGTATTAAAACTACCCCGTTGCCTATCGGCAGCAGGGTAGTTTTAAATAAATACGACATCTATTTACATCTACCTATAAAAATGAAAAGGCCTGGTTTAACCGGGCTTTTTTTTGTTTTACGACATTCCGCCGTCGCAGCCTATTACCTTGCCGGTCATAAACTCGTTGCCTGCCAGGAATAATATGGCGTTGGCTATTTCATCGGCTCTGCCCACGCGCCCTGCCGGAATTTTTGCAGCATATTGTTTAAAGGTTTCGCTTTTCTCGTGTTCGGGTAAAAAGTCCCACCAGGAAGTATCAACTACACCCGGCGATACAGCGTTGATGCGGATATTGGTTATTTCCTTTGCCCAAACGGGAATCATTATTTCAAGAGCGCCGTTTATTGCTGCAAGTCCCGAGGTGCCCGGGGATTTTGCTATTGCAGAAATTGCCGTAACAAGTGTGATGCTGCCACCTTTGTTAATGAATGGTAAGGCCGACTGCACAGTATTTAAAACCGGCCAATATTTTTCTTCAAACCCTTCGCGTAATACTTGTAATGATAGTTCAGAAAAATTGCCGATTCCCTTACTACCGCTTAATGAAATTACCAGGTGGTCTATAGTACCGTGATTTTTAAAGAACAGACTCAATTCTTCGCGGTTACTGCTATCAACAGTGAAAGCCTTTAAACCTTTTTCTTCTGCACTTTTTAATTTGCCGGCATTACGCCCTGTAATAGTTACCTGTGCCTGCTGCTCTTTAAATTGTGTGGCAACGGCCAGCCCAATGCCGGATGAACCGCCGGCAACAATTATTTTTTTGTTTTGAAATGAAGTATTCATGTGCTGTTTTTTGTATGACGCAAAGGTGGCGACATACAGGGCAGCAGGATATACCGGTTTATGCTTTATGTTGATCTAATCATGCTTTGCCGGTAATGTAATGGCGTTTGGGCTGTGCCGGCTTTAAAAAAGCGGTTAAATGAAGCAGGTTCGCTAAAATCAAGCTTGTAAGCAATCTCGGCTACAGACTGATCGGTATATTTCAATAATGACATCGCTTCCATTAGCAGCATCTCTTTGATGGTGTCTGATGCTGTTTTAGCGGTTACCGTCTTCACCACTTTGTTCAAATGATTGGGGCTGATAGCCAATAGTTCGGCATAGTCAGATACTTGCCGTTTGGAAAGATAATGAAGACCCACCAATTTCCTGAAACGCGATACGATAGCCGGGCTGTCGGTATGATCGGTTGTTAAGTGCAGCTGCTGTTTTTCGTAGCTTCGTTTGGCGGCCAATAAAATTAAATAAAGATACATCTTTACGGCTTTTACCCGGCCCGTGTCCTTGTGCTGCAACTCGTCGTTAATATTAAAGATCAAGTGAACTATTGTATCAAGCTCGTCTTGCGAAAGGCGGAAAAGCGGCGTGCCCGATACATCGTAAAAGGGAAACTCTGCAGCCATTTTAACGGATGGCACAAGCTCATTCAAAAAATCAGGACTGAACAGCATATAATAACCAAATGCGTCGGCACTGATGTTGTTTTTGGCAAACACCTGGTTAGGATAGGTTAAAGAAATGGTACGGGGCTGGTGCTGGTATACATCGAGGCCAATTTTCATGTCGAGTGTGCCCTCAAGCGTAATGCTTATCCTATAAAAGTTTGATTTTAGCGGCCCTACCGAGCTGATCAGCCCCTCACTTGAATACAGTTCAAAACCGTCAATATGATTTGCCTTGTCTAAATTATTATAACCAAAATCTGACGTCGTTTTTTCCCTATGCACATGCCTGAATTTTTGCAGATCGTATACCGGAATATCGGTTTTATGGTTTTTCATTATCCTAAAACTAATTTACGCGTGGCTGTTCAACTTATCCCAAAGATAGATCATCTTTATTAAACCTAAACTGCAATTTAAAATCAGGCCGATCTGTAATAGCTAATTTCTATCTTTATCGCCGAATGAGCGACTTACCTGTTTATACAAAATCGCAGCTTGCCCTGCGCAACGGCCAGGACAAACCTGAAGTATGGATAGCCTATAAGGGGGTGATCTATGATGTATCGCGGAGCAGGCTGTGGCGCAACGGAAAGCACTACGAACACTGGGCCGGCCAGGACCTTACCGCCGAACTGGGCGATGCCCCACACGACGAATGGGTGTTCCAGAATTTGGATGCGGTGGGTAGGTTGGGGTAATTTCGGATTTCGGATGTTCGATGTCGGAATTATTTTATTGAGAATTTTGAATTTCTCTTTAAATTCGAAATCGAACATCCGAAATCCGACATCAAATTATCTCGAATTTTGTCAATTTTACAAATTCATCAACCCGTGCAGCAACTTCTTCCTGCGTAAGGTTTAATATTTTTTCAGTTCCGAATTTTTCAACGCAGAACGAAGCAAGCGCCGAACCGAAGATGATGGCGTTCTTCATGTTGTTAAAATTAACAGTACCCACTTTTGCCATGTAGCCTATAAAACCACCTGCAAAGGTATCGCCGGCACCTGTTGGGTCAAATACTTCCTCAAGCGGCAGGGCAGGAGCGGAGAAGATCTTCCCCTCGCCAAACAGCAATGCGCCATGCTCGCCTTTTTTAATGATCAGGTATTTAGGGCCCATAGTCAGGATCTTGTTGGCAGCCTTAGCCAATGAATATTCGCCGGATAGCTGGCGTGCCTCAGCATCGTTAATGGTTAGCACGTCTATCATTTTGATGGTTTCCAGCAGGTCATCCAGCATGATATCCATCCAGAAGTTCATGGTATCTAATACGATCAGCTTAGGGCGGTTCTTTAGGCGTTTAATAACAGTTTGCTGCACCTGAGGAGTTAAGTTGCCCAGCATCAGGTATTCGCAGTCCTGGTAGTTCTCAGGGATGATAGGATCAAAATCAGCCAGTACATTCAGTTCAGTGATGAGTGTATCACGGCTGTTCATATCGTTATGATACTTGCCACTCCAGAAGAATGATTTCTCGCCAACTTTAACTTGCAGGCCCTCGGTATCTATATGGTGTTTGTTAAGATCAGCAATAAAGCTTTGCGGGAAATCGTCGCCAACTACGGCAACAATCTTTACCTTGTCGTAAAAATAAGAAGCTGCAAGGCTTGCGAAAGTGGCTGCACCGCCAACAATTTTATCTGTTTTGCCAAAGGGCGTTTCAATAGCATCAAATGCAACGGTACCGATAACCAGTAAACTCATGAAATAATAATTTTTGGCAAATATTGTGATTTTAAGCCATAAATGCCTCCATTTAGTTGCGATTAATGGAGCGGGTGCTTTAAATCGATGTTTTTTACGAGTAATAATGACCAATGTTGATTATTGGTACCCTGAATATCCCGGAAAGCTACATTAGGGTGATTGTAAATCGCTGGCTATCAAACCTATTTAAATAAATTATAAAAAAAAGTTTTTAAGTATTGCGTAATTACATCGGAAATCATACTTTTGCACACTCCAAACCGGAAAATGATTCCTGAGTAGCTCAGCCGGTTAGAGCATCTGACTGTTAATCAGAGGGTCGCTGGTTCGAGCCCAGCCTCAGGAGCCTGAAAATCAATGATTTATCCCCACTCTGGCGAGTGGGGATTTTTTTTCGCATAGTTTTCGCATAGAAAAGTTATAGTGACTTTTGAAAATGAAAAACCCACCAATTATTTGAATCCTTAATGAGATCTTTTTTTACTGATTTAAAGCGTAGTTTGTAGCAATTATTGGTTTCCATTTAAATCTCTCCCCGATTTTTTTTACGTTTTTTACCATTGTCTTTATTTTTTTGTTGTCCGACTCGGATAAACTCGGAGTGTTGAACGGATCGCGCTAAATAATTTTGCTTCCATAACGACTAAAAAAACTATTATGGAAATATTAACATTTGACCAACTACCAAAAGCGGTAAGTGAGTTATTAGAAAAGGTGTCAAAAATTGAAAATATTCTCAGCCAGGAGAATAATATTGAACAGGATATCGAAAGCCCCATCTCTATACAGCAAGCATCTGCTTTTCTAAACCTTTCCATTTCCACACTTTACGGAAAAGTGTGCAGACGCGAAATACCAGTAAGTAAGCAGGGAAAGCGACTATACTTCAGCCGATCTGAACTAATAGAATGGATCAAGGCTGGCAGAAAGAGAACGACTGCTGAAGTTAGAAGTGAGCTTGCTTTAGTCTCCGGGCGGCACAAATAACTTCGCCCCTTCGTAATCTTACTCATCTAATAAACAGTTTCTGAAAATTAAATAAGGTAAGAGAAAAGATTGGCGAACTTGCAAAGTTACACACCCGTCCCGAAAGAAGACTGGGTTAAAAACTGATCTACCCGCTTGAGATGTTGGAAATTGGTATCCTCTGTCTTCACTTTCGCTTAGAAATGCTTTAAATATGCATTTACATAATTATGTATTTACAGCAATTTAGAAATATGTAGTATGATAAGGATCATTACTCTAACTCAAAATTCCAATAATACTTTTCCACCGCGGAGCGTATGTTCCACTGCTTCCCTGATATCAGCCGGCTTGTAGGTCTGTGCGATGGGAACATTGATCTTTCCGGCCAAAATTAATCCCGCGGCTTCTGCCTTAGCTTCCTTATGCCTGGCAAGGAAATGAGGGTAATAGAGCCAAAAACCGTGAATATTCATACCCCTGAATACAAGGTCTACAACATTTACCGAAATACCCTGACCGCTCATCTGGCCGAAAACAACGATATCGCCATAGGAGCGGACGACTTTAGCCAGTGTATTCGTTGCTTCTCCACCGACAATGTCGAGGCCAAGTTTTATATTTGCTTTGCCTACTGCAGCTTTGACCTGTTCGGGAATTTCATGAGATTCAACTAATACAACGTCCGCACCAGCTGTTAATATTTCGTTTACTATTTCTTTTCTGCGGACGATAGCGATCGTTTTTATTCCGCGTCCTTTTGCTACAGCAATAATACCTCTGCCCACTCCTGAATTTGCGCCATTAAGAATTATCCAATCATCTTTTTCCAGTTTTATAAACTCTGTTAACAATAAAACAGCAGTGATCGGATTAATGGTCAGCATAGCAGCCTGTTTGATGTCTATGGCATCAGGCAGAACCAAGAAATCATCGGCGGGGGCTTTTACCAGTTCCGCCCAGGCGATTGGCCCTGTCGGCAGTGAAACCTTGTCACCTGGTTTGATGTGTTTTACATTAGAACCGATTTTCTCTACAGTTCCAACACCTTCACCACCGATAATTGCAGGAAGTGCGGGGGGTAACATGGCGTAATGACCACGCGCCATGAGCAGGTCGCTGTTATTGATCGGGCTATAATTTACCCTTACAAGTATTTCCTCAGCCCCCGGCGCTCCGGGTTCGGGGATTTCCACCAGTTCTAGAACTTCCTTTGGATCTCCATATTGTGTTAAATGTATTGCTTTCATTATAGTTTTTATTTAGGTATTGCCGCAACGGATTTTCCGCCTTCGGAAAAAGGCCGTCAAGGGTGTTACTTCCCTGAGGACATCAGAATTTAAGATTGCAGGAAAGCTTTAATTATAAAGATGCTTTTTGAACGAATTAGGGCTTACGCCTACTTCTTTTTTAAACAGCCGTGAAAAATAGGCAAGGCTCTCGAATCCCAGCGCATAGGCGATCTCCGAAACAGATTTGTCATTTCCTAAAAGAAGATTCTTTGCTTCGGATATGAGATAGATGTGAATATGTTCCAGTGCGGTTTTGCCGGTTTCCTGTTTCAGCAGATCGGTTAGGTAGCCTGCAGATATATTCAGCCTGGCGGCCATATCGTGAACAGATGGAAATCCCTTAGTCCCCAACATACCGCTTGCCACGTATTTGTCGATCTCTTCATTAAACCTTGTAACCATTTTACCTGAACTTTCAGCACGGTTAAGGAATTGCCTTTTATAAAACCGCTGGCTGTATTTTAGCAAGGTATCCACATTAGCTAAGATCAATTCCCGGCTGTATTCGTCCTGGTTATTGTAGTACTCCGCGTTGATCTTATCGTAAAGGTCCCATATTGATTTTTCCTCGGTTGGAGATAGGTGTAAGGCCTCATTGATCTCGTAATCGAAGTAGTGGTACTTCTTAATATCATTATGTAAGCTATGCCCGTTTAAATAGTCCTCATGTATGAATATTAGGAAACCATCAATATCTACTTCCAAGTTTTTCATTTCGATTACCTGTCTTGGCTTAAAGAAAAGCATTAACCCGCATTCGTGATCGAATTTGGTGCGTCCATAAACAATTTCCCCGGAAAGGATCTTTTTCAGGCCGATCATATAAAAATCGCTTGTAAATTCTCGGTCGCCGATGGTGCACACATGGTCATTCCGGTAAATACTGAAAAGCGGATTCTGAGGTGGCGGGAATCCGTTTTGCCTATGCAACTCCGATAAATTCTTATAATGTTTCATAACCTGAAAAAGTAATGAACCACAATCTACACAATTATTTTACGGCAGTTCGTGGTTCAGTTTTAAAATGATGGCTTAATGACCGTGAGCTTCAGCCGATACATCCTTCCATTCTTCGAATTCCGCAAGGCGGTCTGCATAGACCTGTTTCACGGTAGGTAAAGCGACTTTGCCTAACAGGAAATGTAAAGGAGGGTTTTTGCTGTCGATAAGCGCAAGCACAGCTTTTGCCGTTGCTTCGGGTTTACCCCATTGGTCAGGTGTTGCAGCTTCAAAAAATGCCTTTTTAAGGGGTGCATAAGTTTCGGTTGCTTCGGTCTGAACTGCAGATGCTCCTGACCAGTCAGTTGCGAATCCGTTGGGTTCTATTAGGCTAACATTGATTCCAAAGGCTTTTACTTCCTGGGCAAGTGTTTCGCTTAGACCATTGACAGCATATTTTGAGGCGTTGTACAAGCCTAACACAGGATAGGTAATTAATCCTAAAAAGCTGGATACCTGTATAATATGCCCGCTTCCCTGTTCCCTGAAGATTGGAACGATAGCTTGCGTAACCCAAAGTAAGCCAAAAAAGTTGGTTTCAATTTGAGCCCGGGCCTGTTGTTCCGTGGTTTCTTCAATAGCACCAAACAGACCAAATCCTGCATTATTGATCAATACATCAATACGGCCGAAATGCTCTTTTACTTTTTTGACTGCAGCAAAAACGGCATCATGGTCATTCACATCAAGTTTAACCGGGAAAACCGATTCTCCGTATGCTTCAACCAGCTCGTTTAAATCGGCTATGTTCCTGGCGGTTGCGGCAACTTTATCGCCGCGTTCTAAAAGGGCCTTTGCCCAGATCTTTCCAAAGCCGCGTGAGGCTCCTGTAATTAAAATTATTTTTGACATTTTTTCTTTGTTATTTATTTAAAACAAAGGTATCGGCCGTGTCTAAAAGGGATTTTCACAAAACACGGAATGATTTGCACGTTTCCATGATTATTAATTGATCTGGCCAATTTGGGAATATGCTCCCATATAATAGGACCCTAAATATTTGATAAGCAAGATAATTTGATCTATCCAAAAGCTAAATCAATAAAAATCTTATTCCGACTCGGATAATATCGGAGCATTTGATAAACAGATACAACCACCTTTGCTATGTAATTCTCAAAATGAAGAATTACATAAATATGTATTTACAGCAATTTAGAAATATGTAATATGGCAAAGATCATCACGGTAGCGCACCAAAAAGGCGGCGTAGGCAAAAGCACGATGGCACTTAATCTGGCGTTGTGCTTTCAGGACCAATTGCGGGTAGCATTGGTTGATTCAGATTTACAGGGAAGTATTTATCATGTAAAAGATGATTTTCCCGGATTAGCAATTTTAACCTCAGAACGGATAAGCGACATTTCCAGTTTAGATTATGACCTGGTAATCGTCGACACCCCACCTTATTTGTCAAACAAATTAAACGATCTGTTTGATCTCTCGGATTTTGTATTGGTCCCGACAAAGGCAGGTTTTTTTGATGTCATGGCTGTTCGGTCAACGCTTGCCCTTATAAAATTTTCACAGGCTAAGAATACGCACCTGAAAGCCGGTATTGTACTCAATATGATTAAGCCCAGGTCTGGCATAACAAAAGATATTTCGCAGTTACTTCAAAGCTTCGGAACCCCGCTTTTAAAAACGATGGTTCATGACCGGGTCAGCATCACACGTTCATCAATGACCTCGGGTATTCTCAAATCAACGGACGTGAAAGCTATAGAAGAGATAACATCCCTGGCTGAGGAAATTGTGAATCAGATCAGTGCATAAATGCATAATTGCAATTTTATAGGATTCTATAAATACAGGCTTCTTCATTTATGCTTTTACATAATTATGTAATTACATACGGTCATTTAATCATGGAAGAATATAAAAACAAGTTGGGCAGCCTTGCGAATAAACTGAAGACTGATACGCCTAAAATCCCCATTCAGGAAGTACATCCGGTAAAGGCTCCGGCAAATAATAAAGAGGATGAAGCCCAACTGAATACCTGGATTCCAAAGAGTCTTTTAAAGAGAATGAAGTCCTTTGGAGTGGACGAAGATCTTTCTTTAAAGGACATCAATATCCTGGCGTTAACTTTCTTTCTGGATGCAAAAGCACCGCAGGTTGAGCTTAAAATGGAAAATCAATAGGACTTATATAGAGAGATCGTAATGATACAATCATAGAGGATTTTGGCAAGGGTTGATGATTTGTCGGAGGACTTAAACTGCTGTCTTTTTGCAGTTAGCAAGATGTACGTTTGTACCACAAACGAATCTTGCCCTTTCCTCCGAAGTCGGTTCGGGGCCATAGCCAAACCCTCCAAAGTCGGTTTGTTTAAACTTTGGTAATATGGAAGAAGATAATGAAAATCGTTCTAAATGGATCAAAGTCCGTTTGAAACCAAGCGAGGAACAGTTGCTCAATAAAAGGTATAAAAAATCAACCTTTCAAAATCTCAGCGAATTCGGGAGAGCAATGATTTTGGGTGAACCTGTTACCATAATTCACCGGGACAAGTCAATGGATGAGGTATTGGAAGAATTGATTTTGCTACGTCGCGAATTAAACCATATCGGGAATAATTTAAACCAGGCAGTCAGAAATATCAATAGTACACATGGCTTCCCGGATACACGTTTGTGGATGAATTTGCTTACCCTGATTAATGGAAAGTTGGAGCCATCGATTAACGAGATCAAGGAGCGCATGAATAAATACTCCGATTTATGGTCGCAAAAATTAAAAGTGGAAAGAGCCTGATTGGGGCTTTGAACTATAATGAGAATAAAGTTAAGGCCGGAAAAGCAAAGCTGATCGCGACAAGTGGATATATGAAAAGTCACGAGACGCTATCATTTTATGATAAGCTTTTTCGATTGACTGATCTGGCGGAAAGGAACCATAGAACGAAAACCAACACCGTCCACCTCTCTTTGAATTTTGACGTAACTGAAAATTTGAAAGACGAGTTACTGGTAAACATTGGCGATGAATACATGAAAAAAATCGGGTTTGCGAATCAGCCCTATTTGATATATAAACACTTTGATGCAGGCCACCCGCACATTCATATCGTCACTACAAATATTGAAGCCGATGGCAAAAGAATCAGCCTGCACAACATTGGTGAACTGGTATCCGAACCAGCCAGGAAAGCTATCGAAATTGATTTTGGGTTGGTTCAGGCGAGCAACAAGGAAATAAAGCAGGACCTTGACAAGAACATAAATATCCAACCAATCCAATATGGACAGATAGATACCAAAAGAGGAATAACCAACATTGTCAACGTCGTGACCAAAACCTATAAGTTTACCAGCCTACCGGAATTAAATGCTATTCTGGGCCAATTTAATGTAATGGCAGACAAAGGTACCAAGGAGTCTGTGATGTTCAAAAATGGAGGTTTGCATTATTGGGTTATCGATAAAAATGGAAAAAAGACGGGTGTGCCAATAAAGGCAAGCAGCATTTATAACAAGCCAACCCTCAAGCTGTTGGACGAAAGGTTCAGGCTAAATGAATATTTGCGTAAACCATTTAAGGAGAAATTAAAGGCAAAGATCGACAAAGTAACATCCCAGGCAATTTCCTTAGAACAGTTCAAAAGTGAGTTAAAGAAATTTGAAGTTACCGTTATCATCAGGGAAAATGCGGAAGGCAGGATCTTTGGTATGAGTTATATTGACAACGCTAACAAGGCAATTTTTAACGGAAGTGACCTTGGAAAGAGTTACAGCGCAGCGTCAATTATAGAAGGACTTCAATATAGGCCAACTGGCAATGTTCCTGCATCCGTTGATAAGGAATCTATTCAGATTTACTTACCCGGTTCAAACAACAATCAAATATCACCCGCTCCAACCCCGAGGTTATTGGAAGAGCTATTAAATCCCCTTGATCCGAATTCAGCTTTACCAACTCAGTTTGGACAAAAGAAGAAGAAGAAAAAACGCAGGAAGTTAAATCTCTAATATTAAGATTATGCAAACAGGAGAAAATGAACAGGCATTAAGAAAAATCATAGATTTTACAAGATTCTTAGGAATACTTGTTTTAATCTTACACTTCTACTTTAGTTGCTATGGTGCATTTAGCGAATTGCACTTTACCTATCCTATTGTTAATAGGGTGCTGATCAATATTTTTAAGCTATCAATTTTTAGAAGCATCATGATCGTCAAGTCCGTCGCCTTGGGCTTTCTGATAATATCTTTAATAGGGTCAAAAGGAAAGAAGGCGGAAAATATAAAATTCTCAACTGCATTGATTTATTCGTTGTTAGGATTAACAATTTATTATTCAAGCGCGATATTTTTCAAACTCCAGGTATCTTACTTATTAATAGCAGGCCTCTATATTTCATTAACTACCATTGGCTTTTTGCTTTTTCTTACTGGCGTAAGCATGATGTTTCGAATTATCAATGTCAATTTGAACAGAGATATATTCAATGATGAAAATGAAACATTTCCACAGGAAGAGCGAAAGCTTGAAAACGAATATTCAATTAATTTGCCCGCTGAATATTGGTACAAAGGTAAGGTACGAAAGAGCTGGATAAACGTTATCAATCCGTTCAGAAGCACCTTGGTTTGTGGCGGGCCAGGTGCCGGAAAATCGTACTTTGTTATTCGGCATATCATTGACCAGCATATCAAAAAAGGGTTCTCTATGTTCATTTATGATTTTAAGTTTGCTGATCTTTCCATTTTGGCCTATAACGCTTTATTAAAATACCAAAACAATTATAAAGAAAAACCCACCTTTTGGGTGATCGACTTTGACAAGATTTATCATCGATGTAATCCTGTATATCCGGAAGCCATGTTTGATTTAACCGACGCGATGGAATCTGCCCGGACATTTATGCTGGGGTTAAACAGGGAGTGGGTGAAGAAACAGGGCGATTTTTTTGTGGAGTCCCCGATCAATTTCGTTACTGCTTTAATATGGTTTTTAAGAAAGTATAAAGATGGCATTTACTGTACCATTCCTCATGCCATAGAACTCGCACAGGTGGAATATAAATACTTGTTCGCTTTGCTGAAAACTGAACCTGAAATAGAGGTTCTGATAAACCCCTTTATTTCAGCCTGGCAAAATGAGGCTTACGACCAATTGGAAGGACAAATAGCAAGCGCCAAAATAAGCATGGCCAGATTAGTGTCGCCATCGCTTTACTATGTGCTTTCGGGAAATGATTTTACGTTAGATATCAATAATCCCGAAGCGCCAAAAATAGTTTGTATGGGAAATAATCCTCAGAAGATAATGGTGTACGGGACCGTGTTATCACTTTATGTAAATCGAATGTTGAAGGTCATTAATAAGAAAGGAAAATTAAAAAGCAGCCTGATCTTCGACGAATACCCCACCCTGGTGGCAGACCTGATCCCCACAATTTCTACTGGGAGATCTAATTTAATAAGTTGCACTATGGGCATCCAGGATGCAAGCCAATTACGAAAGGATTACGGCAGAGAGCAGGCAGATGTGATCATGAGTATCGTAGGCAATATTCTTGCCGGACAGGTTACCGGTGATACGGCAAAACAGCTCAGCGAACGCTTTGGTAAAATTATGCAGGATCGTCAGAGTATAACCATTAATAGCCAGGACACATCGGTAAGCAAATCAACGCAATTGGATTTTGCCATTCCTGCTTCAAAGATCGCCGCCCTTTCCTCCGGGGAATTTGTAGGATTGGTAGCGGACAATCCGGATAATAAGATCAAATTAAAAGTCTTTCATAATGAAATCATCAATGATCACGAGGGAATTAAAAAGGAAGAAAGCGCCTACAAAGAATTACCTAAAGTGCGGCACATTGATAATGATATGATTATGGCTAATTTTCTCAATATCAAAAAGGATATAGAGTTAATTATATCCAGAGAACTTAACCCACAAGAAGCAATTGAGAAATAATACACAACCTGGGGGAATAAAGGGTAATAGCTTTTTAATGAAAAAACACCTTTATTATTGTAACCAATTATCCTTAAACTGTTTTCTTAATAGATAACAGTCGCTTAACATTTAGTTAAATTAAAATTTAGTTACTACCCTTTTGTCCCTGTTTTCGCCTTTAGGAATGTGGTTACTTTGATCAGCAATCAATTTATTAACCGCTTGCTCTGTTTAGAGCAATACAAAAGGAAAGGGTTTTTAGTGACAAAGAGTATTTCAAAAGAACCGTGGGTTACGTACCTACAGGTGGCAGAAGCCACCATTTAATTACAAAGATGTCGATCACCAAATTACTTTATGGAAAGTGTAACTTTAAAAAAAGACAGGTTTCAGTTTTCGAGACTTGCAAAGGAAAAGCTAATCACCTGCATTCGATTTGTCTGCATGTTTTTATTTCTGTACACCGCATATGCCAAAATAATTGACCACGACCATTTTTTAAAAGGTCTGTCAAAGGTGCATATCATCAGTGGGTTTGCCGTGTATATTTCCTGGCTTGTTCCATTAGCCGAGATCATCATTTCTATTTTACTGCTTATCCCGCAATTCGCCAGATGGGGCCTTTATGCCTTTACCTGTTTGATGACCTTGTTCACGGGTTATATACTGAGCGTCTTATTATGGGAAAAGGAACTTCCATGCAGTTGTGGCGGGGCCATCGAAAAGTTAAGCTGGTCGCACCATATATGGTTTAATCTCGCATTTATATCAATTGCCATAGCTGCGCTCTGGCTCAGTAATTCAATATATGTCTTCAAAAAATGAAAAAAATGAAAAACTTCAAGCAAATAGCCTTCGGCCTGATGATAGGTGCCATGGCAATCGGGTTCAGTGCATTTACCAATGCAAAGAACAATAATAAATTAAATACCTATTACCCGGTAAAGACAACCGGGAACAATTTCAGCTGGGAGCAAATAAATCCCGATGATTACAATTGTGTAACGGGGAATGCTGCCTGTTTACCCTACCAGGCAGCTACTCCGCCTGCGGATAATACCTTACCCAGTGGTTATTCACCAACCAGCCATGTGCTTCAAATAATACCCTGATCTTTGGCCCCTGGTTTTTTCAAGCTAAACTGCTGATCACTAAATCAGCAGTTTAGTGTTTTAATTTAATAAGGATATCAGGTCTTTGCCGTCATCAGCTAAAGGATCTTGAGGGTTTCGCATTCGTTTTCCTTCCTTGTTGAAAATGAGCAGCGTTGGATAAGCCGTTATTAAGTAATGCGTTATTAAGGGATGCTTATTTCCCAGAACTCCTGTATTCAAATTGATGCCATGAGGTGAGGTGTATTGGCCGCTTCTTACACTGCCAATCCAATTGTTCTTATCCTTGTCAATATTGATGCTGATGAGTACAACATTTTTAAGGTCAATTTCCGGCTCAATTTTCCTTAATTTTCCAGATAATTGCGTGCATGCAGAACAGCCTGTAAACCAAAAATCCAGCAACACGATCTTGCCTTTAAAGTCTGACAAGAATACTTTTTTACCGGATGTGTCTGATAAAGCAAATTTGTAAACTTCAGTATCCTTAAAACCAGCCATTTGAAGACTTTCTAAGACCGCTTTAAGAACTGGAACTCTAATCAGACCGGCCGCATCGCTAAGGCAATCTGAAATATCTTCCGGGTTGTTACGGCAGTTGTAAAGCAGGGTAGTTAGCAATTTCTCCCTGAGCAGCCCTGAATAGCATCTTTTAAGTGCAGTGTAACATCTGGACACGGAAAACAGCTCATTTTTCCGGAAACATGAATCCAGGCGATATTTTGCAATTACACCCTCGCAAAAAGAAACTGATCCTGGAAGCACGCTTAAAGAATCCTGAGCAGTAAAATATTTACCCGCAGTCATATCCTTATAATTTGATAAAACTCCGGCAATATCTCTTTTATCCGCGCGGCTATTTCTTAATATCAGTGCTTTTAACAACCATGAATGTGCAAAATTATCAGCTATAAAAAGTTTAGTTGCATTGTTGTTCAGGTCCCTTTTATGCTTTGAAAGCAGATTGAGCTTCATGACCAAGCCCGAATCTATCGCCTTAAACTGGTTAATGATTCCATCGAACCCTTTATTGCCATTCTGAAAATGGTTATCTATTGCGCTTAATCTTTTTTGAATAAGCCATTTCTTTGAACCTTTTCCTGAGAACTCATTAGGATTTTTAGTTGAATACCTCATATTGTCTCCTTTTTCAATCAGGAAATCATATAAATTTTTGCTTCCGTCTTTATTATCACCCGTATAGGGCAATAGCAATGATACGTACCGAAAGGGTTCGCTTATCGGAACATTAAGGCTGAAGCTGCCTTTGTGAACTTTTTTAACTATTTTAATGATGTCGGACTCCCTGTTAAAAAGAGGGCTTTGGTAGACCTGTAGGATAACACTGTCCCCGGTTTTTAAGAAACCCAGGTTTCCTTTAATGACCACTGAACCGGACTGCGCTGATAAATTACTACCCCAGGCAACTGCGAGAAAGAGAAAAAATGCTTTCATAATTTTGTGATGATATACTATCTGATATTTTGCGGGATGCCGGTTAATTGAATTTCCTGGGCAGGAATGGGCATCGCATATTTAGGGTCATTGGGTGAAAGCGTATAGGTTACGCCATTAATAATGTGAACCACATTTTTTTTGAACCGGTCTTCCTTATTTAACCGCCGTAAGTCCGTCCATCGCAAACCGCGCAGGAACAGTTCTTTTTCCCGCTCTAAAAGGATCGTTTTTAACAGGATGTCCGGGTCAGTAGTTGTCACCGGAATAAACGTTCCTGCTTTATACCGGTTTTTTAACAGGCTGTTTAAATCTGCAAGGCCTGAAGTTATGTTTCCTATCCTTGTACTGGACTCTGCTCTGATCAGGTAAATTTCATCTGTAGCAATGCCGCTATAATTATTTGTAAAGTCATAGGTTCCTCTGAAGTATAATCCGATACCTGACCTGGTAGGCCGGAAAAAATAGGTTTTCCTGAGATCATTGTTATCATATGATTTATAGATTACACTATCCATTTGCGCCCCGGCAGTCATGCTGTATCCGTTAAGAGAGGTATGAAATATGTCTTCTGCCAACGGCGTTGAACTCAAGGCACTTCTGTTTGGAGTAAAGGTGTTGTAGTCAACCAGGGTATTATACTGGGAAAGACACTTATCGGCATAGGTATACGCCATATCGTATTTGGCAATGGCTAAATATACCCTTGCTAAAAATGCATTACAGCTTAGTTTACAAGGCTTGGTTACAGCAGATAAATTCGCAGGAAGAAGCGCTGCTGCTGCATTAATATCGCTGATGATCTTATCATAAGTTTCCTGGACAGTCCCTCTGCCATATCGCATATTAATGTCAGAAGTTACCGGTAGTGGAATACCCAGATCTGTTCCCGAAGTCCGGGGATCATAGGGCATTGAGAATGTTTGAACCAGGTTATAGAATGCGTATGCTCTGAAAAACAATGCCTCACCCTTAATCGTATTATACCTTGAAAGCTGGTCCGGTGAAACGTGTATTTTTGCGAGACCGTCCAAAACCACATTACAATAATAGACCTGCTGATAAGGGGCATTCCAGTCACCGTTAACATTGGAGCTCTGATAAATATCCTTTGCGAAAGTGTAGACATTTTGTGCCACCGTTTCTGATGATATAAATGTAGCGTCGCTGACATACAGGTCATCTGATGACAATGTTCCTAAAGCGGGGCTATCGTAGGCATTAAATATTTCCTCATTATTTAATAGCAATTCAAAATCCGATAGGGAAGCGGGTACAGCAAGCGCCGCATTGGGCTTCTTATTTAAGAATTCATCCTGTTTATTGCACCCGCTGAAAATGAATGCCAAAACAAGAATACTATTGAAGATTAAACTAAAACTGATATATTTTTTCATGACGTAAGAATTAAAGTTGTGTTTTGATACCGAAGGAAATGGTTCTTGGTATTGGCAAAGCGGATGAGAACAGATCCGGATCTAAGCCCTGCTTGTTGGCTTTCCACAGTAACCCAATATTATTGATATAACAGTATACCTGGAACCGGCGAAACGGTGTTCCCCTTAGTACAGTTTTATTGAAATCATAAGATATATTAATGTCCTGCAGCCTGATTAAGTCCCCAGGACTGATCAATGCAGCAGAAGAGTTATAGAAGCTATCCCTTGAACCATCAACCGGCAGCGCGGGCTCAGATGGCACATCAGTAATTAATTCATCTCCCGGCTTTTTCCAGCGTTTGGTATAATCCCTGTTACCCTGCCATAACTGGTACAGGCTTGAATAGGATATGGAAGTTCTTCTAAAGAAATAATCCAACTTGTAGATGATGTTTGCTGACAGGGAAAAGTTCTTATAGGAAAAGGTATTTCTAAAAGAGCCAAAAATTTTAGGCCGTGATGTCCCGTTAAATTTTAAACTGTCCAATGGTGTGTTGGCGATAATCGCAGCATAGTCCGAACTTGGTTTTCCATTTAAAAAGCCTCTTGGGTTGCCATTTGCCGGATCCAATCCCGCCCATTTATAGCTATAGACACCAAATAAAGGCCGGTCTACAAGGGGTAAAATAACACCGTTATTTCCCGTACCATAAATTAAGGCATCTGAGGCGGCGACCGGAGCACTGTAACGGGTTACTTTATCTGTAGCGTAACTAAATAAAAAAGTGCTCGTCCATTTAAAATTGCCTTTTGCAATGTTATTTGCGTTAACTACCACATCCAATCCTTTACCGGAGGTGTTGGCGGTATTCCCCCGGAAGGTTGTAAATCCCGTAGAAGCCGGTAAGGGGGAATCACCGATCAGGTCTATCCCTTTTTTTACATAGTATTCGATGCTTCCCGAAAGGACATTGTTGCCCGTGGCATAATCAAATCCCAGATTGGTCATGGATACTTTTTCCCACCGCAGTTCCGGGTTACCCGGATTGGCAATCGTGGCATAAGGGTTACCACTCAGATAGGAATTGCTTAATTGCTGGATCGTGGTTACAGCCGTTACATTTTTATCAACGTTTCCGTTATAACCATAGGTCAGGCGTAGCTTGGCATAAGGTAGCCAGTCTATATGATAAAACTTTTCATTACTTAAGGTCCAGCTTGCACCGGTTGAATAGAGCGGAACAGATTTTTGATTCGTGTTTACCCCAAATAAATTAGATTTATCTATTCTGCCGCTTAAGGAAAGTCCATACGTGTTTTTGAAAGTATATCCGGCGTTTCCAAAATAGGAAATATACCGGTCTGATAAATTTTGAAATCCTAATATAGACGGTATTTTAGAAGATGAACCGGAAGGATTGTTCTGAAAATAGCTGGTAAAGTCTACGGGCGTAAATGCACCAGTGCTCTTGTCATACCCATAAATTGTATTGGCGTTTGCCGCTGTTGTCACGTCACTGATCTCCGCGCCAGCTATAGCACTGATCATATGCCCTCCCCAGTTTTCGTTATAATTGGACTGCAAACGAAGCCGCTGCGAAGTCAGATCCTGGTTTTGCTGGTCTAAAATACTGCCTACAGGTACCGTGTATGAAAGAACGCCAGAATTGTTTTGTGTAAACTCATTGATCAGGTTTCTCGTATAGTAACTGGTTAAACTATTGTAACCGGCTGTTACGGAACTGCTTTTTTCATATTGATATTTCAGATCAGCACTAAAACCATGAAAAACTTTGTACTTAATGCCAAAATTGATCTTGTTATCTGTTAGTTTAGAAGTATTGTCCGAATTATTCAGCTCATCCAGCGGCCTGTATTTCCAGTCTTGAAATCCATTTTGGAGCGCGGCATCGGTGTAACTGGCAGCATAATCCTTAACTATTGCAAGCGCATTTCCATTCGCATCGGCAAATTGCGCATACGGATATATTGACTTTGAACCTGCATTAATATTCCCGACAGGGCTATTGCTCTGCGCAAAGGATTGCGTGAAATTAAGTCCTATGGAAAAATCAAGCTTTTTAGTCGGGCTGAAATTGTATATACTGTTTAAAGTAACCCTTTGATTCCCATTTCCCTTTTGATTACTCAGGTCGTTATCGTAGCCTGCTGATATAAAATAGTCGTTGTTGATTCCTCCGCCTTTAAGATTAACGCTGTATTGCTGGTTGACCGACGGCCTGTAAAAGTATTTTTCTAATTGCTGCCGTACATCATAATTCCTGAGCGAATCTATTTTTTTGTTTTTCTCGCTTTGCGAAAGGTTTGATGCCAGTATGGCAACTACAGGAGACACCGGCGGATAAGAAGTGCTCGATAGCTCATTGGTGTAATAACCTTGTTTAAACAATGCTTCTTCAACATTGATAAAATCATCGCTGCCTAAGAAATTGGGGCTATAGTATAAGTTGGGTTTCTCCCCTATGGTCAGATTTGCATTAAGTTCCACAACCATTTTGCTGTTTTTTTCACCGTGTTTTGTCGTAATAACAATTACGCCGTTACCAGATTTTACACCCCAGATGGAGGCCGCCGCCGCGTCTTTCAGAATGGTTACACTTTCTATATCATTGGGGTTAATGTTACCGATATCCCCGTCATAAGGAAAATTATCCAATACGATTAACGGCTGGTCATTGGCAAATAAGGTACTGTGGCCTCTTATGCTGATGTCTGCGCCAGTAGAAGATGCATAGGTATTATGATTGAAAATTAGTCCGGGTACGACACCCTCTAACCGGTCAATCACATTAATGCCCACCCGCCGGTTCAGCAGTTCATTGTTGACCAGGGCAAATGACCCGGTGACCCGCTCTTTGGGAATGGTCTGGTAGCCTGTTGAAACAACGCTAACTTCCTGCAGCTTTGAAGACCCAGGATGTAATATAATATGTTGAAAAGTCTGATTACCAGTTACTTTAAATGAATAAGTATTGTATCCGATAAAAGAAACAGTAATCTCGTCTTCCGCCTGGGCATTTATTGTAAATGCTCCATCTTTATCGGTAAGCATGATCTTATTACTGCCTTTAATTCTTACCGTAGCTCCAGGCAGCGGCATGCCGGTGGTATCTGTTACTTTTCCGGTAACGGTAACCGGCACCATGAGGATGCCTTTAGGTTTTTCAAGTAATGGCGGTTCCTTTTTGGAAACCACAACCATTTTTTCCTGGATAACAAAAGTTAAGGGCTGACCAGCAAATACTTTATTAAGCGCGGATCTGAGTTCTTCATTTTGAACGCTAATGGTAACTAACTTCGCCTGCTTTAAATTCTCGGTTGATACCAGGAAGTCATAACCGGTTTGTTCACTGATCTTTTCAAAGATCTTACTCAGCGGTGCATTCTTTTCAGTCAGCGAAACTTTCTGTGCATAAGTGCTGGCACTTACCTGCAGAATAACTGTGATTAAAATGAGCGTTGTTAGCTTCATAATCAACAGAATGTTTGGGGTACAGCCAGGCGGCTGCACCAATTTTTTAGGGTAAAAATTGTACATTTGTTTTGAGCATGGTTATGCGTCGTGCCATTCATTTTCCAAGATGCGGGGGCACTTCGCGGTTCGTTA